>OY781889.1:0-1885000 GCA_963677185.1 Syntrophomonadaceae bacterium
AAAGCGGCTAAAGTGGCTGCCGGCCTGATCAATAAGGCCCGCAAAGACCGGGCGAAAGGAGAGGCGCAATCATGATAAACACTGGCACCGAAAGATTGATCATGCGGTCCAGGTCCGCTGCTGCGCCGGGAAGGGAGATTTTGAGCACTGATGGATGCATTTAATGCCATAAGCGAAGCCGCAGTTTTTTATATAGTTGCGGCAGTGATAATCATATCCGCCCTGGGCGTAGTATTTAGCCGGAATATCATACATAGCGCGCTGCTGCTGGTAATGAGCTTTCTGGGCATCGCCGCCTGCTTTTTCGAGCTGCAGGCTGGTTTTCTGGGTTTGATGCAGATACTCATTTACGGCGGCGCAGTTTCCGTCCTGATTGTCTTTGCGGTCATGCTGGTCATGCAGGAACGCACCGAAAAAACCAATGCTGCGATTGCCAGCCGGTCGGTATCTACCGTTTCGGCCCTGCTCTGCCTGGCTTTGTTCGTGGTTCTTGGCTGCTGCGTCGCCCCGGCCCGCCTGCTAACAAGCTCCAGCATTCCGGTTCCAGATGCAGTCGCTGCACTGGCCGGACTTATGCTGGGCGATTATGTGCTGGCATTCGAACTGGCAGCCATATTGCTCCTGGTAGCCGTAGCGGGCGCCATTTTGCTTGCCAGAGGGGAGGACCGCCCATGCTGAACATCGGACTGAATCACTACCTTATTCTGGCGGCGGCGCTCTTTTGCATCGGCTTGTTCGGCGTTTTCGTCAAGCGCAACGCCATTGCCGTTTTAATGTCGATTGAGCTGATGCTGAACGCGGTAAATATCAATATGGTGGCAGCCAATCACTACCTGCACCCTGCGGACGCCGTCGGGCAGCTATTCGCAGTATTCGTGATCGTAGTGGCAGCCGCCGAAATTGCCGTAGGGCTGGCACTGATTATCGCAATGCACCGGTTGAGAAATTCCTGCAACCTGGATGATTTCAACCTGATGAAATGGTAAAGGAGGCGGCATAAAATGGAATTGTTTAATAATGCCTGGCTGATACCGGCCCTGCCGTTTCTGGCCTTTGCCCTGACCGGCTTGTTCCTGCAAAAACGGCCACAGCTCACGGCCCTCGTATCGATTGCCGCGATTGGCATTTCCTTCGTAATGTCTGTCATGATTGCTATGAAGGTTTTCACCGGTTCGCCGGAAGCGGTCTTTCAGATTGCCTGGCGCTGGCTGGAAATGCCCGGACTCAAGGTGGAAATGGGCATCCTGATCGATCCCCTGGCCGCCTTGATGCTGATCGTGGTAACCACCGTGGCCCTGCTGGTGCAGATTTATTCGCTTGGCTATATGTACGGCGATACCGGCTTTGCCCGTTATTTCGCCTATCAGAGCGCCTTTGCCGCCTCCATGCTGGGGCTGGTGCTGGCCAATAACTTCGGTCAAATCTTTGTATTTTGGGAACTGGTAGGCTTGTGCTCCTATTTGCTGATTGGCTTCTGGTATGGCCGGCAATCCGCCGCTGATGCCGCCAAAAAGGCCTTTATCACCAACCGGGTAGGCGACTTCGGTTTTCTGCTGGGCATCCTGTTCCTGGCGATCGTATTTGGCACCCTGGATTTCGCCGGTCTGGCTTCCAAAATCTCAGTTTATGAGAACATGGCCGTCCTGATGCCTATTGCGATTCTGCTGTTCTTCGGTCCGGTCGGCAAATCAGCCCAGTTTCCTTTGCATGTCTGGCTGCCTGACGCCATGGAAGGTCCAACCCCGGTCAGCGCTCTTATCCACGCTGCTACAATGGTGGCTGCTGGAGTCTACCTGGTGGCCCGCGCCTATTTTATCTTCAGCGCTGTGCCCGAAGCCATGACCATGATTGCTTACACCGGGGGATTTACTGCGCTATTTGCAGCCTCCATCGCCCTGGTTCAAAACGATATCAAGCGCATCCTGGCTTATTCTACATTAAGCCAGCTGGGATACATGATGATGGCCATGGGGGTGGGCGCGATGACGGCGGGAATGTTCCACCTCATGACCCACGCCTTTTTTAAGAGCCTGTTATTTTTAGGAGCAGGCAGCGTGATCCATGCCCTTCACGATGAACAGGATATCTGGAAAATGGGCGGGCTGGCCAAAAAAATGCCGGTAACCGCTTCAGCATTTATAATCGGTGCGCTGGCCCTGGCTGGCATACCTCCGCTGTCGGGCTTCTGGAGCAAGGATGAAATTCTGCTCGGCGCTTATGCCGGCGGCTACACCGGCCTGTACATACTGGGTTCGCTGGTGGCTTTCATGACTGCATTTTACATGTTCCGGCTGATTTTTGTGGCTTTCTTCGGCAAGAATGAAGCTGAAATGTCCGGACATACCAGCTGGCTTATGGAAGGGCCGCTGGTAATCCTGGCTGTACTGGCGATTATAGCAGGCTTCACCGGTTCCCCACTCATGGATTACTCGTTCAGCCACTATATAACCTACCCGGGCGCAGAGCACCACACTCCCAGCGCCGCCATTATGATTGTCTCCAGCCTGCTCGGCATAACCGGCATAGCCATGGCCTGGGCGATTTACCAGCGGGGCCTGATCGCCCCCGAAGCCCTGCGCCAGCGCTGGCCGGGAATGTACGGACTGCTGGCCAATAAGTTCTATATGGATGAGATCTACCAGAAAGTTATTGATGTGCTGGTGGACGGCACCGGCCAGATTTTGGAATGGATCGACCTTAAACTGGTTAACGGGGCGATTAATGCCCTGGCCAGGGGCGCCGGATTATTCGGCAGCGAACTGCGCACCAGTGAGAATGGCCAGGTACAGACCTACGCCCGTTTTATGTTTGCCGGAGTGCTTTTTGTGCTGTTAGCGGCTTTGTACGCGGCCTTCCGGGTCCAGGTTTAGGAGGTGGAAACAATGCCGATTCTATCAATTATTTTACTTGCCCCGGTGCTCGGCGCCCTGCTGATTATTGCCCTGCCCCGCCAGGCGCACGGCTCTATAAAGGCATTGGCCGCATTTAGCACTTTCGTGTCCATGGCCCTGTCCATGGCTGTGGCCGTAATGTTCAATACCAGCGTTGACGGAATGCAATTTCGCGAGAGCATCCCCTGGATCACCGACCTTGGCGTAAACTATGCCCTGGGTGTGGACGGGGTCAGCCTGCCCTTGCTCCTGCTAACCAACCTTATTGGCTTCAGCGCGGTCTTCGCAAGCTGGCACGTTGATGAAAAGGTCAAGGAATTCTTCGTCCTGTTGCTGATTCTGATTAGCGGCGTCATGGGCACCTTTATCAGCACCGACCTTTTCATATTCTTCCTTTTTTATGAAGTGGTGGTTATTCCTATTTACCTGCTGGTAATCATGTATGGCTCCTCCAAAAGGGTCACCAAGGAATACGCAGGCATGAAGCTGACCATTTACCTGCTAATCGGGAGTGCGTTCCTGCTAACCGGCCTCATAGCCCTTTTCGTAAAATCCCGCGCCATGCTTGGCTATCCCACCATGGACATATCCATTCTAGCCGGGTTGAACTACCCGGTGGATTTTCAAATCCTGGTCTACGCCTTTATGGCCCTGGGCCTGTGCACCCTGCTCTCCATGTTCCCGTTCCACGCCTGGTCGCCGGACGGTTATGCCGGGGCGCCCACGGCGGTTTCCATGATTCACGCCGGAGTGTTGAAGAAAATTGGCGGCTATGGCCTGATTCGCATTGGCCTGTTCATTCTGCCGGCCGGGGCCCGTTATCTGGCTCCGCTAATTGCGGTGCTGGCTATAGGCAATGTCATTTATGCCGCGTTTATTTGCCTCAAACAAAGAGACCTCAAGTATATCGCGGGTTACTCCTCGGTCAGCCATATGGGCTATGTGCTGATTGGCATCGCCGCCCTCAACATTATCAGCCTGAACGGGGCTATAATGATGATGTACGCCCATGGCCTGATGGCTGCCCTCTTTTTCTCCATGATCGGCATTCTGTACCATAAGAGCCACACCCGCAATATTGACGATATGGGCGGCCTGGCCCACCAGATGCCGCGCCTGGCAGTGGGTTTGATGCTGGCGGGGCTGGCTTCCCTGGGCTTGCCGGGCACGGTTAACTTCATCGGCGAATTTACCATCTTTGTGGGCGCATTCACTCCTTACCGGGTCCTGACCATCATAGCTGTCTCCGGGATTGTACTGACCGCGGTTTACATCCTGCGCACCCTGGGCGATGTGCTGTTCGGACCGCGCCAGGAGAAATGGGATCATCTCGAAGATCTGCGCGGACCGGAAATGGTCCCGCTGCTGGTGTTGGGAACAATGATCCTGGCCGGGGGCATGCTGCCATTTACAGTTATGGATCCCATTAATTCAGGTGTTGCCCAGATCGTTGGACAGATCGGCCTGATTAAAATAGGAGGACTGTTCTGATGGATTATTCATTGCTGACACTTGAAATACTGGTCGCCGTCGCTGGCTTCATGCTGCTCTGCGCCGGTTTGCTGCTGCCTGAACGCGGTCAGAAATACCTGCCCGCTGCGGCTATAATTACCCTGGCCGCGCTCCTGGCCTGGCTGGCCGGCAATTATCAGCAGACCGGGCCTTTATTCGGCGGAATATACTATGTGGATTTATTTGGCAATTTCTTTAAAGCCCTGTTCCTGGTGGCCGCGCTCATTGTAATGTTGTTTGCAGCCCGCTACAGCAGCAGCTTTGCGGCCCGGCGCAGCGAATGGTACAGTTTTCTTTTCTTTGCCTGCCTGGGCATGATCGTAATGGCCGGTGCCGGAGAAATGATCACCCTGTATATCGGCCTGGAGCTTATGACCATCAGCTTCTATATCCTGTGCGCTTTCTTGCTGGACAATCCCCGCTCCGCCGAAGCCGGGCTCAAGTACCTGATCCTGGGAGCTCTCTCCTCATCGGTCCTGCTGTTCGGCTTGAGCCTCGTCTATGCAACTGCCGGCAGCACCAAGTATGCGGCTGTTTTTGCCACCTTAAGCGCCCTTGGAGCAGTTGAGCCCCTGTTGATCGCTGGTATCGGCCTGATCCTGGCCGGATTTGCCTTCAAGCTGGCCATAATCCCCTTCCATATGTGGACTCCAGACGTTTACGAAGGCGCTCCCACCCCGGTTACGGCCTTTCTGTCGGTGGCCTCCAAAGCCGCCGGATTTGCGGCCTTGATGCGTATGCTGACCATGGCTATTCCTCCCGAGGTTTGCAACTGGAATGCGGTCCTGGCAGTGCTGGCAGCGGTTACAATGATCGGCGGCAATCTGATGGCCCTGGTGCAAACCAATATGAAGAGAATGCTGGCCTATTCCAGCATCGCCCAGGCCGGCTATATCCTGGTAGGGCTGATTGCGGCTAACACCTATGGCTTTCAGGGTGTGCTTTTCTATTCCCTGGTCTATGTTTTCGCCAATGCCGGGGCCTTCGCAATCCTGAGCGAGGTTGAAATGGAGAGCGGCAGCACGGAAATAACGGCCTTGAACGACCTGGGCACCCGCGCTCCGCTACTCGCCGCAGTTATGACCGTATGCTTGTTGTCACTGGCGGGTATTCCGCCACTGGCTGGATTTGCCGGCAAGTACTACCTGTTCGCCGGAGCCATAGAATCGGGCTATTTGTGGCTGGCCCTGATCGGCCTGCTAATGAGCATGATCTCGGTATATTATTATCTCAGCGTTTCCAAAGCCATGTATATCGGGGAAAGCAGTGAAAGCAAATCCCTGACGATATCGCGGCTGGCCCGGGCAGCCATCTGGATATGCCTGGCCGCAACCCTGTCGCTGGGCATCTATCCACAGCCCCTGTCAGTCCTGGCCCGTGCCGCAATCGGCTGGTAAGCGGAACCTGCAAACGGCTATCTAAACGCGAACTAAAGCATAATAAACGAAAAACAGGCCATCGCCGCTTGCTTTACGTAAAACGGCCCTGGCCTGTTGTGGGATAACCAGCAATCATACCGGAATATGGTTGATCTGCTTAACATGAAAGTCCCGGGTGGAAATGCCGCATATCGGACACTGGCGGCTGCGCGCCCCGAACATCCTCCAGTCTCCACAATACGGGCACCAGAGTTGAGCCCCCCGGTCCGACTTTTTGGGGGCGGGTTTCGGCTGGTCCGGATTCAATGGTATGGCCCTGGACAGGGATATCAGAAATGCCTTTTCGAACTGGCTTTGCATTTCAACCGCGGCTTCGTATTCAAGATTCTTAATAGGCTCCTGGGCTTTGCCTTCCTGGTCTAATGGTATGACCGCCCATTTTGCAACCAAACAGCACCCCTCCTTTCAGAACATATGTATGTTATCTAAAATAATATAGCACATTTGTTCCTCTTGGCAAACAGTTATTTTCAGGGGGTCAGCGGGCTGTATAAGCGCCCATCCATCAGTATTCAGGCTGATATCGTATCAAAAACGCTCTGGTTCGCGGCTATAACACCTTTTCTATGGTTTCGTCAGCAAATTTTTTCCGAGCGTTCAGCCGCTTAAATAACTGGTAAAATTGAATGAATGTTAATGTGAAAGGGGTGCCCTTGATGGCTCAAACACTCAAGACCCGCCCGGCGCGTTCTTCTGACATAGAAGAAATTTGCTCCGTGGTGGAAAAGGCTTTCGACGAATTTATCGCTCCCGGCTATTCCGAAGAAGGGGTGGCCGCATTCAAACAGTATGCCAATGCTTCTGCGCTGGCGGAGCGGTTTAATAATCCTGAACTGGTAGCCTATGTCGCCCTTTGCAGTGCTCAAATCGTTGGCTATATCGAAATGCGCGACCATAGCCATATTTCTTTGCTGGCGGTTGACAGTGGTTTTCACCGGCAGGGCATTGCCCGCCGTTTATGGACGCTGGCCCAATCGGCTGTGTTGGAAAAATACCCGGATAGTGCGGCTTTCACCGTCAATTCATCTCCCTTTGCGGTTCCTGTATATAAACGCCTGGGGTTCGTACCGGTCGATGAAGAACAGGTTAAAAACGGCATTCGCTTTATCCCGATGCAAAAAGACTAAAATGGCGATTCATGGGGAAGGCAGACCGTGTGAAAACCCTGTATCGAGCATCACACCAGCGGACAGCTGCCAGAGTCCTCCGCAACGTTCGTTCCAATCGACATCCCTATTCCCACCACAGAATGTCGGTCCTTTTATCACTAAAGGTATTTACGCGGTCTGACGGTTTTTGATTGTCCCCTCAATTAAGATTTGCCTGCCAACTATTCTGAATGTTACAGTTATCGTGTAACATAACGCAGTTATTGATGAATTATCCTTTGAGAATGACGTTTATAGTCGAATTGCAGAAGGAGGAATGTGCAGTGGATTTCAAGTTATCAGATGAACAGGAACTGGCACGGCAAAATATGCGGGACTTTGCTGCGGTATATGTTGCCCCTATTGCCCAGGAACTGGATGAATCCGGGCGCTGGCCCGCCGAACTCTACGCCCGGCTGGGCGAAGGCGGTTGGATGGGCATGCCCTTCGCCGAAGAATTCGGCGGGGCCGAAACCGACTATATCACCTATGCCGGGGTCATTGAAGAGCTCGCCCGCAGCTGCGCCGCAACCGCCTTCAATGTGTCCGCCCATACCGGGGTGGCCTGCATGTGCATTAATAATTTCGGGAGCCTGGAGCAGAAACAAAAATACCTGGTTCCAATGGCACAGGGCAAGCATATTGGCGCATTTGCCATTACCGAGCCTTCGGCTGGCACGGATGTCGGCGGGGCACTTTCCACAGCCGTAAGGCAAGGGGACAGCTATATTCTAAACGGAAGCAAGACATTTTGCACCAGCGGTCCCGTAGCCGACACCTTCGTCGTTTTTGCCTGGAGCAATAAAGAAAAGCGTGAAATGAGCTGCTTCATCATCCCCAAAGGAACACCCGGCCTGGAAATCGGGGCCAAAGTCGAAAAGATGGGGATACGCTCCTCCCAGACCTCCGATATATTTTTCCGGAATTGCCCCGTGCCGGCCGAAAATCTGCTGGGGCCGGAAGGAGCAGGACTGAAAATTGCCATGAATGGCTTTGACCATGGCCGGGTCGGAATTGCCGCCCAGTCGGTGGGAATCGCCCAGGCAGCCCTGGATGAGTCCATCAGTTATGCCAAACAGCGCATTCAGTTCAACAAGCCCCTGGCCAAACAACAGCAAATCCAGTTCTGGATTGCCGACATGGCCACCGAAATTCAAGCCGCCCGATTTCTGACCCTTCATGCCGCCTGGTTAAAAGACCAGGGGCGGTCGTTCTCTGCCGAAGCCGCCATGGCCAAGCTATATGCTTCAGAACTGGCGACCCGGGCTTCGCATACCGCCGTGCAGATTCATGGCGGCTACGGGTATTGCAAGGGAGTCAAAGTGGAACGCCTGTACAGGGATGCCCGGATAACCGAGATTTATGAAGGCACCTCCGAAGCCATGCGCATGGTGATCAGTGGAAGCGCGCTGCGATAGAACACGCTCCACCGGAGGTTGATGACCGAATCAGACTTATGAGTAGTATTGCAATACTATTTTTTATAGTATTCGCTTGCCTGTAACCCTTTCTGGCAAGGCAGTACAATAAGAATGCTGCACAGCAGCGATGTTCTTACACAACTGCGCCCTGCCCCGTGCAGGGCCCATAAAGAAAGGGGTAATGCCTTAATGTCCTTTTCTCAACTCAACCACCTGCTGGTATTCGTAGCTATTATTCAGATAATCTTCTCATCAATAAGGATGTCCAGCACGGCGCTTACCTTTTGGGACACATCATCAAACACATTCTGTATGAATTTAATATTGGGATGTTCTGACCAGACGTCGAGGAGCTTTTGCTGCAGCTGGCGAGCTTCTTCAACCGTCTCCGTACGGGCCGCCTGGTGTTTCACCCGGGCATATTGCTCAGGCAAAGCACAGGACAGCGATGATAGAAATATAACCAGATCGTATTTTTTATACTCTTCAATCCGGTCGATCCGCAGAGCTTCATAAAAGTTATTATCAGGCCAATAGGCGGCACCGTCAAGGGTTCCGCGATCGCAAATAACATTGCGCTGCAAGCGCTCAGCATGAGACTGAATAAGCTCTTCGTAAAACACTTGCATGCGGTATATTGCGGTCTGGAAATCCCGGCGCTCATCCTCGGTGTTTCTGGATATATTGCTGAAATCCACCAGGGTCGCCATTTCAGGCACCAGCAGCACCCGGTCGCTAAACTGGGATGACAAATGATTGATGATCTTGGTTTTCCCGGAGCATGGCCCCCCTGTTAACACGATCCGCTTGATAGCCATCACCAGGACCTCCTGTTAAGCTCGTATTGACTGTTACTATGGACTAAACGCCGGTCCATATCAAGTATAACAAATCTCTTGGAATAATAGGAGATTTGGCGTGGAAGCAGGTGTTTGGTTCTTCTGTTTCCACGCCCGGCTTCAGTATCCCGATTTCTGCGGCATTTACATCGGGCAGAGCTTGCCGCCGTCTGGCAGATTAAAGGTCTTGCCGTTCAGCCAGCTGTTGGCAGCGGCGCTGCTGTCATAGAAAATGCTGAATCCGTTGTCGTGTAAATTGGCCAGGGTGGCATCGCCATCCACAAATTCATCCAGGTACGAATTGGCGGTCAGGCTCCAGGAACTGCTGGCATCCAGGGACAGAGACGCAAATCCCGCTTCCTGGCTGGCATTGAAAGCTCCTTCCCAGGTCGTGCCATTTTTCATTGCTGCTCTAATCTCGCTTATGCTGTCAGCGATAATATCCCCCAGTAAAACCTCATCATCAGCCGTAAACGCAACACTGGCTCCATTTGAGCCCTCGGTTCCCCAGCGGTCAGCCGCAGCCGAAATCAGTTCGTTGCTGCCTTCCAAGGTCGCTCCATTGAGTACAATGACAGTATCAGTGTTGGTACAGTAGAACAAGGGCCCGGTAGCAGCGGTCAGGGTTCCACCGGTCATATCAAAAGAACTGGTGCCCACGCTGGCATCGCCCGAAAAACTTTGATACAGCATAACTCCGCACTTTTTGGCACCGGACAGCTTTACATTGGTCAGGGTGATGGAATTTTTCCCTTCGACCACTGCAGCTTCGGAACCGGCAGCGGTCAGGGTCGCATCCTCAACAATAATGGTGCCGGTGGAATATATGCCCGGCGAACCTTCCCCGGCGGTTTGCATGGTTCCCCCGTTGACGTCAATAGTGCCCTCGCCCCGGTCTGTAGCCAGGGCGGCGCAATGGGCGCCTGATGTGTTGATATTCACATTGGTGGCGGTAACCTTACCGTTATACGTAGCATCCAGGCCGCGGGAAGAATCCTGTTTGGTAGTTATGCTTACATTGGAAAGGATAATTTGTGAACCATCGCCGGTGGCAAACACGGCATTGGAACCGGAGGCGTCCGTAGTGATCTCACAATCCTGGAGGTTGATAGTGCCGGCCGTCTGGGCCAGCACCCCGGCATTGACTCCGGTGAAATTGCTGTTTTCTTCCGAGGAGGAGTCGCCGGTTTTGTCTACGGTTGATTTGGTCAATACCAGTGTGCCGGCGTTGCTTGCCAAAATTCCGGACTGATTGACCTCCGTCGCAACGATTGTCTGAGCGTCCAGAGTCTGGCTTGAGCCGTCCACAGTCAATATGCCAGTTCCGGTAGCACTGTCAGACGAAGTCCCGTCTGGAGTGTCCGTCGGACTGCCAGTAAGGCTTCCCGGCTGACCGTTGGAGCTGTTTAGATTTACCCGGTGGCTGCCGGCTTCATAGGAAGGAGTAAGGCCAAGGGCTTCAGTAATGGCTCTGAGCGGCAGGTATATCGAACCGTTGCAGCTGAAGGGCTCTATGATATTGCCGTCAGCATCCTCCAACTCCAGCAGTTCGCCGTTAAGATAGACCTTAATGTCTTCGTAACTGATTTCGATCTGCTGTTCAGAGGAGGCAAACTGCATTTCATTGCCGCTGGTATCGCCTATTTCATTAGTGCCTGGAGGATTTCCTGCAGGAGGTTCTCCAGTAGGCGGGGTTCCGTCCTTCGGTGGTGCACCGGTCGGCGCTGTGCCGTCAGGGGGAGTGCCAGTGGGCGGAGTGCCTTCAGGAGGTGTTCCCGTCGGTGCAGTGCCTTCGGCCGGGGTTCCAGTCGTAACATTTCCATCCATTTCGCTGCTGGTGCTGATCGTGCCGGTCAGATTTACTGCATGGGCAGCCTCGTCATATTCAGCCGTCAGGTTCAAGGCTTCGCTGATAGCCCGCAGAGGAAGATATACAGTGCCGTTGTAGCTGAACGGCTCCACTGTATCGCCATTGTAGTCCTCCAGAGAACACTGCTGGCTGTGGAGAAACACGCTTATTCCGCTGTAGCTAACCGTAATCTCCTGCTGTTGATTTGTTGCCGCCGCCGGGGCAGCTATGGCTGAAGCCACTAATGCCACCGCCATTATGCTTGACAGCAGGCTTCTCTTAACACTTTTTCCAATCATTTTATAAACCACCTTCACTCGATTTCCTTAATTATTTGGCAACAATCTGAAATCTCACTGAAGGACGGCTGAAAATAGATTTAAGGATTCAACTTGGCACTTGAGCTTTTTATCAATGCCCGCGATGTTTTTCTTTCTTTTTAAGCTGTCTTAACTCGTATTTTTCCTTCTCCAGGGCTTCGCGTTCGGCAGAGCTGCGCTTCCTGACCTCTTCTTTGCAGGCTTCTCGCTCCATTTGCAGTGCCTGCTGGGATCGGGTTCCAATGCCCCTGGCAGAGCTTATCTTCTTATTCTCACGCTGCTGGCGTTTGGGATTAAGGCGTTTGCTGTCCCTGCCTGAATTATCCACCGGCCGGCTGAAAACCAGGCTGTTATAGTTTTCAGCCAGAAATTCGAATATTTCATAATCATGCGGCTCGGCGCCAAAAACGATACGACAGGCCGACAAATGTTCTTCGCACTGCCTTTCCAGTACTCCCACCCAATAAGGTTCTTCATAATACACAGTCAAAAAAATGCTGTTCATGGCTGCATCCCTCCTGTTTGGTTTGCTTGAAGGAGGAACGGACAACCCAGGAGGGCAGGTTACTGACAGAAACTGGTTCTGCGCCTGGACTACCAACCAGGCCGTGTTTTTATCATCCCTGTATTCAATTGCAATACCGCTGGAACTGTTCCAGCGGTTTAAATGTTGGACGCCGGCAGCGGGCAGGTGTTCCACCAGTACCAGCGACATCTGACTCCTGAAGCGCTATTTAAAATGTCGGGTATGTAAAAAACAATGTTGGTGAACCGAAGATTTTATATAGAAGCGCTAATCAATTTATTGGAAGCAAGAGCGGGCAGAATATATCCTACAGCTATGACCCGGCCGGGAACCTGACCGGCATGACTTATCCGGGCAGCCAGAGTGTCAGCTACAGCTATGACAATGAAAACCGGCTGCAAAGCGCAACTGAAAACGGCAACACTTCCAGCTTCCTTTACGACGCCAACAACCGCAAGATCCAGGAAACACTGGCCAATGGAGTAATAGTCTCCTACCAGTACGACTCCAAGGGCAGATTGACCAGCATCACCCATATCAAAGACGGAATCACCATAGCCAGCGCAGCCTATACCTATGACAGCACGGTCAATCCTCTGAGCATGACCAGCACTGAAGGCCAGACCAGCTATCAATATGATGATATCTACGAGCTGACCAATGTCAGCTACCCGGATAACAGCACCGAGAGCTTCACTTATGATTCTGCTGGCAACCGGACATCCCTGAACGGAATCTCTTACGTTTATGACACTGCCAACCGGCTCCTGCAGGCTGGCACAGACTTATATACCTATGACCAGAACGGCAACCGGATAACCGAAAATGCCAAGCAGTATCAGTATGACTGGAACAACCGCTTGACCAGCATCACCAGTGGGGACGAAAGCACCCAGTTCACCTATGACGGAGACGGCAGCCGGACCAGCCAGCAAAAGATTGTATCCGGAGCCACCATAGAAGCCAGCAGTTATATCTACGACCCCAGCCAGGGCATCCCCAGGCTGCTCCAGGAAGAAATAGTCTCCGGGCCGACCTTGAGTTATGTCTACGCTGGAAGATTATTAGAACAGACCGGCAGCAGCAATGGAACCATGTTCTACCACCAGGATGCCATCGGCAACACCCTGGCCATGACGGATATGACCGGAGCTGCAGTTAATACCTACCGCTACGATGCTTTCGGAGCCAGCGAGCTGATCTCCGGCACTGTTCCCAACAACCGGCAGTTTACCGGCCATGTATCGGACAGCACTGGCCTTATCTACATGAACGCCCGCTATTATGACCCGGCCACGGGCAGATTTTTGACCCAGGATACTGTGCCCGGAAGGCCTATGGACCCGCTGTCGTACAACCTGTATGCTTATTGTAAGAATAATCCAGTGGCGTACACTGATCCGAGCGGGCATTTGAGTCTTTGCGAAATACAGGAGACCTTTACAGGAATCATTGATGCAACCGACGATAATCTGTTTTTTGGATTAGTACTGGATAATTTTGAAGCATATCAAGAATACACTGAAGAAATCGAGCGGGACAATCAGAATTACTGCCAGGGCCGTTTGGCGGCTGATGTTGGTTCCGTTGTTTATGGTTCTGTTTTAGCTGGTCAAGGATTGGCCATGATGACTAATGGAACCATAGGAACCGGGCTGCTACTGGCTACAGGTTTTGGAGATTTTTTAGTCCCTGTTCCGGCAACGATCGTTGCAGTAGGCACATTGGAGACTGCATACGGAATAACTATCGGAAAAAAAGGTTTTGAAAACCTTCAAGAAGATTGGGGCTTGTATGAGGCCAGAAAAAATGACCAAAGTGGTACAGACAAGCAAATAAATGGAACTCCCGGGAATAATCAAGCTCAAAACAAACAAGTCGATTCTATAGTGAAGCAGTATGGTCTAAACAAAGACGAGAGACGCATGTTACATGAAGAGATTACTGGGCAAAACTATAGTTACAAAGAGATAGAACAAATAGCCAAAGATATCAAAGGAATAGAGGAATGACCAATGTTGAAAGAGCTCATTGAAGAGAGGTTAGAATGTCTCATTGGAAAACCACTGATTGATGCTGGTAGAGCATCTAATCTTGTTTGGTTTAGCTTTGGTCAGACTAGATTAATACCGACTAGAACCGGAGAATCCAAAACCGTAGGTGACTTTTCTCTCAACATTCAATGTTCTTGGAGAATTTCCTTTCAGGGGAGGTTAGTAGTGGCTTCGAAAGATATCTATCGACCCAAAGGAAGTTGGCAAGGAGATGCGAATAAATTTTTGTGGGATATGCCCGGGATGAGCAGATGTGATGAAAAGCTTGATGGTTTTATCAAGGAATCTGAACCCAAATCATCGGTTTCGTCTATCGAAGCGGATGAATTAGGAGGCGTAAAAATCAGATTTTCTAATAGAACGATGCTAGAATTATTTCCAGATGAATCAGAAGACAGTGAACACTGGAGACTATTTGTTCCTGGAGATACAAAATCTCATTTTGTGATTACTCCTGAAGGAATTGATGATTAGTGACATGGTGCTGCATACATCTTACGATGCCAACAACAGCAAAATCTAGGAAACATTATCCAATCCCCTTACTATGACCAGCACTGAAGGGCAGACCAGTTTCAGCTATGATGATATCTACCAGCTGACGGGTGTCAGCTACCCGGATAACAGCTCGGAGAGTTTCACCTATGATTCAGCTGGCAACCGGAGCTCATACAATGGAATCTCTTACGTTTATGACACTGCTAACCGGCTATTGCAGGCGGGAAGCACGTTATATACCTATGACCAGAACGGCAACCGGATAACCGAAAATGCCAAACAGTACCAGTATGACTGGAACAACCGCTTGACCAGCATAATCAATGGGGACGAAACAACTCAATTCGCCTATGACGGGGACGGCAGCCGGACCAGCCAGGAAAAGATTGTATCCGGAGCCACCATTGAATCCAGCAGCTATATCTATGACCCCAGCCAGGGCATCCCCAGACTGCTCCAGGAAGAAATAGTTTCCGGGCCGACCTTGAGTTATGTCTACGCTGGAAGATTATTAGAACAGACCGGCAGCAGCACAGGCACCATGTTCTACCACCAGGATGCCATCGGAAACAGCCTGGCCATAACGGATATGACCGGAGCTGCAGTCAATACCTACCGTTACGATGCTTTCGGAGCCAGTGAGCTGATCTCCGGCACAGCACTCAACAACCGGCAGTTCACCGGGCATGTCTCTGATAATACCGGCCTTATCTACATGAACGCCCGCTACTACGACCCGGCCACTGGCAGATTTTTAACCCAGGATACTGTGCCCGGAAGGCCTATGTTAGCGGTCAAGTGTTTTGCACAAATTTCGGCCAATAATTATGCACACCGTATTGAAAAGGTCACTCTACCATTGGGTGGGCCGAGATACGCCTCTATTTGAGAATAGTATCCCGGTTCTTCAACCGGTAGCCATATTCAGATCAAAACAACACTATATTTTACATACCCAAATTAGTTAATTTAAGAAAACCTTGGATACGCCAAACACCGAGATATTCCGTGGTGGGAAGAGGGCTATTGATTGAAACGAACGTTGCGGAAGGCTCTGGCATCTGTCTGTGGTGGCGATGATGGTAAGCCGTCGCAGGCCAGGACGGCCGAAGCGCGATTAGGTCCACGGATGGATGGTGATCGCGGTGCGGCTGGACATCAAGACAGCGCGGATACAGATGCCGAGGCTGGAGCATTGGTGAGTGACTTCAATAGCCCTCTTACCATCAATGCCGCCGGAATAACCTGAAGTTCCTTTTTGCTTGTGTTTATGACACCGCCAACCGGCTTTTGCAAGCGGGCACAACTGTATATTCCTATGGCCAGAACGGCAACCGGATATTTTACATACCCAGAACGTCATTCAGCGCATTGATGGCATATAGCGGTATATTTATAAGCCAACCATCTTCACGGTAATCTGACATGGAGGTGCGAATCGCATGACCGGGCTGATATTTCATATAGAAATTTTTCAAGCTCTTGGCTTGCAGATTCTCCGCAGCTTTTACCTCTATCGGCACTACACCGCTTCCATGCTGGATAATGAAATCAATTTCTCCGCTTGATTTTTCTGCCGACCAGTAATACGGCCGGATTGAGCACGAGGCGACCAGCTGCTGGTGGACATATTGCTCGGTTAACGCTCCTTTGAACTCTTCAAAAACGTTATTGCCCTTCAGAATAGTCATGGCATCCAGATTGCTCATAGCAGCCAGTAAACCCACGTCATGCATAAAAAGCTTAAAAGCGTTCATATCCTGATATGCGGCCAGCGGCATCCCCGGTCTAGAAACTCGCTCCGCTTTGCATACCAGCCCGCTATCAAACAGCCAGGCCAGTGCCAATTCATAATCCCTGGCCCGTGCTCCCTGCTTGACCAGGCCATACATAAATTTGCGGTTTTCCCTGGCCAGTTGAGCTGGCAGGGAAGCCCAAAGCATCCTTATCCGGGGAACAATAGCTGGAGGGGCGTGCTTGGAAAAATCCTGTTCATAGGCAGCAAGTATGTTCTGCTGAATGCTCCTGACCTGACGATAATCGGCGTAACTGGAAAAACTTGCAACTGCTTCAGGCATTCCACCAACAAAATAGTACTGTTTGAGCAACTCAATGAATCTGTCTTTGAAGCTGGCGATCAGCTCCCAATCCTGTTTCCTGATCAATTCAGCCAGGCTGGTATTTCCGCCCGCATCTAAAAACTCCAGGTAATCCATAGGATGGAGATCAAAAAAATCAACTTTTCCAACCGGGAATGAGGTTCCCGGGTGCATAGCGACGCCGAGCAGGCTGCCGGCCGCAATGATGTCATACTGTGGAGCATTCTCGCAGAAATATTTCAGCGATTTCAGAGCTCCGGGCACTTCTTGAACCTCGTCAAAAACCAGCAAGGTATTGACCGGATCAATACTGACCCCGGATTCGATCTGAAGGGCAGCAATAAGCCTTTCAGTCTGCAGCTCGCCATCAAACAACCGTTCCATTCGTTTATTGCCATCAAAATTGATATAAGCGTATTTCTGGTATTGAGTCCGCCCAAATTCCCTCATCAGCCAGGTTTTGCCAACCTGCCTGGCGCCCCTTATTATGAGCGGCTTTCGTCCGTCCCGCTTCTTCCAGTCCACAAGCATTTTCATTTGCCTGCGCAGCATATAATCACCGCCTGACTGTTGATTTGGTTAAATTATGTGTGTAATCAACACAAAAGTCAAACGACTTTTGTGTTGATTACACACATTTGTCGTTCGACTTATGTGATTAACATGCACATTAGTCTGGCGTCTTTTGTGATTGGCAATTATAGCCCGCTGTTTCCGAAAAGCCTTGAAAGTCCTCTGCCGCGGATAGAACGGGATTCCGTATAGTTGACACTTAAACCTGTGCAAATTACAAATCCAGCAGCAGGTTGCGGCTGTTTTCGGGATCGACGTATACCCCCAGGCTGCTGCCGGGATTAATGGCTCCCAGATGGATTAGATCAACTATCTGTAAATGCGGCACCTCGTAGGGTGGGCGGTCCGGTAGCTCGATCAATAGCTTGAACCTGACCTGGGGATTGTTGTTGACGAAGGTTCCGGTCTGCTCGGTCTGCATAATGCGGGCGGTGCCTTTAATGCCGTGTTCTACCAGGTCACGCTGCCTGCTTGCCGCCCTTACAAACAAAAGGCTAATAATAAGCGACAAGGCCAGGGGCAAACCGATAAACCAGGCTCCCATTGCATAATAGAATGTATCCAGCGGATAGCCGTCATCGGTCAGCGAACCCGGCGGAGCATCACTTCCCAGGTACAGAAACACCCCGCCCAGGGCTAAAAATGGCAGGACCAACAATGCGCCTCGTAACACCCGCTTCATTACCTGCACCTCCATTCGTTCATAGCTGATATGTTTCGCCGATTCCAGCATGATTCCAAAAAACCTTGATTATCTTAATTCCGGCCAGCTGGCCGGCTGAATCAAACGGCCTTTTTCTTGTATTTCCAGATGAAATAGGCCAGCATCACCAGCATAAGCAAAAGCGAAGCTCCTGCAATATGGCCGCGCACGGCGTTCAATGCCCTTTCCCATCCCGGCCCCAGGAAATAACCCAGCGAAGTAAAAGAAACAGCATACAACAAAGCACCGGAATATGCATTGGCAGCGAAAATGGGATAGGGGATCTCCAAAATGCCCGATACATAACCTGATGCATGCCTTAATCCCGGAATATAATAAGCAATAATAAGAATTTTCTTACCGTAAACGGCGATCCATTCTTCAATTTTCCCGAATCTTTCCGGAGTCAAGCCTATGAATCGGCCATATTTTTGCATGAGCGGGCTGCCGATTTTCAATCCAATAAAGTAGGACCCAGTCACCCCCGAAATTGCTCCGCAGGTCACCGCCAGAATGCACAAGGGCCATGACAGCCGCCCCGCCCAGCTCAAATAACCTATATAAACCATTGTGGTCTCACCCGGTACTGGAATACCCATAAGCTCAATGAAATATACGCAATAGATGGTTAAATAGCTGTAGACTTCCAGGTATTGACGGATCATGTCTATAATAGCCATCTCCCCCTGCCCAGCCGCGCTTTTAACAATTGTAACACAGATATCCGTTCCAATTTAAGGCGATGTAATGTCCGGATTTGACACCCGGCCCCGGCTGTTCATATAATTAAGCATGACGATTGCGACCGTCTTTGAGGCCATGAGGCTGCAACACTTTTGAGTCAGCGCTTCAGGCACATTTGCATTATCGGCTGAGCTCTGACGTTGCAAGGATCTGTTGCTGTCATATGCCTGTTCAGGCTCGTTTGATAGAGGAGAGGTCCTATGAGTGAATCTGAAAAGCCCGGCGTGATAAGGCTTGGTCTATTTGATGTAGTAACCGCTATTTCAAGCGCTGTGGACATGGTCAGTCCCCTGGTGAACCAGCATCACCGCCAGGTGGCCATGATTGCTTACGCTATCGGCAAAGAAGCAGGCCTGCCGCAGGATCGCCTCCTGGAGCTTTCGATTGCCGCCTCCTTGCACGATACCGGCGGCCTAACCCTTGCCGAGCGATTGAGCGGCCTTTCTTTTGAAGTGGAACACCCTGAAAAACACACTGAATACGGCTACCGTTTGTTAAAAAGCTTCGGGCCTTTTGATAAGCTGGCTACCTTTGTACGCTATCATCACCATTATTTCACTGATCCCCGTTTTCCCGATCCTACTGGCACCATTCCCCTGGAGAGCCGGATTATTCATCTGGCTGACCGGGTTGCCGTATACATCCAGCCCCGGAGGTATATCCTGGATCAGAGCAGTGGTATCGTCGCCCATGTGCGCCGCTATGCACGATTTATGTTTGATCCTGAAGTGGTGTGGATGTTTGAAAGGATAGCTGCACGGGATTCTTTCTGGCTGAACCTGGATGCCGGCCGCCTGGAAAACCACATGCATGAAGAATTTGCCCGCTTTGACGTGGAGTTGAATTCCGAGCAAATGATGGGCCTGGCCCGCCTTTTTACCCGAATCATCGATTTCCGAAGCCCTTTTACCGCCGCCCATTCCACCGGGGTGGCCTTTGTAGCTGAAGCCCTGGCGCGCCGCAATGGCTTCAGCTATGATGATGGACACATGATGAGGCTAGCCGGATACCTGCACGATCTGGGCAAACTGGCCGTGCCCGCTGAAATTCTGGACAAGCCGGGCCCACTTTCAGCCAGCGAGCGGCGGCTAATAAAACGCCACGCCTACTACACTGACCGTGTATTAAAAAAGCTCCCCGCCCTGCATCAAAGCCGCGAATGGGGGGCCTTGCATCATGAACGGCTCAACGGCTCGGGGTATCCCTTCAAGCTGGCTGAAGATGAAATCCCGACCGGGGCCAGGATAATGGCAATAGCCGATACTTTCACTGCGCTGTCTGAAGACCGGCCCTATCGCGAGGGGCAGGACTTAATGACTGTCGCTAAAACACTTAAGACAATGGCGGATCGCCGCTTGCTGGATGCGGATATTGTCGTAGCCATGCTGGACAACCTGCGCGAAATGGAAGAAACCCGGCTAATATCGCAGCATTATGCCCGCCAGGAATACGAAGAATTTATAGATCTCGACAGTGAATGGTAGTTTACTGCGAAGCGTATTCTATCATCTTTTCCAGGGCCAGCCTGGCTTTCACGGCGATCTCTTCCGGCACTGAAATCCTGGTTTCAAGGGTATTCAGCGAATACAGCACTTTTTCTATCGTTATGCTTTTCATATTTGGACACAGCAGCTCTGCGGCGGCCAGATGCAGCTTAATGCCCGGCCGGGCCAGCTCAATCGGGTGGAATATCCCCTGTTCAGTGCCAATAATAAATTCATTTTCCGGGCTGTTCTTGATGTAGTCCAGTATTCCGCCGGTGCTGCCGGCGTAATCAGCCATAGCCACCACTTCCGGGCTGCATTCCGGGTGAACCAGGGTCTTGACCCCCGGGTAAGCCTCCTGTACGATTTTCACCGCATCCACGGTCACAGCTGCATGTATCGGGCAGCTGCCGGGGAAAAACTCCATTTGCCTTCCGATTCTGCTTGCTATATTCATACCCAGATTCTGATCAGGCACAAATAATATTTTCTGTCCGGGCGGCAGCTTGGATACGATTACTTGCGCATTGGAAGAGGTGCAGCAAATATCGCTCACCGCCTTGACTTCAGCAGTGGTGTTTACGTATGAAACCACTATGGCACCCGGGTTGTCCCGGCGGAATTGCATAATGTCCGGCACGCTTATCATGTTGGCCATGGGGCAAGTTGCCGATGGTTCAGGGCTTAACACCGTTTTCCCGGGGCAGAGAATGGCGGCTGACTCGGCCATGAAATCCACTCCAGCCACCAGGATTATATCTTGCCCGGCATTTCGAGCCGCCACCGCCATCGCGTAAGAGTCGCCCACGAAGTCGGCAATGTCCTGTATTTCATTTCTCTGGTAATAGTGGGCAATGACATATATGCTTTTTTCGGCTTTCAGAGCCATAATTTCCCTGGCAATATCTTGCATTTCCATTTTTGCTACCTCAATTCCGTGTTAATATTGGATTAGCCCGGTTTCCTTTTAATGCCGCAGAATACAGCCGGGCGGCAAGCATTTCGATGCGATGCAACGGCAGTTGCAACGATTTAACGATATACTGGAGAGCCAGGCTTGTCAATATTGCCTGGCTGCTAACATGATAATGCAGGTGGAGGATAAATATGAGTCTTCTGGAAGAACGGCTTGCCAATTTAAACAAGTATTTGCAGGACTGCACCCGGGTAGTGGTGGCATTTTCCGGCGGGGTAGACAGCAGCCTTCTGCTGAAACTGTCTGCAGATGCACTGGGCCGCCACAACGTGCTGGCTGTTACTACCGTTTCACCTCTGCTCCAGGAAAGCGAGCTGGAGCTTGCCCAGTCCATAGCCCAGATGCTGGGTATTTCACATCTGCTGATCGAAGGCCGGGAGCTGGAATCTGAAGAAATATCCGCCAACTCACCGAATCGCTGCTATTACTGCAAACGCCTCAAGCTGTCCCTGCTGGCTGCGATTGCCGCCGAGAGAGGATATGACTGGGTGCTGGAAGGCAGCAACCTGACTGATACCTTAGACTACCGGCCGGGAATGCGCGCCATGGAAGAATGCAGAATAGCGCGAAGTCCGTTCCTGGCCTGCAGTCTGGATAAGGAAGACATCCGGCAGCTGGCCCGGCAAAACGGGCTTCCTAACTGGAACAATCCGGCCCAGGCATGCCTGGCTTCGCGAATACCCTACGGCGTTCTGATTGACCAGACCAAGCTGGACAGCGTCGCCCGGGCTGAAGCCGGCCTCCGCCATCTGGGTTTGAACTCCGTCCGGGTCCGCCATCACGGCGATATTGCCCGCATCGAAATCAACCCTGAACAATTCGGGCTGCTGGCCGATGCCAGTATCCGGAATGCCATAGCGGAGCACATCAGAGCCTGCGGTTTTCTTTACGCAGCGCTGGACCTGCAAGGCTACCGGACTGGCAGCCTGAACGAAGGGCTGGCTGGCAAGAGCTAGCACTGCAGGATTCAGACACCTTCAGAAACGAAAAACGATATGACGATTCCTGTTTTTGTGATATAGAATCAGTATGGAGGTGAAATCATCGATGAAACTTGATTATACGAGTCTGGCTAATGCCATTGCCGCGATGGAGCGTACTTGCCGCTATGTCGATGGCAGAATATCCTCTGATTCCATTGGAGATGATGAAATGGAGGTTTTAAAAGCTGCAGTCATCCAGAACTTTGAGTTCACCTACGAACTATGCTGGAAATTCATAAAGCGCTGGCTGGACGCCAACTTTAGTGATTCCTTCACCAGCGGATTAGGCCGCAAACAGCTGTTTCGTTTCGCAAACGAGAATCGGCTTATTAAAGGTTTTGAAGACTGGATGGTCTATCATGAATTGCGCAATCGCACCTCACACACCTATGATCGCGCTGTAGCAGATGAAATATTTGCCGGCGCGCCAGCTTTCCTGCAAGACGCCAAACTGCTTCTGAAGCGTCTGGAGTCCAGCGATGTCTGAACTCGATCCTGCCGAACGGCAGATTATTAACGCCATTCTGAAAACCCACGTTCCGTCCGCTGAGGTTCGGCTTTTCGGTTCCAGGCATCGTGGTTCTGCCCGGCCCTGGTCTGATCTCGATTTGATTATCATCGAACAGAAGGCTCTGGATATTGGTATACTGGCCCATCTGGCCAGCGACTTCGAAGATTCCGAGCTTCCTTATCGCGTCGACTTGCTGGACTGGCATTGCATCAGCAACGAATTTCGACAGCAGATTGAAAAGCACGGCTACGAGGTTATCCAGACGGGCAGCAGTTAATAGGGCCGTTCTGATATACTATTGTTCAATAACGTCGTTCAAAATTGCCAGGACTCCAATCAGACGGGAATCTGCGGTCTTAAGCGGAAGTGCTGTCAAATGGATTATCTTCCCTCCCAGTACATGCATGGTCAGTTTTTTACGTATTGCCTGGTCTTTTACGCAAGCATAATCAATGCTCTGGATTATTTCATACTCCTGTATAGCATTCACATAATTGTGGCCTATATCGGCTTTATGTATTCCCAGCAGACCCATAGCTGCCGGATTTACATAAATCATTGTCCCATCGGGCGCGGTTACAATAATACCGTTAACCGAGTTTTCAAGCAGTGTTTCATACAAGACCCGGAGTTCAGATATTTCTTTAACAGTTTGCTCAAAATACTCGGCCATACTGTTAAAAGAATCGATCATTTTACTGAACTCGTCGTCAACACCGTGTGATATCCGACGTTTAAGGTTGCCAGCGGCCAGCTCCTTTGCTGCGCTTGAGACATACTCGATGGTTTGCAAGCGTTGGGTAATGTAAAAACGGTCAATTATTACAGCAGGTAAGCACACAAGGGCAACAAAAAACAGGATGTATCTAACCAACTGGCCGTTCTTTATGTTTTCATTATCGGGCATAACCACAAACAGGACGCTAAAGAGAAATAAAAAACCCACGACCAGGTAAATAGAAGGCATTGCGGATTGACTTAGCAGACGCTTAAACATCTTCATTCTCCCCATACTTATAACCCAGGCCTCTGACGGTCTTAATATACCGGGGATTCTGGGTGTCGCTTTCAATCTTGTTACGCAGCTTTCCTATGTGAACATCAAGAACCCGTGTGTTTACACTATCGGATAAGTCATAGAGGGACTCGATGAGATAGTCGCGGGTCAGCACACGTCCCCGGTTTCTGATTAGCAGGTCCAGAAGCTCGTATTCTTTAACAGTCAGATTCAGCAGTTGCTCGTTGAAATATATTTCATATTTATCACGATGAATGGTAAATGAACCGATTTTTATATTCCCATTTTGCAGGTTCTCATCGCAGTCTTCCCGGTATCTTCGCAAGTGGGCCTTGGTTCTGGCTATCAGTTCCTTGACGCTGAACGGTTTGGTGACGTAATCATTCGCCCCCATCTCCAAACCTACCACTTTGTCGATTTCCTCGCCTTTAGCAGAGAGCATGATTATAGGGGTGGCATTATTGGCGCGCCTAAGCTCCTGGCAGAGTTCCAGTCCATCCTTGCCGGGCAGCATTACGTCCAGAATAATAAGATCAGGCTGTTGAATACGAATCAGTTCCAGTGCCTGATGGCCGTCACTGGCAGTAATTACGCTAAAACCTTCTCTGGCAAGGTTATAGGATATCAGTCTCGACAGGGCTTCTTCATCGTCGACGATTAGTATTGTACCTTCCATACTCCATGCTCCTTTCGCAGCTTGCGTTTACCCGGCCTACTTATTCATGAGAACGCCGTAAATGTCCCTCGTTCCGACCAAGAATGCAATAATCCGCCACAATCGCGCAACGACTGCAGTCTAAATAATCATCGTTTTACGATGAGCCAGCTTTTCAGCCATCAGTCTTTCCGCCAGCTTAATCGTCCGTTCGTTTGAATAGCCAACCGCTAACAGGCGCATTTGGTTTTCCATGCGTTTAAGATGATGAGGTTCATGAATTAAAATGGATATAACGGCTTCGATATTTTGGTTGTCTTCTATCCCAATTGCCACACCCTTATCAACCAGGAAACGTAGATTTTCTTCTTCCTGCCCGGTAATCCAGAAGGGAATCACCAGTGGCACGGCTTTGTTGATAGCTTCTGAAACCGTTATACCGCCTGGTTTGGTTATTACTACATGTGCGCGATCCATCGCTGAAGCAATTTCCTTGATATATCCACAGATTTCGAGGTTAATATTGTCTGGCAGGCAATTAAAACGATTTTCAAGCCGCTCCCGCAACCGGTCGTTAGTGCCGCAAACGGCTATAATATTAAGCTTTTCATCGGTTATCACCATTTGCTCCAAAACATCCAGCAGCTCACTGGAGCTATGGGTTCCAGCCATGACCAGGGCGGTGAATGTGCTGCTGCGTTTGCGCATAGATCGTTCGAAGAATTCGGACCGGACCGGAATCCCGTTGATATGGATTTTAGTAGGACTGATTCCATATGAACAAAGGTTTTCCCCGGTATGGCGGCTGGGTACAACATAGGCGTCAATCCTGGGATGAACGTAGAAACGATGGGCTTCGAAGTCCGTTATTACCGACATTACCGGGGTGTCCAGTTTGCCGGTTTGTTTCATATCGCCCAGGGTTTTAACGATCAAGGGATGGGTGCTGATAATCAAGTCGGCCTGTTTCTCTTCTGCCAGGGTGCGGATATGCCTGGCGAGAAAACCCTTGAGTATATAGGAAACACTATTGTTAACAGGAACTCTTTGGCTGGTGCTGTAGAGTAATCCGTAGGTTTTGCCGGTTTTAGACAGAACATGATTGTATCCTCCATTAATAATCATGTCCAAAAATTGGCTGGAAGCCTGTATATAGTCGATTATTTCCACATCATGACAGGCCAGCCGCAGTTCTGAAGATAAAACCTCGGCTGTCTGATTGTGACCGCCACCGGTCGCGGTGCTAAAGATTATTATTTTCCCCACGATCTGGAACTCCTTTCCATAAAACTGATGACGATTACCCAGACTGCTTACTAAAACAAAACAGGCTTGATTTAGCCATCAACGTTATTCTAATCAAGCAACGAAAATATCAAATCATTTTTTCGTAAAGATTGTATTAAATTATGTAATTTTACGCATCTAAACAGTTTATTAACCAAAACCAGGCAGAAAATTAACACGTTCGCACTATGCTATTCACTGTGAAATAGTGCATTAATTTCGGGAAAGGAGCGCTTGGTATGAAGAAGCAGACCCTCAAAAAAAAAGCTAGAAAGATGGCGTTGCTGGAAGATTCAGTGCTATCCAGATACCTGCCGGCCTATTATCAACAAGCCAGGATTTTCACTTATATGCTGTCCGGTTTCAAAGGGGATCTGAAGGTGCTGGACCTGGCATGCGGCGGCGGGGCGCTGAGTTATTTGATCATGCAGATTTACAAGCAGTCATCAGTAGTGGGTTTTGATGAGAGCCCCGAAGCTCTGGAAGCATATACCTGCAATTTGTCTGGTTTCTATGGCCGGGTAAGCACTTTATCTGGAAGCCTGGGGCAGGATGATTGGGGTTTCGGGTACGATATCGCTGTTTCCAGCATGGCTATGAGCACAATTGAAGACTCCTTAAAACCTGTAATCTATGACCAGGTGTATCAAAGCCTCAAGCCAGGCGGCATATTCATTATCCGGGATTTTGTTTCCGGCACCAGCCTTGCTCTGAACGATCAATATATAAATGCCTGGCGCAAAGAAACCGAAGCCAACGAATTGGATCTAGAACTGCGCGATAGCGAGACCGGTCTTTTCGAGTATCCTGCACCAATGGAAAAACATCTTGACTGGTTGAAGACATCGGGCTTTACTGACGTAGACTGTCACTGGCGCTATCTTAATTTCGCCATATTCGGCGGTCGCAAACCGGAAAATACAACCAACGAAGGGAACTGAAATGAATAAAGCGATTGGGGAACTAATGATAATTCCAAAATAGGCAGACAACTACTGATAAAGCCGCTCTCCCGTAACCATCCCCAGTATATACCCCATCTCCAGGCACTCCCTCAACTTATCCAGATGTTTTTTCTGCCTTTCAATATCATTCCTTTACACATATTTATCAAAACTTGATGTTAACACAGGTTAGTTTTTAACCCGGAAGCTATAGACTGATAATGATTTCATCACTGTTATGGGACGTTGCCGAAATCGTGGATCAGACCGCCACTATACTGGCATTCTGACTACTGTTGATTGGAGTGATGATCGTGAAAAATACAAAATGCGCAGGGCTAGAAAATGCTGCGGACAGCATTTTCGCAATTCTAGAGCAATTAGCCGTTGTTATGAAAGAGACAAAGGAAATATTCTCTGAACAAGGGAATAACAGTGAACCGACCCGGTTAATCTGTGGAGAGGCCTACCCTGAAAGGTTCGATACGAAAAGGGCCCTGGCCAATTCGCAGGTTCTTCTCCAGTTATCGGAGCTGCTCATGGATAAAGCAGACTTGCTGGAAACAAACCTGCGAGAGGAATGGATGCAAACATGCAATGTCAAAATGGTACAGCATCAGCCAGGCTCTGCTTATGCAGGCCGATCGTATAAAATTTCGGGCCTTTAAAAAGAAAAGTTTAGAAAGGGGGACTCAACAGTGCTATCAATGACCCACTGGCTGCTTGCCGGAAACATTATGGAAGCAATCGATTCTAATTACAAATGTGCTCTTGGCAACATCGTATTCAAAATTGGTTCGGTATTACCGGACCTTCTCCCCACATCACTTCTTTCCGGTCACAACAAGGATGATTCCATGTCCAGGGTTCGGGCCTTGGAGCGGCGACTCCGAATGAAGCCCAGCCACCGCCGGCCCATGGACTATGTGCTCATGAACCTGCGCCTGGGAATGGTATGCCACTATATCTGTGACTTCTTTTGCCGGGCCCACAACGAAGCCAAATTTATGGCAATTGGCACCCACCTTGCATACGAACAAAAGCTGGATCGGGAAAGCCGCTGCAGCAAGCTCGCCCAGGCGCTGGCAAATCCCGATTGTAAAATTGCCCGCGACATTAACTCCAGAATGAGTACGGGCATAGACCGGGCAATAAACTGTTGTCATGCCGATTATCTGAAGGTTTACGGCGGTTGCGAAGTAGATATTCACTACTCCATAAATGTTGCTTATGTGATTATCTCCCATTTTCTCAAGGACAAGGCAGTTGTGCCGCCACTGGCAGATTTGTCCGAGCTGGCTGCATAGACTGGCACCTAAGAGAGGAGGGCTCTTTATGAACACTGGTTCATATATTGTTAAGAATGTTGGAATGCATATCAAACTGAATGATTTCGCATTATTCCTCTTTTTCAATCGCAAGCTGGAATGCCGGTTAATGGACATCCTGATGCTTCTGTTTACTTTTCTCGGCTCCCTGCCTTTCACCGTTGCATTGTCTGCTGGAGTGCTGCTTTTTAATATTCCGGCTCTGTCCAACCTGGGAGCGACCATGGTTGCCACCATAATAATCGGACAGCTCTGCGTGCAAGCTGTTAAAAGGCTGGTCAACCGGCCCCGTCCTTACACTGTTTCCGCGCAAGCCCATCCCAAGAATCCACCGTCGTGCGCTTATTCTTTTCCGTCTGGACATACCTGTGCGGCCTTTTGTATTGCGCTGACCCTGGCTCAATGTATTCCTTCCCTAGCCTTTCCAGCCTACACGGTTGCAAGCCTGGTCGGAGTGAGCCGCGTTTATATGGGTTTACATTATCCTTCAGACGTTCTTTGCGGTTATGCTGTAGCATATTTAGCATATTGGCTGCAAACCATAGTATAGTTCAGGAAGCCGATACAAACCAGATACATAGCAAGTCGTGTTATTTAATTGCCAGTCTGGCATATTCTGAAGGCACAACATTGCATAAGGACAATTCATGAAAATGAGGTGGAAAAATGATGCGCGTATTATTCTTGTGCACGAGTAATTCTGGGCGCAGCCAAATGGCTGAAGCCATCTTCAACCACATAGCTGATGAAGGCTTCGAGGCTTTCAGCGCCGGCTCCGATCCCGGCGATTCGGTCAGCCGGATGGCGGTTGAATCACTAAAAAAAGTCGGTATCGATATTAGCAAGCACAAGCCAAAGCACTATAAAGAGCTGCCTTATGACAAATTTGACGTGGTCATCACCCTTTGCGACCAGATGGCCGAACACTGTGTATATTGGCCGGGAGGGCCGATGACCGGTCATTGGAGCACACCCAGCGAAAGCGCTTTCAACGGTTCTGAAGATGAGAAGCTTGTTTATGTGGACGCGATTCGCGACCGTATCACCGGACAAATCCGGCGATTAATCAGTCTGCTGGAGACTAATCCTGACGAAAATGAATTGAAGGCCAGTATAGCCGAAATAGGTCAGGCCATTAATTAAACTTGGTATTAGCGGGGCGCAGCCGGCCCCGTCTTTTTGTCACCCTTAATCTGTAAACCATTCCATAATGGATTTGGATATTTGCGTATAAAAATCGATAGCACAGGAAGAGGACGGATGAAATGATGGTTAGAAAACATGTTAGCCGGTTGCTGGTAGAGCTTGCCGATAGTATTTGCCCATTTGAAAAACGCGGCGGCGGGGATTATTTGACCGGTCTGCCTACTACCCTGCGTTTTATGCCTGAACTTGCGAAACACCTTTCCGCTCATCGGGTAGGCCTCTTTTATATAGATATACGGCGTTTCAGGTCGGTGGAAGCGCTTTATGGCCGGGATGTCTGCAATCGCATTTTAAAAACCGTGGCTGACACTCTCCTGGACACAGATATTTTATTTTACGGCCCGCGGCGCAAGCTGGGAGTTTGCAGCCTGGTCGGGGATGATTTCCTGATATTTGTAGATCATCCCGCGGATTTTTCCATTGAGCTGTTTCAAAATGAATATGAATCACTTCGAAATGCACTGGAAAGGTATATTAACGAGGCAATTGCCGGTTATGAACTCATTGATCCTATTGCTCTGCATATCGGCTATATTGAACTGGACAATTCCAATAACCAGCATATTGACGCCGTTTTGTACCAGGCCATTAAGGAGGCTTCCCAGACGGCCAAACGATATTCTAATCCCAAGCAGCATGCCGACTGGCAATTTATGCGGCAGATAATAATGGATAGGAATGTGCGCACTCTTTATCAACCGATTGTGTCCCTGAAAGACGCATCCATAATCGGCCAGGAAGCTCTTTCAAGGGGTCCGGCAGGCTCTGATTTCGAATCGCCGTTTAGCTTGTTTGCCGCAGCCAAGAGTTATCGCTGCTCGCTTGAATTAGAGAACCTCTGCACCGATATTTCCATTGCCAATACCCAACAAAATATGGGTGCCAATTGCCTCTTGTTCTTAAATATGAACCCGCTGCATTTGAATTCGGTCAATTACCGGAATGGATTATTGCAAGAAACCCTTTCGAAATACGATATTCCATTCACCCAGGTAGTTCTGGAATTGACTGAAAGAACCGAAATAGCCGATTACGATAATTTGCGAGAGGTTCTTTCTTATTATCGCAAGCAAGGTTTCCGCATTGCTATTGATGACGCGGGTGCGGGTTATTCGAGTCTGCAGGCCATCGCCGAGCTCATTCCGGATTATGTCAAGATTGATATGTCGCTGGTCAGGGGCATTGATCGCAACGCTACCAAAAGGGTTTTAGTAGAAACCCTGCTGGATTTTTCTTGCAAGATTAATGCCCGGGTTATTTGCGAAGGCATCGAAACCAGGGAAGAAATAAAGACTCTGTGCGACATGGGCTGTGATTACGGGCAGGGCTTCTTTTTGGCCCGCCCGGGCGCTTTGCAGCAGGATATTAATGCTGAAGCCCAGGAGTGCATCAAGTATTTTTCCATTCTCAATCGCCGGCATGCACAGGCCATGCCCAGCAAATTGGCAGATATCACCTTTGCATTAGAGAGCCTGCCGCCCGAAACTAATGTAGAACAGATAATGGACATGTTCAAAAATAATAAGGGCTTAAACGGCATAGCAGTGTGTTATGGAAGCTCTCCGCTGGGAATCGTAATGCGGGATCGCCTCAATGCCATGTTAAGCACCCGCTTTGGCTATGATCTGTTTCAGAAGAAACCCGTAACCGATGTTATGGATCCTGAACCCCTGATTCTGCCCTGGCACGTCAATATAGAGGATGCCGCCCGGCAGCTGGCGCCACGATTGGAGCGGGGCTTTACCGATCACATTATTGTGACCAGGGAAGACCGTTATTTAGGCCTTGTTTCTGTGGGTAAAATGGTGGAGACCATGGCCAGCCTGCAGCTAGAGCAGGCAAAGGAAGCCAATCCACTAAGCGGATTGCCAGGCAATCGTTGCATAACCCAGCGTCTTATTTGTGAAATTGAGGACCCTAAAAGCCGCATGGTGGTGTTGTACCTGGATCTGGACAATTTTAAGGCGTTTAACGATTGCTATGGATTCGAACATGGCGATCAAGCCATTCTTCTGACAGCCGAAATTATCGTTCAAGCGGTCCGCGCGGAAGGAAATCCCGGCGATTTGGTGGCTCACCTGGGCGGTGATGATTTTGTGGTAGTCACTACGCTTGAACGAGCCAACGGCATTGCTGCTCTCATAATTAGCCGCTTCGATAATGAGATACAGGATCTGTATGATGATGAAGATCTGGTTAATGGATTCATTATCTCCGAGGATCGGTCAGGAATGCCGTACAATTTCTCGATAATGAGCATTTCCGTAGCTGGAATCAATGCTGGGGGAGGCGCTTTCGAAAACCATTTGGAAATTGGGGAAATAGCCGCTGAAGTTAAAAAGTATGCCAAAACCCTGCCGGGAAGCAATTATCAAACCAATCGCAGAAAAGCCCGGTTGAATAGAAGCCATGACCCATTATGCCTTGAAGCTATAGTATCATCCAGCAGCAACCACGCTATGCGCACCTTTTCGCCAGTGGATATCGGTATTTAACAATATCTTTACCTGATTATGAAGAGTATTAACAAATACATGATTCTCCTTTTACTTTTACTTGATATGGTAAATCCATAGAAGTAATGGAGAGGAGAATTTAAATGAATTCATTAAAAACCAAGAAGTCCATCCTGCTTGCAGTCATGAGCGTGATGGTCATGTCAGCCCTCCTGGTTGCAGGATGCGGCGGCAGCACCAGTACTACAACAACCTCAACGAACACCACCTCGGCCCTTAAAGGCGACATAACCATCTCGGGTTCCACTTCCATGGAAGAGGTCAACAATGCCCTGGCGGATAAATTTATGGCCGCAAATCCCGGTGTCAAGGTCAACATACAGGCCCTGGGATCATCCCAGGGCATTCAGGCGACCGCTGAAGGCACTGCCCAGATCGGCGCTTCATCAAGGGCTTTAACTGCCGACGAAAAAAGCAAGACTCCGGCATTGAAAGAGATCACCGTTGCGATGGATGGTATTGCTGTGGTGGTAAATCCTGCGAACAGTGTATCCGATCTCAAGAAAGACGATATTAAAAAGATTTATCTGGGTGAAGTCAGCAACTGGAAGGACCTGGGCGGAGCCGATAAGCCCATAACCGTGATCAGGCGCGAAGACGGTTCCGGAACCCTGGACGCTTTCAGCGAACTGGTAATGGGCGGCAAAACCAAGGACATCAAATATGCTGCCAATGCAATTGTTCAGAACTCCACCGGTGCCGTCATGAGCGCTGTCGCCGGAGACCCCAATGCGGTTGGCTTTGCATCCATGAGTGCCGTGGATAGCAAGGTGAAAAGCGTTAAGATAGATGGAGTAGAAGCAACCGTAGCCAATGTATTAAACGGTTCATACAAGGCCCAGAGGCCCTTTGAATATGTTACTAAAGGAGATGCAACGGGCGTTGCTAAAGCATTCCTCGATTTCGCATTATCAGCGGATGGTCAGAAAGTAGTGCAGGAAGCCAAGGCTATACCGATTGCAAAATAGCCTTTGTTAATAATCGAGGCAGGGATTCATAAGCAACCTTGACCTTGCCGGCAATGAACACCCAAAAAGTGATCATTGCCGGTTTCTGCATAACATATGCTGGCTCATCCACGTTTTCCCATGAACTAGCGGAGGCTGCTCAAAACTGGTCCAGACCTGGCCAGGACCATTGGGGGCGATTCACGCCTGGACATGTTCTTCGAAAAGGGGGAATAGAAATGAATATTGATGTGCTTCTTGCTATTTGGACCGCCGCTGTAGTTGCGCTTTTTGTTGGCGTGGTCTATCCAGCCATTAGAAAAGATGCTCAGCTGCGGAAAGAAGTGGACTATACTCTGGTAAAGCAATACTGCGAGTTGGTGACCGCATCCTTATTCGAGCAAGCCTATCATGACTGCCTGGCAGAATCATACCGTGATGATTTACCTGCCGGTGTTTATTTGGATGCCCAGATAAAACGCCGCAATGAATACGGAAATCTGAAAAGATGGGAATTTCGCAAAGCAGATCCTGGCCGAACCCTATATCTGCCGGTTAATGAAGTACAGATCCTATACAAGCTCCACTATGAAAAGAAAACTGCTTTGGGGTGGATTATTGCCACCAATGCTGAAGGCGAATGGAAAATCATCGGCACCTATTCGGAACGCATGTACTTAATGGTATGGTGAGAACTAATTTCTTCAGTAAATGCTAATACATCACTCCATTCTTGAGTTGGACACATATTCTTAACGTCGATTTTACGAAGCTTTTACAAACCGGCTCCAGGCATCATGCTATAATCCGACTAGATTGAGATATCAGCTATGGGAAGGTGCATGAAATATGAGTCCCAAATCAAAACAGAAACAAGACCGCTTCTTCAAATACCTGGACGAAATCTCCCAGACCATGTGTGACGGTGCAACCCAGCTTAAAATTTTCATCGACCATAATCTTGACGGCGATGAACAGTTGATACAGCTTCGATTAATATGTGATCGCAGTGAACAAGTTTACCGTAAAACCCTGTCCAAGCTCGGCAAATCGTTTATAACTCCATTCGAGCGTGAGGATATCTACAATCTTTCCAGCAAGCTGCACGGAATAATGGATTCCATATACGGCATCATGCAAATGATGGTGCTATACAAGACCGGAAAAACGGTCAATCCCAATATTCTTGAACTGGCGCGGATACTTGAAGAGGCAACCACAGAAATAGACCAGGCGGTTCAAGCATTACATAATCTCAGCAAGACTTACGATCAGGTCGTAGAGGCATGTTCTAAAATCAGCCGGCTGGAACACGAGGGCGACTACTTGTACAGGACAGGGGTCGCTCTTTTATATGACAACGCCGGCAGCAGTACTCTAATCGAGGTCTTAAAGTGGAAGGAAATCTTCGAGCGGCTGGAAAAAGTGCTGGATTACTGCGAAGATGTGGGCGACATTCTCAAGGGGGTGGCCGTGAAATATGTTTAGCATGGCTCTAGTCGCAATCGTCATCATGGCGCTGGTCTTCGATTATGTTAACGGTTTTCACGATACTGCCAACGTCATCGCCACTTCTGTTTCCACCAAAGCTCTTCAGCCACGCCAGGCAATTATTATTGCAGCAGCTTTTAATTTCATTGGAGCCTTGATGGGCACAGCCGTCGCCAAGACTATCGGCAGCGGCATTGTAAAAAGCGAGTTCGCCAGCGACTGGGTTTTGGTCGCCGCCCTTGTGGGAGCTATTACCTGGAATATAATCACCTGGTATTTCGGCATCCCCAGCAGCTCATCGCACGCTATCATCGGGGGCCTGATCGGAGCAGCCATTTCTGCATTTGGCCTGGATAGTGTGCAATGGTCCGGATTTGGCAAAATCCTCGCAGTTCTAATCTCATCGCCGGTTATTGGCTTTGCTGTGGGCTGGCTGGTTATGCTGGCCCTGTTCTGGATATTCCGCTTCTCTGACTCCAGCCGGGTCAGCCGCATCTTCCTGAAGCTGCAGGTGGTTTCCGCCTGTATGATGGCCCTTTCCCACGGTTCCAACGACGCCCAGAAATCAATGGGCATAATCACCCTGGCTCTGGTGGCGGCAGGAATTCTTACTGATTTCACAGTTCCTATGTGGGTAATTATTACCTGTGCAACTGCCATGGCCGCAGGTACTGCTGTAGGAGGGTGGCGTATAATCCGCACTATGGGAACTAAAATATTTCGGCTTGAGCCTATTAACGGCTTTGCCGCCGATTTCAGCTCGTCTTGTATCATTTATACCGCCTCACTTATGGGCATGCCGGTCAGCACTACCCATGTTGTTTCCTCATCCATCATGGGAGTTGGGGCGGCTAAACGGGTGACCGGTGTCAGGTGGGAAATCGCCCAGCAAATAGTCACCGCATGGGTGGTCACCATTCCCTCCGCAGGTATCATCGGTGCTTTGACCTATCAAGCCATAAATTTGTTCGTATAGAATAATACATCCTCTTTTATCCACCGAGATTCTACATATTTGCCTGCCTGTCAACTCCTTTTCTCTGGAAATCACCTAATTTTTATGGCATAATATAGCATATCATGTCGTTATATCGGAATGGTTTTTTCAGCATCAATCAAGCCAGGGGCATCTTTCCCGATTTGATGCATATAATTGACCGGGTACGATTCCTTAACATCGCTGCAAATTTTTACCTGATTTTTAACCTTTCCATAACAAAGCTTTAATCATCGTAATATAACATGAAAACAGCCGCCACGAGAATAATACCTGGAGGCGGTTCGCACAACATGCTCCAGAATCCGGGCTAAACAACGAGCGCATTCATATATCCATTTATGCGGCGTTCAAACCAAAATCACCGGCAAGGAAGTTGAAAACGCCAGGATTCTGAAATAAAACAGCATCATGAGCAGGAGGTGACAGCTATGTTCGATAATAACCGAAAGCACCGAACCAGTGATGTGGTAATTTTGAGCGCTGGATTCGGCCTTGGGCACCTGTCAGCCGCCCAGGCCCTGCGCGAAAGCCTGACGGGATACGCACCCGGGCTGCGTATTGAGGAGGCCGACCTCCTGGAATTGTTGACGCCGTACCTGTCAAGACCGCTCTATGGCTCATACTCGCTAATGGTTAACCATGCCGCCCCTATGTACAACTACTTCTGGGAACGCAAGGAAGAGGACCAGGATGTGATGACCAGCAAGGCGGTTACCCGCTTGCTTATTCCTGCCCTGGCCCGTTACATGAGTGAAGCTTGTCCACGCATCGCCATATCGACTTTTCCTTTGAGTTCATACTACCTTTCCCAGTATAAAGCTCTATACGGGGCTGATTTTCAGCTGGTGACCTGTGTGACTGATGTGGTTTGCCGGCGCGAATGGCTTCATTCCGGAACCGATTTGTATTTGGTCGCAAGCCATGATATTAAAACTCAAATGGTGCAAAGGGGCCTGCCGGAAAACAGAATTGAAGTCGGCGGCATCCCGGTCCGTAAAGCCTTCCTTTCCCCGCCAGCAACTGCCAAAAAGCCTCGGTCACTTGAAAACATAGACGATGAAGATTTCGTAATCCTTTTTATGGGCGGCGGTCTGGGTAAAATACCCCGGGACCCGGGTTTTTATAATTGGCTGTCATCGCTTCCCCGAACCTCCAGCCTTTTGTTGACTGCCCACAATACCCGCCTCCGGCAACTGCTGAATAAGGCCAGATTTAGCCCCAGCATTAAAGTGCTGGGCTATGAACCGGAAACTGCGCCATTAATGCGCCGGGCTAACCTGCTGGTAACCAGCGCTGGCGGGGTTACACTGTTCGAAGCCATCGCCAGCGAGCTGCCGGTGTTGGTATACCAGCCTGCTCTTGGTCAGGAGATTGAAAACGCCCGTTTTATGGAAAAAAACCAGCTGGGCAGGATATGCCATAACATGGACGAATTAAAGGCACAAATCATGTGCTTCCTTAACAATCAGAGCCTGACAGCCAGGCACAAGGCATCAATTCGCACTATGAACAGCAGTTTGAACCGCAATAATATCGGGGCCAATATCATGGAATTGCTGGATGAACCAGTGAAAAGCGCTGAACGGCTGGAACAAATCCTATGATATGGACCATTGCAGCCATACTTTTAATGGCTTTTATTGTATATGATCTGGCGCCCAACATATACGCCCGCAACTTCAGCCCCGGTATCGTCAGGACCCTGGACAGCCCTGGCGTAGCCTTGACTTTTGATGACGGGCCCAATTCCGTGTATACGGCTCAACTGCTCGATATTCTGGCCGAGTATAATATACCAGCCACCTTTTTTGTCCTGGCAGAAAATGCGGCAGACAATCCCCATCTGATCGAACGCATGCGCAGAGATGGCCATGCCATTGGCATACATTCCGCCAATCACCGCCCGGCATGGTTAAGCACCCCCTGGCAAACAGCCCGCGATTTCGAGCATTGCCGGGAAGCATTTCGTAAGCTTAACCTTCCAGTTACTCTTTACCGCCCTCCCTGGGGCACCTTTAACCTGTTCACTTTATGTATAGCCAGAAAATATCACTTGCAGACGGTGCTGTGGTCTTTATCTCCCGATGACTGGAGGCGGAATTCAACCCCTGAAGGCATCGCCGAGGCCATAATAGACCGTGTTGGATCACAGGATATTATACTCCTGCATGATAATGGCGGTGCCGCAGGCGCGCCTGCAAAGACAATCGAAGCGCTGAAAACAATTATTCCGACCCTTAAAAGCCAGGGCTACGATTTTGTAACCGTTCCCCAGGAAGGATAGGCGGTAATGATGCAACATATTTTGCAGCAGGCGGTTATTGGTTTCGAAAAGATATATGCATCCAGACAGCGTTTTCCTTATATACCCGGCTCCAGCTGGGAGATGCTCTACGTAGATATAAGGACACACAGGGGCAGAACCATCGAACTTCCAGCTGGTGAAATAATACGGAAGGGCGACCGGGTGGCTGAACTCCATGTCAATAATCTGAAGCTCCTGGATATGAATCTAAACATGACCATGGTTTTTCGCATTTTGCGGCAGGAATTCGAAGCTCTGGCCCGGGCATCACAGGAGCACCCGGATTACCAGCAGATCAAAGCTTTCTATGCCCGCACCGTTTTGCACCCCATCGCAGCCCGCCAGGGCTGGACCATGTTTGATGTAGCCAATCCGTTATTGAAGTTGTTTTTAGATTGGTGGGAGAACACATTAAGACGTTCATTTTCGAATGAGGAAGGACCGCTGCATGCGTTAGAACCTAAAGAGTGCTGGATCAGCCGAAAAAAGTTATGCAGCCAATCAGGCGGATTATGAAAAAGAGCCTGGCCTTCTACGCCTTTCTGATAATCGTCATACTTCTGACACTTTACAGCATATCGAGCACTCAAAGCCTGTCTGAACTGCTTGATGTTCTACTAATGGCAGATCCGGTCTATACAGCACTTGCGGTGCTGCTAATGATTTCATTCTGGTGCTGGGATGCTTTGATAATCAAGTATTTATCTCAACGTGCAGGGATTGATAGCTCTCTGGCCAATTGCCTGCGCTATGCCATGGTCGGCTCTTACTACAACCAGATCACTCCGATGGCCAGCGGCGGCTTGCCGGTGCAGGTTTGGGCTATGAACGCCCGCGGCCCCTACGGCGTTTCCGATGCCAGCTCCATCCTGGTGAATAAGTGGGTGGTTTACCAGTCCATGGTAACTCTTTACGGCGCATTTTTCCTGGTCTTTAATATTCCCTTTGTAATGAGCCAGAGCAGCGGCATCTATGTCTGGGTATTCATCGGCTTGCTTCTGAACCTCATCATGATGCCAGCCATATGGATTTTAGCCTACAATGCTGCCGCGCTTCTCAAGGTGATGAAGGGTATTATTGCGGTCCTGAAATGGCTTCGGCTGCTGCGCTGGTTCAGCCCGGAAAGAATAGAAAAAGGGATAAGCAGCTTCGTCGCTGATCTGAACCGCATGCAAAAAGACTGGCAGCTAATATTCAGCGTCGCGGTGATGACCTTCGGACAGTTGACCTGTTACCTGGGTATCACCTATTTTGTTTACCGGGCTCTAGGACAAAGCGGGCTGGGTTTCTGGGACATAATCGCCATTCAATCCATTCTATACCTGGCAGTGCATTTTATTCCCACTCCGGGAAATGCTGGCGCTTCAGAAGGCGCCTTCTATATTCTCTTCAAAAACTTTTTCCCGCCCCAGCTTATTTTTGCCGGTTTGCTGCTCTGGCGCATCATCATCTATTATTTCTGCCTGGTGATAACCGGTATGGTTGCATTCTATGATCATATTATCCTGCCCCGGCGCTATCGGGATGGAAGGTTATAGACCCGGGCCCGGCTATTGCATGGCTTCCCGTAATACCTCAAGGTTGGCATCCATAATGCGAATATAAGCGTCAGGGTCGTCCGGTCCGGATACGGCCGGATCAAGGGTCAGTACGCTGGCCCCGGCTTCGCGGGCGATAGTTTGCGCTGCCGCGGGAGAATACTGAGGTTCAACAAAAACGAATTTTGCGCCGCTTTCCCTGATAATTTCTACCGTGGCTGCCATTTCCGCTGCGCTGGGTTCAGAGCCAGGCTCTCTTTCTACCGTGGCTACGATACTCAGTTGAAATTCCCGGGCAAAGTAGGGAAAGGCTTCATGGAAAGTAACTATTTTACGATTGGGCAGCGGGTCCAAAACGCTGTGCATCTTACTGCGTTCAGCTTCCAGGCGCTTGATATAAGAGTCGGCGTTGACCTGATAGCGGGCGGCATTGGCCGGGTCCAGAACTGCCAGCTGCTTGCCTATATTGGCGGTCTGCTCTATGGCTCCGCTGATGCTAACCCACAGGTGAGGGTTATTCGTCTGGCCGTCTGCTTGCACAATGAGCGCACATCCCTGGCTGGCGTCAACCACCTTAACATTGGGATTCTGGCTGGATATCGAATCCATGAATGATTCCATGCCGGCTCCGTTAATTATCAGGATGTCGGCCACTTCCAGGGTCTTCATGTTGTCAGGGGTCAATTGATAATCGTGCAGACATCCGGTCTGCGGCGGGGTCAGGTTTTTCAGCTCCACGCCGGGCACACCTGCAATCACATTCATTGTCATTATATACATGGGATAAAAAGAGGTGACAATAACTGTTTTCTTCTGGCCGGCCGGCTCCCCTTCTCCGGTGTTAAAGCCGCAACCAGGCAGCAACATGCAGGCGGCCAACGCCACGCCTATCATCCAGATGGTTTTTTTCCGCATAGGTTCAACCTTCTCATTCATATTTTCCTATTTCAAAGTATATTCTACCCGATTTCCAATATAAATTAATCAGGATAGAGATTTCTGCCCATTTATTATAAATGCTATGTGATGGCGGCTGATTTTCTTGTATTCTATATTTCAGAGCCTGGCGGCTTTAATAATTATGAAGATATGGTGGAAAAATGCTTGCCAAACTGGGTGTGGGAACTTATAAGGAAATAATCCTGCCTGATCTGGATTTCTATCTGTCCAATTTTCAGATTATTGAATTGCAGGACTTTATTATGCCTGCCAGTCTGGATAATCCCGGCCTGGTCAGGGATTATAAAGAGATGCTGGACGGCTGGGGCGGAGAACTCTCGCTGCATGGTCCATACCTCCACCTGGTACCGACCAGCCTGGATCACCGGGTAAAGGAAGTCGCCGAATTCCGGTACTTGCAGGCAGTCGATGCAGCCCACAAGCTCGGAGCTTCACGGGTGATTATCCATTCTTTTTACGACCTTCACACTGGATTTTCGGAGTATGACGACATGTGGATGGAAGACAACCTGATATTCTGGAACAGCTTCCTGGACCGGATAGAAGGCTGCGGAGTCTCCATTTTAATGGAGAATCTCCATGATCGGAATCCAGCGACTTTTGCAAAATTGGTTTCCCAAATCGGCCGTTCCAGCTTCGGAGCCTGCCTGGATCTCGGCCACAGCCACTGCTTTTCCCCCTCACATCCGGCTATCTGGGCCAATCTCGTCCCGTGTTCATATTTCCATATCTCTGACAATGATGGAATCAGCGACAGCCACTCGCTTATCGGTCAGGGACGCATAGATTTTGCCAGTATTTCAGATGAGCTGATCAATAAGGCCGGCCTGTGCCTGGTGAGTGAAGCCCGGGCTCCAATCAGCCATCAATTCGACAGTTTAAAAGGCTTGCAGGCATTGATCATGCATGCACAGAAACAATCATAATCGCAGATGCGTTCTTTACCTGTCCGGAACGGTATTTATCAGTTTTTGTAAAATCCGGCCAATATTTAGTATTGACGAATGTCGATTCATAGCGTAAATTATTCTTAATAATTCAATATGCTCATCTGGTTTGCAGGAATGGTTTTCCATCCTGCTTAAATGGAATGGGGTGCAAATCCCCGCGAACTGGTCACTGTGAAGCCCGATAGGGATAAGTCAGGAACATGCCGTTTGAGCCGATTAGTCGCTGTTGCCAGGTCTATAGACAGCGGGTTACATAACAGTGCCTGCTGGTGATGATTCGTATCACGGCAGGCGCTTTTTATTTGGCCTGGCCTGTTTCCGGTCTGAATGGAGGAATAAGAATGACGGCTCGTAAAAAGATGATAGCGCTGGGTCTGATATTCTGCCTGGCCGTCATTTTCAACGGCCCTGGCGTGACCGCTGCGCAATCCGCACCCGCGCTTCCGATCGCGGATACCGCTGCATACCTCTGTAAAAACGTGCCCGCACCGGGGATCAGCTCCACCGGCGGCGAGTGGACGGTAATCGCTCTGGCACGCTCCGGCTGCACCACCCCTTCCGGCTACTTCGACACTTATTACAAACAGGTGGAAAACCTGGCCAGGCAAACGGGTGGAGTGCTGCATCGTAAAAAGTCCACCGAAAACTCCCGCGTGGTCCTCGCTCTTACGGCCATCGGGCGCGATCCCTCGAATGTTGGCGGCTATAACCTGCTGGAAACCCTTGGCGACTACGACCGCACCCTGGGGCAGGGCATCAATGGCCCCATCTTCGCCCTGCTGGCTCTTGACAGCGGCAATTACAGCATACCAGCCTGCAAGACGGCTAAAACCCAGGCCAGCCGGGATATGTATATCAAGGCCATCCTGGACCTGCAACTGGCAGACGGGGGCTTTGCCCTGTCAGGAAAAAGCGCCGAGGCTGACACCACCGGAATGGCCTTGCAGGCCCTGGCCAGGTATCAGGACCGCCCCGCTGTTAAAACAGCAACCGTCAAAGCCCTTAAATGCCTGTCTGGAATGCAGGATAGCTCCGCAGGGTTTCAAAACTGGGGGGCGACCAACGTCGAGAGCAGCGCCCAGGTGCTGCTGGCACTTTGTGAGCTCGGTATCGGCATTAATGACAGCCGGTTTGTTAAAAACAAGCATACGCTGGCGGACAATCTGTTAAGTTACTACGCCAAAGGCAGCGGTTTCAGGCATTGCGGCGACGGCCAGGGCGTAGGGATCATGGCTACCGAGCAGTCCCTGTGCGCACTGGTAAGTCTTCAGCGGATATCCAGCGGCCAGAAGAGCCTGTACCGGATGGATGACGTGAAAAACGCCATAAGCAAAAATCTAAAATGAGCCTGCGCTGATAATCGAAAGGGGAATTGCTTGATGAAATCCAAATCCAGAATAATTATCACTGCCACATGCCTGCTGGCTATCCTGACTGCCGCTTTTTTCTATGGAGGCGGTTACGCACCGGCAGGTAATAGTGCCATATTGCCGGCGCCGGCCGGCCAATCCTGGGAAACGAAGAGTGCGGAATCGTCTATAAAATATGAAGAACCGGCTCCTGGCAACGTATCCGGGCCATTTGCCCAGGCCGCTCTTCCCGGCAGCGCCCCTTCCGGCAATTCAGCTGTGGACAATGCTGCCGAAAAGGCTCCAGTTGCTTTGGCTGTTCCCGATCCCGGCGTCGAGCCAGGACAGCAATCTGTAAATAGTCCGGCCAGCACTGCATCCGCTCCATCCGCGCCGGTCACAGGCAGCAATAGCGAGCAGCAGCTTGCCTGCACCATGTCGATCAGCTGTGCTACCATTCTAAACCACCTGGATTCTTTCGATCCCGCCAAGAAGGATCTGCTCCCGGCCGACGGACTGATCCTGTTGGTCAGGGAAGCCGGCTTTAAGAAAGGCGAATCGGTGTTTGACCTTTTACTCAGGGAGGCCCAGCTGCACAAAATTCACCTGGAGTACGAAGACAATCCCGTCTACGGTTCGGCCTATATCGAAGGCATCGGCAACATTTATGAATTCGACTGTGGAGAGCTTTCGGGCTGGACATACAAAGTCAATGGAGCATACCCTGGCTGCGGCTGCTCACAGTACAAGCTTAAGGAAGGGGACATTGTCGAAGTGGTCTATACCTGCGACCTCGGACAAGATGTTGGTGCTGTGGTGCAGGGTGGAGGCCGTTGAATAACACCTTCTCCAGCTATCATCCGGCAGTCAACATGGCCTGCTTTGCCATGATCATGATTTTTTCCATGTTCCTGATGCACCCGGCCTGCCTGGCCATATCCGTGCTGGGAGCCGGAACATATTACATAATGCTTAAAGGCTTCAAAAGCGCCGGCAAAGGTATTAAGGCCATGATTCCCCTGGCCCTTTTCACGGCTTTGATCAACCCGGTGTTCAACCATGAAGGCGCAACTATTCTGGCCTACTTGCCGGGCGGCAATCCGCTCACCCTGGAGTCCATCCTGGTCGGTGCGGCAGCGGCATTCATGCTGACCGCGATAATCGGCTGGTTCGCTTGTTTTGCCGAGGTAATGGGTCCGGACCGTTTCATTTACCTCTTTGGCCGAATAACACCAGCCCTGGCGCTAATCCTGTCCATGGCCCTCCGCTTTGTACCGGTTTTTAAAACCCGGCTCCTGGCGGCCAGCCAGGCTCAGAAATGCCTGGGACGCGACCTGTCCAGCGGCAGCCTGACGGCCCGGATGCGCAGCGGGATGGGCATCCTATCCATTATGACCACCTGGGCACTGGAAAGTTCCATCGATACAGCCGACAGCATGAAATCTCGCGGTTACGGACTTCCCGGTCGCACCTCCTTTTCCATTTTTCGTTTTGACAGGCGGGACGGCCTGACTCTGGGATTTCTTGCTGTTGCGTCTCTCTATATAATTGCCGCTGCAGCCAGTGGAGCTTTATACTGCCGGTATTTCCCCACTTTCAAGGCTGCTCCGGCCGGAGCGCTTCAGTTCAGCGCATTGGCCGCCTACCTGGCGCTGTGTTGCACCCCGGTGGCGGTCAACATTCGGGAGGTCATCAAATGGAAAGCTATGTAATCGATAAGCTTGAATTCTACTATCCCGGCAAAGACATCCCAGCATTGCGCAGCATAAGCATCAGTGTGCCGCAAGGGCAGTTTGTTACTATCTGCGGTTTTTCCGGCTGCGGCAAAACCACTCTGCTGCGCCAGCTTAAACCCGCCCTGGCTCCGCACGGAAGGATGGAGGGGCAGATTATTTTTGAAGGCCGGCCCCTGTCAGAGCATGACCAGCGGCTGCAAAGCAGCCGCATCGGATTCGTGATGCAGAATCCGGACAGCCAGATCGTAACCGCCAAAGTTTGGCATGAACTGGCTTTCGGCCTGGAAAGCCTGGGATATGACAACCGGGATATTCAGCTGCGAGTGGCTGAAACCGCCAGTTTTTTCGGGATTCACAACTGGTTTGACCGGGATGTCAACGAACTGTCCGGAGGCCATAAACAACTGCTCAACCTGGCTTCGATTATGGCCATGCAGCCCGGTGTTTTAATACTGGATGAGCCCACCAGCCAGCTAGACCCGGTTGCAGCCGAGCGTTTCCTGGCGGCAGTTCACAAAATCAACCAGGAGCTGGGGGTCACGGTTATCATGGCTGAACAGCGGCTGGAGAACGTACTGCCCATTTCGGACCGGGTGATAGTCATGGATGGCGGCGCGATCATCGCTGACGGGCCGCCCCGGGAAGTGGGCATGACGCTTAAGAATTCCGGGCACGGCATGTACATGGCCATGCCCTCTCCGGTCATGGTATATGCAGAAGTGGACGGAGCAGGACTCTGTCCTGTAACGGTGCGGGAAGGCCGTTCCTGGCTGGACCGGAAGGCAGCCGAACTAAATCTCAAGCATCTACCGCCAGAATCTCCGCTTACTATGCGTAAGCACGAGTTATCAGATTCAGCAGTGGAAATCAGCCAGGCCTGGTTCAGGTATGACCAGCGCTCCGATGATGTTATCAAAGACCTTTCCCTCACCGTACACGCAGGTGAATTTCTGGCTATAGCGGGCGGCAATGGAGCCGGCAAAAGCACAGCTCTCTCGCTGATTGCCGGCCTTAACCGGCCCAACCGCGGGCGTGTGCTCCTGGAAGGCAAAAACGCCTGTGAAATCCCGGTTCAGCATCGTTTTGACGGCTTGCTGGGATACCTGCCCCAGGACCCGAAAATGCTGTTTCTGGAAAAAACCGTGAAGGCTGATTTGTATTGCACCCTGGCGGACCGCCGACTAAAGCCCACTGATAAGGAAGAGCGCATTGCCAGCGTTGTCAGTTTGTGCCGATTGGACAATCTCCTGGACATGCATCCATACGACCTGTCCGGCGGTGAACAGCAGCGGGCGGGACTGGCCAAGGTACTGCTGCTCAAGCCTCGCATTCTGCTGCTGGACGAGCCTACTAAAGGCATGGACGCGGAGTTCAAGCATGGCTTCGCCCAGATCCTTAAAAATATTAAGGTTTCCGGCGCCGCTATAATTATGGTGTCACATGACATAGAATTCTGCGCCCGCCACGCCGACCGCTGCGCCCTGTTTTTTAACGGAGGCATCGCCGCCCTGGACTCGCCCCGGGCCTTTTTCAGCGGCAACAGCTTCTATACTACTGCCGCCAGCCGCATGGCCCGGCACTTGCTGCCTGAAGCCATAACTGCGGAGGATATCATAAAGGCATGCGGAGCAACTGTAAAAAAGCCGGTAAAACCTTGGACCGGCGATGTCGATGTAGCACAGAAACCAAAATCTGCCGCTGGCCGTCCGCCCGAGCCGGCTCCGGCGCTTGCTCCTGCTCCCGCTCTGCGCTACCCGCTCCCTTCGGGAACCATGGCCGCCGTTATAATGATCCTGCTGGCTGTACCGCTTACAGTCCTGTTTGGCACCTATTTCCTGGATGACCGAAGATATTACTTCATTAGCCTGCTGGTAGCCCTGGAAATGGTCGTGCCCTTCCTGCTGGCATTTGAGCGGCGCGGCCCCAGGCCCAGGGAACTGGTGATCATCGCCGTCCTGTGCGCAATGACGGTAGCGGGGCGGGCTGCATTCTACATGCTTCCCCAGGTTAAGCCAGTGGTGGCCCTGGTGGTGATTGCAGGAGTCGGTCTTGGAGGAGAAGCTGGCTTCCTGGTCGGAGCCCTGGCTGCCCTGGTTTCGGATTGCTTCTTCGGGCAGGGGCCCTGGACGCCCTGGCAGATGTTATGCCTGGGGATTATCGGCTTCCTGGCAGGATTCCTTTTCAGAAAGGGTCTGCTGCCCCGACGCCCCCTTTTACTGTCTATATTCGGCGCCCTGGCTGCGCTCTTAATATATGGAGGATTGATGAACCCTGCCTCGGTGCTTATTTTCCAGCCGCAGCCAACTGCGGAAATGTTTGCCCTGGCCTATATTCAAGGCCTGCCCTTTGACATTACTCATGCAGCGGCCAGCGCCTTTTTTCTGCTGCTTATCTCCCGGCCGATGCTCGAAAAGCTGGAACGGATTAAAAGCAAATACGGGCTGCTGGAGCCCTGAAAAACATAAAACTACAACCGAATATGCTTCTAGCGGACAAATGGGCGGATCCTTCCGGTCCGGTCCTTAACCTGTAAAATGGGGTGAGATTCCCCGCGAACTGGTCACTGTGAAGCCCTCAAGGGATAAGTCAGGAGCAGGCTGCGCCGCTGGAAGACCTGGTTTGCTGTTGCCAGTCCAACAGACAGTGGACGATACCCGAGCGCCTGCTGAAGATACTTATCCGATGCAGGCGTTTCGTTTAACATACCCGGAAATCAATCATAAAATTATAAGCAGAAAATGAGGGATATAAAATGATTAATCAGAACTTGCGGCAGTTGTTATCAGTATTGATGGCCTTGATCTTGGTGCTGGGTCTAGTTCCAGGTACAGGCTGGGTTGGCAGGCCCGCGGCGGCAGAGGAAATTCTGTCAGGCTCTACTGAAGGCCAGGAGCAGGGTGTTCCTGGTGATGGACTGACCCCCGGTGACGGACTGACCCCAGCTGATGGGCTTACCCCCGGTGATGGGCTTACCCCCGGTGATGGACTTAACCCTGGTGATGGGCTTACCCCCGGTGATGGGCTTACCCCCGGTGATGGGCTTACCCCCGGTGATGGACTTACCCCCGGTGATGGACTTAACCCTGGTGAAGGGGAAGAGCCGCCCGGGGATGAGGAATTGACGGAAACGGAAACAAGTCCGCCTCCGATGATGATGGCCATGGCTCTTTTCATGGCTCCAGCCGCCTTGCCCACACCGACCGATGCCCTCTCCGGAACTATCAGTGGCTACTATAAGGGCCAGAGGGGAGGAGTTCTGGCTGACTGGGAGGAACTGGCAGTCATTTGTGCGGCAGGTGAGGATTTGACCAACTACGTGCTCCCTGCGACCCGGACGGGAACGGATTCAACCACGATCCTGGTATCCTTGATGAAAGGCGACATGTACTCTGCCGAGGCTGCGGCCCGGAACCTGGCCCCGGCAGGACAGCTGGCAACAGTATATTATGCCTATGGAGACGCCCTGAACATAATCGCCATCGAGGCCTACAACCGCTCGGCAGCTGCCTCCGGCGGGGTCTATGTGCCGTTTGTTTACGACAAGGCAGCGGCGGTCACGAAGCTGCTGGAATATCAGGAGAGTGACGGCGGCTTCGGATGGGGATTCGGGGGTGACCCTGACACAACCGGCCTGTGCCTGGTGGCCCTATCCCTCTATCATTCCGACACCGGCGCCTCATACTACGGTGCCGTGAATAATTCCATAGAAGCTGCCAGGACCTATATTCGCAGCAGCCAGCAGGAAAACGGCGGTTTCCTGGGCTGGTCAGGCAACAACGCCAACAGCGCGGCATTAATAACCTGGGGGCTGGCCGCCCTGGGTGAAAACCCGGATCTGGGAGGCTGGGATAACATTCAGGGCAACTCTCCAGTCGATGCCCTGTTGAGCTTCTATGTAAGTAGTGGCGGTTTCGGGATCACCGATAACTCGCAGGCTGATGTATTTGCCACCAGGGACGGAGCCCTGGCTCTGGCGGACGTGGTCAATAACCAGTCCTTCTTAAAAACACTATTCATCAGGCCGGAGCAATTCAAGACCATCACCGTGCAGGTTATTGACGGCACTGGAATATATCATGAAAAACAGTTGACGATTACCTCCGGGGAGACGGTCGAATCAGCTATTGAGCGTACACTAGGCGTTAATGCCGGAACCGTCAGTCTCAATGATTACAATTGTTTTATCGCCGGAAACCGGGTTGCGATTCCTGGCTGCGGGGATCTTAACGACGGCAGCAGCCTGCTGGCGGTTAACACAGGCTTCAAGAAAATCGCCTATTTCAAGATGAAAGATACGGATCAGCCGGGAGTAAACACGGCCACGATAACGTTTGGAAGCACCCAGGCACTAACCCTGGTGCAGGCTGACCTGGCCAACCTGGCGGCCAGCCCGCAAACCCTTGCATATAATCCAGTGGACATCAACAGTGATGGCATGAGCGACGCCACCACCAACGACAGCGGCCTGGTTACGATCTGCCCCATTCAGGCTGCCACCACCATAACCGCAATTAAATCTGATGCCTGGGCCACGTATATCGCGGCTGATGTGGCCGTCCTGCCAGCTTGCCTGCACATGCAGCCTGGTTCTGCGCAAAGCGCCACGGTGAGTCTGCGGATTGAAGGCATCAGCGGCAATATCCTCTACCGCCCCTCCTTCACGGTTGGCAATAGCGGCAGCAGCCGCCTGACCGTCGCCGATGCCCTGACCCAGACCCTTGACCAGGCCAAAATTCATTATACCATCAACAATGGCTACATCTCCGAAATAGCCGGCACCCTGGCTGGCAGCGGCACCGGCCCGGTGGGATGGGACGGCTGGCTCTACAATATCATTGAGGACCAATATCTGAACGGCAGCAAGTACGTAGCCGGGATCGCCAGCCAGACCATATCCGGCGGGGAGGAAATTGTCGTCTATTACGGCAATGATGATTTTTCGACCGTCTATCCCTTTGTAACCAGCCAGCGCCAGCCCGATGGCAGCGTTGCCATAAAAGTCACTGCTTACCAGTGCGATCCGGCCACCTGGTCATACGCTCTCGGCCCCTTAAGCGGCGTTGAGGTATTATGGGATGCCGGGATCGCCAACGCGTTCTCCGCCATCACAGACAGCTCCGGGTGTGCGGTAATTCCTGGCACTTCGGCATCAACCGGCGTTCACAGCCTGCAGATCTGCAAAACCGATCCTTACGGCCTGCCCTCTGTGGTGCGTCTGGCGCCCAATCGCCAGGTTATCGTTAGCGCATCCGGAACCACTGACGGAACCGGCGGCGATCAGGTCGGCACCAGCGTTTACCTCAGTATAACCGGCCCGGCCGGCACCATGTACCCGGAAACCGCTTTCCCCTGGTACTCGGGCGTCACCCCTCTGGACCTGCTCAGTCGCAGCGGCCTGCCATACACAGCCAGTTCCTCCGGTTATGTCAGTAAAATCTCCGGGATAGAAGAATTTGACTACGGCCCCAACAGCGGCTGGCTTTTCAAGGTAAACGGCAATGAGGCCATCAACAGGGCTTCAAATGCCTATACGCTGAATGAAAATGATCATGTGACCTGGTTCTATACGCACGATTATACTTCGGAACAGGGCTCGTCGGATTGGAGCAGCTCTGATGGCACGGTTGCAACTAGCCCGCCTGCCACCACAACCACCGTTTCGAGTACAATACCGGCGCTTGCGCCCCAGGGCCAGCCCAACCCGCAACTGCCCGGCACAGCGGCCCCTGAAGACCAGCCCGGACAGCCAGGAAGATTCAGCGATGTACCCTCTGATCACTGGGCCAGTGCCGCGATCGAGTTCCTGGCCAGTCGGGGCCTGATCGAAGGCACATCCGAAGGAGTATTCTCCCCTGACGCCCTGCTGACCCGCGCTGAATATGCCACCATTCTGGCTCGAATGAGCGGCGACCCCATGCCTGAACCCGGAAATCGCTTTGAGGATGTCAGCCCTGCTGAATGGTATGCCCCGGGCATTGCCTGGGCAGCTTCGCATGGCATTGTTGAAGGGGTAAACCAGGAAAGCTTCGCTCCCCTGGACTTGATTAGCCGCGAAGATATGGCAGTAATGACTTTGAGATACGCGGTTTACAAGGGATGGACGCTACCGGTGGTAAATCCGGTAATTCGGTTCGAAGATGAAGATCTGATCGCGCCTTATGCAGTGGAAGCGGTCACTAAAATGCAACAAGCGGGGATTATCTCAGGCAAGCCGGGCAACCTGTTCGCACCCGCAGACCATGCCAGCCGGGCGGAAGCGGCCCAGATCTGCGCCAGCCTGCTGCAATCGGCCGGTCATTAAATACTATGGATAATATCCAGAGCTAAGACAATTAAATTATCCTCCCCGGAAGCGGGTTGAGCTATCGAGCGTCCCGAACGCCAGGTTCAGCCCAGCTTCAGGGCTACATCTGGTCCACCCGGCAGAAATGCTTACACTATTTCTGCCAGATCGCCCTTTTTGATGATCCCTCCGGCCACCACCCGGCAAAAAAGGCCTTCGTAAGGCAGCAGCGTTACGCCCAGAGTACGGGTTACAACGCTGGGATGGTCGTCTTTTCCGATCTGCGTAACTTCTAGAATAACGCTTTGGCCGAGCTTGATCTGCGTACCCACTTGCGCCATCGACCAATCCAGGCCTTGAATCAGTATATTCTCAGCGAAATCACCCGGGCCGGCATTTAATCCGTGCTCGGCATTGGCTTTCAACACGCTGGCCCAGTTGAGACAGGTGACCTGCCGACCCCACTCGCCGGCATGCCCGTCATTTTCTATCCCAAAATTTTCAACTATCCGTGCCTCTGCGACCTCTTTCTTGAGCTGCCCTCTTTCAGGACTGATGGAGATGGCGTAGATGCTTCCCTTTGTCATGTTTATCCTTCTTTCACCATTCGCTAGCTGCAGTTTCACTTCCTAATATACGAAAAACGGCTGCAGCCAATCAAGCAAATATCAAATCTAAAGGATAAATCAGTGGAATCGTCCCTGAGATTTTTTCCGTTTCAGCTTGTTCTCATACATGCGAAAATCAGCCTTTTTAACCAGCGCTTCCAGCTCAGTATCCGGTCTGTCTTTTAGCGCATATCCGGCCGATATGGCCAGCACATAATTAAGATCCTGGCTGCTGCTATTAAAACAGTCCACAGCTTCTTCGACCCTGGCAGAGATGGACTGCGCAATCTTTGGGCTGCATTCCGGCACAATGGCCGCGAATTCATCTCCGCCGATCCGGGCCAGCATATCGGTCTCGCGGAAACACTGGCGCAGTGCTTCCGCCGCCATCTTTATCAGGCGGTCGCCTTCCGCATGTCCAAAACGGTCGTTAACTTCTTTCAGGCCATCGATGTCGAAGACGAATATTGCCGGAGAAGGGTGGTCCGTGTGGGCCTGGAGGGCATCGTTGAAATAGGTGCGGTTATACAAGCCGGTCAGGGTGTCATGATAGCTTATATATGCCATGGTATCCCGGGAAATTTCCAGGGCTTCAATTTTGGCGGCATTGGACAGGGCCAGGGCACCAATCCGGGAGACACTCACCGCCAGACTGAGATAGCGATCCACGTACTGCGGGAAAACCAGGTCATCTATGGCCAGCACCCCAAATAATTCCGCTTCATAATGGATCTTAATATACATTTTCTGGCGGTCGGGTGAAACAATGAAATTGAGATTCGCAGCGTCGATCAGCCTGGCTATTTCAGCATTGGTATCTGCTGCCTCATCGGTCCGGTCATAAAAACGCAGGCTTTTCGCTCCAAAAAGCACGGTGCATACATCCATCAGCTTTCCAATTATAGTCCGCTTCCCTGTCGAAATGGTGATTCGCTCAATTATACTCAGCACGGTTGAATATTCCGCACTTTCCTGGCGCAGTTCATTAATGGTGGCCTCGTAATCCGCTGACTGCTTTTGCAGCCGCCACAGATTGACTATGCTGCGCAGCATCACTATGGGGCTTTCACTGCCCGTACTTAAGATCTGGTAAGGCATATCCAGAAAAGCTGACAAAGCTGCCATTTTTTCTTCTACTTCAGGATCATATCCGGAATCAATCAGAATCAGCTCTTGAGAACAGGTCCGGTAGAATTGACGGGCAAGCTCCTGGTCGAATCCAGCGTCGCGTATCCGTTCAGCCCAATTATCCAGCCACCCGCTCGAAACCAGGTAGCCGCCCTTGGAAATGATGTAGTTTATCATGCTCTCGCTAAGCATGTATTCCTGGCAATAGTTGAATGTGCGGGTCTCCATTCCTTTCGGCAACTGACTGCTATTCAGGATGGGACACTGACGGCCGCACATCAGCAGGCAATCCTCGGTCACGGGATTGCATCTGGCAGCTTCGCAATTAAAAAATTGATCAGAATCACCGCGCCGGCTGCACCAGCAGGGAAAGGACACTACGGTGACATCGGGGAATTTCCCGCTTTCAACAGCGCCCCGGTAATCCGGAGCAAAATTCTCGCAGACATAAATTTTAAGCTTTCTCATAATCTTTGATCCAGTCTAAAGGGTACTGACCCCAGCGTTGGATTGCGTCGGAAATGCCTAGCAAAACCTCTTCTGGCACCTGCCAGGGAATCTCCCCGTGGTTGTCGGATAAAATCAGCCCTCCACCCGGTCCGGCTGCGGCGATAATTTTTTTGACTTCCTGTTCTGCCTGTTCAGGACCCCAGTTAACCATATCTATAGCATTTAAATTGCCCAGCAAACAGATTTTGCCTCGGCTGGACTTTTTGATCAGCTCCAATGGATCGCGGGAGCTGATACCCAGTATAACGCTGCCGGTAGCAGCAATGTCATCCAGCACCCCCAACGTGGCGCCCGAAGCCAGGTGGGTGGCTGTCGGTCCGGAGATTCTGCTGATGGTCTCCCTGGCCACCTGGTACCCGGTGTTCAGATAAGTGCCTCTTTCAATTATGGTAGGCGACGCCAGCGGATCAAAATAACAAATGGCCGTAGCGCCGGCTTTTAGCTGGGCATTTGCCCAGGCCGTGGCAAACTCAATATTCAGGCTCATCAACTGTTGAAAACGCTCCCGGTCATTGTAAATCAGGGTAAGGTAGGGTTCGAAGCCCATCTGCATTACCGGCAGCGAAAACGGCGAGATCACCACGCCCACCACCGGTGTTCTGCCTTGCGCAGCTTTGGCCAGCTGGCGGGTCGCTTTCAGCACTTTATTCAGCCCGGGACTCTCGGCGATATCTGGAGCTTCAAGGTATTTGATCTGGTCAGGGTGATAAATGACTGGAGCCCCGGCATTGGGAGGGCCTTCATCGACAAAAACAGTGCTTCCACCCCAGGCTTCAGTCTCGATACTGGCATAAAAAAAGCTGGACAGAAAATCATTGCGGTATTTTTCCATCATCTGCAGCTGGGCGGTTACAATATTGTCAGCAGAGGCAAAATACGCTTCAATCGGCATCCCCAGCTCTTTGGCGCCATACAGCGACAGCGTCAGGAAAAGGGGTACGCGGTCGGCCTCCTCGTGCCCTATGGCTTTTAGAACCCTTTCCAGGGAATTATACGTGCTTTTAGGCATCGCCCTTCACCGCCTTTGCAATTATTGCCGGAGCATCGGTCGCATTGTAACCAAAGGCATGCGCCCCTACTCTATTCCATAGTTCAGGGTCAAAGCGAAAGGGAGCGCCGCCAACGATGACTTTCGCAGCCGAACCCCTTCTTTTCAATGCATCGGTAAGATTTCTTACCGCAAGGGCTGAAGGCAGCATCAAGGTCGAAACCAGCAGGATCTCAATTTCATTTTTGATGGCCAGCTCGGCCAGCTCATCCGGTCCAAATCCGTGTCCCAGGTCCAGAAAATGGTAGCCGGCCGCATGAAGAACCGATGCCAGTATTCTCTTGCCAAGCAGGTGATGGTCTTGCAGAACAGCGATGGCAATCCGGCTTTCGCCAGCGTGCTGGTCCCCGGCGACGGGCAGGTACTCATCGATCAATTCCTCACAGATTATTCCGGCCATGTATATTTGGGCCAGGGAGCTCATCCCTGAATCCCAGCCTTCACCAATCACCTGCAGAGCTTTAAAAACGGTATCTTCCATTAAACGGATTCCGTCCTCAGCGGAACTGCAATCAGACATTACTGCGGCCGCCTGGCTCTTGTCCATGGACAATAAGGCATTTGCCAAACGGTCAACATACTGTGTATTCTCTGCCATCGTGCAAGCTCACCTCTTTTCTGTTTACTGCTCCCAATTATGAAACATTAATGGAATCCTTCTGTTGCATGAATCACTTGACAGGTTATTTCTTCTATTTCTCCCATATTACCAGATTTTTCTGCATAATTGAATGTACCTGCGGCTGCGGCCGGTTTGTATATCATCCTTGACATTCCCGAAATAATACCAATTGATGCTGTAAACATCTTGCATTTTCATGGTATATTGTCTGTAGACTAATCGAGCAATTATCGACAATTAAATATAACAATGCCGGCAACCCGCGAGCACCGCGTTTACGGGTAATGGGAAAGCGGAACCAATCCGCTGCAGTTTATCCCCTACTGTATTCGGGACGAAACCTGCTAATGCCACTGGGAATAGCCCGGGAAGGCGCAGGAATTAGAATGAACGAGAGCCAGGAGACCGGCCGGCATTGTATTGAATGACCAACTTTTGGGATGAGAGGCGGGCATATTCAGCAATTGACATCATTGCTGCCTGTGTGCCACCCCCTGCAGGCGACAATGATATTTTTATTTCTGGTTATGAAAGGGGCGCATATATGATCAAACCTCGCTGGATTACAATCTTGACCATGATCGGGCTGCTGGCGCTTTTCCTTCCGGGCTGCTCCGGGCAAAATGCAAAAGCACCTGAAACTTCCGGGCAGAACAGCACTTTCCCGATGACAATAACCGACAGCGCCGGGCGCACCGTGACCATAGCAAGTGAACCCCAGCGGCTGGTTTCCCTGTCTCCCAGCAATACAGAAATATTATTTGCATTGGGCCTGGGGAACAAGATCGCGGGAGTAACCAGCTACTGCAACTACCCGCCTGAAGCGACTCGCTGCCCGCAAATAGGCGGATTCAGCAATCCCAATGTTGAAAAGATCGTAGCCCAGAAGCCGGACCTGGTTTTTGCGGCTGACCGGCATGGCAAGGAGACCTCCCAGCTTGAACAGCTGGGGATTCCGGTCATAGTCGTTACTGCGCCCCATCTTGACGATATCAGCCCTGCCATCCGCATGATCGGCCAGGCCTGCGGGGTCCCCGATTTAGCCAAAATCGAAGGCCAAAAAATTGATGACAAAATCGCCGCTATTCGCACAGCAGTAGGAAACAAACCCGATCGGCCCCTGGTATTCTACCAGTTGTTCAATGAACCCATTACCACGATTGGACCCAACACTATAATTAACGACCTGATCGTTACCTGCGGCGGTGTCAACCTCTCGGCCGACGCTGCGGCCGACTATCCCCAGTACAGCCAGGAGGCCATTGTCGCCCGCAATCCGGACATAATAATTCAATGCGCGGCCCATGGCAGTTATGAAGCAGATGTTAGCACCTACCAGTCGGGATGGCAAAGCGTCAAGGCCGTTCAGCAGCAAAAAATCTACGCAATAAATGGCGATATAAGCACGCGCACCGGACCGCGCATTGTAGAGGCCCTTGATGCCTTCCTGCGCGTCATTCACCCGGAACTGGCGGCTGTGCAATAGGAGCATGGCTGAATATGAAGAAAGCATGGATACTTCATTATGAGTATTGCCTCACGCAGACAGCGCCTGTTAATTGCATTGCTGGCCGGCCTTCTGGGCACGGTCCTGCTTTCCATTTGCGCAGGGGCTGTATCCATCGGCCCACTGGAGGTTATGCGCATTCTTGCGTATTATGTGCCGGGCTTGAATAACCTGGTCATCCCGGATTGGGCCCCCAGCGACGAGGTGATCGTTACCCTTATACGCCTGCCCCGGCTGGCCCTGGCGCTGGTCACCGGCGCTTCCCTGGCCCTGGCTGGCGCCATATACCAGGGCTTGTTCCGCAATCCCATGGCCGACCCCCACGTAATCGGCGCTTCAGCGGGAGGGGCGCTGGGAGCCACCCTGGCAATTTTGTTGTCCAGTGCCATTCAATGGCAGGGTCTGGGAGCGATTCCTCTTTTTGCATCGCTGGGCTCAATCATCACCGTGCTTCTGGTTTACAGAATGGCTCGTATCGGCCCGCTGGTGCCCATACCCAATTTACTGCTCTGCGGCATAGCCATGCACGCTTTTCTGTCGGCGATCGTCTCTCTATTAATGTATTATGGCCAGGACAAGCTGCACGTAATTGTCTTCTGGCTGATGGGTGGATTGTCCGGCCGAGACTGGCATTATCTATTATTTACTTTTCCCTGCCTGCTGGCTGGAATGGCCGTTGCCGCATATTTTGCCCGGGACCTCAACCTTATGCTGATCGGGGAAGAAACGGCTTCAACAGTGGGCATTGACGTAGAAAAGGTTAAAGCCATATTGCTGTTTACAGCCTCGGTGCTAACCGGAACGGCAGTGGCCGCCGCCGGAATCATTGGTTTCGTCGGTTTGATTGTCCCCCATTTAGTCCGCATGCTGGCCGGTCCGGACCACCGTTTCATGCTTTCGGCCTGTGTACTGGCCGGAGCAATCGTGATGGCCCTGTCTGATCTGGCAGCCCGCACCATAGTAGCACCGGTGGAACTGCCGCTTGGGGTGGTCACGGCCTTATTCGGCGCACCGTTCTTTATTTACCTGCTCCGCCGTTATAGGGCATCCTGGTAGCAATCACAGAAAGCAGGGAATCAGTATGAATTCATACCTGGCCGCAGAAAACTTGAATTTGAATTACGGAGATGAGCGAATTCTGGAGGAGATCAGCTTTAAGGTCGAGCAGGGCGCGGTCATCGGCCTCATTGGCCCCAACGCTTCCGGTAAATCAACCCTGCTCAAATCCCTGGCCGGACTGATTAAGCCCCGCACCGGAGAGATCCGCCTTGACGGCCAGCTAATTCATAAAATGAAAGCCGCCCGGCGCGCCGAAATGATTGCAGTAGTAAACCAGGAAACCAGCATCGGATTTTCATTCACCGTCGAAGAAGTGGTAATGATGGGAAGAACCCCCTTTCTCTCGCGGTTAAGATCCCCTGCCATCCGTGATTACGAACAGGTCAGGCATGGAATGGAGCTGACCGGGGTGGAGCACCTGGCTGATCGTGCGATAAATACCCTGAGCGGAGGTGAACGGCAAAGAGTTCTGATTGCCCGGGCCCTGGTCCAGGAACCCAGCCTGCTGCTGCTGGACGAACCCACCGCCCATCTAGATATCAACCACCAATACGACATTTTGAACATTCTAAAAGATATGAACCAGGCTCAAGGACTCAGCGTTATTATCGCCCTGCATGATCTCAACCTGGCTGCACAATACTGCGATTGGCTGATGCTCTTGCACCAGCGCCGGATATTCGCCCGGGGCACCCCGGACGAGATCCTGACTGCAGACAACATTATGAGCGTATATGGCGCCCAGGTAACAGTTGCCAGGCATAGCTCCCTGGACTGCCCGCAGATTTTTATGGCTGCACCCCGTCAAAACCGCAGGGTTCAAACCCGAATCCACGTGGTTTGCGGAGGCGGCACCGGCGTGGCCTTGATGAAAAAGCTATGCGCCCGCGGCTATCAAGTCAGTGCAGGGGTTTTAAACAAAGGTGACAGCGATTGGCAAACCGCCCGCGACCTGGGTATAGAACTGGTCGAAGCCCCGGCTTTCGCCGGCATTGAAGCAGACAGCTGCCATAAAAACCTGGACTTGATGATCGGCGCTGATCTGGTCATTCTTACCGATGTGCCTTTCGGAAGGGGCAACCTGCCCAACCTGGAAACATTAGCCCGTGCATCTCTTGCAGGCGCTTCCATCATCCTTGCCGACGGTGGCGAAGTCGCTTCCCGCGACTATTCGGGCGGTACGGCTGCAACCCTCTACGCAAGCATCAAGAAGGAAGCCCACGTCTCCACCGACGACCAACAGCTCTGGCAGCTCATCGCCCGGGCTGAAATGCATCTAAAAACCCTGCAGCTTTGACACAAGGGGACGTTTCTGAAAGTGAGTATAGCCGGTCACCCGGTTGACATGGTAAACTCCTGTCTTTGACACTTGCAGAAGGCAAAAAGCCCCGCAAGCTCCTAATACAGGGGATTACGGGGTTTCCTTATGTTAATAAAAAGTGAGTAATCTTCTCTTAAGACTTAGTGACCTTAAAAATATTTTTCATCTGCCGTGTGGTCAGTATCTGGTAGTCAGTGCGGAACCCAAAAGCATCATGAAGGCTGTCGGTAAAATCGGTTCTCGTGTAGGTCGGAACGAAGCCTTCCCCCTTAATCTCGTGAAAATTCATGTCCCGCAGACCCTGAACAATCTCGCTGCACGTGTATTGTTCCTCCAGCCGCTTTTCCAGGAGCCTGTAGACCACCAGTGCGATAAAACAGGTCATGAAATGCGCTGTTATCCGGTCATCGCGGCTAAGGTACACTGGCCTGGCTTTGAACTCGGTTTTCATGATCCGGAAGCACTCCTCAATCCGCCAGCGCCTCTTGTTTACCGCCAGAACGGTTGATGTGTCGCCATCAAGGTTGGTGCAGACCGCGTAGAACCCGTCAAAAGCCTCCTCTTTACCAATGACAGCATTGTCAATTTCATATAACGTTTTGCTGGCAAGCTCTCCTTCCGGGGTGACACTAGTCTTCTTAATAAACCGCCTATAGTCGTTTGGGTTCACCTTATTCAGCTTGCCCAAATTCGTGTCAAGGACTTTGCAGGCTCTCTCAATTTGGGCGTTCCTGACCTTGCGCTGGTAGTTTTGGTACTTGAGCGAAAAAGACACGATAAGCTTCTGTTCCAGCCCGTCTTCCACAATCCAGCGCTCCTTGTAAAAAGTCTTTTCCCAGTCCTTTTCCTCATCAAGCATATCCAGACTGTATTTTGAGCTGTCGCCAGGCAGGAGCCAGCCTTCAGGGCTTAAGGCCCATTCCTTCAGGTGCTTCTTCAGCTTCTTGACTGACTGCGTAGTTATGAAAGCACGGTCGCCCTGGTTATTGAACTGACGATTGCTATTGGAGGCGAGCCCGGCATCGGTACAGACGATAAACTTGGAGCAATTAAAATCGGACAGAATTTTTTCCTCCAGCGGCTTTAGAGTCAGCTGCTCATTAGTATTGCCTTTGCCAATATATATGGCCAGGGGTATCCCATCCCCATCCATGAAAAGTCCCATCTGGACGATGGGGTTGGGGCGATGCTCCTTGGAATAGCCGTATTGCTTGATGCCTGACTCCTGCTCTATTTCAAAGAAATAGTTGGTGCAATCGTAATACAGCACCTTCGTATTCCGCTTTGAAACAGCCAGGCTGTTGGTGTAAAGGGAAGACTGGATAAAATCAGCCTCCTTGGCTATTATCTCCAGTGCACGGTAGATTTGGTGGAGGTCAAACGAAGGCTGCTCCATGAACTTGAAGGAATCTTGGTATGTAGAAAGCTTGGAGGAAGGGTAGATAACCCTGGCATAAACAAGCCTGGATAGGATAGAGTCCAGGTCGAAAGAGAACTTGTACTTTTTAGCGATGGTTTGGCACATTTTATCAAGCTTTAGCTCGTGATAGATCTTCTGCAGGAACAGGTAGCCGCCATTGAATGATTGCTGCTGGCCTTTGTCGATAATCTTGACCGGGGAATACTTGACCAGGACTTCACGCTTATTCTCTTTTTCCTGCCGGTTAAGCTCCGCGATGTACTCTTTAGCCCATTCATAAGGATCTTGCCCGCCCAATTTTTCCAGGAGTCCATCATATGTGCCAAGCTTTTCCACGATCTTGGAGGAATGAACGCCATTCACATAGGTGGACCTTATTACATAAAGCGAAGCAGCATTTTTAGATTTAGTAACCTTCAACCGCATCAAAACACCTCCAATCCCTTATATTATACCACTGTACTCAACTGTACTCAATAGCAAAATGGTAAAATTGACAAAAAAATAAGCCCCTGTTGGGCTTTTCAAGGCTTTTTCTTCTATTCAACTGTCAAAGACCCGAGCTGCCATAAAAACCTGGACTTGATGATCGGCGCTGATCTGGTCATTCTTACCGATGTGCCTTTCGGAAGGGGCAACCTGCCCAACCTGGAAACATTAGCCCGTGCATCTCTTGCAGGCGCTTCCATCATCCTTGCCGACGGTGGCGAAGTCGCTTCCCGCGACTATTCGGGCGGTACGGCTGCAACCCTCTACGCAAGCATCAAGAAGGAAGCCCACGTCTCCACCGACGACCAACAGCTCTGGCAGCTCATCGCCCGGGCTGAAATGCATCTAAAAACCCTGCAGCTTTGACACAAGGGGACGTTTCTGAAAGTGAGTATAGCCGGTCACCCGGTTGACATGGTAAACTGTCAGTTAACTGAAACTTATGCGGGGGAGTGGACAGATATGCTTAAAAAACCGGTAAACTGGCTGCTGATAGCTGTCTTTTTTTCCTTGTATTTTGAATTCACCCATAATCCGCTGCCGCTTTTTTTCACGGCCTGCCTGGCTATTATCCCTCTGGCCGGCCTGATGGGCGAAGCCACCGAAAACCTGGCCTGTTATACGGGTGAAAGAGTCGGAGGCCTTATTAATGCCACTTTCGGAAACGCCACCGAACTGCTCATAACAATATTTGCTATAAAAGCCGGACTTTTCGACGTCGTCAAAGCCTCCATAGCCGGAAGCATTCTGGGCAATATCCTGCTGGTACTGGGTGCGGCCATATTCCTGGGGGGGCTCAAGAACGGCGAGCAGAAATTCGACCGGGTTCACGCCAGCAACCAGACCAGCCTGATGTTCCTGGCGGTAATAGCCCTGGTCATACCGGCGGTATTTTTTCAAAACGCCGTTGACCACCACGCTCTGCAGGAATTCAGCCTGACCGTAGCCGTAATCCTGCTGCTGGTCTACGTCGCCGGTTTGCTTTTTGCCATGTCCCGTGGCGGAAACTCGTGTGAGACGGCACATGCCGCGGAATGGAGCAAAAAAAAGGCCATCGGTATACTGGTTGCGGCCACCCTGCTGATTGCCGCCGAGAGTGAATTCCTGGTCAGCAGCCTGGAAGCGGTCACTGAAACCCTTCACTGGTCGCAGTTTTTCATTGGAATCATCCTGATACCGGTTATTGGCAATGCCGCTGAACATATCACTGCCGTGTCCATGGCCGCGAAAAACAAAATGGATCTGGCCTTCGAAATTGCCGCCGGTTCCACCACCCAGATCGCACTCCTGGTAACCCCGCTGCTGATCTTTATCAGCCTGGCCTTCGGACCGGGCATGGACCTGATGTTTAACTACTACGAACTTGCCGCCATCGCCATGGCGGTGATGATCGCCCAGTTCATAAGCGCTGACGGCGAATCCAACTGGCTGGAAGGCTTGCTTCTGCTGGCTGCCTACCTCATTATCGCTATCGCCTTTTTCCTGCTGTAGAGGCTGGCGAGGGGCCCTGTGATTAATCGTAACTCTATAGGTTTCGAAATATGGCAATACTGTTTTAAGTTGATATAATTAATTTATAGAACTTTAATGAAGGTGAATAATATGGCTACACTGGCAAGCTTAAATTTGAGCGTAAAACAACGCAAAGCAATTGAGATACTGAAGGAAAGGCTGGTCAGCAATTTTTCGGTTGACGAGCTAATCATGTTCGGTTCCGTCGCTCGTGACGAAGCCCGACCCGATTCTGACCTGGATATCCTGGTTATTACAACCCATGTTCTGAATGATGCGGAATATGACGCTGTATGTAGAGAAACATACGCCGTCAATCTTCTTTATGAAACTGAAATTGCTCCTGTTATAACCGATGCCTATTCGTGGCGATTTGGAGTACTGTCGGCAACTGTTTTCCATGGAGATGTTCTGCGCGACGGGATTGCAATATGAATGATAATCATGAAAACCGCCTTTTGCTGGCTCGATATTGGCTGGTGAAATCCGATGAAAGCCTGGCTTCGGCTGAAAGCGAGTTTGATGCCGGGAGACTCAGTTTTGCAGTGAACCGCTTATACTACGCCCTTTTCTATGGAATGTCTGCCATTCTGGCGGTCAAAGGCGAGCAAGTCAGCAAACATACTGCAGTGCGAGCTGCTTTTCATAAGGATTACGTAAGAACTGGAATCATTCCAAATGAATTGGGCCAATTGTATACAACACTCTTCACCCGCAGACACCAAATGGATTATACTCCCCTGGCTTCTGTTGAACAATCAACTGTTCTGGAATACACAGCAAATACTAAAAAGCTGCTCAAAGAGCTTCATTTTCTAGCCGAGAAAGAGATTAACGCCGGTAATGGTTAATGCTGCTGTCATTCGCTGCTTAGTGCTCAAACTGAGGGAGCATGGCTGGCTGGAGAATCATTCTTGCGGGCCGAGGAATCATTACAGACTGGCAAATATGAGGCAAGAACGCGCTTTCATGCAAGGCGTTAGCCGAGTTTCACTCGTTTCAGCCGCAATGCGTTGCTGACTACGGAGACCGAGCTTAAAGCCATGGCGCCGCCGGCGATGACCGGATTCAGCAGCCCGGCGGCAGCGATGGGAATGCCGATGATATTATATACGAACGCCCAGAACAGGTTCTGCTTGATATTGCGCATGGTCGCCCGGCTGAGCTCTATGGCGGTGGCGATGAGCCGCAGGTCGCCCCGCAGCAGCGTAATATCGGCGGCTTCCATGGCAATATCGGTGCCGGTGCTCATGGCGATGCCGACATCGGCATTCACCAGCGCGGGAGCGTCGTTGATGCCGTCTCCCGCCATGGCCACGATCCGGCCCTCTGCCCGCAGCCGCTGGACTTCCCGGGCCTTGTTTTCGGGCAGCACTTCGGCCAGCACATTACTGATGCCCGCCTGGGAGGCGATGGCTTCAGCAGTGCGGCGATTGTCGCCGGTAATCATCCATACTTCGATGCCCATCGCCTGCAGCCTGGCAATAGCTTCAGCCGAGTGCTCCTTGATAGTATCGGCCACGGCCATCAGGGCTGCGAGTCTGCCGTCCACCGCCATTAGCGTCACAGTCTTGCCCTGGCCCTCCAGCCGCTCGGCTTCAGCCAGCAAATCAGGGATTTTTAAATCAGGGGGACGGTTCTGGTGATTTAAATCCTGCAGATTTAAATCACCAGAACCGTCCCCCTGATTTAAAAATCCCTGCACAAAGCTGCGGCTGCCCAGCATGATCCTCCGGCCTTCGACCGTGGCCCTGACCCCCTGCCCGGGGACAGCTTCGAAGCTCTCAGCCGGCATCGCGGCCAGCCCCGGAAAGCGCTGTTCCAGCCCGGCCACGATGGCCTGGGCCACCGGATGCTCCGACAGCTTTTCCACAGAGGCGGCCCAGGCCGGGAAGCGCTCTTCATCTTCGGGTGATCCGCTTCCCGCCGGCTTCTTGCCCGCTTGCGCCTCATCTTCCATCACTTCATCCGCCGGCCTTTTACCCGCTGTTAAATAATCAGTCAGCTCCGGCTCGCCTTTGGTTATAGTGCCGGTCTTGTCAAGCACTACGGTATTGATGCGGTGAGCCTGCTCCAGGTATTCACCGCCCTTTATAAGTATCCCGTTCTCGGCCCCGCGCCCTGTTCCCACCATAATGGAAGTCGGCGTAGCCAATCCCATGGCGCAGGGGCAGGCAATAACCAGCACAGCGGTCGCGTTGATTAAAGCCATCGGAAAATCAGCATTGCTGCCCATCCAATACCAGTAAGCAAAGGTTCCCAGGGCGATGGTTATAACCACGGGGACAAAATATCCGGCCACCAGGTCGGCCAGGCGCTGAATCGGGGCTTTGGAACCCTGGGCTGCCTGCACCACCCGGATTATCTGGGCGAGAACCGTGTCCCGCCCCACCCGTCCGGCCTCTACTTTCAGGCTGCCGAATTTATTGATAGTGGCCCCGGTCACGGGGTCGCCAGTGTTCTTATCCACGGGAATGCTCTCCCCGGTGAGCATAGACTCATCAACCGCCGAATAGCCTTCGATTACGGTGCCATCCACCGGAATGCTCTCCCCGGGGCGGACCAGCACCAGATCGCCCACCCGGACCTCGTGGATGGGTATCTCCATTTCCTGGCCCCCGCGAATCACCCTCGCGGTGCGAGGCTGCAAACCCATCAGCTTGCGAATAGCCTCGGAAGTGCGGCCTTTAGCCCGGGCTTCCAGGTACTTGCCAACCAGTATGAGAGTAATCAAGATGGCGCTGACTTCAAAATACAAATGGGAGCCGGGAAGCAGCAAGCCTGCACCCAGGCTATAAAAATAAGCGGCACTGGTGCCCAGGGCCACCAGTACGTCCATATTGGCGCTTCCTCCGCGCAGCGCGAAAAAAGCTCCCCGGTAGAAAATCCAGCCGGCGCCGAACTGCACCAGGCTGGCCAGCAGCAGCTGGGTATAAAAGCTGTGCAGCCAGGCCGGCACTGCCAGACCGGCCAGTTCAGCAATCATCATGGCTGCAAAGGGAAGCGACAGCACTGCTGAAAATATCAGCAGGCGCCACTTGTTCTTCATATCATCGGAATCGGCCGGCTCGGCGATGGATTCAAAAAAATCGGGCATCAGGCTGGCACCGTAGCCAATCCGCTCCACAGTTTTAATAAGAGCGTCGGGATCGGTAAGACCGGGGTAGTACTCAATAGTTGCGGTCTCGGTTGCCAGGTTGACCACGGCCTTTTCCACCCCGGCCGCTTTGTTAAGCCCTTTTTCAATTCTGGCCGAACAGGCTGCACAGGACATGCCGCTGACCTGAAGGTCCAGCCTTTCCAGGGGCACCGAAAAACCCAGCTTTTCTACCTGGTTAATCATGGCCGATACTTCAACCGCTGCGGGATCATAGTCGACTGCAACCTCTTCCATTACCAGGTTTACGGCTGCGTTTTCTATTCCGTCCATCCGCTTCAAAGCTTTTTCGATCCGCACCGCACAGGCAGCGCAATTCATGCCCTTCACGGGGAAACTTGCTTTACTCATAGGATAGCCCCCTGCAGTATGCCTGTTTGCTTTCATTATAGCTGTTTTAACCGGTCATTGGGACTTATTCATGCCAGGCAAAAGCCTGCCTGGTTGTCCGGCAACCCTGGCAGGCTTTCCTGTAACACTAATTATATACACTGTTTTATAAGTAAAATGGGTGTTATTATCCAAATAGGAATTTTGCCGCATGCAAGGCATCTTCGGCGTCAAGGCCGAAATTGTCCTCCGGGCTGATGCCGCGTTTGGCGATCCACTGCAGGTAATGCTCCTTCGTACAGAAGAAATTCATGATGTTTCAGCAGCCTCCTGCCCAATTATTTGCGCTGGACAAGTCTACATGCAGCACGAACAACGATTCTGGCTGAACCTCCTGCAGTTTACCGTCCCTGACCTTGGCTAAAACAGGCGCGCCGCATTCAGCGCACATCGACTGTACAGAGGTATCCTGGTTGAAAGTGAAAGCCGCTCCCAGGCTGTCCACTGCGCACATGGCATAAAAGCTCCGCCCATCAGCCAGGTTGACCTTGTGCGGGGTGGGCAAGGCCGATACCGGATATACAAAGCAGATATGCTCTTCATCACCATCCAGCACAATAACCTTTTTGGCCAGCAGTCCAGCGTACTGTTCCCGGCGCTGTTGCCCCGGTTTCTCCCCGTTCAGCTGCAAATCGATTACCGAAACCGGGCCTCCCGAATTTATAATTGCGTTCATTATTTCATCTCGCAATGCGTTTTCACCCGCGTCAAGCCGAGACCGTATGCTGTCTATCATAAGACGTTCAGCAGGGTAATCCTTAAACACGTGTTTGTTCCAACCGTTCTCCAAAACCGCCACCATATCCTTTCCAGCACTTTTCATTAGCCATTTTTTCATAATATTTTATTATCATTTGTATTATAAATGTTTAGTTTCAAAACGGCAACAGCTGGTAAAAAGTACCTCTGGCGCTCATACAAGGCCGCCAGCAATGCCCATTTATTTCTGCCGCTTCGCCAGTATGTTCGCAGTCATATCTTTCCCTGATTGGGTCGGCTTTTTTGCACCTGCCATACTTCCGCCATATTCGTCTCCTATAATGACAAAAACGAACATTAAGGCTGCTGGACATAAAATCGGCGCATATATAATAACACCACCGGCAACAGCCTTTATTAATTGATTAGAGGTGAATCCCCATGAAAAGCGCAATTAAAATGATTTCTATACTAATGCTGCTGTTTGCATTCAGCCTGGTCTGGGCGGCTCCTGTTTTGGCTTGCGATATGCGTCTTATTCCTGACCGCAGCACGGTTACGGCCGGTGAAACGGTGCAGTTTACCCTGGAACGCTACCAGACCCACCGGACCTGCAGTGTTCCTCTGGAAGATACGGTAATTACGGTCAGCGGGGGCGAACTTGTCGATCCAGGAGTATGGCAACCTGGCACACCGGATATTTTGGTTTTCACCGTGCGCTTCGACCAGCCTGGAGCAGGAAGCGTCACGGCGACTCGCGAATGCGATAAAACACCCGGCTTAAGTGTAAGCTCGTATGTCGATGTAAGCGAAAAACCGATAGTAGCAGCAAGCTCAGCGGCCAGCGATGTTCAGCAGGCTGCGGCTTCAGTTGAGCCTGTTTCAGACGATACGCAGACCCGGAAAAAAGGGGCCACAACTCAAACAACCCTGTTAGAGCCCGAAAACGCATCAGCCAGCGATTCTAACACGGCTCCTGTTGCTGCAGCGCCATCTCCAAAAGCCGCTCCGTCACCTGCGGCCTCCGTCCCCGCTTACAATTTGCTAGCAGGAATCAGCGAATATAGTGCGGACTGGCTGCCCTCGTGGCTGCTAATCGACAGCAACTGGGCCTGGTGGACGTTGTTCATCCTTTTTGCCCTGGGATTGTTCCTGCTTAAAAAGGAGGGATTACGCAAGCCACTGCTGCTGGCCAGCCTGGTGGTGCTGGGCTTTTACCTGGGAGCCTGCCCCTGTCCCATGGGCAGCGTTTTCAAGCTGTTCCTTCAATCCGTATCTGTGATATTGCTCCTGGTGCTGGCAACATCCCTGGTCTGGGGGCGCTTCTTCTGTGGATGGCTCTGCCCGATGGGCGCATTACAGGCCTTTTTCAGGGCTCATGGCTTAAAATGGAGGATTCCGGCCCAGGCTGACCGTGTATTGAAATATCTTAAATACCTGGTTCTAGTTGGTTTTATAATTGCCACAGCCTTGACCGGGGTGAATGCCTGGATTGACTTTGACCCCTTTAAAGCGCTGTTTAACTTCAAATGGGCTTTGCCAGCTACTATCATATTGGTGATAGTGCTGGCCGGCAACCTGATAGTGGAGCGATTTTTCTGCCGCTACCTGTGCCCTCTGGGCGCGGTTCTGGCTATTAGCAACCGCATCCGCTCTCTATTCGGCAGTGGCACTAATATAAGCGATTGCACCGGCTGTCAGAAATGTGTCAAACAGGGCTGCCCGATGGGCGCTCTAACCCTGACTGGCGAAGGCAAGGAAGCCCGGGCTGTGGTCGACCTGGCAGAATGCATAGCCTGCCGTTCCTGTGAAAGCAGCTGCAGCAAACAGTGCATACAGGTTCAATAAGCTGGAATATCCATTAGCGTTGTTAACACAATCTTAAAATATTGCTGATATAATATATTCAGGCCTGATTAGTGGCAAATTGCGGGAATGCACGTCTTCATAAATGCATTCCCTTTAACAGCGGAGGCTTTCCATGAAAGAGCGCATTAAAATCATACTGCTGGTCATTGCGGCCATTCTGGTCCTGGCTTTGATTGCCGTCGTATCAGTCCGCATCTACCACAACGCGCAGAAATTCCACGTACCGGGGCAAAATGAGCGCCAGATGGTAGAGCCAGATGTTCATAGCTGGATGACCGTCGAGGAAATTGCAGCCAAGTATGAAACCAGCACCAGCGCTGTATTTGAGGCTTTTAATATTCAACCGGAATCCGGCGACGATAAGCTGACCCTTCGGGATTTGAAAAACAAGTATGGCAAGAGCCGAGATGAAATGCTTCAGGGACTGGACAAAATAATAACCAGCTCCGGTCCGCCGCCGGGACCGCCGCCAGACTCGTCATCAGAGCATTCGCCCGGTCCGGGCAGCGATTCTTCGACTGCTCCAGGGCCGGCGACCGATAAAGGGAGCAGTCCATGAGCGATTGGATGGCCATTCTAATCGAATATCTGCGGGTTTACGGCATAGGCATCCTGGGGCCGGCCATCATCGTGCAGAGCAACGGCATTCCGGTGGGAGCCAATTTCATGACCATGGCAGCCGGGGCTTTCGCCTATGCCGGCGAGTTCAATCTCCAATCCATTTACGCAGCGGTATTTGCCTCCCTGGTTATTGGAGACAGCCTGAGTTACTGGCTGTGGCGTTTTCTGGGCAGGGGTTTCTTGACTCGTTTTCCCCGCATTGATGCCTGGCTGATCCCTAAAATCAACCGGGCATCCATTACCATGGATAAATACGGATGGTGGGGCTTGCTCTTCACCCGTTTCCCGCTATCCTCGCTCGGTCCTCCGCTTAATGTCCTCTCCGGGCTGACCGGCTACAGTTTCCGGCGCTACCTGGCAGCCAGTCTGGTCGGGGAAAGCATGTGGGCCAGCTCATACCTGGGCCTGGGCTTCTGGTTCGGAGACTCCTGGGAAGACGCGGTTGATCTGCTGACCCAGTTCGGACAGTTGATCCTTCTGCTGGCCATATTCTTAATACTGGCCTATTCCATTCGCAGGGTATACCGGAAGTACAAAAACGCCGCACCGGAGCTCGTCGAAGTCGACGAAAGCTTTGAAGCAGCCGAAAGTTCATAAGCAAACTATAGATTTTCAGCCAGGTTTCCTCAAGTCGGTCAAGCTTGCCTGCCCCGGGCAAACGATGCAAATATGCCCAGGACACACAGGGCGCAGAAGACATAAAAAGCCGTATGGGTGCTTATCAGAAGCTGGGGAGCAACCTCCGGTCCGACCTTTACCGGTCCCAGGTCACGGGCAAATATGAAGGCTACAATGGCCATGCTGATCGCCTGCCCCACCATGCGCATCGTGCCCATTGAGGACGATGCCACTCCGTAGAGGCTCTTTTCGACCGAACTCATTATGGCATTGTTATTAGGGCTGGCAAAAAGCCCGAAGCCCGTGCCCAGCAGGATAAAAAGCCCGATAACCACAGTATCGCTGGTATCAGCACTTAAATATGTAAGCAGAAAGGTGCCTATAGCGGTCATTCCCATGCCGACAGACGAGATAATTTGAGGCGGAAAGCGATCAGAAAGCTTTCCGGCCAGCGGCGACACTGCCGTCATAAGCACCGGCTGAACCAGCATCAGCATCCCCGCGTGCTGGGAATCCAGGCCTCGGACCGTCAATAAATACAGCGACATCAAAAAATTGACGGCAAAGGTGGCACAGTAGTTCAGAAGCGCGGCCAGGTTGGAAAATATGAATACAGTATTGCCGCTAAATACACTGATATTGAGAATGGGATGGGCAGCTTTCTTTTCAACCACCCAGAAAAGCGCCATACCCGCCAGGCCGGCCCCGGCCAGCCACGGGCTAATCGGATTGGTGTTAAGGGTGCTGGCTCCGTACATAAGCAAGACCAGGCTCATGGCAATGACAACCGCTCCGGATTTGTCAAATTCTTGATAAGCAAGCTTTCGGCGATCATTGGGAAGCCTGGCCAGGGCACCAAAGGCAGCAGGTATAGCCACCAGGGCCATGGCAAAAAAAATGCTCCGCCATCCCAGCCAGTGGGTCAGAAATCCTCCCAGCACCGGTCCCAGCGCCAGGCCGCTGTATACCGCGGCGGCATTGATGCCCAGAACATGGCCCCTTTTTTCCGGTGGGAAAGCCGCAGTTAGGATGGCCATGCCGGTGGAAAACATCATTGCGGCGCCCATCCCCTGAACCACCCGGCAGAACAGCAGCCAGTATATCGAAGGCGCAAGGGCACAGGCCAGTGCAGCCACGCCAAACGATGCCAGTCCGGCAATAAACAAATCGCGCCGCCCCCGCATATCGCCCAGCCGGCCAAATATTAGCATTAATGGGGCTGAAGCCAGCAGGAAACTGGCCACCAGCCAGTTCAGCAACATCTGGTTGCCGTTTAGATCTTGTTGAATATCCACCAGGGCCAGGTTCAGAGCACTGCCCATGAAAGGAGCCAAAAAGGAGGCCAGGGTGCAAATCAAAAGCGTATACTTCGCAGCAGTGTCATTTTCTTTAATCATTCTGTATCCCCGTCATCATTTCCTTTATTGCTGCTAATATTCTAGCACTCCTCTAGACGCGCTGGAACATCATGATCCCGTCCACCATCTCTTTTTTAGCCCGGCCTTCGGCAATGAGATATTCCAGGTGGGCGCCGGTTTCGCCAACTGCCAGGAAGATATTGAAGGGGTCGAGCTGGCCGAAAATAACCTCGTTGATGGCGGCGATGTTGGCCGGTTGTTCTATGGCGGCATAAATGGCTTCCAGGCGGATTTTGTGATGCTCAATAATGGTGTCGATGCGGGAAGCAGGATCGGTGAATACCGGCCCGTGACCCGGAAATACCAGGTCAGCTTCTATGTCATGCATTCTATTCAGGGTATTAATAACCGTCTTCATGGGATTGGCTTCTGAACCCGGATAAAAGCCCACATGGGAACTTATATCCGGCAGCAGGAAATCTCCGGAAAACAAGTAGCGGCGTTCGCGGTCATAAAGGCTCATATGCCCCTCAGAGTGCCCTGGCGTCCAGAGAACCTGGAGTTTAAACCGGCCATAATCCAAAATCTGCCCTTCCTTCAACTGTTCCAGCTCCGGCTGGGGAGATGTCAGCCGTTCTACCATAGCCCGGAAATCAACCAGCGGATTCACAGTGTCAAACTGGGTATATCCGTGGGCACGGAAGAAATTGCTGGCATCCAGGCGGGTGAATTCTTCTTTTTTATAGCGGTTGGCGTTGGCATAGTCACGATCAAGAATGAAAACCGGAGCCCCGCTCTGCTGCTGCAGCCATCCGGCTCCTCCGATGTGGTCCAGGTGATGGTGGGTTATGAGAATATGAACAATGTCTCCGAAGCCTGCGCCCAGCTCTTGCAGAGCATTTTCCCAGGCCTGACGGACTTTCGAAGTGTTCACCCCGGTGTCAATGACCACCCATCCACGGTCCGCCTCCAGCAAGTAGCAGTTCCCCTTCAATCTATCGAGCTGTGGAAGCTCAATTCCGTACACACCATCAGCCAGCTTCATACGATGCACCTCCGCCAGAAATTAAATACAGGTTTACTATTTATAATTATATATATAATAGCTAATTTCTGACAGCTTAAACAGTAAAAAGTTATTTTTCGATTGCTTTCGCGTCCGTGAGATTATATACCTTGCTCGTATTTTATTCTGCAGGGTTGAAAGGCGATTCTTGCGTTATAATAGGGAAGCACAATTTAGGAAGGCGGTCGTTTTATGATTTTATTGCATGCACTGGTGTTAGGACTGGTTCAGGGGCTGGGCGAATTTCTCCCCATATCCAGTTCGGCTCACTTGATACTGGTGCCCTGGCTTTTTCAATGGGAAGATCCCGGTCTTGCTTTCGATGTGGCCCTGCACGTGGGCACCCTCCTGGCCGTAGCCATCTACTTCTGGAAAGACTGGATCGATTTGCTCATGGGCGGCTTAAAGGGGTTTGGAACAGCTTCGGGAAGGCTTTTCTGGTACCTGGTTGTAGCCTGTGTTCCTGGCGCCCTGATCGGGTATGCCCTGGAAAAACAGGCAGAAACGATATTCAGATCCCCTTTATTAATTGCCTGTGCGCTCATAGTAATGGGATTAATCCTTTACCTGGTCGATAAAACCAGTGCCAAGACCACGGAAATAGAAGACATCAGCCTGAAAACCAGCTTACTGATCGGCCTTTCCCAGGCATTCGCCATTATTCCCGGCGTATCCCGCTCCGGCATAACTATGACCACCGGCCTGGCGCTGGGGCTTACCCGGGAAAGCGCAGCCCGCTTTTCATTCTTGCTGTCAGCTCCCATTATCCTTGGTGCGGCAGTGGTCAAACTTCCTGCTTTAGTGGCACAACCCGGTGCATTCAGCGTCGAATTCATGAGCGGCATGGCGGTGGCAGCGATCGCTGGTCTGGCCAGCATCCATTTTTTACTTAAATACCTGCAGACCGAAAGCTTCCTGCCCTTTGCCTGGTATCGCTTTATTCTGGGAGCTGCGGTTATAGCAGTATATTTCATCCGCTAATCTGCAGAAATGAATCATGGTGCTGGGACTGTCCCGCCGATTCGTGACTCATCTCCAGGGCGTGCAGACTTTGGGCAAAACGGCCCGGCGTCATGCCGGTAGCTTTTTTGAACAAGCGGGTGAAATGCGCCTGATCGCTGAAACCGGTGTTATAGGCAACTTCGCTCAAGCTCTGGCCCTTCCATAACATACTGCGTGCTTCCTTGACCCGCAGTTGCAACTGGTAGGCATGGGGCGGTAAGCCGTATTCCCGGTTAAAAGAGCGAATCAAATGATAGGCGCTAATGCCGCTATTCTCGGCCAGATCATCCACGCATATATGGCCGGCATAGTGTTCCTCCAGGTATTCACGGGCCCTGCTTACGGCAGGATTTGTGCGTCCGATATTATCCTGAAAGCGGTCAAATTCAGCGTGTCTTCCCGCCAGACAGGCCAGGGCCTGCACCAGGCGGCTTTCCGTCTCTAATAGGCTTTCAGGCTGTTCGACACTGTGGCATAATTCCAGAAGATGCCGGAATACAAGGGGATCGCGAATCATAAGCTCGGGAAACACAATCCGCGGGGTAATTCCCAGGTTACGCCCGGACAATTCTTTCATGACCGCTTCATCCATGCACAGAACATGGTACGAAGTCTCGCGGTTCCAGCATTCGTGCACCTCTCCCGGATTAAGCGCAAAAACATCACCAGCCTCCAGAACATCGTTTCTGCCTTGCTTAATGAAGCGACGCTCTCCGCCTTCTATCGTTCCAAAAATATAACCATCATGGAAATGCCGGCCACAGGTTGAAGACACTGTGGTTCCCTTGATAAGCTCAATATTCGCTATATTGGAAATCTTCCAGAATACGATGTTCTGGCTTTTACTGCTATTCATGTTCACAAAGCCTCTTCTCCAGACGATGCTTAATTATAGCACTCTACAGCAGGGCTGGAATAAACTTGGCCAGGAAAAGCAGGCCTTCTTCACCGGCTTCTACGCTGTGCGGCATGCTTTGAGGAATAACCGCGCAGGTCCCCGCTTCATAACGAAGGCAGTCACCATCCAGGATGCAGCAACCCTTACCGTATGCCACCTCGTGGATTTCCCATTGTTCAGGATGGCTGTGATCCCCCAGGGATTTACCCGGTGCCACTTCGACCATATGACAGCTGAAACGCCCGCCGGTATGCTCCGCCGTGATTAAATGCTTCAGGCGTACACCCTCAAAACGGGCATGCGGATGCCATTCCAGCAATTCAACATCCCTGACATTCTGCGGCCAAAAAAACAGGCCTCGCTCCAGTATCCGGCGCAATTCTTCGCTCATTACTATCCACCTCTTTTCCCTATATGTCTGCTGTTCAGTATAACCAATCGGCAGCGCCCGGTCTTGCACATTATTGCTCTTTCGCCAGGTATTCTTCAGACCGGACGAGCAGTTGCATCAGGATTGACATACTCCCCCGGCTTCAGACATTATGGAAAGATAGCGAAGGAGATGTTTGAATGAAAACCGTTTTATTGCTATTAGCCCAGGGATTTGAATGTTATGAAGCGAGTGTCTTTATCGATGTTATCGGCTGGAATCTTACTGATGGTGATGGAAGCACCAATCTGGTCAGTGCTGGTCTGCGGAAACAGATTGCCAGTTCCTTTAATCAGAAACTCACGGTTGATTTGACACTTGAACAAATATCAGTATACGATTATGCTGCGCTGGCCGTACCGGGCGGTTTTGAAGAATATGGATTCTATACGGATGCTTACGACGAGTGTTTTCTAAATGTTATCCGTGAATTTCATTGTCAGAGTAAACCCATCGCCTCTGTATGTGTAGGAGCTTTGCCTGTGGCGAAAAGCGGCATACTTAACGGACGCCGCGCTACCACATATAGCTCCAAGCTGCGCCGGAATCAACTGCGCGAACTGGGAGCAAACATTATCGATCAGCCGGTTGTCGTGGACGACAATATAATCAGCTGCTGGAATCCAGGTTCTGCCGTTGATGTGGCGTTCATCCTGCTTGAGAAACTAACATCATCAGAAAATGCGTTGAACATCAGAACCTGCATGGGTTTTGCCTGACCCATAGATAGGCTTTGCATATATTTATTATATATTTTTATCCATATATACTTAGGTATATTTACCAATATATAGTACTAATATTGCAATTATTTAATCCATAAATGGTTATAACGTGTCTACGCCTTCTCCGGTCATCGATAGACAACTGCAACCAGGCGTTCGCCTGCCTCACAAAGACAAATTGCTGGATCTGATCACGGATTCGCGTTAATCGTTTATAATTATGGCAAAGTGGCGAAGATTTGTATGAGGCTATCGCCGATCTTAAGCATCCATTGATGTCGAACTTCTATTTTTCATATTCGGTTTGCTGCTTTCCTCGCTGTTAACGGTGTTGTGGACGATTACATTTCTTAAGACGGCGGCTGGTGTTATCAATGGACGTTTGCTGGCACCGTCGGGAAATCCTCCCTTGCCTGCAAAATGAGCTCATCAGCTTCTATTATGCTTCTGTTCCATTGCCAGAACTCAGACAAGCTATTCCGAATCCAGTCTAACCAATACCGCTTTTAAGGCTTCGCAATCCTTGCATCCGCTTTCTGCACCGCCCTTTTCACAGGTTTCCAGACAGTGATTGATAGACATTTTTAGTAGTCCGACTTCCTTTTCCGTTAATGTAATGTTCATAACTCATCCCTCCCCTAAATAGTACCCGACAAAAATGCTGTATATTAAGGATTATAACAGTGTAATCCTAATGCTTCTATCAAATATAACATCTGGTATAGCGGGCATTCGTGACTGCCTGGATAATAAATCTCAAGAGAATGCCTGATATAAATATTGCCAATTTCAATCAAGTTAATTATAATAGCAATATACCCCCCGGGGGTATATTGCTTGACCCGTCAACAAATTAAGTAGTCGGCATAACGAGGTGAGTGTATATGAGCGTAATTTCAGAGGCTGTTCAAGGGAGGTACCGGCAAGAAACCGAGACGAAATGCTTGGGATGCGGGCAAGTGATTGACGCGCTCAATCTGCAGCCAGGCCAAGTAATTCTTGATCTCGGATGTGGCGCTGGTGTCGAAACCATTCAGGCCGCCATGCTGGTCGGCCCCTCTGGCAAGGCGGTCGGCCTGGATTTGACCGACGAGATGCTAAAACAGGCAATTGGCCGGGCCCAATCCCAGAAACTCGACAATGTCAGTTTCGTCAGGGGCGACATAGAAAATCTGCCCTTTTCGAACAACACTTTCAACGCTGTACAGAGTAACTGCGTTATTAACCATGCACCCAACAAGGCGCTAGTTTTTAGTGAGATTTTCCGGGTCCTCAAACCAGGCGGGCGCTTTGTTATAGCTGATGCCGTCAGCAAACTGCCGCTTCCAAATTTTATAAAGGATGATCCGGCTGAGTGGGCTGCCTGTTTTGGCGGTGCGGTTACCGAGGAGGAGTACCTGAACAGCATTACCCGGGCTGGTTTTAGTTATATTGAGATCCTCCACCGTCGCGAGTACTTAAAGAATGGGTATGATTTCATAAGCTTGACTATTCAGGCTTTGAAATAGATGTGTTATTACGGCGATTACAAACGTTAGGGGGTGAAATGGGTGAAACCGGTAAACAAAAAGGATAGCGGGGACAGCAAGAAGGCTGTAGCCTGCTGTAAAGCAACCAAGACAGCCCAATGCTGCTCCAAATCCTCCAAAATAGTGGCCGGGTGCCACGACTAGGCGGGAGGGGCCGAACAACTCCTGACCGGCTGGCAGGGCTGCCTATCCTGTAGGACGGCGCCCTGTCCGGATTGTTTCTTCAGGATTGAAAGGATAAACTGATGCGATATGCGGCAAATAACATCTTCATCCCTCTTTCAGGCGTTCCGGCCACCGGCTATGCCATAATGAACCCTATGTCAGGCAGTTTCGACTTATTAAGCGCTGCGGAATACGCGGAAATAATGGCGGGCCGGCCTGAAACCCTGGCTCCAGACCTGTCCGCATATATGCTGGAACGTGGATACGTTTTCAACACCGAAGCAGAAGAGCAGACGCTCCGCGAGGCAAGATGGCAGGATTTCCAGGCGGAAATCGCAGACACTCAGGTGCAACTCATGCTTATCCCGTCCTATGGGTGCAATCTGGACTGCGCCTATTGTTATCAGTCAGCCGGGCAAGCCGCTCATGATTTGATTAGCCTGGAGACGGTGGAAGCATTTTTCCGTTATTCCGAAAAGAATTTCGCCACCCTGCCGCGTAAGCCCTTTATAACACTTTTTGGCGGGGAACCATTAATCAATACGAAACCACACCGCCGGGTGATTGAACAAATTGTCAATGGATGCAATAGATATGGGTACGAATTGGCCGCAGTCACCAATGGCTACGACCTGGCCGAATATTTGGACATTTTGAGCCCGGCTTCGATTAAGGAAATTCAGGTTACCCTGGACGGCACCCGCGAGCACCATAACAGCCGCCGCTCCACACGCAACGGAAAAGGATCCTTTGACCGGATAGTCTCCGGTATTGATGCGGCAATAGAAAAAGGCTATGCCATTAATTTGCGGACCGTGATCGACCAGGAAAACATGGCAGGACTGACCGGTCTGGCCCGCTTTGCAGAAGAAAAAGGATGGCTGGATTTACCGGCTGATCGATTTAAGACCCAGATCGGCCGCAATTATGAGCTTTTTGACTGTTATGCCAAACCTCATCAATTAATGTCCCAGGCTGAACTATGGAGGGATTTTGCCCTCCTGGCTGCCCGCGAACCCCTGGTGAGGAAATTTCACCGGCCTGAATTCAAGGGCATTCGCCATTTAGTTGATAGTGGCGAGATGTACATGGCCAGCTTCGACACGTGCCCGGCAGCCAAGACCGAGTGGGTCTTCGATCTTTACGGCGATATTTACGGATGCACGGCAAGTTGCGGCCGTTCCGAGTTCAAGCTGGGCCAGTTTTATCCTATAGATGAATTGCATACCGCAGTCGTTGACCAGTGGCGAACGCGTAATGTTAATAATATTGAGGAATGCCGTGCATGCAAATACAATGTAGTGTGCGGCGGCGGCTGCGGTGTAATCGCCGCCCGCAGAACCGGCCGAATCCTGGCTCCTGATTGCCGGCCGATTCAACAAATACTGGAGACCGGAGTTCATTACTACTGCAGCGAATTACAGGCTATGGCGGAACAACCCGGCCAAGCGATTGAAAGCACCTGCTGCGGAAACAGTGGGGGAGCGATTCCAATAGACTTACCGTAAGGGAACTGGCAACAAGTGCCAACGGAAAGGAGATTTTCTTGATGAGTGAAAACATTGAATATATAGATGCCGGACAATTTGAGTATAAAGTGATACAGAGTCAAGCTCCGGTCATTGTTGACTTTTTTTCCGAGGACTGCCCACCCTGTGAAGTCCTGGCGCCAATTTATGAGAAGCTTGCCGGCAAATACGGTAACTATATAAAATTTATTAAAATCCACCGCCAGAATAATCGTGAACTCGCCCTTAATCTCGGCATAAGCAGCAGCCCAACCCTTCTGTTCTTCCAAAATGGCCAGGAAATCGGGGAACGGTTGAACGGCTTCATGAACAAGCCACAGGTGATAACAGCGGCTTGTGATGGCGCTGTGGCAGGGGTCATGGCTGAAAAATACCTGATGAGCCTGAAACAATGACAGCAGATTCGATGACCATATTGAAAGAAGGAGCGTGACCGCGATGCAATATGATAAAGCTGATAAAAAGCAGCAGAACAGCACCCGAAACATTCGTCTGGGAATTCTAGTGACAATCCTTCTGCTGATGACATCTCTTGGGGCTATGCATCAGTTGATTGGAGCTGGCAGCGTACCTAGCGTTGATGCACTCTGTCCTTTTGGCGGCATCGAAGCCTTCTACACTTTAGTGTCCAGTGGCGTCATGCTGAAACGGATTGCGTTCAGCAGCTTCATTTTATTTATTGCGACGCTAATTGCCGCTTTGTTATTTAAGCGCGCTTTTTGCGGGCAAATCTGCCCGCTGGGGACCCTGCAAGAACTGATGGGGATGCTGGGCAGCCGTATATTGAAGCAAAAGCAGCAGGTGCCTTTAAGTGCCGATAAAGGCGCCCGCTATATCAAATACCTGGTGCTGCTGCTGGTCATAGTCTTCTCCGCCATCACCGGCGAACTGGTGCTGCGTCCATATGATCCCTGGGTGGCCTGGCAGCACCTGACCAGCACAGATCTGTTAAACAGCTTTGCCTGGGGTTTGGGCATCCTGGCAGCGACTTTACTGGGTTCGGTTTTTGTCAGCCGGGTTTTTTGCCGGTATCTATGCCCGATGGGAGGCTTTTTAGCACTGGTTTATCCCCTGGGGCGCTTCGGCATAGTTCGAAAAGAAAAGACCTGCATAAAATGCAAGATCTGCAATCGCGAGTGTCCAATGGGTATTGATATCATGTCGGTTGAACGAGTGAAATCGCCGGAATGCATCGGGTGTAACACATGTATCAATGTGTGCCCTGTCAAAGATACCATGGTTATTGAAGAGCCGGGGGGAAAGTCCGTTTCATCCCGGACATTCATGGCGGCTGTGCTGGCCATTTTCTTGTTGACGATAGGCATTACGACTGCAACCGGGCAGTTCGAATGGAAAAGCGCCTCACTGCAGCAGGAAATTTCAAAAAGCGGCAACTTCGACTCATCGCAGATTAAAGGCCGGATGACCATCCAGGAAGTGGCTGATGCCACAGGTATACCTGCGGAAGCATTCAAGGCCGAATTTAAAATTGAAGACAAGGATTTAACCACACCGATGAAGGATCTGCAACCTCTTTATGGATTCGAAGCTGAAGAGGTCCGAGTCTTTGTGGACAAATACCTGTCCGAACATGCTGAAAAATAACCGGGCGGAAACCCTATTTTACCTTTAACCGTTGAAGCTTTGTATAAAAAAATGCCCGCTTTACAGCGGGCTATCCATTCGTTAGGGACTTATTGGTAAATAAAACACAAAAGAGGGCCGTTTACGGAGGGGTATTGTATGCTTCTATGATCTTGGATTATTATTGTATTCTTTTAGACATCATCTTTCCTGTCGACTAGCTTGATAAACGTATCCATAAGCGTTTCTACTTCAGCGCTTCGATACTGGTCTATCTCCCCTTTGTCAATCGTGGCGTTTAGCAGGGTATCCCAGCCCAGGCATCCCATGAAAGGCAAACCGGCTTCCTCGGCGGTTTCCCTGCCTTTGCCAGGTCCGAATATCTCAAGTTTTGAACCGCAATCCGGGCAGGATAAATAACTCATATTTTCGAGCAGGCCCAGAATCGGAACATTCATGGTCTCCGCCATTTTCAGGGTTTTACGCACCACCATTAAAGCCAGCTCTTGAGGGGATGATACCAGCACAACACCGGTAACCGGCAGGCTCTGCAGCACTGTAAGGGGAACATCGCCCGTGCCCGGAGGCAGATCTACCAGCAGGTAGTCGAGATCTTCCCAGTGCACTTCTTCATAGAACTGCTTAACCGCTCCGGCCAGCAAAGGACCGCGCCAGATCACGGGATCGTCTTCTTCAGGCAAGAAAAAGTTAACCGAAATGAGCTTAATGCCCAACTGGCTCCGGGGCGGGATCATTCCGTAGGGGGAATTCATAACCTTGATTGATTTCATCCCAAATGCTTTGGCCTGACTGGGGCCGGTAATGTCGGCATCCAAGACTCCCACCTTAAATCCTTCACGCGCCAGGCCACAGGCCAAAAGCGCCGTAACAGTTGATTTGCCCACTCCGCCCTTGCCGCTCATCACCCCCACTACTTTTTGGATGTTGTTCAGCGAACCCAGCAGTGCCTTTTCATTCGCCTGTGGTGACAGATCTCTTTCTTGAATAATCTGAGCTTGTTGTTTTACAAGGTTCTTCTTTGCTGTCATTTTGCCGTCTCCTTATTTAAGCTGTTATTGTTATATTGATGCATGTATTTTGATCGCCTGCCAGACTGGTTCGTATAAGCTTGCCAGCGCCGAGTTGGCTGCCGGTATATCGGCTACTGCTATAGAATTGGCGATAGCCTCGCTAAATGGAATCCTGCCCGCAAGAGGCAGCTTGTTCTCCCTGGCCCATTTTTCGATTAGCTCGGTATATCCAGGATTAAGATCCCACTTGTTAATCACAATCACTGCCGGAACCTGCCTGCTGCACAACAACTGCCAGAGTCTCTGCAGGTCGTCGAAGGCCGACAGGCCTGGTTCAGTCACTATAACTACCAGGCTGGCACTGGTAAGGGATGCAATCACACTGCAGCCAATCCCCGGCGGTCCATCGCTAATCAGAATTTGAATCCCGCTTTCAGCCGCAAAGCTTCGAGCCTGGTCCTTGAGCCGGGAAACCACCTTGCCCGAATTCCCGCTTCCGGCTCTGATGTTGGCATGAAAATGCCCGGCCTGAATCGAACCGCTGGATTGAAACATGTCCCCGACAGTTCTAGGAACCAGGCTTACTGCCTGAACCGGGCAAATGTGAAAACACAAGCCACAGCCTTCACAAGCCAGATCCTTCACTATGAGTTCTTCAATAGCTTCAAATCGGCACAGATTTTGGCACAAACGGCACTCTACACATTGATTCAGGTCAATTCGGGCCAGTTGACCTGTAGAGATTGACTCTACCTTCTGAGGGCGAAGCTTGAAAAGCATATGCATATTGGAAGCTTCAACGTCATAATCGCAGGTAATGCAATCGCCTTGCAAGAAGGCACAGGAAGCACTCATAGAGGTTTTCCCGGTTCCGCCCTTGCCGCTTAAAAAAACAATCTCGTTCATAACACACTCACCTGCAGTTCATCCAGCATACCTTCTAAAATATCGCTCATTTCAGGCATGGCTTGAAACGGATGCTTGCCCTCAGCGTATGCCGAAGCCAGCGCTCGGCTGAAGGGAATGCGAGCCAGCACCGGTACACGATACTGGGCTGAAAGGTTCTCAATGCCAGCGTCTGATCCGCGCCAGCGGTTTATGATAATGCCTGCGGGAATACCCAGAAGTTCAACCGCATCCAGCGCCAGTCTGAGATCATGACCCCCGAAAGGAGTGGGTTCAGTTACCAGCAGGCAGTAATCAGCTCCGCGAATCGCCTCCAGAGTGCCGCAGCCGGTTCCAGGAGGGCAATCCACAATTATGTGCTCGCACTCCTTAACATAGGCGGCTTTTTTAACCGCTTTGATTAGCGGCGGGCTCTGCGCTTCTCCTACTACCAGGCATCCAGCAACCAGCCGGGTTCCGCAAGCCAGCAGATGCTCTTCAATACTGCCGATATGATGCCTGCCTTCCTTTATAGCCAGCTGTGGGCAGATATAATAACAACTGGCACAACTATGGCAGAGTTCTGGGAATACCATAACCTCTCCGGGCATGACAACCATGGCGTTGAAAGCACATATTTCTGAACAGATGCCGCAGAAGGTGCATTTGGTATACTCAATAACCGGCACCATTCGGTTTACATACTGGCGTTCTTCCAGGCTCTTAATGAAATACAGTCCGGCATTGGGTTCTTCCACATCCAGGTCGGCGAGAATTGCGCCCTGCCCCAGGATTTCAGCAAGGCTTACAGCTACCATAGTCTTGCCTGTCCCGCCTTTGCCACTGGCGACCGCTATTTTCATATTGTTACCCCTCGTGATGACACCCTTCCCCATGCTCATGGTCATGTCCGGCACAAAACTCGCCTTTGCTGCTCAACTGGCTGGCATTGTATAATCTGACTGCTTCAACGATCGTGGAGTCAATCCCTACAAACACCTTGATTCCATGAGCTTCGAAAAGCTGCCTGGCTCGTTCGCCCATTCCGCCTGCTATTACAACATTTGCACCATTCTCCTTGAGATATCCGGGCAGCATGCCCGGCTGGTGTTCGGGACTTGCTAATTGTTTGTAATCATGGGTATCTGTGTTGTACATGGTGAACATCTCACAGTGGCCAAAATGCTGGGCCACTCGCATTCCCTCTGATGCAATTGCTACTATCATTTCAATTTCCTCCATTATTCGATTTAAAAACCAATTCTCTTTGTTAAAAAGCCGCAAGACTATCCATAATTTCACCGATTGCTGGTATCAATTATTGGCGGCTTCCAGCCTGGGCAATGCACCTGCCGCATATTGAGATACAGCTTCGCCTGCTGTCATTTCATTGGTGCACTGGTATATCTCAACTCCAGCACGCTTGAGTACTGCAAAGGCTTTGGGGCCAATTTTATTTGTTAGAACAACACCCGATTGCTGACTTAAAACAATCTGCGCAGTTCCGGTTCCGGCGCCGTGCCCCATATCCATGTTATTGTTGCTGATTGCCTGCTGAAAGCCTGTTTCGCGATTCCAAATTGCCACATAGGGGCAGCGCCCAAAACGTTCATCCACCCGGCTATCGGCCTGTTCCCCTGTTGAACATACCGCTATAATATCTTTCATAGTATTCACCTCCCCGTCTGGTTTCGATTGCAACTCGTCAAGAAAAGAGCGCATGCTGCAGTCAACCACTGTGTCCAAACGCTTGCCATGGCGCCAGCAATAACCGTTGCCAATACAGAAATCGCCGCCTTCAATCCTGATCTCTTTGCCGTTCAGCAAGGCGTCGGCTATTTTTCCGCGGGCTTCACCTAAAACACGCTGGAAGGTGGGGCGCGATACCTGCATCTTCCTGGCACATTCTTCCTGTTCGAGCTTCAGGAAATCCTTGAGCCGGATGGCCTCCATTTCTTCGACTTTGACAATTACGGTCTCCCTGTGAGTATATCCGCTGCCTTCCGGCCGGAAATTTACAAACGGCGGATAGAAACCTACAAATCGGCATTTGGCTCCTCGTGGCATTTTGAATCCCCCTTAGGTAGTGAGCATACGCTCACTATCGATAGATTACAATTATTTTGGGCATATGTCAAGAACGCCCGGCCTTAATGCAATGGATGCTGCTGCCATTCACTTGCGGTCTTGATTCCCATCAATGAAACGATTGTCGGATAGCTTTTGCCCCACTTCGGCTCTGCTTGAAGTCATCCACCCCGATGTGGATGCCTCCGGGCAATCAAATGCCGCTATATAAGGCTTGATATCAATTAGCGGGGTGCCATCCAGCATATCAACTCCCCGAATCTGCAGCCGATTGCCTTCAACCGCCAGCAATTCAACTATCGATAAACCCAGACACGAAGGCCTGACCGGCGAGCGAGTTGCAAAAACACCATGCGGCACAGTATCCATGAAAGGCACTACCGTCAGGCTGGTATTGACCACTTTATGCAGGTGGTAGATCAGGTAGATGTGGCTGAAGCCATCCAGATCTTTCAAGCCTTCAGCCAGGTCGGGACGAACAATGACCTCACCGGTAATGCCGCTGCCGCCCACTGGTTGGACCGGCATTCCTTCGAGTTCTAAATGCGGTGTACGAATAATTCCAATACAGGCTGTTGAATAAATGCTTGTTTCCATTCTGTTACTCCGAATATATTTCTTTATTAATTCTCTTAATAGACAATTCGAACCAGGCACAATGCCTAAATCAGCAGCTTATAATATCCATAGCGCTGATCCTGTTGCCCTGAAACAACGGCTTTCAGGTGCAGACGCTTATCTGTTGCTGCGCCTCCAGATCTTCATTTCCTGCGCGGCCTTAATAAGGTCATCGCGAAAATCTGGGTGAGCCAGGCCGATCAATCCTTCGGCCCGTTCCCAGGTGGTCTTGCCCTTGAGATTGAGCTTGCCAAATTCAGAGACTACCCAGTGAGCACAGGTCCGGGAATCGGTAACTATGCTGCCCGGAGCGAGGGTCGGCACAATGCGGGACTTCGACTGACTGCCCTTGCTGTAAGAAGATGACAGGCAGACGAAACTCTTGCCCCCCCGGGATGCGTAAGCACCCAGTACGAAATCCAATTGACCGCCAGTGCCGCTAATATGTTTAGTTCCTGACGATTCGGAATTTACCTGGCCGAAAAGATCGACTTCAACCGCGTTGTTGATGGAGATCATGTTGTCAATGCAGGCAATTCGGCGGGGGTCATTGGTGTAATCAACCGGGCAGGAGCAAACCTGCGGGTTGTCATCAAGGAATTCATACATCCTGCGGGTGCCGGCTCCAAAGGTGAAGGTCTGGCGGTAGAGGTCGAAAGGCTTATTGGCGCCGGTAATTTTGCCCGCCTCTGTCATATCAACAAAAGAATCTACATACATTTCAGTATGCACTCCCAGGTCCTTCAGGTCTGAATTAGCAATCATTACACCGACCGCATTGGGCATGCCGCCGATGCCCAGTTGAAGGCATGCGCCGTTCGGAATTTCCTCCACGATAAGATGGGCCACTTTTTCATCCAGGTCAGATGGCGGAGTTGAGCCCATTTCTGGAAGCGGCGGATTATCGGTTTCAACAACGAAATCAACCTTCGATACGTGAATGCACTCCTGGTAACCACCCAGGCAGCGCGGCAGACTGGTGTTGACCTCGACTACTTTAACCCTGGATCTTTCAAAAATAGCTAACTGGTGAGATGTGCTGGGCCCAAAATTAAAAAAGCCATGCTTATCCATGGGAGTCACCTGGCATACAGCTACATCAATGGGATCTATATTCTCGCGGTAGTAGCGGGGAACCTCAGAATAACGGATAGGTCCGTACCAGGCACAGCCCATATCGCTTACCTTGCGATCCAATCCGGAATAATGCCAGGTATTCCAGGAAAAATGCTCCGCCGGATGCTCAATTTTAAATATCTCCGGCATTCTCAGCAGACAGCCGCCCCGGACCTTAACCCCTTTTAATTCATCGGCCCTTGCAGCCAGAGCCTTATCGACCGCATAGCTGTGGCAGGCACACCAGCCATAATCCACCCAGTCATCATCCATTACCATGTTGGCAACATCCGCGGCACTCTTAAGCTTGCTCCGGTACAACCTCATATGGTCTGACATTTGCATAACTCCTTTTCCTTTTTTATTCAGTACTTCAATTCCTGATGAGGTTCAATAAGAAATTATCGCTCCATATACATAATTCGTCTGCTTCAGGTCATTGTATTGCCTTTTATTTTCCAACTGTCCGGTACTTGCTTGTTCCGTGTTATCCACATTGCATATTGTTTTATGGGCATATGCTCCTCGATTTTCAGTTTACAATCGTTTCGGCTTATGTCAAGAATCGTATGTCTTGGCTGATAATGCATAGACTAATGTCTGATATTCTTCAGTCGGGCTGGTTGTTACCCGGTCACGTGTCATTTATTGTAGAGGAAAATTAGGTTAAAGAACAACATGGGTTTCAGTGATGTACACGAAACCCATGTTGAATTTTTTTATACTAATCTTGAGTGCGAAGTAGCCTCCAGATATGGCCTTATTCAAGGTTAGGGGCAAATTATGACTCCATCGTGGAGCAAGGTAACTATCAGCTCTTCAAAGTCGTAGTCTCCATTGGAAAAGTCGAAATAGACATCTACCCACTTCTTGTTTTCAGAAAGCACTACTTTGCTCCTCAAATCAACGGGAATTTGTACTTTCCAATTGTCATCGACTTCAAGCTTCCGATAGTTATTACCCGGTTCTGTGCAGTTCATGAGTAACCCTCCCTTTCAGGCAAACCAAATCCACAAATCTGACTGTTATCAAAATGCATTGGTTTTATCAATGATTATCGCCACCCCCTTCTGACCTCATTCTGTATAAGATCAGCCTCAAGGTACAACCAATAAAAGCCCTGCCGGATATGGGTTAAAATTAAGCTACCCCCTCTGTTTCCGCTTTCTATGGAACATCGTTCCAACTGTCAGGAATCTGCTTGTTCTGTCGCATCCACGCTGCGCATTGTTTTGTGGGCATATGCTCACTTACTTTAGTCTACAATCGTTTCGGGCACATGTCAAGAATCACAACGCTATCCGATAATAAAAGACGGAGGCATCAAATACAAATACCTCCGCGTAAATTGTCTTATTCTATTGTTAGGAGCAGGACTTCAAATTAGTCAAAAGCTTGACTGACCTTCCAAACTTTCCATACGTTGCCAACAAGATCAGGACCTGGTTTCAACGTTTCTTTGCCGGGCTTCCATCCCGAAGGTGTCGCTTCGGTGCCTTCCGAGGCGCGCACTAGTTGGAAAGCCTGCAGTTGGCGGATGGATTCCATAACATTTCTACCCACCGGCGGAGTCAGCACTTCAAAGCCCTGAATATTGCCATCAGGGTCAATTATGAACCGGCCCCGCGTTTCTACCCCGCTATCCTCGTCATAAATACCATACAATTTTCCGATGCTTCCATCCTGATCGGACAACATGGGGAAGGGCACATCCTTGTCTATCATCTTGGAGAGTTCATAATCATTCCACATTTTATGAACAAAAACACTGTCCACACTGCAGGAGAGTACTTCAACACCCATGGCCTGTAACTCCGCATGCTTTTCAGCAACTGCTGAAATTTCGGTCGCTCATACAAATGTGAAGTCTCCAGGATAGAAACATAGCAAAACCCATTTTCCTTTAAACTCTGAAAGATTGTAGTTCGCAAACTTGCCCTGGAAATATGCCGGGGCAGCAAAATCCGGAGCTGGCTTCCCCACTTTCACCATAGACGGAATCGCCTCCTTTACCATAGATTCCTGGTTAACAACTGTAGCGGCGGGAGTCTTTTTCAGTAATGGCCTCTGACATCCGGGTTTAAATTCTTCTGGCATTGATCAAGCCTCCTTCCATAAGACAATTATAACCATTTGTAATAGTCATAACAATCATTAGCGCACGCATAATCCTGCATATAGCCTGCGTTCATGCCATCTATAACTTTCAACAGATTGCTTTAAACAGACCTACTATAGTACACACAGATGCATATGCCTTGACACCCGGATACATTCCAGAAAGCTTACGCTACTATGGGCATATTCCTTAACAGCAATCTCTAGCCTTGTATATTAGTATCCCATTTCATCTTTCTAATTCGGCAGGGCAGGTTTTTCATGTTGGGAGTGCCAAATTCACGCCCCAGCTGGCAGCTAGAGTTCAGCATATTGAAGTTGGATTTTTGCCACTCGTATTGACTCGCCGGGTCGCCTTCCGGGAACCACCAGCCCACAGCTGCGCTGATCACGCTCGGGTGAACAATATTGGTCAAGCGCGCCATTTGCCGAATTTGTCCATAAGCCGTCTCGATTATCACATCATCGCCCTCGCTTATACCCAGGGCAGCCGCTGTATCCGGGTGGATTTCTACCCACGGCGCCGGTTCTTTGGCCCTGATTTTATTTACCCAGCGATAAGACGATACCAGGTAATGCCTGCTCTTGGCGCTAATCAGAATGAGCGGATAATCTGGATCTTCGGCTTCCGGCGCTCCGCTGTATTCCGGAAAAGCTTTTAAATGGAGCTTTTCGGCTGTGCTTAATTTCAGCTCCACTTTCCCGGTCGGGGTGCGAAAGCCCTTTTCCAGGTAGGATCGGAAATTGTCCGGCCCTTTTAAGTATCCGGCTGCTGCAAATTGCTCATAGCTCATTCCAGACGGTGCGAGCAGATTCTCCAGAATGCTCTGGTGATCTTCAAACCAGTATTCAGAAGGCGATATGCGCTTGCCCAGCTCGTTAAGTATCTTAATATCTGGCCAGCATTCTTCCGGCGGTTCCACAATTTTGGGCCGGGCGAACAGCAAGCCATGCCCCAGGCCGTAATGCCCGATGTCGTTCATTTCAAACTGGTGGGCTACCGGGAAAACGATATCCGCCATCGCCGCTGTGGGCGTCATAAAGATTTCCGCTACCGCGACAAAATCAAGCTTGCTGAAAGCCCTGAATGTCGCCGGACTGTCTGCCCAGGCAACCATCGGATTGGTGCACATGCCATAATATCCCCGTACCGGATAAGGATTGTCATCCAGAACTGCCCTGCGGAAATGGGTGGGAGGCACTGTCATCATGCGCGGAATGGTGTGATGATAGGCTCCTATCATTTCCCGGTTTTTATCAGGCAGCAGACCGGCCTGCACAAAATCGCCCAGTTTCATTATCCGGGGATCGTGGGCATTGATATTGCCGCCCGGCACTTCAAGATTACCGGTTATAGCCATAAGGCAGACCAGGGAGCGGGCTGCGTCAAAAACATTTACGTCCTGTTCGATACCATTGCCCCATTGCAGAGCTGCAGGGCTGGCCTGTGAATACAAACGGGCCGCCTGGCGGATTTTATCCGCCGGGACCCAGGTAATGGCAGCGACTTTATCGGGCCCATAATCCCTGACATGGCGAGCCAGATCTTCGAAACCATAGGTGAAATTTTTCACGAACCACTGATCATACAGGCCCTCTTCGATAATGACATTTATGAATGACAGGCTTAAAGCTTGAGATGTGCCCGGTTTGAACTGCAGCCATATATCTGCGCGGCTGGCTAATTCTGTGCGCCGCGGGTCGGCTACAATCAACCGGGCACCGTTTTTAAGCTGTTGCAGAGCCAGGCTGCCGATCTGTCCTTCTTCATTGGCGGTTATTACATTGCTGGCCCAGGACATTATAAGCTGGGTGGGGTTGTGCAGGTCAGCTACCGGGTAAAATCCGCAGGTGTGCAAGCCGGTCACCTCCCGTGGAGCGTGACAGACGTCCTGGGATGCCACCACGTTGGGCGAACCGAAAATATTGGCCAGGCGAATCAACACCAGGTGCTCCAGCCCCTTGGGCATACCCACACCAAAACCAAGCGCCCGTGCTCCGTATTGCTCTTTAATCTTAATGAAAGCTGCGGCGGTTTCATCCAGGGCGTCATCCCACGAAATGCGCTGCCACCGGCCCTCTCCCCGGGGTCCGATTCGTTTCCGTGGGTATTTCAAACGATCAGGATGATAGAGTCGTTCCGCTGATACCCGGCCTTTGAAACAAGTGTACCCGCGGTTTAGATAACCTTCGGGATCTCCCTTGACTTCGACGATGCGATTATTGCTCACTCCGACCAGCAATCCGCATCCTCCGTGGTCCATTCGTGCACAATGGGTTTTGTGCCATTGAATTTCATCTGTCATATCATCAATTTCCCCTGACAATTATAAATTTTATCCGCTCCAGCGAGCCTGGAGCCTTTTACATTGCTGCGGGTTGCCACTACATTTTCTTCATAAACAATATAGTAAGCCGGCATTTCCTCCAAGATCATTTTTCCACTTTCCATGTAAAGACGAGCTTTTCGCCTTCGTTTTGAGCGGCTTTTGCCTGGGTAACCAGGCTGCCATATGCTGGCCCAAGCTGCAAAAGCTTTCCAAATCATGGTCGAAGCTTCATAATAATGCTATGAAAAGGATTATTATCAGTTCTCTGAATCGCAAAGAAGGTAAAACAACCGCGGCAGTCAATATTATGTCCGGCCTGATGCGTTGCGGACTATCAATCGATCTGCTAGATCTCGGCGCGGCCGCTGATGCCACCCAATGGATTCATAAAACACCAGCTTTGAGTGATATTGTAACAACACATGACATCGCCTGGTTGGACACACATACGGAAGAAATGCGGTCACCCGACCATGGTAAACCTATTTGCCTGGTGGATCTGGATCGGCATTGCCGGATGGCAGATAATCTATTGGTTCAAGAAGCAATCGCTCTTCTAATCGTGAAAATTGATGGGGGGCGAACCGACTTCGGTGAAATGGCAGCTTGGGATACCGGCTTGACGGAACTCCGCGGGCACGGATTCGACCTCATCGTCCCTTTTCAGTATGATGCCCGTGAATGGGAGAAAAATGACCACTTTTTGGAAGCTCTGGTTAGCTGTTTCGATTGGGAGCGTATCGCTAATCCCGCTCCCACCTGAACTAGAATTGAAGCTTTGCTGGAGCATGGCGGAACGGTCTGGGATCTTCCGGTGGAACACTTAAAAAAGCCCTTTCAGGAAATCGTCGATTTTCTTTTTGAGCGAATCAATGCATAGCCTTCATACTTGTTCTGCTTCAGCCTTCAGTCGCTATTCTCATTTGAAATAAAAATAGACGTATTCGGCCTCTGGTTTTTCTACATTTTCAATTCTTTCCACCTGAAGCACAGGATTGGTATTTCTTCCATCACCTTCTTTTTCAACACGTCCATGGAGCCTAGCCCAACTTCCTGATTCCAGTGCTGCCTGGTTATCTTGTTTGTCGATATTATCCTTCAGCATCTACATATTGCCTTTCCCTGGTTCAATTGCGTCTGATTCTGGCCCTGTTTTCCTTATTTCAAGCAAAAACGCTCGTCTCAAAAAATGTTTAGATAAACATGCCATATAGTTGGGAAAGTCCGTTATTACTGCGTTCTTTTATCCACCACCTGATTGAATCAAAATCAAAACGTTATTGACATATGCCCGAAATGATTTATACTTAAATTAGTTATCGACATATGTCATATATAAAAAAGGGGGTGAATCATATGACGAGACGAAATGGAACAGGACCAATAGGACGCGGTTCAATGACCGGCAGAGGTTTTGGACTTTGCACCAGTACAGATGCCGGCAACCACGGCAGTTGCTTTGGAAATAGGTTAGGACTCGGATGCCAGCGGCGCTTTGGACAGGGTTTGGGTGGAAAACTATTTGCAGAGCAGGCTTCCTCCAAAACACAAACGAAGTTGCTTGATAAATAAAAGGCTTTCCTGCAGAACCGACTCGAATTAATTAGTACGCAGTTGTAAAACCTTTAAAGAAATGCAGAAATGGCCGGAGGACGCTTCGGTTATTTCTGTTGCCAATTGAGGTGATAGTAGTATGCCAAGACCACGGAAATGGAGACAGGTTTGCTGCTTGCCGGAAAGCAGCAAGTATGGTCCGCTTGATTCTACGGCTAATATCGATGCTTTTATTAATATGACAGTTGATGAGTACGAGACCATAAGGCTGATTGACCTCGAAGGATTTACCCAGGAGGAGTGTGCTATTCAAATGAACGTAGCGCGTACAACCATACAAGGCATTTACAGTGAGGCAAGAAAAAAAGTGGCTCAATCTCTTGTAAACGGGAAAATACTCTTGATTGAGGGTGGCGAGTACCAGCTTTGTGATGGATATAGTAAAGCCTGTGGCGGCGGAAGATGTAACAGACACAAGCATTTCAACGGCAGCAAGGAAAATGGCACCACATAATAGTGAGAATATATTATTGAAATGCCTATTGTTTTTACCCGGGTAGCTTGCCAGTTGTCAGCCTAAATTACGTGACCGAATAGAGGCTCGAAAAAGTATGCACCAGGAAGGCTTGGAATGATATTCCTATCACGCCCGGTATCGAGACTGTGTTCTCTTACGATATATGTATTTGTACTTTCACAGGCGTTCCCCATATCTTTGACATGTTCATGGTGTGATGATGGCACAAAAAAATCTGGTATGCTTTTTATCCTGCCGCACATATCTAACAAGCATACACCCATATTGTTTTGTGCCTATTTTGTTGTGGGCATACGTCAATAATGTAAAAAATATTATTACTCCGCCAGATTCCGAATAATTCGCGGTCACCGCCATTCAGCTTTTCATTGCAGCTATCGTTATGACACGCAGTCGGCTTGACAAACATTTGAACTACAGCTAAATTTGATAATGATTTATTATATATATTATTAATATTTAGAATTGGAGGTTTTCAAATGAACAAAGAACGATGGTGGTTGTTGAGCGGCGGAATCGTGATCGGCCTGATCGCTGTAGTGCTGGTCAAGTACGGCAATCCGCCCAACATGGGATTCTGCATTGCTTGTTTTGAACGCGATATTGCCGGAGCTCTGGGATTGCACCGGGCAGCAGTCGTCCAGTACATGCGTCCGGAAATAATTGGCCTGGTACTGGGAGCTCTGATTATCGCTATGATCAAGGGCGAATTTAAGCCACGCGGAGGCTCTTCTACTTTTCTGCGTTTCATCATGGGGATTTTCATGATGGTAGGCGCACTAGTTTTCCTGGGCTGCCCATTGCGCGACGTGTTGCGCATGGCTGGCGGTGATTTTAACGCCATTGTCGGTTTCGGCGGGTTCATATGCGGGATTGGCACCGGGGTTTTTTTCCTTCGCAAAGGATTCGACCTGGAGCGGTCCACAATGGAGAAGAAGCCCGTAGGAGCCTACATATTACCCGCTATTATGCTGCTTTTCCTTGGTCTCTTGCTGGCCCATGTGGTTATTAGCCCGGAAGCAGGCGGACCTCTATTTTTCAGTAAAGATGGGCCTGGTTCCAAGGCCGCTCCAATTATTATGAGCCTGGCTGCCGGACTGGCCGTCGGGGTGATAGCTCAACGCATTCGCTTGTGTTTGAGCGGCGGGATTCGCGACTTCCTGCTTATCAAGGATTATACGCTGCTGCTGGGCTTTGTCGGCATCTTTGCCGGCGCCTTGATATTAAACCTGGTTTTCGGATTCTTTAAACCTGCCTGGGTAGGCCAGCCAATAGCTCATATGGACCATATCTGGAACTTCCTCGGCCTCTATCTCGTCGGATTAACCGCTTGTTTATTGGGTGGATGCCCCCTGCGGCAGCTTATCCTGTCAGGGGAAGGCGATACCGATGCAGCTGCCGTTGTCATGGGCATGATTATCGGTGCGGCTTTTTGCCATAACTTTATGTTCGCCGCAAGTACGTCCGGAGTGGGCATATACGGGCAAATAGCCTGCGTAGTCGGCATTTTATTCATGTTTGTTGTCGGTTGGGTTAACCGAGAGGCATAAGGAGGAGAACGCAAATGGATACAGTCGATGTAAGAGGGCTGAGCTGCCCCATTCCGGTTATTAGAACCAAAAAGGCAATAGATGCGGGCAATCAAGCCATTCTGATAATAGGCAACACAGAAGTGTCCAAAGAAAATGTGCTGCGCCTGGCCAAATCGCACGGCTTTGATGTAAATATGCGCACCAATACCAAAGAGCAGTGGGAAATGGAACTCAACAAATAGCCAGCGCTGAAAATGGCCCGCCTTATCAGGCGGGCCCCAGACCGATGACAAAAGCGAATCTCATCGTCATATCACAAAGACCGCTCAATCAACGTACGTCGAGTACGCCTCAATCGCGGCCTTTGCTCATAACGCGACCTTCGCGTTTTCTCATCGGTCTGACTTTGTCAACACACTGTGGCCCGCCTGAAAAGGCGGGCCCTATATTACGCCCTCCCTGGCTATTTACTCCTAAATGATCGGGAAAGGCTTCTTACCTTCCCTCCAGGCTAAATTTGCCCGGAGGGAAGGCATACGCATTATACTTGACTGATTAAATTAGTGCTATTAGCCGCTAGTTGCTGATTGGAGCCATAGGCGTTCCAAAGAGCGGTCAGAAGCTGCCTGGAGATTCCGTCCATGTTCAGCTGGCCCATAAATGACTGGCCCCCAAACTGGCTTTCCGATCCGAATCCTCCATAACCCTGTCCGCTTGAAGAATCGCTTTCCTGGCTGGCTTCAGTTTCTATCATGCGTTCATAATCTGCGGCAACCCTCTCCTGGAGCTTTTCCAGGGCTTTCTGAAGCTCTTCCGAGCTCAGGCTATCCAGATAGGACTTAACACTCTCACTGGAACTGCTGGTTGTAGCGCTGGTCCCGGAAACGGCAGTGCTGCTCTCTTCGCTGGAGCTGGTCGAATCCGTACTGTCGGTAGATTCCCCATTCAGTATAGCCAGTACTTGTTCTATGGTTGACTTGACCGTATCATCGTCATCGTCTGAATCCAGACTGTTCAGGAGTTCGTAAGCACTGGCCAGATCCTCGCTGTCAGCTCCGCTTCCTCCCGGCGGAGGTCCTCCAGGCGGCGGGCCACCCGGCCCCCCCGGACCTCCCGGTCCACCCGGGCCGCCCTGCTGGTTTGCCTGGCTGGCCGCATTATATTTGTCAGTGATATCAGATTTCAGCTGGGTCAGGATATCCCGAAGTGCATCTGTATCCGTGTTTTCGAGGTCCGCCAAAGCCTCCTCCAGGGTGCTGAAATCAAAGCCGCTTCCCATGCCGGCTGCAATCTCGGCTTCTGTGGCGGTGTTGGCATCGCCGCTCTCCAGCGTGGTCTGGAGTTCCTCCAGCTTGGCCTGCAATTCCTCGGCGCTCATACCGGCAATGTCTTCATCACTCAGGTCGCTGACCGAAGTGTAAGCATCTTCCAGGTTCTGAACCCGCTGCTCCATAAGCGCCGTATCCTCTTCAGATGCCATTTTCGGCGGCGGAGGCGGCGGGGCCATCCCCATGCCCTTGCTGGTTCCCTGTTGAGAATACGAGCCATCTTCTCCTTTTGCATTCTGAAATGCCGCTACCAGCTGATCCATGAAGGTGCTGGAAAGGGTCAGAGAATCTCCGGACAGGGTAAGGTTGCTGCTCTGATTAGAAGAACTGCTGGTTTGCCGGGTACTCTGGCTGGAGTAGTAAGGATTATTGTACATACTCCAACCGCTTATGCTCAGGTTCACACAATCACCTCCTTTTGCTGTTTGCGCATTCGCCAATTCCCGATACGCTAGATTTATCGGTTGCCCTGCTTAAATCCCACTTAATAAGTGCATAAAAACTGATGAATAAGTACTATTTAAATATATGTTCCCATGGCGGTTTGCTTCCACATCCCGGCGCAGGTTATTTCTCTATGCTTTCCCTTCATTCTGCCTGACGGCGGGCTTACTGAATCACCGGGCTGATCAGCACGACATCTTCTTTGATACAATACCCCACCCCGCGGATGGTTTTGATCTGGACGCCAGCGCCAGCGTTTTTCAGCTTTTTTCTTAAGTAAGACATGTGCACTTCCAGGTTATTATTATCGTGATGAGAGTTGAATCCCCAGATGCGATGCCCCAGCTGTTCCCTGGTCAGAACGCAGTTTTTATTGCGGATCAGGCACTCCAGGATTTGCATCTCCTTTAACGTAAGCCGGGTGGACTGGCCTTTGCTGAGCACTTCGCAGCGGGCGGGTATACAGCGCATGCGGCCGTATTCCAGGGCTTCATTGTCCCACATGTCGGATGCTCTTCGGCCCAAAGCACGGAGGCGAGCCAATAACACCCGGTGGTCGCAAGGCTTGACGATAAAGTCGTCAGCTCCGCAATCCAGACAATCTACGCATTCGCCTATATCATTCTGCTCCGACAGCATCATGACCGGGGTGTGAATACCCTGGCGGCGCAGCATCTTCAGCAACTCCATGCCTTCATGACCGATGATATAGCAGTTAATCACAATAATGTCATAGATGCCTGACTCGGCCAGAAGCATGCCTTCCGAGTTGTCTGAAGCGATATCCAACTGGTAATTGCCATTTAGAAGCACACCGATTAGCTCTTTGTCTAAATCCTGGGTCTGTTCGATTAGAAGCAGCTTCAACTTCATTTCCTCCCTTGCCGAAAAATATTAAAGGCTATATCCTGACAGGTGTTTACTGTGCCACTTCCAGGCACTGCCCAATATGGTGTCCAAATCGCTGTATTGCGGGAACCAGTCCAGCGCGCTCCGAATCTCGCTGCTGTCGGCTACTAGAATCGGAGGATCTCCATTACGGCGTTCTTTAAATGTCATGGGCAGTTCATGGCCGACCAGGCGGCAGGTTTTCTCGATAATTTCCATCACCGAATAGCCCTGCCCGGTTCCCAGGTTGAAAACACCGGAAGCCATACCCTGCTCCAGGCCTTCCAGAGCTTTAACATGGGCCCTGGCCAGATCTACAACATTTATATAATCACGAATGCAGGTTCCGTCCGGGGTGGGATAATCACTGCCATAAATGGACAGTTCAGGGCGAAGCCCTAAAGCCGTATGCATAACCAGGGGAATTAAATGGGTTTCGGGGCGGTGATCCTCGCCCAGGCTGCCATCCAGGCTGGAGCCGGCCGCATTAAAGTAGCGCAGTGCCACCCAGGATGTCTGGTGCACCTTGCCCATCCATTCGAGGTAATCTTCAATCATCCGCTTGGAAGCTCCATAGGGATTTACCGATTCCAGGCCGGTCCTTTCAGTAATAGGGCCAGGAGGCGGGTTGCCATAAACAGCCGCAGTGGAAGAAAATACGATGTTTTCTGCCCCGGCTTGCCGGGCCGCTTCCAAAAACATGAATGATTTGACGGTATTCTCGTAGAAATACAGTTCAGGGCGGGCATAGGATTCTGCAACCAGGCTCCGGGCAGCAAAATGAATCACCGAACGAATTTTATGCCTGGTGATAATGTGTTTCACCAGAGCGCTGTCCGCAATGTCTCCCTGATAAAAACATGGGCAGCGGACCGCCTTCAGGTGCCCGCTGGAAAGGTTATCCAGCACTACCGTTTTTACTCCGGCCCTGATAAGCTCCTGCACGGCGTGACTGCCAATATAGCCTGCCCCTCCCGTTACCAGCACTTCGTTCATAACGCATCACCTGTCCATACATAATTTTTGTTGAATACCCACATCCTGCTTCCCAGGAAGTTGAAAGCCATTATAATGACCGTTGTTGCCGCTTTAGCCAGCCACAGGTTCAATCCCATTTCCTGGTGAAACAGGAAGAGCAGCACGGCGCTGAGCGCCAGAGAGGCGGTGTTAAGAATCAGGAACTTTGCAACCTCGCCCAGATCCGCCATGCCCTGGACGGCAAAGGTCCACTGGCGGTTAAATATGAAGCTGTTAACCATTCCGGATGTGTAGGCTAGCACCTGGGCAGGCATGTACAGCATGCCGCACAAGGTCAAAATGCCGAATACCAGCCAGTCAACTGCGGTGTTGGCTGCCCCCACGGTGCAGTAGCGAACAATCTGGGTTACATTGTGCTGGTTAATCATTATCCCCACCTCCTTTGACGAGCCGGAACCAAATCTTTGGGCTCGCGCAGGATATATAACGGACGGTTGCGGGTCTCATCGTATATGCGGCCGATGTATTCCCCTATGGCGCCCATCATTATGAGTATCAGACCATTCAGAAATGCCAGTACGGCTGTGACCGGCATCCAGGCCGGTATTGCGGCCGAGGTTACCGGAATGAAAATGCAATATGCGATAACCGCCAGCGAAATGGCTGTCACCAGGCCGCCCAGGTATCCCGCTATTTTTAGCGGCTGGAAGGAGAAGGAACTGATTCCGTCCATGGCAAAACGCAGCATTTTTTTGAACGGGTACTTGGTTTCTCCGGCAAAGCGCTCCTCCCGGACGTATTCCACCGCAGTCTGGCGAAATCCCACCCAGCTGATGAGGCCGCGTACAAAACGGTTGCGTTCGCGGATTGTTTTCATGGCATCGCACACTTTGCGGTCGATCAGGCGGAAATCTCCGGTATCCAGAGGGATATCAATGTCGGTCGCCGCTCGCAATATGCGATAGAACAGCACTGCCGTAGCTTTTTTAAACAGGGTTTCCCCTTCACGCTTCAGCCGCCGGCCATAAACCACCTCGTAGCCTTCTTTCCACAGTTCAATCATTTTTGCGATTATCTCCGGCGGGTCCTGTAAATCTGCATCGATCACCACTATTGCTTCACCGGCCGCATGGTCCATGCCAGCGGTTATGGCCGCCTGGTGGCCAAAATTCCTGGAAAAATCGAGAATCCTTACGGATTTGTCCCAGCGGGCAATCTCCTCCAGGATGGGCAGAGTCCGGTCCCTGCTGCCATCATTGACGAACAGCAGCTCATAATCATCGTCCAGGCCTTCCATGACATCGGTCAGGCGCTGGTAAGTAGTTTTAATAACCTCTTCTTCATTGAAAACGGGAACAATTACGGAATATCGAACTTTCATGTCATAACCTCCCGTCGTTAAAGCGTGACCAGGTAAAGGGTTTGCCCGCCCCGATCGCCCATAGGCCCGCCGTTTCTCGGCGACATTCCCGGCTGTTCGCCGTTGTCATCATTTAAGGATGACTCGCCCAAATCAGCTCCCGGCTGCAGGGAATCTGCATCTGCAGGCATTTCTTCGCCAGCGGCTTTCTGCCAGGCATCGCTGGATATTTCAGTGCCATTGGCCCTGATCCACTCGTTGACCGCGCTGTTGTCTCGCCCGCCGCCATTGCCGCCCCCGGAAATCATGAAGTACTTGATCTCTCCGTCAGCTACCATCTGCTGGACGCTTTCGACAGTTAGAATCGGGTCGGAGCCGTTGAAGCCGCCCATCGCCATGACAGCACAGCCGGTCTGGATAATATAGGCTTCGGCCGAGCCTGCGTCAGCCACAGCGAAAAGAAACTTTTCACCGCTATTATTGGCCAGCAGGTATTCGAGCAGTTCCGTATCAACCCCGCCCTGGCGGTCCCCTTGAGAACGCCCCGCCTGGGGCTGGCTTCCATTCTGGGGAGTGCTATTATTTCCATTTGGCCCGCCCATTTGACCGGGAGATTGCCCCGGACCTCCGTTATGGTTAAGCCCGGCCTGGGGCATAACCGTATTGCTGCCATAAATGAGGGGTGTTGCTGCCCAGCCCAGGGGCGCAGCCAGGATGATGAAAATTCCGGCGAAGGCTAGCGCCGGGCTGAAAGCCGTTTTTTGCATTCTGATGATCAATGCCAGGGCGGTAACCACGGCGGTTATGGCCAGTCCAGCAACGGTCCAGACACCTATAATGGACTGGTAAGGCCACAGGATGTATGCTTCAAAAGCGGCAGTAGCCATGATGGCCAGCGGCAGCAGCCACTTTTCCCAGCTCTTTGCTTCGCGGCAGAATTCAAGCATTGCTGCAAAGCCTGCGCCGCACAATGCCGCCAGCGGCGGTGCCAGCATGATCAGATAATAATGATGGAAAAAGCTGGCTATACTGAAGAAAACCAGGCCGGTCAGAAGCCAGGCCAGCCAGAACAGGGTTTCGCTGTGACGGCGTTCCCAGGGGCGGCCCCGGCCGATTCCGGCCAGCAGGGCCAGAACGGCAAAGGCTGCGAAAGGCAGCATCCAGCTGATCTGGCCGGACAATTCGCTCTGGAAGAAACGCAGCACTCCCGGGGTTCCGGTGCCAAACATTCCGCCATCACTGTTCTGGCCAGGCCCCCCATTGCCATCGCCGTTGCCGGGCGGCCCCTGCATACCGCTGGGAGGCGCTCCGGACGCAGTCATGCCAGCAGTGCTTGAGTCAGAATCAGCTGGCCCGACTGCGCTGGTATCTACGATATTTTCTCCGGCGTCGCCGGGATCATTATTATTGTTCATCGGCCCCGGCTGGTTTCCCGATGGGCCGGAACCCTGTTCACCGGTCAAGCGTTGTATCCCGTTGTAGCCCAGGGCCAGCTCCAGAACCGAGTTGCTGTCGCTGCCCCCGATATATGGCCTTTCACTGGCGGGCACCGAGTCGACCGCCACCGCCCAGGACAGGGAAACAGCTATGAGCACCACCGTTGCCAGAGCCATGACTCCTAATTTTGGCCCCCAGCCGCCTTCCGGGATAATGGACGGCATCAGCCGCTTCAGCCTCATCCACAGGTTGAGCTGGCGAACGGTAAATTTATGCTGATCGACCTCACCATCTGGACCGTCCATTATATGGCAATCCCGTCCGGCACCGGTTTTGAAAGCAAGCAGGTACATCAGGTAAAAAGACGGCAGAACCAGGTAAGCTTGAAGCATTTTGATGTTGAAGCCCAGCCCGCTCAGGGCAAATGCTCCGATAATCCAGACTGCACTGGACTGCCTGATGCCTCGGAAGAGCATCCAGGCGGCCACCAGCAGCACCAGGATCAGCTGAGAATCCAGGTTGTTGGTGCGGCTGACTGCAACCGCGATAGGTGAGCAGGCCATAACCAGGGCGGCTGTACGGGCTGCAATCCGCCCAAAACCTGGCTTTACCATGATATAGACCATGAGAACCGAAGCTATGTTGGCCAGGGCCTGGGGAAGTATGACACTCCATCCCTGCACTCCAAAAAGGTAAGCAAACGCGGTTTGCACCCACAGGGCCAGCGGGGGCTTGTCAACCGTAACAAATCCTCCGGGGTCGAACGATGCGTAGAAAAAATTATGGAAGCTCTGCAGCATGCTGGTAACCGCTGCTGTGTAGTAAGAGTTGGAGGTGCTTTCCTGCCATATGCCGTATATATTTAGAAATGCCGACAGCGCAAGTATCACCGCCAGATACGGATCAAATGCTGGTTTTAATTCACCGGAATCCCTTTTCATCGGCCAGGCCCCTTTCCCTCGCTCCCTATCTTCTCAATAGCCGTGGTATAGCGCTATGGGAACGATACTCATACCATGTTATAGGAGCAAGCTGAAACCGCCCTGAACCAAACCTGAAGTTTTTTTTAAGATTGGCTGAAGATTGGCTGAAAAATAAAAAACCTTCCTCTGTTTTAAGCAGATGAAAGGTTTTGCCAGGATTGGCCTGGTTGCTTATTTAATTGGAGTATGTATCCGGTTGCCGTCTCCGTCGTAGACGAATTGGGTACTTTCGTCCCCACTGGTGATGCTGGTCAGCCGGTTGTTCCAGTCATGGCCGTGTCAACTCTTCGTGGGTAACTCCCGCTGAAATTATTAATTTATGTTTGATGATAATACATGCAAAATGTTTTAGATGCCGTTGCTATGGAACTTGGTTCGTTCCAGGCCTCCTCAAAAGAAGACTATGCTTCTCGTCTCCCCAGTCAGCCGGTCCCGCTCCAACTGTCCATCCGTGGCCAGGTTCGCGTTCCACGCATCCTGCGTTCCACCGGCAGGACAGGGTTCGCCTTCGAAGAGTCTTCTAGTATTCGTCGGCAGTCACTCTCCAAGTGCCATAGCAACGTATATTCCATAAATATTGTGCCTGTCTGATTCGTTATCCTGTTTACACCATAACAGCCGGTGAGCTGACTAATTTCCTTAACATACGCTTAACCCAATCCCGGCCAGAATGTGGACCATTTAGTACCGGCAGGCTTACATCCAGCCAGGTGTCCTGAACATTATGCTTCTTCTTGCTTCCCGACGATATCTGCCGGGCACGGGATACTTCGCCACGATTGATACTTTTTCCTGGCTCGGCATAAGCGTGCAGTTCATCATTGGCTCGGGCTTCCAGCAATCGCGTCATGTGGTCGGCTCCCCGGATTGTCCAACGACCGCCTATGCGTTTCATGCGCCGGGCAATTGTATGTCTAACCTGGCCTTCGCATTAGACTTGACTCCAGCTTTTCGCACGGCTGACCTTTTCCATCCAATTCAAACTGCGATTTCTGATTTGTATGCTGGTAAAAAGGTGACACCGGTCATTATTCTTGATGAACTACAACTGGCAACACCTAGTTTCATCAGTGAACTGCATCTGCTATTCAATTTTGCACTGGATACTCACAACCCTTACGTTTTGATTCTCTGCGGAATGCCGTCGTTGCTCAACAAGCTGGCTATTGCATATCAGCAACCACTAAACCAGCGCATTATCCTGCGTTACAAGATGCACGCTCTTAACAAAGATGAGGTGACGGAATTCATTGGCCACCATATAAATTTGGCTGGAGCCAACCATCCCATCTTCAGCGAAGCAGCTCTTGAAGCGGTTACATCAGCCAGCCGGGGATGCCCTGACTCGGGTCGTAGATGTTGCTGCTGGGCTCTATGGTAGCTCCAGAAACTATCTTTTGCTGGCTGGTCCGGCTGCCGTCTCCGTCGTAGGTGAACTGGGTGGTCTCGTCTCCATTGGTGATGCTGGTCAAGCGGTTGGTCCAGTCATATTGGTAGGCTTTGGCTAACCATTCAAAATCCGGCTAGCGAAATGTTGATTAATCTACAACAAATATTTAGGTCCCAAAAGTAACAAACCGGGTAGTGATGTAAATGACCCGAGTGCAATGGCTATATCACGTAGTCTATCATTTGATGTGAGCAATATCCCAATAAGCAGACCCAAAACTAATCCGGGTATTTGTACTACGAAAAATTTGAATGCAGTATTTTCGCTAATCCGTTCTTCGCTCCAATAGGCAGTAGCTAAGTAATAAAAGGGAATCGCCGCCAGAATTACATACAATCGCTCTACCAACAATAAATAACCATTATACCAACCCATAAATAATAACACTATTGATGTTAGATCCAGAGCTAGTGACGATGCTATTGCGAGAAGGACTACTTTATATCGTCTGGAGCGTTTGGCTAGGTGCGGCTTATGATAAAATATATAAGCAGAGACTACTAACGGAACAATAATTGCCAATACTAACACAATGGTGAAACTCAATGTCTCAAACATAACTAGAATCACACTCCATTCTTGTCTATTTCTACAATCGGCTAGTATTGGACACTATCGTGGTATGGACAAATCTGCATTGTTAATACACAAGATAATAACCACAACTCATAAAATGCGCTTCATTAAAATAAAAATAGGGTATGTGAAATATAGTGTTGTATTGATCTGAATATGGCGATTTTCCAGTAAATGTATGCGTGTTGGTAGCTCTTTCTTATCTTCGAAGTGAAGTTGAAAGATTTAGGAATGTAAACAGTAAACCGATGATTGCAAAAGCCATTTCACTTAAAAATATTCATTTTGGTAATTATAAGCAAATGGCAAATAACCTAACCCTGGGACGTCTACTTTATCGAGAAAAGGTCATTTTTGTATCACGGAAAATGGGTACAATGCATTCTCCGTCCTTAATGCCAATTACAAGCCTTGCAAAAACAGTTGAGAAAAAACACCAATATTTCCAGCATAGTAACCATTTTTTGCCATAATAAATCCAATTACCACACCTATTAATAAACCAAAAATCTGAAGGCCATAAAAACCGGTACTTTTTTCTTTATCTATTTCTTTTGTATCCCAATATTTGGTAGATAAATAATAGAACGGAACGGTAATTCCTATTATTAACGCCTTTTGTACCGAAATATACCCACCGCAATACGCAAACCAAAAATAATTTGCGAAATTACCCAATAACACTCCTGTTAAATCCAAAGCGAAAAAGGATGTAACCGTCAGCAGAATCGTTTTTTGCAGCCTTGAAGCATTGGCAAGTTGCGGTTTGTAATTATATAATAAATACGAGATACATAAGGGAACAGACATAATGATAAATGTATATCCAAAAAAAACTGCCATTATCCTGCCTCCAGATAAAATTATGAACATTTCATTATAGTCAGCCGCACCTTAACAATAGAATCAGCCTTTATGTTCGGATACATTAAAGTTCCCCAACCCACTCCTGGTCAGACTTGCTCATGTGTTCCTTCTTTTCTTTCAACCAATCCTTATCGTCATCACTCATGTTTTTCTTCATTTCGGAAAATCCTGCCCATAAGGCCCACTGATAAGTATCATTACGATGTACACAGGGCCCCCAGTTTCCACTCGGATCAGTGTATGCTGTTGGATTATTCTTACAATAAGCATACAGGTTGTACGACAGCGGGTCCATAGGCCTTCCGGGCACAGTATCCTGGGTCAAAAATCGCCCTGTGGCCGGGTCATAGTAGCGGGCGTTCATGTAGATGAGGCCGGTGTTATCAGATACATGCCCGGTGAACTGGCTGTTATTGGGAGAGGTGCCGGAGATCAGCTCACTGGCTCCGAAAGCCTTGTAGCGGTAGGTGTTCACCGCCACGCCGGTCATATCCGTCATGGCCAGGGTGTTACCGATGGTATCCTGGTGATAGAACATGGTGCCAGAACTGCTGCCAGTCTGCTCTAATAATCTTCACGCATAGACATAACTCAAGGTCGGCCCGGAGACAATTTCTTCCTGCAAGAGCCTGGGGATGCCCTGGCTCGGGTCGTAGATGTAGCTGCTGGCCTCTATGGTAGTCCCGGATACTATTTTCCCCTGGCTGGTCCGGCTGCCATCTCCATCATAGGCGAACTGGGTGCTTTCGTCCCCATTGGTGATGCTAGTCAAGCGGTTGTTCCAGTCATACTGGTACTGTTTGGCATTTTCGGTGATCCGGTTGCCGTTCTGGTCATAGGTATATACGTCTGTTCCTGCTTGTCAGTATGCTTTCAAATAACCGTCATGCTGGCAGGCGTACATAAAAACAACAACCGCTGTTATCCTGGCACTCGACCCAGATGCTGCCGCCATGCATTTCCACTATGGAGCGCGTAATGGCCAGGCCCAGGCCAGAACCTCCGTGTTTGCGAGCCCGGGAGCTGTCACTGCGATAAAAGCGATCGAAAACATGGGGAATATGCTCTTCGCTGATGCCCGGGCCGTTGTCACAAACTGCCAGCAGCACTCCCGTGTCGCTTTGTTTCAAGCTGATCTCAATACTGCCTTGTTCTGCATCGGTATGCTGGACCGCATTCTGCACCAGGTTAAGGATAACCTGTTTCATCTGGTCAGAATTATACCTGCAAAGCAAGCTGGATTCGGTTTCAATGGAAAGCTGGCGCCGACCAGCCAGGATTTCCAGCTGGGGCTCCATTTCGCTCAGCACTTCTGCCAGCTCCCCCCTGGAAAATTCAATATGAGGAGCGCTGTCCAGCCTGGTCAGGACTATCAAATCCTGGACCAGGGTGCGCATGCGCTGGGATTCCCCCAGCATGCTTTTCAGTGATTTATCCAGTTGTTCAGGCTGTTCAGCCGCTCCCCGCAGCAGGACTTCAACAAAGCCATGTATAGAAGTCAGGGGAGTGCGAAGTTCATGAGAAGCGTCGGCTATAAAGCGCCGCATCTGCTCCTTGGTCTCTTTTTCCATCTCGAAGGACGCTTCCAGCCGCTCCATCATGCCATTAAAGGATTCGGCCAGCTGGTCAATTTCCGCCTGCCCCTGGCGGGTAGGAAAACGGCGATCCAGGTTGCCGGTGTCAATCTGTTCTGATATTTCCACCATATTGGACAGGGGGGCCAGGGTTTTTTGAATTACCGGCAAGTAGCTGATCAGGCCCATGACCATGGCTGCCAGGGCCAGGCCGAGAAAAGCCAGCAACTGGCGCATAATCATTTCATCCAGCGGGCCGGTGGGTGTGCTGATTTGTATAATGCCACCCTGACGTTCTGGACCACCCGGAGAAGATACCAGCACTACCAGTTCCTGCTTATTGTTGTTGTCCACCAGCAGGTAGTCATTACTGGGCTGGCGATCGTTGGCTGCCTGATATGCCGCGGCTTCCAGGCGTGGAGCCGTGGAACCATTCTGATCCTGGTTTAATTCGTAGAAATTGCCCTGGCTGTCTATATAAGCCATGCTGGTTTCAGGTATCAAGAAGCGGGGATGCAGCTTGTCAGTTTCAAGCTGGCCGGGCAGCTCACCCGGCATATTCCCATTAATATCTTCCGGCCCAAGAATGCCGTTATTCACGGAAATCGTTCCGGGGCTTGGCTTTTCGGCATTGTTTTTCATCTCATTAATGTAATCCGGAACCACGAATTCCATCGGAAAATCGCTCGCCAATTGCATCGGCGGCACGGCCAATACCTGGCTATGCAGGCTTTCCGCCTTGTTGCTGTATACAATGTTGCGCATCACAAAATACTGGGTCGTACCGATAAGGGCCAGCAAAACCCCCAGGATCAGTAATGAACGGGCCAGCAGCTTGAATTGCAGCGAATCCCGATGAGACAACATATGCAGTCTTTGAACCAGGCTCTCTTTCATGGCAGATCCACCCGGTATCCCGAACCACGCAGGGTTCTAATCAGCCGGTGCTCCTTGTCGCCCAGCTTGTCACGCAGTGAACGCACATATACCTCCACAATGTTTTGATCGCCTTCGAAATCATAGCCCCAAACCCGGTCCAGTATAGTAGCCTTGCTTAAAACCAGCCCGTGATTCACCACCATGAATTTCAATAATTCGTGTTCGGTTGCGGTCAGTTCGAGCACCCTTCCTTCCAGCTTTATTTCCTTGCGCCGGTCGTCAATTACAAAAGGCCCGATTTCGACTTCACCAAATAGATCGGGGAAGTGGTTCCTGACCCGGGCATGAACGCGGGCCAGCAGTTCTTCGAAACTGAAAGGCTTGACCATGTAGTCGTCAGCACCAAGGCGAAGCCCTTTGACCCGGTCTTCCACCTCGTCCCGGGCGGTCAGCATAATGATGGCCATGTTTTCCTGGCCGGCAATCATCTGGCAGACCTCGAAGCCGTCAATTCCAGGCATCATCACATCCAGTATCACCACATGAGGATGAAACGACTGGACCTGGTTAATGGCGTTCATTCCGTCTGCAGCGCTCCGAACATCGAAGCCCTCATTCTGAAGCCCGATTTCAAGAAATTGAACAATATTCGGCTCATCATCAACGATCAGCACTTTTATGCCTTTTAACTGCTTCATAACCCCGGTACCGCTTTCCTTGCTAATTCATAACCCATATTATCAAGACTGAAACTGAAATTATACTGAAAAAGAGCTTAAATCTGGTGGAAAAACACTTTTCAAATCCATTTCATCTCTGCTATGTTAAAATTAATAAGCTGTACGAGCGCGCGCTTATAAAGCGTTGCATGCTTATTATCGCCGGGAAGCAGACATTGGAGCCAGAACCAGTCCCGGCTTATTGCTTTTTATTGTAACGGAGGAAATGTTTGATGCAGGAGTTTTGCCAGAGTTGTGGGATTCCCCTTACCACTGACATATGCAGCACGGAAGCAAACGGCCGCCTTTCAGAAAACTACTGCCGGGACTGCTATGTCAATGGCAACTTTACCAATCCCAACATGACTCTGGGCGAAATGATCGCTTACTGGGTACCTTCCTTCCTGGACAAGGGATACTCTGAAATCGAGGCCCGGGAGTTCATGGAGCCGCTCTTTCCAGAATTACTCAGATGGCGGCAGGCGGATAGCCCGGATAAACCGGGGAATGCCGAAAATGAAACCTCACCGGCACAGATGCCTATTTTAAGGGCTATCTCAACTCCGCGGCCGGCCATTCCTGCCAAATCTCCGGCGCACGGGAATATAAAAGCATCCGAAAAACACATCAGCCCGGTAATATACAAGCCTTTCAAGCCGTTTGTAATTGAAGTCCCTGATAAGCCTGAATTAAATGCCAAATATCCCGAGCCGGCTGGGCTGCCAGAGGAATTCCCGGATACATTGGAAGACAACTATTGCATCAGCTACCCTGACAGTGCTTCTGACCAGCCTGTATTCGAAACACCGCCGCCAGAATTAAATCTGCCGCCTCCTTCGGCTGCAGACGGCGATTGGGACGTTTTATACAATTTCGTCGAGCCAGGCATACCTCCGGAAATGTTATCTGAATATGAAAAGGCGGCCGGGGAAACGGCCCAGGTAGTCGCACCCGGCGAGACAGAAGATACATCCGCCGAGGCAGAAGATTCATCCCGCACAGGGATTGAAAAGCAGCCCATAGGCAGGCGCCTTGTAGCATATATGGGTACGATGCTGATTGTTGCCAGCATATTAACTGTGCTGTCGCCATTCTGGATTAGCTATTATGATCGCTTCAATCCCTTCAGCAACGTCGAAGAAAAGCCGGATTTGCCTATAATGCAGATCGACGAGAACAGCCAGGATCAATCATATCCCCGGCTGCCTGCAGGTTCAACCGGGGTGCTGGATATACCCCGATTCGGTCTCAACCTGAATGTGGCTTATGGCATTGAACCCGAGGTCCTGGAACAGTCCCCGGGCTTCTATCCCCAGTCAGGACTGCCCGAAAAAGGCAATGTTTCGATTGCGGGACACCGGAATATGGCGGGTTCGCCATTTATGAACCTGAACGAGATGGCCAAAGGAGATGTTATTACGCTTTCCTATCAGGGCAAACTTTATTCATATGCGGTTGATTCAGTCTTCATTACCAACGATCGCGACTGGAGCGTTATCGAACCAACGCCGGTTCCGGCGCTTACCCTCACTACTTGTGATCCGGTAATCCGGCCAGCCAATGGCAAATATGACCGCTTGATTGTTCGTGCCTACTTGAAAAGCACAAAAAACAGCAATTCCTAACCACTATCCATGTAAAGAACAGAAATATAAAAATCGTTTCTGATGATTCTCAGTAATAGACAATAATCATTCACAGGAGGCATTCTATGTCAGAGACAGTTACTTATACGATTGTTAAAATTGGAACCAGGTGGCTGGATGGCGTATCTCCCTCTGGAAGCCGGGCTAAAATACACAAAAACTCGACCAGCAGGTCTTTTCTGATTGGCGAGACCTATACGTTTTCTGCCCGGCTGGAAGAAAAAGTCACCACCCGCACCAGTAAAATCTGCGTTTACCCGGACACTTCCGAGGAATACATCATGGTCGTACGCGGCGAGCCTTCCGGCGCTTTCGGGCCGGTCCGTCGCCAGTTCATAAGCGGCCAGTCCCTGCGCAATCCCGATTCAGAAGAACAAATCTTAACTATCGTAAAAGAATGCTCACGATTTGTAAGCGAAGGCGGCATGGCCCTTGGCATCGGTGATCATGAAGGCTGGATTCACACTGCATATTGCCGACTGGCCAGCCACCCTGAAATCGCCAGCTTTCTAGCCCTGGAAAAGGAGTGCCGTTCCAGCCACGAATCAAAGCTCGAACTAATCGAGGCCTGGCAGCATCTGAGAGACATTGTCCGTGAACATAACAACCTGGTTCAAGATAAGAATGCTGCACCGGTATTAGTGACTGTACAGCGCTTGATTAGGGATACCGGATTCAGCAAAGGCCATGGCGAGTTGTTTGGAATAGACACCAGCGACTGTTTTTGGCATGTTCACAATAAAAACCTGCGTGATCCAGTGTCTCCAAACGTAATAATCGATGGCCAGGCCGGGATCGGCCATCGATGCAAGCTGGAAATCATCCGGGAAAATCTGACCCCGCATGAGAGCGATATTCTCTGCCTGAATCCCTGCCCGGACGGTTAACCAGGTCAGACCGATGTGCATCTTTCCCTTATCCCTGGCAGTTCAAAATATCCAGCCGAATGATAGTGGAGGCTTGATTAAAAGCTAAACGGCCATTTCTGCAGCATGAACCGGATTTCATCCAATTCCTGCCTCAGTTCGGCTTTTAGAGCCGCACGTTGCGAATCTGACGGGGCACCTTCAATAACAGCGGCTGGACCTGGGGCTTCCACAACATTGAATACCATGGGTTCACCCTTATGAAGATCAGCCGGGGCTGCCACCCTTAAGGTATCGGCTGCTGATTCCATTGCCGCCGGCGGGGAATCTGTTGATACATTTTTGCGGGGCTTCTGCTTTTTCGGTGCCGCAGCAGATTTGCTAATTCCGTTTGGTTTCTTCTTTTCGGCCATTGCTACTCACGCTCCTCTCAAAATAACAGCAAGTGCCGCCGTTTATAACGGCTGTTTCCTTGTTTAAGTCTGCAGGGAAACAATGATTCAGGGTAAAAGGCGAGTGCTTTGAATAATTATATGCAACATTTAAACTGCTTGCGTATAATTTTATCACATTGGCGATAAAGAATGGCAGGGTAAAATAATGCAATCATTCAGGCCAGCGCGACTCGGTTTCGCCCGCTGTTTTTCGCATTATAGAGGGCCATATCGGCCAGTTTGAACAGAGTGTCCGTATTGGCACCATGTTGCGGGTATGCTGCAACTCCAGCCGAGATGGTTATGTTTCCCAGTATGCAGTTCTCATATACCAGGGGGAGCTCTTCCACGGCCTTGCGCAATTGTTCGGCCCGGATGGCGGTATGTTCCAGGGATGCTTCCGGCAATACCACCACGAATTCCTCTCCGCCCCACCGGCATGCAAAATCACTGCCCCGAATCATACTGCGTACGGTTTTGCTAAACTCCACCAGAACTGCATCTCCGACATCATGTCCATAATTGTCATTAAAGCGCTTAAAATTATCTACATCCAATATTATGATGCCTATGGAATGATCTCCGCGGCAAGCCCGGTTAATTTCCCTTTGCAGGGTTTCCAGGCAATAGCGCCGGTTGAAAAGCTGGGTCAGGGGATCTTTAATGGACTGTTCTTTGAGCTCTTCGCGCAATTTGATATTTGACAATGACAGGGCAAATTGCTCGGCCACTACTGGAGCCAGCTTCACCGTGCGGCTGCTGGCCGCCGCATCACCTGATGGTTCTATATACAGCAGCCCGATAACTTCGCTGGCCACCATCATCGGAACATCCAGGTAATCTCCTGCAAAGTCGCTTTCCAGGTGCTGGCAACGGCCCTGCCCGCCTTCCATGGGCTCCGATTGAATAGCGGATACAGAACGGCAAGAATCTGCCGCAAAAAAATACTCGCTGTGAACGACGCTTCCCCAGCTTGCCGCCATTTCCATCGCTTTATGGGAGCGGTTCAGCATGTACAGCGCCCCGGTTGAACCGGCAAACAAGCGGGGTGCAAAGCATTTTACGACTGTAAATGCCTCCTCCACCGACTGGCTGCCCTGCAGCAAATCCCCGATCTCCCGCAGCAGATTAATTTCCATGTTGGTTTGTTCCAGTTCGATTACCCATTCAGCCAGGCTTTCACTGCTTTTCTTCAGTTCCTCTTCCGCCTGTTTACGCTCCGAAATATCTCTGATTATGGAAAGACCAACCCAGCGTCCGCTTATTTTTACCGAGGCCAGCGACAGCTCCACCGGTATTTCTTGTCCGGCCTTGTTCAGCCCGCTTAACTCAACGATCTTGCCGATAGCCAAACCCTGGCCGGTACTCTTCCAGTGGCTGAAGGCCTGCCGGATCTGCTCGTGGTATCGAAGTGGAGCCAGTAATAAATGGGTTGACTGTCCCACCGCTTCCGCCGCGGTATATTGAAATATTCGCGTAGCAGCTTGATTCCAGAATGTAATAACCCCTTCGTCATTAATTAAAATGATTGCATCCTGGGCTGAAGCCGCCATCAGCCCGAAGGCTTGTTGATTTTCCTTCAGAGCCTTTTCCGCTTGCTTCAAGCCGCTGATATCAACGAAGCTCTCCAGAAGAGCCATTTTCCCTCGATACTGCACCGGGGTAATGGTTTTTAATATGGTCAACTCTCCACTGTCAACGGTGAGCAATTTCCGTTCGGCGTTTTCAATAGATTGCCCCAATTCGGTGACCGGGCATTGGCCCGGTTCAGCCGGACATATGAAACTCTGGCACCTGGAACCCACAACTTCCTCCCGCTGCCGGCCTATCAGTTGCAGGGCAAAGGGATTGGCCTCCAGAATAATGTGGCTTTCGGGATCAATGACAAACACACCGGTCTGAATGGAGCTAATAATGCCAGCCAGGTCTCGTTCAGCTTGCACGGCTTGCAACTCATGAAAACGCTTCAAGCCGGCTTCACTCAGCCATGAAGCCATCTGGCCCACCAGGTTCAGAATCTTCTTCAGCTGTGTTTCCTCAATGACCGGCACTTCATGCACTGCCTGGAGGTAAGCCGCTTCTTCAAAACCGTAATGCCGGGCTTGCTGCCTGAAAAATTCAAGGTCAGGTTCCTCCATAAAGACCTGTCCTATGCTGAGACTGCCCAGGTATTGTCCCCCGGCATAAATCGGGGTAGTGCTATCCACAAGGCCCATAGGGCACTGATAAATACGGGCATGACCAGTCGTTTCGCATTGCCTGGCAATCTCCAGAACATGGTCCTGGCATACTTTGCCGGCAGTTTCATGGGGTGAATGATAACAGCTGCAGATCTTTTGCCACTCAGTAGCCAGGACTATGTTTCCGTCTGGATCAATCAGTGCCAGGGGGCATTTGAAGAGATCGCCAAAGCTTTCTAACAGGCCTTGAACCATTTCCAAGTCAATTAATTCTTCAAATATGAAATGCATTCGAATCCCTCCCTGTACTTGCCATGAATCTGCCGGGACTAAATAGAGAAATTGCTTTAACTATTCAGGGATGAACGACCATTGTCTTGTTTTATCGCAGAGAATTAATTATACCTTATTGGTCCATTAAATAGAAGACTGGCTCTGGGCGCTGGCAGGGGGCAATGTGGCGGGTGCCGGCGGGGAATTAAGCATTTTAGGCCAGGGAATCAGCTTTTGCCTGCCGCCGTTTTTCAATTCAAAAATAATTTGATGCACAAAATCAATTATTTCACGCCTTAGAACCAGCATGTCATACTGTTCGTGGGCTACGGCATTTAGCTTGTATTCCCATTCCGCAGTCAGAAGGGGATCTTTCAGACGCGGAGCTATGCTGTCGATCAGATACTCCCCTTTGCCGGTCGGCACCAGGGATTTCTTCTCGCGTTTAACATAACCGGTCGCGATCAGCTTTTCAATTATGGCAGCCCGGGTGGCCGGAGTGCCCAGGCCTTTTTCTTTCATGGCCTCCTTGAGCTCTTCATCCTCGATACGGCGGCCGGCATTTTCCATGGCAGACAAGAGGTCTGATTCGGTAAACCGGCGGGGCGGGCTGGTTTGCTTTTCTTCGGCTGCGATTTCCTGAATCGAAACCGTCATGTTTTTTTTCAGCCGCGGCAGGCTGCGCTCTTTTTCCTCTCGGTCCAAGAATACCCTGTAGCCCTCGTTGCCGGGCGCGCAATACTTTTCTTTTGTAATAAAAAGGCAGTCCTTTACCAGGGTGGCAGCCTCTATTTCTGATATGCGCGCCGGCGGATACAGCATCATTAAAACCCGTTTAACGATCAATACATACAAATTAACCAGGTCAGGATCAATCCCCCGGGCCGGCATAGGCACGGCGGTCATAATAATAGCCGTATGATCGCTCACCTTGCTATCGTCAATGAAGCGTTTGCCCGGGTGCGTGATTTCCGAAGGAACGGCCGACCCCAGCGAGGTATTGGCCAGCGAACGCAGCCGCTCCGGCAAGGTTTCAAACATATTCTCATTAAGATAGCGGCAATCGGTCCTTGGATAGGTTATGAGCTTGCGTTCATACAGAGCCTGAGCGATCTGCAGGGTTCTCTCCGCTGTGTATCCAAACTTTTTATTGGCGTCTTTCTGCAGTTCGGTGAGATCATAAAGTTGAGGAGGGCTTTCCTTCTTGTTCTTCTCCTTGTAGCTGACAACCGTTCCTTCCGTGGCCTCTTTCATATTTTCCAGAAGCTTATCGGCTTCGCTTTTATCATGGATGCGCTGCTCATGTACGCCCTGGTAATTCATGCCTTCAGGACCGCCAAAGACCGCCCGCAATTCATAATATTCTTCCGGCACGAAATTGCGAATTTTTCTTTCTCTCTCCACAATGAACCACAGAGTTGGGGTTTGCACCCTTCCTACCGTAAACTTGTCACCCAGAACCAGAGTATAGGCGCGGGTGGCATTCATACCCACCAGCCAATCCGACTGGCTGCGTATTACCGCCGCTTTCCCCAGGCCCAGCATCTCCCGGGAAGGACGCAGCTTTTCCATGGCTTCCTTGATGCCCTTTTCCGTGGTTTCGGAAAGCCAGAGCCTCTCAACCGGCTTCTTGTTTTCCAGGTACCGGGTTATGTAGAAGAATATAAGCTCCCCTTCCCTTCCGGCATCGCAGGCATTGATAATCGAGCCGACATCCGGTCTCATTATCAGCTGGCGAATCTTTTCCAGGTGATCATTTTTGTCTGCATAAGGAGCCAGCTTAAATTGTTCAGGAAGCATGGGCAGAGTATCCATCTTCCAGCGTGCCAGCCCGGGGGAGTATTCTTGAGGTTCGTAAAGCCTGACCAGATGCCCGATGGCATAAGTTATGAGATATGATCCCGATTCAAAATACCCGTCCCGGCGAACAGGCTTGCCCAGCACGGCCGAAATGTCCCGTGCCACAGAGGGCTTTTCACAAATAATCAGCTTTTTACCGCTCTGATTCATTGACTGCCTTTCAAATATCCAGCCGGATTTCCGGCTTCTTATTGCATTACCGTCCTAATTGTATTCCACCCTTCGCCCCCCCGCAACCTGCTCGCCAAATCACGCGGCTAAAACATCAGGGACGTTTTTACCGTCCCTGATGTTTACTCAGGTTTTAATCAGCCCGGGTCCCGGCTTTATGATACAATGGGAATCAAATTAGTTTTGCGATGGATGGATACAAGCAGCATGGAAAACAGCGCGCATACTCAAGCTCTGGATTTGATAAATTCGCAGCATATCATGACCCTGGCCGTGGCCGGACATGAACAGCCCTGGGCGGCGCCCGTTTATTACGTTTATTCCAGCGGCTGCTTCTGGTTTTTTTCTTCCCCGCAAAGCGTCCACATATACAACGCCATTCCCGGCGGCAGAGCCGCCGCTGTTCTGCACTCAAACTCCAGCGGCTGGAAAGACATCCGCGGCCTGCAAATGGAAGGAATAATCGAGCCTGCCACTATGGACGCCGATTCCATCAAGGCCTTTTCCAAATACATATTGCGCTTTGGTTTTGCCAGTGAGCTTTTACCGGAATTCATAGCCCATCCCAGCATCAGGGATTTCGAAAGCGCTTTCCGGGCACGATGGTACCGTTTTATTCCCGGACAAGCTTATTTCATGGATAATAGCAGCACTTTCGGCAGTCGGGAGCCAGTTGAAATATGTGATACAAGGTGACACATTGGGGAAGCAAGGGGACGGTGCTTTTGCTTCCCCAATGTGTCATGCAGTAGTGCCTGATAATATAGGAGCGAACCGACCATGATATACAGCAGCACTGGAGAATGTGTCCTGGACCTTGAAAGAAACGGCCGTCTGGTCCGGATTAGTGAAGAAGTCGATCCCCATCTGGAAATGGCGGCTATCCATCGCCGAGTGTACAATGCCGGAGGACCGGCTATTTTATACGAAAATGTAAAGGGCAGCCCCTTTCCCGCTGTTTCCAATCTTTTCGGCACTATGGACCGAGCCCATTTCATATTCCGCTTCACCCTGGATAAGGTTATGCGCATGATGCAGGTGCCTTCAGATCCGGCAGCAGTCCTGCGCCGTCCCTGGAATTATGCCGGCCTTCCGCTTCAGGCCACAAAGGCATTGCCGAAAAGGGTTAAAACAGGTCCGGTTATGTCCGGGCAAACCAGGATAAGCCTGCTTCCGCAAATAAAATCCTGGCCAGATGATGGCGGGCCATTTATTCTCCTTCCCCAGGTATATTCCGAAGACCCGGCCCATCCGGGGATCATGCATTCCAATATTGGGATGTACCGCATCCAAATGGCCGGCAATAATTATCAGCAGGATCGCGAGGTCGGTCTGCACTACCAGATTCGGCGCGGCATTGGCATTCACCACACCACTGCCATCGAAAGCGGCCAGGATCTGAAAGTGAGCATTTTCGTAGGCGGCCCTCCCGCTCACACTCTGGCTGCGATTATGCCTTTGCCGGAAAGCATGCCGGAAGCGGCTTTTGCTGGTCTCCTGGCCGGCCGCCGGTTTAGATACGCGGTCAACGGCGGGCACACTATCGCAGTCGATGCCGATTTTTGCATCACTGGAACCGTTTCTCCCGGCCAAACCAGGCCGGAAGGTCCTTTTGGCGATCATATAGGCTATTACGCCCAATGCCACGACTTTCCCTATTTGAATGTAGAAAACGTATACCACCGGCCTGATGCAATCTGGCCTTTTACAGTGGTTGGACGCCCGCCTCAGGAAGATACGGTCTTCGGTGAGCTCATCCAGGAGATTGCCGGCCCGGTCGTCGGCATAAGCATTCCCGGAGTGGATTCTATTCATGCCGTGGATGCAGCCGGCCTGCATCCGCTGCTGCTGGCAATAGGGCACGAACGATATGTGCCTTATGTACCGCGGGAGCCGCGGGAAATTTTGACCCTGGCCAATTCCATCCTGGGCTTTGGCCAGACCTCTCTGGCTAAATACCTGTTTATTGCGGCCCGCGAGGATAGTTCCGGGCTTGATGTTCGTGATTTGCCAGCGTTTTTTACCCATATGCTGGAGAGGGTCGATTGGAAGCGAGACCTTCATTTCCAAACCAATACCACCATAGACACCCTGGATTATTCAGGAACCGGATTAAACCGGGGTTCTAAAGTCATAGTGGCTGCGGCAGGTGAGATTAAACGCCAATTGGCGGTTCATATTGATGAACCGCTGCGGCTGCCTTCAGGATTCACCGAACCGGTGCTGGCGCTGCCGGGCGTCCTCATCATCAGTTCTCCGGCTTTTATAGATGCAGCCAGCGGCGAAAAAGCCGCCCAGAGCCTGGCCGACTACCTTAATGATGCCGGATGCCCTGATGATATTGCCTTGATTATTCTTACCGAAAACAGCCCGTATGCGGCCCGTCACATTGACAACTTCCTGTGGATCACCTTTACCCGTTCCAATCCATCTCACGATGTTTACGGGGTCGGCAGCTTCATCGAGCACAAGCACTGGGGCTGTACCGGGCCGCTTATTATTGATGCCCGCCTGAAGCCTCATCACGCTGCACCGCTGATCGAATCTCCAGAATGTGAACGCCGGGTCGACCGCCTCGGGGCTGCGGGCGGCAGCCTGCATGGGATTATTTGAATATGCAGTCTGTGCACATTTTTCGATTCGCACACCGGCTTAAAAGTGCTAAAGTGTAAATAACAGGAAGAGTACATAACAGCAGGCGGATACCTGGCCCTGCATAAACAATTAGAACGCTTGCATAATGCGGCAGGCCGGCCAGAAAGCGAGGTGGGATGCGGTGCGCTATTCCATGCTGGTTGAAAAGGTGCGCGACGAATACCAGGCATACTCTCCAGAATTGCCCGGATACGGTGCGAGCGGCAAAACTCCTATGGAAGCCATTCAAAAGCTGCAAAAATCGCTGGAACTGCACCTGTCAAAACAGGGCGGCAAAGACTCATACTCCAGCAATGATAAATAGTAATAGGGGCCTGTGGCCCCTATTATTATTTTTACCTGACTATCAGAACCGGTACATCGGCATTTTTAATGACCTTTTCGGTTACTCCTCCGATTAAATACCGGGCCATCCCAGTGCTGCCGTACGGAGACATAACAATAAGATCAGCCGCTTTCTGCTTTTGTTCATACAGGATCACATCGTAGGGTACTCCCTTGACTACATCATAAGTGATGTCCATAGCTTCGGTTCCTTCTATAGCGGCTGCGGCTGCCTTCATCTTTTCGATGGATTTGGCGGTGTTCATTTCGATCATCCGCTCCACCTGTTCAGCCGTCAAACCATAGTCAATGGCGGTTTCGTGGATTTCCTGATCAAGTGCATGCAATAAGAACAGCTTGGAGTTAAACTGTTTTGCCATATCCACGGCCGCTTTGAGTGCCTGGTCTGCATGGGAAGAAAAATCCGTGGGTACCAGAATCTTTTTTGGTTCAAACATACCTTGTATCCTCCTTCACCTCATTTTTTAGCCTGCTTCTTATACTATGTATATTTTAATACATTCAAAACATTTAGAAAATAAATCTGTACATTTTAGCGTGACCGCCATCACATTGTCGATATTGCGCGGTCCCACGTGGTTCTTGCGACATTTTATTACGTCCGCCCATTATCCCCGCGGTTGTTATTACCTTTTACTGGATTTTATATGCGTTGTGGCTGCGCATTTTTCTTTAAGGCGTATCATTAACCAGAGATTTTATTAATCGCTTTAATATTTACGGGTAAAAAGTGAATATCGATAGATAAGATGTCGCATCTTTTGTGTAGTAAATCACAAGGATGGGGAGTATATTTGAATTAACCATAGGAAATGTTTCGATATTATGGCCATATTATCGGCCAGGTACGATTCTTTACATAGTTGCTGCGGCAACACGGTTTCAACCCTGGATATTTGGATGATCGGAATCAGTTTTATCAAGCAAGGCAGTGGAGGTGGTATACCCATCCTGGTGAGGATGAAGTGCTATGACAATGCGTGTGCCGGCAACTGATCTTCGTTGACCGCGCTCATGCTCCGGTTGGGGAGGGAGGACCGGTTTATGAAACGTTCAGATATTATTCCATTTATAATCGTTTCTATGTTATTATTCGTGGCGTGCTTCAATCTTCTTCCCGTTGTATACTTATTGCTACTTACGTTCCTGCTATTGATGTGCGGCGCTTTAATTTACTGTTATCCCTTGAAAGGGAGTATTTGGACCTCGGTGACCCTGCTGATTTTATTCATGACATTCAGCGTGTACCAGGTTCACTACCTGGCGGTTACCAATGTAATCAGCAAAAGTGTAAACTATGATTGGACAGCTATAGTTTTCCTGGCGGCTATAGCCTGGCTGGTGGCTGCATCGGTCGAATTATTGCACTGGGCTTATTCGATTCTGCACAAGATGAACAAACCCCACAAGCCAGCAACTCACTAGATAATAAAATGCTCGGAAAATCCAGGGTGTCTTCCCATTTGACACCCTGGATTATTTTTTTATCTGTAAAAATCCTCGAATCAGGCATTCTGTCTTTCTTTTTTCTATATTTGACCCATCCCGCCAATTTATTCCCCCAAAGACCCGGGATTCTGATAGAATCATATTATGTCGTTTTATAGGCTTATTTTCCCAAAATTCTTCTCCGGGTGGTGAATTAGATAAATATCCTGGAATTAATAAATACCAGACCCTTTACGATTAATAAAAACCTGGAAATACCCATCGCAGGCAAATTGTTAGCGGCTTCAGCATGCGGTTCAGCTCCCGTAATCGACGATTCCGGGAATTATTACGGCATGCTTTCCGCTTCGATACTGCTTCAAGCTTTGAGCAGCGAAAACGCCCCCACCTCCTCACTGGCCGATCTCTGCGACCTTCAGGCTCCGGTCATAACAATGGGCGGAAATCTGCAGAATCCTGAATTCGGAGATGGCAGCTTTTGGCCTGTGCTTGAGAACGGCCTGCTGATAGGAACTATCGATGCTTCAGCCCTTTTGGAACAGGCTGGCCGGTGGCATCAGACGGTTCGGGAATATGAGAATCTGATCGCCGACGCCTATAACCCCATAATTACCATTGATACTAACAATCGCATCAAGATATTTAACCAGGCGGCTGAAAAGCTGCTTTACTTGAGTTCTGATTCGGTCTGCGGCCAGGTAATAACCGATGTCATTGAAGTCAGCCGCCTGCCTGAGGTAATTGAAACCGGCCAGACCCAGTCGACCCAGAAGGTGACTATCGGCGGCAAAGTTTTCGTCTCCAACCGCGCTCCGGTTTACCGCAACGGCCAGTTGTCAGGCGCCATCGCCATTCTGCAGGAGATATCTGAGCTGGAGTCAGTATCACAGGAACTTGAATATGTTCGCCAGCTTAACACGCAAATGGATGCCATAATCGAATCGTCATTTGACGGTCTGTATATAACCGACGGCTTTGGTTACACCTTGAGGGTAAATAAAGGTTTCGAGCGTATTACTGGTATTCCAGCCCATGAACATATCGGACGCAACATGGCAGACCTGGTCGAAGCCGGCTTCTATTCGCGTTCAGCTACACTTCTCGCGCTGGAAGAACGTAAAACCATCACCATTCCTTTGGACACCCAGACCGGCAAAACCCTTCTGGTTACCAGCAATCCCATATTTGATGAAGATGGCGAGATTTCCCTGGTGGTCAACAACGTCCGGGATCTAACCGAATTGAACCAGCTGCAGAGACGTCTGGAACAGGCTGAAGGCCTGTCGCGCCTGTACGAATCAGAGCTGAAACATCTTAAGGTTTCTTCATCCGGTCAATTTATTGTCCGTTCTATACGCATGGAGGAGCTTCTCAAGCTGGCCATTCGCCTGGGAGATGTCGATTCGACTGTCCTAATAACCGGTGAATCAGGTGTAGGCAAGGATATGATCGCGGACCAGATACATGCCAGCAGCATGCGGCATAAGCGCCCTATTGTTAAGCTCAACTGCGGGGCGATCCCGGGCAGTCTTCTGGAATCAGAACTGTTCGGATATGAGCCGGGAGCCTTCACCGGCGCCAGCGTTGCTGGCAAAACCGGTCTTTTTGAAGCCGCCAGCGGCAGCACCTTGTTCCTGGACGAAATCGGAGAAATGCCTGCCAGCCTGCAGGTAAAGCTGCTCCGAGTGCTGGAAGAACGACGGGTACGGAGGATTGGGGGCACCGCATCCGTACCGGTGGATGTGCGCATTTTAGCCGGCACTAACCGGGACCTCATCGCAATGGTGGAAACCCGGCAATTTCGCAAAGACCTGTATTACAGGCTCAATGTCGTACCCCTGCATGTGCCTCCGCTGCGTGAACGCCGCGATGATATCGCCGCACTGACCGAGTATTTTCTCCATCGCTACAACAATCGCTACGGATTGAAAAAGCGTTTAACCGCTGATGTCATTGAGATATTTCTTGATTATCACTGGCCGGGCAATGTGCGCGAACTGGAAAATTTGGTAGAAAGACTGGTTGTTACTACCCAGGCCGAAATCATCAGCGTCGGCGAACTGCCGATTATGAACGGAATAAAAATTGGCAGTTCCGTAATCAAACCTTTGAAAACCATGGTGGAAGAGGTCGAGAAAGCCTTGCTGGTCAGCGCACTTGAGCAATGCAGGTCAACTTATGCGGTTGCCAGGGCACTGCAGGTCAACCAATCCACGATTGTCCGTAAATTAGCTCGTTACGGACTAAAAACGAGCTCCTCAATCAAAGGTTTAACCTGCTAATTATTATTCATTCCGGCGCTTAAACACACCACCCTTGCATATAAAGCCGGAATAAACACCCTTTTGCAAGCAGCAAAACAAGCCACCCCGTATAAACAGGGTGGCAATAGAAAATCCCACTATTAGCAGCCATCACACTTGAGCCATGCGGTCCGTCCCCCCTGGTTTGATCAGGCCGGGGCCTTCAGCATGCCGACGAACCGGTTAACACCTGGTTTGAGCTCTCCGTTCCCCTTCGGCCCCCCGTAGAGGGTGGCGGCAGCGGTGAAGCTGCCGCCATAATGAGAGGGAACTGCGTTAATGCCGCCATATAATAGGGTATTAACGTCCTCTCGAATCAGGGCTGCTATCTCTTATTTGAATTTCTCCAAATCTTCATCTCGGTTGCTGATTTGACCAGATCATCGCGGAAGTCCGGATGAGCCAGACCGATCAGGCCTTCAGCCCTCTGCCAGGTGGTTTTGCCTTTCATGTTGAACTTGCCAAATTCGGTTACAATCCAATGTGCAACCGTTCTGGAGTCAGTTACAATCGTCCCAGGCGCCAGGGTCGGGACAATGCGTGATTTGGGCTCGCCTTTCTTGCCATAAGAGGAAGACAGGCAAATAAAGCTCTTGCCGCCCTTTGAATAATAGGCTCCCATAACGAAGTCCAACTGTCCGCCGGTGCCGCTGATGTGTTTAACACCGGCTGATTCGGAATTGACCTGGCCGAACAGATCGATCTCCACCGCGTTGTTGATGGACATGAAATTGTCAATCAATCCTACAGTCCGGGGATCATTGGTGTAGTCAACCGTGCAGGAACACACTTCCGGATTGTCATCGATGAAATCATACAGCTTTTGGGTGCCAGCGCCAAAGGCAAATGACTGGCGATAGCGGTCGATGGATTTTTGTGCGCCAGTTATTTTACCGGCTTCAGAAATGTCTACAAATGCATCAACATACATTTCTGTATGCACACCCAGGTTCTTAAGCTCTGAATTGGCGATCATAACGCCGACGGCATTGGGCATCCCCCCGATGCCGAGCTGCAGGCAAGCGCCGTTGGGGATTTCTTCCACGATGAGATGGGCAACCTTTTCGTCCACATCGGTGGGCGGCGCAGAACCCAGCTGTGGCAGCTTGGGATTGTCGGTTTCCACGATGAAATCAACCTGTGATACATGAATGCCAACCGATGAGCCACCCAGGCAGCGCGGCATGTTTTTATTGATTTCTACCACTTTCACCCGGGATCTTTCGAAGGTGGCCATCTGGTGAGAGGCACTGGGACCGAAATTGAAGAATCCATGTTTGTCCATGGGTGTAACCTGGCAAATGGAAACATCAAGCGGGTCAGTGTTTTCCGTGTAGTAGCGGGGAACTTCGGAATAACGGATTGGTGCATACCATCCGCAGCCCATATCCATGATCTTGCGGTCTACTCCGGTACAGTGCCAGGTATGCCAGGAGAAATGCTCACAGGGATTCTCAATTTTGAATATTTCGGGCATCCACAGGGTAACCCCTCCCCTGACTTTGACACCCCTCAATTCACTGGCTCTGGCCGCCATGGCCTTGTCGACTGCGTAGCTGTGTCCTACACACCAGCCAAAATCCACCCAGTCATCATCCATCACCATTCTGGCGATGTCATCGGCGCTCCTTAGTTTGCTCTGGTACTGCTTCATTAGGTCTGACATTTTCGCAACGCTCCTCCCTCATAATTCTGTTTTCTAAATTAGGCCGTCAACCACCGCAAAGCGGCCGCAGCCCTTCTGACGATATTTGTCGCAAATAGCATGCCAACTGGCGATCCAATATTCCTCCAACATAATTATATGTTATATTTTTCCTGTGCCTGATATCGTGAATATATATGCTTTTTCAGCATTGCTTGACTTCCAGTCTTGCAACCACTTTCAAACGATTATAATAATTCAATCAGGGTCGATGCTTACGAGCATTGTATTAAATGCCATTTTGCATTGTTGCCCGACTGATAATGCAACTCAAATATCATGTATTTGCCGTGACCGCTGAAATATCAACCGTGACTCAATTGTCGAAAATTATCAGTCGATGCTCAAGCGCATTATTCCGGACCAGTATGCTTAATCAGCTTTTAACAGCATAAGATAAATGTTTCACAATCAGGGCAGCATAAGTATCTACTCCTGAACTAAAATACACATAACCCGATGCATTTAGATTTGTATACCTATTTGGGACTATTGCATTGTTTTACCGGCGCATGCGGCATCAGTAGGGTTTTCCTGCTATAATGAATGCACAAATTATTTTCAGCAGCGAAGCTGATAGCGGTTGGAGTGATAAGCCGTGCGAAGAATTGGTATCAAAGATGCAATGCCTGGCATGCTGCTGGCCCGAAGCATTCACAGCACCGACGGGCGAGTCCTGTTGAGGGCGGGGGTGGCGGTAAGCCAACGCTATCTGACTCGCCTTGAACAGCTCGGAATTCTTTATTTCTATATTATTGACGAGGCACTGGGAGAAATAGTATACCAGCCTGGTTTGGCCAGCGAAGAAACCATAATTGAAGCAATGAGCGCAGTCAAGGAAAGCTTCGAAGCCCTGGGACAGCGCCGCCAGATTCAGGTTCAGCGCCTTAAGGAAGTTGTTGACACCTTGATATCCGAAATTATGGCCAACCAGGACGCTTTACACGGGCTTTCGGCTATTAACGCCCATGATGATTACACTTATGCCCATTCTGTGGATGTATGCCTGCTATCTCTGGTTACCGGGGCAACCATGCAAATGGAGCGGGAACAGCTTAAAAACCTGGGGGTGGGTGCCCTGTTGCATGATATCGGCAAAACCATGCTGCCCCAGGAGCTCCTCAACAAGCCATCGACATTGACCGAGGAAGAGTACGGCATAATTAAGAAGCATTGCGATTACGGCTTTGAGATTATGAGACACTACCGTGAGATATCACTGCTTTCGGCGCATGTGGCCTATCAGCATCATGAATGCTGGGACGGCGGCGGTTATCCGCGAGGCTTGTGCGGCAAAGAAATCCACGACCTGGCCCGGATAGTCGCCGTGGCCGATACCTATGATGCTTTACTGGGCCAGCGCCCTTATCGCGAGGCTTATTCTGTGCCTGAAGCGTTGGATATGATCAACCAGATGTCGGGGCAGAACTTCGAACCGGGCGTAACCTCCGCCCTGACTGCCAATATATCCATCTATCCGCCGGGAGCTGTAGTCGAACTAAACACCGGCCATTTCGCAGTAGTCGTCGAATGCCACCGGGAAGATCCGGCCCGTCCATTATTGCGCCTGATATACACCGTCAAGCCGCTGCAGCTGATACCCCACCGCGAGATTGACCTGCGCGGCTTATCCACAGTACGGATAATCAGGGTGCTCCATGACGCAGAAGTAAGCCTGCTTCTGACCGGTGCATAAAAGCGCTTCCTGCTTGAACCTATCCTTTCGGCACAGTGCTGTGCAGGGTTTTGTATATGACAAATCCCAGGGCCAGGGCAGCTGCTGTCACCGCAACATTCAGCAGCCATTTATTGCGTTCCGTCCAGGGCTCCAGGGGCTCGTTATAGGCTGAATTCAGTTCTTCCCCGGCCGGATAAACAACCGGAAGGCTATCCTTGTCAATCATGACAGAAAATTTGCCCAGGTCGTATGCAGGCGCTTTGGCCAGGCGATTGCCATACCACAGTACATATTGGCCAGGTTGAAGATCGGCTATTATCTGCGGCGTAAACGCCTTTACGTCAAATTCTTTTATATCCAGGGCGGGACTGTCCTGGTTGAATATACGCAGTTTAATATACCGCTGGCACATTTTACCCACCTTAATCCGGTGGTTCTGGTAGCTATAATTATCCCACTGGTAGTCCATTATCTGCCCTTCGCCAATAAGTGCCCAATCTTTCTGATCCACACTTTCAAGGCATTGCACTGTGCGTTTGAAATTGCGTCCGTTTATCTCCATTAGCAGGCTTTCCACCTGGTAGCTCCCGCTTCCCAGGTCAATGATAATATCAGTGCTTTTATCCTTGCTGTTGTTCTGCAAATCCAAAACATTGACAGGTATGGACCGGGAACTGCCGTTTTGCCCCGCGCTTTCCCACAGGACCCGGGCGTTTTTAACCAGCAGAGTCTTTTCTCCGCCGGTCTGAATGTTCAGGCGCAAATAACGAAAGCTGCATTCGGGATATTCCAGATAGTTTTTTACCAGATCTTTGCCCACCCGAAAAAGCTTGTCCTCACCCAGCAGCATCCAGGTCTGGTTGTCGTCGCTGCCTTCGATTTTAACACTTCGCAAATAGTCCCCTTCATAGGAAACCTCCATTTCGATGCGGTTATGCAGGTGCCCGCTTTCCCCCAGGTCAAGTGACAATATATTATACTCTCCCGGTACCACGGCGACATCAAACAACCTGGCATCATATGCAGCCCTGCTCTGCAGCCCTCTTTCCACCAGCTGATATGGGATTTCAGTTCCCTGGGCGTCTACCAGGCGCAGATCTGCGAAACCGAAGCGAGCGTGATCCATGACCCCTTTATCCAGTTCGATCAACACAAAGCCGTCCTGTTCAATATTCAATCCCCGGTGGTACTGCCAGGACTGGCCTTCCCAGGCGCCCTGCGCAATCGATGTGCAAGATGCCAGCATTAAAATGACAACTGCCAGCAGGCTGGCTTTTCTGGTCATATGCCGCGTTCCTCCCCTTTGCTTTTCCGTTGGTAAATGAACGATACCGCCACCAGTATTGCTCCTACGATCAATAAAATCAGGACTCTTAATATTATTGGCAGATTGCTTAAATCAAACAGCATTACTTTGCAGATGATTATGCCGAACAATCCCAGGGCCAGGAAGCGGATGCCTTTAATCTCCTTCAGCATGCCGGCAGTCATTACAGCGATCGCGAAAACCACCCAGGATATGGACACGGCAAAATCTGATGAGAAAGTCGAGGCACAATAATGCAGAGCGTATACGGTTTCCGAGCTCAAGGTCAACAGCGCAAAAATTGTGCCCAGCACAGCAGCAGGCCAGGCTGCATGACGCTCCAGCCGGTATATTTCCTCGCTTGTATTATAAAGATAAGCAGCTATATAGGCCACCAGAACAGTAAGCAGCATGGACATGAAATAGTAGTTCAAAACCGGGATCAGCCCGAACTTCTGCAAATTGTCATAATAGTAGTATTGATGGGGCGAATCAGCAAAAACGATCAGGCTGATTATCATAGCAAACAGGAATGAAATGATGCGCAGGCTAATCATTCGGCCCCGGGTTCCACCGTAGAATACGACCCCGGCTTCTACCAGCCAGGCTGCATAAATCCACTCATCCTGCAGCTGCAGCGGAATGGCCATCGTTACAAAGGTCAGGCCGGTTCCCAGCAGGGCAATATGAAGAACCCGGTCCCCCATTTCCTTCCTGGTCAGCACCAGGCTAACCGCCAGGTATGCCGCGGCCAGCACTATGGCTATGGGGCCCAATAAAAAGTGAAAACTGGTATCAAAGCTTTCATAGCTGGCGATAAAATAGGCAAAGGAGTTCATGGTCAGCAGAAAAACCTCCGTTACCCTGGCTGGCTCCTTGTTGCGGACATTATACACAAAGGCCAGCGCTCCGAATATCAGGAAAAACAGGGTGGCATATGCCTGGAAAATCCAGGTTTCAGCATCCCAGCCGTAGGGCAGGCTCTCCTTGTAAATCCAGTAAACAGCCCAGGTGGCGATAAAAGCAATAATATTAAGGCTGCGCCAGTTTTTATGTTTGGCAATAAAAAGAACGCCCAGATTGAGAATGGCGATATAGGTTAGCAGCCCAATGGTGTTGGGATCAGTCCGCCCGATGAGAAACGGGGCCATAAAACCGCCCACCGCGGCCAGAAAGGCTACACCGTATGCAGATTGCCGGACCGCCAGAATGCCTCCGGTCAGCGCCGTGATCACCAGTATGGCAAAGGCCGGCATGCGGTCTATAAGGTGATAGGAGCCCACTGCAAAAAATGTGCTTAGATATATGATGCCCATGGCACCGCCGCTGAAGCCCTGGGAAAAATACTCATAGCCCTTGTTCATCATTACATAACCGGCGGCCAGAAAGCCGATACCGGCGAAATAGCCGATGATAACGCGTCCTGCAGGACCAATCCAGTTGTTGTCGAAGGAATATTTCAAGAAGTAGCCTGCAGCAAAAAGGAGAACGATAATTCCGATGCGGTTTAGAAGACGCCCGCCGATGATGTTTTCCAGGCCTTCCTTGCGAAGTGAATCCCATTTTCCCTCGAATGATGAAGGAATTCGGGCTGGCGGCTCGGGCCATGCTTCATGCAGCATGCTTTCGTTCTGAACACCTCCCGGGCTTTTCTGGACTTCAGTCTCGCCAAGCAGAGGCTCCGAACCAGCCGCGGTAATTCTGGTTTCCAGATTGACCAGCAACTGGCGCAGTTCTCGAATTTCCCGTTCCAGCCCATCCAGGCGGGCATTGATGTCCTGATTATCAGGCATTTGATCCCTCCTTAGCTTTGATTGAATCGGGTCTTTGTGCTACTATACTATCGAATGGCTTTGCCTGCCGGGAAGATCCGGCACCGCAAACAACGACTGCATCTATTATAATCGATTGTCCGTCATACTGTAAACATGGCTCAAACGCCGTTTATATGGAGGTTTCATGGTTACTATTCGCAGAGCAAACTCCAAGGATGCGCCTGGTATTGCCCGGGTCAGAGTAGATACGTGGAGGAGCGCCTATTCCGGGCTCCTGCCAGTTGACTATCTGGACTCTCTGGATTACCAGGAAAGCGCCAGGCAGTTCATGTCATTCTTCAACCACGAGCCTGAACAGTATGTTATATACGTTGCCGAAGAAGACAGCGGCAATATAGTGGGTTTTGCCTGCGGAGGCCCGGAGCGTAAAGACTCCCGGCCGCAATACGGTGAGATCTATGCCATATACGTTTCTCGCGCATATCAGCGGCAGGGCCTGGGCGCACAGCTCATGACCAATTGCGCCCGTTCCTTCAGGGCAGACGGCATGTCCAGCATGGTCCTGTGGGTTTTGGCCGACAATCCCTTCCGAGGCTTTTATGAAATGCTTAATGGCCAGAAATCCGGCAATGATTACTTTGCAATCCAGGACCTCAGCGCCCCCCTGCTGGCATACGAATGGCCAGACCTGAACAGCCTGACCAAAGAATAGACGTTGAAAATCAGTGAAGGGTTATAAATCACCAGAACCGTCCCCCTGATTTAAAACCCTTCACCCGTCACCCTGATTTACCAGAACCCTCTACCTTTTACGTTTTACTTTTTACGTCTTACTTTTTACGTCTTACTTCTTACCTTTTACGTTTTACCTTTTACTTTTTACTTTTTACGTCTTACCTTTCACGTTTCACGTTTCACGTTTTACGTCTTACCCTTTACCTTTTACGTCTCACGTTTTACGTTTCACGTTTCACGTTTTACGTCTTACCTTTCACGTTTCACGTTTCACGTCTCACGTTTCACGTTTTACTTTTTACGTCTTACGTTTCACGTCTCACGTCTCACGTCTTACGTCTTACGTCTTACGTCTTACTTTTTACGTTTTACTTTTCACGTCTCACGTCTTACCTTTTACGTTTCACGTCTCACGTTTCACGTTTTACTTTTTACGTCTTACGTTTCACGTCTCACGTCTCACGTCTCACGTCTTACCTTTCACGTTTTACTTTTAACCCCTATATCCGATGTATGAATATGCCGCTGCGCAGCTTTGGTTCGAACCAGGTGGATTTGGGGGGCATTATTTGTCCAGCGTCGGCCACTGACATCAGGTCGCCTATTCCGGTGGGGTACATGGAAAAAGCGACTTTCATGCCTTCATTCACTCTTTTCTCCAGCTCCTTCAGACCTCTGCCCCCGCCGACAAAATCAATGCGCTTGCTGGTGCGAGGATCGTCAATACCCAGGAGCGGCCCCAGCACCCGCTCCTGAAGAATAGAGACATCCAGGCTCTGGACCGCGTCGTTTTCGTTGCAAATGCCTTCCCTGGCTTCAAGAATTTGCCATTGTCCGTTCAGGTACATACCGAACTGGTGCTTTTTCAAGGGTTTGAACGGCCCTTCACCGCTATGCGGCTTCAGCTCGAAATCTGTCTGCAGTGCGGCCAGGAATGCTTCATCGCTCAAGCCGTTAAGATCTTTCAGCACACGGTTATAGTCCATGATATAGAGATCGGCATCGGGAAAGATGACTGATAAAAAATAGTTGTATTCTTCTTCTCCGGTATACTGCCCCTGCTGCTCGCGGCGCTTTTGGCCGACTTTGACGGCGGAAGCCGAGCGGTGATGCCCGTCGGCGATATACAATACCGGGATCTGGGCAAAAGCGTCTCCCAGCTGGCGTACGGTCTCGTCATCATCGACCACCCATACGGTGTGCCCGATTCCATCCTCGGACATATAGTCGTAAACCGGCTTGCCCTTCATAATGCCTTCAGTTATTGCGTTGATATCTTCACGCACCGGATATGTCAGGAAAATTGGGCCGGTTTGCGCATTGCAGATATCCACATGGGTGGTGCGGTCCAGTTCCTTATCAGCCCTGGTTAATTCATGTTTTTTAATGCGGTCCTCCAGGTAGTCGTCGATGGACGCACCGGCCACCAGTCCGGTCTGATAACGCCCTTCCATCTGCTGGCGGTAAATATAGAAACAGGGCTTGTTTTCTTCCACGAATATACCCTGTTCGATCATGCTGTCCAGATTTTCCCTGGCTTTTGCATATACCCGGGGGTCGTACAGATCGATAGCCGGGTCCAGATCAATTTCGGCCTTATCTACGTGCAGAAAAGAATACGGGTTGCCTTTAACCATATCCCGGGCTTCTTCGCTGCTCATCACGTCATAGGGCAGCGCAGCCACCTTGCTTACCAGTTCAGGGACTGGTCTTAATGCTTTGAAAGGGCGAACAACAGCCATTTTAAACCTCCATGCTTATCTGCTTATTTAAATCCTAATATGTCGTCGATATGCCCGAGCAGCTCTCGGACATCTTCGGGAGTTGCTTCGGCCATGTGGGCGATGCGGAAGTTTTTGCCCTTCATTTTACCGTAGCCGTTCGAGATCTGGAAACCGCGCTCGCCCAGCTGCTGGTTCAGTTCGGCCACATCTATTCTGCGGGTATTGCTTATCGTGGTCAGGGTGTTGGACATGTAGCGCTCGTCAGCAAAAAGGGCAAAATGCTGGCGGGCCCAGGCCCGCACTATTTCCGCCATTTCTATATGCCGGGCAAACCGTCTTTCCAGGCCTTCCTCCATAATCTTATCCAGCTGGTAATCCAGGGCAAACATTAGAGAAAGAGCCGGTGTGGAAGGATACTGGTAGTCTTTGGTTTGAATATAATCATACAGTGCCAGCAAATCCAGGTAAAAACCGCGATTCTTAATATTCTTAGCCCTTTCCACTGCTTTCCTGGAAAAAGTGCACAGCGACAGGCCCGGGGGCAGCCCTAAAGCCTTCTGGGTCGAAGTGATGCATATGTCCACTCCCAGTTCGTCCACCGGAATTTTGCTCCCCCCTGCGGATGACACCGAATCCAGGCAAACGACTACTTCCGGGTACTCGGCCAAAATCGGAGCAATCCGCTCCATTGGATTCATAATTCCGGTTGAAGTCTCATTGTGCGTAAGCGTGATTAAATCGTACTTTCCGCTGCTCAGAGCATGGTCAACCATTGCAGGGGTAGTCGCCTGTCCCCATTCCACTTCGTACAGATCCGCTGGAACATTGTTGGCCACCGCCATCTCGTACCAGCGACTGCCAAAAGCCCCGACTGAAAAAACAGCCGCTTTTTTAGCGGTGCAGGAACGCACTGCCCCTTCCATTAATCCGCTGCCCGAGCTGGTAGAAACCAGTATCTCGCTGTCCGTATACCACAATTTTTGCATTTTTTGGCTAATGCGGCGCTGCAACGCCGAAGCATCCTTTCCGCGATGCCCAATCATCGGAGTAGAGAGCTTCTGCAAAACATCTTCACTAACCTCTACCGGGCCGGGAATGAACAGTTTCTTATGCATGACCGGTGCCAACCTCCTTACTAATTTTGCTGCCGGAATAGCAGCGATGGTTTAAATCAGGGGGACGGTTCTGGTGATTTAAATCTGACGGATTTAAATCACCAGAACCGTCCCCCTGATTTAAACCGTCTCCATGCCTGCTCGCATTTGCCACTACTGAGTTAGAATCTCCGGCTCTCCTTCGGTTACCAGAATGGTGTGCTCCCATTGGGCGGAAAGCTTGCCATCAACAGTGAGCACCGTCCAGTTGTCTTCCAGCACCCGGCACTTGTAAGCGCCGGCATTAACCATGGGCTCTATAGTGATTACCATGCCTGGCACCAGTACGGCTCCATATTTGCGGGAGCCATAATGCTGAACAAAAGGATCTTCGTGAAAATCATTGCCGGTGCCATGTCCCCCAAAATCCCGCACTACCGAAAATCCATGGCCTTTGGCATGCTGTTCTATTGCATAGCCTATGTCGCCAGTGGTATTCAAAGACTTCGCCAGATTGATACCGATATTCATGCATTCTCTGGCCACCTGGACCAGCTTGCGGGCTTCGTCTGACACCTCGCCAATCATGTACATCCGGGAAGCGTCTCCGTAATAGCCGTTTAAAATGCAAGTCACATCCACATTAACGATGTCGCCTTCTACCAGGACCGTATCTCCGGGGATGCCATGACAGATCACGTTGTTAATCGAAGTGCAGGTGCTTTTGGGATAACCTTTGTAATTGAGCGGAGCGGGAATCGCTCCGTGTTGCACGGTCATTTCATGCACCCAGGTATTAATCTCATCTGTGGAAACGCCAGCCTTTATCTTGTCTCCGACCATGTCCAGGATTCGCGCGGTCAGATGACCGGCCTTGCGAATGCCTTCGACCTGTTCAGGGGTCTTGATAAGATTGCGATCAGGAATCTGGTAGCCTTTGCGGGCTTTTTCCTCCAGAAGCTGGTCTTGCTTCATGTGGCACTTCTTGTATTTCTGGCCACTTCCGCACCAGCAAGCATCATTTCTGGATAAAGACATTAGCATTGTGTTTCCCCTCTATACATTAAGCGTTCATTTCTTCCTGCAAGGTCCTGGCGTCTTCCACTGTTTTGTGGAGAAACTCCTTGAACCGGACCGGGGATTCCAGGATCGAGCGGTCAACCTTGAAGGTCGCCATTCCCCCGGCAAACTGAACAATATCATAACCCTTTTTCTTCAACAGTTCCAGGGCAATTTTCTCCATTATGTCCAGGTGGCGGCTTTCCCGGTTACCCGAATAGTAAATAGCCTGAATTAGAATATCGCAGTATATGTGGCTGGCGGAAAAAGCCAGGCTGTCGTCGAAGTATTCGTAGAGTCCCATTAACTCCTTGCCCTGGTATTTGATCGGAATGTTAATAAACGGGAATATGCGTCCGCGCACATAAGAGTTCTTCAACGATGTAGTGGAAAGTATGCCGCATGTTTCCAGCTCTTCGTCCCCGGAATCTTCGATAAAATCCTTGACCAATGCAAAAATGTGCTCTACCCAGGCTTCCCGTTCGTGAATAGTGCGATTGCCGGAATTAACAAACGAATCCCAGGCCTGCATATGCTTTTCCAGTTCAGCCATACTGGAAAAATTTATGTCCAGATCTTCCTGCCCGGTGAGCAGGCTCACCCTTATCCCGGACAGCGCGGCACCCATCTTGACATCTTCGGAAGCCTCCTGCGCCACCAGGATCATTTGCGGAATATAATAATTGCGGCCGAATTCTTTATGCCAGGCGCGGCGGGTGTCATCAGCGAGAGAGGCCAGAAGGGCCTTAAATTCAAGCATCGCTGAAACATCGGCACTGGTCAGCCGGCCTGCCTTGACCTGGACAATGACCGGTCGGCCATCCCGGCTATCTTGAAACAGCAGGTCAATCTGCCGTTCGAAACCTTCGCGCCCGATGCTGACTCCTCTTCCCATGCCCTGTTCTCCTTCCATACCGGACAGCATGTAACGATCGTCCAGAAACCAGGGATAATCGGCAATAAGCCTGATAATATCAGCCCGCTCCATTTTCATCAGGAAACCCTCCTTTTTAATGATAATTAAAATAAAGAGCCCTCTGCCAAGCACAAAGAGCCCTGTTCCAGGTTGGTAACGGCAAAAGCTAATCCTTGCTTTCCATCATTTTAATAAACAGCCTGATAATGTCGGCATCGCTGATAATACCGATCATTTCATCGCCCTCGAGAACCGGCAGCCCGGTAACATGTTTTTCGTTTATTATTCGAGCGGCAGCGACCACATCATCATCGGGTCCGACTACGAAAACCTCCCGGCTCATTACCCATTCCACCGGGGTTTGGGGAATAATACCCGGCATCCGCAAAGATTTCTCGATATCATATTTCACGATTATCCCTGCCAGCCTGCCATTGCGGATCACGGGCAGACGCCGAATATTACGCTCTTTCATTATATTGAGAGCGTTTTCCAGGTTCTCTTTGGCGTCAATGCTGATCACGCTGCTGGTCATTACATCCTTAACCTTCATCATGTGCCCCTCCGTATCAAATATTGTATTGCTCATGATACTCAATATGATACATTATTGCCGGCCAAAACAAAACCATCCCAAGCCGGGAAAAGAAAAGGCCGGCCTTCGTTTGCATGAAGGCCGGCCCAATAAACAAAATTTCAAGGCGATTTAGTAATCAAATGCTGCTATCGGCACATCCAGTGCGGAGCTGTCGCCATCGGCAACTATTTCGGCTACCGACCAAACGTTTGGAACCACATTGCGCACATAGTAACGGGCTGCCGCCACTTTGCCGACATAGAAATTGTAATCAAAGTGATCCGCTCCCAGTTCCCTGGCTTTTTTATCAGCCAGCAGGGCCTGGTCGAGGATCAGGCGGCCGCAGTAAAGCTGCGAAGTGGCGGTCAGGATGCGCCTTGAATACAGCGGCATCATTCCGAACTGTTTGCCGGCGAAATATCCGCCGATGGCTTTCTGAATCTGTCCATAAGCATCAAGCGCCTTGCCCAGCACGGCAAATTCCTTATCAAATCCTTCAGCAGCCTTATTGGCTTCGTAGAAGTCTTTCATTTCCTGAATAAATCCTGCAAAGGCGGCGCCCTTCTTCATAGTCCACTTGCGTCCCAGCAGGTCCATGGATTGAATAAAGTTAGTGCCTTCCCAGATGGAATAGATTTTAATATCGCGGGCCAGTTTGGCAACCGGGTATTCTTCGCAGTAACCATAGCCTCCATATGCCTGGATAGCTTCACCGAGCAGCCACCAGCCTTCATCTGAAGGATAGGCTTTGCACAGCGGAGTGGTGATTTCTATGAGGTCGGAAGCGGCTTTTCTTACTTCCGGATCTGGATCGTGTTCACGCATGTCCATAGCCATGTATGTCTTGTACATCATAGCTCTCATGGCTTCTACATGAGCCTTGCCCATCAGCAAAGTACGCTTAATATCTTCATGATTGATGATAGAGACGCGGCCGGCTTTGGGATTGGTCATTGCGCGCCCCTGCACCCGGTCCTTGGTGTAGTCGCGGGCGTTGTAGAATCCATTGGCGATGCAAGCCAGTGCGGAATGGCCGGTTTCCATGCGGGCTCCGTTCATCATCTGGAACATTTGGGCCATGCCCTGTCCAACGCCGTCGTTATCCAGGGGATTGGTGCCCAGCAGAAAACCGCGGCAGTTGTCATTTTCGCCAAATGACAGGGCGGCAGTGGCTGAACCGGCTTGACCCATTTTGTGTTCGCAACCGGTGGTGGTTACATCATTCCACTCTCCCAGGCTGCCGTCTTCATTTACCCAGTATTTGGGCACTACGAAAAGCGAAATGCCCTTGGTTCCCTCTTTAGCGCCTTCCACACGGGCCAGGTACAGGTGGATGATATTATCAGTAAAATCGTTGTCTCCACCGGTTATAAATATTTTATTTCCCTTGATTTTGAAAACGCGAGGATCGTCGGTAGGATAGGCCTTTGAAAGGATGTCGCCGACATCGGATCCGGCTGTTGGTTCAGTAAGGCACATGGTTCCAGCCCAGGTTCCGTCCATCATGCTGGGCAGAAACATTTCCTTTAGCTTATCGTCGCCAAAGCTCTGAATAAGTCCAGCCGAACCGCTGGTCAAAATAATATAGGGCGCGAAAACGGGATTGGCGGCTGCAAACATTTCCCAGACCACGGAGTGCAAAATGTGAGGCAATACCATTGCGTCTTCGGAATGATCGATATTACTGGTGCCCCATCCTTCGGCCTGCAGCTTTTTGAAGAGCGGTCCCCAGGTTGGCGGCAGAGTTACCTTGCCGTTTTCGAACTTGACATGATTTACCTCGCCGTCGTCACTGGTCGGTTCGATTACTTCTTTGGACATTTTAAGTATGGGCATAAGAACCGATTTGATATCATCTTTAGAATAATAGTCGGCAAAATTAGGATAATTGAATACCGTTTCGCTGGGAAGCCATTCCTGCAGGATAAATTCAAAATCCCTGATATTTTGGTACGCAAAATTTGAAGCCATAAATACCCTCCTCATATATTTTATCTTAATAGTATTTTAACATATTACTTTGTTTTAGACTAAAGGTATAGCCAATTTTACAAAGACTAAATATTCAGAATAGTTGTATTTTTCAGGAACCGGATACCCGGCTGTACCACTGGAAAATATTGATATGCAAAAGCGGCCTGAGGATTTGTTTTAACAAACTCCTCAAGCCGCATTAGTGTGCTTTATATTTTGTCCGGGGCGATATCTGCTATTAGCTGCCCTTGCCATCCATCTTTCCGATGAATTGATTGAACTGGCTGGTAAAGCGAGCGTAATTGCCAACCTTGTTCTCATACATGCTTTCATCTGCCTTGTTTAATGCTTCTTTCATGGAGCCAGAATCAGAGTGACGCACTGCGCATCCTTTGGACAGGCTTATGAACACCCGGGGCATTGCCTGGTTATATGCCTCCACTGCATTTTCCAGGCGTTTTAACGATGCCAGAACCCCTTTCCAATCAGCACCGGGCAGGAGGATACAGAATTCGTCTCCGCCGATTCTGGAGCTAATATCGCAGTCCCGGAAGCACTCCCTGATAATGCCCGCGGTATGCCTTAATAGTTCATCTCCAGCCTGGTGCCCGAAATAATCATTGGTCAGCTTGAGTCCATCGACATCGCAAATGATTATTCCTATGGGATCAATACTGCCTGACTCCATGCGGATGACCTCTTCCTCGAAATAGTTGCGATTGTATAAGCCGGTCAAGCTATCGTGCATGGACACGTATTTTAGCTTTTCTTCCTTTTTCTTGCGTTCGGTTATATCCCGGGCTATGGCCTGGATCAGCTTGAGGTCTTGAATTCCATTGAAACGGCTGGTGCTGATCTCCATCTCAATTCGGCTGCCGTCTTTGGCAATTACTGACACTTCGGATCTTACGGGTTCGTCATGCAAGCCGCGGGCAACCAGCTTTGCCTTTATGCCGTCCCGGTCTTCAGGAATCACGAAATCGAAAACACTGCGATTCTTGACCTCTTCTTCGGAATATCCCAGCATATCCAGTGTAGTCCGGTTGTAGGCCACTATGCGGCCGGTTTCTTCGTACAATATTATGCCGTCGGTGGCCTGTTCGAATATGTGGCGGTATAGTTCCTCTTTTAGCGACGCTTCGTCCTCTTTTACCTGCTTTCCGGGCAGCTCCCGGCAAAGAGCAAACAGCATCTCCCTGTTCCTGCTCGAAAATTTGGCCATGGTTGACTCAACTGAAATTAAATCTCCCCGGGTATTGTGAATGGGAAACTGGTTTTGGGCCTGCCCCTTGAGTATATAGTCTTCAATGACCTTGTGAGCCCTTGCCTGGTGCTCGGGCTGGAACAGGTCCTGCAGCTTCTGCCGGGTAAGATTGTCCCTGGTCATGCCCAGGGTTTGAAATGCAGCCATGTTGGCATTGAGAATATTGCCCTGGTAATCCATGGTAAATACCATGTCGGATACGGCATTCAGCAAACTATAGCAGCTCTGTTCGTTTTCCAGAGCCCGTTCCAGTTTTTTGGACCGGTTAACCATAATGCCGCTTTCTTCGGCCAGGCTTCTTAAGGCTTGAACTTCGCTTTCAACAAATGTGTTTTTACCGTCTGAAAGAAACTGAATGAGGCCAACCGGCCTGGATTTATAAAACATCGGCAGGGTTATTGAGGTAATAAAAGGACTGAAATAAAGCTCACTGGAAGCAAAAGGCCGCTGATGCCTGGCCACCAGAATCTGCTGTTCATCAATCAAGTGACGGTGAAAATCATTGTCAGTGCATAGCTGATCGCTTATTTCGGCAAAAAAGTCAGGGTAGTTGTGACGGCATGACAGAATGGCCTTGTTCTGATCAATACCGAAAATATATATAGCGCCTCCTTCAAAGGAGAAGCTCTTCATAGCATGGTTTAAAATTAAGGCCAGCATCTCCGGCAGGCTTTCAGCGTGATTGGCCAGGCGAATTATCCGGCTTACCAGTTGCTCGTTCATGGCGGCCTGGCTGACTGCATTCACCGGTGTGTCCTCATTTATTGATGTATTTAGTACCGACATGCCGTCCCATTTTGGAAGCAGTTTTGAATTCATCTTCAATATCAGCTCATCCCTACATTAAAATAGCGGCACTAAAGCCTTATTGACCAATGAGTCTGTTAATACTCTCAATCAGATCAGCGTCCACAAAGGGTTTCTCCAAAACCTGGCTTGCCCCCACTGTATCGGCCTTTTTGAGAACATCCATGTTTTTGTACATTCCGCCTCCTGAAATGGCGATGCTTTTCAAATCCGGGCAGGTCTCGCGAAGCTCCATTATAAGCTCCAGCCCTCCCAGACCAGGCATGTATATGTCAGTAATCAGCAGGTCAAAATCCCCGGGGTTAAATTTAAGAGCTGCATATCCATCCTCAGCTATCTTAACTTCATAACCTGCCTTGCGCAGCGATTTGCCGAGCTGCATGCACAGGTCTTCGTCGTCCTCTACGAGCAGAATACGTTTCACGCGATCCCTACTCTCCATATGCTGCTGAATCCATTGTTCAGGATAATATATGAGGTCGTGTCCTCAATTACTCCTGAATTGCCTGGCAGAGAAACAGTGTTTGCAATGCTGGTATGTTTCCGGGACTCAAGTCACGCCAATCTTAATAATTGCGTAAAATATTAGAATATTTTCTTCATAGTCACGACATTATCAGATATTATGGAATATATTTACTACGAATATTATCATATTTGTTAAAACATAACACATTTTGAGGCGCGAAATTTTCAGATATTTGACAGTACATTTCTTACTTAGCTGGAATAATATAACGATTAAGTAAAAAACATAGGACCTGGAAATGTCCTGACAGCTTCATTGCGGACCTGCCCCGGTCATGCAACCGGGCAAACCACCGGATAGCTGATAAATATACTATGCTCATCTACTCCTTTAACTGCGTTGTATTTCTCATTTCCGCCCGCACTCAGCATAACGCTGGCACAAATATTATCCCATTCCCAGCCGCTCATTTCTTTTAATTCCATTGATATGCGCAGCTGGCTGTCATCACCCGAAGCCGTGGATATATGCACGCTTATGCTGCCTGGTTGCTTGTCTGCAGCCGTGGTGCAGAGCGCATTACTGAACAGGATTAGTGATTCTTCAATGTTCTGCCTGGCGGCCCATACAATAACCGGCTGCTGGTCCAGGCCGTATAGAAGCCTGATGCCGTGAGCCATGATGCGGCTTGCCATCAGCTTGAGAACCTTTCCGACCACGTCATTTAAATCGATGCTGGCCAGGGCCGGGCACTCATCCCGATAAATAAACTGGCCGGAATAATTAAGAAGCTCGTCAATACGCTGACAGCGTTTTAAAATGTTGGCCATGTCCTCCAGCAAATCGTCTGTATCTGCCTTTATGCCTCGTTCTTTCCAATATTCTGCCTCGCTGCTGGCCATGGTTATAGCACTAAGAGCCTGCCTGATTTCGTGAGCCATACCGGTCATTACTGATTCCAGGACCTGCAGTCGTTGTGCCGGCTGCAGCCTGGATTCGCGCGAAATTCCGTTCGTTGCATTCCTTCCCGAGCTCTGCGTAATTAAGTGCGCATCCCCGTTCCAGTTCCGGGCGAGCCGTTCTTCCTTGCCTGGTTCGGCTGCGGTATGCCGGCTATGCAGAACAAGCTCATCGCAAGACCTTTGCGAACTGTCCAGCTGTATTCGAGGTGATTTTATCTCTTCTTTGAGGATCTTGATAATTTCATTAGTTTCTGCAGGCACTATCTGCCTCCCTATTCCGTCATGTGGTTATGCTCCAATCGATAGCCACTGTTCCAATTTATCTGCAAGACCCATTTCTTCGAGATATTCCATGTCAATTTGCGGTATTTGCGAAGAATCGCTTCTTGTCCGCATATTAATGACATAATCGGCTACGTGCACTGCGGTCAACTCATTAAATCCTTCATGCCGAGTTGAACGGCCCGGCAAATGGTGGTGCATTACTACATCGACCACTTCCCTGTCCAGCCCCCATATTCCCAGGAGGTACGCGCCGGTTTCCGCATGGCTGCAACTGTATAGTTCCATTTCTGCTGCCAGCTCGTTTTCGTATCCTTCGCGGCGCTGCTTAACCAGGGCCTCGCGGTATTCCGGCAATTTGAACAGAATTAACTGCCCCAGGTCATGAAGCATACCCGACAACATTATTGTCTCCAGGCCCTCCTTGCTCAACTGTTCTCTTGCAGCGATTTCCCTGGCCAGCCCGGCAACTTTAACGCTATGCTCCCACACTTTTTCCGCGTGGCGCTTGGGCACCGGACCGCCTTCAAAAACACTGAAAAGCTGCATGGACATGAGCATGTTTTTAATGGTTGATATCCCCAGCAAACTGACTGCCTGCTCTATTTTTGTTACCCGGTTGGGCAGGCTGAAAAAGGCTGAATTAACCAGCTGTAAAACCCTTGCGGTCATAGCCATGTCCTGCTGGATCAAGCTGGAGATTCGCTTCAGGCTTGGCTCACTGGACTGCAGTTCCTTTATGATCGCTATATAGGCGTCGGGAAGGGCTTGCAGGCTCAGTAGTCCACCCAGTTCACTTTCCAACCGTATATTAGCCAGGAGGTTTTGAAGATAGGTTATGTAGTCTACTATTTCGATAATACGGTCAACCCCTACGGCTTCAGCCAGGTACTGATGGGTGAACTTAAAAGATTCCGCCGCATTTTTCTCCTGAAAGCGGCTTGCTATACCGATTCTCACGGTGTGGGGGCTGTTAACAACGATTCCCTCCCAGAAGCTGTCGCTGGCCGCGTGGGGCACACTGCTCCGGGCAATTATTAGATCTACCGTACGATCACTGAACATCTGCCTGGCGGCTTCGACTTCAGTCAAATGGCAAAGATCCCAGGCATGTCCAGACCTGGATAGTATCTTGTTAAGCTCCTGAGCTGTATCGAGCTCATTGTCCAGGAGTATTACGGTCCTTAACAACTGCATCCCTCCACTTATGAATATTTATCAAGCTGAAATCTGCAAATATTGCGTTGCTGCGGATAGTTTGAGTATTATGCGCCTAAAAGATGCTGCGGGCTGGACATTAGATGACAGAATACATCAACCAGTGCTGGATCGAATTGGGTGCCGGCGCATCGCTGCAATTCAGCTATCGCCTGTTCGGCCGGCAAAGCGCGGCGGTACGGCCGGTCATTGGTCATGGCATCATAGGCGTCTGCAATAGCCAAAATCCTGCATTCCATGGGTATTTCTCCGCCTTTTATACCTAACGGATACCCATTGCCATTCCACCATTCGTGGTGCAAAAGAATTCCTTCGCTTATGTGTATCAGCTCGGCGGCTGCCTGAGCTATTTTAAAGCCGATTTCCGAATGTCTGCGCATCTCCTGGATTTCTTCCATCTCCAGACGGCCTTCCTTGAAAAGAATGCGGTCGGGAATTCCCACCTTGCCTATATCATGAAATCTTGCCAGCAGTACGAGATCGTCCACGGCGCGGTCAGGAAGGCCGAGCTCTCTAGCCATTACCGTGACTGTCGATTGCAGGCGATCGGTATGCCCTTCAGTTATAAAATCACGAGCTCCCAGCGTGCTTACGAGGGTGCTGACAATCGAGCTCCGTACGCTCCTTGCACTGTGCAGCTTGCGGTTTTGCATATAATTGTCTGCTTCTCTGAACAGGTCTGCGTAGGTGCAGCTTCCTTCAGCAATGCTGGAATATCCTATCGAAACGCTAATGGGCAGGGCGCCCGGCTCATTATTATAGCTTTTCACCCGTCTTTTGACCTGCCTGACAATCTCAGCCGGCGGTTCAACCGTCGCGTTGTTGATAATCAAAGCGAATTCGTCTCCTCCCACCCGGGCAAGCAGGTTGTCCCGGTGACAGCATTCCGCTATGATTCCGGCCATGGTCACCAGCATGCGGTCACCGTGTTCATGCCCCAGAGAATCATTGACCAGCTTCAGACCGTCTATGTCGAAGAGCACCAGTGAAGCGTCCAGAACCTGGTCATGCTCCAGCCGGCCTAGCTCCTGTTCAAAAAAGTTGCGGTTATATAAGCCGGTAAGCGCATCATGCTGATTCATATAGCGCAATTCTTTTTCTTTCTGCTGCAATTCGAGGAATTGATGGCGAAGCTCTTCTTCGGCCGAAATAAGCTGTTCATAAGCGGCTTCAAGCTCCATCCTGGAATGAACCAGCTCCCGTTCCGTACGTTTGAGTTCCGTAATATCGATAAGTGATGCAATGCTGTCCTTGGTGCCCGGAATCATGGCAATGTTGAGCAGCACTTCCTGGACAGTGCCGTCCTTGCATTTAATCTTGAATTCATAGCTGCTGGGGGCCTTGCTTTCATCCTGGCGGCGGATGCGATGATAACGCAGCATCCTTTCTACGTCATCATCGACGACGATGGCGGTCCAGGAAAGCTTGCCATCCACTTCTTCCTTGCTGTAACCGCTTAAGCCCTCAAATCTCCGATTAACCATGCCTATAGTGGTGTCCTCTTTGAGAATCATAATGGCCGTTCCGGTGCTTTCGAATACGGTTTTATACGCATTTTGAATTTGATGCTGTTCTGAACGCCAGTTTTTTACGGCCAGACGTTCTTCTACTGTTGTGTCAAGCTTCTCAAGCATTTTCATCATATTCTGAAAAGACATTGAGTTGTTCAGCATCTGATATACCACCTGCTATGATAAAATGAAATTGATGCTTGCTATATTCATAAATAAATGGCATCAATTGCGCTAACCAAAGAATACATTTGGATTTTGAGTCTTTCACCGGGTATCGTATGTATTATATTACATCTTATCAGTTATTCAAATACGCTTTTGCACGAATTGGCGAACTTTTATTGATATTTTTTGGCTGCATTCCGCATGACATGGTCTTTCTGTTCAGTAGTTGAAAAACTGGCAAGCGCGGGTTTAGGCGGTACGGAGGCTCATCCGGCCGAAAATCCGCAAACATTTTATGGAAGAAAAACCCTTTACCGGAATCGTCAAGAGATTATATTTTTTCCGGCGCAGGTGAGGCTATTGAATTGCACAATCTTGAACTGCTTAAATGGTGGAACTGGAAAGACAAGGAGGCCGGCTGGAATGGATGAAACGCTTTATCGGGGTCGCCTGGTCCGGTTTTACCTCGAACTCGACCGCAGCTTCTTCCTGGACGAGAGTATGAAAGCCATGGCCCAGTATGACGGCCCCCTGCCTATAGGCCATGGGCAGACCATTTCCCAACCCAGTTTGGTACTGGAAATGACCAGCCTGCTTCATCCCGAACCCATCCACAAGGTTTTGGAAATTGGCACCGGGTCAGGCTACCAGACGGCACTGCTGGCCGAATTTTCATCACAGGTCTATACCATCGAAAGAATTCCCGATCTGGCTGCCCGGGCCCAGGAAAGGCTCCGGGAGCTTGGATATGAAAATGTTTTCTTTAAAACCGGGGACGGCAGCGATGGATGGCCTGAATTCGCCCCTTACGACCGGATTATCGTCACCGCGGCGGCCGGCCATAGACCATCCGTTTTGATAGAACAGCTTGCGCCTAATGGCCGGATGATAGTGCCAATCGGACCTCCAGCGGTTCAGGAGCTTATGCTGATTCGCAAGGATGCAAGCGGCAAAGTAACAGAGAAGAACATGGGCGGAGTGCGTTTTGTCGAGTTCATCGGCAAATACGGCTGGCAGCAATAAATAGTATTTGAACGAAGATTAAATCATCAATTCTATCGAAGGAGCCTGATATTCTTTTTAACCATCAGCGGTTTCTCGATTTGATGCTCGATATACCGCTCCAGGCATATCTCCAGATCGGCCAGCGCACGGTCGCTGGGCTCCATGCGGCCCAGCACTTCCAAATCTCCGGGTACGCGAGAATCCAGATGTTTCATTAAGGCGAGGGGCTCCACTCTTAAAGGAATCAGTCCATGCTGCTGCTGGCTGCACGATTGGCACAGCAGCCCGCCCTGCTCCAGGCTCATATGGCCTGAACGCAGATCTGCCCGGCCGCAGTGAACGCAGCTGTCTAAAACCGGGGCAACCCCGAGTGTTCTAATTAGAGCCAATTCATAATAACGGATCCACAGAGGACGGAATTTGCCACTGTTTAGCAGATTCAGGACCCGCAATGACAGTTCAAACAGGCCGGGTTCAGAATGATGCTCCGGCTGGCTCTTGTCCAGCAGTTCCATAATGTGCATGCACTGCATGGCCAGGGCGATATCTTCGCGGGCATTGCCGAAAAAATCCAGGATCTTCCCCTGGGTCACGGTTCCCATATTGCTTCGGCCCTGGTGAATTTGCAGCTCTGAATAGCAAAAGGGCTGTACACAGCCCCTTAAGCTACTTTTAACCTTTTTTACCCCGCGAGCAACCACCGCCATTTTACCTTCGGTTTCAGTTAAAACAGTGACTATTTTATCGCTTTCCTTGTAATCCAAATCCTTGAGAATCAGCGCCTTGAAATTAGCGGCCATGACCCTGCCGCCTCTCCATTTCCTTTAACAGGGCCACTGCGCTGCTGCTTCCAATACGGTCCACCCCGGCTTCAATAAGCTGCAGGGCCCAGTCCAATTCGCGAATGCCGCCTGATGCTTTGATCTTCAGCCGCTGGCCGCCCTTTGCGTCTTTGATTGTAGCTATATCGTTGAGGCTGGCTCCACGGGAGGAAAAACCGGTGGATGTCTTGATATAATCAACCCCGTGCCTGATCAGGCAGGACGTGATCCAGCGCAGTTCCTCCTCGTTGAGCAGCGCTGTTTCCACGATGTATTTAAATATGAAGGGCTTATACTCCTTCAAATCGCTAATGGCTCTTATTTCTCGTTCCAGATGCGCATGATCGGCATCTTTCATGGCACCGATATTCATTACCACATCCAGCTCGTCCGCTCCTGAATCCAGACAGCGGCGGGCCGAATCACACTTGGAATCCGGGGGTTCCGCCCCCAGGGGGAAAGCAATAACGGTACAAAGCCGGACTGGACTGGAAGCCAGGGCTGAACCGGCTTGCATCAGGCGGTAAGGGGCCACACAGACTGCATATATTCCCTGTTCCACAGCTTCATGGCACAATTCGGTGATCTCCAGGGCCGTGCTTTCAGGTTTCAGCAGGGTGCTGTCAAGATATGAAGAGAGTTGCATTTGACGTCACTCCTCCGTTTAGAAGCGATAACCAAACTGCCGCAGATTGTTTTCGTTGTCACGCCAGTTCTTTTTCACCTTGACCCAGAGAGCCAGGTAAGCAGGGCGCTCCATGTATTCTTCGATATCCAGCCGGGCCTGTTCCCCGATGGCTTTAAGCATCTGGCCGTTATGACCGATGATAATGCCTTTCTGGGATTCTTTCTCGGTATGAATAACCGCACGGATGTAGAGCTTGGTGCCCTGCTCCTTCATTTCCTCCAGTTCGACCGCGATGGAATGAGGCACTTCATCACGGGTAAGGGTAAGAACCTTTTCTCTGATCAGTTCGGATATCAGGAAACCCACCGGCTGATCGGTCAATTCCTGGTCGGGGTAATAAAGGGGGCCATCGGGCAGATGCCCGAAAGTCATCTCCATTAATCGATCGAGGTTAAGCTTCTTGGTAGCCGAAATGTAAATCACTTCTGTGTAATTCATTTCGTTCAGGAAAGGGGTCACCCGCTGTCCCAGTTCCTCTTCCTTCACCAGGTCGATTTTGTTGGCAATCAGAAAAACGGGAACTCCGATATCTTTCAGCTCATTGATTATAAACTGCTCGCCCGGGCCAAAGCCCCGGCTAACATCTATTATGTGGTAGATTATGTCCACTTCGCGCAAAGAGCGGGTGGATACATTAACCATGTATTCACCCAGCAAATGCTTGGGCTTGTGAATACCTGGCGTATCAACAAAAATCACCTGCCCTTCCTGGCAGGTATAAATGCCCTGGAGCCTTGTCCTCGTTGTTTGCGGCTTATCTGATACGATAGCAACCTTGGCTCCTACCGCAGAATTGACCAGGGTGGACTTGCCGACATTAGGCCTGCCGACAATACTAATAAAACCCGATTTCATTCAGTTGATTCCTCCTAAAAGCTTTGGAGAAGGATACCGGCGCCTTTAGCTCCGGTCTGGATCTATCTATCAATCCAAGTCAGTACATATAGGTACATTTTTATCATGTGATCTTGTTCTGCTCAAGTATGGAGCTTCAGCCCGCTGCACCGCTATCAAGCCTGAATGCGGCCGGCAGCAAGCCTTTCAAAGAATAACACAAATCTGGACTGTTGTCATGCACCGCGATTATTTTCATATCATTTGCGAATTCGGCCAGGACTTGCAGACAGGCTCCGCAGGGAACTATCGGGGCTTCTCCGCTTCCAGCCACCGCTATGGCAGCAAAATCACGTTTGCCCTCTGACAGCGCCTTAAAAACCGCAATCCTTTCAGCGCAAACCGTCAGGCCAAACGATGCATTCTCAACATTCGCAGCCGTATAGACCTCGCCGGTCGAGCACAACAAAGCAGCCCCCACCCTGAACCTTGAATAAGGGCTGTATGAGTTTTGACGAGCATCCAGCGCTTTTTGTCTCAGCTGCTGCAAAGATTTTTCATTCATGCTGCAGATACCTCGTTTCCAGCTTCAAAACCGGTAATTCTCTCGCTTACGTATAGTAAGCGCTCGCGAGAGATTGTCTATCATTTTCAACGCGGCCATCCCTGAAGCAAGGCCCATATTCTGGGGCCAAACAGGCAAGCGCCCACGGACACGGAGTTGAGCGCCGCCAGAAAAACCGCCCCTGCAGCCAGATTCTTGGCGCGCTTGGCCAGTGAGTTATACTCGGATGTAAACATGTCAACGGTTATCTCAATAGCAGTATTCATGATTTCTGTGACCAGCACCAGGAAAATTGCGATGCTTAAAACAGCCCATTCTCCAGCTTCCAATCGAAATCCAATTCCGGCTCCTACCGCTGCAATGGCGGCTGCGGCATGAATTCGGACATTGCGCTGGCTGGCCAGGGCGTAGCGAATGCCTTGTATTGCATAGCCAAAGCTTTCCTTAAGAGTAACATTACGCACATAACCGCTCATTATTCCCGTGTCAACCCCAAACCTTCCAGTATTTCGTCTTGTTTGGCAAGCATCTGCCTCTCGCTGCCAGCATCCATGTGATCATATCCCAGCAGATGCAATAAGCCGTGAACAGCCAGAAAGGCCAGCTCGCGAGAGGGGCTGTGGCCGTATTCCGCGCTTTGTTCCCAGGCCCGTTCCAGCGATATAATAATGTCTCCCAGCATGAATTCATCGGACGGATCTGAAAAGCCGGGGTCTTCATCACCGCTCTCCCGCATGGCGAACGACAAAACGTCAGTAGCTTGATCTATACCGCGGTATTCGCGATTGAGCTCTCTTATGCCTTCATTATCCATAATTACCAGGCTCAGTTCCGCATCGGCACCCAATTCCAGAATCCCGCCTGCATAGCTCACCACCCTGTGCAGGAGCTCTTCTTCTTCCCGGCCAAAGACCCTTTTATTCTGATGGTTTAAAATCGTCATATCCATATTGCTCTCTCCTCAAGCTGAGCTCCCGGGCCAGGTTTTCCGGATATTCTATCCGTTTGTGGTATATCCCTTCCAGCACCGTTAAAAAATTCTTTTCAATATTGTGCAGATCTTTGAACGTAAGGTCGCATTCTTCAAACTGGCGGTCATTAAGGTGAATTGCTACGATCCTTTGGACCTTCTCCTTAATTTTTTCCAGGCTGGTATCCGGCATAGATCGCACCGCAGCTTCCACCGCATCGGCAAGCATCACCAGGGCAAGCTCTTTGCTGCGCGGCCGCGGGCCTTCATAACGATAGTTGTCCATATTCACATAATCGGCTCCTTCTTCTTGAACCGCCTTATTGTAAAAATAATATGTCACTCCGGTACCATGGTGCTGGGATATGAAGTCAATAATGCTTTCCGGAAGCCTGTATTCCTGGGCCAATTCTGCCCCCTCCCTGGTGTGAGACGTGATTATCAAAGCGCTCAACGCCGGTGCAATTCGGTCGTGAGGATTGACAGCGCCGCGCTGGTTCTCTACAAAGTACTCGGGGCGCAGGATCTTGCCAATATCGTGGTAGTAGGCTCCGGCTCTCACCAGCAGTGGGTTGGCTCCAATCACTTCGGCAGTGGCTTCAGCCAGGTTGCCTACCATAAGGCTGTGGTGATAGGTGCCCGGCGCTTCAATAAGCAGCCGCTTGAGGAGTTCATTATTGGGATTGGCCAGTTCCATTAGCTTGATGGTGCTGGTCATGCCGAACGCAGCTTCAAGCAGCGGAAGAGAGCCAAACATCAGCACCGCCGACAACAACCCGTTTATCAGGCCGATAATTGCCGCTGCGGTTGCCACGTCCAGGTTGAAGTTCCCGCGCAGCAACGATAGTGTCAGAATGGTGGCCGTGTCGGCCAGAATTATTCCTACAGCAGCTTTAGCCAGGTCTGATGTCTGGTTCATACTGGAAGCGATATAGATCCCGGCTACTCCGCCAACGAAAGCTACTATCCCCGCATCCAGCTGATTTCCTGCGCTTAGCAAACCGGTAAAGAAAGCCAGTATAACAGTTATGAAATATGCCAGCCGCTGCTCCAGCAATATCCCCACCAGCATGGATGCAGCCGCTACCGGTGCAAGATAAGCCATCATCGTGTTAAATTCAGGCCGGGTGTTCAGTTCGATAAACAGCAGCATTTTAGTAATAAGTAGAATAATTATGACTATCATTCCCAGCATGAATAACTGGTTGTTTTTTTCGTAAACAGGCCGGTTATAGCGTCTTAAGTAAACGATTACCAGCGCGAAGCTTATGGCCACAAAGAGAGAAACTCCCAGCAAAGCCAGGTTGTCTCCCTGGTTGCGCTGAATGCCCAGCTGTTCCAGAACAGCTATCTGTTCCTCGGTTACGCGATTGCCCTGGCGAACGATTACCTCCCCGGCCTTTACGGTTTTTTCAACCGGCATTATGTCCCGGCGGGCCTTATCACGCGCAGTTTGGGTGGCGGACTCATCATAGACCATTGTGGGGCGGAGGGCATGCTTGCAAACCAGCTTGATAAACTCCAAGCCAGCCTTATCATAGGTCAGGTTGTCCACTTTGTCGCTGATTTCAACATACACCTTGCCTATGGTTTGTTCCGTGACTGCCTTTCCCATGCTCTCATCCAAAATACCGCCCCCGGCGGCAAACAAGGCGGCAGTTTCCTCTTCGCTGGCATAGACCAGATAAGCGCTCATCTCTTTCAAGCTGGCTCCGTATCCTATATCTTTTTTATGAACCAGGGCTGACAGGTAGCTTTCAAGCGCATCCAGCTGCTGCTGCTGGCTCTTAACCGGATCGAGCAAAATCGCATTGATATCATTCTGTATGCCGCCAAAATTCTGACGGGCCAGGCGTTCAGCGTCCTTATCCTCTTTGTAAACCTTTTCAACCTTGGATGCGGCTTCATCTTTCAGCTCTTCAGTTGCATACTGGTCGACAACCGTGGCTGTTTTATCCGCTATAATGGTTTGCTTGGCCACTTCGTCCACTTCCAGGCTAACCTGGTTTTCCTGAAAATTGCTGTACATAAGAAATAGGATTATGGCATAGAAAAACAGCATGCCCAGAACTTTGCGTACCCGGTTATGTCGGCTCCAGCGATAAGCCTTGCGAATCATTGGCGAGTTAAGTATAGCCTTAATGCCCATGGCTTCCTCCCAGCTTATTCATTGTCCTGCTCTTGCTGATATATAGCGTAAGCGTCGATGATTTTTTGAACCAGGGGGTGGCGGACAACATCTTCCCTGGATAAATATTCGAAACCGATGCCCGGTATGTTTTGCAATATGTTTTGAATTTCTATCAACCCGGAACGATCGTCCCTGGGTAAGTCTACCTGGGTGATATCACCGGTTATCACTGCTTTGGAGGAGAAGCCCAGGCGGGTCAAGAACATCTTCATCTGCTGGGGACTGGTATTCTGGGCTTCATCCAGGATAATGAAGGCGCTGTTCAGGGTCCGGCCTCGCATATAGGCCAGCGGCGCAACTTCAATAATGTTTTTTTCAATGTAGCGGCGGGTAACCTCCACACCGAGAATATCGAATAAGCCATCATAAAGCGGAACAAGGTAGGGATTGATCTTCTCCATGAAATCGCCGGGCAGGAAACCCAGCTTTTCCCCGGCTTCTACTGCCGGCCTGACCAGGATTATGCGTTCCACTTCCTTGTTTTTTAAAGCTCTGACGGCCATGACCACTGCCAGGTAAGTCTTGCCGGTGCCGGCCGGCCCAATGGCAAAGACCACATCGTTTTTCAGAATAGTATTTATATACCTCTTTTGGCCGTAGGTTTTAGCCTTAATTATCTTGCCTCTGGGGGTGCTGAGTAGCGGTCCGGCTACAATATCCCCGTAGTCGGCCTTTTCGCCTTTTTGAACCAGGGAGCCCATGTAATTAATATCATTAATATTTAAACGGTTTTCATCTTCCACCACCTGGAGGAGGCTCAATATCAGGGCATGAGCGAAATTGATGTCTTCATCGCTGCCCTTAATGAAAATGTCTGTGCCCCGCGCCCATACTTCCGCATTGCAAAGTCTCTTGACCTGCTTGAGGTTCTCGTCGCCAGCGCCCATGAAAATGGCGGCTTTGCGGTTGTCATTGATACTGATTTTAATCTCTTTGTCAATTTTGAGCAAACAGCCATCCTCCCCGGTTCGTGTTTTGCGTTCTCAATTATAGCATATTCAAGCATTTCGCGGCACACTGAGGCCTGATACCCGTTTATAAGCCTTCCAGTTAATCCTTTCCGCGGACTGATGTTGACAAATTAACCGGCCTGATTAAAAATGATAGGAGCTTATTTGCATTCAGAGAATTTAGGAGGAGAAAACATTGAGTCATTCGAGCAGCAACGGCACAGACGGATATAAGCCGCCTTCATTTCCCGCTGTCCTGTACCTGGTCATCGTACTGGCCCTGGGCCTGATGTCCGCCTATGCAATCCAGTGGGACAAACCCGATCCAAATAAAGTGGTAAGCGGTTTTTGGACCGCATATTTCGCCAAGGATTATCATACGGTGGTTAATGATCTGAGTGTAGTCTTCCTGGTTCAGACCAGCCCGGAATACGCCACGAAATCCTTTAACGAAATGATCGCTGTGCGTCCCGAACTGGAGGAAACCGCTCAGCCCTTTATCAAGGAAATGAGAGAAGGCGGGCAGCAGCCAATCAAACCCAAGGTAAAAATCCTGGACAAATACACGCAAAAAGGAACTCTGGGGGCTTTGGTCTTTTTCAACATTACTGACGAGGACAAACTGCTCGGCACCCAATGCGCTTTCCTGATCTACGAAGGCAAAGACTTGAAAGTGCTGGACTTCGGCCTGGCCGACGAAGCGGCCCTAAATGCCACAACTCCGGAAGATCTGAATAAAATGTATACGGAATATGAAGCCCTGCTTCAGCGCATAACCACCGGATCGCTTCAATCCGAACCGCAGGTCCAGGTTCAAAAAGTGGAATAGCCAGCTTCAGCAATATTTATGAAAAACACAATGGGGATTATCCCTGTTGTGTTTTTTTACTTTGGGCGAATGCCCGGGCGTTACGGATTGGTTTTTTGGAACCATCCCGCTGTCACACAAGCGTACACCCATATTTTAGGTTATAATACTATTATAGCAGCGTATCTATGATTTTTAGTCAGATTGTAAAGAGGATCGAAGGGAGCAGCCATGAACCGGCGGGTCATTTTAATTGTACTGGACAGTGTGGGTGCCGGCGCCAGCGAAGACGCAGCCCTGTACGGAGACGCAGGCGCAAACACCTTGAAGCACATAGATGCAGCGGTCGGAGGCTTGCGAGTCCCGGTCATGCAAAGTCTGGGCTTGGGCAATGTGCTGGATGCTCCTGGCATCCCCCCGCAGATTCCAGTTGCCGGAGCCTACGGGCGCATGAAAGAGAAGTCTCCTGGCAAGGACACCACCACCGGGCACTGGGAAATGATGGGTTTGCTGCTTCCCCGAGCTTTCCCATGCTTTCCGGACGGCTTCCCCCAAGAGCTTATCGGTGAATTTGAACGGCAAATCGGGCGGAAAACGCTGGGCAATATCGCAGCTTCGGGAACAGTTATCATTGAAGAGCTTGGTCCGGAACACCTGGCTACCGGCTTTCCCATCGTATATACATCCGCCGACAGCGTCTTTCAAATCGCCGCCCATGAAGACGTGATTCCCCTGGAAGAGCTTTACCGAATGTGCAGGATCGCCAGGGCCATACTAACCGGTGACTACGGAGTTGGAAGAGTCATTGCCCGGCCGTTTATTGGACAGCCGGGAAGCTTTACCCGCCCTCCCCGGCGGCATGATTTTGCCCTGGAACCTCCCCGCCATTTACTGGACATAATTGTAGAATCAGGGCTGAAGGTGTACGGCGTAGGCAAAATCCATGACATCTTTGCCGGCCGGGCCGTGCCAGAATCGTTCAGCACCGATAATAACGCCGATGGAGTAAATAAGATTGTTACCCTGCTGCATAATTCTGAAGCCGGGCTTATTTTTGCCAACCTGATTGATTTCGACCAGTTGTACGGGCATCGCAACGATGCTGCGGGCTATGCCGGCGCTCTGCAGGAATTCGATTCCATGCTGCCCGGAATCATAGCGGTATTGCAAAGCGAAGACCTTTTGATAATCACTGCAGATCACGGCTGTGATCCCCTTTTTCCCGGCACTGATCATACCCGGGAAGAGGTACCGCTGCTGGCATGCGCACCCTGGATAAAAGGCGGCCATGATCTGGGCCTTCGTTCCAGCTTCGCAGATATCGCCCGGACCATTGCCGATTATCTGGGTCTGAATGCGGCCGAACTGGCCGGCCAGAGCTTCCTGGCGGAACTGCAGAAAGAAGGCGAAGCTTGTGAACGCTGTTGATATTATTCGTAAAAAACGCGATCGGGAAGAGCTATCCCAGAATGAAATAGCCTTCCTGGTGGCCGGTATAACCGATGGCAGCATCCCCGATTACCAGATTTCTGCCTGGGCTATGGCAGTGACCCTTAACGGTATGAGCCATCGTGAAATCGCAGATCTAACCATAGCCATGGCCGGTTCTGGTGAACAGGCGGATCTTTCATCCATATCCGGCATAAAAGTAGACAAACACAGCACTGGCGGGGTTGGCGACAAAACCACCCTGGTTGTCGCCCCGATTGTAGCTGCCGCCGGGATATCCGTCGCTAAAATGTCCGGCCGCGGGCTGGGGCATACTGGAGGCACCATCGACAAGCTGGAATCGATTCCCGGACTGTCCACCGGCCTTTCACCGCAGGATTTCGTTGACCAGGTGCGTGAAATTGGCCTGGCCGTTATCTCTCAAAGCGGCGGCCTGGCACCGGCTGATAAAAGGCTCTATGCGCTGCGGGATGTTACCGCGACGGTTGACAGCCTGCCCCTGATCGCATCAAGCATTATGAGCAAAAAAATCGCCTCTGGAGCTGATCGCATCCTGCTGGATGTCAAATGCGGTTCAGGGGCTTTCATGAGGACCCAGTCTGATGCCGTTCTTCTGGCCGAAACCATGATAGACATCGGCCGTCAAACCGGACGCAGGGTGGGAGCAATCATTAGCCGCATGGAACATCCTCTGGGCAGGATGATCGGCAATGCCCTTGAAGTGCGCGAGTGCATCGACATCCTGCGCGGCCGTGGACCTGACGATCTCCGGGAACTATGTCTGGAATTGGCCGCCGCAATGATCTACCTGGCAGATGTTGAACCGTCATTGAACATATGCCGGGATCGCTGTGTTAAGCTTCTGAATGACGGTTCTGCCTTGGCCCGGTTTATGCTGATGATCGAAAGGCAGGGCGGCAGACTTGACCTGGATTTGCCCGGATATGGACTGCCTGAGGCTCCACTGAAACGAATCCTTCAATCACCTCAATCGGGCTATTTAGTCGGTTTTGAAGCTGGCCGAATAGGGCGGGCCTCGGCCATGCTCGGTGCTGGAAGGCAAAAGAAGGAAGACACTATAGAGCCCGCAGCCGGAATAGAACTGATGCAGGCCCCGGGCGTCTATATAACCAGAGGCAGTCCGATAGCCGCACTATACAGCAGCGCTCCCACGTTGATAGTCCAGGCAGAAGCAATACTGCTGGCGGCCTTTAAGCTTGATGTCAATCCACCGGTTGAAGAACCGTTGGTGCTTGCACGTTTACTGGACTAATTGGAATATTGAGGTATATTTAAGAGCAGCAGGATAAAATACGATGGTAATTAATAAGCTTCTCAAGGGAGGAACTGCAAATGATGCGCCTTAAGCCCGGCAATTATGCTTTAGTTGTATCTCTGATTTTCCTGTTCAGCTGTATTCCCTGGCCTCCGGTACAAGCTGCTCCAGCCAGCACCGACTTTTTCGATCAGGCCAGTTATGAAATGGGTGACACGCTTAACCTGGCTGTCTACGATCCAGCCATGAACATCATCTCTGGAGCAGACGTTCTGGTCGGCAACCTGCATTCTTCAGCCACTGACCAGGTCGGCATCGTAATAACCATGAATGAAACGCTGGCTGATGACGGTCACTTCACGGCCCAGGCAGTGATCGCATCCAGTTCTGCTGCCAGCCAGATCGGAGCCCAGCCGGGGGAAACCCTGACCTTTTCTTACACGGCGGGAAGCAATATATACGGCGACACTGCCACCATACTGGCCCCCGCGTTGAGTTATTCTTCGGCTACCTTCACAGAAGCGGCGGCTGACAACGGAACGATTCAGAACAGCCTCACTCTTACCCTCGCCAACGAAACTTTTACCGTGGCTCCGGGCAGCAACATGACCGCAGTAACACATTATAACGCCAGTAATGTTCCGGCTGGCCTTACGGCCGTGATAAGCGTCACTTCGAGCACAACAGCCACGCTCCAATTAACCGGAGCCGCCACCAGCCACACGTCAGCTAACAGTATCGGCAACATGCAAATAGCTTTTACCAACGCTGCATTCACCGGCAATAACTCCGCCCAGGTGGCCGGCAGCACCAGAAGCGACCTGGCCGTCACTTTTGTAAGCACAGCCGCCGCTCCTACCTGCCTGTCCGCCAGGACCAACGGCAGCGGCAGCAAGATAGAGCTTACTTTCAGCAAAGCGATGTCCAACCCGGCCGGAAAGCAAGCCCAGTTTACGGTAAACGACGGCTCTGTTAACACGGTCAGCAGTATTGAATTAAACAGCAGCAATAACTATATCTGCGTACTTAACTTAAACCGGGTCATTGACGATGGCGACACGGTAACGGTCACCTACACCGCGGGATCGGTTACCGCTGGCGATGGCGGTATCCTGGCAAATTTCGGCCCAATGAGCGTTTATAACGTGGTAGACGATACTCCCAGTGCCAGCTATTCTGGAATCACCAATACAGTCAAAGGCTCCTCCGGCACCTTGCGGGTTACTCTTACTATTACGGTAAAAAATAGCGATCAGGCAGCCCTGGACGATTACGACGCTTATGACTTCGATGTCGAGATTGACAACGGCGACACTCTTGATTTCCGGGATTCCGAATTCAGCTCGTTTACCAATAACGGAGACGGCACTTACACGGTGGTTTACTACGGCGAAGACTATGATACATCGTATTACTTCGATATATGGGCCGATGGGGTCAAAATCGAAACCGATTACGAAGTTGTCACTCCCGATGATTACGATGGCGACGACGATGAAGACGAAGAATACTACACACTTACTGATTATTCCAAGACCATTCATTACCATGGCGCCACCATATATTTCCCCGATGACGCCTGGACCCGCTCCAGCACTGAAATATACGTGGACTACAGCACTAACACCCACAACCTGGATCTGGACGACGACCAGATATTTGCCAGTGACATTTATATATTCACCAAGGAACGCTCCGGCGATTTCGATCGAGATATTACTATTACCCTGCCTTTTGACGATTATGACATTGACCAGGACGATTACACCATTAGCATCTACTGGTATGACACTTCCAGCGGAACGTGGAAGGAACTGGACAACGTTGACGTAGATTGGAGCGATGAGGAGGTGAGCGGGAAAACCGATCATTTCACGAAATTTGCATTGATAGCCACCGAGATAAACAGCAATAATTCCAGCAACTCAAGCAGCAACCAGTCTAACAATAATATCTGGCAGCACATACCGGCTGAAACCACCTTGCCTTCTTCCTCGGGTTTTCCCGATACTTACGGGAACTGGGCGGAATTCTATATCCTGGCAATGCAGAAAGCCGGTGTCGTAGATGGCTGTCCGGACGGCCTGTTCCACCCGGAATGGCAGGTGACCCGGGCTGAATTTGCTACGATGCTGGTACGGGCATTTAATCTGAGCGGGAGCAGCGATACAGTTTTTCCTGATACGGCCAATCACTGGGCGCGGGAAGCAATTTCTATAGCTGCGGAAAACGGAGTTGTGGAGGGTTACAGCTCCAGGGAGTTTGCCCCCAATGACCTGATTACACGCGAACAAATGGCGTCAGCCATTGTTAATACGGTGATGCTGGGTGAATCCAGCGGGGACTTAACCTTTTCTGACGCTGGACTCATTTCGCCATGGGCTCGAAAAGCCGTGGCTCAATGCGTATCAGCAGGCATAATTGTGGGCAATAACAATTATTTTAACCCTCAGGACTATGCAACCCGCGCTGAAGCGGTTACGATTATATACAGGGCCTGGGAATAAGATTATTAGGAGGCAGAGCATGGAAAACAAGCTCAAGGGATCACTGTTTGGTTACAGCAAGCAGGAGGTGGAAAAACGTCTCAGCGAAATCGACGATACGCATAAGAAGGAAATCTCCGATTTGCAGGGCAAACTGGAAAAGACCCGCCTGACCCTGGCCGCAGCTGAAAAACACCAGGCTGAGCTTCAAAAGAAGCTGGACACTTTTCTGGAAAGGGAGCATGCCGTAGCTGAAGTCATGCTTTCCGCGCAAAATAGAGCCCGCGAAATGGAAGAAAAGGCCCTGGAGGCGTCGCAAAAGCTCGAGGCAGACGCACAAGCGCGTATCCGGGATATTGAAGCTGAAATAAATCAGCGAATAAAGCAGACTGAAGAGCAGGCCTTGACCAGGGCTCGCCGCCTGGAAACTGAAGCTGAAGCCCGTGCCGAACAGATCGAAAGCGATGCCGCCGCCCGCAGCAGCCAAATGATACAGGAAGCAGAATCCCGGGCGCGAAGCATTGAAGAGGAAGTGCTGACCAGAGTGCGCAATCTGGACCAGGAAGTGGCTGAAAAAATGCAAATGCAGGACCAGGAATTGTCACAGGCCCGCGACACCAAATTGGCCGAACTGCATATGCTGCAGCAAATAATCGAAGATTTCAAAAGACAGAGCCATGAAATGTTTGAAGAATATTCACGCATTCACGAAGAAACACAGCTAGAGCTGTAATCATCGCAATAACCAAGGAGCAGTTTTCATCGATGCAACCGATAGAAAGAGTCCGCACGTTTCTGGCCAAACATGATCCGTCGCTTACCATTATCGAACTGGACGCCAATACTGCCACCGCTCCGCTGGCGGCTGCAGCCCTGGGAACCTCGGTGGGCCAGATCGCCAAATCTATTTTGTTCAAGGGCAAGGATGACCGATACCTGATGATTGTCTCCGCTGGAGACGTCCGCCTGGAGTCCAGAGCTATCAAAGAACTGGCCGGTTGCCGGGTGCGCATGGCCAATGCCGAAGAGGTAGCCGATGTAACTGGATTTCCGGTGGGCGGTGTTTGTCCGTTCGCCATTCATGACGAACGGGTGGGAATCTACCTGGATGCCAGCCTGATTGATTATGACATCGTTTACGCCGCAGCCGGCACTGCCAATTCAGCTCTTCCTATCAGTTACAGCCAATTGCAGGCAGTAACCGGAGGCACCCCCTGTAATGTAAGCATTCCATCGCTTTAGACCGCTTTCAAAGACCATTATTATTATTCAAATCATTGTCATAAACTCAAACCAGCTGAAGTGTATGTTTTTCTCTTTTCCGCCATTTCTCCCGCTTTAATTTCTTTTTGTTCATTTTTATTTCTCTTTATATTATTGCAATATCATTTTCCATTGTATATGATATGTATACTGCATATGCATGCCGTTGGACCTTTAATTTTTATACAGTTATATTGCTGGCATAGGTTGGGCATCCGATTGCCAGGATTGTTTTTGAAAGGAGAGAACTGAATGTCTGATTTCAAGTATGAAATGCTGCGAACTATTGCGGTATTATCCGAGAGCAGCAAAGGCTGGCGCAAGGAGATCAGCGTCGTAAACTGGAACGACCGCGGACCCAAGCTCGATATCCGGGAATGGAGCCCTAATTACGAACGAATGAGCAAAGGCCTCACTCTTACCAGAGATGAGGCGCTCTGCCTCCAGGAAGCCTTGACTGGCATCGACCTGGCCGAGATAGGCTTGGGTTAAATTCCAGTTCAGCCAGGCTTGCAAAGCTCGCCAAGAGCCATACAGTGCCACTAATTCCAATTCCACCGGGACCGATGAGGAAACATTACATAGTTTTTCTCATCGGTCTGGCAAGTATATGGCCGGTTTGTCTTTATTATTGACTTTTCTGATGGCGTAAAAAAATCGGCAGCATGTATAGCTGCCGAAAATATATCACATTTTCACAGAGGGACGTTTTAACCTGATTGGTAACGGATCCTGCCAGCAGCGTTTTTACTGACAGCCAGACACATGTTTTTCATCATGAACGTAAGATGCTCAGGCTGGAATGAGTGACCGGGCAGGATATACACGGTTCAGGGAGTAAGCAGGCCGGTTCAGCCATTCCATTTAATATACTTTTCGATCGCTTTTTAATATATAGATATTATTTGTTTTTTATCTGCCATGTTATCTGGCGGAGAACGGTATCATGCAATTAGCGCTAGATGTCCCTGGTCCATATGGAGGCCATGGCCGGTCCGCCGCCCACGCAGAGGGAGGCTCCGCCGATGGTCAGTCCCAGGCGTTCCATTTCATAATACAGGCTGACAATAATCCTCAGAGCCGTGCAGCCTACGGGATGGCCCAGGGCGATCCCTGAACCGTTATGGTTCACCTTGTCCAGGTTTAGATCCAGCCCGAAGTCTTCCTTCAGCATTCTGCCTACGCCCAGCCACTGGGCTGCGAAAGCTTCATTGATTTCCCAGTAATCCACATCATCGAATTTCAACCCCGCCCGGGCGAGCGCCTTGGGGATCGCAACCGCAGGCCCGAGGCCCATTACCCGGGGTTCAACTCCTTCATGGCTGATATTCAATAGTCTCATGAGCGGCTTGAGCCCTAATTCCTTGGCTTTAGCCTTGGACATAATTATAGCCGCCGCAGCTCCGTCGTTAATTCCGGAAGCATTGCCGGCCGTTACCACACCGCCCTTTTTAAAAGCCGAGGGCAGCTTGCCCAGCGATTCCATGCTGGCATCCGGAATCAAGTGTTCATCGGTATCGAACAACTGCACACCTTTGCGGGTTTTGATTTCAACCGGGACGATTTCCCGTTTGAAATAACCTTCCTTTATGGCATTGGCGGCGCGATTGTGGCTCATAACCGCCAGCTGGTCGCATTCTTCCCTGGTGATGCCATATTTTTCAGCTGCATTTTCAGCGGTAAGTCCCATGTGTCCGGGCACTAGCTCGTCGACCAGCCCGTCTTTCAGCATAGAATCCTCCATTTTGCCGTCTCCCATGCGATAGCCGCTGCGGGCTTTGGCCAGCAGATACGGGGCGTTGGTCATGCTTTCCACCCCTATAACCAGGGCTATTTCGGTATTCCCCAGCATAATATTGTTGGCGGCGATTTCCAGGGCCCGCATCCCTGATGCACAGTTTTGATTCACATTGCATGCCGTGCTGCGCGGCGGCAAGCCTATTCTCATGGCGACCTGCCGAGCCGGCAGGGAACCCTGGGTTCCTACGTAAATTTCACCCATTGCCAGTTCATCGATTAGATCGGCAGAAATACCGGCCCGGGCTATCGCCTCCTTACCGGCTGTCATGGCCAGTTCCCTGGCCGAAACATCTTTCAAGCTTCCTGAAAAACGGCCAATTGCGGTTCTGCAGGCGCTTACTAATACTACGTCTTGGATACTCATGCACTCTCCTCCTCTTTTGCCACGCTATTAATTCGGTACGGTTTTCTCTATGCCCCCCCTCCGCATAGTTGCAAAATAATACCCCATCTTTCCTCTTGGAAATTTTTCAGGCTATCAAATGGTCTCCCAACGCATTATTCGCGGAAAAACCAGGGTCGTATTAAATATCACGCAAAAACCATGCCATAATCTCGTCCTCATCAGCCTGTTCTGGCAAACACGAGCTGTAGCAGCCGCCATGCCGATGATTTGACAAGAGAGCTTTGTTAGAATATTCTGTCTTTAATTGGCCGTCATTCATCGGAACAGGATCAAAAACAGTTCACCGTGGTATGGATTTGAAACACTTTTCTGCAGGCATGGATAAGCATTAAGCCCCGGCACAAGAAATTGCGGTTGCGAAATCGATACCCGGAAGTCAAAATCTCAGGAGGCTCAAAATGACTAAGATTCCCTCAGATATCGATCTTAACCTGGTGACCGAGAATATACTTAACAGCCCATATATGGTGTATGTTATCGTCGACAGCAACGGGATTATTACCTACATGAACCAGACCTATCTAGACCTGCTGGAGAAACCCAAGGAAGAGGTGGTCGGCCATCACATCACGCAGATCACTCCGCATACCCGGCTTCCGGAAATCCTGGTAACCGGAGAAGTGCACGAGGTCGATACCTGGACTATCAACGGCAGAGACACGATTATCACCAGAACTCCCATTGTCAAAGACGGTGTGATCACAGGCGCCATCGGACGCAGCATATTTCTGGACATGTCCAGTGCCAAGATGCTGGTGCACAAGCTGCAGGAAACCGAAAAAGAACTCAACTATTACAAGGAGGAGTTCCGGCAGATATATCGCGCCAGCTGGCAGTTCAGCGAGCTGATCGGCGAAAGCTCTGAATTTGTCATGTTCAAATCCATGGCCCAGCAGCTTTCCAACACCCGCTCAACCATACTCATCACTGGTGAAAGTGGCACCGGCAAAGAGCTGTTCGCCCAGGCCATCCACAACCACAGCGACAAAGAAGGTCCATTTGTGCGCATCAACTGCGCCGCCCTGCCGGAAGCCCTTCTGGAATCGGAACTTTTCGGCTATGACGAGGGTGCTTTCACCGGAGCCCGCAAAGGCGGCAAACCAGGCAAGTTCGAGCTGGCCAAAGGCGGCACCATATTCCTGGACGAAATCGGGGATATGCCCCTCAATATGCAAACCAAGCTTCTTTCAGTGCTGCAGGAAAGGGTAATCGAAAGAGTGGGTGGGACCAGCCCCATAGCCATTCATGTCCGGGTAATTGCTGCAACCAACTGTAACCTTGAGGAAATGGTAGCCAGCAAGGAATTTCGGGAGGACCTGTATTACCGTTTGAATGTAGTGCGGCTGGATATACCGCCGCTGCGCGACCGGGCCGAAGATATCCCCCAACTTGTCAATCACTTGATGGAGCGTATCAACGGAGGATTGAGAACCGGAGTCAACAACATCACCAGCCGGGCAATGCACATGCTGACTAAATACAACTGGCCGGGCAATGTCCGGGAACTGGAAAATCTGCTGGAAAGAGCCATGAATCTGGCTGCATTGAAGAATCATCAGTGCCTGGATATGGAACATTTTCCTTCCCTGTTCGGAACCAGCCAGGAGAGTTACACCCCGGAAACCGGCACCGGAACACTCATCGAAAGCGTTGAACGGCTGGAAAAGGACATGATTGAAAAGGCGCTGATCGGGGCTGGCAACAACAAGGCCCAGGCTGCCAGGGATCTGGGCCTTAACAAGGCGGGATTCTACCGCAAGCTGAATAAGTACGGATTAAGCAGCTAAAAAGCAAGGCGGCCCTTGTTATCAACAAACAGGGCCGCCTGAATCCACGCATCCTGACTATTATCCGCCCACTACGATTTCCTTGTATCCCCCGGTCATATCGACTATTTCAGCCACAGCATCTGCCAGGTAGAAGGGGCCCATTACGAAACCGGTCTTTTCATTGTATATGGTTTCCAGAACCGGCATGGTTTCGAAAGCCTTTGCAGCGGTTTCCGGGCGCTGGTCAAAGACGGCCTTGCCCCGGATGCGAATCCACTGCCCTTTGGGGCTGGCGGTGCATACTTCCACATTGGGATTGACCTGCAACTGCCTGTAAACCTTTTTATGGGTCCCGGTGCCGAAATATAGCCGGTTCTCATGAGCCATAAAAAAGCCGAAGGGCCTCACTTTCGGCTGGTCGCCCTCCACCGTGGCCAAATAAAACGTGGGATTTTCTCCTAAAAATTTAAGTATTTCTTCCACTCTGATATCTCTCCCTTACATTAAGAATATTGTGTTTCACTATTATGGCATGTTATTATGTATTGCGTAAGTACGATATTTAATAATATATACTATCTAATTTAATACTATGGAGGAAGCCTGAATGGATGCTCAAACGCAATTATTTGGCATATGCCCGGTAACCACAGCTCAGAAGGTTATCGGCGGCAAATGGGCCCTGGTCATATTCTATCACCTGAATTCTGGCACCAAGCGCTTTGGCGAATTGCAGCGGCTGATTCCGGGAATCACCCAGGCCATGCTCACCAAGCAACTCCGGAGTCTGGAGGAAAACGGGCTGGTAGAGCGCCTGGTCTATACCCAGGTGCCTCCGAAAGTGGAGTATTCGCTCAGCGACCTGGGCATGGAATTTCTTCCGGTCATCGACGCCCTGGAGGTTTGGGGCATTAAATATATTGCAAACATGCAAGAGAACGGCAAATGCAAGATGTAATCACTGATGATCGCTTTTTGAATCCAGGCTTTCCAGGTATGGCAGGAGGTCTGCGGAAGCATCTGGAGGTCCGATCGGCCCATAATGGCTTCCGCTGGAATCCACTATCAGCATATAGTTATTGAACTCTCCGTCTAGAGGGAAAAAGAACCGGTCATACTTGAAATCCATCGAATGCCACCTGGCCTGTATTTTCTGCGCGTACTGAAACTCCAGCACCCTGCTGCCGTTTTGCAGTGCTTTTATATCCGCATCCTCAACCATTGATTTGTACATATCCCTGGCTCCTGAAGCCCGTTTTTGAGCCATGCTGACTATCTTTGCATAGGATTCGGCTCCAGGCTTAACCACCGTCTGAACACCATCATGCCAGTAAATGATCCGCTCCGGCTCTAACACCAATTCACTAGCATTTCTGGCTTCGATGGTGCTGCTCCCCGTGCTCGGAGCCGGCACTTTAGTCTGTGCCGGGGCATCGCCAGGTTTAACTGTTGCCGCAGGGTCGAATCCCTGGCAGCCTGGGAACAGGAGCGTAATTATGATAAGCATTACCAGCAAATGGTATTTCATTAAATCCACCCTTTCTTGACTGTTCCAGCTTCGCCCAACGGCCTGGGCATTTGCAGATAGAAGGCCACCCCTCCATTTTCATTTTTGGCCCAGACGCGGCCACCGTTCAGTTCGGCCACCTTATGCAGTATGACCAGGCCCAGACCGAACTCGCCACCCGGACCAGCGGCAAAGGGCTGGAAAAGCGTCTCCATCTGGGTCCTTTCAAGCTGTTCACCATCGTTCCATACTCGGAGCAGGACGAAGCCATGGCTTTTCGCTGGCACGGCAGATACCGACACCCGGTTGGCGGCGTAGCGCTGCTGGTTGTCCAGCAGATTCTCAAGCCCCACCCGCCACTGGTCAGAACAGCCCTGGACCAGTGACGGTTCAAGCTCAATGTCCCAGGAAAGCTCCGGGCGCAAACCTGCAAAGCGTTCCTTGCATTCACAAAGCAAAGCGCGAATATCAAATACCTCTCCGCCACCCGCTTTACATGCGTCTCCCTCGGCTTCAGATACTGGCGCATTGCCCTGCAAGTAGTTGAGCTTGTTAAGGTACAAAAGAGCGCGCACCCGCTTTTCCAGGCGTTCTGCTTCACTGATAATCACAGCGATGCTGGCGTCGCTGCTTCCCCGGGGATAGATGCCGTCCAACATGGATTGGGCATAACTGCGTATAACCATAACCGGTGTTTTCAATTCATGGGATATGCTCTGCAACATAAAGCGTTCGGCTTCATCCTGCTGCTGAAGCTTCTGCCTCATGTGTTCCATAGCCTGGGCCAGGCTGCCGATCTCGTCCCGGCGATCTATATCGATGGGTGTATGCCAGTCGTGCAAAGCAATGCGTCGGGCCTGGGCCTCCATCTGCTGCAGTGGCCGGCTAAGACGCCTGGCCAGCAGCAGCGACGGCAGGAATCCGAGGAGGGCCATCGCAGCCAGCAAGAGTCCGAGCTGACGATACAGGCCGTTTACCAGGCTATCCAGGTAGGTGCTCCAGGCGTAAGACACAGCATAGACCGGTTCTCCTTCAATGGTGGTTTTGCGGATTACGTAAAGCAGAACCTGATCGCTAATTTCCCTTTGGTATTCGTAGTAATCCTCGCTCTGGCTGTTGGCATCGTCCTCAATCTGGCGCAAAAACTCCTCCGGCAGGTTATCAGGCAGAAAGCTGCCGAACCGGCCGCCTAGCACCAGGTGGTGAACAGCCTGCAGGTCGGCGGGGCTGCTGAAAGGCACTATGGAAAAGGCGTATCGCTCGTCTATGAATCCTTTGTCATTTATCTCAAAAGTCAGAGCGCGGGCAGCCTCTTCAACCGGTGGATTAAACGACACCATCGACATCGTTGCATCCGGTGCCAATGCACCCAGGCTGATATAGCCAAGCGATCTGGCAGCCGCCATTTTATATAGAAACCCGAACTGCCCGCCATTATACATGCTGCCGTCATTGAACAGCGTGCTTGCACCGTCCGCATCGCTGGTTATTCCGATAATGCTGTAATCAATGCCAGCGGGCCGATGAACATCTTCAGCCGGCAAGCTCATACTATAGCTGTCATAGGTCGGCGAAGTGAGCGAACGAACGGCCACTACCCCGACGCTTGGCTGGGAATCTTTAAGCATATCAAATACCTGCCGGGTGAAAAAATCCCGCAGGGTCCAGGGCAAAAAGAATATCAGCATAATGAAGACCAGGGCGGTGATCGCTACGCTGATCAGCCAGATTTGCAGGGCCAGTGGCCGCGCCTTCATTATTTCACCATCCTGTATCCGAAGCCATAAATCGTCTCTATCTGGAGTTCGGGCATCTTCCTGCGCAGCCTTCTAACCATATCATCCACGACCCGATCGCTTCCGAAATAGTCTTCGCCCCATACTCTGGACAGAATCTGTTCCCTGTCCAACGGCATGCCTTGATGGATGGCAAAAAACCAGATAAGATCGAATTCTCTTGAGCTTAGTTCCACTACTGGGCCGTTCTCTAGCCGGACCAGGCGTTCCATTTCGCTCAACAGGTAGGGCTGCGCAATAATTACGCGGCCAGCCTGGCCCTCGCTCCTTTCACGGGCTCCATACACACGCTGCAGGAGCTTGCGGGCACGTATAACCAATTCCTGGGGAAGAAACGGTTTGGAGAGGTAGTCCTCTCCTCCTCTTTCCAGGCCAATTACCCGATCGATGTCCGCGTCCCGGGCGGAGATGAATATTACCGGCATACTCGGATTGGCGGCCTTAATATGGGCCAATAGCTCATATCCGTCCATGCCGGGCAGCATGATATCAAGAATCCACAGGTGCGGAGGCTGTTCGATCTGCCGGCTGGCTTCGGAGCCGTCTCCATAAGCTTCCACATGCCAGCCTTCCCGCCGCAGATAGGACGCTAATATTTCCATCAGGCTGGGCTCATCCTCGACCAAATAAACCGTATATTGCATTTCAGAACCCCTCCGGCTTGTTCATGATGATTGAATGGGGGTTGATGACAGATATCGTTCCCGTTTCCAGGCGCATGTCCGGCACGGGGCCGGAAAAGCTTATTCCCTGCCCCGTGCCCCCCATCAGGCAATTCCATCCGGGATTGCCTGATTAGGTTTATTTATAACTGATTTCAATATTATTCATGTTATCGGTATCACTGCGATAGAATTCGAGAATTTGCGGCAAGAGCTTCTTTATGGCGCTGGCGTCATCTTTTTCTACTGCGGCAGCGAAGGCTTCTTCAGCAGCAAATCGTGCTTGCAGTTCCTCGCTCGGCTGGGCGGATACGATATCCGAATTTGGATCAGCCGCATCGGCTACCACGGATAGTTCGGATAAATCTGAATCAGCGTCAGAACTGGCGATCGTACAGGTCATAATCATTCCGTTAAGCAATTCTGTTTGCTGAGGTGCCATGCTGTTAAGCCTTTCAGCGGCCTGGCAGCGCTCTGCGAAGGCTTTCTCCCATTCAGGCAGGCTTTCGGCAGCGAAGTCTTTAACCAGGTAACGCAGATATCGCTGCTCATGGACCTCGTCCGTCAGCAATCCCCCATAGCTGGCACAGCAAAATGTTGTTTCGCCAGTGCTGCCCATCACCGCAGCCGGTGCAGGTTCAACATTAAGTTCAGTAGCGCTGCCGGCATTTGTGGCCGCCGCCGCACTTCCGGCAGACAGAACCTGTGTCAGGCAAAATGCACCGGCAAAAACGGCGCTTATGGCGGTTGTTCGTAATTTTAACATATCGTGACCATCTCCTCACAAAGTATTAGTTGCAGGGCCCCGCATGAATAAGAATACACAAGAAATGCGGTCAAATTTTCACAGCATTGTGGGGAATTATGGTCATAGCCTTTCAAGAATAGGAATGGCGGGCACTCCTCTGTCCATTCAATAGCTTGTTTGCTAATGTTTCCGTAATAACTGCATATTCACCTGACAAATGTTCCCGCATATTAAGGATGAGTCTTCTGGCTTGATATGCTGGCTTCTGTCATATTAGCAGGTAATCTTTGATGCAAATGCCACTGAGACTCAGCATCCGTATCATTAACCTGAAGCAGCGAAACAACGCATAACATCGCAATACATAAGAAATGCTCTTTGCTTTTAGTTATTTTCACCGTTTCTGCGAACCTTCTTCATCGGATTGGCAAGCCATGCTTATTTCACTGCATTACATGGTCAGGCTTTATTACCGCCACGTTACACCGCCAATCTTCTCCCCAGACATATTACGACAATTTTTATGCTCTTTTATGCCCGATTTTTTTCTTTCTGAGACCGTAATGTAACCCAGTTGTGACGCTAGCGTTGTATAATCGTATTCAGTGTATTTATTGCCAGCTTTTAATGCAATAAGGAGGTGCCGCTTCTACCGCCCAATATGGGCGAGTAATATTGACAGAGAAAAACATTACGAATAATGAAATTTCCCCGGATACTCCGTATTCGCTATAGTTCAAATCATTTGATTAAAATACACATTCAAGGTCAGCGGAGATAGGCTTGTCAGTCCGGGCTTCCAGCCCCTTTGATGCTTCCGGGCTTAATGGTCAGCAATTGTCCGGCCGTATGGATGACAAGAGGTAAATACAAACGCTGTTGAGGAGTGAACGAGTTGAAAACTGCAAACAAAATTCTTACTGTACTAATGGTGTTCATATTTTTATTCGGCTCAACGCCATTCGTTCCGCTGGGAACCATGAATTCCATTGCGGAGATGTCCACGGCGATTACTAACGATGCTACTGATGTCTCTGCCAACGGGGCCACTCTGAATGGAACGCTTGGTGTTAGTGGCGAAAATGCTGATGTGGCTTTTGAGTATGGAACCTCCAGTGATTATGGCAGCACGGTACCTGCCGATAAACAGCCGACAGCAGAAGGTTCTGAACTCGCTGTCAGCGCCGCTATTAGAGGATTGGCACCGAACACCACTTATGTTTATCGCGTGCTGTGCACTGATTCTGCAGGAACAACTGCCGGGAGCGATGTTTATTTTACCACTTCCACTCAGGCACCGGCAGCTATTACCAGAGAGGCATCAGAAATCACCGAATCCGGTGCAACCCTGAACGGAACGATAAATGCCAACAACGCTGCAACCAGCGTAAGCTTTCGCTATGGTCTCACTGATGCATATGATGCCATAGTAGCCGCTTTTCAAAACCCGGTTACCGGCGTCCAAGATACGCCGGCAAGCGCAAACATAAGCGGATTATTGTCAAATACAACTTATCATTACCAGGTAATTGCCGAGAACTCCGCAGGCTTAAGCTGTGGTGAAGATATGACTTTTACCACCTGTGCTTCACTGACATCATCGGAGGAACAAGAGGGCACATTGGAAAAGGTTGTGATGATGTTGGGGGCGCCATTGTCCACATCTCTTACTGCGCCAGTGGCCAGAGCGGCAACGTATATCAACGCAACTGGTTTTGCTGCCAATTGGGATCCTGAACTGGCAGCAATGGGCTATCGTATTGATGTTTCCGAAACATCCGATTTCTCAAGCTTTGTAACCGGCTGGAATCATTTTAACGCGGGACCATTTCCGGGCTGTTCTATTAATGGCCTGACGCCAGATAAAACCTATTATTACCGCGTTTTAGCCTATGATGCCGCCACTGCTAACAGCGAATATTCAAATATTATTGAAGTTAAGACGCTTTTACCAGGAGCGCCCACGGTGGCAACCAATTGGGCCACCGGGATAGACACCACCCGGGCCATTTTGAACGGGATCGTCAATCCCAATAATTTTAGCACGGTCGTTTCATTCGAATACGGCACCGATATGAGCTACGGAAATACGGCAACCGCAGACCAGAGCCCCCTCACCGGAAGTGTTGATATACCGGTAACCGCCACTATTTCTGGATTGAAAGCCAATACGCCTTACTATTACCGGGTTGTTGGCCATAATACCTCCGGTACCGTTTATGGGTACGATTCCTTTTTTACCACTGCCCTGGCGCCTGAGTACACCGTAAAAGCCGATGGAACCATTCAGCTGAACCGGATTTACAATGCCAGCGGCGATGTGGTTATTCCCGGCGAAATTGATGGATTCAGGGTGACCAGTATAGGAGGCACAAACGGCAATATTTTCGCCGGAAATTATGAAGATTATATGGTTGCAAGCGTAACTATACCCGCTGGTATTACAAGTATTGATGCACATGCGTTTGATCGTTGCAGAGCGCTGGGAAGCATTGCAATCCCCAGTGGTTTCAATCTTATTGGCGATTATGCATTCAGCGGATGTAACAATCTCATCAGTGTCGGACTGCCCAATACTCTTAAGACTATCGGCAAGGGAGCCTTTAACCAATGCTATGGATTGAATGTCATTACTATACCTGATGGAGTAACATCTATTGGGGATACTGCATTTAATTCATGTATTCAATTGCAAAGCATATCGATTCCCAATGGTATAACCACTATTCCTGATGGATGTTTTTCGGGATGCGAAAACCTGACCAGCTGTCTTATTCCTGTTAGTGTGCAAACAATCGGTAATTCTGCATTTTCCCATAGCGGTCTGACCAGTATAAGCCTGCCTGGCTGTGTAACCATCGGATATAATTCCTTTCAAGGCTGCCAAAGCCTTTTGAATGTGTTCGATACGGACCGTTTGAAAGGAATTGGAAGCTATGCATTTCAGGATTGTGTAAATTTGAAAAGCATAAGGCTGCCCAACAGTATGGACTATTTGTATAGTTATGCATTTAGCGGCTGTAAAAGTTTGACCAGCATTTATGTTTCATGTGATTTTATAAGCAATTATGCATTTAGTGGTTGTACCAGTCTGACTGATGTTCAACTTGGCAATACCAAGGAAATAGGTGGCTGGGCGTTCTATAATTGTGACAGCCTGAGAAGCATAACCATACCAGGTACCGTAGGAAGGATTTGGGGTTGGGCTTTTATGAGTTGTTCGTCCCTCGAATCTGCCTATTTTCTTATGGGATATCCTAATTGCACTTTCATCTGTTTTAGCCAGGCATTTGGGTTTCCGGCTTCGAATTTCAAAGCCTACTACATTGACTATTTGGACGGGGGAAAATGGAAGGAATTTGGTCCATTTGTCGGTGGTGACCGCTACGAATTCGATCCGGGAGTGTTCTATTCAATAAATACATCTGACCCAGCCGGCGGAAAGATTACTGTAGACAAATCATCAGCCATAAAAGACGAAGAGGTCAGCGTTTCTGTTACTCCACCACCAGGCATGTTAATCAAGCCTGGCAGTTTGAAATACAGCGTTGGCGCAAATGATACAGTCATAAATAATAATAGTTTTTACATGCCTGAATCAAATGTGACTATCAGTGCAGAGTTTGAAAGGGGAACCAATTACTTTGTAGCCGAATATTTCCCAAACAACAGTTTTGATGGTCAACCCCGACTAAGTCAAGAGGAGGATTACATCTACCATAACTGGGGATATAGCAGCCCAAGTCCAGACGATGGAATACCGAGTAATAACTTTTCAGTCCGCTGGCAGGGTTATTTTGACTTCAATGAAGCAGACTATATGTTTTATGCTGATGCTGATGATGCAATAAAAGTCTATATTGATGATAAAGTCATTATTGATCAGCCAACTAATAACAACCAGCAGTGTGTTCCAAAAAGGGTAGCGATGAAAGCGGGCTGCCACGCAGTTAAAGTGGAATACCGCGAAGATACGGGAAATGCCATGGTGCAGTTGACCTGGGACAAAGCGCTGTCGTATAAATTGAAGATTGGCGAGGATAATAATAGTTTTGCGAATTTGCTACCGGATTTTTTTTATGATGCTGACACAGTTAATTATCCTTGGATTGGTAAGTGGGAGCATCGATATGTATATGTTTTAAGCGACAAATATTACGACAAGCTGGTTGATGGTCAAAATCCCGTGTTTAGATCAATTGTTATGTTGAAGATGCTTCAAAACTGGGAAGGAGCATGCTATGGAATTTCGGCTGCTATGGCCTTATCGAAGGTTAATGATATTGCTATTAACAGGTTTGATTCCAGCGCAACGAATTTTTATAGCTTGGATAAACCCAAAGACAACCATGATGTTAGAGACTTGATACATTATTATCAAATATCCACTATGTTACCACAAGATGATGCAGTTGTATCGGCAACTAATAGTAAATGGTCCAACCCTGCTGATGAACTGCCAAAGGTTCTAAAAGTAATAGTCGACAAAGCCCAGGCAATTGAAAGTGGAGGGGAACCGTTCCTAATCACCACCTTTTGGGACACAAAAGCCGGAGTATTAGGACATACATTTGTTTGCAATGGATGTGAAATTACACCTGGAGGTAACTATAAGATTGAGATAGTCGATCCTAATGCAAACGGCTTTTATACAAATTTCTATATCTCTGCAGATTGTAAATCATTCGAATATTACACTAGTGACTTGGTTCACGTAACAAATTGCAATTGGGAGAAAGTAGAATACACTCCATTAGAATCATTTGACTCTATTAATATTGACCGTAGTTTTAATAAGCCTACACCTTTTTGGACAGGAACGGACATTTATTTCGATAGTGGCAAGATTGTGGCTATTGCTGATGACAACGGAAAAACCTTCACTTGGTCTGAACAAGGAGCAACAGGTGACCTAATTCCTGCAGCAATAGACTTCATTGCTGCAGCCACGGAAGATAATATCAACTCAAGCCAGATCAAAGTTAGTTTTGCCAATAAAGGCTACTACAAGGTCACTGCAACCGATGGAAATATCGATGTTTCGGCCCTTGATGACGGATACTTTGCAAATGTTCAGGCATCCGGAGTTACAGATGTCGAGTTTATCCTGGGCAGCAGAATCAATATAAATGGCAGCAACAGTACCTTCACAGTCAGCATGTCCAATCCGTTTGGTGACGGCTTGATGATGATTAGCGGTAGCAATGGGAACAACGCCAGTATTGAACAAAGCCCGGAAGGTATTATCGTCAGATCCGGCAGCAATATTGACAATCTGCAGATTCAAATAATCCCCACTCCCAACACTCCCGGAACTCCGATTACTGTTTCAAGCGGGAAAAAGGATTTGCTGATTAAGGACAAACCCAATGATGAAAGCGGAGAAATTCAAGTATTCGTCTCTGAAAAGAACGATGGCGTTTATAACAAACTGATTATTCCAGGAAACGGCACTGCTCCAAGTACGAATCCGGGCACAACCGTCAATAGTGGCAGTGATGAATATACGCCCGGCAGCAACACTTATTCCCCGCCGGCAACAACGGTTGCAAGCCAGCCTGTGTTAACCGAAATAGAACCCGCAGCACCGGCGGCCAAAATAGAATACACCGCCATATTTACCTTGAACAAAACCACTTATTATATTAACGGTGCAGCCAATGAAATGGATACCGTTCCCTTTGTCCAGGGCGAGCGGATATTGATTCCCCAGAAATACCTGGGCATCGCCCTGGGCGTTCCTGATGACGAAACCCATATAAAATGGGATGGAGCAACTAAAACGGCCATCTTAATAACCGCAGACGGGAAAGAAGCCAAATGCACCATAGGCAGTATGATTCTCACCTTTAATGGCAAGGAAATCCAGATGGATGTTCAGCCTGTGGTTCAGGACGGCCACATTTTCCTGCCAGCTCGCTTCCTTACCGAAGCCATGGGCGGCACGGTGAATTGGAATGGAGATGCTCGAACCGTCACTGTCCGTATCGCTTATTAATTCACCAATGATTAAGGGTGCTAACTGGATTTTTCAGTTAGCACCCTGTTGTTTTCTACGGCGGCGTCGGAGCCGGGTGAGTGCCAATCATATATGCCTGCGAGAGGGCTGCTTACTTATGCGAACCCTTGCGGAGATGATTGGCAGCTGTCCATGACACCCCCATTTTGCCTGCGAGGAGCCATTCTATTTGGCAGGCGCATTAGCGACGAATGCTGGGACGCTCTGCGAAGACGAAGCCTGTCCTCCAGCTATATGCCTGCGAGAGGGCTGCTTACTTATGCGAACCCTTGCGGAGAGGATTGGCAGCTGTCCATGACACCCCCATATTGCCTGCGAGGAGCCATTCTATTTGGCAGGCGCATTAGCGACGAATGCTGGGACGCTCTGCGAAGACGAAGCCTGTCCTTCCGGTGAGACGCAGGACGCGGCGAACGCGGTCCTGAGGCAGGATGCCGAATGACCGCGGTACCGGATGACTGGCGAGTCAAGCAGTTAGCGTCCCACTTGAGGAGCGCAGCGCATGCTAAATAGAATGGCTCCGAGCCCTACATTTTGGTCAACCGCGCATATTCCAGCCTTAACTGTTTAACCCCGGTTACATCGAATTCGACGGTGATAATGCTGTCGTCTTCGATCTCCAGCACTACGCCCTCGCCGAACTTGTTGTGGCGCACCCGGTCCCCGGCGGACAGTTCGCCGCTGGAGCTGACTTCCATTTTATCTTCGAAGAGATCACCCGGGATCTCCTTGAGAAAGCGTGAGGGCTGGCCAAATCGCTCGCTGCCGTAGATAACCCGGTACATGGCGCTGGACAGGTACAAGCGCTCCCTGGCCCTGGTAATAGCCACATAGCACAGGCGGCGCTCTTCTTCCATTTCTTCGGGGCTTTCAATGCGATAGGACGGGAAAAGCCCTTCCTCCAGCCCGCTGATAAACACCACCGGGAATTCCAGACCCTTGGCCCCGTGCATGGTCATCAAGCTGACCGAGTTCTCCCGGCCGTCTTCATCGGTGTCCTGAAACAACGCCACTCCAGCCAGGAATTCCTCCAGCCCGCCTTCGCTCTCCCGCTCGAATTCAATGGCCAGGGACATCATTTCCTCTATGTTTTCCAGCCGGGTTTCATAATCATGTTCGGATTTGGCCAGCTCGGCCAGGTAGCCGCTGGTTTCTGCCACCTGCTGGATCATATCAGACACCGGCATCCCGGCTTCAGCCAGGTTTTTGTAAAAACTAATCAGGCCGTAAAATTCCAGCACCGGACCGGCCGTCTTCTTGCCGATGCCGCTAATATTCTCGACATAAGCCAGGGCTTCGAGGATCGGGAGATTTTCCTGCTCCGCGTATTCGGAGAGGCGGGCCATGGTCTTCTCGCCTACGCCCCGTCGCGGCACATTTATTACCCGGCGGAAACTCACCAGGTCATGGGGATTAAAGGCCAGCCTCAGGTAAGCCAGGATATCTTTGATTTCCTTGCGCTGGTAGAAGCGGGTGCCCCCAACTATCTGGTAGGGTAGGCCACGGCCCAGGAGCGATTCTTCCAGGATGCGCGACTGTACATGAGTGCGAAAGAAGATGGCAAAATCCCCATACCGGTACTCCTCTTTTTTAACCAGGTCCCGGATGGTGTCGGCGATGAAATCGGCCTCCTGAAAGCCGTTGGCGGCACAGAAATAGCGCAGCTGGTGACCGTCGGGATTGTCGGTGCGCAGGTTCTTGTCATCGCGCTGTTCATTATTGCGAATGATCGCGTTAGCAGCCTGCAGAATCCTCTTGGTGGATCGGTAATTATTTTCCAGCTTGATCACCCGGGCATCGGGATAGTCTTCGCGGAAACGCCGGATATTGCCTGGATCAGCCCCGCGCCAGCTGTATATGGACTGGTCGGGATCGCCGACTATGAATATGTTCCGGTCCCGTCCTGATAACAGGCTGGCCCACAAATACTGGGCATGGTTGGTGTCCTGGTATTCGTCAATCATTATATAGCGGAACCAGTTTCGGTATTTTTCCAGCACCTCAGGACATTCCTTGAAAAGCCTGATGGTCAGAACGATTAAATCCTCGAAATCCAGGCAGTTGATATGCTTCATGCGGTTATGGTACTGGCGGTAATAGCTCAGGTAGCGTTCTTTCAAGCTGCTGCGCAGCGCCTGGTTCATGAAAAAGCGTTCCGGCCCGGCCGGGTCGTTTTTGGCCTGCTTGATCAGATAATGCAGCTGGTCAGGATTGCTTTCAACATCTCCGGCTTCCTTTACCATATTCTTCACCAGCCCTTTGGATTCGGTGTCATCCAGAATGGTGAAGCTGCGGTCAAAGCCCAGCTTGTCGATATCCATGCGCAGAATGCGGTTGCTGGCGGCATGAAAGGTCTGAATCCACCAGCTGCGATCATGTCCGCCGATGTGTTCCAGGCGGTTGCGCATCTCGCGGGCGGCTTTGTTGGTAAAGGTGATGGCCAGAATAGAATGGGGGGAAATCCCTTCTTCGATAAGGTGTTCAATGCGCTGGGTCAAGACCCGGGTTTTACCGCTGCCGGCTCCGGCCAGCACCAGGCAGGGGCCGTCTTTGTGAAGAGCTGCTTCTTTTTGCTGTTCATTCAGCTTGCTGAGGTCCATAATCTACCTGCGTGCCTTGAGTTCGGCGAATATTTCCGACAGTTCCACGCCCTGTTCGGTCATTAAAACCAGTGTATGGTAGAAAAGATCGGATACTTCGTATATAACTTCGGACTTGTCCCGATTTTTGGAAGCTATTATTACCTCGGCGCATTCTTCGCCTACTTTTTTCAGAATCTTGTCCAGCCCCTGGTTGAACAGGTAGGTCGTATAGGAACCTTCGGGCCTGGTTTCACGCCGTTCAGCGATAATTTCCATCAGTTCGTACAGTATTCCGGCGCCCTCCTTGCCGTTATAGACCAGGTCGGGGTTGAACTGAGCAGATTCCACCTCTGCACCGTTCGTATCGCGGTAGAAACAGCTGTAGTGTCCCGTATGGCAAGCAGCTCCGTTCTGCCGGACTTTAACCAGCAGGCAGTCCGCATCGCAGTCAAAATAGATGTCGTCCACTTCCTGGACATTACCGCTGCTCTCGCCCTTGCACCACAGTACCTGGCGGCTGCGCGAGTAAAACCATGTCTTGCGGCTGTCCACCGTCTTTTCCACACTTTCCCGGTTCATCCAGGCCATCATAAGAACCTGGCCGCTGCCGCTATCCTGGATTACGGCCGGAATCAAGCCCTGGCTGTCAAATTTCAGCTCATCAATAAATCGCTTGTTCATAACCTTATTGCTACTCCCTTTTGTTTAAGGTATTCCTTGGCTTCCTGTATTGTATATTCGCGGTAATGAAAAATCGAGGCGCAGAGTACCGCATCGGCCTTGCCATCAACACAAGCTTCGAGCAAATGTTCGAGCTTGCCGGCTCCTCCGGATGCTATCACCGGAATCCCGGCGTTTTCGCTGATCAATCTGGTCAATTCAATGTCATATCCGTCCCGGGTGCCGTCCTTGTCCATGCTGGTCAGCAGGATTTCCCCGGCCCCCAGCTGTTCGACCCGGGATGCCCATTCCAGGGCATCTATGCCAGTCGGTGTCCGGCCACCGTTAATGAACACTTCCCATCCGCCTTCGGCCTTGCGGCGGGCGTCAATCGCCACTACAATGCACTGGCTGCCGAAACGCCTGGCTCCGTCGGTTATCAGCGACGGTTCCAGAACCGCGGCTGAATTTATGGACACCTTGTCAGCGCCAGCGTTCAGCATGGTGCGGATATCATCTATTCCCCTGATGCCTCCGCCCACGGCGAAGGGTATAAACACCTGCCGGGCGGTTTCTCGCACTACGTCCACCATGGTCTTGCGGCCGTCCGACGAGGCGCTGATATCCAAAAACACCAGCTCGTCAGCCCCCTCCCGGTCATAAAAAGCCGCCTGTTCGACCGGGTCCCCTGCATCCCGCAGGTTGACGAAGTTTATTCCTTTAACCACCCTGCCATCATGCACATCCAGGCAGGGGATGATTCTCTTGGCCAGCATAATAGTCCTCCAGGTTTACTGCTTTATTATTGGGCAAAAGTGCCGTACCCTGGCACTTGCTTTCGTTCCAGCCCGGCTCCTATCCCAAAGCCACCCGGATGGCCTCCTTGAGGTCCAGGCGTTCGTCATAAATGGCCTTGCCAATGATAATACCGTTGACTCCGTATTTTTCCAGGCTCTTCAAGCGCTTGACATCGTCCAGCGATGAAACGCCTCCGGAAGCGATTATTTTAAGCCCCGTTTTCTGAGCCATTTCCTTCGTAGCTTCGAAATTAGGCCCGGTTAAAAGCCCATCTTTCGTTATATCTGTATATACCGCCTGCTCAATCCCCAGCAGCCTCATTTGCTGCCCGAAATCCACCGCGTTCATGTCAGACTTTTTAACCCAGCCTTCCACCGCCACCATGCCGTCGTGGGCGTCAATACCCAGCACTATATGGGCTGGCCCGTGACGATCCAGGAGCTCGGTAATAAAATCCGGGTCTTTAAGAGCCTTGGTCCCGATAATTACCCTCGCCGCCCCCATTTCCAGGGTTGCTTTAACATCCTCAAAACTTCGAATGCCTCCCCCCACCTGGAACGGAATATCAACAGCGGCAGCAATCTGCGCTATGGCTTCGCGGTTGCGCGAAACCCCCTCGAACGCTCCGTCCAGGTCAACCACATGAATGAATTCGGCTCCGGACTCCGCAAACTGCCGGGCAATAGCGCCGGGATCATCGGAATATACGATTTTGTGTTCGACCTTGCCTTGAATCAGCCGCACACACTGTCCATCTTTTAAATCAATCGCCGGGTAAATAAGCATGTAACACCTCTTGATATTTTTTAGGCGTGCAGACTGAGGAAGTTCTTCAGAATCTCTATGCCTTTGTCGCCTGATTTTTCAGGATGAAACTGGGTGGCAAATAAATTGCCTTTTTCAATAGCGCAGGTAAAGCGCAGGCCGTAGTCGCAGGTGGCAGCAGCCACCGCCGGGTCTTCCGGCTGCACATAGAATGAATGCACGAAATAAAAATAGCTGCCGTTGTCAATGCCCTTGAAAAGCCGGCTGGCCGGATTTATCTCAATGTCGCTCCAACCCATGTGCGGAACCTTGAGATCTATATCAAAACGCCGCACCTGGCCGGGAATAATCCCCAGGCCCTGATGCAGTCCATGTTCGTGGCTTTCATCAAAAAGAAGCTGTAATCCCAGGCATATGCCCAAAAGCGGAGTTTGCCGGGCAACTACCTCCTTAATGCACTGGTCCAGCCCGCGCTCCCGCAGGTTTTTCATGGCATCCTCAAAAGCGCCCACTCCAGGCAGTATAACCCTGTCGGCTGCCAGGATAAGCTCCGGATCGCTGCTGCTGGAGGACTCCTGTCCCAGGCGTTTGAGGGCGTTGTTGACGCTGCCCAGGTTGCCCATTCCATAATCAATAACGGCTATCATTGGTTAGCCTCCCCGTACTGAGTTAAAGAACTCCCTTTGAGGACGGTATGCCGTCCAGGCGGGGATCCTTTTCCACTGCTGTCTTAAGCGCCCGTGCAAAGGCTTTGAATACTGCTTCAATGATATGATGAGAATTGAATCCGCGAAGCAGGTCAACGTGCAGGGTCATTCCGCTGTGGTTCGCCAGGGCCTGGAAAAATTCCCGCACGTTCTCGGTGGACAGGCCTCCGACTTTCTCTGAAGGCATATCAGCGCAGAATACCAGGTACGAACGGCCGGAAAAATCCAGACACACCCGGACCAGGCTTTCATCCATAGGTATGCTCGCCTCTCCATAGCGGCGGATGGATTTGCGATCGCCCAGGGCTTCTTTAAGAGCCTGCCCCAGGCAGATGCCGACATCTTCCACGGTGTGGTGATCATCTACGGCAATATCGCCAACAGCCTTAACATCCAGATCGACCAGGCTGTGCACTGACAGGAGGGTCAACATATGGTCGAAAAAGGCTATTCCGGTATCGCTTTTGACCTGTCCCTGCCCATCCAGATTGATTTTCACGTCAATCTGGGTTTCCCCGGTTTTACGCGTCAGGGCTGCGCTTCTGGACATCTCAATTCCTCCCCCGATAAAAAGTCTATAACAGGGTGTTTTTTCGCACCCTCACGCTGTTGGCATGGGCAGTAAGCCCCTCGGTCTCGGCCAGGGTTATAATATGGTCAGCATCGCATTTGATGCCTTCCTGCGTATAATAAATCAGGCTGGTGGACTTCATAAAAGTGTTCACACTCACCGGAGAATAGAAACGGGCGGTTCCCCCGGTCGGTAAAATGTGGTTGGGTCCGGCCAGGTAGTCGCCAACCGGTTCCGGCGTATATTGGCCCATGAATATGGCCCCGGCGTTATGCAGGCGGTTAAACCATTCAAAGGGGTTGTCCACCATGAGCTCCAGATGCTCGGGGGCGATTACATTGGCCACCCGGCAGGCATCATAAAGGTCTTCGGTTAATATATACGCTCCGTAGCTGCTCAGGGCTTTGCTAATTATGTCCTTGCGGCTCATCAGCGCCAGCTGTTTATCCAACTCCGCATCCACCGCCTCGATCAACTCACTGCTGGGTGTCACCAGTATACTGCGAGCCAATACGTCATGTTCGGCCTGGGACATCATGTCAGCGGCTATAAAGGCCGGATTGGCGTTGGCTCCGGCTATGATCAGGATCTCGCTGGGACCGGCCAGCATATCGATCTGGCAGTCTCCATAGACCATCTTTTTGGCCAGAGTGACCCAAATATTGCCAGGACCGGTGATTATATCAACCTTTTTAACCAGTTCAGTTCCCCATCCCAGGGCAAATATGGCCTGGGCTCCTCCAACCTTGTAGATCTCCTCAAGCCCCAGCTCGGCAGCAGCCACCAGGGTATGGGGATTCATCCTGCCATCGCGCCCGGGCGGGCTCACCATGGCTATCTGGGGAACCCCGGCCACCTGGGCCGGAATGGCGTTCATCAATACCGATGAGGGATAGGCTGCAGTTCCACCGGGGACGTAAATGCCAGCCCTTTCCATCGGCCGGAGAATGGCACCCACCATGTTTCCGTTCTCATCGCTTTCCATCCAGGAATTTTGCTTCTGGCGAAGGTGGTAGTCATGGATGTTGTCAATAGCGTGAAGCAGCGCTGTCAGGTACTCATTATCTACCGCATCATAAGCTTCATCGATTTCTTCATCGGTAACCATGAAAGTAGCAGCATTGATCTCGGCCCCGTCATACTTTTGGGTAAGCTCAAAAATCGCGGCATCGCCGCGCTGGCGAATCTCTGCGCCGATGCTTCTGACCCCCGCTTCGAACTCCTTCTGGTCGGCACTACTGCGTTCCAGAAAAGACTTGAGTTCCGGTCCAGGCGTAAATCTTTTAATCTGCATGCTCATTTTCACCTCTTATAATCGTTTGTATTTGGTCCACCAGGGGCTGAATCCTCTGGTGTTTGGTGCGATAACTCACCCGGTTGCTGATCAGCCGGCAGCTGATATCCATTATACTGCATAATTCGCTGAGATGATTTTCACGCAGGCTTCGGCCAGTCGACGAGATGTCCACGATCACGTCCGCCAGGCCCATTAACGGCGCCAGTTCAATATTTCCATGCAGCTTGATGATTTCCACCGAAAGTCCTTTCTCGCGGAAGAAATGGCTGGCTATGGCAGGAAACTTGGTGGCCACCCGCTTGTAATTCAAATCCTTGAGCTTGAATCCCTGCCAGGCTTCGGGCACGGCTACAACAAAGCGGCAGTAGCCGTATTTCAAGTCCACCAGTTCATAGACGTCCATTCCCTGTTCGACAATGGTATCTTTGCCTACAAAGCCCAGGTCGGCTGCTCCATGTTCTACATAAACCGGTACATCGGTGGGGCGGCACATTATATACCTGACACCGGGACAGTCATCATAGGTGAAAATCATAGATCGGCTTTCCGAGTCGATGCCTTCGACCGGCAAACCCAACTGCCCCAGCAGCCCCAGGCTGGGTTTTAATAAAGTGCCCTTGGGCACGGCAATAGTCAAAATAGATTCGGTCATTGGAGATCCTCCCGGCAGTTAAAAATCTGAGCCGTCGTATATTTCATCAAAACCCGCAAAACAATGCCGGGCAGCATCCCAGCCTTTGTGAGACGCTTGTTTTAGTGCCTCTTTAATCACCGGTTCCGGATAGGGACTGTATTCTTCCAGAAAAGCTTTGACCAGCTTCCAGTCAATTTCAGGATTGAGTTCAAACTTCTGTTCAAGAAGCGCCATCAGTTCGTCCAGTTCCATGATTCCATCTCCCATTTTTTACTTGATACAGTTGTTGCGCCGGCTCAGCCTGCCGCGTCAGTATTTTTCGCAGAAGCTGCCTGTCAGGACACAGAAGCCGCCGCAGGGCAGCATGGATTTAATCAATATAACACAATTCAAAGTGATTTTTGGCACTAATTTTGCTTTCCAGCTCGGAACGAGAACTGGCTTCAACGTCCATCTCCACTATGCATCCTTGTGCCCGAAGCTCATCAGCCCGGGCTATAACCCGGCCAATATCACTGCCGCCCACCAGGAAGCAGCGGGGCGCATCAGGCCGCGCCTGGCTGACCAGGGCCAGCCGGTCCATGCCAATGGCAAACCCGGTGGCCGGGCAGTCAAAGCCGAACTGGCCTACCAGACCGTCATAGCGCCCCCCGCCCAGCAGTCCATAGCCGAGATCGGCGGAATATCCCTCAAACACTACCCCGGTATAATAATCGAAATTGCGCAGCACTCCGGTATCAATAACCACATATTCTTCCAGACCGTAAGCAGTCAGGGTTTCATAAATGCGGATCAGCTCCTCAGCCGCTTCGGAAGCCCCTCTGATGAGGGCTATTCCTTCCAGTCCGTTCAGGATTTCCAGCCCCCCGTGAGATACCGGCATGCGGGCTATGCTTTCCTTCAGGCAATCATCAGCTGGAATACTGTTCAGAAGACGCTCCAGCTCCACCAGGTCCTTGCTTTCCACCAGGTTCCTGATCTGCTGATTATGTTTTTCATCCAGCTTCATGGCTGACAGCAAGTGGTTAAACACCCCGATGTGGTTAAGGCTGATCTGAAAATCGCGCACATCCAGGGCTTGCAGAGAACGGGCCGCCAGGCTGATTACTTCGGCATCGGCCAGATAGTTGCCGGCTCCCAGCATCTCCACCCCCATCTGCCAAAACTCTCGGTGCTGGGCCAGGTGAGGCTGTATGTTTCTAAAAACATGACCGGAATAAAACAAGCGCAGGGGCAGAAGCTCGTCTGACAAGTGAGTAGCTGCCATCCTGGCAATAGAAACGGTCATTTCCGGGCGCAGGGTTAAAATCTCCCCTTCCCGGTCCAATAAAAGGAATAGCTCCTGGCGGATGCGGTTGCCGGTGCCAGCTTCAACCGTATCCAAAAACTCGGCCAGCGGCGGAATAATTTCTCGATAACTATAGGAGGCGTACAATGCCGCCAGCTTTTGCTCCAGTCCCCGCCGCACAGAAGCTTCTTCGGGCAGAAAATCCCTGAATCCGCGCGGTATTTCTCTATTCATCATCGTAACTCCCCTTTAACAGCCGGAAAAAGCCGGCTGGAGATAACAGCTTTTATAGCCGGCCCGCAGTTCTCAACGTTTGCACCGGCCCGGCTTTATTACAGCAATCGAGTCTCATTGACCATCAGGCGGAATTCGCAGTGCAAATATTCCGCCGAGCGCTTGCACATTAACATCTTGGTCAGAAATATTTCGAAGTATTCCATAACCGAGCAAACCCCGGTATCAATAATTATTTGCATGGTTACGCTCTTGCCGCCGGCGTCGACCAGCAGCTCCGAGTCGGTAACCGCGTAGTTTACCCGGTCGCGGGTGGTGAATGCCCCAATTTCCGTTTTCCTGACCCGGGCGCGGTTTACATCGGATTTATCCGCCAGGGTAATGGCGGCAGCAATGGCATTGACCGGCCTTCCGCCCGCATTCTCTTCGTGGTTGCCGATGGCTCCTATTATTGCAGCAACCTCGGCCGGTTCCATGCCCATCTCCATCAGGCCGTAGAAGGCCAGTATCGCTCCCGACATGCCGTGGCCGTAACGGTTGACCACATTGCCGATATCGTGCAAGTAGCCGGCAATAGCTGCCAGCTCAACCTCTCTTTCCGGATAACCCAGGGTTTTAAGCATTTCACTGGCCAGCTCCGAGGTGCGCCGGGCGTGATCGAGGCTGTGTTCAATAGCCCCGGTAGCTCCGATAAACTGGTTGGCGCTCAACATGAAATCAGTAAATACCTGGTTGTTTTTTACATCATCCAGATTTATCACGGCCGGCCTCCCTGATGTTTTAAGGCCCGGTGCGCAATATCCCGCCGGTAGTGCATGCCTTCGAAGCTGATGCGCTCTATCTGACGGTATACAAGGTCCAGAGCGCTCTGTAAATCCGCTCCCCGGCTTACGACTGACAGAACCCGCCCGCCGTCGGTCACTAACTGCCCATCCTGGCAGGCCGTTCCCGCCTGGAAAACCATGCATCCTGGCAATATGTCATCCAGCCCGCTGATCGGTTTGCCTCTTTCAAAAGTCCCCGGATAGCCTCCGGAGGCCAGCACCACGCAAACACAGCTGCCTTCTTCCAGTTCCGGCCTGAGTTCCGAGATCCTCCCCGAAGCGGCTTCTTCAAGCATTTCGTACAAATCGCTTTTAATCATTGGTATCAGTACCTGGGCCTCGGGATCCCCAAATCGGGCGTTGAATTCCAGCACTTGCGGCCCCTGTTCAGGCAGCATCAAGCCGCCATAAAGCACTCCCTGGTAGGTGCGGCCTTCGGCCTGCATTGCCGCCAGCACCGGCTTGATTATTTCCTTGATTATCCGCTCCTGCAATTCCGGAGTGGCTACTGGCGGATTGACATAAGCCCCCATTCCGCCGGTGTTTGGTCCTTCATCGTTATCGAAAACCCTCTTGTGATCCTGGGCCGGCAGCAGAGTGATAAAATCCTGACCGTCCGTGACCGCAAAAAAGCTCAGTTCTTCTCCGTCCAGGCATTCCTCGACTACCACCTGGTCTCCGGCACTGCCGAATTCTTTGTCCAGCATTATGCTTTCAATGGCCTCGCAGGCTTCTTCCAAATCCCGGGACACGATAACACCCTTGCCGGCTGCCAGCCCGTCGGCTTTGATCACCGCCCTTTTGCCGGCATCATAGAGCTGCTGTGCAAACTCCACCGCAGCGTCAACATCTGTAAAAGCCCCGTAGGCAGCGGTGGGAACTCCGTATTTCCGGCATAAATCCTTGGTAAAGACCTTGCTGCCTTCAATGACGGCTGCCCGGGCGCTGGGTCCGAAAACCTTCAAGCCAGCGGCAACAAACTCATCAGCCAGCCCTTTCATCAGCGGAGCTTCCGGACCTACTACGGTCAGATCAATTTGATTGGACAGGGCAAAATCCTTCAAGCCAGCCACATCGTCAGCCTTAATATCCACACACTGAGCCAGGCTGCCAATGCCCGGGTTGCCGGGCGCCGCAAAAATCTGCCCTACATGATTACTGGACGCCAGTTTCCATACAATTGCATGTTCCCTGGCTCCCTGGCCTATAACCAATACTTTCTTATTCACGCGCTTCCCTCCAGCCTAATGTTTGAAGTGGCGAATCCCTGTAAATACCATGGCTATGCCATGCTGATTGCAGACATCTATGCTCTCCTGGTCGCGTATTGAGCCGCCCGGCTGCACTATGGCAGTAATTCCTTTAGCGGCAGCCAGCTCCACCGAGTCCTTAAACGGGAAATAGGCGTCTGAAGCCATAACCGCTCCCCGAACCGCCTCATCCGTTTCGAGGGCGAGTCCAGCCGAACCCACCCGGTTCATCTGCCCGGCGCCCACGCCGATGCTGACCCCGTTGTGAGCCACTACTATGGCATTGGATTTCACATGTTTGACTACTTTCCATGCCAGCAGCAAATCTTCCATTTGTTCAGGGCTGGGAGCCTTTTCAGTCGCCACCTGCCAGTCAGCCGGCAGGCTGCGGTCCTGGTCCATTTCCTGCAGCACGAAACCGCCCTCCACGCTTCTGATTTGCAGTTCAGGCGCAGCACCGATCGGCAATTGCAGCACTCTGAGGTTTTTCTTGGCCTGGAACCTTTCCAGGGCTTCGGGCGTGTAGCCCGGTGCAATAATCACTTCCATAAAAGGTTCTGCCGCCTTTTCGGCCGTGGCCAGGTCGACTACCTGGTTGAACGCTATGATTCCGCCATAGGCCGAACGAGGGTCGGCGTTGAAGGCCGCTTCATAAGCCTCTTTCAGACTGTCCCTCACAGCAGTGCCGCAGGGATTGGTATGCTTTATGATAACACAGGCGGGCCGCTCGAATTCCTTGACCAGCGACCAGGCCGCTTCGGTATCAATTATGTTGTTATATGACAGTTCCTTGCCGTTCAGCTGTTCGGCATCGGCCAGGCCCTTTTCGGCCCCTAGACGGCGATAAAAGGCTGCCTTCTGGTGGGGATTCTCTCCGTAGCGCAGCTCGTAAACCTTTTCGCCAGCCACGCTGAAATTGTCCAGGAAGCCTGCCCCGGTAACCCTGGCCAGATAAGCACTAATCATGCTATCGTACATGGCGGTATGACTGAAGGCCTCCAGGGCCAGCTGCAAGCGGCGTTCCGGCCCCAGATCTCCGTCCTTTTCCAGCTCTTGCAAAATATCCGGGTACATTTCGGGCTTTACCACTACGATTACGGCCTGGTAGTTCTTGGCGGCAGAACGAATCATGGTCGGACCGCCAATATCGATGTTTTCTATGGCATCTTCCAGGGTCACCCCTGGTTTGGCAACTGTTTCCCGGAACGGATACAGGTTGACCGCCACAATATCAATAGGTGTTATGCTATGCTCGGCCAGCTGCCTCAGGTGTTCTGGACTGCGCATGGCCAGGATTCCCCCGTGAATGCCGGGGTGAAGGGTTTTTACCCGTCCGTCAAGAATCTCAGGGAAACCGGTAACATCGGCCACCTTGACCACCCTGACCCCCGCGTCCTTCAAGGCCTGGTAGGTTCCACCGGTGGATACAATTTCATATCCCAGCTTTTCCAGGCCCCGGGCAAACTCCAGCAGCCCGGTCTTATTAGAAACGCTCAATAAAGCTCTTTTCATATAATAACCTCCTTGAATCGCATACCAGGAGCCTGGTAAACAGTCCTGGCTGATAATAATGCTGATCAAACCGGCTTCCCGCATGCCTGGCTCTTGCAACCGGATCACCGGTGGCCGGTTTAGCTTATGTAATTCGCCGCAGCGAAGCTTAAATCTGGCGCAGGGAAACCCGGCGGCCTTCAACCCGGACTCGCCCCTCCGCAATGGCCTGGATTACTTCAGGATACAGGCGGTGCTCCTCGGCCAGAATCCTGGCGGCCAGGCTTTCGGCATCGTCGCTGTCCTGCACCGGCACTATGGCCTGCATTATTATGGGGCCGCTGTCCATGCCTGAATCAACATAATGAACCGTGCAGCCGCTCCACTTGACCCCGTAATCAAGGGCCTGCTGCTGGGCTTCCAGGCCTCTAAACGCCGGCAGCAAAGAGGGATGAATATTCACCATCCGCAGAGGAAAATGCTCCAGCAATACCCTGCCTACCAGGCGCATATAACCGGCCAGGACGATCAGTTCAACTTCCCTGGCTTCCATTTCTTCAACAATGCGCTGTTCATACTCTTCCCTGCCTGAATACCGGCGGGGATCTATGTATATGCTTTCTATACCCGCCCGTTCAGCCTTTTCCAGCACAGGAGCCTCTTCCCTGTCGCTGATCAGCAGACAGATCTCCGCCTGCAGCACTCCGCTTCTAATGGCGGTCTCAATGGCTTCAAAATTGCTGCCCCGGCCGGAAGCCATAACCGCAAGCCTTAATGCTCCCTGCCTGTTCTTTTCGCTCATTTCGAACTAACCTCGCAAATAAATTCTATGCAGTTTCATGCCGGCACGACGCTCAAGCCGCTTTCTCCACAACTGATTGACCCTATTATCCAGGCCGTTTCTCCGCACCCTTCCAGGATGCCAATTGCTTCAGCTGCCGCTTCTCCCGAAAGCACCACCACAAATCCTATTCCCATATTGAAGGTGCGAAACATCTCAGATTGTTCTACATTCCCCACCTGCTGAATCAGCTTGAAAATTGCCGGAATGCGCTGTTCGCTTATCTCCATCTGCACGCCCAGCCCTTCTGGCAGAACTCGCTCCAGGTTTTCCAGGATTCCTCCCCCGGTGATATGGGCCATGCCATGAACCGGAAGCCTGCCCAGCAGCTGCATTACGCTCTTGACATAGATGCGGGTGGGTTTCAGCATGGCCTCGCCGAGTGACCCGCCCAGGGATTCGACCTGTGCATCCATTTTCAGTCCGGCTTTCTCCAGTAAAACCTGGCGGGCCAGGGAAAAGCCGTTGGAATGCAGTCCAGTGGAGGCCAGGGCTATCAACTGGTCTCCTTCCTTAATCGCACTGCCGTCTATAACCGCCTGGCGGTCAACCACGCCCACTGCGAAACCGGCCAGGTCGTATTCATCATCGCTATAAAATCCGGGCATTTCAGCTGTTTCGCCTCCGACCAGGGAGCATCCCGCCTGAAGGCAGCCTTCGCTTACTCCCTTGACAATGGCTTCGACCAGCTCGGGATTGAGCCTGCCCAGCCCGATATAGTCAAGAAAGAACAGGGGCTCTGCTCCATGCACCAGAATATCGTTAACACACATGGCCACCAGGTCTATGCCAACCGTATCATGAACCTTCATCATTTGAGCCACTTTAAGCTTGGTGCCGACACCATCGGTGCCAGAGACCAGCACCGGTTCCTGGTATTTGGAGGTGTCCAGCGCAAACAGGCCGCCGAACGAACCCAGCTCACCCAGCACTTCCGGACGCCTGGTCCGTTCCACCCACTGCCGCATCATTTTTACCGATTTATTGGCGGCATCAATGTCAACTCCGGCTTCCCGGTAGGTCATGGACTTGTTTTCCATCACCGCAACTCCTTTTTGCCATCCAGGCACAGAATTAGATCTCGACCGGATAATTGCCGTCGAAACAGGCCGAGCAGAATGAGCAATCACCGCTTTTCAGGGCCTTGAACATGCCTTCATTGCTGATGTAGTGAAGGCTGTCGGCTCCGATAAATGCGCAGATTTCATCCACCGACATTTTATTGGCAATCAGCTGTTCCCGCTCCGAAGTATCAATGCCGTAGAAACACGGATACATAGTCGGCGGCGAAGCTACTAGCATATGAATCGCCTTGGCGCCAGCATCCCGCAGCATCTGCACAATGGCTTTGCTGGTGGTGCCGCGCACGATGGAATCGTCGATCATAATAATACTGCGGCCTTCCACCACTTCCTTGATGGCGTTGAGCTTGATCTGAACTCCCTGCTCCCGCATTTGCTGGGTGGGCTGAATGAATGTCCGCCCTACATAGCGGTTCTTCATCAAGCCTTCCTCGAAGGGAATCCCTGACTCCGTAGCATAGCCCAGCGCCGCCGTAGTGCCTGAATCCGGAACCGATATAACGATGTCGGCTTCCACCTGGTATTCACGGGCCAGCTGCCGGCCGAGCTCCCGGCGGGCCCGGTTCACGTTGATGCCGTCAATGGTGCTGTCCGGGCGGGCAAAATAAATATATTCAAAAATGCAATGAGCGTTGCACTGCAGCTTGATGGGATGCAGCGAGCGCAGTCCCTTTTTACCAATAACCACGATCTCTCCCGGTTCAATATCCCGGATAAACTGAGCTCCTACCGTGTCCAGGGCGGCTGATTCCGAAGCCAGCACATAATTGCCATCCAGTTCGCCCAAACAAAGAGGCCTGATGCCCATGGGGTCCCGCACGCCGATAAGACCATCGTTGGTCAATATGAGCAGGGCATAAGCTCCCTTCATATCAATCATGCATTTGGCCAGGGCATCTTCAGTGCTGTCCTGAGAGTAGCGGGCCAGCAGGTTGGCCACGATTTCTGTGTCAGTAGTTGTCTGAAACACCGAGCCATATATAGCCAGGCGCCTGCGCAGCTCTTCAGTATTGGTAAGATTGCCGTTGTGGGCAATCCCGATCATGCCGTTCAAGTAGTGAAAAACCAGGGGCTGGGCGTTGACCAGCTGGCTGGCACCGGTAGTCGAGTACCTTACGTGCCCGATCGCGATATGCCCGTCCAGTTCTTCGATATTGCGATTCTTGATTACATCGGAAACCAATCCCATGCCTTTATGCAGCTTAATGCCGCTTCCATTGGCAACAGCAATGCCGGTGCTTTCCTGGCCGCGATGCTGCAAGGCGTATAGACCGTAAAAAGTGGTATGGGCGGCATCGTTCTGGCGGCGGGATTTGTTGATATAAATACCGAACACACCGCATTCGTCCCGGAATTTTTCGTCCACTAACTCATCAAACATTCAATAGTCCTCCCCCAGACCTCTGTTGCTTCATCCAGTGCAAGCTCAATTTTGCAGCTATCATTGCCATTTATGTCAATGCTGACGGTCTGGCCGCCAACCTTGCCAATCACTGTGCTGGGAACTCCCCACCGGCCGGCGCTGTATTCCAGCTCTTTCAGCTTGCCCGCTTGCACGGTGACCACGACCCGGCTGGCCGCTTCTGAAAAGAGTATGGCATCGGGACGTTCAGCCCCTGCAGTGAGCTTGATCTCGCATCCTATTTTGCCCTTTATGGCCGATTCGGCCAGGGCAACCGCCAGGCCACCATCGGATATGTCGTGGCAGGAACGGGCAATGCCCGTACAGGCCAGTTCCTCAATGCAATCCAGCAGGCTTTTCTCCACCAGTAAATCCACGTCAGGCACCTCGCCTCCAACTATGCCGTGGCACAGGCGAAGGTATTCCGACCCGCCCAGCCGGGTGTCCAGCCCGCCCAGGAGTACGACCAGGTCGTCTTTGTCTTTGAAATCGAGAGTCAGGCGATCATTCACATTATCCAGCAGACCCGCCATTCCGATTACCGGCGTCGGGTAAACCGCCACTCCGGCAGATTCGTTGTACAGGCTTACATTGCCGCTGACTACCGGGGTTTTTAAAGCCCGGGCCGCATCGGCTATGCCGCGGACCGCATTCTGCATTTGCCAGTAAACTTCGGGTTTCTCTGGATTGCCGAAATTCAGGCAATTAGTCAGGGCCAGAGGCCGGGCGCCACTGCAAGCCACATTGCGGGCTGCTTCGCAAACCGCCAGCTTGGCTCCCCGGTAGGGATCAAGATAGACCATGCGGCTGTTGCAATCGGTGGCCAGGGCTACTGCCTTGGCGGTGCCTTTGATCCGCACTACCGCAGCATCGCCGTCTCCCGGTACCACTACGCTATTGGTCATGACCTGATGATCATACTGTTCAATAACCCATTTCTTGCTGGCAATATCAGGGGAAGCCAGCAAATCAAGCAGAGCCGCCTGGAGATCGGGGCGAGGCAGCTCCTGCCATTTTATACTTTTCAGATGCTCATAATAATCCGGCTCCACACCCTGTCTTGTATATACGGGGCATTCGTCGGTAAGGAAGCTGACCGGGATCTCGGCTTCGACCCGGTCGCCTTCCTTGACCCGGAAAACGCCATCTCCGGTTACGGTGCCGATAACCACCGCATCCAGGCCCCATTTATCAAATACCGCTGATATCCGGTCTTCCATGCCGGCTTTGGGCACGATAAGCATTCGTTCCTGGGATTCGGACAGCATCAGTTCATAAGCGCTCATGCCGGTTTCACGGCGGGGCACCAGCAGCACGTCCACTTCCACCCCCCGGCCCTTTTTGGTGGCGGTTTCAGCGATTGATGAAGTGAGTCCAGCGGCTCCCAGGTCCTGCATGCCGTCAACCAGACCTTCCTGGATAAGCTCCAGGCAGGCTTCGATAAGCAGCTTCTCCATGAAGGGGTCTCCTACCTGCACGGCCGGCCTTTTTTGTTCAGAGCGCTCGGATAATTCCTCCGAGGCGAAGGTGGCGCCGTGGATGCCGTCCCGGCCGGTCCTGGCACCCACTATCATTATTTTAGCCCCTATATCATTGGCTACCGCCAGGGCAATTTCATCCTTATTCACCAGCCCCACGCACATGGCGTTGACCAGGGGATTGGCGGCATAACATTCGTCAAAATACACTTCCCCGCCGACGGTGGGAATGCCCAGGCAGTTGCCATAACCGGCGATCCCGGCTACTACCCCTGCGAACAGCTGCCGCACCTTTGCGTCGCTTATAGAGCCGAAGCGCAGGGAATCCAGAACCGCTATAGGCCGGGCTCCCATGGTGAAAATATCGCGCACAATTCCACCCACACCGGTGGCGGCTCCCTGGTAAGGCTCGATCGCCGAGGGGTGATTATGACTTTCAATCTTGAATACCAGGGCCTGCCCGTCGCCGATATCGATTACTCCGGCGTTTTCGCCCGGCCCATGGATAACCCAGGGCGCCTCTGTAGGCAGGGTCTTCAATAGCGGCCGGGAATTCTTGTACCCGCAGTGTTCGGACCACATGACGGCGAACATGCCGATCTCCACGTAATTCGGCGTCCTTCCCATCAGCTTCAGTATCTTATCGTACTCGTCGTCATTCAGTCCCATATCACGATATATATTTGGATCCACGGCTATCTCACCTCCCTGAGCCATTTGAGCATGGACATGAACAGTCGCGTTCCGTCCTGTCCGCCCAGTATGTTTTCGGCATAACGTTCCGGATGCGGCATCATCCCCAGCACATTGCCCTGTTCATTGCAGATTCCCGCAATATTCATCAGGGCTCCGTTGGGATTGGCGGCATCGCTTTCCAGGCCGTTTTCGTCACAATAAGTAAATACTATCTGTCTCCGGTCTTGAAGGCCCTGCAATGTTTCTGCATCACAGAAATAGTTGCCTTCACCGTGGGCGATGGGCAGGCGGATTATCTCATCCTGTCCGAATAGGCCGGTGAATGGGGTGCGCGTATTATTGACCTTCAGCCCCACGGTCCGGCAAATAAATCTGAGGCTCCGATTACGCAGCATGGCTCCCGGCAGCAGGCCCGCTTCTAGCAGAATCTGAAAACCGTTGCATATTCCTATCACCAGGCCGCCGTTCCGGGCAAAATCCACCACCGCAGACATCACCGGGGAGAATCTGGCAATGGCACCGCAGCGCAGATAGTCGCCATAGGCGAAGCCGCCCGGCAGAAAAAGCGCGTCATAACCTTCAACACTGCTCTCCTGGTGCCAGATATAGGCAGTTTCTTCCTTCATAACCTGGCTGACGGCGTTATAGCAATCCGCATCGCAGTTAGAGCCGGGAAAAACAACTACTCCAAATTTCATAATTATCCCTCCACCAGCTCTACGCGATAATCCTCAATCACCGGATTGGCCAGCAGCTTGTCGCTCATTTCCCTCAACTCGGCGAGAGCGCTGGCACGATCCGGGCTATCCAGGGACACTTCGATGAACTTGCCTATGCGCACATCATCAACGCCCTTGTACCCCATTACACCCAGCGAACGCCGCACGGCATCCCCGGCAGGGTCCAATACGCCATCCTTGGGAGTCACAAAAATATTGGCTTTAAACACGTTACAGAGACCTCCTTTGCACCCGGCTTTTATCGCTATTTCAAGCAAGCTTGCTTTCTATTCTGTGCACCACTTCCTGGTAGGCTTCTTCTTCTTTGCCCATGTCGCGGCGGAACCGGTCTTTGTCCAGCTTCTCCTTGCTCACTTTGTCCCACAATCGGCAGGTATCGGGAGATATTTCATCGGCCAGAATAACCCGGCCATCGAACACGCCGAATTCCAGCTTGAAATCAACCAGGATGATACCAATGCTATCAAAAAACGCCTGGAGCGCATCATTAATCAGGACGGCCTGCCGGTGCATCTCTGCCAGCTGCTCATCCGTAGCCCAGCCCATTACCCGGGCATGATACTGGTTGATCATCGGATCATGAAGATCATCGTTCTTATAATACATTTCAATGATAGTGCCCGCCAGCTCCACGCCCTCTTCAATTCCCAGGCGATTGGCCAGGCTGCCTGCCACCACGTTACGTACGACCAGCTCCACCGGTATGATCTGCACATGCTTGACCCGGGTCCGGCGTTCATCCAGGGTTTCCACGTAATGGGTCTCTATCCCCGCCTTTTCAAGCAATTTAAACAGCAGGTTGGAAACCCGGTTGTTAACGATGCCCTTGTTGGCGATTATGCCCTTTTTGGTACCGTCAAAAGCGGTTGCTTCATCCTTGTAATCAATAATTACATAACTGGGATCTTTAGTGGCAAATATCTTTTTGGCCTTGCCTTCATACAGCTGTTCACCCTTCTGGGCCATTTAACTCTCCCCTTCCCCTATTCCAGCCCGCAGCGCCGGAAAATGTAGTCAACATTGGCGGTATATATTCCATAGTTAAATATGGCATTGATTTCGTTATCGTTAAGTAATTCCTTGATCTCGGAATTGGCTTTCACCAGGCTGATAAAATCAAGCTGCTCGTTCCAGCTGCGCATGGCATCGGTCTGGACCAGAGCATAAGCCTTTTCCCTCATGCAGCCCTTGTTGACCAGGGCCAGCATCAGCTGCTGCGAGAATACCAGGCCCCGGGTGCGTTCCACATTGGCCATCATGTTTTCTTCATAGACTACCATTCCGGAAACCACCCCGATGAACTTCTCCAGTACATAGTCCAATAAAATGCAGCTGTCCGGGATTATAACCCTCTCCACAGAAGAATGGGTCAAATCGCGTTCATGCCACAGGGCGACATTTTCCATGGCCGCCAGCGCATTGCCGCGCAAAACCCGGGACAGGCCGGCCACCCGCTCGCTCATCATGGGGTTGCGCTTGTGGGGCATGGCCGAGGAGCCTTTCTGCCCCCGGGCGAACGGCTCTTCAACTTCGAGAATATCGGTGCGTTGAAGATTGCGAACTTCAGTGGCCATTTTTTCCAGGGAGCTGGCAATAACCGCCAGGGTGCTCATAAACTGGGCATGGCGATCCCGCTGGATCACCTGGGTAGAAACCTTGCACACGTCCAGATCCAGGGCCTGGCATACATATTCTTCGACCCGGGGATCGAGGTGGGCAAAATTACCGACGGCGCCGGATATTGCTCCACAGGCCGCCACTTTGCGGGCTTCCTGCAAGCGCAGAATGTTGCGGTCCATTTCCGTATACCAGACCGCCAGCTTCAGTCCGAAGGTGGTGGGCTCTCCGTGCACCCCGTGGGTTCGGCCAATGCACAGCGTATTTTTGTACTGCAATGCGCGGGTTTTGATTACCGCCTGCAGCCTTTCCATTTTAACCAGGATAATGTCTGCGGCATCCCGCATTTGCATGGCCAGACCGGTATCCAGAATATCCGACGAAGTCATGCCCAGGTGGATCCATTTGGATGCATCCCCCACGTATTCCCCGACATTGGTTAAAAAGGCGATTACGTCGTGATGCACTTCGGCTTCGATAGCCTGCATTCTTTCCACGGTAAAATTGGCTTTGGCCTTGATCTCTTCCACCGCATCCTGAGGTACCTTGCCCAGTCCGGCCCAGGCTTCACAGGCGGCAACCTCGATTTTCAGCCAGTTGGACAGCTTATTGTGCTCCGACCAGACCGCTCCCATTTCCGGAAGTGTATAACGTCCGATCATTACTTAACCCCTTTCGTTCTGAGATAGACTTCCACACCAGTGCGTTTGAGGCGGCTATCCTTGTCGCGCACTTCGTTGGCCATCTTGGCCCGGTATTTATAAAGCTTCTTCTTCAAACTGTCGTCAGCGACGGCCATTATCTCAATGGCCAGCAACGCGGCATTGGCGCTGCCGTTAATGGCCACGCAGGCTACCGGTATGCCCTTCGGCATCTGTACAATTGAGAAAAGCGCATCGTTTCCAGCCAGGGATTCTGAAAGGATGGGAACGCCGATAACCGGCAACACCGTGTGTGAGGCTATAACGCCTGCCAGGTGGGCGGCTCCGCCGGCTCCAGCAATAATAACACTAATCCCTCTTTCCAGTGCGCTTTCAGCGTAAGCGGCAGTTTCTTTCGGCAGGCGGTGAGCCGAACAAATGGTAAATTCATGCTCCACTTCAAACTCGTCCAGGATGTCGCCAGCGGCTCTCATTACCGGCAGATCGGAATCGCTTCCCATTATAATGCCGACTTTAGCCATATTTTCACCTCATTCAATCGTATTAAGATTTGCCTGTACGGAGAAAATGCTCTTTGCAGAGTCCCGGGGATACACATCAGTGTTGAGGTTCCTCATCCCATAAACTAAAAAACCCCGGGGCCAGGTTCCACAACGAAACCTTTCCGCCTGGGCTTTTATCCCTATATGGTGTAGCGCGTTCAGCATCGAACAGCACCTGCGTCACTCGGACCAGCCGCTGTTTTCGCCTTCTATTGGAAATAAGATGAAACAAGCGCGGAACCCTAGACGCACTTTCGTGAATATTCATTTGCTTCCGACACTCTGATATTAGCAAAGCCGCACTGGCATGTCAACAATTGCGGGGTCTTAATAGCTTGCTGGAGGCGAAGTGCACAGCCGCATATTTGTAATCACAATTGCGCCCATGTTTTAATTGTAGCCGAGCATCCGGTATTTTACCCAGAACGCGATATTGGCCAGAAGGGGAGCGCTGATTATTCCTGGTTTGTTATCATCCAGCAATTCATTAATCTTCACAAAGAACTGATCCTGTTTTTCCCGGTTATCAAGCGCTTCAAATGCCAGACCGGTGCCAAAATCGTGGAAAAGCACGTTATCAGATTCTTCTTTGTGCTGGGAGATTCCCCATTTTTTATACACTTCCACCTTGGATAGACGTGTTTTTCCATAGAAGAAGGATTCAGCCTGCCCTCCACGCGATAGCTCGCGGGTCACACCCAGGAATACCATTCCACCGTCCATATCTTCTTCATGAATGGTCATTTCTTCTCCCGGCTCTCCCCACAGCGGAAAGTCTTTTAATTCATCTCCCGGTTTCAACGAAGAATTAGGGGCAGAAGCCCCCCCCGACGAAGCCGAACAAAGTTCCCCCGGTCTTATGGAGACATTTTGAGCTCTTTTCAGCATAATCATGCTGCCATACTGGGTAAAAAGAAGATAGTTAACACCCATGACGTTTGCAAGCCTTGAGTGATCCAGATCATCCAGCGTTCCTCCTGGATTAACTTCCTCCCTTAGTGTATGCTCTTTATCTTTAAGAATTTCATTCAAGCAGTAGTTAGTTCTTACGTACAAAGGCCAGTAAACCGTTTTTACACTCATTATTAGATTCGTTTTATGATGGAATATCCTTTTCAAGGCTAGTTGGTGGCTTTCATAATAATTCGTTACTTTCTGTAAGTATGCTAACGCAAGTTCTCCCCTTTCACTGATTAACTTGTCCAACTCGTCGTCTATTTTATATGTTTCTGTAATCTGGATTTTCAACTGGTTAGAATCATAAGGCTGGCTTTGCCCGTCAAAATTGTCATAATACAATACCTGCGGCAGCACCAGCGGTTTTACCGAACCGTCAACGGAGCGCTGAAGCGCCAGCAAATCTTCCCTGGGAATATTCTTATAGTAGCATTCATGCCAGTCGCAGTCTCTTACCAACTCAATGCAATCACAGCCTGGCAATTCAAGCGAAGCGGGAAAGTCACTTTCAGTTGCCTCTCCTGGTGTGTCATCTTCATCTCCTCTTTGGCTGCGGAACTCATATACCCAGCAGGCCATTAAAAATGCGTATACGGCGTCTGTGTAATATTCATCACCATGTTCGGGCCAGTTTACCTGCTTCCCATTCAAGAAGAGGCTGTTTTCCTTCAGGCAAATGCAAAACTCACCTGTGAGTGTATACAAGCCGGGATGATCGTACCTTCGCAGGTTTCTGCCGTCACAGATGTGCTTCCTCAAGCCTATCAATTTATTGTTCCTCATATTGCCAAGCAAGACAGATGCCCTCAATGCCCAAAGCGTAGAAGTTTTTCTTGTTATTGCATTATGGCCTTTCAGGTATTTGTTCAAATGAGTTAAGTCTGCACTCCCCTGCTGATGCGAACCTTTTTTATCGCAGAAGGTGCCTTCAAACCGCTGGCGGAAATGATTATCATTGATTTCTTTCCCCAGATCGGCCTGGGTCATTTCCTGCTTCCCGTCTACCTCTTTCGTCAACCACTTGATAGCGATTCTAAACAAATCCTTCTCCGGCTGCACAGCATCATTCACAGAACTCATTGACGATGCCTCCTTCCTTACGGTCGTCATATCCTTGATTGTACCATTTTTGATTAATAATGCCCAACACTCGCTCCATAAGCCCTCCAGCAGAGAGCATTCCTTCTCCCGTTTTAACAACGCGCCTGTTAACCTTATCACTGCAAAATGGCTATGCTTCGAAGTTAGCCTTGTTAACGCCCAGAATTCCGGATCACTCAGTGTGCATGCTATATGTATTCGCATTGCAAGTGCATTGCATGCGCATTGTAAGTGCATTGCATGCGTTTTTTATCTCTTTCGAGTTTTTACAAGTTACTTGCAATGGCTTTATGTCAATTTTTTCTTTACACTTTAAGCAGACCAACAAATACATAAGAGATGCAAGATTGTTCTTTAACAACCGCATAAGTAGAAAGGAGAGATTCTCATGACAGCAAACCAAGTGGCAATTTTTGTAGCCGGTCCACTGGGAGTGGCTCTTTCGGTAGCCTCATACTACCTGGCCCACAAGACCACCTCCGATGAGCGGCTCCTGGCCAAAGCAGCATTTATCATCTTTTTAATCTGCGGCTCTTACTTTTTTTATAACCTGCTCACCCATACGACAGTATCGCTTTATCCCGGAACCAACTCAATGGTGGTCAATGGTTCTCTTTCCGAGCAATCCGTTTACTGCGGCAGTTCCAACGGCCACATACTGGTCTCCGAAGAGGTGATAAAAGCCGCCGGAGGATCCATGGACTCTGACAATGGCCTTTTGGACACACGGCTAAACGGCAATACCATCCGCATGAGGGAAAAGCAAAAATATTTTGAGTTAAACGGCAAAGGTTACGATGCCTCCATCGCCCCGTATAGAGAATCCGGCCGGTGGATCATCCCCTTGCAGATTATTGCCAAGGCTTGCGAAGTCAAGTATGGCGCAGGAACAGTCACCATCAAGTGCGACTGAAACACCAAAAGGCTATGTGCACCTGGTTTTCCAGCCACCGGCTGCATGAATGATTAATTCCGTTCAGGATCCGGAGCCCGTGAAAGGGGGGATGCCAGTCAAATCCGGGTCCCTGCACCAGCAGCTATTCGATGTTTTATAAACGATTAAGGAGGAATGAAAAATGTTTATGAGCCAATCCAAACGTTTAATAGCCCTGTCAGTTTTACTGGTATTCACCATGCTTGCCGCACCTGGACCGGCACAGGCTACAGCCCGCCCTGGAGCCATGAGCATCTGGGCCAAAGCCAGTTTTTCAACTGCGGAAAAAGTGGTTCTGTATTGGACAGCGGCAACCAACACCACCAAGTACGGCTGTTCCGTATGGAAGTACCCATATGGCAGCGACAATTACCTGGTTTTTGACCAATTTGTCACCGGAACATCAGTAAACATCGGCACTCTTTCCGCGGGGAGCTATCGCGCCCAGATGATGGCCTACGGCCTAGGCGGTACCGGCCCGGCCAGCAACATCATTTATTTTACTGTCAATACTCCTTCAGCGAACACGACTTCTTCAAGTACCGGCAAGCAAAAGCAGGACAAGTGGTTCGCCGGCGCAGTCGGCCGTTATATCAATCCTGACGGTATGTACGGATACCAATGTGTAGATGTTGCTGATGATTATTGCATTGCATTGTTCGGCAACTATGCATCCACCCTGGGGACTGGAAATGCAGGCACCCTGTTCGATAAAGCTAACAGTAAATATTTTACCAAAATCAGAAACAATCCAAACGATCCCAACCAAATCCCGTGTCATGGCGATATAATCGTGTTCAACAACCATATTGCCGTAGTCGACTCGGCCAATACCAAAAGCGTAACCGTGCTTCACCAGAACTATAACGGCGATGATCCTCGCTTTCCATGCGCCAGGGGAAACATGAGCTATGCTGGAGTTATCGGCTGGCTGCGTCCGCAAATCTAGCCGAATCTTGAATAATGAGCGGCCGGTTCCCGTATGGGGTCCGGCCGCTTTTCTTGTAGTTAAAACAGGATTCTCTATATATTATGCTTTATTCTGAATCCGGCAAAAAAAGTGTTTCTATAAGCTCTTCGAGCTCCGGGACGGATGTCTCGCGATCTATAAATAACCATTTCAGGCCTATATCAGGCACCTTCTTCTCATTGCCGTGCATTATGAAGCTCTGCTCCATCATGTTCTTGATATCTATCGATGAGCGCATCATGGCATTGTTAAAAGAATCCGGAACCAGGGCCAGGACCTGGTTGTCCTGCCAGGAAAAAAGCATGGCCCTGTCGTTGTTGAGAGCTGAACGCAGGGTTCCGATGATCATCTGCTCATACGCGGCTGCACTGGCATTTCCCCGGCTTTTTCTTACATCGTATAGATCATTGAGAGTGACTCCAAAAATACCTATGCGATATTCACGTTCTGACATTTCCAGGAATATGCTGGCCATCTTCAGGCGAAAATATCGTTTGTTAAATAGCCCGGTATGTTCATCTATATAGGAATGCTTGATATATTCATGCAAGGTTTCCCGGTCAATTCTCCTGATCGATCTATCGCTGAAAAGCTCGAATACCCCTATCACCTGGCCTTTAGCATCCCGAAATGGCAGAGTGGTTACCTGGATAGGAACCCGGTGCCCCAGCTTGTGATGAAGATAAACCCGGGCGCTCATTTTCTGGCCCTTTTGAAAGGATTCCACCGCCGGGCAGGCATCAGCGCAAAGACTCTTACCATTTTCCCCCACGTGCACCAGGATATTGTCCCGGCAACTGCGGCCGATCACTTCCTTTGCCGACCATCCGGATATCTGTTCAGCCCCCTTGTTCCAGTAGGTTATGGTCCGGAGGGGATCCATGAAATATACCCCTTCCTCCAGTTCGTCGAAGATCCTGAAATACTCGTTTATGGTGTTCATGGCATCTCCTCCATTCTGCGCGGATTGCATTGATACTGATACTTTTCGGGTAGGGGGAGCGCTTTTCATAAGTATAACTAATTATGCGGGTCTGATGGATGTTTATAAATGCTAAATATACGAAAATGGGTTTCCGGGCCTTGCAGCCCGGAAACCCATTGCGTCAATATTCTTTTCTGTTATAGTCCTTTGTTAACGGGTTATGAGAATGGTAGCCGTCTTCGTGAGGTCGTCCCAGGTGGCAGTGCCTCCCATTGCTTCGCTCAGGAACCTGGCTGGCAGGAAGATGCGCCCGCCTTCAGCCAGCGGTTCCACATCCATCACGATCTCTTTGCCGTCAAAGAGCAGGATATTGCTGCCCAATGTGCAGCGGGCCTCCTTGCCGGATTTGGTGATGAAGATGGCCGTACTGGTCGCTTCGTCCCATTTGATGTGATCATCGTCATTGGGAATGCCCAGCGCAATGCCCAGGTATCTCTGGGGCACGAACATGCGGCCGCCGCTGTCAAATGAAGCGGTATCCATGGAATTGCTCTTGCCGTTGATATAGTACTTGCTTTCACCCAAGGTGAAGGTAATCGTATCAATTCCATTTTCCGGGCCGGCCTCGGTCGATGATGGCCCTACCGTTGTGGTAGAAGTCGAAGCCGGCGAGGCAGAATAGTTATTTGAACTGCCAACAAAGGAATCAGTCGGTGCTTGAACCGTAATTGTGAAACTGCCTTCAGCCTTGTTGTTATGAGCATCCGTTGCAGTACATTTAACAGTCGTTTTTCCTATGGGGAATGTTGCACCTGACATATGCGAACAGGTCACCGCAACCGGGCCGTCGACTGCGTCAAGGGCTGAAACATCGAACGTCACCGGAGTGCCTGCGGCACCTGAAGCTCCAATGTTGATATCTTTCGGCACTGTCAGCACCGGCGGAGTGGTATCGACCACGGTCACTTTCTGGGTGGCGCTGGAGTCTCTTCCGTTGGCATCTGTCGCGGTCCAGATTACGTCGGTAACTCCCAGCAGGAAGTTGTCCGGAGCATCATTGGTGATGTTTACTGGGAAGATGTCCGTGGCGGTGGCTTTACCCAGAGCCGTAAATATCACATCTTTCGGAGTATCCGCGCCGGTGGCTTCCACCGTGCCGTCCTTCGGAGCGGTAATTACCGGGTCGGTGGTATCTACAATAGTGACTGTTTGCGTTGCGGTGTTTTTATTCCCATTGGCGTCTGTTGCTGTCCAGACAACCGTTGTTTTGCCGAGAGGGAAGGCAGCCGGGGCATTGTTTGTGATTTCCACCGGCTTGAAGATATCATCACCAGTCGCAGTCCCCATGTTCACATCGGCTTGGGGAGTATTTACTGCAGTGGCTTCTACCGTAACATCCGCAGGTGCCTGAATCGTCGGATCAGTCGTATCTATTACAGTCACTTTCTGCGTGGCAGTGCTGAAATTGCCATTTTCGTCAGTAGCAGTCCAGGTAATCGTTATTGGAACTCCAACCCCAAATGTGGCCGGCGCATCATTTTTGATGGTTACATTGAAAATGTCTGTAGCCGTAGCCTCACCCAGAGCCGTAAATACCACGCTCTGCGGTGTGTCAACTGCCGTGGCCTCAACGGTGCCATCTTTCGGAGCTGTTATTACAGGCTTGGTGGTATCAACCACCGTCACCTTCTGCGTGGCTGTCACCTTGTTGCCATGGGTGTCATCGGCTGTCCATGTCACTGCAGTGAGTCCCAGTGGGAAGGTGTCTGGAGCATCGTTGGTGCTCAGTATATCTGCCGTGGCTGTTGCTACATCTGTGGCTGTTGCCACTCCCAGGGCAATGAATACATCCGCTTTGGGGGTTTTCACTGCCGTGGCTTCCACTGTGCCATCAGCTGGAGCGGTTATGACCGGATCGGTGGTATCGGTTATAGTCACTTTTTGGGTAGCTGTCGCCTTGTTGCCGCTATTGTCCACAGCTGTCCAGGTAACGGTTGTATCCCCCAGCGGGTAGGTGATCGGAGCATCGTTGGTGATCAGTATATCCGCAGTGGCTGTGGCTATATCCGTGGCCGTGGCCATACCCAGAGCAACATCAGCTTGGGGAGTATTCACCGCCGTCGCTTCCACGGTGACGTCAGCCGGAGCCGTTATGGATGGAATGGTCGTGTCTACTATGGTCACTGTTTGTTGGGCAGTCGCCTTGTTGCCGCTCTTGTCCACAGATGTCCACGTCACTATCGTATCTCCCAGCGGGAAGACCGCCGGAGCATCATTGGTGATTACTATATCTGTCGTCGCAGTTGCTATATCCGTGGCTGTAGCTGTGCCCAGAACAACATCTGCTATTGGGGTGTTCACTGCCGTCGCTTCCACTTTGACGTTAGCCGGTGCCGTGATTACAGGAACGGTGGTATCCACAACGGTCACTTTCTGCGTGGCTGTCACCGTGTTGCCATGGGTGTCATCGGCTGTCCACGTCACTACAGTGAGTCCCAGCGGGAAGGTGTCCGGAGCATCGTTGGTGATCAGTATATCTGCCGTGGCTGTTGCTATATCTGTGGCGGTTGCCGCTCCCAGGGCCTTGAATACATCCGCTTTGGGGGTATTCACTGCCGTGGCTTCCACTGTGCCATCAGCCGGAGCATTCATTACCGGATCGGTGGTATCGGTTATAGTCACTTTTTGGGTTGCTGTCGCCTTGTTGCCGCTATTGTCCACCGCTGTCCAGGTAACGGTTGTATCACCCAGCGGGTAGGTGACCGGAGCATCGTTGGTGATCAGTATATCCGCAGTGGCTGTGGCTATATCCGTGGCCGTGGCCATGCCCAGAGCAACATCAGCTTGGGGAGTATTCACCGCCGTCGCTTCCACGGTGACGTCAGCCGGAGCCGTTATGGATGGAGTGGTCGTGTCTACTATGGTCACTGTTTGTTGGGCAGTCGCCTTGTTGCCGCTCTTGTCCACAGCTGTCCACGTCACTATCGTATCTCCCAGCGGGAAGACCGCCGGAGCATCATTGGTGATTACTATATCTGTCGTCGCAGTTGCTATATCCGTGGCTGTAGCCGTGCCCAGAACAACATCTGCTATTGGGGTGTTCACTGCCGTCGCTTCCACTTTGACGTTAGCCGGTGCCGTGATTACAGGAACGGTGGTATCCACAACGGTCACTTTCTGCGTGGCTGTCACCGTGTTGCCATGGGTGTCATCGGCTGTCCATTTTACTACAGTGAGTCCCAGCGGGAAGGTGTCCGGAGCATCGTTGGTGATCAGTATATTTGCCGGAGCTGTTGCTATATCAGTGGCGGTTGCCACTCCCAGGGCCTTGAATACATCCGCTTGGGGCGTATTCACTGCCGTGGCTTCCACTGTGCCATCAGCTGGAACACTTAATTCCGGCGGAGTTGTATCTTTTATCTTTACATTCTGAATGGCGGTAACACTGTTGCCATGCTCGTCAGTAGCGGTCCAGGTCACAGTAGTTATCCCTACTGGAAAGGCTGCCGGAGCATCGTTGCTAAGATTAACCTTGAATATATCGCTCGCTTCGACAATGCCAAGATCAATAGCAGTCAGCACACCAGTAGCTTCCTGTTCGACATCTGCCGGCGGAGTGGTAAAGATGGGCTTGGTTTTATCGACTACGTACACATTCTGTTTGGCTGTTCCAACATTGCTGTTAATATCAATCGCTGTCCAATTGACCACTGTGGGACCGCCATACGGGAATAAGGCCGGTGCATCACTGGTCAGTTCAACCTTGAATAAATCAGTCGCCTTCACGCCGAAATCAGTTACCGGTGTGCCAACAACCGAAGTAGCTTCAACGGTGAGATCAGGAGCATCTATTACCGGCGCTGTGGTATCGGCCAGAGTCACGACCTGGTCGCCGGAAATGCTGTTGCCGGCCTTGTCTTTAGCAGTCCAGGTTACGGTAGTCTGTCCCAGCGGGAAGTTGGCCGGTGCATTGTTCGTGATTTCGGTAACTCCAACCAGGTCGGTTGCCGTAGCCTTGCCGATAAGAGGCAATACCACACTCTGGGGAGTGGTGGGGTTGCCGGTAGCCTCGACCGTGATGTTCGCAGGAACCGTTATCACCGGGGAAGTTTTATCGGTAATGGTCACTATCTGATTAGCGGTTTTGGTATTTCCATGAATGTCCACGGCAGTCCAGGTTACGGTGGTATCACCGACTTCGAAAGCTGCCGGAGCATTGTTGGTCAGGCTCTGAATGCCGTATAAATCAGTTGCTTCAACCGTTCCAAGATCAACCGGCGTCTGCGGAGCAGTCGCCTCCTTGGTTATAGGTTTGGGAAGGGTTTTAAAAGAGGGAACTGTCTTGTCAGTTATAGTTACTAACTGGGTATCAATGCCTTTCAATTGTACTGGATTCCCATTCTTATCCGTAGCATTTTTTGTAATCGTCCAGATCACAGTCGTGGGGCCGTAAGGAAATTTTGCCGTTGCCGGGGCATCATTGGTCACGGTAGCTCCACTGCTTGGATAACAGGTGGGCGTGCCCAATGCGACTGGCATCGGATCTGCTGTTGCTTCTACGGTCTTATCAACCGGGGCAATAATAGTCGGATTAACAGTAATCCATTGACTAGCATAACTTGGATTATTATTAATGTCTGTGGCTTTCCATACTACTTCGGTGATTCCAGTTAAAAATCCTTTGGAACTAGCCTGACTATCCCCTGGAGCACTCCATGAAAAATTGACATTTTGATCTGTACTTGTAGCATTTACTATGATTACACTGGTCCTGTTACCGGTTGCCGTTGCAGTGACATCTGCAGGGGCTGTTATCTGGGGCGCTCTAGTGTCTGATATCTTTATTGAATAATCTCTATAATCCCCCGGTCTAAGAGGAATCACATTACTGTCGTTATCTATACCAGATGCACCCAACTCCACTGTATATTTCTTCCCGTTCACAAAATACCCTGTATCTTCAATAACGATATTTCCCTGTGCTTCTATCGTGTACCAATGATAACTAGACGGTTTTACGGAAAATGGTTGAGAATTGGAACCAACCCATCCATTTTTAGTCAAGGTCCAGGTTGTGTATACGTTAAAAGTTGCGTTTCCTGACTGCGGACCTATTATCGTAATATCAATAATAATAGGCGTAGTTGAGCCTGGTTCCAAAGATGTTGAAGATGGCCATGCGGATAATTCATCTGTTGAGCAGCTTACTGTACTAGCTTCCGCCACCGTGGCCAGCATAACAACCATCAATCCGGCCAGCATTAACATTAATAAGACTCTTGATTTCGTTCGCACTATACTTCACTCCTTTATGTTCATAATATTTTCATATCTGTTTTACATCAGTTCTAATTATGTTGTAGTTCCTTCATCCCCTTCCCAACGGTAACGACTATGTATCTCGCGGCATATGAAAAGCTGTAATGTTCAAAATACAGTCACCGAATAAAACGTAAAACAATCTATCTGCTTCAAGTGCAACAAAACCGGATGATGTAGTTTAATATGCTTTCATAATAATGTCAGGTCTGGTTCTCCAGGTCTTAACAATTCCCTTATTAATGATCGGCATATTTGCAAAATAAATCCAGTTCTTGCCATCCTGGATATCATTATACATATCCAGCGTCACGGCTCGGTTACATCTCAGTCACCGGAAGAATTTTTTTGGATAGCTCGGAATATTTTGTAAAATGAGTACTATAAAGAAATGCGGCGAAAAATGCAGGATATTCTAGCTATTTACTGAGACTGTCATATGACACAAATAAATCGGGACCCAAAAAAGTGACCCGCAGCCCCTTTTTATTCAGCCTCTTCCAGCCATTCAGATTCGTGTTTGTAGATGACGGGGTTGTAATTTTCAGGGTAGCGGGGTTCAATGTTGCTGTAGAACTGTTCCAGGTGGTCCATGTCCTTTTGGAAGCAGCCGGTGGGATGGTAAACCTGGGCGATACAGGCGAACCTTTCCTTATAATTCAAATAGGACAGCACCAGGGGGACCTCAGCCTTGACCGCGGCATGATAAAATCCGGTTTTCCAGGCTTCAGCCGCCTTGCGGGTTCCTTCCGGGCACACCAGTATGCGCCTCTCTTCGCTGCTGACCAGCTGTTCGACCATCTGATCCACGTAGTTCGTGGACCGGCTGCGATTGATTGGCAAACAGCCCAGTGATCTTAACGGGTAAGTAAACGGGAAAACGAACCAGTCTGACTTGATAAGGATGTTCACCTTTTTATTCAGCAGCTGAAATGTCCCTATTCCCAGGAAAAAATCCGTATTGCTGGTGTGAGGGGCGTAAATGATCACACAGTTGCCGGTGCCATCCGGTATGTCCCCCTCGACTCTCCAGTCCCACAACCAGAATACGATCCTCGATACTATCTTCCACATAGGTTTGTTTCCTTAAAATTGGAATGGCTTCCTGCCAAATATTGGCCTGGCACTTCGTTGTTAATTGGCGGGTTTGTCTCCCGCTGCCGCTGCCGGCGCATCGTTCTCCCGCAATGAATCAGCCTTGTCCAGGGATGGCCCACTGCTTCCAGCCGCCTTTTCAACACCGGGTTCAGGTTTATTCGCTGGCGCCGCGCTCTCATATTCGGCTTCGAGCACGGGCCCGTCTTTAGGCATGGGCGGCGGAGCCATCGGAGGTATCAGATCGCCAGGCGCTTGCCCGCCGGCTTCAAAGCCGGGTGCAAGGTCAGAATGGGCCGGTCCATTCTCCTTGAAAAGCAGGGTCGCTCCTATGAAAATAATAATTAATGGCCATAAAAGGTTCCAGGCGAAGCGGAAGTCGATGGTCCATAATCCCGTATTGTTGATCAGGAAAAGAGTGCCGGCCACCATGAGCAGCAGGCCTCCGATCATGGCTACTATGCTGCGGTAGCTGATAACCAGCATCAAGCCTATGATAATCAGCAATGCCGGCCAGAGCAGATTCATGGCATATTTGAAACTAATAGCAGTGATGCCCAGGTTGTTGAGCAGACAGATCATGCCAATGGCTATTAGCAAAATGGCCGCAGCTATACGCCCGATGTCGAGGCGCTGCCCCCATTTTTGCCTGCGGACGTGCTTTTTGCGTCTTTTTTCCTCTTTGAAGCGTTGTATGGCTTCTTGCTGCTGATTGGCGCTGGCTTCCGACAAATTCAAGATAGCATCCCCCTTTCGCGGCTGTAAGCCGCCTTCTGGCTCAACCTGCCATATGTTCGCACCAGTCTTGGCCCGTTGGGGAGTAACAAAGTTCGCTCCTTTAGGCATATGTGATAATTAGAATATATACCGGCCGAGCAGACATTTCAAATATCCGACTCAGGGTAAATTGATTTAAAAATCCAGTATTAACGATTATAATAGCTTATATTCAGCAAAAACGCTAAATACTGCATATTTCTTCGATATAGTCCGGCAGTTGGCTGAATATGCCCGGCATCAAAGCCCCGGGCGCCGGCTCTCCCTTACTATCAACAAGGCGCAGAGTCTCGCCGGGATATTGCTGCAAATAGCCAAAGGAGTAAATAAACAATCCAGTTCAGGAGGATAATATTGTAAATATGATTAGATATTATACAGCGGGCGAATCACACGGTCCGGCCCTGACGGCCATCGTGGAGGGGCTGCCGGCCGGTTTGCCGGTCAGTGCAGCCAGCATTGATCATCAGTTGAAAAGAAGGCAGGGCGGATATGGCCGGGGCGGCCGCATGAAAATCGAGAGCGATCAGGTTCAGATTATGTCCGGCATCCGCAATGGCCTGACCCTGGGCAGCCCGGTGTCTCTTATGATCGAAAACCGCGATTGGAAGAACTGGGAGGCCTTTATGAGCTCCGGCGAGGCTGATATGGAAGGCAAACGCGTCAAGGTTCCCCGTCCCGGGCATGGCGACCTGGCTGGAGCCTTGAAATACGGACACCGTGATTTCCGCAATATACTGGAGCGGGCCAGCGCCCGTGAAACAGCCGCCAGAGTGGCAGCCTGCACCCTGGGGCGCTGCCTGATTGAACATTTCGGCATGATGGTCAGCTCCTGCGTTACCCGCATCGGTTCGGTAACCTCCCGTGATTTTGATCCTGCCTCCCTGGAGCTTTCTGAAATGCAATGCGCTGATGGGGCCGCTGAACAGGCTATGAAAGAACTGATTGACCAGGCCCGGCAAAAAGGCGATTCTCTGGGAGGGGTTTTCGAAATTCGCATCCGCCATGTCCCCCTCGGCCTGGGCTCCCATGTGCAATGGGATCGCAAGCTGGACGGCCGTCTGGCCGGAGCCCTGATGAGCATCCAGGCCATCAAGGGAGTGGAAATCGGCACTGGCTTTGCATCCGCCGCCCAGTTCGGCTCCCAGGTGCATGACGAGATATTCTACAATGGCCAGGGCTTTGAGCGCGGCTCCAACAACGCTGGAGGCATCGAAGCAGGTATCAGCAACGGCGAAGATATAATCGTCAGGGCGGCGATGAAACCGATTGCCACTCTGTATAATCCATTGCGTTCTGTTGATATTGACAGCGGGCACCAGGCTCCGGCAGCAGTGGAACGTTCAGATATTTGCGCGGTTCCCGCTGCTGCTGTGGTGGGCGAAGCGGTTGCAGCCATGGAAATCGCCCGGGCTTTCATGGAAAAGTTCGGTGGAGACAGCATAGACGAGATCGAAGCCAGCCTGAACCATTACCGCAGCAGGCGGCTAATATAGCGGCCTGTTCTATGGTTTAAGGAGACCGTGCCGATTATTTGCAGTATGGTTGGGGCGAAGCCCGCTTATGCCTCATTGACGGGAAAGGAATGTATATAATGCCAAACAGGCTACGGTTGGAGCTGGGGGATGAACGCTCCTATGACATATTGATTGACCGCAATTGGCTGCACGAGTTCCCGCATTACCTGGATTTTGTTAATGCGAAAGCCTGTCATGCCGTAATTTCTGACGAGACTGTGTTCGGGCTTTACGGCCCAGCATTTATGGAAATAATGCAGACGGCTGGCTACAAAGTGGTTCCCCTGGTCATTGCCGGTGGTGAAGGCTGCAAGACCCTGCAAACCTACCAGGAGCTTCAGGTTCAAATGGTGAATGCCGGTCTGGACCGCAGCTCAGCCGTTTTCGCCCTGGGTGGAGGAATCCCCGGCGACATAGCCGGATTTGCAGCCTCAACCTATATGCGCGGCATCCAATTTGTCCAGGTGCCCAGCACCCTGCTGGCCCAGGTGGACAGCAGCGTGGGCGGCAAAACCGGGGTTAACCTTCCGCAGGGCAAGAACCTGGTCGGATCATTTTACCAGCCTCACCTGGTCTTTATCGATGTCGAGCTTCTGAAAACCCTGGCTGCCAGGGATTACAACAGCGGAATGGCCGAAGTCATCAAGTACGGGATAATATGGGACGCCGCATTCTTCAGTTATCTGGAAGATAACGCTGCCGCCATTATGCAGCGCAACAGCGATTGCCTGATAGAAATCATCAGCCGCTGCTGCGACATTAAAGCACAGGTCGTGGCCACAGATGAAAAGGAACAGGGCCAGCGGGCTCTTCTAAACCTGGGCCATACATTTGGCCACGCGTTTGAGGCTGTCGGGCGCTTCGAACTGGTTACTCACGGCGAAGCGGTGGCGATCGGCACCCATTACGCCGCCATCCTGGCCGAGCAGAAAGGGCTGATAGAACTGGAAGATGTCCAGCGCATCGACCGCCTGCTGGCGGCTTTTGACCTGCCGATATGCTTTCCCGGGCGCTTTAATACTGAAGATGTGGTAGCGGCGATGTATGCAGATAAAAAAACCCGGGCAGGGAATCTTTCGCTGGTGCTTCCAACCACGATAGGCCAGGCGGCCATCTTTCCAGACATGAGCGAATCGGAAATACTGCGGGCATTGGAGTAAAGATGCGAAAGCAATTGGGATGTAAACAACTCCTGGTCTGACATAGAACGAAACAGGGAAACGCTATTTGGGGATGGCGGATGCTGTTGAAGCATGTTGGGTTCTTTTCGATTCGCACATATTTCGGTTCAAGCCATTATTGAGGCAGGCTGTTACATCATATTAAGCCTCACTGAATTCGAACAAGCGCGCATCGAAGATATCAAGACATGCCTCAACTACCATAGAATCATACAGCGTGCCACTGTTTTCACGGATTTCGTTCAACGCTTCAAATGAGCCTCGGGCTGGCCGGTACGGCCGATGTGAATACATCGCCTCCACCACATCAGCAACCGCCAGAATGCGTGCTTCCAACATTATCTCTTCATCATGCAGGCCCCTGGGATATCCTGTCCCGTCTATACGTTCATGATGCTGATAGACAATTTCGGCTATGGGCTGATAGAAGTCCAGCATGGTCAGAATTTCAAAGCCGTTGCGGCTGTGGGTTTTAATAAGCATAAATTCCACATCGCTAATCTTTCCAGGCCGGGTAAGAATATCAGACGGAATAAAAAATTTGCCTATATCGTGAACCCGGGCTGCTATGAAAGCCCTTTCCGCTACCTCGCCAGTCACGCCCAGCCGCTCGCAAAGGCTGGCAACAAGGGCAGCCACTCTAATCTGATGCTGGGCAGTGTACGGATCTCTTCTGGAAAGCATCAGACTTATGGCGTCGACTGAATTCTGAAACATCCGCTTCTGACCGTGGCGCAAGATCACTTCTTCACTTTCGTGCCGGTTTTTTTGGATGAAGGAATACTGTTCTATGGCTTCTTCAATCACGGTTTGAATCTGTTCATTCGAACATGGCTTGGTTAAGAAACGAAACACGGCACCCAGGTTAATCGCGTCTATGGCTGTTTGCATGTCGCTCTGCCCGGTTAGCATAATGCGCATCACGTTAGGGAATATTTTTTGAACTCTGGATAACAATTCAATGCCATCCATACCGGGCATTTTATAGTCTGATATAATTACGGCAAACGGTCCTTCTTGGAATAGCATATCCAGCGCCAATTCACCGCTTTGCGCCGTATATATCTCGCAGCTTTTACGCAGCAACCTATTAATAGCCTCTAACAATAGGGGTTCGTCATCAACCAGCAGTATTTTCCGGTTCATTTTGCCTGACTCCTCTCGGAAGACTCATGTATAGATATTATGATTCTTCGGGACTTCCGGAACTCTGTTCGTTTATGCTTGCCACGGATACCGTTATCGGCTGTACAATGGAGCTCATTTTATGATAATTCAGCAGCTGCTCTTTTATAACCGGGGTAATTTCCCGTCTGGCAGTCAATAATACCCGTCCTTGCTTGTCTTTTATTTCCATCGCCGTAATCATGCCTTCTTCCAGGTCGTCCAGGCTTACGCTGGCGACTGTATAACTGGGTTCCAGTTCCAAAATGACCGCCTCAAGCGTGGCTAGCATCACCGGATCATACCATGAATCGCGCTGACGAAGCATCGCCATGGCCTGGATACCGGTCATGCCTACCTCACTGAGTTCGTCATAATCTATCACCAGCTTTAGCAGCCTGCCCAGGTAAGGGATTTCTTCACCGCGAAGACCGTCGGCAGGAGGACCTGAACCGTCAAATCGCTTATTTTGGTACTTGACTGCCTGACTGACCGCTTCCAATCGCGGAATATTATTTAGCAAACCGCTGCCGATACGGGCATGCGAGTAGTACAACTCCATTTCTTTTGGGTTCAGGCTTTCCATCATGCTTCGGCGGTGCAGTATGTCTGACGGGACTGTAACGCAGCCAATCATTGACAGGAGTGCGGTCAATTCGACTTCCCAGAGATCAGGGACTTTGAGGCGCTCCGCAATTTTCTTCATATGAGCGCGTAAGCGTGATGCCTGGCTGAAGGCTAGAGCATTGGTTACAGCCAGTATGTCTAGAAGCATTTTTATACTGCCCTTCAGTGTCTTGTCCAGGAGCTCTTTCTCACTCTGTAATGCATAATAATGCTCTACGGCTGCATGGAGAACGTTCTCCATCTGGTCTGTCGGACAAGGCTTGGTTAGAAATTGGAAAATGTATCCCTCATTCACAGCTTGCACGGCTACGCGCATATCGGCCTGTCCGGTTAGCATAATCCGCACCGCGTCAGGTGCAAGTTCTCGGCTTCTGGCCAAAAACGCGATCCCGTCCATTTCCGGCATCTGATAGTCGGATAATATAACGGCAAAAGGTTCTTGAACTTTGATTAGTTCAAGAGCATTCGGCCCCCCGGTAGTAACGGTTATATCAAAACTATTGCGCAGGTTTCGTTTAATGGAAGCCAGGACATTCGGATCGTCATCTACTATCAATAGCCGTGTGTTCATTTTTATACGTCTCCCCTCAGTCAGAGTGCTTGTTAGCTATACGCTCCCAGGCTTCGAAATGTGAAACCAGATTATACCTGTCCAGGTAGGCCCGTATCTTCTGCTCATCAACGCCGTTTTTACCGCTGCTTTTTACTCTAACCAAGTAGTTGGCGATATGAACCGCCACTAAAACAGAAAAATTTTGTTCTTCCTCCTGGCGTTCTGGCATATGATGGTTGAGAACTACATTCACGACGTCCCGTTCCAATCCCCATATACCCAGTAAATAAGCTCCTACCTCAGCATGCGTGCTACCGATCATCTTCTGTTCCCACTCTAAAGAGCTGATTGAGTCCTGATTGTTACCCTTGCCTGCTTCATTCATAAAAGCGGGAATATTGAGCAGGATCAGCTTGCCAATATCGTGTAGAATTCCCGCCAGAACGCAAGCATCGACAGCCTTGGCGGGAGCCCTTTCATAAATCGCTATTTCTTTGGCCAGACCGGCCACTTTAACGCTATGACGCCATATTCTTTCCACAGATAGGTGTAATACCGGGCTGCCCTCGAATATATTGAAAAACCGTGACGAAACTAGCAGATTCTTGATATTGGAAATGCCGAGCAAAGCCACTGCTTGCTCGCAATTATTGATATGGTTGGGAACACCGAAAAAGGCAGAATTAACCAGCTGCATCACTCTCGCGGTCAAAGCCAGGTCATTTTTGATCAAGGCCGCGATCCGCTGCAGGGAAGGTTCATCATTTTGGAATTCTCTAAGCAGGCTGATATAGTTGTCTGGAAGCGTTTGCAGGCCCTTCAGTCCGCCTATCTCATCCTCCATTAACGGATTATTAAGCAGATCCTGAAGATAGCATATGTATTCAATGGTCTTGACCAGCATTTTGTGATCAATCGGCTTGCTCATGTACTGGTGAGCATAACGAACCGCGTCTAACACCGATTCTTCCTGATAATGCCCGGAAAAAATGATTCTCACAACACCAGGAAAACTCTCTGACACTGTCCTAAGAAGATGAAAACCGTCCTTGCCCGGCATCCGGATGTCGGAAAAAATGATATTGAAGCTCTCTTGCTGCATAAGCGCAAGGGTTTCATCGGTGCTATGGCAGAATGATATGCGCCAGTTCTCCCCGGCTCTGCGCAGATTTCTGCGAATGGCATTGGTGATATTGATATCGTCATCAACAAGCAGCACTTTTCTAATCATAAACGATCACCTGCTCCAAATGTTAGCTGGTTTCAGCCCGGTTGCGGAGTGCACTGTTTTTGTGACATTGGAAGACTCACCGTGAAGGTAGTACCCTTTTCAGGATCAGATTCAACTTCAATTAAACCACGATGTTTGTTTACTATAATATCATAGGCTATAGACAGCCCCTGTCCGGTCCCTTTTCCCACATCCTTTGTAGTAAAAAAGGGGTCAAACACCCGGCTGATCAGATTCGCCGGAATGCCAGGCCCATTGTCGCTGATTCGGACACAGACCGCCCCTCCCTTCTGGCACGAATCAACCTTGATTTCGCCTTGATAGGGCAAATCCACCGCCTGATACCTGCACTCCTGATCCTGAATCGCCTGGGCGGCATTAATGACTATATTCAGAAATACTTGATTAATTGCGTCTCTAACGCAAGGTACCAGAGGCAAATGCGGTTCAAGATTCATCCGCACCTCTGCTACATGCTTCCATTCGTTGCGTGAAATGGTAAATACCGTTTCCAGCATTTGGTTAATATCTTCCAACTGCTTTCCTGAATTGCCAGGATGAGAAAAATCTTTCAATGCCAATATCAGCTTTTTCAGATGCTGTATGCCGTACAATGACTGGCTTATTGCACTGGGGATTTCCTTAACCAAATAGGGGATGTCATTATCAGCTTCATATTGATTCACTGTTTCTAAAATTGCGGATGAGCTTTCGTACCGAACTCCCCCTCCAACGACCTCGTTTAACATAAAATCGCGATTCGCGATCAGTTCCGTGAATGACTGCTCTAAAAAACACAGGTTGTCGCCAATATATTGAAGGGGTGTGTTGATCTCATGAGCAATTCCAGCGGCCAACTGACCAATGCCTTCCATTTTTTGCGATAATTCCATTTGGGATTTGCGGCGCATTTCATCGGTTATGTCATTTAATACAATCACCAGAGCGCTCTCTTCGTAACCAGCCAGGCTGACACTGGAGGCGTTGACGGTAAGAATGCGGCGTTCATCGCTGCTATTATGGATAACCATATGTTCGGGCCATTCAGAGGTGTTCATTTTCAAAATTCGTTCTTGCCAATCATCCAAATCCAGTGGAATAACCAGCTCCCAGAGTCTCATCGTGCAGGCTTCTTCTTCTTCGACCTTGAATATTTCCAGCGCTGCCGGGTTGATCACGAGGATGCGGCCTTTGGCGCTACAACCAATAACCCCTTCTTTAAGACTTTTCAGCACTATCGATAAGCGTTCCTTTTCCAGGAGCACAGATTCTGCCGCCTCCTTCTGCTCGGTCCGGTCTCTCATCACGACTAAAATCTTGTCACTGGTCAAGGAAATCATCCTCGCCTCCAGGTGGAGCAGTTTATCTGCATTGCTGACCGCTTGTTCCAGGCACACTATCCTGGATTCCTCTCGAAAGCCCTCCACAGTGCCGGCAAATCGATTTTCGCACTGGCCAAAATCGATATCCTGTATGCGTTTATGAAGAAACATTTGCGAGGTGAAAGGCAAAGCGGCGCCGGCTCCCATCCGGAAGTCAATAACAGTCCCATCGGATTGCAGCACGATATATATATCCGGAAATGCGTTGATCAAAGCTAAATAGCGGGAATTGGCCTGCAACAGCTCGTCAGAGGACAGTTCCATGGCTCTTTCCATTAAGAAATGCTCATTTTCAAAATCATAGTAGGACTGGCTGATACTCTGCAGCAGATTGATCATAGTATGCGACAGCGGCAGGCCTTCCTGATAAAAATGCTCTATCTGTCTTTGCAGCAAGCTATGGAGGACCGTATTACCTGGAACCGGTTTCATCGAATCCCCCTTTTCGTTTTGTTCCAGTCAATTGAGAGCGTTTCTGTTTAAAGCGCGCGGGCCGTCTCGATAACGATCATGGGCTTGCCCTGCTGGTGATGTTATGCAATCTTTGCTGGTATTTCTACCGCTGATTGGCTGCCCTCGAAAAACATCGATTTTATAGGCTTTTCAGGAGCAGTTGTTGAAAATATTATATCACAATAGGTTGCTGTGGAAAGCAGCGAGGAATGACTCACTTATAGGATGTTAATATTTAACATCCTAATAAGGCGCGAGGTTAACATAAAATTTACATTGCCGCCTTTACAGAAGCAGTCCAGGCATGTTAATTTATTAGTACTTACAAATTCATATGTTATAAAAACGATGAAGGAGCAAAGTAAGTTAGCAACGGCCCTACAGGGCGGAAGCGCCATAGATTGAGAGCGTTTCCAGGGCACGATTAACCGAAGTTCTCTCCGGAGTTGCAGGCTGAAACCCTTGCGGGGGCGCGTAGGCTGGGCCGCATTCTTCCAGCGTTAAGGGGAAGAGGGTATCGGAATCAATGTCCCGTACCTTTAGAGCGAACCTGCAGCTGACAGCAGCAGGTTAAGCAAGGTGGTAACGCGCAAAGCAAGAGCTTTTCGTCCTTGGACGATTAGCTCTTTTTATTTTTGCAGCGAGAGGAACTATGATTCCCGTACTTTAACAACAAGTGGCCCAGGGCTGGACAACTCGGGGCAACAAGGGTGGTACCGCGGAAGCCCGCAGCTTTCGTCCCTTGAGGGGCATGCTGCGGGTTTTGTTATTTAAATACTCATAATTTAAGGAGGCAGCATTATGATCGTAGTAATGAACAACAACGCCGGACCAGCAGCGGTGGACGCTGTAGATAACAGACTTCACCAGCAGGGTTTTAACACCCAGATTATTTATGGAGTAAAACGTATTGTAATCGGAGCGGTAGGCGATCGCCAGAACGTCGATATGCACCAGCTGAAGCTAATGCCGGGAGTGGAGAATGTGATACCGATAATGAAACCGTATAAGGTGGTCAGCCGGGAGGGGCATCCGGACAACACCTTGATTCATGTCAGGGATACTGTCATCGGGAGTCCGGAATTAACCATTATCGCTGGTCCCTGTGCAGTCGAAAGCCGTGAACAGCTCTATGCCGCCGCCGAGGCAGCGCAGAAGGCCGGAGCGTCAATTATCAGGGGCGGAGCTTACAAGCCGCGCACCTCTCCGTACAGCTTTCAGGGGCTGGAAGAGGAAGGCCTGAAAATACTGCGTGAAGCGTCGGAAATGACCGGCCTGCCAGTTGTAACTGAGGTTATTGACGAAGCCAGTCTTGACATGGCAATCAATTATGTAGATATTATGCAGATAGGAGCCCGCAATATGCAGAACTTCAGGCTTCTGAAAGCCGTAGGCCGCAGCCGCAAGCCGGTGCTGCTGAAGCGGGGTATGTCAGCCACGGTGGAAGAATGGCTGATGGCGGCTGAATATATCTCTGCCGAGGGCAATGACAGCGTTATCCTGTGTGAGCGGGGCATCCGCACTTTTGAGACCGCCACCCGCAACACTCTGGACCTGTCGGCTGTGCCCCTGGTCAAGCGCTTGAGCCATTTGCCGGTCCTGGTGGATCCCAGCCACGGCACCGGGGATCGCAGCCTGGTGCTGCCCATGTCGCTGGCGGCCATTGCAGCCGGAGCTGATGGCCTTATAATTGAAATGCATCCCAATCCGGCCGAAGCTCTGTCCGATGGGCCGCAATCTTTGACACCTTCGGAGCTGGAGGATTTGATGCAAAAGATCGGCCGAATCGCACCCGCTCTTGACCGGCGCTTAAAATACCAGGATGTGGAGGAATAGGAAGATGACTAAAAAAATCGCCTATCTGGGCCCCAGTGGAACCTTCTGTGAAGAAGCCGCCCTGCGCTTCGGGCTGCAGGAACAATATGAGCTCATTCCCTATGGATATACCGAATCCATATTTGCCGCCATCGACCAAAAAAGTGTGGATTTCGGCGTGGTTCCGGTGGAAAATTCCTGTGAAGGCTCGGTCAATGCTACTTTGGATATGCTCAGCCGCAATTACCATATCAAGATCCGGGCGGAAATCATTCTACCGGTCAGACACTGCCTGATGATTCATCCCGAGGCTGAAGAAAACGATATTGAGACCATCATGTCCCATTCCCAGGCTCTGGCCCAGTGTTCCGAGTATATCAGCAAGCATTATGAAGGCCTGGAATTAATCGACACGGGCAGCACTGCTGAGGCTTGCCGCCGCATTGCGGAAGGCGAAAAAAACCGGGCTGCTATTGGAACCGAAAGCGCTTCCCGGCTGTATGGGTTGAAGATAGTAGCACAGGAAATTAATGACTTCCGCGACAACGAAACCCGCTTCCTGGTGCTGGCCGAAGAAGATGCTCCTCCCAGCGGAGACGACAAAACATCAATTATCGTTTACTTGAAAGACCGCCCGGGAGCGCTCTATGATATCCTGGGTGAATTTGCCCGGCTGAAGCTCAACCTGACCAAGATCGAATCCCGCCCCTCGCGCAGCGGCAACTGGGATTACCTGTTTTTCATTGATTTTTGCGGGCACCACCGCCAGCCGGAAGTCAGCCAGTGCCTGGGGGCTGTCGCTGCCCAATCCCGCTATCTAAAAGTTCTGGGTTCTTACCCCAAATGGCATAGAGAAGAGGCTTAATGGACTACAATGATCAGGCCAGCCGGATGGCATGCTCGCAAGCGGCTTTTATCCTGCCGGCTGTCTGCAATAATAGGCAAAGTGACCCATGGTTTTGAAAGGAAGTGTAAAGCAAATGAACAGCGAACAAATGATGGAAAAGATCCAGCTATTTATCGACGGATATAATTCGTTTGATGTGGACGCTATGCTTTCGGTACTGGACCCGGAAGTAGTTTTCATGAATACGGTAGGAGGAAAAACCGATGTGGAAATCCGGGGCATTGAATCCTTCCGCAAGCTGGCCGAGCAATCCTTGCCGTTTTTTTCGTCCCGGCATCAGCACATAGCTGAGAGCGGCGAAATAAACGGCGGAATGGAAGTCAAAATCCTTTATGAAGCGGTCCTTGCGCAGGATCTGGGCGGGTTGAAGGCGGGAGAAACCGTCAAATTACAGGGCCTGTCCGTTTACCTGTTCAATAACGAATTAATCTCCTTCATTGAAGATCTTACTTAAAAACATTCCCGGCGCTCTCAATTCAGCAGGCTCAAGACATGGCGGATGGTGTCTAAAATATTATTAGGTATATTTACTATGTTAATATGTAGTATATAATACTATTTATATGCTTGATTATTATGCATAATTTGCCCCGCAAGTTCTGTTCTTGCCGCATTGTTTAGAGAGGTGCATTTAAATGGACAAAAATGAGCAGGATTACACCGAAAACAGCATCCTGGAACTGGCAGACCGGCTGGTATCTGTCTCGGATTTTAGCAAGGGAAAGACCGCACAAATTTTTGAGGATATTCGCAACAACAAGCACGAATATATTGTCCTGAAAAACAATCAGCCGATGGCGGTCATGTTATCTATTGAAAGCTACCGGGAACTGGTAGGCAGGGCCAGAAAGGTCAACGCCATGCTGGAACGGATTGAAACCAGCCGGTTCAGCAAGAGAACCTCCCGGGTGTCAGTGGCGTTTGAAACACCCGCTGCAGCAGAGTCCGTTTCCAGGGCGCCGGAAGAAATCCATACTCCCGTCGCGGCACCGGACCCAATCGGACCAGAAAAAATTGAAGCATATGATCATGAACCGGCAGATAATGATAATACGCGCGAGGAAACCGATAGCAGACCTTAAACCTCATTAATGGAACAATACATCCCGATTGACAGGAGAATCAGCTTCAGTTATTCTTTAGGTTACAAATTCATAAATACAACAACGGTCATGGTGCTGGGTGGTGATCACATCAGCGCTGGTGGTTGCTAGGTAAACTGGTATTTTCAATGCAGCCATCTGGAGAATTAGGCACACCAGGGTGGGTTGCCGCAATGCGGCAGTCTGCCCTTTTTGTTTGTAATTCTTGCTGCTGCCCCGCTAACAATCCAGGAGGGATAATAATGGAATATTGGCTATCGATAGCAGTCTTTGTTATCGCTTACATCATGATAATCTGGGAGAAGGTTCATCGCAGCACGGTAGCAATAAGCGCTGCAGCACTAATAATAGTCCTGGGAGTAATAGACCAGCAGACCGCGATTAATGCCATTGACTTCAACACTATTGGTCTTCTTATAGGAATGATGATAATCGTTGGCATCTCGCGGCAAAGCGGCATGTTTGAATATACCGCCATCAGGTTGGCCAAACAGGCTGGAGGAGAACCAATGCGGATGCTCATCCTCTTTAGTCTGATTACCGCATCGTTTTCAGCATTTCTGGATAATGTTACCACGGTTTTATTTATGATCCCTGTGACCATCGCCCTAACCGACCGTTTAGAGGTAAATCCAATACCTTTTTTCTATACGATCATTCTATCTTCAAATATTGGCGGCACCGCCACATTAATTGGAGATCCGCCCAATATCATGATTGGCAGTGCCACCGGTTTAGGCTTTATGGATTTTTTAACTAACCTCTGGCTGCCGTCATTCATTATTTTAATTGCGACAACAGCCATAATGGGCTTTGCTTATCGCCGGCAGCTTATCGCATCACCGGATAAAATGGCCGCAATTATGGCTATGAACGAAAAGGAACGAATAAAAGACTGGGCTTTGATGAAAAAAAGCCTGCTGGTTATTGCTCTGACCGTGTTGGGATTTTTCCTGCATCAGCTTTTGCACCTTGACTCAGCTACGATAGCTATTGCAGGAGCGGCTTTACTGCTATTAATATCTGGAGAATCTATCGAAGAAGCGCTTTTTACGGTGGAATGGACCACCATCTTGTTTTTTGTTGGTCTCTTTATTCTTGTGGGCGGAATGGAAGCCAACGGAGTACTGACTAATATAGCTCATTGGGCGTTGAATGTTACTGGAGGAAACGAAGTGACGACAGGTTTCATGGTGTTATGGATTTCGGCCGTGGCTTCGGCATTCGTCGATAATATTCCATTTGTAGCCACAATGATTCCTTTACTGGAAAATTTCGGAGCGTTGAGTGGCATGCCTATGGAGTCCATATGGTGGGCCCTGGCTTTGGGAGCTTGTCTCGGCGGAAACGGCACTTTAATTGGAGCCTCTGCCAATGTCATCGTAGTTGGAATAGCTGCTCGAATGGGAACAACCATCCGTTTTGCTGAATTTCTGAAGGTTGGGTTCCCTTTAATGATCATATCGATTGCGATAGCGAGCGCTTATCTGTACATCGCTTTTTGGATGGTTTGAACTCCCGAATTGAGTATTTTTCTTCCGCATCGAATGCGTATTATGCTAAAATGATTGTGAACCCTTCAGCATCGTTGCTGAATAGGGGTCTATATCCATCAGAAGGGCAGGAATTCTTTGTGATCACCAAGAATCATGTGCTGGTAGGCCTTGTTTCTGTTGCCGTAATCATTTTCGCTTTTTCCGCTACGCTGTTGCTGGACGTTACGCGTCCTGATCCCCGGTCACACGACACCGCTACGGTGGGCAACAACGGCGATCGGATAGATACGATCATGAGCTATTTCGAATCAACTGCTGATAGCACCAATAAAAAGGGCAGTACAACCTCGCAAAAGAAAGCTGCTCCAAAAATTGAACAACCTGTGGAAGAAGAAAAGCCGCCCGTGACCGATCCGGCGTTGAACCCGCTGGATCCCAACAAACCCAATGCAACTAACGGCACGAATAGCACCAATGGCACCAATACTACTAATAACGGAACCAACACCAGTACAAATACTACTAATTCTACTACTACCAATAATCAAAACAATAACAGCACCACTAACAACAGTAACCAGACGAATACCAATACCAGCAATAACTCAAGCAGCACCAATACGAACACGAATACCAATACAAATACGAGTACGAATACTAACAGTAATACATCAACCAATGAGAATAACTATACTCCCCCGTCCAGCCAGACGAATACGAGTAGCAGCAGCACGACCACTTCCCATTAATAACGCCGGGATAACCATGAAGTATGCTGACATCTGACATGCTTAAAAAGCCTCCTGCTCAATGAACAGGAGGCTCTATACTTTTAACACCCTTCAGCCGGATTATTTTGTAACGAAGACCGGCACCATGCCCACCAGGACGATTAGACTAGGTGAGACGGTTGGCCTTTTCTGCAAACCACCCCAGGCTGCTCATCGCCTTGATCTTATCTACAGTTCTTTCCCCGTTCACATTTACCGTATGCAGCTCTCCATAACCGGCTCCATGAAGATCGTGGAGGTCAATGACCAGCCCCAGCACCGTTATTTCGCCGTGAGCGATGAGCTCCTTGAGTTCCGGCATGGCCAGCAGCGCATCAACCTGAGCATCAACATTAAGCTCGGCCAGCTGCAAGTGCATTTTGCCGGCATCAGCTTCAAATGCGCCCGCGAACTTGCTCTTGCCCCTGTCCAGGGAGTTTTTAACCGTATCCAGCTCCTTGACAATGGCGTCCGGCTCTCCTGCGTATTCGCTGATAGCTGCCTTGATAGCCCCGCAGTCAGTATGGCCCAGAACCACCATTAAAGGTGTATTTAAATGTAATAGTCCATAATATATGGAACCCTGGGCATTTCTAACCTGGTTGCCGATGTTTTCAACACAGAATACCCGATTAAAAGGATCACCGAAAACCGCTGACGATGAACGGGCATCGCAGCAGCAAACCATAGTGGCCAGCGGATTTTGCTTGCAGTCTCCCGCTTTATATTCTTCCAGCGGCAGATTGTCCACGAATCCCTTGAAACCCTGTTCCAAATCCTTGAGAAATTCTGGTAGCTGGCCTTTTTTTGATACATGGTGAGACACTCGCCAATCACTCCCTTAAAATAATTATTCATCCCAATCACACTGGGCATTTTCAGTTTCTTGAGTTTAACATAGAATGGTATCATAATCCTATTATTATTGCTCAAGATTTGTCGTTCACACATTGAATTTCATGATATGCAAATCATGGCTTGAAAGGAACTTGCTTATGGACTCCGCCGCCCTTGCAGAGCGGATTGAAAAACTCCGCGATCTGCTGCGCAACTACGAATATCACTATTATGTCCTGGATCAACCGCTGGTCAGCGACAACGAGTTCGACACCCTTATGCGTGAACTGGCTGGGCTAGAAGCAATGCACCCGGAACTGATAAGCCCTGATTCGCCCACCCAGAGAGTCGGCGGGAAAGCCAGAGAGAGTTTCCCCACTATCAGGCATCGGGCGGTTCTCCTCAGCCTGGATAACGCCTTCAGCCTTAAGGACCTCCAGGATTTCGGCCAGCGCATCCAGCGCAGCGAAATTGAGAGCGGATACATTGCGGAACTCAAAATCGACGGCCTGTCCATTGCCCTGGTCTATGAAAACGGAGTCCTGGTAAGCGCGGCAACGCGAGGCGATGGGATAAACGGAGAGGATGTTACCGCCAATGTTCGCACTATAAAAAGCATCCCTTTGAAGCTTAAAATCACCTTGCCCCGGCTTGAAGTGCGGGGGGAGGTATACCTGCCCAAGCGGGAATTTGTCCGCATCAACCAGGAGAGAGAAGAGCGCGGGGATAAGATCTTCGCCAATCCGCGCAATGCGGCAGCCGGGTCCCTGCGCCAGCTTGATCCCGGTATAACCGCCAAGCGGAGCCTGGCTGCGTTTATTTATGACATAGTATTTATCGAGGGCGATGAAATCAGCAGCCAGAAAGCCGCCCTGGAATTATTGACTTCCTGTGGTCTTCCGGTTAACCGGCAGTACCGGGCTTGCTCCGGCATTGACGAGGTCTATTCATACTGCCTGGAATGTGACGAAAACCGTCACAAGCTGCCCTACGAGATTGACGGAGTCGTGGTCAAGCTGGATGATATCGCAGCTCGAAGCCTCATCGGCCAAACTGCGAAAAGCCCCCGCTGGGCCATCGCCTATAAATTTCCTGCTGAAGAAAAGGAAACCCGCTTGATTCAGGTCGAGCTTAATGTCGGGCGCACCGGCGTCATTTCACCAACCGCAGTGATGGAGCCGGTTGCCCTGGCTGGCACAACCGTCAGCCGCGCCAGCTTGCACAATTTTGACCTGCTCAAGGAAAAAGATATTCGCGTCGGCGATTTAGTGCTGGTACACAAAGCCGGTGATATCATACCGGAAATTATCCGTTCCTTTCCGGAAAAACGCGATGGCAGCGAACAGGAGATCCTCCCTCCCCGGCACTGCCCTGCATGCGGCTCCAACGCCAGCCAGAGCAGTGGCGAAGTGGCCCTGCGCTGTGAAAATATCAACTGCCCGGCCCGCTTGAAAGAAAGCCTGAGCTTTTTCTCTTCACGCGATGCCATGGACATGGAAGGCATTGGACCGGCGCTGGTTGAACAACTGGTTGACCGCCAGCTGGTTAAAAATATCGGAGACCTGTACGCAATGGATGAAGAGCTGTTGTCCGGCCTGGACCGAATGGGCCGTAAATCGGCAGCCAATATCCTGAGAAGCGTAGAGAATAGCAAGGTTAAACCCTTGCATCGCTTGATTACGGCCCTGGGCATCCGTCATGTGGGTTCAAAAACCGCTCGCCTGCTTTGCCATCAATACCGTAATATTAATGACTTTTTGCATTTGGATTCTGCCGAGCTGACTGCCATACCAGAAATCGGACCCATTGTGGCCGCCAGCATCACTGGCTTTTTTTCTGAGGAACACAACCGTGATCTGATTGAGCGGCTGCGGCAGGCTGGAATAAACATGGAGGAAGGCGCTGCTCTACAGCTTTCAACCGCCCTGAACGGCAAAACATTCGTCTTGACCGGAACGCTGGAAAGCATGAGCCGCATTGAAGCCGCTGAAAAACTGCAAAGCCTGGGAGCCCGGGTTAGCGGCAGTGTCAGCCAAAAGACCGATTACGTGGTTGCAGGTTCTGATCCGGGCAGCAAATATGATAAGGCTGTTCAACTGGGTGTAACCATACTCTCCGAAACAGAATTGCAGGACCTGCTGGAGAATGCATAGCGCTTTGACTTTCCTTGACTATTTGTTGATTCCCCAATATAATTGAATTATCAGGGACCATGCGGGTGTTTCTTTTGGGCCAGTGTTATTAATGCGCCCTGCATGGTTTCGCATAATCCAGGCCGGGAGGCTGATAATATGAGTGTTAAATTCAAAGACTATTACGAAATACTGGGTGTGAAACGCGATGCCAGCCAGGAGGATATCAAGAAATCCTATCGCAAGCTGGCCCGCAAGTGGCACCCTGATGTCCACGGCGAAGACGGCAAGGATGAAGCTGATAAAAGAATTAAAGAAATAAACGAAGCTTATGAGGTTCTGGGAGATGAAGAAAAACGCAAGCTGTATGACCAATTCGGACAGAATTGGAAAAACGGCCAGGATTTTGATCCTTCGAGTTACCAGGGCAATATGGACGGCTTTAATATCCGTTATGGCGATATGGGTGGATTTGGTGGCGGAGGAGCAACCGGATTCAGCGACTTTTTCGACCTTTTATTCGGCTCTGCCGGTTCAGGAGCCGGTCAGAGCCGCAGCGGATATCGCAATGGCCCCCGGCCCGGGCGAGATATTGAAGCCGAGGTGGAATTAAGTATAGAGGATGCCTACCGGGGTGGGAACACGCAGCTGCGGCTGGGCAGTTCCAGCACCTGCACGGCATGTGGCGGCTCTGGCATGAAAGGCCGCGGGTTTTGCCATCACTGCGGAGGAACCGGCAGCGTTCCCACAGAAAAAAGCGTAGATGTGACCATACCGGCCGGTATATATGAGAATGCCGTAATCCGCCTGAAAGGTCAGGGCAGTGAAGGAGCCGGCGGCGGCCCTCGGGGCGACCTGTATCTCCGGGTTCGCATCAGTCCTCATCCGCTATTCAAAGTAAACGGCTCTGATCTGGAGAGTGAAGCCGTTATCAGGCCGGAACAGGCGGTGCTGGGCGATCAGATAGATATAGTGACCCTGGACGGTAAGATCCATATGAAGGTGCCTCCCGGGACCCGCAGTGGGCACCGTTTGCGGCTCAAGGGCAAGGGTATGAGCAGCAAGACAGGAGATCGCGGCCATCATTACGTCAGAATTATTATTGATATACCCAGGGACATTGATGAAGAAGAGCGTGAACTGTATCGACAAATTGCCGCCCGGCGGAAAGACAGGTGATCAACGTGGCATTGATTCGTTTTCGCATGGACAATACTGATGAACGGATACCCCTTGAGGAACTGGAAGTGCATCCTGATATGCTGCGCATCCTTGAAGACTTCGGGGTTATCGAAATAAAGGACAATTCGGTGGACTGGAATAGCCGCAAACGCCTTTTCCGCTTGCTGCGCCTGCGCAATCTGCTGGGAGTCAACCTTGCTGGAGCCGCAATAATCATCGATTTACTGGACCATATCGATGATTTGGAACGCCAGATAAGACTGCTAAAACGCAGAGTTTAACCGGGAGATAATTGCAATTCTCTGTGATTCGCGGTATCTTTAGAAAAGACAACTAAATTATCAGGAATGCAAAATCTGTACAGAATTGGGGAGGAGAGAGAAAATGGCATTTGACAACATCATATTGGAAAAAGGCGAAGGTATCGCCACTATCATCATCAACCGGCCCAAGGCCATGAATGCCCTTAATGGGGAAACTCTGCTTGAGCTCAAGGCTGCGATCAAGGACATCGCCGAAGACGACAACATATCCGCAGTTATTGTCACCGGGTCTGGCGACAAAGCCTTCGTAGCCGGCGCGGACATATCATTTATGTATCCCCTGGATGGGATGAAAGCACGCTACTTTTCCGGCGTTGGCCAGGATGTAATGCGTGATTTTGAAAGACTTGAAAAGCCAGTTATCGCCGCGATCAACGGCTTTGCTCTGGGCGGCGGCTGTGAATTAGCCATGGCCTGCGACATCCGTCTTGCTTCAACCACTGCCCTGTTCGGACAGCCCGAAGTGGGCCTGGGCATTACTCCTGGATTCGGCGGCACACAGCGCCTGGGACGCATTTGCGGCGAAGGCCGTGCGCTTGAACTGATTCTTTCGGCCAATAATATCAAGGTTGACGAAGCCTATCGCATCGGCCTGGTTAACCATGTGTATGCCCCGGAAGAATTAATGCCGGCTGCTATTAAACTGGCCAAGAAGATTGCTTCCAATGCTCCGACAGCGGTAGCGTTGTCCAAATCCGCTATCTACCGTGGAATGCAGGCTGATATCGACACATCGATGAGCACTGAAGCCGACAATTTCGGACTGTGCTACCTGTCTGCCAACCAAAAAGAAGGCATGGGAGCTTTCATGGAAAAGAGAAAGCCCGCCTGGGTTAAATAGTTACAGCAGCTTAAAAACAACGCCCGTGGAAACTGCAGCTATGCAGCTTTCACGGGCTTCTTGCTGTCTATACTTTTTCGAACTGGCTTTTCGGAGAGCCGCATTCCGGACACACCCAGTCATCCGGAAGATCCTCAAAAGCTGTACCTGCTGGGAAGCCGTTTTCCGGATCGCCTATGGCCGGGTCATAAATATGGCCACAGGCGGCGCACCGGTATTTGTCCATCCTCCCCCCCCTCTCTTCCGTCCTGTCTATACCATCAATATCGGAGTGCTGGCATGCCTGGCTACCCTTTCCGCGGTAGTGCCCAGCAAACGGTCCACTACCCCTGCCTTGTTGTGTCCAGGCATAATCGTCAGCTCAATGCCGCGATCTTCCTGTTCCCTGACAATCTCGGAATAGGCGAGGCCGCGCTTGACTTCCATGATCACATCCACTTTTCTGCCATCCATGATTCTCGCCATCTCTGCCTTCATTTGCTCCAGGCTGTCTGCAATGGCATGCTCCTGAAGAAGCCTTACGGCATCGTCAGGCAAATAGTAGTCACCGGTCACTTCGGGAAATTCCGTATCAATCACATGAAGCAGGTAAATCCGGGAATGATACTTTTCAGCAATATCGACTGCTGTACGCAGAGCCTTATCAGATTGCAGCGAAAAATCTGTTGTTACCAGAATGTTTTGCGGGCTAAACATCGTGAACGCCTCCTTTCCCATTCATCACAATCCGGTTGCCATCATCCTGCTGCGGCTCTTATATATACTAATTATAATAGCCTGACCGGCTTTGATTCAATAGGGCGCAGCCTTGGGGCCGGGCTGGTTATCGGTTATAATGAATACATAAACAAAAAGCGGTGATGGATATGAACGAATTAAGCCGGCTGCAGCTGCTTTTTGAAGCGGCTCAGGATATTATCCTGTTTTTATCCGAACACGGATGCATTATCGACGCCAATCTGAAGGCGGTTCAAAGCTATGGCTACAGCCTGGAAGAACTGCGGGCCATGTCCATCCTGGACATCCGTCATCCCTCCACTCTGCCTGATTATGAAGAACAGATGCAAGCCTCATTGCAAAGAGGCATTGTATTTGAAAGCCTGCATAGAAGAAAGGACGGCAGTACCTTTCCGGTAGAGGTTAGCTCACGCAGCCTTCCCCTGGAACAGGGGATTATCCGCATTCATATTATCAGGGATATAAGCGACCGCAAGGAAGCTGAAGCCCAAATACTATATCTGGCTCACTTTGATGCCCTGACCGGCCTGGAAAACCGTGCCCGTATCATCGAACGCCTCGAAAGCACCTGGCATGATTCCCGTTCTTTGAGCTCTTCTTTTGCAGTCATGGTAATCGATCTGGACAAGTTTAAAAGCATAAATGACCATTATGGTCATTTAATTGGCGACCTGGTGTTGAAGGAAGCCGCCCGGCGCTTTCTCCAGGCTCTTCGCAAGGAAGACTTCATTGGGCGTTATGGCGGTGACGAATTCCTGTTAATTCAGAAAAACGTCAATAGCCTTAACGACATTGTCACTCTGATTAAGCGCATATTCTGCGAATTTGAGCCGCCTTACGAATGCGACCATCTTTCCATCCTTTTCTACCTGTCGGTGGGAGTCAGCATCTACCCTGACGACGGGCAGGACCAGATCGACCTCATCCGCTTTGCCGATCAGGCCATGTATGCCGCCAAAAAAATCCAGGGGAACAGCTACTGCTTCTATAATTCCATAGAATCCGAGGAAAACTAACCGCTTTTGCTTTGACTCCTAAATCAACTGTATTTACTTCCAGACACAAGGGGACAACAGGCCGTGTGAAAACCTTGCGTGACCCAGTCACCAATATATTCCGTGGCGGGAAGAGGGCTGTTGATGGGAACGAATGTTGCGGAGGGCTCTGGCAGCTGTCCGCGGCGGCGATGATGGCAGGCTGTCCCCTTGTGTCTTATAATTGTCCCCTTAATAGGGGCTACATATCCTGCAACTCGGGGAATGGTCTGATTACCCTGGGTAAAACACCCTGGACGTGAGATATGGCCAGGCCGTAATTGGTAATCGGCACCCCGTGCTGATGAGCTGCCTCTATGCGGTTGTTGTAGGCGGTGCGGGTGATGGTGCAGCCTCCGCACTGCACTACCAGCTTGTATTCTTCCAGGTCGCGGATGGACGAGGGGCCGGCGGCCACGTCGAATTGCACGTCCTTGCCGGCATACTGGCGAATCCAGCGGGGTATCTTCACCCTTCCTATATCATCAGCCAGGGCATGGTGATTGCATGATTCTGCGATTAAAACCCGGTCGCCGTTTTCCAGACGGTCTATGGCCTGCGCGCCTGCGACCATTTCGCGAATATTACCTTTCATGCGGGCGAACAGGGTCGAGAAGGTGGTCAGTGAAACATCGTCCGGAACATCGCCGGCGACCTTCAAAACCACCTGGGAGTCGGTTATAACCAGGTCGGGCTTGCTGCCCAGCCGGTTCAAGGTATCGGTCAGCTCCCGCTCCTTGACCATCAGCGCGGTGGCGTCACAGTCCAGAATTGCACGAATGGTCTGAACCTGGGGCAGAATCAATCGGCCTTTGGGAGCGCCCAGGTCGATGGGCACCACCAGCACAACCAGGTCGCCGGGATTAACCAGATCGCCAACCACCGAACTTTCATCCATTCTTGACACGTTTTTCAGGCTGCGAATCTTCTCCTTGAGCTCAAGCACACCGCTGCCGCTGGTGGCGGCGGTCACTACACTGTCCAGCCCTTTGCTGCGAATCTGCTCGTTGAGAGCATCGGATGGCATAATATCGCTTTTATTTAAAACCGCAATGGCTGGCTTGCCTTTTAATTTCAAAGTGGCCAGTATGTCTTCTTCAAAATCGGTCCACTGGCCATCGCCAATGACAATCAAACCCACATCGCAGTCTTTCAGCACTTCCTTGCTTTTTTCAATGCGCTTGGCCCCCAGGCTGCCTTCGTCATCGATACCAGCGGTGTCAATTACCATGCAGGGCCCAAGAGGGCTTATCTCAACTGCCCTGCTGACCGGATCAGTTGTAGTTCCTGCAACATCCGAAACGATGGCCAGCTCGTAGCCGGTAAGGGCATTGATTAGCGAGGATTTCCCCGCATTGCGCCGGCCCATAAAAGCAATAGCGGTCCGCATACCGCTGGATGTTTCATTAAGATCACTCATATCAGTCTGCCTCCCCCATTTTCAGGAGATTATACGGATTCAAAAGCTCAAGCAGCCGATCTTCTTCCAGCATTCCAAGGTTTCGGTTAGCCTGAACCAGATCCGTTTGATTAACCTGCATATGCTTCCAGAGTTCTTCGGCCCGTTCATAGCCTATTTCGGGCAGAAGAGCAGTTATCAGGGCATTACTGCGATATAGATTTTCCTTTAACCTGATCAGGTCTGCTTCAATATCCCGGATGCAATATTTAACCGCTTTTTCGTCCACCCGCTGCAGCAACTCCAGTGACTCAAGCAGGCTGTAGGTCATCAGGGGAAGAAAGGCGTTCAGCTCCAAATGCCCGGCAGCTACAGTATTAACGATTATCGAATCATTGCCCAGCACTTTCATGCCGGCCTGGACCATCATCTCTGGAATCACCGGATTAACCTTGCCCGGCATAATGCTGGAACCCCTGAATAAGGGTTTCAGCATTATTTCGCCGCAGACATCCGAGGAAAGGAAACGCAGATCGTTGCCAATCTTTATTAAATTAGCAGCGTGGGAGCGCATTATGCCGCTGAGTTCTGCAAACACATCCTGATTGCTGGTGGCATCCACCATATTTTCAGCCCTGGCGATAGTCAAACCGGTAATGCGGCGCAGCTCGCCAGTTACCATGAATATATATTTTCGTGGTGCCGTAATCCCGGTTCCAACGGCGGTTCCGCCGAGATTCAGGGTTTTAATGCGCTCATATGATTTAAAGACCCGCCAGCGGTCCCGGGCGATGGCTTCCGCCCAGGCCCCGAATTCCATGCCCAGAGAAACCGGCACTGCCGCCTGGTACTGGGTGCGTCCTGATTTTACCATGCCCGCAAACGCCTGCTCCTTTTCCTGTAAGGCAGATTGCATGGCCTCTATGCTGCTTTCCAGGGCTTTAAGACTATAAATGACCGCTATCCGCGCAGCAGTCGGGATAACATCGTTAGTGGACTGGTAACAGTTCGCATCATTCAGGGGATGGATCAGGTCATAACGTCCCTTTTTGCATCCCTTGATTTCCAGGGCGCGATTAGCCAGTACTTCGTTAATATTAAAATTCGTGGCAGTGCCGGCACCGCCCTGCAGCGGATCAACTATGATCTGCCCGTCCCAGCGCCCTTCTTCCAGCTCTTCCGCTGCCTGTATCAGCGCATCAGCCCGGGTTGCATCCATGTGCCCCAGCTGCCTTATCGTTATAAAAGCTGCCTTTTTTACCTGGGCCAGGCTGCGAATAAAAACCCGCTGCCAGCGATAGCCTGATACATTATAGATTTCGGCGGCCCGAGCCGTGGCAATTCCGTAATAAGCATCATCCGGTATTTGTTTATCTCCCAGGTAATCACTTTCCAAGCGCATTTCATCACCTTCTTCAGCTTTCTGCTGCAACCGGGCCAGCCGATTCCGGTCCAGGATAGCGCTGATTTCGCACCCTGTAATAATGCCGGGAATTGCCCTGTTTCCAATAGGCCAGCCGGTACCCCGCCTTTTCGACTTCTATCTGGAGGCATTCTAGATCCTTAAAGGACTTGTTGGCGTACAGGCTGTAATCAGCGCGCTGTTCTATCGGGGTCATTACCGGCATCACCACATTGGCACCGGCTTTCAGTCCCAGCTGCAAACCCTGGCCGCCCAGGCTCTGCAAAGCGGTTGAACAGACCATGTTAATATCTTTCAGCAGTAAACGTGAAAGTGCCATCATTTTCAGGGTTCCTGCCCATGGATCAATGGTTATTTTCCGTTTGCTCCGAGCCAGTGGTGTATTAGGATGCGGAATATACGGTCCCAAACCCAGCATGTCAATATCCCAGGACTGGAAGAAATGTAAATCTTCCAGCAGATCCCTGGTGCTTTGCCCGGGTATTCCTACCATAATGCCAGTGCCCAGCTGGTAATCGTTGTCCTTGAGAGCAGCCAGGCATTCGAGGCGCCGTTCGTAGCTCTGCTGCGGTGGGTGAATACTCCTGAAAAGCACTGGATTCGAACTTTCTACACGCAGCAGGTAACGATCTGCTCCGGCCTCTCTCAACCTGTGATATTGCTTCCAGGAAAGCTCGCCCACGCTCAGGGTTATTCCCAGCTCTTCTCCGCCGTATTTCGATGCTATTTCTTTGATTTTCTTAACCAGTTCCACCAGCCAGACCGCTTCGAGTTCTCCGGCCAGATCGCCCGACTGCAGGGCAATGGATTGATATCCAGTATTATAGGCCTGTTCAGCCAGTTCCAGGATGCTGGAATCCCCCATGGAATATCGGTGCAGCCCCGAATTATCCCGGCGCAAGCCGCAGTATAAGCAATTCTGCGTACACTGATTCGAAAACTCGATTAAGCCGCGCATATATACTTCGTTGCCCAATTCTGACAGCCGGTACTCCTCGGCTGTGTTCAGAATTTCGTCAAGCACGGCCGGATCGTCGCTTTCCAGGTATTCAATAACGCTCCTATCATCCAGAGCTAATTCCAATGCCATAATTGCACCTGTCCCATGTCTCTTTCTTCGGTCCACCAGTTCATCCAATGTATATTATGCATATTTATACCTTCTACAAAAACAAGTCACGTTCACCCTGGTCAATACGATCCATCATTTGCCTTACGGTGGCTTTCACTTTTTCACCGGGCAGGGCTTCGAATTCCTTGTCAATAAGATAAGACGCAACCGCCACCGTTTCCTCGCTGGCATAATCCAGCAGGTATTCCTTGAATGTCAAAATGGCGTTGGGCATGCACAGGTTGTGGATCTTGGCTCCCTTGGCCAGGCCCATGAAACACTCTCCGGTGCGCCCGCAACGGTAATCCGCAGTACAAAAAGAGGTTATATAACCCAGCTTCGCCATGTCCCGGATAGCTTCATCCAGGCTGCGGCTATCCCCCAGCATAAACTGCTGCTTTTCCGGTTCCAGGTTTTCCTTGCTGTATGATCCGGTTCCGATATTGGAGCCGGCATCAATCTGGGTACAGCCGACATTAATGACATCATTGCGCACTTCAGCTCTTTCGCGGGCAGTTAGAATCATGCCGGTATAGGGCACCGACAGGCGAATGACGGTGACCAGCTTCTTGAAGGTCTCATCATCAACCAGATGCTTGCTATTTTTTGCGAACGGCGTATTTACGGCAGGCTGCATGCGGGGAAACGATATCGTATGCGGTCCGATTCCTCCGAATTGTTTTTCTAAATCTATGGTATGCGCAAGCAGGCCCATCACTTCGAATTTCCAGTCGTTCAGACCGAAAAGCGCTCCAATGCCCACGTCATCCACACCTGCATCCATAGCCCGGTGCAAAGAGTAAAGCCGCCACAGATAATTGGCTTTAAGCCCGCGCGGGTGAAGCTTTTTATAGGTTTCCTTGTGATAGGTTTCCTGAAACACCTGGAAGGTCCCAATGCCCACTTCATGAAGCTTCTTCAGGTCTTCGCTTGCCATGGGAGCGGCATTTACGTTTACTCGGCGGATTTCTCCGTTGCCTTCCCTGGTCGCATAGGCTACTTTCAGTGTTTCAGCAATATAGTCTACATCTGACATGGGATGTTCGCCGTAAACCATTATCAGGCGCTTATGGCCCTTGTTAACCAGGGCGCGAATCTCACCGGCCAGCTCTTCCATGTTCAGCCGTACCCGGTGGGTTTCCTTGTTTTCGCTCCTGAATCCACAGTAAACACAGCTATTAACGCAGTAGTTGCTAACATACAAGGGAGCAAAGGTCACAATGCGGCGCCCATAGACTTTTTCCTTGATTTTCAGCCCGGCGGCATACATCTCCTGCCAGATTTCTTCGTTTTCGTTGTTGAGTAAAATTGCGGTTTCATGTGGTTCCAAACGCTGCAGATCCAGTGATTTAGCGATGATATCGCGAAGCTCGCTATTGGAAGGGCCGCGCTTTTTCATGAGGGTTTCCTGAATGAAAAACTCGTTGATAAAATCCTTGCCGTCGATGAGATATTTGTCAATTTGTTCAGGTTTGACAACCCCGTTAACCCAGTCTTGAACAGATACAGCATTCATTTTTCTTCCTCCTCTAAAATGTTAGATTTCTCCTTCAAGCTTGACGAGTCTGACCTGGTTCCCGCCCCTCAAAATCAGCATTGCCTCATTTTCAGGGCATATATTTTCACTTTTACCGTTTTACGTTTGACGTTTTACCTTTTCCCGTTTTACGTCTCACGTTTCACTTTTCCCGTCTCACGTTTCACGTTTCACTTTTCACGTTTCACTTATCCCGTTTCCCGTTTCCCGTCTCCCGTCTCCCGTTTTACACCCCTTTGGTGAGCGCGCTTTTAACCGTAACGCCTTTAATATTGCCCAGCTTGCCGGTCAGCGCTCCAATATGATCGGTGCTGCCGTCAACTATTATGGAAATAACTGCTAATTCCCGTTTTTGATAAGGAATACCCATGCGTCCCACAATCATATCAGCGTAATCGCTCAGAATCTGGTTAACTTTAGGAGCCGCATCCCGGTCTTCAATTACAATGCCAATCACACCCAGACGAGTATCCATACCGCCACACTCCCTTCATGGATTCCAGGCCTTCATGGCCGATACACTAAATGCAGTCATTTGGTCACGCTGCATTACCCCGCTTATATAATGTTTGCATCTGTTCCGAATAAAATAAAAAGCGCTGTCCATAAACTGGCCAGCGATCAATCATAATCTTATATGACGACCCCTGTGCTCAGTCTCAACCTTGCCGTTCAGGGCTGATTTATTTCAGCAACTCGCAGTCAGCCATTCAGCCTTCTGCTTATTAACAGGATTATACTGCACAATATTTGTGATGTAAAGTACATACCCATGATTTAATTGCCTGAAACATAACTCCACATAACTCCACATAATAAAAATCCACTGGCCAGGCTGAAATCCTGGCCAGTGGATGAGACTCCTGTTTACAGAACGCTCTTATTCTTGGCGTGGTAATGAGTGTGCAGCAGTTCGTGGGATTTGTGGCCCAGCGGTTCGTGCAGGAACTCATCATAAAGGGCTTTGACTTCCTGATTTTCGTGGGATTTGCGTACTGCACATTCGGTATCTTCCACATAGATAGCATCTATGCGCTCTACTCTGCGTGCATTGCGCTTGGTATAGGGCTGTCCGCCGCCGCCTACGCAGCCGCCGGGGCAAGCCATGATTTCAATGAAGTGATAGGGGGATTCGCCGGCACGCACCTGATCCATTACCTGGCGGGCATTGGACAGGCTGTGAGCAATTGCTACCCTTACTTTGGTGCCGGCCAGGTCCAGCTCGGCTTCCTTGATGCCTTCGAAACCGCGGCATACTTCGAAGTTGACGTTTTCCAGGGTGTTGCCGGTTACAACCTCGTATACGGTTCTTACGGCAGCTTCCATAACCCCGCCGGTGGCGCCAAATATAACAGCAGCGCCGGTATATTCGCCCATCCAGTTATCAAATGGTGATTCGGGAAGCTTGGTGAAGTCAATGCCGCTCTGTCGGAACAGACGTCCTATTTCGCGAGTGGTCAGAACGATATCAACATCCTGGAATCCGCTGGAATTCATTTCCGGACGGGCTGCTTCGTATTTCTTGGCCACGCAAGGCATAATCGATACGGAGAATATCTTCGCAGGATCAACTCCCAGTTTTTCAGCGTAATAGGTTTTCGCCAGTGCGCCGAACATCTGCTGCGGAGATTTACAGGTGGACAGGTTGTCCAGCAAGTCAGGATAGAAGGTTTCACAGAAATTAATCCATCCGGGGCTGCAGGAAGTGAACATCGGCAGCTTGCCGCCTTCCTTCAGTCTTTTCAGTAGTTCGTTGCCTTCTTCCAAAATGGTTAAGTCAGCCGTGAAGTTAGTGTGCAGAACCTTGTCAAAGCCAATCTGGCGCAGGCCGTTAACAAAAACGCCCATCGCCATTTCGCCGACGCCCAGACCCACTTCTTCAGCTATGGCCAATCTTACGGCCGGGGCTATCTGGGTTATAACGATCATATCCGGGTCCGCTACAGCAGCCAGGAATTCGTCGATGTATTCCACTTCGCCGATGGCGCCTACCGGGCAGGCATGGATGCACTGGCCGCACATTACGCAGGGGCTGTCGATCAGATCTTTGCCCATAGTGGGAACGACCATGGTATGAACGCCGCGGCCTTCAACACCCAGGGCGTTAACTGACTGAACAACGCTGCAAGCTTCAATACAGCGGCGGCACAGAACGCACTTGTCCGGATCTCTGAACAGTGACGGGGTGGACCAGTCTTGATCCAGACCACGCACGGTTATTTCAAACGGATTTTCGCGGATGTTGAATTCCGCAGCCAGGTCCTGCAGTTCGCAATAGCCATTACGCATGCAGTTCAGGCAATCCTGGGGATGATTGGCCAGAATCAGTTCCAAAATGGTCTTTCTGGCTTCGATTACTTTTGGAGTATTGGTCTTGATGACCATTCCGTCATAAACGGGTATCGCGCAGGCCGCCTGCAACAGTCTGTTGCCTTCGACTTCGCATACGCAAACCCGGCAGTTGGCTTTGACCGTTTGGTCAGGATGCCAGCATAAAGTTGGAATTTTGATACCGACTTCAGCAGCTGCCTGCAGGATGGTTGAGCCATCGGCGACGGTTACTTGCATACCATTAATTGTTACGTTTGCCATTTACTCTATCCCTCCTCCTACAGTATTTTGGCATCGTAGTCGGCTTTGAAATGCTTGATGGTGGTCAGAACCGGGGCGGGAGCCGCCTGGCCCAGGCCGCACAAACATGCAATACTCATTACATTGCCGAGTTTTTGAAGCAGTTCGACATCAACTTCTTCACCGTATCCATCGTTAATGGCTTCCATTAATTCAGCCATTCTCGCGGTGCCTTCGCGGCAGGGCGCGCACTTTCCACAGGATTCGTGTTCGAAGAAGCCGGCGATGCGATTGACGATATCCACAACATCGCGGGTTTCGTCCATTACGAAAACGGCGCCGGAACCAAGTGATGCTCCGACAGCCGACATGCTGTCAAAAGCCACCGGGGTGTCCAGCAGGGCTTCCGGAATAAATCCGCCGGAAGTTCCGCCGATCTGGACTGCCTTGAACTTCTTGCCAGCAGGAATGCCGCCGCCAAATTTATAAACGATTTCGCGAACAGTTGCATTGGTGGGCACTTCAAAGAAAGTCCGGTTATTGACATCACCGGTCAGGGTAAAGACCTTGGTTCCGGGATAAGCGGGATTGCCGATGGCAGCATACCAATCAGCGCCCTTGTCAACGATAACCGGGATATTAGCGAAAGTTTCCACGTTATTCACAATGGTGGGCTTGCCCCACAGACCGATAACCGGCGGGAACGGAGGCTTAAAACGGGGTTCGCCTCTCTTGCCTTCGATGGACTCGATAAGAGCAGTTTCTTCGCCGCATACATAGGCTCCAGCTCCGCTTCTTACTTCGAGATCAAAATCTTTCAAGCAGCCTTTTTCCTTGGCCTGGGCAATAGCCGCATTCAGAATTTCGATAACCTGGGGATATTCCCCGCGGCAGTAAATATAACCCTTGGTGGCACCGATGGCATAGGCGCAAATAGCCATGCCTTCAATAAGGGTCTGAGGATCGTTTTCCATTATAATCCGGTCCTTGTAGGTTCCGGGTTCCCCTTCATCGGCATTGCAGATCACATACTTCTGATCTGCTTGAGCACTGGCAGCAAAGTTCCATTTCATTCCGCAATTGAAACCAGCTCCGCCACGGCCTCTGAGGTTGGATTTCTTTACTTCCTGTATCAGGGCGTCTTTTTCCATACTGCGTGCCTTATCCAAGGCCTTGTATCCGCCCTGGGCGATATAATCATCGATTTTGAGCGGATCAATCTTGCCATAGTTGCGCAGTACAATACGCATTTCTTCGGCCATTATTTTGCTCTCCTTTCCTTAGAGTATTTAAAATGATATCGGGCATGGTGCAGGCTTATTTCCGGTATTCAGCCAGAATGTCAGCAACCTTGGCCGGCGAAACATCAAAAAATGCTTTGCCGTTGACGGTGATAACGGGCGTTGCCTGACATTGTCCGACACACTCGGTATACTCAAGAGCAAAGAGACCGTCTTTTGTGCTTTCACCCATTTGAATTCCCAGCTCTCTTTCCATGGCAGCAACTACCTCGGCGGCGCCAGCGATGTGGCAAGGGGCGCTTTCGCAAATACGAACAACGTTTTTGCCCCGGGGTTCAACTGAAAACATGGAATAAAACGTTGCAACGCCGTAAGCATCAGCAGCAGGAACATTGAAAACCTGGGCAGCTTCTGCAACAGCCTCCTCGGGCAGATAGCTGAACTCTTTTTGGATGGCGTGGAAAGCTTCGATCATGCCTCCGGGTACATCCTTGAATTGTGCGATAATATTCTGATAAGTGTGAGCCATTCATCTTCCCTCCTTTCATAAAAATGTCAAAATTTCATATAATGAAATACCTTGAGCTACTGTTCACTTTCTGCAGATCCGGGCTGGAATTTGCCGCATTTCCATCATAGTACTTATCCACTCCGGTATTGCACAGAGATCAAGGATAACTTCGCCATCAATGCTCCAAGTCCTTTTCTGGTTTCAATTTGTACGTCGTCATTATTTTTGCGTTTATTTTTATCAGGTAGTTTATTTATGAATATCTTCTATATTATGTTGTTTATTAATAAATCGATAATTGTTATTATTCCCATTTTATAACAAAGGGACGGCCCCCTCTTATGACGAGGACCGTCCCTTTTTGTCGTAAATTAAAGTTACTGACTATTTATACATTGGATACTAGTCGTTCTTCTTGAGGTAAGCATACCAGTAGAGGCTGCCCACGAAGAAGCCGCCGCCTACGATGTTGCCAAGGGTTACAGGGATCAGGTTGTTGATCAGGAAGGTTGGCCAGGTGAAGCTGGCGCCTACGGCTGCTCTGAACTTGTCCATCGCAGCAATCGCTTCCGGTGAAGTGGCCGCAGCAGCCAGGTCTTTGGACAGCGAGCCTTTGGCAGCTACGTCCAGGACTCCCTGGATGTGGGATACTTCGATGCCCAGGGGAATGAAGAACATGTTGGCTACGCTATGCTCGAAGCCGCTGGCTACGAAAGCCATGATCGGGAACCAGATAGCCCATACTTTGCCAATTACGTCTTTGCTGGCCAGCGCCAGCCATACTGCCATACATACCAGCCAGTTGCAAAGGATACCTCTGCAGAATGCAGCTGTCCAGCTCAAGCTTAATTTGCCCTTGGCTATTGCTATTGATTTGGCGCCTACCGCTCCGTTGAACAGGCCGATGGCTCCATCTCCGGTATAGAAGGCGAATACTATTAGATACACGAGTAACAGTGAACCGATGAAGTTGGCTATCCAGACCAGGGTCCAGTTCTTTAACACGTCTCCCCAGCCTATGGTTCCGTCTAAAGCTCCTATCACCATAAACATGTTGTTGCCGGTGAACAGTTCCGAACCGCCGATTACGACGAGCATCAGGCCTACGGCGAATACGCCGCCGAACAGCAGCTGGCCAAAGCCGTTGCCGATAAATCCAGAGGTGTCACAACCGATTGTGGTAGCCAGATTGGCCCCGAAACCGATGTAAACACCGGCCAGGAGGCCCAGTACCATAGTCTTGCCGAAGGTCAAGTCGGCCTTTTTGCTGCTGGCACCTGCACTGGCAGAAGCAACTTCCGCGGGCATTAATATTGTCATTTAACTAACCTTCCTTTCGTTTCGTGATTTTTCTCTCCCGTTGGTTTTCTAAATATGTTACCTGGCTGCGGCACATGCAGAGCCTGTGCCGCAGACCGTTGTTTAATTAGTTGAACTTGGACAGGTATTCGTTCTTGAAGTGCTCCATGGTGGTCAGCACCGGTGAAGGCGCCGCCTGCCCCAGACCGCACAAGCAAGCTTTAGTCATTACCCGGCCCAGACGGTCCATGCGTCCCAGGTCGGCTGCGTCTCCATGACGGGCGTTGACTCTTTCCATGATTTCTTCCATGCGCATGGTGCCTTCCCGGCAGGGAGTGCATTTACCACAGGATTCATGGGCGAAGAATTTGGCTATTCTGGCCACTACATCCACGATGTCCCGGGTTTCGTCCATGACGAAGAAGGCTCCGGAACCCAGTGTCGCTCCGATAGCGGACATGGCGTCAAAATTGAGTTCGGTATCAAGCAGGGCTTCGGGAATGAATCCCCCCGAGGTGCCGCCTATCTGCACGGCCTTGAATTTCTTGCCGTTCGCTACTCCTCCGCCAAAGTCGTTCAGGACCTGGCGAATGGTGGTGCTGGTCGGTACTTCTACAAAGGTTCTGTTGGCAATGTCGCCGGTCAGGGTCATTACCTTGGTGCCGGGATAGGAAGCGGCTCCGATGGCTTTGTACCAATCGGCTCCCTTTTCCAGTATCGCCGGGATGTTGGCAAAGGTTTCCACGTTGTTCACGATGGTAGGTTTGCCCCACAGCCCAATTACGGGCGGGAACGGCGGCTTGAACCTGGGTTCGCCGCGGTTGCCTTCGATGGATTCTATGAGAGCGCTTTCTTCACCGCATACATAGGCGCCCCCACCCATTCTTACTTCGATGTCGAAGTCTTTTAAGAAGCCTTTGCCCTTGGCCTGGTCAATGGCTTTATTGAGGATTTCGACCACGTAGGGATATTCGCCGCGGCAGTAGATATATCCTTTGTTGGAACCTATCGCATATCCGCAGATGGCCATCCCTTCCAGCAAGCTCTGGGGATCGTTTTCCATGATGATACGGTCTTTGTAAGTGCCGGGTTCGCCTTCATCTGCATTGCAGACTACATATTTCTGGTCGGTCTTTATCCCGTAGGAAAATGACCATTTCATGCCGGTGTTAAAGCCAGCTCCGCCGCGTCCGCGCAATCCTGATTTCTTCACTTCGTCTATCAAGGCTTGCTGACCCATGCCGCGCGCCTTTTCTAGCGATTTGTAGCCACCGGCCGCGATGTAGTCTTCAATCTTCAGCGGATCGATTTTGCCAAGGTTTCGCAAAACGATGCGCATTTCTTCAGCCATTTTATTGCCTCCTTTCTGCTCGCATTTATTACTTGTATTCCGCCAGTATGGCCGCTATCTTGTCGGCTGACACGTTTTCATACGGCTTGCTGTTGATGGTTATTACCGGGGTTGCCTGGCACTGCCCCACACATTCAGTCAGTTCCAAAGCAAATTTGCCGTCTGCGGTACTTTCGCCCATCTTGATTCCCAGGGCTGTTTCAAGGGCGGCTATGACTGCATCGGCTCCGGCTATATGACACGGAGCGCTTTCGCAGATGCGGATCACGTTCTTGCCGCGCTTGCCCACTTTCAAATAGGAGTAGAAGGTTGCTACACCGTAAGCATCGGCCTTGGAACGCTTGAACACCGTTGCCGCCGCTTCTACCGCTTCTTCCGGGATATAGCTGTATTCGCGCTGGATGGCGTGATACGCTTCTATTATCCCTCCCGGCAGGTCTTTATACTGATTGATTATTTCCTTGTAGTCTGCCAAATTCCATTCACCTCCCGTGCTCCTGGCACTTCTCGCATTATTTTGCATTACTGCTGTCTATTTTGGCGCAATCAATCTTACCGCGACTTCTTCACCGCTCTTTACAGGAAGCGATCCGGCCGGCAGGTCGATCAGCGCGTTATAGTTGATCAAAGATCTGAACATGCTTGGTTTTTGGCCTGGCAATACCTCAACCACCCAGCCTTCCTCGGTTACGGATAAATAACCGCGCACCAGGCGGCGCGTAGCCGCAGCCTTGGGGAATCCGTTCGAACACCTGGCTGTAACTGCTCCTGGCAGCTCTGGCAATCCTTGCAACATTCTGATAACCGGTGCTGCGAACAGGTGGAAGCCAACTGCGCAAGCCGCCGGGTTCCCTGATAGAGATAACACAAGTTTCTTATCCAGGCGTCCGGTGCCCTGGTGGCTTCCGGGCTGGACGGCAACATCCCAGTAAAGGATGTCTGCACCCATTTCTTCCATTAGTTTCAAGGCTTCACAATTTTCCGGAGCATAACTGCCGCCGGTCAATATAAGCAGATCGGACTGGTCCAGTAAAACCTTCAGATGGCTGATAAGTGCTTTCTTTTCAGCATTTGCAGCCACTTCCACGGTTAAGACTTCGCCTCCCGCCTGGCAAATCATCGCTGCCAGCATCGGACCGTTGCTGTCTCGAACCTGACCTGGAGCCGGCTGAGTTTCGTGAGCCACAATATTAGCTCCCAGGCTCACCACCGCTGCTGTGGGTTTTCTATAAACCTCAATCTGCTTGAAACCATAAGCGGCCAGCAGGGCAATCAGGCCTGGACCAATTCTGGCGTCAGATGCCGCCAGCAACTCTCCCTGCCGGAAGTCTTCACCGGCCTGTTTAATATTGTTGCCGGGTTTTATCTTTTCCCGGACCAGCAAGCGGTCATCCACAACATCAGTCCGTTCGTGGGGAACCACCGCGCCAGTTCCGGCGGGAACTACTCCGCCGGTTAAAACCAAAACCGCCTCACCAGGTAGAAGCGCATATTCTGCAACCTCGTCCTGCTTGAGCTCGCCCCGGATTTCGAAGCTGCTATCCACAGGGGCTTCAGCGGTTCCCAGCGCATAGCCGTCAACTGCCGATTGGGCCTTCGACGGCAGGGCATCCGGAGCCAGAATCGAAGCAGCCAGCACGCGTCCCCTGGCATCCCAGAGCGATACCCATTCGGTATTTAATGCCATTATTGATTTATTCAGCATGCTTTGCGCTTGTTCCAGGCCAAGGTTTTTTTCCAACGTTTTCTTCCTCCAGCAACTAGATTTGGCCGGCTTTCCCAAAGGGGCACATCGGGTAGTTGCAAATGATGCACTCCTCACAAAAGCCCCCATGACCGAGGGATACGATATCTGAACGGTTAATATGCTCTTTGACAAAAATCCTTGGCAGCATAAGATCAAGGGTCGTCTTGCGGCTGAACAGCGCGCCGCCAGGTACTCCGCAAATAGCCACACTGCCTTGATAAGCGAGCATGAACTGCGAACCGGGCAGAACCGGAGCTCCATGGAAAACCACTTCAGCCCCGCATTGCTTGATTGCCCTGGGGCTGGCGTCATCCGCATCGACCGACATGCCTCCGGTAACCAGAATCAGTTCCGCGCCTTCGGCGATGAAATTCTGAATATCATAGGCAATTACTTCAGGATCATCGGGTACGATCACCTGTCCCATCCAGCGTCCGCCAAATGGAGCAATTTTCTGCCTGATGATCCTTGCGAAGCCATCTTTGATGCGGCCGCTGTTAACCTCTGATCCAGTTATGATAACCGCTACCCAAAGGGGTTTAAAAGCTTTTACCGATAACAGCGGAGAGGGCTCTGAACAGATTTTCTCCGCTTCTGCAAGGATTTCTGGTTCGATAGCCAGGGGAACCACCCGGGCCCCGGCTACGGTCTGACCAGGAGATACAATGCGATTGTTGTGGATGGTGGCAAATACCAGGTGCTCCAGACTATTCAGCGCATGCAAGCGTTCAACATCAACCTTAAAAACACCGTTTAATTCGGAACAGAAGTTGACCCGGCCCTGGTTTGGTCCAGTCCAGCCGAGGCCGTCTCCCAGGGCGTGTTCAGCAAGACGCACCGCAGCATCGTCTTCATGAATCAGCGGGTCCTGATCATCCCATATGAAGATGTGTTCCTTGCCCAGATCTTTGAGCCGGGAAACATCTTCCAGGGTGACAATGTGACCGCGCTTAAAGGCTCGCTGTTTTAACTGGCCTGGAATTATTCTGGTTATATCATGCCCCAGGGCCTGCCCTACAGCATTTTCCACCGTAACTTTTCGCATTTAAGGTCTCCTAGATTTTCTGTACTTTAACAGCTGCAACTTTATATTCTCCGGTTCCCGTGATGGGATCCAGATGATGACTGGTCAATTCATTGGTTGGAGTAGCTGCATAATGGAAGGACATCCATATTATACCTGGCATTACGCGTTCGGTCACTTTAACTGCCGATACAACCTCACCGCGGCGGGAGGTTACTTTAACCTGGCTTCCCGTTACGAGGCCAAGTCTTTCAGCGTCAACCGGGTTAATTTCAGCCATTTCCTTGTCCCATATGCTGGCAATACCCTTGGAATAAGGTGTGGTGACATTGTAATGATAAAGAATACGCCCGGTGGACAGGAGGAAGGGATATTCTTCATCCGGCATTTCGCCTGGAGGAATATGCTCGGACGGCTGGAACGAACCTAATCCGCGAGTAAACTTGCCTACATGGAGATCTGGGGTTCCGGGATGCTCCAGCGTCGGGCAGGGCCATTGCAGTTTGCCGCTGGCCAGGCGTTCATAGTTCATGCCTGCCATGGACGGCGATAGAGAAGCCATTTCATCCCAGATATCGCTGGGATCGGCGTAGCTCATTGGATAGCCCATTGCTGTGGACATCTGACAAATGGTTTCCCAGTTAGCCTGTCCGGGAATTGGTTCGATTGCCTTGCGAACACGCTGCGGGCGTCTTTCTGTGTTTGTAAAGGTGCCTTCGCATTCGGCAAAGCTGGCGGCCGGCAAAATTACGTCTGCGAAAATCGCTGTTTCGGAGAGGAACAGCTCCTGCACTACCAGGAATTCGAGATGTTCCAGGGCCTTTTTAATGTGGTTGGCATCCGGATCGGTCAGGACCGGATTTTCTCCCAGGATATACATGGCCTTGACTTTGCCTTCATGAGCTCCGGCAAACATTTCAGGAATCTTCAAACCAACCTTCGATGGCAGAGGCCTGCCCCAGGCTTTTTCAAATTTTTCGCGATTGGCGTCAACCGTAACCGCCTGGTAACCCGAAAATACATTGGGAAGAGCCCCCATGTCGCAGGCTCCCTGTACGTTGTTTTGTCCGCGCATCGGGCATACTCCGGTTCCTGGACGGCCCAGGTGCCCGGTCAGCATAGCCAGATTGGCGCAGCTCATAACATTACGGGTACCGCAAATGTGCTCGGTGATTCCCAGCGTGTAGAAAATCATGGCTTTGTCGGTAGTGGCATAAAGGCGGGCCACTTTATAAAGGTCTTCCACTGCTAGACCAGTAATTTCCGCAACTTTTTCCGGAGGATAGTTTTCTACGACAGCTTTCAGCTCTTCGTAGTTTTCAGTGCGCTCTTCAACGAACTTCTTGTCTTCAAGGCCTTCCTTGATAATGATGTGCATCAGGCCGTTTAAGAGAGGGATATCAGTGCCAGGCTTCTGCCTCAGCCATATATCAGCTTCTGCCACCAGGTCGATTCTGCGAGGATCGCAGACCACCATTTTACAGCCGTTGCGGGCTGCTTTGCGCATTTTATAGCCAATAACCGGATGAGCTTCAGTCGCGTTGGTGCCTATCAAAAACATCAATTCTGCTTCATCAAGGATTTCGCTAATAGGATTGGTCATTGCTCCACTGCCAAATGTTGTAGCCAGACCGGCTACGGTGGGAGCATGTCAGGTACGGGCGCAATGGTCGACATTATTTGTCCCCATGTGCGCGCGGGTTAGCTTCTGGACGAGGTAATTTTCTTCGTTGGTGCAGCGAGCCGAACTCAGAGCAGCAAACGAATCAGGTCCATGTTTTTCCTTGATTTCATTGAACTTTGTGGCTATTAGACTATAGGCTTCATCCCAGCTGGCCGGTTCAAACTGGCCGTTTTTCTTAATCAGAGGGGTGGTCAGGCGCTTTTCGTTGTAAATATAATCCCATCCGAAGCGGCCTTTAACGCACAGCATACGCTGGTTTACAGGGCTGTCAGGATTGGAAAGCACACCGATGACCTTGCCGTCTTTGACTGCCAGGTCAAAATTGCAGCCGGTGCCGCAAAACGGGCAGGTGGTGCGAACGCGGTCAATGTCCCAGCGTCTGGCTTTTCCCGCCATGGTCTTTTCGGTCAAAGCGCCGGTCGGGCATACAGCTACACACTGTCCGCAAAATACACAGTCAGAATTAATGTAATCCACATCGCCGGCGGTAGTTGCTTTGCGGTGGAAACCACGATTAAGATACGAGAGGTTATCCGCTCCGGTTAATTCTTCACAAGCGCGAACACAGGCTCCGCAGAGAATGCATTTGTTGAGATCGCGAATAATGAACGGGTTGCTGTCATCAATGGCGTACTCGTGCCGTTCTCCAGCAAATTCTGATTCTTTTACGCCGTACTTATAGCAGTAATCGGCAAGTTTGCAATCACCAAGCTTGTCACAGGTCATGCAATCCAGGGGATGATTGGCGACCAGCAATTCCAGAATGGTCTTGCGCGCTTCTGCCACTGCCGCCGATTCTGTGTCAACTTCCATACCTGCAAAAATAGGGGTCACACAGGATGCTGGCAACAAGCGGTTGCCCTTGACTTCGACGACACACAGTCTGCACGCACCCAGCTGGCTTAATTCCGGATCATAACACAAACGCGGAATATTAATGCCCGCCAGTTCAGCTGCTTGCAGAACCGTACTCCCGGCCGGAGCTTCTACCTCCTTCCCGTTGATTGTTAGTTTGATCAAGTCCACTAACATCACTCCTTCCAAATTTTGCTTATTGTAGGGACCAGACAAAAAAATTCTCCTGTTTGCGCAGGAGAATTCGTACACCTTTGTATTAGCAGCAGCATATAGCATGCAGCAGCTAATCAAAGACCGATAAGCCATGAACGGCTGATCGTAACTCCTTTCCAAACGCGGGAGGTCAACCTGTTTCCGGATTAACCCTAACGGCTGCATCACCATGGCCGAAGCTTTAGGCTGGGCAGCTCGGAGCATATGTTATTCAGTTGTCTCTGGTCCCTTATGTAGTGCCTTAACACAATTAGCGTGTTGCCTGGCAGATGGTTTTCCAAATATATCGTTTAACCATCGTTACCACTGTGAAATCTGCATCCATACTGGATTTTTAAAATAACAAAACCGCGCTCAATGTTGGATAAAGCATACGCAAGCGCCACCGAAATCGATGGTGTTACACAGCCCGACTGAAGGTCAAAACCAGCAGCCACTCCTTTCCAACTGGAGGCCAACCCGTTTCCAGGTTAACCCTATCGGCACTGCCACCATGGTCATGCTTTAGGCTACAGGGCTCGGAGCACGGTTAATATTATATTGTATTGTATTGCCTGGTCAGACTTTTACGATTATACCTTAAAAGAACCCGGCACAGGCCTTTTATTATTATTCGACGCGCCTGCAAATATTCCTTCTGGCCAGTTCATTTTTTAGCTTGAATATCGCAAATGTATTGTATACCGTTTCACATATGTCGTCTATTTCCAGACATATATGCTGGTTAAGTCGGCAAATACCCGCCTCCCAAATGCGTACATATTTCACAAAAAAGATTTCTAATGCCTTTGATTTATGTAATGTATAATAAATTTATATATAATCAGCAGTTAAATGTTGTGCACTTCGCATTTTGTGAAAATATGAACTCGTCATCGAATAGATCTAACGACTATTTTGTACAGTATGGATACGGATGAGAAGAGTGAATCAATAAAGCATAAAAAGGCTTTCGGGATGCAGTTGAATCTCAAACGGTTCCGGCTTTTGCAGTATTCGCTGCGCTTCATCATGCCCCGTTTTCCATTCCAGGTGATAATCAGCGCTGCCTGAGGGGATTCCCGCGATTTTCAAGTACAGGCTCACATGGTGCAGCGAACGATTGAAGTCGGCGATCCAGGCCGGGAAACAGTTGGCTGCCGTGCTGCTTTCGCTGGCGGCAAGCAGCGCATTTTCTCTGATTCCAACATATTGCATTACGGCATCGGATTCCGGCTTCTCTTCGGGTACTTTCCCGGGTTCCACTGTTGGCATCCCCTTGGTATCAAATGAGTGTGCCAGATGGGATTTGCTTCCGTTATTATTATGTTTGGTTGAGTTAACCCGCAACTCGATGCCCCAGTCAAGTGCGCGGATCCGGTTAGAATCCAGCCGCAGGGCGCGGGATATGTTATTGCAGCCGCAGATAGCTGCTGCTTCCAGGGTAGGCGGCTTATTCACTATTGCTTCGTTGTTCCCGGCACAATCCACTTTTCCCTGTTTCATAACGATCAGCCGGTCGCAAAGGCGGTAGGCTTCTTCAATGTTGTGACTCACAAATACAATATGCCCCTTGTAGCTTCGAAGCGATTCAGCTATCCATTTAAGGGTATGCTCCCTCAAGAACGGATCCAGTGCTGAAAACGGTTCATCGAGCAAAAGGAAACGCGGTTCCAGAGCCAGCGCTCTAGCCAGGGCCACACGCTGCTGCTGCCCGCCTGATAATTGGTTGGGGTAGCGCTTCTCCAGCCCTTTTAGCTGCATATCTTCAATCAGGGCAGCAATTCCATCTATAGATCTTCTGGAACGGCTGTCCTTAACACCTATGGAAATGTTTTGCAGAACCGTGAGATGCGGAAAGAGGGCATAGTTTTGGAACACCAGCCCGGCACGGCGGTCCCTGGCTGGCACATGCTTTTTCGCCGATGAATCGAATAGTATTTCCCCATCCAGCTCAATTTTGCCGCGATCTGGCCTGACCAGACCGGCCAGACACTTCAGAGTAAGGCTTTTGCCACAGCCCGAAGCCCCTAAAAGGCCTAGAGTACGCACTTCGGTATCAAAAGCAACCTCCAGGGCAAATCCGGGCAGATTCTTAACAATGTCCACTTTCATTGCCATACTTTATTTTCCCCCATCACACCGGGATGCTTCTGTTGAAACTGGTATGAAGTCCAGTAGTTTAATAAAGCAATTGCCGTAATGGAGAGCACAAACACCATAATTACCCATACGGCCGCTTGATCCATATTACCGCTTTCCGAAGCAAAGAAAATGGCCAGGGGGATAGTCTGGGTCTTGCCTGGAATATTGCCTGCCACCATCAGAGTGGCGCCAAATTCGCCCAGCGCACGCGCAAAGGCCAGCACGGTTCCGGCGGCAATGCCCGGCCATGCCAGGGGGACACAAATTCGGAAGAATACCTTCCATTCCGGCAGGCCCAGGCTTCTGGCTGCATATATAAGTTCCGGATCAAGCTGCTCAAAAGCTGCTCGGGCAGCTTTGTACATTAAAGGAAAGGAAACCACGGCCGCCGCTACGACCGTGGCTTCCCACGTAAATACCAGGCTATGGCCGGTCAATCCTATGAGATATCCAACCGGCCCTCGTTTCCCGACGAGTAGTAAAATAAAGAAACCCAGCACTGTCGGCGGCAGGACCAGGGGCAGGGTCAATATGCCGTCAACAATGCCTTTTGCTTTACCGCGATAGCCGGCTATCATCCAGCCGGCGTACAGCCCCGCTGCAAAGCTTATTAACGTTGCGGCCAGGGCAGTCTTGATAGAAATAAACAGCGGTGAAAGATCTGCTGGCATTATCTAACTATACTCCTTAACTCTTGGAAGCTGTAAAGGTAAAACCGTACTTTTTAAAAACATCGCCAGCAGCCGGGCTGGCCAGGAAATCCAGGAACTTCTGGGCTTCAGCAGCGTTTTTACTGGCTTTGATGACGGCAGCCGGGTATACAATCGCCTTATGCGAATCCGCAGGCGCCGTAGCCGCTACCGTAACTTTAGAATTGCCCTGGGCATCGGATGTATACACAACCCCGGCATCGGCATTGCCGCTTTCCACCCAGGCCAGCACTTCCTTTACATCCTTGCCGTAAACCGCCTTGGCTTTTACTTGATCAAGAATTTTCATACTGGTTAAGGTTTCTTCGGCATACTGTCCGGCCGGCACGCTGCCTGGCTCACCCAGCCCTACTTTAGCCACTTTGTCAGTTGCCAGATCGGCAAAACTGGTTATCCCCGTTTTGCCTGCAGGAACGACCAGCACCAGCTCGTTGCCTAAAAGCTTAATTATGCTGCTGTCATTTAGCAAGCCTCCGGTTTTCAATGCATCCATCTGTTTCTGACCGGCCGAAATAAATACATCTACTGGCGCCCCTTCTTCAATCTGTTTCTGAAGAGAACCCGATGATCCGTAATTGATTACCAGCTTAATATTGGAATGGTCTTTTTCATATGCAGCCTTCAGATCATTCATGGCGCTGGTCAGGCTGGCGGCTGCAGATATGTTCAATTCCACCGGTGTTGCCGTCGTATTCCCGGTCTTTGATGTGTCAGTCGCAGTCCCGCCTCCGCAACCAGCGACTAAAACCATGAAGCATAACAACAATATTAGTGAATAAATCCTTTTCAAAAATACTCCTCCGTTCTTTTCCAAAACATTTACCGCCCCTTTTCGCTTGCTGCTTTCCGCCCGGCAGAACTCCTGATATGATAACACATCATTACGTAACATTAAATAACAAAGGTAGCCGCACCTTGGCGTTTTTCCTTTTTTTGTTTCTTTTTGTTGTTTTGCTTCCAAACGTCCAGTATGCTTCCTTTCCTTCCTTTCTTCTGTGGTATAATCGGAAAAACTGATTATTATGCCGGAGGTGCCAGCTGTGTCCATCGACAACTCCCTTACCCCGGAAGAAGTCGCTGCTATTCTGCGAATTAAAAAGAACACCGTCTACGAGCTTATTAAACGCGGCGATTTGGCCGCTTACCGCATTGGCCGCAAGTATCGCATAGAGAAAAACGCCGTGGAAGCATATAAGCATCAAGCCCAGGGCGGGCATAAAACCGCCCGCGGCGAGGCGTCGCCGCTCACTGTTCAGACCCATTTCGATGCAGCCTATGCAGTGGAGAATCAGTTATACGGCCGTCAGGATGCTTTAAGCGGAAGTGTAGTCATATGCGGGCTGGATATCATTCTGGACGTTATGGCCAAGTGCCTGGAAAGTAAAGCCGGCCGGTTGAAAGTGTACCGCAAAAATGCCGGCAGCTTTGCAGGACTGAATGCCCTTTATCAGCTTGAGGCAGACGTAGCCGGAGTCCATCTGTGGGACTCGGACACGGACACCTATAATGTTCCATATATCCGGCGCTTGCTGCCCGGCATTCCGGTGACGGTTGTTCACCTGGCAACTCGCTGGCAGGGCCTTTACGTGCAGGCCGGCAATCCTCTGAAAATCCTCGATTGGACAGATCTGAACCGGGATGAAGTGCGTTTTATAAACCGTGAACCCGGGTGCGGAGCCCGGGTGCTGCTTGACGAGAAGATTTTGGCGCTGGGCCTGGATCGTGACCATATAAACGGCTATCACCGCATTGAACACTCCCACCTGGCGGTTGCCAGTGCAGTGGCCCGCGGCAGCGCCGATGCTGGAGTGGGGATTCAGAAGGCTGCTCTGCAGGTGCGTGATGTGGACTTTATTCCGCTGCAGCAAGAGCGCTATGAACTGGCTATTCTCCGTGATCCGCAGCACGCCAGACTGCTGGACGCAATCATGGAAATCCTTAATTCGCATGAATTCATGCAGGAAATTTCGGGGCTGGGGGATTATGATCTCAGCGACCTGGGTAAAATCACGGCACGGCTGTAGGATTCTAAACCTCAATCCTTTCCGGATGGGTGTACAGGTTGAAGCGCTCCCCCCTGGCAAAACCAACGATAGTAATGCCCATTTCTTCAGCAAGTTCGACCGTCTTCAGAGTCGGGGCCGAGCGGGACAGCACCAGAGGAACCCCGTTTTGAACCGCTTTCATGAGTATTTCTCCGGCAATACGGCCGCTCAGTACCAGGCATTTGTCTTCCAGGGACACGCGATGCCGAAATGCCCAGCCAAATGCTTTATCTACTGCATTATGCCGGCCTATATCCTCATATCTTGCCATGAGCCGGTCTGCCTGGCCAAGCCCGGCGCTGTGCACCCCACCGGTTTTTTTGAATGTATCCGCCTGGTCATCCAGTTCGGTAATCAGCTTCAATAAATTCCGGGCGCTGAATTTGAGCCCGCTTCCTGCGGCATTCCCTGGCGAAATCCCCGGGGACAGCATCCCCTTTCCAAGACAGGTGTTAACATAGCGAACAGTGCTTTTTCCTTCGTCCTTAACAGGATGCCTGGTTTCAATCCATACCTGGTCACCAGGGCGAAGCTCAGCCGAGAGCAGATCATCATACTCTGTCAGAATGCCTTCCGCCAGCAGATAACCAACCGCCAGATCAACCAGGTCACGCGGAGAGCAGGCTATCTGGACCAGCTCCCGGCGGTTGACAAAAATGCTGAGCTGGGCTTCAATTACCACGGGATCGCATATGCCCTCTAATTGCCCCCCTCGGTATCTCCACATCGCTCTATTTTTGTATAAGCTGGAATCTTCCATCATGCTGCCTCCCAAATCCTCGTTCGGGCACTGCAAAGGTTTTAAATCACCAGAACCGTCCCCGAGATTTAAAACCTATGCAATACCCGCAATCGTAAAGCTGTATAATTATTAAACCACACAGCCATCAAACCTTCCAGGCGTAAACACTGGCTTCTTCATGAGCATATTAAGCGGGCGGCTCCCGCTTTCCGGAAGCCGCCCGCTGGTCAGTTTCTATTAACGTTCAGAACTAGTCGTTCTTCTTGAGGTAAGCATACCAGTAGAGGCTGCCCACGAAGAAGCCGCCGCCTACGATGTTGCCAAGGGTTACAGGGATCAGGTTGTTGATCAGGAAGGTCGGCCAGGTGAAGCTGGCGCCTACGGCTGCTCTGAACTTGTCCATCGCAGCAATCGCTTCCGGTGAAGTGGCCGCAGCGGCCAGGTCTTTGCTCAGTGAACCTTTGGCAGCTACGTCCAGAACTCCCTGGATGTGTGATACTTCGATGCCCAGAGGAATAAAGAACATGTTGGCTACGCTATGCTCAAATCCGCTGGCTACGAATGCCATGATCGGGAACCAGATAGCCCATACTTTGCCGATTACGTCCTTGCTGGCCAGTGCCAACCATACTGCCATACATACCAGCCAGTTGCAAAGGATACCTCTGCAGAAAGCAGCTGTCCAGCTCAGGCTTAATTTGCCCTTGGCTATAGCTATTGATTTGGCGCCCACCGCTCCGTTGAACAGACCGATGGCTCCGTCTCCGGTATAGAAGGCGAATACTATTAGATACACGAGTAACAGTGAACCGATGAAGTTGGCTATCCAGACCAGGGTCCAGTTCTTTAACACGTCTCCCCAGCCTATGGTTCCGTCTAAAGCTCCTATCACCATAAACATGTTGTTGCCGGTGAACAGTTCCGAACCGCCGATTACGACGAGCATCAGGCCTACGGCGAATACGCCGCCGAACAGCAGCTGGCCAAAGCCGTTGCCGATAAATCCAGAGGTGTCACAACCGATTGTGGTAGCCAGATTGGCCCCGAAACCGATGTAAACACCGGCCAGGAGGCCCAGTACCATGGTCTTGCCGAAGGTCAAGTCGGCCTTTTTGCTGCTGGCACCTGCACTGGCAGAAGCAACTTCCGCGGGCATTAATATTGTCATTTGTGTTTTCTTCCTTTCTAATCTGTATAATTCTTGCTTTCGATGACGTAGAGCAGCGGAACTCAAGCGTCATCTGTCCGAGATTTGGCAGTGACCGGCTCACATCTTCCGGTCGGTCATCTGCCGCCTTCCAGGAGAACCGCCCTCCTGGCATAGTATAAGTAAGCCAAAAGCCCCCTTTCATCAGTAAATTTAATATTACTGCCGCCGGTGCGGACTTATATCTTCTCTACCCTGGCCGCCGATACCTTGTATTCAGGAATCTTGGCAACCGGATCCAGGGAATCCGCATTGGTCAACCAGTTTATCGCGGTTTCCGCAAAATGAAATGTAGTAAATACTACGTTATCAGCAATGCCTTCCGTAATGTAGGCGGGCATTTCCAGGCTGCCTCTCCTGGTCGTGATCCGGACCTTTTCACCGTTAACCACATTTAGCTGGGCAGCAAAAGCCGGATTCAGTTCCAGGCGAGCGGCCGGTTCGTACTGATCCAGGGCCTTCGCTTTCCTGGTCATGGTCCCGGTGTGATAATGGAACAGGCTGCGCCCTGTAGTCAAAATCACCGGATATTCTTCATCGGGATTTTCAACCGCCGCTTTAAATTCAATGGCAGTGAATAATCCTTTACCCCGGCTAAACTTGCCGTCTTTATGGAGGAACCCGGTGCCAGGGTGTTCAGCAGTCGGGCAGGGCCACTGCAGTCCGCGGCCTTCCAGCCGTTCATAGCTCATACCCGCGTAAGACGGGGTCAGGCTGCATATTTCTTCAAATACCTGCTGTGGTGAGTCATAATCCATCGCATAACCCATTTTCGCTGATAAATCGCAGAATATTTGCCAGTCCGCCCTGGCGTTTCCAGGAGGATCGATGGCTTTGCGCACTCGCTGCACCCGTCTTTCGGTGTTGGAGAAGGTGCCGTCCTTTTCAGCGAAACTGGCGCCTGGCAGTACAACATCAGCCAGAGCAGCGGTTTCGGTCAGGAATATATCCTGTACCACCAACAATTCAAGTTTTTCAAGTGCTTCTTGAACGTGGTGCAGATCCGGATCACTCATCATGGGATTTTCTCCGAATACATACAAAGCCTTGACGTCTCCATGGTGAGCCTTGTTAATAACCTCGGTGAGAACCAGCCCGTTCTGTCCGGAAAGGCTGACTCCCCAGGCATTTTCAAATTTCTTGCGGGCGTCTTCGTTAGTTACGGCTTGATAACCGGTGAAAACAACCGGCAGTGCGCCCATATCGCAGGCTCCCTGAACGTTGTTCTGACCACGCAGGGGATTGACTCCGGCGCCGGCCTTGCCCAGGTTGCCGGTCAGCATAGCCAGGTTGCACACTGATTTAACATTGTCGGTTCCAGTGCTGTGCTGGGTCAAGCCCATAGCATAACAGATTGGAGCTGGACCGCAGGTGGCGTAAATTCTCGCTGCCTTGCGAATATCTTCGGCTGGAACCGAAGTAATTTTTTCCGCCCATTCAGGTGTGCATCCAGCCACTACCCTGGCCATATCTTCGAAACCTTCGGTGTTCTCTTCAACGAACTTCATATCAGCCAGGCCTTCAGTAATAATTACGTTCATCATAGCATTGACCAGGGCTACATCCGTTCCTGGAAGATGCCTCATATAAACATCGGCAATACTTGCCAGGTCGGTATAGCGAGGATCGGCTACAACCAGCTTGGCTCCGTTTTTCAGTACGTTCTTTTTAATTTTCATTCCTATGACCGGATGATTATCCGTGGTATTTGAACCTATAACAAAGAATCCGCGCGAATCTTCTTCCATCTCATTTATGGCATTTGTCATGGCGCCACTACCAAATGCTGCCCCCAGACCGGCGACAGTAACGGAGTGTCAGAGACGGGCGCAATGGTCGACATTGTTGGTTCCCAGTACTGCCCTGGTAAGCTTCTGCGCCAGGTAGTTTTCTTCATTGGTAGTGCGGGCCGACGAAAACATTGCAATCGAATCCGGACCGCTTTCCTTTTTAATACTGGAAAGTTTTTCAGCGATATATCCCAGGGCTTCATCCCATGAAGCTTCGCGCAGTTCGCCGTTTTCCCTGATCAGCGGGTTGGTCAGCCTTTCCGGCGAATTGATGAAATCCCATCCAAACCTGCCTTTTACGCATAAAGCTCCCCGGTTGACCGGACTCCAATCCTCCGAGCGATTGGAAGTAACACCCACCACCTCGTTGTCCTTGGTGTTGAGTTCTAATGTACATCCTGTGCCGCAGTAAGTGCAGGTCGTAAGGACCTTTTCCACTTCATAATCGCGGCCTTTGCGGGCGCTGACTTTACTGTTCAAAGCTCCCACCGGGCAAACCATGACACACTGTCCGCAGAATACGCAAGGCGAGTCCGTCAGGTCGCCATTAAAAGCCGTTGAAATCCTGGCATGATGGCCACGATCTTTTACGTTTATGGCTCTGGCCACGGTGATTTCCTCACAAGCCCTCACACAGCGGGTGCACATAATGCACTTGTTGTAATCCCTTTCGATAAAAGGATTGGAATCGCAAATCGGATAATGATAGGCACCGCCTTCGGTAAAACGGCTGTCCTTGACTCCATATTGGTAAAGGTAATCCTGGAACTTGCAGCTGCTGGTTTTTTCACAGGTCATACACTGAAAATCGTGATTGGCGGCCAGCAGTTCCAATATGACTTTGCGGGCTGCCACAATATTGGGGCTTTCGGTTTCTATAATCATGCCGTTTTCTGCAGGGGTAACACAAGAAGCAGCATATAGCGGGCGGTTTTTAACTTCCACAACGCACATTCTGCAGGAACCGGCTAATCTTAACTGGGGATCATAGCAAAGAGTCGGTATTTCAATCCCGTTTTTCTGACAGGCTTCCAGAATAGTCTGGCCCTTGGGAACCTGGTACTCTTTGCCATTAATGGTTAAAGTAAGCATTCCTGGTCCTCCTTTCCCTTATATTAATGGACGCCTGAGGCCAGCAATTTCCGCTGGTATTCGTGCCGGAAATGCCTTACGGTTGTAAGAATCGGAGATGGCGCCGCCTGTCCCAGTCCGCATAAGCAAGCCTTTTCCATTACCTGCCCGAGCTGGACCATCTTGTCGACATCGGCTTCACTGGCCTCTCCGTTATTTATTTTTCTCATAATCTGATGGGCGCGGAAGGTTCCTTCCCGGCAGGGATTGCATTTTCCGCAGGATTCATGCTCGAAGAATTTGGCGATCCGGGTCACTACGTCCACAATGTCCCTGGTTTCGTCCATAACAAGAACCGCTCCGGTTCCCAGGCTCAAGCCGGCATTGCGCATGGAGTCGAAATCCAGGGGAGTGTCAAGAAGGGATTCCGGTATGAAACAACCTGATGTACCGCCTATTTGCACTGCTTTAATCTTTTTGCCGTCGCGGATTCCTCCACCCAAATCATAGACCAGTTCTCTTACAGTGGTGTCGGTAGTCACTTCAAAAAAGGTCCGATTGACCACATCGCCGGTCAGGGTAAACACCTTGGTGCCGGGATAGCTTCCAGCGCCAATGGCTTTAAACCAATCCGCTCCTTTTTCCACAATGGAGGGCAGGTTGGCAAATGTTTCCACATTATTAACTACCGTGGGTTTGCCCCACAATCCGGCAACACCTGGAAATGGCGGTTTAAACCGCGGTTCACCGCGATGGCCTTCAATAGACTCGATTAACGCTGTTTCTTCGCCGCATACATAGGCGCCTCCACCCATGCGGACTTCAATATCAAAACCACCCAGCACGCCACTGGTGCGGGCCTGTTCAATAGCCTTATTCAAATGTTCGACAACATAAGGATACTCACCGCGGCAATATATATATCCCTGGACTGCGTTAATGGCTGTGCCGCAGATCGCCATGCCTTCAATCAGGCTCTGGGGATCTTTTTCGACAATTATCCGGTCCTTGTAGGTTCCTGGCTCGCCTTCGTCCAGGTTGCATACTACATATCTAATATCTCCGTCCTGGGGTACAAAGCTCCATTTCATGCCGGCATTGAAACCTGCTCCGCCTCGTCCCCTCAAGTTGGCTGCCTTGACCTCGTCAATCAGCGCTTTGCGGTCCATTTTTTGAGCTTTGGCCAGCGCCTGATAGCCGCCAGCTTTAATATAGCTGTTTATATCCAGCGGATCGATTTTATCCGCATTCTTCAGCACAATTCGCATTTCAGCCATGTGCATACCTCCTTTCTTAGAGGATTATTTACATTTTGACAAAACTAGAGCCACCTGTTCTTCAGTAATGCCATGGTAGGGCACGCTGTTAATGGTGACTACCGGTGTTTCCTGGCACTGGCCAACGCATTCGGTCAGCTCCAGGGTAAATTTTCCGTCTGAAGTCGTCTGCCCCACTTCAATACCCAGCTGCTTTTCGAAAGCCTTGATAACCTTATCCGCCCCGGCTATATGGCAGGGAGCGCTTTCACACATGCGGATAATATATTTGCCTCTCGGTTCAGTCGACAGGTACGAATAGAATGTGGCAACTCCGTATGCCTGGGCTTCTGACAGGCCGAAAACACGTGCAGCTTCTTCAATGGCTCCTTTGGGAATATAATTGAATTCCTTCTGCAGAGCATGATAGGCTTCAATGACTCCTCCAGGCTTGTTCGAATAGCCTGCGATTATATCCTTGAAGTTCGCCATTCATTCAACCTCCTTTGATTTTGCATTTTTACAAAACCGTTCCATTAATCCCAATCTTTTTGCTAAACCTCCTGTCTATTTTGGATTTTTCTCTCTATACATGGTCAAAGCGCAACCTTCCTTTGACATTTTTAGACAAGAAACAATGGACTTTTGCGCTGCTGCCACCCGTTTAATTGTTTATGTATTCTTTGTTTTCAGTAGATTAGCACATGCAAATTACGGATGCAAGGGATTTTGTGCCGCCATTCACATAGGCGGCACCAGCTAGCTTCTATAATAACATACTGCCCAGAAACCCGAATTTCAGCATGCTGGAAGGGCTTGGTAAGTTAACGCCTATGTAGTAAAATGTTTTCAGTCGTAAAAATCAGCGAGGAGCGTGAAAACATGAGAAAACACTTTGTAGCTGCACTGTGTCTGTTGTTAGCTCTATCCACGGCGATTGGCTGCGGCGGCACCGGTACACAGACTACTACTACCACCACGCCAGGCACCCCGGTGGAGGTTCAGATTGCCTTTTTAAGAGGCCCCAGCGCTGTATCCGGCATTGATATGATAAACAACTACGACGGCCAAAAAGACGGCATGAAAATTACCTACAGCATAGAACAGGCTCCGGATGTTCTTTCTCAAAAGCTGGTGGAAGGCAAAATCACCGCTGCCACCCTGCCCACTAACACCGCCGCCAATCTATATACCAAGAATGGCAAATACATCATGGCAGCAATGAACACCTGGGGTGTGATGTACGTGGTCACAGCCGGTGCGGAAATCAATTCCTGGGCCGATTTGAAAGGCAAGGAAATTGACACTTCGGGCAAGGGGTCTGCTGCTGATATCGTATTTCAGTATCTACTAAAGGAAAACGGCATCGATCCTGAAAAGGATGTCACCATGAAATATGCGTCCACTCCCGCTGAACAGGCTCAGCTTATCGCAGCCGGGCAGTCCAAGATTTCAGTTCTGCCCGAGCCCTGGGCCACAACTGCCGTGAAGAAAAACCCGAACGCCAAAGTAGCCCTTGATTTCCAGAAGGAATGGACCCGGATAAACGGGGAAAGCACCCCCTTTGCCCAAACGTGTTTGGTTGTAAACGCTGAATTCGCCAAAGCCCATCCCGATCTTCTCGACAAGCTCCTGGCTGCATATGCCACCTCAATGGACTGGGTCAACAAGAATCCAGCCGAAGCCGGCAAGCTGGTGGCTGCCCGCAGCGATATCGGCCTGGATGCTGTGGTAACCAAGGAAGCCATTCCACGCTGCAATATTAAGTACCAAAATGCGGCAGATTCCCGGGCGGCAGTGGACAAATGCCTGGAGATTATGTTCAAGTACAATCCTGCCAGTATCGGAGGCAAAATGCCTGATGACGGCTTCTATTACAAAAAATAAGCTGGCGTTCGGCGCCTCTATTCTAGCCCTGATCGCTGTATGGAAACTGCTGTCGGCCATCGTCGGCAGCAGCATCCTTCTCCCTTCGCCCGAAGAAACCCTGTCCAGCACCATTGGCATTTTGAAACAAAACCGCTTCTGGGCAGCGGTCGGAGCTACAGTGCTGCGCGGCCTTGCCGGCTTTGCTGTTTCCTGCATAGCCGGCATTATATTCGGTTTCATCGCTGGTTTCAGCCATATTATAGACGTGCTGTTTGAACCCTGGATGGTGGTTATCCGAACGACTCCGGTAATGTCGGTTATCATCCTGGCCATTATCTGGTTTGATCCTAATCTGGTTCCCATTTTCGCGACTTTTCTTATTCTCTTTCCCATCATTTTCGGCAACGTTGTCGCCGGGATAAAAAACACCGATCCCCTTCTGCTGCAAATGGCGCGCGTATTCAAAGTCAGACGCCGAAGGATCATCACCGGGATATACTTTCCTTCGATTTTGCCGTATCTGGCCAGCGGCGCCTCCACTGCTATGGGAATGGCCTGGAAAGTTGTAATAACTGCGGAAATTCTAAGCCAGCCCACACTGGCCATTGGCAGCAATATGATGCTGTCAAAAATCAACCTGGAAACCGGTGAAGTAATGGCCTGGACGCTGGTCGCGATCGTGATTTCGGCAATTTTTGAATATATCCTGCAGTTGGTGGAGAAACAGTTAAAATATCAGTAATAATCAGACGCGTGTCGAATGTTTAAGGGAAAATCAAGCAATGACATATAAAATAACTGAAGTGCGAAAAAAATTCAACGATATACCGGTTCTGGACGGCATCACCCTGGAGGCGCCTGAAAACCAGCTTACCTGTATTCTCGGCCCCTCGGGATGCGGCAAGACTACTTTGCTAAACATGATAGCCGGTCTGGTCAGTCCTGATTCCGGGAAGCTGGAAGGCTTTGAAAACAGCTGCATAAGCTATCTCTTCCAGGAAACACGTTTGCTGCCCTGGATGAGTGTAGAGCAGAACATCGATTATGTGTTAAGCTCCAGAATGACTAAAAAGGAACGCATGGAAACAGTTGAAAAATATATACAGCTGGTCGGCCTGAACAAATTCCGCCATTACCTGCCCGAGCAGCTGTCTGGAGGCATGAAGCAACGGGTGGCAATTGCCAGGGCCTTCGCTTACCCATCGGACCTGCTGCTCATGGATGAACCTTTTACCGGCTTGGATTTGCCTATGAAAAGCGCCTTGATTGAAGAGTGCCTGAAATTGTGGAAGCAAGACCGGCGCAGTGTTTTTTACGTTACTCATGAAATCCGCGAGGCCTTGACTGTAGGCGATTATATCTACATATTCAGCGAACGCCCGGCCCGGGTAAGGGCCTGCTTCAGCAACGACCTGCCACTCGAAGACCGTCAGTCGCAGGCCAAAGACAGCCTTTTCCAGCAACGGGAGCGGGAAATATATTCCCTGTTGAGTTAAAATGAACCGTCCAGAGCATTTATTTATCGATGGCCGGCTTTATTTTATCAGCGTTTTATTATTGCACTATTATCGACATAATGGTGAAAACATAACCTAAAGCAGTTTATAATGTATTTAGCGAAAAACGCTCTTATCTGCATGAAATATTTGCCGGCTGCATAGCGGTCATTTTTTGTGGAAGAAGCGCAAGTAAAGGAGGCACATGGAATGAAAAGATTTGCACTCATATTAATGCTAATAACCGGCCTGCTGGTTACCCCCCTGGCGTTTCCTCCGGATGCTGCGGCCGAACCCGGTTCACCTGATGTATACGGCCGGTTCATTGTAGACAGGAGCTATTATTGGGACAATAATATCCAAAAGCCAATGGATGCCGCTCCTTTTTCCAAAGACGGGCGCGTTTTCGTGCCAGTACGTTACCTGGCCAACGTGCTGGGTCTGAACGAAAACCAGATAAACTACAATACCACCAGCCAGGAGGTCAGCCTGGACAGCGGCTTCCTCGAAGTGGGGCTCAAGCTTAACCAGAAAACCCTTTATGTTAACGGTATTCCTTCCGTAACTATGGATGTAGCGCCAATTTCCGAAAATGGCCGAGTTTTTCTGCCTGCCCGGTATATAGCCGAGGCTTTCGGCATTAACGTAAGCTATGATGAACTGGTTAAGGCTGTAAACATTGTCGGATTCATGACGGGACTGGATGATGGCGATATTATTCCTCCGGTTACTGATCCCATAACCGATCCGGTCACTGATCCGGTTACTGATCCCGTTACCGATCCGGTTACTAATAATACCGGCACCCACCCCTGGTATGAATGGGGCCTGGGCCGCACCCAAAGCGAATATGTAGACAATGACAACCGCAGCTATGACTGGTATGTAGACCAGATGAACACTGGCACCTATAGCAGCGAAAACTGCGGCCCATCGGTGGTCACTATGGCCAGTAAATGGTCTGACCCCAGCTTCAATCGCACCGCCGAACAAGCGCGCAGCACTTATTTGCCCACTGGCGGATGGTGGAGCATCGGCCTGCCCGGTGCCAATGCCGAGGTGAACAATTACCTGGCCCGCTATGATATTCCATATAGCGGCACTCGCAACTCTTCAGACAATGCCGACTTGACCGATGACATGATGCAGGATCTGCGCGAAGGCTCAATCATAATACTGTGCATCGACAGCAGCTATATATCCGAAAACCGCCAGCCGGAAGAAAGAACCGACAAGCCCTATTCATCGGGGAGAGGCAGCGGCCATTTCATCATTGTCAAGGGCTTTGCAACTGTTGACAGCCAGACCTGGTTCGAAGTCTATGACCCGGCAAACGACAATATGCGGTACAGCGACGGCACTCCGAAATGCAAAAACCGCTATTACAGCGATGACGACATTCATTCAGCCATGAGCATATGGTGGAACAACTACCTGACCGTCGAACAGGTTGACAACAGAAGCGTTTCCAGGGCTGCCGGCCAATGGTCTTTTATGACCGCTCCGGCTCTGACCAGAGTCATTAGTCCCGTAGCTTACGGTGGGCAGGTCAATTAACAGCAAATTGCTGACGGCATAACTATTTATTCACAAATGTTATATGCTATACTGATTTTCAAGCTGGTTTCCCGGTCTATTAAGCCGGGAAACCGGCTATGTATGGATAACAAACTAACCGAAGCAGTCGTTGAATTGCAAATTAGTAGATATAGATAGGGGCTGATTGTTTATATGGTATATTACTCCGCACTTGTGGACCTGGCCTGGCAAATTGGAGCATCTGAAGCAGCTCACGCCAGCCTTCAATATATTGAGATCGAGCAGGTATTTATCGGCCTGCTCAAGATTGGCGATTTACTGGACGCACGCTACCGCAAAGCCAACGGAATCGAGATTGCACCGGATGAGTTGCCATCCATCGAAAGCGAATTGATATCCATCAATGAATCCTTTGAGCAGCTTGGCCTTAATCGCACCCTGCTGCGCCGCCAGCTCCGAGATATAATTGGCACCGGTACATACGAACATATCGAGAAAGTCGTTCACCGCAGCGAAAGCTGCAAGAAATACTTTTCCGATGCGGAACAGATTGCCATGATCAGCAAATCTGGAGTGGTCAAATCGGTTCATCTCCTTAAAGCCATCCTGGAAAAGCCCAGTGACAATATAGAATCCCTGTTCCGCTATTTCAGCAGCGACGCTGATGATATGAAGGAGCAACTGGTGGAGGTCAAGGAGAGCAATACTCCTTTCCTGGACCGTAACGCCATCGATCTGACTGATCTGGCACGCCGGGGCCAGCTGTCTCCAGTACTGGGGCGCGAATACGAGATATCCAAGATTATCAGAACCCTGGTGCGCAAAAATAAAAACAATCCCATCCTGATCGGTGATCCTGGTGTGGGCAAAACAGCTCTGGTCAGGGGTCTGGCCATTAAAATTGCTTGCGGAGACGGTGTCCGGGAGTTAAACAACTACCGTTTGCTGGAGCTTAATGTCACCAGCCTGCTGTCCGGCACCAAATACCGTGGAGAACTGGAGGAGCGGCTTAACCGCATCCTGGATGAAGCTCGCAAAAGTAAAAACGTAATTATTTTCATTGATGAAATCCATAATATTATGGGCGCCGGCCGGGCTGACGGTCCTATGGACGCTGCCGCTATACTTAAGCCTGCCCTGGAAAACGGCGATATACGGTTCATCGGCGCTACAACCACTGCCGACTACCGCAAGCATATCGAGAAGGACACTGCTCTCGAGCGGCGCTTCCAGCAGATTACCGTGGAAGAACCCGGCGAAGAAGAAACCTTATTCATACTCAACGAATTAAAGGTTCAATACGAAATCCACCACGGCATTGAAATCATGCCTGACGCCATTGAAGCCGCCGTAAAGCTTGGTGCTCGCTATTTGTCCGACCGTCATTTCCCGGACAAAGCCCTGGACATTATTGACGAAGCCTGCAGCCTGGTAAGGCTGCAACGGGGCGGGGGAACCCTTTTGCTTAAAGGCGGCGAGGGTGAAATACTGAAAGTTACCGAGGACGATGTAGCCAAGGTCGTTGCTGAATGGACCGGCAAGCCGGTGGAAGCGCCGGGAAAAGAAGAAAAACGCCGCCTCATGCAGCTTGAAACCGAACTGCGCAGTCATCTTATCGGCCAGGATGAAGCGATCGAAAAAGTGGCTTCGGTCATCAAAATGTCACGGCTGGGTATTCGCGAACGCCACAAACCGGCCGGTGTTTTCCTTTTCGTAGGCCCTACCGGGGTTGGCAAAACCCAACTGGCCAAAAGCCTCGCCGAGCAGCTATTTGGTTCAGAAAACGACCTGATCCGCCTGGATATGTCAGAATACCAGGAACGTCACAGCGTTTCGAAGCTGACCGGCTCGCCTCCCGGATACGTAGGGTACGAGGAAGAGGGGCAGTTGACCGGCAAACTTCGCAAGCGTTCATATACCGTGGTATTGATAGACGAACTGGAAAAAGCGCATCCCGATGTGCTGGACATTTTTCTGCAGCTTTTTGACGAAGGCCGAATTACTGACGCCAAAGGCCGTTCCGTGGATGCCCGCAACGCCATATTTATTCTGACTTCTAACATCGGCAGCGAGCTTTACAAAAAGGAGCGGGCCGGGTTTACAGCCCGGGACAGCCAGGAAGCTCTGGAAGACCGCCGCATCGACGTGGTATCTGCGCTTAAGAATTGGCTTAAGATCGAATTCATCAACCGTCTGGATGAAATAATCGTGTTTAATTCACTGACCGTGGAACAGGCGCGACTTATTGCCGTCAAGCTCACGGCTGAACTCTGCGAACGGCTGGCTGAACGTAAAATTACCGTCCAGATTGACGATAGCGTCATTCCTTACCTGACCGACCGGGGATTCAATGCTCAATACGGCGCTCGGGAAATGGCCCGTGCCATCGAGAAATACCTTTCCCGGCCTATGGCCGACATTATACTCAGGGACGAGCTTGGACCAGGCAGCGTAATCAGGGCTTCGATTGAGGCGGAAGGCGTGGTCTTCACAAAAGTATAGAACCTATCAGCTTATCTTGCCGATTCATGCTGGAATATTCCGAATATTATATTGATTTTACCGCAGATAATGCTTTGTCTGTCCATTTCATCATGTCCCAATCTTCATTTTTCTCAAGGCCGGAGGAGTATTATTCGATAGAAATCATTAGTGAGGGCTTTTGTTCCTGCTGGCGGCCATTAAGCCTCCCCGGACAACCGTACTTTTGACCTATTTTGACCTGAATAATACTGTCTTTTCAACCATGCAACATTGCTTGGTGTAATCAATGGACAATGATATAATTTTAGAAGTGCCAATCACTATACATTGTGGACAACGATTTTAAATATCCCATATATTGTATCCTGCTCTCGTTTACAAACAGCCTTTCGAGATATGACAGATTCTGAAAGGAGCCTCATTACATGAATAGCATCCAAAACCGAATTACGCTTTTCGCTGCCGGCCTCGTCTTCCTTGTTTGCCTGGTCAGCGGCCTGGTTACATACTCTCTCACCAGCGGCACCTTGATTCATACCGTCGAACAGGACGTCTCCCGCAGCGCCTCCCTGGCCGCCGATCAGGTCGGCTCCCGAACTAAAATCTACCTGACCGGGATTAACGGCCTGGCTGAGAACGATATCCTGAAAAGCCTCAGTAAATGGGATTCTAAAGAGCTTAAGAGCACTATACCGGATTTGAAAGATATATATGACAACACTGAAAAAGAGTTCGGTTTCAAGCAGCTCGGACTGGCCAACGCCAAAGGTGAAGCCATTTTGATGGACGGAACCAAGGACCTGGATATTTCCGGGCGTGACTATTTCAAGGCGGCTATCAAAGGCGAAAAAGCCATTTCCGAGCCTATTGTCAGCAAAGCCGATGGTACGCTTATTGTGGTCATTGCAGCACCGGTGCGTAATGCCAAAGATGATATAAAGGGTGTCCTGTTTGGCGTCTGGGACGGCAAATTCCTTTCCGATATCGCCACCAGCGTAAAAATCGGCGAAACAGGCTATGCCTGGATAATTAACAAGGATGGAGCCTTCCTGGGCCATCCCAAGCAGGAGCTGGTTCTGGAGCAGTACAATCCCATTACAGAGCCAGCGACTGTCCCCGAAGACAACTTTATCGCCAACTACCGTTCCGCTGCTTCACCTATTGCGTCCTTAACCGGTTCTTCAACGGTTCAGGAAAGCCTGGCCGATGTTGAAAAACGCATGATCAACGGCGAGAGCGGTTTCGGCTATTATAATTTTCAGGGTGTTGACAAACTAGCTGGCTACGCGCCGGTTCCCGGCACTGAATGGTCAATGGGTTTAACTGCACCCAGGGCTGAACTGCTTCAGGGGCTCATTACTATCAAGAACTGGTCGATTGGCATCGCCGTTGGTTTTATTTTGATTGGATCTGTGGCCGCATACCTGATTGGACGCCGCCTGGGCAAACCCATCGGCTACGTTGCCGAACAAGCCCGCTTGATTGCGGAAGGAGACCTGAGTCATGACATCGCGTCTGACAACCTGCAACGCTCCGACGAAATCGGCGTATTGTCGCGTTCCATGGACACCATGGTCAGAGGCCTGCGCAACATGCTTCAGTCGATTTCCATCAGTTCACAGGAAGTAGCCGCCTCCAGCGAAGAACTATGCGCCTCGGCTCAGAATGTCGCAGCAAGCATGCAGGAGGTTTCGGCTTCCACCCAGGGTATTTCCCGGTCCATGCAGGACGTATCCGCTTCAGTGGAGGAGATCAACGCCTCCGACGAGGAAATCGCCGCCTTGCTGCATGAGGTTAATAAAGAGGCAGCAGCCGACCGGGAGAACGCCCTGGAAGTTCAGAAGAGGGCTCTTCAAATCAAGGAAAATACCGGAAAAGCTGCCATGCGGAGCAATGAGCTTTACGCGGAAATTGAGCGTAAAACCCAGCAAGCCCTCCAGGACTCCAAGGTTGTCGAACAGATATCCGGCCTGGCTACTTCTATTGGGCGCATAGCTGATCAGACCAACCTTTTGGCCTTGAATGCAGCTATTGAAGCCGCAAGAGCGGGCGAACAAGGCCGGGGATTCGCAGTGGTCGCCGAGGAGGTCCGCAAACTGGCCGAATCCTCATCATCTACTGTCGATGGCATTCAGAACCTGACCGGCAAGGTGCAGCAGGCAATAAATGCCCTGGCGGACAGCGCCAGCCAGATGCTGGATTTCTTTAACAAAGCAGTATTTCGCGATTACGGCTATATGGGCGACTTTGCCAGCCAGTATGCAGCTGACAGCCAGACCACGGTGGAATTGGCCGCCAGAGTCGGACGGGATATAGAGCAGGTCCTTAAATCCATGGGGGAAATAAATCAAGCTATGGAGAATACCGCATCTACGGTCGAGCAAACCACTACCGGAGCCAATGAAATTGCCACGGCCAGCGAAAACAGTGCCAGGGCGGCGTTGGAAATCACCCAGGCATCCATCCGTCTGGCAGAACTGGCCGAAAAGCTCAACCTGGAAGTATCTCAGTTCAGGACATAATAGGCGCTGCCAATCAAATAACGCAGCAGAAAAGCGAGTTTATTTGCTCGCTTTTATTTTATTTGTGATATAACATTGTTCGACAGCAGGTATCGCTTTCGTCCCTGGATGTTATAGCCGGGAGGGAGGGATAATTCTGAACGCAGCTACGGGTATTGTTAAAATTGTGGCTGTTGTTTATACTTTGTTTATACATTCATATATGTGAAAGGGGGTTGGATACGGTGATAACTCGGATCAAAAAGTGGGGAAACGGGCAGGGAATTTTGCTTCCCAAGGCTCTCCTTGATTCAGTATCCATGGCTTGCGGCACCGAAGTCGAAATTGTTATTGAAGATAAGCACTTGATAATTCTTCCGGTAAAGCCATCCCATAAGCGCTGCGACCTGAATGAACTGTTCCAGAATTACGATGGTGATTACAAAACAGCAGAGGTATCGTGGGGGCATCCCGTGGGGCGTGAAGAATGGTGAGCGGATATTTCCCGAAGCAAGGCGACATAATAAGCCTGGATTTCGATCCCCAGGCGGGACACGAGCAGTGCGGACGCCGCCCGGCTCTCGTGGTAAGCGGCAACAAATATATCCGGCATGCCAGGCTGGCCATTGTCTGTCCCATTACCAGAACCGACCGGCACTATCCCACCCACCTGCTTTTATCTGACTGTGAAAACCTGACTGGCTTCATCATGGTAGAACAAATCCGCAGCGTGGATTTCACTGCCCGCAAGGCTGCATTTATCGAAAAGTGCCCCCCTCAAATCCTGGCAAATGCTCTTTCAATAATTGAAGCCTGTTTTGAATGAGCTTGTTTATGGTATCACAGCCAGCTCAAAATCCACCCGGGCCATGGCAATGTCAGCCCTGACGACTTTAACGGTTACAGTATCGCCGATGCTAAATTTGCGGCCGGTATGACGGCCATTCAGGGTGAATGCGCGGTCGTTAAAATCGTAGTAGTCATCATTGAGGCTCGAAATGTGCACCAGTCCTTCTATGGTATTTTCAAGTTCTACGAAGAATCCAAAGGATGTAACCGATGACACCCGTCCTTCAAAATCATCCCCCAGGTACTGTCCAATATACCTGACCTTTTTTAGTGCGATCAGCTCCCGTTCCGCTTCCTCTGCTTTCATCTCGCGCAGGGAACAATGTTCTCCGATCAAAACCATCTTCTCAAGTTGTTCCTCGTCGCCTGCGGCTTGCTTTTCCCCTTTTTCCAGCAGCCGGCTTAGAGCCCGGTGCACTACCAGATCGGGATAACGGCGGATGGGACTGGTAAAATGGCAATAATATTCAGAAGCCAGTCCAAAATGCCCCAGCGGCCAGGGAGTGTAGCGGGCATGCTGCATGGAACGCAGCATCATCAAAGCAACAGTGCTGGCTTCAGGGCGGCCTTTAATGCCCTGGAGGATCTTCTGGAGATCAGCCGGCTTTAGATTCTTTGCTTCCAGCTTGTGCCCATACAGGCTAATTACATTGTTCAGCTTGAACAATGATTCGGGGCCGGGTTTTTCATGCACCCGGAACAGGAAGGGCTGGCGGCGATTATAAAGATGTCCGGCCACCGTTTCGTTGGCTTTAATCATAAACTCTTCGATTAGCTGCTCCCCGGGGCCGCGTTCAACCTTGATCACTTTCGTGGGCTGACCCTGGCTGTCAACATGAACCTTGGATTCGGGAAAATCGAAATCCAGAGCACCCCGTTCATCCCGGCCGGCCTTGAGTTTCTGGGCCAACTCCCACATGAGCTGGAAATCTTCGATATAGTCCGCATACCTGGTTTCCAGCCGGGTGTCGCCACCGGCGAGCAAATGATTAACATCCGTATAGGTCATGCGTTCCTGCACCCGGATGACAGACTTTTTCAATTCATAGTCCACTACCTCTGCGTCGCTGTTCAGGTCCATTATGCAGGAAAGCGCCAGGCGGTCTTCGCCGGTGTTCAGGCTGCATATGCGGTTGGACAGTTCCGGTGGAAGCATGGGCAAAACTTTATCCAGGAGATAGACGCTGGTGGCCCGCTGATAAGCCTCCCGGTCCAGGCGGCTGTTCTCCCTGACATAATGAGAAACATCAGCTATGTGAACTCCGAGGCGATAGCCTTGCTGCGTCCTGGCGATAGTCACCGCGTCATCCAGGTCTCTGGCGTCCTCGCCATCTATGGTGACCATTTTATTTCCGCGTAAATCCATGCGTCCCCGGCATTCTTCTTCACTAACATATTGCAGGCACTTGTTGGCTTCAGCCAGCACCCGCTCTTCAAATTCGTTGCGCAGGCCGTGCTTTCTGATCACCAGTGCAAAATCCCGGCTGGCGTCTTCGTATTCGCCCAGAACCTCCAGCACCCGGCCTTCAGCATCCTTGTTCTTATCCGGCCATGAATAGATTTCCACCATCACCCGATCGCCGTTCTTGACCTTAATCCTTTTTGGCACCGTAACATAGACCGGATATATCTGCCGGGGATCATCGGGAATCACCTGGGCCAGCCGGCGGGTTCGATTAAAAGTGCCTACGAGCTCGCGATTGGCGCGTTCTATAGCCCGGATAACCTCTCCTTCGGGCCTCTGCCCGGTCCGGCCTTTCTGATTAACCCGCACCATGACCCGGTCCATATGCATAGCACCATTGAGATTGCGTCCATAGACAAAAATCTCTTCCGCATCCATTTCATCAGGGCGCAGAATTCCGTATCCCCGCTGATTAATGCTTATTATGCCTTTAACCAGGTTCATCATATCGGGCAGCCCGTACCGATCCCGGCGGGTCCGCACGATATCGCCCTTTTTCTCCAAACGGCCGATCAGCCGGCTGAATGAGGCTTCATCTTCAGGCTTCACTCCCAGCGCTTCAGCCAGTTCGCGATATCCAAGGGGGCGGTAGGTTCCCTGGTGCATGAATGCCAGGATGGCTTTTTTATCCAATATAGCTCCTGCCTTTCATCTCTGTGCATTTTGCCGGGGCAGTACGCAACCACCGTATTGACCCGGGTTTTCGCCATAATGTCTATTAATTTTACTTGAGCTCCACTCCGCTCCGGCCCGCACGGCACAGGCCAGGTTCAGTCCAGCGGAGTTTCAGAATACAGCGAATCCTTAAAAACAATGTATTTGCTGAAAATATAGTTCATAACCAGAACGATGCATCCAGCTGCGATCTTGATCACCAGATCATTGAAATCCAGAACTTCTATAAACAGCCATACAATAAATGTATCCACCGCCCCGGACAGAACCCGCGCCGATACAAACCCGAAGAATTCCTTGAATATTAGGCGGATTTCAATACTCCTGGATTGGAAAACCCAAATTTTATTGGTTATGTAGGCAAAGGTAACCGCCAGTATCCAGGCGATGATATTGCTGGTGAGTGGTCTGATACCGAACTGTCCAGTAGATATAAAATATGCGGCCAGGTTGACCACGGTTGTCGCCCCACCAAACAGTATGTAGAGAATTATTTCTTTGTACATGCAGTAAATACTGATTAATTTATCCTTGATGTTATCAGGTTTCATCTTCATTTTCCCAGCTCGGAGCTGTCCAGCCATTCAATATTTACCGAATCGGCCAGGCCATAGTACTTTTTGTAAAACACCTGGTGATAAGAACTTTCATAAGGCATCGACCAGCCATAGTCCTTCAGTATCAGCTTGTATTGAGGCAGAGTTCCATTCGGCCCGGATTTGTACTCGCCAATCAAGCGTTCGTTGGCATCCTTCACCGTCATATTGGTTCGGTATCCATCTATAGTATAAAACATATTGCCAATGGATAGGGCCATAATAGCCGCCAGGACCATCCAATTCGTGATTGCCCTGTCTTTGCCCCACTCCAGCAATTCAGCGGCTTGTACGTACAAATACGCGCTGTAGACGGCCATCATTAATATCCCGCACAGCACATTCCTGGGTCCAAACACTGGCGATACCAGCATCATGCCCTGCGAAGCCGCGCACATGAGGAAAGCCGCAACCGGAACCTGGTATTTTACTGCCAGCTTATGCTTGAAGATCAGCCGGGATATTATCAACAGAGCGGCAAGGTAGTAAAGGGTTATGATCGCTATCGGCACCGCCAGCACTATTACGGATTTGACTGCGGCTGTGGCCTGGTAATAACACGCGAGTATCGTCAAGGCCATGATAACCATCGATAGGAGGGAAAATATCCGCAGGGCTTTTTGTTTCTTTCTATCGAAACGGCCGGAGGACGCGAATATGAACAGGGCCGAAGCCGAACAGAACATAAGCTGAAACGGCAGTATGTACCGGGCGCAAATCAGTTTGGAATATTGGATCTTCAGGTTGGAAAACAGTAGCTGCGCAAATGGAATCTGTTCCTTGTTTTCCAGGCCATAACGCACGAAGGTTGCAGGGGCCAGAATTACGGTCATAGCACCGGCCGCGCTGGCCGCTACCGCAAGCAACAGCACGCCTCCGACTTTGTCTTTTTTAATAAAAATCCGATCCAGGCAATACAATCCGCCCAGACCAACCGTCATCACCGCATTCTGTTCCGTTGAAGCGCCTGATAAAAATGCCAGTACGGGAAGCAAGGCACTGGCTGCTTTCGACTGCGGAGCATGCTCCAATAAAAACCAGTAGCCCATCAGAAGGCCCAGCGGATATACATAGTTAAACGAGCCGGTCAGCCAGTAAATGCTCTGGCGGCTCAATTCTATATCCTGCATAAAAATGGCATATACCAGCACCACCCCTGCTCCTGCGGCCTGAACTATGTTTGGCCGGACTGCTCCGCCCAGAACAATACGCATTCCGAAATAGACATACAGGCCAAGTAAAAGGGAGTTGAATATCTGCCATGCAAGGGGCGGAAGAGCCAGAAAGCAGCTTGCCAGCACGTGCACGATCAGCCGGCCATTGTCAACCATGTAGTGATGAAAATGTTTGCTCCAAAACTCATTAGAATTGCTGGTTACGAAGGTGCTGTAATAATAATCGTCACCGTATAATGTCACGTTATGCATGGCTAGAAAGACCAATACGAATGTCGCCGCAGCAAATAGCAGTTCGTAATGCCTGTTATCATCGGTGCTTTTGGGAATTATCCTCATCTCCCGTTCTCAGGAATCTCTGGCCGCAGTCTTATCCGCGACAATGTATTTTGGGCGCCGTTTGACCTCGTTATAAATTCGGGAAACATAAACCCCAATAATCCCCAACGATATCATAATCATAGATGAGGCGATTAAAAGCACCAGAATTACAGTCGAAAAGCCGCTCAACGCCACACCGGTAAAATAGTTCACCAGGCTTTGCACTCCAAGTATTATGGCAAAAATCAGAAATGCGATGCCGGCAATCAAGGTCAGGTAAAGTGGTCTGCTGGTATAAGCCAGGGTGGCATCCAGAGACAATTTTACCAGCTTCATGAATGAAAAGCTGCTGGCCCCGTTTTCCCGTTCTTCGACATCGAATGGGAACGGTTCCTTCTTGAATCCGACCCAGTCAACCAGGCCCCGGAAAAAAAGGTCGGTTTCGTTGAACCTGCGGATGCTGTCCACTACCGTTCCCTTCATCAGCTTGAAATCGCTCGAATTATCCATGGAAAGGCCCGTGAAAAAATGGAGTGTTTTATAAAAACCCCGGGCGCAAAGCTTGTACAGAAATGATTCGCCGCCCCGGGCGCTTTTTATGCCTTCAACAATGTCAGCTCCGCTGCTTTCCATTAAGGCCAGCATATCCTTGATAAGCGCAGGGGGATGCTGCAAATCCGAGTCCATTACCAGGTACATGCCGGCATCAAGTGCATCCAGGCCCGCGCAAATAGCCATTTCCTTCCCGAAGTTGCGAGCAAAGCGCATAGCCGTAACATTGGGGTGAAGCTCAAATAGATGCAATATTACCTGCCAGGTGTCATCTGATGATCCGTCATCAACCAGCATATATTCAACCGATATGCCGATCTGGGAAACAGTTTCCTGAATGACTTCGAAGTGCTTCTGTAGTGCGGCTGCTTCATTGTAAACCGGTATTACAATTCCCAGGTCCATTTGCATCTGTCCTTTCACCTCTTCCCTTTTCCCTTTTCACGTCTCACGTCTCACGTTTCACATCTTACGTCTCACGTCTTACGTTTCACTTTTCACGTTTCACGCCTCACGTCTTACGTTTCACGTCTTCCGTCTTTTACATCCAGTAGAACAAATATAAATATCCAGTGCAAATGACTATCGACATTATCATCAGGGGAAAGCCAATTTTTAAATAGCTCATAAACGTTATCGGATAGCCGTTTTTCTCGGCCATGCCAGCTACCACCACATTGGCGGAAGCGCCGATAAGGGTCCCGTTGCCCCCCAGGCAGGCTCCCAGCGACAACGCCCACCAGATGGACTCCATGGGCATGCCGCTCATCTGCCCGATTTCCTTGAGCAGGGGGATCATAGTGGCCACGAAAGGAATATTGTCAACTATGGCTGAGGATATGGCAGACAGCCACAGCACCAGCATGCCGGTTTTTAATACGCTGCCACCGGTCACAGTCATTGCATTTTCGGCGACATAACGAATTACTCCAGTGTTCACCAGGCCTCCTATAATCACGAATAGTCCTGCGAAGAACACGATTGTTGCCCACTCCACCGAACGAAAAGCCCGCTCGGCATCAGCACCGCTGATCAGCAGCATCACTGAAGCGCCTGCCAGAGCGATAGAGGCCGATTCCAAACCCAGTTCTCCATGCAAGAGAAAACCTATTACTGTAGCCCCCAACACCGCCATTGATTTCTTCAGGAGTGGAACGTCAACGATACAGGCATTTTCATCCATTTGCATGATCAAAGCAACCAGCTCCGGACTGGTTTTAATCTCTTTCCTGTATATAAGAACCATAACACCGGCCGTAGCAAACAAAACGGCCATGCAGGGAATTGCCAGATTGCGTACAAAATCCATAAAGGTAAGACCAACCGCACTGCCGATCATGATATTGGGCGGGTCTCCGATCAGGGTCGCCGTGCCGCCAATGTTCGATGCAATAATCTGGGTAATAATAAACGGAATCGGATTAATGCGAAGCTTCTCCGTAATGGCAAATGTTACTGGCACCATCAGGAGAACGGTCGTGACATTATCCAAAAATGCTGATAAAAAGGCGGTTATGACCGCATACATTATCATGATGGCCAGAGGCCGGCCATGCACCATTTTCGCCGACTTAATCGCCAAATACTCAAAAACGCCACTGTGCCGGGCTATGTTGACAATTATCATCATGGCCATCAGAAGCCAGATGGTGTTGAAATCAATCGCCTGCACGGCCTGTTCCTGATTAAGCAGTCCCAGGATAATGGCCAGGGTGCCGAAGGCAAAGGCCACCACGCTGCGATGCACCCATTCGGATATAATAAGCGCATAGGCCAGCACAAACAGGATTATGGAAAGGGTAAAAGCCGACATAAAATCCGACCTCCTCGAACTCCTATTTCAATCCGCTTATAACAATGAGCAAAACCGAGACCAGGGCCAGCAATGGCAGCAAGCGCAGTGCCGGTACCAGAAGCTGCCTGTACACCAGGCCCAGCGATGCAAAACTGCCAGCTGTACGGTAGGCTTCGCTGCCCCGTTCAGCAAAATTGCCGGCATCAACAAATCGGAAAGCCGAAATCCAGGCTCCGCCGGTAAGCTCCAGCCAGAGCATCAAACAGTACGAAGAAGCCGTAAACGCCAGCACCAGGACCGGCAGGCTTTCGAATCCCAGAAAAAAGGCGGTGAGCATAAAACCTGCGGCGGCGGCAATTTGTGGAAGCCAGGGGTGCATAATTCCGTACATTTCAGCAGTATCGACATGCAGACCATACAACTCGTCTTTCCATGCCGCACGGCCGGCTGCTATCTCACGGCCCGGGCGCCGGTATTCCTCATATATGTCGGTCATCATTCCTTTGACGCTGGCCAGGAGCAAAGCAAGCACAGCCAGCGTAATAGCAATGCCTGCGAACACGGCCAGAACAATAAAGATGCTAACTGCAAACGGACTGCTCTCCTTGCTAAAATATACAATGAGATTTATAACTGCGAAAGCGGACATTCCAATAATCAGAGCAGTCAGGCTGGCCAGCATACCGGCCATGAAGGAACCGTTCCTCCGCACCGGAGCGGCCGCCGCTCTGTCAGCTGGAACCGCATCACTGCCGGTGCCGCAGCATGTATCCAGCAGTTCATCAGTGAAATAGTAAGCCGTGAAAAGCGGAGCCAGGCTGGCCAGAAAACCTGCGGCGAGCATAATGCAAGCGGTTCCATTGTTCTGGCCACCGCCTGCGCCGTAGGCCAGCAAAACACACAATCCCAGCAGGATTAAGGGTATTATAATCCCCCCCATTCCCGAACTGTTGCCTCCCATATTCAGCATTGCCGGGCCATAGCTGGACAGCCTGGCTATGTTTTGGACTTTCTTGTATCGACGGGAAGTATGGTACTGGTACAAGCCGGCAATCAACAGCAAAGAGGCGCATACTGCCAGCAGCGGCCACAACACTTCCAGGGCCGCGCTGCCCAGGATAGCCCAGCCGGCTACAGCGGACACGACGAGCTGCAATCCAACCGCCCCAATCATGCAGCGGTTAATTAAGCCCGGCAGTTCTTCCCCGTCTGAGTAGATGCGCAGAACGATTAGCAAGGCCAGTCCAAATAACAGGCCCGCAGCTGCCAGCACCTGAACCAGGTTGGAGATAGCCGAATATGTATTGCTGGTTTCGAGAGTTCCCAGTCCCGAAGCAAGCATGATCACGGTTATATAGATGGCTATAAATTCAACCGCCAGACCTCCATGATCGGCCGCTATCAAGCGAGCCGGCGAATCTGGAACGCGTTTTTTGCTGCGAGATGAATTCATTATATCGCATATGCGCTCCATGGCGGTATTGCAGGCCAGGACCATCAGGCTTCCCCCCAGCCTGACTGCTGCCGCCGAAAGTAAAGCTCCGCAGATGAAATACAGCATAACCAGTGGATCGTTCCACCGGTAATAAATCAGTCCTGCCGCCAAATAAGCCAGCGATCCCAGAATCAAGCCCAGGGCCAGGCTTTGCTGTGAAGGTCTTGCCCAGGGATGGTTATCAGCCCCGTCCACCAGCGACATATATCGCTTGCGGTCCAGGCCGACGGCGCTGGTAACTGCGGCGACCGAAAGGATCGCTATTGAACCGGAAAAAAAGGCCAGACCCGGTCCGGTCTGAGAAACATATGTAATCAAGCCAGAAAGTGCCGCTGTTATCGCGAGAATCAGCAGATAACGCTTCAGCAGAACCTTCCGGAATGCAGCCCGGCTTGAATCAAGGCCGGAAAATCCTTGCAACGGGGCCTGCCGCATGCGGTCCGTAACAAATATAAGAATTGCGCCCACCAGCACCAGCAATGCGATGCCAGCTCCGGCATACATGACTATAGGAGATCCGGCCATTTCTTACTCGCTACCCCCAATGCAGTATAGAGCGGGTTTGCACCCGCTCCCAGACCGATGATAAAAGCGAATCTCATCGTCATTTCAAAAAGACCGCTCAATCAACGTACGTCGGGTACGCCTCAATCGCGGACTTTTCTCATAACGCGACCTTCGCCTTTTCTAATCGGTCTGAATTTGTCAACAATCTGAGAGCGGGTTTGCACCCGCTCTATATATTATACCTATTCTTGGATCATGCCTATCATAAAGATTTAATATTTAGCCTTCGCTGGGAATCCTCATTGCGTAGAAGGAGCGCCATACGAAGAACAGAGCGATTACCAGGAACACTGCGCCTACATAGGGAGCCACGCTGCGGAATGATTCCGAAATGGCTATTTCCATGGCCAGCAAACCAAACAGGGTGGTGAACTTGATAATCGGGTTCAAGGCAACAGAAGAAGTATCCTTGAAAGGATCGCCGACCGTGTCGCCAACAACGGTTGCTTCGTGCAGCATAGTGCCTTTTTCCTGCAGGTCAACTTCTACAACCTTTTTGGCATTATCCCAGCACCCGCCCGCATTGGCCATAAATACCGCCTGGAACAGGCCGAAAATGGCGATGGATATCAGGTAGGACACGAACAGAGCCACCGAGTTATTGCCGGCAATAGGGGCGGATAAACAAGAAAATGCCAGGGTGAACGAAAAGATGGCGATAAATATATTGAACATGCCTTCCTGGGCATACTGGGTGCAAATCTTGACGACTTCCTTGGACTTTTCGGTAGAAGCCTTCTGGTCAGCATCTTCATCCAGCTGAATGTTGTTCTTTATATACTGGACCGCCCGATAGGCGCCGGTAGTAACCGCCTGGGTGGAAGCGCCGGTAAACCAGTAGATAACCGCGCCGCCCGCAATGAATCCCAGAATAGTATAGGGATTGAGCAGGTTCAGGATGGTTTCCGGCTGGACTCCCAAAACGTTTTTAATAACCAGTATAAGGGAGAATATCATGGTAGTGGCGCCGACTACAGCAGTACCGATGAGCACCGGCTTGGCAGTGGCTTTAAAGGTATTGCCTGCGCCGTCATTGGCTTCCAGATAATGCTTGGCGGTCACGAAATCAGGCTTGAAGCCAAAATCTTTCTGAATATTCTTTTCAATATCAGGCAGGGTTTCGATCAAGGACAGTTCATAAACCGACTGGGCATTATCGGTAACCGGTCCGTAACTATCCACAGCAATGGTAACCGGACCCATGCCCAGGAATCCGAAAGCCACCAGGCCGAAAGCGAAAATCGAGGGATAAATCATTATGCTGTCCAGGCCGTAGTTGCTGAAATAGTATGCAGCAAACATCAAGCCCATGAACACCATGCCGATCCAGAATGCGCTGAAGTTGCCGGCTACCAGGCCTGACAGGATGTTCAGCGAGGGTCCGCCTTCCCGGGATGCTTTTACAACTTCATTGACATGTGCGGACTTGGGGCTGGTAAATATCTTGGTAAACTCCGGTATTAAGGCTGCACCCAGGGTTCCGCAACTGATTATCATCGACAGGGTGAACCACAGCTTCTGCAGCGCTGCCGGTGCGGTTGAACCCGGTCCCAGCATTAAATAGCTGACTGCGAAAGTAACTGCGATGGACAGGATGGAGGTAATCCACACCAGGCTGGTTAGCGGCTGTTCAAAATCGAAATCCTCTACCGCACCGTATTTGGCCTGGCTGAAAGCCCGGTTGACATAGAAAGAGCCAATCGAGGTAATAATCATCAAAACACGCATCACGAAAATCCAGGTCAGCAAGGTTGTCTGCAGGGCTATCCTGGCTTCGTTGGTAACTCCGGCTGTCGTGCCTACAGCCAGAACGATGAATGATATAAGGGCAACACCGGTAACCCCGTAAGTTTCAAATCCGTCAGCGGTAGGTCCTACGCTGTCGCCGGCATTGTCGCCAGTGCAGTCAGCAATAACACCCGGGTTGCGCGGATCGTCTTCCTTGATTCCGAAAACGATTTTCATAAGATCGGAGCCGATGTCGGCAATCTTGGTAAATATGCCTCCGGCTATACGCAGGGCGCTGGCGCCCAGGGATTCGCCGATGGCAAAGCCTATGAAGCTCGCTCCAGCCAATTCGCTGGGAACATACAGCAGGATTAGCAGCATCATTATTAGCTCAACGCATATTAGCAGCACGCCGATGCTCATGCCGGCGTCCAGAGCAATGTTCAAGGTTTTAAGGGGCTTCTTTTCCAGGGCGGAAAAGGCCGCGCGGCTGTTAGCCAGAGTATTCATACGGATGCCGTACCAGGCCACGCTGTAAGAGCCCATGATGCCTAGAACTGTAAACGACAGTATTAACAGCACATCGCCAATGCTTTTGGCTTGCAGGTATCCGAAATAAAACCCGATACACACAGCAATAAAAGCAAACAGAATTGCCAATAGCTTGCCCTGCTGAATGAGGTAAGTTTTGCAAGTTTCGTAAATGATAGCTGAAACGTCCAGCATGGACTTGTGAGCGCGCAGCTTCTTAACCTTGGAAAACTGATAAAGGCCAAAAAGCATGCCCAGAACACAAATGCCGACTCCAAGCAGCATCATGTTATGTTGTGCGGCGTTTAGCTTGGGAATAACCAGGTCAGCTTCGCTGGCCATAGCCGCAGCAGGAGAAAGCAGAAGCATGAACGCACTCAAAAAACCGGCCAGAGCCGCTTTTCCTGCCCTAATTTGCGGTAGGACTTTCATTAACCAAATCACTTCTTTCTTCATAATTTTTCTATATCAGGCTCAAGGACAGGGTCAAAATTACAAACGCGCCTGCCACCCAGGCGGTAACCTTTGACAGAATTTCGTCCAGCCCCTTGCGTTTGCCAAAAAGAGCTTCGCTACCTCCGGCGATGCTGCCTGACAACCCGGCTGACTTGCCTGATTGCAGAAGAATTGTCGACGTCATAATCACCGCACAGATGATCTGCAGCACTAAAATGATAGTCTTTAACACTCTTTCACCTCCTTAAGACGTTACCTCAACTAAAGTATTATATATATTTTAGTCACACAATACAAGATCATAGAATATTCCAGAGCGGAGAATAACGGACAAAATCGCAATTATGCGTACTTTAACGTTTGAATACTTCTATGCCTCTAAAGATAGCCAGGTGTTCCAGATTGTCCTCAATCCTGAGCAGCTGGTTGTACTTGGCTATTCTGTCCGTACGGGCTGGCGCTCCAGTTTTAATCTGCCCGGCATTTACAGCCACTGCCAGATCTGCGATAGAAGAATCTTCGCTTTCTCCTGACCGATGCGATATCACGTTGGTATAGCCGGCTCTTTTGGCCATTTCAATAGTTTCCAGGGTTTCGGTCACCGTGCCAATCTGGTTAACCTTAATTAGTATGCTGTTGCATACGCCCAGTTCTATGCCCTTTTTCAAACGCTGGGTGTTAGTAACAAAGAGATCGTCGCCGACCAGCTGCACGCGCTTGCCAAGCCGTTCGGTCATCAGCTTCCATCCATCCCAGTCGTCTTCGGCCAGGCCGTCTTCAATGGAGACCAGCGGATATTTATCCACTAAACCTTCGTAGAAATCCACCATTTCAGCGGCGCTCATGGTCTTGTTTTCCCCGGCCAGACAATACTGGCCCTTGCTGTACAGTTCGGTTGATGCCGTGTCAAGCGCCAGGAAAACATCGGTTCCCGGGCGATAGCCGGCTTTTTCTATGGCTTCCATAATGGCGTCCAGTGCAGCGGTGTTGGACGGAAGGTTGGGTGCAAAGCCGCCTTCATCTCCAATGGCAGTCGCCAGGCCCCTGGCTTGCAGAACCTTTTTCAACGTGTGATAGATTTCCACTCCCATGCGCAGCGATTCCTTGAAACTCGGAGCGCCTGCAGGAACGATCATGAATTCCTGGATGTCAACATTGTTGTCGGCATGCTTGCCGCCATTCATTATGTTCATCATCGGCACCGGCAATTCACGGGCATTGACCCCGCCCAAATACTGGTATAACGGAACTGCCAGGTATTCGGCCGCCGCCCGGGCAGAAGCCATGGATACGCCCAGTATGGCATTTGCTCCCAGCTTGCCTTTATTCGGGGTTCCGTCCAGTTCAATCATCAGGGTGTCGATTTCAGCCTGGCAGGTAACATCCATGCCGGCAAGCTCCGGTGCTATCAATTCATTTACATTTTCAACCGCCCGGCTGACTCCTTTGCCCATATAGCGGCCGGCATCGTTATCCCGGAGTTCCACTGCCTCGTAAGCGCCGGTGGATGCTCCTGAAGGCACTATCGTCCTTCCCTGGGTGCCGTCCTCTAGGGTTACTTCTACCTCCACGGTGGGATTGCCGCGCGAATCCAATACTTCGCGGGCGTAAACATCAATAATAAGGCTCATTCTCCCCATACCTCCAGTCTATATTCACCCGGTTCCTATATTATCAGCGATTCTCCGCTCATCTCCGGCGGCCGCTCCAGTCCCATTACTTCCAGTACGGTCGGAGCTACGTCTTTGAGCGCACCTCCGCTTTTTAAGCTCCTGCCCCGGTATCGATTTGAAACCAGGATGAAAGGCACCCGGTTGGTCGTATGGGCAGTATGAGGGCTGCTGCCGTCGCTCATTTGTTCGGCATTGCCGTGATCGGCTGTTATGATAGCAGTCCCTCCCAGCTCTAAGACCCGGTTGACCATCCTTCCCAGCCAGTGGTCAACGGTTTGCACCGCCTGCACCGCTGCATCCATAATTCCAGTATGTCCAACCATGTCAGCATTGGCAAAATTAACCATGATTATATCGAAAACCCCTTTTTCCAATTCCTGCATGAAACACCCGGCAATCGCCGGAGCGCTCATTTCCGGCTGCAAGTCATATGTCGGCACCCGGGGCGAGGGCACCAGTATGCGCTCCTCGCCAAGATTGGGCGATTCGATTCCGCCGTTGAAAAAAAAGGTCAGGTGGGCATATTTTTCGGTTTCAGCTATGCGCAGCTGTTTCAGACCCTTTTCCGCCAGAAATTGCCCCAGTGTGCGGTTCAAATTCTGGGGTGGAAAAGCCACCACAGCCGGCAAAGTTATATCGTAGGCAGTCATGCACACCAGGCAGATCTGTGGCGGCGTTCCGCGTTCAAAGGCGTTAAAGCCGTCTAATACGAAGGCACGGCATATTTGCCGGGCCCGGTCGGCGCGAAAATTGAAGAATACGACGCTGTCACCGTCTTTAATGAGGCCCAGGGGTTCGCCTTGTTCAGTGGCAATAGCCGTGTGCTCGATAAACTCGTCTGTAACTCCCCGGGCATAGGCATTGCGTACGGCATCGGAGGCGCTGACAGCATAAGGAGGGCCACCCGCAGTTATGACCCTGTAGGCCTTTTCAATTCGATCCCAGCGCTGATCCCGATCCATTCCCCAGTAGCGGCCACCAACGGTGGCGATGGCTCCAAGACCCGCATCCTGCATATAATCCTCAAGCTGCTTAATGTACTTCAGAGCGCTCTGGGGAGGCACATCCCGCCCATCCAGAAAAGCGTGAACATATACCCGGTCCAGGCTCTTCCTGCGAGCCAGTTCCAGAAGCGCAAATATGTGGGTCATATGGCTGTGCACCCCGCCATCTGAAAGCAAACCCATCAGGTGCAAGGTTCCGCCGCTCTCCTGGACATGCTGTATAGCTGCCAGCAGCTGGGTATTGCAGAAAAAGCTGCCATCTTCTATGGATTTGCTTATCCGGGTGATATCCTGGTAAACAACCCGGCCAGCGCCCATATTCAAGTGCCCCACCTCAGAGTTTCCCATCAGTTCGCCGGGCAAACCTACTTCCAGGCCGCTGCAGGCCAGGCTGGTGGACGGATAGTGGGTTTGAAAAGCCCTGATATTCTCCGGAACCGCCAATGCAATAGCATTATCAGGAGCAGGCTCTCTCTCGCCCCAACCATCCAGAATAATTAATGCAACCGGCGCTTTATTCAACGGCCCAATACCTCACGATCCTGGCAAACTCGTCTGCATTCAAGCTGGCCCCTCCCACCAGGGCTCCATCCAGGCCCTCCTGGGCAGCGAGTTCCTTTGCATTACTAGTCTTGACGCTTCCGCCGTACAAAATCGGTATTGTTTCAGCCTTTTCTCTTCCCCAGAGCTCTCCAATGCAGCTGCGGATCACCGCTGCCATCTGCCGGGCATCTTCAGCCTCTGCATTAACCCCGGTTCCTATGGCCCAAACCGGCTCATACGCAATTATAATCTGTTTATTACCGGCATCGACTTCAGCCATTACCTCTTTCAACTGGCTGCGCACGGTTTCTTCGGCCTTTCCTGCCTGCCGCTCCTCCAGGGTTTCTCCCACGCATAAAATCGGAATAAGGTCTTCCTTCCATGCAGCCTGCAGTTTCAAATAGATCTGGCGTTCATCCTCGCCGAGAAGGCTGCGCCGTTCAGAATGGCCGACCAGCACGTACTCACACCCTGCATCAGCCAGCATGCCCGCCGATATTTCTCCCGTATATGCACCCTCCCTGGCCCAGAACAGATTCTGGGCGCCGAGATGAACGGCACTATCACGCAGAGCATACTGGACCGCATCCAGTGATGTATAAGGCGGGCATATTACAATTTCAACATTGCTTATTTCATTGATTTGGGAAAGAAAGTCATCAACGAAGCAGCGGCTGTTTTCCCTGTTTTTATGCATTTTCCAGTTTGCAACCAGTACCGGGGTGCGTACTTTGCAGCCGGCTGCCGGGATTTCACTATTCATGCCATGGTTACCATTCGCAGGATACCACTCCAGGCAGCGGCAAGCCCTCAAGAAGCTCCAAGGTTGCTCCGCCGCCGGTGGATATATGGGTTATCCGCCCTTCCAATCCTAATTCCTGGACAGCTGCAGCCGAATCACCGCCGCCGATTATGCTAACAGCCTGGGATTCTGCCACCGCCCAAGCTATGGCTACGGTACCGTGGGAAAACTGTTCATATTCGTAGATCCCCAGAGGTCCGTTCCATATTATGGTTTTACTTTTCATTATAGCTTTCTTAAAGCTCTCTATGGTTTCCGGCCCGATATCAGCAATGAGATAGTCGGATGGAATGGAATTAATATTAACCACAACGGTTTCGGCCTGGCCGCTTACTTCGCTGGCAGCCACGGCGTCGACCGGCAGAATAAACTCCACCTGGCGGGATTTGGCTTCATTGATTATGTTGCGCGCATCGTCAACCAGGTCTTCTTCGCAAATAGACCGGCCAATCTGAAAACCCTGGGCTTTCAGAAATGAATTGGCCATACCCCCGCCAATCAGGATGATATCCATCCGGTCCAGCAGGTTCCTGATCAAGCCAATTTTATCCGCGACTTTGGCCCCGCCCAGAATGGCCATGCGCGGTGATTCACGATGCTCCAGCGCCGTTCTTAACATATTTACTTCGTTTTCCATGAGGATCCCCGCATAAGCCGGTAGAAATGCTGCTATTCCAGCCGTCGAAGCATGAGCCCGGTGAGCGCATCCGAAGGCGTCGTTAATGAATATATCCCCATAAGCCGCCAATTCGCGGGCGAAATCAGGGCTGTTCACCTCTTCGCCCGGGCAGAACCGTACATTCTCCAGCAGATACAGGTCCTTCGGATTCATATCCGCCACTTCTGCCCGGCTTTTGGCATCTCCGCATCCGCTGCCCATGTGCACGATGCGCCCGGTAATTTCCGCCAGACGGCGGGCGACCGGCTTAAGACTGTATTGCTCCTCGGGCTTGCCTTTGGGCCGGCCCAGGTGACTCATCAGCACCACCCGGGCTTTCCGGTCCAATAAGTACTCAATGGTGGGCAGGGCAGCCCTGATCTTGCTGTCGTCTATAATTGCGCCATCTTTGTCCATGGGCACATTGAAGTCAACCCTTACCAGCACTTTTTTGCCTTCTACCTCGGCTTCCCTGATCGTATGCAATCGCAGCACCCCTATTTCATGAAACTTGCCATATATTGAGCCAAATCAGCTACTCGAAGGGAATAAGCCCATTCATTGTCATACCAGGCGATAACCTTGGCCATACGCTCACCCATAACCATGGTAAGCGGTCCGTCAACGACTCCCGAACAGCTTTCCCCATTGTAATCGCGGGAAACCAGTTCTTCTTCAGTATAGCGCAATATGCCCTTTAACTCGCTTTCGGCCGCATTTTTAAATGCCTGGTTGATCGCATCCACAGTGGCCGCCTTGCTCAGTTCAACCGTAAAATCGACCAGTGATACATTGGGCGTGGGAACCCTGATTGATAAACCGTCCAGCTTGCCTTGCAGCGCTGGCAGAACCAGGCCTACTGCCGTGGCGGCACCAGTTGTAGTGGGAATCATCGACAGGGCAGCAGCCCGCGCCCTTCGCAAATCGTCGTGTTCAAGATCGAGAACGCGCTGATCATTGGTGTAACTGTGGATAGTATTCATCATGCCTTTTTCTATTCCAAACGCTTCGAGTAATACTTTCGCTACCGGAGCCAGGCAGTTGGTAGTACACGAAGCGTTGCTTACCACTGCATGCCGTTCAGCCGAATAGCTTTTATGATTGACCCCCATAACCACGGTCAAATCAACATCGCCCTTGGCCGGGGCGGTGATTATCACCTTCGAAGCTCCAGCTTCCAGATGTTTCCCAGCCTTTTCCCGGCTGCGAAAAACCCCGGTGCTCTCGATAACAATATCAACGCCCAGGTCTCTCCATGGCAACTGCGCTGGATCTTTGATCTTCAGATACCTGAACTGGCATCCGCCGGCCTGAATCGTGTTTTCTCCGGTTTCCACGCCGCCCTGATAGGCGCCGTGAACCGAGTCATACTTGAACAAATGCGATGCGGTTTTAATATCGGCCAGATCATTGACTGCGGTCAGCTGAATCCCTGGACGCCCTATTATTGCCCGTGCCACCAGCCTGCCAATGCGTCCAAATCCGCAAATACCGACTTTTACAGTCATGTTACACCCCCTTGACATTCTTAAATGCGCCGTTCACGATTCCGCGAGCAGCGGCTTCATCAGTCACCAAAATATGTTGCGCACCGTTCTTCAGCACTGCCCGGATGGCTTCGGCTTTGTTGCTGCCGCCAGCCACCGCAGCGATTGTTTTTATGTTGCCCAGATCGGCCTGTTCCAGGCCTATTCCGGTGGTCTCCGCCACTATGTTGCCATCATGATCGTAGTAATAGCGCAGGGCTTCTCCCACTGCTTTAAGGCTCTGCAGACGGCCAATCATTTCCGCGTCCAAATCCCGTTTATGAGCCATTTCCAGGGCGGAACCTATGCCATGAACCAATATGTCGCTGGACTTGATGGCCTTGATAACCTCGCGGATGGAGCTATTTTTCATCAGCAATTCTATCGCTTCCGCTTCCATATGATCAGGAATATGCAGAAGACGGTATTGAGCGCCCAAATGACGGGCCATAACCGCGGCAATAGTGCCGGCCTGCAGTTCCATTTCCTCATCCAGGCCGCCGCGCGCTGGTACAATACAAACGTCCTGCCAGCGAGGATCGTCAGGCATGGCTGCGGCTGCCTCGGCCAGGGTGCTCCCTCCAGCAACAGCCACGATTATTCCCTGTTCCAGAACCGAATGGAGCCATTCAGCCGCTACCCTTCCGAGGGATTGTTTTACAGCCGGATCAACCGCCGAATCGCCCGGGACAATAAACACTTCACGCAGTTTGAACATGACCTTAATCTGCTCTGACAACCTGTATAGATTGTAAAACCACGGTATCAAGCGCTCTGCTTCCAGCAAGGCCGCTTCACCGTTATCGCTGAGGACCACTCCAGCGGTGCCTGCCAGCAGAAAGCCCCGGTTTTTCAGTTGATCGGTTTCCGTGCGAACCGTCCGCTCGCTAAGCCCGGTGAGACGCCCCAGCTGCCTCCTTCCCACCGGCTGGTGGGATTTGACCTGGCGCAGAAGGTCATAACGCTCGCGCACTGTTTGCATGGCCTCCGGAGCCATCTTCTCTATAAACTCAATTACATCCTGCAAATTGCCGCTCCTGAAAAATAATCCATCCCCGGGTCAATACCGGGATTTGCCCCCCAGTTCCTGACTGTTTGCCGGGACACCTTTTATATGCCGGGACAATTTTGGCCCGCTTAAATTATAACACATTGCCGTAATTAGTATATATGATTGACCGGTGTATTTAAAACCCGCATGAGGGTTATCTTTGCTTTGAACCTGTGTATTTGACTAAAAACCGTACTCTACCATGATTATGCTCACGAATTTATCCACGATTTCTGGATCGAACTGCCGGCCGGAGCCAGCCTTCAGTTCGGCCAGGGCCTCTTCGGCACTCATGGCCTGGCGGTAGGGGCGATCATTGGTCATGGCATCCCAGGCATCAATAACCGCCAGCATGCGACACTCAATAGGAATATCCAGCCCGGTCAGCTGCAAAGGATAACCCGTACCGTTCCACCATTCATGGTGTTTCAATATCAGTTCCGCAATGGGAGCCAGATCTGGTGTGGCTTCGGCTATTTGATAGCCTATCTGGCTGTGCTGCTGCATTTTAAGCTGTTCCGCTTCATCCAGAGGGCCTGGCTTAAAAAGAATACTATCTGGGACCCCGATTTTCCCCACATCATGAAACTCGGCGAACAGCAACAGGTCCGGCACTCGCTGGGCGTCTATATCAACCTGCTTGGCCAGGCGCATGGTCAGCTCCCTCATGCGCAGCGCATGCCCTCCCGTAAGGTAATCCCTGGCTCCCAGAGCGCTTCTTAAAGTGCTCACCAGCCCACTGATTCCGCTCTGGCTGCGATGGAGCTTCTCCCTGTGCATCCGGTGATCCGCCAGCCTGACTATGTCTTTCACAGCCATTGGCTCCTGCTGACTGCTGGCAAAACCAATCGATACGGTCGGGCTTACCAGTGCAGACTCATCCTCCCGATACTTGCGGGTCAGTTCGTCCTGAATGCGCGTGCAGATCTGGCTTAAATACTCCTCGTCGCGCCCTTCCATAATAATCACGAATTCGTCGCCTCCGATGCGGGCAATTCTAGCATCGTCAGGGCTAACGCTTTTCATAACCTCGGCCAGCTGATTGAGCAGCTTGTCACCGAATTGATGGCCGGCAATATCATTGGCCAGTTTCAACCCGTCGATATCGCATACTATTGCTCCCCAGCAGCCTTTCAGGCTTTCGCCCCCATTTATGATAAATTGCTCGTAATACAGGCGGTTATGGACCCCGGTCAGGGTATCATGGCTTTTGGCATATTCAAGCCGGCTGCTGGATTGCTTGAGGGCTTCCAGCATCGATATGATGTGCAGAGCAAGCTCGCTTATTTCATCCTGTCCGGGATCTTCCAGGTCGGGGATTTGTTCGAAGTTTGAAATAGTGCTTATTTTGCTGCTTAACGCGATCAGGCGATTCAGTACATATTTTTTAATCAGTACAAATATAATGATATAAACCAGCAAACAGGTCAAAGACAGCAGGACCACCAGAATACGGGTGGTGGCCATTCCTTCGTTATAAATAATGCGCGGGCGTTCCACCTGCAGTTCAAAGCGCCCATTGCCGTGGATGTCAGCGATTACAGCCTTTCCCTGATATGATTCAGATGAAGTGGTGATTTCAACCGGCATCATCTCCTCTGGACCCATATCAAGAATATCCAGGCCGCCAGGTGCATTGGCTTGCTTTACAGGCTTCAATTGCATGGGCATTTGAATAGTATCGGCGATATACTGCGCCTCCGGCTCGTTAAGGTAACGGCCGACGATGAGATGTCCTTCAGGTTCTTTTTCCATATTAGAGTCATATATGGGCTGCGATACCACCATCATCGGAGCATTCGGCATATCAACCAGGCCAATGACTGATTCATATGGCTCGGCGCTGGCAAGCAGGACCGGATCCTGGTAGAGGCGGGCAGATATTTCTTCCGGCACTTCCACTATCCGGCCTTTCTGCAAATCATACCACTTGCCACATGCAAGCTGCCCATCTTCTGCGACAAAAAGCATCACATTGATCTTTTGCTCGCTAAATGTGTAATCAGTCATGTTGTTAGATATGTACGCTTCGACATTGCCATTCTGTACGAATTCATAGCTCTCATCCCATACCGACCAGTCAGATGCAAAACGCTCCAGGCTCTTTAAATCAAATACGACAGCATTGGCTGCACGTAAAATTTCCCTTTTCATTTCAAGCTGTTCAAAATCCTGTATGCTGGCCATGAATACCCGGGAAGTGATCGCGTATATCATGATAAATACAATTATCACTGCCAGTGAGAGAATGACGAGCGTCCTGGTGGTTATCTTCATGCAGTCCTCCGCACGTTATGATTGTCACGTATGATTCTACAGTAAATATGCTGTGGTTTGGCTTAAATTATACGTCAAATTATTCCAAATTTCCTTTCATGCCGGATAAGAACCCAAGGGAAAACGTTTATATACCACCGTCAATTTGGGTTTATATTTTGACAAATATCATGTTTTTGTTCAAAATATATACAAGACATTGATATGGAGGTGGACCGTGTTTAAGCAACTGCATGGCCTGGAGTTAGAGATTATAGTCGGCGATATAAGCGCCCAGTCGGATATTGATGTTATTGTTAACGCGGCAAACGCTTATCTCACAAGGGGAGGCGGTGTTGCAGGAGCCATTCACCGGGCAGCCGGTCCTCGTCTTGAGCAGGAATGCCAGGATCTCGCTCCAATTATGCCGGGCCAGTGCGTCATTACAGAGGCTTATAATCTGCCGAATAAGAAGGTCATTCACTGTCTGGGTCCGGTTTATGGGCAGGACGAACCCGCTCCGGAGCTTTTATCCAGCTGCTACAGCAATGCACTAAGACTGGCTGACGAAAACCATCTTCAATCCATAGCTTTTCCTGCTATATCTACAGGTGTTTTCGGATACCCACTGATCGATGCGGCCGGAGTGGCGCTCAAAACCATCATGGACACTGTTCCCAGGTTGAAAAATATTCATCGCATTCGTTTCGTCCTCTATGATAAAGCTGCCCGGGAATGCCACGAGCAGGCTTTGCTGCGCCTGATAGCCCTGGGGAAATAGGACCGATTATATCGATAGTTGCCAAAGCCGGCCTGTAAACAAGCCGGCTTTTGTGGTCTTTAACGGTTATTTCCTGCTTTATCCTTGCGATTTCCGGAGCGCCTGGTCCAGATCCCACAGCAAATCATCGATATCTTCGATCCCTATAGACAAGCGTATCATTTCCGGTTTTAAGCCAGTTTTCTGCTGGTCGGCTTCACTCATCTGAGCGTGAGTAGTGCTTCCCGGATGGATGACAAGGGACTTGGCATCGGCAACATTGGCCAGATGCGAAAATATCTTGACGTTCTCGATAAAGCGCTTCCCGGCTTCTTTCCCCCCCTGTATTCCGAAGGTAAAGATTGAACCTGCTCCCCGAGGAAAATACTTCTGCGCCAGATTATAATACTTGCTGCTCGGAAGGCTCGGATAGCTAACCCAGGCGACATTGGGATGAGCTTCCAGAAAGGCTGCAACCTTGCCGGCGTTCTCCACATGCCTGCTAACCCGCAAAGAAAGGGTTTCCAGGCCTTGCAGCAGCAGAAAGGCATTAAATGGGCTCAAACAGGCTCCCATATCCCTGGCAAGCTGCAAGCGCGCCCGGCTTACAAAGGCGCTCCGGCCCATGTCCCTGGTATATACTATTCCGTGATAGCTGGGATCCGGTTCGGTAAGGGTATGAAAACGGCCGGACCGCTCCCAGTCGAAGTTGCCTGAATCTACTATTATGCCTCCAATCGTGGTCCCATGCCCGCCAATGAACTTGGTAGCTGAATGCACTGAAATATCGGCTCCATGATCAAATACTTTGATCAGATATGGCGTGCCAAAGGTATTGTCCACAATCAAGGGCAGGCCGTTTTCGTGGGCGATGGCAGCTATGGCTTCAAGATCAACCAGATTAGCCCCGGGATTTCCTATGGTCTCCACGTAAATGGCCCTGGTTTTTTCATTTATTTTCTCGCGGAAATTCTCCGGGTCATCTGGATCCACAAGATTGACTTTAATGCCCAGATGAGCGAAAGTCGCCGAAAAAAGGTTATATGTTCCACCGTAAAGGGTGTTGGCTGAGACAATTTCATCCCCTGAACCGGCGATGTTTAAAATGGCATAGGTAACCGCCGCTGAACCTGAAGCCAGGGCCAGGGCTCCGACTCCGCCCTCCAGAGCCGCCATGCGAGCTTCCAACACCGCATTGGTAGGATTGCTGATGCGGCTGTATATATCGCCGTCTTCGGACAGGTCAAATAGTGCCGCCGCGTGGTCAGCATCGCGAAATACAAAGGAAGTGGACTGGTAAATTGGTACAGCGCGGGCCCCGGTTTGAGAATCCGGCACCTGGCCGGCATGAACCATCAGCGTATCGAAACCCAGTTTTCTCTCTGCCATTATACAAACCCTCCCAATTCTTATTGATAATCAAGCCCGGCCAACGGTGAAGCTCTGGTAAATCAAGGGGACGGTTCCGGTGATTTAAATCGTCCCCATACCCGCCTGACTCCCGAAGTCTATTCCGGTATGCTCCTGGCTCCGCTGCCCAGTTCCAGAACAACTATGGCGTCGCCGACCTTTATGCGCCCGGATTCCAATACCCTGGCGAAAATACCCTCCCTGGGCATAACACAATCTCCTACCTGCTCCCGTATAGCACAGCCCTGGTGGCATTCCTTGCCTATTTGAGTCACTTCCAGCATAGCTTCCCCGGCCTTTAGCCTGGTTCCTACGGGTAAAACATATACATCCATGCCATCAACCGTGAGATTCTCGGCAAAATCGCCATAATACACCTCTGCTCCCCAGTTGCGCATCTTTTCAAAGCTGGAAAGGGACAGAAGGCTCACCTGGCGGTGCCAATCCCCTCCATGAGCATCATTTTCCAGCCCATAACCTTCTTTGATATAAGCCTCATCTATATTATGTTTCTTTTCTCCCTTTTGTTCGGATATATTTACGGAAAGCACTTTTCCTTCAAGCATTGTCCGGGGCTCCTCTCGACTCAAATAAATACCATGCCCAAATAATAGCTTGATTGAATAAAAAAAACAAATAAAACACGCGATTATGCTGACACAAGGGGGGCAGTTTCATTCCACCCGCTTTTCATTCTAAACTGATTCCAGCAAAGCAAAATAAAACTCAACCCCCCGTTCGGTATTGCTGACTCCAAAATCGCAATGGTGCATTTCCATTATATTACGAACGATAAGCAGTCCGAGTCCAGTTCCGCCCAATGCCCGGCTGCGGGATTTGTCCACCCTGTAGAAGCGCTCCCATATGCGCGGCATTTCAGTCTCATCAATGTGGGCCCCGCCATTCTCAATCAGAGTGTAAATAAACCCTTCCCGCCGGGTCAGCCTCACCCCAATCAAAGTTCCCGGATCGGAATAGCGCACCGCGTTGCTGAAAAGATTGGTCAGCACCTGCTCTATCCTTCTTCGGTCCGCATATACAATATGCTGGCCAGGTTCGAAAGCAAAGCTCATCTGATGCTGGGCGGCCAGCTCGGCGAATTTAGCGCGGCACTCTTCTATCAGCTCGTCCAGGCTGAATTCGCTCTGGTTAAGCTTCATGTTGGCTGATTCCAGATGTGACAGCTCCAGCATCTCCAGAACCAGGGCATCCATCTTTTCGGTCTCATCTATTATTACCTCCAGATAATGCTCCCGTTTCTCCTTGTAAATCCCGTCCTTGATGCCTTCGGCATAGCTCCTGATGATTCCTAAAGGGGTTTTAAACTCGTGGGAAACGCTGGCTACAAACTCGCGGCGTTTCTCTTCCTGCTCCCGCTCCTTTTCAATGTCGCTGTAAAGCTGCTCATTCAAGGTCTTCAGCTCGTTCATGCTCTGATTCAGGTTGCGGGACAGGCTATTCAGGCTGTCAGACAATTGGCCGAGTTCGTCGCGGCTATCTACCTGAGAAACCGCTCCAAAATCGAGATTTGCCATCCTGCCTGCCACAGCATTCATTTCAATTAAGGGCCTGGCCACCATGCGTGAGAAGAAAAACGAAAGCAATATAACGAAAATCGCTGCCAGCAGAAGGTAATACAAGTAGTAATCGCGGATGACGCCCATTACTTCATCAATAGGCTGCAGAGACACCACTGCGCATACATAGTGCGGAGCATAGGCGGTCTTCATTTCTTTAGCCAGAAAAACATATTTCACACCGGAAATCGGATCGGTAAAATCTTCCTGGAATACCGTCCCGCCAGCCAGTTGGGCGCGAATACCCGCCTGCCGGAACGAACCCTGCATCCATTCCAGAATATGCCTGGCGAGCAGGTCCTGCCGGTAAAGTTCAGGGTCCAGACTGGCGTAGTTGAGATTGCCGACGGTTTCCTGAACGTATACCACAATACCGGAGATCTTCACAATGTTTGCCCCCTCGTCCAGAACTCCGGATTCAGGGTCGCGATACTGATCAAGCATTGATTTATCTTCATATACAGTGTCAACGTCCTGTATGGAATACGGCTCAACTGAACTGGGTTCTGCCTCATAGCTGATTCCTTCTATGTATAGCTGATCTCCCGCTGCCGGCTGAAAATCCCGGAAAGCAGGATTCTCCCGGAGATAATCCAGTAACACCTGGTAATAACGGCCTTCGGCGTCTTGAACCGTCATGCGGCTGTACATGCCTGACCGGCTGCCCTGCACGGGCATGCCATCTTCGTTGATAACGGTCACGGAAGCGTTTATCAGCTCTGAAAGGCGTTCCACCTCTTCACCTGCCTGCCTGAAAGACCATTGCGAAGAGCTATAATTCGCAGCATACGCATTAATGCTGCTGCTGGCCGTTTCAATTTTGCGATATATGTAGAATTCGTTGATAAAAAAATTCAGGAACACCGCTTCCAGCAAAATAAAAACTGCAAAAAATCCGGCGGTTAGCACAAACAGTTTGCCCGCTATGCTCCTGCGTTTCATGGCAATACCTCAAATTTATAGCCGCTTCTTACCACGGTCTGAATCATAACAGCCTTTTCCCCCAGCTTCTGACGCAGTTTTTTAACATGGGTGTCGACCGCCCGGATATCTCCGTAATAGTCGTAACCCCATACTTTGTCCAGAATATGCTCCCGGCTTAACACCCTGCCCTGATTGCTCATCAGGTACAACAGCAGCTCATATTCCTTGGGAGCCAGTTCGATTGATTGATAATCGCATTTGACCAGGTGCGAATCGCGGTTTAATTCAATACCTCCGGCAGTCAGCACGGCGCTTTCCCGTCCCGGGCTCATCCCCTCGGCCCGCTTCAGAAGGCTTTTCGCCTGTGCAACCAGAACCCTGGGGCTAAAAGGCTTGGTCACATACTCATCAGCCCCCAGTTCGTATCCCATCAGCTTGTCATCCTCGTCAGCGCGGGCGGTTAATAATATGATTGGAACCGAAGAATGCCGGCGCAGGCGGCGGCATACCGACCAGCCGTCCATTTCCGGCATCATAATGTCGAGTATCAGGAGATCAATACTTTCAATCTCTATGATATCCAGGGCTTCACGTCCATTCCGGGCTTCAAGCACCGTACAACCCTCGCTGCGAAAATAATCTCCCACGATTTCTCTTATGCGTTCTTCATCTTCAGCAATTAATATCCGGTACTGCATACACTATGCCTCCCCCTGCAGAATCATCCCCCGGTTCCAGTCAAAACGGCGGAGCAGAATGAACATTACTATCGCCCTTATCGTCCAGTCCAGTACGAACACGGTCCATACGCCAGTCAATCCCCACTGCTCCACAAAAATCACCAGGTAGAGCCCGGGCAGCCTGAACAGCCACATGCCCAGAAATGAGACAATCATAGGCGTGCGGGTGTCTCCAGCTCCGCGAAAGGCTCCGGCGAACACGAATTCGGTCGCCAGGCTCAATTGTTCAAAGCCGGCAATAAAAATGGCTGTCCCCGCCAGGCCAATCAGAACCTGGTCGTTTGTAAAAAGAGCCGCGATATACCCTGGCGCCAGGAGAAAACACACCCCGGCGGTTCCCATCACCGCTCCGGCAAAGGCCAGGCAACGATTCACCACCAGTTTGGCTGTATCCGGCTCGCAGGCCCCCAGCTTCTGACCTACCACTGCTGTCGCTGCTATGGCGAAGCCCACTCCGGGCATATACGATACCGACTCCACGGTAATCGCTATCTGGTGAGCGGCAAAAGCGGCTGTACCAAGATTAACCAGTAAATAGCTGGATATAACCGTGTTGGCGCTGCGCAAAAAATCCTCAAAGGTAGTGGGCAGCCCCAGGCCAATAATCCGCTTCATTATTTTCCAGGACGGCTTCAGCAGCTGCCGCGGGTCCAGCTTGACCCGCCATTTGCCATACAGCGCTGCTGCCAGGAACAGTAAAATACCAGCACAGTGGGCTATTACCGTGGCTACTGCCGAACCCAGGCCACCCAGCGCAGGAAATCCCCACTTGCCAAAAACCAGGGCATAGATTCCGATTACGTTAATAATATTCGTAAAGATCGCAATGGTCATCGGCACTCTGGTCATCCCGGTTCCACGGAAAACCCCGCTGCCCATGTACAGGCACAGCACTACCGGTGAGATTGCGAATGTTATTTGCATATAACCGATAGCGATGCGGGCAACTTCAGGCTCAACGTGAAAAAGGCCGATAACATAAGGACTGCCGTAATACCCGGCCAGGCCGGTCACTGTCCCCAGCACTACTCCGATCAGCATGGTTTGGGCCATCACTTCACCGACCCGTTCACTCTTGCCCGCTCCGGTATATTGAGCGGCTAAAATCGTTGCCCCGGTTCCCAGCGAGTTCAAGGTCAGCAAGACCCCGAAAAAGAACTCGGCTCCCAGAGCAATTCCGGCGAGTGGGGCTCCGCCCAGACGGCCTACAAATGCCACATCTGCGATGCCGATCATCATATATAAAACCATTTCCAAAACCGCCGGCCAGGCAACCTGCCAGATAAGCTTGGACAACCCGTCTCTTAACATATTTTTACTGCCGGGAAAACCTGCATGCCTGTATTCCTGGCTTCATAGCCCCTTTCGAACCGGTCTCTCCGGCCCATGGCCAGCCGGTTTTACCAAGTATATCACATATTATTTTGTTGGTTTACGCTTATCACCGCCGCCCAGCATTTTCCACCGGAGAGTAAGTGTCCCCTTGCGTTCACCAGGGACTTTATAGTACAAATAGTATTAGAGTGTAATTTCACATAGGAAAGGAGCGTCTTTCAGGTCTATGGAACTGGAACAATGTTTCAATTTTATTCTCACTAAAGCTCAACAATCAATCCACCAGCTATTCAAAGCCGAGCTGGCTCCATACGGCATTACCCCTGGACAATATGCGGTTCTGCGCTGCCTGTGGGATGAAGACGGCCTGACTGCACGGCAGATTGCCGATCGTCTTTTTCTTGACGGCTCAACCGTAACCGGCATGCTGGACCGCATGGAACACAAGGATCTTATTGTGCGGCATGTGGACCCACGGGACCGGCGCGCACTTAAGGTAGTTCTAACCGAACGCGGGGCGTCTTTGAAAGAAGACCTGTGCCAGGCTATTGTTGTCGCTAACGAAAAAGCTCTCAAGCAATTTGACCACGAAGAAGCAGATGTATTAAAACAACTGCTCCAGTCTTTAAGCACTTGATGCCCATCCTGACTATTCCGGCAATGTGCTGCACCCTTATAACATCCATAATATAAATCGGTTAAATTCGGCTGCTAACCAGGGAGGAAAGCTCCCCAATCAATAGCGGCCAGTCTTTCATCCAATTACTTGGTATGCAAATTAAATGTTGACAATATTTTTCGACATCATCTACAATTCATAATAAGCACGCCAAATATTGGCATACATTCGTGAAATTACTTGATTGAAAGAGGTGTATCTATGAATTTCAAGCTTTCGGACGAGCAAGAACTGATCAGGGCAAATGCCCGCGAATTCGCATTGAAGTACATCGAACCAATTGCAGCTGAAGTGGATGAAAACAGCCGTTATCCCGCCGAAGTGTTTGAGAAGCTGGCCGAGCTGGATATGATGGGCATTCCTTATCCGGTCGAATACGGCGGAGGCGGAGCTGAATTCCTGACGGCCATGCTTGTCACCGAGGAAATATCCCGGGCTTGCGCCGCCAGCGGTTTCACTTATTCATACAGCGTCGGCCTGACCGGACATCCTATTATGACCTTCGGCAGCGACGAACAGAAGAAACAATGGATACCCGGCATCGCCGCCGGCAAAACCGTAGGCTCGTTTGCCCTGACCGAACCAGGGGCGGGAACCGATGTCGGCGCCGCCACCAGCACCGCCGTAAAAAGCGGCGGCCAGTATATCCTGAACGGCACCAAAACCTTCATCACCAATGCCGTCATTGCCGATGTTTTCACGGTTTTTGCCTCCACCGATCCCGCTGCGGGAATGAAAGGCATGAGCTGTTTCCTGGTTCCGAAAGGCAGCCCCGGCCTGACTGTAGGAAAACATTTCGACAAAATGGGGATCAGAGGCTCGCAAACTTCCGAGATAGTATTGAAGGACTGTGCCGTCGCTGCTGAAAACCTGCTTGGTAAAGAAGGGGACGGATTTAAAATCGCCATGAGCACCCTGGATACCGGCCGTATAGGCATTGCAGCCCAGGCCACCGGCATCGCCCAGGCCTGCCTGGATGAGTCCATCAAGTACTCCAAGGAACGCATTCAGTTTAACAAGCCCATTGCCAAGCAGCAGGCCATCCAGTGGTTTATCGCCAATATGGCCACTGATATCAACGCTGCGCGCTTTATGTACATGAACGCCGCATTCTTAAAGGATCAAAAACAATCTTACAGCCTGGCTGCCGCCCAGGCCAAGCTGTTCTGCGCAGAATGCGCGGTCCGGCACAGCTCCAAGGCAGTGCAGATTCAGGGCGGCTATGGCTATATGAAAGGCCAGAAAGTGGAGCGCCTGTATCGCGATGCCAAGATAACCGAAATCTATGAAGGCACCTCGGAAGCCCAGCGTATGGTAATCGCCGGCTCGGTCCTCCGCTAAAATCTACCGCCGGAAAGGCAGGTGCATAATATGTTGAAGATTCTATGCCTGTGCAAATGGGTGGCCGACGAAGCGTATATTCGCTCCGACTCCAGCGGCCTGTTGGATTTCAGCACGGTTGAATACCGGATAAATGAATATGATCGCAACGCCCTGGAAGAAGCAGTGCGATTAAAGCGCGAATATGAAGCCGACATAACTGCGGTAACCGTCACTACTCCGGAACACGGCAAGGCCATAAAAGACGCCCTGTCCAGAGGGGCGGACCGGGCTTGCTTCATAACCAGCCCCGCCTATGCCGACCTGGAACCTGCCCAGACCGCAGCCATTCTGGCCGCGGTTATCAAGGAGCAGATGCCTGTAGACCTTATCCTGTGCGGCGAAGGTTCGAGCGATCTGTATGCCTCTCAGGTAGGTGCACGCCTGGCTCGCAGCCTGGGTATTCCCAGCATTGGCTCGGTTCGCAAGCTGGATATTGAGAATGGTGAAATAATTGCTGAGCGAAAAAACCTTAACGCGATGGAGCGGGTGGCGGTTCCGATGCCGTGCCTGGCGGCAGTCTCGCCAGATATAAATACACCTCGCATACCTGGCATAAAGGACACCCTGGCCGCTTCGAAAAAACCGGTCGAAGAGGTCGCCGAACTGCCGTTAGCTATAGAGGAAAAGCGCCGGCTTAAACGAACGGCTTTGAAATACGCCCGCATAGAACGCACTGTGAAAATGCTGCCCGCCGATGCGGCAGGAATTAAGGAACTGGCTCGCATTCTGGTTAGCGAATCCAGAAAAGGAGGCTGATAACGTGGCAGGTATAATTATCCTGGCGGAAAAGATTCAAACCGGCCTGGAACTGATCACCCGGGCCCGGAATATTACCGGACAGCTGCAGGAAAATATTTCCGCGTTCAGCCTGGGTTCGGCAGAAATGACCGCCGCTTACCAGCGGCAAGGCCTGGACGAAATCCTGCTGCTGGCCCCGCTGGAAAACGGCCAGGGTATTGATGCATACGAAGAGTTGATTACAGCTGAACTCGCGCGGCGCTCCCCTGGACTGGTTTTGATGGCCTCCAGCCCGCTGATGCGAAACCTGGCTCCGCGACTGGCTGAAGCCCTGGATGCCGGCCTGGTTTCGGACTGTGCAAGCATTGCCTATGACAGCAGCTCGGGCGCCTTCCAGATGGAGCGCACAGCCTATGGTGGAACTGCAATCGAAGTGCTGGAAATACCCGGCCAGGCTATGGCTACAGTGCCTGCGGGCAGCATAAGCGTGTCTGAACCGGTTGCATGCAGCTGCACAATAACGGAGATCAGTGGTCAACCAGCCTCTCCCATCCGTATTATCGAACAGTTAGAATCCTCTGGAATCCAAAAGAACCTTTCCGAAGCCGACAGTGTAATATGCGCAGGCCGGGGCTTTGAAAAGGCTGAAGATCTGGACCTGGTTCGCACAACAGCCGGACTGCTGGGAGCAGAGCTGGCCTGCACCAGGCCTTTAACCGAGGAGCTGAACTGGCTGCCGTCCGAATTATGTGTTGGCCTTTCCGGGCAGAACCTCAAAGCCGGCCTGTGTTTGGAAGTGGGCATATCCGGCCAGATCCAACACCTGACCGGTATTAAAGACTGCCAGGTGATCTGCTCTATCAACAAGGACGAGAACGCCCTGGTTTTCAAGGCTTCAGATTACGGAATAGCCGGCGACCTTTACGAAATCATGCCCGCATTGAACGAGGCCATCAAGGAACTGAAGAATCAATAACTGCTTTGCAGACAAACCATTGAAAAACGCATATTGCTGAATGAACAAAGCCCGGGCATTGGCTGTATAAAAACACGCCGATAGCTCGGGCTTTTAACCTGTGCTACATGTTACAGAAGGTACGTCAAGCTATAACACATGGGCTAGAAATTAAGTATCGTTTCGATCGGGCTCACAAATAAAGTAACCATGCCCTCCCTGACGGTTTTTTGATCGCAAATGCCCTCATACTGCTCCAGTTTTTTGAGTTCGGCATGATCCTTGATGGCCTGAATTGCCTGTTGGACCTCGTTGTCTTCAACCGCGCTCAATATGGTCAGGTTGCCATGCCGGAGAAAACCTCCCGAGCTTTCTACAGCTGTAACCCGGAAACCCTTCTCCACCATGCTTTCTACCAGGCCGGAGGCAATTTGATTGTTGATTATGGCTATAACCAGCTTCATGTATTCGGTCCTTTCGCTTGTTGTTCTGCCAAACCTATGAATCTTTCTGATAGCGGCGGCGGGTTCCAGCCGAAGCCATACCCATTTCCTGCCGGTACTTGGCCACGGTACGCCTCGAAATATGAATGCCCCGGGCCTGCAAGGAATCAACTATTTTCTGGTCGCTGAGCGGCTTACCACTGTCCTCGTTCTTCACAATTTCGCCGATAATGCTGCGAATCGCCTTGGCGGAAGTGCATCCCCCCCGGGCTTCGGATGCCAGGGCGTTGTCAAAAAAGTAACGCATGGCAAAAAGGCCTTGCGGAGTCTGCATATATTTGTTGGACGTTACCCGGCTCACCGTGGACTCATGAACTCCTACCTCCTGAGCGACTTGTTTCAGCGTAAGCGGTTTAAGAAATCGCACTCCATTGTCCAGAAAATCAGTCTGCATATCCACTATGCAGCGGGATACCTTATATATCGTGGCATTGCGCTGCTCTATAGCCCTCATCAAACCCAGTGCGGAATTCATCTTGTCTCTCAAGTATTCCCGAGTTTCCTTGCTGACCTCCCGGCGGTTCTTGAGCATGCTTCCGTATATCTTGTTAATGCCCAGGCTGGGCAGGCTGTTATCATTGATGATCACATGGTACTCATTATCCATTTTTTCGACTGCCACATCAGGGATAATATAGTTCACGTCTCCGGCATTGTGATAGTGAAGACCCGGCTTGGGATCCAGGCGTTTGAGCAGATCACAAAGCTGCTGCACTTCAAATACCGGGAGGTTCACGCAACGGGCGATGCGTTTAAGATTGCCGCTGGCCACGTCTGCAAGATGGTGCTCCACGATTTTTATAGCCGCATCACAACAGTGGCCGCTATGTTTCATCTGTATTATCAGGCATTCTTCCATGCTGCGGGCGCCTACCCCGTGAGGATGGAAGGTCTGGATCAGGGCCAGCACCCTGGCGACTTCATCTGTACTTGATTCGTTGGCTTCTGCGATTTCCTCCAGCGATGCCGACAAATACCCGGCCGGGTCGAGGCTGTCAATAATATACGTTCCGATCTGCATTTCCTGGCAGCTCGCATAGCTGATGTGCAGCTGAAAATCCAGGTGTTCCCGCAAACCGGGCGGCCGGAACAGATAGCGGTCAAACTCCGGCACTTCAATATCTCCGTTGTACTGCCCGATATCGCGGTCGTTAAAATACTCAAGGCAATACTCATGCCAATCGTCATCCTGTGAATCGGCGCTTTTCACCGGTTCATCCAGCCCCTCCCGGTCCACCTGCAGGATTTCCTCTTCCTTTTCATCCAGGAAAGGATTTTCCTCCAGTGTGTTCTTGATATGGGTTACCAGTTCCAGGGTGGACATTTGCAGCACTTCGATAGCCTGGCGAAGTTCAGGTGTTATTAGAAGCTTTTGTTGTTGTTCAAGACTGATGCGACCAAAAAGTTCCATTACCCAAGCTCTCCCTGCAGTCCGCTTCCACTTTATTCATCCAGCACCCGCCCGGCATAGTTCTCCAGTTTCCGCATCCGGTACGCGGTGCCTGACTTGCTGAGAGGAGGGTCCATTTTCTGACCCAGCTCTCTTAAGTTATCGTCTGGAAACTCCAAACGAAGCAATGCCAGCTCTTGTAAATCAACAGGCAACTTTTCAATACCTATTTGAGCTGCCATTTTCTCGATCAACTGGTTCTGCCGCACCGCAGCATCAATGGTTTTGCTTACATTGGCGGTCTCACAGTTGACCTGGCGATTGACAGTGTTGCGAATATATTTTACTATACGAGCGTTCTCAAAATCCAGAACCGCTTTTGAAGCTCCGATCAAACGCAAGAAATCACCAATGCGCTCGCTGTCCTTCAAATACAGAACTGATGCGTTTTTCCGGTCCACACAGCGCATTTCCAGATCAAATCGTGCCAGATTTTTTTGCACCGGAGCTATCCACTCTGGCTCTGATAATATCAACTCCAGGTGGTACAACCCTTCCGGTCGGTTAATATACCCCCGGCTTAAAAATATGCCGCGTAAAAATGCTCTCCGGCAGCAATTATGCTGCAATAGTGCGGATTTGAACAGGGCTTTTCCCTTCGGCAGTTCCAGACCCATGTCAACCAGAATCGGATGACCGGCTGGCAAACCCGGACAATTAACCAGGTAAATCCTGGTTTTATTAAAGCGCCTGAGCTCCCGGGCTTTCACCCCGGCTTTGATGCCATACAAAGCCTTGAGCAGCAGGTATATCTTCCGGGCAGAATTCGGGCTGTCACATGAGTATACCAGGTCAAAAGTGCTGTTTCCCCGGCTGGTGCAAGTAGCCAGCATCAGGCTCATCGCATACAGCTCGGCTTTCCGGCAGCATTCCCTTCCAGCTTCAATGCGTGCGAGTTCTGCTTTGACGTCCCGGGCAAAACTCATGCTTAAAGCCTCCTGATCGGTTTTACCTTCAAAACATCCAGTATAGCCAGGGCCAGCTTGTCCGAATCATGCCAGGCCACCTGGTCACGGGACAGAAAGTCACGGGCTATTACCTTGACCCCGTCAGCTGCCACATCGCGTATATCGTACAGAACCGGCTCCGCTTCCTCCACTTCATAGCGTTCGAGGCGCTCCCGGTCTACGGGCATGGAATTAACCAGCATGTAATCGATCACCGGGTAATGCAAATAAGCCATGACCGTTTCCAGGTGCTGGTATGCGTCGTAGCTGTCGGTTTCACCCTTTTCTGTCATGACGTTGTTAACGTATATTTTAACCGCAGGGGAGCGCGCTATGGCTTCCGCCACCCCTTCCACCAGAAGATGGGGAACAATGCTGGTAAATAAGGAACCCGGTCCCAGTATAACTGCATCTGCCTCATGGATGGCCTTGATGCTTTCCGGCAATGGTTTGCAATCCAACGGGTCCAGGGCCAGTTCGGCTATGCGCCCCCCGTATTTGCGAATGGCTGTTTCCCCGAACACCACTTGCCCGTCACTCATCCTGGCCTTCAAACCAACCGGCTTTAGACTGGAGGGAAGCACCCGGCCACGTACAGCCAGAATCCTGCTCATCTCCTGGATGGCACTTACAAAATTCCCGGTAATATCGCTCATGGCCACCAGCAGCAGGTTACCAAGGCTGTGCGGGGCAATGCTGTCTCCAATGTTAAAGCGGTATTGAAACACCTGGTTCATCAGGTTCTCTTTTTCGGCCAGGGCTACCAGGCAGTTGCGAATATCACCGGGTGGCAGCACCCCCAGTTCGCTGCGTAAAAGCCCGGAACTCCCCCCATCGTCGCTAACCGTCACCAGGGCAGTTAGTTTATGGGTGTACTGCTTGAGGCCTTTTAATAGAACTGACAGGCCGGTGCCCCCGCCCATAACCACTATTGCAGGTTCTTTATTCATCTTGATTGACTGCCTCCGAAATATACTTGGTCAGATCTCGATGGCGAATACTTACCACGTATCCCATCTCATTGAGTCTGAATCCTATGTAGTCCGCCAGGACAACCGAGCGGTGCTGTCCTCCGGTGCAGCCAATCCCGATAGACAGGTTGCTCTTGCCTTCATTGACATATTCAGGGATCAGGTAATAGAGCAGATCGAGAAAATACTTGAGAAAGATCCCAGTCGGGGGCGAATCCATTACAAAATCAATCACATCGGCGTCTTTGCCGGTTAGCTTGCTCATCTTTTCCTGGTAAAACGGATTGGGCAGGAAACGCACATCCATCACAATATCCGAATCCATAGGTATGCCGGCCTTGTAGCCAAATGACACAATGTTGATTGAAAAGCGCTGTGCATCTTCCTTGCCAAAACGTTCAGCAATCGTATCGCTTAACACCCTGGGGCTCAGGCTGGTAGTGTCTATAACCAGGTCGGCCTGGCCGCGCAAATCCTCCAGCAGCTTGCGTTCCAACTGAATGGATTCGATCAGCCGCCCTTCCGAAGCCATCGGATGAGGCCTCCGCGACTCCTTGAAGCGTCTGACCAGAACATCGTCTGATGCTTCCAGGAAAACCACTTCATATTCAACCCGGGCAGCTTCCAGGTCCAGCAATGCCTGGGAAAGGTTTCTAAAAAACTGGCGCCCGCGAGCATCTATGACCAGGGCAACCCGGTTTATCTTGCCTTCGGATTGCTGGGAAAGCTCAATGAACTTGAGCAGCAATGCCGGTGGCAGGTTATCCACACAGTAATAGCCCAGGTCTTCAAAACAATTGACGACCAGGGTCTTTCCGGCACCGGACAAGCCTGTGATTATTACCGGCCTGATTACCCCCGTTTCCGACATGGGTCCCTCCTAAACTCAATTCATTATCACTGTCCTGGCTGTAAGCATTACAGATGGTGAACCTGCCGCCGGCCCTTGTGTTCCACGATCTCATCCGCTACCTGCGGTAAAATAGAGCTGTAATCGGCCCTGCCCATCAAGGCATAGGTGATGCGCTTGCCTTCTTCCACTCCCGGCTGATCAAACGGATTGACATTGGAAAGCCGGGCCATCCACACCACCAGGACCTGGTAAAAATACAGCAGGGCTCCCAGGCTTTCCGGGGACCTGTCCGGCAGCGATATACTGTAACAAGGATGCCCGCTTTTCACCAGGCCTATCTCCGTGGATAAGCGTTCTATTTCCATTTGGCGGCCGATTTGCTGCCCGCCGAAATATCCATACTCGATCTCATCTGTAAACAATGCCGGAATTTCCAGGCCGGGCTCATCAGGTTCAATATACACGAATCCGAATACCTTGTCAGCGGGTCCTTCCCGAAACAGCTGCAGCATAGAGTGCTGATCGGTGGCTCCGGTGCATGCCAGGGGGGTTGTTCCCGCGTTAACTGTCTCTCCGTAAATATTATGAGCCTTGCCCAGGCTTTCCGCCCATAGCTGTTCGAACCACCGGCCAAATTCTCCGAGCAGTGTGCTGTAATTGAACAGTACATGCTGGCTGCGTCCGCGTTTCCTAAAAGTATCATGCAATTCCATACCCAACAGCGCCAGGGGATTCCTGGCCGGCGGAGCACTTACAACCGCGTCATGCAGGCGGCGGGCTCCATTTAAGAGCATGCTGCTATCAATTCCCAGCAGTTCAGCCGGAAGCAATCCGGCGGCCGACAAGACCGAATAACGGCCCGGCACTTCCGGCGGGCTGGCTATAAGCGTGGCTCCAATACGCCGGGCGATACGGTTTATACCGTTTACAGCCGGATCGGTGACGATTACAATATCTTCGCCCTTCCCTCCGGCATCTATAAAACGCTGGTAAAAATACAGAAACAGAGCAGCCGTTTCAGGAGTTGAACCTGATTTGCTTATATAAAGCAGCGCTGTTTCCCGAAAATCCAGGTTCTGCTCCAGTATTCTGATCCAGGCGGGGTCGATATTGTCCAAAATAAACAATCGCACCCGGCCTTCAGGATTGAGATTATGGCAGGGGCCGCGAAAAAACTGCAGCAATGTGCGGGCGCCCAGCGCCGAACCACCGATTCCCAGCAGCAATACATTGCGGTAACAGGCATTCAAACGCCTGGAAATATCCTTTATCGGCTCATCACCGTCATAAGGTAGTAAGGGGCGGCAAATGGGCAGCTCTTTATCAGCCAGACCTGAACAGAAGAAATTCCACCGGTCCAGCCGGTCCTGACACATAGACTGCTGTTCCTGGGCCGAATATTGCATGAATCCAGTATCTACGGATATTATGACTATCAATCCTTTACAACGGAGCTAATCTTGCACGGTCCCGGCACCGGCTGCCGCTTATGAGACAACTGCAAATCTTCTTTACCGGGCATCATATAAATAGCTTAAATCTTACCGGCCAAATCCGACTTGATCGTCGGCCACCATCATGCTCAAAACCAAGCTCACTGCGCTGAGCAGTAGTACAATCAGCAAAGACCATGCCCAGCCGGCCAGTTCAAATCCTTTAACCGTTGACACAGTAAGATACATGAAAAGGGCATTAAAAATTACCGTCACCACACCTGCATTGATATAGGTAAACGGCAGGTTGATCAGGTGCAGCAGCGGCCTGATAATGGCGTTAAGCACGCCCATCAGCAGCGCGCCCACCAGGCCTCCCCAGGCATTGGCGGAAAATCCGGTGTCTAACACACCTTCAGCAGTGTAGGTCTCCGGAACGAGAAAGATCATCAGTAAAACTGCCACTGCATTAACCAGCCAGCGCAAAACCCAGCCTTGCATTTTCATTGATATCCCCCCTGTTTTCGATTCTTGTGAATAATCACATCATAAGCCATTTCAGCGTACATGCCAAGTTATATGCGCCTGAGTAAATCTCAGGGACGGTTCTACTGATTTACTCCGCTGGGTGAAAAAAATCGAAAAGCTTTTGGGCCGAAGTGCGGTTCATTCCTGGGGTCGCCTGGAGCTCTTCCAGGGAAGCTGTTTTCATCTTCTTGACCGAACCAAATTGGGTAATAAGCTGCTGCTTGCGCTTGGGCCCTATTCCACTGATGCTGTCCAGTTCAGATGACAGGCCCCGTTTGGTGCGACGCAGGCGGTTGTATTCGATGGCGCAGCGGTGGGCTTCGTCCCGGAGCCGCTGCAACAGTTTTAAACCCTCATTGCGGCGGTCCAATACCAGTGGAACCGGCTGTCCAGCCCTGAACAAGGCCTCCTGTTTCTTGGCTATACCTGCAGCGGCGACTTCCACGCCCATTTCTTCCAGCTGGCGCGCCACCAGATTAATCTGTCCATATCCGCCGTCTATTAACAGCAGGTCCGGCAGGGGCAGAAAAGCGGGATTGCCCTTCATGCCTTCAGTAAATCGCCTGCGGATCGCTTCCTGCAAAGAGGCGAAATCGTCATTCTGTTCCTGTGTAATCTTGAAGCGCCGGTAAGCCTTGTTATCTGCCCGGGCATTGGTGAAAACAACCATTGAAGCAACGGTGTCTCTGCCGGCCAGGTGGGAGACGTCGAAGCATTCTATGCGCTCCGGCAGGGCTTCCAGGTTCAGGGCTTCAGCCACAGCCGAGAGTGCTTTCCGGCTTTCCAGGTTCTCGCGGGTGCGCTCCTCCCATACCGCCCGGGCGCTGCGTTCAGCCAGTTCCAGCACTTTTTTGCGGTCGCCCCGGGACGGGCGGTGAATTCTTATACTGTGTCCCGCCTGTTCTTTAAGCCAGCTTTCCAGCAGGCTTTTGCCTTCCGGCACCAGGTTGACCAGTATTTCCTGCGGTTGTTCATCCTGGGAGGCGCAATACTGGCGCAGGAAAAACTCCATGATGGCCGCTTCGTCTTCGTCCATAGCCTTTTTCAGCCAGAAGCTCTCCTGGGCTACCACCTTGCCCTCCCGGATGCGCAGGGCGAAAGCCAGGCTTTCCTTGTCGCCGCTTACCAGGGCGACTGCATCCAGGTTATAGCGCTGTTCGAAAACAATGAACTGGCGGGTGGCCAGGGAGCGCAGACCTTCCACCTGGTCGCGCAGGCGGGCGGCTTTCTCATATTCATAGGCAGCGGCGGCCTCCGCCATTTCGCGTTGTTTGCTGTCAATCAGAGACTGGTAGTCTCCTTCCAGGAAGGTCAGAAGGCTGTCCACCATCTGCCGGTAGTCTTCGGCACTAATCCGGCCAGTGCAGGGGGAACTGCACTTGTTGATATAATAATTCAAGCAGGGGCGGCGGTTCTGGTGCAGGGTCCGGCAGCTGCGCAGGGGGAAAACATCCCGCAGGGCGGCTGCAGCCTCCTTCAGCCCGCCTGCATCTACGTATGGACCGAAATACTTGGATTTGCCGTCTTTTCTTTCCCTGACCACAGCAATCCGCGGAAAATCTTCGGTGATGCTGAGCTTGAGATAGGGGAAACTCTTGTCATCACGCATCAGTATGTTATAGCGGGGATGATATTCCTTGATGAGGTTGTTTTCAAGTATGAGCGCTTCCACTTCACTGCTGGTAACGATGTAGTCGAATTCAGCCATGCGGCTGACCATCAGCCTGACCTTGGGAAGCAGCCGGTCTTCGGGGACAAAATAGGAGCGCATGCGGTTGCGCAGGTTCTTGGCCTTGCCCACATAAATAACCCGACCGTCCTTGTCCTTGTACACATAGACGCCGGGCTGGGCCGGTACACTGGCCAGCCGGGACTTGAGGGCTTCATAATTGCTTAATTCCTCTGGTTTGCTGCTGTTCACCGCTTCACTCACTGCCAATACCGCCGACCTTATATACGTTAATCAAAATCAGTATATATCATGGGCGGCAGCGGTGCACCCGCTTTTCCGCATAAATAAGAAAAGAGCGCCGTAACGCTCCTGACTTGTACTTTTTACCATTAATGCCAATGGCTCTGTTTATTGCGCCGTCTCCATATTCAAAGCGTACAAAATGCGTTTAGAATCATCAAAAAACGCATGCTGCCAACCAGGCAGCAACCCGCCATTAATAATGCCCTCTCCGCTTCTATCAATATGCTAAGACCGATGATATTAGCGCCTATCTTTGTCATCGGTCTTTATTCGAACATCGTAAGGCGGGACCTCAATATAGCTTCGGCTTCCTTCACCATGCCGTCCAGCAATTCCTGGCAGGACGGAACATCGTGGATTAACCCTACGCTCTGTCCCACCATAAAGGCGGCATGTTCAACATCGCCGGTCTCCCAGGCGTCCTTCACCTTTTGCCCCGAAATCAGCGGGAATATCCGGTCCAGATCCCGGCCTTCGGCTTCGATGGCCAGGACTTCTTCACTCAGCTGGTTCTTTAATGCGCGTCCCTGCAGGTTCAAAGACTTGCAGATTAGAGTGGTGTCCTGTTCCTCCCGCCGGATCAGCTCCGCCTGGATCTGGCTATGAACCTGGCATTCCACCGTATTAATAAAGCGGGTGGCCATCATAACCCCCTCGGCTCCCAGAGCCAGGGCAGCGGCCAAGCCCCGTCCATCAGCAATCCCCCCGGTTGTCACCACCGGGATCTTTACCGATTCGGCAATGCGGGGCGTTAATATCATGGTGGTCACATCATCGTTCAACGGGTGGCCCCCTTCTTCTATCCCGGCGGCTATGATCCCGTCATAGCCCAGCTTTTCAATATTGAGGGCATGGCGTACCGCTCCGACCTTATGAAGGATCTTGACCCCGGCTTCGTGCACTTCATTAATGTATTTACGGGCTGGAGCACCTGAAACCTCGATTCCGGCGACCTTTTCCTCGCAGCATACCCAAAAAAAATCATCATAGGTCTCAGTGCTGATTCTAAATGAGGGCAGAAGTGTGATATTGATCCAGAATGGCTTATCGGTCAGGCTTTTGGCTTGCTTGATAGCCTGGCGCAGCTCCTCGCCGCTATTGTAATTCCCGGCGGTTATATTGCCCAGGCCGCCGGCATTGGACACGGCCGCGCACAGTTCGGGCTTGCACAGCCATAGCATGCCTCCGCAAAGTACCGGGTACTTGATTCCAAACATATCGCTTATTCTGGTTTTCATGGTGTACCTCCGTATCCCAATATTCTATTAAACATATTATACATTAAACTTTTTCACTATGCACTGTTTACTATAGAATATTTGACCTGATTACTGTGTTCTCGGATGGCTCTCGAACGCATATTACGCCCCTAGCGGCGACTGGAACAGCTGTAATGCATTATAAAACCATGTAGTAACCGCAAATTCCTCTTGTTTTATCAATACCGTGGTTATAGAATATAAGAGACTTTTTTCACTATCCACTATGCAATTCAGCCGCTCATTATAATGGCTATTAAGCTGCGATCGTTGCCAGCATGCACAGAGACAACATGAAAGGGATTTGGATGAGTACCAGGCTAAAAGTCATGATAGCTGAAGACGATGCCCGCCTGCGTCAGTACCTGTCGAGCCTGCTTTCAACCTTTCCAGAGCTTGATATTTTGGCGTCCGCTGCCGATGGCTGCGAGCTTCTGCTCCTGGCCTCCGAACAGACTCTTGATGCGGTGTTTTTAGATGTGGAAATGCCTGGTATGGACGGTTTTGACACGGCCATCCAGCTTATGGAGCAGAACCCCGATATTGCCGTCGTATTCATTACCGGTCATGCTGAACTGGGCATCAGGGGCTTCGACATCGGCGCCGTGGATTACCTGTCCAAACCCATCAGCCATGCGAACCTGGAAAGGTCCATTGGGCGCATTAAGGCCTTTCAAAAAGCCCGGGAAACCATGAAGAGGGCAAATGAAGAGCAGCGCTTGATGATCAAGAATGGCCGGGAGACCTATTTCATCGATCCCGGCCAGGTACTTTTCGTGGAAAAGGTCAACCGGGTAAGCATCATCCATTACCCGGACAGGGTTTATTATTCGACTGAAACCCTGGAGCTTTTAGGCAAACGCCTGGGGGAACGCTTCCTGCGCAGCCACCGGGGATACATAGTAAACATCGACCGGGTGGAAAAGATCGAACCCGATACCGCCAGCAGCTTTTCAGTCTCCTTCTATAACGCCAACAGCCGCGCCCTGCTCAGTAAAAACAAGCTTGAAGAACTCATGATGCTGCTGGCCGGCAGGAGATAGGGGACGAAAGGTATATCCCCTCACATCCAATTCATTGCATGGTTGACATCCAATAACTATGCCAGCAATTCTCTTGTCCGCTCTCCGTTCCGGCGCCGCCACCACCAGGCCAGGGTCATCATCAAAACGGTCATAACCGTCGGCAGAGGATAATTCACCAGCAGATACGCTGTCCATACTATTGGCCGGAGCAGCCAGGCGGCAAAGGTCTTAAGCGTCTGGCTATCGCCAATAAAGCCGATAACTGCAGGCGAAACCTTGTTGTAATAAAGCCAGACAACTATTTTGCCGGGTGTTGAACTCATCAGGAAGCGATCCCTGAACTCTCTCATTATCCCTGTTTCCTGACCATCCTCGCCGTAAACCGCCACGGTAGTGCAGCATGCCGTCGGCATAACCGGACCTGATGTTGTTACAGTAGACTGATTGGAAGCAGGAACAAAAAGAAGGGTTGCCCCTGAGTTGATGCCGCCTTCAGCAATGCTGACTCCACGGTCTTCAATCATGTTATACATATTGGCTGCTGAATTGCTGTTCACCAGCGGGGTGATCTCTGGTGTCGCACTTCCTACGCGAATTAGTTGCTTGTTAACCACCAGCTCATATCCGACTGAACGTTCATTTGGCGTTCCTTCCAGGGATGTTGAGGCCGGTGTTGGAGATATTTCTGAAATCCTATTTCCCTGGTAATTCAACGCATAAAACGTTACTTCCGGTGCCATGGCTACCCTGGAAAAAGCGCTCCGGTCATACCAGCTGGTCTGCTCATCGCTCATCGCTTTCGCATCCACCAGGGTAACTGGTGTGCCCTGATTCTGACCGGTAGTCCCGGTAAATGTATCCTGGCGGAACATCAGGTTTCCATAGGTGGCAGATGCGTAACTGCTGCGGTCTACCCAAATATAACATTCAGTGTAATTATGATTGGTTTTGGCTCCCGGAGCGGAAGCGCTCAGTATTTGGATTCCACGTGCCATTCGCAAATTGCTCTTAAGATCGTATTTGAACGCTTTAGTGTACTCATTTGCGTAATGTTGGGTATTGTTTATAGCGTAGGCATTCCGAGCATAATAATACACCCCCATGGCGCCAACCACGAGCAGGCTAACCAGTGCCAGGGACACCAGAAGTTCGATCAGTGTTATTCCCTTTTCATTTGTTTTATTTATCAACCTGTTCATACCGCCTTCAGAGCATTATTTCAAATTGCATTCTCATGTTCAGTCGGCTTTTTGAAGGGCTATGTCTCTAAAGTTGCAGGTCACCGCTGTACTTATTCCCGACCAGGTGACACCATTATCAGAAGAAATTCGAATAGTGTTATTATCACCAACTGCATAAAAACAGTTCTCATTATAATTTACAGCCCAAAGATTGTAAGAGGTCCCTGAAACTATAGGATACCAGAATCCATCTTCATGGGCTTGCTTTTCCACTGAACTCACCGTTCCGGGGCTGCGGATTATTACCCCATTGTCTCCAACTGCTATGAAATTGGGCGAATTAAAAGCAACATCATGATAGTTGACTACTGGGAGCCGGGTGTTGTTAGGAAGGGCAAAACCAGTTCCACGAGCGATGTAACGCTGAAAAGCGGTTATGGGCGAACCCGACAGGTCATATTCTAGAAGGTTGACCAGGCGCGCCCGGTTGCCTGCGGTTATCAGGCAGTAATAACTGGACTCACCGTTTGCTGCGATACTATTTAGTGTCTGCCCGGCTGACCATAGATCCAGGCTGTTGTATATGCTTTGCTTATTTTTCCAGTTGTGTATAACATCACCTTCGTACATCGCAGAGCTTTCTGATGCATTTGCCACCCCGTCACCGTCCAGGTCATCTGCTTTCAGCCACATCACAAGACTGGCATTAAGAGAAACATCATCGGGATTTTTCGGATTGAATCCCGAGAACCCAGATGGCCAGGGAATATTATTCGGATCAGTCCCATAATAGTTCATACTAATCCCGTACTGGCTGGCCAGTTGTTGTTCTACTCGTTCAAGGTCGCCTTCCAGGCTGAAGGTCGAGCCAGACACAATACTTTCGCTTAATGCGGTATCATAAACCAACACCTCGGCAATTTCACCCTTGAAAGGATAAGACATCACCTGGGCGGGATCTGACGGTCCCACAGTTCCTAAACGAGGCCTGGTCAGGTAATCATCTCCCAGTTGGAACGGATACTTAACAATGTTCGGGACAGTTCCCAGCGTATCGACTGTGTTAACTGAATTAGAACCAACGATGGTGAATGAATCAATTCTCGGGCCATTAATGAACAATCGATGGCTGGCCACCGTAGGGCTGCTGCCGCTCAAGCGGCAGGCAATAATCTGCCAGGCGCTGTCTGTGCCCGTGCTGGCTGTTTTACTATCGCCGTCCCCAAGCTCAATACCCAGCGGCCCGAGCTTATTGGGATCAGGCATCATGCTGCTGACCAGCCGCAGGGTCCAGTTGGTACCGACTCCGTTCTGGCGAGCTCCCCAGGCCATGAGGGTATCTGGACGAGAATTAGGAGCGGTTTCCAACGAATACGGAACAGAGGGCGATGGCACCGTGTTCATAATCTTATTGCCGCTAGGTGCTGATGGCTGCGCTTCCGGCTTGACCACCATGATGACGGTTCGCGCTCCTGAACCTTCAATCGGCCCTTCTGATGCCGCCATAGCATCCAGAATGCCGTCAAATTTTATTGCGCCATAAGCGCTGCTGTTAGCGCTCTCCACGTATTCCGGGCGGCACTTTTCATAGAGGGCCCAGTTCTGACCATCAAAGGAATAAAGAATGACTCCGTTGCTTCCCACGGCCATGTAACCTTCATGTTCATTGTCATCATTGATCGGAATTATTGGATTCCAGCAAACATCCATCAGATTGAATGCTGGCATGGCAGCGATTTCAGTAGACACTGAAGCCACCGACCAGTTTTCGGCATCGGTGGAAAACAGAATCGTTTTATTGTCACCCACTGCTACGAAGTCAATTTGTTCATCAGAATTGCGGTGCAGGGACACCTTGTTAATATCGGCTGTAACACCGGATGAACGGGCAGTCCAACTTTCATAATCCTTCCAGGTAAATATGCGACCGGCATCTCCGACTGAAATATATTTATTCTTCGTAATATCATTGGGATAATAGGCAAAAATTATACTGTTTAGATTACCCAATAATGCTGAACTTCGATTCTCCCAGTATGTACCAATATATGTCTGATCGTCGCTGGATACTGCATAATAACTGCCTTCACCTACCGCAGCCTTTTCAGGAAGCTTGACCGGAAGAAGAGTACTGGCAATCTCGCTGCCGCTTTGAATCTCAATGAAATATGGCCCCTCACTGGTCAGCAGGCTTTTTTCCAGGTATATTGTCGCTGTTTGGTTATCTATGCTCCCCACTGCGGGAATCTTGAAAAGACCGTCAACCCCATTAGCTCGAATCCAGTTCCATGATCCCAGGACAGAGCCGTCAGCATCCTTTACTCGGATTTGCGAATTCTGGGTCGGGCTATTGCCAATAAAGCTGGTATTTTTGCCAGTAATGTCAATGCGTTTACGAGTATTACTCACGCTGTCGGGAGGGTAACCCTCATTGAGAATAATCGGATTCAACCTGATGGTTGGAATACCGGCCATGAAAGACAACATATCTTCCAACTCAACCACGCCACCGATAACTGTAGTGGTTGAAGCACCAAGCTTTATCGGCATGCTGGCATCATAAACCGGCACAGGAATGCTGCCATCCAGCGTTGGTACGAAAGTGCCCTCTTCTAAAAGAATTCCTTGACGAGTAGCGGCTATGATTTCTAGATCGCCCTCTGCGGCAAAAAGCCGGTTGACATTGTCCCTGATCTTTTGGGTCCAAATCAAATTCAAGTTGAAGATGGGCACCAGCATTACCACTACCAGGGCAATAATGGCCAGAGAAACGATTATTTCAATTAATGTCAAGCCTTCAGAACGGTTAACTTGTTGTTTTAACCACGTCATAAACCGCAATGCCCTTCTCTCAATTAATTATCCCAGGTCCATTCAGGATCACTAGTATCACTAGGAACAGTTGTTGAAACAGCTGGAATCATCAAACACTGGTTGGCTACAGCCACACCATTGATAAGCACTGTATGCCTTATCTGGGTCAGATCGTCCCACATATCGTTATTGCTGCCTGACTGATAATAACTATTCCAGTACCAGTTCTGGACTTCAAATAAGCCAATGCTGTCCTCTTGTGATGCATCGATCTTTATACGTGAGCCCAGTGGTACACCTTGATCGGTTTTTAAAAAATAATAGGCATTTGAATTTATAGCCGGACTGAATGATCCAGCCGATGATCCACCGAATGTTACTGTACTGAAATAAATTTTTCCATAAGTTTGGTTGACATCAATCCGTTCGCGGTCAGTAGCACTCACGTCCTTGCGAGCTTCTTCTCCAGGTATTCCATAACCGTCTGGAACATGCATATTTAATATTCCAAATGATGGGCCCAAATAATCAGCTTCTCTCAACATTTTGCCTCTATCTCCCCAAATCAGCGTAGGATCCCAGAGATTTGAACTAATATTTAGATTTACACCAGCTGGGAAAACAATCCTTTCCGCAGAAAGAGATAAAACACCTTGTTGAGAACGGCAGTGGTCAAACAACCAACTCCATGACCAATCGTATTCATTCATAGAAAGATTCAAATTGTTCTTAATCACGATATTCTTGGCAATAATTGAAATTTTATTTTTATCGTCGGAACCCTCGTCTCTTGTCGTGCCGACAAACTCACCGGCTCCTTCATTAATAAAACGCAAGGTTGTCGACGTCCCTGGAGGATCAAGAACCACAGTGCCAAATACTTCCGGATGCCATGAATATACAACTGAATATGTTCTATCAAGTTCTGAAAAATACTGTGGTGTAGTGTACGCTGTATTGGCACCGGGCAGCAAACGCCCTGAAGAATCAAAATATTGAGTAGACGATTGGTTGGCATTATTAAAAACACCCGACGTCATACTGACCGTGCGAGTATTGCCTTCCACCACGGCAGTAGACTCAATTTTCCATCGATTGGTATGGGTGGGTGTTTGATTTCCGTTGGCGTCAACTTCAAAATACCTTACATTAAGCGTACCGCCGTTATTGGCAGAGCCCGGATCAGTAAGCGTGAAGAGGTTGGCAGTGGCTCCGCTGACCATCATGCTATCCAGAACGGTTTTGTCGACATATATTGTGGATACGGAAATGGGCTGGGTTCCTGTTTTAGAAAGGCTGTCCCAGGCTTCGCGCACCGAGTCGGCGCCCGAACGGGCCAGGAAGTAGGCTTTGTCGTTCTTTTTCATGGTTTCCATCTGGGTGATGGAATTGCTGGTCATGCTCAGCATAACGGTTACCAATAGCATCAGCACCATGGTAATCATCAGCACCATTACCAGTACATTGCCCTTTTCGTTGGCGGTGTGCTTCTTCATGATAATAGAGGCTCATCCTTCCCGGGCTTTCCTGATCATTCGAACTATTCCCCGAGGCCCGCGGCAATGGATTAAAACACACAAAGCCAGTGCTTGCATGCCATTGCAGGCACTGTTCATTATGTAGCTGGAGGCGGAGTCCTGAACGGGTCACAGTTCATATAATGACTTATAGACTAAATTATAGCATACTAATGTTCATTTTTGCATCGGGTCCAATGAACGAGCAAAAATATGACATTTTGTACGTGTGTCTCTACAATTTTAATCATTGCATGGAATAAAAACAAGGGTTTTGAAATGGTTTTTGTTGTTATTTGGTGAATTCCGAGGGGTAAATATTCTCTATGCCCGGACAAAGCCGGCCATCCCTGCTATATCATACCGGTTCTGCCCGATAACTGGACTTGTTGGCGTATTCCGGGTCTTTGACAGTTGGATAAGAGAAAAAGCCTTGAAAAGCCCGACAGGGGCTTATTGTGTCCTTTTCCCTCAAGTACCAAAACTACCAACGCAAGGTCAGGAACGCCCAAATTGAGAGAGCCCGCAAAGTCCTGGACACAAATCTGGGCAAGCTGAATAAGGTGAACCAAAACGACTACAAGCGTTTTATCAAGAAAACCAGTGTCACTTCAGAAGGAGAGGTGGCCAGCAAGGCGGAATATGAAATTGATAATACTGTCATTGGGAAAGAGGAGGCTTTTGATGGTTTCTACGCGGTCTGCACTAACCTTGATGGCGACTCCGCTGCCGTTCTTGCGGTAAACAAGAGGCGCTGGCAGATAGAGGAGTGCTTCAGGATCATGAAAAGCGAGTTTAAAGCCCGGTCAGTGTACCTTAACCGCGATGACCGGATAACAGCGCATTTCATGACCTGTTTTATCACACTGGTTGTCTGCAGGCTCCTGGAGAAGAGGTTGGGGGAACAATATACGTGCAGCGAGATTGTTCAGGGTTTGCGGGACATGAATTTCCATGAGATCAAGGGAGACGGCTTCGTTCCAACCTATACGAGAACCGACTTCACTGATAGCCTTCATGATGCTTTTGGCTTCCGCATTGACTACCAGATACTGACAACACGGCAGGTGAAAAATATTTTTAAGGTTACTAAGTCTTAAGAGAAGATTACTCACTTTTTATTAGCATAAGGAAACCCCGTAATCCCCTGTATTAGGAGTTTGCGGGGCCTTTTCACCTTCTGTAAGTGTCAAAGGGCATGATCCTTTGTGTTTGATTCCAGCATGGTATAATATTTGCAAGAGATATAATGCCGATATGGAGGGATCAAAATGCCCGGCTATGAACGCATAACTTTTGATAAAGATGTTATGGGTGGACAGGCTTGTATACGCGGTATGAGGATTCCGGTGTCATTAGTTGTGAATCTCATTGCCAAGGGAATGAATGCTACTGAAATCATCGAAGAATACCCCGATCTGGAGGCCGATGATGTCAGAGAATCCCTGGAATACGCAGCTTGGTTGACCAGAGAACAGGTTCTAAACGCATGAAGATAAAGTTTCTGGCCGATATGGGGATTTCCCTTAAAACTGTTGAATGGTTGCGTAAGATCGGTTATGATGCTGTACATTTACGAGAACAGAATCTGCAACGTCTTCCCGACAACGAGGTCTTGATAAAGGCTCAAAAGGAAAATCGAGTCATTCTGACCATGGACTTGGATTTTGGATATTTGATATCTGCCAGCCTTGAAGAAATGCCCTTGGTGATCATCTTTCGCCTTGGTGACGAACGTTCAGATATGGTTAATCAGCGGCTTTCATCGGTGTTAGCGGTACTCGTTGCGGATTTGCTTTCAGGGACAGTAATTTCAGTGGGAGATAAGAACATTCGCATTCGAAAAATGATGGAAATCTAATGATACTGACAACACGGCAGGTGAATAATATTTTTAAGGTTACTAATTCTTAAGAGAAGATTACTCACTTTTTATTAGCATAAGGAAACCCCGTAATCCCCTGACAGTCATCAGATTCCCCGGTGTGGGCGAACACAAGGTTCGCCCTTACGAAAAACTTCATCCTGCCTTTCGCGTCGTACGCCTTAACGCTTAACTCTTTACACTTCACTTCACCTTAATATGTCTTGCGCTTTGTATTTTACCTTTTACCTTGATACGTCTTACATTTTACTTTTCACGTTTAACGTTTTACATTTCACGTTTAACGTCTTACGTTTAACCTCTTACGTCTTACGTCTTACGTTTCGCATTTCACGTCTTACGTTTCACGTCTTGCGTTTTACTTTTCACGTCTTTCGTTTCACATTTCACATTTCACATTTCACGTTTCTCTGCTAGAACCCCTTGACCAGGGTGAAAGTGCTGGTAAGCGCTCCATCGTCGACGGCAAACAGGTAATTGCCCCGGGCGGTGAGGAATACACGGGCTTTGCCTTCGGCATCGGTTGACAGGCGATGGGGGTAGTCGCTGCTTTTAGTGGAAGCATAGGTAACCCGGACTTCTGCACCGCTCATTGGCTTCCCGTCCTTTAGCACCAGTACTTCGTAGCTTTCTCCCATCCGGGCGTGGGCGTATTGAACCGGCACAATCTCCAGGGGCAGGCCGGCAGGCTCCACCTGGTGGTGATGGTGATGGCCTATTTCCATCAGCATCTTGGCGTACAGGGTTCTTTCCCCGGGCAGCTCGGCACATAACTGCAGCAGACCGTCGGCCTCCTGCCCCAGGTTAATTTCCATGCTCCCGTGATGGTCGTGAATATGCAAAGGATTGGCTTTTCCGTCAGCGGCGGTCCAGGCTTTAAGGCCATGCAAATGGCTGTGCCCGGCTTCCTTCATGTTGTATCCGGCCATAACCTTGACTGCAACGTCTTCTCCGGCATGAAAATGCCCGTGGCTGGTGCCGGGCTCCAGCCAGAGCTCCTGCTTCTGAACCATGGCAGCTTCAGGCATTTCTTCCAGGATCACCCGGTGATGGACCAGCTCCATTTCCCGTATACGGCCATGAACGATCTTGCGCTCTCCGAAGACATTCTCCATGAAAATGCTTCCGTCCTCACCCGGTATGATTCTATCCACTTTTTCCATGGCCAGCTCTTCCTGGCCGTCCTTTAAGAAATATACATCGGCTTCACACATAGGCTTATCCTCCTGGCATATCTTTGGTTCGGGCAGCGCCCGGAATTATTAATCCAGCCTCACGCAAGCTCTGCAAAACAGGCCGGACAGATAAGGCCTTCCGGGCTCTGCATCATTTTGCCCTGTTGAGCCCCTTCCTGGCAGCGCGGGCACCGAACTGTCGGCTCGATTACCGCTCTTTCCGGGAAGACAAAATCTATTTCTTTCCAGTCATACAGCTGTTCAAAAGGCATGGTCATCAATTCTTCAAACACCGTAGCCAGCAGCATTTCCTTTTCCGCTTCCTCGCTGTCGGATAATTGCCCGCGGTCTCTTAACTCTCCCCAGCGCTGCATGGCCTGGCTCCTTACCCGATCCATCTTCTGATACATCCGCACCGCCCGCCCGCTTTCCCGGCTGGCCACGGTATAAACCATCTTGCCGTAATCCCGGAAAATCAGGTTGCCCTTGCCCAGAGTGCAGCTTAATATGGCCTGAATGGCATCCACACCGCAGGCCTTGTTCTCGACAATAGCCAGAATTTCCTCATCCACATCCGGGTCCAGCTGCAGGAAGTCCATGGCATGTTGAGCGGCCCTGACCCCCATCAGCAGACCGGGACAGACATGCCCGTGAAACTGTATCGCCCTTTCTACAGGCGGTAAATCTCTGCACATAATAATATCCTCCTCGTTCAACCGTCCGAACTGCCGGACTCTATTCCGCTATCTCCCGGACCAGCTCCACCAGCCGGTCCACCTGTATCGGCAGGGGTTCGTCAACCACTCCCGCTATGTATATGCCCGCGCGATTAAGCGGGATCAGCACCTTGGCGGCGGGCGATGCGGCAATGGCATCAACTGCGCGGGGACTCAACTCCCCGCCATAGCTGTTAGCGCTCAGGCAGGCCACCGATCCGGCGATGATATCAACCCGGCCAGCATTGTAAATTATGGCGTTTTCACCAGTGGCGCCTTCGTTAGCTCCAGCCCGGAGCATTAGCGAAGTGGCCAGGGCGTTGGTTCCCAGGCCGATTATTTCATAAGCGGCGCCGCCCGATTGGCGGAGCTTTTCCACGATGACCCGGCCAATGCCGCCTCCCTGCCCGTCAATAACCGCTATTTTCATAATGCCTCCTGCTAACATATCCTTGGCAGATGCTCCCCTTCCAGCATCCCCAGAATGCGCTCCGCTCCCAGCGGGGTGACGATGCGCACATTGGCCCGGCCTGCCTGGCTCACGCTGCCGATAATCCTGGCGTTTTGCCCGGTCGGTGTTCCCTGAATCTTGTCCAGCAAGCTTTCGGCTGCAGATTCATCAACCACGATTACAAACTTGCCTTCGTTGGCCATATACAGAGGGTCCATGCCCAACATGTCACAGGCCCCCTGAACCACCGGCGAAACCGGTATATCTTGTTCTCTGACCACTATACTGCGCCCCGCCTGCCCGGCCAATTCGTTTAAAACGGTCGCCAGCCCTCCTCTGGTGGGGTCTCTCATGCAGCGAACCCTGTCCCCATAGCTGGCTGCGATTTCCGCAATCTCGACCAGGGCGGCACAATCGCTTAAGGCCAGAGTGGAAAAGCGCAAGCCTTCCCTTTGTGCCAGTACCGACAGACCGTGATCCCCTACGAATCCGGTGACGATGACCGTATCGCCTTCCTGCATCCGGGCGGGCCGGTAGTCTACTCCCTCGGCAACATGGCCGATTCCGGTAGTATTTATAAAAATCTTGTCGGCGCTGCCTTTTTCCACTACCTTGGTGTCGCCGCTCACTATGCTGACACCGGCCTGCCGGGCGGTTTCAGCCATGGATGCGACGATGCGGCGCAGCTCCTCCATATCCAAACCTTCTTCGATTATCATTCCCACGGTTAAATACATAGGCTTCGCTCCACAGGCCAGGAGGTCGTTCACGGTGCCGCAAACCGCCAGCTTGCCAATGTCGCCGCCGGGAAAGAATATGGGTGTTATCACGAAGGAATCGGTGGACATGGCGATTCGTCCGGCGGGCACGTTCAGAACCGCCCCATCCAGCATCTGGTCCAGGTATTCGTTGTGCCAGTGTTCCTTGAAAAGCCCCTCAATCAGGCGCTGGCTCATCAAGCCGCCACTGCCATGGGCCATCAGTATTCTGTCCTTGCTCATGAAATGATTACTCCTATATGGTATTATTGCCGCAGTTTCCATCTATGTTCTTGAATATTCGCACTAAAGCCGGTCCAGGCAAATACAACACCGCCTGCCCGGGCATTCCTACACGGTATACCGGTAATAGGCGGCACATGCCCCTTCATGCGACACCATGCAAGGGCCGATCGGCTTTAGCGGTGTGCATCCCTTGCCAAATAGCTTGCATTCCTGCGGGCTCAAGCGCCCGGTTAGAATTTCCCCGCACGCACATCCCTTGATTTCTTTGTCTTCGTAATCAGGAACCTCGAATTTCAAGCGGGCGTCATAGTTTGATAAATTGTCCGCCAGGCGGAGTCCGCTCCCCGGAATCTCTCCCAGGCCGCGCCAGCGCGCACCAGACGGTGCAAAAACCCTGCTCATCAGGTCCAGGGCCACCGGATTGCCATCCGGCCGGACTACGCGCCCATACTGAATTTGCGCCTGTGCTACACCCTTTTCCAGCTGGTTCAACAGCATGACAATGGTTTGCAGTACATCCATGGTTTCAAAACCTGCCACCACACATGGCATATGAAAATCCCGGGCCAGCTTCATATACGGCTCCAGGCCGATAACCGCTGATACATGTCCCGGACAAATAAGCCCGTCAACCTTGACGGTCGGATCACTGAAAAGGGCTTCCAGAGCGGGCGGAACCACTTTATGCAGGGAAAATACGCTGAAGTTCGTCAATCGGCGTTCGGCTGCCATCTCCACGCAAGCAGCCACAGCGGGCGCGGTGGTTTCAAAACCGATTCCCAGGAATACGATTTCCTTATCAGGCTCGCCGGCAGCCATTTTGAGAGCATCCATGGGCGAGTAAACCACCCTGATGTCGGCGCCTTCGCCGCGAATCTCCTGGAGGGAGCGCTCGGTACCCGGCACTCGCATCATGTCGCCGAAGGTTACCAGGCAAATGCCAGGACGTGCGGCCAGGTCGATTACTGCGTCAATATCTCCCTGAGCGGTTACACAGACCGGGCATCCCGGGCCGGACAACAGCTTGATATTCGGTGGAACCAGGCTGCGCAGGCCGCTTTTGGCAATTGCCATCGTATGGGTTCCGCACACCTCCATTAGCGAGGCTTCAACGGTGCTTTGCTGAATTTTTTCCAGTAAATAACTACTCAGGTCCGAGTTGTTCGGCATATCTTTGCATCTCCTCGAAATAATGCATGGTTTCTCTGGCAATGTTCTCGTCGATTAATTCCATTGAAAAGCCAGCATGAATCAGAACCCAGTCTCCAGACACAACATCCGGGGTCAGTCTGGTGCTGATTTCCATCTCATTGCCGGACACATCGACTCTGGCCAGTCCGTTGTCAAACATTTCCAGAATTTGTCCGGGCACTCCCAGGCACATATATGACACCTCCTACTAATAGTGAGACGTGAAACGTCTTACGTCTCACATCCTATATCTGTACGCCGCGATCGCCGCCTGGCCCAGCGCTATGCCGCCATCTCCGGGCGGAACCGCCTGGTTGGCGAATACCTTGAACCCCGCGGCTTCCAGGCTGTCAAAGAGCTCCCTCAGTAAAATCTGGTTATGAAACACCCCGCCGGATAGAACCACAGTATTAATACCGCATATATCACGGGCTCTTGTCAGCGCTTCGGTGAACATCGCCCTCATCGTATTGTGAAAACGCCGGCTGCACCGCTGCGGAGATATGGACAGGCTGTCGGCAGCCAGGGCTTCCCACAAAGGCCTGACATCCATGGTCAGTTTCCGCTCCCGTTCTGCTATATAATAAGGATAATAGCCATTTTCGCTGACGGAGGCAAGGGCTTCCAGCTCGATCGCTGCCTGGCCTTCATAGCGGTTGTTAGCGCATATGCCCAGCAGAGCGCTGACTGCATCAAAAAGCCTCCCGCAGGATGAATTCCCCACCCAGTGGCGCTGATCCTTTAGCTGGTGGGCCAGCAGCGCGGCTTCTTCAGCACTGAGGTCCGGCAGTCTTTCTTCAGCCAGCTTGAGGCCATCCATCCCGTAAACGTGATAAAAATAGACAGCGGCCATGCGATAGGGGCGGCGCGCATTCATATCACCTCCAGGGAAAGGCACATAGGCCAACTGGCCAAGGCGCTGAAAACCCGAATAGTCTCCGGTCAGGATTTCACAACCCCAGATCTGATCATCCAGGCCCATTCCGGTTCCATCGCATATCAAGCCCATTACCGGTTCATTCAGCCCGTGTTCAGCCATAACGGAAGCCAGGTGAGCCCAGTGATGCTGCACTGGAACCAGCTCGCTTCCCTTTTGCAGTTTGGCCCAGCGGGTAGCCTGGTATTCCGGGTGAATATCATGAGCGATGATCGCCGGGGCAACATCCAGCATCTTCTTGAATTTATCCATGCCGTCCAGATAGCGCTCATAATTCAGGTAATGGTTCAAATCCCCCCAGTGCTGGCTGATAAATGCCTCCGAGCCCCTCACCATGCAAAAGCAATTTTTCATCTCCGGCCCGGCAGCCATTACCGGAAGGCTGGCAAAGGGCAGTTGAACCGCCTGGGGAACAAAACCGCGGGAGCGCCGGAAAAACTGGAGCTCTCCCCGGCCATTCAGAATAACCACTGAATCATCACAGGGATTCTCTATATCCCGGTTGTGGAGCAGGAATGCGTCGGCTATGTCAGGAAGCTTATCCAGGGCCTCCTCATTGCTGATTATCAGCGGCTCATCGCTTATATTGGCGCTGGTCATGACCAGTATATCCAGATCGTCGTCAAATAAAAAATAATGCAGAGGCGTATAGGGCAGCATAATGCCGATGGTAGGCAAAGCCGGATGGATCTCCTGGTGTGCCAGGCCAGCATTTTGGCATCTGCCGGCGGCGTTCAATGCAGTTGCGCCCGGTTCAGCTTTGTGGCAATTCATAATCACAATTGGCGCCCGGGACGACTGCAACCAGGCTACTTCGAGCTCGCTTATTTCCGCGTACCGGGCCGCAGCATCCAGATCCCTGGCCATCAGGGCAAAAGCCTTGGCATCCCTTTTCTTGCGTTCGCGCAGGCGTCTTACAGCCTGCGGATTTCGAGCGTCCACGGCCAGGTGAAAACCTCCCAGCCCTTTAACAGCCAATACTTTTCCCGCTTTCAACAAATCCCGAGCATCCCCGGCCATCGGCTGGCCGTTGGCGTCCAGCAGGCTTAGCTGCGGACCACAAACCGGGCAGGCGTTTGGCTGGGCGTGAAAACGCCGGTGCATGGGATTTTCATATTCCTGCTGGCATTCCGGGCACATGGGAAAAGCGGCCATGACCGTTTTAGCGCGGTCATAAGGCAAATCCCGGATAATCGTGAAGCGGGGACCGCAGTTGGTGCAGTTGGTAAAAGCATATGCATATCTACGGTCGGCAGGATCAAGCACTTCCTGCCGGCAGTCTTTGCAGGTGGCAATATCCGGCGAAACCATTACGGTTATGGCTTCTTCCCCGGTACTTTTCCTGATCTCGAAAGCGTTGAAACCTTCTGGTTCTGCGGCTGCCTGAACACAACTGGTGATCAGGGCCTGGGGAGGAGCGTCGGAAAGCAGCCGAACAGCAAAAGCCTTCAGGTTTTCATTTGTCCCTTCGGCATGGATTTGCACTCCAGCGGCTGAATTCAGCACCCATCCGTTAATGTGGTGTTCGATGGCCAGCCGGTATACGTGCGGCCTCATGCCCACGCCCTGGACAATTCCGTTTAGCTGTATGTACTTGGCTTCAAGTGTTCCATTCATGTTGTGCGGTTCCAGTCTGTACCAACCTATTGCCATTTATTGGCACTGTGACGGCCATTCAGGATTCCCTAATATAATGTATAGATACGAAAAAGGGCGAACACAAGGTTCGCCCCAATGTGTTGACAAAGTCAGACCAATGAGAAAACGCGTTCGCCGAGGCTCATCAGACACTTCGTGTCAGATTCGATCCTGCGGCATTCGGTGCAGAACTGCACCTTCGTCGCGTTATGAGCAAAGGCCGCGATTGAGGCGTACTCGACGTACGTTGATTGGTCGATGCTCATCACTCGTGATACTCCTGATTCGATCCATCGACATTTGGTGCCATATGGCACCTTCAGCGGTTCGGTGATATGACGATGAGATTCGCTTTTGTCATCGGTCTGGGGCGAACACAAGGTTCGCCCCTACGCTCCTGACGAATTACTCCTACCGATAAGATCCGCGAGATTCGCTTTTATCATTGTTCTGACAGCATGCGTTTGATTTCAGCTTTGACCAGCTCCGCCAGCCGGGGCAGCTTGGCCTCGACCTCAGGACTCAGCTCAATGCTGACATCAATTGTTTTGGGCTCGACCCCGAAAACAATAACCTCTGGATCGTAACCCAGCATATTGACCATTTTGACGGCATCGATGAAATTAAGCTCGTGCACGGATTTTGCTTCATTAACAAGGTCGTTTCTGAGCTCTTTAAGAGGAGCCCGGTAAATAGTACCAGGCTCCTCTTCAAATTTCAAGGCGTCAACGATAATGATCGAGTCAGCTTCGGCAAAGAACTCTACCAGATCATAACTGTGAGTGCCTCCGTCGATCAGTTCCACTTCGGGCGGAATATCTCCGGCGCTTTCTAAATACTTTATAAAATGCGGTCCCAATCCATCGTCTTGCATAACAAGATTGCCGATTCCAACTACCCTAACTTTTTTCAACTCTTGTCTCCTGAACTATAATACAAATATTATTAGTGGCTATCGTGAAAGCCTTTCGGGATTTTGCCAGTAAACATTGACATAAGCACCGGGAAGCCTTCGGAAAGGTCCAGGTACACATGCATAAACACGGACAACACAAAGAGCCAGGTTACAACCAGGTGAATGATTCTGACCACGATAAATCCGCCCAGAGCGCTTGCCATTCCCTCGAAGGAACCCGGGAACAGCAGGATGAATCCGGTAAAGATCTGAATCAAGGCCATAAACAACCAACCTGTGTACATCATTTTCTGACCGGGATTGTACTTGCCATAATCGGGATGACTGTCGGTCAGGAACGTATAGTATGCAATCATGCTCGGGAAGTTCGGAGTATCCTTCACCGGATTGAATACCAGGTTCTTGGCGTCATCAGCCACTATAGCATAGTACACTCGCAGCACTACTCCCACGCACAAGATGTATGCGAAGAAAAAGTGCAGGTAGCGAGCCGTGTCCATGGTGCTGAAGATAGCGAAATCTTCAGGGCCGTGGATATAGAAACCGGTTAAAATAAGCATTGTAATGGCAATCATATTGGTCCAGTGGCATATCCGGATCATGGGAGAATGCCTTTTTTCCATCTGTTTGACCATTATTGCCACCTCCTAGCCTATTACAAATTTTGCAACCGTTTTCTTGTTCGGGGTCACCACGTGAATTGCGCAAGCCAGACACGGGTCATAGGAACGTATGATTCTGACTGCTTCAATCGGTTCATTGGCATCGGCACACGGTGCGCCAATTAATGACTGTTCCAGCGGTCCGGGAATGTTGTTGTCGTCGCGTGGCGACATATTCCAGGTGCTTGGGACTATGGCATTATAAACCTTGGTGCGGCCATGTTCAATAGCCTGCCAGTGTCCAAGCGAGCCGCGCGCAGCTTCGGTTAGACCCATGCCCAGAGCCTTATCCGGTATTTTATGGGCAGTGGTGACCGGTTCGCCGGGCTTGAGCTGCATGGCCCAATCCTTCATGGCTGCAACCAGCTGCAAACATTCCACCAGGCGGGCAGCATGACGGCCCAGTACAGAATAAGCCTGTTCGGGCTTCAGGTTAAGAGTGCCAATCAGATCGGTCCAGGCTTTATCCTGAGTGACTAGCTGGCGGGCCAGGGGGCCTACTTCCATGGGAAGCTGATTGTAACGAGGCGCCTTTACGAAAGAATAGGCATCCTTCTTTTCCTTGTGAGTGACTGCCTTGATAACGTCCACTAATGGCTTGCCGCTCTTATCCTCGGTGTCGCGCTCATACCACGAGTATTTGATTTCTTCGGTAATAAGATCCGGATTGAAAGCCTGGGCATTGCCCTGAATTATAGTTCCGGACTTATAAAGTTTTTCCCGCTCTACATGAGAGGTCTTGTCAGATTTCAACGGAAATGCACCATAAGCCAGCATATTCTTGCAGCCAGCGCCGATGTCCCAATAATCTTTGTATGCACCAGCTACGACCAGCAGTATGGTCTTGTATGTGCCATTAATGAATGTTTCGAGCTCTTCCAGGCGTTTCAGGAAGCTGACAACCTTGTCAAAAGTCGGGACTTCACAGGTTCCGCCCACAACGATGGACTGATTGTGCGGCATTCTGCCGCCCCACAGAGCGGTCATTTCATGGGCCAGGCGGCGCATGTTGAGTGCTTCCAGATAGCCGTCTACAGCCACTTTGCTGGTAGCCGCATCAGCGCGGAAATCCTTGGTCCATTTGGTTAAAAACGGTGCAGCAGCAGCTACGGTTCCGTCTGTCTTGACATAATCAAGCGCTGCCAGGTGGAAGAAATGCAGAATATGCGACTGAATATAGTTCGAACCCAAAATCAGATTACGGATAATGCGTCCGTTATCCGGAGGTTCAACGCCAAAAGCATTGTCTAAAGCCGCCGTACCGGCGGTTGCATGACCAATCGGTCAGACGCCGCAGACGCGCTGCATGATCTGGGAAGCATCCCTGGGATCGCGCCCCTGCATAATTCTTTCCAGGCCACGGAACATGGTGCCTTTTGCCCAAGCATTGGTTATTTTACCGCCATCTACTTCCAGCTCGACTCCCAGGTGACCTTCGATTCTTGTTACGGGATCAATCAGAATCTTCTGAGCCATTAATTGTCACCCTCTTTCTTATCGTGCTCTTCCAGCTTGGGAAGTCCGATGCGTCCTTCCACGACATTGCCGGCTAAATGACCAGCTATACCGGCAACGGTCAAGCCTCCGAGCACCAGGCCGATCTGGTTGATTGAAGCGGTGTTGCCCGGTCCGATAGGCATTTCGGGTATTCTTGCATAGATAGGATAATTCGGGAATTCATCCGACGTGCAGGCCAGGCAGGGCCCTCCGCCGATAATACAGGAATTTGCTCCACCGTTCCACATACGGGTTGTGGCATCGCAAAAAGCTATAGGGCCTTTGCAGCCCAGTTCGATCAAGCAGCCGGGATCGCCAAACTTTTCCGCAAAGATTGCATTGTCAAAATACTGGCGGCGCGGGCAGTTATCATGAATAATCGGGCTGTAGAACATTTTCGGGCGGTTCAAAGCATCCAGCGGTGGAATCGCCAGCTTGTTCAATACGAGATATGCAATGGTTCCAACAATCCAATCCGGATGGGGAGGGCAGCCGGCAATGTTTATTACCGGAACGGTGGCTCCCATGTCGGTCAGAACCTTTTCAGCTGATACACATTCAGTGGGGTTCGGAGAGGCAGCGGGCAGGCCGCCGAAGGCGGAACATGTTCCCACATTCAGAACTGCAGCAGCGTTAGCGCCATAGGTCTTGACTGCTTCGAGCATGGTGAGTTCCTTGCCTTTATTGTCTCCGAGTACGCAGAAAGCTCCATCTTCAGCAAGAGGCACAGCACCTTCGAATACAGCTACATAGCCTTTCGGGTGCTCTTTCAATACGGCTTCCAATTGGGTCAGGGCAGCTTCGCCCTGATCGGCCATAACTGTCGCATGATACTGCAAGCTTACGACCTGGGTAAGGACATTGGCAATGTCCGGATGAGTTGCGTTTAGCAAGGACACCGAACAACCGGTGCAGGCAGAACCTTCAAACCAGACCACCGGTGGAAGGGTTCCTGCTGCAGCGGCTTCGGAAATTAAAGGCGATAATTGACTGGCCAGATACATGGCTCCGGCAGTCCCTGCGCTCACCTTTATGAAGTCGCGGCGACTTAATTTAGTAGCCATTAAGAGAATTCCCCCCTTTAAAAAATAGTAATTCAAGATTAACCACAAAAGAGCCTTATGTAGGCACCAGGCTCAAACTTTGGTTCTTTTGCGCGCCACCTCCTCCAGCAACCATTCTGCCCACGCATCAATACCCTGCCCCGTCCGGGCAGAAACATAGAACACCCTGACATCAGGGTTAATGCGAGCCAGATCCTCCTTCAACTGTTCAATACTGAAATCAGTATATTCAATGAGATCTATCTTATTAACCAGCACTACTTTGGCCCGCTGGAAAATAAGCGGATACTTGGTAATCTTGTCATTGCCTTCAGCAACACTAATAACCACCGCCCTGCAGTCCTCGCCCAGTTCGAACTCGGCCGGGCAAACCAGATTGCCCACATTTTCAATAAAAAGCAAGTTCATGGAATGGGCGGAAATGTCTTCAAAAGCCTTGCCTACCATGGATGCATCCAGATGGCAAGCGCCGTCGGTGTTAATCTGGATAACCGGAACTCCCTTATTCTCAATGCGCCGGGCATCCTGATCGGTATAAAGATCGCCTTCAATTACTGCGATCTGAATCTTTCCACCCAGAGCTTCTATGGTCTTTTCCAGGATACTTGTCTTCCCAGAGCCTGGAGAACTCATTAAATTAATTGCCAGCAAGCCCTGCTCGTCAAACCTCTTGTGGTTTTGCATGGCTATAAGTTCATTGGCCCCCAGCAATTTGGTTTGCAGATTAACCTTTACCACTTTCAGACCTCGTCTCCTTCGTAGAAATCTATGTTTAGTTCGTGCCCCTGGATATACTCTATGGAAAACGACTGGCAGCCCGGGCAGTTGAATACGTTTTCCGGCATCACGAATTCTTGATTGCAGGCTTCGCACCGCCCTATGGCATCGCGGATCTCTATCTCCAGAATCGCATCTTTCGTGAACAATTCGTCTTGTGACAGAACCTCGAAGGCAAAATGCATGCTATCCGGCATAACCATGGTCAAACGCCCTACCAGAAGCCTGATCCTGCTAACCTGTCCGATGCCGCGGCTTCGGGCATCCTCCCTAACTGTTTCTACAACATTTTCCATTAATGCTAACTCGTGCATCTCTACCTTCGTTCCAACAAAAAAATAGCAAGTGCCGGCATGACTGCCGGCACAGATTGCGCATTATTATACTGCTCGCACTCCTGTGCCCTTCATGAACACTTTTTTTGGCTTGCATATGTATTTTTTTCTTTGTTGATGGTATTTTCTCTAATTTTGGATAAGCTTCAAGCAACTGAATATCACTGTTTCATGACGGCTTTGCAATAATATCTCAGATCATCACATGGATTCTTGTATACAGTATTCGTTCGATTGTCAGTTGTTCCAAGCGCTATAACTTCAACTATTTTATCAGGCGTTTACCCAGAACCATGTCATATTATGGCATGAATCCGGCTATATACAAAATTTTCAATGCTCCCAAGAACAATGAAAATATTTTTATAAAAGGGCCCGCTTGGCGAGCAAGCGGGAACAAAAAGATTGGGATTTATTTGAATGAATCAAATAACATAATCATCCATTCGCCCCATTGTGGCGAATCATAGCATAAATGTCCGCAAGATCAATATACAAATTATAATGCATATCACGTTTTTATTCATTGTATTGATTTTCGTTATATTAATATTATTAATAAATCCGATATCAGGCGTTTTGATAATGCCTATCATATGACAATATATTTCAAAATGAAATAGTGCTATGCCATTGAGAACGGCACAGCACTATAAATGCGTAATTCGATGCCGTTCTCCTTTGCCAAACACCGGTTTATTTGCGCGTCTTGCCCGGTGTCTTTATGGGGCTCTCATCCGCAAAATAAAAAAAGCAGATCGTTTGAGCCCAGAAAAGAGCGCCAACGAAATGCTTCGCATAATCGATAAGCGTCTCCTTTCCACGGTGGGAGGCGAAACCGTTTCCAGCTGCACCCAACGGCAGGGCAACCCTGGCATTTGCTGTAGGTTGAACTGCTCGGAGAACAATATTTTCTTTTTTACCTTATTTGCTGGGTATTATAACCCGTCAATCGGTCATTCGCAAGTGAATTATTTGTTGATATATGTCTGCTCCTAGAACATGACTACCTTTACGCAAGTTCCCTTTGGCAGGCCCTGTTCTTTACGGGGGATGTGCATGTAACCATCCGCCAGGGCCAGAATGCTAATAAGGCCTGATTTGCCCAGCAATGGCTTTACCGTCACATTGCCGCCGTCCTTTAATAATTTGACCGGCACAAAATCATCCCGGCCGGCTTGCGAAGCATAGTTTTCAGACAATACCCCCTGAACCGAATTGCTGTTGGTTCTGGTCAGCACCGGCTTGCACAGTATATAAAAAATCATCAGCGCTGAAACCGGGTGGCCAGGCAGCCCAATAACCAGTCCTTCCCGGCAGCGAACCGCCAGGGTTGGCTTGCCCGGCTTTACCGCCAGTCCGTGGAACAACAGCTCGGCACCCGGCAAAGAAAGCAAAACCTGCAAAGACATGTCTTTGACGCCAACCGAAGAGCCGCCTGATAAAAATACCAGATCGCAATCCTTAAGAGCCATGTTGACTGCCGCCTCCAATAGAGATGCATCGTCAACCACCCGCTGAACTGAAGCCACTTCCTGGCCCAGGGTTTCTAAAGCCGCTCTCAGAGCCAGGCCATTAACATCCCGGACCTGCCCCGGCCCGGGTGTCGCTTCCACATTTACGACTTCATCGCCGCTGGATATTATTCCAAAGCGGAAGGGGCTGATTACATCCAGTTGAGTAATTCCCAGGGCGGCCATCAATCCAATATCAACCGCTCGGATGATGTGCCCAGTTGCAAAAAGAAGCTGCTCCCGTTCCACATCTTCTCCGGCTATCATTACATTTTCCCCCGGACTGACCGGCCGGTGCAAAAGAATCGTACGTTCATCCAGCTTTTCAGTGTATTCAACCATAATAACAGCATCACATGCAGCCGGCAGCATTCCCCCGGTTGGAATCCATGCGCATTGGCCCGCAGCAGGCTCCAATCCAGATGCCTGCCCCATCAAGATTTCGCCGGCATAATCCAGTATAGCCGGCAAGGACTCTGAAGCCCCGTAACTGTCCCGGGCCTTCAGAGCGTATCCGTCGACTGATGAGCGGTTAAAGCTTGGCAAAGATTCGGGGCTATACACATCCGCAGCCAGGGTGCGGCCGTGACATTCCGCAAGCTTCAGCTGTTCGGTCCGGCGTACGGGCAGCGCATTTCTTAATGCGTAAAGAGCTTCCTCATAGGTGATAACCTTAAAATAATCCTGTTTCATCAGCTCTGTTCTCCCCAATGTCATATCAGCGATCATCCTGCATTCAATAATATCTGATGTTGTGAAACGATACAAACAGGTAACGAAGAGGGGCGGAAAACGCCAGGCGCAAATCCGGGAAATCCCCCTGGTTCCAGCGTAAGGCACAAAATTCCGCCTGTTCAAACCTTGTATCTGCCCACTTTAAAGATATACAATATCAATCAGAGATTTACCAGGAGGTGCAATTATGCAACGCCGCCTTTATATACAAAATACTCCACTGGACGAAGCCCGTGAGCTTTATTTTAACCGCCTGGAAGAACTGGGGTTTTTCAAGCGCCAGGTTGAAACCGTGCCGGTCATTGAATGCCAGGGCCGGGTAACTGCTTCAGCCGTTAAAGCACAGCGTTCAGTACCTCATTACCTGGCTTCTGCCATGGACGGAATCGCCGTAATGGCCGATAGAACCGCCGGAGCATCGGAAAGCCATCCCATACTGCTGAAGCCCGAAGCTGACTACTTGGTGGTCGATACCGGCGAACCTATTCCAGCCGGTTTTGATGCGGTTATTATGATTGAGGATGTTAATTTTGATGACGACCAGGCCAGAATCATCAAGGCCGCAGTACCCTGGCAGCATATACGCCCGGTTGGCGAAGACCTGGTCAGCCATGACCTTATTGCGCCTTCATTGACCATGATTGGTCCCTATGAGAAAGCCGCATTTCTAAATGCTGGCGTTAAAACAGTTGATGTTATAAAAATCCCTAAAATCGCAGTAATACCCACCGGAACAGAGCTGATTCCATATACGGCGGATATTATTGGAAAGGGTCAGATCACTGAAACGAACAGCTGGATGCTGGCTGGCCTGGCTGAAAAATACGGAGCTATTGCTATTAAGAAATCCATCGTCATCGATGAATTCGAATTAATTAAAAACGCCGTTATGGAAGCCATTCGCGAAGCGGATATTGTCGCAATTTGTTCCGGCTCATCAGCTGGCCGTGAAGACTACACTGCGTCCGTAGTCGAGGAATTAGGCGAGTTAATCAACCATGGGCTGGCAATAAAGCCTGGCAAGCCCGCCATTCTGGGAGCCATCGAAGGCAGAGCTATCATTGGCGTCCCAGGATATCCGGTATCGGCAGCCCTGGTGTTCAACCTTTTTGCCCGGCCTCTGATATATAACAAATTAGGGCAGAAAGCGCCGGAGGAGCATACACTCCAGGCCAGAATGGCAAGAAATATGCCTTCTTCGATGGGTGTGGACGAATTTGTGTATGTTAACCTGGCCCGGATCGGCAACGATAATGTGGCTTTCCCACTGAGCCGCGGTGCTGGAATAAGCTCCACTCTGGTTAAGGCCGACGGATACACAATCATCCCCAGGGGATGGGAAGGGCTGGAAAGCGGCACCAGCTGCGAGGTCCGGCTCTGGCGTCCCGTGCGCGACATAGAGCGCGGTCTGGTTGCTATTGGCAGTCATGATCTTTCTATTGACATTCTGGCTGATCTTCTCAGGCTGCATCACGGAGTACGCCTGGCATCAAGCAATGCTGGAAGCATGGGTGGCGTTATGGCTCTCAAGAACGGAGAATGCCATTTTGCTGGTGTTCACCTGCTCGATACAAAAGACGGTTCCTATAATATTAGCTATTTGAAACGCTTCCTTCCTGACCGGCACTGGATGCTCCTGCATATCGCCCGCCGCCAGCAAGGATTTGCGGTTCTTCCCGGCAATCCCAGCGAAATTACGGGCATTCGCAGCCTGGCAAAACCTGGCCTGCGCTATATCAACCGTCAAAAGGGCTCCGGAACCCGCCTCCTGCTTGATTACCTGTTGGATCTAGCCGGTCTCAATCCAGATCAGATCAATGGCTATACTCGTGAAGTACACAATCATCTGTCTGTTGCGGCTGCAATTCACGATGGAACCGCCGATGCTGGCCTGGCTATATATGCCAGCGCCCGGGCTCTGGACCTTGATTTCGTTCCAGTCGACGAGGAATCCTACGATATTTGCATTCTTCCCGACTTGATGCCCGAGGGCAGCATGGAATCACTGCTGAACACCATTAACAACCCGGCTTTTAAAGCTGCTTTACTGGAAGCCGGCGGGTATAACGTGAATGACACCGGACGAATACTTTACGAAAACAATAACTAGCACAAGTGCAAAATCCATTGCCGGCGTTATTGCCGGTCATCCCGGCTATAGCGTAAATGGCTTCGAACTACGCGCCCTTGGGAACATATGTAATCAACAAAATTCCTTAAAATCCGCGTTAAACCTATATAAATATATGTTATGATTTTTGCATCTGTGGCAGGACATTGCTTCTGCCGTGGCGAAAGTAGTATTGATTTAATACTACGAGTATTCTTTGAGCTGATATGCTTGAGGTTGGGGTTGAGAGCACCGGAACGGAAACAGCCTGCACAGGGTTGATACATAGTTGTAGCTCTCGCGATAGCCTATATTAGAGGGGGTGATGGCCAGATCAGGTTGATCGGTGCTGGTATTGCCAGAATTGAATAATAATATATATCCCGAAAGGAGTGTTCACGCCAATGAAACTTAGCCGCAGACAGTTTCTCAAGTTGTCTGGAGGAACTGCTGCAACTTTCGCTGTAGTAAGCCTCGGCTTCGAAACGACGGCACTGGCGGACGAACTTGGTGGAGTAAGAACTATTAATAGCAGGCCTACTCCTACGATTTGTCCCTATTGTGCATCCGGATGCGGACTGATGGTTTATTCAGAGTATGCGGCAGAAAAATTCGTTAAGCTGCTCAGCGTCGAAGGCGACCCCGACAATCCAATAAATCAGGGTTGCGCCTGCGCCAAGGGTTCAGCAATGTTCAACCTTAGAGAAATATACAATCCGGAAACCGGAGAGCAAGAAATCAACCCAATGAGGGTTCAGAAACCCTTATATAGAGCTCCCGGAAGTGATAAGTGGGAAGAAAAAGATTGGGAATGGATGGTAACGGAGATTGCCAAGCGGATTAAAGAAAGCCGCGACAGCAGTTTCATCGAGAAGGAAACAATAGTTACCAAGAATGCCGATGGCACAGAAACATCAGTCGAAATACCGGTCTACCGTACCGAAAAGATCGCGTCGGTGGGCGGTTCAGGCCTGGACAACGAAGAATGCTATCTGCACTCGAAATTAATGCGTTCCCTGGGTTTGGTCTATTTAGAAACCCAGGCCCGTATCTGACACAGCTCCACGGTGGCAGGACTGTCACCCTCATTTGGACGCGGTGCCATGACCAATCACATGATCGATCTTAAGAACACCGACTGCGCTCTTATAATGGGCAGCAATGCAGCCGAGAATCATCCTATTTCCTCGAAGTGGCTGACCAAAGCCCGGCAGGAAAGAGGCGCCAAGATTATTCATGTCGACCCCCGCTATACAAGAACATCACAAATAGCTGATCTTTATTGCCCGCTGCGTTCCGGTACGGATATTGCGTTCCTGGGCGGCATGATCAACTATATCCTGCAAAATGAGCTTTACCACAAGGATTATGTCCTTGCTTACACTAATGCTTCATTCCTGGTTAACGACGGTTACCAGTTTGATCCTGACACCGGCCTTTTCAGTGGCTACAATGAAAAAGGCAACAATTATGATTTCGCTACCTGGAATTTCAAGAAGGATCCCACGGGGACAATTATGTCCGATCCTACACTGCAAGATCCGCGTTGCGTCATGCAGCTTCTAAAGAAGCACTACAGCCGTTATGACATTGATAGCGTGTGTGCCATCACCGGTTCACCGAAAGATGTATACATGGAAGTGCTGAAGACCTATATAGCCACCAGCGCTCCTGATAAAGTCGGCACCGTAATGTACGCAATGGGCATCACCCAGCATACGGTAGGTTCCCAGAATGTTCGCTCCCTGGCCATGGTACAGCTGCTGCTAGGCAACATGGGCCGGCCTGGCGGAGGTGTAAACGCTCTGCGCGGAGAAAACAACGTGCAGGGAGCAACCGATATGGCGCTGCTTTTTGGCAATATTCCCGGTTATCTCGCATCACCTACTAATACCGCTGCCAACAAGGATTTGCTTAACTTTATCAAGGCAATCACACCCGGCGCCAAGATCGAAGGCACTGCGGCAGCTGCCGCTACTAATCTCACCGAGTTCAGCGCTGCTGTAGATGCCGGCATCAAGTATTCCGGATGGAAAGGCAATTCCAATAAGTGGATTACCAGCATGTTAAAGGCCTGGTGGGGCGAACAGGCAAAACCGGATAACGATTTCGTCTATCATTACCTGCCCAAGCGGGATTCCAAGAAAAATTACTCCCACATGGCTATCTACGAAAACCTGAGCGATCCCGATCCGGCCAAGCGCATCGAAGGACTTCTGGTTATGGGTTCCAACCCGGTGGTCGGCGGTCCCAATGCCAACCGCGAACAGCGCGCTCTAGCCAACCTCAAGTGGATGGTTTCTGTCGACCTGTGGCTGAATGAAACTGCGGAATTCTGGACCCATCAGGGCCAGGAACGCGCTGAAAAAAATAACAAGTTTGAATCTCAGGAACCCCGGGATATCAACACCGAAGTATTTTTCCTGCCGGCCGCAGCCGTTTATGAAAAGGAAGGTACTGCAGCACAGACCGGCCGCTGGGTCCAGTATCGCTGGAAAGGCGCCGATCCTGTAGGGGAATCCAAGGCTGACCTGGACATTATTTATGAATTGGGCCGGAAGCTCAAAGAAGAGTACAAATCCAGCAACGCGAAAAAGGACGAGCCGATCAAGTACATGACCTGGGATTATGGTGAACATGAGCCCGATATCATGAAGATCGCCCTGGAACTTAACGGTAAAACCATCGCTACGGGCAAGCCAGTCGAAGGATTTGCCAATCTTAAAGCTGACGGCAGCACTGACTGCGGCAACTGGATATATTGCGGAATAATGACCACTGATGCCAAGTCTGGCGAAATCAAGTATAAGGCCAAGAATCGCGATAATGTCGATAATTCCGGCGGCCTGGGCAACTTCAACAATTGGGGCTGGTGCTGGCCGGTCAACCGGCGTATAATCTACAACCGCTGTTCAGTACAGCCTGATGGCGTTACCCCATGGCCGGGCGATGAAAAGCGCCAGCTGGTGTGGTACGACGCAGCCGGAGTCGACGCCAAAGGGGCGCCGGGCATATGGCAGTGCAAGCCTCCAGGCAGCACCATCGCGCCTCTTGACGTGGTTGATTTTATCGCTACCCGCAAACCCGATGATCCGATGTGGTCAAAACCGTTCATAATGCAGGGCGACGGAACCGGAGCTTTGTTTGCCTCCGCCGGCGCCATCAATGATGCTCCTTTCCCGGAACACTTTGAACCCTGGGAAAGCCCGACCGAAAATAAAATGAATAAGAAGCAATTTAACCCGATTGCCAAGATTTTCAATGATAATAAGAGCGCACCGGATCAGTACCCGATTATCGCCACCACCTACCGCGTGGTCGAGCACTGGCAGACCGGGGCCCTGACCCGCAACCTGCCCTGGCTGGCCGAGCTTATGCCCAACATGTTCGTGGAACTGAGCGAAGAACTGGCAGCGGAAAAGGAAATCGAAAACGGAGACACCGTCAAGATATTTAATAGCCGCGGCGATATTGAGGCAATTGCCTGTGTAACCAAGCGCTTCAAGCCCTTCACTATCCACGGCAAGCGCGTGCATGAAATCGGGTTACTCTGGCAGTATGGTTTCAAAGGCTATGCCAAAGGCGATGCCGCCAACCGCTTAACCCCTCATGTCGGCGATGCCAACACTCAGATTCCTGAATACAAAGCCTGGCTTTGCGATATAAGGAGGGCTTAAGCATGGAAAATTGGACGAATTTATACGACGTTAGCAAATGCACTGCCTGCCGCGGTTGCGTAGTCCAGTGCAAGAACTGGAACAAAAATCCTGCCATTATTGAACCGTTTAAAGGCAATTATGGCTGTAAATCTGACACCGACGAAGACACCTATACAGTAATCCGCTTTATGGAAGAGGAAGAAACCGGCAATCCAATGAAGCCGATTGAATGGCGTTTCCTCAAGTTCCAATGCATGCATTGCTTTGATCCGGAATGCATGAAAGTATGTCCGACCGGTTGCATTAGCAAAACTGAATGGGGCGCGGTGGTCAAGGACTATGACAAGTGCGTGGGATGCAAATACTGCACCTATGCCTGCCCGTTCCTGATTCCCAAGTACCGTCCCCGCCAGGACAAAACCACCAAGTGCACCCTGTGCTCGGAAAGAGTCAGCGCTGGCCTGGCCGGTGTTGATGACGCTGCTGTCAAGGTGGCCCAGGAAGGCAGCCGCTTGAAGGACCCCACCCAGAGCAAGATCAAAGAATCCTTTGGCATACCAGCCTGCGCCAAAACCTGCCCTTCAGGTGCTTTGAAATTTGGCAAGCGCAGTGAACTGCTGAAAGAGGCCAAAGCCAGAGTCAAGGAACTTCAAAAGCAGGGCTTCACCTATGCCACTATATACGGCGAGCGCGAACTGGGCGGCCTGAACAAGCTATATGTTCTGACCGACAATCCTGAAAAATTCGGCCTGCCAGTATTACCGGCAGCCTCCGGTCTGATGACCTTCTGGAAGGAATACGCTCCATGGGCGGGCTGGCTTGTTCCCTTAACCCTTGGCGCTTCGGCGGTCAGCTTTGTGACCAGTCGTATTTTAGCCAACAAGCACGCCGATGAACATGGCGAACATGATTCGGAAGGAGGTCATGAATAATGCAGCTGCTTACGAAATACGAACCTGATGTACCTCGCGTGGAGCGGTTCAACTGGGTTGAACGCTATTCCCACTGGGGCCATACAGTAACCTATTTAATCTGCCTGTTTACCGGTTTGGCTATGTTCCTGCCGATACACTACGGCGGCAGCATCTTTGCTACCATTTTTGGCGGCTATGACATGGCTAACCTGATTCACCGCATTTCGGCAGTTGGCTTAACCGCGGTTCTGATCTTCTTCGTAGCACTTGACGCCAAGGGCATCTGGCTCTGGATTCAGGACATCCTGCGCTTTGGCCTAAACGACATTAAATTTATCCTGAATTTCCCTCTGGAGTTCTTTGGATTCCACGTAGAGGTTCCTCCGCAGACCAAGTTCAATGGCGGTGAAAAAGGCAATTCCATGGTTACACCGACCATGGTCATCCTGCTGGTTGTAAGCGGTTATATCATGTGGTCTTCACAGATATGGCACCCGCTTATCGTGCAGATTGCTTATCCGGTCCATTCCCTGGCCATGGTATTCGGCACTGTTATGGTGAGCATGCATGGCTACCTGGGTTCTTTCCACCCCGGTTCGGGCGAATCCCTCAATGGCATGTTGAAGGGCACGGTTAAAGTTGACTGGGCCAAGCACCATCATGCCACATGGTATCAAGAAACCTACGGCGACAAGGAAAAGGCTGAATAGACTATCTGAATAATCCTGTATGTTTATTACTTTGCGGGGAGATTAATCTCCCCGCTTTTTAGAAATTTCTGTAATTGCTATTATCCCCCCGAAACTGATAACATGGAAAATGTAAGCGCTGACCTGCAGGCACTTCCATATTTCTATGAAGGAGAACAGAGTATGAACACCAAGACCCCAGTACAGCTTCCCGAAGGTTATGTCGCTTTTTTCAAGCAACTGGAAAGCTGGCAGAATCAAAAACAAATTGTCTTGCAAAAAGTAATAAGCAGTAAAAGCTATTTAACTGTCAATTATAAGACCATTCAGGAACCCTTGCTAAATCTTCTGGATGTTGATATCGATGCCGATTCATATCGGACTCTTTGCACTCAATTGATTGAATTCCTCACGGAAAATCGCCAGGAAATCGCTGCCGACCTGTTACAGATTAAAACTAAAATTACTGAATTTGACTGGCCGGCTATTATTGAAGAGACTATGAATGAAAACAAGCTATATTTTTCTGGGCTGGGCGGGTTATTCGGCATAAATCCGGAAGTGCTGTTTTTCACCTTTGAACATAGCCTTCGTCCATTTCTCCGTCTTTATGCTGCTCCTCATTACGCGGCCTGGGTGAATCAGGATATGCGCGACTGGTCTTTCCCGGCATGCTGTCCTTTCTGCGGCAGCGAGGGGCATATCAGCCGTTTGCGCAATGAAGACGGGCGCCGTTTTATGTTCTGTGAGCGTTGTTTTACGGAATGGGAAGTTCGGTATCTGTTCTGTGTTTACTGCAGCAATGATGAGCCTGGCACAATCAGAATACTCAACCTGGAAAATGATAGTGCACACAAAGCCTATCTATGTGAAAAATGCAAATCCTATTTGAAAACCTATGACGAACGGCAAACCCTGCAACCAGCCGATCTATTCATAACTTCGATCGAAACCCTGTATCTGGATATGCTGGCCAAAGAAGAGGGCTATGGAATTAAGGACGTTCAGGGCCATTAAAAGCAGATTTAGACGGGCCGGCGGGATTGTGTTCACATCCGCCGGCCCTTGCTTGTTTCCAGCCAGCTTGATATTATTAAAAAAGGAACTATTTGAATTTCCCGGGTTAGAAAAGGAGGGTACACTATGAAACTAAGCGCGAGAAACCAGTTAAAAGGTATAGTTAAGAGCATCACTCCCGGTGCGGTTAATGCTGAAGTGGTTATTGCCCTGCCTGGCGGAACTGAAGTAGTCTCAATAATCACCAAAGCCTCCGCCGAAGCCCTGGGTTTGGCGCCTGGCAAAGAAGTGTATGCAGTGGTAAAAGCATCCAGCGTCATGGTAGCAGTAGATCATTAGCAGGTTGAATGGGTACTAAATTAAGGGGACGTTTCTGGTGATTTAAGTCTGCAGATTTAAATCACCAGAAACGTCCCCTTGATTTAGTACCCCTGATTAATTCCCCCTGATTGTTGGTTTTCTTCTCCGAATGGATTGGTCTTTTTCAGCAGATAAGACAGTGCCAGGCCGGCAATAAATCCGGCGCCAACATTGAATGCCAGGCACATAATCGCAGTTCCAGATATGCAGAAAAAGCTGGATTTCGAAGCCACCAGAGCGGTCCGGGCGGACAGCAGCAGTTCCAACCCGCCGAACAGCAGTAAACATCCCAGTATTGCCTGGGGAATCAGGGCCATTATGCTTACCGCCCCTGGCCCCAGCAATGTTCCCGTAATAAGCAGCAGCGTCCCAATTATCAGGGGCGTAGCCATGGTGCGACCCCCAAAACGATAATGGGCAGCCATCCCCCCGCTGCCGTGGCACCAGGGAAACCCTCCTATTAACGGAACCAACAGGTTGCCGGCCCCCATGGTTATCAGCAAATTGCGCTCCGTAATCCGCTCCGCGCGTTCTGGAAAAAGCTGCATTGCCAGGGAGGCGCTCACTATCACCGCATTGGCTATGGATTGGGGAAACTGGGGCAGGAATCCAATCAGAAAGCCCCGCTCAAATGTAGCCGGATCTGGCCAGGTAAGTGCCGGGAGGTATATACCTGGATGCAGAAGAGGCCATTCAGCCGGAGGATGAGCCATCAAGCCGAGCAGAGTACCGCCCAGCAAAACCAGTAAAGCTGCGGGCAGCTTATTATTGGAAAACAGCAGCAGCGTCATAAACACGGCGAGCAGACCCAGCCAGATTTCGCTGCTGGCATACCTGATGCCCAGCACCCCCAGACTCAGTCCCAGTCCTACTACGATTCCCATGTTCACTTCCTTCGGGATTACTCCAACCAACCGCTCAATAAGTCCTGACAGGGCTAGAAACAGCAGGACAGCCCCCATAATCAATCCCGATGCGGCAGCTTCGCTGGCATTAATCTGCCCCACCAGCACCGCCGCTCCCACGACCTTCATTGGCTGCACCGGAACTGGAGCCTGGTAAATAATGCCGGTTAATATGTACATTAGCCCGAAGCCGAACAGTATGCTGGTGGAATCGAAACCGGCAATGGATACAAAGCCGATCAAAAAAGGCAGAAGGACTCCAAGGTCTCCCAGAGAACCAGAGATTTCGCCGCTGATCAGTTGCCATTTATTCGATGCGCTCTGCACTAATAACTACCTCCCAGCAGGCATAGGAACGGACGAACACCAGGTTCGCCCCTGCTAGAAATACAGGTCCCCGCAGATAAAGGCACTGGTGCGGTGATCCTGCGGATCCTTGAACAGGGCTGCGGTTTCATTGCTTTCAATGAGTTCACCGTCCCATAGCATCAGGATCCGGTCCGCTACCCGGCGGGCTTGAAAAACGTTATGGGTTACGATAATTATGTTGCTCTTGTACTCGTCGCGGATGATTTTAATGTTTTTTTCAATGTCAATGGCGCTGGCAGAGTCTATATTAGCGGTAGGCTCGTCCAGGAAAAGCACTTCTGGCTCCAATACCAGCGCCCTGGCAATGGCCACCTTCTGTTTCTCCCCGGCCGACAGGCGCCGGGCTGGATAACCGGTAAAATCCTGCATATTCATCAGTGCCAGAGACTTCTGTACATGCCGATGCTGTTCGGCTCCGCTGATCCCGCGCACCTTCAAACCATAAGCCACATTGTCAAAAACACTGCCCTGAAACATGTACACTGGCTGGGTCACCATGGCCATGCGGCGCCGGAGATCCAGAAGCAGCTTTTTTGAATGCTTCCACATCACGTTCTGCCCCATAATCTCGATAGTGCCCTGCTCAGGCGGCGTCAGTAAAGCCATGATTTTAAGTAAAGTGGTTTTTCCTGAACCATTCGGGCCAAGTATGGCCGATATATGTTCCGGTTCTATCTCCAGGCTGATGTTCTTCAAAACCTCCCTGGAGCCATATGCCTTGCCAATATCAGTTAATCTGAATACCCTGTTCATCCTTAAAAGACCTCTTCTCGACCAAAAGCATCAACATAATAATAATAAAGGCCAGAAGCAGCAGCACCATGCCGAAAGCCAGGGCCTTGGAGTCATTGCCTATCCTGGTTTCCAACACGATGGAAGTGGTTAAAACCCTGGTGGCTCCTTGAATATTTCCGCCCACCATCATAACCGCGCCTACTTCAGCGATTAAACGCCCAAAAGCAGCGGTCAGGGCTGATATAATCCCCAGCCGCGATTCCAGTACAATGGCCAGCAAGGCCTGGGCTTCTGAAGCTCCCAGGGTCAACGCGGTATCATATACTTCCTGCTGCTGGCTCATCACCGCTCTGGCTGTCAAACCGCATACAATCGGGGTTCCCAGTAATACCTGGGCTGTAGTCATAGCCGTTGGAGTGTACAAGACCTGCAGCGCTCCCAGAGGTCCACTGTTGCTGACGGTCAAATAGACTATAAGTCCTGCCAGAACCGGAGGCAGTGCCATCAATGTATAGGCCAGGTTCATGACCAGATTTTTGCCGGGAAAGCGTTTCAGCCCCAGCAGAGTGCCCAGCGGTATTCCGACTATAGCAGAAATCAGCAGCGCCGTTAGAGATACCTTCAATGAAAGGGCAGTTATCTCTATAATCTGTGGATCACCCGATATTATCATCTGCCAGGCCGCACCCACAGCTTCAATTATTGTTTCCATTCGTTATACCATCCCTGATTGGCAGCGGGCAGTCCTGGGAAACAGGCAAAAAACCGTCCCCCTGCCTGCCCGTTAAGCATCTATGTTCCCTTAATTTTAACAGTAAAAAGCTGATGCGGATTAAAATTCCGCATCAGCACATTCGCTACATTAGCAACCTGATTACTGGGCTTTATAACTCGGTATAAACAGGGCCTGGCCCCATTTGTCCTTGCCGTATTCGCCGATCAGCTTCTGGCCTTCTTCGCTGGTGATATAATCCGCGAAAGCCTTGGCGCCGTCTTTGTTAATGTTCGGGAATTTGGCCGAGCTGACCTGGATAACGCCATAAGGATTAAAGAGGTTCTTGTCGCCTTCCACCACTATGATAAGCTTGTACTTGTCTTTTTGGGCCAGGAAGGTGGCGCGGTCAATCAGAGTATAGGCTTTGGTTTCATCTGCCATGCGGAAGGTTTCACCCATGCCCAGGCCTGCAACCTTGTACCATTCTCCAGTCGGGGTTATGGCTGCTTTTTCCCAAATGCTCAGTTCCTTGGTGTTGGTGCCAGATTTATCTCCCCGGGAAATAAACGGGGATTTGGTGTCAGAAATAGCCTTAAAAGCAGCGACCGCGTCTTTGGTGCCTTTAATCTTGGCGGGATCGCTTTCCGGGCCAATTATCATGAAGTCATTATACATTACGTCTTTACGATCGCTTCCATATCCATCAGTCATGAACTGGTCTTCAGCTTTACGGGAATGCACTAATAAAACATCGGCATCGCCCTTCTGCCCCATGGTCATGGCTTCGCCTGAACCTACCGCGATAACCTTTACTTTGTAGCCAGTCTTTTTCTCGAATGCAGGAATCAATACATCCAGCAGGCCTGAATCCTGGGTGCTGGTTGTTGTAGCCAGAATAAGTTCGGGATCCGCAGGGGTGGGCGTAGTTGTTGTCGTAGTAGTGGTGGTTGTAGTTCCGGTTCCGCAACCGGCAAATAAAGACATCATAAGGGTCAAACCAATTAATAATGCCAGGATCTTTTTGTTCATTTTATTACCTCCCAATCTTCTATCTCTAATACCATGCAAACATATGTGTAACAAAAACCCCCCGGACTGCCAGACGGCCAGTCACAAGGAGCTCTCTACCTCATCGGCATCATCTCCTTTTCATGCGGTAGGCATAACCGTTTCCAGCTATACCCTGTCGGCCTGGAACGCATGGTTTAAAAGGCTTCAACTTTAGCGTTAAAGGCTCGGAGAAACAATATTAAATTTTCCTAACAACGATTGCAGCCTGTCATTCCATTTTATTATAATACGGGGTTAAAAGCCAATCTTCATAGCGGGCGCAAGGCCGTATCCTGAAGCTTTTTAACGGCAATAATGCCGATGACGGAAATAAGCACCACGGCAATGACACCAATGATAACCAGGGTTTTCTTGCTCACAGTCCATGACCTCCTTGTGGTGTTTACCAGTGATATTCAGGTAAAAATGGGAAGGGGCAGCATTACGATATGCTTAAATCGAGCTGCGCTTGGTATAATTATCCCTTGACGCGACAGTAAAGTCAATCATGCCCGTTAATCGTGGCCGTGTCAACTCTTCGTGGGTAACTCCCGCTAAATTTATTAAATTTATGTTTGATGATAATACATGCAAAATGTTTTGGATGCCGTTGCTATGGGACTTGGCTCGTTCCAGGCCTCCTCAAAAGAAGACTATGCTTCTCGTCTCCCCAGTCAGCCGGTCCCGCTCCAACTGGCCATCCGTGGCCAGGTTCGCGTTCCACGCTTCCTGCGTTCCACCGGCAGGACAGGGTTCGCCTTCGAAGAGTCTTCTAGTATTCGTCGGCAGTCACTCTCCAAGTGCCATAGCAACGTATATTCCATAAATATTGTGCTTGTCTGATTTCTTAAGTTGTTTACATCATAACAGCTGGTGAACTGACCAGTTTCTTCAATATCCGCTTAACCCAATCCCGGCCAGAATGTGGCCCATTTAGTACCGGCAGGTTTACATCCAGCCAGGTGTCCTGAACATTATGCTTTTTCTTGCTTCCCGACGATATCTGCCGGGCACGGGATACTTCGCCACGATTGATGTTTTTTCCTGGCTCGGCATAAGCGTGCAGTTCATCATTGGCTCGGGCTGCCAGCAGCCTGGCCATGTGGTCGGCTCCCCGGATTGTCCAACGACCACCTATGCGCTTCATGCGCCGGGCGATTGTATGTCTGACCTGGCCTTCTATTACCCCTAATCGCTGTTCCAACGGCAGGCGACTCAAACCATTCCAATTGTTTTCCAGATATGTCTTCAGTTCGTTGAGCCGCTTCTTTTGATCCTGGCTTTTAGCATTTTGCAGCGCCGTTTTCAATGCGGGCTCAAGGCCACCCCGGTCTAAATCGGATATACAACGGTTGATTTCTTTGTATGATGACTCACTGAATCGTAATGATTCTGTCAGACGCTTCTTCAAGTGAAAGGGATCCAGGTGGTACTGGGAGCCTGGATACAGTTCTAAACCTTCCTTGATCCAGGCGGCACCATCGCCGCCGATGTGTACTTCACTACCATGTTGGAGATCCCAGTTCTCGCAAAACTTGGCAGATGCTTCTTCCCACATGACATGACCCGAACCTATGCCAGCCAAGCTGCGGCGGCCGGTTAAACGGCCTTCAGCCTTGCCTTCATAACCTACGAAGAGCTTTATCTCTACCTGTTTCTGGCGGCTTTTCTGCACTTTGACCAGAACCCCGTCTGCTTCTATGTTCAGACGTTCTACCTGTCTTTGCCCTTTTATGAAAACACCATCTTCATAGACTTCCTGCCTGATTAATGCCGCTTCCTGCGCAGCTCTCGCCCCGGCTTGCTGAACCTCCTGCCAAATCCGCATGGGGCTGATTCCTGGCGCGATGGTTTCCACTACCGCTGCGGCTTGCCTAAATGGCATGTCTACCCCTAAACTAAGCATTTTCCTTTGTAGGCCTGGGCTAATGCGTTTCCGGGCTTCTAAACCAAGCGTGTCGTCAAGGATGAATACGTTTTTGTTCTGGTTCAAATCTCGGTAATACCGGCGCTTTAACACTAACTCTCCGCCACAGGTGACAAGGGTCCTTTTCCGCATATCCAACAGTTCGTAGCGGGCTTTATCCCGTCCCTCATACAACCGCTTGTCCAGTTCTGTCAGGCATGCCGACATCGTCTTCAATGTACCGGTCTGTATTAATTCTCGGACACTTGCTTCCAGATCTTCGAAGCTACGGGCCTCATCAATAATTCTGTTCACGCCTTCAACAATCTCTAACAACACCGGCGCCAAATCGTTTATAATGTTCATGAGACTTCAATCTCCTTGGGCGGGAGTGGGGTGATCTAATCACCCTTTTTGAGGTCTCTTTTCGTATTTTTTGACCTTTTACTTTACCCACTTAAATTTTACACTGCCGTTAATCGTATATAATAAAATCACCGGCAGCAGGCACCCAATCTGTCCGGCTTGAAGTATTCAGGGGAGGATGACCGCATGCTGAATCTTTTGTTTTTAAGAGTGTACGCCACCGGGCAGGAAATTAACCTGGCAGAACTGGAGCAAAAGCTGGCTGCCAGCCACAATATTTCGCGGGCCCGCTTTGCCAGGGTAAAACCAAAATCTATAAAAATGGAGTCTCCTCCCTTGTTATTCAACCTGGGCAATTTCAAAATACATCTCAAAGACGAGGATTTGACCTTCAATGCGCGAGTTAAGATATTCGACATCGGAGCACTGAGCATCGGGCTTTATCATGAGCGAACCCCATATGCAAGTCGCGACATCGAACACCTGGCTGTAACCTTTGCCGGTCAGGACATTCTGGAGCAGGAATTCCTGGATTGCCTGAACTCGGTCTTACGGGTGCTGGCTCCAGAAATGCCTGGCCTGGCTGTCGATCCCGAATTCTACGAAGATTACAGTATTTATCACTTCGCGAATATGGTAAATATGCCTGACCCGGCCGTGGTTCTTCTGGGCGAGGCAACCGCCTTCAGCCAGCAGATTCGAGAGGAGCTGGACCGCAACCGCCTGGCATACAGTACTGAAGACCTGGCTTATATTTCCTGGGATTCAGCCCTGCTCTGCGATCCAGAGTATCCCGGCGATCTGGTCGATCTTATCGAATTCGCCAATGTGCAGCTGCTGGAGCTGCGCAGCTATGACAGCCGCCTTGGGTGGCAGATGGACCGCATGTATGACGACATCGAAGATGCCGACCAGTTAAGGCAATTTTCTCGAATTAAGAAGTACCACCAGATAATGACCGGTTTGATGGAGCTGATAGCTGATGTAAGCGAGGTTTTCGAGAGGATCGACAATCTGATCAGGATTACCGAAGACACGTACTACGCGAGGGTTTATGAAATCACTCTCCGGGTGCTCAGGGTTAAATCCTGGAAAGAAACCGTTCAGCGCAAGCTGGACGTGATCGGCCAGATTTATTCGATGCTATCCAACGAAGTCAATGTACAGCATTCCAACTTCCTGGAATGGACGATAATTGTCTTGATTGCTATGGAATTTGCTTTTGCCATCTGGCAAAGCTTCAACTAAGACCGATGACATTAGCGAATCTCTTCGTTATGAGCAAAGCCCGTTCAATCAACGTACGCTTAAGTACGCCTCATTCGCGGTCTTTACTCATGCCTCGACCTTCATCTATTCTCATCGGTCTTCAACATTCTCATCGGTCTTCAACATTTTCATCGGTCTTCAACATTTTCAGCGCCTATATGGCGGCCGAATTGGACCCATGCGTCATTAGTTCTGAATCTGCGGGCCCCAGTTCATGTAGAAGGTGGCTCCTTTTGATACTTCGGCTTCTGCCCAGATGCGGCCGCCATGCCGTTCTATTATGCGCCTGACAATGGCCAGGCCTACACCGGAACCTGCAAACTCGCTTTCTGAGTGGAGACGGGCGAAAACGTCGAAAAGCTTGCCGGCCTTCTGCATATCGAATCCGGCGCCGTTGTCTCTTACATAGAAATTGTTTTCACCATCCTGATTTAGACAGCCCACTTCGATCCTTGCCAGCTTCTTGTGGGAAGTGTATTTCCATGCGTTGCCAATCACATTGTCCAGAACCACCTGAACCAGGCGCCGGTCAGCTAATATCGTCATTTCATCCTTAATGATGAACTCCACCTGCCGGTGCGGTTCGGCCGCTTGCAAATGCTGGGCCAAATTACGGCTGAGCTGGCTTAACTGGACCGGCTGCAAATCCATCTCCATCGCTGATACCCGGGAAAGCTGCAGCAATCCGTCCATCAGCTCGTTCATTCGATGGCCGGCCTCTATAATCCTCGCTATGGTCTCCCGGCCCTCCTGGTCAAGCTTCTCGCCATAGTCTTCCATGAGTATGTGGCTGAAACCCATTATCCCCCGCAACGGCGCCCGGAGATCATGGGACACCGAATATACAAACGATTCCAGTTCGGCGGTTCGCTCTTTCACCCTCCGTTCGAGGCTTTCATTCAGCCTGCGATAGCGTTCCTCGCTTTCCACCAGGGCGTATATCGCCTTGCGCGTTGCCGTTATATCCAGGACAATGCCTACGAAATAAAGAGGCCTGCCTTCACGGTCGCGGCTGATGCGAATGTTCCCATAGCCCCATACAACCGAACCATCCTGGCGCAGATAGCGCTTTTCAACCACGGCGATATCCAGCCGGCCTTCAAGCATCGCCCGCATATCGTCTACAACGACCAAACGATCATCAGGAAAGGTTACATCCAGAATGGTCTTGCCTAGCAAATCGCTTTCAGGATAACCTGTAAAATCGCAAAAAGCAGGATTGACTCGAATGAAGCGGTTATTCAGATTAACCATGGCAATTCCCACCGGAGCCGAATTAAAAATCTTACGGAATTCCTCCTCGCTGCGCTCCAGGTTCTCTTCGACCATGCGGTATTCGGAAATGTCGTTTATGTAACCCAGCCAGGCATTTTCAGGTAATTTTACCATGCAAAAGGTTGCATATACGTGCTGACCGCTTTTTGACAGCAATGATATTCCGGCCAGGCAGCTTTCCTGCGAGGAAGCAGTAAGGAACATCTCCCTGACCGGCGGCATATCTTCATCAATAATCAGCTCCGACAGCATTGCCCCGGTCAACTCATCCCTGGAGAAAGCGAGCATCTCGCACATGGTCGCATTGGCGTCCTGAATGGACAGATTCTCGTCCAACAGCAGCAACCCAAGAGGAGCGTGATCAAAAATCAGGCGGCTGCGCTCCTCGCTTTCTTTCAAATACTGTTCGACTTCCTTGTATTCGGTAATATCGACCATAACTCCGGTTAAGCCATTTATTTCCCCGTCCTGATTCAAAAGCCGGCTAAGGGTCCTGACATAACGGATCCGGCCATTCTTGTCCTGAACCCTGAATTCGGCGGATGATTCAATTCCGTGAACCGAATCCAAAAGGCTTCGGTTCAAGCCGGGCAGGTCCGGGGCATAGACATATGAAGCAAAATATTTGCCGATAACGTCTTCAGCCTTGAAGCCCGATAATTCCTCAATAACGGGACTGATATAGGTAATGACGCCATGGAGATCAAGGCTGAAAACCACATCCCGAATATTTTCCAATAATATCTGGTAGTTGGCCCGGGTTTCCTTCAAGACCCTCTCCAGGACGGCGTGTTCCTTCTCAGCCAGGGCCTCCCGGATTTCCCGTTCCAGAACCAGGGGGAGCCTGGCCAGGTCATTTTTTTGCACATAATCACGGGCACCGTGTCTCATCAGGGCAACCGCCAGATCGACGTCGATCTCGCCCGAGACGATTATTACCGGCAGCCGGGGCTCACTTTCTCGAACCATGGCCAGGGCTTCGGGTGCGCTGAATAATGGCATGGAATGATCGGAAATGACGAAATCCCAGGTGCCGGCTTCAAGTGCTTCACTCAGGGCTTCAGGGGTGTCCACCCTGACAAAGGCGGGTTCAAAGCCGCCCCGGCGCAGTTCATAGACTATAAAAAGAGCATCATCAGCGTTGTCATCAATTATAATTATTCTGACCGGAGTTGCCACTCAATCAGCCTCACCTTCGCCTGTAGCTCTAGTGTAAGCATAGCATGAAACGCTGTTCATGGGATTCGTTGTGAAATGGTTCCCTATTACTGCCGGGTGACGGTTATAACTTTGCCATGTAAAAAAAATTGGGCTTCATTCTCTGGAGAAGAAGCCCTGCATAGAAGAAACAAACTAGTACAGAATTAAAAGGGGCGCGTAGGCTGGACTATGGTAAGAAGATACCTTCAGGGTCCACAACTTTATATAATAGATCCAGTTCGCCATAAGTCGGCGGAACGGTTTCACCGCTAACCCTCGAAATATTAAGATCGAATTCACAATTCTCTTTAACCTTCTCGGGAGTGAAACCGGGATGATAGGTATCCAGGTACATGCGACCATCATCATCAAAACGGAAAACTCCCATATTAGTAATAACTGCACTGGGTCCGCCTCTGAAGTATTTTCCATAGACTTCTTGCTTGGATGCAAATTCTCCGCTCGGCCATTTTTTTACTCTCCAGCCAGGAGAGGTGATATAGTCAACATGCTTTTTAAACCGGCGTTTTTCCTGAACCATAATGAGAACCGTCCGGCGGGCCAGGGAAAGAATGTCGGGGTTCCCGCCGCTGCCGGTAAAACGTTTTTTCGGATTGGCGTAGTCGCCTACAACGGTGGTATTGATGTTGCCGTATTCATCTATTTCAGCGCCACCCAGGAAACCCAGGTCCACATAGCCGCGATGCAGGTTGTAAAACATGGCTTCGGTCAGGCCTGCGGCCAGGGACGCTCTGTAAGCGCAGCGAGCATCACCCACAGAAGTGGGCAAATCACTGGGCTTGCCGTCAATACTGCCTGCTTCATATATGCATACAGAATTGGGGGCCATTTCCTGTTGGGCCAGCATGATAGCCAGCATGGGCAATCCGGTACCGGCAAAGACGATGTCACCGTCAACTACTTCTCTGGCAGCCGCGACAGCCAGCATATCAGCTCCTTTGTACTCACCCGGTTTTGCGTATTCGGAATGATTGCTCATTATCTCGACCCCCTCTTCATTCTAGTTGACCATCCGAGGACACTGTTAGCTCTCAGTTTTTCAAGATTGTGCAGGCCAATCTTTTCCATATATTCTGCATGATCAGCTACACCAAAGATCCATTCCTGTGCCCACTTGTCGTAACCTTCCTTGGACTTGCTGGCTGCATAGAAGGCTCTTATAAAATCGGCATCTACGTCATAGAAGCCCTGTGAACCGGTGGGATGAGCAGCCCAGGGACACTCAACCAGGTAGTCAACCATATAGCCCGGGGCCATATTGCGGACCGGATCCCTGCGCATATATTCATCAGGAACGATTTCTTCAGCGATTACTATAACCTTGTCGGCAGCGCGAATCGCTTCATAATCGGTATAGGTCTGAGCATTCATCCTGATTATCCCGCCGTCGCTGGCCATTGATGCATAAATTATGGCCCAGTCTGGATTTACAGCGGGCATCAGGGTTACTTCGCCCATGTCATAGAAGGGATCATGATGCATTACATACTTGCTTTTCGGGATCTTCGGATCGGAGCCATCCCTCAAACCAGCCTTCCCCAGCATGTCATATTCTGGATTAAGGATGTCAGTTCCCATTGATAGAGCACTGGGTAAATGGGGCAGACCGAAGGCGCCAGCCAGCAGCCTTGCCACGCACTGTGCATGGCTGTAGTCCTCAATAATCATGTGGCTGTCGGGATTGCAGTGTTCCCGGGCGATAGATTCACCCAGTTTTCCATAGAGCTCGTGGCCAACCCAGCAGGATTCCCAAATTTTCACGCAACCTGCGCCGGCCAGGACTTCAGTGTGAGTTCCCCCGTTGACTTCAAATAAATGGAGATCCTTTTTCCCCTGCCTCACCAGTTCATAAACCAGTGCCATGGGGCGCCGCCAGATGGTGAAACCGCTGAACGTTAAAAAGTCTCCGTCTTTGATGAGACCAGCGGCTTCTGTGAGTGTTGCTCTTTGCATTTTCGCCATTATATCCCTCCTAATTCCGAATGGTTGCCGTTGGACAGTAGTGCTTTCTAGGTCCGTCCTTGCCTACTTCTATTAATCACCCCTTTGGATTAAGGTGATGAACAGCTTTTCAACCGGGGCCCCAAAAGGGCCCCGGAAACAGTGACTAGAACTTGCCGATGGCTTCACGGCCGATAATCATTCTCTGAATCTGGTTGGAACCTTCATAAATCTGGGTAATTTTAACGTCTCTCATCATTCTTTCCACCGGGAACTCTTTGCAATAGCCATAGCCACCCATCAGCTGAACGCAGTTAGTGCAGACTTCCATGCTGGTGTCTGTGGCAAATTTCTTGGCCATGGATGCTTCCTTGTTATGAGGCAGCTTATTGTCTTTCAGCCAGGCGGCCCGGTAAACCAGCAACTGGGCTGCGTCCAGAGCTGTGGCCATGTCAGCCACCATGAACTGTACGCCCTGGTTGGCAGCCAGCGGCTTGCCAAACTGCTGCCGGTCCTTGATATACTGGGTGGTGAATTCGAGAGCGCCTTCGCCTATGCCCAGGCCCTGGGCGGCGATGGTGACGCGGCCGCCGGCCAGCAGTCCCATGGCTACCTGGAAGCCATTGTGCTCTTCACCGAGGATATTCACTTTAGGAACTTTCACATCTTCAAAATACAGTTCAACCGTGGATGAACCGTTCATGCCCATTTTTTGAACCGGCTTGCTGAAAGTGAAGCCCGGGGTGTCTTTTTCAATCACCATGCAGGTGATGCCTTTGCCGTTGCCCTGGGTGGGGTCGCTCTTGACAAAGGTGCAATAGGTAGTAGCCATGGGGCCGTTAGTGATGAATATTTTGCTGCCGTTGACAATATAATGGTCGCCTTTGTCTTCGGCTTTGCATTTCAGTGATCCGGCGTCAGAGCCGGCATTGGGTTCGGTCAACGCGTAAGCGCCGATGATTTCCCCGGTTGCCAGAGCCCGCAGGTATTTTTCCTTGGTTTTCTGATTGCCATACAGCCAGGTGCTCATGCAGCCCAGTCCGGTGTGAACACTCATAACCACGGCGGTGGAAGCGCATCTCTTGGCCAATTCTTCTATAAATATGGCAAAATCTAAATAGGTAGCCCCGGCTCCGCCCCATTCTTCCGGGATGGGAAGACCGGTCAGACCCAGGCCTGCCATCTTCTTGAAATTTTCCATCGGAAACTCATGGGCATCGTCAGCATGGGCAGCATTGGGTTCCACTTCGTTTTTGGCGAACTTGCGGAACATATCTTGCATCATTAAAGACTCATCGCTAAATCCAAATTCCATAATCTCATCTCCTGTTTTCATTTTTTTACTTTGTTCATTGCTGCATTTAGAATGTATATGCTTATTTTGTCAGGAAGTTGGCCTTTCTCTTTTCGACGAAAGCCAGCATCCCTTCCTTTTGGTCAGATGTCGCAAAACACAGCCCGAAAATGTCGGCTTCAAATGCCATAGCACGGTCCATATCGACTTGCATTCCACAATTCACGGCGTCCTTGCAGAACCGTACCGACAGCTGCCCGCGGGAAGCTATCTTGCCGGCGATTTTCATCGCTGCAGGCATGAGCTGGTCGGCCGGATAAACAGCGTTTACCAGGCCAATTCTTAATGCTTCGGCTGCATCGATCACGTCGCCGGAAAACAGCAGCTGCTTGGCCATGCCGGTTCCCACTATGCGGGGCAGACGCTGGGTTCCGCCGAAGCCGGGAGTAACTCCCAGGCCTACTTCGGGTTGTCCGAATTTACCGGTATCAGAGCTCAATCGGAAATCACAGGCCATGGCCAGCTCACATCCGCCGCCCAGGCAGAAGCCATTAATAGCTGCAATAATCGGCTTGGACATCTGCTCAATCAGAGTTGTCACTTCACCGCCCAGCTGGCCGAATGCGCGGGCATCCATGGCTCCCATATCCACCATGAAGGTGATATCGGCCCCGGCGACAAATGATTTGTCGCCGGCTCCGGTTATTACCATTACATCCGAGGCATCATCGTCTCTGAATGCTTCCACTGCGGCCTTAATGTCCAGCAGGGTATCCTTATTCAGAGCATTCAAAGCCTTCGGCCGATTTATGGTGAGAATTACTAAATTATCCTTTTTTTCATATAAAATGTTGTTGTACAACAGACCCGCCTCCTTATCAGTCAAGCTCCAGCATTCGGGCTATTTTTTTGAATAGTCGTAAATGCCTTTGCCCACTTTGCGGCCGAGCCAGCCAGCCTGAACATACTGTTTCAGCAGCGGGGAGGGGCGGTACTTGGGATCGCCGTAGCCAGTGTACATAACATTGAGAATGGACAGAATGGTGTCCAGACCAATCAAGTCAGCCAGTTCTAGCGGACCCATGGGATGATTCATGCCGAGTTTCATGATATTGTCGATGTTTTCGGCCGGAGCAACGCCTTCATACAGTTCATGCAGGGCTTCGTTGATCATGACCTGCAGCACGCGGTTGGATACAAAGCCGGGCACATCGTTGCACCATACTGGAACTTTACCCATTTTGATGGAGGCCTTTTCAATATCGTCATAAACCTGGTCGGTGGTGGCCAGGCCCCGAATAATTTCCACCAGCTTCATTACTGGAACCGGATTCATGAAATGCATTCCTATCACCTGCTGCGGGCGTTTCGTAACGGCCGCAATTTGGGTAATCGGCAGTGAGGAGGTATTGGTGGCCAGGATGCAATGAGCTGGAGCAATCGCATCGAGCTGTTCGAACACTTTTTTCTTGATGTCGAAGTTTTCCACGATGGCTTCTACTACCAGATCGCGGTCTTTGGCGTCGTCCAGGGTTACTGAGCCTCTAATGCGGCCAAGGATGGCAGCTTTTTCATCTTCAGATCTCTTGCCCTTGGATACGTCTCTGGCCAGGTTCTTGTCGATGAGAGCCAGACCCTTGGTTACCAGGTCCATGTTGATATCATAAAGAACTACGTCATAACCCGCCTGTGCTGACACTTGAGCGATGCCTCCGCCCATTTGCCCGGCGCCAATTACCATTACTTTTTCTATAACCATTAATATTCGCCTCCTAATTTATGGTTTTATCGTTAATCGTTCAGTTTTTTCTTTTATTAATCTACTTTAATAAGCATGGCATCGCCCTGGGCATGTCCGGAACAAATTCCGGCTGCGCCATATCCGCCGCCGCGGCGAGCCAGTTCATAGCCCAGGGTCATCAGTATGCGGGCTCCGCTGGAACCAATCGGATGGCCATAAGCTATGGCAGAACCGTTTACATTTACCTTCTGTTCCATATCATCCTTGCTCATGCCGAGGACCTTCATACAGCTAACGAGCACCACTGCGGCAAAGGCTTCATTGGCTTCGACCAGCTTGAGGTCGGCTGCAGTAAGACCGTTTTGATCGAGCAGCTTTTTAATGGAGAGGCCTGGCACAGTCGCGATATCTTTGGTGGGCTGTGAAACTTCGCCATAATCCAGCAGGGTGAAAAGGGGTTTCAGGCCCAGGGAATCGGCCTTTTCACGGCTCATGAGCATAACCGCGCTGCCGCCGTCGTTAACGCCCGGGGCGTTGCCGGCGGTTACACTGCCAGGTCCTCCGGTGACCGGACTCTTGTGGTTAAATACCGGGGGCAGCTTGGCCAGTGCTTCAATGGTGGTTCCAGGGCGCGGGCCTTCATCTTCAGTCATGACATCCTTGCCCCTCTTAATGGAAACAGGGAATATTTCGTCTTTCAGATTGCCGTTTTTCATGGCTTCCACGGCCCGGCTTTGAGACAGGTAAGCCCACCAGTCCATCAATTCCCTGGTGATGCCATATTCATCTGATACTTCGGAGCCATGAATAGCCATATGGCGGTTGTAGAACGCATCCCACAGCCCGTCATAAACCATCAGGTCAACCAGATTGCCTTTGGGCATCCCCATCCGCTCTCCAAAGCGATGATCCGGCAGTGCCCACGGGCAGTTGGACATGCTTTCCATACCACCGGCGATAACTATTTCGGCCCGGCCAACCTTTATAAGCTGCATACCCAGGTCGATCGTCTTTATACCGGACGAGCATACCTTGTTAATGGTAATTGACGGAACTGATTCCGGCAGACCAGCCAGAAGGGTCGCCTGACGGCTGGGAACCTGGCCTGCACCGGCCGGAACAACTTCGCCCATGTATACGTAGTCAACATCTTCGCCTTTGACTTTGCCTTCAACTCTGCGCATTACTTCTTTAATAGCCAGGGCGCCAAGCTGTGGCGCATCATATTCTTTCAATTTTCCGTTGAAAACACCGTACGGAGTTCTGGCCGCAGCCACACATACGACGTCTCTAAGCTTGGCATAGGGATTATCCATCTTACGGCCCATGCCTTCGAAAGTGCATACCCTTTCACCATAGCCAGTGATCGCAACTGTTTTAGGGTAATCAGCCCTCTTCATATCTAGTTTCTGTACAAAATCCGACATAATTGAACCTCCTAGTTTCTAAATCATTTTTGCTACCGTTAATCGGCGTTTATAAACCTGGATTTCCCTCTCTCCCCAAAAAAATGCTTTTACCCCCCCTTTATTAAATAAAATGCCCCATCAGAAATCCGACTCTGATGGGGCTCAAGGCTCTCAACACAGAACGCTCACATATCATGTGAGTGGTTTTTGTCTATTCGTTTATCATGTGCTCGCTGCTACCGGTTTTTCTGTTTCAGACTGGCGATAATTGATAATGTAGTGCAGAACATTAGTGTGACCACAACGAGGGCATTTGACTTCGAGCTTTACGAAGTTGTCATATTTGAGTAAAAGTTTCTGGCATTTTTTACACCTGAGGTCTATCAAGTCCTATCACCCCTCTTGTCTGTGCCTCTGGCAGCATCCACTCATTTACCACTGCTTGCAATAACACAGAATGCGTATTATCTCTTGCCACTTTATATGTGCACATTCCGTGCCAACTTGATAAAAAAACATGATTGTTTTCAAAAACCGATTGCTGTGAATGAGATGCAAAAACAGATATAACAGGTTTCATGAGTGCTTATCGAGGCGCTTGTTTTTATTTTTACGAAGGCAAATGCGGACAAACGCAATGGGATTATTTGTTAATTAGATGATATAGCTGCCATATCCGTTGCGCCGCAGCAACAGTGCTTGGCGATATATTATGTCGATTCCTTGTTCTTGTTGCTTCTTTGCAACAGTTTTTGGTCTGTATTAGTCGACAGCATGTCAGGTTAAATTTATATCTTTGTGGATATGGCGCTGCTTGCTTGCTTAAGGCCTGTGGCAATTCCCTTCTTGTTTTTTCGACATACGCAGAGGGTTACCCCCGCTCATTTTCCTTTGTTGCTTTTACGCAACAGCGCCTTTGTCTGGCCAGGTTCAGGATATGCCGTATTTCGCCGCTTTCCTGACTATTGTTGAGGCGTTGACCTTCAATTCTGCCGCCATTTCCCGCGTTGTTCTGTATTGCGCATATACTCTCTCTATCAGTTGCTTTTCTACGCTTTCAACAGCTTCCTGCAGCGGAACCATGCCGGTAACCAGTATCGCCGCCGAAGATGAGCCCTTGGTTTCAGTTATAGCCCCAAAGCTGGGCAGATCTGAAACTTCAATAATATCTCCTGATACTACTACTACCATGCGCTCAATCAGGTTTTCCAATTCCCTGACATTGCCTGGCCAGTCATACTGCATAAAAACACGCAGCACTTCAGGATTAATCCTTTTAGAAATATGGTACTTCTTGTTAAACATATGCACGAAATGAGAAACCAGGCCGGGTATGTCCTCTTTCCGCTCGCGCAGGGGCGGAACGTGAAGCGGAACCACATTCAGCCGGTAGTATAAATCCGCCCGGAATTTTCGCTCGTGCACCATTTGCAAAATATTGCGGTTGGTAGCGGCCAATACTCTGACATCGACCTGAAAGGATTCCGTGCCTCCGATACGGGTGATTTCCTTGCCCTGCAGAAACCGCAGCAGCTTAACCTGAAGATTGTAGGGCAGATCACCGATTTCATCCAGGAAAATGGTGCCCCCATCAGATACCTCAAAATATCCTGGCTTGCCGCCCTTTTTGGCTCCGGTGAAAGCGCCGGATTCATAGCCGAAGAGCTCTGATTCCAGCAGGTTGTCGGGAATGGCCCCACAATTCACTTTCAGAAACGGGCCGCTGCTGCGTCCGCTGTTGTTATGAATAACTTCAGCGATTAATTCTTTGCCTGTCCCTGACTCCCCGGTGATCAACACCGTTGAGTCAACCCGGGCCAGGCGAGTGGCAGTATCCAGAAGCTCTTTCATTTTCGGAGAATTGATTACCATGTCGGTATTGGTATATTGCATGCGCATGGTGCGCAGCTGATGCTCGTAATGCTGGCTCAAACCCTGCATCTGCTCCAGCCGCTGTTTAAGATTATTCAATTCGGTAATATCGCGGATATTGCAGACTACTCTGAAAATATTGCCTTTTTGGTCAAATATGGGGGTTCCTGTAGCCAGCGAAGTACGGCCAGCCTTGGTTTGCTGAATAATTGTAACCGGTTCCCTCTTTTTTAACACCAGTGAGCTAACGGACTCGGATACGATGCCTTCACTCTCAATTTTGTCAGTATACTTGCCCAGGAATTCGCTGCCGACTACACCGGATATCATCTCAAAGGCCTTGTTAAGCCTGAGAGTCATCCCCTGTCCGTCGGTAATGTACAGCCCATCAAAGGATGATTCGATAATGGCATCCAGCTCCCGATTCAGCTCCTTAACCGTCCGGAGCTCCTGGGAAAGCTTTTCAAATTCGTCGATATCCTGCAAAACTGCGACTGCGCCAACTATCTTGCCTTCATTAAATATGGGGGTGCGATTCGATATATAGAATTTGCCGTGCAAGTCGATCTTCTCCAGCAGCTCAGCCTCGCCGGTTTGCATAACTTCGGGCAAACGGCTGGTCGGGAAAAAATCATTTATGTGCTTGCCGCGCACTTCTTCGGCAGTGAATCCCAGGCCGCGCTGGGCAGCCTGGTTAAATACATGCACTTCAGCCTTCTCGTCCACTGAAACAATTAGGTTGTGAGTTGAGTTAAGAATCGCTTCCAGCTCCACCGATACAATCTGCAGCCGGTCAAAAAAGGTCCGGGCCAGGTCGGTGCGGGTAATCATTCCCACTACTTCTTCGTTATCGTCGATTACCGGAAATCGGCCTACTGTAGGGGTTAGCTTGACTTCGATCTCTTCATCGGGATGGCCGGACAATATCTCCAGGGTCATAACCTCTTCGATAGGTGAATTGATGTCTCTGCCCTCGCAAAGAGCACGATATATATGACTCTTGGTAAACAAGCCCATAAGCTGGTTGTGCTCGTTCACTACTGGCGCTCCGTCGATGGATTTCTCTAAAAATATCCGGGTTGCTTCCTTGATGGTCATGCCGGGATAAAACAACACGGGATTCGGTTTCATTACGTCCTTTACCTTCAAGCCTTATCACCTCTTCTACTCAAAATAGCATAGGCAAGTCATACCGGCAAGGCCATTTTAGGCACAATCCGACACAGAGCGACAAACGGCCGATTTGATGCTCTGGCACCAATGCTCTACACTTTATTTGCCGGACGGGTACTGTTGAGCGGGCATAACACACTTTCAGGACCGCAGTTCTGTGAAGCAGCCAGAATGTAAAGCTTGTACCGTCGTCTGCTGTTGGTTTTAAACCCGGCTATAGTGTTGACTTAAGAGTGTTGCTGTCATATTATAGTTAGTATTCTAACTGTCTGTATTCTAACTATAAGGGAGCCATTTGATGAAGCAACAGGACGCATTAGAACTGCACGAGCTGCTGTTCAGTTTTATAGGGCTTTTTCACGAACGGTGCATAACGGCGTTCCGCCGCCATGATAGCGCTTTGCCCGGTCTTAAGAAAAACCACTTTAAAATCCTGGGACAGCTCACTCATCGCCAATCCCTCACTTCAAGCGAAATCGGACGTTTGCTCGATATTGAGAAAGGCAGCGTAACTGCCCTCATCGACCAGTTAGAAGCGCATGAACTGGTGATCAGGCGCTATGATCCCTTTGACCGGCGCAAATCCCAAATATCTTTAAGTGAAGAGGGACAAAACGAAATGAAAAATATTGTTGATATGCATACCAGGGAACTAGAAGTATTGTTCAGCTGCATCGAAGAGCAGGATCTGCAAAGGTTTCTCGAAAGCATGCGTTATTCCGTTGCTTTAATGAAAAATCTTTAGGAGCAGGCATCATGAAAGCACATGAAGCTTTAGCCAAACAAAGTATAAACAAGCTGCTGTGGCAATTCTCATGGCCGGCTATAGTCGGGATGCTATGCATTGCACTTTACAGCGTAGTCGACCGGATTTTCGTCGGGCGCGGGGTCGGCAGCCTCGCCATCGCTGCTACTACCGTAGCCTTTCCCCTTATGGTCGTCCTCCTGGCCCTGTCGCTCCTGATAGGCGTGGGCGCGACCGCCCTTATATCAATCCGGCTGGGTGAAGGACGAAAGGAATCTGCCGAGATTATAATGGGCAATGCCGTTACTATGCTGGTGCTGCTGCCTTTGCTGTTCTCGCTCGTCTACTTTGGCTTTTCGGAGGAAATACTGCAGTTATGCGGAGCCAGCAGCGATGTACTTCCCTATGCTCGGGATTTCGTGCACATTATTATGCTGGGTTCTGTGGCCGGCAGCCTCAGTATGGGGATGAACAATTTTATCCGGGCTGAAGGCAACCCACTGCGAGCCATGTCCACCCAGATACTCGGAGCCATTATCAATGGAATTCTCAATTACATTTTTATATTTCACATGGGCATGGGTATAAAGGGTTCAGCCCTGGCTACCGTGTTAGGACAACTGCTCTCCACCCTGTGGATATGCAGTTATTACTGGACCGGCAAGAGTCTCCTCAAGTTCCGGCTGCAAAATTTCAGGCCGCAGCTCCCGATCCTGATGAGCATCACTGCGATCGGCTTTGCCCCATTCGCCATGCAGCTGGCCAGCTGCATGCAGATGCTCATTTTGAATAAGACTATAATGGCCTACAGCGGAGACCTGGCTCTATCGGCGGTAGGGATTATGATGAGTATCGCCCCCCTTGTTTTTATGCCGATCCTGGGCATCAGCCAGGGAGCTCAACCTATTATCGGGTATAATTATGGCGCACGGAAGCTGGACCGGGTCAAGGCGGCATTTAAAAAGGCTGTTATTGCCGGCAGTTCGGTTTCCCTGGCCGGCTTCCTGGTTATAATGCTGTTCCCGGAAGTGATAGCAGGAATGTTCTCCAGCGGGGATGTTATTCTGACCAGGATGACTTCAGAAGCTATGACCGTTTTTTTCAGCATGTTCTTTGTGATCGGATTTCAAATCGTGGGATCGCAATATTTCCAGGCGGTTGGCAAACCCGGCCAGGCCGCTGTTTTGAGCCTTTCACGCCAGGTGCTGCTATTCATCCCGCTGCTGGTGATCCTCCCGGTCTTCTGGGGCATTGACGGAGTCTGGCGTTCAGCCCCAATCGCTGATGGTCTATCGGTCCTGATAACGGCAGGCTTTGTCATGAATGAAATGAAGCGGCTTCCGAATGCTCCTCCATCACCGGCTCATAGCGACAAGCCCGAACCTGTCAATGTTACAATGGAGCCTTCGAATAATCCGGTTTAAATCAGCGAAATCCCAGGAATTTCAGGGACGTTCTTTGTTACACGGGGATGTCCCTGATATTCCTGGGATTTATTTACATGCGTTCGGGCACCCTGACGAAACCGCGCTCCAAGGAATACTCTTCCTTGACCACGTAGGTGTCGGCAAGGAGATCATGCAAGGCCAGGTGCCGGCGATTGAAAATACTGATAATATAACCCAGAAATGTTCCGAAAAATTGGGATATCGTCCGTCCCAGTAGTTCCCTGAACAAAGCTGTGCCCCAGGTGATTGGCTGGCCGTCGCTCTGAATCACGGTGATACCCATGATCATCTTGCCCAGGGTCTGGCTGTAGAAACCGGTCATCAGGACAAAATATGCACAGCCCGTAAGCCCCAGGAAGATGAAATTTACAGTGAATACCTGGTTGAACCATCCACCGGGAGCAGCAAAGACGCTAAAAATATTAAATATAATGGCATTGAGCATCCCTATAACAATCAGATCGATAATAAAAGCCCAAAAGCGGCTGTTAACAGTCGCTAACTGCACTATAACCCCGGACTGGATTGCTGCAACCGATGCAGCGGCATGTTTATCCAACTGCTGGCGAAGCTCAGCCCGCTGGACATCCGGGTTTTCCCGAACCGGTTCATAAACACGCGGTGCTTCTGACCTGGCTTCCCCAGAATCTGGCGGCTGTCCGTACTCTGCTGAAAAATAACCGCCGTTTTCCTTTTCTTCGCCGGCTTTTTCCTGGCGAATCATTTCGGTGCTGTTGTCTTCGTAATTATTCGTCATCGCACTAACCCCCTTACCAGGCTGGCATGTATAACATGCGGGGATAATCGTCGCGGCTGAAGGTTGCAAGACCCGGATCGGCATCCAGCCATTTTTGAATGGGATTAAGGCTGCTAAACAGGCTGCTGAAAGCGTTCATCGGGCTGGGTTCGAACATCAGGACATTGGGATTGGTAATTTCAGCATCTTTGGCAGCTTCGTCGATGGCATCCTGCAGAGTGCCAATCTGGTCTATGAGCCCAAGATCCCTGGCCTGGCTTGCCGTATAGAAGCGGCCATCCGCCAGAGGCAATACTTCTTCCTTGGTCATGCCCCGCCCTTCCATGACTGCTTGAACAAAGAAATAGTAGCTCTCCATCACCATATTTTGTATTATCTGCTTTTCAGCATCAGTGGGATCACGCATAGGATTGAGGATATCCTTGAACTCTCCGGATTTGAAGGTCTGGTCTTTTATGCCGACCTTGTCTGCCAGCCCGCTCAAAGTATAAGTGCTCAATATTACGCCAATCGAGCCGGTTAAGGTGTTGCGGTTGGCGAAGATCTGGTCAGCGGGCACTGAAATGTAGTAGGCGGCACTGGTGGCCATGCTGCCCATGTATACTATCAGCGGTTTATTGTATTGTTTTTTCATATCCATCAAGAGGTTGAAGATTTCGTCGGCTTCGTAGGTTCCCCCTCCAGGGGAGTTGATATAAAGAACCACCGCTTTGACATCGCTGCGTTCAAAAGCGGTTTTGATCATATCCACCACGGAGGACTGGCTGTATCCGCTGGTGGATGCATAACTGCCGGTGTCCTGATCTATCATAGTCCCTTCAATCCTGATAACGGCGATGTTGCCGCCTATACCCGGCTTATAAACCGTGCTCTGCCAGTTCTTATTGAAACTGAAGCTGCTCAGCATATCAGCAGAGGATTCATCCATGATGTCAGAACTCATTACAATTTCGGTCCCTACATAGACAAACAGCAGTGCAATAAATAGGCCTACGGCTATCCATCTTTTTGCAGACATTTTTTTACTCCCTTCAGTAAATAATATTAGCATCTTGCTCGCCGTTGCCGGCGGCACATTCTCCAGAAGGCGTCCTGGCCTGCCCGGAACTGAAGACCTGTCGCCCCCGTCCTGTTATTGTAACATTTTATAGGCCGAAATACATAATCCTGGGAATTTTTAAGGCGAGCAATTCCAGGCAGAAAACCGCCTGGAAATTTTGTCGGCCCCGCCATACATTTTGTTGTATTTTGACGTATAATGTTTGAAATCGCGCCCAGTCATGGTATTATAAAAATAGGAACTGCACCAGAGCCTGGTGCATTTTCCGTTTGCGGAATAACTATCCGGCAGCTTGCAGCAATACCATCATACTCCAGTTATTTAAGTGATCGAGGGGGTGAGCGTCATGATACGCCACCAGATATTTTCCATCGCCAGGGCTGCCTGTCAACCTAATGATAGCGATAACTGCACGAGCGTAATTGAGCTGCTGGAAGATATTGTTAACATTAGCTCCCGCTCGCTGAAAAGTCATATATTACTGGCCAACCGCTCCCTGGAGGTTCACACTGATCGGAAGCGTTTGGAATCAGCCCTGAGAGCAGACATGGACAGGCTGGATCACAACATCCGCAGGGTCAACGAACTGTGCCAGGCAATCGATTGCGATGACCTGGGAAGCATGGAAGCCGAGGAGTTCGCTGAACTATTCATGGTTGAGATCATCGCCAGCCGCAAGCAGATGTGCTAGGCAGCCCAGATTACTGCAACACCCAAACCAGTTGAGAATACTAAAAGTTTCTCCTGGTTTTTTTTCGAGTATTAATGCTTCATTGAAAGGAATTCTGACGTCTAAATATATTAAGGAACCATCGCAATGCGGACAACATAACGGAAGGGGGAAGGGGACGGTTTTCCCTGACAGGGGGCCGGATTCCGCGAGATATGAACATCGCCGAACAGATCAAGGATCTGCAGGAAACTATCATTGATTCTGCGCCTTCCAGCAAGCGGCAGGATTACCTTAAAACTGTCGATGAATTCGTGGAGTGCGCAACGGATTACGTGATCCAGACCACCGCCATGGAAACAGGCATTGAATTGCTGCGCTTCCGCCTGGACGGCATAAAATTCCGCAAGGCCTGCGAACATATGGATACTGCCAAACGCGTGGCTCATGATTGCTTCATTCAAAAACTTGACTCCATGAATCGAATCTCCATGGAACTGGTCGGCGAACCTTTCTACGCAGGGGAAACCGACCGCTGGTCTATAGGGAATTATGCGTTCGCGATTACCGGCGATCTAAAATGCGCCTGCTGACAGAACGATTAGAAAAGCGCCTATCTTTGTCATATCGCAAACCCCGGTCAATCAACGTACGATTAAGTACGCCTCATGCCCGGGGTTTACTCATTCCTCGATATGCATCTTTTCTAATCGCTCTGTCCTGCACGGGTATTTAAGCGCCTATCTTTGCCATTTCAATAAGCCCGGTCAATCAACGTACGATTAAGTACGCCTCATGCCCGGGGTTCACTCATTCCTCGATATGCATCTTTTCTAATCGCTCTGTCCTGCACGGGTATTTAAGCGCCTATCTTTGTCATATCGCAAACCCCGGTCAATCAACGTACGATTAAGTACGCCTCATGCCCGGGGTTTACTCATTCCTCGATATGCATCTTTTCTAATCGCTCTGTCCTGCACGGGTATTTAAGCGCCTATCTTTGTCATATCGCAAACCCCGGTCAATCAATGTACGATTAAGTACGCCTCATGCCCGGGGTTTACTCATTCCTCGATATGCATCTTTTCTAATCGCTCTGTCCTGCACGGGTATTTAAGCGCCTATCTTTGCCATTTCAATAAGCCCGGTCAATCAATGTACGATTAAGTACGCCTCATGCCCGGGGTTTACTCATTTTTCGATATGCATCTTTTCTAATCGCTCTGTCCTGCACGGGTATTTAAGCGCCTGTCTTTGCCATTTCAATAAGCCCGGTCAATCAACGTACGATTAAGTACGCCTCATGCCCGGGGTATACTCATTCCTCGATATGCATCTTTTCTAATCGCTCTGTCCTGCACGGGTATATAAGCGCCTATCTTTGCCATTTCAATAAGCCCGGTCAATCAACGTAGTCCTAGTACGTATATCGCGGGTAATTACCCGTAAAGTGTGCTTATAAAGCGCTCCGCCACCTTGTGCCCTTCGAGCACCGCCTCCTTGAATCCCCTCGGGCGATAAGCGTCCCCAATGGTGTATACCTCGGCCACCCGGTCCTTCACCGCTTCGTACAGCGGCCCGGCATTTGATTTGAAGCCGGTCGCCAGGATGATTAGATCTGCCGGAATAAAAATGTCGGAATCGTCGCTGGACCGAGCAATCAAACCTTTTTCATTTATTTCCCGGGCTCTGAAACCAGTATAGCTCTCAATATCAGCCTCGTTTAGACGGTTCATTAATGAGCGGCGGTTTTTCTTTTCCATTCCGGCCGCCAGCACCGAGTCTTTTTCAACTATGCTGATTTCTGCCGCCTGTCCGGCGATCAGATCAGCCAGCTCGCATCCGGTCAGCCCTCCACCCAGGATCAGCACGCTTTTGCCTTTTACCAATGAAGTGTCGTTGAAAACCGACAGGGCATCAACGCAAATATCCTGATCCACCCCATCAATGCTCAGCGAGCTTACGCTGGAGCCCACCGCCAGCACCAGCAGATCGGGCTGTTCCTGGTCCAGCATGGACGGTTCAAATGCTTCCCCCAGCCGCCATTTCACATCAAGGCTGTCCAGGCTCCGCACCAGGTAAGAACGCCATTTTTCTATGCGCTGTTTGAACGGTGGCAGAGCTGCGATTTTCATAAGCCCGCCGGCATCCTGGTCCTTTCCGAACACTGTAACCCGCACTCCCCGCCGGGCCAGGGCTAGAGCTGCCTGCAAACCCGCAGGCCCGGCCCCGGCTATCCAGGCGCTTTTCCCCGCTGCTTCGGATGGCTGAACTGTTCGGGTTTCAACTTCCCGGCCGGTTTCGGGGTTAACTGTACAACTGATTGACATTCCTTTGAATGTTCCTTCAATACAGTTGTTGCAGCGTATACAGGGAGTAATGCTACCGGTTTCGCCTCGTTCCGAGTGCTGGGGCCAGCGCGGATCGGCCAGGAGATTGCGGCCAATAAATATAAAGTCGGCTTCCTGTCTGGCAATGGCTTGCTCAGCCCGGGCCGGATCCTCGATCATTCCCCCGCCGATAACCGGAATTTTCACCTGCTGCTTGACTGCTTCAGCCAGGTACATCCTCCATCCTTCAGCGTAAGAACCGGATTCTATGGAAGTCAGTCCAGAAGCGTAAGTGCCACTGGAAGCGTGTATTATGTCAGCTCCATGGGATTCCAGGCAGCGGCATATTTGCAGGCTTTCTTCCATGCCCAGCCCGCCCTCAACAAAGTCGTCAATATTTATGCGAACTGATACCAGCAAATCCGGCACTGCCTTATTAATTGCCTTGAGAATGCGCAACAGAAAGCGCTGGCGGTTCTCCAGGCTGCCTCCATATTCGTCGCTGCGGAGGTTGCTGTGCGGTGAAAGAAACTGGTTAATCAAGTATCCGTGACAGGCATGAATTTCGACCCCGTTAAATCCGGCCAGGCCAGCCAGGCTGGCGGCATCGGCAAAACGCGCAACCAGCCGGTCTATATCATTTACTTTCAGCTCCCGGGGCAGCTCCCTAACAATGGGGCAGGGCAGGGGCGAGGGAGCCACCGGCTGCATGCCTTCAATAACCGTTCTATATGTCTGTCTTCCGGCATGGCTGAGCTGGATCATGGCCAGGCTGTTATAGGCCTGTATGCTTTCCGACAAACGCTTGAGACCGCTGACAAAACGGGGATGGTCAATACACAGCATGGCCGCACCGGCCTTGCCCAGCGGATTATCCACGCTGGCGGCTTCTACAATCACCGTGCCGGCTCCGCCCCGGGCTCGATGCCGGTAGTAGGCCAGCAGCCGTTCGCTGACTTCTCCGTTGATACTGGCCAGGTTGGTGGCCATCGGAGCCATGACCAGCCGGTTGCGGGTTAGAAAACGTCCAATTTTCCCTGGTGCAAATAAATTTGGATAAGCGCTCATCTGTTTCCCTCCCAGCTCAACGCCTTTTCTGAATATTATGGCACTAAATCACTGCCATGACCAGAAATTAGCTCACCCATTTACTTCAAACCTGAGGGACGGTTCTACTGATTTATTACAATTTGGTCAGTTATTAATAACTGACCAAATTGTAATAAATCAGTAGAACCGTCCCTCAGGTTTTTATCTTCGTTCATTGACTGAACAAATATAGACCTCTCTCCCGTTCAGAACAGAACTGGAGCGGCTAATCTCCGCCACAAAAGTTTGACCGTCTTTTCTGCAATGATAGTCATGATTATGCAATTGTTCCAGGGGATGCAAGGGGTCAAAAGCGTGTTTGCGGTTGGCCAGAAGAGCGTACAGTTTCAGGTTGATTAATTCTTGATGTGTATAGCCATAAAGACGGCAAGCGCTCTGGTTGGCGTCAATTATGCTCCCGCTGGCCTGTTCAACGACCAGTACAGCCGAAGGCACGGTTTCGAAAAGATTGGCGTAATGGCGGCTCCATTCCTGGCTGTTCTTGACATGACCGGTAATGTCATGGAAAAATTCCAGCTTGGATATGCTGCCGTCTGGATTCAGCAGAGGAGTGTCCAGCAGTTCATAGGTTTTCCCGTTTTTCAAAGATGTCCATTCCCACTGGACTGATTCGCCCTGAAAAACCTGGCTGTTTTTGCACCAGGGACAAGGGCTGGTCCGGTCATGAAAGTACTGATAGCATTTTTGCCCGCTGATCTCGCCGAAATCATTAGCTATGGCCGGATTGATGTACTGTATATCATGAGCCTGGTTTACAATATATACACCGTCGGGCATGGATTCCAGGATGCCCAGCAGGCGGTTCCGGTCCTCGTTAATGGCTTTTTCGGCTTTTTTACGGTAGCTCACATCCATGGCGCAGGCAATGACTCCATATACGAAACCTTCATCGAACATGGGACCAAATGTTGCCTCCCACCAGTGAGTGCATTCTTTCATTACAAATGGAAACTCCATCTGCATCTGCTTGCCTTCGCTGAAAACCTGCTGCATAATTTCACGGACGGTCTGACTGTAGTCGGCCGGTATGAACTCGTAAATTAAATGCCCAAGCAGCCGCTGACCTTCATGTTCATCTAGCTTGTTAATGAAGCGAATCCGGCCTTCGTAGTCCAGCATCGCGACATAGTTGGGCACATTAGCCATCAAGCCGCACAGCAGCTCATCACCGTCCCGCTTGGCGCTTTCCAATAACTTTCTTTCTCTTTTCAAGCGGGCATTCAGCAATTCACGATATACTGCTACCGGCAGGCGGGCCAGTTCGTTTTTAGAGACATAATCCCAGGCCCCCTGTTTCATAAGAGAAACCGCCACTGATATGTCTATCTCTCCAGATACAATAATAAGGGGCAGGGCAGGGTCAAATTCCTTTACGATTTCCAGGGCCTCTTGCCCATTGAATTCAGGCATCGAATAGTCACAGGTCACCATGTCCCAGTCTTCGCTTTTCAGAGCATCCATTAGATCCCAGGCCGTCTCGACTCTCCGGCACTTCGGTTCAAAGCCATAGCGTGCTATTTCGCGCTTAATCAGCTCTGCATCATAAGTGCAATCTTCTACGATTAATACTTTTATACTCCGTGCTTGATCCATGGGTAATCCTCAATATTACTAGATTATTCTACCCGGGTCAGACCGGTTATGAATCCAGCTCCTCCTGTTCCAGGACCGTATCAAGTTCGGCCAGTACTTCCAGTTCGTCATCCTCCAAAAGCCTTTCACAATCCAAAAGAAGCTTTACTTCGTCTCCCACTTTGCCGATTCCTTTGACATACTTTTGAAAGCCCTGGTTAAGCCGTGGTGGACCTGCGATGTCTTCATCGCTGATATCGGTGACTTCGATCACCCGGTCTACAACCAATCCTATAAGGTTGTTCTGCATTTCCACCACAATAATACAGGTTCTGTCATCATAATCACGCTCTTCCTTGCGGAAACGCAGTCTTACATCTATAACGGGAATGATCTTCCCTCTGAGATTGATTACACCCTTGACATAGAACGGTAGTTCCGGAATTGCCGTTATCTCCTGAACCCCGCCGATAATCTCGCTGACATAAGATATTTCCACTCCGTATTCTTCTTTGCCCAGCGTAAATATTAAAAACTTGCCCCGCTGAGTCTGAACGATGCTTTCAGACATTAATGCCGCCCCCATTTGCAAGCCCCCTTTCGCAGGATACCCGGCATTTGCAGCTCGCGGCGGCCATGCACGCGAGCTGATCGTCAAATGCGTTCGCTTAGTATTTGCCAAATTCTATATCGTCATCCATGGCGATAGAAACTTTACGAATTTTCTTGGCTGCACGAAGCCGGGCTTCTTCTTCCCTGTCATGCTTGAGTTGGGTATTGCCCGGTTGAATCATGTGCAGGCGTTCAGGCCCTAATCCGTACATGCCGGCTTTTTTTAACTTGAAATCACCGACCTTGTCCTTCAATACTTCAGCCTGTCCGGCGAGTTGCTGGCTGGCCGCAGCCGTCTCTTCCGAGGTGGCTGAATTCATGCTTATTATCTGGGCTATCTGCCCAATGCCCATGTCAATCTGGGCAACGCCAGTAGCCTGCTGGTTAGAAGCCGCTGCGATTTCGCCTACCAATTCCGTGGCCTGGCCGACACCGTGGACTATCTCTTCCAATGCGACCGCAGTGCTGCGAGCAATGTTGCTGCCCGTGTCCACGGTTTTGATGGTTCCCTCGATCATATCTGTGGTTTCGCGGGCGGCATTGGCGGAACGGGCGGCTAGATTGCGCACTTCTTCGGCGACTACCGCGAATCCCTTGCCGTGTTCTCCAGCCCGGGCCGCTTCGACTGCGGCATTAAGGGCTAAAATGTTAGTCTGGAAGGCAATCTCATCGATGACCTTTATTATCCGGGAAATGTTGTGAGCGGCTTCATTAACCTCGGTCATGGCATTCAGCATGTCGTTCATATGCTGATTGCCTTGTGAAGCCTGCTTGCTGGCCACTATAGCAAAGTCGTTGGCCCGGTTGGCATTCAGAGCATTTTCCTTGGTCTGGCCGGCGATTTCAGCTACCGATGCAGTTATTTCTTCTATGGCGCTGGCTTGTTCGGTGGCGGCTTGAGACAGGGCCTGGCTGGAGCCTGCAACCTGTCCAGCTCCGGACGAAACCTGATCGGCTGCCCGGTTGATCTCGTCGAGGATTTCATTGAATGCGCCAATAATAGCATTCAGTGAATCTTTCAGCTCAATGAAGTCACCTTTGTATGTGCCGGTAATGGCCACATTAAGGTTGCCCATGGACATTTCTTTCAAAACGCTGGAAATCTCGCCAATATATTCGTTCAGTGATTCGATGGTGCTGTTAACCGAGTTTTTCAGAGTGGCGTGGTCTCCCCGGTACATGCCGCTGACCTGAATATCCAGACGGCCTTCAGACAGGGCTTGCAGCACTTCAGCCGATTCTCGAATCGGTTCGATAACCGCATCCAGGGTTTCATTGACTCCTTTGACTATGCTGCGGTAATCGCCGTAGTGCCTGGAAATATCTGCCCGGGCGTCCAGCCTGCCTTCCACCGCGGAACGGGCCAGGTCGCTGGCATCGCTGACCAACAGGTTGATCGCGGCGATGCAGGTGTTGATATTATTTTTGATTTCATTGAAGTCACCTTTGTATTCATCCGTGATTGGGCTGGGAATGTCCCCTTTCGCGATCCGGTCAATATATTCGGCAGCAACGTTGAGCGGCGCGACCATAGCATCTATCAGCTTATTTACATTGTCAATGGCCGTTTTGTGTGAGCCCGTGAAGCTGCTGGTATCAGCCCGGAAGTCCAGACGTCCTCCCACGGCTGCTTCTATCAGCTCATTTACCGCCCTGGCGCGTTTGCCCAGGTTGTTCAGCATCAGGTTGATGTTGTTCTTTATTTCGTTGAAATCTCCCCGGTACTCGTCGGCAATCGGTTCGGGATTATCGCCCTGGGCAATACGGTCGATATACTCTGCGGCAACATTTAGAGGAGCAACCATGGCGTCTATCAGATCGTTGACGCTGTCAATGGCCACCTTGTGAGAGCCGATAAACTGCGATGTATCAGCCCGGTAGTCCAGACGCCCGTTCACGGCGGCATCAATCAGCTTGTCCACCGCTTCACCGCGGCCTTTAAGGTTATCAATAAGCTGGTTGATGTTGTTCTTAGTTTCATTAAAATCACCACGGTATTCATCGGTAATGCTCGGCGGTATATCACCTTTGGCGATGCGGTCGATATATTCGGCAGCCACGTTCAAAGGAGCTACCATGGCGTCTATCAGTACATTGACATTGTCGATGGCGGTCTTATGCGAACCAGTGAAACTGCTGGTATCGGCCCGGAAGTCCAGGCGCCCACCGACCGCAGCATCGATAAGCTCGTTGACCGACTTGCCACGCTTGGCCAGATTGGTCAGCAGCAGATTGAGATTATTCTTGATTTCATTGAAATCCCCCCGGTATTCTTCAGTTATAGGGTCTGGATTGTCTCCGACAGCAATCCGGTCAATATATTCAGCCGAAACATTCAACGGCCCTATAACAGCATCCAGAGTGTCATTGATTCCTTGAACAACACTGCGGAAATCGCCCTGGTGGCGGGTGGCATCTGCCCTGGCATCCAGCCGGCCTTCTATCGCCGCCTGGGAAATCATGGTGGAATCCTCAACCAGCTGGTTGATAGCACGGATGCAGGTGTTCAGATTTTCCTTGAATATCTTGAAATCACCCTTGTACTCGGCAGTAATTTCGGGCGGTATATCTCCTCTGGCAATCGCATCCATATATGAGATGGTCACCTTAAGAGGATCAACCACGGCATCCAGGGTCTCATTCAATCCTCTCAGGATCTTCCGGTACACTCCCCGGGCTGTTTCGGCATCGGCCCTGCCATCCAGCCGACCGTTTTGGGCGGCATTTATAGCCGTTCCCATCTGATCGACTAGATTGGAAATGGCATCAATACACATATTCAAATTATTTTTAATTTCGTTGAAATCGCCTTTGTATTCCTGGGTGATGCGGGGGGGCGTTTCTCCCCGGGCTATCCGGTCGATATATTCAGCCGCCACGTTAAGCGGACCGATCACCGCATCAAGAGTGGAGTTGAAGCCCTCTACAATCTGCCGGAAAGCTCCCTGGTGCCGGCTGGTGTCGGTGCGTGTATCCAGGCGTCCGTCTATAGCGGCAACCGTCAGTGAATTGGTATCCTCTATTAGAGCATTAACCGTGCTTATGCAGGTATTTAAATTCTCCTTGATCTCCTGGAACTCACCGGTATATTTATCGGTTATGGGAACGGGAATATCCCCCTGGCTGATGCGTCTAAGATATTCGGACAGGCTGCCCAGCGGCTTCAGGCTTCTGCTTACCAGCAAGGCCAGTAAAATCATGGCCAAAATAATAGTAACCAGGGTGGTGGCAATTATTTTATTTTCCATCTGTGAAATCGGGGCCAGCAGGCTTTCCTGTTCAATGGTAACGCCCAGCGACCATCCCAGTCCCTTGTACGCACCATATCCGCTCATGGGCACATAGCCCATCCGCTTGGCCACTCCCTCATAAGTGTAAGGCGAATTGCCTTTTTGGCCGCTGATCATTACCTTGGTGGCGGCGCCCAGTTCGTCAGTGCGCTGGGTCACATTTTCTACCCCAATCTTTTCTGCTTTGGCATGCCAGACAAACACGCCGGTCTTATCCAGAATGAAGGCGTAGCTGGACTGGATGCCCTGTTTTTGAAAGTCAGCCGCAATCTGATTAAGCTCATTATTGAGTTCAGTGAAACTGACTGTTCCGCACAGCACACCCGCCAGGGCTCCGCTGCTATCTTTCACAGGATTGGCAACTATGAAATTATACTTGCCGGTATCAGGATTCTTGCGGTATTCATAGTAAACGCTCTGTTTTGACGATGCCTCCTTGAACCAGGTCTGATCACTGTAATTGCTGCTGCCGCTGCTGGCAGAAGCGGTCATCCGGCCGGAGGGATCTACCAGGACGATGTTCTCGTAGGTCTCACCATACCCGTCCTTGAAATTTTTCAAGACCGCATTTTTATCGATATCAGCGGTTGGAGCCAGGGCAGGATCCCTGGACAGGGTTTGAATGTCCTGAACCCGTGAGCCCAGGTATCTGTCGACAGAAGAGGCTGTATCTTCTGCCTGGGTCAGCAGATTCTTGTCTATTTCTCCCAGCATCGCATCCCGGGCCGACACACTGGCAAAAACAGCAACAATGCAGACTCCTAGCAGGATCATCACGACCCCCGCCACTGCAATCCGCACTTTGAGACTGTTCCAATATTTCCTCATGTGCTCAACTCCCTTCTCAGGCCGCTATTCAACATTCCGCCATTCGTATCCCAATCTCACTGGCTCTCGGTGCTCCCGTAACGTCTTTTCTGGTTAAAAGCACCGGTCAGCTGGCATTTAATCCTGATACATCTATAACCAGGCTTATTCTTCCGTCGCCCAGCATAGCGCACCCGGCAATACCCGCAACCCGGCCAATCCGTTTTTTAATGAAATCCGGCAGGGGCTTGATTACCACCTGCTGTTCACCCAGGAGAGCGTCTACAAAAAGGCACAGGGTTCGCCCGTCATGCTCAACCATGGTGATAATGCCTTCGCTCATCCGCTCCACCGCACCTGGAACCTGGTACAAGCGGTGCAGCCTCAGCACTTCGTAGCATTCACCCCGGACCATAATCATTTCATTATTGTCGGGGTCGACAATAATGTCCTCGTCCCTGATGCGGAAGGATTCGCGAATACAGGTCACCGGAACTGTCAGGCGAGAGGAGCCTACGCGGACGGTTATTCCATCAATGATGCCAAGGGTGAGCGGAATCTTAATAGCCATGGTGGTGCCAGCTCCGGGAAGGCTGTCGATGGTTATATTGCCGCCCATTTTTTCAATATTGGCCAGCACTACGTCCATTCCCACACCCCGGCCGGAGTATTCAGTAACTGCTTCTTTCGTGGAAAAGCCCGGCATCAAAATATAATTAAATACTTCTTTATCGGTATGTTCGTTTTCCCCTTTCCAAAGCAGGCCTTTTTCCCGAGCTTTGGACAGTATTTTCTCCCGATTCAAACCCTGCCCGTCGTCTCGGACCGTAATCCAGACATCTCCGCCGGCATTGCTGGCTTCCAGTCGTATGGTCCCTTTATCCGGCTTGCCGCGGGAGCGCCTTTCTTCAGCTGATTCTATGCCATGATCAAGGGAATTGCGTATGATATGCATTAGAGGGTCTGATATATTGTCGATAACGTTTTTGTCCACTTCAGTCTCTTCTCCCTGTATCACCAGTTCCACATCTTTATTCATTTTGCGGCTGGTATCCCGTACAATCCGGTTCATTTTTTGAAAGGTCGTAGACAGAGGAACCAGACGGATGGACATGGCCACATCCTGCAGATCGCTGGTTATTTTGCGGAGCTGCCGGGCGGCCTTTTGATAGTTTTCGGACTTAATGCCCAGAGCTTCGGGATTTTGAGTGACCATAGCCTCTGAAATAACCAGCTCCCCTACCAGATCCATCAACATATCCAGCTTGTCGACCGATACCGATATCATGGTCTGGCGCTTTATTGCAACATCAACCCGTTTTTCTTCTTTTTCGCTCTCGGCTTTTGCTTCCGGCAGGAAATCGTCCAGAACGATGCTTTTTTCCAGCTTCGGCGGGGCTTCCACCTCTTCTTCAATTACCTGAATTATCAGGTCCTTGACAAAAGCCGTCTGGGAGAAAATCGTGCTGATTTCCTCATATTCGTTTTCAGAGCGGAAGCGGATATTGAAGCCTTCCTCCCGGATCTGTTCCACACTGTTGTCGTTATCCACGATGTCGGCTGGGAAATAACTAATCTCTGAGGCTATATCCTTGAGATTATGGACAATCATAAACGCCCTGACATTCTCCATTTCACAGCCTTCTTCAAAAAATACCGCAGCGTGATAAAGCTTCTGCAGGACTGCTCCACTTTTGTCCGGGGGGATATAATAAGCTACGCTGGGTTCAGTGCGGGCAGGAGCTGGAGGTTTATCTTTTCCTTCAGAAGCCGGTTTTTTTATGCTGGTTAACAGGTCTTTAATCGAAGCGGCCAAATCGCTGCTGTCGCTTTCAGGTTCGCGCCCCGCTTCAACCTCGGATATTTCCGTGGATAGAAAATCAAGGCTGCGCAGCACCAGATCTCCAATCTCCGTATAGTTTTCAATGTCTGGTTTATCTTCGCGCAGGCAGAAAAACAGGTCTTCGACATGATGGGCAACGCTGGCTATATTATCAAACATCATCATTGCGGAGGAACCTTTAATCGTATGCATAATTCGAAAGATTTCATCGATATATTGCCTCAGATCTCCGCCTCTCTCGCTGTCTAGAATGATTTGCTCCAGGCGCTCCAAAAGCTGCCGGCTTTCAAAGATATACATTTCCATCATCGGTTCACGAATAGAATTGTCGCTCAAATCCTCACCGCCTTTCATTAGACAAGGCAACCCAGGCCGATATTGACGCTTTTAACTGTTGGAAACCTTGCTGATCGTGTCCAGCAGGTAGTCTTCCTTAAACGGCTTGACTACAAATGCCCTGGCTCCGGCCAGGATTGCTTCCTTTACCAGGTGCTCCTGCCCCATAGCAGAAATCATAATTACCGCAGCTGAGGGGTCCTGCTTGCGAATCAGCTTCAAACCCTCTATGCCGTTGACATCCGGCATAGTAATGTCCATTGTCACCAGATCCGGCTTCAAATCACAGAATTTGTTATAGCCATCAAATCCGTTAACACCTTCGCCGGCAATCTCGTACCCGTTTTTTTCCAGGACAATTCTGATAGCCTGACGCATAAACGCCGCGTCATCCACAATTAGTACCCTGGTCATCACTATCACCCCTAATACTGTTTAACTCCATCCCGGCTCCAACCAGAGCCAGTATCTGCATGATGTTCACCGGCTTGAAAAAATACCCCATTGCACCTTCCTGTAAAGCCTCCTGCCGCATCTGTTCATCTACAAAACCGGAAAAAAATATGAAACGCACATTTTTATTGCGTTTCTTGCGCTTCAGTTTTTTCATGATTTCGATTCCACTTAGTTCCGGCAGGAAAACATCGCTGATCACCAGCGAAATATCGTTTTCTTCGAGCATATCCAGTGCTTCTCCACCCCGGGAGGCTTCTTTTACTTTGTACCCCAGCTTGCACAGCAATCGAGCCAGATACATGCGGGATTCTTCATCATCTTCGATCAGAAGGATGCTCATCCTGCTCACCACCTTATGCCGGCGTTCGTTTTTTTCATACGGCACTGATGCGCCGTTCTGCGTTGACACGAGCCATTGCCTCAAGCAAATACTCTTCCTTGAAGGGTTTTATTACAAAACCCCGGGCTCCTTCGCGAATGGCTTGCATCAACATGTGCTGCTGCCAAACCGCTGATACCACCAGCACCCGGGCATGCGGGTCAAACGCCCTGATCATTTTCAGGCTTTCAATGCCGTTCACATCAGGCATAACCAGATCCATGGTTACTAAATCAGGCCGCAGCTCCATGTACTTTTTCAAGCCCTCTACTCCGTCTCGGGCTTCACCCGCGACCTCATATCCGTTTTTCTCCAAAATCAACCGTATGGTGGAACGCATGTAATCTGCGTCGTCAATAATAAGAACTGAACTCATGCCTTGCACCTCCTGATTACCGGTATGGCCGGGCTGCGCTTTCCGGAAACGGACACTCCTCATTGATTGCCCGCAGCTCCGTCCTGCGCCTCCACAGCCTTATCCAGCATATTTGTCCGCAAGTCGGCGGTTAAGTATCTTGGGAGGGAGCGGATTCCGCTGACCCAACACCAAATTAGCTTTGTATCTATGAAATTACGCAAGTCCTGTGCCATTATTTATACCGAGCAGCAAACTCCGGCCAGATGGCCTTTGCCCTGGATGATGCCTTGCCTGGTCACTTGGACCCTGGCCTGGCAAAACAGAACACCAGACATTTTTGTATAACAAGAAGGAAATGTGACGAAATTTCACATTGAGTTATAATTAGAAGCAGAACGTAAACCATAAGCAAGGGTGTAATTAGGCTCCCGAGGAGGTATTACATGGACAGGCGTGAATTTGTGCAAAAAAGCCTGCTGGCAGGCATAGGTGTTATCGGTCTTTCAGCCGCTGGATGTGGCGGTGATTCTGCTTCTGCCCCACAGGTCTACAACACTTCGTCATCTTCCAGCAGTTCCAGCAACGATACTTCGGCACCCCATCCGGAACAGGCCTCCATGGTAATTGCCAAAGGCAAACAGCCCCTGGAAATGCTTCGCCAGGGCTTGAATAAAATGGGGGGAATAGAGCGTTTTGTGAAGAAGGAACAGCTGGTCGCGATCAAACCGAATTTCAGCGTGCCGCGCAAACCTGGTTCCGGCTGCATAACCAGCCCTGAACTGGTGGCAGAGCTGGTCACGCAATGCCTGACCGCCGGGGCGCGGGAAGTGCGGGTAATTGATTATCCCTTTACCAATGTGTCCATGTGCCTGTCAGAGTCTGGTATTCAGCCGGCCGTAGAAAACGCCGGCGGCAAGCTGTTCGTTCTCAACCAAAAGAACGATCGCAATTATTACCAGGTTACCCTGCCCGGTCCCGTCCTGAAAAGTGTCTTTTACTCCCGCGATGTTCTGGATGCCGATGTCTTCATCAATTTCCCGATACTGAAACATCATGGCAGCACTGAAATCACGCTGGGTCTCAAGAACCTTATGGGCCTGGTCTGGGACCGCGGAGTGTTCCATTCCTCCGATCTGGAAATGGGCATAGCCGAACTGGGAGCATTTAAAAAGCCGCATCTCAATATAATGGATGCGGTTAAAGGCATTATTGACAGCGGCCCTTCCGGTCCAGGCACTATCCGCGAGTACAATCAAATCGTGCTGGGAACCGACATAGTCGGTGTTGATGCATACAGTGCCGAACTGTTCGGGCTGCGGCCGGACCGGGTCGGATACATCGTAAATGCCGCCAGCCTGGGTGCGGGCTCCATTGATTGGAAATCCCTGAACCCGGTTGAAATCACGGTATGAACACCGCCAACAGGGAAAAATCTGCGGGCCATGGCAGGCACAGGCAGCCCTTTCGCTGGCCGCGCCTGCTTTGGAACATTCTGATTCTGGGGCTTATGACCTGGGCTTTCCTGGGCATATCATATCCGCTGACCGGACAGGAGATTGCCTGGAAACATTTTTCCCGCTTCGATCCCTGGACCGCAGCCACATTCTATCTGAACGAAAGCCGTATCTATGCCTGGTTTGGCGCCAGCCTGGTCTTGATGGCCGTTACCGCACTATTCGGGCGCTTCTTTTGCGGATGGCTATGCCCGCTGGGTTCTGTGTTAATCATCGCTGATGAGCTCCGCTCGCTGGCCTGGAGCTTGAAAAGCAAAAAGCCTCTTATCGGAAATAAACCGGCCGAAATCTTCGCATTTCTTAACCGCTATCGCTATGCCTGGCTTCTTGCTATGGCCGCCCTGGTTATGCTGGGTTCATTATGGCCGCTGTTTTTGAGCCCTTCGGCGTTAATGGGCCATGAAATCAGGCAATTAAGGGCATCAGCGCTGCCATACATATTCGTATTCATTCTTCTGCTGGCCTGGATGAGTTTTCCCCGCTTCTGGTGCACTTACCTTTGCCCCACCGGTCTGCTGCTGCAGGCCGCAGCCAGGTGGCGGCGCTGGAGCTTTCGCATAGGCGAGGGCTGCAATCAGTGCGGCCTTTGCCAGCCCCACTGCCCGGTGGCCGCCATCGATCTGGAACGCGGCCAAATTAACGAATCCTGCACTCTCTGCGGAGCTTGCTTCGATCACTGCCGCCGTCATTGCATCGAATTCGGCCGGGTGCAACGCGAGCACAGCGTGGAAATGCTGGACCTGCGGCGCAGCCTGCTGCAATTCCTGGGGGCCGGCCTGCTGGCCCTGCCCCTCATTAAGCTGACCCAGCCCGGCCAGCCGCTTCAAGCAGCCGTGTTGAGGCCTCCAGGAGCTCTGCCTGAAGCCCGCTTCGTGGACACCTGTATTCGCTGCCATCGCTGCATCCAGGCCTGTCCTACCGGCACCCTGCAGCCCGCTGGCCTGAACCAGGGTTTCCGGGCTTTTGACAGCCCGGTGCTGCATCCCGAACTGGCCCGCTGCGAACTGGAAATGCTGTGCGCGGAAGTCTGCCCCACTGGTGCGTTAAAGCTGGTTCCTGCAAATGAAGTCAAGATAGGATTGGCGGTGATTAATCCCCTGGATTGCATCAATTGGAGAGACGGCACGCTGTGTCTTCTGTGCCTGGAGCATTGCCCGGTCCTGGCAATATTTAAAGACGACCGCAAGCGGCCTTATGTGAACCCCAATCTCTGTGTCGGCTGCGGCTCCTGCGAATTCGGCTGCCCCGCCACACCTAAAGCCATCATCGTCAATATATTGCAATAACGGAACTGGTTCTATGGGGACGGTTTTCTTCCTGACTTTGTCAACAAACTAAAGCGGCCGTTGGATGCGGCCGCTTTAGCTTAAATTATTCATACATAAGGACTGTTAATGGGTGCAAACCATTGCCGGCTGTCACACCCTAGTTATTCAAGTAGCTTACAATACCGTCCGCTATGGCCTGGGCGGCTTTTTGCTGGAAGGTGGCCGTGTTGAGCAGTTTTTCATCGAAGGTGTTGCTCATGAAAGCCACTTCCGCAAGAGCAGAAGGCATATTCGTGCGCCGCAGCACAGAGTAGTTGTTTTCCTTAACACCCCGGTTATTGGTTCCGCAGTAAGATATCAGTTTCTGATGGATAGCGGTAGCCAGGCCTTCTCTTTCCACCCGCTGCGCATACAGTTCGGGCTCGTCCAGGGGAGCGTAGAAATAAGTCTCGGTTCCATTTGCCGACGGGTTTTCATCAGTTGAATTGCTGTGAATGGAAACAAACAGCGATGCGTTGATGCTGTTAGCCAAATCAGAGCGGTCCTCAAGGCCCATAGCGTAATCTTTGTCCCTGGTCATTTCGCATTTTATACCTTTCTTGACCAGAATATCCCTTACTTTCAAGGCTATCGCCAGGTTGATGTCCTTTTCATTGCTGAATGATCCTGGTGCACCACCATCATTGCCCCCATGTCCGGGGTCCAGAACCACTGCGCCAGTGGTGCTGCCCTTCGGCCATATCTTGGTCTTGTCGATTAGAACAACGTTTAGAGTTGTTCCTTCCGAACCGCTGATAGCGAAGCTGGTGCGCCCCACATTATGAGTTTGAATCGAGAACACCGTGGAAGGATTATTGGTGCCAGACTCACTGATAGAGACCTTGTCAATTAAATAATTGCTAAAGCTGTAGCTGCTATCTGCCATTCCCTGCCCGGTGTTGTTAATGGTAAGATTGACGATATTACCGCTCTGGCTGCCGCTGTATTCTACAGGGCAGAGAGTGCTAATCATAAGCCGTTCACCTACTGAACCGTAGTTTTCCCGGGCAATGCCGGTAATAAAGTTGGGAACGAAGAATACATAGCCCTGGCCTCCAGGCAAAGCCGTCGTTTGATACTTCACGCTGCTGGGAAGAGTGACTTCAATTATTGCTTTCTTGCCGTCATTGCGGGCGCTGGCTTTGAGCAATCCGGCATCCCCCAGTGGTTCGCTGATTAAATTCAGCCCGCTGAAGTTAATATCTTCAAAAGCGTAGGTTACTTTGCCGCTGGACTCACTAATATCAGCGGTCACTTTCTTGTCGGCCTTAACCGTTAGCCTGATCCCTGAACTTTCCCGGACCATGGACATGGACAGGCTCTGGTTAACCTGGGGAACCGGGGTGACCGGGGTGACCGGAACCACCGGCGGAGTTACCGGGTCAGTATCAGTATCGGTGTCGTCAGGCACCGGAGTAACCGGATCTGGTTCAGGCGTTTCCTCTTCGGGTATGGAAATGGAAGCTATGCTGTTGGCGCCGTCCCATTCCACTGTCCCCCCCAGGGCTTCACCGGCAAAACGCAGCGGCACCAGGGTGCGCTCTCTGACGATCTTTGCAGGCACATCAATGGTCCACAGCTTGCCGTTCACAATCGGACAGGTGGAGTTAAGCGGCAGAGTGATAGAATCATTGCCTCTGGAGGCAAATACGGTTTTAGTATTGTTGTCATAATTAACGGTAGCCCCGGCCGATTCGAATATAACCCTTAATGGTACGAGGATGCGATTCTGCTCAACCATGGGGGCCACGTCAAATGAAAGCTGGCTGCCGTTTAATACCACTTTAATACCCTGGGCGCCGGATGATTCTGACGGCGCTGGCGTTACGGCCGCGTCTGTTGGCGGACTGGGTTCTGAAACGGGAGTTGAAGAACTGGAACTGGACTGGCCGCTAACATTGACCATGTCTGAACGAACATAAACCAGGGAGCCACTGGGAGTGATCCCCTGGTACCAGTCGCCGCTTTTACCGGTCATTAGCATGATGAAACCATTGCTGACTTGCCCCAGGGCTTGATAATCGGTTCCCGGTCCGCTGCGCAGGTTGACGCTTTCTCTGACAACCGTTATACAGGGCGCGTTAGTGGCAGCCTCCATAAGATCCCAGCGAATCCAGCCCGAATACTTATCGCTGGCCACCTGGCACCATTCACCCTGTTCAGATACGATTTGCACGAAATGCCCTCGTTCGAGGGTTCCAGCAATTCCGGCTTCAGTGCTGGGCCCGGTTCTGACATTTACCTTATCGCCCGACACCTGGGCAAGTTTAGCCATTGCAGGGGCGGTCATTCCCAGAGATATTATGAAGGTGAACACGATGGCCATAGCCACACATTTCCTGATTTGGCGGTTTTTATGCTTTATCATACTTAACATTTTAGCCTCTTTTCAGTGTTATAACCCTACAGTAGTCGTAAAGCCACACATTCAAGGCAAAAAGTGCCTTATACAACCAATATTAATTGATGAATTGAGCTTTGTAAAGCTTTTACATGTCCAAATATTAGGTGCTGGGGCATAATTAATCAAATTTTAATCACTTTTTCCTCACTAAATGACAGTTTTTAGCCATATTATCGCCAAATACCTCAAACCAGCGGATGATTACGGGATTACGGACTACCTACCAGGCGATTCTGCCCAGGATGCGCTCTGAATCAGAACCGTATACCGCTACTGGCCGGTAATCATTGCTTTCCGGACTGGAAGATACCCGGCAGGGAATGCACACCGGCTCCAAAACGCGTTTTCCAGTATCGCTTATCGCAAACTGCTGAGTATATATGAATGTATCCCTATCGGGAGGATTATCGTTGCCTCCAAAAGAAAAATTTCCCAGACTGTACACTATATACCGATCTTGATATAATTCAACCGGCTGGATAACATGCGGTCCGTGCCCCAAAACCAGGTCGGCGCCGCAGTCCACTGCCCACCGGCCCAGGCTGCGCTGCGTATCCGATGGAACTGTGCTGCCTTCATCTCCCCAGTGAAAGCTTACTATTACCAGATCGCAGTCCTGCTGCAGCGAGCCCACTTCGGCCTGGATCTCCCCGGTCAACTGGCCGATATCAACGCCGTTTTCCAGAGGGCCCTGTACGTTGTATCCGGCCATAGCCACTGAACATCCGTTTATTTGCCTGAAGCTGAACTCCCCATAGCCGAAATGCATGATCCCGCAACTGTCCAGGGCGCTGCAGGTGTCGTTAAAACCTGGTTGCAAATAATCATAGGTGTGATTATTTGCCAGATTGACCGCTTCAATGCTCCCCTGGTTCAGAATCCGGGCGTAATCCGGCGGCCCTTTCAGATAGAACGGCTGCGGCTGATGGCTTTTGTCAGCCGTGTTTTGCTCCAGTGTAAAGGCATTTTCAAGATTGGCGATGGTCAGGTCATCCTTCTGAAGAAAGGGTGCAACCCCGGCAAAAAAGTAAGCATAGTCGCCGTTATGAAGAATGAGGCGCTGGTCGAAACCCGGGTTGCCACCCAGGGTGCAATCACCCACTGCGCTGATTTTGACGACCTTGTCAGAAGGGGCGGTCTCTAAAGCATCTGCGGACTTCACGCCGTAGAACAGCTGCTTCAGCCAGTTGAAAGCCGAATCCAGCAACTGCTCCCAAAATGCAAGGGTTTGGGGGCTCCCGGCCGGCGTTATTGAACTCTTTGCATTACCAGGCGGGCTGCTGGCGGGTGGCTTCTGGCCGGCAGCATCCGGACTCACGGCCGCAGGTTCCAGGCGGATCGCTGGTGCATAATCACGGTAATTCGGCTCGTTGAAGTGCCACCACTCGCTGTGAATGCTTTCAAAACCGGCCTGTTCCATAATAATTTGCAGGATGCGGGCATCGGCTCCTTTGATGGCAGTAACATCGTTGTAATCGCGGTCCGCCAGACCCGAAAAGTCGTCAAATGTGCTGGGCATGGCCAGTTCTTGCCCAGCAGCGCTGACCAGGGTCACATCCACCGCCGCCCCCCGGGTGTGGTTGGAAAATCCCGATGCCGGGTTTACCAGGCAGTCAGGGTTGGGATTGGCTGCCCATAAAGCTTCCTGCACCTTTTGAGGACGATAAGCGTCCCACAGCTTCAGGCGGTAGCCCTGCCCGGCGGCAATTTTCACGGCTTGCACCAATTTGTCGGCGCATCCTTTGCGCAGATATGCGGTATTATTCGAATACAACTGCCGGCCAGACAGGTTGGCAGCGGTAGCATAAGGCAGTTCCACGATGAGATCGGGGATGTAGGAATTGAGCTCTACAAATGCGTCGGAAGGCGCTTCAGCGGGATTGGCAGCGGCAAAAGCTATTTGCTGAACTTCAGCCGCCCTGGCAGGAGCCGAAGGAATCGTTAGCAAAGCCGGCCCCAGCAAAGCTATTAAAAGCGCTGCAATCAGCCAGCTCCGGCCAACCGGTGCTTTGTTGCTGGCATCCGGCTTTAATTCCCTGCATTCTGTTGACATTCTCATTGATTTCTCCGTGCGGCGTCCTAGTCCCAGCGCAGTTCAATCACGCTGTTTTCGAAAACCGGCGTCGTAAATCCTGCCGCCTCACCGTTTACGGTCATTACCAGCTTGCCATTAGACCGGGCCTTGAAGTCGATAACCTTAAAAACATCGCTTAAAATGGCACTCTGGATAATTTTATCAACCTGCAGCCTCATACCTGACTGAAGCGGATCAGAACTTTGAACTGGCCTGGAATCTGCGGTTATCCGGCATGTATACCCGGGCAGTTCGCAATCCTGGCCGTTCACATTCACTCGCAGGCTTATCATCGCCAGGTCGGGCCCTATGACATCTCTAATCAAGGGCATATCCCGCCTGATTTCACATTCTATAACCGAATCCATCTGGATCTCGTCATTCAGCCCGGCGGCCTGGCCGTTGACCTTGATGTTGACCGGGGCCCATTCCAGGCGTTTTTCCTCTTCGTTGATATAAAACCGGTAGTAGCTTGATTCTAACCATAACTCATCTATGTCGTTTTCCTTGAGAAGCTCCTTAATTATCCGGGGGTGGCGGATTTCCACCTTGGCCCGATCGGGTATTTCCAGGCTGCGGTTGGCAATCTCGCCGTTAATCAGGATGGTTTGCTTAATTTCCACGCGCTTGCCATTCAAGGTGACAAATCCGGATTTCCCGGAAACCAGGTCTCTTACTTTCACGCTGGCGTCTTTCCCGTCCTGGCCTTTCTCGAAATCGATCCGGTTGCCCGTATAGACCGGTGAATCAAAGGCCGCTTCCTGGCCGTTAATAGTTATGACCGGCTGGCTGCCCATGTCGCCCTTGTAAAACTTCACTTCGCCGTTAATTTCTATGGCTTTGCCCAGTCCGGGGCGTCCAAAAATGTGATTAAGCGCAATTCCTGCGCTCAAAAGGGCCTTGCCCACATCCATGGCTCCAGCATTCCAAATGGCCAGTTCTCTGCCGTTCACATTGACTTTGAACAACGGCAGGGGTTCTTTCTCGATGGAAGTGTAAGCTATGCCCAGAGGGGTTATTCCCTGGGCCCCATTTAGGAAATCTATCGAGGTCGAAACCCGTTTGGCGGTTTTATTGGTTCGCAAGCCCACGCGGTTGTATGGAAGTTCCATGCTTTCCGCCAGGGTGCGGGGCAGGCCGGGGGTCAGGCTTCCTCCCCCCACGCATATCACCGCATCGGGCGCTTTGCCGTTAAGAACCATTATGTGGCTGGAAACCTCCAGCACCAGCTGCCTGATAACCGGTTCCAGACCATTCACAATTTCAGAACTGCTGGCTTCGATCTCATTGCCTAATATATCGGTCATTTTCACGATTTCTTGATTGTCCAGGCTGCACTTGACCTCTTCGGCATCGGAAAAGTCCATCAAATATTCGCGGGCGATCTGTTCAGTCAATTCATCCCCGCCTATGGGCACCATGGCGTATGCAAATACATTGCCGTCTTTGACAATGGCAATATCCGATGTACCGGCTCCGATATCCACCAGGGCCAGGTTTAATATCCTCATATTGGGAGGTACTGCTATGGACATAGCGGCAATCGGCTCCAGAGTCATGCTGTGCACGTCCAGCCCGGCGCGTTTCAATGCTGAAAAAAGACTGTCCACCACCACGCGGGGCAGAAAAGTGGCAATCACTTCTACAGATTTCTTCTCTCCGACCTGGCCGACCAGATTGCCGATTTCCTGGCCTTCGAGCCGGTAGCAAATAACGCTGTAGCCCACACAAAAATAATTATCCTGATCTTTGCCCTGTTCCTCCCGGGCCAGTTTGATCTGGGCCTGCTGCACCGCTTCAATTTCCAGGGCCAGGCATTGATTGCGGCCCATTTCCGTGGCGCCCTCATCGAAGACTTCAGCTATTCCCCGGGCCGTCTTTAGCGCCCTCCCGGCTGCTGCCACCGCTGCTGTTTCCAGCGTTATGCCCTGCCGTTCCTCCAGACGCCGCTTGATCTCGATGATTACATCGGCCACTGCTTCCACATCGTGGATCTGTCCGTCCAGCATAGCCCTGGTGCTGTGCTCTATCAGCTCCGCATCCAGAACCTCGAATCCAGTTGCGGTTTTCTTCATTATCAAGCCGATGACTTTCCTGGTGCCTATGTCCAGTGCAAAAATACTGTCACCCATCATGCTTTGGCCAAACCTCCTCAATAAAACACCGGTAAAATATGTAGCATATACATTCCTGTACGAGTAATTCAGCCTGTTTAACAATTGTTGGCCATATTTCCAGGCCTGCCGGCGCCGGCTGTCAGCGCCGCTTATCCCCGGCCATGCCTGATCACCGCCATTACAAACCGGGGCAAAACCAGCTGCCGCTGCCACCGGGACGGCTCCTTGAGCAAACGGTACAGCCACTCCAGGTGCAGCCTGATTGTCCAGGCCGGCGCCCTTTTCTTGTCTCCGGATATAACATCGAAGCTGCCCCCCACTCCCATACACAGGGGGACAGACAATTCCTGCTGGTGGGCCGCAATCCAGTATTCCTGCTTGGGAATGCCCAGGGCTGCGAAAAGCAGGTCAGGAGAAAGAGCGCGAATTTGCTGAAGCAAAGCGGGCTCTTCTTCGGCCGAAAAATAGCCGTCCCGGCATCCTGCGATCTGCAGGCCTGGATACATTTGCTGCAGCTTCTGTCCAGCCCGTTCGGCTACTCCCGGAGCTGCGCCCAGCAGAAACACCCTCCATCCCCTTGTGCAGGCCTCTGCACAGAGTTTCATCAACATATCTATGCCGGTTACTCGCTCCGGGAAGTTGTATCCCAGCCGCCGGCCCGCCCATACCGTTCCGATCCCGTCCGGGACGACCAGATCTACCCGGTTTATTAGCTCCATCAGCCTCGCTTCCGTCTGGGCCTGGTATATCATTTCGGCATTGAGGGTAATCACCTGCGACGCACAGCGTGATTCCACCAGTTCAACCGCAGCAGCCACGGCCTGCAGTTCGTCTACCTGGTCAACCGTACAACCCAATATACGGGCGGCGTTGCGCTTCATTTTCATCTCCGCTCAATCCAGTTTCTCGCCTGCGCCTGCAGTTTACCTACCTGCGATTCATCAGGCCACTGCTACTAATTGTATATAATCAACCGGCAAATTGCTAATCAAAACCAATGCATATGCTATAATAAGCTTTGCGTAAACAAGCAGGATGGTGAGAATGGATGCAAGTTGCAGCAATTTTTGCAAGCGCTTTCGTGGTAGGATTGACCGGAGCTATGATACCCGGGCCTTTGCTTACTTCAATTATTGCGGAGAGCACCCGGCGGGGCTGGACAGCCGGCCCCCTGGTAACCCTGGGCCATGGAATGCTGGAGCTGGCGTTAATAATGGCGGTTATGGCGGGTCTGGCTGTTTTTCTGACCAACCAGGCCGTGGTCTCGGTAATTGCAGTCCTGGGAGGCAGCTTCCTGCTGTACCTGGGTTATGCGACCTGCCGGGAAGCCCTGGCCGTTAAGATCGAGCTTCGCATGGATTCAGCCGAAATTCCCAGCAGCCTTCATCCGGTTCTGGCCGGCATTCTCATCAGCCTTTCCAACCCCACCTGGATACTCTGGTGGGCTACTATCGGCCTGACTTACCTGACCCTGGCCATGAATTACGGCTGGAGCGGTGTTCTAATCTTCTTTTGCGGACATATAATGGCGGATCTTTCCTGGCATACCCTGGTATCCAGCATGGTGGCCGGCGGCCGGAACTTTCTGAATCCGCGCATATTTAATGGCATCCTGGCTTTCTGCGGACTCTTTTTGCTGGCCATGGGAGGATTCTTTCTGTATACCGGCATAACGCTGCTTATTGGCTAGCAGACAGCTCCGTTCTTGATGGTTGTGACCGCGATTGATACTCAATAATTCATTATGCAGCACCTTTTTATCCTGGGCCCCGGCCCGAAAATCATTTGCTATGGAGATTTTGACTTGAACCAATCAGCCATTATAGCAGCAACAATAATTGGCAGCCTTATGCTTTTGGGGCTGCTTGTTTACATCTACCTGGAAAGAGGCTTGCTTCCCCGGCAATCCACCCGGGATTTCTGGTCTCTTTCCACTATGCCCTGGTACAAAAAACTGGAAGGGTACATATACGGAAGCCGTGCGGAATGGTATCTCAAGCCTGCGACCTGGAAATGGGTGCACCGGCTTACCAGCCTGTGGGGCGAAGAAACCGGGAACACCTACCATTCGAAGGTGCTGGTGCTGGATGACGCCCGCAAGCTGGTGCGTTTGAACCGGCCGGTCGAGTTCCGCCGCATGGATCACGTGCTTCCCTATCCCATCGCCCGGGATCTAATATTGTCCGGGCCTGGCCAAAAAATTGCTGTTTTCGAATGCCCCTGCCGGGCTAACAGCCCCAATCCCTGCTTGCCGGTTGATGTTTGCCTGGCAGTGGGAGAGCCCTTCGCATCTTTTATCGTGGAGCACAATCCCGGAAAAGCCCGTTTCATAAGCTGCGAGGAAGCGGTGGATATCGTCGAGGCCGAAGAAAAACGCGGACACATTCATACCGCCTGGTTCAAGGACGCCATGCACGACCGTTTCTATGCTCTATGCAACTGCTGCGGCTGCTGCTGCCTGGGCATGCAGTCATTTAAACGAGGCGTGCCCAGGCTGACCCACTCCGGCTATATGCCGGTCCTGACCGAATCGGAAATGGAATGCAACGGCTGCGGGCTGTGTGTCAAAAAATGCCTGTTCAAAGCAATAGGTATTGAGGGCGATGATAATTGCGCATCTCTGCAGACTGATATAGATCAATGCGAATGCCACCTGCTGGCGCCGGGCAAAAATATAAAGGTCCGAATCGATCCGGACCTTTGCATGGGCTGCGGCGGGTGTGTCTCCCTGTGCCCCAGGAACGCCCTGGAACTGCAGCGTGATCCTGCCAGGCTCATGCCCATGAATTTGGAATGGCTTGTGTCGGGAGAACCTGCGTCTGAAGCTGACTAGAACGAAATTACATCCTCCGGTCGGCGTTATTTTTTCCACAAATGCTCGCTCTTGCCTTCATAAGGGCAAGAAGAAACGAATAGCGGGAACTAGCCGGTCAGAGCAAAACTTTAACCTTATTGGCTACTCTTCTTTTTGCTTTTCCTCTACCAGCGGGTAAATGTGCGGATTATTGGATGTGGTCAACCGGCAGGCCGGACATACAAGATACAAATAGGCCTTCTTGTTCTCAATTTGAACCATTTTATTCAAGGTCGATTTGGGATATTGCCTTCCACATACGGTACATTTATACATGCCAGCTCCTCCTCGCTCGAATTCTCTATCTGGACGAGCTCCATAACCTTGTTTACCAGTTCGGTCAAGCGTTCTTCATCTCCATTTAAATACAGGTATCCCATCAGGGCTTCAAATCCGGTGCTAAGCTTATAATCAAACAGGTCGTTATTGCGGTTTCCGGGGTGGCTCTTGGCGTTGCGCCCCCGCCTGACAATATCCTGTTCCTGCTCGCTCAGCTCGGGATAAATGACTCGCAAAGCCCTGGCCTGGCTTTCAGCCTTGACGATATCAACCGTTTCCCGGTGGATATCACGGACCTTTCTGGGTTGAGTGCCTACCATGCGCGTTCTAACCATAAGCTCGAAAACAGCGTCGCCTATATATGCCAGCACTATCGGTGAATACTGCATCAATTGCTGGTGTTCCACAATTGCCAAATGATTAATCAAGAATTCTCCACCTTGCACCATCTTTTGTATCCTCAACTATTATACCTTTTTTCCGCAACTCATCACGAATCAAATCCGCTTTGGCAAAATCCTTCTTGCCGCGAAACATGACCCGCAGTTCCATCAGACCTCCCATGAGTGCCTCCAGCCCGGGGCTGCCGTCATAGCGGCATTTGCTGCCTTCGCTGCCATCTTGTATCTGAATACCTGATTCTCCTAATATGTCGCGAATCCGGTCTGCGCTGGCCCAATCCTTCTCTTTCCGGGCTGCCTGGCGCAGCTCAACATAGATCTCCAGGACTCCTTCGACCTGTTCTGGACGGGAGCCTTCCGCCTCAATGAAAATGCCCAGCACATCACCCAGCTTGCGGAATATCCCAATCGCTTCGGACAATTCCCGCCTCTGACCGGCATCCTGCGAATCTCCGGCGGCTACGAAGCTGTTAAGTGCGCGGGCCATCTCAAAATAACAGCCCATGGCCCGGGCCGTATTGAAATCGTCGTCCATGGCTTCAATAAAATCCAGTTCCAGCTGCTTGATCTCGGCCAGCAAGCGGCTTTCTCCGGCAACTGTTCCGCTTTCCTCCGCTCCGGCGGCAATGAACTCTCCAGCCAGCACCAGGGTGTTCTTCAGCCGTCCAAGAGCCCGCCGGGCTTCCTCCAGCTTGGTGTCGTCAAAATCCAGAGGACTGCGGTAATGAGTGGCGATCAGATAGTATCGCACCACATCGGCTGGATATTTGTCCAGAACATCTCGCAATATGAAAAAATTGCCCAGCGACTTGGACATTTTTTCATTATTTATGGTAATGAATCCGTTGTGCATCCAGTAATTCACAAATTTCTGGCCGTTCAAGGCTTCGGACTGGGCGATTTCGTTTTCATGGTGGGGGAATACGAGGTCATTGCCGCCGCCGTGAATATCCAGGGTCTTTCCCAGGTAGCGGTTGGACATGACTGAACATTCGATATGCCAGCCCGGCCTTCCAGGTCCCCAGGGGCTTTCCCAGAACAGTTCACCCTCCCTGGCGCTCTTCCACAGGGCGAAATCGGCGGAATCCTCTTTGCGGCCATCCACTTCCACCCTGGCTCCGGCCAGCATATCATCCAGGTTGCGGTTGGAAAGCTTGCCATAATCGGCAAAGGCCCGGACCCGGTAGTATACGTCGCCATCCACAACATAGGCAAAGCCCTTTTCAATCAGAACTCCCACGGCTTCAACTATCTCGGTCATATGCTCGCTTACCCTGGGATGGATATTGGCACGCATAATCCCCAGCGCATCAGCGTCCCGGAAGTATTCGCCAATGAAGCGGGCTGCGAGTTGCAGCGGTTCTTCGCCCAGCTCCCGGGACCGGTCAATTATCTTATCATCAACGTCAGTAAAGTTCTGAACATAGAAAACGTCATAGCCGCGAAATGCCAGGTAGCGGCGCAGGCAGTCAAAAACCACCAGTGGCCGGGCATTGCCCAGGTGGATAAAGTTGTAGGTTGTAGGCCCGCAGACATACATTTTAACCTTATTGGGCTCTAAGGGTTGGAACTCTTCTTTTTGTCCGCTTAAAGTATTGTGAATCTGCACCCGATTCTTCCTCTCCTTCCATTTCCACCAGCTTGCGCTCCAGGTCTTCAATCCGCTTCTGCATGGCGGTCAGCGTGTCTTCTATAGGGTCAGGCAGCATGTGATGCTCCAGGTCGATCTCCACCCGGCTGTCTTCGACCCTGGCGCCGTCCTGAACTACTATTCGCCCGGGCACACCGACTATGGTGCAGTGAGGCGGAACACTCTTCAAAACCACGGAGCCGCCTCCAACCTTGGCATGATCCCCCACCGTGAACGAGCCCAAAAGCTTGGCCCCGGCGCTAATCGTGACATTATTGCCTATGGTGGGATGCCGTTTGCCCTTTTGCTTGCCAGTTCCTCCCAGGGTTACGCCCTGGTAAATGGTTACATCATCGCCTACTTCGGCAGTTTCTCCAATTACTACACCGGCGCCGTGATCGATGAAAAAGCGCTTGCCAATCGTTGCTCCGGGATGGATCTCGATCTGCGTCATATGACGGGCAGCATGCGAAATGAACCGGGCCAGTAAAAACAGCCGGTGCGTCCACAGCCAGTGGGTCAAACGATGGCTTAAAACCGCATGCAGGCCAGGGTAACAGAGAATCACCTCCAGCACTGAGCGCGCAGCTGGATCGCGTTCGAATATTACTTTGATTTCTTCCTTCATTGTCTTAAACATATAAGGTGCCTCCTTCCCCGTTTTTGCTGAATGCGGCCTGACATTCAAATAATAAAAGCCCCTCATCTCCTTACGAAGACGAAAGGCTCTGCTTCCGCGGTTCCACTCCGGTTGATCGTCACCATGACGATCCGCTTAACGGTTATAACGGTTCCACCGGGCATAGCTACTCTGTTCACCATGCCTGCTCCCGGGCGCACTTTCTTTACCTTCTTACTGTAAAAGGCTTTCAGCCGCTGGCCTTTTCTCTCTGTCAGCGATTGGCAAATACTCTTCCCATTCGCAGCATTTAATTATTCAATTAGCCATTTAATTGTAAAGCCGGTGCCTGTCCTTGTCAAGGCCCATACTGCTGGGTTTTACTGGATATGCTCGCTTCATTTGCGGGCTTGATTCAAGCGCCGCAGGCATTCATCCCGGCCCCAAATCGATATCATGTTTGGCAGGTCCGGGCCGTGCATCTGCCCGGTCAGCGCACAGCGCAAGGGCATGTATACATCCTTGGGCTTGAGCTTGTTATCTTTGACCAGCTTTTTCAAAAAGGCCTTGATTTCTCCAGGAGCATCCGCTTCCGGGTATCCGGCAGCAAACTGATCGAAAACGCCTTCTGCGCTTCCCGTGGCCAGCAGTTCCCTGGCCTCATCGTCCGCTTCGGCTTCTATAAAGAATATATCGATCAATTGCTTAATATCCTTGAGACAAACCATTTGGTCGCGGATGGTCTCGATTATGAGCAGCTGCTTGGAGCGGTCATAGGCCTCAAATTCCTGGCAGTGTTCAGATGCGGCCAGGTAAGGCTGCACCATGCTTAAGAGCTCGGTGCTTTCCAGTTTTTTGATATACTGCTGATTGATCCAGTTAAGCTTTTCCAGGTTGAAAACCGCCGGGCTTTTGGAGACCCGTTCCAGGCTGAACGCCGCCGCAATTTCTTCGGGCTTCAGGATCTCCTCCTCACCCTCTGGAGACCAGCCCAGCAGAGACAGAAAGTTGAACAAAGCATCAGGCAGATAACCCATTTCACGGTACTGGATCAGCGATGTAGCCCCATGGCGCTTGCTCATCTTCTGGCGATCCTCGCCCAGGATTAAGGATATATGCGCAAACTGCGGAATAGCCAATCCCAGGGCTTGATAAATCATCAGCTGCCTGGGAGTATTTGACAAATGTTCTTCAGCCCGAACTATGTGGGTAATGCCCATCAGGCTGTCATCTATGACCACGGCAAAATTGTAGGTCGGTATGCCATCTGATTTGACGATGATAAAATCGCCTTCGTTGTCGCTGTGAAACACCACCCGTCCTCGCACCAGGTCATCTACTACAAATTCCTTGCTGTCCGGCACCTGGAAGCGGATGGCTGGCTTGATTCCCTGGGCTGCTCGGACTGCTATCTCTTCGGCGCTCAGAGTGCGGCATTTGCCGGAATAGCGGACCAGCTCGCCCGCAGCCAGCAGTTCCTGGCGTTCAGCTTCCAGCTCTTCTTCGCTGCAATAGCAGGGATAGGCTTTGTCTTCGGCCAGCAGCTGTTCCGTATAACGCCGGTAGGTATCCAGGCGTTCGGTCTGGCGATAGGGTCCATTTGCGCCTCCGGTGTCAATGCCTTCCTGCCATGAAAGCCCCAGCCAGCGAAGTGAAGTAACGATTTCCTCTTCGTATTCCCGGCGGGAGCGTTCCAGGTCGGTGTCTTCAATTCTCAGCACCAGGTCTCCTCCGGTTTTCAGAGCGTATAAATAATTAAACAGGGCCGAACGGGCTCCACCTATATGCAGGGGTCCGGTCGGGCTGGGCGCGAAGCGCACCTTTACTTTATTCACGGCTGTCCTCCTAATCAATAATCGTTGGTTAGGCTAAACCTGCTGTTTGCATATTAAGGCTACGGCTTGGGCGGCGATCCCCTCGCCCCGCCCGGCAAAGCCCAGCTTTTCCGTGCTGGTCGCCTTGACTCCCACGGCATCTGGTTCCAATCCCATGCAACCGGCAATTTCCCGGCGCATATCGTCAATATACGGAGCCAGTTTAGGTTTTTCTGCTATAACGGTGCTGTCGATATTGACGATTATATAACCCTTTTGGGCCAGCAGGGCACAGGTCTTTTTCAGCAGCAGGCGGCTGTCAATCCCAGAATAGCCAGGATCGCTGTCGGGAAAATGCTTTCCTATATCGCCAAGAGCGGCAGCCCCTAAAAGAGCGTCACAAATTGCATGAATCAGCACATCCGCGTCTGAATGGCCGAGCAAGCCCAGGTCATGGGGAATTTCCACCCCGCCCAGAACCAGTCTGCGCCCTTCAACCAGGCGATGAACATCATATCCGGTGCCAATTCGCAAGCAGCTGCCTCCTAATCTGCATCTTTGCGTTGTTCGAGCAGGCTCCTGACCAGTATCAGGTCATTCGGAGCGGTAATCTTTATATTGGCATAATCACCCTCGACCACCTTAACCATGCCTATGTAGCGTTCAAAAAGCGAGGCATCGTCAGTGCCGGTGAATTTCTCTTCCAGGGCCTGTTCGTAGGCCGCATACAGTTCAGAATACTTGAAAACCTGCGGGGTCTGAATGGTATAAACGCTGGATCTCTGCAAAGTTCTCTTCACAAATCCGTCCCGGTCCACCATTTTAACGGTTTCCCGGCTGGGAACGCCGGGTATGGCCGCTCCCCATGCTTCTGCGGCTTTCAGCAGCTCAATTAAAACCCTTCGGGATAATATCGGCCGTGCTCCGTCGTGAACGGCAACATAATCGGTATCCCGTGGCAGGCTCCGCAACCCGGCCCAAACCGAATCCTGGCGTTCCCTTCCCCCTTCGACCACGGCGCCAACCTTTCTGTAGCCATATCTGTCAATAACATCGCGATAGCAAAGTTCAATCTCGTTGGCCGCAGCCACCACCACGATCTGATCTACACAATCCAGCTGATCGAAAAAATCCAGGGCATAAGCCAGTACCGGCCTGTTCTCCAGCAGCAAATACTGCTTGTTGATGGCTTCCCCCATTCGGCGGCCCTGTCCGCCGGCAGCAATAACAACCCTGAGGTTGCTGACCATTCATTCCACCTCATAATCCCGTCTTACGGCTTCCGCTCATGGACCGGAAACCTGCTGTCCGAAGCAATTGTCTCCATTATCTACAAAACAGCGGCATTTATCAACTGCTGAGGCAAATTGTCCAGCCGCTGCCGCGGTCAGTTTGCATGAACTCCGCCGGGAGGCAAGCAGCGCCCCGAATATCATAGTTTCGGCGGCCCGCGCAGTGTGCTTGCTGCCACCCCCCACATAAGGGCATCTATATAGATCATTCAGGGTATAAACGGCTAAAAACCGTCATTGACAAGCATTTTACACGGTACTATACTGTTTTAAAGCATTGGGAGTAGGAGGAGAGATTACAAGGCCATGAGAGATCTTATATGTGACGAGTTTCAAAATACTGTTTCCGAGCTTATCATCCGCCATCAAAGCATGCTGGACATCCTGTCCAAGCTTTCCGAAGCGTCAGCGCGCGTCAACCGGGCAGTGACCAAATCCGTAACCACCTGCGGCTGCATTAAAGTCGAAGCCGAGCGAACCGCACTCCCCGACAACATTCAATCGATTGGAGATCTCAAGGCCTATTTGGATAGCCATGTGCGCGGCCATCTTTGCCCTCAATGCGAGGATATCGTGGTGACCGAACTGGGCAACCTGCTTTTCTTCATGACGGCCCTGTGCAACACCCTGGACATCAGTCTGTACGATGTCTTCATAAAGGAATACAAGAATGCCTATGCACTGGGCATTTATAACCTGAAATGAACCGGCGCCGGTTATGAAAAATAAGATCCTGGCCTTGATAGCTATATTTCTGGCTTTGGTCTTTGTAAACAACAGCTCCATGCTGAGTTTCCGGCCGGCCGGCAAGCCTCTGCTCCTGGCCCATCGCGGCCTGGGACAAACATACAGCACCGAAGGCATGACCAATGACACCAATACCGCCGAACGCATTTTTGAACCTGAACACCCCTATATCGAAAATACCCTTCCCTCAATGGAAGCGGCCTTTGCTTACGGCGCCGATGTGGCCGAGCTGGATATTCACCCCACCACTGACGGGCAATTCGCGGTTTTTCATGACTGGACCCTCGAATACCGGACCGATGGGCAGGGTGTCACCCGGGAGCAAAGCATGTCCTACCTGAAGACCCTGGATGTCGGCTATGGCTATACGGCTGACCACGGCCAGAGCTATCCGTTCAGAGGCCAGGGTATCGGAATGATGCCCACCCTGGACGAAGTGCTGACCCATTTCCCGGATCGGGAATTTTTAATCCATATAAAAAGCAACGACCCGCAGGAAGGCGAGCTGCTGGCGGATTATCTGGAAAGGATGCCGGAGAGCCGCCAACGGCAGATGTCTGTGTATGGTGGCGATAAGCCCATCGCGGTTTTGCAGGAGCGTTTGCCCGAATTGCGGGTTTTATCCTACGCTACGTTAAAAAGCGCCCTTTTATCTTATATGGCGGTGGGCTGGACCGGTTATGTGCCGGAAGCCTGCCGCAACACCGAACTGCATATCCCGATAAAATATGCCTGGCTGTTATGGGGCTGGCCGGATTTGTTTTTGACCCGGATGGACGCTGTAAATACGAGGGTAATTTTGGTGGGCGGAAATGGGACCTTCTCGGAGGGAATTGACAGTGCCAGCGACCTGAAGGCCTTGCCAGACAATTATACCGGCGGCATCTGGACTGACCGCATCGACCGCATTGGCCCGATATACTATAAATAACATGCCCCGCTTCTCCGGGCTTGTTTTCTGGCGCATTCTGCTGACCGGCTTGCTCCTCTGAACACAAAAGTCTGTCACACTATTTCTGCAGACAGGAACACCGTCGCCCCCAAAACAATTCGAATATCTCCAGAAAAATCCTCTTATGATGGGTCCGGCTGCCGTCGCCTTGCCTGTGTTCAAAACATTATGCTGTGTTACAGAAAGAACGTCCCCACTGGTATAAAACGCGGTAAAAACGGATATCAATATGGCGCGGGTGCAGATGCCGAGGCTGGAGCAGGTTGGTTGGGCAGGAATATGGTAAAAACCGTGCCTTCACCGGGAAACGATTCAACTTTCATCTGGCCGTTATGATTGTTGGTAATAATAAAATACGAGATTGACAGGCCCAGTCCAGTGCCCTGTCCAGAACTCTTGGTAGTGAAAAAGGGTTCGAAGATGCGGCGCCTTACAGCCTCTTCCATGCCCGGTCCGTTGTCCCGAACGATTATTTTAATCCAATCACCGTTCAAAACAGTCTTCAGCGATATGGACGGCCGATCGCAGGAGCAGGCCATGGCCTGCACCGAGTTCTTGATCAGATTCACTACAACCTGTTCAATTTCCACAATGCTGCAGTAAACCGGAGGCAGTTCCAGATCATAATCGCGGATGAACGCAACCTTGCGCACATCGTAGCCTTTTTGCAGATCATAATCGTTAGCGGCCAACAAAACAGCATTATCCAGCAATTCGTTAAGATCGACCAGCTCTTTCACACTGGAGCTGGCCCGGCTGAATTGAAGCATGTTGCTGATTATCACACTGGCTTTTTGCCCGCCTTTCTTAACGCTGTCAACAAATTGCATGATTTGCCGCTGCTTCATATAAGCGTTAATAGCTTCAATGGTGGTGCCCTGTTCAATGGCGGCAGCCTGGTTGGCAGGCATTTCTACCGCCAGCCGCCTTTCTATATTCTGTATGGCCTGTAAAATGCCGCTCAACGGATTGTTTATTTCATGGGCCATGCCGGCGGCCAGCCCTCCGACTGTCATCATTTTTTCGGTCTGGACAACCAGCTCCTCCAGCGCCATTCGCTCGGTGATATCGTCAATACGGATAACAGCCCCGCCAGACTTTACATTTTCCAGCGGATAAATAACCACTTCGACATAACGCTGCCCGCTCAAGTCATGAACCGGCCAGCACCCCAGGCGGCGCACTGACTGTTGGTTGATGGCCAGGGCGATCTCCTCGGGCAACGCGGTAATACCAGGCAGCAGCCGGTCAATTGATTGACCAATCGCTTCATCTGACGAGAATCCGGTGCGTTGCTCACATTCTCGGTTCCAGCGGGTCACGGTGCAGTCTTGACCGACACCGAATAGCATGGAGGGCATAGCGTTGATTATGTTTTTCAAGTAGTCATTGAGCTCCTTAACGGCTCTTTCAGCCGCCTTGCGCTCGCTGATATCCCGCCAGGCTGTATGAATCAGAAGCCTGTCACGATACGGAATACGAGTCAGAGTCACATCCACCCAGATGTCCCGACCGTCATAGCAGCGATGAATCCATTCAAACCGATTGCTGCCCTCTTGGACCGCGGTTTGCAGGATCCTTTCCGACTCTTCCCATGAAGGCTCACCGTTTTCCTGATAAGGCGGCGATATTTCGGCAGGGTGCGCACCTACCAGTTCATCAGCACCTGGATATCCAAGCATTTCAACTGCGGCCTGATTGCATTCTACAAAGCGGTTGCCGTCTATAACCAGCATGGCGTCTTTAGAGCCGTCAAAAAGGGCGTGGTATTTTTCTTCACTCTCCTGCAATTCTTGCGTCCTGCGCAGCAGCATGGCTTCGGTTTCCTTGCGGGAGTTGATATCTTCGAGAACGCCGTCCATCCACCGGATTTCTCCGTCTTCGCCGAATTCCGCCCGGGCGGTAATTGAACCCCAGATCAAAGTTCCATCTTTCTTTTTTAAGCGTAGTTCGTGATTGGCAACATAACCGCTTGCATGAATAGTATCCAGATAGGCCGCTCTTTCAGTAGAGGTCTCATACACATCCTCTACATTAACCTTCATCAATTCCTCGACCGAATCAAATCCAAATATTTTAGCCATGGCCGGATTAACCTGTTCCCACTGCCCCTTGCCCGTGGCGGTGTTGCGATATACTCCTATGTTGACGTTTTCGACCAGGCTGCGGTACTTCTGCTCGCTAATTTTTAACGCTTCCTGCACCTTGCGGCGTTCAGTAACATCGCTTCCGATGCCAACAACATACTGGCATTTAGTATCGCTTGCGTAGGGTATTCCCCTCCATTCAACATCAAGCATCGTTCCGTCTTTTGACCGGATGCGATTCTCATTGATAGTAAGGTGGTGGTCCACGGTTACTTCTTCAAACACATTCGAAAGAACATATCTATCATCATCGGGAACAAACGTGGTCATATAATCACGGCCAACCACTTCATCAGCGGTGTATCCGGTAACCTTTAACATGGCGGGATTGATCCATAGAAGAATACCATCCCTGCTGATGACCACGAAAAAGAACTGCATATGTTCCATAAGGGCACTGCTGAATATCGGGTCATTCAGCCCTAAATTATCCACCAGCCGTTTCCGGTTTGATTCACGCCGGCCGGAAAGCGTTCGTCCGATTCTGGCCTGCACTTCTTCAACTACAAGGGGCATTAGAATATATTCACTGACCCCGGGAGCAAAGGCCTCCTGGCGCTCGGCGCTGCCCGGTCCGCAAAGAATAATTACTGGTATGCCGGCATTTTGGCACTTCTCCAGCAAAATTTCCCTGGCGCCAGAAAATGCAGCGGTGTCAAGAAGCAGCAGATCCAGTTCTTCCCGTTCCACTGGCCGTGTAATTTCCTCCACGCTTCCAGCATGCCCGAGCGCATATCCCAGCGGTTCGAGAATTACACGCAGTTGCAGTGCGGTATCTGGAGAAATTCCCGCAAGCAGTAAATGGGGAGCACTTCCCGGAGAATTGACAGCCATTTGCAGGCCTCCTTGTCCAACGCAACAGCGCGGCGATAATCGGCACAAACAACTATTATTGTCATTAATTTATCATGTTTCGTCAATAATTGTCTAACCTCTGGCTGATTATGCGGGTCGGCTGGATATCGGAATGTACAGCATAAACAGCTGCCCTGAAAATGCTGATAGTGACTGGCATGCAGCCGCAACCGATTTTGCCGGCTGCTTATACCATGTATTCGAGCAGCAGCTGCTCGTGCATCTTCTGCAGCCCGGCCTTGATGGATTTTGCGCGCACCGCTCCGATACCTTCGACATCGTCCAGCTCTTGAATACTGGCGCGCAGGACATTGTTAAGCAGCTTAAAGCGTCCCACCAGCTTTTCGATTACAGCTGGTGGAATACGGGGAATCTTGCTGAACATGCGGTAGCCGCGGGTGGGCACTACCTGGTCCATATGGCTTACACTCCCCAGTCCGAGCGTTTTGGCGATAAATCCTGATTCCGGAGTGTCTTCTGCAAAGGCTTTTCGGATAATGGAATATATTTCAGCGGCGGTCTTATCGGGATTATGTGAGTAGTCCTTGATGATCAGCAGGGCTTCTTCTTCTACATTGGTGACCAATTCGTCCATCTGCATTTTCACCAGGCGGCCTTCCACTCCCAGCTCGGCGATGTAGTTCTCAATATCGGCCTTGATGCCCAGCACCTTGAGGCTTCGTCTCAAAATGCCGCATACTTCCGATACGGTTACCATATCCTCGAATTCCAATCCGCCCAGCCTTTGCAGTTCCTTGCTCAACACATTGCGATAATTTTCCAGGGTCTGAAGAGCCTGGTTGGCTTTAATCAAGATCGTCGGGATGTCTCTCATGCGGAAGCGGTAGCCTCCCTGATAGAGGGTTACGAGCTTGCGTCGCTGGGATATGGCTATGACCAGTTCGCTGGTTTGCTGAGCCACCCGTTGTGCCGTACGATGCCGGATACCCGTCTCCTGAGTAGGAAAACGGGGATCGGGATCCAGCTGGGCATTGGCAACAATTATTTTGCTGGCATCCCGGTTGGTAATTATGGCGCCATCCATTTTAGCGAGTTCATACAAACGGGATGGAGTATAGTCTGCATTTATGTGAAAACCTCCGCTGACGATCTTCATTAGCTCGTCAGAAGCCCCAACCACGATTAGAGCTCCGGTACTGGCCTGCAGAACATTCTCCAGACCTTCCCTGAACAAGGTGCCGGGAGCCAGCATTTTTAAGTATTCTCTGAAATTCTGTTGATACGTCTGCTCCATCCGTCTATCCCTCCTCAAACTCCCTGATGAATTCATCGATGCGCCGGATCTCGCGTATATTCAGGCCGGGGGCCTTGAGGTCGCGCCGGTCGGAATTGCCAGGAATAACGATACTGCGGTATCCAAGCTTTTCCACTTCTTTGATGCGCTGATCCATGAAAGGCACGGCTCTAATCTCACCCGATAGGGATAATTCGCCGGCAAAGACCATGTCGGCTTCCAGCGGCTTTTCCCTGAAGCTTGATATGATCGCAGCTGCAATGCCCAGGTCTACCGAGGGGTCTTTCAGAAATACTCCCCCACTGACTTTCACGTATATATCGTGCTGGGCCAGGTTATAGCCGCTATTTTTTTCGAGTACGGCGATAATCAGCGCCAAACGGTTTTGATCGATTCCCGAAGCCATCCTTCTGGCATATCCCGGTCCTGAAAAAACCACCAGGGCCTGAATTTCCAAAAGAAGCGGGCGGCTGCCTTCATAACTTGCCACCACAGCGCTTCCGCACACAGAACTGTCCCTTTCGGTTAAGAAATAGTGGGAAGGATCGATCACTTCAACCAGGCCCAGGCCGCTCATTTCCAGCAGGGCGATTTCGTCGGTCGATCCAAAACGATTCTTCGCCGAGCGCAGAATCCGAAACGAAAAGGTGCGGTCTCCTTCAAAGTTTATAACGACATCCACCATATGTTCAAGGACTTTTGGGCCGGCCAGGGCACCGTCCTTGGTGACATGACCGATCAGGAAAAACACCCGTCCGCTGTTCTTGGCCATTTTCATGATGCGAGCCGTGCATTCGCGCAGCTGGGATATGCTGCCCGGTATGGAGCTAATGCTGTCAGTATATACAGTCTGGATGGAATCAATAATAACCACATGGGGATCGATTTCCTCGAGATAGTTCTCCAGCCTCTCTATGTGCTGTTCGCCCAGCAGGAAGATCCCTGGCTCATCCAGCTGCAGCCTCATGGCGCGCAGTTTGATCTGGCTTAATGATTCTTCGCCGGACAGGTACAGGACCCGGCGGCCGCTGCCAGCCACATTACCGGCCACCTGCAACAGCAGGGTGGATTTGCCTATTCCGGGATCGCCGCCCACCAGGATCATAGAGCCAGGCACCATTCCGCCTCCCAATACCCGATCCAATTCCTGCATCCCCGATGAAAATCGGCTTATACTGGTATCCGGTATCTGATCCAGCGGCACTGCAGGAACCCGTATTGAAGGCGCATGCACACCACGGGGGCCGGAAGCCTCTTCCCTTAAGCTGTTCCAGTCCCCGCATCCCGGGCACTTGCCCATATATTTCAGCGTTTCATATCCGCAGCTATTGCATACAAACCGGCTGCTAATCTTGGCCATCTGTTTCACTCTTGTCTTTCACTGCGATTTCAACACCGTTTTCTGTTTCTGATTCTATTTCTATTTCCATTAGCTCTGCCTTGATGGCTTTGCGCACCACTATCTGATCTTCGGAAGCCTCCACTATTATGGTGTCTCCGGCGTCAATGGTTTTACGCAACAACTCTTCAGATATTCTATCCTCAACCATCCGTTGAATAGCCCTTTTAAGCGGTCTGGCCCCGTAAGCCGGATCATAACCCTCCTTGAGGATCAACTCTACTGCCGAGTCCAGCACTTCCATATGGAAACCGTTTTCCTCCAGCCGTTGGGCAACTTCGGCCATCAGAAGGCCGATGATTTCCTTGAGTTCGTGGCGTTCCAGGGACTGGAAAACAATGATCTCGTCGATCCGGTTCATAAATTCAGGGCGGAAGGTGCTTTTCAGCACTTCCAGAACCCGGTCCTTCATTTTTTCATAGTTGGAATGCTCATCTATCCGGCCAAATCCCAGGCTGCGCGCGTTCTTGATGCTTTCCGCCCCAACGTTCGAGGTCATAATAATTATAGTGTTGCGGAAATCCACGGTGCGGCCATGCCCGTCAGTCATCCGGCCGTCTTCCAGCACCTGCAGCATAATATTGAAAACCTCGGGATGAGCCTTCTCGACTTCATCCAACAGAATGACGGAATAAGGCTTGCGGCGGACCTTTTCGGTCAGCTGCCCGCCTTCGTCATAACCAACATAACCAGGCGGCGAGCCAATCATCCTGGACACCGCATGTTTTTCCATATATTCGGACATGTCGAGGCGGATGACGGCGTCTTCACTCCCGAACATGGCTTCAGCCAGAGCCCGGGCTAGTTCGGTTTTCCCAACCCCTGTAGGCCCCAGGAAAATGAAGCTGCCAATGGGGCGCTTGGGATTCTTCAGTCCTGCCCGGGCGCGCCGCACGGCCTTGGCCACGGCCTTGACCGCTTCTTCCTGGCCAATTACCCGCTGATGCAGCAAGTCTTCCAGAACCAATAAGCGTTCGCTTTCTTCCATGGCCAGCTTGCTAACCGGAATGCTGGTCCAACTGGATACGATCTGGGCAATGTCATCTTCAGTTACGGCTCCGGCTTCCAGGCGGCGGCGAGCTATCCATTCCTTGCGTTCATTTTCAAGCTCTTCGCGCAGCGCATACTCGCGGTCGCGAAGATGGGCCGCCTTTTCGTAATCCTGCCCGCTTATGGACTCTTCCTTCTCCTTGATCAGCTCTTCCAGCTGCAGGTTTTTCTCCTTTAACGGATCCGGCAGCACATAATTGGCCAAACGCACCTTGGAACCGGCTTCGTCTATTAAATCAATAGCCTTGTCCGGTAAAAAGCGGTCGCTTATATAACGTGCGGACATTCGCACTGCCGCATCTATCGCTTCATCGGTGATCTTAACCCCGTGATGGGCTTCATACCGGTCTCGCAACCCTTTCAGTATTTCAATACTCTCTTCCAGGCTGGGTTCGTCAACCAGTATGGTCTGAAAACGCCTCTCCAGAGCTGCGTCTCTTTCGATATTCTTGCGATATTCGTTAAGAGTGGTGGCGCCAACACACTGAAACTCTCCTCTTGAAAGAGCCGGTTTCAGGATATTGGCGGCATCCATGGCTCCTTCGGCCGCTCCTGCTCCGACCAGCGTATGCAGCTCGTCTATAAACACAATGACATCGCCTGCACCCTTTATCTCGTTAACCACCTTGGTCAGCCGCTCCTCAAATTCGCCGCGATACTTGGTGCCGGCAATCATAGTGGACAACTCCAGTGATACCACCCTCTTGTTCAGCAGGGTTTCCGGCACCCGGGCTTCCATTATTCTCTGAGCCAGGCCTTCGACGATGGCCGTTTTCCCAACGCCGGGATCTCCAATAAGCACGGGATTGTTCTTGGTACGCCGGGACAGTATCTGAATCACCCGTTCTATCTCCCGCTCCCGGCCGATAACCGGGTCTAATCGATCTTCAGTAGCTTCACGGGTTAGATCGCGGCTGAATGCATCCAGGGTCGGGGTCTTGCTCTTCACTCTTTTCCGCGGGCTGGACGGAGCCGGGGTCTCATTACCGGTTCCAGCCGACGGAGGCGGGCTTTCTCCCCCTCCCAGCAAAATCCTGAGCTGCTCCCGGACATCAGTGAGGCTGACTCCCAGCGACATCAGCACCTGGCAGGCCAGCCCTTCTTCGTCCCTTAATATTGCCAGCAAAAGATGTTCGGTGCCGACATAATTGACACCCTGACCCCTGGCTTCCTCGAATGCCAGATTGAACACCTTCTTCGTGCGCGGTGTAATAGGCAATTCGCCGTCACCTTCCTCGGATTTGAAGGAACCGCCCGCTCCCAGTTGTCTTTTTATTTCATCACGTATACTTTCCGACTCGATGCCGAGATTTAGGAGGGCGCGAGCGCCTATCCCTTCCCCTACCCTGAGCAGTCCCAGCAGAATGTGTTCGGTGCCAATCGCATTGCTTCCAAGCTCTCTGGCTTCCTCCTGGGCAAACAGGATGGTATCTCTAGCTCTTTGCGTAAATCTGCGAAACATATATTAATCCTCCTTTGTGTTCTTATTCTGAAGTCCGCCCGCCAAGCAACAGGTTTCTGACCACGTCAGCCCGCTTGACATCCCTTTCCAGGGCATCCATTTCCTTCAGAAAACGCTTTTGCAGGTGTGCCGGCCTGATGGCCACGGTCAATTCATTCAGAGTGCTCCGTTCAACGCCGGTAAGAACACCCATATCGACTCCCAGACGCAAATCCGACAGCAAGCCCAGGGCTTCGTTCGAACTTATCACCCGGGCGTGAGCCAGTATGCCGTATGCCCTGCCCACCCGGTCAGCCAGATGATAGGGCATTTGCCTGGCCACATTCTCCCGCATAGCGCGTTCCTGTGAAACAACCTGCCCGGCAATGGTCTGCAGATAGTGGCATATTTCTTCTTCTGATTGTCCCAGAGTCACCTGGTTGGACAACTGGAACAGGTTTCCCGATGCCTGGCTGCCTTCGCCGTACATGCCGCGCACCGCAATGCCCAGCTGGGAAATATTCTGGTAGATATGGGTCCCCTGCCCGGTCATCTGCAGTGCCGGAAGATGAAGCATGACCGAAACCCGCAATCCGGTACCAACATTGGTCGGACAACTGGTGAGATAACCTATGCGCTCGTCAAATGCATAATTAATCTCTTTTTCAAATTCGTCGTCGACCTGTTCAGCCAGGCGGTACGCCTTGCTAACCTGCATGCCAGGCAAAAGACACTGGATGCGCAGATGATCTTCTTCGTTGATCATGTTGGCCAGAGAACCGTCCTCGCTGATCATCAAGGCGAAATAGGAACCGTCCCGGGCAGCGTGTTCCGGGCTCATCATGTGCTTTTCCATCAGTATCTGGCGGTCGAGAGCGCTTACGTCGCTAAAAACCACGGACTGCATATCTCTCAGCAAACCGTCTCCGGCATTATCCCGGACCTTGAACAGCTGGTCCATAACCTGAAGCCCCTGATCCTCATTCATCCTCTGGGGAAAGACCATGCCCTGTATATTCCGGGCCAGACGGACCCGGCTGCTGATCACTATATCAGAATCCTTTTCAGTGCTGTCCATCCACCTTATATGACTTTCGTTTAACAGATGCTCTAAATGTTTCATTTCTGTTCATGCACCTCCGGTCTCTCTGCCGTTCCGGCTAGAGCTGCTTTTCCAATTCTTTTATAGAATCCCGTATTTCTGCGGCTTTTTCATAGTCCTCCTGGATGACCGCTTCCTGCAAACCGGTTTTTAGCCGGTCAATCTGGCGTTTAAGCAGAACCTTCCGGCCACTGCGGGAAGGAATCTTGCCGGTATGCTGCACATGACCCTGCACCCGGCGCAAAGTGCTTTCCAGCTCATCCTGGTAAGTTTCATAGCACTGCCCGCACCCCAGCTTGCCGGTCTGACGAATATCGGCAAATGAAGCGCCGCATACGGGGCATTTAACGTCGGTCTGGACATTCTCTCCGGTCGATGGGGAACCGGTGTATATATTGCCGATCAGGCTGCCCAGCATGTTCGGAATATTAAAATTCATATTCGTAAGCATTTGGATTCCCTTCTTGGTCGCACATTCCTGGCAAAGGTGCATTTCCACCTTTTGGCCGTTATTCACCTGGGTAAAATGCAGGCTGGCCGGGTTCTGTTTGCAGTCATCACAGTACATTTATTCGTTCCTCCTGTATCAGGTGCGGTCTGGTTTGAACTTACTGCCCGTTTCTACCGTTCGGACTGGCCAGAAGCCGCATTAATTCTTTATTAATTTCCAGGCATACGCGGACCCTGGCTTCCGGGGTAAGACAGCGCATAGCCGCTGAAGTAACCGCCCTCACCAGGAGCTCTTCCCACTCGTTTAGCAGGTGTTCGCTGTTAAGACTTCTCATAGTCTCGTTAAACCCGCACTGTTGAATGATCTCCTGGTCGCGATTAGATTCGGATATGCGGACATAACCTGATCCGCCTCTCCGGCTCTCCGTATAATAACCTTCTTCAACGGTGAAACGGGTGCTGATCACATAGGTCACCTGCGAGGGAACGCAGGAGAAGGTCTCAGCCAGCTCGGAGCGTTGAATCTCTATCTGCCGGTTCTCGCTTCGGCCGATCAGCACCTTGATGTATTCTTCGATTTTATCTGCCATGCTCTTTTTCATCGCCCAAAACCTCTTTGACTATATTTGACCTTTAGTACATTGTAGTATGTTTACGTTTTTTTCGCAACTCCAAAAGAAAGTTGTCCGGATCCTCTGTTTTGAGGGCAGTGTAAAATTTAAGTGGGTAAAGTAAAAGGTCAAAAAATACGAAAAGAGACCTCAAAAAGGGTGATTAGATCACCCCACTCCCGCCCAAGGAGATTGAAGTCTCATGAACATTATAAACGATTTGGCGCCGGTGTTGTTAGAGATTGTTGAAGGCGTGAACAGAATTATTGATGAGGCCCGTAGCTTCGAAGATCTGGAAGCAAGTGTCCGAGAATTAATACAGACCGGTACATTGAAGACGATGTCGGCATGCCTGACAGAACTGGACAAGCGGTTGTATGAGGGACGGGATAAAGCCCGCTACGAACTGTTGGATATGCGGAAAAGGACCCTTGTCACCTGTGGCGGAGAGTTAGTGTTAAAGCGCCGGTATTACCGAGATTTGAACCAGAACAAAAACGTATTCATCCTTGACGACACGCTTGGTTTAGAAGCCCGGAAACGCATTAGCCCAGGCCTACAAAGGAAAATGCTTAGTTTAGGGGTAGACATGCCATTTAGGCAAGCCGCAGCGGTAGTGGAAACCATCGCGCCAGGAATCAGCCCCATGCGGATTTGGCAGGAGGTTCAGCAAGCCGGGGCGAGAGCTGCGCAGGAAGCGGCATTAATCAGGCAGGAAGTCTATGAAGATGGTGTTTTCATAAAAGGGCAAAGACAGGTAGAACGTCTGAACATAGAAGCAGACGGGGTTCTGGTCAAAGTGCAGAAAAGCCGCCAGAAACAGGTAGAGATAAAGCTCTTCGTAGGTTATGAAGGCAAGGCTGAAGGCCGTTTAACCGGCCGCCGCAGCTTGGCTGGCATAGGTTCGGGTCATGTCATGTGGGAAGAAGCATCTGCCAAGTTTTGCGAGAACTGGGATCTCCAACATGGTAGTGAAGTACACATCGGCGGCGATGGTGCCGCCTGGATCAAGGAAGGTTTAGAACTGTATCCAGGCTCCCAGTACCACCTGGATCCCTTTCATTTGAAGAAGCGTCTGACAGAATCATTACGATTCAGTGAGTCATCATACAAAGAAATCAACCGTTGTATATCCGATTTAGACCGGGGTGGCCTTGAGCCCGCATTGAAAACGGCGCTGCAAAATGCTAAAAGCCAGGATCAAAAGAAGCGGCTCAACGAACTGAAGACATATCTGGAAAACAATTGGAATGGTTTGAGTCGCCTGCCGTTGGAACAGCGATTAGGGGTAATAGAAGGCCAGGTCAGACATACAATCGCCCGGCGCATGAAGCGCATAGGTGGTCGTTGGACAATCCGGGGAGCCGACCACATGGCCAGGCTGCTGGCAGCCCGAGCCAATGATGAACTGCACGCTTATGCCGAGCCAGGAAAAAACATCAATCGTGGCGAAGTATCCCGTGCCCGGCAGATATCGTCGGGAAGCAAGAAAAAGCATAATGTTCAGGACACCTGGCTGGATGTAAACCTGCCGGTACTAAATGGGCCACATTCTGGCCGGGATTGGGTTAAGCGGATATTGAAGAAACTGGTCAGTTCACCAGCTGTTATGATGTAAACAACTTAAGAAATCAGACAAGCACAATATTTATGGAATATACGTTGCTATGGCACTTGGAGAGTGACTGCCGACGAATACTAGAAGACTCTTCGAAGGCGAACCCTGTCCTGCCGGTGGAACGCAGGAAGCGTGGAACGCGAACCTGGCCACGGATGGCCAGTTGGAGCGGGACCGGCTGACTGGGGAGACGAGAAGCATAGTCTTCTTTTGAGGAGGCCTGGAACGAGCCAAGTCCCATAGCAACGGCATCCAAAACATTTTGCATGTATTATCATCAAACATAAATTTAATAAATTTAGCGGGAGTTACCCACGAAGAGTTGACACGGCCTGTTTTGAGCCTGGCATTGCCAGGGACCGGCAGAAGTAATATAATGGGCGGGAACGTGCAATGTTCATAATTTCATAGTGACACTGGGGGGGCTCCTGTACCGGAGCTGAGATAGAGGCGGCAGCCTCTGACCCTTCGAACCTGAACTGGATCATGCCAGCGTAGGAAAGTGACGGCGTTATGCTAAATAGCGATCTGCATCATTCTTGCTGGATCGCTTTTCTTATTTAAATACAGAAAGGAGCAGAAGGAATGGAGTATGTACTAAGCATTGCCGGTTCCGATCCCTGTTCGGGCGCTGGCATTCAGGCCGATATCAAAACCGTGTCTTCTTTGAACGCTTATGGATTATCGGTTATTACGGCCATAACGGTCCAGAACACCACTGGGGTCCGGAGATCGCACCCGCTGGCTCCCGGCCTGGTCAGCGCCCAGTTGCAGGCTTTGCTGGAGGATATTCCGGTAGCAGCCGCGAAAACCGGCATGCTCTGCAACCGCGCCATAACCGAGCAGGTGGCTCAGGACTGGGAGCGTCATTGTCTGTCCTTCGGGGCCGGCAGCGCGGTTCCGCCACTGGTCGTAGATCCGGTGATGAACGCCCAGAGCGGCGGCCAGCTTCTTGAACCCGGAGCTGTGGACTGCCTTCGGGAGCGGTTGCTGCCCCTGGCCACGATAGTAACACCGAATATAGCAGAGGCTGAAATCCTGTCAGGAATAAAGATCAACGGCTTATCAGACATGGAAGAAGCCGGCCGGCAGATCCTGCGAACCGGCTGTTCCTGGGTGGTAGTCACCGGCGGGCATCTGCCCGGGGCCTGCGTGGATGTGGCCTTGAACCGCGACAGCTTAATTCATTTTGAAGGTGAACATATCAACAGCCGCAACGATCATGGCACTGGATGTGCATTTTCGGCGGCAATCAGCGTATTTCTGGCCAGGGGTGAACCAGTGCCGGACGCCATCCGCATGGCCAAGCAATATGTTGCTGAGGCTCTGCGCAGCGGCTTCCCTCCCGGCCGGGGAAGCGGAGTGCTCAATCACTTTTTTGGCTTCAATAATCAGGCACTGGCAACATAATTAAAAAGCCCGGCACGGATAAATACCTTTTGCGAAACAAGGCGGCTAAACCTGTTTTTACAACAGGCTGCGCCCTAAATTGCTACTGCAAATATATTTGAAAGGACGATTGCAATGCTGCAAAAATGTGGGGACATATGGGACCAGATCCGGCTGCAAAGGCCGTTGATTCACTGCATAAGCAATTATGTCACTCTGAACGATGTGGCCAATATTATTATTGCCTCAGGAGCCTCCCCGGCGATGTGCGAACATCCTGCCGAAGCGGGTGATTTCTCTTTGCTGGCCGGGGCTCTGTACCTGAATCTGGGAACCCTGACCAGCGAGCAGCTGGATGCCATGCTGGCTATGGTAATCCGGGTAAAAGAGCGGGCGGTTCCGGTGGTGGTTGATCCGGTGGCCTGCGGAGTCATCATGCGCAAAGGCGGGCTATTCCAGCAAATGGCGAATGAAGGGCGCATCAGCCTGGTTAAAGGCAATCATGCCGAAATCATGAGCCTGGCCGGAGCTGAGTCCCGGGCTTGCGGCGTGGACTCGCTGGAAACCGGGGAAGGTCTTGAAGAAGTGTACCGCGCCTGGTCAGTACAAAACCGAATGGTGGTTGCGGCAACCGGGAGCACCGACATCGTGACCGACGGGCTCCGGTCCGCCCGCTTGCACAATGGCAGCGGGCTTTGCGCCCAGATAACCGGTTCCGGATGCATGGCCGGGAGCGTGGTTGCCGCCTGTGCAGCGGTCGAATGCCAGGACCAGTTTCTGGCCGCTGTAACCGGGCTTTCCGCTTTCAATATTGCGGCCGAACAGGCCGAGGCATTGTCCGGCCCGCGGCCTGGCTCTTTCCGCATGCACCTGCAGGACTGCCTTTTCAGCCTGCGCGGAGCCGATATTATTCAAGGAAGTAAAATCCAATGTCTGGACTAGACTGCAGGCTATGCCTGGTCAGTGACCGTTCCCTGCTAAAAGGGCGCAATCTGGTTGATATGATCATGCAGGCAGTCCGAGGCGGGGCTACCATGGTCCAGCTGCGTGAGAAGGAGCTGGACAGCCGCAGTTTCTACCACCTGGCCTGGCAGCTGCAGGAACTGCTGGAACCCACTGCCGTGCCGCTTATCATTAACGACCGGACAGACATCGCCCTGGCTGTAAGGGCTGCCGGTGTTCACCTGGGTCAATCCGACCTGCCCATTTCGGCAGCCCGTCATATGCTGGGACCGGGCGCCATAATCGGCCAGTCCGTGGAAAACCCTGCCCAAGCCAGACAGGCTGAACTTGACGGAGCCGATTACATTGGAGCCGGAGCAGTATTTGCCACCCCGACCAAAGCAGTAGACGCACCAATTGGCCTGGAGGGCCTGTCCGCCTGTTGTTCAGCGTCTTCCCTGCCCTGCATGGCCATAGGCGGTATCACTGCATCCGGAATCCATAAGATAAAATTAGCCGGAGCCAGCGGCATCGCCATTTCTTCGGCCTTGTTTGAAGCTAACGACATCGCAGCTACAGCTGGAAGGATGATAAGGCAATGGAACCAAATCTCGTAATATTTGTGGACTTTGACGGCACTATCAGCCGGCAGGATGTCAGCCAAGCCATGCTGGAGCGTTTCTGCACCGGAGATTGGAAGCAGCTAAACCTCCTTTGGGAGCAAGGGCAGCTTAACACTGCCGAATGCGCCAATGAGCTTCTGGCCATGATGCAGGCCAGCGAAACGGAAATGGAGCATTTCTTTGATGAACAGGAAATTGACCCCGCTTTTACAGATTTTTTGTTCTGGGCTCAAGAGAATGATTTCCCGGTATACGTACTCAGCGACGGTTTTGACAATTATATCCGTTCTATTTTAACCCGGTTCAACGTGGAGTTGCCCTTTTTCGCCAACCATCTACATTATGCCGGGAACGGCTCCTGGGCCATCGAAAGCCCGTTTGCCGATAAACAATGCCAACAGTGCGGGGTGTGCAAAAAACGGCTGGTGGAATTATTGCGCACAGACAACAGCCTGGCTGTTTATATTGGCGACGGCTATTCGGACGCCTGCGCTGCCCCTGGCTGTGACCTGATCTTCGCCCGTGACCGGCTGGCAGAGATTTTATCCGATCTGGGTTCGGCTTATGAGCCTTTTACTGATTTCGACAATATCAAGCAGCAACTGGAGTCGTTGCTGGCCAATAAAACGAATAGAGGAATTAACCATGAATAAAATCACTCAAATGGAATCCGCCCGGAAGGGGATAATAACCCCAGAATTAACCTGGGCTGCCCAAAATGAGCCGCTCAACGCCGCTGAACTGTGTGATGCGCTGGCCACCGGGAAAGCTGTTGTTCCCTGCAACCGCTCTCATCGGAGTCTGCGACCCGTGGCTATAGGCAAAGGTCTGAAAACCAAGGTCAATGTCAATCTAGGGCTTTCGCGGGATTGCAGCAGCATTGAGCAGGAACTGTCCAAGGCCCGTGTAGCCATCGACCACGGCGCTGATGCCATCATGGACCTTTCCAACTACGGTCAGACTTCGGTCTTCCGGCGCGAGCTCCTGGCGTTCTCCCCGGTTATGATCGGCACCGTTCCCGTTTACGACGCCCTGGCTGACTGCAGCCGCGAGCTGGAAAACTTGACGGCTTCAGACTTCCTGGATGCCGTCCTTGCTCACGCTCGTGAAGGGGTTGATTTTGTCACAGTTCACAGCGGAGTAACCCGCAACAGCACCCGAAGGCTGCGTAACCGGGGCCGCTTAACCGGCGTAGTATCAAGAGGCGGCGCTCTCCTCCATGCCTGGATGGAAAGGACCGGTCACGAAAATCCTTTTTATGAGCATTTTGACGAATTGCTGGAAATCTGCCGCAGCTTCGAAGTCACCTTGAGCCTGGGAGATGCCGGCCGGCCCGGTTCCCTGGCCGATGCCACCGATGCCCTTCAGGTGGAAGAGTTGATTGTCCTTGGAGACCTGACCCTGCGGGCCTGGGAGCGCGACGTCCAGGTTATGATCGAAGGGCCCGGCCATATGGCCCTTACCGAAATTGCCGCCAATGTATTATTACAGAAAAAGCTCTGCCACGGAGCGCCATTCTACGTGCTGGGCCCCCTGGTAACCGATATTGCCCCCGGCTATGATCATATAACGGCGGCCATAGGGGGTACACTGGCCGCAGCGTCGGGAGCCGACTTCCTGTGTTATGTCACCCCGGCCGAACACCTGCGGCTTCCAGATGAAAACGATCTCATTGACGGCTTGATGGCCAGCCGCATTGCCGCTCATGCAGGAGACATCGCCAAAGGCCTGCCCGGTGCTGACGATTGGGACCGGGAAATGAGCCAGGCACGCTTTGATATGAATTGGGAAGCCATGTACAGGCTGGCGATAAATCCTGACAAGGCCCGGGCTTATCGGGAATCCGCCCCTGCTGAAGACAGTCTGGCCTGCAGCATGTGCTCTAACATGTGCGCAGTGAAAATTATAAATGAGTTATTGGCCGGAGACAAAGCATAGCCGAACTGGTAACATTATGGGAGCGATATGCTATTGCCCGGCTTTGGAAATGGCCAGGCAATTACGTTATTTCGAACGGCTGGAGGACTGCCAATGAACTGGAACATATATTTTCCGACCCGGGTTTTTTCTGGAGTAGGCTGCGTATCAGTGAACGACTCCGCCTTCAGCCAGCTGGGGAAAAAATGCCTGGTTGTCACCGGTAAAGGCGGCTCGGCCAGGCGCAACGGATCCCTGGACGATGTTGTAAAAGCCCTGCGTTCGCAGAGCATTGATTATGAACTTTTTGACAAGGTGGAGCCCAATCCGGGACTGGAAACCGTGCGAAGCGGAGCGGCTGCAGCCCGCCGCTTCAAAGCTGACGGTATTATTGCCATCGGCGGGGGTTCGCCCATGGATGCAGCCAAGGCCATGGCCATACTCGCCTGCAATGATTTCAGCGACGAAGAACTGTTTTCCAGGGCGCCAAAACAGATTCTGCCCCTGGCTGCTATTCCAACCACCGCCGGAACCGGCTCTGAAGTAACCCCGTATTCAATCCTCACTTACCATGCCATGGAAAACAAACGCAGCATATTCAACCAGGGCATTATTCCTGCCCTGGCCTTTTTAGACGCTGGATATACATTCAGCCTGCCCCGTCAGACAACCCTTGACACTGCTGTTGACGCCTATTCTCACGCCCTGGAAAGCCTGCTCTCAAAACGGGCGACGCCTTTCAGCGAAATGCTGGCCATTGAGGCCCTTGTTATACTGGGAATCGAACTGCGCGAACTGCTCGAAGAGGGTAAAATATCCAATGAGAGCAGGGAGCAAATGCTCTATGGCTCCATGCTCGGGGGAATGGCCATCAGCATTACCGCTACCAATATCCCCCATGCTATGGGTTATGCCTTTACCTACCGCAAAGACATTCCCCACGGGCGTGCCAATGGCTATATAATGCCAGCCTACATAGATTTCCTGCTGGCCGGCGATTGCGCTTCAAAGGTCAGGACAGCCCTTACCGCTTCAGGCTTTGACAGCCCCCGGGAATTCCGCGAAACCATCCAGAGCCTGTGCGGAGCTCCGCCCCAATTAACCGATACCGAAAAAGCTGCATTCGTAGCCAAAACGCTGGAAGCCAAAAACCTCCCGGCCAGCCTGCGGGTGCCTGATCGCAAACAGCTGGAGCAAATCCTGGATGCGGTACTGAAATAAGCTGCCGGGATTATTTTTCTTCCCGGTTCCTCCTGAACGTTCCGTCCTGCCCCTCTGCACCTTCCAAAAACACCGCCCTGGTAACCGCTTCCTGACCGAAGCGCTTCCGGAGCTCATCAATAACTGAATCCAGCCGGCGATGCCGGCTATCCAGTTCGGCTTCCCCGAACAAATCCTCCTGAACCAGGCTGTCCGGCTCCTGCAAGCTGCTGGCATGGACGCCCAGCAAGCGCACCCGGTCTCCAGGCCGGTACAGCTCCTCCAGGATATCCCGCGCGCATTTGAAAACGGCATGATCGCTGTCAGTCGCCTTGCTCATGGTTTTACGCCTGGTCACGGTCTTGAAGCTGCCGTGCCGGTACTTGATAGTAACGGTTGACGCGCTCTGTCCATGCCTGCGCAGCCGGGCCGCAACACTGGAAGACAGATACAGGGCGACGGTCACCAGCTCTTCGAAGTCGCTGATGTCCCGGTCAAAGGTTATTTCGCGACCGATCGACTTCTGCTCGTATTCGGTTTCGACCGATCGCTCATCAATGCCCCAGGCCAACTGGTAAAAATCCAGGCCGTGATTGCCCATCACCAGCTTGAGCGCCTCCGGATCACAATCACGCAGCTGCTGAATCGTATATATGCCCAGGCTGTTCAACCTGGCCCGGGCTTTGGGTCCTACCCCCCAAAGATTTTTGACTGGCAATCCGGCCGTTATTTTCAGCATTTCATCTTCGCGAATTATCATGAGGCCATCCGGCTTGCCCAGTTCGGTGGCCAACTTGGCCAGGAATTTGTTATACGATATGCCGGCTGATATAACCAGGCCGACTTCCTGAAGGACCCGGTCCTTAATCGTGCGAGCGATTTGCTCGGGCGGTCCAAATAGACCAAAACAGCCGGTCACATCAAGAAAGGCCTCATCAATCGACAAGGGCTCCACTAGAGGGGTATAATCCCCGAATATGGCGAATACCTGCCGGGAGGCTTGAATATATTTGGGCATATCCACCGGCAGAAATACCCCTTCGGGGCACAGGCGGCGAGCTTCGCCTACCGGCATGGCCGAATGCACCCCATAGGCTCTGGCTTCATAAGAACACGTCGAAACCACGCTTCTTGAATCGGGGTTACCGCCAATTATGACCGGCTTGCCTTTCCAATCCGGGTTGTCGCGCTGCTCTACCGCAGCAAAAAATGCATCCAAATCACAATGAATAATTGTAAGTTCATCCTTCATAAGGCGCTCCATTGAAATCATTTCTGTTTGAAGCATAGGATGAACGCCTGGGTTTGTAAAGATTGAGCATTCAGGCTAACTGTGATAATCTTAATTAAGTCATATCTATGGCTCACCCTTATATTAGGGGAGGAATTCCGGTGAACAAGGACGGCGAAATGACCACAATTCTTATTGTAGACGATGATCCCTCGGTTCGTAGAAGCATCGCAGCATATCTTGAAGATAGTGGGTTTTTCCCATTAATGGCAGCAAACGGGAAGGAAGGCCTGGAAGTATTTGCTTCAGAGAATCCTGGAGCAGTCCTGGTCGATATTCGCATGCCCGAAATGGGTGGACTGGAATTTATAGACCGCCTGGCACCTGAAAACAAAGAAATACCCTTCATTGGAATGTCCGGCGCAGGCAGCGTAACCGACACTATTGAAGCTGTAAGGCGCGGTGCATGGGATTACATAAGCAAGCCTATCGTTGACATGGCCGTGCTGGAACACGTGTTGAACCGGGCTCTGGAACGGGCCCGCCTGCTGCGCGACAACCGCCGCTACAAAGAATTGCTGGAGGAAGAGGTAAAGGAGCGCACCGCCGAGCTGGAGATTCGCAATTTAGACCTTATCGATCTTAATTCCCGCCTGGCCCAGGAAGTAGTGGAAAGAACCCGGGCAGAACAGGCTATGGTCAAGCTGCTAAACAACCAGGAGCGCATATTCGAAGGAACCATCCAGAGCATATCCCGCATTGTAGAAATCCGCGATCCTTATACTGCAGGCCACCAGCAGCGGGTTGCCCTGCTAGCCCAGACCATAGCTCGCGAGCTTGGATATTCAGAAGAAAAGCAAACCTTCATATATATTGCCGGGATGCTTCACGATATCGGCAAAATTGCAGTTCCCACCGAAATTCTAGCCAAGCCTGGAATACTCTATGATTACGAGCTGGGGTTCATAAGGATGCACCCTGAAGTAGGCTTTTCCATCCTTAAAACCATCGAATTTCCCTGGCCGCTGGCCGAAGTAATCTACCAGCATCATGAGCGCATCAACGGCTCCGGCTACCCGCTGGGCTTGAGCGGCGACCAGATCCTGCCGGAATCCAAGGTTTTGAGTGTGGCTGACGTAGTTGAAGCCATGGCCTCTCACCGCCCTTATCGCCCGGCACTGGGCAACGAACGAGCTCTGGATGAAATCAGCCGCAACAAAAATATTCTCTACGATGGCGATGCAGTTGATGTCTGCCTGCATCTGTTCCAAGACAAGAATTTTGCATTTTAGTGGCCAGAAAGATGCCCAACCTGACTGCAGAGAGGTTATTACGATGTTTAATTCCCGGATCAGGGCTACTGTAAGCGGGAAAGTACGGCTGAACCGATTGCTGGTTGCATTCATGTGCTTTTACTGTCTGCTGGGCCCAGCATGCCAGTCAGTGGATGCCAGAGTCCTGGAACTGGAGCCAGCGATCGAGGAAATGGACCTGCAGCCTTACATATCGGTTTATGAAGACCCCACTGGAACCACGCAAATTGAGCAGATCCTGGCGCTTCCTAACGATAATTACGTAAGTCTGGAAGACCTGAACTCCGATACCGCAATGGGATATAGCAATTCGGCATTCTGGGTGCGATTCGATATCCAAAATCCAACGGTAAGCCACCTGGAGCGCTATATTGAATACGAGCAATCCTGGACCGCCGATGTTATATTTTACTGCCTGCATGACCATGAAATAGTAACTGAATATCAGGCTGGCACCACCCGCCCTTTCCACCTGCGCCCCATTGACAGCCGCTATTTTGTTTTTCCAGCCGAGCTTCAGCAAGGTTCTAATACCTGTTATATCAGAATTCAGAGTGCCGAACCGGTCAACCTGGACTTCAGGCTATGGCAGCCCGGCTCATATGGTGAACATGAAGCCAGCAGCCGTGTTTCCTTCTTAATTCTGTACGGCGCCCTGGGAATCCTTATCATCCTTAATATATTTGTGTTCCTGGTAAACCGGGACCGGGCCACTATTTATTTCGTCCTGTTTATGACCGGCTTTTTATTTTTCCTGCTTAGCTTTGACGGCACCGGCTTCCAATACCTCTGGCCGGACAACACCTGGTGGGAGAGCCGTTCACTAACCGAAACCGCCATCGGCTATAACATTTTTGGCATTTTGTTTTTTGTTGTCTTTGTTGATCTCCGCCGGCACCATAAGCCTTTATATCTAACCTGCTGCACCATTGCCGGAATCGGTGGGGTTGTTGTGCTTGCGAAGCTGGTTCTGCCCGGCCAGTTCATGATCCCTTACCTGTACCCGCTGCTGCTTTTCTGGTTTGCCTGCCTGTCAGTCACGTGCCTGTGGCTCTGGTTTCGAAAGGGTGAGCGCAGCGCCCTGTTTTTCCTGGGATCCCAATTTGTTTTCATTATTGCTTCAATACTCAACGCCCTGCAAGCGCTGGGCTTTATCCAGTATTCGGATATCATTCATAATGGCATGCACACCGGCGCTATTATTGTGGCGCTAGTGCTTAACATGGGCCTGGCCGACAGGATAAACCAGTATACCAGGGCTCTGCAAAACGCTGATCTGCAACTGCGAACGCAATATGACGATCTGCAGCAAGTTCATACCGAATTGCGCAGTGCTATGGAACAATCTGCGGCTCTGAACGAGGAACTGATCGCGTCCCAGGAGGAACTGATATACGCTCATGAACAGCTTCAGGCACAGGAACGGCGGATATCAACCATATTTGACCTGGCTCCGCTGGCCATGGCCATACTTGACCGAAATGGCACCATTCTGGATGCCAACCAGATGAGTGCTAAAATATTCAACCATAGCATTGAAGAGCTTATTGGCATGAGCGTCGGGGAATTCATGCAAGAAACGGAATTCCAGGACGCCCTGGCAAAAATGTATCAAATTTTCAAGGGCTCGATCAAGTCATACATTGTAGAACGCCAGTATGTCCATGGAAACGGCGCTATGAGCTGGGGAGAGACTCATGTTGCGGCGCTGCTGGACGAAGACGGCCAGGCAACTGCGGTTATTGTGACTATTAATGATACTACTCAGCGCAGGGCCGCTGAAGAAGCCCTGAAAGAAAGCGAAGAGCGCCTGAGACTTTCACTCGAAGCCACCAGTGACGCATTGTGGGACTATAATGTTGAATCCAGCCGCATGTATTTCAGCCCCAGGTATTACACCATGCTGAATTATGAGCCGGGAGATTTCGTGCCAGCCTACTATAGCTGGGAATCGCTGCTGCATGATGAGGATTTGGCACAGGCGCGCATGCTCATGCAGTCGCTTATCAACAATGAAAGCCCGGATTTCTTCCTGGAATACCGGATGCGCTGCAAAGACGGCAGCTATCGGTGGATCCTGGGGCGGGGCAAAGCGGTTGACCGTGATGCAAACCACCGGGCTACCAGGATCACCGGCACCCATGTCGATATCCATAAGCGCAAAGAAGCCGAAGAGGAAATGAAGAAGCTCCAAATGCTGCTGACCGTATTCTTCGACTCAATGCCCTCCATGCTGGTGGGAATAGGAGCCGACGGCCGGATAAACCTGTGGAACCAGGCGGCGGCAGCGGTTACCGGGCTGGAGCAGCGTCAAGCCCTGGGGCAGCTTGCTGCAGATATTGTCCCCCAAATAGATGATTATGCCCGTTTCATTGATCTGGCCATTAACGAGCATTCCGTGCAAACCCTGCCGAAGATGCAATGGAAATCCGGCGAGGAGACCGGCTTTACCGACATTTTGATCTATCCTCTTAACACCGAGGATTTAAAAGGCGTAGTCGTGCGAATAGACGATATAACCGAGAAGGTTCGCCTGGAAGAAATGATCGTCCAAACGGAAAAAATGCTGTCGGTCGGCGGCCTGGCTGCCGGCATGGCTCATGAAATTAACAATCCGCTGGGAGGGATACTGCAGGGAACTCAAAATATTAAGAGACGCCTTTCATTGGAACTGGAAAAGAACCGCACAGTGGCCGCAGAATGCAGCACTACGATTGAGAACATAAATGAATATGTCAGAAAGCGCCAGATCCTGGAACTGCTGGAAGGAATCCGCGACAGCGGCGCCCGGGCTGCTCAAATTGTCAGCAATATGCTGCAGTTCAGCCGGTTGAGCCAAAGCCACAAGGAACCTTGTTCCCTGCCTGAATTAATTGAGCGCACCCTGAAGCTGGCCGCCAGCGATTATGATCTGGAACGGCGCTATGATTTCAAGCATATCGAGATCAAGCGGGAATTTGATCCTGATGTGCCAGAAATCTTCTGTATCGGAACTGAGATAGAACAGGTTATACTTAATCTATTAATGAACGCTGCCCAGGCAGTATTTAGCCATAGTAAACACCCCGAGATTACTATTCGTATATCGCGGGAGGATGACTGGGCAGTCATGAGCGTCCAGGACAACGGACCAGGAATGGACCAGACTACTTTGCGACGGGTATTCGAACCATTTTACACTACAAAAGACCCGGGAAGCGGTACTGGACTGGGCCTGTCCGTATCATACTTTATTATCACCAACAACCATAACGGCCAGATGTTCGTCGAGTCCGTCCCCGGCCAGGGAGCCCGTTTTACCGTTCAACTCCCGGTCCAATGAGCGATCCGCTCTTAACAGGTGCTACTACTGAGGAGGGATGATAAACATGGAACAAACCAAGACCATTCTAGTTGTCGATGACGAAGAAATTGTCCGTCTCAACCTGGCAGCCTTTTTGGAAGATGAGGGATTTTCTGTCATCACTGCCAGTTCCGCCGAGGATGCCCTGGAAAAAGCCGCCAATTATACTTCAATCGATCTGGCTATAGTAGATATGCGCCTCCCGGCTATGGATGGCAACGCACTCATCATTCGCCTGCACGACCTGCTGGGCGCCCTGGGTTTCCTGATTTATACCGGATCAGTCGGCTACCATCTGCCACCGATGGTAGAAAAAATCGGAGTCAGCACTTCGGACATTTTTATTAAACCTATTTTAGACATGAACATATTACTGCAGGCCATCAATAACAAAATAAAATAACCCGGCCAGATTGGCTCGGCCGGGTATCCGGGATGGTATGATGCGCCTGCACCACCGCTCTAACCTCAAACTGCTTCTTCACACGGTTCATAAAACATGCCTATTATATAAAACAGCGCATCCCATTTGGTTGAAGCAGCCTCCCAGTCGCCATTGCCTTCCAATTTCACTGCTTCATTATAAAGTTGTTCCATTTGATCCAGGGCTTTGGGTGAATAGGCCGCAGGATAATCGGCCAGGAATTCATCGAAACCGGGATACTCATAGCTGGCACAATAATTGCCATAGTGCTCTTCTTCAATTGTCCACAGCTCTTCCCATTTAAGGTCAGCGGCTTCATAATCGCCGCCTTCTTCCAGAGCAACCGCCTCATTATACAAGGATTCCATCCTGGCGCGATCTTCAGAGCTCAATTCCAGCTCAGCCAGGTATTCTTCTCCGTAAAATTCGTTAAAGGAAGGGTAGGCCCACTCTTCCTCCAATGCAGCGTCCTCGTCAACATACTGCTCCAGGATGCCGTCAAATGCCGCCCATTTTTCCTCTGCTTCACTGTTCTTGCCTTCCATTTCCAGGGTGACAGCTTCTTCGTACAGACGCTCCAGTTCAGCCTGGTCAGTGTCGTTCATGTCTTCTGGCAGCCAGCTTTCGTCGAATTCCTCATAAGGCAGGTTTGCGGATTCATCGGAATTCAAGTCCTCGTCTTCCCAGTAAGGCTCCATCACTTTATAAAATTCATCCCACTTTGTTGACGCAGCTTCCCATTCCTGGGTTTTTTCCAGGGCAACCGCTTCATTGTAAAGGCCCTCTAATTTTTCACGGTCCGCAGCAGTGATGTTTTCTGGCATCCAGCCCGCCATATATTCGTCAAATGACGGATATTCATATACGGCGCTTTCCCAGAGCGGTTCGCTCATTGCATAAAAATCATTCCATTTGTCAAATGCGTCAATATATTGTTCCTGGTCTTCAAGCTCCATGATATCATCGTACAGCTTTTCCATTATCCCGAGCTGTTCAGGGCTGGCTTCCACATTGAAGCCTTCGAACATACTGTCGAAAAAATCATTGAAACTGGTTTGCGGAACCCTTTCGGCGCTGTTCTGCGCCGCCTGGGAACCGCCCGGCAGCGCGGCAGGAACCGCCGCTGCGAGAGACGAGCCGCAAAACGTGAATATTACCAGTAAAAACAAAACCGGCCATCGTTTATTCATATTAAGCCCTCCTATTTTCATACCCTTTTACCGCTGATAACTACCACCAACCGAATCTGCTGATGTACATTTTCAATATAAAGCCGGTGTATGTATTCTAAGTGTCCAAACCATCACAGGATGCTGATATTTCGTTCAGCAGCAGAACCGGGCACAACCGCGTCACAAATTCCTTGACAAATCATGTTTGCGGCTTATAATTAAGAATTAGTTGAGAGTTTTGAGCTAGTTTAGACAGCATAATTTAATAACACATAGATGAGCAAGATGAGTTGAGAAGAGGAGAGTCAGATCAGATGAGCAGTAGTGTGATCAGTACTGCCAGCACATTTCCTCGTGCTGGTTTTTTATTACCCCATTCTAAAACTGAATTCTGTCCGGAACTGAAGCAGTTCGTGGAAATGGCCGGCAATTATGATTTTTTACCGGTTTATACCAGCGTCCATTTGGAATCCCTGGATGCGGCGCTGCTTTTTGAACAGCTTGATTCACCGGCTCCTTCCGGTTTGCTGGAAAGCCTTACCGGGCGGGACAACGGCCGCTATTCCATTATAGCCGCCAACGCCCTGATGGAAGTTGGCTCTTACTTCAATGAAGCGCCCGGCATCGACCGCCTGGGTTCATACATCGAAGGAGTCCGGGTTCCGGCTCTTGATTTCCCCTTCTTTTCCGGCGGACTGGTGGGATACTTTTCATATGAAAGCAGCCTGGAATTCGTTGACCTGCCCCGGCCGGCCGGCGATACGCAGGAATGCTTTTTCTTTCTTCCTGGTGAAGTGATAGTGTATGACCGGCACGATCAGGTTTTGACCGTTATTGTTTGGGCCGCCAACGACCAGAACCCGGTGTTCACATACACCCGCCTGTGGGAACGGCTGGACCAGCTGCTGATTATGGCCAGGCAGAGCGCCGCTTCCGGGATTAAGAAACCGTTCCTGCCCTTCGCCGGAGGCAATCCTGACGGCCTGGAAGAAGGTTTTGCCACCGACCGGAGCAAGGAAAGCTACGAACAAATGGTGGTCAAGGCCAAAGAATACATCCGCAGAGGCGACATTTTTCAAGTGGTACTGTCCAGGCGATGGTGCCGGGCCAGTTCCGCCAACCCCTGGAGAGTTTACCAGGGACTGAGAGAACTCAATCCCTCACCGTATATGTTCTATCTCAAAATGCCTGATGCCGTGTTAATGGGGGCTTCTCCCGAGATGATGGTAAAAGTAAGCCAGGGCACAGTAAAAACCAGGCCTATAGCGGGAACGAAAAAAATCAGCGGCAATGTTGAAGAGGATGAAAAAAGCCTGGCCGAATTGATCGCAGATGAAAAAGAGAATGCCGAACACCTGATGCTGGTGGACCTGGGCCGTAATGACATCGGCAAGGTCAGCGAAGCCGGCAGTGTAAGGCTTTCAGAATTCAAAGCCCTGGAGCGTTACTCCCACGTAGTACACATTGTTTCTACGGTTGAAGGCAAGCTCAAGCCTTCTTACAGCAGCCTGGACGCTTTCAAGGCCTGTTTCCCCGCCGGAACACTGTCTGGAGCTCCGAAACGCAGGGCCATGCAAATAATCAATGAACTGGAAGGCGAGCTGCGGGGACCATACGGGGGAGCCATCGCCCACATCGGTTTCAACGGATCATTTGACTCTTGCATAACCATCCGTTCGATCCTGGTCAAAAATGGCAAGTACTACCTGCAAAGCGGCGCCGGCATTGTAGCCGACTCCATTCCCGAAAAAGAGCATGAGGAGACCTTGCATAAAGCCCGGGTCCTGATGCTGACCATCAAGGAGGCCGAACAAGAATGATAATGATGATAGACAACTATGATTCCTTCACCTACAACCTGGTGCAGTACCTGGAAGAAATGGGCGAAGACATCCAGGTATATAAAAACGACCGGATCAGCCTGCAGGAGATTGAAGACCTGCATCCTGAAGCCATCGTTATTTCGCCCGGTCCTGGCTCACCCGACGAAGCCGGAATATCGCTAGAGCTGATCAAGGCCTTTGCACCCAGCATACCCATACTGGGAGTTTGCCTGGGGCACCAGTCCATTGCCCAGGCCTTTGGCGGCCAGGTGGAAATCAATTACCGCATGATGCACGGCAAGGTATCTGACATTTTTCACGATGAAATCGGAATATATGAAGGGCTGCAAACCCCTTTCACCGCCGCCCGCTATCACTCGCTGGTCGTGAACGAAAACAGCCTGCCTGGCTGCCTGCAAGTGACGGCCCGCAGCGAAGCCGGTGAAATCATGGGCATACGCCACAAAGAATACATGGTGGAGGGAGTCCAATTCCACCCCGAATCAATTATGACCCTGCATGGCAAGCAGTTGTTAAAAAACTTTTTGAACCAGAGCCGAAGCCTGTCCTGAACCAGTTGAAATTAGGATCAGATGAGATGCTTTGAAAATATTTCAGAGCATAAAGACAGAATTAAGCAGAATTTAAGCGAGACGAGAGGAGAAAATCATGTTTGACAGGTATTTGAAACAGGTAACTCAAGGCGAAAGCCTGAATAGTACAGAAGCTTACGAAGCCGCCAAAATGCTCTTGCACGATGGGATCGCTCCGGTCAAAGCCGCCGCATTCCTGGGCGCTATGCGCACCCGCAAAGAAAAGCCATCCGAGTTGAAAGGTTTTGTGGAGGCTATTTACGAAGAGGCGATAACCCTGGAAAGCTCCGCTGCATTGCTGGACACCTGCGGAACCGGGGGAGACTGCATGGGAACCTTTAATATATCCACTGCCGCGGCTTTGGTGGTTGCCGCCTGCGATGTGCCCGTGGCCAAACACGGCAATGTAGCAGCCACAAGTTCTGTGGGCAGCGCCGACGTGCTGGAGGCTCTCGGTGTCAATATCCGCATGCAGCCGGACCATGCACGTTCTCTGTTGGATAAAATCAATATTACCTTTTTGTTCGCTCCCCTGTATCATCCCATACTAAAAGAAATGGGTCCGCTGCGGCGCGAAATGGGTGTGCCCACCATTTTCAACTTTCTGGGACCGATGTTAAATCCCTTCCAGCTTTCATACCAGGTGATGGGTGTAAGCGATGCCGCCTTGCAGGATGCCATAGCCGACACTCTAACCGGCCTGGGCCGTAAAAAGGCGATGGTAGTGCATGCTGAGAACGGCATGGACGAAATAAGCCCCTTTGGCAGCACCAGGGTTTCCAGCTTTGAAGGGCAGCAAATCGTTTCTTTCGATATCGAACCTTCCTGCTATGGCATCGAAGGGTTCGAGCTGGCCGACATCAAGGGCGGAGACCGTTATTATAACGCTTCTATAATTGTTAACATTCTGGATGGGCATAAAGGCCCCCATCGCGAAACCGTGCTTCTAAACTCCGCCCTGGCCCTGATGAGCGCTGAAAAAACCGATTCTATGGAAACAGCCCTGCTAATGTCGGCTGAAGCCATTGACTCCGGCCGGGCGCGCCATACCCTGAACCAGATGATAACCTATAGCCAGGAAGGAATCTAATCATGCTGGACCGAATTATGGCTCATAAACGAGAGGAAGTCCGGCTGCTCAAACAAGACCACCGCCTGGCAAGCCTGGAACCACGACGCAAAAATCCGGCTCTGCCGGAAGCGCTCCGGGCAGAAGGACAACTAAAGGTGATCGCCGAGATCAAGAAGGCTTCCCCTTCCAAAGGAATCCTGTGCGAAAATTTTGACCCCCTGCGCCTGGCCCGCTTGTATGAGCAAAACGGTGCAGCCGCAATTTCCGTATTGAGCGACACCCGGTTTTTCCAGGGCTCGCCTCAGTATGTGAAACAAGTTAAATCAGCGGTCAGTATTCCAGTGCTGCGCAAGGACTTTGTTATCGATGAGATTCAACTGTACGAGAGCCTGGCCATGGGTGCGGATATGATTCTGCTGATTGCCGGAGTACTGGAATACCCGGCCTTGCTGAAGCTGGCTGAAAAGGCCTCCGAACTGGGGCTGGAAGTGCTCCTGGAAACTCATAGCGCTGATGAAACAATTCTGGTTGCCGACCTGCCTGTACAGATCGCAGGCATAAACAACCGCAATTTGCGAAGCTTTGAAGTCAGCCTGGATACCAGCCTCAAGCTGGTGGGCAGTTTGCCCGCCAGTGTGATCAAAGTAAGCGAGAGCGGAATAAAGTCACCCCGGGATCTCAAGATCCTGGCCGAACACGGTTTTGACGCGGCTTTAATGGGCGAGGTTCTGGTTACCGACAAGAGCCCCGGACTGAAGCTGAAGGAGCTCTTATATTATCAGGAGATACGGTCATGACATTGGTTAAAATATGCGGTATTAGAAATATACATGAAGCCGAGTACGCTCGGAACTACGGGGCCTGGGCCATTGGCCAGGTATTCGCCCCCTCCCGGCGGCGTATCCCGGTGGCTGAAGCCGCACAGATCAATGAATTGCTTGGTCCAACGATCATCAAAGTAGGTGTATTTGTTGATGAATCCGAACTCAGGGTCATAGATACAATTGCCAGCTGTCACCTGGACATGGTCCAGCTGCATGGAAGCGAAAGCCCTGATTATTGCGCTTCCATGCCGGTACCGGTCATCAAGGCCTTTCGTCCGGTCGCACCGGTGACAGCTGTTGAACTGGAGCGATGGCCCGTCCGGGCCTGCTTGTTCGACAGCGGCCACGGCCAGGTTTATGGAGGCAGCGGACAGCTTTTCAACCATGAATGGATTAAAGAACTGGCCGGACACCCCAGGCTTATGATAGCCGGGGGCCTTCATCACGGCAATGTTACCGGGATCATCCGGAATCTGAAACCAATGGCGGTGGATGTGTCCAGCGGAGTGGAATTCCCACAGGGCGGTAAAAATCCAGTCATGATCAAGCTTTTTATGGATAAAGTTAAGGAGGCAGCTTATTATGCCGAGAGACAATAAATCTTATTACGGACACTACGGCGGCCAGTTCGTCCCGGAAACGCTGATTCCGGCCCTGAACGATACGGAGGCTGCCTACCTGGAAGCCCTGGCCGATCCGAGCTTTCAGGAAGAATTGAATTACTATATGAAGCAGTATGTAGGACGTGAAAGCCCGCTCTTTTATGCCGAACGCTTGAGCCAGTCTCTGGGCCCGGCTAAAATATACTTGAAAAGAGAGGACCTCAATCATACCGGTTCTCACAAGATTAATAATACCATCGGCCAGGCTCTGCTGGCCAAACGCATGGGCAAAAAGCGCCTGATCGCCGAGACCGGAGCAGGTCAGCACGGGGTGGCTACCGCCACAGCAGCGGCCCTGTTCGGACTGGAATGCTGCGTATATATGGGCGCTGTAGATGTTCAAAGGCAGAGCCTCAACGTATTTCGCATGCGCATTCTGGGTGCAGAAGTGCGGGAAGTGAATAAAGGCAGCGCGACGCTGAAGGAAGCAACCAGCGAAGCATTTCGCGATTATATCAGCAATTTCGGAGACTCGCATATGCTGATCGGTTCGGTGGTCGGACCGCATCCCTTTCCCATGATAGTGCGCGATTTTCAGTCGATAATCGGCCGGGAGGCGAGGGCACAGATAATTGCAGCCGAAGGCCGCCTGCCCAGCCATGTCATTGCCTGTGTAGGCGGAGGCAGCAACGCTATGGGCATTTTTTACCCCCTGGCTGACGATCCGGTAAAATTAATTGGTGTCGAAGCCGGGGGCACAGGTTTAACGCCCGGCCACCACTGCTCCACACTGACCCTGGGGCAGGATGGCATACTGCACGGCTCACTCAGCCGGGTGCTGCAGGATGAAAATGGTCTCATTCTGGACACGCATTCCATATCCGCCGGGCTGGACTACCCGGGAGTCGGCCCCGAACATGCCTATTACAGTTCTACCGGCCGCGTGGAATATGTAAACGTCTGTGATGACGAAGCCGTGACAGCTTTCATCGCTCTTTCCAAGCTGGAAGGCATCATACCTGCTCTGGAAAGCGCCCACGCAGTTGCTTATACGATGAAACTGGCACCAGCTTTAAGCAAAGACGACCTGGTTATAATTAATATTTCCGGCCGTGGCGACAAGGATACCGGTGTAGTCATGGAATACGAAGGGGGTGCCAGCGCATGAGCCGCATTTCGGAAACCATCCGCAAAGAAAACGCAGCCGGACGGGCAGGCCTGATCGCCTTTTTGATGGCTGCTATGCCTGATGAAGAGCAATGCCTGGCATATATTAAGGCTCTGAAAGCCGGGGGCTGCGACCTGATCGAACTGGGGGTTCCCTATTCAGACCCCCTGGCAGACGGAGAGCTTATCCAGGATCTGCATTTCCAGGGCCTGGCTCAGGGCCTGCATTTGAAGGCCTGCATGGATTTCGCCGCCCGGGTTAAAAGCGAAGTCGATATTCCCCTGGTATTATTTTCCTATTATAATCCCATCTATCGCATGGGCATGGATGAATTCAGCCGGCGCTGCCAGGAAGCCGGAATTGAAAGCCTGGTTATTCCTGACCTTCCGATGGAGACTGCTTTGGAGCTGAAAAGCTTCCTGGATATAATACCCATGGTAGCTCCCAGCACCCGCCCGGAACGCATGGAACTTTTACAAGGACTTGAACCGGGTTTTGTATATTGTGTTTCCGTGCTGGGAGTGACCGGAGTTAGGCAGGAACTGCCGGTAGCCCAGATATCCGCTTACCTGGAACGGGTCAAGCAATACACCAGCGCTCCGCTGGCTATGGGCTTTGGAATCTCCGGCCCGGATGCTGTGGCCAGCTTCAAAAATGCTGCCGACGCCTTCGTAGTAGGCAGCCTCTATGCCCGTCTGATCAAGGAGCACCGAAACGATCCAGGAGGCTTGCTTGAGGCCATCGAGGCGACAACCCGGGCGCTCAAGGCCGCTTCCCAGAAGTAAAGATGATAATCCACCGCAGGCACCAGGCCTAACGGGGTTTCAGGATAAGCTTGATTCACCAGCAGGCATTTCAAATAGGCAAATAACTACGGCCCAGGATGGCAGCACAGATTATCGCAGCATGGCAGAATGGCCAGTACATTAATAGCACCTGACCTGGCAGGACCACTCCCGTGCAGTACAGTAGCAAGGTAGAAACGCAGTACAGCAGAATAGCTCCATTGTAGGACGGCAGTACAGTAGTATGGCAGCATGGCAATACCATCCTCAATAATTCGGACAATCCAATCCAGAATTATGCAGTACGGCAGCATGGACACGGTGATGAATGGGCCGGGAAGAGGAACCCGGCCCATTTCAGACCGATGATATTTGCTAATTTCGTTATGCAGTAACCTGGTACGAACCAAACCCGTTTGGACATCGTTCAGGAAGCGCTGAAACATAGCCGGGGCAGGTCCAGCAAGTAGGCAATAGCAGCGATGGTCACTCCAAAGAAAATGACTGGCTTGCCAATATCAATGTAATTGACGATGGTGCCGTTTACTGAGGTGCTTCCAGTCACCAGCAGCAGGTCCGCCCACTCAATCACATCTTCCAGGTCTTTTTCCCCGTCCTCGACCACTATTCCCTGCCGTTCCCTGCCGATGCTGTCAGGATTCAGGTCAAGAACCCGAACGCTGAAGGAGCTGCGCAACTGATCCAGAATGGAGGGCTGCAATCCCACCAGGCCGATTTTAGCCCCGGAATAATGGGCCTGCAGGTGCCGGCTAATCTCCCGGGCGCAACTCTCTGGCCCTTCATTCTTACAGTGCACTGTGCCGCCAATAAGCCCGAGTTGACATAGAATGGCGTTCGATGCCGCGATAAGAAGCGCCCGGTTGTTGTTCTGACTGAGATCCAGACCCATCAATTGACTGATGCTGCCATTGAAAACGCTGGGCTGGTCTGTAAAGGCCTGTCCTGAGACATCCTTGAACACAGCGTTCAGCATTACCTCCTTGCCCTTGTTCAAGGGAAAATCCTGGCGTTCAGTTATTCCAATGGCTTCTTCCGCAGTAAGCGCGTTGGAGCTGATGGCGACCTCGGTTTGATCCAGCTTGTGCTCGTCGATAATGCTTTTCATCCTTGCTCTTAACCGTTCGTAAAAGTCCATATCAGAAACCCTTTCAGAATTATTTTGCTTTACAAGCGACATTGCCAAACTATTCTTCAATTTCCGGTGGACATGCCTCCCAGCGGTGTTAATCCGGCCTGCTGCCAGCGCCAGCGGGTGTCGGGCTTGCCAAAGGACCGGTTAATCATGCTGTTATCAAAATTCATTTTGTAAAAACGCTGGTAAAATTCTTCAGCTTCAGCCTGGATGTCAAATTTGGCCACATTGGGAAAAAGAACACTGCTGATATACATCAGGCCTAAAATCCAGCGGGGGCTGCCAAAATCCCATCCTGGAGCCGGGTGGCAGTATACCCGGCCATTTCTCAAGGCATCCACATCCACGCCTTCTTCATAGCAGCTCTGGTAGAATTCCCCCACACTGGAGGAGATGAAGGCGGACAAAAAAATGACCTCCGGATTCAATGCATTGAGCTGGTTAGCACTAATGCGGACACCGGGACGCCCGTTAAGCTTGAGTTCCCGGTTAACGCTGTGCCCTCCGGCAGCTTCCACCAGTTGGTTCTCCATGCGCCCCCCCATTATACAAAACAGGGGCTTGCCCATAGCATAATATACTCGGGGGCTGTATCCGGCCTGAGCCCGCGCTTCCAGCACTAAATGCATTTTGCTGCGCATGTAGATGACCAGCTCCCGTGCTTGTTCCTCGCACCCTGCAATTTCACCGTAGCGCAGCACGGTGTCCAGATAGGACGGCAGGCCCTGCAGATCATGATGCAGCGCTTCCAGGCGATTGTTGACCAGCACATCCTCCCACACGGCCACCACTTTGCACTGGTCTTTTACTCCCAGAGCCAGCAGCATGGCTTCCAGCATTTCCAGAGCCCGGGTGAAGGGATAGCCGCCCTGGAAGGCACCTTCCAGGTAAGCCTCGCGCCGTGCAGTCCCGCGTAAATTAAGGATGCAGCCGCAATCCGGGCAGGCATTGCTTACGAGCAGTTCATCCATTTTGGTCCGGAGCTTGGCACCCATGGGGCCGTAAAAATCGCGGCGATAGAGTGTCTGGCCGCAGGCGGGGCAATGGCTGTTCAGACCGTCGCTGCCGGGTGAGTTAAACAGATACACATGCTTCAGCATATCTAACAATTCTCGGCATAGTGCTTCAGCATCGCTGATAGAGGCCTCTGCCTCCGGATTTGCCTGTTCCAGCGGAATAAAGCGCATAATCTGCAAGGGTATATCATCAGAAACCGCTGCCAGGCTACTGGCCAGATCAAGTATTTCCCTCCGGCCGTTTTTAGCATACATGCAGGATACTTCCACGTGGATTCCATTTTCAATGAGCTTTTTGATGCTTTGCAGAACCGGCTGGGCTGAAGGTGCTCCACACACGCGATAAGACGAATCGCTGGTGCCTTTAATTCCGATATTTATGAAGTCCAGGAACGGCGTAATTTTAGCCAGGGAAGCCTCGCTGAAATAACCGTTGCTTGAGCATCCCACCAGCAAATTATTTTCTCTGGCGCATTTGGCGACCCGCAAGAAGGTGTGGAATGAAGCCAGGGGGTCGTTCATGAGAAAAGCAATTCCCAGGCATTGGTTTTCTATTGCTTCCGATACAATCTGTTCAGGGCTCAAGTGCCGTAGAGCGGCGCAGTCATGATTCATTTCCCTGACGATAACGGTGGAAACGCAGCCCGGGCAGTTTAAATTGCATCCCGTGGTGCTGATTTGCAGAAACTTGCCACCTGGATAAAAATGCATCATGGGCATGGTCTCAATGGAAATCGGGCATACCACCAGGTAGCGATCAGGATACAACTCCTGAATTGTACCGTCTTGCACCGCGTATTTACCGCATATGCCTTGAGATCCGTTATTAATCTGGCAGCCAATGGCACAAATATCACATTTCATAGTTCGGTCCTTTCAAAGACTAACCACAGCCCAGCCGGGCTATGGTCGATTTCAAAGTGCTTAATACCAGCGGCCTGCAATATCGGGCGGTACTTTTCCGGTGTGCCGGGACCGATTTTTCCACGCAGATGCTCTGACCATTCTGGATCGCGCCGTTGCATCTCCCGGTCAATCTGCTGCTTCAGTTCAACAGTCCCGAAGCCCCCGCCGATACATGCCATGCCTCCCGGTGCCAGAACCCGGTTGATCTCTCGAAAAGCCTGGACCTGATCTTCCCAGAAAAACACCGAGCCCCGGCTTACCACCAGCTGCACCGAAGCATCAGCTAAAGGAATCTTATGCACATCACCAGCTTGAATCTGGATCCTATCATCCAGGTGGCGGTAATCGACATTGCACTGGCATATCGCCAGCATTTCGGGATCATTATCCATCATGCGAACCGTCATGGTGCTTGCTTCAGCGATAGCCATACCTAGAAAGCCACTTCCGCATCCAATATCAAGGCATAAGCCCTGTTCGATGCCGGTCTTTTCAACAATCTGCCGGGCTACAACTGGATAACAGGGGGCAAATACTTCTTTAACCAGCTGGTCGAATTGTTCAGCCGGGCTGCTCATAAATCTCATCCTCTTTCTAATAAAATTAGGAACGAGCAGAATTTGCCTCTTATTGTTCTGCACTGGATAATCCCCGGAGGGACCAGTTTTTCAATGGTCTAATCAATAAAAACTCCAGGGCTGCCAGAATTAATAGCAGCACCAGAATCCAGGCAAACAGCTGTTCCGTTTCCAGGTAGGAGCGGGCAATGGCGATTCTCTGGCCCATACCCTCCCGGGCGCCCAGCAGCTCTGCCATGACGGTGAGGCGAATGGAAGAGGCGGACGCCAGCGAAAAACCGGCTATCAGGCTGTGAAGCATACCGGGCAGATAGATTTCTTTGATAGCCAGCGGCAGCGGCAGGCGATAAACCCTGACCATTTGTATGATTGCCGGATCTATGGATTTTAAGCCCTCCACCACGTTGGTGTGCATGATCGGAAACACCAGCAGGGACACCAGGAACACCGTCATGACCGTCCCCATTCCAAACCAGACCATGGCCATAACCACCAGGACGATAGCCGGCATAGCTAAAAGCATGTTGACCAGCGGGAGCATTATCATTTCCGCCCGGTCGAACCACCCGGCCAGCAAACCGGTAGCCAGGCCAGCCAGCAGACCCAGCCCTAACCCCAATAATTGGCGTTGAAAGGTGATCAGCAAATTTTCTCCCAGTTCACCGCTTTCGAAAATGCATACCAGTCCCTGCCACGTTTCATATGGAGAAGGCACCAGCACCTGCGGATAGCGCAGGGATAGCAGTGACCAGGCCAGTACCAGCAAAGCCACGCCCAACAAATAAAAACGCCTTTTATTTGGCCTGATAGTAGAATCCGTCATCCGGCAGTTTGCCTCCAAATGCCTTCATTTCGGTGGTAGTGCTTAACTCTTTGAAAAAGGCCTGCACTTCGGCCTTGCAATCGGCAGCATGCTGTGGCTGAAGGCGGGCGTACTTGATTGATTCGGTTACCGCAGCCGCTTTCATCCAGGAAACATGCTTTTCCACAATCGGACCGCTTTCGTCGGGATGAGAGTTAACCCAGTCTGATGATTCAAAAAAGGCTTTTTCAAAGGCGGCGATTTCCTCTGGCGAAATGCCGGTGTCGTTTACTACTACAACGCATCCCATGGGCAGGCGGATGCTTTCCTGCCCGGGCAGCTTGTGCCATTCATCTGTCAGGTCCAGTACCCGGTTCAGTTGAACCCCGTTTTTCCTGGCATTGAGAGCCGCTATGCTTGAATTCGGCTCATTCAGAACGGCATATTTGAACTGCCCGCTGGCCAGCATAGCCGACGCTTCTGACATATCCATGTAAGTCAAGGTCACATCCTTATCAGGGTCAAGGTTGTTCTTTTTCAGAAGGTGACGAAGTATCAGATCATGCAAGCCGTTTTGTCCGCTGACCGCCACATTTTTACCCTTGAGGTCCTGCAGTGATTTTATATCCTGTTCAGTGCTCATTACGTAAAGCATGCCCCACACGGCAACATCCAGAAGCTGTACACCCAGGCCTTTGTTGTAAGCTATCAGCGCGTTGCTGACCGGGCAACTGCTGATCTGCACCTCTTTGGAGCTCAACATAGACAGGAGCTGTTCATTATTTTGCCAGGGTTTAAGTACAATTTTGCTGTTTTGTTCGGCCATATATGCCAGGGGATATGTCGGCGGACCAGGCGCGGTTCCGGCTGTCAGTTTAAGGTCATCAAGGGTGAGGGCTACCATTTTTTGAGTGCTGGTTCCTGACCTGTCAGATCCCGCTTGCTGCGCACATCCAGCCAGGCTTAACAGCATGACTGCGGAAAGTGTGAGAGCTAGAAGTTTTCGATTCATATCTTGATTCCTCCGTTTCATATAAACACTATTTAGTTCAGGATAATTGCCGGCATGCTGGTGAATCATCATGTTTCAGGGCGTCTAGAATGGCGGCTTCAAGGCTCCTGGCATACCGGAAGTCAGATATTTGCTCTTTATCGGGTACCAGTTCAAGAACCGCCCGGCAGGGCCGGCCATGTAACACCACAATACGGTCGCTCAAGTTAATCGCCTCCTTTTCGTCGTGAGTGACCATTACTGTTGTACAGGAATGCCATTGCCGGAGAGAAGCCAACAATTCTTGCATGTCTTGCTTCAGGTTAGCGTCCAGGCTGGAGAACGGCTCGTCCAGCAGCAACAAATCAGGTTGAATCGCGAAGGCGCGGCCAATTGATACACGCTGTTTCATTCCTCCACTTAACTGACCAGGGTAATAGGCGGCAAAACCGTCCAGACCCAGAAGCGGCAGCAGTTTCTCCACCCGTTGACGCCGCTGTCGGGCGTTTAATCCCTGGGCATGCAGACCAAGTTCCAGGTTTTGCTCCACTGTCAGCCAGGGAACCAGCCGCGGTTCCTGGAAAACATAAGCCAGACGCCGGTGGTCACAACGCACCAGGCCAGCCTGGGGTTTGGTTATGACAGCCAGTATGTTCAGTATGCTGGTCTTGCCTACGCCTGAAGGCCCAAACAGGCACATAAACTGCCGACGATCACAGTTTAGATTGAAGCGCTCCAGGACTTTAAGCGGACCGTAATCCAGTACGATATCTTGCAGGCTGAACATAAAGCATCACTCCCGTTTGCAGCGGCCATGGCCAATTCTGTCAATACAGCAACCGCCAACACAACATTACGCATCATAACTTAACATAATGATAATCAAATGCATGAATCGGAGCTTGTCGAATAACATAACATTATTTATATAAACATAAATATATTATTTTCCATGAACGATATAAAGACAAAAAAACAGGCTGGACCTGAAAACGGCCCAGCCTGTTTATATTCTATATTTCTAACGGTTGATTTTATTGGTCTGGGTCCAAAAGCCCAGTTTATTGGCTTCCAGGGCCAGTTCATCCTGGAACTGGGGATGGGCGATGGCGATCAAATTTTCCGTGCGCTGCCATACCGACTGGCATTTCATCAAGGCTTTGCCATATTCGGTCACGATATAGTGACTGAGCTGGCGCGAAACAGTGCAAGCCGCTCCAGGAGTCAGGAAAGGTTTGATCTTCGAGTGCAGCCGGCCAGCCTTGTCAGTGAATGTTGACGGCATGCAAAGGAAACTGCGGCCACCGGGCGAATGATATGAACCATAAACGAAGTCCCACTGACCGCCGGTGCCGGTTATCTGCCGGGTGCCCTGCATTTCCGAAGTCACCTGGCCATAGAAATCCACTTCCAGGCAGGCGTTAATAGACACAACATTGGATAGCTTGGAAATAATAAAGGGGTTGTTGGTATAATCCACTGCATAGGCCTGAACCATGGGGTTTCTGTGCATGAAGTCATATAGTTCCTGGGAGCCCAGAGCGAAGGCGCAGACCATCTGCCCCCGGTCGATCTCCTTCTTTTTACCGCTGATACAGCCGGCTTTCCACATATCATAATAGGCATCGGCCATCATTTCGGTGTGAACGCCCAGGTCTCTCAAGCCAGCCGCTGCAATTTCCTTGCCCAGATAATTGGGCAGGCCGCCTATGCCGAGCTGAATGCAGCACCCGTCATGAAGGTCTTCGACAATGAATTCGCTAATTTTCTTTTCTGCTTCGGTGGCTTCCATAGCCGGAACCGAAGCCATTTTTTCATTTTCTCCCCGAACAACGTAATCAACCTCGGATATATGGATATGCTGGCCATAATGCCCGTTAACATAAGGCATGTTTTCATTTTCTTCAAGTATAACTATTTTAGCGTTCTGACAAACCGCTTCAAGGTGGGAGGTATTGATTCCAAAATTGAAATAGCCAAAACGGTCCATCGGTGTGACCCGGAACATGGCCGCATCCATCAGTACCTCGTTCTTGCTGTAGTAACCGGGAACCTCATGATAAAGAAGCGGCGAATAGCTCACAATGCCCTTGTCTCCCAGCTTGGCCTCGAAGCCGCCAAAGTGCCAGCTGTCCCACTGGAAATGCTTCATAGTATCATCGCATTGCGCCACCTCCGGAAGCGGGGGCAGGGAAATGCCGCTGCGGATATGAACATCCCGCAATTCATCTTTGCGCTGCGCCAGGGCTTTGTCCAGAGCCTTGGGTTCCCCGTTAAAGAATCCATAATCCACCCAGTCCCCCGACTTAATACACTTTACGGCTTCTTCTGGAGTTCGCAGCTTCTCTTTATACATACTTTCAAACATACCAATACCTCCCTAATTATTGTTCGGGCATAATGCCAGCCTAGCAGAAATGGTTAAAAAAATCGAGCCGAGCGCGGCCGCAACAAGATTATCAAGCTGCTCTGCTATCCATCCCTATTCATACCTTACAGATGCCATACATGGCGCCAGAATCTCTCCTGACGCCCTCCGGGCCTTACCTGCCGATGAATACGGGCTTGCGTTTTTCGATAAATGCTTTCATGCCTTCCTTCTGGTCTTCGGTGGCGAACAGAAAGCACAAGCTTTTTATTTCAAACGCCAGTCCTGAAGACAAATCCACATTCATCCCATAATTAATGCAGGATTTGGCGGCTTTCAACGCTACTGGCGGTTTCGATGCCAGAGTCTGAGCAATTTTTTTCGCCCGGTTCATCAACTCGTCTTTGGCTGCCACTTCCGTCACCAGGCCGATTTTAAGGGCTTGATCAGCATCAATGTTCTGACCGAGCATCACCATTTGCTTGGCCCATCCTGACCCGACTGTTCTGGCCAGGCGCTGGGTGCCGCCGGCTCCCGGAATTATGCCAAGATTGATTTCCGGCTGGCCAAAAATCGTTCCCTCTGCTGCTATGCGAATGTCACAGGCCAGGGCCAGTTCGCAGCCTCCCCCAAGCGCCAGACCACTGATTGCCGCCACAACAGGCTTGCTCGATTTTTCTATCTTTTCCAGGGCCTGCCGTACGTTATCCACGAACTTTTCTACAGTTATTGGATCAGCACTGGACATGAAAGCAATATCCCCCCCGGCGGCAAAAACCTTTTCTCCGCCTGTAATTATGGCGGCACGGGCTTCATCATCAGCCGAAACAAGATCCATGGCCATTGATAATTCCTCTATCAGTTCGTCATTCAAAGCATTCATTTCTCTGGGGCGATTCAGCTTAATTATCCTTATTGCTCCGTCTTTTTCATACAGCAGACTCTTGAAATCCATTATTAGTCCCCCTTATTTCTCGTAATTGTAAAATCCGCACCCAATCCACATGCCTTTTATAAGACTTCTATCGCTCTCTTTTACACCGTCCCCCTTATAATAATGTTGACCCTGCCTTATATATATACAAAAATCATGCCAGTCTGGATGATTGCTGTAATTCCAGCAATAACCGTCTTGGGGATTGATTTTACAATCACATATATGATGATTTCTGAACAGATATGCTCAGAATGCTGGTCATTAGCCTTTGGGCGGCATTGGCTGTTTGTCCAGTGCCACGTACGCTTGCGCACAAATAATGATATTTGTTATGTTAATCGATATTAATTATGGTGATTATGAACTAGTATTTAAGTAGATATATTTAAACGATTGATATGGTAAGAAGCAATGGCATGGCGGCCAGCATGGGGAGGTTACCCGGGGTGAAGCAGGACGGTCTGAAAAAAATCATGGTCATAGATGACAGTACGCTAATACTAAAAATTGTTGGCCAAACGATAGAGGAGCTTGGCCATAAAGCCATATTAGCGAGCAGTGCGGAAGAAGCCTTCGCAATCCTCGAATGCGAAAAACCAGATATCATTTTACTTGATGTGATTATGCCCAATATGAACGGTTTTGAAATGTGCCGGATTTTGCAGGAACAGATCGATACCTGCGATATACCGATTATCTTCATCACTGCGACTAATTCCAGTGATGACATAGTCCGCGGATTCGAGACCGGGGCTGTTGACTACATTACCAAGCCTTTCAGCACGCCAGAGCTAAGAGCAAGGCTGAACAACCAGCTTCAGCTGCAAAGCTACCGCAGCGAATTGGAAATATATGTTGATCTGCTCCGTCAGACTAACAACGAACTGCAGACCAGCAACCAAAAATTGCGCTGCGCCATGGAACAGGCCGAAAGCTTGGCCAGGCAAGATTTCCTGACCGGCTTATATAACCGCCGGTATATTTCCGAACGCCTGGAAGAAGAGGTAAATAGAGCTCATCGCAATATGAAACCATTCGGGATATCAATATGCGATATCGACGATTTCAAAAAGGTCAATGACAACTATGGACATCAATGCGGCGATCTGGCTCTCCAAATCATATCTGGAATTTTAGGCACAAATATTCGCTCTCAGGATATGATCGGCCGGTGGGGAGGAGAAGAGTTCATATTGGTTTTTCCTGATACCAACATAGACGGTGTCAGGACTATCGCAACCAAGCTGAAAAATATGATTGAAAAAACACCAGTACAATTTGGCGAACAATGCATCAAGCTAACGATGACCTTTGGGATAACCTGTTACACGGGTGACCGGCCGCTAGAGAAGGAGATTAATGCCGCAGACAAAGCGCTGCTGGAAGGCAAGAACCACGGCAAGAATTGCGTGGTGTGCGCCCGGCGTTTTAGGAATCCCTTTAATCCGGATAAATCCCGCTCTGTCTCGGGGTACTAAATGCCAACGCCGAGTTTTGACTCGGCTTAGGCTTATTCCGCCATTACTACGGCGTTTTTGCCCTTGTCCTTGCCCTCCATAAGGGCTGAATCAGCTTTCTTGATGACCTCGTCAATAGATATGCAGCCATCGTAGAAATATACTCCGAAAGTCATGGTAATCGCCAGTTCAAGATCATTGTATTCCAGAACGGAAGCGGATACTATTTCACGAATCTTTTCGGCGGTAACCGCCGCACCGCAAACCCCGGTTTCCGGAAGCATTAGCAGAAACTCCTCGCCGCCCCAGCGCCCCAGCGAATCCTGCCCCCTGATTTCTTTTTGAATGATCTTGGACACGCTTCTAAGCACGTAATCTCCGCATTCATGCCCATAATTGTCATTAATAAGCTTGAAATTGTCTATATCGCCAATTATTATGCCAAAATGCCGGCCGGAACGCTCGAATCGCTTGATCTCATCCTTAATGCGCTCCATCAAATACAGGCGATTGTAAAGACCAGTTAAATAATCCCGGCGCGACAGGGTTTCGGCACGCTCAATAGCCTCCTGCAGCTTGCTGTTGGCGTTAATAACCATATTGTTGGCCGCCTGAAGCTCGGTGTTCGTATATTCGAGCACCTGGTAATACTCCATCAGGTGTTCGCGGCTCTGCTTGAGATCCATATAAGCTCTAATCCTGGAATTAAGAACCAGGCCGTTAAAAGGCCTGGTGACATAATCAATCGCTCCCGCTGCGAACATTCTGTCAATCTCATCATGTCCGACAGAATCAAATATAAAAATAACGGATATGCTTGCAGCTTCTTCACGCTTCTTAATATTTTTGCACATTGCGAAGCTGTCAACATCAGGAATCAACGCATTCAGTAAAATAATATCCGGGGTACTATTTTCCAGAAACTCAAAAACCTCTTCTGCGGTTCTGGCCTTCAGGGCTTCATATCCGTTGCTTTCAACTATTTCCGTCAAATACTTCAAGTTGTTCGAGTTGTCATCCACAATCATCACCAGGTTCTGCCGTTCCATATTCATGGTCACACACCTCCTGCCTTGATTATCCGCATGAACAGCCTCATTCTTTTCCATATCTGTCCGGTTATTCGGCTGATATACTATGTATTTTATTCCGGGCCGCCTGCCATCTGCTACTCTGCTTGTTCCGGCCGGAATTCTATCCTGGCCGCCCCATAAATATCCCTCCACAAGTGTTTCCTCTGTCTTCATAATAAGCGCAGCGGCTGCAACATGCAAATGCCAGACGCAATTCCCGCTGATCCCTGGCTACACGAAAATCAGGGGGCGGTCTTCGGCTTCCCCCAGTGGCAGTTTTATTACAAACCGGCTTCCCTGGCCGGGGATGGATTGCACATTAACCTCTCCGCCGTGATTGCCAACAATAATGAAATAGGACACCGCCAATCCCAGGCCGGTTCCCAGGCCGGTCTCTTTGGTAGTAAAAAATGGATCGAAGATTCGCTTTTTGACCTGTTCATCCATTCCCGGACCGTTGTCTTCGATATCAATCACAGCGTAATTGATTTCGTATGATGTTTTAATCGTTATCCGAGGATCGTCCCTGAAGCCTCGCATCGCCTGGGCAGCATTCTTGAGGATATTAAGGATTACCTGCTCGATCTCCATCTCCACGCAGTAAAGGTCCTCTTCATGCTCGGCATACATCCTGTATACCTCAATATAGCGGAAATCATACTGCATATTCAGATCGTAGTCCTGTGCAGCCAGTTCCAGGGCGTGTTCGATCATGCTTTCCAGCTTCACCGAGGTTTTGCGCGCATCACTGTGCCGGACGAATTTCAACATGTTTTTAACAATAAAAGAAGCCCTTGTGCCACTGTCGCGAATACCCTGCACAAATCGATGCACCTTACGCTCTTCCAGATATGCATTCACCGCTTCGATAGTGGTGCCGCATTTCAGAGCCGCCTGCCGGTTATGCTCATTGGCGGTATCAATACGCAGCAAGATGTTCTGCGCCCCCTGCATAATACCCCCTAGCGGATTATTTATTTCGTGAGCCATCCCTGCGGCCAGTCCTCCTACCGAAAGCATTTTCTCGTTTTGGACCAGCATTTCGTCAAGGCGCACCCGGTCGCTTACATCGTCCAGCCGCAGAACAATTCCACCGCCAGCTGCTTCCTCCAGGGAATACATGAGCAAATCATAAAACCGGGCCTCACCGTTCTCATAGACATTGATTCTCTGCGCCGAGGAATCCACGGGCAGGCCGCGTTCAAAAGCCTCCCTCATCGGTTTTGAAATCAGCGGCAGGAGCCGGTCCACATCCTGTCCCAGGGCTCTAGGCTGTGACACCCCGGTTTTAATGGCAGCCTGTTCATTCCAATGGGTAACCCTTCCAGTGCGGTCGATCCCCACCAGCACCGAAGGCATGGAATCAAAAATACCCTGAAGCATGTTCTGCAAGCGTTCCATCTCTTTTTGCGCCTTCATCCTTTGATTTATATCAGTGATGAAATACAGAGTCGAAGCCTGCCCTTCCCATATCAAGCCCACCCCCTGGGATTCCACCCAGCGGAAACTGCCGTCAGCGTGAAGGACTCTGTATATAGGCGGACGGGTGACGATATCGTGCCTCCAGTTGGTATCATAGAACTCCTTAATCGCCCTCCGGTCTTCCGGGTGAACATATTCCAGCCAATTCCGGCCTATCAACGCCTCCGACTCATAACCCAGAATTTCCATAGACCGGGGATTGAGGTATTTGAATATCCATTTCTGGCTAATGACTATCATTTCGCTGGAGTTCTCAACCACGGCCCGGTATTTTTCCTCGCTGGATCTTAAGGCTTCCTCGGCTTCTTTGCGCTCGGTTACATCGATGACAAATGTCAATGCAGCATCATTGTGCTCCCATTCGATTCGCACCCCGGATATTTCCCCCCAGCGCTCTAACCTCCGCGCGGTTATCATGCGGAACCTGTACATCGGAATATCCTCATTTTGCAGGCGCCTGATGTAATTGGTGTAAACCAGGTTCCGGTCATCAGGATGAATAAAATCAATAAAATTCATTCCGATAACCTCTTCATCTGTTAGATCGAGCATTTCCCGAACCTTGCGATTGACTAACTTGAATAGCCCATTTTGAATCACGCAGGCCGCCAGTGGAGCGTTTTCAATCAACAGCCGGTAGCGCTCTTGAAACCGGGAGCTTTCCTCCAGCCGGTTGGCAATATCCAGCTCGCTTTTAACCGTGGCAATATGCACGGCATTAATTCTTTCCGCCATAGCCACCAGCAAACCCAGCGACAGGAGGGAGAATCCGCTCTGTATGTATATTCCCTGGAATAAGGTGCTGCCGGCAAGGTTCATGCCTCGGCTCCAGAGCTGTGCAACCAGGCTCAGGCTAAATACAGTCAGGCTGATCAGAACCAGCACAGCGGAACGGCGTTCACTTGTGATGTAGGACTGAAAGAAAAAGAAAATTATCACTGGAAACGTGATGGCATAGCAAGCTATAAAAATGCGGTTCATCCAGGTGATGCTGTCTATTCCCAGCATAGACATGCCTGCGGCAACATACAAAACGTATAGGAACACGAAATATTTATGGTTTTGCCGCAAAGGATCGGTGGGTATAACAAAGCGTTCGAACAGATGCAATGTGCAATATCCCTGCAGGCCCAGGGAAAGGCCCATCAGCATCCTGAATGGCATGGCAATCTGTTCAAGGGGCATCCATGAAGGCGAAGATATGCTAATAAGCAGCCCCAGGCATCCGAAACCGAACCAGGCATATACATCCTGCCTGACCAGTGCAAGGAGGACAAAGCAATATAAGACAATGCCAGCCATCATTGAAGCTGAATATGAACCTTCACTTAAAGATAACAGCATTGCAGAAGGGAGCACAGCCTGAACCGGCATAATCAAGCCGGGTGCCTTTTTTCCCATAAGAGGCACCCGATTAGCCGGAATATTCGTACAATTGTGCTTCTGTGAATCTGTTTTCAGAGCCATCCATCCCCGTGAATAATATGCATTAAATGACTTGCTGCTGCCTGTAGTAACAATGTTGATCTATAACTGCAAATGATCTTGAACCACTGCTTGTTTCAGGGGAATATCTGCGATTATTATACCATACCCGGTCACAGGCCGAATATCCAATAATCACAGCGCCGTCAGCTCCTGCCCTTCATTTTTGCTTGCTGTACTGCTTGAGGTAGGACTGAATATAACTGCTTACCCGGGTTGCCGGTTCATATATTCCGAAATGCCCTTCACACAGGATATCTGCATTCAGAGCCAGCAGCCGCTGCATGGAATGCCGCCAGTCTTGCATATCGGCTCCCCATTCCTTAACAAACGGCCCGTGAATGTCCTGTCCAAATAAAACCCTCTCTGATCCGGTGTCGACATAAATGGAGATGCCTCCCGGAGTATGACCCGGCGTATGCAGGCAGTGAAGTGTCCAGTCATCCAGTTCGAAATCCTGGTCGCCCTTGAGGATTATGTCCACCGGACATCCAGGGTATTTGGCTCCATAATAGGACGCTGCGGTGAGCAGCGGATCAGCATCGACGATAGCCTTGAGATCTTTAGAATGGGCAATGGTCTTGGCCTGCAACGCATCGCGCAGATATGGCAGACCTCCAATGTGATCTATATGACCGTGAGTGGCAATTATCATATCTACGTTGTCGGGACCGCAGCCTAATTCCTTAAGATTTCCCAGGATCAGATTCGGTTCAAAACCTGCTCCCGCATCAACAAGAGCTGCCCGGCCATTACGAATGACCACAAAGACCAGGCAGTCAGCCGAATGAGAGAGCCGGCCTCCCCCGACCTGGTACACGCCTTCACAAACGTTAATTGCCTTCATTATGGCCTCCCTTTCTACACTTTTTTCTTACTGTTGCCATAGTAAGACTTAAGCAGCAGCTGCATGTGGGCTCCGCCCTGTTTCTGATAGCGGCGCCCCTTCAGGAACAGCCCCAGAACCTGCAGGTCTTTCAGAGAGCCAGCCATTACCTCTTCAGGATTATGACTCAAGACCGTAAAATTCGCCCATTTGCCACGTTCCAGGGAGCCAAGCTCCCTCTCGTCGAAGCTCAAATAGGCTGCATATCGGGTATACATCGCTAGAGCCTCATGAATATGCACACTCTGATTGGGATTAGGGTGATTGCACGCTGCCCAGATTCCGTACATAGGAGAGGGATAGGTGCAGGGGGCATCTGAACCTCCAGCAATAATCAGGCCAGAATCGAGCATGGAACGCAGGGGAATCAACTCATCGGAACGGTTGCCGATGATAGACTCCAGATGTTCCAGCGGTTCCTGGTTCCAATGTAGCTTGGATGGATGAACCGACAGGCACAGGCCCAGATTTGCGGCTCTTTCCAGGAGATCCGGCGGCATCAGGCTGGCGTGAATAATAATGTGGCGATGATCCTTTCTGGGAAAATCAGCCAGAGCTGTTTCGTAGGCATTTATTGCCTGTTCAACCGCCGCATCCCCGTGTGCATGCAGGGCTACCTGCAAACCGGCTCGGTTTGCCTTGATAACAAACTGATTGACCTGATCCTGGCTGTATTTCAGCCAGCCAGTATTAGCGGGATTGTTGCTGTATGGCTCACGCAGAGCGGCATCCTCCGAGCTGAAAGAACCGTCCAAAGCACTCTCGAAACATCCGCCAATGCGAGGCAGTTTGCGCTGCAGCACCTTGCTCTCATCCATGGTCTGAAAATACAGGCGGAAATCCAGCGGAAGCACTCTTCCCATGCGCATTACCATATCGAAATCGCCATCGCCGGGAACCCCATTGCCTTCGGCGGTGTGGATCAGGCTCACCCCGTTTTGAGCCATGGTGTCAGCGGCATTAGCGAGGCTGGCCAGCATTGAAAACGGTTTGATCCGGCTGGCCGCGAAATTTACCAGCCGTTGATGTGAAACGGCATTCATTATGCCTGTATTTTCATTAAACCCATCGGCCTGGCGGACCTCTTCCCCTAAAAGCTGTATTAAAGCAGAATTGGCTATTGCTTTATGCCCGTCATACTGTTCAAGCAGCAGGGGAAGTTTGGTTATCCTGTCCAGGTCAGCACGCTCCGGCAGCCGCTTCTCCTGAAGAGTATGGGCTGAAATACCGAAACCGAAATAAAAATCAGAGCCTTTATTTTGTTCTATGTAATCCTTAATGGCAATACCCAGCTCATCGAAACTGCGGGCTTCTTTTACATTGAATCCCAGCTCAAAATTGGCGAAAGAGCTGAAATGGATATGGGTATCGGCCATGGCCGGAACGATGGTCCTCCCTTTCATGTCCACCCGTTTGCTGACGCCTCTATAAGTTACGGGCAATTCATCTCCTATAAAAGTTATCCGGCCATTATCAATCACCATGTATTGCGCTTTGCTCATCATTCGGTCACAACACAATATTCGTGCGTTTTCTAATAACCTCAAAAATGACTCCTCCAATCATGCAAGGGAAAAAGCGGTGGCAATATTTATTTTGTACTGTACGGGCTCTCTTTGTAAAGACCTATATGCATGTTATACTGGGCCAAAGGTGATCCTGCGGGCAATTAAAGCTCTGCGTCCTTTTTTTAACAACCGGCTTGATATGATCCGCCGGCCAACAGACTCTTGAGATGGAGGTAATGCGAATGTATTGGGACAAGCCAGGCGAGAAAAACACTTCTTCGACTTTGAAGATGGCCATCGAACGGGCTGATTCGTTATTTGTCAAACATCTGGTGGTGGCTTCATGCAGCGGCGAAACCGCTCAAACCCTGCTTCAGCTCAACCCGAAGCAGGAAATCATTTGTGTAACTCATCACGTCGGGTTTGCAGGCCCTGGCATAGATGAAATGGCTCCTTCAGTGAGACGCGAGCTCGAAGGCCAGGGAGTGAAAATTCTTACTACTACTCACCTGTTCGCAGGAGCCGATCGGGCTTTGCGCAATCAATTCAGCGGAGTTTATCCGGCCGAGATCATTGCCCAGACCCTGCGCATGCTCGGCCAGGGAGTAAAGGTTGCCACTGAGATCGCAATTATGGCGCTGGATGCAGGTCTCATCCCGCACGGCCAGGAAATTGTTTCCATCGGCGGAAGCATCAGTGGTGCTGACGCAGCCATAGTAGTAATGCCCGCCCATTCCAATCATGTTCTGCAAACCGAGATCCGTGAAATCATTTGCATGCCCCGCTCGAAAAAGCCAGCCGACATATTGTAGTCATTAAGTTGTGGTGTTTAAATCACGGGGACGCGTACTATGATTTATTTACCGCAGCCTCAAGCCAACGAACGGTTATTTATGAAGCAAAGACACGGTTCTTTCGCTTGCTGAATAACCGGTTTTTTCCTTATATTACATTAAACTTCGCCCTTATCCAGCTGCTTGCCTTTTTATATTCTTCAACTATTGAGCCGTAAAAAATTTTTTTACGGCTCTTGCCCTGCTTGAATGATACCGGCAAACCCCCGGCAATTCGGAAGCAAAAAGCATGCCAAATTTTCATTTCAAGGGCTCTTTTTACCAAAATATTTTCCAACAGGTAAATATACCCTGTTCATGACCGAATAACCGTGTTATACTGCGTTGAAACACACCGGAAATGCCATATACACGATATTATGGGCATATGTCAAGTGTATTTTTCCGGATTAGCGGGCATAATTCAACATGAACCGTAGTAATATGGTTTTGATTCAAGATTATCCCGCGAAAACTCAATTTTACTGTCCATTAGGAGGAACTATCAATGCGACCTATGTCAAAAATCATCATTTTTTCGCTTTTGCTGACCTTTTTGTGGGCCCCCAGGGCCTATGGCTACGACCTTCCCGTCCGGGTTGAATCACACGACATCGTGCTTACGGCCATTGTAGAAGATGGTAAAGTATATTTACAGTTGAGGCCATATCTCGAAAGCGAGGGATACAAGATTAGCTTCGACAGCGTCACCGGGGTTATTACAGCCGTGAAAAAATCCTCTTCATCTGACCGGGCAAATATTCGCTCCACCTTTGAAAACGTAGATGCCCTGCCTGAATCCGTAGATGTGATTACCATGATCGCCGGTTCGCCATTCGTGGCACACAATATGGAGCACCTGGTTCTAAATTCACCCATCCGTTCTTATGACAATATGAGCATGATGCCATTGGAACTGCTGCCCAAGCTTAACCAGGGAGTCCAGTTCGATGGCACCCGCTTGAATATTACCTCTTCCCCGTCCAGCGACTTTCAGACCGTGGAAGCCAGCCTGGCCAATCAAATCCAGTTCAATGGCCGGCTTAACGACGAGCATATCGTCTCCTGGGAAAATCGTATTGACGCAAGCCAGGCAGCCTGGATGGACCAGAACGCCGTACTCGGCATGAACCTGACCAGCCCGTCGGCCATAACCGCTTATGAATTGAATTGCGGTTTTGCCGGAACTCCCCTGGCCGGAAGCGGGGCCGCATTTGTCAAGGCTGAAATCGACCACGGTGTAAACGCGGTCTTCCTGGCCGCCTTGGCGGCGCACGAATCTGCTTACGGCAGTTCCTCAATCGCCCAAAACAAGAACAACCTGTTCGGCTGGGGAGCCTCTGACGGCAATGCCTATGGCGGAGCCAAGAGCTTCAGCAGCTTCGAAGAATGTATCAATGTAGTCGGAGCAGCCATCGCTTCGGAATATTTGAGCCCCAGCGGACGTTATTACAGCGGCACATGCCTGCCGGCAGTCAATAGCATCTATTGCACTACTCCAGAATGGAGCTACGATGTATCCAATATCATGCTGAAGATCAACCTGGCCGCAGTGGAAAGCACACCTGGCATATAAAAACGTGAGACGTGAGACGTTAAACGTTAACCCAAGATGTAAGACGTGAGATGTAAGACGTGAGATGTAAGACGTGAGATGTAAGACGTGAGACGTGAGACGTTAAACGTGAGATGTGAAACGAAAAGTACAAGCACAAGTCCTGACAGTATGACACAATAAGTACAGACCGGATATAAATTAACGGCGGTCCTATCAACCAGGACCGCCGTTCTGCGTTTGGCATTTCACCTATCAACCATTGTGCATCCGGGGTTAACAGTTCCCCTGGCTCCCGGAGCCCATCTCCCATCTTACGTCTCACGCCATTATGCCAGATAGTACATTCCATCCTCGAACTTAACCTGCCCGAGCTCCATCAGGCGCTTCAAATGGACTTCCATAGACACTTTTTCCATGAACCACAGCAAATCATCCATATTTGTATTAATCCCATACACAATCTTAAGCGCGGTCAGCTGATCCAGGCTCTGCGGCTCGGCCAGGGCAGCTATAATCTTGTCTTCTCTTTGGAATACCACGTCCAGATACCTGACAAAGCGGTTTTCCAGGTCATTGTCAATAAGGCCTTTATGCGAGCTCAACACCAGCCTGGGCTTTAATTCCATGCACTTGCGAATCGACTCGATATAGTCGGTCACATCCCCGCATACGTTTCCGTACCAGGGCCCAAACCCGGTCAAATCTATATCTCCAGCACACAGCAAACCTTCCTTTTCGAAATAAAAGCAGCAATGACCAGGAGTATGTCCTGGTGTATGCACTACCCGGCACGCGGTAGAACCAAAATCCAGGATTTGTCCATTTTCAAGGTGGTGGTGAACCGGCGATGCCTCCAAGCCGACCGATGCGATGAAATCCCATCCCAGCTGCTCTTCCCCGTGCTGGGGGAACCCGTAAAATTTGTTGAATCCATCCATAGTCAGCATGCCATCTGCATCCAGCTGGTGAACCCACACTTCAGCTCCGGTCAGTTGATTGTTCAGCAGGATATGATCTTCGTGAAAGTGGGTGTTAACAATCCAGTCGATGCCGCGGCGGTTGATTTCCCCAATATTGTCCATTCCGCAGCTGGTGTCAATTATTCCCCGTGTTCCGCCGTCAATATACAAACAGTAACAGTACGGCAGTCGGCCTTTGTGCTCGCTTTCAACAACAAAAAGATTCTTATCGATACTGGTGAGCATTTGCCATCTCCTTCCCAAATTATCTGATCGGGTCCTGATTTTATTATATACGATATCTGGACTTGCAAAGAGGTTCAGGCGAAATATGCTTACCGGAAGCCGATTCTGCCAATCATTCAAGCTATACACTAATATTCAAAAATGTTATACTCGGGTTAAGCATCCCGCACAGCGATAACATCCGCCCCTGAAGGCTGGAATGTATCGTCATTATTTTCTCACTAAGCAGGTGATACGATGAATCTGACTCGAAAAGCCCTGACCAAAACCGGGACAGCCATGCTCATCCTGATGTTCTGCCTGGTTACCCTGGCGAAATTCACTACCATGGATAAAATACTGCAAGTGGAAAACGAAACGGCGATGCACAGCGGCACTCAGGCGCTAATAGCATTGAACCGCGATATCGACGAGCTGGCTATGATTACCGAAGATTGGGGCCAGTGGGATGACAGCTATGAATTTGTAGGAAACCTCAACCCGTCATACATTGACTCCAACATGGTGGATTCCACATTCACCAATAACCATTTAAATTTTATTATTTTCATGGATAAAACCGGAACCGCGGTCTACGAGCGGGGTTTTTCCTGGCGCGAGCGCAAGGGGGCCAAGGTGCCCACCGCGGTGTGCAGCTACTTCAGCAGTCTTATTCAATCCCAGGGCTTGAAAGAAGTCTCAGGAATAATAGACATTGACGATGTCCCCCACATGGTTTCTGCCAAATACATCACGTCTTCTGATGGCCAGGCCGAACCCATAGGGCTGTTAATAATGGGACGCAATCTGGACAAAGACGAAGTCCAGCTATTGTCAGAAAAAACCAATTTGAAGATCAGCCTGCAAACCTATACTGCCAGCGGAAAACCATTTGCGCTTGAAAACGGGGCAGCAGTGGCGGCAGTAGCAATCGACGATCTTACAATACGGGCTTACGCGCCCTTGAAGACCCTGGACAATAAAGACGAATTCTACCTCCAGGTGGATATAGTCCGCAGCATTTACCAGCAGGGAATGAACAGCGTGGTTATATTCATCGCAGGCCTGATAGTGTTGGGGCTGATATTTTGCTTTATGCTGGTCACCCTGATCCGCCGTGACATTCTGCGGCCGCTAAGCCTGCTGGCCGAACGGGTCGGCGTTATAGGCCGAATTAAGGATAGTTCGGCGCGAATTGATTTCGAAGGTACCGGAGAGATGGCTTCTCTGGCCAAAGATATAAACAGCATGCTTGATCGGCTGGAGGAAATCTCCGCCAGCCGCCAGAAAGGGAATCGCATCCTGGTGGAAAAAGACAACCAACTCCGGTTCATCCTGGCTAATATGAACCAGGGCTTCCTGGCCTTTGGAGAAGAATTAAAAATATATCCAGAAAGCAGCGCCGCCTGCTTGAAACTCACCGGCAAGGAAGCCGGAGGAGCAGATGCTCTCAAGTTTTTATTCGAAGATCAAGCTGCCCTGCTGGACAGTTATCGTGAGAACCTGTTAAAGGCCCTGCAAACTCAGAATAGCGATAAAGCCGCTCACTATTTTTCCGCCCTGCCAGCTGATATCAGTCTGAACGACAGGAAGCTAGAACTTCTATATAGACTGGCCAGTGATTTTAAGACTGATGACGGCTTTTCAGTCGCGGTGTTTATTAATGACAACACCGAACGCTTTTATCTCAATAAACAGCTGGAACAGGAACAGGGCAAAATAGATATGTTATACCGGGTGCTGGATGATTCCCGGGGCTTTGCGGAATTGGCCGATCATTATATTTATTTCTATACTAAAGAAATGCCGGCCTGGTATGAAGAAAGCAGCGATGCAGAAGCCACTGCCCGGCAGCTGGTGCAGCGCCTGAACAGCTTTGCCAGCAAATTCTGCGAATACCGCCTGATGAATACCAGCCGGGGCCTGGACGCTACCGTATCGCAGATTATAGCATTGCTTGATAAAGGACCCGTCAGTCCCGCTGATTTGAACATGCTGGTCAATCCCCATTCACTGGAATCCCTGTTTCAAACGGACCTGATTGTGATTGAATATTACCTCGGAGATGACCTTCTGCATGCTTAGACCGATGAGAAAAGCGCCTATCTTTGTCATTTCCTAAAGGCCGAACAGTCGCCGTACGCTTAAGTACGACTCCCATTCGGCCTTTACTCATTCCTCGATATGCATCTTTTCTCATCGGTCTTAGTATTTGTATTGCGCCTATCTTTGTCATTTCACAAAGCCCGGTCAATCGCCGTACGCTGCTACCGACTCCGACGGTGCCATATGGCGCCTGGTGCCGATGGATCGATACTGATGCGTTAGCAGCAGTTGAGCATCGACCCATTCGGCCTTTACTCATTCCTCGATATGCATCTTTTCTCATCGGTCTTTGGTCGAATCCCATCATTTTTATCGTTGGTTTTATATTCCAGGCAGGCCTTCGAAGGGATAAGCCTCCCCATAAAGAATGTTGAGTATCTTGTCCTGCATATATAGAACCGGCGGGTTTTCAGTGTGCAGGTCGTTGCACTTGTTGACCCAAATAATTACGGTCGTATCTTTGGACGGTATATAGCCAACCATGTCATTATAGCCCAGAATGGTGCCGTTATGACCAATCAAGCCTCCCCAGTTCATGAGCCCGGCTCCATAAAACACGTTAATATTTGAATACTTCGTATGTGGAAACCGATTGGGATAAGATGTCATCGAATGCCAGGTTTGCATGGACTTGCGATTATCAGCCGAGATGAGGCTTCCATCATAGAGTGCTTTTACATAGGTCTTCATATCATACAGATTGGAAACCATTGCTCCCGCCGCCCAGGCATAGGACGGATCCACCAGCACTTCCTCCAGTTCCCCGCTGGCGTTTTCGCGGTACCCTTTGCTATACGTGCCGCTGATGGCTGCAGTTACTGGCAGAGCAGTCTGTTCAAGCTTCAGGGGAACGCAGATCCGGTTTTTTATCTCATCCTCGACCTTGTTGCCGCTGGCTTTTTCTATGATCATCGCCAGCAAGATGTATCCAGCGTCATTGTACACACAGCGTTCGCCCGGCTCATACTGTGGCTCCCCACTCACAATAATTCTATACTCTTCCTCGCGGCTGATGACTTTCTCGGGCTCATTGTAGTAGCTTTGCGAAAAGCCTTCATCCCCGGTAAGATCGTGGATTCCAGAAGTCATATTCAGAAGCTGCAGCACCTTGATATTGTCGCCGTTAGGAAAATCCGGGAACCATTTGCTGAGCGGATCCTGCAAGCTCATCTTGCCTTCCTGGCACAGCTGGTATACAACCAGCGCCTCAAACGTTTTAGATACACTGCCGATGCGATAGCGGTCACCAGCATCAATCTTGCGTCCGCCCGATATGTCCGCGATCCCTTTGGCCAGAATGTAAGGCTCTTTGCTGCCTTCCCATATGCCCACAACCACTCCGGGCACTTTCTGGCTTTTCATAATTTCATCAACCAGTGCTTCAATCTGTTTTTGCTTGTCCACCGGTACCGTAAGCTGGCTATTGTTCTGGTTATCAAGCCCATTGCCGTCCGGCAGGCATCCTCCGGCCAGAACCGCCGTAAAGATCAGCATAGTTGTTAGAGCCAGTATGATTTTTGTTCTCTTCACAGGCCAGTCTCCCTTCTGCATGCACGATAATCAGGCATACGTGGTCAGCTGATTAATATAAACATATCAGAAAACAGAATCGTATGAAATAATCCGGGGAATAGTTATCACTTTGTATATTGGAAATGATGAGGGATACAGCGCTTATCAGGCCGAGATATCCGCGACTTGAACCGGGGGTGCAGCTTGCTGGAGGCTTTCTTCCAAATCCAGGATCTGCAAAGGCAGCAGCTCGCACCGCAGGTCGCCGGGAGCTGCATCAATACGAGCTGTCAAACGGGCAATGACCTTATCGGCTTGTTCATAATTCAAACCCGGCAGCAGAACCAGGAATTGCGATTCTCTCCATTCTGTTACCAAATCACCTTTGCGAAGCCCTTTGATTATGGATGCCGCAATCTGTTCACTGCGATTGGCTCCTGCGCTGGCCCGGGAGTCATCCTCCCCGTTGCCGTCGATGCAGATCATCCCCAGGAACGACGACTGCCCGTTTCTGGAATAACGGCGCATTTCGAGTTCATAGAGCCTGGAAAAAGATGATGGTTCACATATAAAAGCGCCTTCCGCTTTATCTTCATCTTCTATGCTCCGGATTATGGAAGCCAGGTCGCGCCGAGCGGCAGTCCGTTCGCCGAGCATTTTTTTACTCAAGGCTTTCAGTTCGGGAGAGGGGGATACACCCATCTCTCTTTCAAAGGTTGATACGACATTATCGTAATGGGCACGGGCGCTGCGCTGTTTGTTCAATAGCAGCAAAGCTTCTATGTAGCGCTGGTGCCACAATTCCTCGTAAAATTCAACTGCAAAAGCCCGTTCGCATATGCCGACCAGTTCTTCATAACACCGGGCGTCCATCAGAATTTCGGTAAGATCCGTAATTGCGTCTATGTATATCCGGTGATAATAGTTCCGGGCGCTGACCAGCCACTCACACATGGGAGAATCATTCATATAACGCCCCTTATACAAATCCGCCGCTATCAGCAAATGTTCCAGGGCGGATTCCATATCACCATTTTCCTGGGCCAGCTTGCCCCTGGCTGCACTTTCCTCAAATACTTCCACATCCATCCAGTAATTAGCCTCGGTATTCCATTTATAGCTGCTGTTGCAGAACAGCAGATACTGCTCTTCCGATGCTGGATGCTGGCCGAGAATCTTGCGCAGCCGGTACATCTGGGTTTTTAATGCATTGTAAGGATCCGTGCATTCCTTTTCCGACCACAGATGACCGATGAGGGTTTCAACATATACAGGCTGATCGCGGAAGGTCAGAACATGCTTGAGCAGCTCCCAAAGGCGGTAGGAGCGATTGGAGCTGTGAGTCAGCGACTGGCCGTTTCTTTTGACATCAAAAGATCCCAGTGTGAATACATGCAGTTTTTCTGTATTGATACATTCCACAGCAGCCACGTTCAATTACATCTTCTCCCATTCATGTCAATGGATAAACCTGCCAGGTTATCACAGACTATATTACTTGAATAGAACAAAAATGAAACCATACTTTAGTATAGGTTTTATGATTTTTCTGGGTAGAACGACAATAATTACCTTAGCCCTATATCGTTTTATGGTTATGAATAGCTGCGTAAGGTGGAATTAGTTCAGCAACCCCAATTCTCTGGCGCGCTGTACTGCCTGGATGCGATTGCTTACCATAAGCTTGCCGAAAATGTTCTTGGTGTGAAACTTGACCGTAGCCAGAGCCAGGCCAAGATGCCCGGCGATGTGGGCGTTACTGTGCCCCGCAGCCAGCAGTCTGATTACTTCCAGCTCGCGCACCGTAAGCTCTTCGTAGGCTCCGGCTGCAGCCGGCTGTTGCATGCGGTATGACGCTGGTTGAGGTTGAGGATAAACCGCCGCCATCTCTGCACATAACTCTTTCAGCTTCCTGATATACTGATATGAGATCGGACTTCCTTGTTCTGAACGATCCTGCGGCAGCCAGCGGCTATACTGTCTCAGCAATGCAGACATAGGTGCTCCTTCATCTGCAAAACGGCGGTAATATTCATGGGCACTTCCCAGTACAAGGGCTGAATGCAAAGTACTCATCGCCTGCCGGTTGTCTCCATTGCCCTGGTATGCCAGAGTCTTTAGAATAAGTATTTCCATTATGCTGGAAATCCGGTTTTCGGTTTCGGCCATTTTTTGAAGGGCATTCAGCAGCATCAGGGATGATTCCCAGTCGGCCCGGGCAATCAATACCCTGACCAGGGTCAGGTGTTCGTATTCACTTGGCACTGAAACATGATCAAATATGGAAACCCGGCCGCTTTTCATCCACCATTCCACAGTCTCTAAATCTCCTGTTTCCAATGCCAGCCGGGTCCGGCAGGCATTAAGCAAAGCCATCCATTGAGGATGGCGCAAGTCCCTGGTTTTCTCCGGCCACTGTTCCAGAAAACTTCGAGCTGCGTTCCAATCCCCGCGCCCCCTGTAAACTTTTGATAAAGTGATAATGCCTGGAATCAAAGCCACCATGTAACCATGCGGTTCGGCTTCAGAAATGCCGTCCCGGGCAGCACAAAGAGCCCCTTCGAAATCGCCAAGCTCATAACAGACCTCAGCTTTAATAATGGCCAGCACCCCGGTTCCGATGCACAGTTCCCTGATGCTGGCATATGTTTGAGCTTGAAAAACCTTTGCGCAGAGTTCCAGGCGTCCTTTAAACGCCAGCATGTTGTTCAATAGACTGGCCTCATGTAAATGGAAATCCGGTATCTCTTTATGGAACAAAGACTTCCCGGGTATCAACCGCCGGGCTTCCATGGTATGCTCCCGCATTGAATCAAGGTCCAGGTTGCTTACAGCCATGAATAACCTGGTCAGGGACATTTCCCCCCGCAGCAGATCCTTCCGGCCGTTATTCCAGTCGGAACTGTCTTCCTGCTCAATCGCCTTTTCTGCCAGCGCCAGCCACTTTTGCCCCTGGTCTATATCCATATTCAGAAAATATTTCCATGCCATAGCCATACACAATACTGTGCTGCCATAAACCATGGCTTCCGGGAGGCTTGTGATCCAGCTATTCAGCAAATTCATATCCTGGCTATTCAACATAAATGGAGCCTGGTCTTTAATCTGCGGCAAAGCTGCGGAGTAATCCCCGGCTTCCAGAAAATGGCGAATCGCTTCCCTGACCAGCCCGTTCTTTTGATACCAGGCGGCACTGCGGATGAGCAGCTCGTTCTTGTCAACTGACGGATTCATCTCCAGGCTCTTCCGGAGATATTCAGCCATCAGAGGGTGATAGCGATACGAACGCCTCACTTTGTCCATCGGCTGAAGAAATGCGTTGGCTTCGGCAAGACTTTGCAAGATGCTTTGACTGTCTTTCCTTTCCATGATAGCATCGCACAGCGGCCCATTCAGACTGATTAAAAGTGAGGTGCTTTCTAGAAATTCCCGAATATCTTCCGGCCAGCACTCAATAACCTCCTCGGAGAAATAACTATCGAGGTACTGATTCTGTGAAGTGATTCCCTCCAGCCAGCTTTCCACTTGCCCGGAATCATTCCAGCATAAATAAGCCATCTGCAAACCCACCGCCCAGCCTTCCGTGCGCTTTTCCAGCTCAGCGACTACAGCCGGCGACAAAACAATGCCGCGTTGGCGGTAATAATCACCGATTTCATCAGCTTCAAAAGCCAAATGCCGAAAGCCCAGCTCGGTTACCTGATCCCTGGCTCTCATTCTAGCCAGCGGCAATGACGGTTCATTACGGGAAATTATAATTATATGTACATTAACCGGAATATGCTCCAGAAAAAAGGACAGTCCTTCACGAACTGTCCTATCGTTAATAAGGTGGCAATCATCCAGAACCATTACCACATTTTCGGAGCAATTGGCCAGCTCTTCAACCAGAATTGACAGTGCGGCTTCCAGAGCTGCCGGTTGGTCGGATTGCAGAATCAGTCTGGACCGTTCCAGGCTCCCCGGCACAATCCCTTCCAGGGCAGCTATAAAATGTGCAAAAAAACGGCGGAATTCATTGTCGCTCTGATCAATTGACAGCCAGGCATATGCGCTGCCGCGTTCGGCCAGCCAATCCGCTACCGCTATGGTCTTGCCATATCCGGCTGGAGCTTGAACCAGCAGCAATTTCTTGCCTATTCCGTCTTCCAGCATCGAACGCAAGCGCTGCCTGGCTACCAAATGCTCGGGCAGCTCCGGCAATGCCAGTTTGGTCTTAATAATAAGACTTTCGTATACATTTGCGCCTTGTACCAGGGAAAACGACCGTTTATTCATCAATGTACAGCCTTTCTCACAGGATGCCGACACAGCCAGTTGCGGCATAAGATGGAGTGTTCTCCTGCTCAACATATATACTTATAATAACCGTTAATTCCCGCAGATGACAATGCCGAACCGTTTATCTTTTTTACGACAAAATGATTTGAAATATGAGTCATTTCGGTGCAAAATAATGGAGACAGGATTAGATTGAAAGGGTTCCAAATATTGAAGCCCAAAAGGAGGAACTGCTGTGTTAAGAATACTCTGCTGCGGAAGCCGCAAATGGAACAATCCCCAGATGATCTATGAAGTGCTGGCCGAATTGCCTTCCGATTCCACTATAATCCACGGCAATGAGAGCGGAGTCGACGCTTATGTCAAGGAGGCCGCTATCCGGCTGGGCCTGAACCGGGTTGAATTCGCCACAACTGACGACGATAAAAAAGGCGCCGATCCTGATATTCCTACCCGGGCCATTCAAATGTTGGACAAGAATCCCGACCTCGTCATTGCTTTTCACCGCAATCTCGACCAATCAAAAGGCACGGTTAAAATATTGAAGGAGGCCAAGAGCAGACACATCCCCATCCAACTGGTATCCTGATCCCTGAAGCAGCAAAAGATGCGCTGATCCCGCGACCATTTCCCAGGCCAGGCCGAGTTTAGATTGTGATTATCGGCCTGGTGAGCTAGAATATTGACAGGATAAGCCGCTCCGACAAGCGGGGTAATCAGTATAGAGAGGACGGTTTTTATGAACATCAGCCAACTGTGCATGGGTTGCATGTCAGACCGCGGCACTTCAGACGTGTGTCCTAAATGCGGATGGCAAGAGGGGACTCAGCCGGATGTTCCTCAGCACCTGCCGCCACGGACAGTACTAAACGATAGATACATACTGGGTAAAGTGCTTGGCCAGGGCGGTTTTGGCGTAACCTACATCGCCTGGGACAAGACGCTGAATACCCGTCTGGCGATCAAGGAATTTCTGCCGCAAACCATGGCCACTCGCTATGCAGGTGAAACCAAGGTCAACGCCTACAGTTCCGAAGGCGCCCAGGAACAATTCCGGTACGGCCTGGATCGCTTTTTAGAAGAAGCCCGCACCCTGGCTCGTTTCTCCGACAATCCTAATATTGTGGCCGTTCGCGATTACTTCGAAGCCAACGGCACTGGTTACCTGGTCATGGCTTATCTCGATGGAATTACCTTCAAGCAGCACCTGGCCATGAATGGCAACCGAATTCCTTATGAGGATGCTTTTAGAATCCTTTTACCGGTCATGGAAGCCCTGGATAATGTGCACCAGGTCGGCCTCCTGCATCGAGATATAAGTCCGGACAATATTTATATAACCCGCAACAACCAGGTCAAAATCCTGGATTTCGGCGCCGCTCGCTATGCGCTGGGCGACCGCAGCAAGAGCCTGTCAATAATTCTCAAAGCCGGTTATGCTCCTGAAGAACAATACCGCAGCAAGGGCGTACAGGGCGCCTGGACCGATGTATATGCCACCGCTGCTACCCTGTACCGGGCAATCACCGGAATCGTCCCTCCCGAAGCTCTGGACCGGGGAGTGGAAGATTCAATAGTCCTGCCTTCCCGCATGGGTGTCAACATACCTCCCGCGGCTGAAACCGCTTTAATGAAAGCCCTGGCCGTATATGCCCAGCACCGATTCCAGACCATGCGCGAATTTAAAGATGTGCTGGTCTCCATCACCCCGATTACAATGGCACCAGGTATGGTAACCGGTCCATCCTCGTACGGTGTTGGTTTGGAAAAAACCCAGGCCCTGGGTCACGGTAACCAGCCCGCTACAGGACCCATGCTGGAAAAAACAGCTCCAGCGCAGGCTTATGCAGCCTTTGCCGGAGCTGCCGCACCCATGTATCAACCGGGAACTGGCAGCGGCGGATTCCCGCCCAACCAGGGAGATGTTACTGCCGCCGGCCCTTCTTATGCCTCGGGGTATGGTCAGGCACCTTATCCTCCGCAGTATGGAACAAGCGCCCCCAAGAAGAAAAAGTGGCCCTGGATTGTAGCAGGAGTCCTGCTTCTCTTTCTGGCCGGGGTGATAGCAATTGTCAGTATGTTTGTAAGCATCACCAATACCGAAGAAGCTGTCCGGCTGAATCACAATCTTCCGGAGATTGGAGTTGCCCCTGATATTAAAACGAATACCACTAAAGGAAACGTTAAAATTGAAAGCATAACTATGTGCCAGAGCATAGATGAAACCACTGTGAAAATGGTGGGGCCGACCACGAGTTTTGCCAGCAGCGCCGGCAAAATGTATGCCTACATTACTATGAGCGCTCCGCCTTCAGGCGATGTGATCGGAAACTGGTATTATAAAGACCCGGTGGAGGGATACAAGCTGTACAACACCTATACGGTTCAAGGAGACGGAACCAGCGATGTGTTCTACTTCTGGGTGTCCAATTCCGCATTCCCGAAAGGCAGCTGGGAATTCGAAATCGTTCTGAATGACGGCACTTATTCTACGACTGCCTTCACCGTAATATAAACACAAAACTGGATATTTTATAGAAATGGCCGGGATTATTATCCCGGCCCAGACCGATGATAAAAGCGAATCTCATCGTCATATCACAAAGACCGCTCAATCAACGTACGTCGAGTACGCCTCAATCGCGGCCTTTGCTCATAACGCGACGAAGGTGCAGTTCTGCACCGAATGCCGCAGGATCGAATCTGACACGAAGTGTCTGATGAGCCGCGGCGAACGCGTTTTCTCATCGGTCTGACTTTGTAAACACATTGGGCTGGTATTATTATCCCGGCCATTTCTTGCGTTTGCTGGTTCAGAAGACCGGCGAGAATGGATGCATATCGAGGAATTAGGAAAGCCCGGGCAGGCGTCGTACTTGATCGTACGTCGACTGTTCGGGCTTTTCGTAATGACAAAGATAGGCGCCATTCTCGCCGGTCTTACATGGTTTTGGTTTTGCGGGGTCTAGTCTGTAAAAACGAATTCATGGTGCAGATGGATATCGCCCCGATAACAACATCTCCGGCCCATACCGGTATAGAAGTAATCTTGAGAGAAACCCCGTAAACTGAGCGCGGAACCACGGTTCTCACGGTCTTTTTCTCCCGCATAGCCTGCGCCGCTCCCCCCTGGGAGCTCACTGTATTGCCCACAGTAAAATACGGAAGATCAAAAGGAATCGTATTTTCAACCCACACGAATTTGTCGTTTTTAATAAAGCAAATGATAGCCCCGCCGGGAATAGCCGAAGCCAGTTCCGGTGCCAATTCCATGAAGGATTCAACCTTTGGTTCGGTCATCATAATAACGACTCCTTTCACTGTCTCGTTGTCCGCAACCGGCTGCCAGCCGCTGCTGCGCTGGCATCAAGCGAATCAAGGAGAAGTACAATGATAAAATAATACAAACACCGTGAAATCATGCGACAAATTACCATTGTTCTCGCCAATGTTCACCTTTTTATCTGGTTTTCTCGGCCTAATTACCTAATTCACATAGTCCTTTTTTTAGTATAGTCGACATTGAAAAATTACTCAATAGCTGAAGCCTGCACAAACATAAATAAAAAATTCCTCAGGTTGCAAGCCTGAGGAATTAAAAGCTGATTTTATCTGATCGGTTTGCCTTTTTCCCATTTACCGGCGAAATCAACACTGCCGTCTTTGAGATATTTGGTTCCCTGTCCATTGAACACTCCTTCTGCAAATTCTCCTTCATACTGCAAGGCTCCATTGGGATAATACTTGACGCCTTTGCCGTGCCACATGCCATTTTTCAATTCGCCTTCATACCACAGAGTACCGTCGGAATCAGCATAATAATACCGGCCCGTTCCGTTGGGCTTGCCATCTGCATAATCACCTTCGTATCCGCAGGTGCCATCCCAGAAATACCATTTACCCTTGCCGTGAGGCTTGTTTTCTTTCATCTCCCCCTCAAATTTGATAGAACCATCTTCATAGAAAAGCTTTTTAACCATAAACAGCACCTCCTCTCCTGTGTTGATTCCAGTATATCACAAAACAATTCATGATTCGAATAATTACGCTCAATTTTTTATACTTATGTCGCATTTTGTAAATTTTCATATATTATGTATTTGTAATTTCTGTTTTCAAACCTACCCGACGGACCAGGACCTGAAACCTGCGGACACACCTTTCGTTTCCCGATTTCGCTGCTCTTGCCCGCCCCGATAAAAAGAGGACCCTGACAGTTGGCAGGATCCTCTCCAATATATTTCCATTTTGCTTAAAAGCCGCTAATTGGTCATCTGTTTTTTCATCAGCATGAAGTTGATGCTGTCCACCATGGCCTGCCAGGAAGCCTCTATGATGTTCTCGGACACCCCGACCGTGGTCCACTTGCTGCTTGAATTGGCTGATTCAACCAGCACCCGCACTTTGGCAGCCGTGCCAGCCTCGCCGTTCAAGACTCTGACCTTATAATCCGTCAGATGCATGTCCTTAATTTCCGGATATACATCCTGAAGAGCCCGGCGCATGGAATTATCCATGGCATTTACCGGTCCGTCTCCGTCAGCAACCGTATGATAGTATTCGTCGCCTATGGCGATTTTCAGCATGGCTTCGGAGATGATTTCACTGTTTTCATGTTTTTCTAGGATAATTTTCATGTTTTTCAACTGGAAAAAGTCCTGATACTGGCCGAATGCCCGGCGTAAAAAGAGCTCCAGGGAGGCATCGGCACCTTCGAATTGAAATCCCTGGTTTTCCATTTCCTTAATCTGCTTGATTACCGTCCGGGTTTCGGCATCGTAGTTGTTAACATCTATTCCGAATTCTTTAGCTTTATAGAGCAGGTTGGACAATCCTGACAGCTCTGATACCAGCACGCGCCGGTGATTACCCACATCTTCAGGGTTGATGTGTTCATAGGTCATGGAATCCTTTAATAGGGCAGATACGTGAATGCCTGCCTTGTGAGCGAAAGCGCTGTGCCCTATATAAGGCTGGTTGTTCATGCTGGGCATGTTGGCGACTTCACTGATGAAGTGCGCGCTCTCCGTCAGCCGCTTGAGGCTTCCCGGAGGCAAAACCTTTTTGTCCATTTTCAGCTCAATGCTCGGTATAATGACACATAAGTCGGCATTGCCGCAGCGCTCGCCATATCCATTCACGGTTCCCTGAACCTGGGTGCAGCCGCTGCGGACAGCCACCAGGCTATTGGCGGCAGCTAGTGCTGAATCATTGTGCACATGTATGCCCAGAGGAGTTTTTACCGTCCTGACAACATGCTCCACTATGGCTTCAATCTCCCAGGGCATAGCACCGCCATTGGTGTCGCAAAGAACAATCCAATCCGCCCCGGCCGCTTCCGCAGCCCTTAACACTTCAAGAGCGTAGGACTGGTTGTTTTTATAGCCATCGAAAAAGTGTTCGGCATCGAATAGCACCTCTAATCCGCGTTCCTTGAGGTAGATTATGCTGTCCTTAACCATGGCCAGGTTTTCTTCCAGGGTGGTTTCCAGGGCGCGCAGCACGTGAAAATCCCAGGCTTTGCCGAACAGCGTGGCGGTCTTCACTCCTATTTCCAGGATAGTCTTGAAATTGTTGTCCTGGGCTGCTGGCACACCGGGTTTGCGTGTAGAACTGAACGCCGTTATTCTGGCGTTTTTCAGTTCATAGCCTTTAATACTCTGGAAAAATTCCATATCCTTGGGATTGCTTCCCGGCCAGCCGCCTTCAATGTAGCTAATTCCCAGCTGGTCCAGCTTAAGGGCGATGCTTATCTTATCGTCCAGGCTGAAGGATATTCCCTCCCCTTGCGACCCATCCCGCAGGGTGGTGTCATATGCAACTACATCAAGCTTAAAATCCCCAATAGAATTACCTCCCTCTCTGTTCCAGTTAAATAGTCTATGCGTTCTTCAAAATCCAGTCTGCAATCAAGTCACCCATTTCCCTGGTTCCCACAAGCTTGAATCCTGCTTCCATCAGGTCGGGGGTGCGGTATTCGCTTTCCATTATCGCCCGTACGGCGCTTTCTATAATCTGGGCTTCTTTTTCCAGCTTGAAGGAAAAGCGCAGCATCATGGCGGCGGATAATATCGTGGCGATGGGATTAGCCTTGTTCTGTCCGGCTATGTCAGGGGCGCTGCCGTGCGAAGGTTCATACAGGCCTACTTCCCCGCCAATGGAAGCTGACGGCAACATGCCGATCGAACCTGAAAGCATTGATGCTTCGTCGGTCAGAATGTCACCGAACATGTTTTCAGTCACGATCACATCAAACTGCCTGGGATTGCGAATGAGCTGCATTGCGCAGTTGTCCACGTACATATGGGAAAGATCCACATCAGCGAACTCTTCCTGGTGCAGCTTGATCACCGTTTCTCTCCACAGGCGCGAGCTCTCCAGCACGTTGGCCTTGTCCACCGAGCATACCTGGCGGCGGCGGTTACGGGCTGCCTCAAAGGCGAAGCGGGCGATTCTCTCAATCTCCATGGTGCTGTACACCAGCAGATCGGAAGCGCACTGCAGGCCTTCGGCATTAACAAAACGTGCCTTCTCTCCAAAATAGATGCCCCCGGTCAGTTCTCTGACTACAAGCAAATCAATGCCGGCAATGACTTCTTCCTTCAGGGTGGAAGCCTGGGCCAGTCCAGGGAATAAATAACAAGGGCGCAGGTTGGCATACAGAGCCAGTTCTTTGCGCAGCGGCAGCAAGGCCCCAATTTCCGGTCTGAGGTGAATTGGCAGCTGGTCGTATTGTGGTCCGCCGATGGCTCCCAACAATACGGCATCTGATTCCTTGCATAGCTTAAGGGTTGCGTCCGGCAGTGGATTGCCGGTGGCATCATAAGCCGCTCCCCCCACCAGCGCTTCAGTAAATTGGAAATCGTGCCCGAATTTATCACCTATTACTTTGACCGCTTTGACGGCCTCGGGGGTAATCTCGACCCCGATCCCATCTCCGGGTAATACCGCGATCTTAAACATCATCCTGCTCCTCTCAGTCGTCAATTAACAAGGCAACAGAGGGGCATTCCCCTTGCTGCCGATATTTACGTCTCACGTCTCACGTCTTACGTCTCACGTTTCACGTCTTACGTTTCACGTCTTACGTTTCACGTCTTACGTTTCACGTCTTACGTCTCACGTCTCACTTTTCACTCTTTACTTGATCCTGTACATAGTTGATAAGCCCGCCCCTGGTGATGAGATCCCTCATAAAAGGCGGGAACGGCCGGGCTTGGAATTCTTGCCCGCTGTTCAGGTTCCTGATCTTGCCGCTTTCCAGTTCCACTTCGATTTCATCGCCTTCATTGATTGCGGCGATGCACTCCGGACATTCCAGGATCGGCAGGCCGATATTGATGGCGTTGCGATAAAATATACGGGCAAATGAATCGGCTATTACTATGGACACCCCGGCTGCCTTAATGGCGATCGGCGCATGCTCGCGGGAACTGCCGCAGCCAAAGTTCTTCTCGGCTACAATGATATCGCCAGCCTTAACCCTGGCCGAAAAATCGGGGTCGGCGTCTTCCATGCAGTGGCTGGCCAGTTCCACAGGATCAGAGGTATTCAGGTACCGGGCCGGTATAATTGCATCGGTGTCGACATCCGAACCGAATTTGTATACTTTTCCTTTGAAATTCACTGGCAATACCTCCTTATACTTCCCACGGCGCCGTTATACGTCCAGTAATCGCGCTGGCCGCAGCCACAGCCGGGTTGCACAGATAGACTTCGCTTTCGGGGCTGCCCATGCGTCCAACAAAATTGCGGTTGGTTGTGGACAGGGCCCGCTCCCCTTTAGCCAGAATCCCCATGTACCCTCCCAGGCACGGGCCACAGGTAGGCGTACTGACAGCGGCACCGGCATTGATGAATACCTCAAGGTATCCGCGCTTCATAGCTTCCAGATAAATCGCCTGGGTGCCAGGAATTATAATACAACGTATTTCTGAATGGACCTTCTTGCCGTTCAGCAGCCCGGCGGCAATAGCCAGATCCTCTATCCTGCCGTTGGTGCAGGAGCCGATTATTACCTGGTCTATCTTGACATGGGTCGCTTCGCTGACCTTGCGGGTGTTTTCCGGCAAATGCGGGAAGGCAATCACCGGCTCCAGCTTGCTTACGTCATACTCCCGGGTCTCAAAATATACGGCATCGGCATCAGATTTATACAGGCGGTAGGGGCGCTTGCTCCTTCCGTCCAGATAAGCCAGGGTGATTTCATCCGGTTCGATAATACCATTTTTGCCTCCGGCTTCGATAGCCATGTTGGCCATGGTCAAACGGCTGTCTATCGACAGGGTCTGGATGGCCTCACCGGTGAACTCCATGGACATATAGCGGGCTCCGTCAACGCCAATGTCACCTATGGTATGCAGAATCAGGTCTTTGCCGCTGACCCATTGCGGCATCTTGCCGTAGTAGACGAATTTCATGCTTTCCGGCACCTTGAACCAGGTTTCCCCGGTGGCCATAGCCGCAGCCATGTCTGTAGATCCCACCCCGGTGGCAAAGGCTCCCAGAGCACCGTAGGTGCAGGTATGCGAATCGGCGCCAATTATCAGGTCACCAGCGGTTACCAAACCCTGTTCGGGCAGCAGGCAATGTTCTACGCCCATCTGGCCGACTTCAAAAAAGTGGCTGATCTGGTGTTTGCGGGCGAATTCCCGCACCATCTTAACCTGCTCGGCAGATTTAATATCTTTATTGGGTACGAAATGATCGGGAACCAGCATGATGGCATCACGGTCGAAAACTTTATCCACGCCTACTTTATTAAATTCTGTAATGGCAACCGGAGCGGTAATGTCATTGCCCAGCACCACATCCAGCTTGCAGTTGATCAGTTCGCCCGCTTCCACCATTTCGCGGCCGGCATGAACCGCCAGGATTTTCTGGCTTATAGTCATCCCCATTTCCTGTACCCTCCTCTCATTCAAAATTGCTTTATGCGTAATTTATCTCTGCATCTCGTAATAATGCTTGTTAATAGCGTTCAAATAAGCTTTGACGCTGGCTTCCACAATGTCGGTCGACAGGCCGCGCCCGGTATAGGTCTGTCCGGCGATTTCTATACCGGCCTGCACTTCTCCGAGAGCGTCTTTGCCGCTGCCTACGGCAATAATCTTGAAATCCTTCATGCGGCCATAAATATCAGTGATTTTATCGATAGCATGGCAGGCGGCTTCTACAGGCCCGGCCCCGGTAGATGACACCACAAAGGACTTGTCTTCGATGCCCAGTTTTACCGCCGCTGTCGCCAGGATTCCGGTTCCGCAGGTAACCTGCATGTATTCGAGGCTGAAGCGTTCCGGCACCTTGGTAATGCGGTCCCGGACCAGGGCCTCAATGTCATCGTTGGTGATTTCCTTCTTGCGATCAGCCAACTCCTTAAACCGGACAAAAGCGTCTTTGAGTTCATCTTCTCCCAGGCTGAGGCCCAGTTCATCCAGCCGTTCTTTGAAGGCATGGCGGCCGGAAAGCTTGCCCAGAACCAGGGTGCTGGCGTTAATACCCAGCAATTCCGGGCTCATGATTTCGTAAGTGCTGCGCTCTTTCATTACTCCGTCCTGGTGAACCCCGGATTCATGTGAAAAAGCATTTTTGCCTACAATCGCCTTGTTCGGCTGTATGCTCATTCCGCTGAGATCACTGACCAGACGGCTGGTACGGTATATTTCACTGTACTTGATTCCGGTGGTTTTGTTGTAATAATGATTTCTGGTATAAAGAGCCATGACTATTTCTTCCAGGGAAGCGTTGCCAGCCCTTTCGCCTATGCCGTTCACAGCGCATTCCACCTGCCGCGCCCCGGCCATAATCCCGGCCAGGGAATTGGCTACCGCCAGACCCAAATCGTTGTGATTATGCAGCGAGATTGTAACCCGGTCTATATTGTCTACGCGCTTAATAATTTCGTTAATAAAGCGGGAAAATTCATCGGGGACTGCGTAGCCTACCGTGTCCGGCAGGTTGACCACAGTGGCGCCAGCGTCAATAACGCCCTTCACCACCTGCACCAGAAAATCCATATCGCTTCGGTATGCGTCCTCGGCTGAAAACTCCACATCAGAGCAGTATTTTTTAGCGTGTTTCACCGCTGCCACAGCCTGTTCCAGGACTTCCTCCCGGCCTTTTTGCAGCTTGTACTTCATATGAATATCTGATGTGGCTAAAAAGGTGTGAATTCTCGGATTCTCGGCCCCTTTTACTGCTTCCCAGGTGCGATCGATCTCGGAGGGAATTGCCCTGGTCAGTCCGGCAATTACCGGTCCCCTGACTTCAGCGGCTATGGCTTTCACTGCATTGAAATCGCCGATTGACGAAACCGGGAAACCGGCTTCGATGATGTCTACTCCCAGCTTCTTTAACTGCTGGGCGATCTCCAGTTTTTCTTCGATGTTCAGACTGACTCCGGGGCTCTGCTCACCATCTCTCAAAGTTGTATCAAAAATATAGATCCTGTTAGACATTTCGCTCACCTCATTTTCAGTTCTCCGCCACCAGCTTTCGCTGGCGGCGATAACTGATGACGGGCATATTCTATCTATTACTCAACCAGGGCATCATGGCGCGCAATTCGGCGCCCACTTTTTCGATCAGGTGATCCTGATCCTGTCTAAGTCGTGCATTGTAGGTGGGGCGTCCCACCAGGTTTTCCAGCAGCCAGGCGCTGGCAAAGGTGCCATCCTGGATTTCCGATAGAATCTTTTTCATTTCTTTGCGGGTTTCCTGATTGATTACCCGGCGGCCGCTGACCAGATCCCCGTATTCAGCAGTGTCACTGATGGAAAAGCGCATCATGGAAATTCCGCCTTCGTACATAAGATCAACAATGAGCTTGAGCTCATGCAAGCATTCAAAATACGCGATTTCGGGCTGATATCCGGCTTCTACCAGGGTATCAAAACCAGCTCTCACGAGTTCGGAACAGCCGCCGCAAAGTACGGCCTGTTCGCCGAACAAATCTGTTTCGGTTTCTTCCTTGAACGTGGTTTCAAGCACTCCGGCGCGGGTGGCGCCAATGGCCTTGCTGAAGGCCAAGGCCAGTTCCCGGGCTGTGCCGGTAGCGTCATTGGCCACGGCAATCAGGGCCGGAACCCCGCCTCCCTCGACATAAGTGCGGCGCACTAAATGTCCGGGGCCTTTCGGAGCTACCATAAACACGTCAATACCTTCCGGTGGTGCAATCTGCCCGAAATGAATATTGAAGCCATGCGAAAATCCCATCGCATTGCCTGGTTTCAGATAGGGAGCGATCTCATTCCGGAAAACGCCGGACTGAAGGGTATCCGGTACCAATATGTGTACAATATCAGCCTTTTGGGCCGCTTCCGGCACCGTCATTGGAGTCATGCCATGTTCCTTGACCAGGTTCCATTCGTATTCGGTTCCCGCGTCAAACGGCTTTCTCAAGCCTACGATCACATCGCATCCGCTGTCTTTAGCGTTCTGGGCTTGAGCATGCCCCTGGCTGCCATAACCAATAACCGCAATGGTTTTACCCTTCAGAAGATCGAGGTTCGCGTCAGCATCATAATACATTTTGGCCATTTTAAAATCCTCCTTTTATTGTTCAAATCGTATATTTACAGTCTTACGTCTTACGTCTTCCGTCTCACGTCTTACGTCTTACGTCTTACATCTCACGCCTTACGTCTTACGTCTCACGTCTTACATCTTCCGTCTTACGTCTTACATCTCACGTCTTACGTCTTACGTCTTCCGTCTTGCATCTTCCGTCTTCCGTCTTGCATCTCACGTCTTACGTCTTCCGTTTTACATCTTACATCTCACGTCTTCCGTCTTACGTCTTACATCTTACATCTTACGCCTCACGTCTTCCGTCTTACGTCTTACGTCTTACGTCTCACGTCTTACGTCTTACGTCTTACATCTCACGTCTTACGTCTTACGTCTCACGTCTTACATCTCACGTCTCACTATTTATTGCCTCTCATGATCGCCAGCTTGCCGGTGCGCACCATTTCCACTATTCCGAATGGCCGCATGGCATCTTCGATAGCATCAATCTTGCCTTCGTCGCCAGTGGCTTCAATAACCAAGGTAGAGCGGCCGATATCAACGATCCTGGCCCTGAATATATCGGCCAGTTGAACAATCTCTCCTCGCGTATTCTTGTCAGCCCTTACTTTAATGAGAACCAGCTCTCTTTCCACCGCGCGATCGTCGGTCAAGTCGACTATTTTGACCACATCCACCAGCTTGTGGAACTGCTTGGTCACCTGTTCTATGATGGTGTCATCCCCTTCGACCACAATTGTCATGCGGGAAATCCCCGGCGTTTCAGTTGTTCCTACGGTCAGGCTTTCAATATTATATCCCCGCCGGCTGAAAAGGTTGGCTATACGGGCTAAAACACCAGGCCGGTTCTCGACTGTCACTGAAAGGGTGTGTTTATGCATCCCATTCACCCCCCAGCATATTGGAAATCGCGGCTCCGGGCGCCACCATGGGATAAACATCGGCATCGCGCTCGACCCATACATCTATCAGCACTGGCCGTTCGGTTTCGTTCAAGGCCTGGCGCAGAGCTGGCTCCAGTTCCTCATTTTTGGTGACTCTTATGCCTACAGCCCCGTAAGCTTCAGCCAGTTTTACAAAATCCGGCTGGTGGCTCATATCAGTGAATGAATAGCGTCCTTCATAAAATAATCCCTGCCACTGCCTGACCATGCCCAGGTAGTGGTTGTTAAGCACGCAAATCACGACCGGCAGCTTATACTGCACTGCAGTGGCCAGCTCCTGGATGTTCATCTGTATGCTTCCATCGCCAGCAATGTCAATGACCTTCCGGTCCGGGCAGCCGACCTGCGCGCCGATAGCAGCAGGAAAACCGAATCCCATAGTACCCAGGCCACCCGAACTGATAAAGGTTCGAGGATATTTAAGCTTCAAGTATTGCGCCGCCCACATCTGATGCTGACCCACTTCAGTCGTAATAATAGCTTCTCCATGGGTTATTTCGCCGATTTTTTCAATCACGTACTGCGGCATCAAACGCCCTTCACAGGCTGTACCGTAAGACAGGGGATATTGTTCTTTCCACTCGGCAATCTGGCGGTGCCATTCAGACAAGTCATTGCCTGCATTTACCCTGGGTATCAGGGCATTGAGCACATCCAGACAGTCTCCCACTATCGGTACGTCCACGGCTACGTTCTTGCCTATCTCAGCCGCGTCAATATCTATATGAATAACTCTGGCCCTGGTGGCGAAATGTTCTATCTTGCCGGTTACCCGGTCATCAAAGCGGGCGCCCACTGCAATCAGCAGGTCACAATCGCTTACCGCGTAATTGGCATAACGAGTGCCGTGCATCCCCAGCATTCCCAGGTTCAGCGGATGGTCCCCCGGAAAAGCACCCATGGCCATCAGGGTAGTAGTTACCGGTATCTGCATCTTGTCAGCCAGTTCCAGCAGCTTATCGGAAGCCCCTGAAACAATTACTCCTCCACCCACATAAAGCACTGGTCTGCGGGCTTTTTGAATGAGCTCGGCGGCATTGATCACCTGTCCGGCATTGACCCCTTTTACTACCCGGTAGCCGCGCAAGTTAACTTCTTCAGTGACCGGTTCGTATTCAGCCTCTTTGTCCATAATGTCGCTCGGCAGGTCAATGACCACAGGTCCGGGCCGGTTGGTTCGGGCAATATAGAAGGCCTCCCGAATTATCCGGGCCAGGTCTTCGGCTTTTTCCACCAGGTAGTTGTGCTTGGTTATGGGCAGCGTTATGCCGGTTATATCAGCTTCCTGAAAAGCGTCCCGGCCTATGAAAGCTGTGCCCACCTGGCCAGTAAACACCACCATCGGCACTGAATCCATGTTAGCAGTAGCTATCCCGGTCACCAGGTTGGTCGCCCCCGGTCCCGATGTCGCCAGGCATACCCCTACCTTGCCGGTAGCCCGGGCGTAACCGTCTGCGGCATGAGCGGCGCCTTGCTCGTGGCGTGCCAGAACATGCTTTATCGGAGAATCGTATAATACGTCATATATGGTTAGCACCTTTCCGCCAGGGTAACCAAAAATCACATCCACTCCTTCAGCTTCGAGGCACTGAAGCAGAATTTCCGCCCCTTTCATCCTCATATATTCCACCTCCGAATAAAATTTTGCTCATCAATTAAACGAAATTGAAAAGCGGGCTGTAGATGGCCCGCTTCTTCAGAATCCCGGCAATTTTTGGCTGTTACTTCTTAAAAATTGCCCCTGTGCTAGCTGATTCAACCATCTGTGCGTAGCGTTTCATATATCCCGTCTTAATCCGGGGTTCGGGCGGTATAAAACCTGCCCTGCGCCCCTCGAGTACGGCGCTGTCAAGCAGTACATCAAGGCGCTTCCCGGGAATATCAATGTTAATAAGGTCGCCTTCTTGAATAAGGGCAATATTGCCTCCAGCAGCAGCTTCAGGCGATACATGTCCGATGCAGGCACCCCTGGTGGCCCCCGAAAATCGGCCATCCGTTATCAGGGCAACGCTGCTATCAAGTCCCATGCCGGCAATAGCCGAGGTAGGAGTCAGCATTTCCCTCATGCCCGGACCTCCCCGGGGTCCTTCGTAGCGGATTACTATAACATCGCCGCTCTTAACCTGCCCGCCCATAATCATATCCACAGCCTGTTCCTCAGATTCAAACACCCGGGCCGGGCCCTGATGCTGAAGCATTTCCGGGGCGACCGCCGACTTTTTAACTACGGCTCCGTCCGGAGCAATGTTGCCGAACAGTATTGTCAACCCCCCTTGCTCGCTGTACGGATTGGTTACCGGCCGGATTACATCATAGTCGGCAACCGGGTAAGCAACAATATTTTCACCGACGGTTTGACCAGTTACGGTCATACAGTCGAGATTGATCAGGTTCTTTTTAGATACCTCGTTAAACAGGGCCTGGATGCCTCCAGCCTGGTTCAAATCCTCCATGTGATGTCCGCCCGCCGGGCTAATCTTGCACAGATGCGGAGTCACTTCACTGATCTGGTTGAAAAGGTCCAGATCCACCTTGATATCAGCTTCATAAGCGATCGCCAGTAAATGCAAAACCGAGTTGGTCGAGCATCCTATGGCCATATCCAGGGTAATTGCGTTATGAAAGGCCTTATCGGTCATAATATCCAGCGGCCGGATGTTTCTTTCCAGCAGTTCCATTATCTTGATTCCGGCCTTCTTGGCCAGGCGGATCCGTTCAGAGTATACCGCTGGAATGGTGCCGTTGCCCGGCAGTCCCATCCCCAGAGCTTCAGTCATGCAGTTCATTGAATTAGCGGTAAACATGCCGGCGCAGGACCCGCAGGTTGGGCAGGCACTTTCTTCCAGCAAGCACAGCTCATCATCGCTCATTGTGCCAGCAGCAACTCTGCCCACGGCTTCAAAAACCTGGGTTACGCTTACCGGACGCCCCTGGAATCTCCCGGCCAGCATCGGCCCTCCGCTCACGAATATCGAAGGTATATTAAGCCGGGCGGCAGCCATCAACATTCCCGGAACCACTTTGTCGCAATTCGGTATAAATACCAGCGCGTCAAATGCATGAGCAGTTACCATCAGTTCCACTGAATCAGCAATCAGTTCGCGACTTCCCAGGGAATACTTCATCCCGGTGTGGTTCATGGCGATACCGTCGCAAATACCAATGGTCTGAAATTCAATAGGTGTGCCGCCGGCCAGTCTTACACCAGCTTTTACTGCCTCGGCTATCTTATCCAGGTTTATGTGTCCGGGTACAATCTCATTTTTGGAATTAACAATCCCGATAAAAGGCCGGGCGATTTCCTCTTCAACCAGGCCCAGAGCCTTGAACAATGAACGGTGAGGAGCCTTCTGCAAGCCAATTTTAACGGCTTCGCTTTTCATGGTCTGACCTCCATATCTCAATAATCTGATCTTGATAATCAAGGCGCATTCAAGTGCCAGTATGTTTATTATACTTGTAGTTGCACCATACAAAAGCCCTAAACTAAAAAATTTGTCTATAAAAATAAAAAATTCCCGCCCCGGTCAGGGACGAGATCTGATTCCCGCGGTACCACCCTGTTTGCTGCCCAAGCAGCCTCTCACAAAGACTGAACCAACCTTAAGCGCTTGATAACGGGCTTGCTGCGCCCGGCTTCTCCTACTGAGCCTCGCTGTTCAGAGAGCAGCTCCGGAATGATCCGCGTCAGAAATGTTGATACCGGTTTTCAACTGCCCCGGCTCTCTGTGCTCAAGTGATTCCCGCACTCTTTTCCATCATCGCCTGTTTTATAAAGTTCCTAATATTATAATGAATGAAAACGCCCCTGTCAAGAACTACTTCCGCTCTCACTGCGGTTTTTTTCTTCGACCTTACGGATATACTCGTTAAGCGAGATTCTGTAATTATGACGATTCATCATTTTGCGCTTTTCAAGCTCCCGCATTTTCTTGAACATTGCCCATAACAGCCGGTTCCCTTCTTCGGTCTTGCTTGCCTCCGACGGGCTAAGGCCTTTTAACGACGGGTTGCGCGAATCATACCACTTACCCAGGTAGAGGCCTTTGATCAGTCTATCCAGGCCAGGATAGCGTTTTTTCGTTTCAGGTGAAAGCACGGCCAGCATTCCGTTTTCACGCAGCTCCAACCCCTGGAACTCCAGGCATTCATTCAGCTGGCCTTCGAACTGTTTGCGGGCCAGGGCCAGATCCCGTTCTCCAAAAGCAGAAACTGTCATCCAATTGGACCCGAGCAGGTATTCGGCTTCGAACTGCAATTCTTTTGCGTCGGATAGACGGTAATACAAGGCAGTGGTATCATCCAGGGGATAGTGATGCCAGGTTTGGGCTTTTAGCCAAACCGCCACCAGGGAACGGTCTTTGACCAGATACCGGGCGCTAATGAAACGCAGCCCTTCTTCAAGGAAAATCTCGCCCGCTTCGGTTCTGGCCAGATCCTCAAAAGCCGCAAACTGACCGGTCAAATAGCTGTAGGCGTGCGACATATTTAAACGGTAGCTTCCGTTGGGTGCCAGTATATGCTGGTGTGAGCCGAGTATTTCTTCATGATACTCTTCCACCACGGATTCATTTGGGGATATAACCACGAACTCATCACCGTTCAGTATCAAATCGGCAGTCACCCCATTTAAAAACGACATGCCCATGCTGGGGTCTTGATTCTGCCCTATGCGCACATGCAGGCCGTAAGGTATCTCTTCCACTTCATGGACATTATCCAGCAAATCCAGGGTCTCGAACAGCTCGTCCATGTCCAGAACCTCATATACCCGGCAAAATACCACAATATTAAAAGGGTTGTCCGCTGCATCGGGACTGATGGGCTGGCTTTCGATCCGGTCAATGTCTTTGACCGCCCAGAGCCCGTCACGATCCGGCCCGAGTATGAAACGATAGCGGTTTTTCAGCACATCCCGGTCATTGACAAATATAGCATGAGCCATAACTTCCAGGCGCCGTTTGCTGCCTGATACCTGGTCGATGCCTGCTTCAATAAGGAAAGCCCCCGGAGAAAGGGCGGTATTAAATCCGAAAAAGAGATCTCCCTGGGTGAAGTATTGCTCATCCAGCAAAGCTACCAGAAAAGACGTATCCTGCTGTTTCAAGGCATAGAAGAAGCTGTTCACCACTTGCCGTGGAGACAAATCCGGGCAGACCTTTCTAATCAAAGCGCTCATGGCATTATTAGCTGTGTTATTCGCCTCTTCCAAATAACGGTTGTATATAAACCGGCCCAGAGCAGGGCGGGTCATATGGCGCTGGTTAAAGCTGTAAGCATCGTTTATCAAGCTATGGCACTCTTCATAGTTAACCGTGGTCACATCAGCCATAACCTTGTGATCATGATCGAAATCCTTAATCAGAATGTCTTCAACAATTATAAAGCTGTTCAAGCCGTCAGCGTTAAACGAAAGGGAAAAACTCTCCACTCTCATGTGATAACGGCCGGTTTTCCAGCCTATATCCAGGTTAACCCGCCCGGTGTGGCGGGTGGTGCTTACATATGCATTGTAGAACTCGCCTTTTAGCTCAGGGAAGTAGTCAACATCAAGACCGGCCAGGGCGAATTTATGCAGGGCATGTCCGACCGGTGCTTCAGCGTCTTTGCCGTACTCCCTGCCCAGCAGCTTGAAGAAGGTAACCATCTCCTGGCAGCAAAATGCGGAAAGGCCCTCGAACAAGTCGCCGCGAAGCTCGTAGGGCAGCTCTTCGATGATCTCCAGGACAAAAAGCAATCCCTCATGGCTGTCCACCAGCTTCTTAATATCGTCAGCCAGATTTTTCAGAACCGGCCGCGGAAAGGCCGTCCCCTTTTTCTTTTTCATGTGTCACCTTACAGTTTCATTAATCACGTTTGCAATGTGCTCTAAATGTATCAAATAGCAACCGATAAGCCAAGAGTAAACAAAAACAGCGCCTGCAAGCAAGCTTGCAGGCGCCAGACCGATGACAAAAGCGAATCTCATCGTCATATCACAAAGACCGCTCAATCAACGTACGTCAAGTACGCCTCAATCGCGGCCTTTGCTCATAACGCGACGAAGGTGCAGTTCTGCACCGAATGCCGCAGGATCGAATCTGACACGAAGTGTCTGATGAGCCTCGGCGAACGCGTTTTCTCATCGGTCTGACTTTGTCAACACACTAGCACCTGCAAGCAAGCTTGCAGGTGCTATATATTTTCCAATTAATTAATTTATAGATAGCCCATGGGATCTACCGGGTCGCCGTTTACCCTGACTTCAAAATGCAGATGAGCGCCAGTGGAGTATCCTGTGGAACCTACCAGCCCTATGGTTTCACCCTGACGCACTGACTGGCCTTCACTCACTAATATTTCAGATTGATGCGCATAGAGCGTGGACATTCCGGAGCCATGGTCGATGATGACACAGTTGCCATAGCCGCCCTGCCATCCGGCGCTTATCACGGTGCCGCTGTCAGCCGCTACGATGGAGGCTCCTTCTGGAGCGCCTATATCTACGCCGGTGTGCAGTTTATAATAGCCCAAAACGGGATGCAATCGCATGCCATATTCAGAAGTAATATCTCCATGTCCCGGGCAGGGCCAGCCATATACCCCGGTCCCAACCACATAAGCCGTCCCATCCGGTTTGGGTGCACTGTAGTCAGTAGACTGTTGAGCCTGGGATATCTGTGACGCCAATTCTCTGGAAGTGGCTTCCAATTCGTTGAGTTCTTGTTCATAAGTGGAAGCATCCGATTCCAATTGTTTTACATACTGGTCTTTTTCTTCCTTGCTGTTTTTTAACTGGGCTGCTTTTTCCTTCTGGCTGCGCCGCGATTCCTCCAGGGACTTGCGCTGATTGTCCAGATCCGCCACCTTTACGTCCAGAGTCTTCTTATCGTCTTGAACCGATGATATAAGAGTCTTGTCCTGATTAACTATGCTGTTTACCAGATCCATTCGGGTCAGAAAATCCTGGAAATCCTGGGCGCCCAGCAAAACCTCCAGGTAGGTGATGTCTCCGGCTTCAAACATATATATCAGCCGGTCACCCAAAACCGCTTGCTGTTTAACCAGCTTGGTTTCCAAAACATCGATTTCATCCTGAAGAAGGTCGATATTATCTTCCAGCTCATCGATATTGTTGGCAAGAATATCAACTTCTTTTTGGGTGGCGGTGATGTCCGCATCGATTTCCTTGATGTCGGCAGTTATAGTATTTTGTTCCTGACGGTTAAGAGACAGTTTTTCGGTTATTTCTCTGCTCTGTTCACGTATCTGCTGTAGTTTTTCCCTGGCATCATCAGAGCTGTCGGCATAAACAGGTAATATAAATACACTGAATCCCAAAATAACAGCTAGAATCATTGCTAGAAATCTTTTATAACCCATTGTTGGACCTCATCCCCCTTGTAGCCCCGTGTCCTGGCCTCTAATTGGCCTTGTTCATAGCTTGCTATACTATAAATGTCCGTATAATCTCTGATTTGCTTATATTATAATCACCTTTCGTAAAAAAACCAAGCTTTTTAAACAAATTTAAGGTCTGGCAACTGAATAAATGCCTCTTTCAATATCTGTAAACTTCCTGATCCCCTTAAAACCGTTATACATCAAGGAATCTATTTAACGAGATATAGGTGCCCAGAATCCCCAGGGTGGTTCCGGTGGCAAACAGCATCAGGTAGAACTTGAACAGGTAAGCGCTGTCATTGACCAGGGGAATAAAGTACACGGCATTGCTCATGTTGCCAAGCAAAGACTCGTAGCCGGTCATTAGCACAATAATCGCAATAATGGAACCCACCGAAGCCAGCAATATGCCTTCAATGAAGAAAGGCCAGCGAATAAACCAGTCGGTGGCTCCTATAAGCTTCATCAGAAGCACTTCTTTACGGCGGGCGAATATAGCCAGGCGTATAGTTGTCGAAATTAAAAATATGGCTGCGAAAGCAAACATAATTATCAGGGCGAAGCTTATATAACGCATCCAGCGGGAAACGCTGAACAGTCTTTCCACAGTTCCCTGTCCGTAATTAACCTTATCCACGCCTTCCAAATCGCTTATCTGGGTGGCAATAGCGCTAACCTCTTCAGGATTGTCGGCCGTGATAATATAACTGTCCGGAAGAGGGTTGTCTCCCAGAGCTTTGGTTAAATCGTAGCCTTCCTGGCCCACCTTCGCTTCCATTTGTTTCAGGGCTTCATCCTTGGAAACAAAGGTGATCTCATCTACTCCCTTAATAGCTCTCAGTTCTTCACCCAGCTTGACGACTCGTTCAGTGCTGATGTGAACCTTCAGAAAAGCTCTGATTTCAACGTCTGATTCCAATTGGGTCATGAAATTACCGACATTGACGGTTATTAATACAGCAACTCCCAGAATTAGAATACATATCCCAATAGTGGTTATAGTTGCCAGGCTGAGTATCCGGTTTCTTAACAGCGAAGTTAGCGCTTCCGTCCAGAAAAAACCAGTATTTTTCAGGTTCATTATTGAGCGGCTCCTTTTAAACTAATGCTCCGGACACATCGGTCACAATGCGCCCTTTTTCCACTACTATAACGCGCTTGTTAGATCTTCTTACAAGATCACGGGCGTGGGTAGCCATAACTACGGTAGTGCCCCGGCGGTTAATGTCGTAAAGCAAATCCATAATTTCCCGGGCAGTATCCACATCCAGGTTTCCGGTAGGTTCGTCTGCAATAAGCAGGACAGGGCGATTGACCAGGGCCCTGGCTATGCCAACTCTCTGCTGCTCGCCGCCGGATAACTGTCCGGGAAAACTGTTTTCCTTGCCTCGAAGTCCCACCATATTGATCATTTCTGGAACACGTTCTTTAATATCTTTGTTCTTGGCTCCGACTACCTTCATTCCAAAAGCGATATTTTCATAAACAGTCTTGTTTTCCAGCAGCTTAAAATCCTGGAATATCATGCCGATATTGCGGCGCAGCTTGGGAATATCGCTGCGACTCATTCTTACCAGGCTGCGGGACGCGACAAATAGCTGGCCTTTGGTAGCCACCTCTTCGCGAATCATAAGCTTTATAAGGGTCGATTTACCGGCTCCGCTGGAACCCATCACGAACAGAAATTCGCCCCGGTCCACTTTCAGCGAAACATCGTTTAATGCCTTGACCCCGTTGGGATAGGTCTTGGACACGTTATAAAACTGAACCAACAAGTTGCAACACCACCATTATACTTTTCCATGGTAAATTTTGTGAAATGAGCACCTGCTCAAGTTATAAACTATACTACTTTTTCATTTTTAGCAAATCAAGTACAGCCTGTTTAATACTGATTACATTCAGTCCATAGTAATCCAGCAATTCCTCTGGACTTCCCGATTGGCCGAATTGATCGTTAATACCCACCCGTTTTACCGGCACCGGGAAATTCTCCGCCACCGCTTCACAGACTGCCGAACCCAGCCCTCCTAATATGCTGTGTTCTTCAACTGTTACCAGCGCTCCGCATTCCCTGGCTTTCCGAATGACAAGCTCCGTATCAAACGGCTTAATGCTCGGCATGTCCACTACCGAAACCTCCAGGCCTTCAGCTTTCAATTCTTCGGCAGCCTGCAAGCAGAGCGAGGTCATTATGCCACAGCCAAAAAGGGCAGCCGATGAGCCTTTGCACATTTCAATGCCGCGGCCAATTTCCAGCTTCAGCCCATCAGAATGAATATCCGGCACGGCCAGTCTTCCCAGTCTTATATAAAATAATCCGGGCGTTTGGTATGCCAGTTCGATCATCTTTCTGGTCATTATCCCATCAGACGGAACGAGCACTGTAATATTCGGAATACTGCGCATGAGAGAAATGTCCTCCACCGACTGGTGAGACCCTCCGTCTTCTCCCACGGTTATGCCCGAATGGGTTGCGCATATCTTGACATCCAGGCCGGCATAAGCAAGGGAATTGCGCACCTGTTCGAATGCGCGGCCCGCAGCAAATATCGCGAAGGTGCTGGCGAAAACCTTTTTACCCGATGCAGCCAGGCCTGCCGCCATGCCCATCAAATTTTGCTCGGCGATACCAGCGTTAATAAAGCGTTCTGGAAAGGTTCTAGCGAATTCTGCCGTCTTGGTTGATTTGGACAGGTCCGCATCCATAACCACAACGTCTGTATATTGATGCCCCAGTGCCACCAGGGCTTTTCCATATGCGTCTCTTGTCGCCTCTTTGCCCACTATTTCCCCTCCTGCCCGGCCAGTTCCTTCAAGGCCTGCTCTACTTCTCCCGGTTTGGGCGCCGTCCCGTGCCATTCCACCTTGTTTTCCATAAAGGAACAACCTTTGCCTTTGATTGTATGCGCAACGATGGCAAACGGCTTGCCTTTGGACTTCCGCGCCTGGTCCAGGGCGTCAAGGATAGCAGATATATCGTGACCATCTATGACCAGGACATCCCAGCCAAAAGCTTTTAGTTTATCTGGAATCGGTTCGGGATTCATAACTGCGGAGATCGGCCCGTCTATCTGCAGGCCATTGTTATCAATAAAAGCGGTCAGGTTGTCCAGGCGATAATGGGCAGCAGCCATGATGGCTTCCCAGGTCATGCCTTCTTCAAGCTCTCCATCACCCAGCACAGCATACACTCGGTAGTCTTCGGAATCCATTTTCGCGGCCAGAGCCATGCCTACGGCCCAGGAAATGCCCTGTCCCAGAGATCCTGTGGAAGCTTCCACTCCAGGCAGTTTCTTCCGATCAGGATGTCCCTGCAACCGGCTACCCAATTTTCGCAGGCTGGACAGCTCCTCAACCGGGAAGTAGCCTTTTTCTGCCAGTGCGGCATATAAAACAGGAGCGGCATGGCCTTTGGAAAGTACAAAACGATCGCGGTGAGGCCAGTCCGGCTCTTCCGGGCGCAGCTGCATCTCCCAAAAATACAGGCAGCTTACTATATCTGCAGCTGAAAGCGAGCCTCCAGGGTGACCCGATCCGGCACTCCCCAGCATCCTTATGATATGGCTGCGCAGAGTGCGGGCCTTGCTTTCCAGCTCAATAACGGTTTGCGGCGATTTGTCTTTCACAGTCGACCTCCTTGGCAAAATACTATTGGGATGTCTGTTTATAATAATGCAGGCAGGCGGAAATAAGCTCATCAAGATCTCCGTCCAAAACTGACTGAACATTACCGATCTCAAGGTTGGTCCGGTGATCCTTGACCAGTGAAAAGGGATTGAGCGTGTAGGTGCGAATCTGGCTGCCAAAGGCAATATCTTTGTGTTCGCCCTTCATTTTCTGCAGATTGCTCTCTTTTTCAGTTTGTTTCAGTTCATATAATTTTGACATTAGAATTTTCATGGCTGACAGGCGATTGGAGTGTTGTGACCGTTCGTTCTGACACTGAACGACTGTGCCTGTGGGCAAATGGGTTATCCGCACCGCTGAATCGGTTTTATTAACATGCTGCCCGCCTGCGCCGCTGGAGCGGTAGGTGTCAATGCGCAAATCATCGGCGTTAATTTTTACCTCTATGTCATCTGTGATTTCCGGCAGGACCGATACTGATGCAAATGAAGTATGACGGCGCCCGGATGCATCAAAAGGAGAAATCCTGATTAAGCGGTGCACTCCCTTTTCGCATTTCATTTTGCCAAATGCATGGCGGCCTTTTATCATCAGGGTTACATTTTTGACCCCGGCTTCATCTCCGGCCAGGTAGTCCATAATCTCGGTTTGAAATCCCGATGCTTCAGCCCAGCGTGAATACATGCGCATAAGCATGCTCACCCAATCCTGGGCTTCTGTACCGCCGGCTCCAGCATGAAGCGAAACGATGGCATTGCTGTCATCATGTTCGTCTCCGAAAAGCAAATTCAGCTCATACTGGCTGAATTCTTTAGCGAACGCTTCAATATCTTTATGCAGCTCCGGCAATAGCTCATCTTCGCCCTCATCCTCAACCATTTCCAGCATCAAGGACAGGTCATCGGCCTTTTTTTCCATGGCCAGGTGGCTTTCCCTGCGGTCACGCAGATCTGCAAGATTTTTAAGAACATTTTGAGCTTCCTGGTTGTCATTCCAGAAATCTTCAGCCTGGCTTATTCTGTCCAGGCGGGAAATTTCATGGTTTAAGCCCTGAAGGTCAAAGAGAAGCCCTCATTTCCTTTAAGCTTCCGGCTATTTCAGCCAGCGTACCCCGGGGATCCTCCAGCAAAAACTCCACCTCTTCTTTGTTCAAATCAAAATCACGGTTTAAATCACGGGGACGGTTCCGGTGATTTAAATTTCCCGGAGTATTTAAATCACCGGAACCGTCCCCGTGATTTAAACCGTGATTCATTGAGTGCTTTTAACTGTATTAGCCTCGGTTGGCAATACATTGGGATTGCTTTCCGAACCCGGCTCGAAATATCCGTATTTTTCACGGAGAATTAATATATCAACCCTGCGGTTCATAGCCATGCCGATCGCATCACTGTTCGGCACCAGGGGGCGATACTCACTATAGCCCACCGCCGAAAGACGCTCCGGAGCCAAGCCTGATTCCGCCTGCAAAACATGCAGGACGCTGGACGCACGCATAACCGATAATTCCCAGTTGGACGGGAACTTTTCGGTATTAATAGGTGCATCGTCGGTATAGCCTTCGACTCTGATGTAATTTGGCACATTCAGCAGAGACTTACCGACTTCTTGAATAATGCTCCGGGCTCTTGGAGTCAGTTGATCAGAACCACTGGCAAAGAGCACAGCATCTTTAAAACTAATAACCAGGCCGCGTTCCTGCTCCATAATTACCACATATTCGCTGAGTTGCTTGACAGTGGTCTCTCCGGTGGGAGCAGTCTCTTCCACGGTCTGCTCGGCCAGGTATTCTTTTATTTCCTGCTTGATTTCTTCGATCTGTTCTTCGTTCCCAATCTGATTTTGAACATTGCCAGGAGTATATGCACCCGACAAGCCGTCAATAAGAGCGGGACCCTGATTCTGCAGAACCGAACTGGCCTGTCCGTTCAGAACCAGGCTCAGTGAATTAGCCACGGCTGAATACTTCGCTGCATCAACCCGGCTCATGGTGTACATTATGATAAAAAAAATCAATAGCAGAGTAATCAAGTCCGAATAGGTTATCAACCATCGTTCATGATTCTCCGGCGGTTCTGCCTGTTTCTTTTTGGCCACGGTATCACCTGCCCTCGGCCGCTTCCTTAGCCTGCAACTCTTCCTTGATTTCCGCTGGCAAGAACGTCATCAGCTTTTCCCTTATAACACGCGGATTTTCACCCGCTTGTATAGATAAGATCCCTTCCAGGATCATTTCCATTAAAATGATTTCTGACTCCACTTTTATTTTAAGCTTAGCACCAAACGGAAGGAAGATCAAATTAGCAGATCCTACACCGTAAAGTGTGGCTATAAATGCAACTGCTATGGATTCACCCAGCGTTGAGGGGTCCTCCAGATTGCCAAGTATGTTTACCATCCCCATAACTGTCCCGATGATGCCAAGGGTAGGTGCAAAACCGCCTGCTTTTTCAAAAAGCTCCGGCCCTATTTTTTGGGAGTGCTGAAAAGCTTCGATTTCCATCTCCAGCATGCTCCTGGTGAGTTCCGGGTCAGTACCATCAATTACCAGTTGCAAGCCTCGGCTCAGGAAGCGGTTGTCTATTGTCGCCAGCTGGCTTTCCAGGCTGAGAAGGCCTTCCCGGCGAGCCTTATCCGCCGTTTCTACCAGCGTTTCCATGGTGTCCAGGTAATTAATGTCCTTGTTAATAAAAACCAGCTTAATAAATTGAGGCGCTTTTTTCAGATCATCCAGCGGGAAACAGGTGACAGTAACCCCCAGGGTGCCGCCGATAACAATCATAAAAGCCGTTAGCTGAACCAATGAGCCAAATACGCCGCCCTCAAGGACGAAACCGCCAATAACCCCGGCAAAAGCCACAATCAAGCCTATTATACTGGCCAGATCCATTACTTAACCTCTCTTCCGCAGCAATTCTTGTACTTTTTGCCGCTCCCACAGGTGCATGGAGCGTTGCGGCCTATCTTTTTGCCTACCTTGACCGGCTTTCGGCCTATCTCCTCCTTGCCAGAGGTGGCAATTATCTGCCGTTCTTCCGGTCTTTCAGCCACCTTGACCCTTAACATGAACTTTACCACTTCTTCTTTTATTGAGAAGATCATAGCCTGGAAGGCTTCAAAAGCTTCAAATTTATATTCCACGAGGGGATCGCGCTGCCCATAAGCACGCAATCCGATACCCTGGCGCAACTGGTCCATGGCATCGATATGATCCATCCATTTGGAATCAATGATCCTTAGCATAACATAACGCTCGATTTGCCGGATGGTTTCTTCGCCCAACTCGGCTTCGCGTTTTTCGTAAAATGCCAGGGTTTTTTCTTCCAGGATTTCATGCACGTCATCCCGGGTTAATCCCTTAATGTTATCATCGTTAAAATAGCGCTCCGGCAATACATTTTGTTCAACAAAATTAATAAATCCCGGAACATCCCATTGCTCGGCATACTTGAACTCGCCTGCGAAACTGTTGACCGTATTCTCCACAACGTCTTCAATCATGCTGGTTATAGTTTCCTTCAGGCTTTCACCATCCAGCACCTTGCGGCGTTCATCATAGATAACGCCCCTCTGCTGGTTAATCACGTCATCAAATTCCAGCACATTCTTGCGGATGGAGAAATTGCGGCTTTCCACTTTTTTCTGGGCTGATTCAATCTGCCGGGAAATCAGCTTATTCTCAATTGGCATGCTGTCATCCATACCGATGCGATCCATCAGGCCTTCTATATTGGCCGAGCCGAACAGGCGCATTAAATCATCTTCAATGGATACGTAGAATCGCGACTCGCCGGCATCGCCCTGGCGTCCTGAACGGCCGCGCAGCTGGTTATCGATTCGCCTTGATTCATGGCGTTCGGTGCCGAGAACGTATAGCCCTCCAATATCCGCAACCCCTTCACCCAGGACAATATCTGTACCGCGGCCGGCCATATTGGTTGCTATGGTGACCGTTCCGGGCTGGCCGGCCTGCGAAATAATATGAGCTTCTTTTTCATGATGCTTGGCGTTCAGCACCTGATGGCGCACGCCTTTCTTGTGCAACAATTCGCTGAGCAGCTCTGATTTTTCGATGGAAATAGTACCTACCAGCACCGGCTGGCCGGTTTTATTCCTGATAATTATATCTTCCACCACTGCGTCGAACTTGCCTTTTTCACTGCGGTAGATTAAATCGGCCTGATCGGTTCGATCCATGGGTCGATGGGTTGGTATCACGATTACGTCCATGCCGTAAATATTGCGGAATTCTTCTTCTTCGGTTTTGGCTGTGCCAGTCATCCCGGAAAGTTTGTTGTACAAGCGAAAATAGTTCTGGAAGGTGATAGTAGCCAGGGTCTGGGATTCTTTCTCCACTTTTACCCTTTCCTTGGCTTCAATCGCCTGGTGCAGCCCGTCGCTGTAGCGCCGTCCGAACATTAACCGGCCTGTGAATTCATCAACGATGATTATCTGGTCGTCCTTAACCACGTAATCCCGGTCCCGCCTCATCAAGGCATGGGCTTTCAAGCCCTGGTTGACGTGATGAGCCATTTCCATATTTTCGGACAGGTTGTCGATCGCGAAATGCTTTTCTACCTTATGGACCCCGTCTTCGGTCAGGGTTACAACGTGAGTCTTTTCTTCAACAATATAGTCGGTTTCTTTCTCCAGCCGGGGAATAAAACCGGCTATGCTGGTGTACAGGCTGGTCGGCTTGTCTCCTTCACCGGATATTATCAAGGGAGTGCGGGCTTCATCAACCAGGATGGAGTCCACTTCGTCAATGATCGCATAATTGAGTTCCCTTTGCACCAGGCGGTCTTTCGCAACCACCATGTTGTCACGCAGGTAGTCAAAACCCAGTTCATTGTTAGTGGCGTAGGTAATATCGGCTCCATATGCAACCCGCCGTTCGTCGTTATCCAATCCATGAACGATCATGCCTACGTTAAGTCCGCAAAACTCGTAGACCGGACGCATCCATTCGGTGTCACGAGCTACCAGGTAGTCATTAACAGTTACAATATGAACTCCCTGGCCGGCGAGGGCATTTAAATAAGCAGGAAGTGTGGCTACGAGGGTTTTGCCTTCCCCGGTTTTCATTTCTGCTATCTTGCCGCTGTGTAAAACCATGCCGCCAATAAGCTGTTCGTCGAAATGCCGCAAACCAAGCGTGCGCACCGAAGCCTCTCTAACCAGGGCAAAAGCTTCCGGGAGAATATCGTTAAACGATTCGCCTTCTTCCAGGCGTTTCCTGAATTGCTCGGTTCGATAAGGAAAGTCTTCATCGTTTAAGACCTGCATTTTCGGTTCTAAAGCGTTGATTTCTGCGGCTACTTTGCGCATTTTCTTGACTTCCCGTTCATCGCTGTCGAGAAGCTTCTTAACGTATTGTTTTATCACTTTACAGTCCTCGCTAATTTCTTCGCATGATTACTATGTATTGCTTCCATAAAATATTTTTCCAAATCTTGTTTACAAACTAGAAAGGAACCTTACGGTTCCTTTCTAGAATAACTATCAAATTTTATCATATCATGAGTCTGTACAACACTTCAACTAATCGAAGTCGGGTTCAATCAAGCCGTAGTCACCATCGTTGCGCCGGTAGACAACGTTAACCTCGTCACTGCCAGCATTGTAAAAAACAAAGAAATTGTGGCCCAGTAGATTCATCTGCATAATTGCTTCTTCTTCATCCATTGGTTTCAGTGCAAAGCGCTTGGTTCTTACTACTTTGAACTGATCTTCAACAAATCTGTACTCCAACTCCTTTTCTTTTCTGCCTTCGGCTGCTGGCGCCTGCTTGAGACCAGTGCCGCGATGTCGGTTGATTAACTTGGACCGGAATTTTTCAATCTGCTTCTCCAGCTTGTCAAGAACCATGTCCACCGACATGTACATGTCTTCGGTGGTTTCTTCGCCTCGGAGAATCATGCCATTTAAAGGAATTGTCACCTCCACTTTTTGGCCTTCGCCTTCCAGCGACATGGTCACATGGGCCGTACGGATTTCTTCGAAGTACTTTTCGAGTTTTGAGATGCGCTTTTCCGTATAATCTTTCAGCGCTTCTGTGACTTCGACGTTTTTACCTCGGATCTCCATTTTCATACGACCACTCCCTTCGTGCTTCATGGCTATATTATACACGAGTGGATACAGGAATAACATGATCAATTTAGGACGTGAAGAGGCCAAACAAAACAGAAACCGGGCTTGCGCCCGGTCATTTTTTTATAGATGTAGTCGCGATTTAATAAGCCGCTGTCTTTTGAGCCTGGAAGCATTCCATGCAATACACCGGCCGGCCGTCAACTGGCTTGAAAGGCACCTCGGTTTCTACTCCACATCCGGCGCAGATGGCCGCATGCATTTCCCGGGCACCCCGGTCGCTATTGCGAGAGCGGCGGTTCTGGCGGCAATTCTTGCAGCGCTTGGGCTCATTTTCGAAACCCTTTTCCGCATAAAATTCCTGTTCCCCGGTAGTAAATACGAATTCTTCTCCACAATCACTGCAAATTAACACCTTGTCTTCAAACATTGAGTATCCCCCATTTTTCTGGATTTCACCGCTTCCTGTACATGTTCGGCAGTCAACCGGCTAATGGTAGAAATTATATAACATTTAGGCCAAAAGAGCAATAATGATGAGTCTTGTTGCCCGGTCCTCCCGTGAGGACACCCTTGCATGATATCTTGTTATTTGATGTGGCCGATGCTCATCAGTCTTCTAAATCATCAGTTCATCGTCGCTATAAGCGCGCACCCCCAGCACCAGGTAAACCATGGCAATGGTGTAATATACCAGGAAGAACATGGGGAAGTCAGGCCAGAAGCCTTCCATTATGCCGTCCAGCAACACCGGCAGAGTCAGGGCATAGATGGCAATGTTCAGCCCGCGCGCATAAGCCAGCTCAACCTTCATGCCCTGGGCAACCAGCCATGCCACCAGGCCAAGCAGCAGTGCCTGGATCAGCTTGAAAATGCATACGGTTATGGGACCCAATATCATGAATAAGATGCTGAATGTTTTTAGCCAGGGAATGTAGGCCATCATATCGGCCTTGGTAAACGTGGCATCCTTAAAATCCTTGAAATATATCGTTTGGTTGCGAAAGTTATCTTTTTGCACCAGGCGGTCCTTGCCAATAAATATCCCGTTAGTGTGGTACAACAGGGATTTTTCGTCCATCCGGCCGGTAGTGTCTACAACTATATAAATATCACCCGACGGACTCGATGAACTGGTTCCGGTACCGGGTGTCGGCTCATCAATCACAATAGGCATTTCTCCTTCGACTTTTAACTCTCCGTCAGATAACAGGAAATCCGGTATCTTTCTTTGCGCTTCATCGCCGATTCCGTCGATTCCGCTCATCATTTCCATCCCCAGGTATATGTGGACCGGCAGGGTTACCAGAAAAACGAGCAGTACCAGGTACAGCAGGGAAATAGCGATTTTCTGTCCGGCCAGTTCTTTATAAGCCGAAGGCACAAAAATTGCGTCCTTAATGTGTCCGAAAAAATTCATCTTCCTGACTCCTTATGTTTATAGATTGCGAGAATATTTTACCAGATATGCAGCCAGTTTAAACGCGAAGCACGGCATTATAAACGCTCATTTATTTATTGCGCAGAAAAATAAATGATAACAGGGGGATTCGGGTCTTTGACAGTTGAATAGAAGAAAAAGCCTTGAAAAGCCCAACAGGGGCTTATTTTTTTGTCAATTTTACCATTTTGCTATTGAGTACAGTTGAGTACAGTGGTATAATATAAGGGATTGGAGGTGTTTTGATGCGGTTGAAGGTTACTAAATCTAAAAATGCTGCTTCGCTTTATGTAATAAGGTCCACCTATGTGAATGGCGTTCATTCCTCCAAGATCGTGGAAAAGCTTGGCACATATGATGGACTCCTGGAAAAATTGGGCGGGCAAGATCCTTATGAATGGGCTAAAGAGTACATCGCGGAGCTTAACCGGCAGGAAAAAGAGAATAAGCGTGAAGTCCTGGTCAAGTATTCCCCGGTCAAGATTATCGACAAAGGCCAGCAGCAATCATTCAATGGCGGCTACCTGTTCCTGCAGAAGATCTATCACGAGCTAAAGCTTGATAAAATGTGCCAAACCATCGCTAAAAAGTACAAGTTCTCTTTCGACCTGGACTCTATCCTATCCAGGCTTGTTTATGCCAGGGTTATCTACCCTTCCTCCAAGCTTTCTACATACCAAGATTCCTTCAAGTTCATGGAGCAGCCTTCGTTTGACCTCCACCAAATCTACCGTGCACTGGAGATAATAGCCAAGGAGGCTGATTTTATCCAGTCTTCCCTTTACACCAACAGCCTGGCTGTTTCAAAGCGGAATACGAAGGTGCTGTATTACGATTGCACCAACTATTTCTTTGAAATAGAGCAGGAGTCAGGCATCAAGCAATACGGCTATTCCAAGGAGCATCGCCCCAACCCCATCGTCCAGATGGGACTTTTCATGGATGGGGATGGGATACCCCTGGCCATATATATTGGCAAAGGCAATACTAATGAGCAGCTGACTCTAAAGCCGCTGGAGGAAAAAATTCTGTCCGATTTTAATTGCTCCAAGTTTATCGTCTGTACCGATGCCGGGCTCGCCTCCAATAGCAATCGTCAGTTCAATAACCAGGGCGACCGTGCTTTCATAACTACGCAGTCAGTCAAGAAGCTGAAGAAGCACCTGAAGGAATGGGCCTTAAGCCCTGAAGGCTGGCTCCTGCCTGGCGACAGCTCAAAATACAGTCTGGATATGCTTGATGAGGAAAAGGACTGGGAAAAGACTTTTTACAAGGAGCGCTGGATTGTGGAAGACGGGCTGGAACAGAAGCTTATCGTGTCTTTTTCGCTCAAGTACCAAAACTACCAGCGCAAGGTCAGGAACGCCCAAATTGAGAGAGCCTGCAAAGTCCTTGACACGAATTTGGGCAAGCTGAATAAGGTGAACCCAAACGACTATAGGCGGTTTATTAAGAAGACTAGTGTCACCCCGGAAGGAGAGCTTGCCAGCAAAACGTTATATGAAATTGACAATGCTGTCATTGGTAAAGAGGAGGCTTTTGACGGGTTCTACGCGGTCTGCACCAACCTTGATGGCGACACATCAACCGTTCTGGCGGTAAACAAGAGGCGCTGGCGGATTGAGGAGTGCTTCCGGATCATGAAAACCGAGTTCAAAGCCAGGCCAGTGTACCTTAGCCGCGATGACCGGATAACAGCGCATTTCATGACCTGTTTTATCGCACTGGTGGTCTACAGGCTCCTGGAAAAGCGGCTGGAGGAACAATACACGTGCAGCGAGATTGTTCAGGGTCTGCGGGACATGAATTTTCACGAGATTAAGGGGGAAGGCTTCGTTCCGACCTACACGAGAACCGATTTTACCGACAGCCTTCATGATGCTTTTGGGTTCCGCACTGACTACCAGATACTGACCACACGGCAGATGAAAAATATTTTTAAGGTCACTAAGTCTTAAGAGAAGATTACTCACTTTTTATTAACATAAGGAAACCCCGTAATCCCCTGTATTAGGAGCTTGCGGGGCTTTTTGCCTTCTGCAAGTGTCAAAGACAGGATTTTACCAGATATGCAGCCAGTTTAAACGCGAAGCACGGCATTATAAACGCTCATTTATTTATTGCGCAGAAAAATAAATGATAACAGGGGGATTCAATCACTATGTTTTCAGCACATTTATGAACGCCCTGCAATATTAAGCTTTACTGTTATGTCCCCTGTATCCTGGTTCAAACATAATAAAACCCGGCCACTGATAATTACCGGCGGCCGGGTTGTCCATTTATACTTAATGCCTGTTTTATTGCGTCTTATGGTGCTGTTGATAAGCCCGGGAAGCATTATTATAGCGCATCGGCCCCATTTCTGCGTTCTCTGCAAATACGGCGCTTTTTCCGATTATACCGGCGCATTCTTCGTCAATGGATTTAATTTGATGCAATAGACCCGCTATTTCCTTTATCTGAATCTCAATGCGTTCGAAATCTTCCTTCTGTAAAAAAGGTTTTAATGCGCTCAAATGAAATTCACTGATGCCCAGCTCGTTTGCCATTTCCCGCTGGTAGCCGCGGCTTTCCTGCAGCAGTTCTACCATTTCATCCATAAGACCTGCCCGCAGCCTGGCAATATTATATAATTGCTCCTTTTTCCGAGGCCATTGCAGATCGTGCAAAAAAGCCAGCTGCGCCTGGCTCTGTTCCAAAAGCTGGCGATATATAACTATCTGAGAGTCAAAATTGGCAAACATGAATTCAAATGATGATTCCTTCATCGTTTATTCTCCCTTCCCTGGAGCAGGCTACTTTTTCCGATCGAAGAAGATGGCCTGAGGCGGAGGCCCGGAATTGTAATACGAATTCATTACCTTGCGATTTTGCACGAGGTGTTTCAATTCCGCAGCCGCTTTATCAGCGTTTTTCTTTAAATTGTCCTCGATAACTAAATCATTCTGCAGTATTTCGTTTATCATCCGGCTTATCCGCTCAACCAGTGCGGAAAAGTGTTCGAATTCCTCCCGATTATAAAAAACATCCGCCTTATATTGATAAGGCGGCAATTCCAAGCCGGTTAGCTTCTGTATCTTATTTTCCTGAACCCCAATATGGTCAAGCAGGCGGACCCGCTTGGCATGATAAGCCTCATATTGCTGCCATACCTGTTCGCTATACTGCCCTTCCATGAGGTTTTTTTCGCCGCAGGACGCTTCAAGAAGCTGTTTAAAAGCTTCCGCAATCTCGGTCATATGTTGCACGATCTTTTCCTGGCGGCTCATTCGCTACCCCTTAATATTCAGACCGGCAGCCGGCTTTACCGCTCCGCCGACAGCGTTGTATGCAATGGTCTTTGACGGTACCGCTACGGGAACCGGGTTTACCGGTGCTTCAGGCGCCGAAACCTTATTCTCCGTTTTAATTATTTCTATGGCTTCAGCCCATGTATCTCTCATCTGCGCCAGAAAAGACTTTACTTCGCCTACTATGGCCCTATCCTTGCCAATATTCGCTTCAATCAGACGCCGGTACATATACTCGTACAAGGTGTACAGGCTGCTGGAAATTTCATACTGCATATCCAGAGTAGACATAAGTTCGACGATAATATCCTCGGTCTTAACAATCTGATTGTGGGCATGCTCAATATTTTTTTCGTCGATTGCTATCTCAGCATTGCCGAGAAATCGAATAGCCCCATCAAAAAGCATTATCAGCAACTTTTCTGATGAAACTGTTTCAACGCTGGCTTTTTTATAATGATCGTAAGCCTGGGCTTGAGCGCTCATATTCACATACACGACCCCCTCAATGATCGATCTGCCCGGGATTTCCCCCGCTTGCGCCATGTTTCAAAAATGCCGCAAAATACCTATCCCTGCAGACCGCGCTATTTTCTAGCGTGATTTCTGCGTGGATTGCTCAATACATTGGTTTGCGCTTACAAACTATCCCAGTTCGTTCAGCAGCAGCCCGGTGGCCTGATCCATTTTTTCGCGCAGCTCAGCGGCCATTTCAAGCATCTTGTCAGAAGGAATCTTCCGGATGATTTTTTCACCGCCAGCACCGTTTTCAACTACTGAAACCTGATAGCGCCCGCTTTTTTCATGCAGTTTGAAAACTAAATGACGATCAGTGATCTCCATGACTTTATTCGCCAGTTCCACGGCGTTCTCCAGAGCCTCCCTGTCAATCGGCTTCCCTGCCTGAGTTGCGAGCTTCTCGGTCCTTGGTTCTTGTTTGATTGCTTTCGGTTCCACCGGCTCCGGCCGGACAGGAATGGAAGCAACATTCAAAACCTTTTCCTGTGCCTCGACTCGCATATTTTTCGCCTCCTTGCGTATAGAGATACTTTCCTATATCCATTATCGGGCCTTAGGTAAAATAACCTTAGTATTTCAAGAAAAATTCCTAAGAATTGGCCACCGGGCCCAGATAAGCGCGCAAAATTTCATTCCAGCGCCTGAAGGCCGGTATCACCGCAACCTGCAACTCGAAACGGGCTTTATCGGGTTCGGATTGCTGATAGCTTTTTTCGAGTTCGACAAAGCAGCGCTTCAGCTCGTCCGAAGCGCTCTGAAGTGCGTTCTTCATATCTTCAGGGGTTTGCATACCTTCCAGCGCCTCCCCCACAGCAAATTGGGCATCGGAAATATCCTTCAGCAAAAAGCTGCTTTCTTCCAGAAATCCATTTTGGAGACGAGTCTGAAGGTAATTGAGGCCTTCATCCATAGTGTCCAGCAGCTCCAGGGCCTGCCCTGCAATTCCGTAGCTTTCTGTCATTCCTTAACACCCTTCCGCAGCAGTTAACATCCATTAGCAAATAGAAAGTGGGTCCGGTCTAATAAAGACCGGCCCCGGGGAAATCAAGTCCCTATCCCAGAACATTCAGGTTTTTGCCCAGATTGGGGTAGACACTTGTTTCCATGGTGTTGACATCAGCAGTATTTGCCATATTAATAATTGCTGCGGCATTCTCTGCCTGCTGATCCATTTGCATTTTCATAACACCAACGGAAAAAGCCTGCTGTACCTGGGCTTGCTGCATCGACGTTATCTGACCGGCCAGTGCGATGCCATCCATCCACAGTCCCCCTTTCTAGTATTTCAGGAACAAGCCTGATATGTTTTTATCGAACGAAACTAAATTTGACTGAACAAATGAAGCTGGCATTTTTGCCAGGACGCAGTAAAACCGGCCTCTGCGCCAGGATTTACGCAAATGCCGGCTTAAAATCAAGTGCCTGCATTTGAATTAGAGCTTATTTAACACGGTCTGATAGGAGCTTTCAGAGAAGCCGGCAATATAGACTCCCGGCGCCTTTAGCAGCGGGCGCAGCAAAATCCGGGGATTGGCTCCAACCAGTTCGATGGCGCCATTGTCATCTAAATCATCGATCTTGACATTCATTTTTTTGAACACCGCGCTTTTCGGATTTATGAGTCCGCGCACGGCAGTACCCCCGTCCTGGGCCATTTTCTTCAGTTCTTCAGCATTAAGCGGATTGCTTATCAAGTCACGTTCGGTATAATCCACGTGGTTTTGTTTAAGCCATGCCCGGGCTTTGGCACAGGTGCTTCAGCTCTTTATGCAGTAAAAATTAAATTTCGTTTCCATAAATTCCTACCTCTTTCGTTAAAAGTGAGACGTTAAACGTAAAATGGATTCAACAGTCATCAGCTAATGATTATTCGGCCTTCTATTTCATTTTATATTTTGCAGAATCAACCAACCGTCTTGATGTTCCCGTGAAAGCTATCTTTCCCTCGTCAATAGCTGCAATTTTCATCTATCGCGTTACCGTTAACTCATAACCTGCAGCCTTGCGTCTATGAATCCATCCGGTATCCGTAGCGCGGTATATTAACGATTTTGTTGCCGAATTCACCCAGCCGTTTGCGCAGACGGTAAACCAGCGCAGATATCTCTTCGGCGCTGACATCGGGGATTTCGTCCGAGTCCGGCGATCTTTCCGGCCATACTCGCATTTTAATATCATTGTAGGTGAGAGCCTGGTTGCACTTTTCGTGTAAAAACAGCAAGAGTTCAATCTCTTTGCCGGTCAGGTTTAGCACTTCCGAACCCAGGCGCACCTCCCGGCGATCGGGATCAATAAGCAGGTTGCCGTATTGCCGGGGTACATTTTGAGTCAAAGTGCACAGGTCGATGGTTTCACCTTTCTCGGCGGCAAATACGTCGCAGAACTCCAGGCGGACCGCTCCTCTGGCCAGAGTGACAATATCTCCGTGGCTGATCAGGAGGGGAACTCCCGATTCCAGCACTCTGCCGTTCACTGCCGTGCCATGCTTGCTTCCCAGGTCTTGAATGCTGGCATTGGTTTCGGTGCAGTTGATCACCACATGCCTTTTAGACACATGCGGACTGCTGAAAGCAATATCCGGAAAATAATTCTGCCAGGGGCGTCCGAGCAAAGTCTGCCCCATTAACAGCTCAATTTCGGTGCCTTTCTTGTGAGGGTCTCCATTGTCCACGACCAGAAAATACCGGTTCACAAGCTTAATCCTCCTCCACCCTGACTCTCCTCATCGAGGCCTTAACTCATTATTATGATACACACTGCGGCGGCCTTATTCAATTATCATCTGCATATCATCGTTTTATCAGATTTCTATCATTGCAATGTAATTTTATTATCACATACCTGTCATGGAAAATACCGGCAGTTTCACCATAATTAAAAGTAGAACGCAGCAGCCCAACTATTAACAGTGCTCCAGGAATCTATTATGTCAGGGGGTGATAGTCTATCAACATAATCATTTGGAACCGATTGATATTTTCCAGCCTTGCTGCTGATTCGGCACCTACATATTTTGAAAGGAGTTGCTCATTATGAAAAGGATCACCCGTATGAAAACCGCACGCATGATGGCCGCGGCATTATTAATCTCCCTCTTTTGCTATAGCCCGGTTCTGGCCTGCGAAGAACAAAAGACCGAAACCCCGGTTAACAACGCACAGCAGATTGACCTGAATTCGCAACTGGAACTGCTGGCTCAGCTCAATCTTATGCTGGGCCTGGGCACGGTACAGCCCAATATCGAAGTAAGCCCGACCAGCCTGGATTTCGGGCAGGTGCAATGGAACACCGCATCGACCACTAAATCAATTACCATCACCAATTCAGGCGATGCAGACCTGGTTATCGCATTCCGTGATTTCAAAGGCATCAATGCCACCGGGCAAACCGCGGGTTCTGATGGTAAAGTCGAAGACGACTCCCTGGATTTTATCATGTCAGACAGCGGCTTTGCGTATGACAAGGACAAGAGCACTTATACACTGGCATCCGATAAAAGCGGCACCGTCACCGTGTACTTCAAGCCTCGCGACATTGGCTCCAGCAGCGCAACCATGCTTTGCCTGTCCAATGATCCAGATCAAAATCAGATCCTGCTGACTTTCAAAGGCGAAGGCACTGCTCCACCCACAACAACCAGCACCCTGCCCATTTTAGACCAATTTTTTAATACCCTTTCGGCAACACTGCAGGTAAGTTTTGGCCTGGGACAGTCGTATTACGTACAAAACGGCGAAGCAGTACCCATGGATGCCGCCACTTTTGCCGAAAATGACCGTACCTATGTACCTTTGCGCTACCTGGGGGCAGCAATGGGCGCCCTGGTTAGCTGGGATGAGCAAAGCAAGACTGCCAGCCTGTCCAAGGGCGGACAGACCGTTTCCACCCAACCGGGAAGCAACCTGCTGTTCCTTAACAACCTTATACCAGTTCCAATGGATGTCACTGTTCTTCAGCGCGACGGCTGCCTGTACCTGCCCGCTCGCTACGTTGCTGAACAATTCGGTTACAATGTGGACTGGGACGATGAAAACCAGCAGGTGCTGATGACTGAATAGACAGACGCCCATCATATTCAGAATCAAATTCGAAAGCAGAGTAAATTCAAGGTCCGCTAATGATACGTAAAAATACGTTGATTTAGCGGACTTAATGATCTGACCGTGAGATTCGCAAATAAATCATGGGGACGCCAGGCTGTGTGGATACCTTTAATGACGCAGATACCGCTATTCTGTGGCGGAAAGAGGGCTGCTGATTGGAACGAACATTGCGGAAGACTCCGGCAGCTGTCCAGCCAGGGTTTTCGCACCATTTACCGTCCCCATGATTTATAATGATATGAAACTCGATGGAAATTCAAAATGCCGGTTCATACATACAAGCTAACCGAAGGGAAGAGGGTCATGACAGCATTAAAAACACGCCGCGCCCAGGATCATGCCCAGGTGGCCATTGACCATGAAAAGTGCAATCTATGCGGCCTGTGCGTTGAAGTATGCAAAGGCAATCCGCTATACATCGAAAATGAGCGGGTAATGGTAGACCAAAACCGGCTTTTCGGGTGCGTGGGCTGTGGCCAGTGCACAGCCATTTGCCCCCAGAACTGTATTTCGGTCACCGGCCGAACCTTGAAGCCAGAGGATTTCTATCCTATCCCCAAAAAAGGGGAACGAGCCGGCTATGAGCAATTATCGGCCCTGCTGGCTGCCCGCCGCAGCATACGCAATTTCAAAAAAGAAGAGGTTTCGGATGAGCACATCAATAAAATCCTCGAAGCAGCTTCCACCGCTCCAATGGGATTGCCTCCCTCCGAAGTCGAGGTATTTATACTCAAGGGTTTTGCCCGGGTCAATGAATTCGCCAGCGATGCCGTGGATTATTTTCTGGGCATTAAATGGATGTTCTCCTCTCCGATGCTGCTGCTGTACCGGCCGTTTATTGGCAAGGAAGCCTATGACCTCTTTAAGTCCTTCATGCAGCCTCTTCCCAATGTATTCAACGAAGCCCGTAGAAAAGGCCAGGACTGGCTTCTCTATGATGCCCCCCTGGCCATATATTTCTATAGCTCACCTACTTCTGATCCGGCCGATCCATTAATCCCGGCTACTTATGCCATGCTGGCCGCAGAATCTTTAGGTCTGGGAACCTGTATGATCGGCTCCATCGGCCCATTTTTAAAATATAAAAACAAGCTTACCCGGAAATACGGAATACCTCCCCGTCATAATACCGGTGTTTTCCTGATAATCGGACATCCCAGGTATAAATACCAGCGTGCCGTGAAAAGGAGCTTTGCCAGGGTCACTTACTGGGAATAAGCAGCCCGGCAATGCCTCCCCATGCGGGATCGGGCACCTTAACAGAAAGCTACTTCAAAGCTGGCGTTCTTATCGCCCAGGTAAAAACCGTCTCCGTCCTGCAAAATGTAAAATTTGCCTGGAACCAGCTTTTCGTCGCTGGTCAAAAAAGTACCATTGGTTGAGCCAAGATCCTGGAGATAGAACGCATTTTCCCGGGCATTATAGCTAATAACGCAATGCTTGCCGCTGACAAAGGGGCTGTCCTGGCTGAAAACCAGCTGGCAGCTGTTGGGATCCCGGCCAATGCATATTTCTCCAGCATCCATTTCGATATACTGGCCTTCGTATTCACCTTTTATGTTCCTCAAGCAGGGCCTGGCCGCTTTTTCAATATTCACTCCCTGCGCTTCGACCTTTTCTGCATGACCTCCCCCCGCTCCCATCTGTGTAGCAGGAGTTACATCAGGCATCTGAAGCACTGAAGGATGGTAATTATCATCACCTGGCACATAGCTTTCCCCTTCTTTTTCATTGACCACCGCCGGCATATAGGAATTATCGAAGAACTTGGGAGCCTGCCCGGCCGGTGTAGACGTTTCCGGCGCCGTTTGCGGAGGCGCTTCTGGAACAAGCGGCGGAATTGGTATAAGGGGTGCAACAGGATTCTGAAATGCTACCGTTTCAGCATTCGGAAGGTATGGTTCAGCTGGTTTGCCTTCGTTCCAGGCGGGCACTTCCTCCCAGGCCTGTCCGTAACTGCCCTGCACAGGTTCAGGAGCAGGATAAACTGCTGCCGGGGCAGAGTACGCCAGCCCTCCGTTTTGGGCTAGAAATTCCTGGTCCTTCATCATCACCAGCCGGATATAGTCTATGAAGCCCATAATGGCCGGTATAAAAATGATCACGTTCCCGGCAATAAGGAGCGGCAGTCCGGCATTTTCCCGGGAACCAGTGAGCACTACTCCCGCAATCACTGCGACCACACCGATTAAGATCAATGCCAGGAATACTAATCCCCGGGTGTTTTTCTTCAAGTAGAAATGATGAACCCCGAAAGCTCCCAGGAACATGGCCAGTAATGCTGCCGTAGTGCGTTTTTTACCGTCGGGGCTGACCGGAGACGGCTGATAATGGGAGGCAGCGGTCGGATCGTGCTGAATGGCGAAATCATAATCACTCATCGACACCATCATGATTGTTTCAATAAGAGCAATAATAGAAGGTATTCCCGTCCAACAAAAAACCAAATAAATAACTCCCGGCACGGTCTTGCCCAAATAAAACTTGTGAACCCCGATCATTCCTAAAAACTGGGCAAAAAATGTTGCTTTGGCCCGGCTCTTGCTCGGTGCGGCCTGGTAACTAGTCAAATTAATCATCCTTTCCGCCAATAATTATTCCGGTTATCAGTTTCAAAGCTGCTTGACAATATTTAGCTTTGTTCATCAGCTGTAGAAGTGGCGCCGGAGCCTTCAGCGCGCCCGCATAATTCCGGCTTTACTGGGTCACAGGCTCGCCGTCTTCAAAGTATCCCTGGAAAATAAGGTAACCGTTTTCATCATACAGGTAACCCATGCCGTTAGGCAAATCATCCGCAAACTCTCCTTCGTATGAACTGTCGTCTGGCCAGGTAAGTATCCCTTCACCCTCCATTACACCGTTAACAAAGGAGCCCTGATACACGGTCCCGTCGGAAAAAGTGGCTTCACCGTCTCCATCAGGCATCCCGTCTGTAAAGAAGCCCTTGTAGATATAACCGTCGTCTTCGTCCAAACGACCGGAACCATTGAACATGCCTTCGCTGAACGAACCAGTATACGATTCCCCACGCAGGCCGGTATATGTACCGCTGCCTTCCAGCTTGCCCTGTTTAAAATTGCCCACATACTGTACCGTGATATCTTTGGTTTTGTGCCAGGTGTAAGTGCCTCGCCCTTCAAAGAGACCATTGACATAATCACCCTCGTAAGACAATTCACTATCGTATTCTCCTCTGTATGCGGTTCCGTCCGGATAATCAAGTCTGGCAACCGGCTTATCCAGGTTTATTTTAACAATACCGGTGGCTACCAGCAATGCTCCAAAGCCGGCAATTACAAGCATAAAGAAAACAAGAGCAAGCTTGCCTTTGCCCCCCTTTTTCTTCCCTGTCTTTCTACCCGCCGCTTGATAGGGGGCAGCATATGCAGGAGGCGCCTGGCGGCCGATGCGAGGATCTGCAAACCCCGGCGGTGGATAGGAACCAGGCGGATACATAGGCTGTGCTACCGGTCCGGGCGCTCGGCTGCCTGCTGGTAATGGTGGATTTGCGGCCGGCGAGACAGCTCCAGCCGCTGGCGGTCCCATGTTTACACCAGCCGGGAAAACCCCTGCAGCTGGTCCCCCTGGAGCCTGCGGTTGGATATTGCTCACCGGAGGGTTTGCCGATTGCATATTTGGCGAATAAGCGGCGGTTTTATCCAGCATAGGCGGTCTTACTAAAGCCGGAGGCGCGGTTGCCTGAACACCTGAGTGCAGAGCGTGGAGAAAGTCCTTTACATTGCGAAAGCGCTGTTTCTCCTGGACTGAAAGTGCTTTTAACAAAGCCGCTTCTGCGGGGGGAGGTATTGCTGCTCCCAGCCGCGACGGAGGTGCTAGTTCATCCACATGGAGGCGTTCCAGAGCTTCAGGAGGCACCTGCCCGGTAATGGCCCGATAGAATGTTGCCGCCGCAGAATACTCGTCTGTCCAGGGTCCTTGCAAGCCTTTGCTGCGATATTGTTCCTCGGGTGCATAACCAGGCTTTAGAATAACCGAAAGGCTTCGGCTCTGATCTCCCACTGCATAGCGCGCCGCCCCAAAATCCAGGATTTTAATCTGCTGGCTGCGAGTGATGAAAATGTTATCCGGGCTGATATCCCGGTGTAAAAGCCCCTTTTCGTGGACATAACACAGGGTTTCCAGCACCTGTTCCATGATCCTCATTGCTTCTCCGAAGGGTATTTTACCTCCCTTGCTGCCCAGGTATTCTTTCAAGGTCATCCCATCCAAATAAGGCATAACCAGGTAAGCGGTGCTGTTGGCTTCAAAAAAGTCACGCACGGCTACTATTCCAGGATTGTCATCCATCTGGGCAACGGTCCGGGCTTCTTCCAGAAATTTTCGCAGCCCGTACTGGTAGCTTTCCGGGCCGCCCCGGGATTCATAGGCGATAATGTCAATATCCCCGGTTGCGCGGGTAGCTATAAGCTGGGGCATATATTCCTTGATGGCCACCCTGGTTTTTAGTACCAGATCCCAGCCCAGATAGGTAATTCCGAATCCGCCCTGGCCCAGCACCCGTCCTAATAGATAGCGGCGCGCCAGGATGGTTCGCGGAGGCAAATGCACAGGGGCTTCGGGCTGAGTGCCTTCCACCCAACCGCATTGAGGACAGATTACAACATTGCCTTTGTTTTGCATGCAACCCATGCAAAGCTCATCCATCTGCAACCGCTCTCTCTCTAATCAGTATTGAAAAATACCCGGTGGACTCATCTGCTGGTAAACCGGCGGTTTTTGGTTCTAGCCATGCCGGGTTAGATTCGGAATGCGACATACTAATTGTAACCAATTATCAAGCCATCATCCAGCCACAAAGCTGCAAGGTCAAGGATATCTTTCTTGTCAGGACCGGCCTCTCCTGCTAGACTTGGTAAAAGACCGTCAAAAAATTAGATCTTTAATGCCAAATACGTAAATAAGGAGTTCGATGCCGCTTATGTTCGTACTGCAAGTAACGGACGGACCTTTGAAAGGACGGCAGTTGGAAATCTCGTCGGCCCCTTTGTACATCGGGCGCGATGGAGGCCAGTGCCAGCTGATATTAGCCGATGACAAGGCTTCGCGAGTACATGCACGGCTGCTTCTGCTGCCAGACGGCAAGCTTCTCATCGAAGATAATAACAGCACCAACGGTATTTTCATAAATAGTGAAAAAGTAAACCGTTCCGCCATAATTTCGCCCTCGGACAATGTGCTGGTCGGTTCTACACCCCTGCGTTTCCAGGTGGTAAAAGGGGCTTCAGCCCCTGGAGATCATGCCGAACAGGCTGCTTTGAACTTGAGAGATGGTAAAACCTATCGTCCTATGGCTAATGCCAGCCGCGCCGTAGCTATCGCTCAGCAGGCCATTACCATAGGCCGTGAAGCCACCAGCGATATAGTATTAAATCATCCCATGGTAAGCCGCAAACACGCCAAGATTGTCTTCGAAAACGGCAAGCATGTGCTGTATGACCTGGGCAGCGCCAACGGAACCTACGTTAACGGGCAAAGAGTAATCCGGCCTATGCAGCTACCGCCCGGCACTCTGTTAAGCATAGCCAATTTCAGGTACTTTTTCGATGGCAGCACCCTGCTGGAGTATGATCAGGGCTCCGGCCTGGTCAAGATTGAAGTGCAGCACCTGGGTAAGACTGTCACGACCCCGGAACGCAAGCAAAAAGAGCTGCTAAGGGATGTGAACCTGGTTATCGAGCCCCGGGAATTTGTCGCTTTGCTTGGCGGCAGCGGAGCCGGTAAGAGCACGCTGATGAACGCCTTGACCGGCATGAAGCCTGCAACGCAGGGTCAGATTTTAATTAACGGCAGCAACCTCTATGACGAATATGATTCCTTCAGGTCTTTGATCGGCTATGTGCCTCAGGATGACATCGTTCACCAGGAGTTGACCGTAGTCGAGGTTCTGACCTACGCCGCCCGTCTGCGTATGCCTGATGATACCGGGAAGGATGAAATACGCGCCACTGTAGACGAGGTAATTACGGAGCTGGAACTGCATAACCAGCGTGACACCCTTGTAAAAAGCCTTTCTGGCGGCCAGCGTAAGCGGGTCAGCATTGGAGTGGAACTGCTCACCAAGCCCAGCCTTTTCTTCCTGGACGAGCCCACTTCGGGCCTGGACCCGGGTCTGGAAAAGGTCATGATGGAATTGATGCGCAAGCTTGCCAACCAGGGCAGAACGATTATCCTGGTAACCCATGCCACCTTCAATATCAAGCTCTGCGACAAAGTAGTCTTTCTTACCAGGGGCGGCAAGCTGGCCTTTTTCGGCACGCCTGCCGAAGCCGAGGAATACTTCAAGGCTGACGATTTTGCTGACATCTACAAAAAGATAGAAAACGAACGCAGCGCTGACGAATGGCAGCGCATGTATATGTCATCCCCATATTTCCAGAAACATGTCCTGGCCAAGCTGGATCGGCGGCTGGCCAGCTCCCAGCCGCCAGCCATGGCAACACAGCAAGCCCAGACTCAGCCAGAGCATTCTGCCTTCCGGCAATGGAGAATTCTTACAGCCCGCTACGCCAGCATCGTGTGGCGGGACAAACGCAATCTGCTGATGCTCATGGCCCAGTCAATAATTATCGCCGCGCTGCTGGTGCTTATTTTCCCCCATTCCGGAGACGAAAAGCTTTTCATTGACCGGGATTACTCCTGGGAAGATGTTGAGACTGCCATAACTGATGATATGCAGAATGATCTCAATTCCGGCGATAAAACCTTCGGGGAAATTGATACGGAATTGGATCAGAAGGCAGAAAACAAGACTGATGAGACTGAACACCGCTTGAAAATGTCGCTTTGCGTTGCTTTAATGGTCTTTGTATCCATATGGCTGGGAGCTTCGAACTCTGCCCGCGAAATAATCAAAGAAGATGCGATATATAGGCGGGAACGGCTGGTTAATCTTAAAATCACCCCGTATATTCTATCCAAGCTCACTATTTTATCGCTGATATCCATTATTCAGCAGGTGATTTTTATCGGCATAATCACCTGGGGGCTGGCTCTGCCTAAATTTGTAACTAACCTGTGGGCTTTCCTTATCATATCCCTGGCCAGCATCCTGATGGGGCTGGCGGTTTCAGCCATCGTTTCCAACCAGGAAAAAGCCATGACTACGGTTCCTCTGCTGCTCATTCCCCAGATATTACTTTCGGGAGCTATCGTATCGATCGCTGATGTAACTGAAATGATTCCTTTTGCGGCGCCCGTTTTTTGGCTGGCCATAAGTAAATGGGGCTACGAACTGGTGGGCGGCAGCATTATCGATATCAACAATCTGGTCAGGCTGACCGAATGGAAGTGGTTTGAAGGGCAGTTTATCGGCCACTGGCTGATGCTGTTCCTATTTATAATCGTTTTCTATGTGATCATCGTCTGGGCTTTGAAGAACAAGGACAAGGCCAGTGATTAAGACATCAAATTATTACCTGTTAAACCAGGTGCAAAATGAAGCATGATAAATTCCGAACCGTCTATTTATTAAACAGGCGCCAGGTGGTGGCTGGTTCCTGTACCTTTACCTTTGATTGCCCCTTATCCGGTGTTTTACCCTGGCTGCATAACACGGCCAGAACCGTATAATTGTCATTGTCCCCATCCACTTTGCTCAGCAGCCGTTTTTCCATGCGTTCCAGCCACTGTTCCGGCCGGGGTGCGGCACTCCAATCCGTTTCCATTTCCGTTTCGAGCACGTATTCCCAGAAACCGTCTGTACATAACAAAAAGGCGTCATCAGCCTGGATTTCTTGAAGCTCGTTATTAATAACCGGGCGAAAATCGTTGTCATTGCCGAGGGTCCGTAGCAAACGGCTGCGATCCTCATGAAAACGTATTTCTGAAGGTTTTATCTGTCCTGAATCAGCCAGCGCCTGGCTTACGCTATGATCTCTGGTCTGAAACACCAGCTGGCCAGATCTGAACATATACAGCCGCGAATCTCCCACGTGCGCCCAGCGCGCAGCATGGTCATCAGCCGCCAGTAATACAAGGGTGGTGCGCATTGAAGACAGCAACGGCTCTTCGCTCTGTTTGAGGGTAACTGCTTCTTGAGCGCGGACCAACCATTTAGCGATCCGCTCTTCTTCCAGGCCAGGGTCTTCAGCGAAAGCTTTGAGAACCGTATCAACCGCCAGCCGGGATGCGATTTCACCGCCCGCGTGCCCGCCCAGGCCATCGGCTACAACCCAGCAGCTGTATTTTCCTGTCGTGGCATTGTCAGCATAATCCTGGTTGTTGTGTCTCCCGCCCTGGTGGCTCAATATTTTAGTGGTGTAGTGCATCTTTTAATGCTCCTGTCTTATTTCAAAGCAGTTATTGTCCCTGGTGCCCACGCAAAAGCGCTCGCCGGCCCTGATATCATAGTCCCGTCCAGTCTCCAGCCTGGTTCCATCCATCAGGTAAGTGCCATTGCTGGAGCCCAGATCCTGCAATATACAGAGCTGGCGGCTGGAATCATAGCGGATCATGCAGTGTTTCCTGCTGACAACACTGGATTTTGCATCGTAGACCAGCTGACAACTGGCAGGATCACGGCCCAGTTTTACCCAGTCTGCTCCCAGTTCAATATCGCTTCCGGCATATTCGCCGTTTATCCCGACCAGCAAGATCCTGGAAGGTGGCAATACAACCTCTGGAGCCGGAACCACCTGATAATGATCATATACCTTCGGATCCAGAGCGGTGGCAGCGTTCACATCCGAGCCGTAATCGAATGCACCCATCGCTTCAGGATAAGCCGGATAAACTGGCGCTGGCGCCGGATAATCCGGATAGGCTGGAACCTGGTATGCCTGCTGTTGGCTTTGCATTTGCTTTTGCTTTTTCTTTTTACGGCTGGATCTTACGATCAAAGCAATTATCAGGATTATTATCAGCAAGATGATGAAGGCAATCACTATTAAAGCTATGGGGCTGACCTTGACCTTCACATTGTCGCTGCTGCTGGTTCCGCTGTTTTTGTCATTCGAATTAGAGCTGGAGCTGGAATCAGACTTTGCTGCCGTAGAAAGGTTTACGAGCTCATAATCAATTTTCAGCCGGTCCAATTCTGGAACCAGCTCGTCAATCTGAATGGCATAGCCGATCCCTTCAACATCCTGGCCAGTGGATTTCAAATAATTTATGCCGATTACCTGGCCTTTTTCATTGACCAGCGGACCGCCAGAATTCCCGTGATTAATGGCCGCATCAGTCTGCCAGACTTTTACGTTGTACTCATTGACCGATGAAGCGCTAATTATGCCTTTAGTAATTTTAACGGACGAAAAAGTCTTTTCGTTCATATCGGCGTCAGCTGGAAATCCCAGCGCGTACACCGTATCAGCGTCACCGACTGTTTCGCCGGCGGCCAGCACTACCGAATCCTTGTCCAGCGCCGGCTTGATCTCCAGAACCGCAATATCTTTCAGCTCTGAATACCACTTGACCTTGGCGTCGATCATCTGGTCGCCTTCTAAATAGATATAGCATTTGCCGCCGGAAGCAACCACATGATGATTGGTTATAACGTAGCTGCCATTTTCAAGAACAAAACCAGAACCACTGGCATAGTAATCGCTGCCTTCTTCGCACAATACGCGCACGGTGCTGTCTTTTACCTTTTCAATGGCAGGATCAGCCTGGGCGGAAAGCGGAGCAGAAAACGCCAGGAATAAAACCAATCCTAATAGCAGTAAAAGTCGCAAGCAGTTGGATGTTTCCCCGATTTTCAACGGCACTGCCAATGCAGTCTACCTCCCGTCCAAAATTGATTCAGTTTTGACCGGATTCACAAATGCTCTGTACGTGATCCGCGAAACCCCGACTATCATCTCCTCGGCTTCAGCTTGGCTGGCCGGAGAAGAATTGAGAACACACAGTATGTAATCTCCCTGGTCAGTGAACACGATTGCAGTATCATTCACGACCCAACTTAGCGTACCGGTTTTATTTGCCACCGCGGTTCCCGAAGGCAATCCTGCAGGAATCCGGCTGCGATAGTGCTGCCTTTTCATTATCCCCATCATTTTCCGGTCATAGTCAGGGCTCACAAGCTGACCTTCATGCATACTGCGCAGAACCAGAATCAGATCCTGAACCGCCACCGGATTGTCGTCATCCTCGATCAGTATCTTGTCTGTCATTAATTTCCATTTGAGCTGTGTATTCATGCAGCCTGCATTTTCTATTGTCTGGTTGATGTTATCAATTCCCAGCCGTTCAATCAGAATGTTGGCTGCGGTATTATCGCTGTCGATTATCATCAGTTCAACCAGCTCGTTCAGAGAAAATGATGTTCCATCCGGGTAATAGGCGGTGATTCCACTGCCTTCGGTCTTGTCCTCCTCCATCAGAACATATTCTTCCTGCAAATCGATTATGCCGTCACGTTCCTGCCTGAAGGCTTCTATCATAATATACAGCTTAATTACGCTGGCTGCCGGCATTGCCCTGGGATTAAGCACATATTGATAATGCCGTTCCAGATCATAGAAGCCAATGGAAATCACTCCCGATCCGCGAGACGCGATATCTTCCAGGCTCTTTTCCATAACTCCGTATTTGTCGGCATAAGCCAGGCGCGGTACGGCTCCAGCTGACATTGCCCCGGCATCCAGAATACTGCCGGCTAGATAAAGCTCATCAACGGCTTTTTCTCGCATCATTTGGCTTTGTTGCCCGGCAACTGCCGCTTGATGCGCGAGGTTCAAGCCGATAAAGGACGATATGATAAAAATCCCTATAAGCAATATTATTTGAAAGATCTGTTTTATCATCAGCGCCCCAAAACCCCTCATAAAGGCAGCATTTGCCCGGTTTCCAAACTAAAAAAGATTACCCGGATTGGATGGAATACCGTTTGAAGGCACCGTAACGTCTGGAACCGGAATGTTGGTGGCCGGAATATTGTTCAGCGGAGTCTCCGGCTGGTTAGTGGTGTTGTTGCCAGTATTAGTGCCAGTATTGGTGCCGGTATTGGTGCCGGTATTATTTCCAGAATCGGTTGTATTGCTGTTAGTCCCGTCGGAATTGCTATTATCGCTGGTATCGTTCGAGGTGCTGCTGTCCGAATCGTTATTATTCGTACTATTAGAGTTTTCATTATCCGTGGTGTTGGTATTGGTTTGACTGCTGCTGCTGTTGGGCTTGGTGTTACCTGTGGTGCTGGTGCCAACCTTAACATCTCTGAAGTCAAACTCTCCCAGACCCGGCGTGCGTGCAGTGCCAGTCAAATCACCGGCAGTTGATTGAGTGCTGTTAGTAGCCGTAGCATCTCCACCCAGCTTGTCTTTAATAAGGATAACCCCAACGGTTAAGACGGTCAGCAGAAGCAAGACTGCTCCGACAAATATGCCTAACCGCTTGTAATTCAGATTCTCGGGCAGCACTCCCGGCCGGCTAATGGCTTGCTCTTCCGGAGCCACCAATCCGCCCATTCTCGCATAGTTAATATCGCTCTGCTGCTTTTTGGTATATGGACCCGCAAGATTGGCGGTTACCGGAACCTGACGCCTTCCTCCGGCTTCGATTTCCAGTATGAGAATGGTCGTGTTGTCCTGATACGGCCGCCGCCGGGATAAAACGGCGTCAATCATTGCATCAGCGGCTTCCTGTGCATCTCTTTCCAAATACATAAGAATCTCTTGTTTGGCCAGAGTCCGGTATAAACCGTCGCTGCACAGCATAATGCGATCTCCGGGCTTCAGCTGGACCGGGCGCTGGCTAATATCGATTTTTTCCAGCATTGGAATGCCTATATAACTGGTCAGCGCGTCCCGTTCCGGATGATTTTCAGCTTCTTCGCGGCTCATCAAGCCCCGCGCCACCTGTTCTTGCAGCTCCTGCCCGAATACGTGGTCCTGGTTCAGCTGGACCATTTGACCATCTCGATATAAATAGATCCGGCTGTCTCCGACGGACGCCCAGTAAAGCCGGTCATCCTGGATTACGGCGGCCACCAGGGTGGTGCCCATCTCGTGCTCCTGGCCGATATTAAATGCATATTCGTTAAGTGCGATATTCGCCTGGTGAACAACCCTGAAGAGGCTCTCCTCTATCGCTTCCTGAACCGAACGCGCCTCATATGCGTCCAATACAGTGCGTACGGCTAATTGTGAAGCCTCTGCGCCCATAGCCAGTCCGCCCATGCCGTCAGCCAATACGGCCATTATGCCAGAATCCGTTACCAGCTGGGCGTTTTCCATATTAGAAAAGCCAAATGCATCCTCTTGATCATCGCGCATCCCAATGTGTTGCGCATTACCGGGAATAACCATCATTGTTCAGACCCTCCATCACACCTTGTTACCGAATATCGCAGCTCGGTCTTGCCCACCAGAATCAGATCGTTTGCTTCAAGAGCATATCGCCCGATTATAGGCACCCCATTAACCAGCGTTCCGTTGGTTGAATTGAGATCTTGCATATAAATCTTGTCCTGTTCATAAATAAGCTTGCAGTGCCGGGCTGAAACCCGGTCATCGCCGGAAATAACTACATCGTTGCCCTCGGTTCTGCCTATAAAAGCCAGAGGCCGGGCAGCACTCATTACGATCTCGAATGTGCGGCTGTTGCGTTCCTTGCCCAGGACGTTCAATGTAATAACAGTCCTCTGGCGTTCAATCCCTGAATCAGCCCAACTATTCGCTCCGTTATACCCGGACGGAAGCCCTGCCACTCCAGTATCACCTGATATTACAGGTGATGCAAATGTATCCTGCCAGCCGTTGCTTCCCGGGAGTCCTATTCCATCCGGCTTGATTGAACGCTCAAAGTTCGGAAAAGGCTCATAATGGGTCTCTGCATCGAAGCTCGAATCCGGAAGGCGTGCCGCTTCATAATCACTGGTGTTTTCGCTGCTGGCAAATCCCGGATGTACACTGGCATTTTGTCTGGCCGATGTGACCTTTCCTCTCCTTTTTACAATCAAGATAATTATAAGGCATATAATTAATAGCACAAGCCCCCCCACTGCAGCCCAAATCCAGAGCGGCAGAAGGGCCAGGTCATCTATGCCACGTATATCTTTTATGCTCTCAACGCCCTTCCAGGCAGGTTCGGTATTGCTTGGGGCAACATTATCAGCTGGAGCTTCACCCGTGGGGATCATGTAAATGCTAACTCCATCCTGAATCACTGTTCCATCGCGTTTCAAGTCGATTACAAGGCGATAGTCTTTTCCGTCCCTGGGGCTATTGGCAGCATCCAGACGCAAGACATAGGTGTCCCGGATCTGGGTCAGCAATACCGCCACTCCCTGGACCAGGCTGCCAGCCTGATACTGCCAGGCCCGGCCTCCTGAAGCGCGGGCGACTTCCCCTATTGATTCAAGAGCGGCATCGCTGTTTACGCTTTCGTTGTAGATTCCCAGCGCATATACAGGAACGGGGCCTATCTTGAGATTGGCCAGAACCTCATCCTTGGAAACACCGCCGGTATAATCTTCACAACCGTCAGATATTAATAATACTGCCCGGCGCAATGGCAGCTCCGCATCCTTGCGCCTGCTCATCTCCAGCGCCTGAAGCAATCCCTCGTGAAGCCTGGTATTGTCGCCTACCGGCGCCAAGCTGTCCAGTGCCCTGGCAAGCTGCTCTTTGTTGCTTGAATAGTCACTGGCTACTTTGACATCGGCCCCAAAGCTCATCAGGGCAATGCGATCCCTGGCTCCCATTTGCTGTATCAGGCTGTTGACAGCGGCTTTAATATCACCAAATTGGTTTTCATTGAGCGAACGCGAAACATCAATCAACACCACCCAGGCAATGCCTTCCGGATTGGAACCGTATTTATCAATACTCCGGCAGGGCAGATTGGTCTGGTTCAGCTGGCACCCAATCTCGTCCTTATCAATGGCATTCAGCGGGCTCCCCTGCAAATCAAGGGCATTTACAAAAACAACGACTTCGTTTTCACTGCACCAGGCCTGTTCAATGGATAGAAAGCCTGCCTCCCCGGCCAAAGATGGTATTACAGCCAGGCATAACAGCAATATAGCTCCCGGCAATCCGGAAGCCAGTTGCCGCAGCTTTACTCCCATTGAAACTTCTCTCCACAGAATGGTATAAATATGAGCTTGCTCTGCCCCATTTCAATAATGTCGTAGGCTTTTAGGACAGTCGGCACATCTAGTTCGTCACCGTTCAAATATATTATTCCCCGGCCTTCTCCGGGATGCAGCTTGGTGGTCATTTTGCGTGGATCATAGCTAATCATCGAATGATTCTCACGCGAAATGGAATCATCTCCCGAAATGTTGATGTCCATACGTTCCGAACGGCCGATAAAGTTCTTTTCATTGCGGATGCGATAATCCCGGCCCCGTTCGGGTCCGTCTATACAAACCAGCCATCCGGTCACCGGGTCTATCCCGGTCTTGCGCCGAATGAGAGCCACGGTCTCACCTTCGTTAGATCCGGTAAATTTCGGCGGGGATGGAGGCGGCGGGAGATTTACACCCTTCTCCGCTACGGTTTGGAAACCTTCGGCTGTATCCTCGGCTGCAACCGGTACTGATTCAACTATAGGCGGGATTGGAGCTGCCGGCGCTGCTGGCGTTTCGGGCACCACCGGGCTGGCAGGCTTCTGCAGGTCCGGTATCCCTGCAACTGCACTCGCAGGTACTGTATGAGATGAGTCAGCTGCTTGTACTCCGCAATAGGGACAGCTTTCGTGCTTGGCTGGATCAAAATAGTGCCCATTTCCACAACGCTTCATCGACATTAAGAATCCCCCTCCTGTTATCTCTTCGCCGCCTGCTGTTTTGCTGACGCAAGCAAAGCAGGCAGCCTCAAGCTTTATAGCCATTATTCTATGAGTATTTTACCATTAAATATGATACAATCCTGCCAGAAATTAATATTTTTTGGCGCAACAACAGGATTATGCACCTCATAAGCCGAATAATACCATATTAAACCATTGCTTCATGATAAACTTGTAATGGACAATCATAACCGGACTGACCAGGCTCTTTATCATTGATAAGCGCTGGTCAAATACAGATTGTGCATTGCAGGCTATTCTTATTGGATAGGAGGGCTATTGAGAATGCGGTTAATAATGTATGGTCGGTTTCCTATTCTGTTTGCGGGGCTGATTATCTGCCTGGCTGCCGCTCCCGCACAGCTGGATGCTGCGAATAATCCGGCCGTTCCGGTTGTCATTTCCAGCTTGTCTACTCAACCATGTGCTGATGGTGGCCTTCCAGCCGATCCCAACCTGACCGCCAACTATTTAACGGTATTTTTCCAGCTCGACAGCTCGGAATACCGGGTCAACGGCATAAAATATACTATGGACGGAGCGACCAGCCAGCTCAATGATCGTATTTACGTTCCGGTTCGTTATTTAGCCACAGCGCTTGGTGTCCCCGAAAGCGGCATAGGCTATGATCCAGCTGCGGAGAGTTTTAGCTTGCAAAAAGGCGAAACCCTGGTGCAAATAGCCATGAATAGTAAAATCATGCAGGTTAACGGAACACCTCAGACCATGGACGTAAGCCCGGTGGTGGTCAATGAACGAACCTATCTGCCTGCGCGCTGGATTGCCCAGGCTTTTGGCTATGAAGTGGAGTGGAGCGATTTTTCCAATAGCGTAATTATTGGCAACAAGGTCAATTTTGGCAACGGACTGTACCTGGGAGACTTGAACAACGGGCTCCCTCACGGACAGGGCGTATATAACAACCCCGGCAACGGCAATCGCTACATGGGCGAATTCAACCTGGGGCATGTTGAAGGCAATGGCATATATTGCTGGTCTAATGGGGACATTTATGAAGGCCAATTTACAGAAGACCACCGCAGCGGGTGGGGAATGATGTATTACGCCAATAAAGACTACTATTTTGGCCAGTGGCAGAACGATCTCCGCAACGGCTGGGGCAAGTTCGTCTCTGCAACCGGCAAAGTGGAGAGGGGCACATGGCTCGCCGACACATTCTCCGGACCCGGACAATAAAACCTCTTCAAGATCACAGGGGCATTATCATGGATTGCTTTTCATCGGAAAATCAATCCATGATAACGCCCCTGTTACAATTTTACTATTGCGAGCGGCGCATCCGGCGCCGTTTGGCAGCAGATACCGGCGCGTCCAGCCGGTTTTCCTCCTGGCCGGAACGTTCCAGGTTCTTAAATGCCACCGCCAGCATCAGCTTGATGCGGTTTAACTGGTTGACCTCGCTGGCTCCGGGATCGTAATCGATCGCGGTGATATTCGCCTGGGGGAAATGCCTCTTCAGTTCCTTTATCATGCCTTTGCCGGTTACATGATTGGGCAGGCAGGCAAAGGGTTGCACACATACGACATTCGGAACCCCGCTCTTTATTAACTCGATCATTTCGGCGGTCAAGAGCCACCCTTCGCCGGATTGATGCCCCAGTGACATAATTTCCGATGCATAATGGGCCAGGTGAAATACGGTTATCGGCGGAGAAAAGCGCCGGCTGCGCTTTAACGCGTTTTTAGCCGTTCGCCGGCTTTTCTCCAGGTACCAGATGAAAAAGCGGCCGCCGGCATATCCTGAAAAGGAGCCGGCCAGGTTCTGGTATTCATATACATGATCAAAAGCGCAATACAGGAAAAAGTCCAATAAATCGGGCACAACCGCCTCGGCTCCCTCGCTTTCCAGCAGGCTGACCAGATTATTATTCGCTGTAGGGTGATATTTTACCAGGATTTCTCCGACAACACCCACCCTGGGCTTGCTGCTTTCTTTAATTTCCAGGGAGTCAAAATCATCGACAATTTTGCCGACAATCCGCTGAAAATCCTTTTCCCTGCCGCCATGGAACAACTCTTTGCATCGCTCCATCCACTGGCTAAAAAGCAGGTTAGCCGATCCGGGGATGACTTCGTAAGGCCTGACCCTGTGCAGCACCCTCATCAGCAGGTCACCCAGCGCAACTGCCCTGATGAGCTGCTTTAGCATGTTAAAGTCGATCTTGAATCCTGGCTGGACTTCCATTCCTTTATAATTCGCAGAAAGGACCGGCACATGGCCAAATCCCGCCTCGATTAGCGCCTTGCGCAGGAAACCGATATAATTGGTAGCCCGGCATCCGCCGCCGGTCTGCGATATAAGCACCGTAGTGTTGCCGAGATCGTAATTACCCGATTTCAATGCCGCGATGAGCTGCCCCACCGCAATGATAGAGGGATAGCAGGCATCGTTGTTCACGTATTTCAGGCCTTCTTCGACGGCCTGTGGATCGGATGAAGGCAGAATTTCAAAATTATAGCCCAGGCCGCGAAAAGCTTCCTTGATAAGCTCGAAATGAATGGGAGCCATCTGAGGAGCCAGTATAGTATGGCGCTTTTTCATCTCCTCGGTGAACACAATTCTGGCCGGACGTTCAATGACGCGGTAAGGTTCGATCCCATTTTTATCGCGTTCCTCAATAGCCGCCTTCAACGAGCGCAGGCGAATGCGCGCCGCTCCCAGATTGCTTCCCTCATCGATTTTCAGCACCGTGTAAATCTTGTTATGCTCGTTTAGTATTTCCTGCACCTGGTCGGTTGTCACGGCGTCCAGCCCGCATCCAAAAGAATTCAGCTGCACCAGCTCCAGGTTGGTTTGACTGGCCACAAAACTAGCCGCGGCATAAAGCCTTGAATGGTACATCCACTGGTCAACAATGCGCAGTGGGCGCTCCACATCGCCCAGGTGAGCAACTGCGTCTTCGGTCAGAACTGCCATACCACAAGATATGGCTATATTAGCAATACCGTGGTTGATTTCGGGGTCCAGGTGGTAGGGCCGGCCGGCCAGAACAATGCCCTTGCCACCGGTCTTTTTCAATTGAGCCAGAACTTCTTCTCCCCGGGCCTGTATATCTCTCTTAAACCGGCCTTCCTCTTCAATAGCCAGATCAACCGCTTTTATTACCTCTGTTTTTTTGATGTCAAAATCCTCGAATTCCTTGATAAGGCGCTTTATCAGCTTGCTACGATCATGGTAGGGCAGGAAGGGACTCATATACCTGATGTCCGGGGTGCGCACTTCATCCATGTTGCAGCGAATCGCTTCCGGATAGGAAATGACCATCGGACAGTTGAAATGGTTGTCAGCCCCCTCCTGCTCAACATTTTCCTTCATGATGGCAGGATAGAAAATATGTTTAACTCCCTTGTTTATCAAAGCCGTTATATGGCCGTGCACCAGCTTGGCAGGATAACAGGCCGATTCAGAAGGAATAGTCTCCATGCCCAGTTCATATATCTTCTTGGATGACCGCGGTGATAATTCTACGCGAAAGCCCAGCTCGGTGAAGAAGGTAAACCAGAACGGATAGTTCTCATACATGTTAAGAACCCGGGGTATTCCGATTACTCCGCGTTTTGCCTCGGCTTTTTTCAGCGGCTTATATGCAAATAGCCGTTTGTATTTGTAGTCATATAGATTGGGAAGCTTATTGTCATCCAGGTTCCCGTCGCCGGCCTTTTCGCAGCGATTTCCAGATATGAAGCGGCGCTGCTCCTGGAAGCTGTTTACAGTTAAGAGACAGTTATTAGCGCATTTGCCGCAGCGTTCCATACTGCTGGCCATAGTAAAAGAATCCAGGTCAGAAGCGGGAAGCAGAGTGCTTGCATATTCTGTCACGTGTTTATCACGAGCTAACAAGGCTGCGCCAAAAGCTCCCATTAGACCGGCTATGTCTGGCCTGACAGCATCACAGCCTGCAACCAGTTCAAAGCTTCGCAAGATGGCATCATTATGAAAGGTTCCGCCCTGCACCACGATTCGCCGGCCCAAGTCTTCCGGATTTCGGAACTTGATGACCTTGAAAAGGGCGTTTTTAATGACCGAATAGGACAAGCCCGCTGATATATCGCCCACGCTGGCGCCTTCTTTCTGGGCCTGCTTGACAACAGAATTCATAAAAACCGTGCAGCGAGTGCCCAGATCTACCGGTGCGGCCGATTCCAGGGCCAGGGAGGCAAATTCTTCCACACCGATATTCAGAGATTGGGCAAAGGTCTCAATAAACGAACCACAACCCGATGAACAGGCTTCGTTGAGCATTATGCTATCAATAACGCCGTCCCGGATCTTGAGCGATTTCATGTCCTGACCACCAATGTCCAGGATAAAATCCACATCCGGCACAAAAAACCGGGCGGCACGGTAATGAGCAACGGTCTCAATCTCTCCGTTATCAACCCTGAAGGCCTCCTTGATCAGACCTTCTCCATAGCCGGTCACCGACGAATTGGCTATATAAACCTGCGCTGGAAGCCGGGCGTAAAGATCGCGCAGGATTTTAAGGGCGGATTGAACCGGGCTGCCTTCGTTGCTGCCATAATAGCTGTATACGAGGGCTCCGTTCTCATCTATGGCTACCGCCTTGGTAGTGGTGGAACCGGCGTCAATGCCCAGGTAACAGGCTCCTTCAGTATCTTCCAGCGGCCGGGTGGGCAGGCTGTTCATGGCATGCCGTTTTTTAAACTCGTTAAACTCCTCTTCGCTGTTGAAAAGAGGCTGAAGGCGGCGGCTCTCCACCAGGGCAGTATTGTCCATGTTTAACAGCTTGTCCCGCAGGGCAGTAAAGGTCATGGCATTCTGGTTTCGGGATTCGATGCCGGCCCCGATTGCTACAAAGAAATGGGAATTGTCCGGAAAGATCACCTGTTCGAGCGGCAGTTTCAGGGTCTCAATAAATCGCTGCCGCAATTCGGACAGGTAATACAGCGGTCCGCCGAGAAAGGCTACATGGCCGCGAATGGGACGGCCGCAGGCCAGACCGCTGATAGTCTGGGTAACCACTGATTGAAAAATCGAAGCGGCAATATCCTCGCGGGCAGCGCCCTCGTTGATAAGCGGCTGTACGTCGGTTTTTGCGAAAACACCGCAGCGTGCGGCAATGGGATAAATTACCTGGTGATCGCGGGCGAGGGTGTTAAGCCCTATGGTGTCTGTCTGAAGCAAAGCCGCCATTTGATCAATAAAAGCGCCGGTGCCGCCGGCACAGGTTCCGTTCATTCGCTGCTCGACTCCATAATCGAAAAAGGTTATCTTGGCATCTTCGCCGCCCAGCTCTATAGCCACGTCGGTTTGAGGTGCAAAATGCTCAATGCTCACATTACAGGCGATTACCTCCTGGATAAACGGAATATCCAGGAGCTTGGATACCGCCAGGCCGCCGGATCCGGTGACCTTAATGGTAATATGCTCATTTTTGAAATATTTATACGTATCGAGAATAAGATCGCGAACCGTTTTGCGCACTTCGGAGTAGTGTCTCTCATAGCGGCTGTGGACAAGCTCATAAGCCGCATCCAGAACTGCGATCTTTACTGTTGTTGACCCAACATCCAGGCCGAGATGAAGTATTTGTCCCATGAATCCTCCGCCCTAGAGCCATAATATTTCCAGCTGCCGGCCCTGAAGCCAGCATGATCAATATAAGTTATTTCGGTCTACCTGTCAATTCAAGATCGCTTAATCGCCCTATCCACGGAAACTATGCTCAATTACAATTGTACATATCCTTGAACTTGCCAGTATTCTCGTGTAAACTTGACTGAATTATATATTGTGATATTTTTTATATAGTGCTGGCACCATCCACCTCAATCTAAGGAGCTTCGATATGAGCATAGCTGATAATATTTTTGCGGCCATGTGCGCGGAAATTCTGGACCAGGGCTTCAGTTCAGAAGGCCAGGCGGTCAGGACCCGCTGGGAAGACGGCACCATCGCCAACTACATTAAGCGCTTCGGAGTGGTGAATCGGTATGACCTGCAAAATGAATTTCCCATTCTGACCTTGAGACCCACCTATTTAAAATCGGCGATAGACGAACTGCTCTGGATCTGGCAGCGCAAATCCAGCAACGTCAAGGATCTGAAAAGCCACATTTGGGATGCCTGGGCCGACGATAGCGGTTCCATCGGCAAGGCCTATGGCTACCAGCTGGGCATCAAGCATCATTATGCAGAAGGCGATTTTGACCAGGTTGACCGGGTGTTGTATGATCTCAAGCATAATCCCTACAGCCGCCGAATCATGACCAACATATACAATCACGGCGATCTGCATGAAATGCACCTGTATCCCTGCGCTTACAGCGTCACTCTGAACCTGACCGGCCAGCGGCTTAATATGCTGCTAAATCAGCGCTCCCAGGATGTCCTGGTGGCTAACAACTGGAATGTCTGCCAGTATGCCATCCTCCTGCACATGTTCGCTCAGGTTTCAGGCTTCCAGGCGGGCGAGCTGGTGCATGTTATAGCTGATGCCCATATATACGACAGGCACATTTCTATGGTAAAGGAAATGATAGCCCGGGAGCCTTTTCCGGCGCCAGTTCTTACGATCAACCCGGATGTGAAGGATTTCTATGCCTTTACTGTAAAGGACTTCGAGCTGGATGCTTACCAGGCCCATCCCCAGATACCGAATATACCTGTGGCTGAATAAACAGCTGCCATAAATAGTAAAGCGGGGTAGATGCATGAATTTGTTGTTATCAATTGATCGAAATTGGAATATAGGTTACCAGGGGGATCTGCTGCTGCGCATACCGGAAGACATGCGTTATTTCAAAGCACTTACGGTAGAAAACATCGTAATAATGGGTCGCAAGACCTTTGAATCACTCCCCGGCTCCCGGCCTCTATCTTATAGAACCAATATTGTCCTCAGCTCCACCATGGATTCCCAGCGTGAGGATATTGTGGTCGTTAAAAGTGTTGAGGAATTGTTCCAGCAGGTCGAAAAGTATGACAGTGGAAAAGTGTTTGTGATCGGAGGCGAGGCCATATTCCGGCAGCTGTTGCCATACTGCGATACGGCCTATATCACCAAAATTGACCATGAATTTCCAGCCGACACCAGTATGCCCAACCTTGATCAGGATCCTGCCTGGAAAATGACCAAAGAGTACGAATCCCGTATTTACCAGGGCATATCCTACCGTTTCACTGTCTATAATCGGACTATTTAGCAGGTAAGGTTATGCTAGTCTGCATAAGCGCGTAAACAATCCAGCTCGAGTTCGGTTAGTTCCTGGACTTTGGCTGTGGCAATATCTATGACCACCTGGCTCTCACCCTCTAACTGGGCGCAAACCAATTCGTCGAAAGGGACCAATTCCATGCGGCACAGCACTTCAGCCACATCCACCTTGCAGAAAAAACCGTTCAGCAGGTTATAAATGGAACCGAAACATTTTTCAGCCCACAGTTCCACCTGTTCCCTGTCCGGCTGGCCGTCATGATGATCGAATTTGCTGGTAAACATCACGGTGCTTCACTCCTTCCGTAAAATCCTTTATATATCAAACTCCATATCTTCGCAGCCCTCTTTCAAGCTTTCATTCAACCATTGCCGCGCTTCCAGCACCGCCGATTTGACCGCCTGGGGAGCTGTACCGCCGGGCAGCTTGCGCCGGGCCATGCAGTTATATACCTTGATGTAATCGAAAATATCATCCTTGATCAGGACTGAATATGACTGGTATTTATCCAGGCTTATCTCCTCCAGGCTCTTGTTCTCACTTAAGGCATAAAGCACGGCCCTGCCGACAACTTCATGAGCCTCGCGAAACGGCATACCCCTGGCTGCCAGGTAATCAGCCAAATCAGTAGCGTTGGTGAATCCTCCCGCAGCCGCCTCGGCCATCCGGGCGGGATTAAAGGATGCGGTTTCCAGCATAGGCGCAAAAACCGTCAGGCATTGTTTGATGGTGTCGATAGCATCAAAAAGGGCTTCCTTGTCTTCCTGCATGTCTTTATTATATGCCAGGGGAAGAGCTTTCATTATAGTCAAAAGTGCAGTCAGTGAGCCGTATACGCGTCCTGTCTTGCCGCGAATCAGCTCGGCCAGATCGGGATTCTTTTTCTGGGGCATTATGCTGGACCCCGTAGAATAACGATCATCCATTTCCACATAAGAGTACTCTTCGCTGGACCAGATGATCAGCTCTTCACAGAAACGTGAGAGATGCATCATAAGAATGCTGGCAAAGCTGCAGAACTCAATGGCAAAATCGCGGTCGCTGACCGCATCCAGGCTGTTGCGGGTTAAGCGGCCAAATCCCAGCTGCTCCCTCACGTATTCCCGGTCCAGATCAAATCCGGTGCCGGCCAGGGCTCCTGAACCCAGCGGCATAGAGTCAAGCCGGGCGTTTAGATCGTCCAGCCTTCCCAGGTCGCGGCGCAGCATCTCGAAATATGCCATCAAGTGATGGGCCAGGCTGACCGGCTGGGCTTTTTGCATGTGCGTAAAGCCCGGCATCACGGTTTCGGTATGCTTTTCAGCCAGGTCCAGCAGCAGTGCTTCCAATTCAAGTATTAAACCGCGGATCACCCTGGATTCATCGCGTAAATACAGGCGAACATCCAGGGCCACCTGGTCATTGCGGCTGCGGGCAGTATGCAGTTTTTTGCCGACATCGCCGATCTTCTGGATCAAAAAGGTCTCAATATTCATGTGCACATCTTCCGCGGCAATGGTGAACTGAAGCTGCCCGCTTTCTATGCTGGCGGCAATCTCGTTCAGAGCCTGCACAATCTGATCCCTTTCATCTTCACTAACTATTCCCTGCCTGGCCAGCATATTAACATGCGCAATGCTGCCCGCAACATCTTGTTTATACATGCGCCCATCCACCTGGATCGAGGCGTTCATTTCCTCGGTAAGCTTGTCAGTGGCCTTTACAAAGCGGCCTGCCCATAGTTTCATTGCGGCTCCTCCCAGTGCTATTATGTATCGCCAGCTTATATCCGGAGATTAACTCAAATTCTATACGATTATTCCATTGGCTGCCACAGGCAGAACTGCGGTCTGAAAAGGATCAAATCCCAGCAGAAAGGCAAGCGCCAGCGTAATGCCAGCCACGATAAAACAAACCCCGCTGGCCAGTTGCACTGTTTCCAGGGTTTTTCCCCATTCGGGATCACCTATTTCTCCCGCCAGCATCCCGGCCAGCTGTTTGCGAAACTGAATATCGGCCATGCCTATCATCATCAGACTGATCGGCAGCACTATCTTCCCAATACTCATCGCTTATCCTCCCGTCCCCGGGCAGTTGTCTCACCACCTACCATACAGCGAACCATAGCCCGTCTTCCTGCTTCGCCTGCCCGGTCTTCTCCAGGCGCAAAAGGTGATTCAACAGCATTATGCATTCGTAATGATAACCCAACTGGGGCGGCTGCACCAGCACCCGGTAAACAATGCGCTCCCTGGCCAGGTCTTCAATGTTATTTTTACCCGCTTTAAGGAAAACCAGCAGCTTTTCAGCCTGTTTAAACAGGTGATTGCGGTAGCGCTCCAGCCGGACGGTGATATCCTTGCGGCATACCCTTCCGTGACCCGGAACCAGCAGCTCCGGCTGCAGGGCTATAATCCGGTCTATGGAATCTATTGTGCTCTCTACGCTGCTATTGATATTTCCAAACCACGGTCCCAGCGCATCCAGGGTAATATCGGACGAAAACAGGAAACCCTCTTCAGGAAACAGAAAACCGCAATGCCCGGGAGTGTGCCCTGGCAAATGCAGAACTTCGAACCTGATCCGTCCGGTCGAAATGATCTGTCCATCCTCAATTGCCTCATCAGCAGGCCGTTCACGATAACCAATGGCATCAAGATACTGCGGCTTAATCTCCGGTTCAGGAAAACGCTCGAAACCAAAAATGTCCAGGTAGTTTTTACCTGATGCAACCAGCGGATGATCAGCCGGATGTAAAAACACTCTAGCTTCGTTGAAATCAGCGTTGCGCCAGCAGTGATCTACGTGGCCGTGGCTATTGACAATCCAGTCAATTCTACAATCCTGCACTTTCGGCAGGTCTTCGGGGAAGAGGCTGGAATCTATCAGGCAATTGATATCATCTTCGATCAGCAGACAGTTGCAATATGGAAACACGAATTTCGAGTTGCCCAGCAGCGTTATGCCTCTAAACAGCTTCTCCAAGTATAAAGCCTCCATGAATTTTTAATCCTGCTTAAAGCAAATCCAGGAGCCCGCCAGTAAAGCAATTCCTTGCTGCACAAGCAGACCCCCGCAGGTCAAACGTTTGCTTGAAGCTAATTATACCAGACGCCAGCTTTCATCGTCTTGAAATACCCTGCCCTGCTTTTCCAGCCATTCCAACTGCTTCCACACCATGGTGCACTCGTAAATGAAGCCGAAGCGCCGTGGTGCCGGCAGTTCCTGGTAAACAATATGTTCCGTTGCCAGTTCCATAATAGTGCTTTTACCCGCCTTGAGACATCTTAATACCTTGTCCGCCTGCGCGAAAAGAAAATCCTGGTACCTTTGCAGCCTTTGCGGAATGTTCCGATCAATCTTCCGGCCGTGCCCCGGCACTACCAGGGATGGCTGCAGGGCCCGGATTCTATCAATGGAATCAACGAAATCCTGAACACTGCTCCTGACATTTCCGTACCACGGTCCCAGCGGATCAAGGGTAATGTCACCGGTAAATATCATACCCTGTTCGGCAAAATAGAACCCGCAATGCCCGGGCGTGTGCCCGGGAAGGTGCAGAACACGAAAAGCGTTCCGGCCGGTCTCAATAAGCTGTCCATCGTCCAAATCCCCGTTGGCCGGGCGCTCCTTATATCCAATTACCGTCAGGTACATGGAACGAGCCCATTCATCAGGAAAACGGCTAAAGCCGTAAGCCTCCAGATATGCTTCCGCAGAGGCGGGCATCGGCCGGTCTTCGGGGTGCATCAATACTTTTGCCTCTGTATAGGCAATATTGCGCAGCCAGTGGTCGATATGCCCGTGGCTGTTCACGATCAGCCCGGGAGCCCGGTTCTTCATATTGGCCCGTTCCCTGCCGTCGGGGCTGGAATCCACCAGGCAGCTGACTTCATCTTCAATCCACAGGCAATTACAATAGGGAAAATCATATTTTCTGCTTTCCAGCAGTGCGACCCCTGGAAATAGTGCTTCCAATGCCAGCTCCTCCCGGATATAACGCTAATTGCTTTCCCTTCGCGCCAGCGATACCCGGCCTGATACGTTCAGAACCGGCCGGCTGCCAGCCGCCCGACTAGAATACGAAGGTGAAAACCAAACCCATTATACCGGTAAAAATTGTTTGCGCCAATGCCGTTTTAATTGTTCCCAGCATTTGCCTTTCTCCTTTTAACAGGCCTCTAATTAACGACAAATATGTGACACAGTTACATTCTTGCCTCGAAAAAGCTGTGATAATAACGCCCGGGTGTTTGATCTCCCAGGACTGTTGCCAATCAGATATTCACCACCTTGGTGTTGTTTACATATTGACGGCAGCCATCCGCCATGTGCCTTAGTTCATCGGGTTTATAGGGAATAATTTTACGGAAGTCAGCGTGCAGGGCATCCTCGGGATTGAATTGCTGGAGAGTGTAGAGAGCTGCGCCTTCGATGTATTTGGCAATCTCCAGGATGTCCGCGTATGTATGTAATTCAGGCACCACCGTGGTGCGGAATTCAACCGTGGCCGAGGCGTTCATCAGTAAATATATGGACTGGCGAATGTTGAAAAATTCGCGAGAGCTGAGACGGAAACAGGCCTCCCGGTATCGTTCGTATTCCAGCGGAGCCTTGATATCCATGGCTACGTAATCCAAAAGCTTTCGCTCCAAAAGATCACCCAGCATAAGCGGATTGGTGCCGTTGGTATCCAGCTTGACCAGGTATCCCAGCTCCTTAATAGCGGCTATGTCGGCGGCAAGATCCGGATGCAGGGTGGGCTCCCCTCCGGTAATAACCAGGGCATCCAGAAATACCCGCCGTTCCTTGAGCATCACCAGCGCGTCGGATATATCCAGATCGATATCGTCCCGGTCGCGCTTTTTACTTATTAAATGGCCATTCTGACAATACGGGCACATGAAATTGCAGCCGCGTGTAAAAAGCACAGCTGCAATTTCTTCCGGGTAGTCAACCAGACTCTGTTTCAGAATGGCAGCATATTTCATGTCTACATAACCGCCCGGTCAAACACAGCCCTTTCTTTGAATTCCTCTTGTTTTCCGGCATTCCACTGGTCTACCGGCCGTAAATAACCGACTACGCGAGAATAAACCTCGCATTGAGTTTCCACTCCTTCTGCCTGGCATTGCGGACAAATAGGCTTTTTGCCGGAAATGTAGCCGTGGTTCGGACAAATGCTGAAGGTCGGGGTAATCGTGAAATAGGGCAGCCGGAACTGGTAGCATACCTTTTTGACCAGCTTTTTAATCGCTTCCGCAGAAGAAACCGCTTCACCCAGGAAGATATGGAAGGTAGTGCCGCCAGTGTAGCGGGTTTGCAGATCGTCTTGAATGCTGAGCGCACAGAACAAATCATCAGTATAATAAACCGGCAGCTGGGTTGAGTTCGTGTAATAAGGTTCGGCTCCCCTGCGCACTTCCGCTTCGTTGGCCACGGTAATCTTGGGATAGGCGGCCTTGTCTTTGCGGGCTATGCTGTAGCTGACGCCTTCGGCCGGGGTTGCTTCCAGATTGTACATGTTGCCGGTTTCATCCTGGTACATTTGCAGGCGGGCTCTCATAAAGTCCATTACCTCAATAGCAAATGCCTTTCCTTCTTCGCTGGCAATATCCCGGCCCATGAAATTCAGGCAGGACTCGTTCATACCGATCAAACCGATAGTAGAGAAATGGTTCTTCCAGTACTGGTCCATGGCTTCTTTAACTCCCCGCAGGTAAAACTGAGAGTAGGGATATAAACCTGAAGCAGTAAGGTTTTCCAGGATCTTGCGCTTGATTTCCAGGCTGTCTTTGGCCAGGTCCATAATTTCTCCCAGACGGGCCAGGTATTCATGCTTGCTGTTGGCCAGGTAACCGATGCGGCTCATGTTGATAGTTACCACGCCAATCGAGCCGGTCAGGGGATTGGCGCCGAACAGGCCGCCGCCGCGTTTTTGCAGCTCGCGGTTATCCAGGCGCAGGCGGCAGCACATGGAGCGGGCGTCTTCAGGGCTCATATCAGAGCCGATAAAGTTAGAGAAGGAGGGAATTCCGTATTTTCCGGTCATTTCCCAGATCCAGTTGTATTCCGGATTATCCCATTCAAAATCTTCGGTAATGTTATAGGTCGGTATCGGGAAGGTGAATACTCGCTCCTGGGCGTCTCCGGCCATCATAACCTCGGCGAAGGCGTGATTGAACATATCCATTTCCGTCTGGAATTCGCCATAAGTCTCATCCATCAGCACCCCGCCGACTATCACCGGCTCGTCCTTCATGAAATCAGGCACTTTCAGGTCCAGGGTTACATTGGTAAAAGGCGTCTGGAAGCCGACCCTGGTCGGTACATTCATGTTGAAAACAAATTCCTGCAGGCATTGTTTGACCTGGCGGTAATCCAGGCCGTCATAGCGGATAAATGGCGCCAGTACGGTGTCAAAGTTCGAAAAGGCCTGGGCGCCGGCGGCTTCACCCTGGAGGGTAAAGAAGAAATTAACAATCTGCCCCAGAATCGAGCGAAAATGCCGGGCTGGAGCGCTGGCGGTCTTGCCGCGCACGCCTTTGAACCCTTCCAGCAGCAGATCCTTCAAATCCCAGCCAACGCAGTATGCACCCAGTATCCCCAGGTCGTGAATATGATAATCACCGCTGGCCTGGGCCTGTTTCATCTGCGGTGTATATATCTGTTCCAGCCAGTATTGAGATACAATCAGCGAAGCTATATGAAAATTCATCCCTTGCAGAGAAAACGTCATATTGGAGTTTTCCTTGATGCGCCAGTCGTTCTTTTCCAGGTAAGTGGCAATAACCTGGTTGTTCATAAAAAGGGCGCTGGTGTTGCGGAGGTCTTCATGCTGCTTGCGATACAGTATGTAGGCCTTGGCAGTTTTATAATGACCGTTTTTAACCAGTGTTTTTTCCACCAGGTCCTGAATCGCCTCTACGGTCGCGATTTCATCATCGCCAATATATCCCGCAATCTCGATAACCTTGTCAGCCAGCTCATCTGCGGTGTGCAGATCACGGCCACCTACCGCCTTGGCTGCCTTAAATATAGCATCAACGATCTTTTTACGTTCGAAAGGAACGACACTGCCGTCTCTTTTCCTGATCCTGGTAATATCCATTGAGTTATCCCCCATTTCTATTAATTATCCACAACATATATGGGTGTAATTCTGTATATATACTATATCCTGTACAAAACATTTGTTCAAATGGAGTGAGGACTGATTATGGCTGTTCAGGGGCAGATTTCAAGCTTTTTCGCCTGCAAATGCTATTAAAAGGGGAAGAATCAACAATATGTGGTGCTTTATTAACATGTAATCCACATTATCTTGTGGAAAAACAATAGCCCGGGAAAGAGTCCGAGTACCAGACAAATTCCCGGGCTATTATATTTTTCGTCCAAAAACCGCTAACGCTTTAATGCTGTCTTAAGATTTTAGCTTGCGATCCAGAAAAGCCTGAACCGTTAAAGGCAAGCCAAACAGGTTAATGAAGCCTTCAGCATCCTTATGGCTGTACACATCATCGGCTCCGAAGGTGGCCAGGTCTTCCATATAAAGTGAGTACGGCGAGGATGCTGCCACCGCTTCACAACTGCCTTTAAACAGTTTGACCCGGGCCTTGCCGGTAACCGTTTTCTGGGTTTCGTCAACAAATGCGTCCAGGGCGTAGCGCAGCTTGCTGTACCAGTTGCCGTCATAAACCAATTCGGCATATTTTACAGCCGTCTGTTCCTTGAACTGCATGGTCCTCCGATCCAGCGTCAAGCGCTCCAACTCTTCATGAGCCCTGTATATAATGGTTCCTCCCGGAGTTTCGTAGACTCCCCTGGATTTCATGCCCACCAGGCGGTTTTCCACCATGGATACTATGCCCACTCCATGCGCGCTGCCCAGAGCGTTTAAGGCCGTGACCAGCTCCACCGGCGGCATTTTTTGGCCATTAACCGCTACCGGGGTGCCGGCTTCAAAATCTATATCCACATAGGCGGGCTGGTCGGGAGCGTCTTCCGGGTGAACGGTAAGCACCAGGACATCGCGGGGCCATTCCTGAGAAGGATCTTCCAGAATCCCGCCTTCGTGGGAAATATGCCAGATATTGCGATCACGGGAATAAATCTTTTCTTTGCTGACAGGAACGTCAATTCCATGCTGGTTGGCATAATCAATAGCGTCTTCCCGGGAGCGGATATCCCACAAACGCCAGGGAGCCACAACTTTTAACGAGGGATTGAAAGCCTTGACGGCCAGTTCGAAACGAACCTGGTCGTTGCCTTTGCCGGTGGCGCCGTGAGCCACTGCAGTTGCCCCTTCCTTTTCGGCAATTTCCACCATTTTTCGGGCTATCAGAGGCCTGGCAAAGGAAGTGCCCAGCAGGTATTTCTTTTCATATATGGCTCCGGCTCTCATGGTGGGAAAAACAAAATCAGTAATAAACTCCTCGGTCAGGTCTTCGATATAAACCTTTGAAGCCCCCGATTTCAAGGCTTTTTCCCTTACCGGGTCCAATTCTTCTCCCTGCCCCAGATCGGCACAGAATGCAATGACATCATAGCCGAAATTTTCCTTCAGCCAGGGAATTATTATCGATGTATCCAGGCCTCCCGAATAGGCCAGCACGATTTTTTCCATTATCGGGCCTCCATTCAATTAGTAGTTAAATGTTAGACGCAAAACGTTAAATGTTAAACGGTAAAACGGTAAACGACAAACGATAAACGAAACAGCAATAATGCTTGATGACTTTCCCGGTACAGCTCATCACCCGAGCCCCAAAATCCTGAACCAGCAATACACTTAACTGCTCCCGTCTTACGTCTTACGTCTTACGTCTTACGTCTCCCGTCTTACGTATTCTACATCACCAGCGCCATGATGGCTTTGTGTGCATGCAAGCGGTTTTCAGCTTCGTCAATTACCACTGATTGCGGTCCGTCCATTACTTCATCGGTAATTTCCTTGCCGCGCTTGGCCGGCAGGCAGTGCAGCACCACCGCGCCGGGATTCGCGTGCGCCAGCAAGCTGGCATTCACCTGGTAAGGCCAAAAAGCCTTTTCCTTTTCTTCAGCCTGATCCTCTTGCCCCATGCTGGCCCACACGTCCGTATATACGGCATCGGCTCCCCTGACCGCTTCCAGTGGGTCATGTATTTGTTCAAGCACGGCCCCGGTTTCCCGGGCGGCGGCCTGAGCTGCGGCCATCACCGCCTTATCAACTTCAAAGCCGGGTGGTGAAGCGATAGTCACGTTCATGCCGGTTTTGGCACCGCCATACAGCAATTCGTGGGCGACATTGTTGCCGTCGCCTACAAAAGCCATTTTCAATCCCTTCACCGGTCCTTTGTGCTCAATGACTGTCATCAGATCACCGATGACCTGAGTCGGATGCAAAAGGTCGGTAAGGCCGTTTATTACCGGCACTCCTGCCCATTCAGCCAGTTCCAGCACTTCATCATGATCGAAGGTGCGGATCATAATCCCGTCCAGCATGCGGCCTAGAACCAGGGCGGTATCTTTCACGGTCTCGCCCCGTCCCAGCTGAATGTCTCTGGGCGACAGAAACAGGGCGTGCCCGCCCAACTGGTACATGCCTACTTCAAAAGCCACCCTGGTGCGGGTTGATGCCTTCTGGAATATCATCCCCAGGGTCTTCCCGGCCAGCACATGGTGCTGGATGCCCTGTTTCTGCATTCTCTTAAGTTCAGCGCCCACCTCTAATATGTAGGCTACTTCGCCGGGGCTGAAATCATTGATGGATATAAAATTCCGACCGCGAATTACTTCCTTCAGCATAATTACGCTCCTCCTTATAACCTCAGGTTAAAGCGGGCAGCCGTTTTTCAGGCTGCCATCACTGTATTGCCGTTTATTTCCAGTCCTGCAGAGCATCCTGGAACAGATCCAGGGCTCGATTGACTTCGTTTTCATCAATGTTGAGGGGCGGCACGAAGCGAACCGCATTCGGACCGGCCCCTACCAGGAGCAGCCCTTTTTGCATGCACAGAGCGATCAACTGCTTGCACTCACAATTGAATTCGGCCGCCAGCATTAAACCACGCCCGCGAATATCCACTATCCTGGGCTCGCGCATCTTGACCAGTCCATTCATAAGCTTCACGCCCATGTTGTCCACATTTTCCAGGAAGCTGGATTCACTTACCAGTTCAACCACCTTGCAGGCTACCGCCGCACCCAGTGGATTGCCGCCGAAAGTTGAGGCGTGATCACCCGGCTCAAAGCCCTTAACCGCCTGATCACCTGCCAGCATAGCTCCAATGGGGAATCCTCCTCCCAGACCTTTGGCCATAGTCACCACGTCCGGCTTAACCCCAAAACTTTGGAATGCAAAGAACCTGCCCGTACGGCCCATTCCGCATTGAACCTCGTCAAAAATCAGCAGCAAACCCTGGTCGTCACAGAGCTTGCGCAGGCCTTGCAGGAATTTTTTTTCGCAGGGATGGATCCCGCTTTCCCCCTGAATAGGCTCAACCAGGATAGCGGCGGTGTTTTCCGTTACCAGATCGTAGACCGAATCCAGATTGTTGAATTCAGCGAAAACAAATCCTGCCGGCAGAGGGCTGAAACCTTCCTGGTACTTCTTCTGTCCGGTAGCTGCGACTGCCGCAAGGGTCCTGCCGTGGAAGGATTCCTTAAAGCAGATAATTTCATTGCGTTCCGGATGTCCATGGCGGTAATGATACTTGCGAGCCAGTTTAAAGGCCGCTTCGTTGGCTTCAGCTCCGCTGTTGCAGAAAAAAGCCTTGTCCAGCCCGGATATTTTTACCAGCTTTTCTGCCAGATCAATCTGCGGCTGAATCCAATACAGATTAGAAACATGCCACAGGGTCTGGGCTTGCCGGTGCAGCTCCTTGACCAGCTCTTCATGGCAATGGCCCAGGATATCAACAGCGATACCACCGCAGAAATCGATATATTGTTTGCCATCGGCATCCCAGGCATATACTCCCCGGCCCTTCACCAGGGCCAGTGGGAAACGGCCATAAGTATTCATAACGTACTTCTGGCCTTTATCAATCATTTCCTGATTGCTCATTGTTGTCGCTCCCTTCAACGTTGAGACCGGTTTGACATTGATCTTCAATAATATTATTGAATTATAGCAGAAAGCCCGGGCCGGCCCAAATACTTGCTTGTTTATTCATCAATAAACATGGTGCCGACACCTTCGTCGGTGAATATTTCCAGGAGAATCGAATGAGCCACGCGGCCGTCTATTATATGGGTACGGCCCACGCCTCCCAGAACCGATTCTACGCAGCATTTGACCTTGGGGATCATCCCCCCGGCGATTATGCCTTTTTCCTGGTAGGAAGCCGCGTCCTTAACATCAATAACCGAAATGAGACTTACCGGATCATCCCGGTTTTCGAGTACCCCTGGTACATCAGTCAAAAGCACCAGCTTGTCGGCATTCATGGCAATAGCCACAGCGGCTGCTACTGTATCAGCGTTAATGTTATAGCTCTGGCCTTTATCATCCACTCCGATGGGGGCTATTACAGGTATATAGCCATTATTGATCACCGTTTCCACTATTTCAGGATTAATTTTGGCGACTTCGCCAACAAATCCCAGGGTTCCTCCAGGATCAGCAGGCCGGGCTTCGATCAGGCGGCCGTCTTTTCCGGACAGACCAACTGCCCGACCTCCATGAGCGCCTATTCCCTTCACTATTTCCTTATTGACCTTGCCGCCCAATACCATTTCCACCACTTCCATGGTGGCTTCGTCTGTGACCCGGAGGCCGTTAACAAAACTGCTCTGCATGCCCAGACGGTTTAACATGGATGTAATATCCGGCCCGCCGCCATGGACAATTATGGGATGCATGCCGACGAATTTCATCAGCACGATGTCCTGCATCACCTTGTCTTTTAGATCGCATTCGGTCATGGCGGCTCCGCCATACTTTATAACCACCCGGCGGCCGTAAAAAGCCTTGATATATGGCAGGGCTTCCACTAGTATTTCGGCTTTTTCCAGGGCTGAAAGTTTCATATAACCTGCTCCATCTTTTCTCCACCATCATCTTCACTACTAAAAGCTGAGTTCTAGGTCCGGTAATCCGCATTTATCTTAATATAATCAAATCCGAGGTCGCAGCCCCAGGCTGTAGCCTTATTTTTTCCACTTTTCAGATCCAGGGTGATTATAATTTGCTCCTGTTGCAGTTCTGACTTGGCCGCTTCTTCGTCGAAGCTCAATCCCATCCCGCCTGCCGCCACCTGGACCTTGCCCAGGTAAATGTCTACCGTCGCAGGATTAAACGCTGCTCCCGAATATCCAGCCGCGGCCAAAATACGTCCCCAATTGGCGTCTTCTCCAAATAAAGCTGTTTTCACCAGGCTGGATGTTGTTACCGACCGGGCTATGGTGCGGGCCTGAAGCTCACTTTCAGCGTTTATGACCTGGACTTCCATCATGCTGGTGGCGCCTTCTCCGTCCCGGGCAATTTTCTTGGCCAGCTCTATGCAAATAAATTCCAGGGCAGCACTGAATACCTGGAAATCAGGGCTTCCACCATCGGCGATTTCCTCGTTGCCTGCTAAACCGTTAGCCATGATTAGAACCATGTCATTGGTTGAAGTATCACCATCCACGCTGATCATATTAAAAGATTTATAAGTGGCTTTGGTCAGCGCCTCTTTCAAACAAGCCGAGCTGATGGCGGCGTCAGTCGCGATAAATCCAAGCATGGTAGCCATGTTAGGATGAATCATCCCTGATCCCTTGGCAATACTTCCTATAATGGCCTTTTTCCCGCCAAGCTCTATCTCCACAGCCAGTTCCTTGGAGACCAGATCAGTTGTCATAATTGCCTGGGCGGCATTTTCTCCTCCCCAGGCGTTCAGCTTGCCGAGAGCGGTTTCAATACCCCGGTGAATGCGGTCCATGGGCAGCGGAACTCCAATTACGCCGGTCGAAGCGACCAGCACATCGGTCGCTTCCAGCCCCAGGGCCTTGGCAACTGTAAAAGCAATCTGGGCGGTGTCCGCTTCTCCTTGATGGCCTGTGCACGCATTGGCGTTGCCGCTGTTAGCCACAATCGCCTGGGCCTGTCCTTCCCCCAGAGCGGTCTGATTCCAGTCCACACAGGCGGCACGGACCACATTAGTCGTGAAAACGCCCGCAGCATTACAGGGCACTTCTGAATAAATAACCGCCAGATCTTTCTTATTCTTGTATTTTATTTCTGCTTCCACGCCTTGAGCCAGAAAACCCTTGGGCGCAGTAATCGAACCCGGAATGATTTTCACTGTTTTTTCCTCCCCATATTTTTATGCTTGAATATCTATTCGCTTGTATTCATGTATTTCTGCTCTTGCTCTGGTTTATTCGCGGGGCCTTTCGCCTTTTCCTTCTCACCGCTTGCGTTTCACGTTTTGCGTTTCACTTTTCACTTTTCACGTTTTACTTTTCACGTTTCACGTTTTACGTTTCACGTTTCACTCTTTATCTGCATATTATGGGAAAACCCCCATCTGTCTCAACCCGGTGCTTTCCGGCAGGCCCAGCATTACGTTCAAGCATTGTATCGCCTGCCCGGCGGCTCCCTTGCACAGGTTGTCCAGCGCTGAAATCATCACCAGCAATCCGTTTTCCATATCCACATGGAAGTTCATGTGGATGAAGTTGCTTCCATATACCCATTTAGTAGCCGGGAACTGCCCGTCAGGCAGCACTTGCACAAAGAATTCATCCTGATATTTGTCCAGGAGGCATCTTCGGATACCCTCCGCGCTGACCCCGGGCCTCAAACGGCTATAAGAGGTAGTTAGAATCCCCCGGCTAACCGGCAACAAATGCGGGCTGAAACGCAGGCTCACTTTGCTGCCTGCTGCAAAGCTCAACTCCTGAGCGATTTCCGGTGCATGCCGGTGTTCATGCACCGCATAAGCGCTCATGTTTTCGTTCACTTCACAAAAATGGCTGCTTTCCCTGGGCGTGCGCCCTGCCCCGCTTACTCCAGATTTCGAATCCACTATAATTCCAGCCGTTTCAATCAAGCCTTCAGCCAGCAACGGTGCCAGAGGCATTATCGCGCCGGTCGGATAACATCCGGGGTTAGCTGCCAGCCTGGCACTTTTCAGCTCGCTGCGGTACAGTTCAGGTATTCCATATACCGCCTGGGCCAGCATTTCAGGCGCGCTGTGCTTCAGATCATAATACTTCATGTATATCTCCGGGTCTTTTAACCGGAAATCAGCTCCCAGGTCCACTACAGCCAGACCGGCATCCAGCAGCTCAAGCGCCATAGGCACTGACTGGCCATGTGGCAGAGCCAAAAAAGCGGCATCACAGTTCTTTTTGATCCAGCCGGTATCACTGGCCTGGCAAACCAGGCTGCAGCTTCCGCACAGGTTTGGATATAGCGCGGAAACCGGCTTCCCTACATGATCAACCGATGATATGCTGACCGCTTCCAGACCGTCATGGACTGCCAGCAGGCGCAACAATTCGGCTGCAGTATAGCCATCTCCGATAATAGCAATTTTAAACATTGAGCATGTCCTTCTTTCCCTGTAACTTGTTCATGATTATACATATTGATGTATAATATTGCAAGCATTTTAATAAAAATCTTTTGTTAATGACCTGAAGGCCGCTTTATAGCGGCCTTCAGGAATATTGTATATTATTTCATTGCCATATTAGTTGTTATCCGGAATTACCGATCTTTACTGGGTAGTAGCTCCCATCTTGGCTGCCAGCGAATTGCCCTGGGCTTGCAGCTGGGCGATGGCATTTTCCAAAGCAGCGTAACGGTTCCATAAATTCGTTTCCTGCTCATCATAATAATCCTGCAAATCATCTATCCGGGTGGCAAAGCGATACAGCTCTTTCTGCATGTAGCTGCTGTCATAGGAAGAATTTGCCCATCCCGCCTTGGTACCAATCTGGGTAATGTTAGTGTTTATGGTTTCATAAAGCCGGACACCGATTCCAACGTTGTAAGTCTTGGTAACACCGTCAACAACTGCGCTCTGAGTCAGGGTAAACAGCTTGGAAACTGACTCTGCATCGGTTTCCAGGGCTTCGCGAAGCGCGGTTTCATCGATCTGCAGTTTACCATTGTCCTTGCTTCCCTGCTGGTATTCGGGTGTGCTTATGCCAATAGCAGACAGGCTTTTGTACAGAACTGTGGAAACCAGCTTGTCATCATCAGTAATACTATCTTCACTGGCTTTGTCCTTCAGCATATCCATAGCGGTCGTTCGCAGGTTATTATATACGCTGCGCAACAGGCTCTCATTAGCCATCTGCCCCTGCTGCCACTTGGTGTTCCACAGAGTTATCTGGGTTTCGGTCATATCCGCCTCCTGGGCATCGGTCAGGGGCAGGAACTCGGCGTATTTATTCGATGTATCCTTGTATTTGGATTCATTGAGCTCGGTGAAACAATATTCAACAACCTCATTGTAGGATTCCACAAAAGCGGTGATTTTCTCCACCGCTTTGTCGGTGTCTGCGCTAACCTTTACATGAACAATATCACCGTCCGAGGTATTTAACAAACTATAGTTAATGTTATTTAGCGTAAAATCATTGCTGTCCATGGTCAGGACAGTACCATTGTATTCAATCTGCGCACCGGTTCCGGCAACCGTATCCATGGCCAGTTTCAGCTTGTCACCCAAAAATCCCTCATTATCACTGACGTTAGTATAATCGTTCCTGATAGCCACCAGCGCTGAGCCGGAAACCGCGGCACCGGTTAGAGAAAAGCTCCCGGTGCTGGCTGTATATGCCGCAGTTATCCCGGTCGCGCCAGTATGGGTGTTTATTTCAGTTACCAGTCCGGCCAGAGTTGTTGATGAAGCTACCGAAAAATCATAGCTGCCGGCAGAACCCTGCAGGGTAAAGGAAACCGTCGACGGCACTGTCTCGGTGGAGCTGTAAAAAGCCGCGATGGTGGTAGTATCCGGGGGATTAGTCGTGGCAATGGCTTCCGAATTGGTAATGCGCCTGTCCGTTGCCGTCGCTGGAGATACCGGATAGTTGAGACCGGTGTAATTAAAGCCCAGTTTTAAAATATCCGTCAGGAACCCTTTGCCAGCTCCCACTACACCGTCTTGCTTAACCGATAGAACCGCATCTGTGCCATAATCACTGCTGGCTATATAAAAGCGATCCGTACCCGAATCATATGAAGCCGAAACTCCGATATCGGCTTCGTTAATTCCTTCCACCAGCTGGGTCATGGTAATTTCTCCAGCCGTCTTGTGCAGGGTTACCTCACCATCAGAACCTTTTAGAGTAAAGGATATAACGGCATCGGTAGCCAGGCCAAACTGCGTGGCTATAGTGCTTGTATCTCCTGTGGAACCCATGGCGGCAGTGCTGTTGATCGCGACCCGGCCAGCCAGAGTATTCACTTTGATATCATGCGTTCCCGCTTGAGCCTCAGAGGAGGCCGTTGCCGTTAAAACCTTTTCATCTGAACTCACAGCCTTTTTACTGGTGAAAGTGCTCGCCAGCTTCAGATCCATACTCTTGGTCCGCAGAGTAAGAAGCTTGGTATTGAAGCTCATGTATTCCTTTTTCCGGTATTCAACCACTTCGGCCAGCTGTGTTTGCCGGTCAATACGGTCCTGAATCGGTTTTAATGACGATGTAATTATGGATTCCGTGTCAATCCCGGAAACCAGCCCTCCGATTCTTATTGGCATAATAAACCCTCCCTGCCATGGAGACTACTTCTTGTTCTTCATATCCTTCATCTTTTCCAGGCTGTTCTTCACCTGGTCCAGATTCGCCGCTGCCCGCACGTTTTCTGCCATGATTTCTTCATATATTTCCTGACGGTAAATCGGCACTTCGCGCGGGGCGTTAATGCCCAGCTTGACCTGATCGCCTTGAACGTCGATCACGCTGATGCTTATGTTTTCATTGATGACAATGCTTTCGCCTTTTTTCCTGCTCAATACCAGCATGCTATCTTACCTCCCCGGTTGCCGCAGCTCCTTTTGGGTCTTTCAAGGCATTGCTGAATATAAGGTGTTTGGTGTTGTAGCCGCTGTTAACCGCTATATACTGCATGGCCAGGTGGTTATCGACATTGATGACCACCGGGGCTAAAAGGTTGGCCGTAGTGAATTTGAAATCTTCCGGAATGGTCAGAATTACATAAATAGCGAGGTTTTCAGCCTTTTTCAGCTGCAGTTTTTTCAGATCCTCATCAGCCACGTCAATTTCATAATCCGGGAAGAAAACGAAAGGCATCGCCAGCACCAGGCACAGATCTGCATTGTCAGCCGACTGCAAATAGAAAAACGGGCCTTCGTCGCCATCCATAGGAATGATAACGAAACGCCGGTCCTCCTTGAAACCCGGTATTCCATCAGGGAACTGAATCAGCATTTTGTCATCCACTTCGATTTCACCCAGCATGCGGGTTAAGATATTCATGCCGTCCATCACACTCCATCCATGAACTTCGCTAAATCGTCCAAAATTACAATATGCCATCCTTCAGCAAGGCATAGCAAAGCTGTTATTTCTTTTATCGATAAATCCTTTTATAAACTTGAAATGCAGCTCCCGCCTGTTTCAGCATAGAGCTTTCCCTTCGGCCAATGCATTCCAAAGCAATGAACATAAATATATCGATTTACATGCTTAAAATCAGCTTGAACATCCTATAAATCAAGCAGTTTTATCAAAAATGCCGCCGGTAAAATCTATATCGACTGATCCGGTCTGTTCCATGTATATTTCCAGCTGGCTGGCCTGGTAATTGATGTTCAATTCAGCCGGGTTGGCGCTGGTGCTGTATTGCAGCGGCTGGTAGGTGTAATGAACCCCGGAAACATTCCAGCTGATCTGCGGGGGCTGCTTGGGGACCGCATCCACCACAAAACTGAAATCTTTGTTCATGGTCGAACCGACTATATTTTCTATTTTGCCGCCTTTTTCGATGGCTGCCAGCTCGTAGCCTTCCCGGGCATAACGGGCGATACACTCCTGGACCGACTGCTGACCTTTCTGGGCATAATGAGCCAGAAAACGCGAGAAACTGAGTAAGCCAGCATCGGCAAAACACTGGCTCTGGTCTATAGTCAACTCTACCCGGGAGTTCTCAATCTGCAGCAACGGCTTTTGCGATTCCATGCTGATGTGAGACAGTTCCGACTGCATTTCCAGGCGGCCGGGCGTTGTTTTCAATCCTATCTGGGGGTGAACCGTGTGTATCCTTACTTGCAGCATAACCATCGCCTCCCTGCTCTGGTCACCTAAATACGGTTAAAGGTTATAACTTTTTAATTATATCACCTGTTGGGCTGTTCTGACCCGCTTATCCCAGGAAGTCCATCAAGGTCGGCTGAATGATCTGAGCGCCGGTTGACAGGGCAGCCCGGTAAACATTTTCCTGCAGCTGCAACTGCATAATCACCTCGGCAATATCAGCGTCTTCAATCTTGGCCAGCATTTCTGTATAGGACTCCTTGAGGTCGGTTAAGTGAGTCTTCTGCGCCTCCATGCGGTTGATGCGAGCTCCCAGGGTTGCCCGGTTCTCAAGAAGCTCATTCATGCGCACATCGCAGCCCTCCAGCTCATTACCGGTGTCGGGCAGTTTGCCAGCCTCGACTTTACGGGCCAGGTCGGTCAGGAACTGGAACATGCCCGCCTGGTATTCAAAGCTGGCTGCTTCTTCCTCTCCCTTGAAATCTTCCACTACCAGGCTCATGGATCCGTCGAATTCCAGCCCGGTCCGCTCATAGAGCGTGAAAAACCTCAGGTTAGTGGTGGTCCGGTCCATAGTATGCTCCTGAAAGCTGAAACTGTGGGTGCCGCCGTCCACTATTTCCCCGTCGGTGTTTTTATATTCAAAATTCACCGAAGCAGTATCGGTGGATGACATGTATAATCCTACCTGGTCGCCTATGGCGAATTCAGGATTGTTGTCGTCTATGCCGCCCAAAACGGAGGGACTCCAGAAAACCAGGTTTTCAGTTGTTCCGGGTATAAAATCATCAATGTCCGTGGCTGGTATGGTTAAAACCGCCTGGCCCAGCGTATGATCGGCAGCCATGTTCATGATCAGGCCTGCGAAATTGACATCCTGGTATTCGCCGCCGGGAAGCGCCAGGCGGCCGGTGACATTTACCGTCAACGTATCTGCACCGGCATTTACACCGGTGACAGTAACATTAAGATCTCCGTTGTACGAAGAGTTGCGTACCATGGCTCGATCCCCGGCCACCAGGCCGGCAGCCTGCGGTATCATGGAGTTATCGAATAAAAACATGCCATTGTTGCTCAGTGAATTAAGCGCAGGAGTACTGTTTTCCACCCGGGCGGAACTGTTTACCGATGCAAATATATCGATTCCGACCGAATCTCCGGGCTGGAACTCTGGATTCAGATCATTAATCGCTCCCAGGCTGGCCGTGCTGTTATTCCAAATAACCAAATCCTCGGTGAAAGCTGCCGTGCCAGTAGCCGCATTAAGTTGGGCCCAGGGCAGGGTCATCACTGCAGCTCCGCTGGCTGCGTCCATGTGCATCGTAACAGTCGGCGGTGCGACGATAGCGTGGACAACACCGTTCGGCATAATAATCTGGCCGGTCACAGTGACATCCAACTCATTATTAACTGCATCGACGCCCAGGGGATTCACTGTCATTAGCAGGTTGCCACTATAAGGGGAAGCGCTGCCGCCTGCCTGGGTTCCGCTGGCCAGGGTGGCTGGATTGCTGCCGTTCATATAGAAAAACATGCCGTTGTTGTCTGTGGACCCCAGTGTCTGGCTGTATTGCTCCGCAGCAGCGGCATTGTACTGCCGCGCTCCCAGGGCAATTACACAGCGGTCCCCAGCGGTGACCTGGCAAGTTTTCTCATTATCCGGCACACTGTTGTCTTCGGGAATCAAGTTCAATCCACCCAGGTTGCTGCCGAACAGGCTGTTATTCCACAGCACCAGGTCCTGCTTGGCTCCGGGCAGCTTGGTGGCCGGAATAGTCATAATCGCTTGACCGGCGGCAGCATTCATATTCAGCTCTACATTATTCAGCTCAACATATTGGTAAGACCCGTCATCCAGGTAAACATGTCCCTTGACATCAGCAATAACCTTGTTGTTTTCCACATCTACCCGGGTGGCTTCGATCAGTAAAGAGCCGTTAAAGGTTGAGTCGTTCTGATTGGTAGAGCTGCCCACGCCCAGCCGGGCTTCTTGATCGCGATCTTCATAGAAAAAGGTTCCATAATTTGACACCGAGCTTAAATATTGCTGGGTTTCTTCTGCCGTGCTTTCGGTTCCTCCCAGCTCTAGAACGGTGCTGTCTCCTACTGAAAACTGGGGAGTGGTTTTAATTCCTTGCAAATCGAGTCCGCTGCTGTTCCATAAAACCAGTTCCTCGGTCGCTTCGGGGATGTAGTTTTGAAGCTCGGCAACAGTTAAAGTCATGATCGCCGATCCATTGACAGCATCCATTTGCATGACCTTGCCGTTGATCTGAATCTCCTTGTATTCTCCGCCTGGCAGCGCAATCCGTCCGGTTACATCTACAGTCAGCTGGTTGGCTGCGGGAGTGTTGACCCCGGTTACCCGCAGCTGCAAGCTGCCGCTATACGGGCTGTCCTGTAACTGGGCCTCGGTTCCTGAACTGACCCTGGCTGTGGTCAGATCGTTATTCCAGAAGAAGCTGCCCTTGTCTTTGATCTGCACCAGCTCCGAAGGAAGCTCGGCGGCGCTGGATACGCCGGCCGCGTTGACCGCCAGCTGAACCTGGAAGCCCTGGCCTGCGCCCATGCTTCCGGTTACTCCTGCTAATGCAGCCGGACTGCCGTTCCACAGCACCAGATCCTGGGTCGCACCGGCAATATAATCATCCACGCTGTTATTGTTACCTGCCGCAGTGGCGGGAATGGAAAACATTGCACCATTCGCCAGGGCAGCCATATCCACCTGAATTCCTTGAAAATCAACATTCTGGTATTCCTGGCCGTTAATAGCCATGCGCCCGGTAATACTAACCGTAGCCGTATCGGTTGCGGGATCGAGAGCGGTAATGTTGACGTTCAACTCACCCTGATACTCTGAATTCGGAAGACCTGCTGCCTGGCCGGAAGACAGGCTGGCCGGATTGCCGCCGGCCTGGTGTAAATAATAAGCGGCTTCCGCTCCCCGGCCGCTGCGGGCGGTGCTAACCTCGGAACCATTCAAGGTAGTCTGAGTCGCAATCTTATACTGTCCTTCCTGGAGGTTTTTAGCTTTGATATCCCGGATGCCGCTGCGCACTTTTTCCAGCAGCAGCTTATTAAGATTGCCCATAAAATACTGCCGCATCTGCAGATTAATAGGAGTGGTAATGCCCCCGGCAATTTCGGTTGACAAAAGCTGGTCGTTACCGCTCCACTCTTCCGTGGCCTTGTTCCAGGGCATCTGGGTTACGTTGCTGCCGGCAAAAAGAAATTTTGAACCATACTGGGAATTGGACAGCAGCTGCATTTGTTCATTGAGCTGATTAATTTCCTGGGAGATTGAAGCCCAGGAATCGGTTTCATTGGTGGCCGTGGCCGCTTTAACCGTAAGCTCCCGAACTTTTTGCAGGACTTCGTTAATATCTCCCAGTGCCTGGTCAGTGGCATTCATATAGTTGCGTGCCTCATCCACATTGGTTGAATACTGGGTCCCTTCAGCCAGGCTGGACCGCATACGCAAGGCTTTCACCAGCCCGGATGGATCATCAGACGGCTTATTAATCCGCTGGCCACTGGAAAGCTGCATTTGCAGCCGGTCCATCCTGGTCAGGGATGAATTGAGATTGCGCAAAAGATCATTGGCCATCATTGTCTGGGTTACTCGCATGTCTATCCCTCCTGGTGCGTTTTGCTGCTATTCATCGTTCATAATTAAAGTCCGGCCCGGCCCATGCGGTTGATAATGACGTCGATCATTTCGTCAACTACCGTGAGCATTCGGGCGGATGCGTTATATCCGTGCTGCAGCTTGATCATCTCGGTCATTTCCTCGTCCAGTGAAACGCCCGAAATCGACTGCCGCTTGTTTTCCAGTTCAGTTATCAGGGTTGTCTGGTTGGTCACCATGCGGGTGGCTTCCTGGCTCTGAACCCCGACTTCAGAGGCTACACTGCGCCAGAATTCGTCCATGGTTACATTTTCCAGTAAATCCACGTCCAGGTCGGGCTCTGGTATATAAGCCGCGTAACTGCCGGCATTGCGGTAAACAAAGCGCAGAGCGTCTTGCTGTCCCACCGGTATAACTCCGGTGTCCAGGGTAAGAACCGGCGAATAAGCTGCTCCGGTTTCATCGTTAAGGGTGTAGAATCCTAATTCCTTGCCGGTCAGGTTGTTCAGGAAGCCATCATTAACATAAAAGGTCGTGGTCATTGCATCAGTACTGCCAGGAGAAGAAGTAATATCGATACGATCGTAGTTCATCCCACCGGTCAGAGACGGGGTTACGCTGAACAGAGTCCGGTCTTGAAACTCCAAGCTTGCGGCATCTTCAGCGTGAAGAAGATCTAAATTATTCACCTCAAAGGTTATCGAACCGATGGTGACAGTTTGCGGGGATGTGCCTCCAAAAGCCAGGCTGAATTCCCCTTTGCGCTCGGAGTAGATGCCGGTAGTGCTTTCCAGCTCCCTTGACTTGTATGAATACCGGACCTCTCCGGTCACCTTGTTTACACTGACAACCTCGACTGCAATGCTGGCATTGACGTTATTCGCGCCGGTCAGGTTGGCCAGTGTAGTGCCGGTCCCAAAGATATTGGCGGCCGTACCCTTCAGATACTGGCTTTGCTGGTTCAATGCAGCAGCGCTGCCGGCTGCATTGAATCCCTCTGTAGTTACCGAATATTCGTTTTCTTCCATACCCCGGGCGCTAAAATTCAAAATACCCGAGACCGTGTCAATGAACTCCGAGCCCTCTTCAGTCGCTCTAATGCGGGCAGCGGGGTCTGCAGCGGCGAAAGCACCGGTGTCAAGCCTGATAGTGCTGTCAAATACGGTATTATTATCAAGGGTCTGAAAGTTCAGGTCGATAACCCGATTGGTCATGACGGTATCAGTAAAAACGAAGCTAATTTGAGACTGGGTGGGAGTCCCTTCGTTATAGAGCACTGTGACCACATCATCATTCAGGGCAGCAGCTGCCGTAAGGTTCAGCACACCTTTATCGCCCTCTACAAGTTCCCGGGCGTCTGCAGCGGGCAGATTGAGTCCGTTTACATCGAACACAATATTTCCTGCCACGGTTGGCAGGGTGATGGTTTGTGCGCCTAACAGTCCGTACTGCATGCTGAAGTTTCCACTGTCCTGGCTGTATGCACCGGCTGTCGTATATACATGAGCTACATACGAATAATCAACCTGCCCATAGGTCGGTGACGCAGGATTCAGATCGACATTGGTCACTTCCAGCTGAATCGAAGCATTCAGATTCGCAGGACTGATGGTTAACGGGTCTATTACTGCACTGCCCAGAATATTGTCAGCCGAACTCTGGTTATAGCTCTGCTGAATGGTCAGGCTGCGAACAGCTCCGGGCGAGTTGGCGGTTATTATCTGGTAATCCCCGCCCTGGAGATTGGTGTACTGGATATCCTGAAGACCTGAAGCCGGATTGATGCTGCGCTTTTGCACCAGGTCAACGGCATCGCCTTCCTGGTAATTGATGTAAACCGCCGGGTCGCTGGTGGCCAGAGTCCCAGTCTGCAAATCAATATATCCATCATAGGCCTGGCCTTCATTCATGGCAAAGAAGCGCATCCGTACCTGGCTCAAGTTGTCCAGAGCTCCGTTGTCAAAAACGAAATCCTGAATCATTTCAGCCTCTTCATCGCTGTTATAGGCAATCTGCAACTGCTGGTAGGTATTGCCCGCCATAGTAGCGGCAGCCTGGTTCAACACGCCGGTGTCGCCTACGGTTAGGCTGGCCACTAACGCCACTACCTCCGCCGGCGCCGGCGGCGGCACCGGCGGCGTGACTGTTACCGTCATACTGCCAATATTCACATCCTGCCCTATCACTGATGCGTAATCAACGCTGAATGAGCCGGTATGTTCGGAATATTCGCCATTGCTCCGCTGGTATTCATGGCTGACATACGAATAAGTCACGACCGTACCAGCCTTCGACTCTATCCTTAATTCCATGGATGCATTCAAATCACTGGCCAGGTTCTGCGGGGCTATGCTGAATCCGCCTAAAATATCCGGAGCGCCGCCCTGCAAGCTGTCCCGCACCAGTTGAATACTGGCATTGGCTGCTCCCGGCTGGCTTATCTCGGCGGACAATTCGTATTCACCCTTCGCCAAACCTGCGGCCCGGACTCTTTTTATGCCGGATGCAACGTCCACAATCTGGTCGTTTTTCCGTTCATCGGCGGCATAGTAGCTGAAATATGCGGCCGGCGAAGCAGTTCCCAGGGACTTTATTCTTAATTCCAGGTGCCCGTCATAGCTGGTTCCGTATGTGGAACTGGTCGGCTGGTCGTCCAGGGTAAAGAACTCCATACGGCGGAATTCGGTGCCGGTGCCGTCCAACACATTATCTGCAAATACAAATTTCTGGGTGAAATCATCTTCACCGTCGTTATTGTAGGTTATGCCCAGTTGATTGTAGTTCGTTGCTCCCGCCGTAGCAGCCACCAGGTTGAGGACTCCTGTGTCCCCGGCCATCAGCTCAGCAACGTCAGCTTCCAGCTTGGTATCCAGATTGGTCAACTGAAAAGTCACATTGCCTATAGTGACTTGTTGATTAGCAGCTCCATTGTAGTTAACCTCAAAAACGCCGGACAAATTTTCATGCTCGCCGGTGTCGCGATCATATTCATGGGAAACATATGAATAGCGCACCACTCCTGAAACACTATCCACTGAATCTACCGTAAGTTCTATAGATGCATTGGTATGAGACAATACCGGATTGTTGCCATTGGTTATAGCCCCAACAACACCACTGCCGAATATATTGGCAGCAGTGCCCTGGTTATAGTTCTGCACCAGCCTTAGCTGGGCGCCATTTGCGCCGGGCTGGCCAGTATCAGTGGCAATTTCATAGCTGGCATCCTGCAGGTTGGAACTATTTATTTCTAAAATGCCCGAATCGGGATTGATGTATTCAATCTTCTCAACGGTTTCTGAATAGAACACAATATCGTTTCCGTCGCAACGCACCTTTATCGCCAGACCCTCTTCATCCAGGGCTTCCTGAATGGCCGAAGCCACCTTGCCCAGATCCTCGTCATAACTGTATGGAGCGTCGACGCGAACGGTAACCAGCTCACCGTCCTTGTTAAATGAGAATTCCAGGGGATCTTCAGAATGAACATCCACCCTGACGTCGTTAAGGATGTGCTCGGTTCCATTCAGCGATTGTTTGAGCTGGGCAATTTTCAGGGCTACGGTGCCATCGCCGAAATTGATTTGCACCATGTTGCCTTCGGTTCCGTCCCAGGTGCGATACTGGGCAGCGGCAATATTTTTCGCATCGCTGACGATGTCGGAGCTGACCTTCATGTATCGTGCCCACTGGCCTTCAATCGCCTGGCCGTCTACCGGCTCATTAAAAAAGTTGGTGCCGTCCGGGTAAGCGGAACCGGCAGTGGAATCATTATTCAAGCTGTAACCGCTGCGATGCAGTTCGTTGGTTTTTACAATAAGGGTTTTAGCCAGGGAGTTTAGATTCTCGATCATCTCCGGTACCAGTCCTGCATATGAAGACGTATCGCCTTCCAGATCTGTTTTACCGCGGGCATTCAGCAGACTGCCGATTTCTCCGCCGCTGAACTTGGCTGTCATGCCGTTATCAGCCCAAATCGGAAGGTACATGCCCTGGCTGTCCTTTTGGGTGCTCAATTCAACGTATCTAGTTCCTTGAACCAGGGTGCGCCCTGCCATCTGTACTGCGATAAGACCAGCGCTGCCGCCGGATGTGGCCTGGCCGAAAGAGTTGTATGAGCCCTGCACTCCTTGATCGACATCAGAAATGGTGATATCGCCCAGGCTGCTTAACTGGTCCAGCAGCAGGTCGCGCTTGTCCATCAGGTCGTTGGGCTGCTGCCCGGAAACAGTGATGGCTAGAATCTGCTGGTTCAAATCGGCGATTTGCCTGGCAATGGAATTTACCTCTTCAAGTTTAACCGCAACCGTATCGTTAAGATCGTTGCGCAGGTCAACCAACTGTTGATGGGTTTGGTTAAATGTGTCAGACAGCGCCTGGGCGCTCTGCACCAGCACTGTACGGGTGGACTCATCTTCCGGCCGGTTGGAAACATCCTCCCAGGCCGACCAATAGGCATCCATCAAGGAACGAAGCCCCTCGTCAGAGGGTTCATTTATAACCACCTCGACCAGGCCGAGTGTTTCTTCCATATTGCTCCAATATGACTTATTGCGGGTTTCATTGCGCAGCTGGGAATCAAGGAATTGATCCCTTACGCGATTGATAGAAGCGATTTCGACGCCCGTGCCAAGCTGGCCGACGCGGCTGGCATTGTTCAGGCTGGGTGCAGCCCAGGGGTAGGGGGTCACCATTCTGGCGATTTGCCTTGAATAGCCCTCGGTATCGGCATTAGCGATATTGTGCCCGGTTACCAGTAGGGCTGTTTGATGGGTCATTATAGCTCTTTTGCTGATCTCTAAACCAAAGAAGTTACCCATAGATTATCATCACCTGCTTATCGATAAGTCATATTTCTCACCTTCCCTGGTCAAAGATACTCCTGTATGTCCTATTTCGAATTTTCGGGCAGTGAACCTTAGGCGAAGCGGGTGATGATCCGTAAAATGGGCTTTTAAATAAACCTAAGGGACGGTTCCGCTGATTTATTACACTTTTGTAAGTTTGCAAACTTACAAAAGTGTAATAAATCAGCGGAACCGTCCCTTAGGTTTATTTACGTCTATGCTTTTGCGTCGATTATCTTGATGCGGGGAGGAGGCGGTTTGCTGTCCATATCGCCGGAGCCGGAATAGGTCCCCGCTCCTTCGTCTCCGGTTAACATCCATTGCATCTCTGATATATACTCGAGGGCTGTCTCTAAAAGCTGGTGGTTTTCCTCATTCAGCTCCTTGATAGAGGTCACACTGCGCTGTATCCCGGCGCTTGTCTCCTGAAGCCGGCCGGCTTTTTCCGGGTACTGTTCGGACAGGACCAGATACAATAGTTGAGCGGTAAGAGCCTCGCTCTCAATGCCCAGCACTGCAGCCAGGTCTTTTTGCAATTTAAAACGGGCGCCTTCGGTTTTCTCCAGATCGGAAACCAGGACGCCCTCACGCATATTAACTTTATCCAATTCTTCGGGTTTAGCCAGTACAATCAGAGGTTTCTTGTCTCTCTGGATTTCTAACAACTGCTCCATAAGCAGCTTTTCCCGTTCAAGCACGGCAATATACAGATCAATTTTAGGCTCATCCAGAAGCTTTTTATCAGAACTCAAGCCCACCCGCTCCTTAAAGAAGGATATCAAGCAATGAATCGGTTACAATCTTTTCCGCTACATCATCATCAGAAACCTGATAAGTGCCGGTCGCAATCTGCTGGCTTAACAAATCGACCTTATCGCTGCGGATATCATCAGCCATCTTCAAAGCCTGCAGAGCCTTTTGCTTGGCACGGCTTTCATCGGAAAGAGCCAGTTCATCTCCGGAAACACCTCTGCCCTTCAGCTCATCCGTTTTCAATACCTTGTTGGCATTGTTTTCCGTTTTATGGATGCGATAAATATTTTGAATTGTATTAATGGAATTAATCATGCTAATCGCCACCTTTTTCCGGCTGGGATCTCTTAAATATATTTTCGTACAATAATCACATTTCATGAGCCGATATTCCGACGTTATACGCCCGGATGCTTGCAATAACGCTCGAATGCTCGCGATACCTGGCATGTCGGTCTTCGCTCACATAAGGCTGCAGACACCTCAAGCAGGTGCCTTATACTTAATATCGGAATAGCCCAGAAAAACCTTAGCTGGCTTTGTCAACAAGCTGATACGCCCGAATTTATTACAAGCGTTTATTACTGTCTTTTATATGCATACGGTCGCCCTTTTTGGGCGATTTATCCGGCGGCGGTGCGTCACCACCCGGCAACCTCCTCTTGCTCAACGCAGAATCAAGCTTGCCCTGCAGCTGCACCTGGCAACTGTAGCAATAATCTCCGCTCATAATAGACGCTCCGCAGTTTCTACACTTGAGGGTCATTTCCAGCCCTTTTGACTGCAACCTGCCATCCTTAAGGAAATTGATGATCTTTTCTTCCTCAACTCCGGTGTCTTCTGCAACTTCAAACACTGTGGCCCCTGGATGATCGCGAACATAGCGGCGCACTACCATGTACTCTTCTTCTTCCTTCTCCTGGCATTTGCCGCAGATGTTGCGGCCTACAAAACCGAAGAGCCGCCCGCATTCCTTGCAATTCCTGAGATCCGCCATGACCATCAACCTCCTGTTGCATGTTTTAGAATCCTCTGCCGCTGGCCCAGGTTATCACAGCTACCTTGCTTGCCCCTGCTTCCAGCAGCACCCGCGTGCACTCCCGTACCGTTGAGCCGGTAGTGTACACATCGTCTACCAGCAGTACATTTTTATTATATACTTTTCGGGGATCTTTCACCCTAAAAGCATTTAAAAGATTCTTTTCCCTATCCTCCCGGGACAATTCTCTCTGGTGAGATGTTTCCTTGACCCGTTCCAGCAGATTTTTCCCATTGACAACTTTCAAGCTGCGGGCTATTCTGGCAGCTAAAACCTCGGTCTGATCAAAACCACGGTCACAAAGGCTCTGGTTGGAGATTGGCACCGGAGAAATGATATCCAACGGCCAAAACCGCGGTTCGTTCTTGACCACGTCCGCCATGGCTCCGCCTATTTTCCAGCATAGATACCGCCGCCCCAGAAACTTAAATACCTTTACCGCGATGCGATATTCGCCTTCGTATGGCCCTACTGAACGGGCAATTGAAAAAGGCGGCGCCTGCTGCCTGCATTCGGTGCAGATATCTTCGCCCTCGCACAGATATTTTCCACAGATATCACAATGAGGATATGCTCTCGAAAGCGCGTCCATATTCTCCTGGCACTGGCTGCACCATGGACGCCTACTGCTGTAAAGCCCTTGCTTGCGGCAAAGACTGCACTTATCCTGGTGAAATATGTGATCAAGTATTACATGTAAACCGTGAACCATAATTAACAATCCTGCTAAAATACAATATTAGATCAAATTGCCGCCTGGCCTGATGCCGAAAACAGAGAACGGCATTCACCTCCTCGGCGAATGCCTCCACCCTTGACCTGACGGCATTTTATTCGTCCTCTGTTACCAGCCGGTTTTTTAAAGCATAAACTGCTGCCTGAGTGCGGTCGCGCACCCCCAGCTTCTTAAAAATGCTGGTCAGATGATTCTTCACGGTTTTTTCGCTGATAAACATGGATTCTGCCATATCCCTGTTGCTCTTGCCCTTGACCAGGAACTGCAGGATATCACGTTCACGGCGGGTCAGCCGCATATATTCTTCCTTATGTTCTTCATGAGCAAGCTCTTTGACCAGCCGCTTGGCTACCCGGGGATGAATAATCACTTCCCCGGCTCTAACCCGGTGAATGGTGTCGATCAACTCCTTGCCGGCCACATCTTTCAATACATATGCCGACACACCGGCCTTAACCATTTCTACTACTTCGTCGTCTTCATATATGGTCAGCGCGATTACCTTGACTTCGGGCATTTCCCTCTTAATAACCCGGGTCGCCATTATTCCGTCTGTCCCGGGCATATTTACATCCATCAATACAACATCAGGATGCTGGCGGCGGGCTACGTTGATGGCTCCCTGTCCGTCTCCCACTTCAGTAATGATCTCAATTTCGGGATCTCTTTGTAAAAGCTTAACCAAACCTTCTCTGACCAGAGCATGGTCATCGGCAATCAGCACCCTAGTCTTCTCCACTGCCTGCATCCCCTCCAGTTGGTACTTCAACCCTTATTTTGGTACCGGCTCCCGGGGCAGATATGATTTCCATTTTCCCGTTCAGAAGCTCAGTGCGTTCCCTCATTCCTATAATACCATAACTTTCCTTCTGGGACTGCAATACCTTTTCCATTTCAAAGCCCCGACCTTGGTCCTCTACAATGAGGGCAATGTGATGGTCCTTTTCTTCTAAAGTAACCTTGGCCTTGTTCGCGCCGGAATGCTTGCGCGAATTGGTCAGCGCTTCCTGTAAAATTCGGAAAAGTGCGATCTCCAGCTGCGAATCATACTGCATGTTCTGGGTGTTGCATTCAAAATCCACCTGTATATCGTACTTGGTCTGATAGTCGTTCAAATAGTTAATCAAATTCTTAACCAGTCCGTCAGCATCCATTATTCCTGGCCGCAGATCATACATTATGCGCCTGATCTCGCTCAAAACCTGCTGGCCCTGATTGCGCACATTAATTAGCTCCTTGTGAGCCAGGTTCCAATCATCCCGGCTGTACTGGCTGATCAGCTCCGTGCTGATCAGAATGCTGGCCAGCACCTGGGCGGGGCCGTCATGTAAATCGCGGGCGATCTTACGCCGTTCCATTTCCAGGTATTCCATTATCCACAAAGCCAGCTGCTGCTTCTTGAATGCATCATCCATGGCATCCTTCAATTCTTCCAGATTGCCTTCCAGGATGTTAATAGCCATATTGGCATTATCCATCATACGATCAGCGCGTTCGCCAATGGACTCGAACTTGCGTAGCTCCAGCATCAGATCATCGCGCCGCCTTTTCAAAAATATCTCTTTCTGCCGGGAAGTCTGGAGTTCGGTCATCAAATCCTGAGCTTGCTGGTATGCATCCTGAATATCGCGTTCGCTGTAGGAGCGAAAATCCTTGCTTACCCGGGCAAGCTGGGCACGGGCAATCTGGTATTGCTTCTCATATTTATCGACAAGCTCAACAACCGCCCGCGCTTCGCGGATGGCTTCTTCCAGCCGCTGTTCAAGCGTAACGCACTGGGTGCGGCAGTCTTCGCTGACCTCGTAGATATCATCCTTGCCCTTCTCCAGGGTACGCAATACTTGCTTTATAATATTATCCAGCTTTTCCTGTTGTGGAAGGATGTGCCCTTCATCACTCATATATCTTTCACCGCTCCCGGTTTTAACCACTTTCAACCGCTCCTCTGCTCTTAATGCTTGAAGCCCAGGCTTTGCATTACTTCATTCTGTATTCTATCCAGGAGTTCTTCACTGCTCGCTTCCACATATAGCCTGAATAAGGGTTCGGTGCCAGACGGACGAAATAAAATCCAGTCTCCGCTTTCCAGGAGTATCTTTTTGCCTTCAGTCTCGCTGGTATACATTACCTTTATGCCGGCCACCGCGGCTGGCTTGTAATGTATGAGCTCATCCAGCATAATGGGTTTTCTCTCCTGGCTGACCTTGAGATCCGTCCTGCGGTTATGTACGCGCCCATATTTAGAATAAAAATCCATGCTGATCTCGGGTATGCTTTTTCTCGCAAAACTCAACATTTCTGCCGCCAGGCAGCATGCAAGTATGCCGTCTTTTTCCGGCACATGACCATAAATGCTAAGCCCTCCGCTTTCTTCGATGCCCAGCAGACAATTTTTCTTATCCATAGCCTGGCCGATATACTTGAATCCCACCGGAGTCTCAATAATAGATATATCGTTGCGATCGGCTACTTTGTCCAACATATGTGTTGTTGCTATCGACCTGGCCACAGGTCCACGGTATTCACGGGTGTTAAGCAAATGTTCCAGAAGGAGAGCAGCAAAATTATTAGGGGTGACAAATTCGCCAGTATGGTCAATAATCCCGAATCTATCTGCATCTCCATCCAATGCCAGTCCAATATCAGCCTTCTGCTGCAGCACTTCCGCCCTTAAATCTTGCAGCAGGCGTCCTACCGGCTCGGGCATTGCCCCTCCGAAAAGCGGGTCCCGATGATTGTTGATCGCGCTGACTTCGCAGCCTAATTTCTGTAGAATCTCATCAAGGAAACTGCATCCGGCTCCGAACATGGGATTTACCACGACCTTAAGCTTGCGGCCCTCGAAATAACTGGTCCGCAGCAAGCTCATTATATGTTCAGAATAAACCTGTTTCAGGTCAATCTCCTGGTATAATCCGAGAGAGCGCCCTTCCTGTTCGTCCAGCTCATAAACCCGGCGGGACAGTTGCACCTTGTCAATCTCCCGTTCTATGAGAGAAGTAGTCTCTGGCAGGGCAGGGCCGGCATATTCAGGGATGAACTTGATGCCATTGTATTCGGGCGGATTATGGCTGGCGGTAATCATCAGAGCTCCGCCTGCCTGTAAATGGCGAATGGCAAATGCCGCCACTGGAGTGGGCGTGGCTGATCTGAACATGTGAACCCGGACCCCGTTGCCAAGCAGGACATGGCAGCAGCTTTCAGCAAAACGCTCGGATAGAAAACGATTGTCATAGGCAATTACCACGCCGCGTTTCAGAAGCTGCTTGATCTTCAAGTAATTGGCTATACCCTGAACAACAATTTTCAAATTTTCAAAGGTAAATTCTTCAGCAATAACCGCTCTCCAGCCATCAGTGCCGAATTTTATTTCAGACATGCAAACCTCCCGGATACAGCAGTTCTAAATTAATCATTACTGCCCGAATTTATATGGTCCTTCATGTTCAATGGGCCGCTCCGCTGCTGTTACGCAACACCGGCCGGCCTGGCATTACGATGGTTGAGCTGGAATTCGCACATATAAAAAATCTGTAATCACTCTTGCAATACGCCGGGCTGCCTTTCCGTCACCATAAGGATTAATCGCCCGGGCCATCTTTTGGTATTCGCCGCGATCAGAAAGCAGGCGCCTGGCTTCGTTGTAGATGCGGTCGCGAACACAGCCGGTCATAATAACCGTTCCAGCAGCAACCGCTTCCGGGCGTTCCGTAGTGTCGCGCAAAACCAGTACCGGCTTGCCCAGGGACGGAGCCTCCTCCTGCATGCCCCCAGAATCGGTTAGAATAAGGTAAGAAGCGTTCATCAGATGAGCGAAAGGTTCGTAATCAAGCGGGTCCATCAAATGCACCCTGCTTTTGCGGGACAGCATCTCGATAGCCAGGTCTCTGACCACTGGATTTCGATGTACCGGAAATATGATCTCAACATCAGGAAATTCATCGCGAATGTCCAGCACGGCCTTATAGACTTCACCCATGCGTTCTCCCCAGTTTTCCCTGCGATGGGTGGTTACCAGCAACAGGCGATTATCGAAATTGATGCCATCAAAATCAGGACCGAACTGGTAATCGGGCTTGATGGTATTCATTAAGGCATCAATAACCGTATTCCCTGTCACCCATATCTTAAAAGAAGCGGTGGATTCAGCCAGCAGGTTTTCCCGGGCGTTGTCAGTGGGTGCAAAATGCAGCTCGGCGATGCGTCCGGTCAGGCTGCGATTCATTTCTTCGGGATAGGGAGAATACTTGTTGCGGGTTCGCAGGCCGGCCTCAACGTGGGCTACCGGAATACTCATATAAAAAGCAGCCAGCGCTGCCGCGAAGGTCGTGGTTGTATCGCCATGAACGATAACCAGTTCGGGTTTTTCTTTGGCCAGGATGTCTTTCATTCCGGAGAGCACCCCCGTAGTAATGCTGAACAAATCCTGGCGTTCTTTCATTAGATCAAGATCATAATCAGGCTTAATATCGAAAAGCTGGAGCACCTGGTCCAGCATCTCCCGGTGCTGCGCAGTTACGGCTACTATTGTGTCGATGTCCTTGACTTCCTGCAGGGCTTTCACCACGGGCGCCATTTTTATCGCTTCTGGCCGGGTGCCGAAAACCGCCATTACTTTACCAAGATGCAATCTGTCTGCCTCCTCGTCGCTGCCTAATCCGTATATGGATAGTTGCTGTCGCCTCAATCTATGAATACAGCCATTATACATAATATAGGCGCTAAACTCCATATACAAAAGGACAGGTATGATTGCACGGCTCGATCTGCGGGTTTTCGCTGAAGACAATCCGCTGGATTAGATCTCCTTTATCCGAATATTTGCAAGATATCTGCTTCCAGCCGTTTGACATTGAGACCGGATGGTTCACTGAAGCGCGGTCCTTCTTGCTTTAACTCGCCCTGGAAATGACGCAGTGAATCAAGGCCGAGCAGGATCTGCTCGATGCTCTGGAGGCGTGTTTCGATCGAAGCCTGGCTGCGCCCTCGCTCCATCCATTCCCGAGCTATCCGGCCCCGTTCCCCGTCTGGCACCTCGAATATGGGATGATCGGCTGGAATACGTAAATCCAGCCGCCTGGACACGGCTCTAGACATAAACCCTCACTCCTTTTTTTGGCGGGCGAATACAAGATTCGCCTTTTCACGCGCAGGCTAAACGCAGAAATCCCTCGGCATTGGCGAAAGCGGGATCGGCAAGGGTAATCATATCGGGAAAGGCTCCGCGCAGCTCTTCCTTAAATACAATCGCTCCGCCGCCTGCAAGTGCAGAAAGGTTAAGGTATTCGGCCCTTCGTCCCCAGGCGTTGCGAACCTCCTCCACAATTTTGCGGCCCGTATCCCGGCAACTCTGTTTGAAAGGCAACGCCAGGTCGATATCCCGGCCTTGAAAGCGCAGAGGCCGGGCAGCAGCAGCCAGTTCCATGGCTTCAGCCATCATATACGAGGGCAATGCGGCACCAGTCATGGCCTGGAAACTGGCTTTCAGGCTGCTTTCAATCAATTGCACGCCGGCTTCCACCGACCCGCAGGCTTCGGGTATGGGAATGGCGTGACCATTGTTCATTTCGAAAACCAGGTAATCTGATGTATAGCACCCGATGTCTATCATGCCGACCAACCCGCGTTCAGGAAGCCTGGATAGGCCCAGTAAAATTCCCAGGCCTTGAGGATAAACCTGAACTTCCTGGAATGATATATATTTTTCAGGGCCTTCATTAATTTTCAAATTGCAGCCCAGGCCCAGGATTCGATGACGCAATTCCTCCCGCTGTGAACGGAAATATGCCAGGGGCAATCCCAGGCTCATATTCATTTTATCTCCAGAAAACAGACCGGTTTTGCCAGCTCCCAGAAGATAGGCGGCAGAAGTTACCAGCAAATCATGAATATGGGCAGGTTTTTCCCGTGCTACCGTACTGATGCATGCCGCAGACTGCAAAGCAGCACAGCCAACCAGCTTTTCTTCGATTTCCAGGCCGCTGCGTACTCCAACCCTGTAATCACAACTCTCTTTAATAATTCCGTGGACCGGATCCTGGCGGGCTGGAGCCACCGCTGAAGGAAACTGTACCCTTCGCCCGTTGTCCGCCACCGCCTTAACCTGGCTGTAACCTACATCTACGCTTATATTCACACCAAAACCTCCCTTAATATATCAATCACTAGCCGGATTTATATAATAGCATATCCAGAACATATGTTCCAGTACATTTGTTCTGCTCTATAAAAATCTTTCGCCGAACAGTTTTTTGGTATAATAGGGTTTACTGGTGAAGTTTCGTCCTGCGTTGTCAGGAAACCGCCATTGGCGAGCGAAACAGCCGGACTAATCCAGAAAGGCAGAATAATGTTCTTTTCTCTGGCGAACATATTTCTAATTGGCCTTACTCTAAGCTTGCTGATGCTGCTCGCTCTGATACCCGCTGGCATGGCCGAAAACAGAGGGCGCTCATTCTTGCGCTGGTATATCTACAGCCTGGTTCTGTTTCCGTTTGCCATGTTTCACGCCATTTTAGTATATGAAAAGCCCTATTCTGAAATTAACCAGCTGAAAGCGGCTATTATTGAATACCTTAACTGCTCACCACGCTATGATGAACTGTTTGGCCGCCGGAATTACTGGGATGAGGTACTGGTTCGAACGGAGGGCGAAATCAACAGCAACTGCCCGGTCGATGCCCTCAGCATGACCATTCGTTTTAGCCTGGAAAGCAATGGCTATGCAGCCCGCCTGGATTTTCTTAACCTTTCTGAACAAACCATTATCGGAATTAAAGGGCAGCTTCTTTTCCGCTACCTCAGCCCCTTCGGCATGCCTGCGGACAGCAACGAGGCCACTTCTTTTTTAATTCAGAACCGGCCGGCAATAAGCGGGGAAATTTATTCATCCGGCTTCAGCCTGCCGCTCAATAATATTCAATTGAATCAGAAAACCGAGGCTCAACTGTTGATTGAGAACATTCTTTTTGCCGATGAGAGCGTATGGACAAATCACAACAACCGCGGTTTGTTCTGCTTCTATTTCAACACTGGCCGGTCCCGCGAAATTCAGGATATCCGGCTCATAGCCGGGGCCGATGCCGTAGGTTATGCTTCTACGCAAGAAGACCACTGGATGTGTGTCTGCGGCACAATTAACCGCGATAAACAAGGCCTGTGCAAGCATTGCTTGCGCAGCGAAACCGCTACAGTATCTAGCTTCGACTGCCGCGAACGGGTTCTGGAACGCACCAGGGTCTATGCACATTTCAGCAACAAGCTTGAGAATCTGGCGATTCCAAGGCTTGTGGATAAGGTGGCCGAAGCTGATAGCCGCTCTCATCTGTTCCGAAGCAAAGACATGGTTGCAGTTATCATAATGCTGGTTCTGACCGGAGACATGCTGATCGGCATACAAGCCAGCAGTTCGGTCAGCCTGGCAATTTACATGAGTGCCGGAATTAACCAGGCATTTGAAGCCATCGTAAATCTGTTATAATCGCGGAGGTCAAAATGTTCGGATCAATATACCTGATAATACCTGGAGCGGCGGCTCTGGCTGCTCTGCCTCCCATTATCCTCGGGAAAAGAGGACGCCATTTTATTTTATGGTACATTTACGGGCTTGCGTTGTTTCCTTTTGCAATGCTCCACGCGATTGTACAAAAGGAAAAACAGTCTTCCGAAATAATGGAGCTCAAAGGAATAATCGAAACCATGATGGCCGCTCCCGACCAAACAAAAGCTGCCACTTATATGATTGACGTGCAGATTCGTTTCTTCGATCCTCTATGCCCGGTGGAGATTGACGCGATTCAGTTAAAGATCGATGTTGCTAACCGTGGGGCATCATGCCAGTTTACATTCCGCAACATAGGCGAACGTGAAATCCAGGCCATGAAACTCGATGTATTCTGTTACAACTCCTTTAACGAAGAAGCGGGGGAACCGCTGGAACTTCTTATTCAAGACTGTGCCGGCCTTTCCGGCCAGATATTCAGCCCTGGAGGTTATTTTATCCTGGAGGGACGCGAACACACCCGGCGTATAAATGCGATCATAAGGCGGATCGTTTTCAGTGACGGCCTGGTCTGGGATGCAAAGGAGGGCAGCCTTCGCCCCAACCAGATTGAAGTGATAAACAATGCCGCTGAACTGGCAGCTCTGCAAGAACAAGCCGGCACCGATGCCATCTGCTATGCCAGGAAAAACCCGGACGGCTGGACCTGTGTGTGCGGTCGGATAAATATGGGCGGCAACCGGATTTGTCCACGGTGCAAACGTTCCCGCGATACGGTTCTGAAAAGCTATGTCCGTCCTGCCCATAATTCTCTGGCGGCTCCGGCTCCCATACCGGAAGCCCTGAATGGAAATGGTATCGGCTTCACGAATGGCCGCTACTCAGAAAACGGCAATAGCGGCTCCGCTTTCCCCAACAGCAGCACAGTCAGCGCAACCAGTCACGGCTATCCAAATGCCACTGCCGGCGACAACGGGACCAGCATCGGAAACGGACGGGAAAATCGCTTGATGAACGAATTCGAAATTCGGAAAACATTTAACGATGCATCATCATATGGAAGCAAACGCCGTCTGTCGAGGAAAAGGTTCCTGACGGCCGGTACTCTGGTCCTGGCGCTTGGCCTGGTACTGGTTCTTGGTTTCATGACAGATTTTTCCTATTCCTATCAGCATTACAAAGCCAAGCAAGCCAATCAAATGCTTGATAACGGGCAGTCTATGCTCACAGCAGCGGCTGGTCAGGGCGATGCCCAGACCGTGCAGATGCTGATTGGCGAAGGGGCGGATGTCAATTTGGCGGACAAAAACGGCCAGACTCCGCTGTTAGCAGCCCTAAAGTGTGAAGACGCCGGTATCACTGCTGCATTGCTGGTACAAGGGGCTGATATCAGTCCTGAACAGCGGAACAGTTTTATGCAGCTGGCGGCTGCCAATGGCGATTTAGAAGCTCTGAATCTATATCTTGATTATGAGAAACTTCCGGCATTTGCCATCGACAGTTCCGATGCCCTTTTGGCAGCCGCTGCAGCGGGACAGGACCGGATCGTCAAGCTGTTTCTCGAACATGGAGCTAACATTGAAAACAAGAACAAGGAAGGCAAAACGGCCCTGTCCCTGGCTGTTGACCGGGGACATGAAGATGCAGCCGCAATCCTGGTGAAAGAAGGGGCGGAATTGAATAAGACTGACCTAAGCGGGGAATTGCCGCTGGTGAATGCGGCGCGCCGGGGGGATTTATCCATCGTCAAACTACTGGTTCAATATGGCGCCGACCCCAAGAAAAAGAATAAGAACGGCGAGACCGCCCTGGAAGAAGCCGATAGCCACAACCACGCCGATGTAGTCAAGTATCTAAAGGGATTGTAAGTAAAACGTAAAACGTGAAACGTGATATGTAAAATGTAAAACGTGAAATGTAAAACGTGAAACGTGAAACGTGAAACGCGAAACGCGAAACGTAAAAAGTCAAACGTGAAAAGGAACGAGCGAAGAGAAGGAGCGGAAGAGAGGTGTTTACCGATCTTTGTGTAAGCTCCAAATAGGTATCGAATGAAGCGTGGTTTTCCGGGGTCATGATATCGGTCTTGTATCCTAAGTTCTCACTCTTCATACGACTTCATATGAATTTCCCGCTTATGCGGTATCCGTTTTCAAAAGTGCCCTGCCATTTGCTGCCGCTGGCGTAGGTCATGGTGCCCCAGCCGTTCTGACGACCGTCCAGCCATTCTCCTTCGTAGGTAATCCCCGAAGTGTCAGCCCATTTGCCATAGCCGTTGAAAAGCCCGTCGCGAAAACTTCCTGTGTAGGTGAATCCTTCCGGACAGTCCAAAGTGCCGCGCCCGGTCATACTGCCGTTCTTGAATTCCCCGGTGTACACGCTACCATCATCCCAGGCCAGGGTGCCCATTCCGTCAGGAACACCTGCGAGCAGCGATCCGCTATAGTAGCCCTCGTCCCACTGGATGCTTCCGTTATGGCTGCTTGAGGAATTGTCCGCTCCGGTAGTAATAAGCACCCTTTCAGTGGCGGCGTCATAACAAAGCTCATATCCCAGCGCATCACACAGGCTGCGCACGGTGACCATTGAATGCTGGCTGATAGTTTCAACGGTGGCTCCCTTGACATCCGTGATCCCCAGGGCGCTTTTCACTGACTCGCAGGATATCCATACGGAACCTTCCTGAACCAGGGGCTGGGCATCCATGGCAATCTGGCGTCCATCGATCTGTATGTACGGGGCTTTCCATTTCGAGGGAGTAAAAATAGACTGAATATCAGTTGCCATTGCCGCTTCGATGGCGTCCCCGGCAATATCCGGTTGAGCTCCTCCCGGGATGCGGTATGACTGTATCTCTACATGAATATTGGTATTATCATCAGATGAAGCATTATTAATGGAGGCGGCAATCGGAAAGCTGTGTAAATAAGCCGCATTTTTAAGCACTGAAAGGTTTTCCGCACATGCTGACTGCTGTGAAAAAGCCACTAATGCAATGATTATGAGCAAGCATGGGAATATTTTAGCCATTATGCGGTACATTGTGCTCCCTCCTCCTCAATTATCGCCTTCCTATCTTAACCGAACATCTTTGTTTAGTCTACTATCCTAATGGTCCCGGAAAAATGGGCAATTTTTAATATCAGGCAACAGTTCAGGTATGATATCGGAAGAAAACACAGCTTTGGAATTGATGGCGGCATTTTTATTGCTTTTATCCCGCAAATAGTGTTATTATTTGCTCGGCAGCAGGCATCGCTTCCGTCCCTGTATCTCACAGGGAGGAGGTGATTCTGTGGAGTATTGTTTCAACATGAACGTGGATATTCTGCTGTTTGGGTTGATTCTCGCGGCTTTCTTCCTGAAAAGAAGAAACGGTTAGCTCGCAACTAACCGTCAACCAATAATTTACCCCCAGGGGCGCAAGCCGCCTGCTGCCATTATTATAAAACAGAATGCTTACCTGCGCAAGCATCACAAAAGTCGACCATCGGCATGCTGTTCAGGCCGCATTTCACCATCCCACATCGATCTGATTATTAGCGGATTTATCAGGCTGTTCTATTTGAACCATTCCGTCTTCGATTTGGTACAAGCGCCCCTCGACACATACAATCCCTTCGGCCTGCTGCTTGCTGGATGGGTTCCAGAACTTCAGGGTAATCATACTCCGGGTAACATTTTGCAGCAAAGTGCCCGGCAGGACGGATACCAGATATTCGGGCTCCAGCTTTGGCGACAGAGTCTGTCCTTTTAACAACCTGGCTGTTAAAATATAGCTGCTGTTGGCTAATCCGTATTCCGACAGACTGGCTGAACTGTACACAACGGCTTCCCATATTCCTGGTTCCGGATTGCTCAGGTGCTGGCTGCAGTATTCCTGTTCAGCGCCTTTGCCAATAAAGTCGCCGGAATGCTGCTGTCCGTCGGGAGCTATGAGATAAAGGCGAACCCGGCCCTGGCCATTAAGTTCCAGGGTAAAATCCAAGGCGGTGCTGCCGCTGGGGATTTCAAGAAAATAGCGCCGGTACTGGCCGGCACCGGGCTGATCATTGAAGGCAACGGCCTTGTTGGCGACACTCTCAAGTTTTACGGGAATAATCACAGTCTGCAAAGCCACAGCATCAAATCCAAGGGTCTCCTTGTCGTCTGCCACCAGAAGGGCGCTGTAAAGGCCGCTCTTGTCCAGGTCATTGTATTTGACCTGAAAGCTGCGGGTGCTGTTGCCCGGCAACTGCAGGCTGGTCTGCTCCGTCGACATCCACGAAGTTGCCCTGGCCAGCATCAGCTCGCAGAGATTGGGGCTGTTGTTGGTCAGCGAGACCGTGAACTCTCCAGGGGCAAAGCCCCGGCTGTACAAGCCCAGGCTGCGAATTATGCCGGGGCTGCCCTGTCGCACGTCTATATCCGGGGCCAGACTGGTGCTGGCCTTCATGTACTTCCAGGCACCAGTCAAGTCCACTGCCCCGTAGCCCTGTTCGACCGGCTGGAATCCGGGCAGTGGGCTGGCGCCGTTCAGCAGGCCGACCCAGGCAGCCCGGGTTTTCTGCACGTACTTGTCGCCCGGGGTGGCCTCGAGCAGTAGCGCCAGGGCCCCGGCGGTGTTGGGAGCCGCAATGCTGGTCCCCTGGACCAGCTTGTATGCTTGCTCGTCCCAGAGCGGGTTGCATGATACTGCGCTGCCCGGGGCTACGACCAGAGGCGCAACCTGGGCCTCGCTTCCGGGACCGGCCGCAGAAAAATACCACAGGGTCGGGTCTTTTACCTCCCACCCATAATCCGTTTTCCACATTTGCGGGCTGGCATAAGCCCCGACGCTGAAGATATAACTCGTATCGGCGCTGGCGCTGACTGATTCCAGTCCCGGCCCGTTATTGCCGGCGGCCATTACCAGTATCATCCCGTACTGTTCCAGCGCGGTCCGGGCCAGGGCTTCCAGGGTGCGCCGTTCGTAAGCACTGAGTTCAGCCTGGCCCATGCTGATTATGGCTATCCGGGAGCCGCGTTCCTGAGCCAGGGTCACGGCTTTTTTCAACTGATCAATAGTGGTCATGCCCGCCCGATTGACTATCTTGATCGGCAGGATGGTTGAACCGGGGGCGATACCCTTAATCTTGCCGCAGGCCGAAGCCACCCCGGCTACGTTGGTGCCGTGACCCAACCCGTCAAATGATAGCCGGGCGAAAGCACCCTTTTTATCCAGCTCCGATACTACAAAATTGAGCTTTCTATTTTTGCTGTTGGACAGGGTCACGGTCTGCCGGGCCTGGGAATAAGGCTGAATGGCCTTTTCATCCGAAAAATCGCGATCATTGTCCAGATCGAAATAGAGCCGGTCATAGACTCCGGATATATGTCCACAGGCAGCCAGTACAGGGAGTCTCTTCTGACTCAAATTCTGGGTGAAACCGGCTGGCAAGACTGATGTATCCAGGAATGCCACGCGAAAGGAATTGCCCATGCTTTTGATGCCTTTAACACCGTAAGTAACTCCTTCATATCGCACGCTGTCGTTAACCGGCTTTTCCAGGGCTTCAAGGCTCACCTTGCCCTCATCGGTAAGGTCAATATAGTCCAGGATTTTGGGCTGGCCTTGCTGACTGACCTGCAGGTCCGGATGCCCGGCGTCCACCCCGCTGTCAATAACGGCAATCAGCTGTCCATTGCCGCTGCTGCCGGTCAGCTTGCTAAACACATCCGCTTTCATGGCTGCCCGGCACTGGTCCAGGCTCTTGCCCGGATTCTCCAGGTCCAGCACTCCCGATTCTTCGACGTCTTCGCTCATCAGGTTCAGTTCGCCTGAACCAGTATCGGATTTGGTATAATCCGGCATCGGCATAAAATGCAGATTCAGCAGGTCCTCCTCGCGCTCGCTTATGCAGGCAAAATCAATCCGCCCGGCGCTGTCCACATCGAAATACATGTACGAATTGACCGGGATCTCGCTGGCATAAGCACTGCCGCCGTTCTTGTAGATGATGGCCTTTTTAGAAAGCTCGAAAACCTGTTCAGCGCCATTAATCATTATATGCAAGCGCCCGCTGCCCTCCATGCTCCGAACCTGGCCATAGAAATCAAAGTCAGCTCCCTGCACAGCCAGAAAACGCATCATGATAACACAGGCTTGAGAGCGGGTCAGCGGGTCACCGGGCCGAAAACTGCCGTCCGGCAGGCCGTCGATAAGCCCCTTATCAGCGGCGCAGGCTACGTAGCCCGCCGCAGCGGGATCAATTCGTTCAGAATCAGTGAATCTCAATGACGAAGAATCGCTCTCCGGACAATTCAGGGCGCGAACCAGCATAACCGAGGCTTCTTCGCGGGTGATGCTGCGCCAGGGTTCAAACAAGCCGCCTCTGCCGCCCCAGGTCAAGCCCAGCTCGCAGGCCACTTCTGCGGAACCCTGAACCCAGGTTCCCGCGCAGTCGCTGTAGGAGCTCTTCCCCTTTTGAAGGGTTTGAGCCTCCTCCCCCTTGTTTAATGCAGAAATCAAAAGGGTAATAAATTCAGCCCTGGTAATGGTGTTTTCGGGGCCAAAGGTGCCGTCCGGATAGCCTGAAATCAAGCCTCTGGACATCAAGTGGTCGATATAGAATACGGCCCAGTGTTTGCTGGTATCGGGAAACCCCGCAGCAGTCGTCACCGTGAGCGCAATTATCAGCAGGCCGCTCAAAATAATGGCGCTGGAACGCGCATATATCAATCGAGTCATGTGCTATCCTCCAATTATATGTACATAACCTGCAAAACCAACAGGTGAATGGAGGATCGACCGTATAATATGTTATCTCAGCTTGAACAGTAATCCTGACTATGAAACAGTACATATCCCACTATCTAAAACGCCGGGTGAAGAACAATCACTGCAAAAGCCTATCTTTTATTGATTCCATTTAGAATAATATCGGCAAATACCCCGGCCGCATCGTGGGGAACAACATCCATTTCTCCCAGGACTATGGGGACGAACAAGGCCGACGTAACACCGGTTATGGTCAGGGTCAACACCCGCGGATCGACCGCCCGGATTTCGCCCCGCTCTATGGCCTCTTCGACCAAGGCCTGCAGGCGGGCTTCCTTTTCCATGCGCTGGCTCACAGCCCAATCGCGGAGCTCCTTATCCATATACTCTGTATCCCAGAACATGATCCTGGTTAAATTCTTTTGATCCATGCAAAAGCTGAAATGGCTTTCCAGAATATGCATCAAGCGCTGTTCGAAAGTCATCGCGTTATAGTCCTCGGTATTAAGCCGGCAATAATATTCCGAGATGCTTTTATTCATTATATCCTGAAAAAGGTGAAGCTTGCTGTCAAAATATTCATAAACGGTTCCCTTGCCGATCCCGGCAGCCTGTGCCACATCTTCAATCTTGGTGTCATGGTAGCCCTTACGAGCAAACACCTGCACGGCAGCCTCCAGGATCTTTTCCCGCTTGCCTTCTTTCCCCGGTGACATATTCATAAACCGCTTCTCCTTTCAGGCGCAGATTCAATAATAAAACGGAAAGAGAAAAATGTAAAACGATGAAGCGCTGACTACACCGTCTTACGTCTTACGTCTCACGTATCACTTTTTACTCTTCACTGGCCGGCACTGCATCAGCCAGCTCCACATGGATCTTCTTTTGGCGGAAATTCTTTTTCACATAATTTATAAAATCGTCCAGCAGTGTATACATAACCGGAACCAGAACCAGAGTAACCAGAGTAGATACAATCAGTCCTCCAATAACCGCCGAGGCTACCGGCGCCATTGATTCTGAACCGGTTTCGATCCCCATAGCCATAGGAAGCATCGCCAGAATAGTCGCCATCGCAGTCATTAGAATCGGCCTCAGGCGTACCCGGCCCGCTTCCAGAACCGCCTCGTACAATTCCATGCCGCCTTCCCGCAGCTGGTTAAGATAGTCCACATAGACAATGGCATTGGAAACCACTATCCCCACCAGCATAATAACCCCAATAAAGGCTGGCACGCTGAAGTTGCGCTGCATGATAACCAGGCTTAAAACCACACCGATAAGGGCGGTGGGCACAGAAAACATTATAACAAAAGGATTAAAGAAAGATTCATATTGAACCGCCATAACCGCATAAACCAGGATTAAGGCCAGCAGGAAAGCCATCAACAGGCTTTGGAAGCTGTCCATCATCTGATCCATCTGGCCTTCGTAAGTGATGGTATAACCGGCTGGCAGGTTAAGCTCGTTCGCCTTTTCCTGAACATTGGCCACAACTTCGCTCAGGCTATAGCTCTTATCAAGCAAATAGGCTGTAACTGTCGCCTGCCGGGTCTGATCAACACGATTAATGCTGGAAGCCCCTTCTTCAATCTCGAAGCTGGCCACCTGCGAAAGAGGAATCCGGGTCCCGGTGGGAGTAAGAATGCCCAGGTTGGACAGGTATTCCATGTTCTTGCCGCCTTCAACCTGGTAGCGAACCCTGACATCCACTTCATCTCCAGCGACACGGTAGCGGGTGGCTACGGTGCCATCCATAGCATTCCTGATTTCAGAGGCTATGCCCGCCGGGGTCAAGCCCACTGCCGCGGCTCGCTGACGGTCAATTCGAATCTGGTACTCAGGATTACCTCCGGTCATGGAAGCCTTGACTTCCCGGGTTCCGGGAGTCTGCTGCACAATCTTTTCCACCTGGTCCGACAGTTCCTTTAGTACAGTCATATCGTCGCCATGGATTTGAATCTGGACATCAGCGCCCGCGCTCATACCGCTTGAGCTGCTGGTCGCAACAGTTACGGAAACCTTTACACCCGGTATGTCAGCCAGATTATTGCGGATCTCCTCGGCCACGACATTGACATCCTTGCTGCGGCCCTCGCTGAACACGCCCGCCACCTCGGTAAGATTTACAATAATCGCTCCAGTCTCGGTCTTTTCAGTAGCGCTCAGGAAGCTGGAACCGGAACCGCCCACACTGGTGAAAATGGTCTTGACCTCTGGCATCTGGCGCAGCCGGGCTTCGATCTCGGTCATGACTGTATCGGTTGCGTCCAATTTGGAGCCTTTGTCAATTTCCACAGAAATATTGATCTTGCCAGTATCCATGGCCGGTATGAATTCCGCTCCAATCAGCGGGGTAAAACACAGCAACGCAGAAAACACTAGCAAAGCTCCGACAATCAGCAACACCCGGCCGCGGTACTGCAAGGCCTTTTCCAGCAGCACCTTGTATTTTTCTCCCAGGCCGTTGAGAAAATCCATGAGTTTGTCCAGCACGGTCGTCACCTTGCCCAGGTTCAAATTGTGCCGGTTCATGCCTTCATCGGTCAGCATGCGTGACGACAGCAAGGGCACAATGGTCAGGGCTACGAACAACGAACACAGAATAGCGAAGCTGACCGTGACCGCCAGAGGCTTGAATAAAACCCCGGCTATGCCGGTGGTAAATAGCATCGGGGCAAATACCGCAATAATGGTCATAGTGGAGGCTATAACCGCCTGGCCTACCTGACGCCCGCCTTCCAGGGCAGCATTAATAGGCTTCAAGCCCATCTCGCGATGGCGGTAAATGTTCTCGAACATAACGATAGAATCGTCCACCATGCGCCCCACCCCGAGCGCCAGCCCTCCCAGGGTGATCAGGTTGAGGGTGTTGCTGGTGAAATACATCAGTATAAAAGTGGCGATAATCGACATAGGGATCGCCGATACAATAATGATGGTGCTTCGCCAGTTGCGCAGAAAGATGTATATGACCAGCATGGCCAGGAGTGCGCCCTCATAGATCATCTTTTTAGTGGTATTCAGGGACTTGTTGATGAAATCCGACTGGTCCATAACGAAATTGACCTGCAGATTGCCGGGAAGTTCTTTTTGCAGAGCAGCCATTTCCTCGCGGATGGTCGCACAGGTATCTACCGTGTTGGCATCGCTCTGTTTCATGCAGTTGACGCTAACCGTGGAATGTCCGTCCACCCTGGTTTTTTGGGTCACTGTCTTGTAACCGTCCACCACGGTGGCAATTTCATATAAATATACGGTATTTCCGGTGCTTGTGGTAATAGCCACATCGCGGATATCGTCGATGCTTTCAAACTGCTGGAGGGTGCGCACATAATACTTGGTATCGCCGCGCTCCACCTTGCCAGAGGACTGGTTAAAGTTTTCCGCCGCCAGCACCTGATTGATCTGAGACAAGGACAGCCCATAGGCGGCCAGCTTGACCGGATCGACCTCCACCTGGACCTCGCGGGTATTGCCGCCGGTGATATAGACCGAGGCAACTTCGGGAATTCTGGCCAGGCGGGGCTCAATAATGTCATCCGCCATGGTCTGTAGCTGGGCCAGGGATATGGAATCGTCCTGGCTGCTTATGGTCAGCTGCATCACCGGCATCATGGTGGGGTCCATCTTGAGAACCATGGGCTTTTCCACCCCGTCCGGCAAATAGCTTTCGTACATGCCTACCTTTTCCCGAATATCGGTGGTGGCGGAGGACATATCCGTGCCCCAGTCGAACTCAATAAGCACCAGGGACTGCCCGGCCGAAGACTGCGAAGTTATGCGCTGCACCCCGGCCAGCGTGCCCACCGAATCTTCGATCAGCTGGGACACCTGGGACTCCACCTCTTCGGGACCGGCGCCGGGATATGTCGTAATGACTGCGGCATAGGGCAGCTTCATTTCCGGGTACAGATCAAGGGGAATGCTTACAAATGTAAAGGCTCCAAGTATGATGATAACGGAGGCTATGATGGTCATAGCCACCGGCCGCTTAACCGCGAAATTGATAATGCCCATTAATTGGCCTCCTGATCCGCAACCCTGACCAGGGTTCCTTCACTCAGGAGCGTATTGCCCTTGGTTACCACCACATCGCCATCATCCAGGCCACTGGTAATTTCAATCAATATATCGTTGCTGATACCTGTGGTCACTTCCTTTTCATGGGCGCGGTTTTCGTCATCAAGCATATATACAACACTGCGGGCCCCGCGCGGCACTACCGCCGACACCGGGATGCACAGGGTGCTTGTCTTGGTTATGGTTTTGGCTTTAACCTGGGCAAACATACCCGATTTTATAGAATGATCAGGATTGGCCAACCCTACCTTGACCGTAAAGGTTTTCTTGACCGGGTCGCTGACGGGAGAAACGCTGGTCACCCGGCCAGTAAAGGACTCCTCCCGAACTGCTTTAACCAGGACATCCACTTCCGAACCATTCTGCATATAGCTTATTTCCGATTCACCAACTGAAATAGATATTTCCAGCTTGTCCAGGTTGCTGACGATGGCGGCGGCGGCAGAAGGGCTGGCGGTATTTCCCACGCTCAATGAAATATTGCCGACCACTCCGTCTATGGGAGATACTATAAGGCATTTGTTGGCCTGGGCCTGGGCAGCCTGCAAACCCGCTTCAGCAACGTTAACCGCCGCCTGGCTGGAATCCACTCCGGACACGGCTGAATCCACGCCAGCCATGGCTGCGGCTATGGCGGATTCAGGCACCCCGGCCTGGGCCAGATCATAGGCGGCCTTGGCCTGGTCCAATTGAGATTGGGAAGCGGCTCCGGCGGCAAATAGGGCCTGCATGCGCTCATAGGCCAGGCGCGCCTGTTCCACCTGCACGTCATTGGCCCGCTTGGCAGCTTCGGCCTGGTCCACGCTGGCCTCGGCGGAAACCACCCTGGACATCGCTGCGGTTACTCCAGCCATCGCCTGGTTGACTCCAGCCGAAGCCTGGGCGACCGTGGCATCATATACTGCGCTATCCAGCCGGGCCAGCACCTGTCCGGCCTCAACGGTATCACCGGCTGATACCTCCACCGCAATCACCTTGCCGGATATTTCCGGCATTACCGCTGACTCCTGCTCGCCCCGGCAGATTCCTGAATAGGCCATCAATTCCGCCAGGCTGGTGGTTTTAACCCTATCCGTGTTTACAGTTAGGGCCGGTTTCTCCTGAACCGTTTCCACTTTCCCAGAGTTGTACCAGCTAACAGCACCTATCAATATTATGATTAGTATTCCGCCAACAATCAGATATTGCTTTTTAAGTAACCTGGTCAAGATCCGCTCCCCCGTTCATATCATTGAAATTGCAGTCTGCCCGGCCGAATTTCCGACCGACCGTTCAGTCAGTTTTTTTGATTATAGCATAAATGCCGTCCAGGTCAATGTTTTGTTCACCTTTATTGCCAGCTCGATTAACTGTATAATAGTGGCAAGAGAATCAAAGCCAGGCAGGGGAGTGGTAGACAGTAAAACGCAATCTGATGCAGGTTATAAAATTAACAGGAGGTGCTACAAAATGAATAAAAAGACCCTGGTTTGCATTCTGGCGGTATTGATGGGCTTAACGGTGCTGCTTCCAGTCAGCAGCGCTGAAAGCATTGTCACCGAGATCACCGCACAACTCAACAACTCGTTTACTGTTATATGGGACGGCGAAGAATTCGTTCCTAAAGATGCCAGCGGCAATGTCATCGCTCCCATCGTCTATCAAGACCGCGTGTACATTCCTTTGCGCTCCTTCGGCGAACAATCTGGAGCTGCCGTAAGCTGGGACCCGGCTACGCGTGTTGCCACCATTACAAGTGCGGAAGTGCCCGCAACTGAACCAACAATAGATACTACTCCCGTTGTTTCGCCTACAAGCTATTCTCTGATTAAAGACATCCTCCCGACAAAGTCCGGATCTGAATTGAGTTATGGAAGTGTTGACATATCTGGCAAACGTTATGATCCGGTGCTGTACAATTCAGTATTCCTGGAAACGGATGCCACCTGGCAGCTTGACAAGCGCTTTTCCAAGCTCAAGCTTACTGTTTCCAGCATAAGCTCAACCGATAAAGCCCAGGGAATATATGTTTTTAGTGACGGGCAGGCTCTTTACAACTCTCCCCAGATTGATGCCGGCTCATTCCTCAAATATGAAACGGATATCTCAGACTGTAATCAACTGCGGATTGTATTGCTGCCTACAACAGTCCTGATTGACGTTCAGGTGGAATAGACCAAACGGCAACTAGAAGCAAAAGGAGTGGTTAATTTGAAGCAACAGCATGTAGCCATCATCGTGATCAGCCTGATTATGCTTGTTCTGCCCCTGTCAACAAAGGCCGATGAATCAATCCGGGTTATGATCGATGGCAACTATGTCACTTTGAACAATCAGCCGCAGGTCATAAATAACAGTGTTTATCTGCCGCTCAGAGATCTGGCGGAAATCCTGGGCGCCGATGTACAATGGATTGAAGAGAGCAAAACCGCCGCAATTATTAAGCCCACTGCTCCCACTGAACCAACGCTTCCAACCATTGTACTGAACGGGGAGAGCACTACCTGGCCTTATTGGTACGAAGATGAACAATTATACATGGAATACCACGATGCAGTAGCCATGATGGGATATTGCACTACTTCACGCGTTACTGTAATCAAATATTATACCTCTACAAATCGTTTTATTTTCAATGATACTTCAATAGACTTAGGATATAAAATGCACGGGGATTACAAAACAATTAACGTTTCTTCTATCGACCGGAATATAAACTCAATCAGTTTTACCTTTGACCCTGCAACCAGCAGTGTCATTTCAGATTAGAGGCTTCTTCCGGTAAGCGCGATATTGTTACCGCGCTATTTGGCAATTATCAATCATTGGGCAAAGGAGAGATGCATATGTTGCGGAAAAAATCTATTTTATTGCTGGCAGTATTATTAGTCAGCATATTTGTATGTCCATTTAGCCCGGCCCAGGCAGCCGATGAGCAAATTCGGGTATTTCTCGATGATACACAGTTGAAATTTGATTTTTATCCAATAACAAGGAATGACCGGGTTCTTGTAGGAATGAAGCCAGTCTTCGACGCTTTTGGAGCTGACTGCGAATGGACTCCCGAATTGCGCAAGATTACAGCTCACAAAGGCACTACTATGATGGAATTCTATATCGATAACCAGACTTACTGGATTGACAGCGTTTCCTACACGGCCGATGTGGCCCCATTGGCTTATGCTGGTCACACTTATGTTCCTCTAGGACTTATCGCCAAGTGCTTCAAGTCTGATGCTTTTTGGAACACAGATTCCTGCACGGTTTTCATGTTTTCCGAGAATTACCAGCCACCTACAAACGCCTGGGGAGAAGCTGAACTTAATAATGACCGAGAACACGCTAACAGTATCTACCTGGATCGCACAGCTCTGCCGACTTTCTCAGGACAAGGTGATGTGGACTATTTTAAACTCTGGGTGCACAAAGATGGAAATGTAGTAATTACAGTTAAAGGCCACAATGAAAACCAGTTGCCGGTATTCAAATTATATAACGAAATGTCGACTACACCCCTGGCCACCAGCGCTAAAGATGCTCAGGGCGTAGAGAGTGTTTCGCTCCGACTCCAACCAGGCATTTATTATGTTGCCGTCAGCAACCAGGCCACAATAGTGACTTCAGACTACTACACGCTGCTGGCAGCCAGTGCCAGGTAGGATAATTTCATAGGCAAGGAGACCAATTAAGCCATTTATAAATGCGTAATGAATATAAGCCAGAATCAATATTCATTACGCAAACAGGCTGCGAATTACTGTATCGCAGCCTGTTGTATATTTATTTCAATATCGCGGCTCCCGTTACGAAGAAGAAGAGGCCGCCCAGGGTTTCTTGAAGGTATTAACCAGATTATTGTGGGACCATTTCAACTCGACCAGCTGTGCGTTATATGAATCCAGGGTATTTGTAGCCTTATCCAGATCCAAACGGGTGCTCATGCCCGCATCAAACATCGCCTGCTGTGTTCTGACCGCAATATCTGCTTGAACCGCTGCGTCCTGAAGGCTGGCGTACTGGTTTTCGATCTGTCTAATCGAATAATATACATTGCGCGTACTATTCGCGTATTGTTTCTTGGCAGCAGTGGCATCCAGTTTAGCCTGATCCACTTCGGCCTGCCGGGCCAAATACGGTTCATAAGATCCGGTGTATACCAACACATTCATTTGGTAGTCTTTCAAAGTTGCGGTCTGTTCTGCCAACCAAATATTGGGAGCGGTTTCAACCACACGGTTGACTTCCGATTCGAGGTCAGCAACATAAAGATTTTCGAAAGTGGTACCATCTGTTAGAACCGGCCGATCTTCTGCCCACAGGCCAACCAGTGGATTGAAAGCTGCATAAGCTCCATCTGCCACCTGTTTGGCAGTATCAAGAGTATTCGTGCTGGAGTCATAGGTTTTTTGGGCTGCTTCATACGCCAGCGAGCTGATCATCCCAACCCGATATTTGACCTGGGCGATTCTATAATCACGTTCTGCCACCGTGGCATCAGATTTAGCTTTGGTTAATTTTGCCCGGGCAACCAGTACTGCTCCATACTTGGATGAAATACTGTTCGAAACCCGGTCTTCATTGCTCTGCAGGGTTTTTTTGCTCATCTGGTAGGTCAGTTCACTTGATAAGGCCGAATAAACCTGCGCTTCAGATGTTGTGCCAACTCCAAGCGGGGCGGTATACGTATATCCGCTAAGAGTATATGCCGCATAATCTGACTGTTCAGAGGTCTTAATAACATTTAATTGAGCGCTTTTATATGCCTCATCATTGGATAGAGCCAGGCTTATGGCCTTTTCCAGCGAGATCTCCGGAGTGGCAGGCACCTTGGACGTGCCCAGGGCCAGCGTACTTGTCGTAACGACAAAAAGCAGGCTCATACAAACTGCTATAATTAAACGAGATCTCCTCAAAATCATTACTGTTCCCCACTTTCTTTCCGACTGATGAGTCAATTATAACTCTCAAAGCATATTAGTCAAGATCACACGTACATCAAAAGGCCCATTTCCGCTGAATTTATTAAACTTTAATATTCTATTTGCAGTTCGCATGATTGTGCTTCTGCATTCCAGGTTGCAGATCCTCCCATTGCTTCGGTTAAAAAGCGTACGGGCACCAGAATACTGCCTTCCATGATCAGTGGTTCAACATCCATTGCAATTTCATCCCCATTAAATGTCAACAGTGGGCTCCCCACTGTGCACCTGGCACGACGGCCATCCCGCATAGTGAGTATAGCAACACTATTTTCAGCATCCCATGCCACATGTTCACTATCGTTTGGTATTCCGAGTGCCAGGCCCAAATAACGCAAAGGGACCAGCAAACGGCCATTTTGGATTGTCGGGGCAATATTCACTGTAGTGGAGATCCCATTTATCGTCATTATTTTTGAACCAACCGTAAAGATACTTATATTGTCCACCACCAATTCCGGATTCTCATTTTCTATTGGAGGGTTAACGTCTGATATCGCGGCAGGAATTTTCTCTCCAATAACGGCCTCATCATCGCTCACTCCCTGGTCATCCCCATCTATTGTCAGCATAATATTCCCGTCGCTGGCTTCGGGCTGAATATCAACGGTTATATTACTAATGAGTATGGAGGACAAACCGCTAAACACACTATTGGAACCAACCCTGACCGAAATGGTTGAAAGTCCTTTGCTGTCAGTCGTTATATCCCCGACTACAATCGATGAGATCGCCCCGGTAGATGCAACCTCAGGCTTATAAGCCCATTTCATCCCTTGAGGCAGCTTCATTGCAAAACTGGTTCCGGCTTTTATAGCCCCGGCAGAGTTTTCACTTATCTGAACCGAAGCCAATGACCGCTTTGGACCTGCTTCAACCCCGGGTTTCCCAGTGGCAGTAAGGCTGGTTCCGGCCCCGGTGCTGACGGCGCATAGAACAGGACTCGTCGATACAGAAAAATCATTGGAACGGAATGTAACATATACATCCGAAGGATTGTTGATATCCACTGCGGTATTACCATGGAACTTAAAATCCAAAATGGAGCCATCTCCAGCTCCTATCTCCGTCACTGTCACGGTAAGCCTTTTCGCAGATGAATAGTCTGCATTGTATTCTACTGTCTTAATAGTATTGTTTGAGCTTAAATAATACGCGGGAATCTCAACAACATCGCTTATTAAAAAAGTCCCCGGATCGTTCGAAAACTGCACTCCGTCCGGCAGAGTAACCGTAATCTGGGTCCCGGTAACAATTCCTACGTCGGAATCATAGAGACGTACCGTGCCCAACTCACGATCCAATCCGAGAATACAATACGGCAGAGTAATTGCACTCCCTGTGGCCATAGCCTGAACCGGCGGAGCAAAGCAGCACATTGAAATCAGAAAGCTTAAACCAGCAATCATGATAAACGCGAGGTGTTTCTTGACCCTTTTACTCAACATAATCTCCATCCTTTCTCACATATAATAACGAATCATTAGCTATAGAATACTGCATAATTATTTCTCATTATGGTAAGGATAATATGTATGAATGTGCCAGTCAAACCAGCTAACAATATTCTATATATATATAAGAAAGGGGCCTGGCGCATGCGCCAGGCCCCTCTTAAAAACTTTAACTAGATGGCGATGTTAACCAGAGCGGTTCCGGTAACTTGATCCCAGCCTACGCTGCCGCCCATGGCTTCGGTCAGGAAGCGAGCGGGCAGGAAGATGCGGCCATCGGATACGATAGGTTCAACATCCATCTGAGTTTCAACGCCGTCAAAGGTCAGAACTTTGCTGCCTACGCTGCATTTGGCTTCTTTGCCGGCAGCATTTACGAAGGTAGCGGTCTGGGTGGCGTCATCCCAAAGGATATGGGTTTCATCGTTCGGAATGCCGAGAGCGATGCCCAGGAATCTCTGCGGTACAAATACACGGCCGTCCTGTGCAAATACGGCAACGTCCATTATCTTGGCCATGCCATTTACATAGTAAATGGTGGAGCCGAGAGTGAAGCTTCCGCTGTATTCAGCAACAGTTTCGGTCGGAGCAGGAGTTACACAGTTGGCAATATCACAGAATGCAGCTGTACGGTTCATTTCGTCGGTATCTCTGTCTCCAGCTTCATTGAGGAAGAAGGAGGTTCTGTCAAGACCCGTACCAGTGATGTCAATTTCTAACGGACCTTCAGGTACAGTGCGGTCAGAAGTCAGGGATATGCCTGAAATAGTAATAACTGATGCAGTGGTACTGGAAGTCTTAACTGGAATAGTAACGATTGAACCGGACTTGTAAACATTCTGGGTGTCCAGTTTCAGGTTGCCGGTAGTAACTTCCACAGTAGGTTTAGCAGCCCATTTTACGCCGTCAGGCAGCTGCAGTTCGAGATAAGCAGTGTTGCTGCTGATGGAAGCCTTGATAGCTCCAGCGTTAGCTTCGGTGATTACCAGGTTAGAAGCTGCCTGGTTCTGCAGACCGATGATGATATCATTCAACGGATCAACAGTTGCGGTAACCGGAGCCTGGGCCTTGGCGATAATAGCAGTGCCTTCGGCAGTGGCAGTTCCGGATACGGTTACAACCACATCGCCTACTGCGCCATCAGCTTCAAGAGCAATCGTGCCATTCTTAAATTCGATTTCTGTGGCACTTGTGCTTCCTGTGGTAACAGTATAAGTTATTTTACGATCGTTTGTCTTCGCTACGGTATCATTAGGACGGGTAATGGTTATGCCACCTGACTTGACAGTAATAGTGGGAATGTCAACCCATCTGGCGTTTTCAGGTAATTCGAAGGAAATGGAACGGTCTTCAATGAGTGAACCGCCAATGGTTTCCTTCAGGAAAATGCTGGCACACTTCACATCATACAGACCATTATTGATAACCGGTGCTTCACTGGCGCTGACCGCGATAGTGTAGTCACCTTTTACGCCAATGGTGTAATCGCCATCGGTTACACTGGCAGCGGTGCCAGTAGATCTCAACTGTACAACAACGTCGCCATTTGCTACATCATCAGCAATGTCCACAAGAATATTGCTGATCATAATGAATCCAGCTGATGTCGTTGCATTATATTGGTTAACTGTGAAGATCACTTTGCTGTTACCAGATGAGTCTTCGGTTGCTGCACTATGAGAAACACCCTGGAACGGAGCTGAAGATGTGATATCACAATCGACAAAGGTCACGCCTTCAGGGAAAATTAATTCAAAAGTTGCACCCGATGCCATGGCGCCGGCTACGTTTTCCATAACTTCCAAACCGCCGAGCACCTGATCATTGCCAGAAGCAACATTCAGTTTGTCCAGCACGGTATTGATAGTGCCAGCATTGCCAACTTTTGCGCACAGCACGGTCATGCCTACCGGAACAGAAGAGTTGTTGCTAGTGAAGCCTAAAAGAATGTCTCCTGAAGCAGAGACTGTGCACTTAGAAGCGCCAGCAGCATTGAACAGCAGTGAGAATCCTGCCACTTGATTCACATCATCATATGCATAACCGGCTACGTCCAATACCAGTAGTTTGCTAGTTGATGCGCTATTAATTGTGACTGTCATTGCAGTTAAAATGTTTTCTTTGCCACCAATATAAGCTGGTATATTAAGATAGCTTGCGCTACTGGCGACTGTTGGTGTATTAGCATATTCCACACCACTTGGTAAAATAACCTGGATCTGAGCGTTTTTCAATGCGGTACCAGCATCCTGTAAAGTAACAGTACCGAGAGTTTGTTCTGTTCCATTTGACAGAACGGTGGGAACGGTAGTCGCTGAACCGGTTGCCATAGCGTCTGCTGCCTGAGGGGCCACGAAAATCGGGGCCAGCATTGACAGACAGAAAACCAGGGCCATCATTATTGAAACTGCTTTGTGGTTTCTAATCATGTTTTTCCTCCTTGTTGATTTTGATGTAATCGATACAGGTGATCATGAATCTAACTAAACTTGCGCAACACCCCTTCCCAGCAGCTCCTTATTACAGATAATCAGCAGCACATAAAAAGTGCCGCCATCTTTACAATGGTTATTGTGTATGACGCCAAATACCATAACCAGGTTCCCGATTTCATATATTTCTATGGCGCCGGGACAAAATTGATATCGGCTGGAGGTTCAAGAAGAGAGTCGGATACAGCATTTACGTCGAGGTTTCTATATTCATACCGGAAAAGTTTATCATTGCCTTTGCGATTTCCCTCCAGGGCCATCGGAAAACCCTTATCGGCCAGAATCCATATCTTGCCGCTGAATTTAGAACCTGGTAATTGCATGCCCGAAACTCTGAATAGAGAACAAGTAATATGGTCAATCTGCTCCTGCCCCTCGATTTGAGTATTGTCGCCCGTCAAGTTTTGCATTACTTCCTGCGGCAGGGGAACATCCTGCGAAAACAGTGCATGATTCTGACTTTCGCCAATTTTTTGTACCGGATCGTATAGATAAGTATAATTATCTGTCAAATTCACAATCTCTACCGTCTGAATTTCATCATTCTTGCCAAAAACTTCAAAGCGAATATTGCCTTCCTTATAGTACAGTTTGCCCTTCACTATATCACCGCCAACCTGTCGTTGAAAACTGCACGAGTAATTAGTTAGAGCTTCATTCCTGGCTTTCATGTTTTCAAGATCATCTAATTTAACCTGGTCTGAATTACAGCCCGAAGCAATTAATATAATTAAAGTCATTATTGCTCCTGACAAGATCATCAGGTTTTTCATGCAAACAACTCCCCTTGCAGAATTTTTATGGTATAATCCACTCGGGTTATCATACTTGATTCCATAACATTTGCCAAGAAGAGACATATTCGTTTGATCCGAATATTTTACGATGCTCTCGCGGAGAAAAATATGAAAAATTCTAATGAAATAGCTGCACGGCGAAACTGGGTTACGTTAGGCTTTTTGGTACTTCTCGGTCTATCGCTTATATACTCCTACAAGATTGCCGGTGAACAGGAGGCACTTTTTCAGCAAGACCGCGTATTTTACTATTCAGCCATGGACGCTGCACAAAAAAATGATTTCCCCAGAGCTCTTGAATTGATGCAGCATGTTTCCCCTTATTTCCAAAAATCATGGCTATATATATATTCGTTGGGCCATGTACAGTTCTCTGCCGGTCAATGGGAACAGGCGAACATAAACATGCAAAAAGCAGAAGATATTAGGCCAAATTTTCTATCAAATCCAGACTATCTAATTATTCGTGCATCAATTTTCGTTAAAATAAAAGACAAGGAATCAGCCTTATTATATCTGGAACATGCACGTCAAATAGCCCAATCTGATACCCAAAACACACAAATAGATACGCTTTATATATCAGCCCGGGAACTACCGTAGGAGGAAATCATTGTGGCTGTTGAATCAAAACCTAAAGGGAAAAAACAAGATCAGCTGGACAATGCCTCTTCGAATATCGGGCGAGTTGGTTGGCTAACAGTGATGAGTACCATAATTCTTGTCTGCCTGGCTGTTCATACCTATATTATGAAGTTTACCAGTCCCCAATTTATACCGGCTATGGAGTACACCGGGCAATACGGTGATGTCTTTTTTGTTTATAAATGGATTTTCCTGCTCCTGGGTACCGGTATAGTAACCATAATGCTGCTTATCAATATGGTGAAGAATGGATACGCGGTTAAAAAATCACCAGCCAACGTACCACTCGCAGTACTTGCCAGCCTGTTGGTAATATCAACAATATTCAGTGAATATCCCTATATTGCATTACAAGGTGTAGTGGATATCTTCATGGGTTCTGTTAGAATTATTGTGATGCTGCTGTTTTGCTGGCTAATTCTTAACCTTTATCCTCATCCTAACCGCTTTAAATATATCGTCATTGGTTTTGCTACCCTAATAGTGCTCCAGCTAACAATATGTACCGGAACCTTTTACGGAATTCAGTGGCACACAATACCTGGATTCCGCGATCTTATACTGGGTGCGGATGCAGCAAATACTTCCTTTAATGGCTCACTGGTTTCGACTTTGAATAATCCCAACTATACCAGCGGTCTCTTTGGCGCTATAGCCGCTATGTTTCTTTGTTTAGCAGCAACATTAAACGAACGCAAGTCCGTAATAATCTGTTGCGTAAGCGGCTGTCTTTCAGCGTTCATTGTATTTACTCAGTTGTCCACTAGCGGTTTCGTAGCATTTATTGCCGGAATTATCATTATTGCCAGCCTGTTAGCCATTTACCGGGAGCGGCCGGTATTTTCGTACATTGCTCTTTCAGCTGCAATACTCGTCATCCTTCTGGGGGGATATGTATTTAATTTGCATAATGAAAGCGTTTATAGCAACACAACCGGATGGTTTCAAAAAGCTTTCACGGTCATGAGCTCATCTCCAAGTGAAGAAGAACAGCCACTAACGGTTAGAGAAACCACTACGCCAGATGACAAATTTAATTTAGACAGGACAAGCACCGACCGGCTTGATTCTTTCCGGCTATTAATTGCACAAGAAACCTGGAAACTGATCAAGGCCAAACCACTGCTTGGATATGGGATGGATACCCTAGTTTACTATTATCCAGTAACCAGCCGTGAAACGGTAAAACAGTTCGGAGCTGAACAGTATCTGACCAAACCGCATAATATGTATCTTCAAATAGCTTATGGAGCAGGAATACCCGCTCTGTTATGCCTGATCTGGCTGATTTCAGCATACTTGTGGTTTACTGTTCGCCTCATTTATACATCTGTTAAAACTGATGGCACCATACCCGCCTGGCCAGCAGCTGTCATGTGCTTTGTAATCGCATTTTGTGTCCAGGGCCTGGTAAATGATCTGGTGATTGGCACTGGAACCATATTTTTTGCTCTGCTGGGAATGGGCTTCGGCTTGCTTAACGATTACCAACCTGTTAAGGAGCAAACAGCAGCATCTCCCCCTGAACGACATACAGGCAAAAAAATTGCACGCGCCAGTTAACAACTACAGCTCCAAACAGGTGAGCAAGGTATCACAGACACGATCTAACTGCTGTTCAGATAAAGAAGACCCCGATGGCAGACAAATTCCCCTGTAAAACAAGTCATCACAACAGCTCACATTTTCGTAATGACCGAAATACTGACAGTCTTTAAACACCGGTTGCAAATGCATGGGTTTCCACACCGGCCGGGCCTCAATATTTTGCTTTTCCATATAGGATATGATTTCCAGGGCATTTTTCACTGATATGCTTGTGTCTACAGTGATGACAGTAAGCCAGTGATTGCTTATTCCCACAGATGCTTCAGGTATAAAAGCAACTCCAGCCACATCTCCCAACCGCGCTTTGTAGTATTCCGCTATCCTTCTCTTGCTTGCCAGGCGGCTGCCCAGGCATTGCAACTGGGCGCAGCCTACCGCTGCCAGAATGTTGCTCATCCGATAGTTGTAACCCACCTCGGTATGTTCATACCAGGGAACCGGTTCCCGTGACTGGGTTGCATAATAGCGGGCCTTCTTCACTGCTTCCGGGTCCCCGGCAATGAGCATTCCGCCTCCGGATGTCGTTATTATCTTGTTGCCATTGAATGAAAATATTCCATAATCACCCAGGGTTCCGCTCGGTTTCCCTTGATACTCCGCGCCCAGAGACTCAGCTGCGTCTTCTATCACCGGCACTCCGTAGCGGCGGCAAATTTCATTGATTCTTCCGTAGTCAGCGCTTTGACCGTAGAGGTTGACCACAATTACCGCCCTGGGCAGGCGCCCCTTCTCTGAATAACTGACCATAGCCTTTTCCAATGCATCCGGAGACATATTCCAGGTTTCAGGTTCCGAATCAATGAAAACCGGTTCTGCACCGAGGTATAAGACAGGGTTGGCGCTGCCGATGAAAGTAAATGACGAGCATAGTACAGTGTCGCCCGCTTTCACTCCACATAAAACCAGGGCAAGATGTATCGCGGCAGTGGCGGAGCTGGTTGCCAGCGCGGCGCCTGTTCCAGTAAAAGCAACCATGTCATCTTCAAAGCGGTCCACCATGGGCCCTAGAGGGGCAATCCAGTTGCTTTTGAAAACCTCTTCTATCAGTTTAATTTCCTCGCCGCTCATATGCGGCGGCGATAAATAAATGCGTTCGTTAGACATCGAAATATTTTCCCTTCCCCTGACTTCTTGTCTTGCCTGGTATCGCAATACAAGTACTAACCTGACTCTTTTCTCTCGAACTTTACCCAGCCATTAGCCTATTATCTTTTAGTCGTTAATATCTTTTGCAATTCGTTGTATCCGTGTTCCTCTTCACTCTTCATATTTCGCTTTTCATTTTAACTTTTTTATCACCCTCGCCGGAACGCCAACCGCCACCGAATAATCGGGAATATCCCTGACTACAGCTGCTCCGGCCCCAATAATGCAATGTTTTCCCACTTTAACCCCCGGAATAACCGAAGCCCCAATACCGAGAAGGCTGCCTTCCCCGACCAGCACATTGCCAGCCAGGCTGGTTCCAGGCGCTATATGAACAAAGTCGCCAATCCTGCAGTCATGATCGATAGCCGCCCGGGTATTAATAATAACATGGCACCCGACTTCGGTGTCAGGTTGCACCACCGCACCGGCGAAAACAACCGTGCCTTCAGCAATCTTCACTGTTGGGTGAATCCAGGTGAACGGGTGGATGAGGCTTTCCCACTTCAATTGACCGGACCACATCTCCGCCTTTTTCTGACGCACCGAATTGTCACCAATCGCAATAATGGCATGAAGATCGTTCCCGTCACCGATTAGTGCAGCCGGCTCTAGCATGGGCCGGCCCATTAACATGGCTTTTGCTCCATGTGCCCGGTCATCTAGAAAGGCTCTTACTTCATGACCGCAGGCTGACACCAGGGCAGACACAACTTTGGCATGCCCTCCTGCGCCATAGATGTAAATACCTGGCGAATCGGTTTTCGCTGTTATGTTGATTCCGCTCATTGTTCTACCGGCCTTGCATTTAATAGCTTCACCTGGGGCCACTGCCCTTGAACAACGTCATGGTAGCCTCTCCCTCTGCACTTATTCCTTCACGACTTATAACTTTCCAAAGAGTCTGCACAAGTATTTTTAAGTCCAGCTGGAGGCTCCAGTTATCAATATACCATACATCAAGTTCGAATTTTTCTTCCCAGGAAATCGTGTTGCGGCCGTTAATCTGGGCCCAGCCGGTAATTCCCGGCCGTACTTCGTGACGTCGTGACTGTTCATCATTATATAGCTCCATGTAAGAGGTGAGAAGGGGCCTGGGGCCCACCATGCTCATATCGCCAATCAATACATTAATTAACTCCGGCAATTCATCCAGGCTGCTTCTGCGTAAACCAATCCCGAAGGAGAGCAAACGTTCCGAGTCCGGCAGTAAATTACCATTTCCATCGGTGCTGTCGCTCATGGTGCGGAACTTATACATATCGAAAACCCGGCCTTTAAGGCCTGGCCGGGATTGCCTGAAAATTACGGGGCTGCCAAGCTTAAACCAGACTGCGATGGAGATTAACATAAACAGCGGAGAGAGCAGCAACAGCAGTAACCCTGAACAAATGATATCTATCAGTCTTTTTATCCAACGGCTCAATTTGTTCATTCAGTCTCACCTGCTATTCCCAGAGCTTTGTCATATATGCCAATAATTCGCCCAAAAACCATTTCCTCATCAAATTCATTTTCTGCTATTTTTCGGGCTTCAATTCCCATATTATTTCGCAATTCCCGGTCTGTTAAAAGCCGACGTAAAGCCCGGGCCAATCCTGAAGCATCGCGTGGCTCCACCAGGCAGCCGCTTGCCCCATCCCTGACGACCTCCCTGCAACCTCTTATATTAGTAGTTACGGATGCAACCCCCATAGCCTGGGCTTCAATCAGAGTTCTTGGCAATCCTTCGCGATAAGACGGCAGCACAAAAACATCAGTAATTGCCAGTAAGCTATCTACATCGTTTCGGAAACCCAGAAGTCTAACCCGATTCTTTATACCATATAATTCCAGCATCCTGCGGATTTCTATGCCAGCTTCTTCGTCAGGACCTGCAAAAAGAGCTGTCCAGTTAATATCTTTGATTTCTGACAGGGCTTCCACCATTTCCACATACCCTTTCTCGAACACCAGACGGGCAACCATGGTTATTATGGGCTCCTTCCCCAATTGCAGTGACTCGCGAATCTGACTCATAGTGTCTTGGTTAACTAAACCTGGAGCAAATCGTTTAACATCGACTCCATTGCTTATATGAACAGGATAGCCGTGGCGGGCTTTGATGCGATATCTGCTGGCTGTGTCCACATCTTCGCGGCTCTGCGAGAGGAAATAATCAGTTATCAGGGCCAGGGCTTTTTCTATCCACAGATAAACATGGTATTTGAGCCAGGTTTGCCCTTCTATAAAAGGAAAACCATGTATCGTGTGTATTATTACCGGCACTCCCGCCAGCCATGCGGCTAATCTCCCTACAGCACCGCCCTTGGATGTGTGGGTGTGGACTATGGCGGGCTTTTCCCTGCGGAAATAAACAGCCAACCGAAGAATAGACAGCAGATCGGCAGGGGTTATGCGGCGGGAAATCGACTGTTCATGAACTATAAAACCCATTTTTTCAAGTTCATCTCTTCTGCCGGGCTCGGGGGTGAAAACAAAACCAACTTGATAGCCTGAATGTTGCAGATGCAGGCACTGCGGCAACAGCAAAGCACTGGCAGTTAGTCCTATGGCAGATACATGTATAACTTTTTTCGCCGCTCTTGACATGCAGGCTCCTTATACTATGGGAGAACCCCATCGAAATCCCCCGCTTTGTATCGCTTGAACCATGCAATAAAGCGGCTGACACCTTCTTCAATGGAAACTCGTGGTTGAAAGCCCAACTTTTCCCTGGAATACTCAATGTCGGCGCAGGTGGCGGGAACATCCCCGGGCTGCAAAGACATAAAAGCCTTGCGGGCACTTAGACCCAGCTCTTTTTCAATACATTCTACAAAATAACCCAGTTCCACCATATGTGAATTGCCCAGGTTCAGCACTTCATATTCAAATCCAATGTCCAAAGCGGCAATAATCCCGCCAACTATGTCGTCCACATAAGTGAAGTCGCGCTTCATTTTCCCGTAATTATACAACTCTATCTCTCTTCCGCCCAAAATGGCTTCGGAAAATGTATAAAGGGCCATATCCGGCCTTCCCCAGGGTCCATAAACAGAGAAAAATCTTAAACCTGTGCATTTCATGCCATATAGATGATGATATGTATAAGCCATCAGTTCATTAGTCTTCTTGGTCGCAGCGTAAAGCGATATAGGCCGATCGGTGCGATCTTGAACACTGAACGGCATTTTCTCATTGCCTCCATATACTGACGATGACGAAGCGTAGACCAGATTTTCAGGCTGGTGACAGCGGCACAGCTCCAGGATGTTCAGAAAACCCTCCACGTTGGACTTCTGATATACAAAAGGATTGCTAATCGAATAGCGAACACCGGCCTGGGCTGCCAGGTGGCAAACGGAGTCAAATTTTTCAGTGGCAAATAGTGTTTCAAGGGCCTGATAGTCAATCAGATCAATCTTAAAAAACCGAAACTTTTCATGAACTGATAGCTGAAGCAAACGGGCTTTTTTCAAAATGGGATCATAATATTCATTGAGGTTATCGATTCCAATCACTTCGTCACCGCGCTCCAGAAGGGCGTTGCTCATATGAAAACCTATGAACCCGGCGGCTCCGGTCACTAAATACTTCAAATCCAAAACCCCTGTCCTAATTCTATCATTGAATCTACTTCAGGCCGATACATCCCAGTACTCCCTCCAGGACTGAAACATTAGTATCGTCCACAACTGGTGCTGCCAGTTGCGTTTCCCCGACAGATGTTCCCTCCACAAACGCTGGACCGGTTCCGGCTCAAGTATGCCCTCCCTGCTTATACGGGAGGGACTGAGCAGATCTTCGGCCCATACCTGAAGCGGCCCGCGCAGCCATGCGTCAATAGGAACACCAAATCCCATTTTAGGGCGTTCTAACATCTTTTCCGGCACATATTTGTAGAGAAGCTGACGAAGCAGCCACTTTCCCTGCCCATTCCTGATCTTCATATCCAGTGGCAGTCTCCAGGCCAGGTCCAGCACCCGGTGATCGAGAAACGGAACCCGCGATTCCAGGCTTACTCCCATGCATGCACGATCTACCTTACAAAGTATATCATCGGGCAAATAGCCTATCAAGTCAGCATACATCATCCTCTCGGTGAACCCGACCTCGGGCAAAACCGGATTGAGGCCGTTATTCTCTTCGCCCGAACCTGAACTGACCATAAACCTCTCCGAATCCTGATTCACTGAAACCAATCGCTTGTACAATTCTTCAGGTCCGTTAGCTGCCAGCAATCCGGCCAGCTTATGAACCTTATCTCCCGGCAGGTTCACCCTAAACCGTAACGGTAAAACCGGGGAGACTGCATGGTAAAAGCCTTCCCAGGTCCCCGGTGAAACCGATGCAAGCAGGGCAGCCCCGGAGTATCTTGCGAAATGCGGAACCCGTCTGATGGATTTCCATACGTTTTCAGCCCAGGCATAACGGTTATAGCCTCCGAAGAGCTCGTCTCCGGCATCTCCTGACAGACTTACGGTTACGTGGCGACGTGTCATTTCGGCTACCAGAAAAGTTGGTATTTGAGAGGAATCTGCGAACGGCTCATCATAAAGGCAGGGAATCCTTGGTATTACAGCCATTGCCTCTTCCGGCGTCACATACAATTCGGTATGATCGGTTCCGAGATGAGTGGCAACACGCCTGGAGTGCTCGGCTTCATTATAAGCATCCTCGTGAAAACCTATGCTGAATGTTCTAACCGGTCTGGAGCTTTGCTTCTGCATCAGAGCTACTATTGCAGAGGAATCAATGCCGCCAGACAAAAAAGCCCCTAGAGGCACATCGGCAACCATTTGGAGCCGTACAGCATCGGATAAAACATGATCCAACTGCTCCAAGGCCTCCTGTTCCGAGCCTGCGAAAGGAGAAGCCAGTGCATTGGAAACAGCCTCCAGGGAAGACCAGTAAATATCTTCTTTCATTTCGAAAGAAGTATTCTTGATTTGCACTTCAAGGATTCTTCCCGGTTGAAGTTTGCGTATGCCCTCGAAGATTGAAAAAGGCGCGGGTATGTATGCATACCGGAAGTATAGCGATAAAGCCCGTCGGTCCAGCCTTCTTTTACTGGCAGGATGAGCAATTAGTGCCTTTATTTCCGAACCGAATATGAACGTCTTATTGAAGACACCATAATACAAAGGTTTCTCGCCAAGACGGTCTCTGGCTAAATACAGCGTTTCGCTTTCACTGTCCCACATTGCCAGGGCAAACATTCCCACTGATTTCTGAAGAGCGGTTTTAAGACCCCACTTTTCAGCAGCCTCGAGCAGGACTTCTGTATCGGAAGATCCCCTGAACCTTATCCCTTGTCTCTCAAGGTCAGACCTGATCTGGCGGTAATTATAAATCTCACCGTTAAAGACCAGAATATGCCGGCCGCTACCTGATATCATAGGTTGATGACCTTCCTCAGAAAGGTCAATGATGGCCAACCTGCGCTGCCCCAGAGCTACGCCAGCCGCGTTGTTAATCCAGCATCCGGAATCATCCGGTCCCCGGTGGCTAATCGCAGTATTCATATCGACTACTATTTGCCCGCTGGAATCAGTCTGATCCATATTAATTTCTAAAAAACCTGTCAGTCCGCACATAAGTCATTTCTCATCTTCTGTTAAAAAGATCTTCCTCAAGAATAGCTACATTAAACGTGCTGGATAATATCCATCACACACCGTGCACATCTCGACATTTTTTTGATCCTGTATAATACGTTTTCTGAACTCAACGAATCTAACGCCGTTCCATATATCAGAAAAGCTCTGCTCTAACAAATTGCCCATGACAAAATGGCCCTGTGCATCTCTGCAACACGGAACTACGTCGCCATTAGCGCATACAACCACCGAATAGTAAATCCATGGACATCCTTTCTTTGCCTTGTTTTTATGAACCAACTCCCCCCGTTTCAAAGCATCAATGTCGTAGATCCAGTGATTTTTATCTTCAGGCAGATATATAATTGCCTGATCGGCCGTTCGTAAACAGGGATCGATGATCTGCGCTTCATCAACTCCCAATTCCCGCATCAATTTCAGGAAATCCGCAACTTCATGTTCATTATGCTTCATCAAAATAAACCCGCAAACCACTTTGATTGATACTCCTCTTTCCTTTCTCAAACGCAAAGTCTCTTGCATATTAGCCACAATTGTATCCAAGTTGCTGCCTACCCGGTATATTTGATGGGTAGACTGTGTTAATCCGCCAATCTGAAAACTGATTTCATTAATACCGGATTCCACTAGCTTTTTCGGCTCCACAGTATCTCCGTTGGTACACGTGTTAATCCAGTCTATGCCTTTGCTCTTGGCATAAGAAATCATAGTATAAGCATCCTTATTGAAAAATGGCTCACCCATAAAATAAAACATAAGCGTGTTAGTAAAAGGTGCAATTTGATCAATGATGTGGCGGAACGACTCAATGCTCATATTTTCTCTGGGTCTTTCCAGCTCGCCGCAACCGGTCTCACAAATGGGGCATTTCAGATTGCAATATGTTGAAGGTTCGATAGTAACATTTACAGGATACCCTCTGACGCAGGATTCCTTTCTCAAAAAACTAAAAGTGGAGCGCAAATGTTCGCTGGCTCCCCTTGCCCCCTTTAGCCATCCCACAACACCGAAGAAAAGAGCGATAAAACCCCTTGACATCATATTTATTAATGGCTGTGACTCTATAAAGCGTCTAATTTTTTGTTTAAGTATCATTATTTACAGCCCCCAATTTTAGTTCCATGATAACGAGCATAATTAAACGAAATCATTTCCATATTATCCCTTTCAATTCAATCAACCTTTCGCGATTGACAATATCCCAGTAATAAGCTGCAGTCAATATAATGCACACAGCTATCAGTGATGAGAAGCCATTGAATACCCAGTCGCCTCCAACCCAGGTCTGAAGTACGACAATGCCCAGAGCGATGGCGTAGATTAGCCAGGTTCTGCTCGAATCCGCTCCTAAGTATCTTGACTGGTCCATTAAAAAATACGACTGGCATGAAACATAAGAAATTGTAGTTGCAATAGCGGCTCCAATTATGCCAATTTCAGGCAGAAGCAACAAGGAAAAGCCGACATTAATCGCAGTCATTCCGGCCATTATAACTGTATTCCTTACAGTCCTGCCCTGAATAAAGTAAAGGTTAGCACACATATTGGATATTACAGCACCCGGCAGAGCAACTGCCAATATCATGATAATGTTGGCTGCCTCACGGAAGCTATCACCCAGAACCAGAACAAACACTGACGGAAGGAAAGGGGTAAGGATTAGTATAAAAATAATCCAGAACAGTGAGAATCCGGGTACTGTAGTTTCCATATAGTTAATTATTTGTTCTTTGCCTTCACTTGATGCAACAACAAGCGATGGCATGGTTGACATTGACAATGGGGAACACAATCCTAAAAGAGGTATAAAAAAACTGTATGCGGCTTGATATATTCCTACCTGCCGATTGTCATAGAACAGCTTTATTAAAACCTGATCGCCCCAATCGGAAAAATAGCCCACTATAAAACCTAAAAACAAAGGCCACGAATATGACAGCATTTTCAGTATTGATGATAATCTACCAACTCGCAATTGTATCTTTAGTTGTTTAGCCTTTCCTATCGCTGCCACAATCCAAATCAATACATTGACCATAAGAAATCCAGCAAGCACTGATTGTACTTCTATTTGCACAACCTTTAATCGGACGTATGAATAGAAACACAAGTACAATATAAGGACGCTGATAGCCACTAAAAATTGTAGTTTTGCCAGTGAATTCAGCCTATCAACAATCTGATGAATAGCCTGAGCCTCCAGCAATATAACGATGTATATGAAATATAAAAAAGTCCATATAAGGTTTGCCTTCTGAACACCAAAAAAGCTGTGAAAAATGCCGCCCGGATCTGTAAAAGTTACAATGCCGCAGATTATTATACTCAACAATAACATTGGCCACCGTGAATTCCACGTCTCGTCAATGTGCATCGATAGGTGATATTCTTCGCAACCATATCGTACATAATATGGCTGTAGCCAGTTAATGAAAATAATGCTCATGAAGCTTCCGGACGCAATAATTAATGCCCACTGTCCCATTCCATCCGGCCCCAATATCCTGCCGAGCAAAGAGAGCGAACCTATCGCAACTGGGACTATTATAAGCTTTGATAAAGTAAGCCAGAACGTACTCTTTATGATATTAGTCACTAAATCAACCTACTCTTAAAGGCTCGTAAAAACCAGAGTGCCCTCTTTTTTTCTTGTATCTTGAAAGAAAGCCAGGAATTATAATCGCTAATATCAAACTGCCCGGGACTGCAATTTTTACGAATAAAATCTACCAGGCGCGGAGTAAGCGGAGCGCGAAAGCCTTCATAACTGCGTCCCTGCAAAGTAAAGCCAGATTCGTGCAGCATTTCCTCGACTTCATGTACTGAATACATTCTTCCATAGTAGCGTTTGGTAAAACTGGTTCCGTAACCATCCGAATTGGCTTCTAGAATCAGCAAATATCCCCCGGGCTTCAGCACGCGATACGCTTGTGCAAAATAGTTTTGCAGCGCTTCCCTCGGGAAGTGACCAATTACCTGGAAATCCATTACGAGATCAAAAGACTCATCTCCCCAGGGCAAATATGGAGCATCGACCGGAACAACCTGAAACCTTCCTCCGGTATGGTGCCACCATTCATTGTAAGAAATATCCTGCCCGTAGGTTTCATATCCGAGTTGACTTAGAAGAGCTATATTTCTTCCTCGACCACAACCATGGTCTAGCACCCTTGCGTTTTCAGGCATATCCAGCGTACCTAAATAATGATCAGCCCATTCCATTGCAAGATTTTCATCCTTGAGAGTTCTCTGGTAGAATCTTTCTGCGCGCCACCTTGTCCATACAACGAACGGTGAATACGGATTTGAAAGGGGATCAAGTCCCGAGCGGATGTATTTAATAATTTTTGCTCCAGCAGATATATCCGTCGGCATATTCTGGCCCCATTTAACAAACTCGTCACCGACAGTGTACGGCAGACCACAGGAACATGTCCCGAAATTTGCTGTTATTCCATCATTTACTGAGGTCCTACAGACTGGGCATTGTATTGATATACGGGTCTGATCAATCCACATTATCTTTCCTGACTTTCTGATTTGCCATCGAATATACTTTATTCAAAGTAGCTACTGTGCATTTTTCCTCATCAATAATATCTAAAACTCTTTCATATGCCTCCCTCATGCCTGAAGGAGCTAACGGGCTATGCCGGGTGTGGGCTGGATGATAGTTAATCGTAAAAATGCCCGGCTCCAGATATGGAATCCCGTGTTTAATCAGCTGTTCGAACATGAGGGGTTCAATTTCTGATACTGAACTACTTTCCCATGTGTCGAGCATCTGTCCTCCCAAGCCAGCGTGAGCCAGTCTAAAAGGCATCCAAAAGGGACATTGATTATCCGGGTGGTAGGCTGCAGTTCCATTATAATTGTCGATTCCTTCAAATCCCCAACGATAAACATGGCCACGGAAAAAACTGCTTGCCCCAACCAGTGAATCGCATTTCAAACTGGCATAATTAAGAGCATCCAGATATTCCGGATAAAATATATATGACCAGTGTCGATGAATCGTCCTGATTCCAATTCCAAGTTTATATGCTCGGATGATCTGTCGGTAGAGCCCCTTCCTGACTATCTTGCTTCTAGCCGATCTGGGCAAAAGTTGCGGCATGTTTAAGACCTTTCTGGCATATCTCAACATTTTTGCCGGCCAACCCTCATGCACTGTTGAATAATGGAATGCTATTTCAACCAATTCCTGGTTTCCCAACCGGGATAGCCAGAAACTCATGTTTTTATCATCTAAAACTGCATAGACAGCAGGAATGCCTCGCCTAATCTCTTCCTCGAGGTACTCAGTATCGATTGAGTGATCCAGGTCATGCCTGATAATAACGATTCTTTCTCCACTCTTAAATCCTGGACGTTCATCATCCTTCTGAAGCGCTCCTAACCTGAACATATAGTCTGCGACATCAGCTACCCATTCGTCTAGCCAGTGCATCCGGCTGCGCCAGTTCAACCAAGGTATAATGTCCTCCTGACCTTGAAGCCATGCCTGAAGGGCTGCAAAAGGATTCGCATTCAGGTAGATAAAACGGTCCTTAATAATGACCGCCGGTGCATCCAAATGTCTCATAGATGCTTCTGATGGATCGCATCGATTACCTTCGATGCAAAAGATCCTACCCAGTGCTTGGAATTCCTTGCTATCCTGCTTTTGAATTGTCAAATAGCTCCACCTCGGAGGGCAAATCAGCTTCATTTCTCCGAACATATCATATCCTAAAGCCGCATAGGGATTTGGGCAGCTTTCTGAACCAACAACGTCCGGAAATCCAGCAGCTTTCACGAAAACATCGGATGGTCCGGTCAAAACAATATAACAACCTTTTTTCCCCAACTCCCTGCAAGTTTCAATATCATCTATGGATAAACCAACCGATGCGCATATAAAAACCGTGTCTCTTTGAACCGCATTTTCTAATACCTTGTCAATACTCGTATAAACCGGGCAATAACCCAATCGCCACAAAAAATTCCACGCTCCGGCTTCAGCCAAAAATGCGCCATCGTCCATTGGCCATTCGGTCCATCCGGATGCACCCTTGAACCTGTATAAGCGTCCATTATAATCACCAACACTGTGATTCAATTTAACAATAAATACTCTTCTTTTCACTGGTTAAACCTGCTAATCACTTATTTTGATTGATACAAAATCTGAACTATTCTATCAGCGGCACGGCCATCACCAAAAAAAGCGGGTGTTGCTGAAAGGCTATTATGACCTGCTATTATTGTTTTATAGCTGTTCCAGAGGTCTTCCGGCTTGTTGCCCACGATTAGGTTCCTTCCGGACGATACGGTTTCAATCCATTCGGTTTCGGCTCTGACAGTAAGGCACGGTATGCCGAGGAAAAACGCTTCCTTTTGGAGCCCTCCAGAATCGGTTATGACCACCGAAGCGGAGCTCATGAACCTTATCATATCTAGATAAGAAAGTGGAGGAACAATTACTATGGTCGGACTTTCTTTAAGATTGTTCCATTTGCTATGTTGGCGCAGAAACTTTTCTGTTCGAGGGTGTACTGGCATTACTACAGGAATATTTTCAGAGAGAGCCGCGATTTTATCTGTCAGGTATGTCAAAGCCGTAATATTAGCTGTATTCTCCTCTCGATGAATGGTTGCTATCGCATACTTAACATCACTCAGTTTATGTTCTTCTACCGCGGTACTTTTTTGAATCGCTATGTCTCTGAAGAGAAGCAATACATCGTACATAACATCGCCAACATTGATTACCAGCGGTGTATTAATATTAGCGATGCCTGTAAGGTCCTGACAGTCTGCATCAAACGGCACCAAGAAGCCGTCATTCATAATATTGGAAAGGCCCTCATTTTTAAGATTTATAGTTGCATTCGCCGTTGGGCAGAAATTTAGTGTTGCCACGTGGTCAGTCACCACTCGATTTATTTCTTCAGGCATGAATTTGTTAAATGAGCGGAGGCCTGCTTCTACATGAACGACCTTCTGATGAAGTTTCGCGGCTGTAAGAGCCGCTGCCAGGGTGGAATCGGTATCGCCATAAACCAGAACCCAATCAGGTGATTCATTTTCAAGTATTGGCTCCAGCTTGTTCATGATACGGCCAGTAAGCTCAGCATGTCTACCTTGATTGATGCCCAGATTATATTTGGGTTGCGGAATGCCAAGATCGCGAAAAAATATATCCGACATATTGGAATCGTAGTGCTGTCCTGTATGGATGATTATCTCTTCGACATCCGGGTAGTCGTTTGATATCACTTTTGATACTGCACACGCTTTGATAAATTGCGGCCGTGCACCAATAACTACTGCTACTTTCACCTGGTCTTAAACCCTCTTTTCAATATTTTATGGTACAGATCGATTTCGATATCCAAAAGCCTGGACGGTTCATATTCTTGTTCAAAGGATTCCCGAATGTTATTTGCGCATAAATCGCGTAGTTCAGGCCTTTCTGCCATTTGTTGAAGCGCTGACATCCATTCATCGACGGATCTCGGATCGACAAGCAGTCCATTCCATTCACTTTTAACTAGTTCACTGTGCCATTCAATGTTGGAAGTAATAACCGGCCTTCCAAGACAAGCCGCCTCCAACAGCACAAATCCTGACATGGGAATAACCACGATACACGCCTGCTGAATTAGCGAAAAGACAATTTCATGCTCCTGCCATCCAATAAAAAAAACATTACGTTTGTTACCAAAGCGTTTTTCCCCTTCACCTCGAAGATTCCCGTCTCCGCAAAAGACAAATTGTAGGTCAGGCTCCGATGAAGTTGACATTTTCTCAACAACATCAAACAAAACATTTGAATATTTGTATTTATTGATGTGGCCAACAATTAAAATTAATTTCTGATGACGGTCCAAACCAAACCTATCGTTCAGAAAATCACGACTATAGCCCTCAAAATCTTTGTCAATATGAAGGATCCATGGTATTTTCACGCATTTTCGCAAAGCACGTTTGAAGCCTATAATCCGACCGACATAATCTGCCGTGTAATTGTTGGGTACTATTATTTTGTTGGCCATTAAAAGAACCAGTTTTTCCATACCGAAGGAAACCAGTTGACTGTTAAAATAGTAACGGTTTTCTAGCTGTTGTGGCAGGCGGTTGTCTCCACCGAGAGAAATAATTCGGGGTATTCCAAGGGCTATACCGCAAAGGCATCCCAGCAGGCTGCCGAAATATGGCAGACGGCCTCGAATAATATTTACCCTGCCGGTCCTAATTCCCTTAAAAGCTATCATCAGTGCCGTCGGGAAATCCCATATTCTCCTTTTGGCAGATCTAAACAACGGAACTATTGTGATATTATATTTCCCAAATTGCTCGTTAAACTGCGTATCATCCGGAGAAGGCGTAAAGTGCAGCACTTTATCCGCAACCATGCGTGGGTTGTACTGAAGTGGAGCTGTGTTCAAGTTGCCCTTGGCATTCAAGTTCACCAAAGGTGAATCCATGAAGTTAGCGATCCTGATCGCGTCACCGTTACTACTGTTATTTTTAGAGGGTTTATTCATGCAATTTCCCTTATTACCTTTGTCTTTAACTATTGGATACAGAAGGAGTTTCTTTTTCGACTAGAAAAATCATTCGGCTCTCGAATATTCGAAACAACGATACTAAATTCATTATGGCATCCATGAAGCAGGCAGCATGATAGAATGTCTGCGCAGAGCGCACAGGGGATATCCGTTCAAATTTTCTGGCAATTCTAATCATTACACCAAATTCGTACCATAGCCACAATGCCGATTGCCTTCCTATTAGCCTGAAACCATGCCTTTTAATAAAGTTTTTAAACCATCGTGCACTGACCGCCGGATGAATAGGGAGGGCAAGCTCCCAATTCCTTTCAGGATGGAGATACAATTGGTAAAATCTTTTTGGATTGGACAGAAATTTGAATAAGTTGTACAAGCGAGGGGTTCGATACATCCAACCGCTAGGCGTGGATATGGACAACCGCCCACCGGGATATAAAGCCCTGTAAATGTAATCCAATAGCCCATTGGAATCATCTACATGTTCAAAAACTTCAGAACATACGATAAAATCGAACATACCCAGTTCCAAACTTATTTCAAATCCGCCATTTACAAAAGAACAGCGTTCCGATTTCCTTCTGCTAGCCCGCTCAATGCTTAACACATTACTGTCAACTCCATAGAATTCAGCTTTAGAAAAATGATTGGCCAGCTTAAATATAAGATTCCCTGTCCCGCAGCCGATATCCAGTAGGCGAAATTTGGCATCACAAGGATAATTCGCCACGACGTTCAGGAAGTGTTTTTCGGTTATTAGTTCATCCGCTAGCGCCCAAAGCCGGCGGCTCGTCGATTCATGTCTATAAGCGCTATCCACGTCACTTAGCGATCGATCAACCTGCTGGTCTTGGAATTCATGCCATGACAAAACTGTCTTCACCATCCTCATGTAATATAGATTATCAATCCTGATCTTTCACATTCATTCTTATGCAAACATACAGTGATTTCCTGACTAACGAACGATTTAATTTTGAAGCAAATATAACTCTCCTGAATCCCAATAATTACCACTGTAAGTCCCATTTTTAACAGCCTCCAGGCAATCTGAAATCTGAATAGCCCTGTGATTCAAGGAATGCCTGCTCCATATCAAATCCCTCCCGCGGCTGGCTATCACTTGCAGCTCTTCATCACTGCGGTTATGTAAATCCGTTATTACATCGGCCATTTGTTCGGGAGGACATATAATTGCATTCTCGCCATCTATCAATCCCAATTCACCACAACCCGCACAAGGCAGGCATACTAATAATGATCCCAGAGCCGGTATTTCAAAGTACTTCCTGACCGGGTATTCCAAACCTGATCCGCATGCAAAAGCAAATCTTGAGCTCTTAATTGACTGGCAATAGAGCTGATTATACGCCTTTTGAAGAAATTCATACGAATAGGGCTTGAATCCCAGTTTCGAAAGACCGCTGTAAAACAGCCGCCACCAGTTGTTTTTGATAGTTACCTTACCTGCCGTTTTGATAATTTCCAGAGCCTCTTTTCTTGCCCAATATCCCACTCCTGGAACTACCCAATCGAATTCTCTGCAGCTTAACGGGGTTCGGTCAAACTCGTTATATCCTACAAATGCTGGCATGGATATTATGCGGGATTCCATTGCTGTTACGTAATTGAACCAATTGTCAGTAGCGTTTTTCCCAAAGGTTTCTTTGGATAAATTAGGAAGGTCATCAATTGACTTAACAAACTGTTTGCCCCATCCTACAATATATGCCGATGATTGCTCCAAAATATCCAGCTGTTCAGAGTTGTATGTATAATAATCACTGACCATAAGAAACAGAAGTTTTGGCGCTCCATCATAAACGACAAAATCTCTAAGCATCGTTTTCAAGTAAGGAATAGAAGGCCCCAGGTTAGTGGTACTTGAATAGAACTGGTCATATAAATCAGGAATTAAGTAATAGTTATACATTCCATTATCCTTTAACGAGGAAAAGATCGTATGCTCATTGGCAATAACGTAGTCATACGGTCCATGCTTTTCAATAAATCTGGTTAAACCGGCTTGTAACACTGATGGTTCAACATAACCAGGGCCGAATAGATTCAACTCGCCTATTTGACAGAGCATAGCCAGAATCAACGACGGCGTTGGATTGCTTATAGTTGCGTTGACATCTAGATATAGTATTCGCATTGAAACAGCAATTCCTTCCTTTTGCATGCTTATTAAACTGCAAACAGCCTATCCCAACCAATTATTTCTATACTCATACAGCTGTTTTCTACTTTAGTGGCAATTTTACCACCGAATGCATGACTGGCAATCAATAGGCAGTCGACCGGTTCTCTGTCCAATTCTCCAAAGTTTTCAACTTTACTTGCAAAACATGGATAATATTTGTGATAAATCATCGGATCATCATCAAAAAATCTTATTATATCGACATTTACGCTGTTCCTGATCTTGTAAAGAAGGTTTACTATGCGGCCCGGGACATATATTCCTAACGATATCTTCTCATTTTGCCTGCTTTTTATTAGATCGGCAATTATTCTAGAATTTGACAGGCTTTTCTTCTGGAAACTGGTCAAACTGCAATCAATTAGTTCCGGTTGACTGAAATCCATGGCAGAATCATGTCTGGAAAAACAGCCGTAGATTACGCCGCCATAATCGGAATGGTTACAAAAGCCGCTAAAGCCGTGCTTCTGCAGGGTCTTCCTTAAAGTTGCTGACGTAAAATAATTAAAGTGTTCGTGCAGCAGGCACGAAATATCTCCACTGATCAAATGTGGTTCACAATCCGGGACAGCCAGTATGATTCTTCCATCTTCCTTCAATACATTTTCAATATTGTTAATAAATTGTCCTGGATTATTTATATGTTCCATAACTGCGTATCCTATGACATAATCAAATTTCTCTACTATGGCTGAATTAGGGAAAAAACAACGAATTATAGGCAGGTTAAATCGCCTCATACCATCTTGCCCCTGCGGACCTGGTTCAATTCCCAATACATCTGCGCCCATTTCTTTCAAGCGGCTCAATAAATATCCGTTTCCGCATCCAATTTCTAATACTTTTTTTCCTTTCGGTTCTACAACTACATTATTTATAAGATATTCGATGAAGCTATCTGCATAGCTTTTCCCTGGGCCATGATCATCCATAGCTCCACTTATTACTGAACCTACCATGTAGGACTCTTCTAAAGCATTGATTGTTGCCTGTTCTGGCTTTTGGAATATCAAGCCGGTACCAGCATCCTGCAACAATGTGATCGGGAGATGATCCGGAAGACCATATTGGAGATTGCTCGGTTGATCATTGCACTTTAGATAAAATGGCATCTCCCCTACATTCCATATAAACCGCGCATCCAAGCTGCTTGTTGCCATGCTCTTTCCCTTTTGCCTTCACAATTCTAGATGACATCTTCTGTAAACAATTCCCTTAAACCACGAAAAATATATCCGCATTTGTATGAAAAATCCGGATTGATTGTTTCTCCCAGCAAGTGTTTACGTATTAAAATATCTGGCTCATTGTAACCTGCCAGCGCACGCAGCGAAGTGGTTCCCGAAAAGCGTGGATTAATTTCAAAAACATATACCTGGTTATCACGAACCCTGCACTGAATATTAACTGCTCCGCGCACACCCAATCGCCTGGCTATAGTCATACATTGAATGGTTATCTCCGGGAATTTACCAATTTGGCCTTGAGATACTCCGCTGCTGATTGCCAGGTAATCCCCCAGAAGACGGCTTTCAGTCCGGTTCTTAACTTTGATTCTATTACTCAGCCCGCTCATTATCATTCGCTTAACGGCTATCGAATTCAGATATTCGCCTTCCATATCCATGAGAACACCCACGGTATATTCCGAATCGACAGTCCCTATATACTCCTGAACGATAAAGGGTCCCTGGTTGGAAAGCATGTACGTTCCAAGCAATTGGAGTTCTGCAGAATCCTGGGCTATGAAGAGGTTACTTGAACCGCCCCCTCCAATATGCGGCTTTAGTACCACCGGCCAGAAATCTACTTCTTCTAAATCGCCCTGGCTCTCAACGAGAACCGTTTGTGGCACCGGAAATCTGTTGTTTTGAAGCCATAGGTATGTTTCATGCTTGTTCATGCATAAATCGATAACTTCTTGAGGGTTCACTGGCAGGAATATGCCCTCATTCTCAAGCCGTACGCGGTTTTGGCTTAACACTTTGAGTTCTGGTTCGCTGCCATGAAAAACGGCTTTTACTTTATGTTTATTACATATCTTTAGCAGCTCATCTATATAATCCGGGTTATTAGCTCCTGGCAGCAGATACGAATAGTCTACTTCGTAAAGGCCTATACTATGAGAGTTCATATCAGCGCCAACAATTTTATATCGGGTAGAAGCGCATTTCAAAGCTTTTAATATCTGCTCTCCATGGCCCCCGCCGCCAATTCCTGTAACCATTACAACGACTGGCTGTCCGTTATTCCCATCTCGTTCCATTAAAGTATACCTCATTTCTCCTGACAAGGTTTTTAACATCTTCGTGTACATGCGGATATGTGTTGAATATGAGCTCACAACTCAATTCCAGCCTGATTATCTCAGCATATCTTCTTGTGGTATCAAGTACCGCAATTGAAGCTTTGTGGCCGCTATCTCTAGGCAAACTACACGAACCAATTTTAATCCAAGTACATTTGTTTTCGTACTTTACAAAAGGACGGTGAGTGTGACCGCAAAAAATAAAATCCTATGAATCCAAACCTGCTATTGTACTTTCCGGATAAACATATACTGATAGCGGATTCCAAGGCGAACCATGGACAAAAAGCATCTTCAGTGAATCCAGATAAATTTCATAAAACGGCAACCGACTTCTGATGTCTTCCAATTCATTTTGGCAAAATAGCTTCGCCTGTTCTCGAATCTTATAAACCTTTTCTTTACTGTCAGAAAAATCCTCTAAACCCAGCATCATGCCTTCATGATTTCCCAGCAAACAACGTATGTTTCGATTTTTAAGCAAATCATAACAGCCCTTGCCATCTGGATAATAACCTACAATATCCCCCATACAAACGATTAGATCACATTGAAGCTGGTCAATATAGTCTAAACACTTCTCCAGGGCTATTTTGTTTCCGTGAATATCAGAAATTGCTGCAATTTTCGTGATTCCTTATCCATTGAATCCATTCACTTATTCCATCCTCAAGTGTGGTTTCAGGCACCCAGCCTAATAAATCGCTAGCTTTCTGTATGTTGAAGAGAGCTCTGTAATTTTCCTGGGGATCAGCGACATCCAAATTCATGACAGTGCTAGTTGAATTTGGTACGCACTTCAACACCAGCGCTGCCAGTTCTTTCATGGTGATCGGCGCTCCTCCCGTGATATTAAAAACGCCTGCAACATTAGGAGTTTTAATGCAGTTCACAACGGCTCTGGCAATATCTCCGGCGTAAGTAAAATCTTGAGTTCTATTTCCGTTTCCGTAATAGGACAGATCGGCATTTGTTAGCGCATTTCCTATAAACAAGCGCAGAACGGTCTTTGATCTCTGTCCTGCGCCATAAGGAGCACAAATCCTTAAAACAGCGGCATTTGAAAGTGAATCCAATAGCTCCATTTCGGATTCGACTTTAGCTCTAGCATAGGCCCCCTTCGGTTTTACGGGGGTGTTCTCATTAACAATCGCACCAGTTTCAGTATCGTAAACACTGGTTGTTGATATGAAGATCATTTTAGTACCGCTTTCCCGACACAGCTTTATCAGACCTTTGTCGAGTATCCGGTTTGCTTTTGCCACGAGCGCTTCATCGACTAGATTATTGGGTAAGAGCGCTGCACAATGAACAATACATTCGGTTTCCTGAAGCGATCTTATAACCTTGAGCGATTCGGATGACTGTAAATCCATCATCCAATTATGCCATTTACACATTGCCGCTGATATAGACTGGTTTTTATCAACTGCTGTAACATCGATCCCTATTTTATGGAGCTCGGCCGATACATATGATCCGACCAGACCGCTGCCACCGGTAACAAGAACGCTCACGCCAGCCATACTATGAAACCCCGCTATCATATTGCGAAATCCAAATGCTAAAGCTTAATAGCGACCAGATAAGCAAACGCTTATTCTCTCTTCCGTTTATGTGCTCTTCAAGGTGGCCTATTATGCTTGAATAGTCGAGAATATCATATATGGCTGACTTCGGATTGAAAAGCATCCGTTGTACATACGCAATGCTTTCACCCTTAAACCATGAAGCGTCCGGTGCAGAAAAGCCCTGCTTGATCGCACCGGTTATTTCATCTGGTACATACCGTTCCATCATCTTACGGAGTAACAGCTTACCATCACTGGTCTTTTCGAAATATTTATTTGTCTTGGCGCCGGGTTCGTTTTCATCCATCTTCATCACTTCGTTGAGGTTTCTTAACTTCAATTTGACAGGCAGCTTCATGGCAAAATCAACCAGGTTGTTATCCAGAAACGGCACCCTGGTTTCCAGGCTGTGGGCCATGCTGATCTTGTCCTCAATTACGAGCAAGCCATGTAAAAAAGTCTTGGCTTCGAAATATAACGAGTGGTTAATATAATCCTCCGGAGTATATAGCGCTTCCGGGCGGTGTTTGAATACATCGCGGAAAATATCTCTGGTCCACACATGCTTGACTTCGTTTTTCACTGGTTCAAAAACCGCTCTTAAGGCTCTATTAGGTAAAAGTCGCTGCCAGAATGAATAATATTTGTCTATATAATCTTCGAAATTGTCATTATTGACTGCCCGATAATAGCGCCAGGGATAACCGCCAAAAAGCTCATCTCCACCGGCTCCGGACAGCACTACTTTTGTGAACTTGGACGCCAACTGAGCCGCATAATAGTTTGGATAGCTCTGCCCTACCCGGGGTTCTTCCAGGTGCCAGGCCAGCCTTGGCATGATCCTTTCCATGTCCCCCGCTTTCAGCACCATTTCGTAATGCTCGGTTTTGAACAGGTAGGACATGTATTCGGCCTTTTCCCGCTCATCGAAGCCCAGTTCCATTCCAGAAGCGGAACGCAGGTCGAAACCGCAGGTAAAGGTTTTTATGTAGGGCAGTTGCCTTGCTGCAATTGCAGTTATCGAACCAGAATCCATCCCGCCGCTCAGGTAGGAGCCTATTTCCACATCACTTATAAGCTGGCGGTTCACTGCCTGCACAAACAAGCGGTCCAGCTCTTCCATGTATTCACGCTCATCGCCTTTGTTTTCTGGTTCCTTAAATCGATAATCCCAGTATTCGTTGACCTGTAGTGTGTTCTGTGGTTGGTTGGAATCAATATCCGCCCAGCATCCCGCAGGCAATAACCGTACATTTTTATAAAAGGTACGGTCAGTAAATATGTTTTGGAAGGTAAAATACTCGTAAACCGCTTCCAGGTCCAGTTCCTTTTTCATTGCAGGATGAGGCAAGAATGCTTTTTGTTCTGAACTAAAAAGAAATGTATTGCCCATAAATGAATAATATAGCGGTTTAATGCCATAACGGTCCCTGGCCATAAACAGGATGCGCTTTTGTTGGTCCCAGATCGCGAATGCAAACATGCCATTAAATTTTTCCAGGCATTTGGAGCCCCATTGGGCATATGCGTAGAGAACCACTTCCGTATCGGTTTGAGAACGAAACTGGCATCCCATGCTTTCTAACTCCAGGCGGATTTCATGAAAATTATATATTTCTCCGTTGTAGATAATGATGTAGCGGCCGTCTGACGTAAGCATGGGCTGATGCCCTGCTGGTGACAGATCAATGATGGAAAGCCTGCGATGTCCAAGAGCAGTGTTGCCGTCAATGTATAATCCTTCGCTGTCAGGTCCCCGGTGGGCGATCGCGTCGGTCATTTTCCTTATTACCACCGGTGAGGCCGGTTTCCCATCAAGATTTACATATCCTGCAATTCCGCACATCTACCTGATTCCTTTCAGGGCATCCACTATATACGCATAGTCTTCTTCCTCCATACAGTTATGCAGCGGTATAGCTATAGTATCCGCATATGCATCCCTGGCCCGGGGGAAATCATCATCGGTAATTCCATACTTTTTCTGGTAGTATCCCTGCATGTGGACAGCATGGGTCCCCGGCCGGCTGGCTATTCCTTTTTCCTGCAAATATGCCATGAGCTCGTTGCGGGTATACGGGCAGAGAACCTGATTTACGCAGCAAACATAAGCCTGCCAGCTGATAAAAGCCCCTTCCGGACGTGCCGGAGGTTTCAGCCATTCGATACCTGCCAGCTCACAATCGTAATATTCAGCCCATCGCTGGCGCTCGGCAACGAAGCCATCAAGCTTGCCCAATTGCGCCAGGCCGATAGCCCCCTGCATGTCGGTCATGCGATAGTTGTATCCCAGCATATTAAAATCCGGCAGCAGATAGGGGGCATTGCCATGGTGACGCTGCTCTTCCGACACCGTGGCGCCATGATTCCTCAAACAGTTCATGGCTTCAAAAAGCTCTTTGCCGTTGGTTGTGCACATCCCACCCTCGCCAGTCACCAGGACCTTCCTGGGATGGAAGGAGAAACATCCCACATCGCCGATGCTGCCTGCAGGGCGGCCTTTATACCCGGCGCCTGCGGCGCAAGCCGCATCTTCAACTATTTTTAGCCCGTAATCATTGGCCAGCACCAAGATTTCGTCCATATCAGCGCACAGGCCAAATAGATGAACCGGAATGATCGCTTTCAGCTTCTGTCCGGCCGATATGGCTTTCTCGGCTGCCTGGCGGGCGCTAATCGGGTCTATATTATATGTTTCCGGATCAATATCACAAAAGACCGGTGTGGCTCGGCAGTATTCGACCGCATTAGCAGTCGCTATCCAGGTGAATGAGGGAACAATAACCGCATCTCCCGGTTCTACTCCGGCTGCCAGCAGTCCCAGGTGCAATGCTGTAGTGCAACTGGTGGTCGCCAGGGCATGTTTGACCTGGTGCCGTACTGCAAAGGATTTTTCAAACTCGGACACCCGGGGTCCCTGGGTCAGCCAACCCGAAAAAATCGGGCCTTTCAAGGCTTCCCATTCCTCCTGCCCGGTGCAGGGAGTCGCAATCTGAATCACACGCTTGTTAATTCCCATTATTCCAGTCCAGCCTCTCTGCGCCTGGCTTCTACCTCTTCTTTGTGTTTGGATCTCCATTCAATCAATTTTTCCAGTCCTTCTCGAAGCGGCTTCTCCGCCTTGAAACCGATCTCATTTTCGGCCTTGGCGGGTGAACCGATGCGGTTTTTCACAAAGGTCAAGCCCTGGGGTTCATACTGAATGGACAGGGTCGAATCGGTTACATCCAGGACCAGCTCAGCCAGTTCCTTGATGGTGGTCCTGATCCCGGTTCCGACGTTATAGAACTGGTCAGTCGTGTCCGCTTTCATGGCGCACACGTTAGCCCGGCCGCAATCTCCCACATAGACAAAATCGTAGGCCTGGGAGCCGTCTCCGAATACTAGCGGTGGAAGGCCCTGGTCCAGGCGGTCCAGCAGCTTCATTATAACCGCGACGTATGTTCCCCGGTAATCCTGGCGGGGTCCGTAAACATTCATATAACGAAGGCCGGCATAATTGAATTCCTGACCCGTTCCCTTGTACCGGTGATACAAGGCACGAACCATCTGCTCACCAGCCACTTTAGTCGCGCCGTAAAAATTTTCATTATTAAAGGGGTGGTTTTCAGTCATTGGTTCCTCGACTGCGTCTCCGTAAACAGAAGCGGAGGAAGAATAAACCAGGCGCTGGACTCCGTTGTTAACACATGCTTCCAACACGTTGAAAGTGCCTCCTATATTAACTTCAAAGGCCGAACGCGGATAATCGTAACAATGCAGCAGCCACAGGGCGGCAAAATGAAACACCCCGTCAACGCCTTTCATCGCGGCATCAAGAATGTCCCGATGTAAAAGCTCTCCTCCCAGTTCGAACACCTTGACCCTTGGGTCTTTCAAGGCTCCAGCCAGGTTTTCCATACGCCCCCGGGAAAAGTTATCATAGATAATGATTTCCTTGACGTCTTCCTTGCGAAGCTCGTCCACGGCATGCGAGCCTATTAAGCCGGCTCCGCCAATCACTAAAAATCTCTTGCCCCTAATATCCATACCTGCACTTCCTAACTGTTAATATGCCCTAATGTTACAAATTCACTTAATTTATCCTTTTAATGGCAGGGTTATCTTCTTGCCCTCTCGATTTGCCAGATATATGCCCTCAATAAGTTCCAGGGATCTGCGCCCGCCGCGGCCGTCCAGCAGGGCATTCTCGCCATGCTTCAACGCGTCGATTACATTACGATAATAAGCCACATGACCGAAACCGTAAACCGAATCGGGGTGAGTGGCTGATTCCTCCACCAGCCGGTCATCGTCGCTATACCGGTCAAATTCCCAGTTCAGAATTTTGTTGACTGCTAGCCCGCCAACCCGGGCTGTACCGCGTTCTCCTAGAATTGTGATTGAACCTTCCAGGTTCTTGGGGTAGGTCAACATGGTGACATTAATGGAGGCAAAACCACCCTGCCGGAAGCGGCAGATGGCACAGCCTGTATCTTCGGCTTCAATATTGCGGGCCAAAGTGGCAGTCTGCGCTGTTATTGATTCGACCGCTCCACCGAACCACTGCACCAGATCCACATAATGGGAAGCCTGGTTTAAAAAAGCGCCGCCATCATATTCCCAGGTTCCACGCCAGGGCGACATGTCATAGTAGTCCTGCGGACGGGTCCAAAAAACATTGGCTTGAATCATATATATACGCCCGAAGCGGTCTTCATCAATGGCCTTGCGAATCAGCTGAATCGATGGATTCAGCCGGTTCTGCATGACAACAAACAACTTGACTCCGCATTTATCGCAGGTACGGATGAGATCATCAGCGTCTTTGAGCCGCACACCCATGGGCTTTTCGCTCAGCACGTTCTTACCTGCCCTGGCTGCCATCATCCCATGTTCCGGATGCAGCCCCGAAGGCGTACAGATGGATATCATGTCGATGCCGTCCATCTGCAGCATCTCTTCATAGCTGGTGGTCCAGAACGGAATATGGTGCTGCCGGGCCGCCTCCCGGGCGCGTTCCTCGATTATATCGCAGCAGGCGACTATCTGGGCGTCATCTTGTTTGGAGACCGCCTCAAAATGGTTCTTTGAAATCCTTCCGCATCCTATCAAGCCGATATTGATCATAAGACTCACTCCGTCTCAATTTTAATCAGGCATAAAAATCCTTGATGTTGCCAACTATATACTCTATGTCCGCTGCTCTCAATTCCGGATCGATCGGCAGGGCTAATACCCGCTGGCAGACTTCCTCGGCAATCGGACAGTCCTTCGCCATCCCGCCCAGTTGCTGAAAACAGGGCTGCAAATGTAGCGGAACTGGATAGTATATCGCGGTTGCTATCCCCCGTTTCTGAAGAAATGCGGCCAGTTCGTCCCTGCGCGAGCATTCAACCACATATTGATGAAAGACATGCCCGTCCCTGACTTCAGGCCATTTCAAAGCCTCCAGTAACCCGGTTTGTTGGAAATAGCGATCATATACCGCGGCAACCTTGCGTCTCTTATCTGTCCATTCATTAAGGTAGTTTAACTTGACATTCAAAACCGCGGCCTGGATGGTATCCAGGCGGCTGTTGTATCCGGCCATGCCGTGATAGTACTTGGGCTTGGCCCCGTGTACCCGAAGGATTCGCAGCTGCTCCGCCAGGTTTTCATCGTTGGTTACGATTGCGCCTGCGTCTCCGTAAGCGTTCAAATTCTTGGACGGAAAAAAACTGAAACATCCGGTGGAGCCGATAGTTCCCGCCTTGGACGGCCTTGAGTTCCCTGCCATGAATACATCAGCATTAATAGCCTGGCAGGCGTCTTCAATAACCTTTACGCCATAATTGCTGGACAGCTCCATCATTCTGGCCATATCAACCGGCAAACCAAAAATGTGCACTGGAATTACAGCCTTGATGGACCTGTCGCTTTCCATCAATTGTGCAGTTTTTTCCATATCCATGTTATAAGTTGAAGGTTCAACATCTACAAATACCGGTGTGGCACCCATGCGAACCACCGAACCGGCTGTGGCAAAAAACGTAAAAGACGGTACAATTACCCTGTCTCCGGCTCCAATACCCATGGCATGCAGGGACAGAAGCAGGGCGTCCGATCCTGAAGCCACCCCGATACAGTGCTGGCCGCCCAGAAATTCCGCCAGTCTATCTTCAAAATCCTTGACCTGAGGTCCCATAATATAGGAACCACTCTCCAGGACCGACAAAACCGCATGATCGATCTCTGCTTTAAGTTGGTGATATTGCCTTACCAGGTCCAGCATGGGTATCTTCATAATGGTAACCTTCTTCGCCTTTCAGTCCCTTTCCGAGGAATTAAGCCGATTGCCTGATAGCCGATAATCGCTGCCACAGATGGCACACTCGCCTCTATCGTCTTGCACGACCAGCATCTCTCCGCACCGGCATATCCATCCATGCTGCCGTGCCGGATTGCCATAGACCAGGGCGTAATCGGGCACATCGCTGCTAACCACCGAGCCAGCCCCGACCATAGCATATTCGCCGATGGTGTTGCCGCATACCAGGGTTGCATTGGCGCCTATCGAAGCGCCTTTTTTTATCACCGTAGGCTTGAACTCTTCCTTCCGGCTGATGAAGGCGCGCGGGTTGATTACATTGGTGAAAACCATCGAGGGTCCGAGAAACACATCATCCTCGCATACTACCCCGGAATATACCGAAACATTATTCTGAACCTTGACTCCATTGCCGAGCCTGACACCGGGAGACACCACTACATTCTGCCCCAGGTTGCAGTTCCGGCCGATGCTGGCTCCGCTCATCACATGGCAGAAATGCCATATCCTGGTCCCTTCTCCGATGGGGACAGCAGGATCAATATAACTCGATTCGTGAATGAATACATCTTCCATCTTATGTTCCATTTCTGTTTACAGCTTGTAAATGTGTTCGGCTTTAATCTTCTTAAATCCATTGCGACAGTCCAGAATCAGCCCGGCATTAGCGGCAATCATCGTGTAGTCGAAATAGGAATGGTCAGTGGTCAGAACCACCAGGTCATAGCTTTTCAGCATATCGGCATCCAAATCAAGAGCTTTCACAATCTCTCCATGCCTGCGCTCGTGCTCAAACGAAGGCGCTAACTCATCGCAGTAGTCGATAACTGCACCAGTTTCTTCTAACAAATAGAATAATTCCAGGGCCGGGCTTTCTCTCAAATCGTCTATGTCCTTTTTGTATGACATTCCCAGCAACAGGATTTTAGCGCCATTCAGGCACTTTTTACGGGTATTAAGAACCTCCGATATTTTAGAAACAACAAATCGCGGCATATTGCCGTTGATGTCGCTGGCCAATTCAATAAAGCGATTGTAAAAATCAAAAGTTTTAGCTTTCCAGCTTAAATACATAGGATCAAGCGGGATACAATGCCCTCCTATGCCCGGCCCGGGATAAAACGGCATGAATCCGAATGGTTTGGTGGCGGCAGCGTCGATGACCTCCCATATGTCTATTTTCATACGATCACAAAGAAGGGCCATTTCGTTTACCAGGGCGATATTGACGCTGCGGAAGGTGTTTTCCAGCAGTTTCACCATTTCCGCGCTGCGCGTCGATGAAACCGGCACAATATTGCTGACTACATTGCCATAGACCGCCACGGCCAGTTCGGTGCAGGCTGGAGTTACACCACCCATTACCTTGGGTGTGTTATGAGTCTGATATATCTGGTTGCCCGGGTCCACCCGTTCAGGTGAAAATGCCACGAACAGATCTTCCCCTGCTTTATATCCCAGCAATTCAAGTTCGTTTTTTACCAGTTCGTCAGTAGTGCCTGGATAGGTGGTGCTTTCCAGCACAATCAGCATACCTGGATGTAGAAATTTTTTAATCTCTGAAACCGAAGCATTTATATAACTGATATCCGGATCCTTGGTTTTACGCAGCGGTGTGGGCACACATATGCTTACGGTATCAGCCTGGCTTATTCCTGCAAAATCGGTGCTGACTGTTAACCTTTCCGCAGCGACCATATCTTGTACATCTTCGGATTTTACATCTATAACATAGGACTCTCCCTGGAGCAATCTTGATACTTTGCTTTCATCAATATCAATGCCAAGCACCCGGTAGCCCTTTTTCGCCATTTCCACGGCCAGTGGCAAACCCACATAACCCAGGCCAACCACAGCTAAGTAAGCTTCTTTTTCCAAAATTTTCTTCAGGAGTTTTTCCTTGTGGTTCACTCAATATACCCTCCCCTAAATCATCAATTACTTTTATTCCCGATCCGCTTTATGCAGTCCACAAGATCAGGGCTGATTCTTCATTAAATTTTTCTCTAAGCTTTTCGAATTCTGTACGGCTCAAGGTAATTGTACGGATCTTGCGTTCTATCAGCCCTTCGGTTTTCTCCACCAGGAACTGCAGGTAATTCTTATCGACTTCGCCGACGATAACCAGATCTATCAGGCCGGAATCAACACCCCGGGCATAATCGCCGGTAATCAATGCCAGTTCCACTGCGCCCAGCTCGTTAATAACTACTTCAACAATCTGGTCGAAACCGGTGTATTTGCGGACGATGCTGTTAATTTCGGGAAAGAACACATGGTTTTTGTTTGCTTTATAGGCTATAGTCCGCCCTTCTTTCTGGCTCTCCAGCATGCCTGCTTCAGTCAGACGGTTGAGCTCAACCCGGATGGCGTTGCTGGACTCGCCGAATTCTGTAGCCAGACCGCGTAAATGGGCTGATATATCAGGGTTCAAGAATAGCTTGAGCAGCAGTTTCACCCTTGTTTTTGACGTTACCAGCGAATCCAATCCTAAAATAGTATGACCTCATTTCCAGAATAAACTTCGTCTCTATTATGAGTAAAATTATTACTCATAATAGAGACGAAATCAAGCCTATTTTGTTACGGAGCGCTATTATTTTAATTTTGATATTAGCTCATCTTTGCTAACATTCAGATGATCGGCTACATCATATAGAATTGCATTCACAGTGCCAATCCTGATATCGTTATGATCGGGAACTGTTATGTGGTGTTCTGCCCCGATAATCGATGAAGTGAGACGGATGTGGCTCCCGGTTTGCCTGCTCACGAAATATCCATAATCCGCCAGCATTCTGATGATTTGTTGTGCATTAAGGCCGCGGGGAATCCTCATATCGCCAGCAGCTCTTCTTTCACATAATGCAGTCTTATAATCCTGGGTTCCTTCCCTTCGTCATAATGACATTTGACTGCATCAATAATATTAATTTTTAGTTCACCGGCAGTATCGGCTTCGGTAAATATTGATTCACCCATTGCGCGGGCTGTATAGCCACCCTCCTGGGATTCTTCGACGATAAAAATTATTTCGCGATTCACAACCAGCACCTCCGCCTCTACACTTCATACTAATCCTTATAGTCTATTCAATCATTTATTATCTGTATTATATAATTATTTGCTTAACCCCGCCAGCATCGACCGCCACAGCCCTTCCAGGTCCTGTCCGGCCAGGTTTTTCTCTGCGCCGTTTTTCAGCACATATATCTGTTCATGCCGGGTCAGGCTTAGCTCCTCCTGGCTGGAGAATAGTTCCTCGTGGAGTTTTTCTCCAGGCCGAAGGCCAATATATGTAATTTTGATGTCTCTTTCCGGTTCAAACCCGGCCAGACGTATCAAGTCTTCGGCCAGATCCTGGATTTTCACCGGTTCGCCCATGTCGAGAACGAAAATTTCTCCACCCTGGGCTAGAGCCCCGGCCTGGATGATCAATCCGGAGGCTTCGGGAATGGTCATGAAGTAGCGGGTCATGGCCGGGTCGGTGATGGTTACCGGGCCGCCCTTTTCAATCTGGCGTTTGAAAATAGGCACTACCGATCCCTTGCTGCCCAGCACATTGCCGAAACGGACCGCCGCATAACGGGTTATACCTGAGTCGTTGAAGCCCTGCACAATTTTCTCGGCCAGGCGCTTGCTGGCTCCCATGACACTGCTGGGATTCACCGCTTTGTCGGTGGAAACCATGATGAACGTTTCTGCCTGGTATTTCCCTGCTAATTCGGCTATGTTTTTAGTGCCGAGCACATTGTTTTTGAACGCTTGATCTGGATGCATTTCCATCAGGGGAACGTGTTTGTATGCGGCTGCGTGGAAAACCACCTGCGGAGAGTGTTTCTGGTATATGGTTTCAATTTCATCAATAACCTTGACATCGGCCAGCTCCGCTGCCAGGCAATCGCCGCCCCACTTATTCCGCAGTTCCATTTCTATCTCAAATAAGCTGTTCTCGCTGTTATCCAGCAGAACCAGCTTTTGGGGATTAAAACCGGCTATTTGCCGGCACAGTTCCGAGCCAATCGAACCTCCGGCCCCGCTCACCATGACTGTGCGCCCGCCCAGGTAGGCTGCAATCTCTTCCATATCAAGCTTGACCGGTTCGCGCCGTAGCAAATCCTCCATTTCCACATTGCGCAGCTCATTGTTGCTGATTATCTCGCCGGTGCCCTGGAATATTCTGACCTTGGCGGGCGTAGAGCGGCAGATCTCCAGTAATTCGCGTATGGTGCGGCCATTGGAGGAGGGCATCGCAATGACGATCTCTTCGACATCATACTGGCTGACTACATGAGCAATATCTTCACGGCGTCCCAGCACCTCAATGCCATACAGGCTCATTTTTTGCTTGAAGGGATTGTCGTCAATAAATCCGATAGGTTCGAGACCGAGCGCGGCATTATGCTGCAGTTCCCTGGCCACAATGGCTCCTCCGTCCCCTGCGCCGATTATCAGCGTGTTTTTCAGGCTCTCCCGTGCGTTTTTCACTACTAGATCGCGTATTACCCTCCAGCCCAGGCGAGTAATGCCGATGAGCGCAACGGAAAGCATCCAGGACATAATATAGACGGTACGCGGCAGGGTGGGTAATTCAATCGTGTAAATCGCCACTACTCCCACCAACATAGCAATGGATACTGCGCGGATAATGCTGACCAGCTCACCGATGCTGGCATATTTCCATAGCCGGTGATAAAGACGACTGATAAAAAGGCTTGCCACCACCAGGGCGGCGAACATCGGAGCAAGATAGAAAAAATTCGATGCGTAGGGCTCTTCGATAACATCGAAGCGCAGCCATAACGCAAAATAGATGGCCGCAGCCACCGTTAATGCATCCACTATCATTAATGATATAATTCTTAACCAGTAAAACATTTAATAGTCGAGGTCGCGTTACTGCGCTGGAGCAGGTAATATTCCCCTGCGGATTCTTTACAGCACAACCAGCCCCGGGTCTCCTTCCAATTTATCCAAAAAACCAGAGTATCTTCCTTTATGATTCGCGTCTTGCGCTTCACAATTTAATGCGATCTCTATCCTCCGAAGGTTACCGTTTCCACTGCGCCATCCACCTGGGTGTCCAGCGAATAGGTCTTGCCGGACGGATAACTGATATCAATGCGGGCCCCGCTGTCAGTATTGCTGCCGGTGACGGTAATCGAAGCATTGCCCAGCGCCTGGCTGATGGATACATCACTTGCCAGCTGCTTGTTTTTAATCGTATAGATAAGGTGGCCAATATCTTCTTTAATAACAACCTTCATATAGCCGGATGCGGTTAGAACGATCAATACGCCGTTCTCGGTTGAAGATGCCGTCACCGTAACCTTGTCGGCATCGGGTACACTGCTGTCTTGTGGAGTTGTATCAAGCGGCGGAGTAGTATCTTCAGGTGGTGTTGTGTCAATCGGAGGCGTGACCGTAGAACTGCCGTCCGGAGAGGTCAAATAAGCTATATAGGTTACCCCGTCCCAGATTACCTTACCGCCAAATGCTTCCGCTGCAAAACGCACCGGGGCCAGAACGCTTTCACCCACCACTTTGGGGGCAACATCCAGGGTCCAGGGTTGGCCGTTAACACTGGGAGTATTTGAGTTCAAGGGCATAATGACTGTGACCCCGTTCCGAACCGCTCCTGCGGTCTGGCTGTCCTGGTTCCAGGTAACACTGGCCCCAACCGCCTCAAATATGGCGCGAAGGGGCACCATCAAGCGACCTTCTTCAATCAGCGGGTCCACCCCGAAACTCAGCTGCCGCCCGTCCAGAACCACCCGGGGCACCACGGGGATTGTTGATATCATGTCTGCCGGCGGTTGATCCACAACCACCGGCAGAGGATTGTTAACCACAGGCGAACCGCTTTCACTTACCAGGTCGGAACGCACATAACCAATAGTGCCGCTTTGGGCTTGCACCTTGTACCAGTCTCCAACCACATCCAGCAGAGTCAGTACGGTGCCCTGCGCTACCTGCCCATAGCTTTCATAATCAGTTCCCGGTCCTTTGCGGACATTTACCTGGGTATCAATAATGCTAAGCGAAACCGGAATCACCTGACAGAAATCTTTGAATACCCATCCGCTGACCGATCCATAACTTATTTGGTACCATTCGTACGCCTGGCCAACTATGGAAACCGTGGCATCAGCATTCAAGCTGCCAACCACCGGCTTATCCGTTCCCGGTCCAGAACGTACATTAACGCTGTCTCCGGTAATATCACCGCTTACTGCCAGCGCCTGCAGAGGAAAACACAGCTGGCTGGCAATCGCCAGACAGCAGATTAAATGCTTAATCAAAATGCTCCATCTTTTTGCCATAAAATACCTCAATAATCAATCATTACAGTGCTCGATCTCAGGACCGCTGCTATTCGCGCCAGAATACCGTTCATAATGACCAGTCCATTACGCAGTTTTATAGATTTCCGCTCCGGTTGGCGGTTACACCCGAATTCAAGGTGCCGCTGTCAGCATTGTCATTATCATCACTGCTGTTTTCATGGCTGTTGTTATTGCTCGCGGAATTACTGCTGTGATTTGCTGTTCCATTGTCCTCAACGGAATTGCTGTCTGAATCCCCATCGTTGGTGCTGTCGTTGTTTTCATCATTGCCGTTCTCGGAATGATCGCCGCTATTAACGTCGCTGCCGTCATCGCCGGTATCTTCGCGTTCGCTGCCATTTACCTGTTTATCGTTGGAATCAATCTTATTGTCATCGGAACTATCATTATCATGGCTGCTCCGATAATCGCTTTCCTCATCCCCACTGGATTCATCCCCGAACGGATTCTGGTAATCCTTCGTGCCTTCTGTATCCTTGAGGGGTTCAAAAGTCTTGCCCGCATAGAGTTTATCCAGAATGCTTCGCGCATCCCGGCGGTCCACCATCCAGTAGCATGAAATCAGGGTTCCGCTGCCGTCATAACCATTGTCATACCAGCCCGGAAGGGTCTGGGTAATCACATCATCCCCGCTAAAAGCTGGCGCCCAGGATGCCAGCTGCAGCATATCCATAAGGCTCATGTCCGTCATCATGCTCTTGTTTATAACCCGAATGATTTCCGGCAGCTTAACCACGTTTTCCGGAGACAGCATTTTGGCGGCCATGGACTTGATGAACACCGCCTGGGCCTGATCGCGTTCCTCATCTCCCATGAGATAGCTGCGATAGCGCATGTATCCGACTGCATTCATGCCGTTCAGCACCTGCTTGCCAGGCCAAATGTCAATATAGTCGCCTTCCTTATACATGCGCTGCTTGACATCTACTTCCACTCCGCCAATCGCGTCCACTATCTCCCTGAAGCCGTTGAAATCAACCTCTACATAGTAATCAATCTTCACGCCAAATAACTGTTCCACCGTTTCCCGGGCCAGCTGCGGACCGCCGATGGCATGAGCGGCGTTGATCTTGTTAGTGCCGTATTTCTTGCTGGTCCACTTGGTGTCCCTGGGTATGAATACGAACACTATTTTCTTCAGCTCCGGGTCCACCGAAGCCAGTACCATGCTGTCCGAGCGGGCCACCGTCTCTTTTGGGCGGGCATCGCTTCCCATGATGAGGATATTTACCCTTTCGCCGTCAATATCCACAGTCTGGCTGGCTTCCTTATCCCCTTGACGGGCAACGCCAGGCGTATTCAATACATATGCAAGCACCGCGCCGGTACTGAAAGCAAACGCAAATACCACAACTGCAATTATTAAATATTTCAGAATTGTTTTAAGCCGCAAATGTCAGCTCCTCGATCTTTAAAATCTTTCATCTTACTATAATAATAGCTGTGCCGCTTACGAACGGCCAGTCCAACCCATCCAAAATCAGGCCGGGATTGGTCCGGGTAATTATTTACCGTCTTTCTCTATAAGCTCTGCTTCTTCCTTCTTAATAGCCTGGTCTCCGGTCCTCATGCCAATCTTTTCCGCCACGATCACTACGCTCAGGAAGAGTGCCGCCACCAGGAAAATGCTGCCGGTCCAGCCGAACCAGCCCATTAATATGGCTATTAAACCAAACAAAGCAGCTCCGGTATAAATAAGCAAAACACTGCGCGGATGGCTGAATCCCATAGCCATCAAGCGATGATGGAGATGGTTTTTATCCGGCAGAAAAACCGGCTGGCGATTATAAACCCGCCGTACAATAGCAAAAAGGGTGTCTGAAATAGGTATACCCAGGATCACCACCGGAACCAGCAGTGACAAAAAAGTCGTGCTCTTGACCAGACCGATCACGGCCAGGCAGGCCAGAACAAATCCCAGGAAATTCGAGCCGGAATCCCCCATAAAGGTTCGAGCCGGATAGAAATTAAACGGTAGAAAGCCTCCGATAGAGCAAGCCAGCAGCATAGCCACCACGAACACTCCGTCGTAACCCTGTAAATATGCTGATACGCCCATGGTGATAGCCGCTATCCCCGATACTCCTGCTGCCAGGCCATCCAGGCCGTCCAGCAGATTAATGGCATTGGTGACGCCAACTATCCATATGAAGGTTAACGGCAGGCTAATGTACGGGCTCAAACCATAAAGCCCGTTAAACGGATTGTTAAGAAATTCCACGCTTATTCCATAATGAATAGCGATGGCTGCCGCCAGACACTGGCCCAGTAATTTGAACCAGGGTGAAGCCTGGTAAACATCATCCAGGGCGCCGATGGTAAAAACAATCATCCCCCCGGCAATAACCCCCCAGAATTCAGGAACATACCGGCCTACTGCAAACATGCCCAGCATAAAAGCCAGAAAAATAGCCAGGCCTCCCAGCCTGGGCATTCCCGTATCGTGTACCTTGCGGGCATCTGGCTTATCAATGGCGCCCAGCCGGTGGGCCAGGCTGATGGACTGCGGCACTGCCAGATATGCCATGATAACAGTCGCTGTAAAAATTAGCGGGAGGCGATAATCGCCCGATAGCATTGGCTCATCTCCTTGTAATACAGGTCCATACGCTATTTATGACCATAAATAATCAAATAAAGCGAATTTTGACAGGGTTCCAAGCCTCACGGCTAAAATGATTTTATCACCATGAATCAGAGATGGCAACCTCGCCCGGTGAAAGGGACACCTGATGGGTATCTTAACCTTCAATGTCGGATAACTGATTGATTTATAAAAGAATGCCCTATTTGAAAAACTTTAAAATCATTTTATAGAGCAAATCACTCATTAGAACCGTTAAGCCTTCTTCAAATACCCTTTTCCGCCCTGATACCACGATCCCGCCAACATAGTCACCCGTCTGTCACCGAACGATTGTATTATTTTGGGCTACAATTTAGGTCTTTGCTGGTTTTTTCTTCTCCCCAATCCCGATTTTTGCTTTTCAAACTGCGCCCTATTAAAAATGTGACTGTGTTGTGACCGATTCGTGATTGTCCCGTGACGGTCGTCTCATACAATAGTGTTCACAATCACTTATTAAGGACCTTTTTCTAGAAAGGAGCAATCATGAACAAAATTCACAGCAAAAGCCCGGCTACCCCGGTCCAATGACCTGAATTATAGATTACAAGAATGCAAAAGCAGTTTCATGACAACATATTTCGAAGGGAGAGAATCCAATGAGTCTAAATCGTTTCAAGCACACCAGATACCTTGCTATATTTGTTTTGCTATCATTCATCATGAGCTTCAGCGTGGCTTTCGTGGTTCCTACAGCAACAGCCGATGATACTACTGGCCCCAACAACATACAGGTCGGGGACACCATTACCGATGACATCACTTTCAATGTTGACAACAGCGCCGTCGATCCAAATAACCTGGTTGACAAAATGCAGCAGGTCCAGGAATCAACTCCGCAGCCTGTAAAAGTGGAATGGACCTGGGAAATGCAGAGCCGCGCCGAACTGGGCAGCCCCATTTTAACAGTCACCTGGACCGAGGGAGACCCCACCTCCACACCCGGCACTCTGATATCCTCCGACGGATACATTGAAACCTATTCATTTTCAGTCACTCACGAAGGCACACCGGTTGATGCCACCATTGATTATCAAATCGTTGTGTCACAACAACTACTGGAAGAAATCACCACCGATGCTAACACTTCCACCAGTGGGACCCCCGGAACTGGCAACACTGGCGATGGAACCACTGAAACCGGCAACACCGGCGATGGCACTACTGAAACCGGCAACACCGGCGATGGCACTACCGGAACTCCCGGCACCGGCGATGGCACTACCGGAACTGACAACACTGGCGACGGAACTACTGGAACCGGCAATACTGGCGACGGGACTACCGGTACTGGCAACACCGGCGATGGCACTACCGGAACTCCCGGCACCGGCATGGGCATCGAAAACACAGCCCGGGGCGGATATAATGCAGAAAATCCTAACAACGACACTAAAAAATTCAATATCGTCTTTGAACTGGTCCTGGTCAAGGCCGAAGTTGTAACCACTTATTTCGAAACCTTTGACGGCCTGTCTTTCCAGGGCCTCCCCATCCCCAGCGAAAACTTCCCGCAGAGAAGCAATGCCGCCAGTGATGCCGGCCTGACATCTCTCGAGAGTGGCAAAGTTTACTGGGTGTTCCAGCTCACCAACGCGCCCTCTAAAAACTCCAGTAACCAGGCATATGTAAGGGCAGCCCTGGATTGCTATTTTGACGGGGCCAGCGCTCCCAGCCAGGTTGCAACTAATATCAGCAATAACGGCTGCACTTTCGTGGTAAAAACCAATGGCGAAGCCACTCTGGACGCCATAAAGCTTTCACTGCTTACTGCCACCCAGACAGCTCCCGGAGCCGGAACTGCACCAGGCGGAGTTGCCCAACCCATGCAGTTGAAACTTGATAAAATCGTGGCCGCGTCGAGTTACGCCAACACCCTGACCATCGTAAAAAAATTCAATGCCAGCAACAGTGACGCTCCCATAACCGATGACTTACTGCCGGAAAACGTCGAGTTCGAAGTTCAAAAATGGGTTCCTTCGGGATGGAGCGGCGATTGGAATCATTATGATACAATTTCCATTCCCAAGTCTTATTTTGTTTATAACTCGAATTCTAAGTCTTTCGAAGCTCAGGTTATGATGAACGTGCCGGATAATTATTACCGGGTAATCGAATCAGCCTTCACTCAGGATGGTTTCATCGCCTACAACAAGATCGATAACGGTGATTACTGGCCCAGCAATACCAGTGATGACTTCCGCTTTGGTCCCAAGGTAAGCGGCATTTGCGGCAATCCCGAAGAACGCTCGCATACCGTAACTTTTAAAAACACTTTCTCGACCGGCGACCAGGCCAATATTGTAAAAACCTGGAATACCGGCACACCCAAATGCGATGTCAACTTCATTATTGTGCCCTGGGACTTGGATCTGTGCAATGGCTATCATTTGCATACCTCCGAATACCAGATAGTAACCCTCAGAGCTGGAGATGACAGCATCGGCTTTACCGTTAAAGGCCAGGGATATTACTGGGTAGGTGAAGAAGTAAACAATAACAAATACCAGCTCACCAATGCTTACAATACAAAAAGCTTCACCGTAAACGGTGAAAGCAAAACTTACGCCGGCTACACCAAGGGCATAGGCAGCTCGAATAACGATGGCGCCGCTCTGCCCTCCGGCATTAAAGCACTGGGCGGCTGTGCTTCCGATACCTGGTCCTTCAATAATAAGGGGTTCGGACATGAGTTTACCCTGATAAAGACCTACAGCGACCAGGCCCTGATGACCGAAACCGCATACAAAGGCCTGAAGTCTAACTTCACCTTGATTGTCAAAGACAGAACCACTGGTCTGGTAGTGGAAAACCAGCCGGTTGAAACCTCATTTAATGAAGCAAATAACCGGCACCAGGCCGTAATCAACCTCACCGATCCGGAACGGTACAGCTACTGGCTGCTCGAAACCGTTCAGGACGGTTACAACAGCGATTACTATACTGAAAAATGTATCGACCAGTACATTGGCAGCATCAATGAGGCAACTGTCAATAACAGCAAAATCACCACGAGCATTAAAATTAAAAAGACCCTGGCAGGCGTAACCACCGCAGACTATAAAACCTGTTTCAATGTATATGTAAACAACAAACTGTTTAATTCCTCACCCATAGAAATAGCCGGAAATGGCGAAAAAACCATCAGTGGCATTCCGCTTAACGCCACTGTGGATATCGAAGAATTGTCCTGCAAAAATGCCAGCGGCGTGGATGAAAAGAGCCTGTTCACCGTAACCAAAGGCAAAACCGGATTTACCGCTTCCAAAAATATCGACGACAATACCAGCAACTGGATCAACACCAGAAACAAAACCAAATCAAGATTCACAAGGATTATACCAACTTGATCGACAAAGACAGCTACTACACCAGCAAGTTCTATGTAGAAGCGCCGCTCAGCAATATTCATGCATACTGGACCATTACAGGCATCGGCGATTCTGACGAAATGGAAGTGTATGTAGGCGAACAGGTAACTATTACCGAAGTATCCTGCACCGATCACGGCAGCAGTGCTCTCGGCACCACCATCACGGGGAACGCTTCTCCGGTCACCTTCACCGCCAACAGTGATAAGAGCAACAATGTGTTCAGCTGGACCAATGCCAAAGCCAACGGAACTTTTGTGGTGGAAAAATGGCAAAAGGACAATAACCAGGCTGCAGTATTGAAGGACGGGATCAAGTTCATCCTGACCTCATCTTATCCCAACAGCACCAACCTGTATCAGAGGTATGAGGCCGTAACCGGCGCCAATGGAAGCCCCACTGGCAAAGCCATATTCAAAGACATTCCCTGCGGCAAATATATACTGACCGAAGACAAACCGGATGGATATACCAGCAGCCTGGCCGCAGGCAGCGAATATACAATCAAGCCCGGCACAACCCCCAGCGCCAGCTATGACGAAAAAGTGTTCAACACCCAGATTCCTGACGGCTCGGTAGTGCTTTTCAAGAAGTACTCTGACACCAGCGCCCTGGAACTGGCCGGCAAGGTCGAAAACCGGGAAGCAACCTTTGAAGTGTATTCTAATAGCAGCATGAGCGGACCAGCCCTGGCAACAGTTACTACGGTTAATCGCCAGCTGATGTTCACATCAAAACCTGGCAATGCTGACACCGGAGTAATATACCTTCCCGCTGACAAATATTACCTCAAGGAAATCGGCCTGGCAGCCCAGTATTCGCTCAGGGAAACCCAGCCTATAGAAATAAACGTTCCTGAAGGCGGAAAAAGCGGCGATGTAACCGTTCACAACGACCGGCTGAACTACAAGCTCGACATCGAAAAGCTCTATAACGGAATGAACAGCAGCCCCAAGCTGGAAGCGACTTTCAAAATCAGCAGCATTGACACCGTGCTGGGCACCAGCGGCAGAATCGACCAGCTAGTTACCATTAACGGCTCGGCCAAATCCCCATCCATTGAAGTATTTGCAGGAGAAACCATTACTATAGAAGAAATATCCTGCCTTGAAAACAATGTAGAACGACTGACCAACAAAGATGCTTCCAAAAACTATTTCACCTCGGTGGTGGACGGCAAGACTACCCGCACCATTGAAATAACTTTCGGAACGGACAGCCAGGACAAAACCGTCAAATGGAATAATGCAAGACTGATGGGCAGCTTTGAGGTTCTGAAGGTGTATAGCGATGGCGCAGCTATCCCGGTCTGGTTCGTGCTGGACAATGGCACCAGGTCTTATGAACGCCAGGCAGAAGTAGTGGAAGGCAAGATGACTCCTGCATACTTCTACGAAATACCGGCTGGAACCTATACTCTGACTGAACGAGCGGACAGTATTCCCCCGAATTACACTTCCAGCATCGCGGGAGGGGTAACTATTGAAATACTGGCCAATGGCAGCAACAGCACCACTGATCGCATTCAGACTTATACGGTCACAAATTCCAAGAACGGTGGCGGAGAAAATCCTCCCGATATTTACACACCGCCTACTAACACCTATACACCACCGGTCACTGCTACTCCGGTAGAACCGGCTCCGCCGGCAACGACTCCGGTTGAAGAAAAGCCGCAAGTCACTGTCGCCCCGGCCCAACCGCAGGCTGAAACTGCAGTAGTTGCTCCGGCTGTTGCCGAAGCCCTTCCCGAATTGCCCAAGACTGGCGCCGAAAGCATGGCCAACATCATGCTGCTGGCATCAATGTTCGCCGGCAGCGGCCTGGTCCTCAGAAGAGCCGGCCGCAAATAGCAAAACTGAAACTGCTTAAATATAAATTATTTGGCCGCCCTCGCCTGGGCGGCTCTTTTATTTGCACCACTGTGACGAGATCCTGTTTTTTCTCCCGCACTGTGAATTTGTATCCATTTCAAATTACCAATTAATACAATGCATAAATGGCAGATTTTACATTTCTGTCGCATAATTCTTGCCCAATGGTGTAAACTTTTATTCGAGGTAATATACATGAATAGTTGGTTAGATGAGAGAATAATTGCTGATATAGCCAGTATCGCCGGCAGGTATTCAGTTAGCAGGATCCTGCTCTTCGGTTCCCGGGCGCGCGGTGACAATACTCCACTGAGCGATATTGATCTGGCCGTGTATCCCGATTCGAAATCATGGAGCTTGAGGGAACTGGCGCACTTCAGCAATGAAATCGACGAACTAGAAACTTTGTTAAAAATTGACCTGGTAATAGTGAATGAACGCCTCGACCCTGAATTGCTGGAAGCGATCAACAATGAAGGAGTACTTATATATGAACGGTTTGCACAAAAAGCTGAATAATTACGTTCGCGCCGTGGAATCACTGAGAACCGGTCTGGAATCCTTCGATTCCTGTGATGATCTGCAGCGCGACGGAATCATCCAACGCTTTGAATATACGTTTGAGCTCGCCTGGAAAACGATTCAGGAATATTTGAAAGACGAAGGCTTTGCCAATATTAACTCTCCCAAGGGAGCCCTGCGTGAAGCATATGCCGCAGGACTAATTTCTGATGAAGCCACCTGGCTTTCCATGCTGAAAGATCGCAATTCCACAGCTCACGTATATAATGAAGACATCGCAGTTCAAATCGTTGCAAACATTGCCAACCTGTATGCTCCAGTGCTGGTCCTGCTAAAGACTGACCTTGAGAACCGCATTAGCGGCAGCTAACCGCCTTATTCGACCTATTTCCGCTATACCTGATTCATGCTCATCTCATTTATCATCAATTTAAGATCGCAGTCACCTGTTTCGCCCCATCATTCCCGATTAGCATTTTCCGTGACGCTTTCTCTGTATTGATTTTTGCTGCAATTTGGGTCCTTGGTCTCTTAGTGAGCCGCTGCGCGAACGCGTCTGCCACTTCTGTTACATTTTTAATCTCCTCAATTTTCCCGGTGACTGAACGGTGACTGAACGGTGATTGTCCGGTGACTCTCGCCTGCTATTATTGTGTTCATGATAGTAAAATTAGGAATTAATACGCAAAGGAGGTGTGGACAATGAATCCTGGCAGAGGACCCGGAACGACCCAGAGCAAATCATCGGATTTTATGATTAGAGTCACGAGCTATGAAGACCGGATAATGAACGGCAGCCTGGAACACAGTGCAACCGGAGACAGTCTCGTCTTTTGCGGCTTGATGGACTTGATCAATGCAATTCAATACAAACTGGACGAGATTAACTTCCCGCAGTCAACCATGGCTTTAAGGCAATGGGAGCTTTCCGATGCAGATACAGATGAACTTCCGGTCCTTATCGAAGAGGATTACACTGTTCCAGCACCGGATACTTTCGGCAGAGCGCTCTCATGCTTCATGCTTCGCATCCAGTTCCGGCAAAATGCCAGCTGGCAGGGCAACCTGGCCTGGCTGGACGAAAAAAAAGCTATAGCCTTCCGCAGCGTCCTGGAACTGACCCGGCTAATCGACAGTGCGATACAATATTCAGCCGGCCGAAACGCGGTAATCCCGGTCACCAGACCTGAACATAGATGGAAAGCCAAAGAATCAGTAATCTAGAAATCACTAATTATATAAGGAAAGGGAGTATAAAAAATGAGTTTAAGCCGATTTAAAGATTCGAGATATCTTGCGATTTTTGTCCTTTTATCATTTGTCATGAGCTTCAGTGTTACACTGACTGTACCCAATGCTACAGCTACAATCGATACCGAAGAAATAACCTATACCGACTGCTTGCATGGCGATGCAGTTGGCGCGACTTATGCTGCAGGTCTGCTGCATTTCACCTTTCATGCTGGTACCAGCAGTGTTCAAAGCAGCCATATAACCGTGCACTTTACTGATGGTACAACCGGCGAAGCTGATGGCACCTTAACTGGACAAGAACTTCACTTCGATGTCATTACAAGTGCCACCAAAACAATCGATCAAAACCATGTCACCGTTACTGTTACCTATGTCAAACCATACTCACTTGGGGGTCAGCAGCAGGCTCAATTAAGCCATTTTATTCCTGCAACACCGTCCACCGGCTCTCTTTCATTCACTAAGAACAATGAGCTTGGCACTGGCCTGGCGGGCGCACAGTTCGGACTGTTTACATCTCTGACTGCTTCAACGCCAACTGCTACCAGCAACACAACTGATAGCAGTGGAGCTGTGACCTTTTCAAACGTTCCTGTGGGCACCTATGTCTTGAGAGAGACTACTACTCCAGATGGATATGCAACCATGGACCCCATTGAAGGTGTCATAATCGCTGCTAACAATACCAACACACTGCCTAATGGAAGGAATGTCATCACTAACTCCCGAGCCACAGGTTCACTTACATTTAATAAAATAGGCAGCAATGCACCATCCGGGTTGGTTGGCGTAGCATTCACCCTGACCATGAATGACAACGATCCCAATCACGTTTATCATGCTACCTCCGGCGCAGCTGGATTGGTCTCCTTTAATCCGATTGCAGCCACCTATTCGGGCTTCACCTACACATTAACTGAAGACGCACCGCTCACAGATTATATGCCGATGGATCCGATTGCAAATATTATCGTTCTCGCAGACAAACCGCTTTCATTAAATGGCGGCACAATAACAAATAATCAAGCAGGGCAAATATCTGTTGCAAAAGTAGTAAGTCCCAGCGATGCGGCCGATAGCAGCACCGTATTTTACTTTGAACTATTACAGAATGGTAATCCAGTTCCCGGTCAAACTCATAAACCCGCAACAACATTAGCCCCGGCGGTATTCTCCAATCTGGAACCTGGAACCTACACGGTACAAGAGGAACTTGCCAGTTCAGCTGGTTTTACTCCCAGTTATTCTCTCAGCGATACCGTCACTTTGGATATTAAGCAACCCAATACAATGATTCAGGCTATTACTTGCACCAATACAAAAGAAACTAATCCTACAGGTAAAATTCAGGTTACTAAAACCTTCGATCCTTCTTCAACCACCAAAGAGGTTCGTTTCAAGCTCCAAAAGTACAATGCTGATGCAACAACACCTGGATTCGAAGACTATTCCACCGATTGGGAATTAACTGTTAACGGAATCATAGTTTTTGATGAATTGCCCACAGGAATATATAAAGTAATTGAACATCCTGATGATCAGATTGGTTTCACGACAACCGGCCTATCCACGGAGATCACTATTGATACTACAGATAGGGCGAAGCTTTATGGCGAAATATTGGTAACAAATGTGGCAACCGAAATCACCGTTACTAAAACTTTTGAAGGCTTAGGCATTGATGAAATCGTCCCTAAAGTTGTTTTCTCGCTCTATGAGTGGATAGTCAATTCCTCAAGCCCTGATGGCGGTGATTGGGTTGATACCAAGCTAACTCCCGAGGTTAGTTTAATAGGGCAGGTCTACACCTTTACTTTCTATGGAATAAAAAATGGAACCTATCAGGTAAGAGAAACTGAAGGCAGCACCGGATTCACTGTCAAGTATGATAAGAAGTCAGTAGTAATTGATGAAAGCAACACCTCTCAGAGCATCGCCGTTACCAACACTAAAAACGGCTCGGTCACTTTCACCAAGGGTTGTATTGAGTACGATGGCCAAACTCCTTATTTCCATGAATTCATGTATCCAGTAGAGAAGGCTGGTTTTATTTTAAGTAATAGTGACCGCTCCTATGGCACTGTTGATAAGCCAGTATATAACGGTCTGGACGGCGTAGTGCTCTTTGAAAACGTGGTTCCTGGCACTTACACTCTGATTGAGGTAGAGGTTCCTGATGGCTATCTGCCGATAAGCAGCATGTCGGTTACGGTTGCGGCCGGACAACAGGTTGTTCTAACCAATCTTGATAAATTCTTCAAAGCAGACGATGCATTCTATCAGGAATACTCCGAAAGTGGATACATCATCGATGAAAAAGTGCCACCTGGAAAAATCATACTAACCAAATATTTTTCAGGCTTCGATGGAATCTCTGGCTATGACACCATTGACACCGTTGCTGTCTTTGAGGTCATAGAACAATTTGAGTCACCTGGCCCGAACCTGCAAACCAGCGATAGTATTTCGCCTAGTTTACAATCTGTATATTATATCCAACTGGCTACCGGAGAGAGTATCGACCTCGGTGAATTGTTCGATATTGGTGAAAGTACAAAAATTAAGATTCGCGAATTGGGAGTCTATCCACGACAGAAAGCCTGGGAGTCTGATAAGAGAATAATCGAAGCGTGGGATGGTACAGCCATAGAGTCGTTCACTACTCCCGCCCAGTATACTGTAAGCCCAGAGGGCACACAGGTGGCCAAGGATGGGGACAGCGTAACCTACACTAACTCTTATAAACGTCCTGGCGGTCATGACGATCCTTATACTCCGCCCACTAACACCTATACTCCGCCGTCAACTCCGTCAACAACCGTAGTGGAAAGCACCCCGACTGAAGTTAAGCCTCAGCCGACCGTGGTAAAACCCCAGCCGGCAGAAGTTATTGCTCCTGAACCCACTGCTGCAGCTCCTGAACTGCCGAAGACCGGCGCCGAAGGAATGCCCAGCATGATGCTGCTGGCCTCCATGTTCGCAGGCAGCGGCCTGGTGCTGAGAAGAGCAGGCAGAAAGTAAGACGTAAGACGTAAGACGTAAACAAAAGACCGACTAATGCTCTAAATATCAAGGCCGCCCTTTACGGGGCGGCCCTTTTTTCTTGTATGTGACGTTTTTATTTCGCATTCCAATAATTTTTGTGATATAATATTAACGGCAGCGGGTATCGCTTCCGTCCCTGCATCTGAAGGGGAGGAGGTGATACTGTGGAGTATGTGTTCAACCTGAACCTGGATATCCTCGTTATAGTGTTGATCATCTCTATTCTCTTCTTATACAGAAGAAACGGTTAGCCACCAACTAACCGTTAAAGAATATAACCCACAGGGACGGAGTCCCCTGCTGCCATTATTATATACCGGGAAAGCATTGCCGGCAATACATCAATGGTTAAGCCCTGCCAAAACCGGGTAACACCTCAGAAGAAAAGTGTTGACTACCCCTGTCCGCTTACGCCAGGTTCACAACCCGGTTGCGCCCTGTGTCCTTGGCCCTTTGCAAAGCCTTGCGGGCTTGTTCGAGCAGGATGCCAGGGTCTGCGCCTTCCTTGAATTCGGCGCTGGCCACCCCCAGACTGATAGTCACATGCTGGGCCGCGGCAGAAGCGGGATGTGGAATACGCAGCTTGCTCACTGCTGTGCGCATGATTTCGGCCAGTACTGTTGCTCCTAAAAGATCGGTATCCGGCAGCAAGGCTGCAAAACAATCCCCTTCATAGCGGGATACCAGATCGCCCGGCCTTTTCAGCTCGTCGGCCAGGGCCTTGCCCACCTTAATAATGCATAGTTCGCCGGCTTCTTCACCACATACCCTTTCATAGTCCTTGAAGTGATCTATATCGCACATTACTACTGATAAGGAATGCTCTCCCCGGCTGGCCCTCTTCCATTCCTTGCCCAGATTATCATCTAAATATTCAGGGCTGGCCAGGCCGGTTAGCGCGTCTTGCTGATTCTCGCGGCCATTAATCTCGGAGGCTGACATATAGCGTGATACGTTTTCCTTCATTTCTCTCTCCTTGCTGTTGCGGTACTGGGCGCGGCTGAGCTTTAAGGCCATGTTAACCCGGCTCAGCAACTCCACCTGGTTGGCGGGATCAGAAACGTAATCATCAATGCCGGCCAAAAGCAACGGAGCTATTTGCTCGGCTTTCAGGCCCTGGTTGACCACCAGTAGAGGCAGCGACTTGAACTGTTCCATCTTTTTTATGCAGCGGCACAGCACTTCACCTTCCACATCCTGCAGGCCAGGTTCCATCATAATGAGCTCAATTCTGGAAACATCGGACTTTTCGGCATAGCCCTGCAAATCCGCAAGAGAGCTTTTGCTTATTACTCCCCCCATTTTTGATTCTTCCAGCGCCTTGATTATCATGTCCCCCGAACCATTGCCGGATTCTAAAAATAATATTGCCATGCTTGCAACCTCCTGCTCCATTGTTATGGGCCGCTTCTTTGGCTGGTCTGCAAGAAGCGGGCTTGAACCGGAACGCACCCTTCTCCTCACGGCACAAGCTTTCCTTTAACAATGCTTATATCGTAACTATAGCGCATTGTGACGCGCTGGACAATCATATCAGCAAGAGAATCATTATGGACTGTCCCGCTGATTTGGGTGCGCCCGCTTAATCCATTGTATCCGTGATTGAGGTTCACATTTCACGGCTTGCACCTTTGAAAGGGCGAACATATAGCCCGCCCCTGCAAAAATCTGCGCATCACTCTTCACCCGTCCTTATATAAGCGCTTGAAAGATCTCCTCGAAGTGCTGGTGCCGCCGGGCAAACACATCCAGCACCGCGGGATCAAAAAATTCCGGCATAACCCGCCCATCTCCGCTGCTGATTATCTGGCTGCTGTGTTCGTGGCTATAGGGCGGCTTGTAAGACCTGGGGCTGCGCAGGGCGTCGTATATATCGGCCAGAGCTACAATACGAGCCGGCAGCGGTATGCTTTCACCGCTTATCCCTTCCGGATAGCCTCCCCCTTTATAGCGTTCGTGGTGAGACATGGCTATTTGCCGGGCCATTGACAGATATGGCGCCTCGCCAATAATCATGGCCCCATATACCGTGTGGCTCTTAACCAGGTCGAATTCATAAGTGGAGAGGCTGCCTCGTTTGTTTAACACGGCAGTTGGTATATGGATCTTGCCCACGTCGTGCAATTGAGCACTATAACTTATTTTGTTTATGAAATCGCTGTCCAGGCCCAGTTCTGCGGCCAGATATCGTGAATACTCATTAACCCGGCGAATATGGTTGCCGGTATCCTGGTCATTAGCCTCCCCGGCACGGGCCAGGGCTTCTATCGTATAAAGCACCGCTTCGTTAATTTCGTTAATACCCCGAAAAATGCCCTTGAGCAGGTTAAGGCTGATGCACATGGATTTAATAACAATCGCATCGGCATGTACTACCGGACATTTAAAATTAACCCCTATGCAGGTGAAATCCGCCGTCGAGAATCCGGCAAAGCTTTTAATGCCGCCCAGACAGTGCTGAAGCCGGTGCGAAAACACCGTATTTATATTGTCAATATCGGATATGTTTTCATCGTCAAGGTTAAAAAACACCTCATGCCCGTATGACAGAAGGCTGAGGTCGTCTTTTATACGGCTTTGTAGGATTATGTGCCGTCCATCACCCGCTTCTCCCGGGCTGACTGCCTCTGAATATATATCCACCTGCCTTGCGCCATCGGCAGTATAAGCCAAAATCATTTTCCGGGGCTGGTTGTCGAGAACAGCATAGGTTCTTTCCAGCAGCAGGCTAACCATGTTTTCGTCGTAAGCTTCTACCTTGCGGAAAAATCCCTGAACAATCGAATCCACCTGGTTATTGACCGTGTCTATGCTTTCATAGGCATTGCGCAAACGGTCGTATTGCGCCTTGAAACGCGCTATATTGCGGCAGAGCGGGGGGAGATAACTCTCCAGCCCTTCCTTGGGCACAATATGATCGAGAGCTGGCATATCGGTGATTCCTTCACCGGCCATTCTTCCAGTCAACCCGAGCACGGGAAGATAACTGAATTCCCTGAGGTTTTCCACGGCCGAGACTTCAGCGAGGTCTATGCTGTCAAGATCCAGAATAATAAATTTGACATTGTGGCGATAAATATCGGGCAACAGGGTGCTTATTTCTGAAGGATACATAGTATAATTAAGTCCAGACAGGCTGCGGCTGACTCGGCTCTGGATGCCAGGGTCTTCAGATATCAGAATATATGAATACATAGGCCTCCTCATCACCTGCGGTGCGCGGAATAATCACTTGAGCAATGCTGCCGCGTTTTCTGCCCCGCGTGTCATCATCGCTTCTGTTTAGGAAACAGTGTGACCTGATGCGTTCAATACAGTGCTAACCGGTAAGTACATTCTAATACATGGCTGGCAACAGGCCAAGCTAAAACCATATCAAGTAAATGGCATTATGATTGCATAGCCGGAAAGGATTGATAATATTGGCGAGTGTAATGGTTGTGGATGATTCCAAAGTAATGCGTCACAATTTGCGGTTAATGATTGAAAAGGGCGGGCATGAGGTAGTTGCCGAAGCTGCGGACGGAGCCACGGCCATACAACTCTATGCCGAACATAAGCCCGATGTAGTGACCATGGATATTACCATGCCACTGATGGATGGGCTGGGAGCCACCAGGGAAATCCTCACCCGCTATCCTGAAGCTAAAATAATCATTGTGAGCGCCCTGGGCCAGAAGATAATGATCCTCGAAGCCATTGAATACGGTGTTAAGAGCTATATCCTGAAGCCTTTTGAAGATCAGAAAGTGCTGGATACCATTGAAAAAGTAATCAATCCCGGCCATTTGTAGAATATCAGGGGGAATAGCTTTGAATTATAATTCCAGTGATCCAGAAGCCCAGCGAGATGAATTGAGCGGGCTTTACAACCGAGTATATGTAAGCGAACGACTGCACAGCGACATTGAGGATTGTATCAGGGAAAAGCTCCCACTATCCATTATCATTGCTGATATCGACTACTTCCGAGTTATAAACGATAACTGCGGTCATACTGCCGGTGACCAGGTTATCAAGCATTTCAGCCAGCTGCTTCGCACTGTGGTTAACGGCCGCCAGGGCTGGACCGCCCGTTATGGGGGAGAGGAATTCCTGGCCTGTTTGCCGGGTGTAGCCCTCGCAGAAGCGCTGGCACTGGCTGAAGAGCTGCGGCAGTGCCTGGAGCATTCCATCGTGATGTATCGAGACATCGAAATCAAGCTGACCGCCAGCTTCGGGCTGGCTGCTATTGGCGCTGAAGCCAACCGCCGCGATGATCTCATCGCCCTGGCCTTGAACCGGCTGACTGAAGCCAAGGAGCAGGGCCGCAACCAGGTGAGCGGATAGGAGATGAGGAAATCTATAAAAGAAGATAAAATATTTCACCGGCAGCTGGGACAGGCGCTGCTCATTAGCTGGTGGATTGTAAGCCTGCCCTTTTTAACGGCTATTATCCTGCCTTTTTTAGTGGAGCCATCGGCTTTGACGGGACTATACCCGCCCTGCAGCTCTATCAGCCAGTCAGGCGAACCCTGTGTTCTGTGCGGCATGACCCGGGCTTTCTACAGCATCTCCTCTGGCCATTGGGCTGAAGCCCGAGAATACAATTCCTGCAGTTCTTTTGTGTACGGTGCATTCTTGCTTAACTCTGGCATTTTCATTTTATTTTCGGGTCGGTACATCCTGCAACTTGTAAGGAAACGGGCTGGCGTTCAGCTTGTTGACCAGGCCGGGCCGATGAGAAAACGCCGGCCATGACCTTCCTATTTCTTTCCAGATTCATTAAAATAGAACTAGACTATTTCACAAGCTGAAATTAACATTCTGGCTTCAGGTTAATATTTGCGCAAACATTAATTAAAGACGGCCATGCCAGCGGCAAGGCCAGAGGAGGTATAATTATGCAAATAGCAGCTTTAGTTCTGGGCATACTGTCACTGCTAGGTTTTCTGGTGGCTTTTTTACCCTGTGTGGGGTGGTTTAACTGGTTTAATATCCCCTTTGCAATCATAGGTCTGATAATCGGCATTATTTCCCTGGCGGCGGCTGAACCCGGCGAAAGTAAAACCACTGGCATAGCCGGCCTGGTCTGCTGTTCGTTCGCTATCGTGATTGGCGCCATTCGCCTGTTCATAGGAGGAGGCATTTTCTAAACTATCTGGCCGGTTTTTTCGATAAACAACTAGGTATACTAATCGGCAAGACTATCCCCGCAGGAGGTAAAATCATGAATTCAAGCGCCGCAGCGGCCAGAATGGCAATGATGCGTCAATCCAACCAGATCATGGCGGTTAAAAACAGTAAAGCCAGCTCTGCCACGGTTATAAACTTCGAACAACAGCTGAAGAAATATTCCTCTCCGTCCGCCGGGACGGCTGATGATAAAAGCGGATCCAGCCAGCAAAACAACAGCGTTAATGCCCTGATTCGCAGTGAAAACGGCCGCTTTGCTTCTACCAGCCAGCTGAAGGCCAATGGTGCCGACAGCAGCGATACAACGGCTGGAAACCTGGATGATAATTACAACGATTCCTCTCCGATTGCCAGCAAATATTCCAGCTTCGATTCGTTTATCGGAGCTTTTGCCGGGATCAGCGATAATCCCATCAAATCGTCCGACTGGCTGAAAGACAAGCCTGATCATTTGACCGATGCAGAGTTCGAAAAACGCATCAACGATATGAACTACCGCTACAGCCTGCTGGACAAAGATGTGCTGCCCTATGGCCTGACCAGGCCGGAAGAAGGTATTTCCCGCTCCACCGATGTTGAAAGTACTAAATTTATCGAATGCACCGGCGGGATTGAGCGCCGTGATTACTTTGCCGCTGGAGACAATTACAACCGCACCTACATTCCGGTGATGGAATGGCGGCATATCACCAATGGCGGCGCAGTTGATTCCCAGGTAGGCGACGCATACAGCATGCAGACTCCCTTTGGATTCAAGGTCACCTTCATGCGAGGCTCCAGCGGAACACCCAGTGGGTACACATCCGATGGTTATCAGCGCAAACTGGACAGCCTGCTGGCGGAAGGCTAATCGCATGGATTAATAACCAGCCTGGCCAGGGAAAATAATCCCTTCTTTAATACGGCCGGCTCCATAGACTGGAGCCTGGCCGATTGTTTTTTTTACCGGACTTCATTTTAATATCCCAATATATCGCCGCAAGCTATGCCAAACAACGGCGGGTCAGCTTCCTGCTGCCAGTTTCTTGACCCGCTCCATCAGAGCTGCTTCGTAATGCCTATTTCCGCTTCGCATGCCTTCCACCGTTTCCCGGTACTCGTGCCAATAGTCCAGCAAGCGATCAACGTTCCAGCCGGGAGGCAGGTTCTTGTACATCTGGGTAAGAAGAGCAGCCGGGGTCTGCATGTGCACTGAAGCATGCACTCCCATTGACACATTCTGGACGAAGCGTGATAATGCTGATTGCTCTGCCTTATCTACAGTCTCGCCGCTTTCGAGTTCTGAAAAGCTGAATTCCTGGGTGTAATGGGCTCCAAATACACCGCATTCGGCTACCTTTTCATTCTTCTGCCGGCAGAAAACCCTCTTTTCCGGATGAAACAGCAGGGCTCCCACCGGATCGGCGGCTCCAGCATAATTCACCAATGCGGATTCTTCCAGCGCCTGCCATTGCGAGACGTCCAGGCACTGGCCAATACCCGGGCCGCCAAACACTTTTCCGCAGATAATGGTTGAATGCCGGCTGTCGGCTGCCTGTCTCCATCTGCCCGGTAACGAGACGGCATACATAGCGTTGGCAGCTCCTTTGGAATGTCCCGTAACAAAGCACTGTGCCGGTCCGGTTTTAAGCCTGGCTTCCACAAAAGCGGCTGCAGAATCAAACTGTCGTGAACAATCCAGCAAACCCATGCAATAATTATCTATCCAGTCTTCCCGGAACAATCCTGCCAGGCTTTCAACACCCCCGCCATCCAGTTCAGTTCCTTCAGTGCCGCGAAAACAAATTACCGGGGTGGCGTCTTTATCCTCGAAAGCATAAGCGACCAATCCCCCCTCCCGGTTCTCATTTATGTAATCCTTTAACTTCAGCCTGGCCAGGTGCTCATGACCGGCTATCTGTTCAAACATGTTTTCGTACTCGACCTGTTTGAGACCGCCATATTGCCGGAAACGTCTCCAGCTGCTCCCGACGGTTCCTGCATTTCTTAATCTGTCCACAATCTTTGCCAGACTCATTCCTCCGTGGAGGTTGAGAACATCTTCCTCATCAGCAAGGTCGGCATAAGCCAGCTGGCTCAGCAACAATGCTTCTTGGTCCGTGAATGAGGAATCAGCGATTGATAGCATTTTGCATCTCTCCTTTTCACCATCTTTAGCCTGCGCTGCGATGCCGCGCCTCGCGCATGTTTTTTCTCATTTTAGTTTCCTCTGGTGCTGTCGTCAATATAGACTGCGCGGTTTTTCGCCTGCCGCAAATGCTTCCTGCCAGTATACGGTCTGCCTTGACATAATTTTGTGGGCTTATTATAATATTTATCTGTTACAATAGGCTTATCGTGCGTACTTACATGTCAAGCATGCACTGGATCATGAACGAATTGATTATAGGGGAGATTCGATGGCTGAACAAGATCGCGAAATTATCCTGACAAGAGAAGGCCTTAACAAGCTGGAAAAGGAACTTGAACACTTAAAAACCGGGCGCCGCGAAGAAGTAGCCGAACGCATCAAACAGGCCATCGCTTTCGGCGACATCAGCGAGAACTCGGAATATGAAGACGCCAAAAACGAGCAGGCTTTCATCGAAGGCAAGATTATCAACCTGGAGAGAACTCTTAAAAACGCCCGCCTGATTGCTGAAACCGACATACGTACCGATGTCGTATCCCTGGGCTCCAGGGTGACCTTGAAGAATGTCGATAGCGGCAAGGAATCCCAAATTACCCTGGTGGCATCAGTGGAGTCGAAAATCACCGACGGCAAGATTTCCGAAGAATCTCCGGTGGGCGCTGCCATCGTGGGCCAGCCGGCCGGCATGGTGGTGGTAGTCGAAGCTCCTAGAGGAGTTCTGCGCTTCGAAATCCTTAAGGTTGAAAAATAGCTTGCGCTAGCTGCATTCACAAGGACAATACGTCATTTTAAGGAAGTGTTAAGGTGTCTGATCACGAAAATCCCGCTCAGGAAATGAATCCTGGCGAGCTCAGGCGGGTGCGCCTGGAAAAAATCGAGGAACTTAAAAGTCTGAATATAGAGCCTTTTGGCCACAAGTACGAACGCGACAGCATGGCTGCCAGTATTATCGATAATTTCGAAGCTATGGAAAACCAAAAGGTTAAAATTGCTGGCCGTATCATGTCAAAACGACGCCACGGAAAAGCGGGTTTTGCCAACCTGCAGGATCTTTCCGGCAGCGTTCAGCTCTATTTTCGCAGCAATGATATCGGCGCTGACAAGTACGAACTGTTTAAAAAAATGGATATGGGCGATATTCTCGGGGTGGAAGGCACAGTGTTTAGAACCCAGAGGGGAGAAATATCGGTGCATGTCCAGGATTTCGAATACCTGGCCAAGTCCATCAACGCCCTGCCTGAAAAATGGCATGGCTTGAAAGACGTCGAACTGCGCTACCGCAACCGCTATGTCGATCTAATCGTTAACAGCGAAGTGCGCGATGTTTTCATCAAACGCAGCCGCATTGTCAAGGAAATTCGCAATTACATGGACCAGCAGGGCTTCCTGGAAGTGGAAACCCCTATGCTGCAGCCTATCCCGGGCGGGGCGGCGGCAAGGCCCTTTGTTACTCATCACAATGCCCTGGATATTGAACTTTATATGCGCATTGCGCCCGAGCTCTATCTTAAGCGTCTGCTGGTAGGCGGACTGGAAAAGGTCTTCGAAATAAACCGCAGCTTCAGAAATGAAGGCATATCCACCCGCCATAATCCGGAGTTCACCATGCTGGAAGTATACCAGGCTTATGCAGATGTTACAGATATGATGGACCTGACCGAGGCCCTGATTTCTACGGTTATGCAAAAGGTCAACGACACCATGCAGGTGGAATTCGATGGACGCATTATTGATTTTGCCCCTCCCTTCCAGCGTATAACCATGCTGGATGCAATCAAGGAACATACGGGGGTGGATTTCGCCCGCATCAAGGGAGATGAAGCAGCACGCCAGGCGGCAGCAAAAGCCGGGCTGGATTCTGATCCTGAAGCATCCTACGGGGAAATCATCAACGAAATGTTCGAAACCTTTGTGGAGGAATACCTTATTCAGCCCACCATGATATACGGCCACCCAGTGGAGGTTTCTCCACTGGCCAAGCGCAACAAAGACAACCCGGCTTTTACCGACCGTTTTGAGCTGTTTATCATGCAGCGGGAAATCGCCAACGCTTTTTCCGAGCTGAATGACCCCATCGACCAGAAGGAACGCTTCATGAAACAGGCGGCCAAGCGTGCCAGCGGTGACGCCGAAGCTCACATGATGGATGAGGATTATATCAACGCATTGGAATACGGCATGCCGCCCGCCGGTGGCCTGGGCATCGGCATCGACCGCCTGGTAATGCTGATGACCGGTTCTACATCGATCCGGGATGTTATTCTATTCCCCACCCTGAGGCCAATAAAAGAATAACCAAAATAGCTTAAATACCGGTAAATTAAGGACCGAAATACAGGTCCTTAATTTACTAATTCATCTCCAGCATCTCCATAACGATCTTGTCATTTTGACTGGCGAGCTCGCGCAGGCTCTGCATCTTTTCCTCTATCCCGGCAATAATGCGTTCCCTATCCTGCATAACCTGATCGAAAAGCTGGAGAAATAGATCTGTTTCCAGTGAATCCAGATTGGAAACTCCTGCCTGCTGAAGGCTGTCTAAAAAGCTCTGCACCTTGGGATCATATACCAGCCCTATCATGGGAACCCTTTCCACCGCAGCAAATACCAGCCCGTGCAGGCGCATGCTTATAAAGACCCGGCTCTGGCCAATTAGTGCCATGATCTCCTCGGCATTGTACTGGCCTTGCAGCAAATGTGTCTTGCGGGTGCAAAGGGCTTGAACCTGGCGGATGGCGCGAAGGTCATCATGCTGGTGCAGAGGCATAAAGAGCACTTCATATCCCCTGGCAGCCAGGCTGTCTGCGATAGCAGCCAGCTTATCATAAAAATCAGAGCCGGTTTTCCAGGGACGCACTGATATTCCAACCATTATTTTGCTGGTGTCGATACCTTCAGCCTTGCATATGGATTCAGCCCGTTCCCCGGGCAAGGGGCTCATGGTCAGCACGGGGTCGGCGGTTATCTGCACTGGCGGACCTTCCACACCGATGCTATCCAGTAGAGTCTGCGATTCCCGGTCCCTCAATGTGATGCAGTTCACCCGGCTGACAATATTTCGGGTGATGCTGCGGTTATAGCTCCGTTTTATCGGCCCAATGCCGTTGGCGTATAGCATGACCGGCTTTCTCATAAGCCTGGCCAGCAGTATGATGCCTAAATAATAGTACAAAGAGCGATTGCTGGTAACATCCTGCAGAAGGCTGCCGCCGCCGCTGATAACCAGATCGGCCTGGTGCAGCTCCTTAATAATGCTGAACAGGTTAAAGCGGTTGATGCATCTGATCCCGTAAAGCCTGGCGGTCTGCTCGGGAAGCTTGGAAAGAGCTACCAGGTCAAGTTCGGGCTGGCGCTGGCGCAGATTGCGGATCATAGCCACCAGGATAGCCTCGTCGCCGCAGTTTCCATATCCATGATAACCAGAAATAAGCACCCTGCTCATTAAAATGCTCCCTGCCGTTCCTTTTTCATCAGCTCCAGGTATAAATCACCCAGTTCGCCAGCCAGTCGCTGGACGGAAAAGCGTTCTTCCACACTCTGCCGGGCTGAAACACCCAGTTTTTGACGCAGTTCCGGACTGGCCATAAGCCGTATCAGGGCTTCGGCCAGGGCATCGCTGTCTTGAGGCGGAACCAGGATGCCGTCCTGCCCGTCCCGGATTATTTCCAGCATGCCACCAACGCCGGTGGCAACACAGGCTACAGACATTGACATAGCCTCAATCAATGCTATGCCGAAGCTCTCGTCAATCGAAGGCATGACCAGCACATCGCTCATAGCCAGATAAGGTTTGACGTCGGTCTTCAGGCCGGCGAAGCTCACTGCCTCACCCAGCCCGGCGGCCTTAACTCTGGACTCCAGCTCTTCCCTCTGGCTTCCCTCTCCAATTACCAGGAGCATAGCCAGCGGTTCGCTTCGGTAAACCTTTTCCCAGGCTTCCAGCAAGCCCTGGTGCCCTTTGACCGGCTCCAGCCTGCCCAGCACCGAACAGACTATTCGTCCGTCCAGACCCTGCTCCTGTTTCAACTGTCCCGGATCATATTCCGCGTTGCAAAATCGTGCCGGGTCAACTCCATTGTAAATGCGCTTGATCATCCCCCGGGGAAGCCCTTCGCACTCCATTAATTCAGCCATGTAATCAGATACTGCAATGGCCCGGTCGGCCAGTATGCGGTTCATCCAGCTCCCCAGCCGCCAGCGCAGGCTGCCGGGCTCATGTGACCTCCCGGCCGTATGTCGTGTATATACCAGCTTAACTCCATTCAAACGCGCTGCTATCCGGCCAGCTAAACTGGCGTGAGTATGTACGATATCAGGCCGGTGCCGCCTTATCAGCAGGAAAAGAGCCAGCAGCGACGGCCAGCTGAATGACTGGTCAGGCGCCATATCAGGTACTTCCAGCACGGTCACTCCCCGGCCAATCAACGGGGTGATCCTGGCTCCGCCCGGCACCGCCACATCGCTCTCAAAAAGCTCCGGGTCCAGGGCCGAGGTTACATCGGCTACATATCGCCCGGCGCCGCCAATATTGCTGTCTGATAAAATATGCATGACCTTGATCACGAGTATTCCGGTTGCCCCCGTTCTTCAGACATCGAATTCAGCTCTGCTGCCATGCCCGGGTTTTCAGCATTATTAATGCGAACCAGTATGCTCTGGAGCGCCAGCATTACGAAAAATGCCAGTACTATACGGTAATTGTAAAGGGAATGCTCCAGCAGACTGTGCACTAAAAATGCGCTGAAACCGGCAATTATCGCCGCAGACATGGCGGCATCAGCCCTCTTAAGGGTATTTTTCAGCAAATTCAGTCCTTCAGTAAATGTCCGGTACATGAGCATGAGAAAGCTTGCCAGCCCGAAAACACCGGTCTCGAGCAGCAGCTGCAGGTAAAGATTATGGCTGTGATGGGCGATAATTCCTTCGCGCATGTAATAGAGGGCGTAAATCTTCTCGAAGGTGGCACTGCCCAGCCCGACGCCTGCGTACCAGAAATCCTTCACCATATTTAAACACAGAGTCCATATGAAGGTCCGGTACATGAAGGTGCTGTCCCCGGTGCCGCCCAGGTTTTGAATGCGGTAGATGATAATCGAAGGCGAATAAGCCATCAGGGCCGCCAGGCCCAGCAGGGCTCCAGCTATGATGCGGCGGTCAAACAGCAGGCCGAACAGGAAAATAGAGCCGGCCATGGCCACCCAGCCGGTGCGTGAAGCCGTATAAATCATGCATAGAACCATAAGAGCAGTCAGAACCAGGAACATGCTCTTGCGCACCAGGCCGCGCGCAGTATACAGCCAGGCAAAAGCCATCGGCATAAATAATTCCAGGTACAGCGCAAGAACATTGGGATTGTCCATGGTACCAAAGACCCTGGTGCTGGATTCCGGGTATTCCTCGATGTCAACCCAACTGGCCTGCACGGCTACACCGCCAACATTATACTGGTAGATGCCGATGGCCGATTCCAGGCCTGCACCCAGTACCAGCGCCAGAATGATAAGGTAAGCCAGACGGCGATCTTTGACCACATTGCTCAATATGAAAAACAGGGCTATGTACAAGCCATAGGCGATTAGCGACTGCAGACTGTCCGCCGGGGAAAAAGATAGAAGACCTGCGCAGCACAGTGCCAGGGCAAAAACCAGCAGCCAGACACCAATGGTGTCTATCTTGAATTCCGCCTTTCCGGTCAGCAGGCGATAAAGATATGCGAAAATAAACAAAGCGCATAAGAACATCAGGGCCTTGGCCGGAATTAACGGCAAAAGCGCCGCCAGCATTAGCAGTCCCCATTCCAGCCGGAATATAGCCAGCAACAGGCCTGCAACTCCCAGCAGCGCCAGGGGAAAATAGACGCTGTCCCCGGTGATCAGGCTTGAAGCCGATCCCAGCAGCAAACCCACCAGGATGATCAGCCAGCGGTATCTGGTAATTAGTTCGACGCTCATTATATACGGTCCTTTTCTTCATCTCCAATATCCAGTATCCATTCCAGTACAGCCGAAGCCCGGCTGCTGTCCCAGGCTTTATCCCAGTCCGTGCCGTGTAAAAGAGCTAGCAGCGCCAGTAATCCCGCATCAGCCAAGATCAATGTGCGTTCATAATCGTAAAATACGTGATAGAGCAGGTTGCCGCTTAACATGGCCATAAGCAGCATGTTAAGCATCATGCCGGTCTCCCGGGCAGAAATGCTTCCCAGCCCGCCAAGCCAGCTCATAAAGCGGCTGGAATCCGCCATTGCCCGGATCCTGCCAGCAGGATGCTCCGGGCTAGAAACCGCGAGGCTTTTCACCCTTTTCGACAGTCGGCTGGATTCAAAATATTTGCCAGGAATATCCTGCAGCAGCTTGATTTGGAATGTGCTGCTGCGCACCGCCTCGGCAAGTAACCGGTCGGTTGCCGCCAACATGCGATAGCTTGCGCTGGAAATGCAAGCCTGGCGGCATCTGTCATATATGCGGCCGGTCCAGTTTACAATTATACTGCCGCTCATTCCACCAGCTCCACTCCGATAATAGTCGCTTCCACCTGGAATTTGGGTCCTTTAACCTCAATGGTAGTGCCGGCCTTGGCTGCTTTGCTGCCCAGCATCATGTCCTCGCTCCAGGGATCGGTTGTTTCCACGGTAAAGGTGACCTGTTCCCAGCCGGGATATTCAGACGGCACCCATTTGCCTTCGGAAGCATTGGCCGGTTTCTTCTGATTCTCGATGGTTACGCTTTTGACAACCCCGAATTTAGCATTGCTGCGCATTTCCGCCACAGTGTCCCCCACCTGGATACATTCCGCAACGCCCTTGTCCAGATCCTTGTCGTAAATGGTAATTATGGCCTTTTTGGCCCCGGCGGTGTTGATCTTATTCTGTACTTCGCTCATAAAAACATACTTATAGATGCCTCCACCGACTGCAGCCAGGACCAGCACCACAACCAGCAAATCAATGATGTTAATTTTTTCGAAGAGTCGCCCTTTTTCGTCGATGATGCGCAAGATATAACACTCCCTTTTAATATTTCCTCATATACTTCTGCGGTTTTTTCCGCCATCAAACGGCTGGAATAATGATCTATTACATACGCCCGGCAGAACCGGCCGTTTTCTTGCTTTTTCTCTGGAGTCCAGGCCAGGGTTTCCTTAATATCCCGGGCAAGTTCAGCACTGTCCAGCTTCGTTTCAAAGCTCCGGCCGGTAAAGTTATCCCCGGCCAGGCGCGGCACCACCGCCGGTTCAAGCGGACCAGGATACTGCCACAGGCCAGCTAGTATCACTGGCACTTCGCAGGCCATAGCTTCCATCGCTGCCCGGCTCACTCCGATAAACAGATCAGCGGCGTTTAACAGCAAATGGATATCGGTGCGGCGGCCCAGCAGCAGAATTCGGGGACGGCCCCAGCCCTGATTGAGCTCTTCCACCCTGGCCTGCACATGCTTCTCCCGGTTGCCGCCTCCTGCAATTATCAGAGCGACATCCGGCTCGGTCCGGGCCACGATTTCAAAGGCGTTTATGACCTTTTCGGCAACATCAGCCATCTGGTAATCCAGCCGGCTGATATAGAAAATGCTCCGGGTTCCTGCAGGGAAGCCCAGCTCCTCCTTAATGCTCCGGGTGTCCAGCCCGGGCTGAAAGCGCCCGGTGTCTATGCCGTTGACTATCATCGCCTGGCGCTGGCCGGAAATCCCGAATTCGCGGTCCATATACTTCTGGATGTCTTCGCTGATCGCAATGGTTTTTAGCCCCCAGCAGGAAATCAAGCGGAGGATAAGGCTATTCGCAAAATCGGTGTGGGCAGTCGTAATATATGGAACCCCGGTCATTAAGCTGACCAGATTGCAGACAAACGCTGGAATGCGCGCGTGGGCATGGATAAGATCGATAGATTCCCCTTTGACAATGGCGCGGACCTGCGCAACTGCACGAGCAACTACCCATGGTTCCTTGGATTTAAGATTGACTGTATAATGCCTGACTCCGAGTTCCGCCAGCTCTTGCTCGTATACTCCTCCGGCCGAAACCACAACTACGCCGTAGCCCATTTCGCTCAGATGCTTGCACAAAACCGCAACATGGGTTTCCACTCCGCCAATATCCATACCCATAAGTGCCATCAGGATATTTGCCTGCTTCATTGACCAGTCCGTTCCTCTCCCCGCATTCGCGGCCAGGAGCTTTTTAGCAGTTTAATTGCCTGCCGCGCTTCGTTCAATCGCATAAACCAGGCCACACTATAATATACCAGAATACCCAGCCCGACTTCAAATACGAACAACATAATCTGCCTGCCCAGGCTTTCATGCAGGTTCGTATACAGCAGGGCTTGCACATCCAAAAAATACAGCCCGCCTCCCATCAGCGCACCGGCCACCAGCATCTTGCCCAGCGCTATAGCAGTGGCGTGGTCGATTAGTCCTGGCAAACGCTTTCTCAACCTGAAATACAAGCGGAGGGCAATAAAACAGGTGGACAAAGCACAGGCCAGAGCAATCCCCCCAATCCCATGAAACGCACCATGATCAGGCTGAGCAGGATGTTCAGACTCATGCCTGCCACTGCTATTCGCATGGGCGCTCGGGTGTCTTGCAGGGCATAAAAGGCCTTGTTGAACAGCTCCTGGAATCCAAAAGCCACAATGCCGATGGCGTAAAAGAAAAGCACTTCGGCAGTCATATCCGTGGAAGCAGCGTCAAAGCGCCCCCTCTCCAGCAGCAGCTTGATGAAGGGATGGCTTAAAGCCAGGATGCCGGTCATAAGAGGAGTTAAAATGAATGTGCATAATAGCAGCGCATTGCGCAGGGAATCGGTGTAGGAATCGTAGTTAGTGACCGAATGGTCGCGGGCCAGGGAGGGGAAAAGCACGGCGGCAATCGCATAGGTAAAGATCCCCGCAATGGTTATGTACAGGTAATTGGCATAGCTCAAAGCCGCCACCGCACTGTTGCTGACCACAGACGCCAGGGCGCCGTTGACTACGCCATTGATTTGCTGAACTGAGGTTCCCAGGATAATGGGAACGGCCATTATCAACATGCGTCTCAGACCTTCATGATGCAAGTCGATCGTTGCCTGGTAGCGATAGCCCTTGTCCTTCAGCGCTTTTAGCTGCACCAGCACCTGGCTGCTCCAGCCGGCCAGGACGGCAACGGCAAATCCGCGTATTCCTTCCCAGGTGCTCAAAAAAGCCAGGTAGGCGATGTTGATAAGATTGGATGGCAGGCTGATGACTGCAGGAATGCGGAATTCGCCCATGCACTGCAGAATCGCCACAAATGTGAATGCGGCGGCGATAAATATTATAATCGGAAACAGAATTTGCAGCAGCTGCACAGTAAGATAGTAAATATCTCCTTCAAAGCCCAGATATATGATCTTGACCAGCCAGGGGGCGGCAAGAACACCGACCAGAGCTATGACAGCTGTACCTAAAATCAATACGTTCAAGGTGATATTGGCAAAGCGGAAGGCTTCCTGCTCGCCCTTCAGCTCCCGGTATTCGGCAAACAGGGGAATAAAGGTGGTGGCAAGGGCCATACCGGCACTGCTGAATACCAGGTCGGGAATCTTGTAAGCAGCTTCGAAAGCGCTGGCTTCAATACCGGTGCCATAGACCGAAGCCAGCAGCATCACCCGGACAAATCCCAATATCTTGGCAATCGCAGTCAGTCCTGCCAGGGCCGCGATGAGCAGCACTCCATTCCGGGCAGCGCCTGCAGCACCGGTTTGCGTTTTTTCAGCCATAATTACCCGTCCCAGACCTATCTTCTCATCCAACAATACCCTGATTATAAGCTTTGGCGCAAAATTTGCAAATCCGGGCGCTATATCGAAGCATTGTTAAACCATTCCATGATTTACTGCCAGACGCAGCGGGAACCAGCTCAGGCCTGTCCGAAATCGCCCCGCTGCAGAATAAGTAGAAAGGATTAGAATGACTGGTCCTAAGGCAGAATGCCCTGCAGGCGTCCGGCGCCATCTCCGCAGTTGATACGGACACGCTTCAGTTCAAAGAATCCCTGGTCGCTGGTTGCTTTCCCTGATTTGGTCGTAACCGCCATGTAATATCCATATTCACGGGCTTTCTTAATAACGGTATCGTCATATTCGCCAAAAGGATAACACAGAAAACGCACTTCGCCTCCCACAGCTTTTTCCAGCACCTCCCTGGACTTCTTCAGCTCTTTTTCCAGATTGGCGCTAGGCAGGCTGCTGTGATAATAGGTGTGACAGCCGATCTCCATGCCCTTGTCATGCATTTCCTTAACCTGGGCGGTACTAAGCGAACCCGGCTGGTCCAGGAAACTGGTTATAATGAAAAAGGTGCCAGTCATATCGCGTTTGGTGAACTCCGGAAGAACGTTGGTGTACATTTCCTCATATCCATCGTCGAAGGTTAGAATCACAGGCTTGGCCGGCAAAGGCTTGCCATCGTTCCAGGCATCGTACAGATCCTGCATTGTGATGGTCGTATATCCGTTTTTCTTCAAATAATCCAGCTGCCCGGCAAACAAGCGGGGATCCAGGAACAGGTTGGTATCTCCGCTGGACGGTGGAGTACACACCTGGTGGTACATAAGAATCGGTACGGTTTTAATATCATAGGTATCATAATTGGCTTTTCGGTCTGGAGACGCCGGACCTGCCGGGAGCACGCCCGTCTTGGAGGGTTCCGGGCCCATTAACTGTCCCAGGTCAGGGCTGGCATCCCAATTAATTGGAATAATGGCCGGTTCCGCAATATAAATAAGAACACATGTAAAAAGAAGAACCAGCACCCCGCCGGCTGCAATTTTCCGAATCATATAAAAAATAACCTCCCAATTAGAACGCTTATATTTATTTCGCATTATTGAATATCGCGGTTTAACCGGCTTAATAGCCGGGATTTACCAGCCGCCCTTCCGTTTAATGAGTGGAACTGCTGGAAGACGGACTGTTACTGTTAGTCGAAGAATGTGGAGTATTGCTGCTGGAGTTGTTATTGTTATTGTTATTGCTATGATTGGTGCCATTAGTGCTATTAGTGCCATTTGTAGTGGCGTTGGGATTATTCGGATCGGGCTTGGTCTCATCCTTCTTTGGATCAGGTATCTCCAGGTATGTGATCTTGCCTGCGTCATGGGTTTCCTGAATTGGATCGAGGCGTGTCACCACCGCATCCTTATTCCCTTTGACCCATTCAACGTCAGGAAGGTTTTCATGAGCCTTGGTAAGAATCAGGCGGAACATCATAGCCGGATATCCTCCCCCATATACCGTTCCCATGTGATAGTCGACATCATAACCCATCCATACTGCACATGAATAAGTGGGTGTAAGGCCTACGAACCATGAATCGGCATAAGACTCAGAGGTTCCGGTTTTTCCGCCGGTCGGCACTCCTGATACCTTGGCCCTGGTGCCGGTTCCATAGCTGACGACATGCTCCAGCATAGTGACCATCTGGGTGGCCGATTCAGCTGACATTACCTGCTGGCCATCCTTGTATTCATAAATTGTATTGCCTTTGCGGTCCACGATCTTCTTTATAAGGTGCGGTTTGTTGAAATATCCTCCATTGCCAAATGTTGCATAAGCGCCAGCCATTTCCATGGTGGTTGTACCCCTGGTCAAGCCGCCCAGGGCCAATGGAGCCAGGCTGTAATCGTTGGGGCCGGGTCCTTCCTCCAGATGCAAGCCCAGGGTTTCGGCGAAGTTAAAACTGTAATCAATCCCAATTTTCTGCAATAACTGCACTGCATAGGTGTTCACAGAATTGGTTACCGCTGTATCCATGCTGATAGAGCCCATATAGCTTTTATTGACATTCTCCGGCTGCCATTTTTCTCCGGATAGATTAATCAAGATCGGCCGGTCAGTGATGGTGTAGTCCGGTGTATACCCAAGCTCCAGGGCGGGCGAATATACCGTAATTGGCTTGATGCTTGACCCCGGCTGGCGCCGGCCGCTGGTGGCCCGGTTAAAGCCGCGCAGAGGTCCATACTGACGGCCGCCTATCAGGGCTACAACCTCTCCGCTCTCAGTCTTGACCACGGTAGCCGATGATTGCACACTGGAACCATCTGGTGCGTTGCCGGGAAAATTCTCTTCGTCCGGATAAATCTCCTCGATGTAGCTTTGAAGATCCGGTTCCATGGCTGTGTATATATGCAAACCGGCCCGGTATATGGCATTTTCAGGAGATGCGAACAAGCCTTCACCGCCCAGGATCTGCGCAGCCTCATCAATAACGGCATCCCTGTAGAATCCGAAATGGCTTTCTTCGACCGTTGATTCGGTGTGCAGCAGCACCACTGGTTCAGCGTAGACCTCTTTTGCCTTCTCGGCGCTTAGATAGCCGCAACTGACCATATTGTCCAGGACATCCTTCTGACGGACCCTGGCCGCATCATAGTTCAAAAATGGATTGTAGTAGCTGGGACTTTGCACCAGTCCGGCCAGAAAAGTGCACTCCGGCAGGGTCAGATCGCTGGCGCTTTTGCTGAAAAAGGTCATGGCGGCTGCCTGAATGCCATATGCACCGGCACCGAAATATATCTTGTTAAGATACATCTCCATGATTTCGTCTTTTGTATAATTGCGTTCAATCTTGATTGCCAGAATAATCTCTTTGCCCTTGCGCTCCCAGGTTTTATCCGGGGTAAGAAAGGCGTTGCGGGCCAGCTGCTGGGTGATGGTGCTGGCTCCCTGAGCATAAGGATTGTCACCAATAGAATTATAGTAAAGAGCACGCAAAATCCCTTTCACGTTAAATCCGTAATGGTCATAAAAACCCTGATCTTCTGTGGCAACAAAGGCGTGAACCAGATCAGGAGGCACCTGGTCGATCCCTACGTCGATACGGTTTTGCTCGCCATGCAAACTGTCAATAACCTGGCCGTTGGCGTCGTAAATAAAACTGGTATTGTCCCCTCCCAGTTTGTCAGGATCCCATTCCGGCAATCCTTCAACCAGGTAGTTCAAGGTGTACGCCATGGCCGCTCCGCTGATAATCAGGAATATGACCAGTACAAAACCGGCATTGCGCAGAACCGGGTACCACTTCGCTTTCCACGGGGACCGGCCTGGCGCTTCAAATGAAGTCAAGCCATTAGTGCTGGCAGATTGGGGTTCTTGCCGGTCAGCTTTATCAGTGGTTTTAGCTCCCATGCCTTGTGCCGGCTCCTTGCTGGCAGCTCCCAGCGGAAGCTTCTTATCGTCTTTGGAGTTTATTGTCATGGTTTACCTCGCGATTTCATTTTCGGGGATAACACCGGGCTGGTTTGAAAAACAATGCCAGGCCTTGCTGGCAAAAATCTAAACATAACTTACATTATATTATTTTTTCCCGATAAATAGGAACCTCTTTTTACCATAAGCTGCTGTTCATAATATCTGACCACACAGGCAATCATAGCAGCGGCGACAGCAGGCGCGTAAAACCTTCCTTGATTTTGGCTCCCCACGAGCGATTTTCATATTGTTCCATGGTCATTTCCTGGCTGCTCTCTAAATCTTTCAGAAAAGCCTGCTCTAAAGAACGAGCCACTTCCCGGTCATATATGAACGCATTAACTTCGAAGTTCAGTTTGAAGCTCCTGATATCCAGGTTGGCGGTGCCGACTGTAGAAATATAATTGTCCACTACAATGGTCTTGCTGTGAACAAAGCCTTTTTCATATAAAAATATTTGCACTCCGGCTTCCAGCAATTCGCCGGCATAGTACTGCGAAGCCCAGTGCACGAAGGGATGGTCAGAAACAGCCGGAATCAGCACCCTGGTATCTACGCCGGAAAGAGCGGAAATTTTCAAGGCCTCAAGAATACTGCTGTCTGGAATCAAGTATGGCGTGGAAATGTAGACTTTTTCGGTGGCCAGAGTAATCATTTTCAAATAAGCGTGTTTCACAGCTGGCCAGCTGGAGTCAGGTCCGCTGGATACTATTTGCACACCTGCTTTTCCGCTGCCTTCACATAAAGTAAAATAGCGGATCAGCCGTTCCTGATTCAGGATATGATCATCGCCGGCAGCAAAGCGCCAATCCAGCAGGAACCTGAACTCCAGGCCCCCGATGGCACTGCCTCTTATCCTGGCATGAGTATCCCTCCAGAATCCAAAACGCCGGGAGCGTCCCCGGTACTCATCCCCCACGTTGAAACCTCCCACCCAGGCTTCCTGTCCGTCAATTATGCATATTTTCCGGTGGTTGCGGTAGTTTATGCGAAGATTAATATATGGCAGCAGCGGGGGGAAAAACTCGGCTATATGCCCTCCAGCTTCAACCAGTGGATTGAAGAACCTCCGGGGAAGCCTTATGCATCCCATACCGTCATATAGAAGCTTAACCTCTACTCCCTGGCGGGCTTTCTCCGTTAACAGGCCAATCAGGCCCTTGCCCAGGCTGTCGTTGCGGATTATGTATGTTTGGAGATGAATAAAATCCTGGGCGGCATTGATAGAAGCAAACAGGTCTTCAAAATGGCTTTCGCCTTCATAATACAGATCAATGCTGTTGTCGCGTGAAAACAAGGACTGGCTGCTGTTCAGATTCAGCATGATCATGTCATAGTAGAAGTCCAGATCTACATCATCGAATGGCGGGTAACTGGTTTGCATTCCCTCCTTCTGATTTTCGATCAATGGATAAAAGTCCTGTTCCTCGCTCTCCTTGAGGTAAAAGATCTTTTCTTTGCGCAAATCCTGTCCCAGGAAAATATACAGAACAAAGCCCAGAACCGGTATAAAAAGCAGGGCCAGGATCCAGGTAAGGGTTACGGTAGGGTGTTTGCGTTCGAAGAAAACCAGCAAGCAGGCCAGAATAATATTAATTATTAGAGCATAATCGAATATAGTTCGTGCAATTTCCCAAAAACTCATATGGTTCCTTCACTACCCCGCATCAGATGTAGCCAGCTTAACAATGCTCATTTTACCAGAAAGAACGCGCCAAATCACCTGTCCCCTGCAAAACCGCCTGCCTGCCACAGGGTTCATTTCCGTCTAATTCGTGCTCCTGCGCCATTAGCACTCATTTTTGTTTAATAATTAAAAGCGGTGGCTATTATAGTTCCCAGACCTTTATTAACAATAACACCCAAAATCATTATCTGTTCCCGATTATACTATCTGAACCGCCAATTTCATGATTGGCGGTTTTGCCAAGCCGGTCGTAATAGGATACAATCTAGGCTTATAGAGGCTATTTAAGCTTCAGACCGATGACAAAAGCGAATCTCATCGTCATATCACAAAGACCGCTCAATCAACGTACGTCGAGTACGCCTCAATCGCGGCCTTTGCTCATAACGCGACCTTCGCGTTTTCTCATCGGTCTGACTTTGTCAACACACTGAGGCTATTTAAGCTTATTTCTTGAAATTAATAAAAATTATGAACCTGGTGCAAGGAGTGAAAATTGCTATGAGATTTTGCCCTGGTAAACAATATCAGTTGCCGTCCAGCCGCATATTCGGCCGGATCTTCAGCCTGGCAATAAGCTTAATAATTATTTTCCCGCAGTTTGCTTTCGCCTCGACCATTGTGCCCCTGACACCCGGGGAAAAAACCAGCGGGAAGTACAATGCCAGCAGCGTAATCAGCTACGAATTTAAGCTTGATCAGGATGCCCTGGTCAGCCTGCACGGCTACAAGGACGACATGTACAGTTATTATATAGCGCTGTATTCAAGCCTTAATCGCGACGATTCCCCTCCCGGCCTGGATTTGAAGGGCTTAACCCAGATGAATTACTCGGGAATTCTGGAAACGCGCGATATCTATGACTATGAACTGAAGGTAAATGAAAGCGCCATGACCGACGGAGAGGCCTTTTTCCCTTTGAGCGCCGGCAGCTACTACCTGCGCATCAAACCCGAGGGAATTAATGAAGAGCCTGATTTTAACTTTGTTCTGGATGTCCAGCCTTATATTTATGCTGCAGAAACCGAGCCCAATAATGAACTGGCTGCCGCCTCGCCTTACTCGGCCGGAAACTGGCAGGAGGGCCTTATCATGCGCAACGGCAACCAGCCAGACGCCAGCGCCCTTGATTGGTATTCCATGTCGATTCCGGAAGCTGGCAATTATAATTTTAGCTACGTCAGCGACGGCTTCTTTAAAGGGAAGTTCGTTTGGTACGACGAAAACGGCAAAAATGTGGTGCTAATGCAGAATCCGGCCACAACTACAGCCAGCAGCACCAAAACCGTTTTGGAAATGTCCGAAATACCACTGAACGCAAGTATTGGAGAACACCAGGATAGTGCGGCTGAAAAAACAGCTGCATTGGAGTTCGCCAAGCCTGGTAAATACTATATATGCATCCAGGGAGAAAGCTCAGGCTCTTACAAATTCCGCTTGAGCCCGGTCGGAAGCGTGGGGCCGCCGGTGGACAGCCCGGCCAACCCCTCTGACAATTTGGTCGCCGACAACGGCAATGTTCAGCCTGCTATCACCCCCGCTTCGAATACAAGCAGCACCGGCCAGGATATCGACCTTATCTTTATGATCGGCCGGACGTTCTATAGTTCAAATGGAAGCGTCATAACTATGGACAGCGCTCCTTATGCCGCCAGCGAGCGCACTTTCGTTCCGGTCCGTGCCCTCGCCAACGGAATTGGTATTCCAGACAGCGGAATCATGTGGAATGATGTAGACCAAACCGTTACCCTGACCGATGGAATCACTACTCTATCCCTGCTTATGGGCAGCAACGTCCTGTATAATAACGGCAATGCCGTTATTATGGATGTTAGTCCGGCCGCCAGTTCGGGCCGGGTATTCCTGCCCGCCCGGTATATTGCGGAAGCCTTCGGCTTAACTGCGGAATGGGAACCGCTCACCAACAGCATCATCATACGCGGCAACAAATCCAGTTCTGTTCCGGCAACTGTTAACAGCGCGAATTCTGTTGCTGCACCTGCCGATCAACCGGTCACCGGCCAGATCGAATTAGACCGCCAGATGATTAACGGCGAGCTGCGCAAAGGCACATATAGCGGAAGCCTGCTGAACGGCAAGCCCAGCGGAACTGGCACCTGGGTAGACTGTCTGGGACGCATTAAAACCGGCGCATTCAGCATGCCCAGCGCCACCGAAGTGGAAATCCGGAGTGCTCACATTGCATTTCCCGATGGAGCAGAATTCAACGGTCAGTATTCAGCCGTTCTATACTCAGCCGCCGAGGTATTCGAAGGACATTTTAGTTTCCCCAGCAACGGCAATGTATTTGACGGGAAGGTCGAAAATAGCGCGGATTTGAAGCAGCATATGGTCGGAACTTATACTCTGCCCAGCGGGAAAACGGTTGATGTTGATCGCTTTTACGATTTATAGGCTGGTACATGATTGCATAACGCTGCTTTTATCTGTATAATTGTCACATGAATGTCACCAAATACAGCCAGCGGGAGTGATATAATGACCGATAAAGCCGACCACTATATTCGGATTTCCGTGTCACCTGACCGAATGCAAGCCATGTTAAGCCTTAAGCCGCAAGCTGGAATTGAAGTGAAGCCCGAAGAGATTTTCGCCGTGTTGGATGCGGAGCGCATCTTTCACGGCGTTAATATTTCCCGGATCCACCAGATTTGCACGCAAGGCGAAGAAGTGTTAAAAGAAACCATCGCCGAAGGCACTCCCTCCATCCCTGGAACAGATGCCACCATCGAATACCTTTTTCAGAAGCCCGACCTGCGCCCCACGGTCGATTCTGACGAGCAGGTCAATTTTTTCGAGCTGCACAACCTGGTCCAGGTCAAACCCGGGGATGTGCTGGCGCGTAAAACACCTGCTACTCCTGGCATCGCGGGCATTAACGTGCATGGAGAACCACTCAAGCCCATGCCCGGTAAAAACATAAACATCCGCATTGGCAAAGGCGTGGAAATCCAGGGTGAAGAAGCGGTTGCAACCATGGAAGGCGCTCTGGAGTGGTCAGATGATAAAATCAGCATTGGCCAGCTCTTATTCATTGACGGCGACGTGGATTTCGCAGTAGGCAATATCGATTTTTCCGGCCGGGTAATCGTCAACGGCCATGTGCGTTCCGGTTTCAAAATTGATGCGGCTGGGGATATCGAGATCCGCGGCACGGTTGAGGACGCTGTAATGACTTCCTCGCGAGGCTCGATTATAGTAGAAAAAGGAATTGTAGGCCGTCAGAAAGCGGTGATCACCGCTCATAAAAATGTCGAGGCGCGATTTATCCAGGAAGCCACGGTTGTGGCCGGGCAAAACATTCTGGTTAGCGAGTATATAATACGTTCGGAAATCAAGGCCGGAAATGCAGTGCTAATGACCGGAGTCAAGGGCCGCATAATGGGCCGCAGCAATGTATCGGCCGCCAACCGGATCAAGGTTAATCGTATTCAGGCTGATCGAGATCTGAAAATAAGCGTTAAAGGGTTTAACCGCAATGACGCTTATGCTCGGATAAAGCGCATTAATGAAGAGGTGGCTGAAGCCGAAACCGAAATGAAGGTTCTTACCCTAAAAATGCGCATGCTCCGCGAGCAGCGCCGGCCGGAATCGCTGGCACAGTTAAAAAACATGCTGCCAAGGTATATTGAGCTCGACGAACTGGTTGAAAGCATCAAACACGAGCAAAGCGAACTTGTGGTTATGCTGCGCTCCACCAAGGGGGAAGGCATGATTGAGATCCAGCAAGGTGTCGACGATAATATGAGCTTCAACATAAAGAACGAACGCATCAGCATTACCCGGCCATTAAAGAATGTCACGATGTATTACGACCAGGATGAAAAGCAGATCGTGCTAATAAACAATTAAGGGGTGGGATTTCATATATGCAGCACATTTTTAATACTTCAGAAACCGTGACCTCGAACATGATCTACCCGCAAATTTCGAAGGCGCTGCAGAAATGGATTCAGCCAGAAAACGCCTTGCTGCTGGTTCCTTCGCCATCCCAGAAAGACGAACTCTCACTGGTTGACGTTATCGGCCGCTTGCCCGGAAGCCTGCGCTTCGAGGGGTTGATACCAGGTCTCACCCGGAGCAGTGTGCTGGCCAGCGATATTCAAATCAGCAATGCCGACCTGTCTGCATATAACAATATGATAGCCTTCAAGGAACCGGATCAGCGTTCCTATGCATATTTCCTTTATACTGGTGCTGCCGTTTCCGAAAGTCCTGAACTCTATGATTTCATCGATAAAACAACTCATTTGTTGAAGATTAAGGACGCTTTCGATTCCCTGCCAGTTTTGGAAAAAACTTTGTCCAAGCTTAAATATCAATTAAGCTTCTTTGCCAGCGCTATCAATAACATATTTGAACCCTACCCTTCATACATGCTGGCCCAGCTGTATATGGAAATAATTTCTGAAATGTTCCTGCTGCCGGCTGCTGTGACCTTCGAATACATCGGCGGGGAATTTAAAGCGCTTTATGCCAAAGGCCGCAAGCTTGACCAATTCTCTGATCTTAAGCTTGATCCCGGGCCTTTTTTAAAAAACCAGGACCTGCGCCAATTCCCCACGATAATCGCGCATACCACTCCTGAACATATTGGCATGGAAAACTACCGGCAGCTTAGTGAGCATCGGATAAAGGTGGTAATGCCGTTAAATACAGGAGACGAACTGCGCTACATTATTGCTGGCATATCCAGCGTCGAGACTCACTTTGATTATCAGGACCAGGTAAATCTGCTGGCACTGGGCAATACCTTGAATCACGCCTTGAGCTTTTCTCATATCCAGGCCAGCCTGACCGAACAAACCCGCCAGCTGGACAAAAAAATATTCAATATGTCAGCCCTTTTCAATGCAGCGGAAAGCATTATGTCCGATCCGAATATCGGCTCCACCATGACGAACAGCCTGGACATGATAATGGAGATATTTCAGTCGGCGATAAGCGGGGTTGTTTTGCGCAGCCGCATTGATGAGCGCTTTGAACTCGTGAAGTTAAAATCAGTCCATGATTCCCAAAACATACGGTATTTTCTGGAACGCCCCAAGCGGATGCCTCGTCCGAGCCGGGTTTTGTTGCGCTATCGGGACATAATTGAAGACCGGACCGAATTCTTGTCCTCCTTCCCCGAATTTGCCCTGCTGGAAAAAACGCTCCAGCCGGTAATAATCGCCCAGATATTCTGCAAGGATAAGTATTACGGTTTCATAAGCCTGTCTGACCGGGTAACTGGGGATAAATATGATGATGAAGCCATGAATTTACTGGGCTTGCTGGTGAATACAATCTCACTGGCTGTGGACAACGCTTTTATGTATGAGGAACTGCAGGAGAACAACGCTCTGCTGAACCACCGCCTGCGGGAAATATATGCCCTGAAGGACATAATAGGCACCATTAAGAGCTCGACTACACTGGACCATTTCTGCAATCAGCTGGCAGTTTCACTGGAAATGGGCATCGGTGCCGGTGGAATAAAGATTCTTATGAAAAACGGGGACGGTCTGAAAAGCTTATACGGTGAATGGCCGGCTTCGGAGAAAAATCAAGCGCTGATCATGAAGGTGCGCCGGGCGGGAATTGCCAATTACGTTTTAAAAAGGCGTAAAACCCGGGCTCTGGTTTTTCCATTCAATTACACGCCTCTCATAGAAGGCTACTTGCTTATTCATTCATTTGACAACACGGTGCTGGAAAACGATGACCGCTTCCGAATGGTTGAAATGATTGCCGCCATCGCTTCGGAATCCGTTCATAACCTGATTCTTAAGGATGCCGCGTCACCTGACGGTGTGATGGACTTTTACAGTCATATGCTCAATCACCTGAAACAGGAGATCGCCGTGCTTGATTATGTGTTTCTGCCTTCCAACCTGGTTATGATAAAACATAAAAAGCCGGAAGCATTTATCCGTTCATCTTCCCACTGGTCCACTGGATTTATGGTGGCGCCGGGGGTTGCTCTTCTGATTACTCCCTTGCTGGCCGAGGACATCCCGGAAAAAATGGCGGATTTCAAGGTCCGTTATGAAGTGTTCCCTGCTGCTGAACTCGAAAATGTCCTTGCTTTGGTTTATGCCCGGAAAAGTAAATAGTAAATCAAGGGGACGGTTCGTTCTAGTGATTCAAATCCGCTGGATTTGAATCACTAGAACGAACCGTCCCCTTGATTTACTTCCAACTACCCCTTGTGTCTAATCAGTTTGACTTTCACTAACAAATGTCCCGAACCCATTAAGTGCACTAACCATGTCCACAAAGCGTCAGTAATCAATACATACGTTAAGTATTCAAAGCGCAATATGGAATATCTATTTTGCTATATTTGATTATAATTCTTGTTTTTCATTTAATTACATTCATTTTTGAATCCGGGCAGGCTGTAGTTCAATTATTCTTTCTTTGACATTGTTTGACTATGTGAATAGAATAATATTATAAATACATCCTATAAAAACAATGGAGGTGTGAAAAATGTTTGAACTTATGCCATTCAAAAAGGGACCGGGAAGCATGGCCAACCGCGGAGAATATCTCGACCGCCTGTTCAATTCGTTTGTTAACGAAGACATCTTTGCTCCGCTAACCGTTCTTGCAACAGGCCAGGGCACTTTCAAAGTGGATATCAAGGAAAATGACGAAGCTTATATATTTGAAGCGGACATGCCCGGGATTGAAAAGGAAGCCATCGATGTCGATTACGAAAATGAACACCTGACCATTTCCACCAAACGCGAAGATACAGTTGAAGAAAACACTGGCACTTATATACGCCGGGAAAGACACTATGGGGAAATGAAGCGTTCCTTTTTCGTAGGGGATATCGACCGGGAGCGGATTAAAGCCGGTTTTACCAACGGAGTGCTGACTGTGGAAGTGCCCAAAACCGGAGCAGCAGCGGAAAAGAAAAAGATCGACATCACCTAAAGGGTTAAAATCGGGGAGACTTGCCAGTCTCCCTTCAGGTTGTCAACGATATCAGACCGATGAGATTCGCTTTTGTCATCGGCCTGATATCGTTGACAAGCATGTCTGGGCTCACGGATAATATAGGCAACCTCTGTTTTTTCTATTCGGATCAGGAAAGAAGTGGCTGACCTGAAATTTTACCGCAATCCCTTTTTTATAATTGTGGTCGTAGCTGCCATTCTGCTTTTTACCGGGCAACTGATGTTCAGCGCGTATAATTATCGCAGCTTTACTGAACGTTCCGCTGACAACGCCCTGATAAGCCAGACGAGCAGTCAGGCTTCCCTCCTGGGCGAACATCTTATGTTTGTAGCCAGCCAATCCCTGGTGTCCACATCTTTGCTGCAGGATGAGACCAGTACGGCCAGCCAGGATATCGTGGCTGCTTTGCAGGATTTCCTCCAGCTGAATGACCTGATTCAAGGGGCCGGCATTGGCAGGATAACTGGCAGCGGCAACGGCATATACGCTTATAAGACTCAGGACGGCGTCCGGACCGTTAACCTCAACCCATCCGAAAGCCAGGCGTACTTTGATCAAATCTACCAAAAAGCGGCAGCCGGCAAGGACAGTTCTATCCGCTGGAATTCCGAAACCACCAGCCTGCTTGGTCAGAGCAACATTGTATCTGCAATTGTGCCAGTATATGTTAAGGATGTTCAGATAGGTTATAGCCGTTTGGACATTTCAGTCGACGCTCTGCAGCAATATGTAAGCGCGATTAAAATTGGCGATACTGGTTATGCCTTTATAGCGCATGATAAAAGCGACTTTGAAAAATATCTGGCCAGGAGTGAGCCCACTCCCGCTGAAATAATCAGCCTGGGAGATATAAGCCAGAAAGCTGACCAGAGCGATCAGCCTGGTTTTTATCGAACTACCCTGGCCGGCCACAATCAAAACATTGCCATTGCTTCTATCGGAGCTACCGGGTTAAAAATGGTTTATATCCTTCCCCAGGAGGAAGCATATGCCGGGATAAATGGAGTGCTTATCCAATCATTCTTGTCTTTATTTTTCTCATTCCTGGCCTTTTTTATCTTCTTTTATGTTATAATGCAAAGAAATATAGACACCCCCATAGGCGATCTGATAAAAACTGTTCATGCGCTGTCATTCGGTGACAGTTCCGCCCCGCAGCGCTATGCACACCGCAACAATGAGCAAATGTCGGTCTTGCTTGACTCCATTGTTAGTATGCCTCGCAACATACTGAAGCTGGTAGACGAACTCAAGGATAAAAACCGGGAAGTGCTGGCTCAGCGGGATGAGATCGGCGCATTATACGAGAAAACCGCCGCCATGAATGATGAACTGTTCGAGTCGATCAAGGAGAAAGAAAAATTGTACCTTAAGCTTCAGGACAGCTATCTTGATACGGTACATGCTCTGGCTAACGCAATTGAAGCCAGCGATCATTATACGCAGGGACATTGCCAGCGTGTCAAAGACTATTCCATGGCTATAGCACGCGCCATGGACATAGACACTGAAGACCTCCAGATCCTGGAATATGCCGCCCTGCTGCATGACGTCGGCAAAATCGGAATCAAGCCGACCATCCTGAACAAGAACGCCGAACTGGATCAGACCGAATATCAGGTGATGGCCCAGCACCCGCAGATTGGTTTCCATATCCTGGAGGGCATAGATTTCCTCGAAAAGTGCCGCGTTGTAGTATTACAGCATCACGAGCATTTCGATGGCGGAGGATATCCGAATTCACTGCGCGGTGAGGATATTTCCCTGTTTTCACGCATGATAACCGTGGCTGATTCCTATGATGCCATGACCTCCAGCCGGCCTTACCGCTCCACTCCGCTCAGCAAGGAAGCAGCGGAAGCTGAACTCGTAAAAAACCGGGGAAAGCAATTCGATCCCCGGATAGTGGACATTTTTATTCAGCTGTTAAACACCGGCTTGTAGACTAAAGGGACGTCAGGCGGTGTGAAAACCTTTAGTGATACAAGGACCGACATTCAGTGGCGGGAAGAGGGCTGTTGATTGGAACGAATGTTGCGGAAGACTCTGGCAGCTGTTCGCGGCGGCGATGATGGCAAGCCGTCGGAGGCCAGGACGGCCGAAGCGCGATTAGGTCCACGGATGGATGGTGATCGCGGTGCGGCTGGACATCAAGACGGCGCGAATACAGATGTCGGGGCTGGAGCATTGGTGAGTGACTTCAATAGCCCTCTTCCCACCAATACGGCCGGGGCAACCGGTACTCGTGAAATCTGGACCGTTCGGGCTTTGCGATATGACAAAGATAGGCGCTACATAAGTACTTGAGACCAATGAGAATAGATGCATATCGAGGAATGAGTAACGCCCGAATGGAAGTCGTACTTGAGCGTACGGCGACTGTTCGGGCTTTGCGACATGACAAAGATAGGCGCTGCATAAGTACTTGAGACCAATGAGAATAGATGCATATCGAGGAATGAGTAACGCCCGAATGGAAGTCGTACTTGAGCGTACGGCGACTGTTCGGGCTTTGCGATATGACAAAGATAGGCGCTGCATAAGTACTTGAGACCAATGAGAATAGATGCATATCGAGGAATGAGTAAAGCCCGAATGGAAGTCGTACTTGAGCGTACGGCGACCGTTCGGGCTTTGCGACATGACAAAGATAGGCGCTATTCTCATTGGTCTTTGATAGAGCCGTCTTGTTTTATTAAATTGAAACTTATATCCAGGCTATTCACCGAGTGCGTAAGCGCTCCCAGAGATATTGCATCCACCCCGGTGGCAGCTATAACAGCGATATTGCTCTCGTTTACTCCTCCCGAAGCTTCCAGCATCACCCGGCCGGCATTTAGCTCAACCGCTTGTCTCATCAGGGCCGGGTCCATATTATCAAGCATTATGATATCAACCCCGGCTTCCAGGGCTTCTTGCATATGCTCCAAGCTTTCGACTTCGACTTCGATCTTGACGGTTACCGGAATTGTCGTCTTAAGCTTTTGAACCGCTTCCTTGATCCCGCCGGCGGCGATTATATGATTGTCTTTCACCATGGCTCCGTCGTATAAACCAAAGCGATGATTGAATCCCCCGCCTACCCGAACCGCATACTTCTCCAGCATTCTCAGGCCAGGAGTGGTCTTGCGGGTGTCCAGAATTTTTACCGCCGGATTGCCTGCCAACTCCACCATGCGGTTGGTCAGGGTGGCTATTCCGGAGAGCCTTTGCAGAAAATTAAGAGCCAGGCGTTCTCCTACCAGCAAGGAGCGCAGGCTGCCCTGGACCATTCCCAGTTTGTCCCCGGGCTCGATCTTCTCACCGTCATGTTTGTAAGCTGTGAACTGCGAATCTTGATCCAGCGAGGCAAACACCAGTTGCGCAATAGGCAGGCCGGCAATAATGCCGGGTGATTTGGCGAGCAGCTCTCCACAGCCTTGCTGACCGGCCTCGATCAGGTTGAAAGTGGTAATGTCACCATGGCCCACATCTTCGGCCAGAGCCATCTCAATTATTGATTTCAGGTTGATGCTATCCATATGATTATATCTCCTCTGTGATAAATATTGGCGTCCCGCATGCAGGAACGAAGAAATGATTATCCTCTAAAAAAGGAGCGCTGCGCGAGGTTAACAGTTCGTTCAGCAGTTTACGAAGCTCATATGCCGCTGCCACAGAAGATCATCTCTTTCCGGGTAATCGGAGCGAAAATGAGCCCCACGGCTCTCTTTGCGCCATAGTGCCGCTTGAACCACCACCCGGGCAACACACAGCATATTTATTACTTCATAGAATTCCAGCGGGTTGTCACCTATGCTCATTGAGCTATAGAGCTCTTCCAGCCGGCGGTTGGCTTTGATAAGCACGCTTTCGTCTCTGATAATGCCTACATTTTCCCACATGCATTTTTTCATCTCCTGTTTTACTATAGCCGGAAGCATGCCATTAGAGACCGGCCGGTGAATCCATTGGCTGTCATACTGTTGGTATATCTCTTCAGCGCTGACCAGCCGGCGATATAGAATTTCTTCGGCCTGTTCAACAATCTTTTGCCCGAATACGATGCCTTCCAGAAGCGAATTGCTGGCCAGGCGATTGGCTCCGTGCACACCGGTGCATGCAACCTCTCCGCAGGCATATAGCCCGTCAATCCTGGTGTGCCCGTCTATGTCGGTCTTAACTCCTCCCATGGTATAATGGGCGGCCGGGGAAACCGGCACCAGTTCGGAGCGCATATCAATGCCCTTCTGTAAACATGCTTTATATATGTTGGGAAATCGCTTTTCAACTCCTTCAATATGCCGCATATCGATAAATACATATTCCTGGCTGGTAGCGAAAAGCTCCGCCAGAATCGCCCTGCTCACTACATCCCGGGGAGCCAGCTCCTCCAGGTGATGATAGCGTGACATGAAACGTTCTCCGGCATGGTTGATAAGATACCCGCCTTCGCCTCTTACCGATTCTGATATCAAGAAGCGCTGGTTGTCTGCACTATAGAGTACTGTAGGATGGAATTGAATGAACTCCAGATCTTCGAGTTCGCATCCGATGCGGTAGCAGGCGGCCATACCGTCGGCGGTCGCCACATCGGGATTGGTCGTAAACTGGTATAACTGCCCGGCTCCGCCTGTAGCTGCGATCGTTGCCCGGGCTATGTAAAGTGCTTCTTCGCCGGTTAACGCATTATGCACCAGAGCTCCATAGCACTGGCTTCCGGCTTTATCCCCCAGAAAATCAATCAGAAAATGCTGTTCCCGCACTTCAATACGCGGGTGTTCCAGGCAGCGCCGCTCCAGGGCAATGCGAATAGCTTCACCGGTGGCGTCGGCGGCATGCAGAATCCGGGGCCGGCCGTGGGCACCTTCACGGGTCAGATCAACACTGCCGTTTTTCATATCAAAAGCAGTACCGGCGCTTATTAGTTCACGAACCCGGTCCGGGCCCTCCCGCACCAGCACATCCACGGCATTAATATCGCAGAGCCCGGCCCCGGCTTCCAGGGTATCCTCAAGATGGAGAAAGGGAGAATCCTCCTCGTTCACCGCTGCAGCGATCCCCCCCTGGGCCATATCGGTATTGGAGTCTTTAATGCTCTTTTTGGTCAGAACCGTCACCTGGCCGAATTCCGCCGCTTTCAGAGCAGTGAACAAGCCTGCGATGCCACTGCCCAGGATCAGGAAATCCGAATAATGAACCGGCAGCGCCGGCTTCAGCCGAGTAATATATCTGCTAATTATCATATCCTTATTTCTTCTCGGTTATCTGATTCTTTTCATTGACAAAAACCACCCTGGGCTTGTACTGTTCGCGGTCGGCAGCGTCAAGAACCGTATAGGTTATTATAATAATCATATCTCCAGGCTCTACCAGGCGGGCTGCCGCTCCGTTCAGGCACATAGCTCCGCTGCCGCGCTCGCCGTTGATTACATAGGTTTCGAAACGCGCCCCGTTGTTAATATTAACAATGGTGACTTTTTCGTTTTCAATAATGTCCGCCGCATCCAGCAAGTCCTCATCGATGGTTATGCTGCCCACGTAGTTCAGATTGGCCTCTGTAACTACCGCGCGGTGTATTTTGGATTTGAGCATATACCGAAGCACCGTTTACACCTCCACCATAATGTTATCTAACAGTCTCGTTTTACCAAATTTCACAGCCAGAGCTATAAGCACCGGCCCGGATAATTCTTCAATATTCTTGAGTTCACCGGTTTCAACGATTTCCACATAGTCAATATTCGCCGCTTCCCGGGCCATGATGTTTTCCGCCAGGAAGGTCTTCAGAACCGATGCACTGCGCTCACCAGCAGCGATTTTTTCCCGGACCGCTGCCAGGGTTTGATTTAGCACCAGGGCCTGCTGCCGTTCTTCGGGCGAGAGGTAAACATTCCGGGAACTCAATGCCAGGCCGTCAGATTCACGCACGATTTGCACACCCTGGATATCAATGGGGAAATTTAACTCTCGCACCATCTTCTTTAAAATCAGCAGCTGTTGAGCATCCTTCCACCCGAAAAAAGCAGTGTCCGGCAGGCAAATATTAAAAAGCTTGCTGACTACCGTGGTCACTCCCCTGAAATGGTGGGGGCGAGACCGTGCGCAGAGCTTCCCGCTTATCTCTCCGAATACTTCAACATAACTGTTATAACCTTCTGGATACATTTCTTTGACTGCCGGAGCAAATACCACATCAGCTCCAATCGGCTCCAAAAGCGCCGTGTCCCTGGCCAGGTCGCGGGGATAATCGTCATAATCCTCTCCCGGCCCGAACTGAGTGGGATTGACAAATATGCTTACTATGACCCGGTCACAGGTTTCGCGGGCCTGGCGCACCAGGGTCAAATGCCCTTCGTGCAAATATCCCATGGTCGGGACCAGCCCGATGCTCTGCCCGGCCTTTTTCTGGGCCAGCACCCATTCCTGGGTTTCCCGGATGCTTGTCATCACCTGCATTGGAGAGCCTCCTCGCTCATAATAACTACATGCCTGTCTTTAATATCTTAAGGATGAGGCCGGTTCCGAATCCTGGCCGGAACCGGCCGGTTATGCGTTTATAACTAATACAGCTTCTTAAGGACCTCGTCGGAGATTCCGAAAGTATGCTCTTCCGCAGGGAAGAATCCCTGTTCCACCTCTGTCTTATACTGTTTTACCGCTTCAGTAATTAGCGGTTCCAGGTTGACAAAGCGCTTAACGAATTTCGGGATATGGCCTTTGAAAAATCCCAGCATATCGTTGACTACCAGTACCTGCCCGTCACATTGCGGGCCTGCTCCGATGCCTATGGTCGGTATGGAAACCTCCTGGGTAATCCTTTCCGCCAGCCTGGCAGGCACACATTCCAAAACGATTGCAAAGGCCCCGGCTTTTTCCATGGCGATTGCATCTTCAATCAGGCGGTTGGCTGTTTCCAGATCCTTGCCCTGTACCTTGAATCCACCAAATTGGTGCACTGATTGAGGGGTCAGCCCGATATGAGCCATCACCGGTATCTGGGCGTCAATTATCCCTTTAACCGTATCCACTCTTTCCTGGCCGCCTTCTATCTTCACCGCATGGGCTCCTCCCTCCTGGAGGAATCGTCCGGCGTTGCGCACGGCTTCAGGCACTGAAATGTGGTAGGAGAGAAAGGGCATGTCACCTACTATGAGGCAGTTCTTTGCGCCCCGGCTAACCGCCCTGGTATGATGAATCATCTCGTCCATGGTTACGGAAAGAGTGGTTTCATATCCCATTACCACCATACCCAGCGAGTCGCCCACCAGAATGACGTCGATGCCGGCTTCATCCACCAGCGCCGCCGTTGAATAATCATATGAAGTAAGCATGGTGATCTTCTCGCCCCGGGTCTTTTTATCTTTTAACATTGTTGTTGTTATTTTTGCCACTGGCGTACCTCCCTAACTGGCCGCAGCCATATTGGTCATCTGACGCAAAAATACCCCTTGCAGATCCTCCATGTCCTGCTGGTCAATGCTGCCTTTTTCCAGGGCAACCCGGGCGGTATAATAGCCCAGCCAGCTGTACAGGTAAATCTGTTCGGGGGAAAGCTTTTCCATGCAATCCAGATGACCGGCAACGGTGCCGAGATCGCCTCTGGATATTGGTCCGGTCAGGGCCCGGGGCAGCCCGATGTTTTCCACGTTCTTGACTGTGCCCTTAATCAGGGGCATCAGGGCGCGCTCCGCCATATCCCGCGGAATACCCGTGGTTTCAAGCATTTTTATTCCAAAATCAATAACGGTTACCAGGTAATTGGAGACCACACAAGCGCCCGCATGATACATTGGCTTGGCCTCGGCCTCAATATAAAAATATTCGCCCCCGAGGCTGTCCACTATGCGCCGGGCATCGTCACGCAGCTCGGGTTCGCCTTCAATACTGAAAACTGAACCGGCCAGGTTAGCGATGGCTTGTTCCGGAGACGCAAAAGCCTGCAATGGGTGAATAGACACCGTGCGAGCGCCGCCCTCCCGTGCCCTCGAAAGTGTTTCAGAGGACAGGGCTCCGCTCATATGAATTATCATCTGTTCTTTTTGAAAGGATTCCTGTTCGGCTAACTGATCAACCACCGTTTTTATTTGAGTATCGCTTACGGTAATAAATAAGATTTCCGCCGTTTGTGCAACAATATGCGGTGAAGGACACAACCGACCGCCAGTCCTCGCACAGAGCATTTTGGTAGATTCAGGTTTAACATCGAAGATACCTGTAATCTCGTAGCCCTTTTCGGCAAGAACGATTCCTACGGCTGTCCCTACTACTCCGGCGCCAATGATTCCAACTGTATTTCTCATCATTTGACCTCCCGAAAAGACTGGCCTTCCGTTTCAGCCTGTCTTTCCCGTCTCATTCCTGTAAGGTTACAAGCGGTTTTCGGAGTGTAGCAGCTAAATGCGCCTTTATTCAATTTTTATTACACGTTCCGCGCTTTCGTTAAGCCGTTTCGTTATTATATCAGTGATCTTTCGTCCTCCGGGCAGAACCAATTCCGGTTCCAGTTCAACCAGGGGGGCCAATACAAACAGTCGTTCCGTCAAATAGGGATGTGGAACTATTAAATCCTCTTCTTCTATAACCTCCATTCCATATAAAAGTAAATCCAGGTCTATATTCCGGGGACCCCACTTTATTCCGCGCTGGCGTCCCAATTTAATTTCAATGTCAATCAGCGCTTCCAGCAAGCGCCTGGCTTTCAATTCTGTTTCAAGACGAACCGCAGCGTTATAAAAATCGCTTTGCTCCGTATATCCCCAAGCGGGACTTTCATATAAAGAAGATACACCCGTCACCCGGGTTTCAGGTATCTCCCGCATGCTTTCCAGGGCTCGATTCAGGTTGTTCTTCCGGTCTCCCAGGTTAGAGCCCAACCCTACAAAGGCAATCAAACCCAAAATAGTCCTCGCTCCGTTACGAAAAGCCGAATTTTCTGAACACTTGCATTCTTCCATGTTATGTGCATATAAGTTAACACAGTATTTACCCGGCAAGCAAGCTAAACTTATCGAGAAATTCGGATAGTGACTCCAAAAAATTCAAAAGCACCCTTTACAGGGGCTTCCGGTTTCTTCAGCTCCAGCTCGACTGCATCCAATCTTGGAAATGCGTCCAGCAGGGCCTGGCCTATCTCCGCCGCCAGTCGCTCCAGCAAACAGCGGGGTGGTCCGGTCATTATCTCGGATATGATGCGATAGGCTTCAGCGTAGTCCACTGTATCATTGAGCTCATCACTCTGCATAGCTGCTGACAGATCCAGGAACATGTGAAGATCCAGCACGAATAACTGCGGCTGCTCGGTTTCTTCGGGCAGGCAACCGTGAATAGCTCTAAATTCCAGGCCTTTAGCTGTTATACTGTCCATGTTTCCCCACTACCGAATCGGCCATCATGGCAGCACGCTTGCTTGCCCTGACATCGTGTACCCGGATGATGCTGGCTCCGTTGGCTATGCTTAACACCAGTACTGCCAGGCTTCCTTCCAGGCGTTCATCTACTTCCAGGCCCAGCACATGACCGATAAAGCGTTTGCGGGACGCTCCCACCAGCAACGGGTAGCCCAGGCTCTTGAATTCTGCCAGCTTTTCTACCAGCAGGCAGTTTTCAGCTGGATTCTTCCCAAAGCCGATGCCGGGATCAAGAATCAGCCGTTCTTTTCCAATACCCGCGGACCTGGCCATGTTTGCGATGGATTTCAATTCTGTGCATATATCGCTGACCATATCTATGTAAGGTTTCTCCTGGTCTTTTTGAAGGCGGTTATGCATGAGTATTACCGGGGCATCCGAGTCTGACAGAACTGGCAGCATATCCTTATCCAACTGCAGCGCCCCAATATCATTTATAATGTGGGCCCCGCAGGCCAGAGCTTCGCTGGCTACCCGGCCACGGAAAGTATCAATCGAAATGATTAGATCGTGTCCGGCCAATTTTTCCAGAACAGGCATTATTCTCCTCAGTTCCTCGCTTTCGTCGGCCAGCTCACTGCCGGGGCGGCTGGAAACCGCGCCTACATCAATAATGTCAGCGCCTTCCTCCTTCATTTCCAGGGCGCGTTCCAGGGCCTGGACCGGCTCCAGGTAACGGCCGCCGTCGGAAAAGGAATCGGGAGTTACATTGAGAATGCCCATGATATGAGTGCGTTCCGCCAGGTTTAACCGCGCCCCTCCCGGCAATTGCATTACCGGTGGCGCAGCTTCGAATGAGGAAAGTATATGCTCCACTTCCAGGGCCAGGTTATTCAGTCCAAAAGGCTGGCTGTGCAGGACTTTCAACACCTGGCGGTGTTGGACCATCGTGCCCATTAACAAAACATCGGTCACGCCGCTGGCATAGACCGATTTGCGGCTGACTGCGGCTTCCGCGCCAACAGCCAGCATCTCTTGTTTAATTATATTAGCCGCTTTGCATTCAACATCTTTCAAGCGAATCAGTCGGAATTCGGCCTTGCCCTGCATTGCGGCCCGGCCTTCCGGACTGACCCCCAGAGATTCCATTAATTGCAGCGCTTCCTGGCGATTCCTGACCATCACAGCATGGTGGCCGCGGGCGTCAAACCCTTCTGCTTCAAGCATTTTTCCTAATACTCCAGGCTATATAAAGGCTTTTCCTTGCGGGCAAAGCGCGGGCATTCTGCCCATATCTCGCAGTGGCTGCAAACCCGGCTCAGGTTGTCGGCTCTCAGAATACGCTCACCCAGGAAAGACATGTCCCGGTTCAGATTGCGGTGTTCATATATAGCCCGGCAGATAATTTCACTTTCATTCGGCGTGAAATAAGAACTGGCCAGGATGTCTTTGGCCAGGCGCGAACCACTGGCAGCATGATCCAGGCCGGTTTTATACTCCTGCCACTTGCCGATGTCATGCAGCAGCCCGGCTGCATAGATCACTTCTTTGCCAGCCAGCTTGCCTGTCAGTTCAGCATCACGAACGAAAAAATTGAGGTCGTTGTTTTCCAGTATAAGAATATAGGCAATGCGGGCTACATCAATATGATGGCGAATATCGTGAGGACAGAAGGTTAATGATGCTTCTTCCTCCTGGTTGCGCCGCAGGTATTCATTGTACTGTTCATCCTTCATTAGCAGGTCAATTCTCTTCATACTCACTCCACCTCAAGTTTTTCTGCCGGATATTATCAAGCCTCTTCTGGATTTTCCAGAGCACCGGCCGGCAAATCAATCTCCAAGCCACTCGACTTTTTGGCTAATACTGGTGATACCGGCTCCGACTCGGAGTTTGCCTCAATTTCGACCGGCTTAATGTTGCTGCTTTTCTCGTTCGGTGGCGGCGTAGCCTCGTCACTGACTCTGCAGGCGCCGGCCATCAACTCTTCGAATTCGGCGCCTTCCACCGTTTCCACATCAATCAGCCGGGCTGCAACCTTATGCAGATATTCCATATTTTCGCGGAGAATATTTTCCGCTTTCTCGTAACTGCTTTCCATAAACTGGCTGGCTTCTTTATCGATTACATAGGCTATGGCATCGGAAAAATTCCTGCCCTGGGATATTTCTTTGCCCAGGAAAACCTCTTCGCTCTTGTGCCCAAAAGTCAAAGCGCCCAGTTCTTCGCTCATTCCATATTCCATGATCATCTTGCGCACGATACCGCTGGCCCGCTCCAGGTCATTCTGAGCTCCAGTGCTTATATCATTAAGCACCAGGGCTTCGGATACCCGCCCGCCTAGCAGGGTGGTCACTTCATCCAGCATCCTGGACTTGGTTATATAATTGCGGTCTTCTTCAGGCAGAAGAAGGGTGTAACCTCCAGCCCGGCCGCGAGGAATTATCGATATTTTATGCAGCTTGTCGGTATTGGGAAGGAAAAAGCTGACAATGGCGTGGCCGGCTTCGTGATAGGCCACCAGGCGCTTTTCTTTATCCGATATGACCCTTGATTTCTTTTCCGGACCGGCAATTACCCGCTCAATAGATTCTTCCATCTCTTCCATGCGAATAAATGGCTTGTCACGGCGGGCCGCCAGAAGAGCGGCTTCATTGACCAGGTTGGCCAAATCGGCTCCTGTAAATCCGGGAGTACGTTTGGCCAGAATCTTCAGATCAACGTCTTCGTCCATAGGCTTGCCTTCAACATGCACGAGCAGAATGGCCTCGCGGCCTTTCACATCGGGCCGATCAATTAGAATATGCCGGTCAAAGCGGCCGGGGCGCAGCAGCGCCGGATCCAAAATATCGGGACGGTTGGTGGCCGCCATCAGAATAATGCCTTCATTAGTGTTAAAACCATCCATTTCCACCAGCAACTGGTTCAGGGTCTGCTCGCGTTCGTCGTGGCCGCCTCCCAGGCCGGCACCGCGATGCCTTCCGACAGCATCGATTTCATCAATAAAAACGATACAGGGCATGCTCTTCTTGGCCTGTTCGAACAGATCTCTAACCCTTGAAGCGCCTACCCCCACGAACATTTCCACAAAATCCGAACCGCTGATGGAGAAGAAAGGCACCCCGGCTTCCCCGGCCACTGCTTTTGCCATCAATGTCTTGCCGGTTCCAGGTGCGCCAAATAACAACACACCCTTGGGAATTTTGGCCCCCATTTTAACAAACTTTTGCGGATTTTTCAGAAACTCAACCACTTCGGTGATCTCTTCTTTGGCCTCATCGGCACCAGCCACATCCTTAAATGTTACTTTGACCTCTTCGGGCCCCAGCATGCGTGCCCGGCTGCGCCCGAACTGCATCACTTTGTTGCCCCCGCCCTGGCTCTGATTCATAATGAAAAACAGAAAAGCGATCAGGATAATCACCGGGAAAAGGGTGGAAAGCAATGAGCCCCACCATGGCGGCGGTGGTACGGGTGGAGTGGTAAACTCAACCTTTTTATCCTGCAGGTCCACAATTAGACTGCTTTCCTTGGGTGCGTTCACGGTCACATTCTGACCATCCTTGGTTATGGCTTCAATGTTGTAAACATTGTCATCGACCTCAACTGTGGCGCTCTGGATTTCCTCGTTCATCACCAGCGCATGGAATTCTGAGTATCCCAGTTCAGTCACCGTAGGCTGATCACGATCGGAAGTTAATTTGATGGCAAACAGCGCCAGCAACACAATTAGCACGTATATGCTAATATTTTTAAACAGACGATTCAAGCTTTGTCCTCCTATTTCGGATTCATCTATTAAACAAAATCGGTAAGGCAGGTGCCTGTAGATAATACTATCGGATATTACCTGCCAGCTCAAGTCCTGACAGCGTGAAACTCCAGCAAAAATGATCACACCGTCCATGATATAATCGGCTAATCTTCACTGCCGTGAATCCATTCGCGGCGGATCAGCAACAGGTGCCGAGTACAAGGGCCAGGAGCGGCGGCGGCGTCAGCACGATAGCCCACAATTGCCCATATCCTGCCTTGAATTGAGCTTAAAATTACTGCTCGATCGCGTTCTCGAACCGGTATCTTGCAGTCTATAAAATAATCCTTCACCTTTTTGCTTCCCTTCATGCCGTCAGGAGTGAACCGGTCTCCGGGTTGACGGGAGCGAAGCACCAGACTGGATTCCATTCGTTCCCAGTCCAGCAAAAAGTCTCCGGCCACCGGATTATATGTTTCCCGGTCCACAACTTCAAAGCTATATCGGAAGCCCGTTGAACTCGCCATCACTTCACCCGGCACCTGTACGGGATGGTTAAATGCCGGTGATGCATCGCTAATCCGGCCTATGCGCAGCTGACCATATTCCATGACTGCCCGGAAGCCTTTTTTCAAGTCTATACCTGAACTTGAGCCTGTTTTCCCCAGAAGCCTTCCCAGGTCTTGAACATCGCTCATGCTCCACTTTTCCCGCCCTCCGATTCTTTCCAGGGCTTGCAGCAGCAAACGGCGCTTCATGGCAAGAGGCAAGGCGTTAAGACCTGCAGCATCAAGCACCAGTCCAGATTTTTTCTCCTCCACCAGCAGTTCCTGCAGTTGGGTCTGCGCCAGGCGGTCCATAAAGGCGTTTTCCTCGCGCATAATTGAGGCCAGCTGGTTCAGTGCAGCAATAATGGAGGGATTGTAATGCTCCTCAAGCTGGGGGATCAGGTGATGGCGTATCCGGTTGCGGGTAAATAGCTGATCTTCGTTGGACAGATCGCGGCAATAGGGAATATTCTGCCCGGTCAAGTATTCTAAAATTTCACTCCGGTCCAGACACAATATCGGCCTGATTATCCCCTCATTGGCCGGCATTATGCCTCTCAAGCCCCGCATTCCCGAGCCCCGCAGTAAATGGTGCAACACAGTCTCGGCCACATCGCCTTGCTGATGTCCGGTTGCGATACTGTTGAATGTTTGTGCCCGGGCCAGTTCCCGGAAAAATTCGTACCTGGCTATACGCCCTGCTTCCTCCAGCGACCAGTGGCCGTTCTGCGCCAGCTCCCTGACATCTTGCTTCCTGACGAAACAGGGCAAACCCAGTGCTGAAGCCTGTTCTGATACGAATGCTTCTTCGCCGCCGGCTTCAGTGCGCAGGCCATGATTCAGGTGAGCAATGCTTAACTTAATATCCATTTTCCTGCTCACTGCCAGCATAAGGTGCAAAAGCGCCATGGAATCTGGCCCGCCGGAGACCGCCAGCAAAATATGCTGCCCGGACTCGGCCAGGCCTTCCTGTCGTATATAGTTTAATACTCTCTGCTCGATATGATATGCCTTGATAATGAAGCCTCCCGGGTCTGTTATCTATCCATGCTCCAGATGATGCCTTCTAAAATATCGGTTTCCGATACTTGCAGAATGTCTCGGCCCAGTAAATCCATGGCTTCCCTGATAATAAGAGCGCCTTTAACAATAATATCGGCTCTCTCGGGCTGCAAGCCGGGAATCAACCGCCTTTCAGCCAGAGGAGTGCTGTACAGAAGCTCATATATCATGTTTACTTGCTCCCTGCTTAGCTCCTGGCCATGAACTTTGCCGCGATCATATACTGCCAGTCCCAGGTGAACCGCCGCCAGGCTGGTGGCAGTTCCACCGACGAACACCAGGGGATGTCCGGCTAACTGCTCTTTGAAGGCCTCAACCGGTTGAAGGACTCTGCGAATCTCGGTTTTCGACCATTCAGCTTCTGTCGCCCGCACTGCTCCCAGGGGCAGTGACATGTTGATGGAATGCTGTTCATCAAGACAGTTAAATTCGATGCTTCCCCCGCCGAGATCGGCTACTAACGGGCTGTACTGCAAATGCAAGCCATTCATGACACCCTGATAGCTGAGCCGGGCTTCTTCGGCTCCACATATGACTTCAACATCAACACCAGTATTTTCTTTAATCAGATTCAAAAATTCCGCCTGGTTGGCGGCTTCGCGAACCGCGCTGGTGGCAACGGCGCGATAGACCGCCACCTGTTCTTCATCCATCATTTGCTTGAACAAACGCAAACAGTCCATGCTTCGTTCAATGGCTGGCTGGCCAATAACCCCGGTGCTGCCGAGGTTCTCACCCAGCCGGGTGGTAATCAGCTCCTTGCGGCGATAGGTTAAAACACTACCGCTGTGTTCACCGATTAATATACGAAAGGAATTTGTCCCCAGGTCTATTGCGGCTGCAATCATGTTCCCGGCCTCCTTTACCATTTGCTTCATAATAATCTATAAATAAACAAACACCCCATATACGGGGTGTTTAGTTTGTCCATCACAACTAAATCTTAATATCTGGAGCGCTTGCGTGTATCAAAGCGATTCTTCTGCTTCAGCACCTGCATTTTTTCCTCGCTCTCTTTCATAAAACGGGCGATCTTGTCATCCAGACTGGGTGCTTCAGGCGGATCCTGGCGGTAATGATGATACGTACGCCGCGGCGGGGGCGCTTCCGGTGCGGGTTTCTCAACAGGAGGGGGGGCAACCTGGACGGCTTTAATGGACAGAGCCAATTTCCGGTCAGACACGTTCAACACCTTGACCTTGACTGTGTCGCCTTCCTGCAAGTAGTCTTTGACGTCTCTTACATAGGTATTAGCTATTTCTGAAATATGTACAAGCCCAACTTTGCCACCGGGCAATTCAATAAAAGCTCCAAAATTGGTGACGCCTTGTACTCTGCCTTCCAGAACTTCGCCAGGTTCGATAAGTTTTTGTTCAACTGGCATAGATATGATAGTCCCCCTCGAGGTGATGTGAAAATTGTCTTTTTTCATTCTAGTACGCATGGCCTATGCCGTCAAGCTAAAACTGGGGATTATCAGGGAGATTCAACCTCAACCAGGACCTTTTCTCCCTCTTTTATCATTCCCAGCTGTTCGCGAGCGATGCGTTCAGTGGCTTCAGGTGTGTTCATCGCGGCTTTTTCCTGTTCCAGCTCCTGCTGTTTTTGCTGCAATTCGGGTCTTTGACAGTTGAATAGAAGAAAAAGCCTTGAAAAGCCCAACAGGGGCTTATTTTTTTGTCAATTTTACCATTTTGCTATTGAGTACAGTTGAGTACAGTGGTATAATATAAGGGATTGGAGGTGTTTTGATGCGGTTGAAGGTTACTAAATCTAAAAATGCTGCTTCGCTTTATGTAATAAGGTCCACCTATGTGAATGGCGTTCATTCCTCCAAGATCGTGGAAAAGCTTGGCACATATGATGGACTCCTGGAAAAATTGGGCGGGCAAGATCCTTATGAATGGGCTAAAGAGTACATCGCGGAGCTTAACCGGCAGGAAAAAGAGAATAAGCGTGAAGTCCTGGTCAAGTATTCCCCGGTCAAGATTATCGACAAAGGCCAGCAGCAATCATTCAATGGCGGCTACCTGTTCCTGCAGAAGATCTATCACGAGCTAAAGCTTGATAAAATGTGCCAAACCATCGCTAAAAAGTACAAGTTCTCTTTCGACCTGGACTCTATCCTATCCAGGCTTGTTTATGCCAGGGTTATCTACCCTTCCTCCAAGCTTTCTACATACCAAGATTCCTTCAAGTTCATGGAGCAGCCTTCGTTTGACCTCCACCAAATCTACCGTGCACTGGAGATAATAGCCAAGGAGGCTGATTTTATCCAGTCTTCCCTTTACACCAACAGCCTGGCTGTTTCAAAGCGGAATACGAAGGTGCTGTATTACGATTGCACCAACTATTTCTTTGAAATAGAGCAGGAGTCAGGCATCAAGCAATACGGCTATTCCAAGGAGCATCGCCCCAACCCCATCGTCCAGATGGGACTTTTCATGGATGGGGATGGGATACCCCTGGCCATATATATTGGCAAAGGCAATACTAATGAGCAGCTGACTCTAAAGCCGCTGGAGGAAAAAATTCTGTCCGATTTTAATTGCTCCAAGTTTATCGTCTGTACCGATGCCGGGCTCGCCTCCAATAGCAATCGTCAGTTCAATAACCAGGGCGACCGTGCTTTCATAACTACGCAGTCAGTCAAGAAGCTGAAGAAGCACCTGAAGGAATGGGCCTTAAGCCCTGAAGGCTGGCTCCTGCCTGGCGACAGCTCAAAATACAGTCTGGATATGCTTGATGAGGAAAAGGACTGGGAAAAGACTTTTTACAAGGAGCGCTGGATTGTGGAAGACGGGCTGGAACAGAAGCTTATCGTGTCTTTTTCGCTCAAGTACCAAAACTACCAGCGCAAGGTCAGGAACGCCCAAATTGAGAGAGCCTGCAAAGTCCTTGACACGAATTTGGGCAAGCTGAATAAGGTGAACCCAAACGACTATAGGCGGTTTATTAAGAAGACTAGTGTCACCCCGGAAGGAGAGCTTGCCAGCAAAACGTTATATGAAATTGACAATGCTGTCATTGGTAAAGAGGAGGCTTTTGACGGGTTCTACGCGGTCTGCACCAACCTTGATGGCGACACATCAACCGTTCTGGCGGTAAACAAGAGGCGCTGGCGGATTGAGGAGTGCTTCCGGATCATGAAAACCGAGTTCAAAGCCAGGCCAGTGTACCTTAGCCGCGATGACCGGATAACAGCGCATTTCATGACCTGTTTTATCGCACTGGTGGTCTACAGGCTCCTGGAAAAGCGGCTGGAGGAACAATACACGTGCAGCGAGATTGTTCAGGGTCTGCGGGACATGAATTTTCACGAGATTAAGGGGGAAGGCTTCGTTCCGACCTACACGAGAACCGATTTTACCGACAGCCTTCATGATGCTTTTGGGTTCCGCACTGACTACCAGATACTGACCACACGGCAGATGAAAAATATTTTTAAGGTCACTAAGTCTTAAGAGAAGATTACTCACTTTTTATTAACATAAGGAAACCCCGTAATCCCCTGTATTAGGAGCTTGCGGGGCTTTTTGCCTTCTGCAAGTGTCAAAGACAGGATTCTAGTACGCATGGCCTATGCCGTCAAGCTAAAACTGGGGATTATCAGGGAGATTCAACCTCAACCAGGACCTTTTCTCCCTCTTTTATCATTCCCAGCTGTTCGCGAGCGATGCGTTCAGTGGCTTCAGGTGTGTTCATCGCGGCTTTTTCCTGTTCCAGCTCCTGCTGTTTTTGCTGCAATTCACTAATCTGGGTCTGCAACTCCTGCTTGCGAACATGAAGACTGAACAGCTCACGGCAACGCGGCACCAGGGTGCTCAAAACGAGAATAAATACCGCTACAATGATTAGAGTCTTGATGGGTTGTTTTAAACGTTCCGGTATCTGCAATATCCCACCTCCGCAGGCCAAACATCCCCCTGGCATTTTTCCGAAGAAACCGCTACTTAATCATTATGCGGGGCCTCGGAGCCAAATTTGTTATCCACAGTTTATCCACAATTTGTGGAAAAGCTATTCTGAAGGGAGTTTTCTAAATGCTATCGTTCATAAGAACCTGTTTTTAGACTTAAAGCTCTTATGTGACGGTATGGTTCCGCAATTCTTCGACATTTACAGGAAGGATCCCTTGAAACTCTTCTTCTCTCCTGCCTTATATTCAACAGCATAGCCAATATCCCCGTTAAAATCAATAATAATTCATCTTTTACCTCGATAAAATCAGGCATATGAACACCGCCACCTGGCCAAACGGCCTAAAACCAATTAATTTGGAAAATACGAGCGGCAAATCCCGGGCATTTCATGCGCCTGCCCGGAAGGGAAAGATAACAAGGCCCTCAATTTGGGCAGAGGGCCTTGAGCTATTTTCGGTCTTAATATGCTATTCGATAACTTGGTATAGCTTTTGGGCGTCGGCAGCCTTGATATTCTCGGCTACTTCCAATACTTCGTAGCGATATTGCCGTTCTCCAATTTTCACTGTGATTATGTCACCCTTTTTTATATCTGACGAAGGTTTGGCCACTTTGCCGTTGACCAGCACCTTCTCCCCCTCGGCAAAATCCTTGGCGATGCTGCGTCTCTTGATTATTCGGGATACTTTAAGAAACTTGTCCAGCCTCATTAAATGACGGCGTCTTTGAGCGCTTTTCCTGCCTTAAAAGCGGGGATTTTGCTGGCTGGTATGTCGATTTCTACACCAGTCTGGGGATTTCTTCCTTTTCTGGCCTGGCGCTGCCTGACTTCAAAGGTTCCAAAACCAATCAACTGAATCTTGTCACCTGTTTTCAGGGTGTCTTCTACTGCCGCAAAAAATGCATTCATGACTTTTTCCACGTCTTTTTTGGTCATTCCGCTGGTTGCGGCTACTTTTCCGATTAATTCCGTTTTGTTCAATTGAACCCCTCCTTTTTCAGTTTTCAGATGGCAGTATTATAAGCCTATTCCCCTTTTTTTTCAAGAATTGTAGCACAATACCGTCTGAAGGACCCCTCCCCGGCTACAATCCTTTGGCCTTGGCTTCCTCCCAAATAGCATCCAGCGCTTCCAGGTCAAAGGCCGAAAAGTCCCGGCCTGACTCTTTGACCACTGCTTCGATATAGTTGAAGCGGCGGGTAAATTTGTCATTGGCTCTCTGCAAAGCAGATTCGGCGTCTACGCCCTTCATGCGAGCCAGGTTGACGACCGCGAACAGCACATCGCCCATTTCATCTTCCAGCTCGGCCTGGCTTTCAGCTTCTTTCACCTCGTTAAGCTCTTCATGAATCTTGTCTTCCGCACCGCTGGGATCAGGCCAGTCGAAACCCACCCGGGCCGCCTTGTCCTGAACCTTGTGAGCGCGCATCAGCGCGGGCAAACTGGAAGGGATACCTTCCAGCAAATGAGTCTTGCCTTCTTTTTGTTTGAAACCCTCCCAGACGTTCAACACGTCTTCGCTGGTCTTGAGATCCATTTCACCAAAAACGTGGGGATGGCGGTGAATCATCTTCCGGCTAATGGTATCGGTCACATCGGCAAAATCAAAAAGCCCTTCACGCCAGGCCAGGGCCGCGTGAAACACCACCTGCAGCAGGACATCTCCCAATTCTTCCTGCAGTCCCTTCATATCGCCGTTCTTAATCGCTTCTACAACCTCGTAACTTTCCTCGATCAGGTGCTTGGCCAGGCTGTCATGGGTCTGCTCCCGGTCCCAGGGGCATCCATCCGGAGCCAGCAATCGCTCCATAATATTTATCAGTTCTTCCATCGCCTCGCTGCTGCTTTTTTTCATTCCATCACCTCTCCACCGGAGCCTGTACCTTTTATCGCTAATAGCATGTCCCGGTCCAATTCCCCGGTTAGTAGCATCAGTCCTCCGTATACGGCCACTCCGGCTACCATGGCCGTTGTCACCGAAATAATTAAAGGCAGCCCCAGGCTTCCCAGCCCAATATATGCCAGCCAGGCGGTGGTTCCCATCAGGGCGCAAAGGGCGCTGATCTTTACGAAACGCTGCCATTCATAGGTTACCCCGGTCAATTTCCAGAGCATGAACAGGTTCAGACTCGCACCGATTAAAAAGGCCGTAACCGTTCCTGATGCGGCCCCCACTATGTTCAGGGAAGGAATCGCGGTCAGGGTGTAATTGAAAATCACTTTTAATATGCCAGTTACCACCAGGCTGCGCATGGCTATTTCCGGGCGGCCTATGCCCTGCAAGCCCGCACTGGATAGCTGGAAGGCAGCCAGGGTTATGCAGGAAAAAGCCAGGGGTTCCAGGGGAATCCCTGCCAAAGGGGCTTTGTACAGCAGGTCACAGATGGGGATAGCCAGGGCAAACAAGCCGGCTGCGCTGGGCAGGGCAATGATCATCCCGGCCCGCATACCATAATTGACTCTTTGCTTGAGCAACGCCAGGTCTTTCGCAGCGAAAGCTTCGGCAACCGAAGGCACCATGCTGGTCGAAATGGAAATAGTAAATATAGTCGGCAGGCTGATTAAAATAGCCGCCATGCCGGAAAGATGTCCATACAGTTCGCGCGGCTTGGCATCCAGAAGAGACGGATCGATGGTGGCCAGACGCAAAGGGACAATGATAGCGTCCAGCATTTGCACCAGGGGAAGAACCACGGCTCCGATTGAAACCGGAATAGCCAGGCGCATCAGTTCCCGAGCGATTTCAGCCGAGCTGTCCCCGCTGGTCATCAGTCGTCCTCCTACATTCTGCCGCCGTTCACGGTCCTTAAAATAGAAGTACAATAGAACGGCCAGACCGCCCACCCCTCCAATGGAGGCTCCGGCAGTTGCGCCGGAAACCGCGTAGGCCAGGCCATATTTCAGTAAAATCATGGCCAAAATCAGAATTGCGGTTACCCTGAACAACTGTTCCACCACCTGGAAACACCGGTGGGAGTCATTTCCTGGTGGCCCTGGAAATAGCCTCGGTAGACAGCCATTAAAGCCGACACAAAAATAGCCGGAGCCACTGCCATTATCGGCAGGCGGGCTTCAGGATCGTGCAGAATATAAACAGCAATTTGCGGTGCGCAAATCATAACAACAACCGTTAGGATCGCTCCCGTGATCAGCAAAACCCAGAAGCTGACCCGGACAATCCTCTCGGCATCGGCATCGTAGCCCTGGGTAATTTTGCGGGAAATCATAATAGAAATGGCGATCGGCACACCGGCTGTGGCCAGGGCTAAAATAGTTGTATAGATTGGATACACCATCTGGTACAGGCCCATTCCGTCAGCGCCTATCCAGCGAGCCAGCGGGATGCGGTATATCGCGCCCAGGACCTTGCTGAGGGCTCCAGCAACGCTGAGAATAACCGCCCCCTGCATGAAGTTCTTGGCCTTGTTCATAAAAGGCCTCCTTAATCGATAATCCCTGTCTGCATTAAGATAGACTTTTCGGCCGAATGAGTCAAGCCGAGGGTCGTGCTTATTCGTCCATTACAGCGCTTCTATCAGGTGTTCCAGCTGATCCAGGGAGCGATCCGCCAGGTTGATGACAATCATGTCAGCCCCGCCCCGCTTGAACCCTTTTTGCTCCAGCATCTTCATTACCGGCGGCGGCAGGGGATGCCCCACCTGGATGGTGACCTTTTTGCCGCTGCGGTGGATGCCTTTGATTTGCTTGGTTTTAGCCATTACCCGCAAGCGCGACACCCGAATAAAATTGAACAGGCTATCTGGCATGGGACCATAGCGGTCCAGTATTTCAGCCTCCAGATCGTTTATTTCTTCGCTCTCCCGGGCCAGCAGCAGGCGGCGGTACAGCTTCATTTTCTGACCGGGATCAATAATATAGCTGTCCGGGATATAAAAGTCCATGTCTATGTCCAGGTGCGGGCCGCCGTCTTCTTTTTCCGGCATGCCTTTCAAACGGGCGCTCTCCTGCTCCAGAAGGCGGCAATACAGGTCAAAGCCCACCGCATGCATGTATCCATGCTGTTCCGCACCCAGAATATTTCCCGCGCCACGGATCTCCAGGTCCCGCATGGCAATTTTAAGACCTGAACCCAGGTCATTGAACTCGCGAATCGCGTTCAAGCGCTTTTGGGCCTCTTCGCTCATCACCCGATCTGGCTGGTAGGTCAGGTAGGCATAAGCCAGCCGGTCGCTTCTACCTACCCGGCCGCGCAGCTGGTAAAGCTGGGCCAGGCCCATTTTATCAGCCATTTCGATGATGATGGTATTAACATTGGGCATGTCCAGGCCTGACTCAATGATTGTAGTACAGAGCAGAATATCATGCCGGCCTTTGACAAAATCCACCAGGTTGCGTTCCAGCTCGTCTTCGGACATGCGGCCATGCCCTACGGTTATACCAGCTTCAGGCAGCATCTGCTGCAGCCGCTCCTTGACCCTGGCTATATCCTGGATGCGGTTGTGGACGTAAAATACCTGTCCGCCCCGCTCCAGCTCTGATTCTATGGCCTGGCGGACAATTTCTTCGTCGAATTCCATGACGTAAGTAGTGACCGGATAACGCTCCGGCGGCGGAGTCTCAATTACACTCATATCGCGCAGGCCGCTTAAGGCAAAATGCAGGCTCCGCGGAATGGGAGTGGCGCTCAATGACAGCACATCAACATTGCGTTTGAGAAGCTTGATTTTCTCCTTTTGCGCCACACCGAAACGGTGTTCCTCATCGACGATCAATAAACCCAGCCGGTCGATTTTGACATCGGCAGACAGCAGACGATGAGTCCCTATGACAATGTCAGTCACTCCCTGCTCCAAATCCCGCAGAATGTGTTTCTGCTCCTTCGGGCTGCGGAAGCGGCTTAATACCTCAATGCCCACCGGAAATTCCTTGAAGCGCTGGCTGAAGGTTTCATAGTGCTGTTCGGCCAGAACCGTAGTCGGCACCAACAGAGCCACTTGCTTTCCGTTCATTACGGCTTTGAAAGCCGCCCTTAAAGCCACCTCGGTCTTTCCATAGCCTACGTCTCCGCAGATCAAGCGGTCCATCGGCCGGCTGGTTTCCATGTCCGCCTTGGTTTCTTCAATGGCCTGCAGTTGATCCGGTGTTTCTATATATGGAAAATTCTGTTCAAAATGTGACTGCCAGGGGGTATCTGCTTCATAACTGATGCCTTCTACTGCATCGCGTTCAGCATACAAATCGATTAATTCCCTGGCCATATCGTGAATGGAATCGCTGACCTTCTGGCGGGTTTTTTGCCACTCGGCTCCGCCCATTTTGGACAGGCGGGGTTCCTTGTCGCCGGCGCTGGCATAGCGGTGGATAAGCTCCAACCGGTCTACGGGAAGATAGAGCCGGTCGGCACCAGCAAACTGCAGCATGAGGTATTCCTTGCTTACTCCTCCCTGGTTGAGGCGCTGCAGGCCATGATAACAGGCAATGCCATACTTTTCATGCACTACATAGTCGCCATTCTGAATGCTATCCAGCATGGCCCCGCTGTCCGCCAGGTCTTTCTTCTGATCCCGGCCGCTTTTCCTTATTACTCTCTTTTTCCCGAGCAGATCGGTCTCGGTAACCACGGCCAGCTTGAGACTCTGGCTGAGAAAGCCCTTGTCCAGCACTCCTTCCCGGAACTCGGCCCCGTGGATAGCGGCTTCCTGGAAATTCGCGCTGAGCTGGTCTTTTATCGCGGGATTGTCTATCTGCAGAATTATGCTGTAATCATGAGACTTCCATTCCTCCGCTCGCTTGATGAAACTGTCATAGCGCAGGTAGAAGCTCTCCATTTCCTGGGTGTGAATATGCTCACACCCGGCTGCCCTTATTCCGTCCAGGGTTCCGGGGAAAAAGGCGTGATAAAGGGCTCCCCTTCCTTCCAGCCAGGCTTTCATGTCCCTGGCACTAACCAACTGAAGCTCCCGTATGCTCTTGCCCTCCCGCGAAGCGTCCCGGGCAAACTGCTTGTATCGGGCCAGGCTTTTTTCCATGCTGCGTTCGATATCCTTGATTTCGTCAACGAAAATGAAGGCTTCTGGCAGATAATCCCACAGCATTGCAGAGGCAGCGGTTCCACCCATTTCATCGGCTGGAGCTATATCGATGTATTCGAGCCTTTCTGTGGAGCGCTGATTTTCAGGATTGAAGCGGCGCAGGCTTTCTAATTCGCTGCCGAAAAATTCCAGGCGAACCGGCCAGGCATCAAGGGCCGTGAATATGTCGACTATTCCGCCTCGCACTGCAAACTCGCCGGGCATGGTCACCATTTCCATGCGCTGGTAGTTGCCCTGCACCAGTTGCATAAGCAGGGTTTCCCGCTCTATATCCTGGCCAGCTTCCAGCCGGAAAGCCTGGTTTTTCAGCGCTGCCGGGGGCATGACCCGGTACATCATGGCCAGGGGAGTGGTGACGATTATCAAGGGCGGACGACCCGGCCTCCCAATTTCGTTCAATACCTTAACCCGGTTGCTATGCGAGCTGTAGGCACTTTCCTTTAAAAATACAAAATCCCGGGCGGGATAAAGTCGCACCCGCTCGATTCCGGCGAAGACCATAAGATCCCGGTAAAGGTCCAGCGCTTTTTCTTCTGTAGCGCAAATTGCCAGCATATCCTGGCTGCCGGCGGCCAATGACAGGCGTTCAATGAAGTAAGCCCGGCTGCTGCCGGTCAGGCCGCCCAGCAAATAATTCTGGTTCGAGTTGATGGTGCTGACAATACTGCCAAATATGCTCAACTTCTTCCTCCAACGCCAAAAAACGGAACCTCTCGTTCTCCAGAGCTTCCACCTGGCTAATTATGTAAATACAGCTTGCTGCCCGCTGCTTGATCCTATAGAAGCGCTTATTCCCTGCGATTGAACTCGTTCATTGCCGCATCTATCCCCAGCTTTATCCACTTTTCCACAGCGTCCACAGTGGATTCTACTGTGGATTGGATGATTTCCTGGTCTTCCCGGTCAAGTTTGCTGAGCACCCAGTCCACATTGTTATGGTGTTCAGGGCGGCCAATACCGATTCTCATACGGGGAAACTCTTGAGTGCCCAGACTGTTGATTATGGACAACATTCCCTTGTGCCCGCCTGCTCCGCCGGATTTCCTGATGCGCAGCTGACCTGGCGCCAGATCCATATCATCATATATGACCATCAATTGTTCGGGATTTAGCTTATAGAATTGCATGGCCGGGAGCACTGATCGGCCGCTTAAATTCATGTAGGTCAGGGGTTTGAGCAGCAGCGCCTTTTCGCCCTTGATGCTGCAATGCCCGAGCATGGCATTGTATTTGGACTGCTGCTTGTCCACGCCAAAACGGGAGGCCATAGCCTCCACTGCCATAAAGCCAACATTGTGGCGAGTATTCTTATATTCCGGGCCAGGATTGCCCAGGCCGACGATGAGTTTCATATCAGGCCTCAAACAACCTGCTTACCGATAGGTTTTCATGGATGCGCAGCAGGGCTTCTCCGACCAGCGGAGCTATGGACAAAACTCGCAGCTTGGGAAAATCCAGGCTGCCGGTAGGAATGGTATTGGTTACAACGACTTCTTCAAAAGGAGCCATCATCAGGCGTTCAATAGCCGGGCCTGAAAAGACCGCGTGAGTGCAGCATGCATAAACCGCTTGGGCACCCTTGTTAAGCATTTCGTGAGCAGCCGAACAAATAGTGCCAGCCGTATCAATGATATCATCGACGATAACCACATGCTTGCCTTCGACTTCACCGATGACGTTCATCACTTCAGATAGATTGGGTCCAGGACGACGCTTGTCAATGATTGCCAGCGGAGTCTTGAGCTTGGCCGCCAGGTCACGAGCCCTGGTAACACCGCCCACATCCGGTGACAGCACAACGCAATCATCCCCGAATCCTTTACTTTCAAAGTATTCCGCAATTGTAGGCACTCCCAGCAAATGATCCACCGGTATGTCAAAAAAGCCCTGCAACTGATTAGCGTGCAGATCCACTGACACAACCCGGTCTGCACCGGCTTTAACAATTATGTCTGAAACCAGCTTGGCGGTGATGGGATCTCGAGCCCGGGTCTTGCGATCCTGACGGGCATAGCCGAAATACGGTATAACCGCATTAATGCGTGATGCTGAAGCGCGCCGGAAGGCGTCCATCATGATAAGGAGCTCCATCAGGTTGTCATTAACCGGTGAACAGGTCGGCTGCACGACAAAAACATCCGCACCGCGCACGCTTTCGTTAATTGCTACGCTGATCTCTCCATCAGAAAAGCGCGATACGACCGCATCCCCAACCGGAATCCCGAGATAATTAGCAATTTCTTGCGCGAGCTCGGGGTTGGCGTTCCCGGTAAACAGCTTCATCGGCCATTCAGAAGGTCCCATCATGTCATACCTCCCAGTTTTATCATTTACCCTTGCGTTGTGCCCATTTTTCCAGGTTTTTCTGCGGGGCTCTTTCCACCGCCAGCGCTCCAGCAGGAACGTCGCGGGAAATGGTGGATCCGGCTCCAGTAGTGGCATTGGCCCCGATGTGAACCGGGGCTATAAGATTGGTGTTGCTGCCAATAAACACTCCATCGTCGATGATGGTCTCGAATTTATCCTGGCCGTCATAATTACATGTAATGGTTCCGGCTCCGATATTTACGCCCTTGCCAATCTTCGCGTCACCGATGTAACTGAGATGCGGCACCTTGCTGCCATCACCGATAACCGATTTCTTGACTTCGGCGAAATCGCCTATTTTGACATTGCGGCCCAGTTCCGCTCCCGGTCTCAAGTATGCATATGGCCCGATAGTGCATTCATCGCCGACCTTTGCCTCTTTTATTCGGGAATTTTCAATCGTCACCTGGCTGCCTATGCAGGCATCGTTAATTCTAACATATGGACCTATCTCACAGCCAATACCTATTTCGGTAGTGCCTTCAATTATCGTGAATGGATAGATCATGGTATCAACGCCGATTTTAACCGGGAAATCTATGAAGGTCGATTCCGGATCCATAATGGTTACCCCTGATTCCATGAGGGCCCGATTTTTCCTGCGGCGCAGGACCTTTTCCGCTTCAGCCAGCTGTATACGGTCGTTGATTCCCAATATATCTTCCCTGGCAGCGGTCTTAAACACTTCGGTCTTTAAGCCTTTTTGGCGGATAATGGCCAGCACGTCCGGCAGGTAATATTCGCCCTGCGCGTTGCTCCTGTCCACCTGATTCAACGCGTCGAACGCAGCTTCCACCGAAAAACAATAAATGCCCGAATTGATTTCACAGACCTTTTTCTCGCTTTTAGACGCATCCTTTTCCTCGACTATCCGCTCCAACAAGCCGGATGCATCCCTGATGATCCGCCCGTATCCATAGGGGTTTATAAAATCGGCGCTGAGCACCGTCGCGGCTGCGTCTTTTGCGAGGTGGTATTCCATTAGTTCCTTTAACATGGAGGCTTGAAGCAGCGGGGTATCTCCGGCCAGAACCATAATCTGCTGATGTTTTTCAACCTGATCGCGGGTTATGAGCAATGCATGGGCCGTACCCAGCTGTTCATCCTGGACCGCAAAGGCAACCGTCTTCCGGCCCTCCAGCAGCTTCTGCACTTCTTCCTTCTTGTGGCCTACCACTACAATGCTTTCGACTATTCCAGCAGCTTCGGCTGCATCTAATACATGTTCAATCATTGCCTGGCCGCAAACCCGGTGAGCCACCTTGGCCTTTTCAGAGCGCATCCGGGTACCTTTGCCTGCTGCCAGCACAACGGCTGCCATTTTCATTTACTACACCTGCCTGTTTTATTTACTTTCTTTGAGTTCTGAACCCTCTTTTTTTAACACATCCAGGAGCACATTTTCGGCATTTTCGATATGCTCCTGGGCCAACTGCCTGACAGCTGATATATCACGGGCTTCCAGCGATTCAATAATGGTGCGGTGCTCATCCAGAGATTCTCGCATTCTGCCCGGATAGGACAGCGAAGTAAGACGGAAACGCTGAATCTGCTCCCTCAAATTGCTTAAAATAGTTACCAGCCTGTCATTGCGGCTGGCTTTATACAAAGCTTCATGAAAACGGGTGTCCACTTCCACGCAACGTTCAACATCGTTGGCGCTGACGGCCTCGCCTTTTTCCACCAGCAGGCGGCCCATTTCTTCCAACTCCTCCTCGGTGATACGTTCGGCAGCCAGACCGGCAGCCAGACCTTCCAGGGCGGCCCGGATCTCAAATACATCCGCTATATCCTTATAGGAAAGGTCAGCTACATAAGCGCCTTTCCTGGGAACCATCACTATGAATCCTTCCAGTTCCAGCTTGCGCAGGGCTTCACGTACTGGAGTCCTCGAAACACCCAGTTCTTCGGCCAGCTGGATCTCCATCAGGCGTTCGCGCGGTTGAAGCTTTCCGTCTTTAATCGCTTCTCGTATGGCTTCTAAAACCAGTTCGCGCAGAGGTTTGTAGGAATCTAGATTAACCGGGGACAACCTGGGTTCTTGCATTCTGAACGCCTCCTTAATTATCTGATTGATTTAACAACATAGCATTCTTTATAAATCGTCCGGAAAACCGTTGCCGCCCGTTCGGCTGTTTCGGTGCTCGAAAAGGCCGCCATCACTGTCGGTCCGCTTCCTGACATTATCGCTTTCAACGCTCCTTGAGCAAGTGTTTTTTCTTTTATTTCCATTATTTCTGGCTTTTTTCGGATGCTAACCGATTCCAGCACATTGCACAGATTCTGAACCACATCTATCATATCACATCTGCGCCAGGCTGGAAGAAAGCTCTCCAGCCGCGGGCGCTCCTGTACCAGTTCTGGTCTGAAATCAAGGTATACTTCGGCAGTTGAAAGCTCATACGGCGGTTTCACCAGCAATAACAGCAATTCCGGTCCCTCATGCATCGGTTCGATGATCTCGCCTCGTCCGGTGCAGAGTGCGGTTCCGCCAGAGATGCAAAATGGCACATCAGAACCTATGATTCCACCTTCTTGCCACAGCTCTTCCTGGCTCAAACCCAGTGAAAAAAGCTCATTCACGGCCTTGATTACAGCTGCTGCGTTACCGCTGCCTCCAGCCAGCCCGGCACCGATCGGTATATTCTTTTCGATGAAAATCTTGAGGCCGCTGGAGATCTGGTAGCGTTCCAGCATATGCAGAGCCGCACGGCAGGCCAGGTTGCTGGCATCCATCGGAATCGAGCGGCTGTCTGACTCAAGGGTCAGGCCTTCGCGGTCCTTTTGAACAAATAACCGGTCGCACAGGTTAACCTCGTGCATGACTGTTGCCAGCTCGTGATAGCCATCCGGGCGCTTGCCGGTAACATCAAGAGTCAGATTCACCTTGGCCGGCGATATAATAAGCATTTGCTGCGGCATGTGATTGCCCCGCCTTGTAATATTTGTCCTCACCGGCAGTCAGCTGTCCTGATGCTGATTATCCCGGCTGGATTTAGAACCAGTAAGTATTATAACTCATGACGAGCCATTGAATAACAAAAAAATGCTGGAGCCTTTTCAGGCTCCAGCCAGACCGATGACAAAAGCGAATCTCATCGTCATATCACAAAGACCGCTCAATCAACGTACGTCGAGTACGCCTCAATCGCGGCCTTTGCTCATAACGCGACGAAGGTGCAGTTCTGCACCGAATGCCGCAGGATCGAATCTGACACGAAGTGTCTGATGAGCTTCGGCGAACGCGTTTTCTCATCGGTCTGACTTTGTCAACACACTGACTGGAGCCTGTTCGGGATCCAGCATTTCATACCGATTATATAAGCGAATCTCATCGCTATGATTTGGCCAACGATTAAAGGCCTATCTTTCCTCGCCGCTTCCATGCCATCAACACGTTAAAGAACGCCTACATATCACGATTAATTATTACCGTTCCTTCTGCTTCTACCCATTCTACAGTGGCGCCGAACGCTTCAGCCACAAACCTGGCCGGCAGAAGAATCCGCTCTCCCTGAATCTGGGGAGTCGCATCCATAAGCTGCGGGGTGCCGTCAACATTGATCCACATGCTGCCGATGGTCAGCATTACATTAAAGCCGTTTTCGCTGATGGTCGCGGTTTTGCTGACATTGTCCCAATCCACATTAGCTTCGGTCATGCCCAGACAGTAGGCCAGGTAACGAACCGGTACAAAAGTGCGCCCGCCTTCGGCATAGGGCACGGCATCCATGTTGTTAGGCACTCCGTTAACATAATAGACGGTGCTGCCCATGGAGAAAGTGGCTACGATGTCGTGGGTTTCAACTGGTGGTTCCACCGGTGGCTCCGCACCGTCGATGAATGTTACGGGTATATCGTACTTAGCGCTGTTTCTGACCTGGGCGGCCGTTGCACCGTCAAATGCGGAATCCAGGAATATAATTTCCAGGTTGGTAATGCTGTCGGCGGCCGTGTGGTTGGTGGCCTGCCCTGCCAGAGTCACAGTGCAAGCGCCATGAGAAATGGGAGCCATCTGGCAGGTCAGTCCAGCCGGCACATGATTAACCTGCACTCGTCCATCGCCAATCATGTCTTCACATTGCTCGAAGCCGTTGAATTCTGCGCTATCCTGCCCCAGTTCAATGGTCAAGCTGTTTCCGATGCTGCCGTCATCGGCCGCTGCTTCTGTAAAACCTTGCGTCGGCCATTCTACACTGCCTTTAAACTCGGCTGCCGGCGGCTCCCCGTTGTCTTCGAACTGAATTTCCATATTACTGCTTGAAGAGCCCATACCTCCATCAGTATGTTCAAACGCAGTTGAATAGAACATTATATTCAAGTTATCAATGTTGTCTGCCGCTTGATGGGCGGTTGCATTGCCATCCAGGTATATTCTGCAGTGGGTGCTGTCTATTACTCGAACCCTGCAGGTCAAACCTGCGGGAAGATGAGTAACCCGAACCCTTCCATCCGCAACCAGATCATCAGAATCCGTGAAGACAACTGAACCGCCATCAGGAATCAACTGAACCTGGATAGAATTGCCGATTGCGCCAGCGTTATCAACTGACTCCCGGAAAATGTTCCCCGACCATTCCAGGCGGGCTGCTGCAAAGGCCGGGTCGAGAGGGGGCATAAGGCTGAATAAAAACACCAGGCACAATCCCAGGGTCAGGTAAACCGATTTTGCATTTCTTAAGTACATCGATATTCCTCCTTATTTCAATGATATTTTTCAAACGCCGGCTACTAAATGTGCGCAATGCTCCGTACAGCATTTACAGATGCGGAATTAGAACTATTGTTGCGGCTGATGGTGAAAAATTGATACGGATTCGCATTATTGGGTAATGCTGCTTATGTATATTATACCAAAAAAAATGCCTTTCTGACGGAAAATTCAGCCGCTTCGCGAGATTAGGGCAGGGCCAGAAAAGAGAGGATGCTTTGCCCGGCCAGAAAAACAAAAAGTGCGCACGGTATCAGCCTGGCCAGTTTTAAAACTGCTAAAACGAAGAGGCGACATAAAGCCGCCTCTTATATATTATGGGTTTTTAAGGATTCGCTGGCGCTATCCTTACTTCCATGTCCTGGTTATCGTAAACAAACAACTCTACTGTTTCGGTCAAAACATCTGCGTAACTGTAAGATACCCGTCTGTCCACCTTTCTCTCGCTTATCTTAATGACAAAGAGATTGGGGTAAGTGGATTCGAGAATTCCTTCTTTCTCTATGATCCTGTTCCTGCCTCGGTTTGCCTTAAGTCTGACCTTGCTTCCCACAAAAAAGTCGAGATCTTTTTTAATCTCAACCAGAGGCCTTGGAGAACTCACTGAATCACCTTCTTCTATATAAAGTTAAGCTTATTCTATCTGATTCTGATCGGTTTGTCAAGGAAAGGTGCATTAGTATATACCATGCGTTTTACGCTGTCAATAGGATGCAAGTTATTTAATATCAGGGGATTTAACCTTCTCCATAAAATTAATGAACTCAATATATTCGCGCAGGCTGAGATTTTCCGGTCGCAGGTTTTCCTGAAGCCCGCACTCGGACAGATTTTCCCGCATTGCATCCTTTTCCCATGCATAGAATGAGCTGCTGATATTCAACATGGTTTTACGCCGGTGTTGAAATGCATAAGCTAAAAAGGCCTTAAATCGTTTTTCATTTTGAGCCGGGAAAGGCTTTGCACCTGCATAAGGCTCGAAGCGTAAAATCGCTGAATCCACATCCGGCTGGGGATAATAACAATGGCGGGAAACGGTCATGATTTGCCTGACCTGGCAATAGTAGGCTACCGCAACCGTTAAACGGCCGTAGTCTTTTCCTCCGGGTCCGGCTATTATGCGTCCGGCTACTTCCTTTTGCATCATCAGGGTGGCAGCGCTCATCGCCGGGCTTCCCTCCAGCAATTTGAATATGATGGGGCTGGTTATGTGATAGGGGATGTTGGCGCACACCTGGAATCTAACCGCAGCTTCGCCAAAGGCTTGCTCGATTTCCTTTTCTATATCTGTCTCAAGGATGTCCTGATAAATGAACCGCAGCTGTTCTGGATAGGCTTTCTGCTGTTCTGCCAGCCAGGGAGCCAGGTTGCGGTCGGTTTCCACTGCCAGAACCCGGGCGCCCTGTGCCGCCAGTTCCAGGCTGAGCGCTCCCAGTCCCGGCCCTATTTCCAGCACAAACTCACCCGGCTTTAGCTCCAGGCTGGTTACCATTTTCCGCAGGACATTGCCATCGACCAGAAAATTCTGTCCCAGGCTTTTGCGTGCTTTCAATCCATATTCACTGAGTATTTGCTTGACCACAGCAGGCGAGGTAATATCTTTCATTATTTTTCAGCCTTTCGCGCGGAGTAAACAGGCGGGATAAATGGGTGAGTGAAATATAAATAAGCCCGCTCAATCAACGTACGCCCGGTACGCCTCACGCGCGGACTTTCCATAATAATATGCTCGGTTGGTTTCGGGAGCGCTTCCTATCCCAGGCTTATTCCAATATATACACCTTCACGGTGCGGCGCCCCCATTGTTCGCATTGCCACTCGCTATCAAAAAACAGGTCGATGCGGTCGCCTTTAATGGCTCCCCCGGTGTCAGCCGCATAAGCATAGCCGTAGCCTTCAACATACAAGCGCGTTCCCAGAGGTATCACGCTGGGATCGACTGCTACCAGGCCGACTGACACTTCAGTCCCAGAAGCCGTATGGCTGCCGGCCAGAGGCGAATAAGCCGTGGATTCCATATATATTGCTTCACGAAATCCGGCGTTGCGCGCTCCCCTGGAAACCGAAGAAAGGTAGGTGCGGGTATTTATGACTCTGGAACCGTCTGCTTCCTCGGCGGCAAATACTTCATCATGGCTGCCTGGAACATTCAGCTGCGGCAACAGGCCATGACGATTGGCTGCCTGTCCGGAAAGGTCAAGATACAGATTCTGTCCGATAAGAACGGCTATGAAGATAACTATGCAAAATGCTGCGATATTGGCAATCAGGCTAATTTTTCTTCCGTAAATGCTCATAGATCCAGGATATACCTCGCTTTCTTTTAACTACTGTTCGATTATTACTGGCTTTACGTTACAATAATTAAAAGCTGGCCACTTGAAGTGACGTATTGATATTTTGGCAAAAAGTTACACATCAAGTCAATGGAAAATATTGGCTGGAGCGGGTAAAAGACCGCGCCAGCCAGCAATAAGGCATTTTATTAAATATGATTTCAGACCATCTGGTAAGCGGTCATCGTGTTACGAGTGGTGGCAAAAGCCACTTCCTCCATGCTTTTACCCCGCAAAGCCGAAATCTTTTCCGCTACATACCTGACATTAGCGGGTTCATTACGGTGCCCGCGAAGCGGTTCCGGGGTTAAATACGGACAGTCGGTTTCAACCATAAGCCGGTCCAGGGTCATTTTCATGGCTACTTCGTGCGACTTTTTCGCGTTCTTATAAGTCAATGGCCCGGCCAGTGATATAAAAAAGCCTTCTTTCATAAGATCGATCGCCATGGGCAGGTGACCTGAAAAGCAATGCATTATACCTCCGTTCTTGCCGGCCTTGTCTTTCTTAATAATATCCATAACCTCCTGGTGGGCGTCCCGGTCATGGATAACTATCGGTTTATGCACTTCGTGCGCCAGCTTAATTTGCGCCCGGAATACGTCTCTTTGAATGTCCCTTGGAGACAAATCCCGATAAAAATCCAGGCCCATTTCGCCTACGGCCACGACTTTCGGATCTTTACAAAGGTGCATCAGTCCGGCCAGAACATCGTCATTCAGGGTTTTAGCGTCATGGGGATGCACCCCGACCACAGCATACACTTCCGAGTACAGCCGGGCCAGTTCTACAGCTTCCCGGGATGATTCCAGGTCCCAGCCGACGCATACTATCCGTTCGACCCCGGCCTCCCGAGCCCGTTCTAGAATACCGGGTACGTCCTTTTTCAAATCCTTGTCCTGCAAATGAGCATGACTATCTATTAACATAACAATTTACTACTCCTTACCATTTACCAGTGCTTGTCAAGAGTGAAGTGTGCAAATATGATATATCTTGCGCTGATTAAGAATGTTTAAGCCTTCCTTCTTGTTTACAATTCCTGGCTTTTCACCCTGGCCAGTTTCTATTCGCTCTTGCATCCCGTGTTCTGGTTTCCCGTTCTACGTCTTACGTCTTACGTTTCACGTTTCACTTTTCACGTTTTACGTTTCACGTTTCCCGTCTCACTTTTCCCGTTCTACATCTTACGTTTCACTTTTCACGTTCTACTCTTTACTTCACTTTAGATCCGCTGGGCAGGTCTTTGTCCGGACTGAGCACCGCCACCACCGTATCGGTCGAAGCGGCCAAAATCATGCCGTGGGACTCTACCCCGCGAAGCTTGACCGGCTTCAAATTGGCAACTATTACAACTTTCTTGCCGACCAGCTCCTCCGGCGTGTAATGCTGGGCAATCCCCGCTACTACAGTGCGTTCCTCGTCGCCAAGCTTCACTTTAAGTATGAGCAGCTTGTCGGCTTTGGGCATTTTTTCCGCGGCTATTACCTCGGCTACCCTGAGATCGAGGCGGGCGAACTCTTCAATGCTTACCAGCTCCGCTCCTGACGCTGCTTCGCTTTTGGATTCCGCCGGAGCAGCCGCCGCCCCCTGCTCTGCTTCCTCCGCGACCGGCAGGTCCAGGCTGCTTATATCTATGCGCGGGAACAGCGCTTTGCCTTTTTTAACCGCCAGGCCTGGTTGAGCCAGGCCCCATTGTCCCGCATCATCCCAGTTGAGCTTCAACGGATCTGCAAACAAGGCCATCTGCGCATTTAACCGCTCATTATAAGTCGGCATGGCTGGAGCCAGCAATATTCCGCTAATGCGGATACACTCCGCCAGATTGTACATTACCGCAGCCAGGCGGCCTTTACGGTTTTCATCGCGTCCCAGAGCCCAGGGCTCGGTTTCATCGATGTATTTATTAGCCCTGGAAACCAGGCGCAATACGGCTTGAAGATAGTTGGTGAAATCCAGCCGGTCCAGCCGGTCTGTCGCCTCTTTGAAGGTGGCAGCCGCCTGGCTTTTCAGTTCTTCGTCCAGGGCTTCCGTTACGGCTGGCGCCGGCAAAATCCCGCCGAAAAACTTGATTATCATAGCCGCTGTCCGGGAAACAAGATTGCCCAGATCATTGGCCAAATCCGCATTGACGCGTCCCACCAGCATTTCTTCTGAATAGTAGCCATCCTGCCCGAAGCTAAGCTCCTTGAGCAGATTGTAACGCACTGCATCAACCCCGTATTTATTGATAAGGACGACCGGGTCAACCACATTGCCTTTGGATTTGGACATCTTTCCGCCTTCCAGCATAATCCATCCATGCGCGAACACCTTTTTCGGCAGCGGAATGTTGGCAGCCATCAGCATTGCCGGCCATATCACGGCGTGAAAGCGGATAATATCCTTGGCCATCAGGTGAACATCAGCCGGCCAGTAACGGAAATTATCAGCATTTTCGTCTTCAGCCAGGAAACCAATTCCGCTCAGGTAATTTATCAAGGCGTCAAACCATACATACACTACATGTTTGCTGTCAAAAGGCACTGGCACGCCCCAGCTGAATGTGGTCCTGGAAACGCACAGGTCGTCCAGCCCTGACTTAATAAAGCTTACCACTTCGTTGCGGCGCGATTCCGGCTGGATAAAATCAGGATTAGCTGCTATATGAGCCAGCAGCCGTTCCGTATATTTGCCCATTCTAAAAAAGTAGCTTTCTTCCTTGAGAAGCTCTACTTCCCGGCCACAGTCCGGGCATTTGCCCTCGGCCAATTGCCTTTCGGTGAAAAAGGTTTCACAGGGCGTACAGTACCAGCCTTCGTATTCTGATACGTATATGTCGCCCTGGTCATAAACCTTCTGGAACAGTTTCTGAACTACTGCCCGGTGCCGGGTTTCGGTAGTGCGTATAAAATCATCGTGGCTGATCATCAACCGATCCCACAGTTCTTTAATGCTGATCACAATATTGTCTACGTACTCTATTGGTTCCTGGCCTTTTTCCCGGGCAGTGCGCTCAATTTTCTGTCCGTGTTCGTCAGTGCCGGTAAGATAAAAAACATCCCGACCCTGCATTCGTTTGAACCTCGCCAGGCAATCGGCCGCTACTGTCGTATAGGCGTGCCCGATGTGCAGGTTGTCACTCGGATAATAAATTGGGGTCGTGATGTAGTAAGTGTTTCTTTCCGTCATTTTCCATTCCTCCTGTGATTAAGATATCTATTATTGAAGCCCCTGAAGATCGGAACGGGCAGATCTTCAGAAGGGTCTCGCTTCGAATTTCAGGACATGCCTGCTTAGTTTACCATAAAAAGGCGCGCATTCCATAGCATCAGTGCATTTGTAATTTACTATCGCATTTTGTCGCCACATTCCCGATTTATCGTCCAGCCGAAATTTGCCACACCGCATTTTCCAGCAATTATCGCAATTTTTTGCGCCTTTTATTGTCATCCTGTACAGCATTCGCCGATAAGCAGAACGGTCTTGACTTTATTTGGTATCTTTGGTATGGTTTTGTTGAGGCGTGAGTCGAAATGTGTTCTAGGAGGTGTGCATATTATGATGAAATCCACAGGTGTGGTCCGCAAGGTTGACGAGTTGGGCAGAATTGTTATTCCCATCGAACTGAGGCGCACCATGGGAATTGAAGAGAAAGACGCCCTGGAAATCTACGTTGACGAAGAAAAGATAATCCTGAAAAAGTATGAGCCGGCATGTATATTCTGCGGTAATGCCGAAGATGTCAGTAATTATAAAGGCAAAAATATTTGCAAAAATTGTCTAACAGAGCTCAGCAAACAAATGGGATAATTGCTAGCCATCCGATTTTTCTAACAAGCATTTGTACAAATCCGACCTGGCTATTCCGTATTCGCGGGCCTTCGTTTTGAGGGCCTCTTTTTTGTCCCATCCGGCAGCAATCATTTGCCGCACTTCTTGAGCGGCTTCATCCAGGGTCGGCGGGTTGAACTGCCTTTCCCGGGCCGGCACCACCAGGCAAAATTCCCCTCTCGGAACCTGTTGTTGGAAATAAGCATGCAACCCGTCTATGGTTTCAAACCGGCTTTCTTCATGAAGCTTGGTCAGTTCTCGGGCTGCCAGAATGGCATGTTCCCCTCCATAGACCTCGGCCAGGGATTGGAGGGTGGCCTCAATACGGTGCGGCGATTCATAGATTATAAGGGGCAGCCCCGTGGCTGCCATTTTTTCCAGGTATTCTTTGCGCTTCCCGGCTTTGCGCTCTAAAAAGGCTGTAAAAACAAACTCGGATGAGGGTATTCCAGCCAGGCTATAAGCGCTCGTTAATGCGGAAGGCCCGGGAACGCTTTCAAGGTGCACTCCGGCCTCGCGCGCGCGCCGTACAAGAAAGGCTCCGGGATCGGAAATCCCGGGCATACCGGCATCTGACAGCAGGGCTATGTCATGACCGCTTTGCAGAAGTTCCAGTAAACGGTCTTCCTTTTCCTGGCGGCTGTGCTCATGATAGCTTATCAGCCGCGCTTTAATATGATAACGATGGAGCAGCTTGCTGCTCTGACGGGTGTCTTCACAGACCACGTAATCCACTTTGCGCAGGGTTTTAAGCAGCCTGATGCTGGCATCCTCAAGATTGCCGATCGGTGTGCCGCAAATATACAATGTGCCCACTTTATGACTTGCCTCCGTACATATCCACTATTTCACCAGTGTAGGAACCGTCTTCTGAGTATATAACCAGCGGGGGCAGAAACTGTGCTGGACGGTGTCCCCCTTTTGCGGCCTCGACCATAGCCAGAACCGCATCTTCCTCCCGCCTCGAATAAACCAGGCGCAAGCGGGCCAGTACCAGGCCGGTTTCTGACATCAGCACCATCAGCTCCTGCAAGCGGGCAACGGGAATTATCAAGGACAGCCGGCCCTTTGCTTCCAGCAGCCATACCGCTGCCTGCAGGAATTCCTTCAGGCTGGCCAGTATTTCGTGCCTGGCCAGGCGCTCTTCTTCATTGCGGCTGGTTTTGCCTGAACCGTCTTTGAAAAACGGCGGATTACAAACCGCCAGGCTGAATGTGCCGGGCGACAGGCTCTCTCTAATCTCTTTAATGTCAGCCTGCAGCACCTCAATCCTGTCCTCCAGCTCGTTCATTTTCACGTTGCGCCGTGCCCGGTCCGCCATGGCCGGCTGCATTTCCACTGCGGATAATTGAAATCCGGGGCAGCGTTGACTGAGTAAAAGCGCCAGCAATCCATTGCCTGCGCCTAAATCAACTGCTCGGGTATTTTTGTCCAGAATGGGGAAATGGGCCAGGAGAACAGAATCGACTGAGAAGCGGTAACCTGATTTGGCCTGAATATACTTCAGGCCGCCAATTAATAGATCGTCCAGGCTTTCCGTCGTATTATCGTAAAAACCGGCAGGTTCCAGCATGCCCGGTCTCCTTATTCGCGGGATAAAAAAGCGCTGCAAAACAGGCATTCCTCTTGACGCTGTTCCCCGTAAGCTACGGGACAAATATGAAAACCTTCCTTATACAATGCACCAAGATGCTCATATGATTCGCCCATGAGGGCAAGCTTATAGCCAGATGCCGGACTATTCGCCGGGTTCTCCCTGCTTGGGCCGTTCTTTTCGGCCTGCTGTTCCAGGTGTTTCACCCTGGCCTTCAGGTCGCCTATCTCTACGATTAGTTCGCGGACGACCTTGAGCATTTGGCTCGAGGTTAGATTCATTACGTATCTCCAAATCTTTTGGTATTTCAACCAGCTCGGACTCGTATTTCAGGCAGCACATCAATCGCCCGCACACCCCTGATATTTTGGTTGGGTTCAGCGACAGATTCTGTTCCTTGGCCATCCGGATCGAAACCGGTTCAAACTCGCCTAAAAACTGCTTGCAGCACAAAACCCTGCCGCAGGTGCCTATCCCGCCCAGCATCTTGGCTTCGTCCCTAACCCCAATTTGCCGCAGCTCGATCCGGGTCTTGAAGATTGATGCGAGGTCCTTGACCAGCTCGCGAAAATCCACGCGGTTGTCAGATGTAAAATAGAAAATGATCTTGCCGCGATCAAACGTATACTCAACATCGATTACAGACATCGGAAGCCCATGGTCTTTAACCTTGGCCCGGCAAATATTCAAAGCGTCTTTTTCTCGTGCCTTATTATCTTCATACTGTCGGCGATCATCATCGGTGCCTATCCGGATCACTCTCTTGAGGGGTAAAACGAGCTTAAATTCCGTCATTTTACGGCGTTCGCTCACAGCTTCGCCATATTCCACTCCTCGGATTGTTTCTACAATCACATTGGTTCCAGCAGCAATCTCCAAATCGCCTGCATCAAAAAAATATATTTTGCCGGCCGGCTTAAACCGGACCCCAACCACCCATAACATATATTGGCCTCCTCCATTTATCTGTCAAGCCAGCAATCTGGCAAATTCCAGAGCAAGATTCATGCTCACCAGGCTGGCGCTGGCACTGCCCCTAAAAAGCCCTCCCAACCGGCTGCTCCTGTCCCAGAAATCTAAAAAGTCCTGAATCCGGGGAAGCTTGAGCTCCCTGACCAGGGCAGCGTTTTCAGGCAGGCTTAACAGCCTGTCCTGACCGGTCTGCTGAAAAATATACATGTCTCTTATGATCAGCTTGAGCAAGCTTAACAGAATCAGGCCTTCATGCTCAAGAGCTTCAGCCAAATCGATCATGGCTTCCCGGTCCTGACACATAAGAGCCCTGATGTATCTTTCCGCTTCATCCCGCAAGGCCGGCAAGTCTTCTCCTGCAAGCTGCCTGGCCAGTCCGGTGTTGCCCTGTGAGACTACCGCAGCAGAGCGAGCCTGGTTTTCCTGACAACCCTGCGATACCAATAAAAAAACGATATCGTCTACGCTCATTGTTTGAAATCTGATCTGCTGGCAGCGAGATACGATCGTTTTCAAGCGAAGCTCTTCATCGGCTAGAAGGACAAAAACCACATGCCCGGCTGGTTCCTCCAGGGATTTCAGCAGCGCATTCCCTGCTTCCCTGGTTAGAAGATGACTCTGCTCCAGGATAACCACTTTGTGCCTGCTGCGATAGGGCTTATATGCCAGCCAATCCCGCAGCTCCTTGTTAATCATCTCTATAGGAATAAAACTCTTGCCTTCTGGGACCTGGATGGTTAAAAAATCCGGATGGATTCCCTCGTCAAATAAAGCACTGCCGCTCGGATCACCTGATTTAACAATAGCCTTTGCAAATGCCCTGGCAACAGTGCGTTTCCCTACGCCCGGAGGGCCGGTAAACAGGTATGCATGGGCCACCTGTTCATTCTTGCAAGCTTGCTCCAGCATGGCCAGAGCCCGGGCATGACCCCGGATGCCTTCAAAACCCTCAATAAAATGCACGCCAAACACCTTTTTAAGCCATCAGATCCACCAGCATTCCGCGGATTTTATCCAGCGTCTCCAGTACATCCACCGGCTCCCTTTTTTTCTCTATAAAGTCTTTCAGTAATTGCTCCATTTCGTCATCGATAGTCTTTATGCTTATCAGCAATGATCGGCCCCTGCGGTGCCGCCCTCGCTGTTGTTCGATTCGATATGCCCGGGTGGTGGCCTCTTTAAGGAAGTCTCTCAGCATCTTTTTATATAACATTAGATCATTAATGTTGAGATTATTGGCCAGACGATCGTTGAGCTTTTCCAGCCCGGCCAGTATTTCATGCATCTTCTGCTGTTCCAGCTGATCCTGCTGCTGGTGAAGATCGCCGTCAAAACTGGCTCCCTTGCTAGCGTTTATTTCAAGACCGCTCCGCTTGCCCCTGGTCCGAAACGCATCCAGATCCTTTTTATTGCCTTCGATTTTCATTGACGTCCTCCCGGTGTTCAGACCATTTCGGATATCATCGCAATCGCCTGTTCGAATAATACTTCGCGGCTCATGCTGGCATCCAGCAAGCGGATACGTTCGGGCTGGCGGGCAAATAGGTCAAGGTAACCCCGACGCACCCGTTCCTGGAAAAACAGGCCCTCGCCTTCCATGCGATCCATTTTTCGGAATGATACCCTGCTTCTGGCCAATCCGGGATCCAGATCGAGCAGCAAGGTCAAGTCCGGAAGCAGACCTCCAGTGCAAAGAATATTTAGTTGCTCCAGAAACTGCAGATCCAGGCCGCGGCCATAACCCTGGTAGGCTATGGTTGAATCCAGATAGCGGTCGGCAATAACCATTTTCCCATCGGCCAGGGCTGGTTCAATGAGCTCCTCCACCACCTGGCTGCGTGCCGCCGCATACAGCAGCGCTTCAGTGCGTGGAACCATGCTGTGGTTGCTGATATCCAGCAAAAGGCCGCGTATTTTTTCCGATACTTCCGTCCCACCTGGCTCCCTGATGCCTACTACTTCTGTTTTCATTTCAAAATATGCGATAAGCTCTTCTCTTAATGTAGTCTTCCCTGAGCCGTCAATTCCTTCAATACTTACAAAAATTCCTCTGCGCATACCATTCTCCCGCAAATAATCCCCTGGCTGGAATGTCCGACAAGCCAGCCGTTCTAATTATAGCATAAGGATTGAGACATACTAACCGTTTATAACCATCAGGCTGCGCAGATCCGGGTCAAGCGGCCCCTGAATCCGCACCCCGGTTTCCCGCAAATATACCAGGTAATCAACCATATCCTGACTGATTGACTCCCCGGGAACAATACAGGGAATGCCCGGTGGGTAAGCAGCCACAATTTCAGCTGAAATCCGTCCAGCCGCGTCTTCAACCGGAGCTGTCTCCCAACGGCTGTAATAAGCCTGGCGGGGATTCATTGCTTGAATAGCTTTCGGGGCCGGTTCCAGCGGCCTAATTTGTGCATTAATTCCGGGATGGCGGCCAGCCGCATCAGCCAGGGCGCAATATAAATCCTCCCAGTCCCGGCCGTTATGCCAGGGAGAAAACATGGCCATTATGTAATTGGGTCCGGCCATTTCTACTTGTATGCCTTTTTCACGGCGCAGCAGCTCTTCCAGCTGGTAACCGCTCAAGGCGGTCCCCGCGCAGCTAATGGTGGCTTTCAGCGGATCAACTGCCGCCACTCCAGGAATAGTCATAAATTCTTCCTCCAGAAGCTTCATTCCTGGAAGCTCATTCAGCTTTCCGGCAAAAACCCGGCGAAATTGAAGCGCCCGGGACAACAAATCACTGCCGCGCTGCTCCATTTGCTCAATGGCCAGCTCGATAGAGGCCAGGATGGGAAATGACGGGCTGGTGCTGGTCAACAGGCTGACTGCTTTCACCAGCTTATCGATGTCCGGGAAGCTGGCAGCGGCGTGAAGAATGGCGCCCTGGTTGAGCACGGCCAGGTTTTTGTGCAGCCCGTTGACAGCGGCTGCCGCACCGGACTGCATAGCAGTAAGCGGATAAGCCGGATGAAATGCAAAATGTCCTCCATGGGCCTCGTCAACACATAGCGGCAGCCCGAATCGGGCAGCGGTCTTCTGTGCTGCCGCCAGATCGCAGGTCGTTCCCAGAAAGGAAGGGCTGGTTAAAAAGACCGCCTGGCTGGATTCCCCGTACTCTGTAAGAATCATTTCAAAAGCTTCGGGATTGACAGCCACTGCTTCCCCGGTTATAGGTTCACATTCCACCGGTAGGTAGCAGGGCTCAACCCCGCTGATTATCATTCCCGCATAAAATGAACGGTGTGCATTACGGGGAACGATAATCCGGCCGCCATTGCCGCCAAGTGCCAGAAAAAGAGCGTGCAATCCTGAACTGGCTCCGTTTACAAGATAGCGGCTCTGGCCGGCTCCATACACTTCGGCGGCATGATCTTGCGACAACAGCAGAGCTGAACGGGGGGCATGAAAATCGTCTATTCCGGGAACTTCAGTTATATCAAGCGCAGCCGCCGCTTCAAGCCAGGGGCTGTTCATACCCCGGCCTCCGGCATGGCCGGGCATGTGAAGGCGAAGACCGTTTTTACCAGTGTAGGCCAGCAAGTTATCATAAAGCGGCCGGGCCATGGGTATGCACTCCTTTTCTTTATTCTTTGATTATCCTGAAAAATCCGGTCTTGTCCAGTTTGGGCAGGCGCCTGAAGCTTCCTTCCGTCCGGCCCTGGTCAAAACGGCAGAAGGTCGGATAAGGGCAGTAATCGCAGGCCGTCTTATTGCCATACCGGTAGGGCTGCGCTTTAACGGTGGCATCCTGGCACTCATCCCCCAGCTCTCCCATCCGCTCCCGGACAAAAGCCATCAAATCCATGAACTCATCCGGCTGAAGATTACCCTCGCCCTGAACCGGATTCCCATCCCGGTTGAAGCGGGCGTTTAACACCTTCGAATGAGCACTGATGTTTTGATCCATGGCCAGAATAAGACTGCTGTCGGCCAGAAACAAGCCTTGCATTTTCAGGTTGCTGCGTATCCTGGCGTCATTTACAGGACTGGATTTGCTTTCTTTCGCCATGGCGTCATTAAGAGCCAGGTAGAACATGCCCGCTCCTTCCAGACCGGGACAAGCGTCTAACAGGGCCAGCATATAGGCCGGCAGCTGAAGGTTCAGTCCGGCATGCAGCAGGGAATAATCAAGCTTGCGAGCGCTGGTTTTATAATCAATGACCCGTATATATTCAACGGCGTCCGGTCCGGGCTGGCTGTAAAGATCAACCCGGTCGATCGAACCTCTTAATTTAAGCAGCCGCTGGTTCGGAGTGGTTATCTGGAGAGCGGGCAGCTCCTCCCCATCGCCAAATTTTAACTCTTCGCGCCAGGGAATAAAGTGCCCCTGCCTGATCTGCCAGGATATAATCTCCGCAGTGCGCCGGCCCAGGCGCCGCAAGCGCTCTGATAGAATCCGGTGAAGGCTGCTGAATGAAACCAGTTCTCCATATTCGCTGGTGATAATTTCCTCCAGAAAGTTGGCCGCAAGCTCTCCAGCCGCTCCTTCAGTCAGTTCATCCCACCGCAGACCCTCCACACGCATGTACATGCTCAAGGCAGACATCACCTGGTGCATGATCAGTCCGGCATCAGTGTTTTCCAGGGTAAATATTTGACGGGGCCGGGGATTCAAGCCATAAGCAGCAAAATAGGCGAAGGGACAGGCTGCCTGGCTCTCCAGGCGGCTAACGCTGGTAAAATCAGTGCTGCCATACAGCAGCTGAGCATAATCGTCGCTAAACCTGAATTCTGTACTGCCGGGCTGCAGGGCCAGCGAGACCAGCTCCATTGCCCGCTTATCGGCCTGCAGCTGCATATAACCGCTGCTTTCAGTTAAATATTCTTTCAAACTGATCCAGAACCCATCCGGGGTCTGTTTGCTGGAATCGAGCCTCAAATGTGAGCTTAAATGCCTCATCAGCGGCCCGTATCTTACGAGCAAGCGCCGGGAGAACTCTTCCGGTTCTTCAATATCATCAGCCTGGATCAGGCGTGGACAAAGGTGCCTGATGCGGTCCGTGAGCAGCGAGGGCCGCAGGGCCCGTCCGTTTATGTCAGCCCGGGAATAAGACAGAAATAAAAACCGGGCCGGCTTGTTTATGAGGCTGTATATCAGCAAACGCTCCCGGGCCATGGGCCGCTGCCGGTCATAATCCATTTCCAGCCCGATATTGCATAAATATTCCAGATCTTCATCATCAAGCAGGCTGGTATTCTTGTGTATTGCAGGCAGCATCCCATCGTTTACACCCAGTAACAGCACCGACTGAATGCCGGCGCTGAAGGAGCTATTAATGTCACCGACCAGTACCTGGTCAATAGTAGTGGGAATCAAGCCCAGTTCAATGGATGCCAATCCGCTGGCCCAAACCGCTCGGAATTCTTTAATGCCTGCCTGCTGGCTTCCCAGCAGGCCCTGGATCTGGTCCAGCAGGCCCATCAGGTGATTCCAGCCCTGATAAACCATGTACATTGATTCCATTTGGTCCCTGCTCTGCAATTGACGTGCTATGTCTTCCAGGGTACCTCTGGCGTTTAGTCTTTCTATAAAATCGTACAGTGCCAGGCAGATCCCTCCGTACGTGCCACCTCCGGCAGCGATGCCGGCCTGCAGCTTCACAAGGGGACTGATTAAGCGGGCGCGCAATTGTTCAGCCTCCTGAAGCTCGCTTTCGCTTCCATATATAAATTCCTGGAACCAGCGACTGCCTCTTACACCGTGAGCAAGTATGTAGTTCTCCAGCTTTTCAGCTTCCGGGTCGTCCAACCCGGCCAGACCGCTTTTCATATATAATGCCATGTCTTCATAGGCAAATCCCCGGTCAATTGCGGCCAGTGCTCCATTAATGAGCACGGTCAACGGATGAGCGCTGGCCGGACGCTTGTAATCCAGGAAGACCGGTATTTCATATTCCCGGAAGGTCCGCCTGATTAGAGACGAATACGCGGTAAAATCGCTGCATACTACTGCTATGTCGCGATAGCGGCAGCCTTTTTCCATTACCAGCTCTATGATTTTCGCAGCTGCATATTCAACCTCGACCGCAGGATTGGCGGCTGAAAACAACTCCAGACCGCCACAATCCCCTTGATAAACTCTGCCCGGATAACTGAACAGCTCCTGCTCCAGATGACCAAATACGGCCGGCTGCACCGGGCTATCCGGTGAGGAAAGCGGGAATAGGCAAAAAGGAATGCCCTGCCGTTCCAGCATTAGTTCCAGCTGTTTCAAACAACTCTGCGACAGCCAGAACAATTCCCGGTCTCTTTCCCGTTGGCTGCTATCAAAGGTCAGGCTAATGCTCATTTCCTTGCACCTGGAAGCCAGAGCTGCAATAATGCGCATATTTTGCATTGAAAAGCCTTCGAAGCCGTCTATCCATACCCGATATTCCATCAGAAACCGGGATTGACCAATTTTTTCAATAAAAAAATTAATAAAGTCGTCATTATCGATCCGGGAATCCTCCAGCTCCTGTTCCAGGCCTTCGAACAGCAGCTTGATATCCGCCAGCTTCTGGCCCAGAAGCCTCTTCTCGGCATTATCTTCCAACAAAACGACCGCCTGGCCCAGCTCCAAAGCAGACAAACCCTGCTGTTTAAAATTGCTGATCGTACCCGAGAGGCTCTCGGCAAAGCCTGCCTGGCCGGCTGCTCGATTGAAAAACACCAGCTGGTCACGCTTCTTTTCAATAACCTTTCGCAAAACCAGGCTGATTCCCAGGTCGTCCAAAAGGACCCGGCTGCGGCCTCCCTCTTCCACCGCCAGGCGTTGTGCCAAGCGTCTGAAGCTGCTGACTTCGGCGTCAATAATGCCGGAAACGCCAAGATATTGAACCAGCTCTTTTTCCGTTTGCAGGGTGTACTGTTCGGGAACAAGCAGCAACAGCGCCGTTCCGTCCTGCCGGTCCAGCGCCGTCCTGATCTCCTCGTATACTTGCCGGGTCTTGCCCTGCCTGGCCCGGCCGGTTATGAAACGAACCATAGCACCTCTGTCTCCTGGCTTATTCAAGCGTCTTCTTCCGGGGCTGCATGCCTGCTTCCTTCAGGGAGTTAATTACCTGGCCGCGGACATCCTTAATGAACTGCCCGTATAGCATCGCCTGTTCGGCCTTTTCCTCTTCGCTCAGGCCGCTGTTTTTCTTTTTATGAGCCAGTTCATTAATACGCTCAATGTCTTCGTCTTTCATTTTAATCAGGTCTCCTTATGACGTTTATTGACTTTGTCCTGTCTGTTATTCCAGTTCAGACATGTTCAACCGGCCGGCTGATAGCAGATCCGGGCCAGATTTTGTTCTGGCAACCACTCCACCGTGCATCCCATGGCTTCTGCGAAAAAGCGCAACGGTATCATTGTCCGGCCGGGAGGCAGATAGTAGGGCATTATCGCAGAATTACCCGGTTCAATCATGGTTTCAACCCCATCCACTTTTGCATAGCTGATTCCCGGCCAGATTTCGATAACCCGGTGCTGAAAATAGGTTGTAGCCAGGTCTTCGCTGTCTGCCCAGATAACATTGGCCCCAAGAGCTTCAGCCATGTAGCGCAGTGGTACAAATATGCGGCCATCAGTTATTTCAGGCGAGGTGTCCATCATCAGGGGCAGGTCGTTGACATAATAAACCGGGCTGTTCAGATAATAACGCAGTTCCGTATATTCCGTTGCCGGCTGGCTGGCTGATGAATAGGTCACAGCGCTGGCTGCCCCGGAATAAGGAGATTCCCCTGAATCATTGTGAGCCCGGACCCGGTAATAGTAAGTGCTGTCTGGATTGAGCCCTTTGTCCTGATAAGATGCCGAATCGCCGGACAGGGTTGCCAGCACTGCATAATCCTCCTCACCGGGACCTTTGCGTTCAATAATATAAGCGTCTTCATTCACGGCATTGTCTTTCCATTGCAGATCAATCCGCGAGGCTGAAACCGCCCGGGCCTGCAGCTCACCCGGTGCAGCCGGCAGGACCTTCGGAGTTTTAATTTCTGTAGTATCGCTGTAAACAGAGGAGCCCTCGCCATTGAACGCCTTTATCCGGTATGAATAGCTCGTATCTGCCTTCAGGCTGGGATCATGATATGACACAACATTAGCCTGAGTCGTATAAACCTTTACCCACCAGCTGTCCGAAGGCCCCCGGCGCTCCAGGACAAATCCGTTTTCGCTGGTGGAATTGTCTGTCCAGGTCAAATCTGCACTGGTGCCGCTGACATTATGAGCCTGCAGCACGGTTGGCGCTTCCGGTGTTCCCGGGTCCTGCTCATCGGCCAGGGTCATAACGCTGGTTTCGGGGCTGTATCCGAACAGCGAATCCCCAGACCCCAGAATGCCTACCCGGTAATAGTAAGTGGTGTTGGGTTCAAGCCCGCTGTCGCGATAAAAGCTGGCATCCATGCCGGGATAGTTGACCGGTGTAAAATATGCATGGCTTTCTTTGCTCCGTTCCACAACATAACCCGTTTCTCCGCTGTTGCTGTCGTTCCAGTGCACTTCAATAGCAGTGCTGCTTATGGCCGTGGCACTGGTAAATATAGGCGGAACCGGTTCAGCGGCCCCACCGCATCCATTCATGGCGGCAAACAGACCGGAGGCGTCCATCAAGCTGACAGCAAGAGCAAGAGCAATAATTATTATCTGCGGCAAATAGCGGCGCTTATTCACGGATTGCCCTCCTCCTAATTCTGGATATTTCAATTATAATCCAAAATGCTGCCGCGAAACAGGCTGGCAATATAAAGCCAGGCCGACGAGATTCGGATTTTCTCATCGGCCTGACGCTTCAGGAATACTGCTTCAGTTTGGCCAGGGCTAAACTACTGAAATTGGTTTTATGGTGTATATACAACCCGGGCTTCGCTGGTCGCCCCGTACCAATCGGCTGTGCACCCGGTGCTTTCGCCGATAAAGCGAAGCGGCAGCAGTATGCGGCCATCAACAGCCAGCGGAGTGACTGCCGGATTGGTATCGTCTATCATCTTGCTTACTCCATCCACCAGGGCAGTATTGTTATTTAGCCACAGGATAATAGTATGGCCATTAAAATTGACGGTTGCCTTGCCATCCCACACAGCCGTCCCCCCCAGTGGTTCCACTACGAACCTCATGGGCAGCAGAATCCGGCCTTCGGTAGCCAGCGGCGCTACGTCCATGGTGCGGGCTGAACCGTTAACATAGAATGTGCTGCTGTTCAGGTAATAGCTGACCACAGTGGATACATAAACCGGCGGTGTGCCAATATCGGGAATAGTAACGTTCAGTTCATTGCTGTAGCCGGACATACCTGCTGTATTGCTGCAATATACCCGGTATATATATACATCCCCAGGAGTGGCTGCACTGTCTGTGTATTGCTCCAGATCTACTGCCCCGCTGGCCAGAAAGGAAAAAGAAGTTGCTCCGGGACCTTTGCGCTCAATGACGTACATGCTTTCATCACTGGCATTGTCAGTCCAACCAATGACCGCCTCGGTCGACGTAGAGGAAACCAGGTGAAGACTGGTAGGAGCAGCCGGCGGAGTCAGTGCTGGAACCTCAACCATCAGCTCGGGGGTGGCATAGGAGGTGCCCGCAGTATTGGCACAATATACTTCATAGTAATAAGTCGTTCCCGGCACAACTGTGGAATCAGTATAACTGATCGCGCTGGCTGCCAGGGATGTAAGCGGGGTTGAGCCCGTTTCTGTCGAGCGTCTCCGGGCCACATAATAAAATGTTGCGTCTGTAGCATTGTTTGTCCAGGCCAGGGAAACAGCGGTGGCCGATACGGCAGTCGTATGCAAATTGGTAGGAGCCGGCGGAATACCTGATGAGGCCGCCGGAACAGCCACCATTATTTCGTTGCTATTGTCTGAATAACCGGAGGTATTGGTGCAATATATCCGGTAATAATAGGTGGTGGAAGGGTTGACTGTTGTATCTGTATAGTTGTTCAAGTCAGCGAGAGCGCTATGGATTTCGGTCCAGGACACTTCAGCCGAAGCCCTGCGCTCCACGAAATAGCGGGTTTCGTTGGTTGCAACATCCGTCCAGGCCAGGGCAACACTGCTGGATAAAACTGCTGTTGTATGGAGATTGGTCGGTGCTGCTGGTACCGCTGCAGCCGGAGTTACGACTGGAATTGCAACACTATCTGATGATCCATCGGCATTCACTGCGGAAACATAGTAATAGTAAGTCGAGCCCGGTGTAAGCGGACCATCAATATAATTGCACACATCGGCACTCGTACTGTGTATCAGAGTAAAGACTGATTCGCCGGGCCCTTTTCTATAAAGATAATAACCTGTCTCATTAGCCACATTCGTCCACATCAAACCTGCGATTGTCGTAGCTGGGCTGGATAAATATAAGTCGGTCGGCGCCGCTGGCGGAGCAGCTATAACCGGCAGAGCATTGCAAGCTAATAAAAGCATGCAAACCAGGATTACACAGAATCTTTTACTGATTCTTTTCATCGATAACATCTCCTTCCTTTTCGTGGAACTAATTTGACGGGATATAGGTAATCCGGGCTTCGTTGGTGTCCGGGTACCACTTCGCATCACAACCGGTACTTTCAGCTATAAAACGCAGCGGCAGCATAATCCGGTCGGGTGGCACACTTACCGGAGTCACATCTTCATTGTCGGGATCAATCATGGTTTCCACTCCGTCGACCCGGGCGGTATTATTATCCAGCCACAAAACGATGGTATGGTTATTGAAATAAACAGTGGCGCTCTGTTCGATTCCATTCCACACCGCATTGCCTCCCAGGGGTTCCACAACGAAGCGAATAGGCAGCAGCATCCGGTCGTCTATGACCATCGGCGCTGTATCCATGGTGCGAGCCGTTCCGTTTACATAACTCGTGGTGCTGTTTAAGTAGTAACTAACCACTGTTGACGCATAAACCGGTGGTGTGCCCACGGCCGGAATGGTTACGCTGATTTCGTTGCTGTATTCGGAATCGCCGTACTGGTTGGAACAAAATACTCGATACTTATATTCGGAGCCTGCCGTGACCTTTGAATCTCCATAGGAGCTTAAGTTCGCTTTGCCGTCGCTTAACACCAGGAACTCCTTGTCGCCAGGTCCTTTGCGTTCAATGTAGTAGGTAGTTTCAGTGGTTCCGTTGTCTATCCAGGACATATCAACCCGGGTTGATGAGGCGGTATTCAAACGCAAACTGGTGGGAGCCGCCGGAGGAATGGCACGGGGTACGGTTACGCTGACTTCATTGCTGTAACCGGAAGCGCCATTGATATTCCAGCACCAGACCCGGTAGGTATAGGTTTCTCCCTGTTCGACCGCTTCATCAGCATAGCTGTCCATATCACGGCCGCCGGATGCCAGTGATTGGTACACTCCGTCAGCTCCGGCTCTTTCCACCCGGTAAGTCATCTCATTGCTGGCATTGTCCGTCCAGAGCAGGTCAACTTCGAAAGGACTGGCTTCACCATCAAGCTGCAAATCGCCGGGAGCAACCGGGGGCCCGACTACAGTTCCAGGCGGAGGTGTCGTTGCCTTGGATTCGTTGCTGTTATAAGTGAAAGTATCGGTTCCGGTCACCGCTATTTTGTACGAATAGGCTGTCGATGCCGCAGCAGTCTTGTCAGTGTAGCTTTCTGTGGCTGCCGTAAGGTTGCCTAAACTAATAAAGGTAGAATCCAGCGGACCTTTCCTCATCACTGCCTGGCCGGTGGCGTTAGCGGCATTGGGGGTCCACATCAGTACAACTGTGTTTGGACTCATAGGCATCGCCATAAGATCCGAAGCCGGTACCGGCGGAGACGGGCGTGTAGTAACCGCCACTGTGTTGCTCAATGCCGAATCACCCTCTGCATTGGATGCATATACCTGGTATGTGTAAGCAGTGGAAGGACTGGCCGTAGTATCAGTATACCTGGTGACGCTTATTCCCAGGGTGAAGCTGGCATCGACTTCGGTCTTGCCTGCCAGCATACGGTTTACGTGATAGGCTGTTTCATCACGCGAATTGTCATTCCAGGCGATGGTAACTGTTGTAGCTGCGTAGTTGCTTAAGCGCAGGTTGGATGGAGCGACAGGCACGGCTGCCAGAACCGGGGCGCCGCTGATGATCAGCAGAAACGCGCATAACTGGATAATACAGATGAGCTTCAGGGGCTTTTTCACGTAACCACTCCTTTCATTATTTCGAGTCACAATCGAAAATTGTTCCGGGAATGCTGCAAAGAAAAGTGTGATGATGGGATATTTATAGATTACACTTTTTGACCATATTCAGGCAACCATACAAGCTTCTCACTCCAGCCTGGCAATCAATGCTGCTTTCTGGTATTCTTTAAGACTGGCACGGTCCAGAAGGAGCATTGTATGAAAATCTTTGTTTTCTATTTGCTGATCATTAATATTTCTACATTTGTCCTGTATGGATGGGATAAATTCAAGGCTTTACGGGAATGGAGCCGGATATCTGAAAACGACCTGCTGCTGGCGGCTGCACTGGGCGGCAGCGTTGGGGCAATTACCGCTATGTACTATTTTCGCCACAAAACCAGGCATTTGAAGTTCAAGCTGGGCTTGCCTCTAATCTTAATAGCACAGCTGGCTGGCGTATATTTTCTCATTATATCTGCTAATCCAGTATCCGGTTAATAAACCAGTAATGCAGCTTACTGACTGCACCCATTCTGCACTCCTGCGACAATATTTCAATAAATACACCAAAACAGTGTATAATCCCGCTCCAGCTCGTTTTTCGGTCTTAATCGCCTTTTCAGGCCTGTAGCGGCTGTCGCCGCCTATTATTTACCAGAGATGTGTCTTTGGATTTGGGCTGGAAATATGATAAGCTGATATCAACTGCGATATCATGCAATAAGAAAATCATTCCAAAAGAAATTTTACGAAAGGTTGTGAGTGCGAATGGATTTAAACAAAGGAGCGGCCGCACCTCCGATCGACCCGGCGGATGCCGAACAAAACAAGGTTATGGCAATCCTGGCTTACATCATCTTCTTCATACCCCTGCTGGCTGCAAAAGAATCCCGCTTTGCCATGTATCACGCCAACCAGGGAACGATCCTGTTCCTGGCCGGAATAGGCTTGAGCATCGTTTGCGGCTTGTTGACTATTATTACCCTGGGAATTCTATTTTTCCTTCCGATGCTGGCAAGTCTGGTCTGGCTGGTTTTTGCTGTACTGGGCATTATCAACGCGGTAAATGGAGAAGCCAAGCCCTTGCCATTGATTGGCGGCTTTCAGTTATTCCAGATTCCATAAGAATATCTTAATGATGTCGGAACATCGGTTGAAGACCTTGAAAAAATGTCCAACAGGATGGGCGCGCACCGCGTTTCTAATTCTGTTGGGCTTTTTTAGTCTTGCCGGGATTAGCGGGTGTGTGCAGGGCGATTGCGATGTAACCGTCAACTGGGATGGCAGCGCACTGCTAAACTATGAACTTAATCTGGACTTTCCCCTGCCGGATAGCTTTCCTCAAGAAACACTGGACGATTTTGCGGATAAGAACGGCTACCAGGCCCAGGTCAGTTCAGACAGCTCCCACAGCCAGATTTTACTCAGCAAAAAGCTGGAGAGCTTCGAAGAACTTCCCGCTGCGATTCAAGAAACCGTTGATCTGACCGGAGAACTGGTTGACACCTCTCTGGCCGGGCCAGTTAACAGCACTTCAAATAATAGCTCAAACAACAATAAAAACAATTCAACCCAGCAGCCGGATAAAAAGCAAAACCTTAACCTGCCAGGCGATCTCCCACAACCCCCGGTTTCAACCAAGGATCTTCCCCTGAATCTGCCGATGGCTGCCAAATCCCAAGTAGAAAACGCCATCACCTGCGAAGAAGGTATTTTTATAGATACTTACCACGTAAATGCTTCCATAGACCTGCGCGACATTAAGCCTTACGATCCTGACTCGGACATCATTTCCCTCGGATTGTCCGTCATTTTTGATACCATAGCCAATGACGCTGATCTGAAATTCCGCATTCACCTGCCGCTGGCAGCTGGAACCAATAATGCCACTACGGTCAGCGACGGCGGTAAAACCCTGGAATGGCAGCTTAATCCGGGAGAGCAAAACTATGTGCAATTCAGCCTGGATGCACCCAATCTGCTGAATATCGGCCTGACGCTGGGCTTGCTGCTGGTCTTGCTGCTGGCATCCTTCGGCATATACTGGTTCCTGGTCCGCCATGCTTAGGGAAGCAAGGGGACGATTCTTCTGCTTCCCTGCTGCTAACTTTTTTTAGTTCTCTTAAAAACCCCGGATATCCGCCGGAAAATATCCCGCCGTTTCTCAGTGCGGCAGTGCGGGCATATGCCAGGACCCGGCGCATTCAGGTGCAGCATCATTTCCTCATACTCTTTGCCACACATAATGCATTTTTTTAACATGACATCATCTCCCCTTTTTGCAGGACCGGAACAGCGGCAGGCTTGAAGCATGCAACCGGCCCGCAGCCTTTTCATCATCCTATTACACCAGTTGTATAATCACCCGGTTCCATTTCCCGCGGCAGGACCCCTTCCGGACTGCTGCTGCAGCTTACCATTTCGAAGCCAGCTCTATTTCCTGACCGCTGTTTAACATGTATAGATAAGCGCTTTTTACCTTTTTCCCATAGATGCTCTCCAGGGCTTTCCGATAAAGATTTATCTGCAGTCCATAGGCCTCAACGGCATCTGAAGGATCCCAGCCCGAATACCCGCTCTTGTAATCCACCAGAACCAGCTGGCCTTCTTCCTCGAAAAACAGGTCAATAACCCCCTGGAGGAGCAAATCCTCTTCCTGTTCATATGATCGGTCCAGCAGCTCCCCGGCTTTAATCTTCAGGTTAAAGGCCACTTCCCTCTTTACCAGCGGCGAACAGAGCATCCGTTGCCCCAATCCCGACTGGAAGAAGGCCAGCAGCTTATCAGTATTAACGGCTGCAGCTTCTTCAGGCCCCAGCAACTCCCGGGTTATCATGTTTTCCAGTTGTCCCGCCAATTCTGGTGCAGTACTGACTTTGGCCAGATCCAGATTCTGCAGGACCAGGTGGTACAATGTTCCGGTTTCAGCCTCGCTCCATCCGCTGGTGTCGCCTGCAAAACGAGGGCGGTTAAAGACCAGGGGCTGGGCCATTTCGTTTAGTGCGGCTTGAGGAACCTCCTGTATGCTCCGAAAGCGCTTTACAGCTGTCACGCTTAACTTGGACGGGATGCCAACCGCATCCGGATACTGATATCGCCAGTTCAAAGACTCAATGACCTTCTCCAGGCGTCTTAACTGCCCGGTCTCTTCCTGCCGGGCAGCAATCGTACTATCCTCCCGGGTTCTGAAAACGGGTTGCTTTATTACATCCAGCTGATTATGCAATAATATGCTCCAGACGGAATCATCGGTCAGCAGCGGCCCGAATTCCTTTCCCAGGCCGGCCCGCTCCCGCAGCTGGCCTCCATCCTTTTCATGCCTTAAGAGCACCGGCCCAAGCCAGTCCAGAAAACATCCGGCTTCGCCAATGCTGGCAGAGCATATGTCCCGGGTCCACCGGGCCAGGTTTTTTTCCAGGCTCGCCAGGCTTCCGGACAGAATTAGTCGCGATTCCGCCCTGGTCATGGCCACATACAGAATACGCATTTCTTCGGCCAGGCTTTGCTGACGCAGTTTGCTGATAATGGCTTTTCGTGCCAGGGTATCGAAAAGGCTGCGCTGTTCAAGATCGATGTAGTACGGTCCCAGTCCCATTTCCCCGTGCACAAGCAAGCGCCGGGTGCTGTCCCTCATGTTAAAGCGGCGGCCCAGACCCGCTACACAGACCACGGGAAATTCCAGGCCTTTGCTTTTATGAATGCTCATAATCCTGACAACATTGTCATTCTCTCCAATTATTGAAGCAGCGCCGGCATCCTGTCCCCCTGACTGCAGTCCGTCAATAAAGCCGATAAAATTGAACAAGCCCTGAAGAGAACCAGCCTGAAAAACGCGGGCCTTTTCCAGAAGCAGATCAAGGTTGGCGGTTCGTTGCCTGCCTCCCGGCAATGCTGCTGAATAGTAGTAGAAACCGCTTTCAATCAATAATTTCCATATAAGCTCATCCAGCGGGAGGAAACGCGCTTCCTCTTTCCATTGCTGCAGAAGTGCCAGCATAACGCTTACCCTTTCCCGCAGCGGGCCGGTTCCCTTTTCCGCATATTGCTCCACTGCGGCTATAAAGCTGTTGTCATCCAGGGACTGCTGGCGGGAAAAAATGCGGATATCAGCCAGCTCCTTAAGCTCAAAACCGAAAAAGGGCGAATGCATAACACTTACCAGGGGAATATCCTGGCGCTTGTTATCAATCAAGCGCAGAAGATTCAGAACCAACTGAATCTCCAGGCTGTCAAAATAACCGGCTCCCGCTTCACAATAAACCGGAATACCTGCCTGGACAAAAACTCCTGAAAAGATATCTGCTACTCGGCTGGTCGCTCGCAAAAGCACCGTAATATCTCGATAGGCCACCGGCCGCATCTCTCCGGTTCCGGCATCCCGAATAATTTCATCATCTGCAATCAGGCGCTGAATCCTCCCGGCCAGCAGCCAGGCTTCCTTTTCCAGCATCTGCATCTCTTCCAAAATTAACCCGCTGTCTTCAGCAGCGCCCTTATCCTGCAGTTCTTCCTCCTGACCGGCATCATAACCTGTTCCTCCATTTGCATGGCTATTCTCGTCCGAATTATCCAGAAGCAGGAGCTCTACTTCAGCGCCTTCCCCGCCGGAACATACTGTACCAGTCAAGCCCGGTTCAAGCTTTCCTTCGCTGTAGTCTATTTCACCGTTTTCTGCAGTCATCACCTGGCCAAACACATAGTTGACAGCGCCAATAATGCCTCCAGCGCTGCGGTAGTTTTTACCCAGCGCCATAAGACATCCGTCAGAAGCCTGGTCATCTGAATATCGCCGGTATTTGCCCATAAAAATCGCCGGATCAGCCAAACGAAAGCGGTAAATACTCTGCTTGACATCCCCGACCATAAACACGTTGCCGCTTCTGCTGACTCCGTCCAGCAAGGCTTCCTGGATGGGGCTGGTGTCCTGGTATTCATCAATAAAGACATGCTCAAACCGCTGGCGGTAAATTGCGGCTATTTCCGGATTCTGCAATATGGCCAGAGCCATGTGTTCCAGATCGGTGAAGTCCAGCAATCCGCGTTCCTGTTTTTTTTGTCCGTATATCCGGGCATAGTCCTGAACCAGCAGCTTCAGAAATTGCAGATGCTCGTGCATCACGGCATATTCCCGGGCCTGATTATCAAAATCCCTGTTAACTAGAAGACTTTGCGCGTTGACAACCCTTGTTTTGGCCTGTTCTCTGGCATTTCCGAGCTCCCGGACCACATCTTCACCCGCTTGTTTCGGGGCGGCGGGACGCCTGCTAAAGGAGAAGCCTAACAGCATCCAATATAAAGTGTCATTGTTTGCTTCCCGGGCAAGATCCTGTATGTTATCTCGTTCAGTTGATAAAAACGAATGAATACGCTCCATTCCGGCCTGTCCTGCGCAGCAATGAACCGCTTTGTCCATATGCGTCAAGGCTTCGCCCAACTCCAGGCGAACCTGCTGCATAAGATGAACACACCAGGACGACTGCGTCAAGGAGCTTGCATCCACCAGCAGAGCTTGTATGGATGCGTCCAGCCACTGCCAGGGATCTGGCCGGCTCATTATAAAATTGAACAAGCGGGTAATTTCATCCCGTAAGCCCTGGTCGTTAAATGGGCCAGAGAACATATCCAAAAGAGCCAGCAGTGCCGAAGCGTCGCTGGAACTCCGCGCCTCCAGCATCTCATCCATCGCTTCGTTCTTCAGTATTTCGCTTTCGCCGCTGTCCGCAACTCTAAAAGCGGGTTCGATGCCGAGTACATAGAAATGAGCGCGCACTACTTCCATGCAAAATGAGTGGAGAGTGCTGATCTGGGCCTGGTTGACCTGATTGATTTCTTTAATCAAGTGCCGGGCCAGGGTTCCCTGGTTTTGCTCCAGGCTAATTTCGACAAACTGATTTAGCCGCCCGCTTATCCGGCTCCTCATCTCGCCGGCAGCGGCGTTGGTAAATGTTGCCACCAGCATCCTATCCAAACTGCAGCCATGATTTATAATCAAATCCAGGATGCGCTCGACTAGAACCCTGGTTTTACCGGAACCTGCCGCTGCAGAAACCAGCAGGTTCTTTCCCTGATGCTTAATAATCGCTTGCTGCTCCATACTTAATTCCAAGGTGGATACAACCTTTCAAAAAAGTATTTGATCCTGCCTGCAATACTGCGCAAGCAGTATATTTATTCTACCACAGCCCTGCCGGTCCCGGTCATAACCGGGCACTGGCAGGTTATGCGGCTTTCTGGACGGGTGCTCGCAGCCGACATCTCTGGTAATTGTTTTCCAGAAATAAGATGACAAAAAGCGGCAAACATATTATGCTATATTATAAGCAGGACTGGTATCGTACCTTATAAAGCGTACCTGACATGGCTGGGAAGGTTATCGATTTCCAGGCCCGAATCGAACCAGAAAGGAGGGTCACGACATGGCAGATATTAGAGAAATTCCCGAATATACCCTCACTGACGGCATGGTCGCTCACTATAAGGGGGAAGTCAATGCGGATTTCTTTCCGCATGGCCAAGGCAAGGCTTATTATAAAAGCAGCTCAATGTACGAAGGAGCCTGGGTCAATGGCAAGCGCGAGGGGTATGGCGTTGAGTATTACCCGGACGGCACCTTGCGTTATGACGGAGAGTGGAAAGACGGTTTGAGACATGGAAAAGGCAAATCATTCCACACCAACGGAACCCTGGCGTTTGAGGGTGAGTGGTCGGTGGATAAACCGGTAAATTATCCGACCATGGGATAGCTTAATAGAATCTAAACCCCCTGGACAATCCAGGGGGTTTTAATTTCCAGACCGATGACATTAGCGAATCTCTTCGTTATTCGTGAAATCAGTTCAATCGACGTACGCATAAGTACGAATCTCTCACTGATTTCACTCATGCCTCGACCTTCATCTAATGTCATCGGTCTGTACATCTAATCTAATCTAATCGTTATTTGTTAAATCAGTTCAATCGACGTACGCATAAGTACGACTCTCTCACTGATTTCACTCATGCCTCGACCTTCATCTAATGTCATCGGTCTGTACATCTAATCTAATCTAATCAGTATTCGGACATGCAGTTCAATCCAATCCAGTCATCTCTATTTGCCTTCAGCCGAATCTTTTTCCTTGCCTTCGGCTTTTTCGCCTTCTTCAGCTGTTTCCTCTTCCGGTGGATACTCCTCAATCCTTGATTCGCGCCGCTTATCGAAGGAGAAAGCCGATGAAGAATCGAAGATATCGATTTCAGCAAAACCTACCCGTAATGATACCCGGTATTCATTGTATTCCAGTCCGTACTGGCAGGCGACAATAGGCAGCTTGGTTATTCCGCTGACAACATTGTGAAATATGGTTTCCAGTTCTTTGCGCTTGATATTCCTGAAATTACTGGCATCTGCTCTCTTATCGATCGCTTTCTTATCAAGAGCATCCCTTAAAAACAGGCAAAAGCTATGCCACACTTCCTCATCGCTTAAATCAGCAGAAAGGACCTTCTCGATGCGCTGCCGCCGATAATCGTATTCCACTACGCTGAGGAGCATGTCTTTTTCCTGGGTATCGAAAAAATGGGAATCATAAACTTTTTCAGATAATATGGTAGATTTCTCGGCGAATTTTTTCACCAGTTTTTCAACTTTTACAGCCATTGCAATACCCCTTTCCACCTGCTTGGCGGGCTGTATTCCCCCAGCCCGTAATATGTATAAGCCTGCCGCTTCTGATATCCATTGTATCCCAAGCCATGAGGCTTGGAAAGGGCCGTTTCTCACTCAAATTGCCTCTGCCGCCCAAAGCTGATATACTTCAAGCAAACCTGCCGGTAAGCCATTTTTATTTTGTCAACACCGGCCCACTCGGTTTGCAGGTGCAATTACTCCATCTGGAGCACGAAAAGGAGGACGTATTGGATGAAAAAAATGTTGCTTTCGCTGGCCATTGTTACCGCGTTTCTGCTGGTTCCCCTGGCTAATGCCAGCGCCGCTAACGTACAGGTAGTAGTAAACGGGCAGAACATCAATGACCGCTTCGAGGTCCAGCCCATCGTGGACAATTCGAGTGTTTTAGTCCCGCTTCGGGCTATTTTTGAAGCGGTAGGAGCGACGGTGGAATGGGAGCAGGACAGCCAAACCGCCCGGGCCGTCAAAGGCAATACCACCGTAATTATGGTTCTTGGTTCTCTGGAGCCAACTGTAAATGGCACAATATGGCCGTTAGAGGTTCCTGCCCAGGCCGTAAACGAGAGCATACTGGCTCCGTTGCGCTTTGCCGGCGAAGCCTTTGGGGGAACCGCAACCTGGGATGGCCCCAATTACACGGCCATTATTAATACCTCCGGCACCCCGGTCACGGCCGGATTTAAGGCTGCCAATGTTGTGGCCGCCTTTTCGCCGGTGGATTGCGACGTGAACCTGGCAATCAATGCCAGCACCAGCAAGCAGGGCGATGTCCCTCTGGATGTGACCGGCAGCGGTTATATTCTGTCCGGAGGGCCGGCTGAAACCAATGTGGATATAAGCAGCACATCTTTTATTTTCAGTCTTTTAATGGGTGAGCAGGATAAAACCATTGCTGGCTGCCCTTTTTCCGAGCTTATATACGGTCCGGCCAGCCTGGCGGAACAATCGGTCGCCGGTCTGAAAGTAAGTGAAAATGGCGGCAATTACCTGTTGACCAGTAACGGAGATGAGTTTCCGCCCTCGGTATATGAATTAATGAACAATGCCATTGACGGAGTCACTTTCCAGAGCCTGACTGGAGATTATATCGTTTATGTGGACAAATCCAGCATGCAGGTTGAGCGCATCTCGATCAGCAGCATCGATGGCGAAGGAACCAGCACCGCTTACGGGAATGTGCATCTTACCGGTGATGGAGAGCTTGGTTACAGCTACTAATCATCTGGTCTTATATGCACTGAGCGCATATCGCTCATGCCGGTAAGCCAGGCGGTAGCGCAGCGGCATGGTCCGCATTTCTTCTTCTACTACATCACGCATATTTACAAAGCTGACCTGCTGCAAACTAACTTTTTGCAGCAGGTTTTTCACTTCTTCCGGCCGCACCTTTTCAATCAAGGGCAGCTGTTCACGCAATTGAACCGAGTAATTTTCCTTCCAGGGATTTTTCATCTCCTGGACGGCGATCAGGCATTGACCGCAGAAAGACAGTCCCCGATTCCATGCTCCAAAGGTGGACCATCCGGCATTAATAATCAACATAATCCCACCGGGTTTAAGCACTCGCGACCACTCCTGCAGAGCCTTTTCCGGGTTGGGCAATGTCCATAGCAAATGCCGATTTATGACGGAATCAAAGCTTTCATTATCATAAGGCAGTTCTTCAGCATCAGCCATTTCAAATGCGAAGCTCCCGTTAACCGCGTGGTTTTTTTCCACTGCCTGAGCCAGCATTTCGCTGGAAAGGTCAATACCATACCCAAAGTGCCCCAGTTTAGAAGCTATACGGGCAAGAAACCCGGTTCCAGTGCCCACATCCAGAATTCGCAACGGGTTCCGCCCAAGAACATCGCTGATAAGGTTCATCCAGGCCTGTTCCTCCAGGCTGCTTTTTAAGCCGTGAGCGTACTGTTGATCATAGCTGCCGGACCATTGATTCCAGTATTCTGCAACTTCGTTCTTGATGCATTCCATTGTCTCAACAACCTCCTTTTATACAAGCCACCATGCCTCCGGTCCGAATCTGTAATGCAGGCTCTGCCAGCCGGCATGAATCAACGGCAAACCGGCAATAGGGCTGATAAACGCATGCCTGTGCCGCCCCGTCATCCCGGCTGAAAGACTGGGCCAGGCTCATCGCTTTTTCTGTTTCACGCGGTGCTGATGGATTCATAAACGAACTCAATAAAACCGTGTACGGGTGACAGGCCGTGTTAAAGTCAGGCTTTTCCATAATTTCCAGCACCCGGCCCTGAAACATGATTATTAAATGATCACAAAAATGCTCCATCAATTCGAGGTCATGGGATACGAATATGTACGTCAGATTTAACCGTTCCTTCAACTGCGCCAGCAGGTTCAAAACCTGGGCTTGAACTACTACATCCAGGCTGGAAACTACTTCATCCAGAATCAGGTAGCGTGGTTCCAGAGCCAGGGCACGAGCCAGAACCACCCGCTGCCGCTGCCCGCCTGACAATTGGTGGGGATAGCGCTCCAAATAGGATTCATCCAGTCCGACCAGCTCCAGAAGCTGGCTTATCCGGTTTTGGCGACTATTGCGACTTAACCTGAAGTAATTGTCCTGCCCTTCGCCGATTATGTCCCGTACCTGAAAGCGTGGGTTCATAGCCTGGTAGGGATTCTGAAAAACCAGCTGCACCTCCTTGTGAAATGCTTTGAGGTCTCGGCTGCTGCCCGCAATGTTCCGGTCATCGAAAGAAATATAACCGCGATCCGGACGTTCCAAACCCGCAAGCATGCGGGCCAGGGTACTCTTGCCGCTGCCACTCTGCCCTGCAATGCCCCATATTTTATTCTGGGAAAACGATAGGTTTACATTTTGAAGAGCCTGGTTGCGATTTCGTTTAGATAAAGACAGCCCGCGCTGGTAGCTTTTGGATATATCCACAGCGTTAAGCAAAGGCCTCCCCCTTTCCAAACGAACCGGGACCGGGCTGGCAGCAGCTAACCCGGTGCCAGCCGTTGTTAATCATGGGCGGGACTCCTGATAAGCAGGCAGTAGCACGGCAATTACAGCGCGACGAAAAAGCGCAGCCCTCATTACCATAATGCTCGTGTACCATTGAGTCTCCGGCGCGGTCTTCATATTCAGGCAGACAGCCTCGTTGTTCGGAAAACAGGCTGCTGGCCTTTAACATTGCCGTATATGGATGGAGCGGAAAGCTCATAAGCTCGGCTGCCGGCCCTTCTTCCACAATTTGGCCGGCATACATTACCATAATGCGGTCCGCTATGCTCTGGACCAGGCCAAGATCATGAGAAATGAACAGGAGACCGCATCCCGTCTTCTGCTGGACCTTGCTGATAAGGTCCATGATCTGGGCCTGGCTGATCATGTCAAGTGAACTGGTTGGTTCGTCTGCTACTATCACTGACGGCTCCAAAGCCATCACCATCGCTGCATAGGCGAGCTGCTTCATCCCCCCGCTCAGCTGGAAAGGATATGATTTATATATCGCGTCGGCGTTGTCAAAACCGGCTTGCTCAAGCCATTGCAGTGCTTTTCGGCGGGCCTGCCTGCTTCCAAGAGCCTGATGCCGGCGCAAGGCTTCCTGAATCTGGTCGCCTACTGTGAACAGTGAATCGAAAGCGCTTCCGGGGTCTTGAAAAATGAGGCCTACTTGCGAACCACGATAATCATTTTTGCCCAGTCCTGAAGCTGAAAAAATTTGCTGCCCTTTCAACACCACTTCACCCCGGGCAAGAAAACCGGGTGATTCCAGCAGCCCCAGCAGGACTTTGCCGCTGACGCTTTTACCGCTGCCGCTCTCTCCCACCAGCCCCAACGTTTCACGCTCAGCGATGCTGAAATTCAGATCCCGCACCGCTTGAATCTCTTTCCCCGGCAGTTTAAAGCTCACACTGATATGCCGGGCCTCAATCAACGGTTGGTGTAATGATATGCTCATTAAATTTTCCTCCTCAAGCGGCCTGTCGTGTTTTTATGAAAATTGTCCGCGGATTAGCTCTCTGTTGCAAACAATCGCCCAGCCTGCTGACAGCCAGGACCGTACTGACAATGGCCAGGCCGGGAAAAGCGGAAATCCACCAGCAGCCGGCTAGAATCGTGCTTTGCCCGCCCATAATCATGTTGCCCCACGAAGGTATATGCGGCGGAACACCAAGACCCAGAAAACTAATCGAAGCTTCACTGATGATGGCATGCCCAACGCCAATCGTTGCTATAACGATTATGGTTGGCAGGCAGTGCGGTAAAATATGCCTGATCATGATTTTCCAGGACGGTGTACCCAGAATTATGGCCGCTTTAATAAAATCCCGCTCTTTAATAGCCAGGCTCTCGCCCCTGACCATGCGGGCGGTCTGCATCCAACTTGTAAACGATATGCACAGAATCAGGTTCAGAACACCCGCTCCGGCGGCTGACTGTATGACCAGCATGAGAAGCATGCTGGGAATTGACAGCAATGCATCCACCAGGCGCATCATTATTCCGTCGACAGCAGTTCCGGCATAGGCGCTGAATACACCGTACATGCTTCCCAATAAAGTAGCTATAGCAACTGACAGCAAGCCAACCGCCAATGAAATCCGGCTTCCATACAGCAAACGGCTCAATAGATCGCGGCCCATTGAATCCGTTCCCAGCCAGTGATCTACATTGGGAGCCTGGTTGATCGCCTTGAGTTCTACTGCCTGCGGATCATGTGGCGCCAAAACCGGAGCTGCCACCGCCAATGCAACCATAATAAACAAAAATGCCAGGGCAGGAAGCCCGGGTGGGCGATAATTATTCATTGCAGCCACACCCCTTCCTGCTTGTTTACACCGGCTGCAATTCGGGGATCGATTAATGCGCAGGCTACATCAGCCAGCAGGTTGCCGCAAATGACCAGGAATCCGGTCAAAAGCACCGAACCCATCAGCAGGCTGTAATCATGTGAAACAGCGGCCGCCACTGATACCTGGCCCAGACCAGGCCAGGCAAAGACGCTCTCCACAACTACGGCGCCGCCCAGCATAGTCGAAATGGTCACCCCGAAGTAATTAATAAATGGAATCAGCGAATTTTTCAGCACATGCCGCATCACTATACGGTTAGGTTTCAAACCCCGGGCCTGCAAAGACTGAACGTAGTCCAGGCCGAGCTCTTCGCTGATGCGGGCACGAATAAACCGTATATAGTATCCCAGATGCCCAAAGGCCAGTACCAGGGCTGGCAGGATGATATGCCGGGCTAAATCAGGGGCTGACGGCTCCCGTCCCGTTGTATAAATCCCCGCTGTTGGCAAAACCCTCAATTCCACACCAAACAGCAATATAAGCATCAAGGCCAGCCAGAATCCTGGTGTGGATATCAGGGTAAGGGAGAGGATGCTTACCATCCGATCCAGGGTGGAGCCTGGATGCAATCCCGTAGCCAGACCCAGGGACAGAGACAGGAAAACGATCAGTACTGCAGCTACGATAACGAGTATGCATGTGGCCGGAAATCTTTCCATCAGGGTATTGATTACCGGCCTTCCTGTCAGGTATGAATACCCGAAATCGCCGGAAAGAGCCTGCTTGACCCAATAGAAATATTGCACCGGCAGCGGCTGATCCAGCCCGAAATTATGAATAATCCGCTGGCGGTCTTCAGGCCTTAGCTCCTGGCTTCTTTCCCCGTACATGGCATTGATGGGATCACCCGGCGCCAGGTGCATCAGGGCAAAGGCCAGGATGCTAACCGCAGCCAGCACAATAACGCTCTCCGCCAGGCGCTTGAGTACATAAACAGTCATTTATTTTTTATCCCATTCCTCGATATTCCACAGGAATCCGGCTCCGTGATGCCCTAAAAGCCGGGGCTTAATGCCGCTCACATTTTTATTGACAGCATATATGGCATCAAGGTAGCAAATAAAGTTGTATGCTGGATCGGCGTTCAGGGTTTTTTGAAAATCCGTATAATATTGTTTGCGAACGCTCTGATCAGAGGTAGTGCGGGCAGCCTGCAGCAAGCGATCCACTTCAGCGTTGCGGTAGGACCCCAGATTGTTGTCCTCGGTTCCGATTACCCCACTGGTGAAAAGCTTAAACGTGTGATCGTCCGGGTCAAAGGGACTTCCCCAGCCCAGCACAAAGGCCTGGCACTTTTCGATTTCAATAACGCTCCAGTCCTTGGGATCGGGTTCGGCTTCCACCCCGATTTTTTTGAAATCGGTGGCCAGGGTGTTGGCGATGGCCACTCTGACCGGGTCGGTGAGCGGGCAGGTGAGAACAAAGCTCAGCTTCTTCCCATCTTTTTCCAGAATGCCGTCAGCGCCGGCTTTCCACCCCGCTTCCGCTAGCAGTGCTTTAGCTTGGTCCGGATTGTAGGCATACTTTTCCACATCAGGATTATTAGCCCAGCTCTTTTGCAGCGGACCATAGGCTTCCTGCCCCTTGCCGCGCAGAATAGCGCTGACTATGCCGGTCCGGTCAACCGAATAGTTTAATGCCTGCCTTATTCGGACATCCTGCCACAGCGGATCATTGAAGTTATACATCATACAGCGATAGTCTGCCGAAGGCACTTCATACACCTGGGCGCCGGCGATTTTTGACACCCGGTCCAATTGCTCCGGCTCAACAAAAACCAGATCCACTTCACCAGTTTCCATCTGCACCAGGCGAACATTGGCGTCCGGTAGAAATTTAAACACCACTTCATCCAGCTTGGGCTTGCCCCGATAGAAAGATTCATTGGCAGTCACAGTGCGGCTTTCGCCCTTTTTCCATTGCTTGAACTTGAAGGGTCCCGTACCAACCGGGTTGCTGTTAAAATCCGCGTTGTTCAGATCCTTGCCTTTCAGCATATGCTCGGGAAGTATGCCCAGGCTGAGTTTATCCAGCAGCGGGGGAAAGGTTTGCTTAAGCTTGATAATAACCGTACCGGCATCTGGCGCCTCTACTGCGGCTATCTGTTCGAATTCCTGACGTATGGGTGTATTCACCGCAGGATCCAGCACCTTGTCGAGGGTGAATTTCACATCGCTGGAGCTGAATGTCGTTCCATCGTGCCATTTTACATCCTTGCGAAGCTTGAATGTATATACCAGCTGGTCGTCACTGATGGTCCAGCTTTCCGCCAGGTCCGGAACCGCCTGGTTATTCTGGTCGAAACGGGTCAGCCCGGAGAAAATCATGTTATCAACATTTGTGGTGTCAAGCAGCGGATTGAGCTTTTCATATTCGAATTCTGCGCCGTATACCAGTCGTTTTTGCGTATCCTTCGCTTTATTGTCGCTGCCGCTTCCGCCGCATCCAGAAGCAAGCATAGCCAGTATCAGCAATAAGGCTGTAAGTAATGACGTTCTTTTCAAGCCGATTATCCTCCTTTGTAATTGTCCACAGGTCTTCCTATGTTTTGCCCAGTCCCACCCCTTTTCCAAAAAAAAAAGCCACGAAAACATGCCCTTTCACAGGGCCTTTGTCTTCATGACTTTCATTAATCTTATTCAGCTGGGTTCAAATGAGCATCTTAACTGGAATCCTTCCTGGATTCCTTTCAACTTTGCTCGTAGAATTGTGACTATTTTATTGCATCTGGGATGGAAAAAGCAAGCAGAATCAGGGGAGACGAAATCGTCCCCCCTGATTAATGGCTGATATTATCTTGGATCTATGCTTTTATTCTTCCATTTCCTTCAGCGATTTAAACCATGTACCGTTATGATGAGCTGTGACCTCGGCGTCAATATGCCCGTCCAGCATCATCGCCCCGAATTCCACCCGGGATGTGGGATGAATCGCGGCCAGGAAAAAATGTCCGCCTACCATTAGAATCATAACCACAGCCGTCCAGAAATGAACATTCCAGCAAAGTACCAGGAAGGCTGGAGCCATGGCATCAGCCCAGAACCACATGGGAAATCCGGTAATTATGATGATAAGGCAGCCGAGTATAATTAGCAGCCCCAGCATTTTTTGCCCGGCGTTATACTTGTCCTGCGGAGGAACGTCACCCTTTAGAAACGGTATATATCCGCCCATAGTGGTCATCCATTTCATATCGTTCTTGCTGATTGAGGTTATTGTATCAACAAAGCGGGAAAAACGTTCGAAATTAAGCAGAATATACAATGTTGGCCCGAGCGCAAAGATTACCCCGGTCCAGCGATGTACAGCTGAAGCATTGGCCCCGCCGCCAAAGATGCCGTTGATAAAGCCAATCTGAAAATAGAATCCGATTCCCGTTATGCCTAGAACAGTAAATGCGATCAGGTGCACCCAGTGCATAGCCCGGGTTTGCTCATTGTGTTTGAGCACCTTGCCTTTAACATCACTCATCATTAATCCTCCTTGTTATGCGGCAGGGTGTTCCTGAACCTGATGAGTGCCTTCTGCCGTTTCAGGCTTTTTCAGCTCCTCGATCAACGCAGGAATGTCCTTGCCATATTTTGTGTGCAGCAAACGCTCTGATTTATGGGTTAAAGGCTTAACTTCGCCCGGTGACAGGAACTCCTTGTATATCTGGGCAATTTCCGGGTTTTCATGGGAACGGCGTATGGCCATTTTTTCATCCAGTGAGTATACAGCTGCGGCCCGCTGTTCAATGTAGCGGCTTTTGGCATCAGTTGCCAGCAGGCCTATCTTGGAAAATATGCCGGTAAAGGCCAGGGCTCCAGCCAGCATGCCGGCTCCTTTAAAAAACTGTCGCCTGGTAAACTCATTTTTTTCAATAAACGTACTCATTCACGCTCCTCCTTGCATCCCTGAATTATTGAATATCATGCACGATGGGCTGCCCGCCGCCGTTGATACATCCGCCGGGGCAGTTCATTACTTCTATGAAATGATACTTGCTGGTACCAGCCAGAACCTCTTCAATTATCGGACCGACATGCTTGGTTCCAGTCACTATCAACGCATTAACCGGAACGGTCTTGTTCAATGCCTTGACCGGTATTTCCACCGTTGCTTCACGAACCGGGGCAAGGCCTCTAACCGTTTTGAATTCAACCTTGTCCAGCTTCTGCTCACTTAGGATTTCATATGCTGTGCGCAGGGCTGCTTCCATAACCCCCCCGCTGACCCCGAAAATAGTGGCTGCTCCGGTGGATGAGCCAATCAGGCGATCCGCCTCTTCATCCGGCAGAGTGGGGAAATTTATGTTCTGGGCTTTGATCATGTCTGCCAGTTCGCGGGTGGTAATAACATAGTCAACGTCCTGGAATCCACTGGCGGTCATTTCGGGGCGCCGGCACTCAAATTTCTTGGCAGTACAGGGCATTACAGACACCACTACCATTTTCGCGGGATCTACTCCCAGTTTTTGTGCGGCATAGGTCTTGGCGACTGCGCCAAACATCTGCTGCGGTGATTTGGCTGAAGACAGGTTGGGGAGCATGCCCGGGGCGTTATCTTCAGCGTACCTGATCCAGGCCGGGCAGCAGGATGTGAACTGCGGCAGGGGCCCTGATTCTTCATAGCCTGGCAATCCTACGGCTTTGAAGATCCGGTGAATCAACTCGGTGCCTTCTTCCATAATGGTAAGGTCAGCGGTGAACTCAGTGTCGTAAACCTGGTCAAAGCCAAGCTTGCGAAGGGCAGCAAACATCTTGCCCTTGGTATTGGTTCCCACCGGCATCAGGAAGGGTTCTCCCAGGGCAACGCGCACTGCAGGCGCAGTTTGCACGACAACATATTTGTTTTTATCTTCCAGTGCTTTGTTTACGTCTGCTACCATGCTGTCATCAGTAATCCGGCCAAAGGGGCAGTTTATTAGACATTGTCCGCAGTTCAGGCAATTCTTCGGGTCGATATGATGCTGCTCTCCAAGTTCGCCTTTGATTGCGCCGGTCGGACAAACCGATGTACAGTGGTCACAGGTTTTACATTCTTTGGTTACGTTAATAACCTGATAATCTAGACTCGACATATATTCTGAACAACCTCCTTCTCAATCCGTGTTAATTGTATAAATTATTAACTTCCCTCCTTATCTTCAGTCTCGACATCAAAACAAATCCCGTTCAAAACAAAACAAAACGCCATGAAGCAAGCCTTGCGGCCACCTTCATGGCGTCCAAATCCGATATTTACCTATTCGGTTGCCTGTATCCGGACTGTTTCCCGTTTAGAATCCTTTAACCAGCGTGAAAGTACTGGTCGTCATGCCGTCATCAACGCTGAACAGATAGTTGCCCCGGGCGGTAAGAAAAACCTGGGCCTTACCCTCGAAATCAGCCACAATGCGATGAGGATAATCAGCGCTTTTCGTCGATGCATAAGTTGCTCTGACTTCAGCTCCCGGCCAGGGCTGCCCGTCCTTCAGGACCTGGACTTCATAGCTTTCTCCCATGCGGGGGTGGCTGTTCTGGCTGGGAACTATCTCCAGGGGCAAGCCGATGGCTTGCACCCCGTGATGGTGATGATGCCCAATTTCCATCAAGACCTTTGCATAGAGGGTCCGTTCCGACTGGTCTGCCGCGTAGATCTGCAGTAACCCGTCGGCCTCCTGACCCAGGTTGACGGTACTTCCTGCGCTGTCTTCCTGTAATTCCAGGAGTTGGGGCTCACCTGCTTCCGACATGGAGTATACTTTCAAATCATGCAAATGGCCGCTCTGGTCGGCTTTCATATTATAGCCAGCCTGCAGGCGGATAATAACGTCCTCTCCCGCGTGAAAATGCCCGTGGTCAGTTGCAGGCTCCAGCCAGATTTCTAGCTGGCCGGCAGGCCTGGGCTCCAATATTTCTTCAAGAATAATACGATGGTGAACAAGTTCCATTTCGCGGATGCGTGCCTGGACCACTTTGCGCTCTCCAAAAACGCTTTCTAAAAATACGTTGCCGTCTTCACCGGGAATAATGCGGTCCACCCTTTCCATCAGCATCTCTTCCCGGCCATTGCGAATAACATATACGTTTGCCTCACACATTCCTGTCACTCCCTTCATGGGCTTTCCATTTCCTAGCAGCATAACGGCTCCATATTAGCGAACCATATTCTCAATCAGCTCCACCAGCCGGTCAACCTGGATCGGCAGGGGATCGTCATGAACCCCGGCGATATAGATGCCATGTCGGTTAAGCGGAATAAAAACCTTGCGTGCCGATGAGGCGCTAATAGCTTGTGCTATCCGGGGACTTAGCTCACCTCCGTAAGCATTGGTGCTCAGGCATGCAATCGAGCCGGCAATGATATCGACCTGGCCGGCATTGTATGTTATAGCGTTTTCTCCGCTGGCGCCTTCATTGGCCCCGGCTTTCAACATCATTGACGTAGCCAAAGCATTGGTACCCAGTGCGATAATGTGGCAATTCTGCCTCAAGGCGCTGCGCAGTTTTTCCACGATCAGGCGGCCAATACCCCCTCCCTGCCCATCGATAACAGCAATTCTCATAAAAATTTATGGCCTGCAGTGTTCATAAACGCCATTAAACCTCCCTGACAAAAAAATAAAGCCATGAAAAGCCGGGAGTATCAACTCCTCAACGCCTTCATGGCTGTGTTTACATTTACGTCGTATTTATAATGGCCAATCCGCTTTCATAACGGATATCTGGTTACAGGCAATTATACGACTGAGTTCCAGCCTTGTCCAGTCCTTAATTATCCGAAAGCAGTTGGATGCGCTTCGACTATCAGGCTGAGAAAGGCAGCAATTTCTGCTTATCTGATGACGCACTGAAGCCGGAGGCACAATGTGCATCCGGCTCCATATCTGAATTAGTTTCCGAACGGGCAAACCCCTGGCACTCCCAGGTTAAGCCCCCATCCATCACGATTCCCCTGGCCCCGCATACCTTTCCCCTGCATCATTCCCTGGCCATTGTTGCCACTCTTACCCTGGCCCAGTCCCTGGCAAAATCCCATAGCCTGAAAACCGTTTTCAGTACGGAACTGGACCATGGTGTCAACTCTAGCCAGGGCGGCATCGGCCTGCTCCTGCGTAATAGTTCCCGCATCCAGCCTTTCATTGATCAGGGCTTTCTTTTCGTCCATGCGGCTGATAAAATACGCCAGGTGTTCAGCCTGTTGCTCTGCGGTCAGTGTGCTCTGGCCTGTGCCATAATAGGGACAGGAACCCGTGTCTCCCATCATTCCATCGCCGGTTCCATTGCCCGGCCCCCTCGCGAAAGCCGCCACTGGAATTGCCAGCATGGTCAGAACCAGCATACTGATAATAATCATTTTTTTCATATCTATCTCTCCTTTATTTTGATGACTCAATTCTAATCATTAGATATGGCGAAAGTATGTCAGGGGAAATATTTTCCCGACATACATTTGCCACAAAATATCGCCCCGGGGATGCTATATTAAATGAAGATGATGCTCTTGAGGTGGAAATCATGGATAAATATATTGTAGTCGCTGACGACAGCGAAGCCATTGTAGACATATTAAGCGTTTATCTGACCCGGGAAGGGTACCAGCCCCTCCCTGCTTACAACGGGCAGGAGGCTATTGCCAGGATTTTGGAATTCAATCCAGTTCTGGTGCTGCTGGATATCATGATGCCCGTGAAAGACGGCCTGGAGGTCTTGAAGGAAATCCGTGGGCAGTCCAGAATACCAGTTATAATGATTACCGCTCGCAGTGAGGATGCCGATATGATTATGGGCCTGGACTATGGCGCCGACGATTATATTGTCAAACCCTTCAGTCCAGCTGCCGTAATGGCGCGTGTCCGCGCAGTTTTAAGGCGGCTTGAGCTGTCCGAAGAGGAAAAGGGCAATATAATCCGCCATCCCGGACTGGAAGTAAGCATCGATAAATACGAAGTCCGTGTCAAAGGCGAGGCAGTGGAGCTTACTCGCAAAGAAACAGAAATTCTCTGGCTGCTGGCCAGCCATGCCAACCAGGTCTTTTCCCGGGATCATCTCCTGGACAGCCTCTGGGGCTATGACTATTCTGGAGACAACCGGGCGGTTGACACCCATATCAAGCGCCTGCGATCGAAGCTGGGCATTCATGCAGATTTGCCCTGGGAAATAAAAACTGTCTGGGGCGTAGGATACAAATTCGAGGTGCATAATGAGTAACCGGACCGTTCTATTCAAGTTAACAGCAGGGTACACTGTGATTGTTCTTATATCTATGCTGACGGTGGGACTGCTTTTCGTCTCCTATTTCCGTTCTGGAGTTATGGAGAACAGGTTTGCCAATCTTACTGAACGCGCCCGGCAAATTGGGGTACTGGTTGAAGAGGACAAAATAGACCGCAGCGATCCTGAAAATATCCAAATGGCCGTCAACCTGTTAAACGGACTGGCTGGCGCCCGGGTAATAATTTGCGATGGCAGCGGAAGCCTGGTGCTGGACGGGGCTGGTTCCGAAAAACCTGAATCCCGTGCCATGGCGCCAGCAGAATTCTCTCCGCTTATCGAGCGCGTATTGCAAGGTGAAAACCTGGCTGAAGAAATTGAAACCGAGGAAACCCTTCTAGTCGCCGGTGTCCCGGTAAAAAACTCGGATGGTGCTATAACCGGAGCCGTTCTGCTGCTATCGCCACTTGCCAATATGGGGAATGTCGTTGACCAGGCTTCGATCATGCTTGGAGGGGCCATCATCCTTGCGCTATTGCTCACCGCACTAATGAGTTTCTTCTATGCCCGGCTATTCACCCAGCCGCTTGAATCCATGCAACAGGCGGCTATGGAAATGGCGCGCGGCAACTACGATGTCCGGGTCAAATTAAATGCCGGGGACGAGATGGGCCGACTGGGTGAGGCGCTGGATCTGCTTGCCGCTCGCCTGGGCTATACGATTGACCAGCTTTTCCAGGAGCAGAGCAAGCTACAGGACCTTTTCTCCAGCATCAGCGAGGGAATCCTGGCTTTTGATCCACAAATGCGCCTGATCAACTCAAACCAGGCTGCTTGGAACATACTGGGCGGCACAGCAGAAGATGGATGGGACAGCAAGCTTATCAATAAGCTTGCGGCCAACGGCATTCTTCAAGCTTTTCAACTGGTTATTACCGGTGGAGAGCGTCAGCAAATAAAAACGGACTGGAATAAGCGGACTATAATATGGGTTCTCTCGCCGATATACAGCCAACGCGGCGAAATAGCCGGCGGTGTCGCTCTTATCCAGGACATTAGCGAGAGTGAACAGCTGGAACGCATGCGTAAAGAGTTCGTCGCCAATGTTTCCCATGAGCTCCGAACCCCTCTTACCGTTATCCGCGGCTCGGCTGAAGCCCTTCAGGACGGTGCAATAAATGATGAAGCAGAGATAAAAAAATATTACGGCCGGATTCTGGGCGAAATCCGTGGTCTGGAACGGCTGGTCAGCGATCTCCTGGATCTGGCCCAGCTGCAAGCCGGCAAGATAATCCTGCATCCTGAAGAATTGGATATGAATTCTCTGATTGGCGATGTTGTACAAGCTCTAAACCCATTAGCCGCCCAAAAAAATATCGTATTAATAACGGAGTTGCCAAACGTTTTGCCGCCTGTAATGGGCGATTACGACCGCCTGCGCCAGCTGCTGATCATTTTTATCGATAACGCCATACGCCATTCATCACAAAACAGCAGTCTATGGATCGAAGCTGAAGCTGGCGATAGGCTGACACTGCGGATAAAGGACAACGGCCCCGGTATTCCCGCAGAGGATTTGCCGCACATATGGGATCGTTTTTATAAAGCGGACAAGTCACGCAAACAATCCGGCGGCGGAACCGGCCTGGGGTTGTCCATCGCCAGATCCCTGGTTGATCTGCACGGGGGAACGGTCAGGATGGAAAGCGTTCCCGGCCAGGGCACAGTGGCGGTGATTGAGCTACGGCTCGACCATCAGCTGCCAGAAAAGGAGGAAACGAAATGAGATATGGGTACATGATGGGCAACGGATACGGCGGAATTATTATGATGATCATTATCTTGCTGGCGGCAGTGGCCGTGCTCTATCTATTTATTCGCAGCATTGACAGCGGAGGGAAAACGTCAAGCAACCCCCGCCATGAGCTTATTATTGATATTCTCAAGCACCGATACGTAACCAACCAGATCAGTGCCGACCAGTATATCGACATGAAAAAAATTATCGAAGCTGAAATTAATGATTCGCCAGAATTGCTGGGCTTGAAGGAGCAGTTTGCCCGGGGAGAGTTGGATGCTGACAAATACTGGCAAAGCAAAGGGCTGATCAACATCAGCACCAGGGATGTATGAGCCTGTCCCTGTATACGTGGAGTGTTTAAGCTTTGCTTCCCACAATTTTCTGGTAATTATAGATAAGCTCCATTTTTTGCATCCGCTTCAAGCTTTTAATTGCCATTTCGCGTTTTAGTGCCCCAGACATGTCTGCGCATTCCTCCGTATATACCACGGTAAAAGGCCCACGTCCCCGCGTGTATTTAGCCCCGGTTCCCTGCTGGTGCTTTATCAGCCTTTCCTGGAGATCATAGGTCCAGCCAGTATAAAGAGTGCCATCGCCGCAATGCAAAATGTAAACATAACAGCGCCTGCTGCCAGCACTGAACATGTCTGAATCCCCGGCATCATTTCCTGTGTGCATATGTCACCATCCCTGAATCTTTTCATCATTATATCAGCTGATGGTTGATAGCACTCGCTCAACTTGGTAGGATAAAGACTAGAACCGGTACATCAAAAAATTTCCGTGGATTCCATGCAGCATCACCGAATTATCGGCCGGATAGCAGTCAAGCCGCGGACAAGGAGCACAGCATGAAAGCGTGTTTAATCTGCAATCCCGCTTCAGGAAGCTACCATCAGGAGGCAGTCGATGGCCTTTTGCTTAATCTTTCCAGTAACGGCGTCCCTTGCACAGTTGTTAACACCTCACAGGCTGGTGACGGCAAGCGGTTGGCCGAACAAAACTGCGGCGATTACGATATAGTAATTGCCTGCGGTGGCGATGGCACTATTAACGAAGTCATAAACGGGCTTCCCAGGGGAGCTGTTCTGGGGATCATACCCATGGGCAGCGCCAATGTCCTGGCCCATGAGCTTGGAACCATAAGTATTGAGCAAGCCTGTGCAGCCATTGTAAGGGGCCAAACCAGGCCGATGTCGCTGGGGCTGCTGGATGTAAACGGCGAGAAAACGCGTTTTTCCCTCATGGCCGGTTTCGGCGCCGACGGCCTGGCCGTGGAAAATCTGCAGCTTGCGGAAAAAAAGGAAATGGGGATATGGGCATACATCGTTTCCGCTCTGCGCCAGTTATGGAACTGGGAATCTTCCCTGGCTGAAGCGCAGACCGAATCAAGCAAGGCGACATTCCATACTATGATGGTTTGTAATGCCTCGCATTACGGAGGGCATTTCACTATAGCGCACAACACCAGTATTTACATACCCCATTTTGAAGTTGTTTATACTAAAAAAGGTTCCCGCCTTGAATTCCTGGGCATGTGTATGAGACTCATCATGAGCTGGAGACAAAAATGTTATTTCATTACCAATCAAATTGAAATAACTGGCCGGAAAGCCATCCAGGCAGATGGTGAATTCATTGGTTACTCACCGGCGCGGGTCCAATTGCTGCCGGATTTCCTGCAGATAATCTGCTAGCGGCAGCAAAGGTTCACCAGTTTTGGTATTCCGCATTCCCCAATCGTTCAGCCTGACTGTCTAAAGGAAGGCGAATCGTGAACACCGCTCCCTCTCCCGGGGCTGATTCCACAAAAATCTGGCCTTTATGATTATTGGTAACAATGAAATAAGATACTGCCAATCCCAGGCCGGTCCCGGCTCCGGTGGGCTTCGTAGTATAGAACGGTTCAAATACCCGCCTGCGAACATTTTCCGGCATTCCCGGACCGTTATCCGCCACTTCAATCACTGCCCAATCACCATCCTGCATAGTATGCATACTTATCTTTGGCTTTCGATCCCTGGCGTTCATTTCCTGGGCGGCATTTTTCAGCAAGTTCAATATAACCTGCTCGATTTCCACCGGAGAACACATCACATCGGGAAGATTTTGATCATAATCGCGCACAATCTCAATATGACGGAAATCATAGTTCTTGTTCAGATCGTAATCGCTACCAGCTAATTCTATGGTGCGCTCCAATAATGTTGAAAGGCTGGCATACTCTTTTTTCAAGCTGCTGCCGCGGCTAAACTGCAGCATATTGCTGACGATATTCGAAGCACGCATACCGCTGCTGCGGATGCCCTCAATAAACGTGATTATCTGACGCTGTTCAGCATAGCCACGAATCGACTCAATGCTGGTTCCGTTTGCTTCTGCAATTTGCCGGTTCTGCAAATTATCGGTTTCCAGGCGGCGCAAAACATTCTGAGCGCCCTGCAATATGCCTCCCAGCGGGTTGTTGATCTCATGAGCCATGCCCGCCGCCATGCCGCCCACGGACATCATCTTCTCGGTCTGTATCATCATTTCTTCAAGGCGAACCTTTTCGGTAATGTCATCCATGCGAATGACGGCGCCGCTGATTCCATTACTGGACAGGGGATAGATAACCGCCTCCATAAAGCGCTGTTCACCGTTTTCTGTATCGGCCATGCGGTCTTCTCGCTGAATGCACTTTTCTTCCAAAGCCAGGTCAATCTGTTTCTGTATCAGCCGGGCAGCGGGCAGTACATCTTCAATATCACGACCCAGCACTTCAAATTCATTTAAGCCGGTACGAATCCGGGCTTCCTGGTTCCACTGTGTTATCTTTCTCTGTCCGTCTATTCCGACCAATATGCTGGGCATGGAATCAAATATGTTCTCCAGGAGATATCGTAACCGGTCTCGTTCGATTTCTGCTTCGCGCCTGGGACTGGTGTCTTCAACTATCGCAATCCCACCGGTCAGGCTGCCATCCGAAGCAAAAAGCGGAGCTGTATGCATAAATATCCACTTTTCGGCATCACTGGTGGTTGCCCGGTATAATCCTTCATAAAACCCTTCCTGTCCTCGCAGGGCTTTATTAAGGGCCGTGAGCACGACTTGTTCCTTGAGCTTGTGCATATCCAACCCGATAATTCGCGAGCGGCTGGATTCCAATATATCTGTGAAGCGGTCATTGCAGTCAGTTACGATCATATTCAGATCGAAATTAACCACCCCGGCCGGTGTATACATAAATAGAGACCGATACTTCTCTTCGCTTAGCTTCAAGGCATCCTCAACGGACTTGCGCCTGGTTATATCCCGGGATATGCAGGAGACCGAAACCACCCGACCTTCAATATCCCGGATCGGATCGATGGCAGTTACAAACCAGAGCAAACTGCCATCTGCGGATTTTACCGTTACTTCAATTTCCTGGGCCTGGCCGCTATCAAAAACCTCTTGAATAGCCATAAAGCGTTGAGCGCTTTCCTCTTCATTGAACAAAAACCGCATATTCCTGCCTATGATGTCTTCTGGTTCCTTGCCAAAAGGCCTTGCAAAAGCCTCGTTGACATATAAATAACTTCCGTCGCGGTCCAATGCAAATATGGGATCACTGGAATAGCGTAAAAGGCTGCGGTATTTTTCCTCGCTTTCCCTCAGAGCTATCATAAACACTTCATGTTGGGCTTCGGCATTTTTTCGGGCCGTGATGTTCTTTATTAGAACAAATACATGCGGTTCACCCTGGAATGCAACCGATGCCGGCGACAATAATACATCAATAATCGTTTTCCCATCTTTGTGTATTAGTTGGGATTCATAAGGCTCATCACCGATTTCCCCTTTTAACCGTTTCCTGTAGTTTTGAGTGATCCGACTCTTGCCTATGGGTGTATCGGCTCCAATGGCTCCGATATCCACCATTCCCAGCAGATCTTCCTCTGTATATCCCAGCATATCGCAGATTGCCGGATTTAAATATACATAACGATTGTTCCGTATGATAACAAATCCATCCAAAGCATTTTCGGCAAATAAACGAAATTTCTCTTCTGAATCCTTTAACGCTTGCTCAATTGCTTTGCGTTCGGTGATGTCAATAACCGCCGTTAGTACATGCGGTTTGCCGTTAATTTCCACAATATCGGCGTTAAGAATTGTTTTCTTAACGTTTCCGCCCTTTACCCTAAACGTTATTTCCATATCGCGCACTCTATTGTTTTGTTTAATGCTCGTCAATAGTTCTTGCTGCTCGTTTCGCGGTATGAATTCCAATTCCGCCCAGCTTCGGCCGATAATTTCTTCACGGCTGTAACCACAGAACGCCACAGCGGCATCATTGACCTCCACATAGGGACCTACTCCGGCTTCCCCCAGGGTCATAGGAGTCGGTGCAGAGTGGAATGCCAGACGAAATTTTTCTTCGGCTATTTTGCGATCGGTAACATCATGCATTGAGGCAATGCTGATGTCTGTTCCTGGTATCATGGCGACTCGAAGCACGATATGCTTGAGCTGGCCGCCCTTGGTCTGCATGCGAAATTCATAATCATTGGGAGCGGACTGGTTTTCAGCGCGCCGTGCCCGGTGATATCGCAACATCATTTCCAGGTCGTCCTCGACCACAAAAACGGTCCAGCTAATTTTATTCTGCACATCCTCCTGGCTGTATCCGGAAAGCTTGTACCATTCCGTATTAGCCAGTAATATCGTGGTATCTGAAGCAATCAGGATTGAAGCGCTGCCGGTGTTTTCAAATATCGCCCGGTACATAGCCTCGTTTCGGCCCAGGTCCTCCTGGTTTTGATCAAAGCTATTACTGCCGGCTGACCCGCTATCGCCTACCCTGGTTTCGTTAGTTTTTCCTAATAACCTGCTTAGAAAAGCGAGCATATTACCACCTTTTCGCATCTGCTAGCGCTGACTGTAATCAATTATGCGTTGTATGCCATCAATGTGCGGTTTGTTGAACGGATCAATGTTTTAACTTTAAAAGACAGAACTACCAAACGCCATATTGTTATTTTTGTCGCATCGGCATGTTTTTTGTTGAAATAACGTTAATTGAGTTGTCGCTGAATTCATTATAATCATTATTTTAAGATAATTTCAATTAACTGTTTCGAATAAAACTGTTACCAATCGGCGAACATGCCGTTTCGTCATTGCATTTTTATGGCCTGCCCAGCAATATCCGCGGATCTGCCAAATAAAAAGCTGTTTATCCTGCCCGTCAGGGCAGAATAAACAGCTTGGATAATCTAGAAATATAGACTTCAGCTGGAACTAGATGTCTCTGGTCCAGATGGAAGCCATAGCAGGTCCGCCACCTACGCACAGTGAAGCGCCGCCAACGGTCTTGCCAGTTCTTTCCAGTTCATAGTACAGGCTAACGATAATGCGAAGAGCAGTAGCGCCTACCGGATGACCCAGGCCGATGCCGGAGCCGTTGGTGTTGATATTGCCGTCTTCGGTCAGCGAACCGGAGTTCATTACAATGCCGAAATCGTCTTTAATCATTCTCTTAACACCAATAACCTGAGCAGCAAAGGCTTCGTTGATTTCCCAGTAGTCTACATTGTCATAGCTTAAGCCAGCCATTTTCAGAGCCTTCGGAATAGCAACAGCCGGTCCCAGACCCATAACTCTAGCTTCAACGCCTTCACTGCAAACGCTGAGAAGCTTCATTAAAGGCTTGATGCCCAGTTCGTCAGCTTTTTTCTTGGTCATAAGAACAGCAGCAGCGGAACAGTCATTCAGACCGGAAGCGTTAGCAGCAGTTACCACGCCGCCTTTTTTGAATGCAGGAGCTAATTTGGCCATTTTTTCTGCGGAAGCGCCGCGGATCGGATGTTCGTCCTTGTCAAACATTACAGAGCCCTTTTTGGACTTAAGTTCTACGGGTACGATTTCTCTATCGAAGCGGCCTTCATCAACACCTCTGACAGCGCGGGTATGGCTGATGAGAGCCAGTTCATCGCATTCTTCGCGGGTGATGCCATATTGTTCGGCGATATTTTCAGCAGTGGTTCCCATATGTCCGCCAGCCAGCGTACATACAAGACCATCAGCCAGCATGGAATCGAGCATTTTGGTGTCAGCCATTCTGGCGCCCCATCTCATAGCAGGAACGATGTAAGGAATATTGCTCATGCTTTCAGTCCCAGTTACCAGAGCGATGTCGGTGTCGCCAATCATGAGCTTCATGGCAGCGATGTCAAGAGCACGCATGCCGGAAGCGCAGTTCTGGTTGACCATGGTAGCACCGGATTCTTTGCTCATGCCAATCTGCTGGGATACAATGCGCGGAGGCAGGGAGCCGTTTCCATGATGCAGGCACATGCCGGAAACGATTTCATTAACCTGTGCGGCTTCGATGCCAGCGCGTCTGATTGCTTCTGCACCAGCAATTTTCGTGAGATCATTGGCTTTCAGACCCTTTAAGCTGCCACCATAGGCGCCGATTGGTGTTCTGCAAGCGCTAACCATTACGACTTCATTGAATTCTCTAGCCATTTAAAAAACCCCTCCTAATTCTATAATATATATATAGTCGTTTAATGGAATTGTATCCGATATTTCCTGCTATTCGTGGATATTTGTGCGGTTGAATACGTCCAATTTGCAACATATTTCGACTGCGCCACATTGTTCACAAACATTGGCGCGCTTACATCTCCGTATATACCGCATTTATAGCAATCGCTCCGAGCATGATAATGCGACACTCTATCTTCCAGGTCATTAATTTTTGTAATATTCAGGTAATTTCGTTTTTATTATTATGCGCTATTTTATAATTTACGGGATCAAAATGCCTCACTTTTGTTGCCATGCTAAGCGCCAACTAATTTTCCACTTTAATGATAGATGTTTATTGGAACTGCTTTTCCGGGCTGTTATTTAGGTTCCCAGTAGCAGCGCTTGGGCGAACTAATTTTTTCATCCGTTTTTAACTGCTTCATCGCCTTATCAACTTCTTTCTTATCCAGGCCGGTCATTTCCACAATTTTACCGGCATTGACAGGGACACCTGCCTTTTTCATAGCATCCAATACTTTTTTTACAGTTTCCATAATTTTTAACCTCCAATGGTTTCATATTGCTGATATCATTCGTATTTCAGGGTGCATTTATTATATCAATAATTACTTTCAGATAATCAAAAAGGGGGACAATGTGGAGGAATAAAATATCTAACCTTTTAACGGGAACTGGTTATGGCTGCAAAAGACCATACTCTAATCACGTATTCCGGTCATATTAAGTGGTAGACGGCTGTGCCATCGGCTCGCTTTTTCTCATCCGCTTCAAATTTCTTCTTAACGTCACATTATATTGCTTCAATATGCTTTTATGTTAATATTTATTTATAAATTTGAATGCAGGGAGGTATCCAAATGAAAACCAGCGAAACGGTCTTTTCCCGGGATTCCTTGAAGGCCTTTATTGTTCTTATGTTCAGCTACTTGGTAATGCTGGTGGTTATGGTGGCATTGCATGACCACCAGCTTCTGGATATTGAGGCCAGGGTCAACAGCGTCGAAACATTTATTTTTAGTATTCCCATGATTGCCCTCTATTTAATGCTGGTATTGGCAGCATCAGCCGGTTTTGCCAGCGCCAATAACATGCTGGGTCAGCTGCCTTTTAAACAACTTTTCAAAGCGGAACTGGAGAACAGAAAACTGAGTGAAGCACATATACAGGCTGGAATACGCTCTGGAGTGCAGCTGAAAATGGATGATAAGTACCTCTTTGCTCTAAAAAACATATTAAGCTCGCGCATTCCAATAGTTGCAGTCATCGACGGCCAGGGGAACGCCAGTAATGTTCTGACTGCCAGCGATTTGCTGGAAGAATTGCAGTTCCTGCTGGATCAAAAAGATGACAGCGAAAAACTCAAGCTTCTTAATGCGCTTTCAGAAAAAACCATTGAAGAAATGAAACCAGTTGCAGCTATAGGTGTTAAACGAGATGACCACCTTGGAACTGCGCTTGATTTAATGGTGAGCCGCCAAATTACCAAGCTGGTGGTTACTGATAATAATAAATTCGCTGGAACTATTGACGCACTTGATGTGTTAGCCGCTGTCATAAGCCAGAATGGCCATGAATGAAGCCGGCAACCAACCATAGTCTACCGCCAGGAGGTTAAGAGAGCCTGGATGGCTGCTAGCTCCTGGTCCAAATCCCATATTTCATTTCGTCTCTGGCTGGCCTGAACTGGATCGATATCGATTATTGCCAGACTTTCTCTATCACGGGAATAAATTAGTACATTGCCGTTTATATCGTGGATGCGGCTATCGCCGCGGTAATGGGCGTGGATGCCGCCTTCCAGCTCTTCACCCAGGCGATTGGCGGTGACAGTAAAAAACATGTTTTCTATCGCCCTGGTTCTGATGGCATTTAAGGTCATGGTTCCTCCGAAACTGGCTGGATTGCAAAGAATCTGGCAGCCTTGCTGCATCAGCCGGCGCGATGTTTCCGGAAGCCAGCTTTCCAGACAGATTACAATTCCTATTCTAACCCCTCCTATATCAAATACATCACAAGTATCACCCCGATCAAAGAGACTCTTTTCATACTGGCTTAAAACAATTTTTCTGTGTTTGCCTGTATAACCACAGGGTCCAATTATGGCAGCAGTGTTATAAAGGCATTCGCCATCTCGTTCGGGAAGCCCTGCAATAATATGGCAGTTATTCCGGTGACAGAACCGCTCCAAATCGTTGATGGTCGGACCGTCCGGAACGCTTTCAGCATAATGGACCAGTTCGGCCTTGCTTCGAAATAGGTAGCCACTGGTGAACAGTTCCGGCAGCACCATCAAATCAAAATGTTTTCCATTGAGCGTATTCATGACATGATTTACATTATGACGCGGATTTTTCGATCGCACTTCGAACTGGAAATATCCGACTCGCATCAGAACTCCCCCTCAACCATATCCTGGCTCCTATTGGATAATACCTTAACATGTTTCACCGGCCATATGTTTTCCGATTTTTCTTGAAACTTGGCCTGGAATAACAAAAAACCAGCCGCCTGGCTGGCACGTTACGATAATAGTCTCTGAAAATATTTCGCTTAAATCTTAACCCTTAACTTTTTACTTTTCACTTTTCACTTTTCACGAACCAGGTTTAAAAATAATAATTCCTGGCGACGTCCTACTCTCCCACGATCTAAACCGCAGTACCCTTGGCGCTGAAGGACTTAACTTCCGTGTTCGGTATGGGAACGGGTGTGGCCCCTTCGCTATTGTCACCAGGAAAATGTATATCAATATTTAGTTTTCAGAGCACTATCAGTTCTCTGACAACCACACAGGGAAATACGCTGGATAAATCTCGTGATTTAAGATCAAGCCCTCGGTCTATTAGTACCGGTCAGCTTAATACATCGCTGCACTTACACTCCCGGCCTATCAACCACCTGGTCTTGGTGGGACCTTACTTCCTTAACGGAATGGGAAAACTCATCTTGAGGTTGGCTTCGCACTTAGATGCTTTCAGCGCTTATCCACTCCAGACATAGCTACCCAGCTGTGCCTCTGGCGAGACAACTGGTACACCAGCGGTCTGTCCATCCCGGTCCTCTCGTACTAGGGACAGAGCCTCTCAATTTTCCTGCGCCTGCGATGGATAGGGACCGAACTGTCTCACGACGTTCTGAACCCAGCTCACGTACCACTTTAATGGGCGAACAGCCCAACCCTTGGGACCTTCTCCAGCCCCAGGATGTGATGAGCCGACATCGAGGTGCCAAACCTCCCCGTCGATGTGAACTCTTGGGGGAGATAAGCCTGTTATCCCCGGGGTAGCTTTTATCCGATGAGCGACGGCCCTTCCACTCGGAACCGCCGGATCACTAAGCCCGACTTTCGTCCCTGCTCGACATGTCTGTCTCACAGTCAAGCTCCCTTATGCCTTTACACTCTTCGCGCGATTTCCATCCGCGCTGAGGGAACCTTTGGGCGCCTCCGTTACTCTTTGGGAGGCGACCGCCCCAGTCAAACTGCCCACCTGAAACTGTCCCTGTACCGGGTAACGGTACCAGGTTAGAATCCCAGCAATAAAAGAGTGGTATCCCACCGGTGGCTCCGCGCATCCTGGCGAACACGCTTCAATGCCTCCCACCTATCCTGTACATTTACTGCCAAAACCCAATATCAAGCTACAGTAAAGCTCCACGGGGTCTTTCTGTCCTATCGCAGGTAACCGGCATCTTCACCGGTATTACAATTTCACCGAGCCCCTCGTCGAGACAGCGCCCAGATCGTTACGCCTTTCGTGCGGGTCTGAACTTACCAGACAAGGAATTTCGCTACCTTAGGACCGTTATAGTTACGGCCGCCGTTCACCGGGGCTTCGGTTCAAAGCTTCGCGTTGCCGCTAACCTCTCCCCTTAACCTTCCGGCACCGGGCAGGCGTCAGCCTCTATACATCATCTTTCGATTTGGCAGAGACCTGTGTTTTTGGTAAACAGTCGCCTGGGCCTGGTCACTGCGGCTCCCCGGTGCAAGGTTAATCACACCAAAGAGCACCCCTTCTCCCGAAGTTACGGGGTTATTTTGCCGAGTTCCTTAACGAGGGTTCTCTCGCGCGCCTTAGAATTCTCTTCTTGCCTACCTGTGTCGGTTTACGGTACGGGCACCGGCAAACTCGCTAGAGGCTTTTCTTGGCAGTTTGGAGTCAATGACTTCGGTACTACGTTTCCCTCCCCATCACACTTCAACGTTACGCCAGACGGATTTGCCTGTCTGACCGCCTTTGTGCTTGGACGCACTCTTCCGACCGTGCGCTTCACCTATCCTCCTGCGTCACCCCATTACTCAAACGCTTGCTTGGTGGCACTGGAATCTCAACCAGTTGTCCATCGCCTACGCCTTGCGGCCTCGGCTTAGGTCCCGGCTTACCCTGGGCGGACGAGCCTTCCCCAGGAAACCTTAGGCTTTCGGCGGGCAGGATTCCCACCTGCCTTCTCGCTTACTTATGCCAGCATTCTCTCTTCCTAACAGTCCACTACTCCTCACGGTATAGCTTCTACCCGTTAGGAATGCTCCCCTACCAATGTATTGCTACATTCCGCAGCTTCGGTACCATGCTTAGCCCCGTTGAATTTTCGGCGCAGGGTCACTTGACCAGTGAGCTATTACGCACTCTTTGAATGGTGGCTGCTTCTAAGCCAACATCCTGGCTGTCTGTGCAACCCTACATCCTTTCCCACTTAGCATGGATTTTGGGACCTTAGCTGGCGGTCTGGGCTGTTTCCCTTTCGACTACGAACCTTATCACCCGCAGTCTGACTGCCGTGATTACCCTTATGGTATTCGGAGTTTGGGAGGGTTCGGTAACCGGTGAAGGCCCCTAGCCTAACCAGTGCTCTACCCCCATAAGGTACTTCACGACGCTAGCCCTAAAGCTATTTCGGGGAGAACCAGCTATCTCCGGGTTCGATTGGCATTTCACCCCTATCCACAACTCATCCACGTACTTTTCAACGCACTCTGGTTCGGGCCTCCACGACGTTTTACCGCCGCTTCACCCTGGCCATGGATAGATCACCCGGTTTCGGGTCTATAGCAACAAACTCATTCGCCCTATTAAGACTCGCTTTCGCTGCGGCTCCGCGCTTCTCACGCTTAACCTCGCTTGCTACCATAACTCGCTGGCCCATTCTACAAAAGGTACGCCATCACACTTGAACCGAAGTTCAATAGTGCTCTGACTGATTGTAGGCATACGGTTTCAGGTACTATTTCACTCCCCTCCCGGGGTGCTTTTCACCTTTCCCTCACGGTACTTGTTCACTATCGGTCACCAGGTAGTATTTAGCCTTGGGAGGTGGTCCTCCCTGATTCCCACCGGGTTCCACGTGTCCGGCAGTACTCGGGGTTACGTCTGGAGGTCAGAACATTTCAGCTACGAGGCTTTCACTCCCTGCGGCTCAGCTTTCCAGTCTGATTCGCCTATGCTCTGTCTTTGTAACTCCATGCTGCATCTGTAAATGCAGCTGACGGCCCCTCAACCCCACATATGCAACGCTTACAGGCTTACACATACATGGTTTGGGCTCTTTCCCGTTCGCTCGCCGCTACTAAGGAAATCACTTTTGTTTTCTTTTCCTCCGGTTACTAAGATGTTTCAGTTCACCGGGTTTGGCCTCGCCTGCCCTATTTTATTCAGGCAGGGATACTAGAGGTTCGCCTCTAGTGGGTTTCCCCATTCGGATATCCACGGATCTACGCTCGCTTGCAACTCCCCGTGGCATTTCGCCGCTGGCCGCGTCCTTCTTCGCCTCCTGGTACCAAGGCATCCACCGTACGCCCTTTGTATCTTGATCTTTAATCTATTCACGCGAGATTTAACACTAACCCTCTTAAAAAGTTCAAGCTTACGCTTACCCTTCTTAAGGCTACAGTTAATTGTTTTTTCTCCTGCTATTTCCCTGTGCAGTTGTCAAAGAACTAGAGAAAATATAAAACGGATAGGGAATATAAAGTAAGTGTATAACCGACCTAGGAATAAGCTCCTTAGAAAGGAGGTGATCCATCCGCACCTTCCGGTACGGATACCTTGTTACGACTTCACCCCAATCACTAACCCCACCTTCGACGGCTGCCTCTATTGCTAGTTAGCTCACCGGCTTCGGGTGTTGCCAGCTTTCGTGGTGTGACGGGCGGTGTGTACAAGGCCCGGGAACGTATTCACCGCGACGTGCTGATTCGCGATTACTAGCGATTCCGACTTCATGCAGGCGAGTTGCAGCCTGCAATCCGAACTGAGAATGGCTTTTTGGGATCCGCTCCGCCTCACGACTTCGCATCCCTTTGTACCACCCATTGTAGCACGTGTGTAGCCCAGATCATAAAGGGCATGATGATTTGACGTCATCCCCACCTTCCTCCGGCTTGTCACCGGCAGTCCCATTAGAGTGCTCAACTTAACTTGTTAGCAACTAATAGCAAGGGTTGCGCTCGTTGCGGGACTTAACCCAACATCTCACGACACGAGCTGACGACAACCATGCACCACCTGTCTTGTAGCTCCCGAAGGCACCCTCATCTTTCAACGAGGTTCTACAGATGTCAAGACCTGGTAAGGTTCTTCGCGTTGCTTCGAATTAAACCACATGCTCCACCGCTTGTGCGGGCCCCCGTCAATTCCTTTGAGTTTCAGCCTTGCGACCGTACTCCCCAGGCGGGGTACTTATTGCGTTAGCTCCGGCACAGAAGGGGTCGATACCTCCTACACCTAGTACCCATCGTTTACAGCGTGGACTACCAGGGTATCTAATCCTGTTTGCTCCCCACGCTTTCGCACCTCAGTGTCAGGGACAGTCCAGAAAGCCGCCTTCGCCACTGGTATTCCTCCTGATTTCTACGCATTTCACCGCTACACCAGGAATTCTACTTTCCTCTCCTGCCCTCAAGACCACCAGTTTCAAGTGCAATTTCGGAGTTGAGCCCCGATCTTTCACACCTGACTTAATGGTCCACCTACGTGCTCTTTACGCCCAGTAATTCCGGACAACGCTCGCCCCCTACGTCTTACCGCGGCTGCTGGCACGTAGTTAGCCGGGGCTTCCTCTTAGGGTACCGTCACGCCGATGACGTATTATTCCATCGGTTCTTCGTCCCCTAAAACAGAGTTTTACGACCCGAAAGCCTTCATCACTCACGCGGCGTCGCTGCGTCAGGGTTTCCCCCATTGCGCAATATTCCCCACTGCTGCCTCCCGTAGGAGTCTGGGCCGTATCTCAGTCCCAGTGTGGCCGTTCACCCTCTCAGGCCGGCTACTGATCGTCGCCTTGGTAGGCCTTTACCCCACCAACTAGCTAATCAGACGCGGGCTCATCTGTAAGCGATAGCATATTCAGAGGCCACCTTTACTGCTTGCGCAGCTTATGCGGTATTAGCTCCAGTTTCCCGGAGTTATCCCCCTCTTACAGGCAGATTACCCACGCGTTACTCACCCGTCCGCCACTAAAGTATAAATTCGCAAGCTTCCTTTATACTTCCGTTCGACTTGCATGTGTTAGGCACGCCGCCAGCGTTCATCCTGAGCCAGGATCAAACTCTCCAAAAATATTCCGATGGACTATTGCTAGTCCTAAATATCAGTTTGATTGGCTATCAGTCGACTGGCTGATATCAATAAATTACTTGGTTTTCGCACTTACGATTCCCTATCCAGTTTTATTAGATCCCGCACAACCTCTGTCGTGCAGGAATAATACTACCATCCACCTCCCTCCATGTCAAGGACTTATTTGGTTATATTGCAAAATACTTGGATCTGCGGCTGTGACTGTTATAACAATGTTTTTACTTATAAAAACAAAAGGGCGAATCCCAGGGAGTTGCGATATAACGCCGAAAAGATGATTTTTCTTTCTACAAAGCCAGGAAAATTGGTGCATAAAGATGCCACTGCACCAAAATCAAAAAGTTAAATTGCATAATTGAAGCAGCAAGCGGCCCTGATTGCCCAATAAAAAACCGCGGTCCAGGAGATAATCCCGTGAGCCGCGGTTCATATTCATTATTGAAGCTGTCTATTCATTAGTCAGTTTGCGATGCTTTTTCCGGTCGATCTTGATAGAACAATCCGGACAAACCATAGCGCAGATATTGCATGCTATGCAACTGTCGTCATCCTTGGGCTTGACCGTTGGAGTACCATAAACCCCCAGGTCTGATGACCAGATCAGGCATTGATTGGGGCACTTTTCCTTGCACAGCCCGCAGCCTTTGCAGAATTCGGGGAAAATATGGAATACTGCCTTTTCCATATCATAGCTAAATATCTGATAATCATGCACTGGCAATAGCCTCCCCTCTCAATGATTTTTCCGCCAGCTCCCGGCCGATCTCCAGGGCTTTGAAATTCAGATCCCGCAAAGCGGGGTTGCCTTCAAACTTGGCCTTGAGCTTGTATTCCAGGGCGGCTTTGGCGGATTCAAACCGGACTGCCCGGGTCAAACCTATCACCGCTCCCATGATGATTATATTGAACACCCTGGGAGCCAGCTGGTTGGAGGCAATATCCAGAGCGGGAATCGCAATCAACTGCTTGCTCTTCTTGGGCAAATCCTCCGGCTTCAGATCCAGGCCCGCATCATATACGAAAAGGGTGTTTTCGTCGGAATACATCCCGGTCCTGATAACAGCTCTTTCGCTCAACGCGATTACTACGTCGGCCTTGTTGAACTTGGGGGCACCAATGCGCTCATCGCTGAACTGGAGGAAGGCTATCGAAACGCCCCCGCGCTGTTCCACTCCAAAGTTAGGGATATATATAGTCTGGCGCTGTTCATTATAAGCTGCTTCTGCCAGAATTTCGGCTACGGATTGGACTCCCTGGCCTCCTTCTCCGGCCAGTGCAATGCGAATTGCCGACATCATTTATCCTCCTTTCTAAAAGGAGTTTTAAGTTCCCCGATGGTGAAGTATTCTTCCATTTCATCCTCCAGGAAGGCCCATGTCTGCTGTGCGTTGGTTTTCCAGTTAGTAGGACAGGTGGACAGCACTTCTACGAAGGAAAAACCGTTGCCTTCCATTTGGTTTTTTAGAGCGTTACGGATATATTTCTTCAGCTGCTTGTATTTCGAAACCGTTCCCCGGGCGACATAAGCGCCATCTGGAGTTAGCTGCGCAATGAATTCCGGCCCCAGGGTCGGATAGCCGGTTAACGCTGGATCACGTCCAAATGGCGTAGTCTCGGTTTTTTGTCCGGGAAGTGTGGTAGGGGCCATCTGCCCTCCGGTCATGCCATAGTTAACATTGTTGACCAGGAAAAGGGTCAGCTTTTCGTTGCGAACCGCCGCATTAACCAGGTGCTGGGAACCGATGGAGTATCCTCCTCCGTCTCCCATATAGCCAATCGCCAGCTTGTCAGGCCGGGATCTCTTTATTCCAGTCATAACCGGGGTGGTGCGGCCGTGATGGGTCTGGGTGCTGTCACAGGCGAAAAAATTCCAGGCCAGCAGGGAACAGCCTATATCACATCCGAATATAACGTCATTCTGCACTCCCAATTCGTCAATGGTTTCACCCAGCGCTTTCAACACAATGCCATGTCCACAGCCCGGGCAAAACTTATGCGGTTTGGAGGGCAAATACCACGATTTCGGTATTGCAGGCGCAACCATGTGGAAACCTCCTTATATTTAAAGTACTGATTTAACTTTATTCATTATGTCGTAGTCTACTATGCCTACTCCAGGCATAAACAGATGTTCAATCGGCACTGTTTCCCCGTATAAGTCCTGTTTTACCAGTCTCTCAAACTGTCCGTATGCCGACTCAGCGATAACCAATTTACGAGCTCCGCTCCTGGCAATCGCGTCTCGCAGAGCCTGACCCGGGAAGGGGCGCAAAGTGATCGGGCGGAACGAACCAGCCTTGATGCCCTGAGCGCGCAGGCCGCGCACTGCGTCTTCGGCAGCTCTGGAAACAATGCCGTGGGATACAACAATTACTTCGGCATCGTCAATTTCCTTTTCCTGGTATTCAATAATTTGGGGGGTTATCGCTTCATACTCGGCCGAAAACCGCATGACGACTTCATATAATTCTTCTTCCATGCTGTAAATATTGCATAGATGAGCCGGCTCACGGTCAACTCCAATATCGCCTTCCTTGCCAATCAATGGAAAGGTCGGAACCATTTCTATGCCTTTAAGGGCCGGATCGTAAAGCTCCAGCGGCTCTCTCATCTTTGCCTGATAGCCATCGCCCAGGATAAAGGTTGGAAAACGATAAGTCCAGGCGGTGTTGAATGCCTTGATAGCGTAATCGTACAGCTCCTGATGGCTGTTGGTGGAGTATACGATTCTGTGGCCTTCACCGTTACCACCAAAGGTGGTCAGGGTCACCTCCTGTTGAGAGTAGATGACTGTACCCGATGAAGGGCCGCCCCTTTGCTGGATGATAGCAACCAGCGGCAGGCGCATGGCTTCAGCCATGCCAAAGGGCTCCTGCATAAGTACATTTCCGGGTCCGGCAGTGGCTGTAAAGGCCTTTTTACCCACCTGTACGGCGCCACATACTGTAAATCCAGCTGATAGCTCGTCTTCGGTCTGCAGGAAAATCTTGCCATAGCCCGGCCCCAGGCGGGTCCAGTAGTGCATGATTTCATTCTGCGGGGTAATCGGATAGCCGAACATGACTTCCGCTCCGGCTGCCAGGCAACCCCAGGCAAGTGCTTCATTGCCTGTAATAAATGCTTTCTTTATGCCTTCGATGACTTTCTGCATTTATTCAAAATGCCTCCTATCCGCAATTTTATGTTGATCCATAATATATCAGCCGCTGCCTTTTTCTACCACATGGCCGCAGGCATATATCTTTTAATTACCTTTACTGGCAATCCCAGTTCCGTTGCATTAATCAAGCCCGCCAGTTCTTCGACCACAATTATGCATTGAACCGGAATGCCTAATTCTGCTGCCGCCTCAATAATGATGGCGTCTCCTTCTAAAATAACGGGAATATCAGTCTGGTCACCCAGATGGGTATTGGCTATGATGCCGTCTACATGCCCCAGACCGCTGACATATTCCTTGATGCGCTCTTTGGTGCCGGTCATAGGCCTGCTGTAGTTTACAACCGCGTACACCTGAAGCTCTTCTGACTCGGCCGCCCCTTCAACCAGGTTCAGGGTCTTGGCGCCGTACACCCCGTATCCAATGTCAAGGATAATATCGCCTTCCTGGCGCAACGCCCAGCGGGCCCGGGGATTTAACATGGCCCCGGTTTCCCCGAGTCCAAAAGAATCAGCCCGGGAAAAGCTCACTACATTCAAGCCGAGTTGTTCCAGCTTTTCTTTTAGAGGTCTTAAAGTATAAAAAGGCTCTACGATATCCAGGTCAACCAGGGTAACGGGGCGTCCCTGATTCCTAAGTTCCAGAGCCCGGTTAATGGCTATTTCACTTTTACCGCTGGCATATTCGCCTATATAGGCTTCAACGATTCTTCCGCTCGCTTCTTCTGTATTCATTAAACCCGCCTTAACGTTGTTGAGCTATAATACTGGCTCCAGAAAGAAGCAATTTTTTTCTAATGCGCCAGCCAGGACCTTATAGTAATAGATAAATGGGAATATTTTTACCATGCAAAAAGCGTTCCAAAAACGACCATGGTTTAGTATAAACTATTGGTAAAATGTGAGTCAATAATATATCTTTATTTTGTAAATGTGACTCACATTGGTTTTATACATCGCGGCGGCCTTCCATTGCCCGGCGTAAAGTGATCTCGTCAGTATACTCAATATCGCCGCCTACCGAAAGACCCAGTGCCAGGCGAGTAACCCGCACTCTGTACGGTTCAGCAGCTCTGGCCAGGAAACGGCAGAGCAGCTCTCCATTTACGTCAGGATTAGTAGCCAGTATAACCTCGGCAATATCTCCTTGAGACAGACGCCCGGTGAAGGGCGAAAAATCCATCTGGCTTAAATCAGTGCCGCTCATGAGCTTGAAACTGCGGTTGAGGACGAAATATTGCCCCCGGTATCCGCTTCTTTCAATAGCAATAATATCCTTGGCCTCTTCGGTTACACACAAAGTGCTCCGGTCGCGGGTATCATCCGTGCATATTGCACAGGGGCTGGCATCAGAAAGGCTTCCGCAGACAGTACAAGGTTTCAGGCTGGTTCGGGCCGTAACAATAGCAGAAGCCAGCCGTTCGGCATTTTCGGCCGGCTTGTTCATTATGTACAAAGCAAGGCGCTGCGCGGTCTTGGGACCAATACCCGGCAGCTTGCCCAGTTCGTCCATTAGTATTTCCAGAGCCAGGGGTAATCTCATATCATTTCCCGTGTTAGTGTATTTTGCTTCCTATTATATGGGGTTCTGTACGCGGGCTGTCCGGCGGCTCCCTTAAGATATTCCCGGAATATTCATGCCTCCGGTTATTTTACTCATCTCTCCGCTAACCATATCCTGGCTTTTCTTGATCGCTTCGTTTACAGCGGTCATAATCAAGTCTTCCAGCATTTCTACATCTTCAGGATCAACTGCTTCTGGCTTGATCTTGAGTTCCAGGATTTCTTGCTTACCATTTATTTTGATGCTGACCGCACCTCCGCCTGAAGAAGACTCCATCACCTTCTCCTTGAGTTCAGCTTGAAGCCTGCCTATCTCCTGCTGGATCTTCATGGCTTCCTTCATCATGTTGCCCATTTTCCCGCCACCCGGCATAAATTTCATATCCTGTCCTCCCAAATTGTCTAATATATGGCCAGCGCCCGGAGCTAAACGGGTCCGGCATTTTAATCCTTAACAAAAACCAGTTCTTCGCCAAACAATTCTATGGCTTTTTGTACAATAATATCATTATATTGCTTGTCATCCAAAAAGATCATTTCGAGTTCGACACTTTGCCCCATCTCTTCATGAATAGCTTGAATAACAATATCCATGTGGGCCTTTTCTGCCAGCTTGTTCATGTGGAATTGAAACCCCTTGCGAAAGGTTACATATGCCTTATCATCACGGCAACCCAAAAACTGGCCTTCTTTGAGCAGGGCATAGGTAGTAACCTTTAGTTCCTTCACGCGGTTGCATACCTTTCCCCACTGTGCATCATCGCCCGCTTCCTGCCTTGCCGAATCTTTCCTGGCGGGAACAGCTTTGGCAGGGCTCTTGTTTCGGCTTCCGCGCTGTGATGAAACGGTTTCTTCAGCCGCTGTTCCAGCATCCGCGCCCGATAACAACCGTGATGCAGCCAGCAGGCTGAACTCCATGTAGAAGCGCGGTTCCTCACTGTAGCGTACCTTTTCAGCAGCTTCCATAACTGCATTAATTGACCTGACCAGTGCTTCTTGCTGGCATTTGCCTGACTGACGGGCCAGGTCTCCCTGAGCTTTGGCACTGGCCAGCATCAATGCGCCTTTGCCTTCCGTAAGTCGATATATCAGCATATCGCGCATATACAGGGCGAGGTCTTTAAGCAGCCCGGCCGCGTCCTTGCCAGCTCCAGGCGCCTGCTGCAGGCTCTCTACCAGTCCAGCAAAGTTATAATTCAGCATGTGGTCAACCAGTTCTGTTAGGAATTTTTCATCGAAGAGCCCCAGGACATCCATGACGTCCGTTGCGCTTATATCGCCTTCGCGGTAAGCATTCAACTGGTCCAGCATAGCCAGGGCGTCTCTCATGCCTCCATTGGCCCGGCGGGCCATTATGACTGCAGCTTCCTGGTCCAGGCTGATCCCGCTCTGGCGAGCAACATCCATCAGTCTGAATACGATCTGCTCCTGGCTGAGGTTCTTAAACACGTATCTTTGACAGCGGGACAGAATTGTCCCGGGTATTTTTTGAATTTCAGTGGTAGCCAGAATGAATATCACGTATTCCGGCGGTTCTTCCAGGGTTTTCAGCAGGGCATTGAAGGCTTCATTGGTCAACATATGCACTTCATCAATGATATACACCTTTTTATTGCCCTGGGCCGGTAATATGCGTATCTTCTCGCGCAGGTCGCGGATCTCGTCAATACCGCGATTAGAAGCGGCATCTATTTCTATTACATCCATAAAAGCTCCGGAATTAATATCGCGGCAGGCTGCGCACCGATTGCACGGTTCTCCATCTTCGAGCTCCAAACAATTGGCGGCTTTGGCCAGCAGCTTGGCAATGCTCGTTTTGCCGGTTCCCCGTGGTCCTGAAAGAAGGTAGGCATGAGCCAGCTTGCCTTCGCGCACGGCATTTTTCAGCGCTATTACCGTTTGTTCCTGGCCTATCATTTCGTCGAAGCGCCCCGGCCTGAACACCCGGTATAAAGCAATGTAGGACATGATATCACCTCAAATGCAGAACAAGGCAGGGTTATCCCCACCTTATAAATAAATATTTGCCGTGCACCTGGCTCCGAAAATATACCCCGGCCGTTACCTGGACAGTTAACTCCACTCAGGCTACCCCTCGTCACACAGAAGAGACCCCTTAGTGCTGCTTCCTTCCGGATCTGACACGGTTCAAGGCGTCCTGTTGCGAAGGACCCGAATTTCAACATCACTTTTCCAGGGCAAACACCACAATATATCCCCTCGGCACAGGCATCGACCCTGCTACAGCGGGTTGCAGGTTACAGGGCACCGCTAATTCCCCATCTAGCACGGCAAAGCTTATATCGTTGGCATTACAGGTTATGCTGGATGAATCCCGCAGGATGTCAGACTGTTGACCTGTATGTGTTATATTATCCCCTGGACCACAAACAATCAAGCGGAAATTCCACTGTCCTTCGGATAATTGCGTATTGCTGAAATATAAAGTACAAATGGATGTTCAAGAGTTCGGATTGCAGAGGTCACAAGCGGTCCCCGAAAAATCGAAAAGGACATTCCCTGTTGAAAGGAAACGTCCATATATTATAGAATGAAAAGATTTTTTGAAGAACCTATGCTACCATGTCGACAGCTTTGGCTGACGGATTGATGCTGGACTTTTGGACATTGACCTGCTGCATAATCCTTTGATATTCGGATACCTTGCGTTCGTAATCCTGTCTGACGGCCTGTTTTTCTACATCAAGGGCATCCAGGTTGCGTTCTTCCGCTGCCACCTGTTTTTCGGCCCTCATGGCCTGGCGATTCAGCCGCGCGGTACGCTGTTCGCTAATCACATCTTGAGTCGACGGGCGGTTGGAATTATCGGTTTCCTGGGCCGCTTCCGCCTTTACATCGAGGTTGTCCTTGCGCTCCTGGCGAACCGTCTGGGCGCTTGCCAGGGATTCGTCGATAGTCTGTTGCCTCAGGGCAGCCTGTTCCTGAGCCGCTGCATGCTGAGCCACCTTAATATCCTGTGACGACGGATTGGCTGGCGCCAGGGCTGCGCGTTTGACCTGGTTCATAATACGGGCAGTCTCTTCAGCATCTTTGCCTGCCGGAGCATTTATGGACACTTCCCCGCCGGTAATATATCGCTGTCCGTCAGGGCCTTCTGTATATTCATAAGTTGCATTTCCAGCATACGGCCCTCCCACGGACATATGGGCCTGCTCATGTGTAATGACGCTTTGTTCCGCCGACTTCAGCTGTTGAACCTCCCGGTTAGAGCGCATCTGGGTGACCTGATCCCGGGTATAAACGTTGGTCTTGACACCTTCACTTTTGCTCTCCTGCCGGGTGCTCGTTTCCATGGTTTTTGCGGCTTCAGCAGTCTGGGTCTGATACGTTGAAGGCTTTTGATTGGTTTCAAAGCCATTGTCTCCAGCGGGCCTGGTCGGGGCAGCAGGTCGTTCCGTCCGGTTAACGGGCGTATTAATAGAACTCGTGTAATTGGTACTGACGTCGGTTACATTGTTGACCTGCATGACATCTCACCCCGTTTCTGACCACAGCTTGAATAGATCTATACAACTATATTGTATTACCGGAGCATTGCATTTACAAGGGGAATCGGCATTCGGAACGCCACTGCACCTTAAGGGAGCTTGAAGCTATTGGCGCATTATCAGTTCCTGCAGACCGGCTAGAATAGATGCATATCGCGGAATTAATCAAGCCCGGGCGGGAGTCGTACTTAAGCGTACGTCGACTGCTCGGGCTTGATGTAATGACAAAGATAGGCGCATTACCTATTCCTGCAGACCGGCTAGAATCGATGCATATCGCGGAATTAATCAAGCCCGGGCGGGAGTCGTACTTAAGCGTACGTCGACTGCTCGGGCTTGATGCAATGACAAAGATAGGCGCTATTCTAGCCGGTCTGGATTAGTCGGTAGTGTCCAATCCATAATTCCGGCACAAAGCTGCCAGGCCACCCTGGAATCCGCTGCCTATAGCGTTGAACTTCCAGGCGTTGTTGTGCTTGTACAGTTCGCCTACTACTACGCCGGTTTCCACCGAGAAGGTATTGTCCAGCTGGTAGCGAATCAGCTCCTGGTTGGTCTGCTCGTCCACGATGCGAATATATGCGTTCGAAACCTGGCCGAAATTCTGGCCTCTCTGGTCCGCTTCGTAGATGGTAACTGTAAATGAGATCTTGCCGACATCGCCGGGTACTCTGCCCAAATCAATGCGCACGGATTCGTCGTCGCCTTCTCCTGCTCCGGTGCGATTATCGCCGAGATACTGCACACTGCCCTCGGTGCTGGCGGGATTGTTGTAGAATATAAAGCGGTCTGGAAGGGTCGCACCGTTCGTATCCACCATGAAAAGCGATACGTCCAGATCGAACTCCTGGCCAGAGGTTCTGGCTACATCCCATCCCAGACCGGCACGAATATTGTTCAGATTGGGATTGGTATCAGTCAATCCTATTTTCTGCCCCTTCTTGAGGTGAATGACTCCGGCTCCCGCTGCCGGCCGGGCTGCAGGCTGCTGTATCAGCGGCGGTGCTTGCTGCTGGGGCGGGGGCTGTTGAAATTGCAGAGGTGGCGGCGCCTGCTGAAACTGCTGCGGGGGCGCCTGTTGGAACTGCTGTGGTGGCGGAGCCGCTTGCTGCGGCGGAGGCGCCGCAGGCCGTCCTAATGAAATCCCTCCCGACGGTGCGCCGCCGGGCTTGGGTCCTCCGCCTCCTTGTATATTAAGGGCCATGCCTTATTCCTCCTTTAACTGGCTTCCTTGTGTAAGCAACTCTTTAACGGTTCAACAGGCCTCCCAGCATGCCGCCAATGCCGCCACCGGGTGATCCTCCACCGCCTAACATGCCTCCCAGGCCGCCGGGAAGTGCTCCGCCCTGCATTTGGGGCTGTGTGCCATCGTCGATTCCCACCTTGATGCCGCCTTCGCGTTCATAGGGCTGAATAATGACGGTTTCGCCGGCGTTTTTGAATTCCAGCATATAGGATTCGCCTGAAGCCTGACCGATGAAGGTCTTCCAATTCAAGTCGAGCTTAAAACTCGGGTCTGCTCCGGTCCAGCAGATAACTGCATCGGGGTCGACAACACACGGAGTCTGCAGAATTATGGGATTACCATTTGATAGGATGGCTACCTGTGCGCCAAAGCCCTTTCCAGTAATCTTGGATGTAAACAAACCCTTTTGTGATACAACTCCGACACCGATGGGCCGGATGCCATACTGGCACTGGTCGTTAAATCCCAGGAGGTTTTCGCTCTCAACCCCTATGGATTGACCCTGATCCAGGTTGATTACTACCACATGATTGGCGCGATCTGCAAAATAGCAGTTGCCCTGGCCGGTTACCTGGGCTAAAGGCATGTTTTCACCAGTGAAACGACGGGCCAGGCTATTGATAACCGCTCCCACCATACTGCCTCCATTGGGATCAAGCAGTACTTTTTCAAATTTGAACTGTCCCTGGTAGGCCACCATAGCTCCCAGCTTGGTAAACATTACGCCCTGGCCTTCGGCAACCAGTGTCAATTCGTTCTCGGTTCTCATTTGCAGTGGCATTACATCACTTCCCTTTCGTTCAGTATAGACTCAATAACCTGTTAGTCTAATTATAGGATTTATTATCACATAAGCACGATGATTTTGCCAGAGTTTCCTTGCTCAGGCTCAATTCAGGACCGAATTTCATGGACGGTTCTAAATTCGCCTAGTCTACATCTGACCTCGCCCATGCGGGCAGTTTTTGTTCCAGCGCGGGAACGATTCTGCCCTGAACGATGGTGTAGACAACCGGGACCACAACCATTGTAAGGACGGTAGCCAATGACAATCCTGCCATGATGGTCACTGCCATGGGCATAAATAGATCGCTTCCGGACAAAGCCAGCGGGGTTAACCCGATTATCGCGGTGACCGCCGTAAGCAATACCGGCCGGCAGCGCCTGTTGACGGCCTCACGGCAGGCCTGTTCAACTGCCACACCAGCTTTTCTGGCGTGATCAACATAGTCCAGGAGAAGAATGGCATTCTTCACCACCAGTCCCATTAAGCCAGCCATACCCAGCAGGGCTGTAAACGACATGGGCTGTTGAAAAATCAGCAGGCCTAAAACCGCACCGATTATGGACAGGGGTATGGTTACGAAGATAACTACTGGTTCTACGAATGATTTGAACTGAATCATCAGTATAAAATAAATGAATACCAGGCTGAACAGAGCAGCCGAGCCCAGTTCGCCGAAATTATCCACTATCTGCTTTTTCTCGCCATCATAAAACAACTCCACACCTTCAGTATCAATGCCGTCAATCTGACTCTTCAATTCACTTTCCAATTTTACAGGTACGTATTCCGGCATTACATCGCTGGTGACCGCCACTGACAGGTCTCCCCTGTACTTCTTGATGGTCGGCAGAACCGGTTCAATATTAACCTCGGCGATTTGCTTTAGCAAAACCTTTTCTTCGGTCACCGATGACTTGATGCCCAGATTTTCCAGATCTTCCTTGGATTTAATATCGCTCTTCACAATTATTGAGAACTCTTTGCCGCCTTTACGATAAACTGAACTTTCCGCTCCGCGCAGTGCGATATTAATCTGCTTCTGGATATCATAGGCACTGAATCCGCGCTGGGAGGCCAGGTCCGTATCAACATCCACATTGTACTCATAAACTGCCTTGTCGTAATCATCTGCCACATTTATAGTACCGGGTATTGCCTGCAGCTTTTCCTTGATTTGCATTGCCACTTCATGAATGCGGTCCAAATCGTCGCCCTGTACCCTGACGGTGACAGCAGTATACGGGAAGGCCTGTTCCAAAAGCTTTACGCGCACCTGCCCACCGCTGATTTTCTGGTCCATAAGCTCTTGCAAATAGACGCAAAAGTCTTCTTTAGTGTCAAAACGGCCACCCTTCTCAAGGTCGATCCTGATTACGGTTTGCGCAAAATCCTGAGTGGCCTCCGAAACTTTCATGGATATGAAAAACTTGGGCAGGCCGTCGCCGACCGATGTGGTCATGGAAGTCACTTCTGGCTGCTCGGTCAAAACTTTTTCCACCTGGGAAGCCATATCTTCAGTCGCATTCAAATCGGCAGGCCGTTCAGAACTCATATTGACATACATCAGGTTTTTATCAGCGTTGGGGAAAAAGCGAATGGTTAGCTGAGTAATTAAAAGCAGCACCACCGCCAGGCAGGCCAGGGTTACTAAAATCGTCTTCTTCTGGTTGCTCATGCCTCTTTCCATCAAAGCATTAAAAAAGTCTTGTATCCGGGTCTTTTTTTCTCTTTCTGGGATATTATCTTTGAACACCATATATGAGATAGCCGGGGTTATGAGCATTGCTACACCGTAGGAAGCACTCAACGAAATTATAACGACTAGCGGTATGCTGCGCATATATTCTCCGGCAGGTCCTGGCACCATCAGCAAGGGCGCAAAAGCCACCATGGCTACCAGGGTAGATGTGAATACTGGTATGGCCGCTTGCGAGCTGCCTTCAATGCAGGCCTCCAGCTTGCCCATGCCGTTGTCAACGTGAACCTGGATTGCGTCCACAATGACTATAGCGTCATCGACCAGCATGCCCAGGGCGATAATCAACGCGGTGATCGAAATCTGCTCGACTTTCAGCCCGGAAAGATACATGACAATCAAAGTGATCAGTATCGAAAGCGGCACCGCAGTTGAAGCTACCATCGCATTGCGCAGCCCCATGCCCAGAAAAACTACAAGTATGACCAGGCACATGCCCAACAAAAGATGACCGACGAACTCGCCAATCGAATCCTGAACTTCCTTGGGTTCGAATAAAGCTTCTGTGACCTTGAGATCGGGAGGCATTTCCGTTTTCAACTGGTCAAGCTCAGCCCTGACATCGTCACCGATTAAAATTATATTGATATTGTCTTCAAAAAAACCGGTTAATAATACGGCATTTTCTTGATTTTGGCGAATTTTAATGCTGGTGTCGTCGAGATCCCAGTAAATGCTGGCCACATCTTTGACTCTTACTACTGCGCCAGTTTCAGCTGATACATCCACAATGCTGTTCTCAATTTCCTGCAGGCTGGTGTAAGTGCCTGGCACCTTGACATTAATTTTGCCTGAATTAGTTTGGATACTGCCTGAAGGTATATCAATATTCTGGACTTTAAGTACAGTAGCTATATCCTCCAGGGAAAGACGGCGCTGGTTTAAAAGAGCCGTGTCGACTTCAACCACAACCTGCTTTTCAACCTTCCCGTCGACTTCGAAGCGCTTGACCCCATCGATTTTACTGAGCCGCTTCTTATATGTTTCCGCGAACTCGGACAACTGTTCGTAGCTGTAGTTCTCCCCGGACAGGCTGATGATCATACCCGGAGTTTGGGCCAGATCGGTGTCTATTTCAATCTTATAGCAATCATCTGGCAGGTCGGACTGCAAATCCTCCATCTTCTGGCGCAGTTCATCCCAGGCCTCGTCTTCGTCAGCATCGAAATTCAACTGAAGTATGACAAAGGATACGCTATTCTTGGAATAACTGTGCATGAAATCATAGCCGGAAACTTCAGCGCACTTTTCTTCAATTGGCGTTGTCACAAGCTTCTCAACATCCTCTGCCGAAGCCCCCGGGTAAATTGTCTGTATAACTGCAACCGGCGCTGATACGTCGGGATTTTCCTGCTTGGGTATCATATAGTACGAATAAATTCCACCCAAAACCAGCAAAGTTATAAAAAACAGGGTGAACTGGCGGTTGGCTATTAATGCAGCGCTGATTTTCTTTTGCATGCCGTGTACTCTTCCTCTCCCGGCTTATTTCTGGCCATCTGTTTCAACAATGGTGACGCTGCCTCCATTGGTAAGATTTTTCATTCCCTTTACCACCAGGGATTCACCCTCGGCCAGGCCGTCTGCCATGACCATGTCTCCCGTAACCGTTCCCAGATTGATATTTTTCCGGACAGCACGGTCCTCCTTTATCACATACACATAGTCTTCTCCGTCATTCAGGATACTTTCTACCGGTATCCAAATGCCTTCAGACATACCGGCGCTAATAAAAACATCAGCATTAGAGCCCAGGTAAAAGGCCGCTTCGGGAATCCTTTCATTCAGGATCAGCTTGACCAGATATGTACCGCTTTCCTTATCTGGCACCTGGCTGATCTCGTTAATTACCGCCTTGCAATGAAAGTCGCCCATAACCACGCGGGCAGAGCTATTCAAGCTGATTCTCTTAACGTCTTTTTGCGATAGCCCCGTTTCCACTGTCTGGATTTCGCTCCTGACTATGGCAACAGGGTAGCCGGCAGCTACCATTTCCCCTTCTTCTTGCAAAACATCCACTACAAATCCATCGATCTTGGAACACATCTGGCAATCGCTGAGCAGGCTGGATTTGGCATTATAATCAGCGGCAGCCATATTGTACTGGGCATAAAGAGCCCTCAAATCTTCCTCCCGGCTGCCTTCGACCGTGCGGGTATAAGTAGCGGCCGCCTGGTCAAATTCAGCCTTTCTAAGGTTCATGGTTAGCTCAATGCCATCCATCTGTTGCTGAGAAATGGCCCCGGCTGCGAAGAGGGCTTTATAACGCTCGAAATCGGCCAGAGCGAAATCATAAGCATCTGATGCTTTTTCCATGTTAGCCTCTGCGATCCTGATTTCTTCAGGCGTGGCGCCGTTAACGGCCTTTTCGTATTGAGCCATGGCTGCATCAGCTTGCGCACTGGAAGCATCGACCATATACCCTATATCCTGGGAGTCAAGCGCCACAAGAAGCTCACCTGCATCTACGTGCTGGCCTTTCGCTACATACACTGCAGCTATTTTACCGCTGCTCTTGAAAGAGTAGCTCTGCACCTGATCAGCGTTTAGCTGGGCTAAATAGTGCATTTCTACCGGCTGCTGCTGTTGTTCCAGTTCCATTACTTCCACCGGCTTGCTCTTGATTTGTGTATTATCGCTTCCATTACCGCATCCTGATACAGCAATGACAAACAAAAGCACTATACTTGCAAAGGCAATCGGTTTTCTCATTTCGCTCATCATCCTCCTGGCTTCCTCTATCGCAACTATAATAATGTTATATCGATAACAATTTTGTTAACCAGCATTTACAGTTCCATTCCCGGGTGGGCAATGATCCTTTTTTATTCCGTTTAGCACCAGACACTGTGCGGTCTCTACCAGTGAACTAACACTGAAGTCACGCGTGTGGCGGCTTGCTTCCTGGGCCAGATTCATTACAATTCCGTCCATGATTAACAGAACAATCTCAATATCGAGCTGTTCGTTCAGTTCGCTGGCAGCCCGGGCTTCCAGCAAAGCTTGACGCTGCTGTTCAATCTTGAATGCGCTCAGGTCGTTAACCATGCCGGATAGAAAAGGATATAAATGATTGACTTCTTTTAGCAAACGAATGGACATCTGACGATGGCTGTAAATATCCATAGCCGCTTTCAGCCGGTCAGTCCAACTGCTGGCCTGCTCCATGGCCTGCAAAGTTAATGACTTTTCAGATTCCAGCCAAACATTAACGGTTGACTCAAGCAATTCCACTTTAGACTTAAAATGTTTGTACAGGGTCTTCTTGCTAATCCCCATTTCGCGGGCAACATCATCCATAGTGAAACCCTTCATTCCGAATCGTTCAATAACATCCATGGTCGAGCCAATTATGCGGTCTCTCATTTCCCCTGCCCCTCCGGAAACCGTTTGCGTTTTTTTAGTTTCCTTCCTAATTTTATTCCACTGGCGGTAAATGTCAATGATGAGGTAGAATTTTATAAAAGTCTGTTCTTTTCATTCATTACTATCGCATCGTCCCTGTTCAATTATTTCTCTGCCTGTATCAGCTGTGATAAGTTTGAAATCGACTATCGGTGATGCTCTAACATATCTAATCCTGAATTATATCCATGAATTAATCTTGCCTTGCATACCCCCCAGGGGTATAATTGCAGTAGATGAATACCCATTTTATGCGAATACTGCGAAGCTAACCATCAGGGTATTTTCTAGGAAGGGGAGTACGATTATATGAGCAAGATAAATACTGAAGTAAAACGGATTCTAGGTGAAAAGTTTGGAACGAGAATATGCTTTGACGATGTTGAACGCAAGATTTACGCTCATGATATGGGGGTAATGCCTTCAATGGTGAAACCCCTGGTTGGAAATCCTGTGCCCGACGGCATTGTGCAACCCATAAATGAAAACGAATTACTATACCTGGTTAAATTTGCCAGCGAAGAGGGGCTGGCTCTAACCCCACGCGGCAAGGCAACATCCGGGTATGGCGGTGTATTGCCGGTAGACGGAGGACTGGTGGTCGAATTCAACCGCATGAAAGAGATTATTTCTATCGATTCTGTTCAGCGGATGGCCACGGTCGAACCGGGAGTGGTCTGGAACGAATTGGAATACCAGCTGAACCAGAAGGGGCTTTGTTTGGCTCTATATCCAACCAGTGCGCCATCCTCAACCGTGGGCGGCTGGCTGGCACAGGGCGGAGCCGGGATCGGCAGCTATGAATATGGCCATTTCGGTGATAACGTGGTTAGCGCCCGGTTGGTTGGACCCGACGGCAGTGTCCAGGATTTAAGCGGGCCTGAACTCGACCTGGTATCTGGAGCAAATGGCACTACTGGGTTTATTACCAGTATTACATTCCGGGTAAAAGCTTTAAAACCGCTTCATGTCGGCGCTATTGCATTTGAAAAAGCCAGCGATATGACTGCATTTCTGCAAGGGCTTTTTGATCGCAAAGTGCCACTGTGGTCAGTGTCGTTCATAAATCCCAATGCAGCTAAAATGAAGAATCTCTATCCTCCTCATCTCCACCACGGCCGGCCGGTTCAGCACCAGGAACACCTGCAAATTCCGGAAAAATACATCGCTCTGCTGGTATGCGCAGATGAACGATGCGGTTTCATTCAGAATGACGTGCAATCACTGGCTCTGTCTTTCGGAGGTGAAATCCTGCCCGAGGAAATCGCCCAGCATGAATGGGCTGCCCGCTTCGAGCCCATGCGGGCCAAGCGCATTTCTCCCAGCCTGATACCCAGCGAAGTAGTGGTGCCAGTCGAAAAACTGGCCCAGGTCATTGAAGATACCAGCCGCAAGATCAAGCATCCGTTTATTATGGAAGGATTTGCAACCAACCGACGGGAATTTGTATTGCTCGGATTTATACCCCACGATGAACGCAAAATTAATTTTAATATGGCTTTCGGGCTGTCGCTGACCGCGCTGGAAACAGCCCGGGAAGCCGGTGGACGCCCTTATGCCACCGGTCTGTATTTTTCTTCGTTTGCCCGGGAGGTGCTGGGAGCGGAACAGCTGGAAAAGCTCCGCGCATTCAAAGCAGAGTACGACCCTCGCGAAATTATGAATCCGGGCAAGGTCCTGGACGGCCGCATGGTGGCCGGAGGGCTCAAGCTGGCTAGCAGCTTTGAACCCATTGTGAGGGTTTTTGGCAACTGGGCAAAAGGCCGGGATCCGGGAGAGGTATTCAAGGAAAAGAAGGGCATTCCCGGTGACATCGTATGGTACGCCTATGCATGCTCGCAATGCGGATACTGTATTGACCATTGCGACCAGTATTACGGGCGTGGCTGGGAATCCCAGTCTCCCCGGGGCAAATGGACATTTATTAAAATGCTGCTGGAAGGAGAAGTGGACTGGGATCAGAAATCAGTCGACACTATTATGTCGTGCACAACCTGCGAAATGTGCAATCGGACCTGCCAGCTGGATTTGCCTAATGAATCCTCATGGATGAAACTGCGCGGCCTGCTAATCGACCAGCGCGGCTATCACACCTTTCCGCCATTTGAGATGATGGTAAATACCATGCGCCAGCAGGGAAACATCTGGGCAAGCTACAAAAAGAACCGGGCGGACTGGATCACGGATGAAATCCGGCCGATGATCAAGGATAAATCGGAATATGTCTTTTTTCCGGGATGCACCTCGTCTTTCGTAGAACAGGATGTCGCCCTTTCGACCGCGAAAATTCTGAATGCCGCCGGGGTAGAATTCAGTTACATGGGACAGGAAGAATACTGCTGCGGAATCCCCATGCTGGTGGCTGGCCGTTGGGATGTCTTCGATGAAGTCGCCGAGCACAATATTAATCTGGCCAAACAGACTGGAGCCGACAAGATTATCACCACCTGTCCAGCCTGCTGGCTGGTCTGGGACGTTTATTACCGCCACTGGGCAGAAGAACGCGGGATTGACTACCCCTTCCGGGCTATGCACTACGCCGATGTTTTGGCTGAACGGATTGAAGCCGGCGAGTTTACCATTCCAGGCGATTTGGGGCGCAAATGCACCTATCACGATCCCTGCCACATGGGCCGTGCCGGTGTGCGCTTCGAAGGCCCGCGCACCCTTATCAACGCCATTCCCGGCTCCGATTTCCGGGAAATGCGGTTCAACCAGATGGATGCCCACTGTTGCGGCTCGGTTTTATCGCTGGTCGCCGATCCGGACGTGGCTGAAATTATTGGCAAAAGCCGGGTGCAGGAAGCCGTCGATTCCGGGGCCGACACCCTCATAACCGCATGCCCGTGCTGCCGCGTGCAGTTAAAGCGCTCTCGCGACCTGGGTGATATGCCGATTGAAATTCGCGACCTGGCAACGCTGACTGCTGAAGCCCTGGGTTTTGATATACCTTCTTCGGATCCCGTTGTAGATGAAAAATGGGGCGTTTTTGAAGCTATGATCCGGCTGATGACTCCCTGGGGAATGGCTGATCTAATGAAAGATATGATCCCGGACATGATTGATGCCATGCCAGATATGTACAAAGGTATGATGAACATGGTGATCAAATCCCCCGAAGTATTTAAAGAGCCTATGATTGCAATGATGCAGGGGGTCATGCCCTCGTTGTTCCCCTCGCTTATGCCGGATATATTACCTAAAGTCATGCCCGAAATGCTTAAAAAGGTTGGGGCCGCCATCCCTTCCATGCCGGAATACATGGCCGAGCAAATGCCCGACCTGATGCCTAAAACTATGGAAGTTCTTATGCCCAAGATGTTGGGAGAAATAATTCCCTACTTCATGCCTTACATGGTTGATTATTTGCGCAAAGCTAAATAGGACTCGGATTCGAGCATTTTACTGACAAAAGCGCATAGCGCCGTATCTGAAGCAGCGGCACGAATTCCCCGGCTGGATTGCCGCCGCGCGCCAAATAGGAATAATCACCGCATGAATATATTTAACAGGAGTTGAATTGAATGTATCCGGTCATCGTTATCGGCCACCGCAATCCCGATCTTGATTCGGTGGCCGCTGCCATATCCTACGCAGCCTTGAAGCAGGCTACAGGTGAAACCCGCTGCCAGGCAGCAGTTGCCGGAGAATTGAACCGCGAAAGCCGGTATGTGCTGACCCGGCTTGGAATTGAACATCCCCCGCTGGTATCAGATGTTCGCGCCCGCGTGGAAGATCTGCTGGACCCGGATGCTGGAATAACTGTGCTTCCTTCGGCCACGTTAAGAGAAGTCGGCAGGCTGGTAAAGCACTATGATCAGAAAACCATTCCCGTAACTGATGCCAGCCAGCGCTTGCTGGGCCTGGTAACAATCGGGGATGTGGCTTCGGCATTCATGGAACACCTGAGCGGCGAGGTTGAAGCCGGGGAAGCCAAGCAACGAATCGACGCTGTAATGGAAACCCGGGTTTCCTCAATCATGAAAACGGAAAACCTGGTGATGTTTGAACGTCATGACACTGTTGATGAGGCGCGGACATCGATGCTGAAAAGCCGCTATCGCAATTACCCGGTAATAGACGAAGACAATCGCCTGCTGGGAATGATATCCCGTTATCACCTGTTGAGCATGAAACGCAAACAGCTGATCCTGGTGGATCACAATGAAAAAAGCCAGGCCGTCGATGGTATCGAAGAAGCCGATATTCTCGAGGTTATCGATCACCACAGGGTAGGTGACATCCAGAGCGTGAATCCTATTTATTTCCGTAATGAGCCGCTGGGAGCTACATCCACGCTTATAGCAATAATGTTCCGCGAAAGGGCTCTGATACCATCCATTCCAGTAGCCAGCCTGCTTTTGGCCGGCATTATGTCTGACACCATGATTTTCCGATCTCCTACTACAACATCCAGGGACAGGGAAATGGCCAACTGGCTCAGCGGCCTTTCTGGCCTGGATTTTGAGAAATGGGGCCGGGAAATATTCCAGGTTGCCTCTCCATCTACCGGTGTAGACCCGGCCAGGCTCATTGCCGATGATTTGAAGGAATACACTTTCGGCAAAACCAGTTTTGCAGTAGCCCAGATTGAGACCGCCGATCTGACGCTTTTGTTATCCCAAACCCCTGCTCTGAGGGAGGCTATGGATGAACTGGCCCGGCAGCGAAGCTATGACCTTTTTTTCCTGATGCTTACCGATATTTTTGTCGGCGGCAGCCAGCTGCTGGTAGCGGGAGACAAGCAGGCTGCGGGTATTTCCATGTTTGGATCCGGAGAGAATTCCGAGTTGTTTTTGAACGGCATCATGTCAAGGAAAAAGCAAGTGATCCCCACCATATTCCAGGCGCTGGCCAGACAGGAAATGGGTTTTTAGAACTATTTTGGATTATTACTCGAAATCATTAAGGATTTGGGTGTAATCTATCGATAGAAGTGCAAAAGGTATTCGGTCAGGAGGATAAATAATGGCGATTCCCCTTTTTCCCAGGTCTCAGCCGTCTGATGAGTCCAGAGCATCTGGCTCCCGCTCCTCGCCAGCATCATCCACTAACGGCAGCTTTCAAGCCTGCCTGACTGAATCGCACAGCCGGTTGAAAAATACCGCTCTGCCTCCCCACGCCATCCGTAGCATGTTTAAATTCAGCTCCGGCAATCCGCTAATTCCTGTCTCCATTGATGATATTGAGCTTGAGCTTAATGAAACCATGCTGTCTTTCAGGTATTACATAAATCAAATCTTTGAAGCCATGGATTTTGGAAGCCCCGTTGAATTGAAAAGCGACCCTTACGGGAACATATGCGTTAGCAATTACCATCCGGAAAGGACGCGCATCGAAAAAGTCTTTAACGAAAACACCGATCTGCGGGCTATGTCCATCAAGATAATGGCTTTAGCCGATTTGGTAGAAAGCTCACACGAGGCCATCGCATTCCAGGAAGCTTACCGCAACAATCCGCAGGCAGCAATCACGCGCTATTACTATCTTTTTAACGAGAAACAGAACATCAATCGTTTCTATATCAACCTGCTGGCCAAGGATGGCCTGTGGTCAGTATATGCAACTCCGGAACGGCTGTTCAAATTCAGGTTCAATGTCCACTCGTCAGGTGATCTGATTCAGCCCACGATTGATGACTTCTGGGTAAAATGGAATTTAGAGAAATAAGCTGAATTCAGCAGAACCGTCAGACCCGGTGATTTAAGCCTATTTCCGGCCTTTGCGCCACCTCATCCATCTTCCCAGCGATACCAAAGTCACGGCAAGCACAACCATTATTCCCAGAAGTCCCAGGGTGATCTTATTCGGTTCTTCCAATAAGTTAATCAGGTTCCATGATGGCAGAGCTGCATAACGTCCGGCTGCTTGCCGGTAGCGGGCTTGCAGGTTGGGAATTCCGTCCTGGTCAGTATCTGGCATGCTTTGCAGATAAGCTGCCAGAGCCGGCCATTGCTTGAGCTCCTGAACGCCGGCCTGAACATAATCCGCATCAATTACCGCATCGTCAATACTTGCCAGAGCTTCTCCCCGGCTGTTCTTCGGGGTTACTGCAACCAGTCCATAGGTCTGATCGCCCATTTTACCCAGCATCGAAGCCGAGTAGTAACTGGCACAGACCCGGTATAACTGATCATCTTTCATTTCATTATAACCACCTTCGGGAGTGCTAATCAGCACATCATATACCCGGTTGAAAGGCAGCCGGTTGGGATTATACTTGAATAAAACCCCGGAAACCTGCATGCGATAATCGTTATTTCCTTTCAAGGGCGCTACGGTAGCTTCAATTTCCAGGCAATTCTTTATTTCCGCCCCGGTCAAATAAATGCCTACCAGGGGATAGCCCACTGTATCATCCGGTCCCAGCCCCAGCGACAAAACCCGGAAAACATCGTTAATTCTTACGGGTCCGGCGGTGATTGAGTCCCGTATTTCTCCCTGGGCTTGCACGGCCACATTAAGATATTGATAGCCGGGCCCCTCCGCCTTTTCGACCGCATATCTGTAGCTGTCGGCAATCAGATCTCCCAGTGCGGTTTCCCGTGGTTTTGCGTAGATATCTTCCAGGGTTTCCAGGTTGAAATCGCTCTCGGCAATCTCCTGTCCTGAAACGTAACCATAACGTGATAGAAATTCCTGATCCACCAGGACCTGGTCCTTTTCGATCAACTGGCTGATATCAGGCTTACCTGCTATCTCATTGTTTATTTTTACCAGCTGATAATTTGCCAGCCGGGCTCCCTGACCGGGAGTATAGTTAATATCCATGACTCCCAGGTAACTGCCGTATGAACCACATGAACCAATTATGGTCTTGCCAGATTTAATGGGTTCTTCTAAAACCGTATGGGTATGGCCGCTGATGATCACGTCAATATCAGGCACCGCCTGAGCCAGAAGCAAGTCCTCCGATTTGGCAGGAGCTGATCTGGTGCCGGAATGGGACAGGCAAATGATTACATCGGCTTTTTCTTTATCCCTTAAAACCGAAACAACCCGGCTTGCCTCCAATATGGCATCCTTGAACTCCAGGTCTTTACCCAGCACGGTTACCTGCGCTGCGTCCTTGCCAATAATACCGAAAATGCCGATTTTAAGGCCGTTCTTCTCGACTACGGCATAATCTTGAACCGGGAAATTGGCCATTGATTCCTTGAAACCGCTGGTATTTTCCTGTCCCGGCTTGAATCCGATGTTGGAACTCAGGATCTGGGGCAGGGGATCTCCGCTGGCACGAGCCGCATTTAGCATTTCCGCCGCACCTTCTGAATCGGTGTCGAATTCATGGTTGCCGAAGGTGCTGAATTCATATCCCATGCGGCCCATCAAACGCAGCTCCAGTGCATGAGACCGGTATAGTGTTTGAAAAAGGGTGCCCATGGCAAAATCTCCCGCGTCAAGCAATAAGAAAGCACCGGGAGCATCCTGCTTGCTGGCATCGATAGTGGCAGCCAGCGGCGCATAGCCTCCAGCTATCTGCACTGCACCCTTGCTGTCAACTACCGGATGGGGCAGGAAGTATGAATGCAAATCATGGGTAAAGGCAATGCGAATGGGAACGTAAGCAGGATTATCTTCAGCTTGAGCCGGCAGAGCCGGTAATAAAACCATGCCCGATACCAGTAACAACAAGACAGTGCAAATAATAGCCCTGAGTCTCATTGATAATCCTCCTCTTGCAATGCTGTTAACGGCTGATTTTCCGTAATCCGAGGAACAACCATGGCACGCATTCTCCAGAAAACATTGATCGGACGGTAGACAGTCTCGTTAACGAATGCCAGCAGCAATAAGCGAAGCAGATCCCCGCCCTTTTGCAAACGGCGATAAGACAGTTCCTCCATAAATACTCCACATATCGAAAATAAAAGCCCATACAAATAAGACAGAGCTATTACCAGGGCCATAAAGACAGCTGTATCCGGTGCAGCCAGTGATAAAAGCAGGCATAGATAGGCCAGCAACTCAAAAACCGGCCCCAATATCTCGGTAATAAACAAATACGGCATGGCGGTCATACCAAGCAAACCGTAGCGGGGATTGAAGAACATCTTTTTATGCTGCCACAGCGCGTTGGAAAAGCTCTGAAACTGCCTGATCCGGTGACTGCGCAACACTTTGCCGGGGCTAGGCATCCTGGTCCAGCAAAATGCCTCGGGTGAAAAAATAATTCTATACGGGATATGGTTCTGCCTGAGGTATTCATGCAAGCGCAGCGACAGTTCGGTGTTGTCTTCGTCTGTCTGCCGGTATCCCCCAACTTCCTGGACAATTGACTTCTGAAACATACCAAATAGCGATGATGTCATGATCAGGCTATTAAGTCGATCCCAGGGTATTCGCTGGGTCAGAAAAGCCTTTAAGTGTTCCAGAACCTCGTATACGACCATGGTCTCCCGAGGTAAACCGGCTTCTTTAAGCACGCCCCGTTCAATAACCAGTCCGTTGGCAATGCGCATCTTGCCGGTTACGGCTACAGTATGCTCGTTTTGCATAAACGGAGTGGCCAGACGAAGCAGCGAATTCTTTTCTACCAGCGTGTTTGCATTGACCGCGCAAAACAAAGGATAGCGTGATACGTTTATTCCCGCATTCAGTGCATCAGCCTGCCCGCCGTAGGCTTTATCCGCCAGCACCAGTTGAGGCAGCAAAACTGATGTATATAAATTTTTTACCCGCTGTGACGGCAGGAGTTCGTTTATGGTCATATCCACCGGTTGGAGACGGTAGTGTTCGATAATCTTTCCCAGAGTATAGTCAGATGAGCCATCATTGATTACAACGATCTCATATAGCGGATATTCAAGATCCAGCAAAGATTCAACCGTATCTATGATACTCTCTTCTGCATTAAAGGCATAAACCAGCACCGAAACCGGCCGGTTGTAGTCGTCAGCCACGTACGGATCCGTGCTGATCTCCCGAATGTAATCGGCCCAGTGCCGTATTGAAGCCATAAACACCAGCAGCAAGCCAAAGTTAATAATTAATACATACAATAAATAGAAATAGCTGTATCCCGTGATAATATCAGTCATCAAGCTGCTCATCCGGCACCTCCTCATGAAGACTGCTGCTGGTCAAAGGCTCGCTTACGCCTCTGGCTCCAGCCTGGTCCGGCGCTGCATTGGTTTCCTCCAATTGCTCATCGCCATCTCCTGCTCCGTGATCGTACTCCGACTGTCCAGTTTTCACTTCGGCTGGCTCTTTCGCAATGATTTCCCCGTGCCGGTCAAATAATGAATCATCCATATGTTGTTCTTCGTTCATCCACACAGGTCGTTCACTCAGATGCAGCGATTGCCTTGCTACAGGCTGGACCGGATTGATTATATGGTCGGCAAAATCGGCCAGGACGGGGTCAGGCGATTCATAAGTGAGTTCGAACAGAGCCTCTTCACCCGGCATACCCTGCTCGGCCAGCGAAGCCAGCGCATTAAACCTTACCCACCAGGACTCGTCACCGGTCATAACCTTCAACAGTGGTACCGAATGATAGGGATCAAAGCGGGACATCATCTTGGCAACGGCAGACCTGACTTCCCATGACAAATTATTGTAATATTCTGAACGAAGGAGCTCAAACGCACCGGATGTACCGCAGGCTGCCAAAACCATCACTGCTGGTATGACCACTTCCTGGCTATGAAACAGGTAGGGTCTTATATCGTCCACAATCCATTCCTGGTCCAGCCCATCCGCCAGAGCAATAGTGCGCAGGAGGATTTTTTCTCCGCGCAGGCTTTCCTGTTCGTAGAGCTGCTCCATAAGCACTTCAACCGGCATGCGTAAAGGAACAAACAAATCAATGCATCTTTCCACATTAACAGCAGCCTTGATAACCGTTTTCATCAAGCGTTTCTGGTTGTTCGGGCTGAGCTCCATGACGGCCAGAGTCCGGGCCACCCGGTATGCTTCCTCCCCATTAGTTTCAGCCAATCTGGCAAAAAGAAGGTCCTCGGCTTGAGGGCTCTTGATTATAGCCAGTTCTCGCAATAACTGGGGATTTTTCCTCGTCCATAGCTTTTCAATACGTTCCCGGGTAAAACCGTTGGCATCAAAAATCTCATGGATATCCAAATCATAGTATTCGGCGTAGGACAGGAGAATGTCGTAAACATAATCACGTTCGTTGGCTCTCAAATCCATAGTAGGCATGTGCCGGGCTGTTGAGGCTGATTTAAGATACGCCTCCACCCTCGGCCATAACTCTTCTTTTGCCCGCGTAGAATATTCTCCATAGGTTGACTTATAAGCGCGATGCAGCAGTGCTGCTGCGCCTAGAAGGATATTGACGGCACCCAGGACCAATATGTTGTTGATTACAAATTGTTGAATTAATGCCAGCACCGGTTTGTCCTTTCATTACCCTGATCTTTATGGCACCGCTGTCCAATGCTCCCCTTATTATAGCGTAGACATGGTTAAATATGCCAGCAGGTCACACATAACGATTGGAAATACGTTCAGAAGATCTTAAATATGCTATACTGGTGGAAATCTTAATGCAGGTGAATTAAGTGGAAGTACATGTTCTGGCCAGCGGCAGCACTGGCAACGCCGTATACATAAATATGGACGACCGTCAATTCCTGATTGACGCCGGTATAAGCGCAACCCGCATCGAGAAAGCCTTGAAAGCCATCGGAACCCATCCCTCCAAGCTTGATGCCATTTTCATAACTCACGAGCACACTGACCATATCAGCGGTTTGCCCGTATTGCTCAAGCGTTTTGAAATACCCGTTTACTCGCGTCCCGCCACCTGGGACAATATGGAATTTGCCGACACCCTTCCACAGGATTGCATCAAGTGGATAAACGGCTCTCTCGACATAGGCAGAATACATATAGAGAGCTTCGATATATGTCATGACGCCGCAAACCCCTGTGGTTTCACCTTCAGCTGCCAGGATAAAAAATTGGCTTACGCCACCGACCTGGGGATATTTACCTCCTCGGTGTTGCAAGCCCTTTCTTCATCTGATGCAATTGTCCTGGAATCCAACCATGACCCCGATATGTTGCAGAACGGATCATATCCAGGCTTTTTGAAAAAGCGTATCCGCGGGCGCCTGGGTCATCTGTCCAATTTTGACGCTGCCGGACTGCTCGGCTGTATCAGCTTGAAAAAAAACACCCAGGTGTTTCTGGCTCATCTCAGCCAGGAAAACAACCGGCCAGATCTGGCCGAGAACACGGTGAGAGAAATGCTCTGCCAACGGGGCATTCGAGTAGACCACGATCTTGTATTGCACCGCACCTATCCCGATCGCCCGACTGGCTGCGTCTTATAGTCATTGTTAATAGTGTTCGGACCGATTATTGACCGGCCGGCTCTTGTGCTTCATCCTTTTTCCCGACGGCATTTTTGGCTTTGGCAACCAGTTCGGGGATTTGATTAATGATTTTTTCCAGCGACCCTTTTCCAGCCAGGGACATTACTTCCACTTCAGAACCACGGATGACAATAATGGCGGTTGGTGTAATATGTCCTCCAGCCCCTGCGCCACCGCCTCCACCACCGGCTCCTTCAGCGTTTTTGCTTTCGCCTCCAGCCTTGCCAGCACCGAATGATACGCTGATAATCGGCACAATAGTAACTTCCCCGGCCTCAATGGGCTTGCCGATAACGGTCTCGGTGCGGAAGAACTTTTCCATCTGCTCAAATACGGCTCCCAGGCTTTCACTGATATCCATATTGTTCACCCTCCATATAAGTAAATACTGTTTGTTACCGGTTCATATCCTGAAAATTGTTACGCGGGGATTCCCCCGGCGATCTCACTCTTGCTTACCTGTTCAGCTTTTTGCGCTCGGCGATCCTGGAAATCCTTGTATTCATCATATTTAGACCTTATCTTTTTATTGCGGGCAAACTTCAAAAGCCGGAAAAGTAGCGAATATATTTTCATACTGCCCTGGCCATCCACCTTGAATTCGAAAATTTCCTGGTCCCATACGGGTTCTGCATCGAATTGAATTTTTTTGCTGCCCTGCGCAAGGGGAAGGGTAAGCATCAGTAAATATCCGGTATGTGCTGGATTTTCGAAACCAAAGCGACCGCTAATCTCCAGGCGCTCGGGATTGGCAATAGCGATTAGATCCTTGACCAGGCTCCACAGTTCACGCATCAGCCTGGTGTCGCTCCATAAATGAATCGTTTCGAGTATCCCGTCCAGGCGCTCCTTCCAACCTTGAGCCGGAGATTCAGGCTGGGCCTCTTCCCCGGAGCCTTTATCCCGTTTTTCCAGGCTTTTTTGGAAATGCAGACCCATAATATACAAATGCAGTACCGGAGGCGTACTGAGCAATTCTACCTGGCATCGATACAAAAATGCGGTGCGGACATTAATAAAGCCCTCCAGAGCCGGAGCGCAGGAGAGCAAAAACTGGTATTTCAATGGAATAATGGCCAGCGCAGCTATGATCGCCAGCACCAGCAAAACAAGCGCAAGAATGATAATCCAGGCTACGGACAAATCAACCACCCTGTCTGTAAATTATAGGCTCAACGAGAAGCCTTCATGGGTTCTAGCCGCTTTAAGGTTTATTATATCACCTGGAGTATATTTCCTAATAGTTTCTTCGCTCGCTCTGAAAACCACAAACAATCTGCCCTGTTGGCGGAAAAGCTCGCAGCAGTAAAGCTGCCCGTCCTTTTCCATACGTTCAGCTAGAAAAGGAGATGCCTCTACAATAACAACATTGGGATACTTTTCATTAAAAAATCCATTCGCAGATACTGAATTCAGGTACACGTCATGGATCACCGCTTCGAAAACCACTGTTGCGTTCATCTCGCACCTCGTTTTGCTTATTTCACTTTTATTTTACATTATATTTGTTTTTTTACGTCATGACTAGCTCAATGGCGTACTTTTTGCCTGCCGTTCATCTCCCCTCGTTTTGAAGGCAACCAGGTGATTATAGTCTTGCTTACGGTAAATATTATGGCAAAGTTGCATTTTATATGGCATTCTTATTACAAATACAGCATGCATCCGGCCACGGTTCGGATATTGCGTCCAGATATTACGTTGTTTGGGCGAGCCACTGATAATAGGAAGGCTTTTAATTACTATTTAGTAATATTCCCCCAGCGGTTGAGTGCTTGCCAAAAATCCGTCCGCTATGGCCCAAAGCTAAAGAAACAGGGCTTTTTGGACGATAAATGAATGTGGAATGTCTTGAAGGAGTGACGATTTTGCTGATATCCAAATTAGAAAATATAAGAGCCCTGGTCTCACTGGTCCTGGTCTGCGCGCTGCTAACCATGATCTGCCCGGTATCAGCACTGGCTATGCCTGTATTAAGCAGCCTGCCCAGTCTGCTAACCGAAAGCAATCTAGACGGAGCCACTCTGAATCTGGTCTTGACTGCGGCTGATGGCGACTTCAGCGTGGTCACAGCCAGCACCGCCGCTTTTGCGCTCCACAACGCACCAGCCACAACCATAATCAGCTCGGCTACTATTAATACTGTAAGCTCGGCCACCCTGGTGCTTGATTATGACGGGACGGTTTTTTCCAACGACATTGACAATTTCAGCGTTACAATTGACCATTCCCTTCTGGTAACCGGAGCAACGCTGACCAGTTCGACTATTAGCATACAATCCGACCACGCTCCTCCAGAGCTTCATATCAGCTCTGCCAGCCCGCTGCAGGAACCCACCCTGGATGGTTCCACCATAAGCCTGGCGCTGGAGCATGCCCAATTTAAAGACACCACCCTTTCCCGGAGCAATTTTACCTTTAATAATGCTCCTCCAGGAGTCAGCGTCGCCGGAGTAGTCTTTTCCACCGTGACCAGCGCCTCTTTAATAATCGACTACGATGGAACGGATTTCTATAATGATTACAACAATTTTACAGTTACCATAGCCGCTTCAGAGATGCTGGGCGGAGCTGCGGTTACCAGCAATACCCTGGGCATAGCGGCGGATTCCAGCGCTGACAACGCCAATCTTTCTGCCCTTATGATTGACGGAACCTCGGTTGCGAGTTTTTCCGCCTCAACCACCGCTTATAACCACATCCTCGCGGCAGGCGCAAGCACTATACCGGTCGTTTCTGCCACAACACAGGATCCCAATGCCTCCGCCGCGATATCCCAGGCTACGAGCATTAACGGTTTACAAGCAGAGCGCACCGCCACAGTGACAGTAACGGCTCAAGACGGGCTTACTCAAAAAACCTATACAGTGACATATTCCCGTTCGCCGGCGCTGATTTCTACAATTCCCGCCAATGCTGAAACCAATGTTAACGAAAATGCAGTCTACAGCCGGGCTATAAACGGACAGACCTATTATTTCCTGCAAGCGATATTCAGCGATCCTGACGGCAGCCTGCAAGCATCAGGGGCTTTCATTGATTTGCTTCGCAGTTCCATAGTCTATGCCGATGGCGGCAGCCGTTATTCGCTCATTGACCGCGACCTTCTATCATATGTTTCCTCTTTGGAAGATCCGCAGGCCTTCATCGCCCAGTACCTGTTCGTCAGCGGAAGCGGAACCAAAACGCTGTATATACCGATTCGCAAGCTGGGTTCCAATGTTAAATACATCGCAGAATTGAACCCCGGACTGGTGGAATATCCCGACGGCGCTTCCAGTCAGGCGGCAACCTGGTATTTTACCACTATGTCTGTGCCGAGTTTAAGCACGGTCTCCATGGGTTCGGTTGCCGAAGAATATGACGAAAGCGAACCCATCATCTTGAATGGCTCAAATTTCAATGATAATATTAGCGTTTATTTCAATGAAACCGCCGCTTACAAGGTTAAGGTGAAAACGAGCTCCAGCGGGCAAAAATACCTGGAGGTATTCCTGCCCCGGGGAAGCCGGCATCTGGAACCTGGCATATATACTATTAAAATCAAAAACGGCACTGATCATGAAGCCACTATCCTGGGAAGCTTCTGCGTGGTAGCCGCATCAGACGTGCCAGCCCCGGCCCATGGCGAACGAGTGATCGACGAAGATTCTCTGGGTACCCTGGTCGAAAAAACCGCCAACAGCGAAAGCATTCTTGAGCTGGCATCTTCTCTCTGTTCTTCCTATGACCTTGACATTGATCTGGACGCCTTGATGGGCAGCGAAGTGCTGACCCGCACCATCGAGTTTCCTGCCAACGGCCGGGTTCAGATTTCATACTTGAAAACATACTCAAAGTGGGCTAATGTGGCGCTATATGGTCTTACTTCCAATACCTCCGGGACCGGCAGTAAGGCCAGGATTACTCTGGGGAGAATTCCTTATAACCAGGCAGCCTCGTTGCGCTCCAGATTAAGCCAGTACACAATAAAATCCGACTTTTTTGAAATTGGCGGTCAGCTTTACCGGGTCAATTCAGCAGAGATCCACCTGCCCTATCGTCTTTCAGACGGTTCCAGGCTGAAGCTGCTGCGTTACGACACTGCCAGCCGTAATTTTAAAGAAATGAGTGCCACTGTGGATACTTCCAGCGGCATTATTATTGCTGGCAACGTCCAGCCCGGAATTTTTGTCGCGGTTGAATAGGGGGATACAGTTATGATGATTAAGAAACGCAAATCCTTTATCGTTCTGGTTATGCTGGCATTTATATTTAACATGCTGCCGGTACTGACTCCGCCGGCTCTGGCGGCTGACAACTCGGTAACCATACGCAATACCTATACCAATTTCCAGCGTAACAGCAAGACTATCACCATAGAGGATAACGACATATTCCCCTACAGCGGCGTTGGTCTTTCCCTGGAAACCTGGTCCTACGGCTGGAAAGACATCGCCAATCCCACGGTCATTGCAAAAAAGATTGTCCAGTCTACCCTGGACAAGAGCTGGAACCTGCAAACGGCCATGGTAACCGGCACTGTGGGTGGAAATGACCATTATATTCAATATAGCGGCATTAATGAAAACGGCATTCCGGAAATAACCTCTGTGGAAACTCCACTGGTGGGCATCGACGACTCCATTATTCTTAACGGACCAACCAATATCGGAGTAATAAGCGGCAGCGGATTTAAAATAATGGTCGGCTCGGTTGAGGCTTCAGTAATTTCGGCCAGCACCAGCCAGATAACCATCGCGCCAAAGGATGCAGGCTCCCAGTTCCCGGTAGGAGTGCAGGATATTGTAATCACCCTGACCAGTGAACATCTTAATACCATTAACGAAGCCGGTGCTCCCGGCTTTTATAACCTGGATGTCATGTTCATCTACCAGGCGGCTGTACGGGTGGTGGGATCGCTCAACCTGGACGGCATGACCATGTTCCCAACCATGGGCGAAACCGGCAGCACTGTGGAGTTCAGGCGCTCCACTCTGAACGTGTACGATGTCTATTTTATCGAGGATCTTAATGATCCAAGCCTTTATAAGGCAGCTAACAAGGTTGCCGATGCCAATTACCAGCTGACATCCTATCCCACCGAAGACGATGTGGTAACCATAAAGGTGCCCACCGGCCTCTCCCCCGGCCCTTACTGGGTGGTATTCACCAATGACGATTCCCTGACCCAGGGCATCAATGCCCGATATATATACGGTTATCCTGATCAACCGTTTACGGTTATCCAGGTCAGCCAGCAGCCCAGCATTTCCAACGTGGACCCGCGCAAATCACCGTCACAAACGGAAACCACGGTGACCGTCAGCGGCTATTTCTTTTCCAAGCACAATATTCCCGGCCTGACCGTGGATCCTAATAATATGGTATTTACCCCGGCCGATGGCATTCTGGATTACGGGCCGGGAACCCTGACCATTGGCAGCACCAATTATTCTGTGCGCGTCAAACGCAAGTTCGAGGTCATAATCGGCAATATCCTGCCATTTGCAGGCACCGGCTTCAGTTTCGATCGCAATGATCCCAATGCGGCTGAAACATTCACAGTCAATACTGTTCCTTTCGCGCTGGATCATGAAGAGATCCATGATGTCTCGGTACGAATGACAACCACCATCACGCCCGTCGCCGCTCCCAATTTCAACGGCACCTTGCTCAAGGAAGTCGTAAAGCCGGCCTATTACACCTATTCCGCTGCGACCGAGATTCCCGATGTCGCCGATGTGAGTCCTGAAGTAATTCCGATTGAAGGCACTCCCGGTAATATGTACCTGGACAGCTCCATGCAGGAGCTCTTGTTCGCCATCAACGGAGATAATTTCCTGGTCACCCGTTACATGGACGCCGGCAACGAAGTTATTCATTATCCGGTCGTAACGATAGGAAATCAAATCATCAATCCCAATCCCGGGGCTCTGCCCACTGAGTACAAACCCACCAGCTTCGTGGTATTGAATGACAAAACTCCGGTAACCGGACTGCCCGGCAACGAAATCGGGGACCGCATCTTAATAAAGCTGAAGGCAGGCCCGCCCACATTGGGCCCGCCATTATCCGGCGGGTTTCCGGTGCCTTCACCGGACAGCCGCAATATCGAGATTCGCAATCCCATACGCTCCAGCGCCGCCATGTCCGTGGCCTATAATTTTGACAATGTTATTCAGTTCCTGGAGATAAGCACTAACGACTTTCCGGTTATCAGCACCGTAACGCCCAGCATCGTGGATGTGGCCGGTGGCGAGAAAGTGGTTATCGCTGGCAGCAATTTCCGTACTGGCGCCAAAGTCACCATCGACGGCCTGGAAGTCAGCGGCATTACCATTAAGGGCGACAATTCCGAAATCAGCTTTAACGCTCCTGCAGGCCGGCAAGGCACTACCCAGCTGCAGGTCATCAATCCCAATAACGGGGGCATAGCCACCGCCCCGTTCACCTACACTCAAGGCTATTCCCAGCCCAAGCTGACTTCAATTGATCCGGACCGGGGCACTACCAATACCAGCGTCATAGCCACTGGCAGCAATTTTATCAAGCCAGATCCCACGGTGTCGGTAACTGATCCGGTTGCCATTCCTGAGCAGAGCATACTCTACCGCCTGATCGGCACCCGCATATTGATGGACGGACATGATATCAACAGTTATAACTATGTCAGCGGAGAGATTCAGCTCCAGCCTTACCAGGGAGCGAATCTCAGCCAGAATGTTTTCGTCACCGATTCCAGCGGCGTAATCAGCCTGGGTTCAGGATTCAACAGCGTAATATTCTGGGATACGGCTGGTTCCAAATTTTATCGGCTTAGCCGGGATATTCATGACAATCCGGTTCTGGACGACGGCCTGGGAAGCAGCTACACGATTACCTATAACGGCGCCAGTTACGTGGCCAGCTCCAGCGGCGGGAGCGTTCCCCTGACTCAACCGTTCAAGGGACGCGTGGTTATCGACGGCACTCTGACCCTGGATGCCTATACCGCCTACACGATTGAAAATATCGGGGGTGTGGACAGAATCACCGGCAACCGGGCGCAGGTTCTGAATAACAGCACCATTCAATTCACAGTTCCATTGCTGCTAAATTCACCCTGGACCGGCGACGGCTTGTACGATGTCGGAGTGGAAAATCCCGATACCCGCAAGGCGACTCTGACCGATGCTTTTCAGTATTATTCCTCCAGCCGGATCATACCGCTGGTTTCCGATGTGGTTCCTGACCAGGGTCCCAATACCGGCAGCAACCTGGTGGTACTGACCAGCCCCGATTCGGGAGACCCTAACACGGGTTTTGTAAACACCGGAACCAATAAAACCCGGCTCTGGATAGGCAACCAGGAGGTGGCATCAAGTAATATCACCATCAGCCCCAACGGCAAATCTCTAACCTTTAAAATGCCCGCCTATAACGGCGATATAAAAGCCCTGGGAACCGACCGGCTGACCGTGCCTATCAACCTGGTCAACCCGGATGGAGCCAGTTTCTCCATTAATTATGACAACCCTATTACGGTGATCAGGGTAGCCGGTTCCAAGAGCCTGAGGGGATACACCTATGTAATCCCCAGCAGCCACCCGGTAATAGACAGCATCATGCCCACCAAGGGCCCGGCCAGCGGCGCTACTGTGATTGACATCTTTGGCAGCGATTTCCGTGACTATGAACCTTTTACAGATGAAAACGGAAACGGCCGCTATGATAAACTTCCCGCTCCCGGCGAGCCTTATACCGACCTGGACGGCAACCTTGAGTATACGCCTGAAGCCCCCCGGGACGCAGGCAACAAAACTACCAGCCAGTATGACGAACAATACCAGGTTCTAACATCAGTGCTTCTTCCCCAGGTATATTTCGGCCTGTCTCAGGCCGAAATCATCGACTGCAACGCCGGCTGGATACAGGTGGTCATTCCCCCTGGCAGCGGCAGCCAGGATGTCTGCGTCGTAAACAACGATTCCGGCATATCCAACAAAGTAAAATATGAATATGTAAGCAGCAAGCCTACGATAAAAAGCGTCAGTCCCAACGTAGGCGACAAAAAGGGCGGAACCGAAGTGGAAATAGCCGGCACCCAATTCCAGCAGGGGCCTATCAGCGTTATGATAGATCAGCTTGCACCCAGCGGCCTCAATCTAGTCGATCCGCGCACCATGGCCCTGGTCAGGGTCGGAACCCTCACTAACCGCAGCCTGCCTGCTGAAGACGCCAATTCCGGCCGCATTCAATCCGGTATAGCATCAGTGAGCCTGGATGGAGGTCTAACTGCCCGCTACAACGCCAATACTAAAAAGCTCGAAGTAGCCATACTGAACGAAGGGGTCAGCTATTCCTATGAATATGGCTGGGATGGCAGTGAAAGCGTTTATATCGACACCCAGGACCTGACTTCCAGCGGAGGGCTGCGCTTCCCTTACGAGCAGCTGATCAACTTTGAAATTGGCAGCAACCGTTTGCTGGTTGATGCTGGTTATGCTGCCAGCGTCACCTATAACAACAGCAGCGACCTGATTGTCAGAATGCCATACTACTTCGCCGTCGGTTCGGTACCCCTGACAGTTATTAATCCGGACGGGGGCAAGGCCAGCAGTACTTTCAGCTACACCAATCCCTCCAGCCACCCGTCCATAATAAATGTAACCAAGGACGGCAAGGAACCGATCACTGTGCAGGAAAGCATTAACGGAACCATGACCACCGTTAAAGAGATAAAGGTCAGTTACAAAGGCGGCAATACTATAACCGTTCTGGGAACGGACTTCCGGGAAAATGCCACCATTCAGATTGGCACTGTCAAGACCATCGCCACGGCTGATATCACTTATGACCTGCCCGGTAAAATGAGCTTCGAGATGCCTTCCATACCGGAAAGCGAAGTTGGCAACCTGCACCGCGTCCTGGTCATCAACGAGGACGGCGGCTCGGCAGCGTCTGACAAGCTTAACCCGCCTATCTACATTAAAATAATCAAAGGTGAAACCGCTCCTAAAATCGATACGGTCACGCCGGAACAGGGGCCGGCCGCGGGCAGCACCAAGGTCACTATAACTGGCACCGACTTCCGCGATGGTCTTTCGGTAACATTTGGCGGCCTTCCCGCCACCAATGTTATTGTGGTCGATTACAAAACCGTAACCTGCTTGACTCCGGCCCACGCTCCGGGAACGGTTGACGTTAAGATCGAGAACCCCGATGGCGAGCTTTCAGATCCCACCGGGGAATTCACCTATCTCAGCAATCCCAAGGTCACCAAGGTGGTGAATGCCAGCGATCCGACCGAGAGCCAGGTTATTAAAACCCTGGATATCAACGGCGGCCAGACGATTAAGATTAAAGGGGTCGGATTCATGGACGGAGCCAGAGTTGTTTTCGCTCCTGAAGTAACACCGGTAACCGATGCCACCAACACAGGAACCAATATAATATACATCGACGGCCAGCCTTACACTCTCGATGCTGGAACCGATGGAACCGACACCAAGTTCATAGATGAAGAAACCCTGACTGTGAAAACGCCACCCGGCAAACTGGACAGCAAAGGCTTGATGGTGGTTAATCCCGATAATGGCGCCAGCAATGTCTATGTGGATATAACCTATACCTTGCCCCAGATCGAGAGCCCGCTTAATGTCAAGGCGGAACTGGTTCATGACAGTTATTATGATACCGACCGCTATATCAAGGTTCACTGGGACGCAGTCGATAAGTCCAAAGGCTATGAAATCTACGTGGTTGCCGATGACCAGAAGGAATTTATAGGCACTACCACCCAGACCTCATTCCTGTATAAAGATCTGGAACCCAATACCCGCTACAAATTTGTAGTCACAGCGGTGTGGGATTATTCCTCATCCCCTCCTTCAGCCGAGAGCAACTCGGTCAAGACCGGTGACACCGTGGGCAATCCCGATCTGGATTCTGGCCTTAATGAAACGACCACCAGCACCCTGGTTGGCGATACTGCAACCATCACCATTGGCACCAGCGATTATAAGAAAACCGGCAATAACCGCTTTGATCTGACCAGCGGCACTCTGTCCGGGGCGAAAAAAGTTGTGGTGGTGATTCCTTCCGGCGTAATAAGCCGTACTGATGCGCCTGACGTAGAAATCATCGCTAATGACTTTGATTTGACATTTAACCCTTCGGCATTTTACGTCGAAGCTATTAAACAGGAGCCCAACCGAAAAGATGCTGGAGTGCGCTTCAGTATAGCGCCTCAAACCGGAATCAGCCAGGACGCAACCAAGTCCCTGTGCACTCCCATTAACCTGGAGGCCAAGGTCTTCATCGGACAGACCAATACAAAAACGGATACATTGCTGAAAAACCTCAGCCTGGGCATGGATTATGACAGCAGCCTGCTTTCATCCAGGAGGCTGAAAAATCCCAGCCTGTATAAGTTTAACAGCTCGTCTAAAAGCTGGGAAACTGCGGCGGCCTGGAGAAACCTGGACCCGTTCAAGCAGGTACGAATCAGCCAGATGGGTACTTATTCCATTCTTGGCAGCCGTTGATAAAAGCTTGAACAAAATTATATTTCGAACACTGGAGGTATTGTCCCATGAAGCGAATTCCAGCCTTGATTCTGGCTGCGGTCTTTTTATGCAGCTGGTTTGCCATGCCGATATATGCCGATCCGCTCGGTGCTGGAGCCGTGGAAGGCTACTTCAAGAGCGCCAGGCTTATTGAAGGCGTCACCCTGGTCGAGCTGGAGGATTACTCGGGCAATACCATCCGCCTGCAGCTTGCAGAAGGAGCCGAACTCAGCATCGACCAGCGCAAAACCGCCATATCGTCATTTAAGAACAATATGGAAATATATGCGGAAATGGACGGCGACGAAATCACTCTGCTGGAAGGGTATTCAACTGTTAATCCAGGATATGTCGCTCCCGGAGCCCGCCAGCGGCAGGGGGTTATAACCGTAATTGAACGCGATCAGCTGCAGATAACCCTGGACAAGGGACAAACCCTTACCTGTTTTACGGGCCCGGGAACACTGGTAACCAAATACGGAACCCAGTCAAGCTTGAGCGATATGGTCGTTGGAGACCACGTAAAGCTTTATTTTGACGAAGCTGATGCCACTTCCTGCGTAATTTTTGATGCCAACACCCTGGCAGAATACAGCATCGTTACCCGCATTGAAGTCATGAACGAAAGCGGCCAGATAGCCGACGTTTTTAAGGGCGAATTGGTCAGCGTCGATAGGATAAAGCCGCTCCTGACATTTAAGGACGTCAAGGTGCTTAAAAATGGTATCTGGAGCGATTACCAGTCCAGCCTGCAGATGACTTACAACGAAGACAATCCCATTTACCTGGGCGGGCAGGAAATTTCGGCACGCAATCTGAAATATTACGCCGGCAAGGATGTTTTCTGGGCCAACCGCGCTGTTCTGGCTAATAGCACCCTTTCTAACCACGATACTATTGAAAAAATGGTAATTAAGGGCCAGTATTCCATGGTGTTTACAGATAAGATCGAAGATATCAACTGGTACAACACCAGTTTCGAGCTGGCCAGCAATCAAAATATCCTGTTCCATCCCGGTTCAATCATCCTTAAGGACGGCCGTATGCAAAGCAGCTCCGCGCTAGCCCTCGGGCAGGACGTCATGGTAGTGGCTGACGGCAACAACGGCGCATATTCGGCTGCTGTCATAATAATTCTCAATGACTCCGTACCGGCCAATAACAGCAGCCTGCGCATGATATATGACGGCAAGCTGGTCATGGCGGCCGAAAATCAGATTATACTCTCCGATTATTACTGGCTAAAAGACAACGAGTGGCTCTCATTTACCGAAGAAAAACCCTTCTTCTATGATGAAGAGACCGCCATATATGTTTACGATTCGGTTAAGGGCAAGCTGGTCGCCCTGGATGCCGACGAGTTTGTGGCGGGCAATTACGCCGTCAACGAAGACAGCAGCTACGCCGAGGATAACAACCTTAAAGACTATTATGCTTATGTATATGCGGACGGGGATCGCGCAGTGGCGATAATGCTGCAGCCGAACCTGGATACCCTGCTGGTGCAGCGGATTACGACCGCCCGTCTGAGCCAGGTGGAAAACCATGCCACACTGGGCTGGCGATTCCTTCTGAAAGATTCCGCTGACTGGAGCGTCCGTCAGGGCCAGTGGATAAGCCGCACCGGCGAACTCAATGTTACTTTGAACAAGGCCTTGATAATAAAGAACAACCGGATTATCACCAGCGACGAGCTGAAAAGCAATCTGAATGGCAGCCTGGCTTCCGGCTTGAAGCTGAACGACCGCTTGTACATCGTACGCAACGATATTGAAGCCCGCATCATTCTGGTTCGATAATATATAAAGGTAAAGAGGTAACTAGGAAATCATCGGGGACTGTCCCTGTGATTCCAGGGGCGAACCTGGTGTTCGGCCAAACAAGGGCGGAAAGCTTATACGGATGATGCAAGACGGTAACAAGGAGAATAATCGCATGAAACGCTTTTTATCAATATTCATCGCAATAACATTTGCACTGGCTCTCTGGCCAGCCGGAGCCTATGCCAGCCTGCCGGATTTCGCAGGGGGAGTCAACAACGAATACGAATACCAGGAAGTTGTTTTCCTGTCTGGTGAGCCGGTCAAATTTATTGGAACCGTGAAAGTGACTGAAAAGGAGAAAGAAACCGAGAAGACAATCAAGTACACTTTTGATCTGGCCCCGGCTGATCCGGAAATCGACGGCAAATTTTCCCGCAAAATGAGCTACACTGTAACTTACGATAAAAAAGACAGCAAGAACCAGACTATCGCCGATGTTGAACTGACATCCTACAAAGAAACCATAACTGTCGGCGAGCAGCAATTCAAGCTCGAAGACTGCCAGTTTTCCAAGTCCGACATCATCGACAACCAGCCTGCATCTGACTATTACAACGGAACCTTGACCTGCCGAAAATACTATTCGATCAATGGCGAAGAAGGAAAACTCATCGTGGATCTTTCCGGAGGTACAGTGGGTTACGAAAACTTCTGGGGCAGCACCGACACCCAGATTCTGAATTATTACCTTAAGTCATATGCAGGCATAATCGGCACCGGCGATGATTATGCATCAACACCAGCCTGGGAAGGCAGCGTCGATTTCGAAGTATCTGACAGCCAGATAAAGAGCCTGCGCTACCAGGGCAATGATGCTCATCTATCCAGCTTTTCCGGGGGATGGGCTAAAATTACTGACCAGGATATGTTTTCCAAGTACACTTACGATTTGCCGAATATTAACGAAGGCACGGTTGGCACAGGCCGCAACCGGGGAACTGGCGAACTGGCCAGCAGCTGCATGCCGCTGGTGGAACGCCTGATGGTTCCCAAGTTCCGCGATACTGCCGGTCACTGGGCGGAAGACGCTATTAACCAGCTGTATTCGCTGGATGTATATGATGACCAGACCCAGTTCTTTGCTCCGGATACCCTGGCGACTCGCAAGGAATTTGTCGTTGCCGTGGTCAAAGCTTGTGATATCAGGGTTGATCCGCTCAGTGCGAAAAAGAGCAGCCGCAAAAAAACCACTGCCGAAGTATCGCCGTTTACGGATTTAGACACCACCGACCCTTCCTATACCTATATCAAAGATGCGGTCACTAAAGGTATTGTCAGCGGGGTTACTTCGACCCGGTTCATGCCCGATGCTTCCATGACCCGGGCGGAAGCCATCACCATCATCATTCGCGCTCTGGGTTTTGAAAGCCTGGCGCCTAATCCCGGATACAGCCTTAACGGCGTTTTCGCTGACGCGGAAGATATCCCAGTGTGGGCCTATGACAGCACCTATGTCGCCAACGAAATCGGTCTGCTCAGCGGTGACGATTATGGCCGCATCAATCCTAACCAGGAGCTGACCCGGGCAGAATCGGCCACCCTGCTGGTAAGCTTTCTGGATTTCCTGCGCGCGGATCTGCAGAAAGACTATCGCGACGATATTATTGTGTATTAATAACTGCATAGACCATATTTTCGCTTTGCCAGGTGGTATAATACTGATTATTGAAAGCCTGGCAGGGCGTATTTTATTAGCCGGCAGGGCACCTGGCCCAAGCTCGTTCTGTTGTGCCGGGTCATAGTCGCTTGTTCTTTTCTCCTCACACATGGAGGTGCTGGCTGTTGCTTCGAAAAATATTTCTGCTTTTAACAGTGCTGGGAGTTGCGCTGGGTTCGTTTCTCTTTCTGGGTGGACAGAACAATATTATCGACTCCCTGGTTAACACCATTTTCCATAAAGATGAAGCAAGTGCCGTCCAGGAATTTCCTATGCCCGGAAAAACCTTTTACCGAATGAAACTCAAGGTTGACGCTCGTGATAACAAGCTCTACGGGAGCTCAATAATTGCTACGATAAACACCGCCGGCCAGCCGCTCAAGACTCTGCAGCTGCTGCTTTATCCACAAATCATGGCTGACCAGAACACCAGCCCCGCCTCCTTTGATGCGTATTATTCCGGATTTATACCTTCGGGTATGAAGCTTACACAAGTACGAGTCAACGGCGCTTCTTGCGAAACCAGAATAGACGGCATCAATGCAGTTGTCAGCCTGCCATCGCCGGTTCCCATTGACGCAAGCATTATTGTTGAAACAGAATGGGAAATACCGGTTCCCCTGGTCAAATACCGCTTTGGGCGTTACTATACGGAATGGTTTTTTTCAGAGTGCTATCCCATCCTGGTTGATAAGGAGTTTGTCCAACCGTCGTACGCCGGCAAGCTTTACGGGCAGCCCTTTTGTATTAATGCTGCCGACTATGAAGTTAGCATAATCTATCCCGACAACCTGAACCTGGTGTCAAATACTATTAATGCAGGGCGCCAGGCAGCCCAGGACGGCCACGAAGTCACGGTACTGGAAGCCAATTCCATTCGTGATTTTTGCTTTTTTCTGGTGTATGATTATGATCAGTCAGAAAGGTCTCAAAATGGTTACAGGGTTGTCAGCAATTTTCCATCTTCGAAAAGTGCAAATTCCCCCATGTTTTTGTCTGCTGCTTGTGATATTATCAGTTTTTATGAGGATGCCTTCGGTAAATACCCGTATCCCGAACTGGTTATGCTTGCCGGACCGCTAAAAGGTTTGCACGGCATGGAATACTCGGGCTTGATACTGCTGCAATCAGATTTTACGGGAAGCGGTTATGAAAGCGAGCGGCAAATCTACATTCTGGCCCAGGAGATCGCCCACCAGTGGTGGGGCGAATTGGTCGGCAACGACCAGCTGAAAGAACCCTGGCTTGATGAAGGCCTTAGCAGCTGGTGCGCTTACCAGTATATGGAAAACAAACTGAATCTCGATACAACTTATCGCGGCATTTTACCGCGCACCGACGACTATGGGAAATACTGGCAGGAGCTGTGCGCCAGCCAGGAATACCAGTTAACTGGATATTCCGGACCTGATGAATTCTGGTTCGCACTGGAAAAACAGATTGGCCAGGACATGATATTCAAGGTGCTCAAGCAATATGTAAAAACCTATAGTCACAAACACGCTACTACTAAAGACTTCCTGGTAATTGTAAACAAACAAACCGGTAATGATTATACCGCATTTTTTGCAGGCTGGTTTCCATCTGAATTTAAGGAAACCGGGCGTAAGGATTAGCCTGAGGAGTGATCGAATATTAAAAACAGCGAGCTGGATTATACCCAAATACCTGCTGAGTCAAACCTGGTGGAACGAATTCGATTTCAGCTGGAAGACCTGGTTACCAAAGCTGCGGAGCAATGCCGCAGCGAGCAGGCCTTTAATTATTCCGATCTGCCAGAGTTCGCCATTGAAACCCCTCGAGATGAAGGTCACGGAGATTTTGCATGCAATGTTGCCATGCTCCTGGCCCGGCAGGCTCGTATGGCTCCTCGAAAAATCGCCGAGGAAATCGCTGCCCGCATAGATGTTTCATCAGTGACCGCGGTGGAAAACGTGGAGGTAGCCGGGGCCGGGTTTATTAATTTTTTCATGGACGACGTCTGGCTGGCACAAGTGCCGTCTCTGGTTACTCAAATGGACGCAATGTATGGATGCAATCCCTCCAAACGAAAACGCATCCAGGTGGAGTTCGTCAGCGCCAATCCCACCGGCAACCTGCATATTGGCAATGCCCGCGGCGGTGCCCTGGGCGACAGCCTGGCCAATATCCTTATTATGGATGGATATGAAGTCAGCCGGGAATTCTATATAAATGACGCTGGCAATCAGATCGATATTTTCGCTGCCTCCCTGGAAGCACGATATTTGCAGCTGCTGGGGCATTCGATTTCCTTTCCTGAAAATGGATATGCCGGCAAAGATGTAGCCGATACCGTACAGCGTTTCATCGGATTGCATCGCGACAATCTGGTAGAGCTTGATTCTGAAGAACGCCGCCGCCGGCTGGTCGACTATGCTCTGGAAGAAAAATCCGATTACATGCTAAAGACCCTTGCTGATTTTGGTGTCTTTTACGATGTCTGGTTCAGCGAGCGCAGTCTGCATGAATCCGGCCAGGTTGCGGCTGTACTGAATGCCCTGCGCGCCAAAGGCTATCTTTATGAAGAGGATGGCGCTCTGTGGTTCCGGGCCGGCAATGAAAGCGACGTCGAAAAAGACGAAGTTGTGGTCAGGGCCAACGGAGTCCCCACTTATTTTGCCGCAGACATAGCCTATCACGTCGACAAGTTTGAACGCGGCTTTGACCGGGTTATCAACATCTGGGGCGCGGATCATCACGGCCATGTAGCCCGAATGAAATCTGCCCTGAAAGCCATGGGATACGACCCGGATAATCTTGATATAATATTAATGCAACTGGTGCGTTTGTTCAGGGGCACGCAACTGATAAAAATGTCCAAACGGACCGGCACCACTGTAGCACTTGACGAATTAATCGAGGAGGTTGGCCGCGACGCTGCACGTTTTAGTTTTGTAATGCGCAGTTCAGACAGCGGCCTGGATTTTGATCTTCAGCTGGCCCGTCAGAAGAGCCTGGAAAATCCGGTTTACTATGTACAGTACGCCCATGCCCGAATCATGAGCATTCACCGGCAGGCAGCCGCAGCCGGAGTCAAGCTGATTAAGCCTGAACAATTAGATTATTCAGTGCTGGGCAGCGCGGAAAAAGAGCTTTTAAGAAAGATCGCCGATTTTCCAGAGGAAATTGCCATTGCGGCGCGCACCCTTGCGCCACATCGAATTGCCCGCTATGCAATGGATCTGGCTACTATATTTCATAGTTTTTACAATCATCACAGGGTTCTTAATGATGATGAGTCTTTGCAGAACGCCCGCCTGCTTCTGGTGGAGCTGGTGCGTATAACCATCAAGAACGCGCTGACGGCGCTGGGAGTGGAAGCTCCCGATCACATGTAAAAGGAGGTATGCACATGTCAAAAAAGAGCGAAGTTGAATGGGCAATCGAGATTATCATGGAAAAGCAGGAAGCTGTTGAATACATGGAACTGGTTACTACTATTGCCCACAAAATGCAAAAAAAGGATGACCCCACCACTCTCAACTCCATCTACACCCGTCTGAACCTGGACAACCGGCTGGTTTACCAGGGTGATGACAAATGGTGGATTGATATCAATAAGGTGACCCGAGCTCGAAAGGAAGAGGCAAAGAAATGAGAATCACCTGGATAGGCCATGCTTCATTTATGATCGAAACCGGCCAGCGGAAAATCATTACCGATCCCTATGAAGACTACACGGGCTATCCGATTCTCAATTTGTCTGCCGACATTGTCACTGTAAGCCATGACCATAGAGATCATAACGCAGTACGCCATATCGGCGGCCAGCCGCGTATTGTCAAGGGAAACGGGGCTTTTGATCTCGATGATATTCAGATCCAGGGTTTTCCCGCTTTCCATGATAAGAACCAGGGAACTTCCCGCGGAGCCATAACCATCTACCGTATTGAAGCCGAAGGTCTGAACCTGGTTCATTTGAGCGATCTTGGCCATATCCCTGACGCTGACTTAATAAAGAAGCTGGTGCCAGTGGATATCCTGCTAATTCCGGTCGGCGGTTTGTATACTATAAGCGCTGGCGAAGCGTATCAAATCTCGCAGCTTCTAAATCCACGCTTTATTATACCGATGCATTACAAAACCTCCCATTGCAAATTTGATCTCGGGATGCTTGAAGAATTCTCCAGCCTATTCGATAAATATATAAAAGTGCCTTATTTGGACATCAAATCCTCAGAGCTTCCAGAGGACTCCCAGATGGTGGTTCTAGAATATTTAGCCTGTTGAGTGATGAAAACACTATGCTTTGCCCGGGATCACACCGGATTAATCCAGCCAGTGATGCTGGCAAAAAAGACCGGTTTACATATTTGTGCGATATAATGCTCGATGCCTGAACGAGCAGAAAGAAAGAGAGGAACGGAACAGGTGACAAAATACATTTTCGTAACCGGCGGCGTAGTCTCTTCCCTCGGCAAGGGGATTACCGCCGCATCCCTGGGCCGGCTGCTGAAAAGCCGCGGGCTCAAGGTGTCGCTGCAAAAATTTGACCCGTATATCAATGTAGATCCAGGCACGATGAGCCCTTACCAGCATGGAGAGGTTTTTGTAACTCACGATGGGGCAGAAACCGATCTCGACCTGGGTCACTACGAACGCTTCGTGGATGAAGACCTCACCCGCTACTCCAATGTTACCACTGGCCGAATATACCAGGCAGTTTTGGACAAGGAGCGCCGCGGGGACTATCTAGGCCAGACCGTCCAGGTCATACCCCATATAACCAACGAAATTAAAGACCGGGTCCAGGCAATCGAAAATGCCTGCCAGGCTGGCAACAAACCTGACGTAGTCATAACCGAAATAGGAGGCACCGTCGGGGATATCGAATCTCTGCCCTTCCTGGAAGCCATCCGCCAGTTGAAATTCGACCTCGGCAAAGACCGGGTCCTCTACATCCACGTAACCCTCATCCCCTACATCAAAGCCGCCGGTGAAATGAAAACCAAACCCAGCCAGCACAGTGTAAAAGAGCTGCGCAGCATCGGCATTCAGCCCGATGTACTGGTGTGCCGCACTGAAAAGGACATTTCCGAAGAGATGAAGGCCAAGCTGGCCCTGTTTTGCGATGTGGACAAGGAAGCAGTCATACAGGTTCTGGATGCCCAAACCATCTACGAGGTACCGTTGATGCTGGCCCGCGAAGGGCTGGATTTGCAGGTTATCAAGAGGCTTAACCTGAATTGCCGGGACAGCGAACTCGGTGATTGGGAAGAGATGGTTAAGATGGCCAAGAACCTGGACCGCCAGGTAAAAATCGGGTTGGTGGGCAAATATGTAAGCCTGCCCGATGCCTATATTTCTATTGCCGAATCCCTTAAACACGCCGGTTTCCAGTACAACTGCGACGTCAAAATCGAATATATCAATGCCGAAGAAGTGGAAGAAGCATCCGCCGAAGGCGTACTCAGCGAAATGAACTGCATAGACGGCATCCTGATTCCCGGTGGCTTCGGAGAGCGCGGTATCGAAGGCAAGATAGCCACCGCCAGGTACGCTCGCGAAAACAATATTCCCTACCTGGGCATATGCCTGGGCATGCAGTGTGCGGTGATAGAATTTGCCCGCAATGTCTGCGGATTTGAAAAGGCTAACAGTGCTGAATTCGATCAGGCCTGCCCTCACCCGGTAGTGCATCTTATGCCCGACCAGGAAGGGGTTGAAAATAAGGGCGGCACCATGCGCCTGGGCAGTTACCGCTGTGATCTCCAGTCAGGCTCAGTCTCACAGAAGCAGTATGCACAGGATTCCATTACCGAACGCCACCGCCATCGATACGAGATAAACAACGACTACCGCGAAGCCATTTTGGCTAACGGTATGCTTATTTCCGGGCTTTCTCCGGATGGCCGACTGGTGGAAATGGTGGAAATCCCAGGGCATCCATGGTTTGTGGGCTGCCAATTCCATCCCGAATTCAAATCACGGCCCAACAAGCCGCATCCCCTGTTCCTCGGGCTGGTTAAAGCCGCCCTGGATTACAAAAAATAAGCTGCGACAATAATTGCATAATACTGACAAATCGGGAGCATGGCTCCCGATTATTTTTATCAAATAATCAAGGGCGAAGATGTGGGAACAAAACGCTTTCAGCCGTCTTTGTGATTCTCTCCTGTCGCAACAGCGTGTAAATTAATGTAGCATCCTGGCAGTTTTACGCGTTATTTATCCAGTGCCGCCACTCAAATCAGCGGCCTGTCCTTTGACAAGGCGGTCTTGCCTTTGCTATCATTTGTTTAGTAAAAGCGTGGAAGGGGGATCTTATATGTTATATTTTTTTAATTTTCTGATAATTTCCACTCTGATATTTTTCGTGGTTCTTGCTACATATTACCTCTATGCCCAGCATCTAACCAAGGCCAGTGGCTGGGACGTCCTTACCATTCATTATCGCGCCTATGAAAAACCAACCGACGAGCAATTGAAATCCGAGTCTTTGAGTGGCAGGATGTTGAAATCTCAGTCACTGATGGTCGGTCCAACCTTTTTTAACAAATCGATTAGTATAGGAGCCACCGAAGATGGCTTGTATCTAAGCAGCTGGTTTACCCGCAGAGCGCTTCTTATTCCCTGGTATGATTTGGGGAAGGCCAAGGAAGTCAATATGGGCAACCAGAGAGGTTATGCCATGAAGATTGGGGATCCGCCAATTGCCACCATAACCTTTCCCATGCAGTTATACATAATTGTACGGACGTTCACCGAGCACAAACGATAATCCCCAGAGCGGTTAGAAATGCGCCTATCTTTGTCATTTCGCAAACCCCAGACAATCAACGTACGATTCAGTACGCCTCATGCCTGGGGTTTACTCATTCCTCGATATGCATCATTTCTAACCACTCTGGAGAGGGCTTTATTATTTTCGCCACAGTCTTTTATCATTTCGCCAAACCCGGACAATCAACGTACGATTCAGTACGCCTCATGCCTGGGGTTTACTCATTCCTCGATATGCATCATTTCTAACCACTCTGGAGAGGGCTTTATTATTCTCGCTTCTTTTATCATTTCGCCAAACCCAGACAATCAGACTACGATCGAAAAGGGGCGAACGGATTGTTCGCCCCTTCAGACCGATGACAAAAGCGAATCTCATCGTCATATCACAAAGACCGCTCAATCAACGTACGTCAAGTACGCCTCAATCGCGGCCTTTGCTCATAACGCGACCTTCGCGTTTTCTCATCGGTCTGACTTCGTCAACATATTTAAGCCTGTAAAGCTACTGGCGAGTAATGATCGCCGTCTGGGTTTCCTGCACCCATTCAGCTTTGCACCCGAATGCTTCCGCTACCCAGCGGGCCGGGAGATACACCCTGGTTCCAACTGCCTGCGGCTGCACATCCATCAGCTGTTCCACTCCATTAACAACCAGCTTGTTGCTGCCAAGCTCTAAATAAATAGTAGTCTCACCCTGAGTCATGAAGGCTCTCCGGGTTACTTCGTCCCAGACAATGTCATCTTCAGCCAGGCCAATCGCATAGCCCAGGTAGCGCACCGGTACAAATGTCCGCTCACTTTCGGCATAGGGTGCAGCATCCATGTTGTAGCTTTCACCATTTACCTGATATGAAGCCCTGCCCAGCTTGAAAGTAGATACTATCGGCGGAAGCCCTTCATCTGCGGGAGGTTCTATCACCGGCTCGTCAGCGGGATCTGCAAAAGTCACCTTAATATCTGCATGGGTGGTTCCAGCGATAGCCCCGGCGTCGCCACCTTCAAAAGCTGCATTCTTAAATGAAATTCGCAGGTTGCTTATGCTGTTTGCCACCAGATGTTCGCTTGCCTTGCCTAATAGACGGATTTCCGCTCGTGAGGCGCTGGATTTGTACACCTGGATGGTCAAGCCAGCTGGAATGTTCTCGGCCTTATAGAGATCAGCGGCCATTACCGCATTGGGGCCGGTGAAGCTGTCCGGTTCGTCTCCGGTCAATGTGGCGACCAGCACCGTGTCAATGGACCCATCGTTCAGGGCCGATTCCACAAATTCCAGCGAAGACCAGCTGAGGGTGCTGGGATTGGTGAAAACCACGTTGACAAGCGGGGAGCCTGCAATCGCAATGCCGTCAGCGCTGCCGCTTACAAAGGCCGCATCGGCAAAGCTAATCTCAATTTCGTCGTTGTCTGCTGGATCATGCTTGGCAGCATTTCCCTCCAGGCTTACATCAAGGCGGGTGTTGTTGATCCGTTCCACTTTTACCACCAGCCCGGCCGGAACATGATGACAGCTGAAATGCTCGCCTTCAATAAATTCTTCTTCGATAAATTGATCGCTGCCGTTGATGGTAACGCTTAACACATCGGTGGCCAGAATACTGCCATCGTTGCTGGCGGCTTCATTGAACGTCATGGGATTGGGATTGAAAACCAGGACGCTGTCGTAGAATTGAATACCCAGCGCCGCCGACTGGAGATTCTGAACCGTCCCAACATTACTGTCACTAAATGCCTTGGCGAGAATGGTGACCTTCAAATCATCCACATTGTCAGAACGGTTGTGTTTGGCTGCATTTCCGCTCAGATAAATTTTCAAATGCGTATTGTCAACCTTGAGCACGTGCAGAACCACTCCGGACGGCAGCTCACCTTCCAGTTTGTAATGAGTTCCTGAAGTCATTTCTGTCCCGTCAGTCAGAGCGAAAGTTTTCGTTCCTCCGTCAACCAGGGTCACAGTGACATAGTTGTCCGGATTGAGCATGAGCCCTGTATTATCGGTGCTTTCCATGAAAGACGCCCCAAATGCCGACCAGGTCCAATTCAAGGCTGGCGAGCCCGCCGCCATAACCGGAACCGCAGAAAGGATCATGCACAATGCGATCAGCAGCTGCAGTATAACCATACCTTTGAAACGATGTAATCGAAGCATTAATGTACCTCCCATTGAAAATATTTAAAACCCTGGCTTCGAGCTGAACAGGCGGTTTGATAATAACAAATCTGCCTGCTGATATGAATTATATCAATATCAAATGCCAAATTGCCAGTTTTTCGGGATTATTTTATTTATTTGCCTTCCAAACCCTGTTATAACTGCATATTACACTCATGAATCGAAGCTATTGGCACCCGGGCTTCAGCTTTCAAGATAATCCAGGTGGGCATAAAGCCGCCCGGTATGAGTTTTAAGCCAGGCGCGGCGCTCTGCGTAGTCTGGCATTACAACCTTCATCAGCGACCAGAAATCCTGTGAATGGTTCATATATTTGAGGTGGCACATTTCATGGACAACCAGGTAGTCGATTATCTCATCAGGTGTTAATATCAGGCGCCAGTTGAAATTCAGATTGCCTTTATTGCTGCAGCTGCCCCAGCGCTTTTGATGGTTTTTAATGCGTATTCCGTTAGCCCGGACATTCAGAAGCTGCTCGTAATGTTCCACTCGTTCCGGCAGCACTAATTTGGCCTGGGCCGTATACCAGGATTCTAGAGCGTTTTTGAGCATGTCCCGATCCTGAAAAGGGCTGCGAATCGTAATCAAATCGCCATCCATTTTAATATTAACAGTTGCCAGGCGATCATTCAGCTCGAACAAGCATGGATAGCTGCGCCCTCTGAACACCAGCTTTTCCCCGCTGGCAAAAAACCGCGGGCTTAAACCAGCCAGGCTCTCCTCTACTAATTGAAGCTTGCGGTCTATCCATCCTGCATTGCGCTCCATGGCTTCCATTATAGCGGCAGCTTTCATTTGGGCCGGCGCAGCCACCCGTACATTGCCATCAGGCTCTACGATGATTGACAGGTTCTTTCGATTCCGGTAGACAATCTCGAAATTGATCTGGCGGTTATTATATACTATACTGTGCGGCATTATACTGTTGAGTCCTGGCAATAAAACGCCTCAGCGCTCCAGGCCGCCGGTAGAAACAGAAAACTATGCATGATCATATTTTTCACCTCGCCCATATATTCTACGCTAAAGTTTTGTCGAAATTTTTCTAAAATACAAATTAGCCGCAATTGGCCGAAAAGCCGAATATATCAGCCTTTTCCGGGACTATTCCCGATTAAGTTATTAAAATTTAAATTCCCAGGGGCTTATATGTCTCAGTTGGAATTAGTATAATTACTATCAAGGCGCTGATTATAACTTTGAACAGCGTCGTTTGTTCACTGAAAAGGCGAGGTGATCGCTTGACTGCTAACGATTTAGCCCAAAAGGATTCTTACTATCTCAAGCCCCGTACACTGCTGCATAACGGACAATACCGCACCGAAAAAGTTCTGGGTCATGGTGGTTTCGGCATAACCTACCTGGCGCTCGACATGCACCTGAACCAGAAGGTCGCCCTTAAGGAATACTTTCCACAGGGCTACTGTGGCCGGGAGACTACCACCGGTTCGATTCAGCTATACGGGGGACAAAAAAACGAGTTCTATAACTACGGCCTGGAGAGATATATTGAAGAAGCCCGCAACCTGGCTAACTTCAACCATCATCCGGGCATTGTCAGCGTGTACAATTATTTCCAGGAAAACAACACCGCTTATATGATCATGCAGTACCTCGAAGGACAAACCGTCCGAGAGTGGGTGAAAAAACGCGGCGACCAGGTGAGCTGGGATGAGGCTATGAGCATAATGAATCCGGTCCTGGACACGCTCAAGGCTATGCACGAGACCGGGCTTATTCACCGTGATATCAGCCCTGACAACATATATATTTGTGACAACAGCCAGATTAAGGTTCTGGATCTGGGCGCCGCCCGCGTTTCCCTGGGCGAACAGAGCCACAGCCTTTCGGTCATTCTAAAACAGGGCTATACGCCGTTTGAGCAATACACCACCCGGGGCAAGCAAGGTCCGTGGACCGATTTGTATGCCGCTGCCGCCACGATTTACCGAATGGTGAGCGGCCAGATCCTGCCCATTGCCACCGACCGGGTGGTTGAAGATGAGATTCCGGCGCTGATCCTTAATAGCACCTTAATTCCTCATGACTACAAAAGCATAATGATTAAAGCCCTGGCCCCGATGTACAACCAGCGCTATCAAAGTATCGAAAGCTTTCAGCTGGATTTGCAGCAAGCGGATTCCAAGATAAGTGCCGGAAATGCCTGGGCCCGGTCAGATATTCTGGCTCTTCCGGTTTCAACCGATTCTTCGTCTCCTGGCGCAGCCGATCCCGTTCACCGGAATCGCTGGCTTCCCCAGGGTTTGACTGGCCTGCAGGCTCTATACCCCCCCTATAAATGGCCTCAACGGCCTATAGACAGCACGGTTCACGCCGTGAAAATCATCTCAGCAGGCCTGGAAGAGGAGGTCTCCGTATTCCAAAAGAAACCCTGGCTCCTGGTCACTCTTATTGTCTGTATATTGCTAATCGGATTAATGGGGGTAGCCGGTCTGGGCTGGTATCTTTATAAAAACGGCCTTATTTCGTTCTAAATCCTCTGCTTACAGCCTTGTGTGCAAGTTGTCCCAATTACGCCATCTTCTTGAAGTCTCCCGGCCCAGCGGTTAAACTGAAGGCAACCACCTTATTCGTTGATCTGTCCATTTTACTAATGCATTCCAACACTCTACCCAGCCGCATTATTCAACCGAAGGGGGAATCCGCCATATGAATCTTTCCACAATCAGCGCCTTGAAAGTAAATGGAGAAGTCAGTTGCCTTGATGAGATCCTGCGGCTGGCCCGGCTGACGAATTCATTTACTGCCGTTCAGCAAAGGGTTGAGCAGCTGATAATTCTGCAGGCCGCTCGGGAAATGGGCATTTCTATTTCGGATGAAGAGCTTCAGCAAGCCATAGATGCTTTCCGGGAAAGCCGGGGATTGCTTCAGGCCGAGGCTACTTTCCAATGGATGAAAAGCCTTCATATCAGGCAGGACGACCTGGAGCAGATGGTAGAAGCCGTGGCAACCGCAGCCAAAATACGTTCAGCAATTCCGGTTGACAGGGTCGAAAAATATTTTAATGAAAACCGTATAAGCTACGATACTGCCAGCATATCAGTTATGCAACTGGCCGAAGAAGGAGAAGCCTTGGAGCTGCTGCAGCAGATTCGTGAAGAAAACGCTGATTTCAATAGCCTGGCCAGGGAGTACTCCCTGGATGACAGTACTCGCCTGGCCGGCGGGTATTTTGGAAACGTGCACCGCCAGGCCCTGGACCCTGAAATCGAAGCATTAGTATTTGGCGCCCCGGCCGGAGAAGTAGTCGGTCCGTTCCGGAACAGGCAGGGCTGCCAGCTAATCAAAATTGAAAAACAAAATCCAGCTTGCTTGGATGAGGCGTGTACTGATGCAATCAGGAACATATTATACAGGGATTGGTTTGAGCAGCAGTGCCGGCAGGCAAGCGTGGAGATTCCTCTCTGGGAACTTATATAGACTCCCTTCACAGGAGGCGAGCTATGGCTAATGAGATGCGGGAAAGCGGTTCCGCTTCCATTCTCGACATATTGTCTGATGAAGAGCGGGAACAACTATGGCAGGATAGCGAAAGCCTGAACTATCGCCTGGGCCAGGTAGTGTGTTCGGCTGGCACAGATGCAAACGGCGTATTTGTTGTCACTGAGGGCCGGGCCCGTGTGCTGGGCAAAAGCTCCGAAGGTCAGGAACTGAATCTTGGCGGTTTAGAAGCTGGCGACTATTTTGGCGAAGAGGCCCTGCTCGGCGAACCTGCGTATTTTTATACCATTCGTGCGGCATCGAATTTAAAAGTACTGAAACTCCACCTTTCCCAAATCCGGAAGCTTCTTGAAAACCGTCCTGAATTAGAGCGTTATTTTGAAGACTATCTATCTCACAAGGGCATGCAGGCTTTCCTCAAAAAATCCACCGTACTGTCTCCTATGAACGCCGATGAACTTCGTTCTTTCCTGGACCGCTTCAGTATACATACCTTTGTTCCCGGGCAGGATGTGGTCCGGGAAGGCGAGCCAGGAGATTCCTTTTATATTATTCGCTCCGGCAGTGCCGATGTATTAAAAAAACGCAGCGGCGACCGGGTGCTTTCCCGGCTGGGAGAAGGCGGCTTTTTCGGCGAGCTGGCCCTGCTGGCTGGTTATCCCAGGGCAGCCACGATTCGAGCCGCCAGCGAATTAACCGTTTTCCGGTTGGCTAAAAACGACTTCGATGAACTTATCAACAGTTATCCCCGGATAAAAGAGGCCATACTAATTGTATCAGCAGGTTATAGCGATTTAACGCCTGCTATACCAGCCGGGCCGTCTGAAGAATCCGAGAATGCTGATGCATGGATTGAGGATATTGAATCCTGTCACAAGGAAGACGAAGGGTCTGGCGCTCCCCGGTACCGATTTCACAAACCCCTGCGCCTCCCGGTCATATTGCAGCAAAGCATCGCAGATTGCGGTGCGGCCAGTCTGGCGATGGTGACCCGCTATTATGGCCTGAAACTGAGCATGAACCGGCTGCGTGACCTGGCCAATGTGAATGTCGACGGCGCCAGCCTGTATAGCCTGGCGGAAGCTGCCGAAAGCCTGGGGTTCAGTACTCGCGGTTTTAGCTGCAGCCTGCCAGATCTTTTCAATCAGCAATATCCGGCCATTGCTCACTGGGAAGGTAATCATTTTATTGTGATTTACCAAGTGAGCGGGGATAAGATAACGGTTGCCGATCCTGCCCGGGGCATGATTCATTATTCACCGGAAGAATTTGCCCGGGGCTGGACCGGCCATCTATTGCTTATCAGGCCAGGCGCGAAGCTCAAGCAGCCTGTGGAAAGCCCGAGCACCTGGAGCCGTTTTCTGCCCTATATGAAACCTTACCGGGCCATTCTGACGGAGATTTTTATTGCATCGCTGTTCATTCAGATGTTCGGTCTGGCCGGTCCGCTATTTACCCAGGCCATAGTCGATCAGGTGCTGGTAATTAAGAGTATGGATTTGCTCAATACTCTCCTGGCGGCCATGCTCATTGTAGCCGTTTTCAACCTGGCCACCCAGGCCATCCGGCAGTATATGATCAGCCATACTTCCAGCCGCATTGATATTTCGATGGTTCTGGACTTTTATCGCCATGTCCTGGGCCTGCCGCTGGCCTTTTTCACCCGCCGGCGCGTAGGAGACATCATCAGCCGAGTCAACGAAAACCAGAAGATCCGCGAAATGCTAACCACCACCAGCCTGTCAGCGGTACTGGACAGCATGACGGTAATCGTCTACCTGATGCTGATGTTCATTTACAGTGTCAAGTTGGCTGCCTTGACTGCCGCTTTCATTCCCCTCTTCGCCCTGGCGGTATTAGTATTTGTTCCCCTGATGAAAAAGAACAGCCGGCAGGCTTTTCAGGCCGGGGTTGAGGTGCAGGCCCACACCGTGGAGGCGGTCTCGGCCATGTCCACCATCAAAGCCCTGGCTGCCGAACAAATTGTGCGCTGGCGCCTGGAGGAAAAACTTAACGAAGCTGCCCGGCTTCAGGTAAAAGCCGCCTCCATAAACCTCGGCGCCAGTTCTGCCGCTGGATTCCTCCAGACCCTCAGTTCCGTGCTCGTACTCTGGCTGGGTGCGCGGCTGGTCATGGCTGGCGAGCTATCCACGGGCCAGCTTATGGCTTTTTCGGTATTACTGGGCAGCGTGCTGGGGCCAGTAATGCGCATAGTAAGCATCTGGGACCAGTTCCAGGAGGTTCGCATTGCCATGGAGCGCTTGAATGACGTTTTAGATGCCGAGCTGGAAGAGCCGCATCCGGAGTCGGCTTTGCGGCTTCCACCCGTAAAAGGTCACATACGCTTCGACAAAGTATGTTTCCGTTATGACAAACAAGGAGGCAATATCATCCAGAACCTCAGCCTGGAGGTCTATCCCGGACAGACCGTCGCCCTGGTAGGACGCAGCGGTTGCGGCAAGACCACGCTGGCCAACCTGCTGCTGAGGCTTTATATTCCCGACAGCGGGCGCATCCTGGTGGATGGCCATGATTTGCGCCAGGTAAATGCAGCTTCACTGCGGCGCCAGATAGGCGTGGTCCCCCAGGACAGTGTGCTTTTTAACGGAACAATCAGGGAAAACATCGCATTTCACCAGCCGGAGGTCCGTTTTGAACAGATTATATCAGCCTCCATGCTGGCCGGTGCCCATGATTTTATTTCCGAGCTTCCACTGGGATACGAAACCCCCATTGGAGAGCGGGGTGTGAGCATGTCCGGCGGCCAGCGCCAGCGCATTGCAATTGCCCGGGCATTGCTGGGAAATCCCCGGGTTCTCATTCTGGATGAAGCCACCAGTTCACTGGATAGCGAATCTGAACGCATTATTCAAAACAGCCTGGAAAACATATTAAAAGACCGCAGCACTTTTATCATCGCCCATCGCCTTAGCACGGTGCGCAATGCCGATCACATCGTCGTAATGGATGAGGGAATAATCGCGGAGCAAGGCAGCCACGAGGAGCTTATGGCCGCGCGGGGGCTCTATTTTTATCTTTCCAGCCAGCAGCTTAATGCTTGAGGAGGATAGCGCATGAACAACAGGGGAATAAATTCCGCCCGGCGGGCATTATATATAGTCCTCATCATTATCGTCGCCACCCTGGCCGGAGCCAGTTTCGTTTCCTGGCCCCAGGCCGTTACCTCGCGATTTGCATTGAAAGGAAGCGGTCCGGCCATCAGCCTGTCCAGCCCCGGCAGCGGCTATGTCAGCCGGGTTTTGGTTCGGGACGGCGACTGGGTTGAAGCAGAAGAGCCATTGATTGAATATACAGGCAGTAACGGAATAAGCGAAGTGCTGGCAGCTCAATCCAGCGGCTTTTTCATACCCGATAGCCAGGCTTGCAGCGGAATAATGATGGCCGAAAAACAGCCCCTGGCACGCATAGTCGAAAGCGGTCCGCTGATCATGCAAATGGGTGCCGGCCCCGGCGAGCTGGGTTCGCTTCGCCCGGGCATGCAGGTAATCGCGCAGCTGGATGCTTACCCTTCCCAGAATTATGGAAACATTGAAGCCAGAGTCACCTGGATCGCGCTGATACCCGGAGGGCAGGCTGCTGATGGCAGCCCGCGCTACCTGGTGCAGGCCGAAATCACTTCCGTTCCGAACGGCCTGAGGCAGCTTTTGCGGCCAGGTTTGCTGGGCCAGGCCGAGATAATTACCGGTGAAGAGCGTTTGATTAACCGGTTGATCCCTTGATTAATTGCCGGTTATGAAAATATTGGCCAGTTCTTTTTTGTCCGACATGAAAGGAGGAGCCCCAATGCCTAAAAGTAAAAAGACAGCAGCTAAACCGGAAGTAACTGTAGACCAGGTGCTGGATTACCTGCGCTGCAATGGAAGCCTGGGTCCGGCGGTGTCCGATGTGGCTCGCCGGGAGTTTACAGCTGCGGCAGCAGCGAAAAAGGGCATCAAGGTGAGTGATGACGAATTACAGAAAGCGTCCAACGCCTGGAGAACCATGAACCAGCTTTACTCCGCCAGCGATACCGAAAAATGGCTGAAAAATGCGGGCTTAAGCCTGGAATCCTATGAAAGCTACCTGGAGACTTCGCTGCTGGTCTCTAAATTCAAGCAATCCCTGGCAGCCGAAGCTAAAATTGAAAAAATATTTAACGATCCCGTCTGCCAGGATCGGGCGGTTGATTTACTCTATGCTGATTGGCTGGCTTCTGCCTCCAGGTAAAACCCATTTGGAAATGCTGGCATTTTGCTGATTATCATAATTGAAAACCCGGTACAAAATTGGATAACCGTCCATCATCAAGAAAGAGAGGTACAGTATAATGCCCAGAGTCAAAATTGAAGACCTGGATCCACAGGCCCGGGAACTGGATATAAAGGAAATGAAGAAACTGTTCGGCGGGCTTGGTCTGGTCAGGGTTTCCCCGGACGGAACCGCACAGGTTTCATTCGCCGGAATCAGCAGCCAAAATGATGCTGACAAAGGTCTCTTTGACGGCACCACCGCCGCCTTTGGGGATGCAAGCTTTCCCAAGACCCAGGGGGTAACCAAGTTTACCAAACTGACTTGAAAAGCGAGGGATTTTTATGAGCCGAGTTAAAATTGAAGACCTTGATCCCCAGGCCCGTGAGCTTGACATGAAGGAAATGAAGAACCTGTTCGGTGGCCTAAGTCTTGTCCAGGTTTCCCCGGACGGAACCCTGATTCACCATGACGCCGATAAAATCCTTTTCGACGGTGCACAAATAAAGCTGATGGGAGCAGATTACGGCAAATTGGAAGGAGCTGACTTTCATAAAGACGCCGTGGAGTTCAAGTTTACTAAATAGCGGGAAAACCCGGCATGTTAATAATTGTATAAAAATGTGCGGCAAACCGATGGGAGGGTGTAAATGCCCAGAGTTTATTTTAGAGACCTGAATCCGCCGGCCAGTCTTTGCAAGTGCTGCGGACAGTGCTGTTCTGCCCTGTATGTCAAAAAAAACCGCGCCGAGATAAAGCTTCAGGCTATTAAAGACGAGGCCCTGGGTCTTACCATGCTGGAGAGCGATGCGATATTTCTGCATCGTCATGGCATCCCATTGACTTCTGCAGAAGCAGAATTGCTCTCTCCTGGCATTGCCCTGTCCCCGAACTGGCCCCATGAAGAATACTGGACCTGTGAATTCCTGGTCGACGGCAAAAAATGCCGTCTGAATCTGGAGAATAAGCCCAAGCCCAGAATGTGCTCCGGTTATCCCTGGTATGGCGAACGTGATCATACGGTATCTTTTCTGTTTCCGGGCTGCGGCTATCGCCAGGAACCTGCCGGCAAAAAGAAACAGCCTGCCGCATTCAGTGTCAAAGAGCGGCTGCCGCTTGCCACCATAGAGACCGCCCGTGCCATACTGGCCAAGCTGGATATATCAACGGATATTGCATGGTACAATAATATGGATCGCTTGTATTCCTGCCGAATTACTGTAAGCGGGAGCAACATCGGCACCAACGGCAAAGGCACTTCTCAAGACCTTGCCCTGGCCAGCGCCCTGGGAGAATTCATGGAGCGAATTCAGAACCAGATCATGTTCCAGGGGGAAGCTTATAACCTGGAAATGGACCCGGAGAAACCTTTCCTGGAAGAGCCCATGGAAATCATTTTAAGCGGGAACCAGCTCCCCTCCTTCCCGGATGCCTTTCGCAAGCATCCCGGAGACGATCCTTCATTAAGCCTGTATGAGCTGTGGGAGTCAGGCCGGAAAATTCTAGCGGCCCATGACAGCTCCGTATGTTTCGTGCCTTTTTATAATCTGCGTAATGATGATTTGTGCTATTTGCCGCATTTCCTGGTCAGCCATGTTTATGGCAGCAATGGCATGTGCGCCGGCAATACCGCTGAGGAGGCCATCGTCCAGGGCTTATCTGAAATAATGGAGCGCTACGCCGCCGGGCAGATATATTTTCGGGAATTGACCCCGCCCACCATTCCCCGAGACTACATCCGCAAGCAGGCTCCGGAATCTTACAATCTGGTAAAATTTCTGGAGAAAAACAGCCACCTGAAGATCACCGTCAAAGACTGTTCGCTGGGCCAGGGTCTGCCGGTGGTTGGAATAATCGCTTACTACCAGCCCCTCGATCATAATTTCTTTTTCCTGGGAGCAGACCCTAACTTTGAAATTGCGCTGGAGAGATGCCTGACCGAGTTCTGCCAGGGCAAAGACCTGGCCCGGGGCATATTCGGGCGTTTTTCGCCTGTGTCTCCAAAAAGCCGCGATTCAGTCGACCCTTATAACAATTTCCGCATGTTTTTAAACAATGGCAGCGGCCTGTTTCCCGAAGCCTTGTATCAAAGGCTGCCCAGCTACCAATTCCAGCCTTACCGGCCAACTGGAGGCTGGACACAAAAGGAGCGTCTGCGTTTCCTGCTGGATTGGTTAGAGCAGGGCGAATATTCACTATTTGCCCGGGATGTCTCCTTCCTGGGATTCAATGCCTACCTGCTGGTGGTTCCCGGTCTGTCCGAATGCTACTACAATGAAAAAGAGATGGACTTCACCCAGTATGCTATCAATCGCATGAAATACTTGTCCCGGCTCCACCTGGCCGATGACCGCGAACTGCAGGAACTGCGGGTGGACATGGAGTATTACCTGGGACAGCAGCGGCCTGAAAATCTCTGCCTTTTGCGCGATTATGCCGGACACCGCCTGCTGGGCATGGATAAATGGCTGAACTCCCTGCAGGCCATTCTATCACTGGTATGTTACCGGCTGGGCGATTATGATGCGGCCTGTGATCATTACCAGGGTTATGTTGCCACTATGTTATCTACTTTTTCAGCAGATGAACTTCGCTCCCGGCTGGACATCGATCACTTCTGCGCCACTAGCGATTTCCTGAACCGGAAAGCCGGGCGGAAACATCCCGATAGATTACCAGCGTTCCCGAATGCTGGCCCGGTAGATGAAACCGTCGCGAACCGGGTACAGCGCTTCTATGAACTGGTGGAAAGTGATTTCGGGCAGGTGATTCAATATATTATGGGGGATGAAATGCCCTCATGCTGGGACTGCGCCTCCTGCCAGCTAAAAAGCGCCTGCTGCTACGAAGACATTGTTCAGATCATTGGCAGGCTCAGAAACAGGCGCCAGGAAAACGTCATTGACCAGAAGCGCCTGCGGGAGGTGCTGAAGGAGACATAGATATCACTTCGACCTTCAGATTTATGCACGGTTTCCCTGTCCCCCTTGCATACCTGCATGGCCCTTTAGCCTCCATACAACCGGGCTCCTATCGATAATCCTTGAAATTCTGTGTCACAGCTTTTGTGAAAATTGAAATTACTTTTTTCTAAAAAGTCTTCCGGTGACTGATTTGTGTCTGAACGGTGACGCCTGCTCTGTATAATTGTTTCCACACAGACAATAAATTAGGCTGATTAGCTCATGGGGAGGTGGAGGAAAAACATAACATATCGCGATCGGTGTTAACCAAGACGTTGCTGATTAGTATAAGAACTGGTTGACCACATGCCTGTTGAGCAAGTCAAGGCATGTATTGATCATTTGTTGCAGATGATGCACAAGCATTGATAACCTGAATAAATTATGAGGAGTATGTGCAATGAAAAAAGTAAAGATCATCGCGCTGGCATTGTCTTTAGTGCTCATGTTTGCTGCCAGCGCCAGCGCTGGCCCACCCCCATCAGGACACAATCAATCAATATCATCAGACTCTTCAAACAAACTAGTGTATATAGAAGGCTACTTAGGGGCTGCGGTTCTTGATTCCTACGCTGGCTGGAACACTCTGGACTACAATGACAGCGGATGGGGAAATGCCACCGAGACCGGCCTGCTAGCAGGTACGTGGGCCCCTCAATTTGGCAATGCAAAATGGATCGCAACACCTGGCATTGCAGATGAAGGTGCACTATGTGGCCCCAATAATTACTCTTTCTATCTGTATCGTAACACTTTTACTATACCCGATAACGCATATAACATTAACGCTAGTATGCTATGTTATGCCGATAATTTCCAGACAATATATTTAAACGGTAATGAGGTTGCCAGGGGTCTTGAGCCTAACGGAATCAATTTTGATATGCCGCACGCTGTGGGTTGCGCTCTTAACATTTTGCCAGGGAAAAATGTGCTCGCAGTGGAAGTGAAAAACGGTGATAACGGTTCTGGCACGCATGGTCCCGCCGGGCTCCTCTATCAGATCAACGTTAACTATGAATTGGATCCCAAAGTCACTACCACCGCAGCTTCGAATATCAGTGCCACCGGAGCGACCATTAAAGGCCTTGTAAACGCACAAGATAATGACGATACGCTAGCGACTTTCGAATATGGAACCAGCTCTGGTGTGTATGGAAGCACGGTCAATGCCGACCCGAATTCGTTCGGAGGAGATTCCGATACCAATGTGAGCGCTGCTATAAGTGGTTTGACTCCCGGCACCACTTACTATTACCGTGCAGTTGCCACTGTCAACAACCGTACAGTATATGGTGAGGAAATGAGCTTCACCACTCCATCACTGCCAGCTCCCACTGATGAATATACCTCGAGTTCGAACACCTATACAGGCCCTGCATCAACCACCAGCGTGGGACCTGCATCAACCGAAGCCGAGCCGGCTTCCACCCTGACCGGACCGACGGCCAAAATCGAACTGGTAAGCACCTTTACGGTTGGATCCACCACTTATACCATAAATGGCGAATCCTTTGAAATGGACACCGCTCCGTTCTCCATAGAACCGCGGGTATTTGTTCCCCAGAGATTCCTGGGTCTCGCCCTGGGCATTCCCGATGACGAACAGCATATCATCTGGGATGAAACCACCAATACCGCTACCTTCATCACTACTGACGGCAAAGAAGCTAAATGCAGCGTGGGCAGCACAATATTGACTTTTGATGGCCAGGAAATCCAGATGGATGTTGAACCTATGGTGCAGGATGGCCACATCTTCCTGCCAGCCCGCTTTTTGACTGAAGCCCTGGGCGGCACCGTAAGCTGGGACGACCTTACCAAGACCGTTACAGTGAGAATAAGCATTTAGTTTTCGATCTGAACGAATAGCCCTGAAAAACAGCAAATCCGTTTCTGTGCCGAGAGGCATGGAAACGGATTGTTTGTGTTTATATGATGGGGAGCCCTGCCTATGCGAAATTCTTCTTTTGGTTGTGCAACAATTCTGCTAATGCTATCATGAAATCGCACATAATATATTTGAAGGGGAACAGGGCTATGTTTAATATTGGATGGCAGGAACTTACCATTATTATGGTAATTGTTTTAATTATTTTTGGTCCCGGCAAACTGCCGGAAATTGGTTCACAACTGGGCAAGGCGGCCAAATCTTTCAAGGAAGCCAAGAATTTCGATTTGCTGGATTCCGAGGATGAACCTGAAAAAGACCGGATTTAATATCCAAAAACAGCATTGTTGACAACGAGGAAGATATGCTTTGTTGCCCTTGCAGGTAACAAATTATGCCTTCCCCGCTTAATTCCATTATGGCAGTTTTATGCTTGTTTAATTTCTCTCACGCCTATATATTTTTATAGGTCAAGCCAGCTGGAAGCTTGAATACGGAATCGCTAATCCCGCCCACCTTGACGTTAGTGAAAGTATATGCCGCTTCTTTACCATTGATTTTTCCGCTGAACTTCAGGGGAATTCCGGTATCCGCCCATATCCACACCCGGGTTGCTTCGTCGGCCTTATCATAGTAATCAAATACATAAGCCTTCTTGCCATCCATGGTTTCCTCGCGAACATACTTGCCAGTACTCACATCAGCCGAAGCCCAAAAAGTCGCCGGCGCGGGGCATCATATCCTTCCATGTCCTCTTCGGGCAGCAGCCATCCAGTCATGGTGGCCGGGCAGTACTGACAGGCCACATCGGTTTTGTCATTGCCGATTTCCACTATAGTAAGTTCTTTGCTATACAAGTATTCAATTCTGTAGAGATTGCCTTTAAGAATGCACTTCATGGTGAGGTCCTTCTGGCCTTCATCATGCATCAGCCAGGTGAATGACAGTTCCTTGACCTTGCTGCCCTTTGCGACCAGCGAAGCGAAGTCCGGGTTTGTTGCTGGATTGGCCTGGACGGTTGTAACCCGTTCTCCGATTAGTCCGCCGTTTCCGGGATCTGCAGCCAGACCTGGGCCCGGCCCGCAATAGTCCCCGGTTTCAGCCAGGGCTCCGAAGGTGACGGTTGACACCAGAAGTACCGACAGGATAAGCGTAAATGACATTTTCTTCATAGATTTGTTCACTCCTTTTCAGATAATGACGGCATTAGCGGAAAATGGTGTGAATGCTGCTGCAAATAGGCGGGAAGCATTGTTTTGTTGAAGCTTCTGCGTTAATGTTGCACATGTTGCGATAATTGTCCTATGTTTCTGTGCAATTCATGATAACATAGGAATCTTCTCTGCACAAGTTTTATCGAATATTTCAGAAAACTTAACAAATGACCGAATGATAAAAGCCCAATCCATCGGATTGGGCTTTTAATGTTATATTTGGCGGAGGCGTGTGCGAATCGAACACACCTGCGACAGGATCACTGCCGCACAAACTGGATTTGAAGTCCAGGCGGCCCACCAGGACCGATCCGCCTCCACATGCAATGATACTAAAAAGGGGATGCCGGTGCAATTAATATATTAAAGGGGGCCTCGATTCCCGTTGTTTCTTTTTGAGCGCTTCTTATCCGACGCGTTCCATTTTCTAAATTATATGGAATTCATTGACTGTATAATCCATTATTCAATTACTATATAATTAATATACTTGTGTATTGGAAATCTGTTTTCTGTAAAGGGCGGGGCTATGAATAGATACACCGGTTCGCTAACTAAACTGCGCGGCTCCTGCCCTCTCACTGCCTCAAAACCATACCCTGATCGTTCATTCTCAAAATCAGGATTTCGCGTCCGGCTCCCCGGGGCATAGGATTTTGATTAGTGAAGCACATGTACATGATCGTGGATTAACCGCAGCTATAAGTACGATTAGACCTTATGTAGACCGCTACTGAATATAAGGTGTGATCGGATCAGAATCGGAATGGAGGGGCTCACATTAGAAACATCCGCATTAGAATCCTGATTCCCATAGGGATTGTCGTTATCTTTGCCCTGACAGCCATGAGTGCAGGCAGCTATTATGTTGCCAAAACGCGCCTGCAGCAAGAAATGATCATGAAATATACGGCTAAGGTTGAGAATTCAGCTGAAAATGTAAACACATGGTTAGTGCAAAAATCGAAAATTGTTGATGTTCTAGCGCAAAGTTCAGCATCTATTGACTTTTTAAGTCAGGACTCCGAAGAACCAGACAGTGATCTTTACGAGAAAAGCCTGGCGGAAATCAAGCGGCTGAAGAATTCCGACCCCGATATAGCACTTCTGTACACACAAGGTTCGGTGAATTATATGCTGGCCAGCGAAGACGACGATTGGCAGCCTGAAGAAAAGGGTTATACGCCGGTCGGCAAGGACTGGTATGACATGACTATGGCATCATCTGGAACTGTTTGGGTTCCTCCGACGATGGGAGAGGACGACTTTCCTGCCGAAGCCGGCAAACTGGTCTCCACAGTTGGCACCAGGGTTTTCAATTCAGAAGGCCAGGTAGTTGGCATGGTGGGCGCAGATATATTAATGACGGTGGTTAAGGACGAAGTATCCAGTTTCACTCCTGCGGAGGCCTCCTTCGCATTCATTCTTGATAACAGCGGCAATGTCGTTATGCATCCCGATTCCGATTTGATTATGAACTCAAACATGGCAACTCTCGAAGGAGGAGTGTATAAAAGCCTGACCGATTCTATGGCTTCCGGAGAGTCAGGGTATATGAAAACATCCATGGGCGGGGTGGAAGGGTATGTTTTCTATAGCCCGGTATCAGCCAACAAGTGGTCAATTGGCATAATGGTTCCTGAAGATGTTATTGATGGCGCAGCTAATTCCATGTTCTGGGTGGCGCTGCTGCTGTTGGCTGTTTCGCTGGCAGTAGTGTTTGTGGCGGTCAACCTTATTGCCCGGACCATAGCGCGTCCGCTGAATGATGTTATTGGCGCGGCTGAGGAAATAGCCGAAGGCAATTTGCAGACCAGCCGCCTTAAAACAAGCAGCATAGAGGAATTGGAGATGCTGATAAGCACCTTTAACACCATGACCGAACGCCTGCGCAGTACAGTTGAGCAGATAATCACCGTTGCCGATGAAATGAATTCGATGCGGGAGGGACTTAAAAAGTCCACCGGAGATTCTGATAATACAGCGCGGGATCTTAACACCCTGGTTGAACTCGTTGCCTCCAGCGCCGAAAAACAGTCTGATACGATAGATGATGCATCAGACAGTGTTAAAAAAGTGGCTATGAATCTGGAAATTATTGCTTCCAATGTGACTACTGTGTCCGCCAATGCTGGAACCACAGCCAGAGCAGCCCGGGCGGGAAGCGAAGCCGCCATGGCGGCATCCCGGCAGATGGAGGCTATAGAGGCGGTTATTAAACAAGCCCTGGTATCAGTCAACACCCTGCAAAGCAGTTCCCAGAAAATAGTGGATTTTGTTCAGGTTATAACTCATATAGCGGACAGAACAAATATGCTCGCATTAAACGCTGCCATCGAAGCAGCTCGTGCCGGAGAAGCCGGCCGGGGATTTTCCGTAGTTGCCGACGAAGTCAGGGTTTTGGCGGACAGATCCCGTTCCGCCGCAGAACAGATTTCTGACAGTATTAGAGTAATCAACGAAGCGACCAGGACCGTCGTCGATGTTATTGAAGCAGGAGCGGCGGAGACTCTGCGGGGAACAGATGTCATCCGCCAATCCAACCAAAAATTCATGGAAATCGAGTCACTTATTCAAAGCCTGGATCAAGAAATAAGCCAAATGAACAGACTGGCTGAGCAGGTGGTTAACGACGGGAAGGGAGTGGATGGAGCCATGCAGAGTGTCCGGGATATGGCTGCTGACTCTTCGAATAAAACCGGGCTCGTAATTACCGCTGCTCATGAGCAGTTTGCAGATATCGACCGGTCAGTAAAGGAGCTTGCCCGGATGGGGCAGAATCTGCAAGCAATCGTGTCACAGTTCAGATTATAAGCTGTTTTTCAACCAGTCCACTTAAACGGATGATCAAGCCTCTAATCTCTGCTGGCTTTTAAGGCAAAATAATATGGAAACGGGCCAATATTTCTTTTTCGGTCACTATACAATATGGAAAAGCTTTTAAAATTCCTTTGTTTCAATAAATCTACCAGTACATTGGGGGAGACATAAATTTCGTTGGCGCGGGACTGTTTTTTTGTCGTATTGAATTTGATTCCTCGGAGCAGTACCGTCAGCGCTGTTCTTATGCTCCTTTTCCAGGCGGAAGCAATAGCGTAACCTGAACCATGTACAATAAAAATCGCACAGCCGTCATCTCTCACGATTCGATTGACCTCATCCAGGACTTTATCAATCATGAGATACTGCAAAGCTACTCTGTTAAAAAATACATCGACCGCCTTGTCTTCGACTGGAATGTTGTGAGCGTCCGCGACCTTGGGAATTATTTTGTCCTTGCCCAATGTGTTCGCAAAATCCTTAATTATCTTGATATAAACCTCGTCCTGGTCAAAAGCGTATATCAGCTTGGGATTCTTGTTCATCAACGCTCTTACAGTGGCTCCCGGTCCGCAGCATAAATCCATGACGACCTTATTTTCTCCTATCCAGTCAATAGTTTTTTTATCAAGTTCGTCCGGATTTAGAACCTGACGATGGTGCTCAAATGCCACATAAGCCAGTTTCTTATCTATTATTTTGTGGTCTGTGTCAATCAGTTCCAGGCTGGAGAGACTTTCATAGCTTAAGGCTGAAATAGGGCTAAACATTGAACAATCCTGCTTATACTCTATGCTGTAAAGGTGAGCAAAATCCTCCAGCAACTTGTTGTCGAAAATAAATTCCAAGCAAGAACTCATAATATGACCCTCCCCAAAATAAAGCTACGTTTACTTCAAAATATTCTTGCCGTATGTGTTTATATATTAATAACGATGCGCCATTCTCCCCGCTGTGTCAATTCTTGGCCAGCAATTCCCTGAAAGTTAGATATTAATTGTAACGCCAAAGCACCATCCAGATTCCGCTGCCATGAGACTTGGCTGGACAAACACTATTTTACCGGAGCAACAGTATACCGGATATAGAATCTCCATTCCCCATGATCGCCGCCAGCACCGTAATAATTTAATTACGCAAAACTTTTCTATAAAAATCCGCTTCCCTGCCTTGCGGCCAGGAAGCGGATTTGTCTACTGTCCAATCTTTTAAAGGAATCGGTTAACGGGTAATTTTGATCGTTACGGTTTTAGCCAGGTCATCCCAGCTGACCGTCCCGCCCATCGCTTCAGTAAGAAAACGAGCCGGCAGGAAGATATGACCATCCTGGGCAACAGGCTCGGCATCCATCTGAATTTCCTGGCCGTCAAAAATCAATACTTTGCTGCCCACACTGCATGTGGCTTCTTTGCCGTCTGCGGTTACAAAAGTGGCGGTTTTGGTGGCATCATCCCATTTCATATGAGTTTCGTCATCAGGGATGCCCAGGGCGATTCCCAGGTATTTCTGGGGAATCAATACCCTTTCACCCTGTACGAAAGGAACGGTGTCCATTTCATGGGCTTCGCCATTAATATAATAGGTGGTTTCGCCAAGGGTAAAAGTGGCTGTATATTCCTGCGGAACTACGCTTGCCGTAGGAGGTGAAACTACGGCTGTCGTGGAAGCCGGTTGTGCAGTTACTGTAGACGGAGGAGAAAAGGTGTTGGTGCTGGGTGAGTATTCATCACTTCCATTGCTGGATGATGCTGGCAGCGTTGTGAAGATCATATCATCCCCACAGAGCTTTACGGCCCGGTTGGTGCCTTGATTCATAGTCGTTACACCACGGAAATGGTAAGTGGTATTGGGAGTCAAATTGCGTATATCTGCGCTCACATCCGTAAGCTCATTGCCGTTAACAAAGCTCGGTGCGGCGCTTACAGCCGTTCCATAGTTAGTATCAAGGCCATACTCAAAAGAAACATCTGTTTCATGGTTGCTGGCATTGACGATTCCGTGCAATGTTGCGCTGCTGGTGCCGATATGACTGGCGGTTACGTTCGTTATAGTTGGGACTTGAGTTATACCGGTGCTCGCAGTATTCGACCATGGCGAATCTCCGCCAGCATTATAAGCCCTGACCCGGAAAAAGATACCAGATAAAACAGTAGTGAACGTATAAACGGTATCGTTAATCGGTCCTACGGAAGTAAGGTTCTCTGTGAATCCCTGGTTGCCGGCAATATCAAGGTAGTATGCTGTAGCCCCGGTGGAAGGCCCCCAGTGCAGCTCAAATGTAAAAACTGGCGGAGTTTTAGTGAAATCCTGATTCTTCAAATTAGCCCACAAACCTGCTGGTGCAGCCGGCGGCAGTAAGTTGAAACCAAAATCAACACCCTCATTTTCGCCGGCTCCTTCTACTATTGATATCGAAGGTGGAATAGTGAAAGTGCCAGCATATCCTGGAGGAGTGGTCGCGGTGACTGTATACGTGATACCCGGAGATAATCTATCGAAATAGTACATACCCATAGCATCGGTAGTAGTAGTGGCCGATGTTTTTGTTGTTTCGTTATAAAGAGTAACCGTCACCCCCGGGATTCCAACTTCACCCGTATCCTTTGTACCGTTATTGTTCAAATCGTAAAAAACGCAGCCCGATATCTGCGCCATGGTGTAAAAGCCTGTATTCGCAAGAGCAGTGTAAGTGCCAGAAGGGTAATTGGTATTTAATGTGACAACGTAATATTTATTCGGAAGCAAATCGGTTAAGGAAGCATCAATAAATAATTGCGGAACTCCCACCATCGTAAAGGATCCTGTTTTTAAATGTCCTTCGCCGTCTGATATACTATATTGGTATTCTTCAGATATATCTCCGCCAGTTTTAGTAATCGTGGCTTTTATTTGAGCTGAAGTCGATTTAACATCGGTAGCTTCTATAGTCGCATTCAAAATTGGTGGGCTGTCAGCGTCAGCATTTCGCGTTCCCAGCGGAACCCCCGGCACCGTCCCAAACAAGAATAAAGCCGCCATAAGTATGGATAATAGCTTTCGGATAATTTTCAAGTCTATTCCTCCTATTCGTTATGTTTTAATTCATCATGATCCGTTAAATGGTCCCCTTCCTGAAATGGAACACGCCCATTTTTTACGATTACTAAAACCATTATACATATTCACCGTCACCGTTCAGTCACCAATCAGTTACATTTCAGTCACAAAAGAGAAAGCACGGGGACTAGCCTCGTGCTTCCAACGTCGGTCTGATTTCGCTAACACCCTTTTAGTCAGTTTCCTCATCAGCTATTATGACCGATTCTATCGCATAGCCCTGTGCTTTGAGCTCCGCCACCATGTCCTCAACATCCTGTTCCTCCATACGCAGAATCAGCTTATACTTATTTACCTTGTGATCCATGAACATTACCGTATTAATAATATTTTTGTTCTTGGCTGCAGCAATGCCGGTAATAGCGGCTAATTCCCCGGGGCGGTCTTCTATATGGAGGTCGATGCGGGTATGTGAACTCTGCACTCCCAGCACGTCAATCAGGGCATCGAAAATGTCGCTCTCGGTAATAATTCCGACCAGTACCCCGTTTTCCACTACTGGCAGGCCGCTGATTTTATAGCGGCGCATGGTCTTGGCAGCAGTTTCGATATAACGGTCCGGTTCTATGCTGATCAGTTCCTGGTGTTTGGGCATAATATCCTTGATGGTGGTTTTCGCCAGCAAATAGCTGATCTCGTTCCTGGAAAGGCTGGTGGCGATGGACGGACCTGCTTTGTTGAGATCAGAAAGTGTGACTATGCCAACTACCTTGCCTTTATCGATTATGGGCAGGCGGCGTACCGATCTCTCTTTCATCAAATCAACCGCATCGGCATAGCTGGTTTCCGGTGTAACTGTCTTCACGTCAGTTGACATGCGGTCCCGTACCTTCATTTCCCATTCCCCCTTTAACTATCATTTCCCTGCCGCAGAGAAAACCGTTTCTATCAGAATAGTTCCTTTTATATCCATTTTACATTGAGATGGTCGCGCTGTCAGCTGTTGCCGCTTCTCTTTACGCAGCTGTTTTTCACTCCACGTATTCTTCCCTGGCGTTCATCCTCCCAGGTAAGCCTTCTTAACCGCTTCGCTTGCCAGGAGTTCAGAGGCCGGACCGGCCAGCACAATCTCACCGGTTTCCAGAACATAGGCCTGGTCGGCAATAGACAGAGCCATATTGGCGTTTTGCTCCACCAGTAGTATGGTTGTGCCAAGCTGCTTAATATCCTTGATTATAGTAAAAATCTCTTTGACCAGCAGGGGAGCCAGGCCCATGGAAGGTTCGTCCAGAAGCATCAGCCGGGGTCTGGCCATGAGTGCCCGCCCGATGGCCAGCATTTGCTGCTCCCCGCCAGACAGGGTGCCGGCCATTTGCCTGCTGCGTTCGTTGAGGCGGGGAAAGCGGTCGAAAACCATTTCATAATCGTCCTGAATGGCTTTACGGTCACGCCGCAGATATGCCCCCATCTCCAGGTTTTCCATGACACTCATCTCGGGAAACACCCGTCGTCCCTCGGGAACCTGGGAAATACCCAGGCTGACAATCTTCTCTGGTGCCAGCCGGCTGATATCCTTGCCTTCAAAAATGATGTTGCCCTGACGAGGGCGTAAAAGACCGGATATAGTTTTCAGTGTGGTGGTTTTGCCAGCTCCGTTGGCGCCAATCAGAGTGACAATCTGGCCTTCTTCCACTTCCAGGGACATATTTTTCAGAGCCTGAATGGCTCCATAATATACATCAATTACTTTGATTTCCAGCATGGCATGATCTCCTCTCTGCCGTCCCAGTCATTATAACCTGTCAGCGGCCATTGTTCTACAATGCCAGAATCAGCCCCGACCCCATATCGACTTGCGGCAGCAGCCGGTGATAGTATCAGGACGATGGAAATCTTTACAATTCGCAAGCGGCCACCGAGGTTATTTCTTCCATTTTTTCTTTAATAACCGCTTCATCGCTTTGCACTTCAATCTTCTTAGACGTCATGAAAAATCCAAGCGGGATCGCTGCCAGGCAGAAAATGGTTGCATAGAGGAGGCAGTCCTGAATGGACCTTACCATGGACAACTGGACCAATTGCTGGGATAGCAGACTCAAAGAAAAGGCCTGGGAAGTTACGGCGTTCATACCCCAGGCAGTGGTAATACCCTGCAAAGCCTGTTGGGCACTTGCCCACTCCGCGCCGTTAAGATTAAGACCAGTGGCCAGGTTAATAAAGTGCTCGCTCTGGCTATTTTGCATAATCATGGCAAATATGGCAATGCCAAACGCCGCAGACACTTGCCTGATAACCGTGGAAAGGGCGCTGGCCCGGCCCATCAGATGCTGGGGCACGGTGTTCATGCCTGCCGTGGTCACGGGCATAAAACACAAACCCATCCCAAACCCTCGAATAATAAGCCAGAAGCTCATGACTATAAACAAGGTGCTGGCATTAAAGTCAGTCATCATATAAGTAGAGAAGCTGATAATGAGCAAACCTCCGAATACCAGGCCTCTTGCCCCATATTTATCAAAAATCTTGCCGGCAAAAGGCATCAGCAATCCCGAGGCAATAGCGCCGGGAAACATTATTATTCCGGTTTTCATGGCGGTCTGGCCCAATATGTTTTGCAGCAATATCGGAAAGAGAAACATGGTGCCAAACATTCCGATCGACAGCAGGGCGCCTATAATCGTGGAGACGGTGAAAACGGGGTTTTTAAAAATACGCATATCCAGAAGAGGATGAGGGTGATTCAGCTCATGGTAGACAAACCAGGTCAGGCTAACGACAGAGGTAAAAAGCAAGCCAACGATGTATGGAGATGTCCAGCCCTTTTCGTTGCCCTGGCTGAGCGCAAGCAATAGACAGGCAAAGCCTGCGATGGAAGCTATCAAGCCCAGGTAGTCAAAATCCTGGCCTTTCACCAAAACACTTTCCTTTAATGTACTCAAGGCCAGGAACAGGCAGAACAGTCCGACCGGAACGTTAATAAAGAAAATCACTCGCCAGCTTACAAAGTCAACCAGGTATCCACCCAGGGTCGGTCCAATGGCGGGAGCTGCCATTATAGATATGCCGTAAACCCCCATAACCGCCCCCATTTTTTCACGCGGATAATTCATGTACAGGATTGCCATGCCGATCGGCTGCATTATCGCCCCGCCTATCCCCTGTATCACCCGGGAAGCCACCATGGCGGGCACATTCCATGCAAACCCGCACAGAACCGAGCCGCTGATAAAAAATGCCAGAGAAGCCATATAAACTCTTTTATAACCGAATCGATCTCCCAGATAACCGGAAACAGGCATCAACACACCCATGGTCAGCATGTAGGCGGTAAGAATCCACTGGGCGTCGTGGGCAGAAGTGCCGAATACAGCAATCATTTTGGGCAGAGCCACGTTCACGATAGTGCCGTCCAGTATGGACATGAAAGTGCCTACAACAATCACCATCATTATCGATAGATCGAGTTTGTCTTCTTTCAGATTGCTCACCAGTTTCACATCCACCCGTTAAAATGCCTGGATCAATTGCATGTTTGTCAGCTTGTGCTGATGCGCGCCTCAATTAATAATCAGTGCTGATACTAAACTTCCTGGCACAGCTTACCTGGCTATCGGCAGCTAGGGAGTGTGAATGGTGACGACAGCGGACATGCCAGGCTTCAGAATGAATCCATGGCTTTCCACTTCGATTTTAACAGGGATACGCTGGGCCACCTTGGTAAAATTGCCCGAAGTGCTTTCCCCAGAAATAATTGCAAAAGTGGACTGGGAAGCGTCCCAGATCTCTACCACCTTGCCCTTGAAGTCTTCGTCAGGATAGGCGTCGATATCCACATCAACCTCCTGCCCGGACTGAATGCGGCCGATGTATTTCTCTTCCAGGTTTGCCTGTACAAAAGTGTGCTCAAGATCGGCTATAGTCAATATGCTCTGGCCGGTCGATACACTTTCACCTTCCAGGACGGCTATCCTGATCACGGCACCATTAATGGGGCTGGCAGCAGCGGTTTTCTCCAGGGATATCCGGGCTGATTCCAGGGCGGCCCTGGCCAGGCGCACTTGTGCAGTTACCGTGTCCCCGGCGGTTTCGTAGCTGGCTTCCAGCTTCTGCTGACTGTCCGCCAGACTGGCTTCTGCGCTGGTCACTCCGTCACTGGCAGTCTCCACGCCGATTTCAGCAGAATCGTAACCCGCTTGTGCTGCAACCAGGTTGCTGGAAGCGGAATTATATGCCGCCTGGGCTGTTTCATAACGGCTTTTGGCCAGGTTAAGTGTTTCCTGGGATACGGCGCCGGCATTGAATAATTCCTGGTTAATATCATAGTTGCGTTGGGCATCATCCCTGGCGTATTGGGCGCTATTAACCTGTTCTTCGGCTGCGGAAACCTGCGCAGCCGCTTTGTTAACCCCGGCTTCAGCGGCAGAAACGCTTGTAGAAGCACTATTCACTCCGGCTTCGGACTTGGTCACGGCTATCGCCAATGACTCCTGATCGTAAGGCAGTCGCTCCTGGGTAGCCAGGGCCAGGTCCAGGTTGGCCTGAGCCTGTTCTACCGCGGCTTTTTGAGAGGAATTCTCCAAACGGGCAACTACCTGTCCTGCTTTGACGGAATCACCTTCTGCAACCTCCACCTGTTCCAGCTTGCCGCTGCTGGTGAAGCTGATATCCACAAGGTCGCCAACAACCCTGGCATTGTCAGTGCTCACTGTGGTACGCATCAGCCACCACCAGTAACCTCCACCGATGATAACAATAGCCAGCACTACTCCGAGCACAATTTTCGGAAGCTGTTTGCGCCACGGGCTGGTTGCATCGCTTTCGGCTGCATCGCTGCCGCCGCTTTCTTGTACTGCCGTTTCAGCGGCAGGAGCTTTTAACTTATCCTGATCCTCCATGGATATCCTCCAATTGTGGCAATATTTTAATCACTGTTTCGGCTGGTAACCGCCGGGATTGAACTTCAAATCAGCAAAACTGACCCGTTGGTCGGAATCATTGTAACACCCTCTGGTCGGCGAGTCAATCCGGCATTTGCCGTATTTGAAAATTATTATCATTCTTCCGTGAGAATTTTTACTCAATAGCGCTTTCCAGCAAGATTAGCTCTTCTTCCTCAAATATTTTGTCCGGTTTTTTCTTGATTTCCTTCATAAATAACGATAGCACCGTGGCAACCGCACATATGGCCGCAGCCACATGAAAACAGTCATTGATAGCATAAATCGATGACAACTGGGCGATCTGTTTATACAAAACGCTTAAAGAAAGGTATTGCAGCCCGCTGCTGTCCAGTCCGAAAGATGTGGCTATCGATTGCAACGCGGAGGTAAGGTCGTGCATCTCCATGCTGTTCAGATTGAGATTACCAGCCAGGCTTTGCAGGTGATAAGATTGCTTGCTTTGCATAATGCTGGTAAACATAGCAATGCCAACCGACGCGGCTATCTGCCTCATAACATTGCTGATGGAACTCGCTCTGCCTACCAATTCATTGGGGATTGCGTTCATGCCTGCGGTCATGACCGGCATCATAGCCAGCCCCATACCTACATTGCGCACCACCATGATCAGGATCATGGCGCTAAATGCTGTGGCAGCACTGAAGCCAGCCATTAAGTAAGTTGTCCAGGTTATGACCATCATGCCAGGTATGACCACCCATCTGGCTCCGAACTTATCAAATATGCGCCCGCCGATGGGCATGGCCACCGCAGCGCCCAGGGCTGCCGGGAACATCATCAGGCCGCTGTCCATAGCGCTGAGCCCCAGGACATTTTGCAGAAAAATCGGCATCAGGAAAGTAGCTCCGAACATTCCCATGGACAGCGCTGAACCTACCAGGATGGAAAGAGAAAAATGATAATTGCCCAGCAGGCGGAAGGCCATAATTGGCTCCGGATGCCTCAGCTCATGGTAGACCAGGTAGCACAGGCTGCAGCCCGAAGTGACCAGTAAGGACACGATGAAAGGTGAAGCCCAGCCATCTTTATTACCATTGCTCAGTGCCATCAGCAGAGTGAAGAATCCGACCATAGAAAGCACCAGGCCCGCCAGGTCAAAATGGTGCCCTTTTACCAGGGGGGTTTCTTTGAGCCGGGAAGTCGCATATGAATAGCAAACTATGCCCATCGGAACAATTATTATAAACATCCAGCGCCAGCTAACATATTCCACCAGGTAGCCGCCCAGGGTAGGGCCAATGGCAGGGGCAGCCATCGCGGCAATGCCCCATATTCCCAGAACCTGGCCTATCTTTTCACGGGGATAGGTCTGGTAAATTATGGTCATGCCTATGGGCTGGATCAGGCCGCCCCCCGTAGCCTGGATGACCCTCGCCACAATAATGCTGTTCAGGTTCCATGAAATGGCGCAAAAAGCCGAACCTAAAGTAAATACGGCTAACGCAAGGCAATACACCCTTTTGTAGCCGAAGGTATCGCCAAGATATCCAGCCAGAGGCATCATAACTCCCATGACCAGCAGATAAGCCGTTAGTATCCACTGAATCTGGCTGGCTGATGCAGAAAATATTATCATCATTTTTGGCAGAGCGACATTCACGATACTGCTCAGCAGAACCGCCATAAATGTTCCGATTACTATGACCGATAATATCGACCAGTCAATCTTTTCTGAATCAGTTGCTGTCATATGCCTCCCGGACCGGCCCGAACCCTCTTTGGATTCATTTATGCCGGACAAAATCGTTGATTCATTGCACCTGTAATACTGTATAGTGGACTTAAACCGGTTGCAGATTATAAAATAGATTTATGACAATTGCAGGCATCACAAAGTTGTTTCGAAAAAGTACACATTTGTTTATCATGTATTTATAGCACGGCCCTTATAGGCTGTCAAATATAATACTTTCTTTAATAAGGAGTGAAAAATAATTAAAGATGCTTTAATGGACGATAGCGTTGAAAGCCTTCTCAACCTGATGAGCTTGTTTAGAAACCGCCTTATTCAGCCCTTTGAGCAAAGCCACCGGGGAAGCATCAGCCGGCTGCAATACAATATTCTGCGCAGCCTCCGTGAAAAGGGCCCCCTGTCCATGAGCGAGCTGGCTTCAGAAATGAATATTTCCAAGCAGCAGTTGACGCCTTTGATCTATAAGCTGCTGGAGAAAGGATTAATTGACCGCGGCACAGACGATAAGGATCACCGTGTAGTGCTGATCGCTTTTAATGAGGCTGGCCACGTGTGCCTCGAGAATATCCGAACGACAATTATAACGGTATTCAGAAAACACCTGGAACAGGCCAGCGATGAAGATCTCGAAATCCTACAAACCAGCCTGATAAATTTGAACCGTCTTCTTAACGAGCTATTTCAGGATAAATAAGTGGCGGCTTCACCAGTTTGGAGAAGCCTGATGCCATTATTCAAGGAGGAAAAGCATTGTTGAAACCCGACCTGGAAACCGCCATCTGCCTGTCGACCGAAGCCCATCGCAGCGGAACTCGAAAAGGCACCAGCATTCCCTATATTTTTCATCCGCTGGAAGTGGGGATGATTCTGGCTGAAAACGAATGCCGGCTGCCTCTGATTATAGCAGGAATTCTGCATGACACCCTGGAAGAAACCAGCCTGAATCTTAAAACCATCGAAGATACCTTCGGGGCTGATGTCTCCATGCTGGTATTCAGTGCAACCGAACCAGATAAAAGCGCTCCCTGGCGGCAGCGTAAAGAACACACCATTCAGTTTTTATCCGTACCCAATACACCCATAGACATGCTGCTGGTCGCCTGTGCCGACAAGTTAAGCAACGCCCGCAGCATCTACCGGGACTATATCCAGATGGGAGATGCCGTGTGGGAGCGTTTTAATGCCGGCTACGAAGAGCAGAAATGGTATTACGAGAGCCTGGTCCAATGCCTGCAGCCGCTGCATTCATTCCGCATGTATAAAGAGCTGCAATACATCGTAAAAAGGGTATTCAGCCATTAGACAGCAATTCCGATGCCTATTCTTCAAGGGGCTGGTTTTTCCTTATGGCAAAAAGCACCGGGGCCCAGAGCAAACCGCAACTGCCCACCGAAACCAGCATGAAAATGCTGGTGTATTGCGGGGAATAGCGTTGAAATAGACGCAGCGAAGCCAGCAGCATAACCGCGGCATAAGCAGCTGCCACCGCGATTCTTGCCTCATCCGGCATCCAGTAAGCCGGCAGGAGCGCCGCTTCGAAAAGCGGCAGTATCCAGGCCAGGGGAATAATCACCGGACCTGCCTTAACCGGTCCGGCCAGCCTGCCCAGAAGATAAACAGCTGTAACCGGGAAAAAGGCCAGCTTCGGCTGGTCCAGGCCCCGGCTCAGCGACATGGTGTATATCGCCACCGCTCGTATGGCATACATCAAGACGAACAAAGCCCCCTCTGCCATATATTGCTGGTTATGGGAGGCCTTATCGTATATCAAATATCCTGCCAGGGCAGTTAATGCAATCACCGGGACAACACTTGCCAGCAGACTGATAACCGTGCTCCGCTTGCCTGCTTCTTCCGATCTTTCTGCGATGAGGCTTTTGCCTTCCTGGAAAACCTGTTGTGCCAGTACAGTAACCTGGCTGCCGGCTTTTTGGCCGTATAAACCAGCCACCTGCTGCACGGCCTGAAAATATGGCGACTGAAGCACTGATTCCTCCAGATTAAGAGTCATCTGGAGGCCCTGCAAAGGCACTGTCGCCAGCAAGCCGGGTTCATTCGCTTTTTCAGTATGATCGACCGTAGCCTGCAAGCCGTTGCCGAATTCTTCCATATTGCGCAGGCGCTTTTCCGGTTGCACTGCCAGGGCTTTCAACATAAGCTTTTGGGCTTTGTCGGGCACATTTTGCTTGAAAAGCTGGGCGGAGCGCAGGCTGTCGTCGCGTATCCGCTCCGTGGCCTCGGGCGGAACGCTGCCGGTAACCATCTTGTATAGTGTGGCGGCTGTAGCATATACATCCGTCCAGGGACCCTGTTTGCCGCTGCTGCTATACTGTTCGAAAGGGGCATATCCCTGTTTTAGAATAACTGAAAGGCTTTGGCTCTGTTCCCCCATGGCCTGACGGGCTGCACCGAAGTCCAGCACCTTGATTAACCCGTCATCGCAGAGAAAAATATTATCCGGACTGATATCACGGTGAATCACCCCAGCCTCATGAACGACCTTCAGCGTCTCCACCACGGGCATCACCAGCTGAACCGCCGTGTTCCAGGGCAGATAGCCTCCCGCCTGCTGCAAGTACTGTTTAACCGTCATTCCTTCTATGTATTCCATAACAAAGTAGGCCGTACCATTTTCCTTGAAAAAGTTGAAAACGGAAACCACTCCGGGATAACGTTGAAACCGTGCCAGAGCCCGGGCTTCCTCTAGAAACTTTTCAATGCCGTATTCGAATAATTCCTTGCGTTCTTCACCATAGTACCTGACCTGGGTGTCCCCTGAGGTTCTATATGCAAAACCATTCGGCAGGTACTCTTTAATAGCCACTATTGTATCCAGGTTGATGTCCCTCGCCAGATAGGTAATTCCAAAACCGCCGTGGCCAAGTACCCGGCCAATTAAATACTGACCCCGGAAAAGCTCGGTGCCCGGAAGCAAAAACAGCTCACTGGGCTTGTAACAGTTTTGATCATAGCCGCAATGGGGACAAAAGCGTTCGCTTTGAATGGGCCGCATACAATTAAGACAGAGATTGGAATTCATATTTTCCTGCATTTCTAATCCCTACTCCTTATAAACTTGTTATATATTTGTCATTGTACTATTGACCTTGACCCAGGGGCAATCTATATACTGGTTTTGACAGCAGCAACGGCCGTTGAACATATAACTGTCAAAACACACCCACGAATAAAGGAGCTTTTAAATGTACACCATTGGCCAGTTTTCCAAATTGAGCCATCTCACCGGAAAGGCTTTGCGTCATTACGAAAAATTAGGCTTATTGAAGCCGGCGATCATTGACTCAAGTAATCAATATCGCTATTACAGCCGCTCACAGCTTGAGATTGCCGAACGCATCGTTCTTTTGAAAGATCTGGGAGTATCTTTAACCGGTATCAAGGAGATGATAGAACATGGGTTGGACGATCCCGGCTTCGATGAACAGCTGGAAAGACACCGGCAAAAGCTGCTGTCCGATCTGGACAACTGCAATCGGAGGCTTTTAAAGCTGGCCTGGTGGAGAAACGAAAGGGGAATATATCGAATGACTACTTCTGAAACTTTTCAAATATATATTCATGATGTGCCAGAAATAATGGTTTATGCTCGCCGGGAGATCTTAAGTGATTACCCGGTCCAGCTTCCAGCTATGCTGCGTTCCATGCTGTCCGAAATCGAAAAACAGGGAAGCTATACCGCTGGTCCGCCCATAATCCAGTATTACGACACCGAGTTCAACCCGGCCCGGGTTGATCTTGAATGCTGCTGGCCGGTTGCCGATTCCCGGCTGGCCAATCGTACCCTGCCCGCTATCCGGGCAGCTCACCTGGTTTATATCGGTCCTTATGAAGCCATGGAAAAGGCTTATGAAGCAATATATTCCTGGGTTAACGAAAACGGCTATCAGGCCGTTTCACCCATGCGTGAGGTTTCGGTAAGCGACCCCGCCGTAACAGCTCCCGATAAGCTGGTTACTGAAATCTATGTTCCGGTGACCAAAGCTTAAACAGCTATGATCACCGGCCAGCCTCTACTCATCGAAAAGTTCGGTGGACATGTATCTTTCGGCGCCGTCAGGCAGCAGCGCCACAATCGTCTTCCCATGGTTTTCTGGCCGACGGGCGAGCTGAACTGCTGCGAAGACGGCGGCTCCGGAAGAAATCCCCACCAACAGGCCCTCTTTCCTGCCCAGCATTTTGGCCATGGCGATAGCATCGTCCGATTTTACCGGTATAACCTCATCTATGATTCCTTGATTCAGCACTTCGGGGATAAATCCTGCTCCTATGCCTTGAATCCGGTGAGGTCCCGGCATTTTTCCGGAAAGGACCGCTGATTCAGCCGGTTCCACCGCTATTGCCTGGACTGCTGGATTTTTGGCCTTGAGCGCTTCGGCCACTCCTGTAAGTGTACCGCCAGTGCCTACGCCAGCTACGAATAAATCGACCCTGCCGCCAGTGTCCTTCCAAATTTCTTCAGCAGTAGTCTTCCGGTGTATTTCCGGATTGGACGGATTCTTGAATTGTTCAGGCACAAAAGAGCCTTTAATCTGCTTTTGCAGAACAGCCGCTTTGTCAATTGCTCCTTGCATGCCCCGCTCTGCCGGAGTCAAGGCTACCTCCGCCCCCAGCGCCTGGAACAGCTTGCGGCGTTCAATGCTGAAATTTTCCGGCATGGTCACAATCATACGATAACCTTTTATTGCTGCGGCCAGGGCCAGGCCTATGCCCGTATTGCCGCTGGTTGCTTCGATAATTGCTGCTCCGGGCGCGATCAGCCCCCGTGATTCGGCATCTTCTATCATGGCCAGGCCGATCCTGTCCTTTACTGACCCGGCCGGATTGAAGCATTCCAGCTTGGCGACAATGCGAGCTGGCAGCTTCAATTCGCTGCCGATACGCTCCAGCTCCAGCAACGGGGTATTGCCGATCAATTCCAACAGGCTTTTATTAATGCCGCTCATAGAGTTGTCTCCCTTCCATTCTAGTATCGCGGTTTCTGCAGTTGCTCCTCGTAATACGCTTCAATGCCTATTTCCTTCATGCGCTGATTCATTTTCAGCCAGCGCTCGCCAATCGGCACGCTTTCTTTTTGATCACACGGAAAAGAAGCACACTCAAAACAGAAATCCACACCCATTTTCTTATGGCAGTCTTTGGCGGCACAGGGCACCGGACATCCGGCAGCATCGAAGCGGCAGCCTCCGCAAGATGCTGCGGAAAAATGCTTCAGAATACCTTCAAAAGAATCATAGCTTTCAAATAGCGGATTGAATTTTCCGATTATACCGGCTACATAGCCATAGTTACCCAATTTGTCCAGGAGCTGCGCCGATAAAGCCCTAATTTCCCCGTCCTTGCACCCAGCACAGCGGCTGCAATCCAAGCCGCACGGAGCCAGTCTCTGCAAAATCTGTTCCCGGTCCAATCATCTCATCCCCTGTCTTAATAATACTGCACCTCGCCAGCTATTCAGAATCTGGTCTTCCGATTATATTTCCGCTGTGCTTCAGCAGGTTCTCCAGATCAATCAGCTTGCGCACTACAAAAATGCGATCCTCGCTTTCGTCAAGCATACTGATGAGAGCCGCGGCCAATTCCACTATGTCGGCAGCGCCTGCCGCTGCGGCCTGCTCTTCAATCCTGCGAACCTCCAGGGCTGCATCGGGATAGCTGTCGCTGTCCACCAGATCCAGCACGGATTCCACTGCTGCCATCCAGGGCAATTCCTGCTCCCGTACCTGGCCGCTATTATCCAGCTTTTCATCCCTTTCTTGATCGGTCTCATATTCGTGCACCTGCTCCTGACTGCCCGGCCCCGGCTCACAGGCAATGCTGTAATCCATGGCGTAATCGGTTATATTACCTGCTTCAGCATTGGTTTCATAAAACATCCTGAGTTCCGAATGGAGCCGTTCGGTGCTAATATGCCCCTGCTCTGCCAGGTCGGCAGATTCTGGCTGTTGTGCACCATCCTGCCGCACACTCTGACCAGTTGAATGCAGCTCTGATTCAAGCAGCCTTATCCGATCTTTTTGTTCTATTATGAGCGCGTCTTTCTCTTCTATGTCCTTCCAGGCCCCCAGTAGAGCATTTTCAGTGGCTCTGAGGATCTTGATGCCGGTGGAAGCCTGAAAATCGCGTAATGCTTTTTCAGCCCTCATCCGGGTGGCGGTCTCTTCCTGCATCCGGCGGTTGCTCTCCATGAGTTCGCTGCTAATAAGCGCGAGCCGCTCTTCCAGCTCCGTTATATGTTTTTGCAGGTCTTCCACCGTTTTGAGGGTGCTGCGGCTATCGCTAAATGCTGCCATCGGTCCGCTTGCCGCTGCCGCCTGGGCCCTGACCAGCATCAGCCTGGCTTCTTCCTTTTCTTTACGGATTTCATTGCTGTCTATGCTAATCTATCCCTTTCCAGTATATACCTGCATCCCGCCCGGGCTGCCGCATACTTCTCATTTAATACAAAGCTTGTGTTTATAATATGCAAACATTTACCCGAGCGCAACCAGTGTATGGCATGGCTAATCTGTGTGGGAACTGCTGGTATTCAAGCTCTGTCACCGGCTGGGAAATAATGTTACAATAAGGACAAAATAATCATGGGGAGTGTGGACTATGCGTAAACTACTGGTTATATGCAGCATCATCGTTTGCCTTGCAGCTGGACCCGTTTTGGCCAGTGAAACCAGTGCCCGGGAAGGCTTTCTAAACAAACTGCAAAACTGCCTCGACCTTTACCAGTCACAGCAAGAAGATTTTAAGTCCCTGGATCTGGTTCAAGAAAACACCTACAACTATGGCAGCACTGCTGACAGCAGCAGCGGCGAAAATACTTCGAACATCCGCATCAATTTTGATAGCCAGCAGGCGTCTTTTATTTCAACATATCAAGATTCATACACAGATTCGAGCACAACTAACGGCTTGAGCAACGAAACTTGCGAATACTACCTGGACGGCAAGCATTACTATTCTGAATATGATAGGCTAGGCGTGCCAATCCCGGGCAAATATTATTATGACGAAATGCCTTTCGAAAATGTACTATACAACGATATACGCTCCGGCATCCCGGATTATTCTACAATCGGCGACGGCCTGGAGTATTTAACCGGAATAATGCCTGACAGCAGTTTTTTACAAGATGGCAGCAAGGGAATCTGCATAATCGACCAGGCAGATATTGATGCGATGTACGGCGACCTTGCCCTCAGCGTTCAGGACGGCGACCCTGACGCCATTGCCGCCATGGAAATCCTGTATCCAGGGCTGGGGGGCTTCGAATTTGACCAGGAAGGCTTTCTGCAGCCTTTGTATCCTGACCAGATGCTCATCGGCGACACCAAAGGCATGCCCGAAGAAATGATGGTTAAATCCAGCTACAGCTTGAGGATCACGGTGGACAATGCCAGCCTGTCAACCAGGTCCTTGTCCTCCAACCACATTGTGTACGGTGCAGAAATGGACGGCAGCTATGAAGATTATAAAAACACCGTGGATACAGTACTTAACGCCCGGACCGGCCAATTTTCCAGAAATTCTTTGTCGAGCAACAAGGGCGTGATGCCTGATTACAGCATGATCTCATCACAAGCTCCGCCTGTTCCCAGGGAAGGCTCCCCGGAAGACGAAACAGCTATGAACAACTATTATGAAAACACCTCCAGCAGCAGCGCCGTCTATAACTATTCCCGGCAGGAAGGCGACTTGAACATGCCTAAGTTCAACGAAGAAAACAGCCAGCAAGCAAGCAGCGGAAACATGGGCACCAGCTACTGGTCTCTAATCAACTAATAGAATCGCAGCCCCGTAATCAATAATATGATTGTTAATGCACTTCAGGGACATAACAAGGAGGCGAAGAACAGCATGACTGAAAATAACAGCACGTTATCAAATCCAATCTGCAGCTATAGCCTGAAGGACAATATCGGCGTTATTACTATGAACAATCCCGCCCAGGCCAATGCATTGAGCACCGAACTCGTAAGCGCCATTCTAGCCGCTATGGATGATCTTGAAATCAGCAAGGCCAGGGTTATCGTTCTGCGCGCCTATCCGGGTGCGGCGGTATGGTCATCCGGACACAATATTTCGGAGATCGCTTTTGACGGCCAGGACCCCTTGCACTGCGAGGTTCCATTTGAACGCTTGATTAAAAGGGTCCGGCATTATCCGGCTCCGGTCATAGCCATGCTGGAAGGCACGGTATGGGGCGGCGCCTGTGAACTGGCTTTGTGCTGTGACCTGCTGGTAGCAACTCCCCGCACCAGTTTCGCCATTAGCCCCGCTCAGCTAGGCCTGCCCTACAATATTGCAGGAGTGGCCCATTTTCTGGAGGTGCTGCCTTTGCATATCAGCAAGGAGCTCTTTTATACTGCCAAGCCGCTTTCAGCCGCTGACGCCTGGCGCTACGGCCTGCTTAACCGTTTGGTTGAAATTGAGCAACTTGAGGACAGCTGCATGGGCCTGGCAAGAAGCATCGCCAATAACGCTCCCCTGGTGCTAACCATATTAAAACGGGAGCTGGAAACCCTGACTGACGGCCCGGCTATTGATCCCCGGGTATACGAGGAAATCCAGCGACTGCGCACCAATGCTTATAACGGGCATGATTTCCGGGAAGGGGTGCAGGCCTTTTTCGAGAAGCGTCCACCGCAGTTTATAGGGGAATAAAAAATTCACAGGTAAAGAAATAGAGCGGTTCCGGCAAAAACATCGGAACCGCCCTCAGACCGATAACAAAAGCGAATCTCATCGTCATATCACAAAGACCGCTCAATCAACGTACGTTGAGTACGCCTCAATCGCGGCCTTTGCTCATAACGCGACCTTCGCGTTTTCTCATCGGTCTGACTTTGTCAAAACATTGTTTGCTGGTTAGCTTATGGTGTCCACGTCTTCCTGGGTTCCGTCCGTATTGTAATAGGTTCCTCTTTCGAACATCGTTCCGTCCAGGCCGAACAGCCATTCGCCTACAAATACAGTTCCATCAGGATAGTAATAGTAGCCATTATAATAGCTGGTATTGTCAGAATAAATGGTCAAATCGCAATACGCATAATTATCATCGCCATAATTCACTTCCGCCTGGTCGATTTTCAGATTGGACGCAGAATAGCTAAAATAGCCAACATATTGATATCCGCTGGATGATACCCATTCACCGTTTCCTGACGGCACTCCGTTTTTCAGATATCCGGTATATACGCCTCCCATGAAATCGATGGTGCCGTATTCGCCAGTATCTTCTACGATTTCAAAGAACAACGACTTTGCAGGCTGTCCATTTAGAACGAGCTCACATTCCCAATCGCCATTTTTAAAGATGGAATTGGCTATCCAGAAATAATATGAGTAATATCCCGGGTTATCCAGCGTATATGAAGTGATCAGCTCACGCTTGCCATTGCCCAGGAAATACCAGTTAGCGCTTATTTCACCTGAAAGCACTTCATTCAGGACGACATAAGCATAAGCCTTTTCTGACTTGCTGTTTATAACGGTTGTAGGGTTGATGGGCGATGAAGTGCCTTCATCCCATCCTTCACACATGTATGCATCATAAATGCCGGTGCTTAAATCCTGGTTTTCTTTCAAAGCGATGGTGACGGTATTATTTTCCTTACGGTATTCCACCTTGGCCTTCAATGACTCCGCCACGAAGCGCAGCGGCACCATCGTAGATCCGTTAACCGCCTGTGGCGGCACATCTAATGTATTCTCCTGGCCGTTAATATAAGCCACCGGATTATCGATTTGCATTTCAATATGAGTTGTTCCCCGATCGGCGTAAATCATCTTCGTATCTGGATCGTAATCCAGAGTAGCACCCAGGGGTGAAAATATGCCTCGAAGGGGAACCAGCCAGCGGCTCGCTACCAGAACCGGCTCGGTGGTAAATGACAGGCGCTCTCCGTTCAATACAACTGCCGGAGGTACAAGTGCTCCCTGTGCCAGCGGAGCGCTTATTGCCAGCAGGCTCGCCATAAGCAATAACACTATTACATTTTTTCTCATTCAATCGACCTCCTTGCTACATTATCCCGATGTATTACTCTCAAGCGACTGGTATGCCGCCTGTTTGCAACCTACTGGGTAAAATCGTAGGATTCATCGACTGGTTCGTCGACTGTTGTATCCGGCGGGTTATATTCTGGCTCCGAATAGTCATTATTATCGCTGTAATCGGTGGTATCTGGCTTGACATCCAGGGCGGGATCGTGAGCCACCACGAATGTAACGCTCTTTTTCACCCCGGTAGCGAGTACTGCCTCGAATTCCCACTGGCCTTCCGGCACCGGCGGGACGGGTTCATACCAGAACCAGACCGATTTTTCGGTACCGGTTCCCGTAATGTCAAAAGAGCTGATTAACTGGCGCTGTCCTCCACCCAGGAAGTACCAATTGCCCGTAGCTTTACCGCGGAGTCCCCGTATAAAACGCACCACGGCATGGAAACGCTTCTGGCTGCTCAGGTACTGCTCCACCGGCCTGGTGGCTTCGAATTTGGCCTCGTCAAAACCCTCGGCAATGATTATATTCTTGATATCATTCCTGGCCAGATCCGGCTTGTTAAGTACATGTACCAATTTCGTCGCTTTTTGAGTGCTGGCCGTACCTGCGCCGCTCCACCTGGAAATGCCGTATATTCCAGCTGCCAGAAGAACCACCAGCACCAGCGCTCCCAGTGCGATCAGGACAGGTTTCTTGCCCTTTTTCACTGCAGGGTTTCCCGGGCTGCTGACCTGTGCAACCATCCCGCCCGGTGAATATGCTCCGGGCTCATAGGAGGATCCAGTATTGGCTCCAAAAGGCGGTGTTTGTCCGGCTATACTATCTGGCGAAAATGCAGGAGCCTGGGCGATGCCGGCCGATAAAAATTCGGCCGCCGGCATGGTTCTATCCAGCGGAACCCCCGGACTGACTTTCCCGCTATCCGCCGATGAGCCTTTATCCAGAACCGGTCCGGGCGACGCCGCTGCCGCAGGTTGCCATCCGGCCTGGGAATTTTCTGGTTTGGCCAGTAAAGGAGCCGTAGGCTGCACCAGGGGGAAAACATTATTATTAGGGTCCGGCGGGCTTTGCGCCAGCGGGCGGGTAGCCTCGATCGATGGAGCGTTAACCGGCTGAACCGGGACCTGCACTGCCGCGTTCAAAGACGGCCCGGCAGCCTGCAGGGAATCTCGGAAATCCTTCATTTTCTGGAATCGATTGGCGGCCAATACCGCCAGGGCCTTCAATAATGCCTCTTCAGCGGGTGGCGGCAGGGCAACTCCAACCTGGGACGGTGGTGTCAGCGAATCCTCGTGCATTCTGTCCAGGGCTTCCGGCGGAACTGTTCCGGTCAGAGCCCGGTAAAAGGTAGCCGCGGATGCGTAAATGTCGGTCCACGGCCCCTGTACGCCTTTGCTGCGGTATTGCTCTTCCGGTGCATAACCGGCCTTTAGTATCACAGAAAGGCTGCGGCTTTGTTCGCCTATAGCGTATCGAGCAGCGCCAAAATCCAGGATTTTGACCTGGTTGCCGCGGGTGATAAATATGTTATCCGGGCTGATGTCCCGGTGCAGCAGACCCACCGAATGCACTTCCTCCAGGGCTTCCATGACCGGCAGCATTATGGTTAGGGCTGCCTGATAACCGATTCGGTTGCCGCGCTCGGCAATATACTGCTTGAAGGTAATGCCGTCTATATAGGCCATAACCAGATAAGCCGTTCCATTGGCGGCAAAATAGTCCCTTACCGAGACTATATTGGGATTTTCGGAAAAGCGGGCCAGGGTGCGGGCTTCTTCCAGAAAACGGTCCAGCCCGTATTGGAAACCGTCCTTGGCTGCCGCCGAACTGTACGGAACAACCGAAGTGTCGCCAGCGTAGCGGGTTGCCATGGATTGCGGCAGGTATTCCTTAATCGCCAGGCGGGTGTTCAGGGTAAGATCCCAGGCCAGGTAGGTAATGCCAAAGCCGCCCTGTCCTAAAACTCTGCCGATCAAATAGCGATTGTTCAATACGCTGCGGGGCTGCAAATGTTGTGGCATATCCGGTATTGTGCCTTCTATCCATCCGCAGGACGGACATACATGCTCGGCGCCCTTTTCATTCATGCACCCCATGCATAGATTAGCTGCTTCCATACTATCCTGCTCCCCTGCCTGCAAATACTTGGAAGCCGCGCTGGCCATGTTTCGGCCTGCTGCGGCTATATCTATTGTAGAACACATGCCGATATTGCACAATAATGTTGAAGCGCGATCATACCGTTTGTTTTTACCGGTTATTTTGCATGAGAAATATAATCATCACCCTGCCGCTCCGATTGGTCACCAAAGCATAATTAATATCCAGCATTTTGCTTCTCCCGGCTCCGGCCGTTCTCATCCGTTATTAGATAAATCCAAATTCTAGATATCGGACCGTTGTGGTAACATTAACATTACAGATAATTTAAAAGGAGGTCGTATCAATGAAAAGATTTTCCCGTTTCAGCCTGGTTTTCGTAATGTTGTTCCTGGCTGCATCTTTGGTTCCCCTTTTACCAGCCAGCGCCGCACCAGACCCCAATGCTCCCAAAGATTTGACTGCCACCTTCAATGCTGGCAATGGCACAATTTTTCTTGACTGGACCTGCTCATCGGCGACTGATCAAAATTTCACCATACTCCGCAAGAAAAGCTCTGAAAGCACCTTTACCGAAATAGGCACTGTTTCGTGGTCCACAGAGTATGCGGATAATGCCAGCGTCCTGGTTCCGTCCACCTCTTACGATTACCAGGTCAAGAATAGTACAGGCTCTACCAATACAGCCACGGTCCTCCGCGGCGCTCTGGTGCCTGCCGCACCCACCAATCTGCAGGGTCAGGCGTTGAGCAGCCATTCAATACAGGCGACCTGGACTAATAATTCCGCCTGGCCGTGTAAATCGCATTTGAACTATAAGGTAAACGGCACCAGCAACTGGCAGGAAATGATTATTAACGAAGGCATCAACACCGCGGTTATCGACGGACTGACGGAAAGCACCGCCTATGACATCAATCTGATTGTTTTCAGCATGTACGAAGCATCCAGTGAAAGCAATACGATTACCGTCACAACCTTGCAGAATATTCCGGTGCCCGTTGCTCCCACCGCACTGACCGCCCAGGCTACCAACAGCGATGAAATTTTGCTTAACTGGACCGATGCATCCGATAATGAAACCGGCTTCAAAATTTTTCGCCAGGAAGGCAGCACCGGCACTATGACCCTGCTCACTACGGTAGGAGCCAATGCTACTACTCATCCTGACGCTCCCCTGACTCCGGAAACAACCTATTACTATCAGGTATGTGCCACTAACACCGCTGGCGATTCCGTCTTGTCCAATATAGCTTCCGCCACCACACCCAAAAAGGCTGAACCGCCTCAGACCGCCAGCACCATTTTGAAGTTTTACTTGAACCAGATTCAGTATCTTGTTAACGGGCAGACCGCCCTGCTGGACGCACCGCCAGCCATATCCGGGGAGCGCATCATGCTGCCGGTCCGTTTCGTCGTGGAACCCATGGGAGGGACAGCCGCCTGGGATCCGATCGAGAAAAAGGCCACCATTAATTGCAACGGACATGTTCTCATGCTGTGGCTGAACCAAAATACCGCCAGCCTTGATGGTGCCAGCAAATTTATTGACGACACCGACCCCACGGTTATGCCTATGGCCACAAACGAACGCATCCTTCTGCCGTTGCGCTTTGTCGGCGAAAGTCTGGGCTGCGGTGCGGTCTGGAACCAGGGAATGCTTGAAGCGACTATAACCTACCCCGATCCCAGCCTGTAAGTGAAACAAATTGGCCGGCGCATTAGACTATGCGCCGGCCAATTGCCTTCTCGCTGGTTTTTGCCTGGTCTCGTACCTCACGTTGTCACATGCCTTTCAGGCAGCCCTGTTCAGCTGGTACCCTGTTTATTTCTGGTGCTCCCTGGCCTTACAGTCCGGGCATAATGGTTTTTCATCCGAATAGGGCTTCCGATTATAAAACATTTTGCCGCATTTCGAGCACTGGAGCAGTCTATTCTTAAAGAAGCGGGCCATCACCAACTGAAATATCGGATTCATTTTCCTGCCTCACTTTCAAATGATAAAAATCCACCAGTTGTGCTTCGGTCCCCATAACCATCAAGAGATCTCCGGTTTCCAATGCTTCGTAGCTATGAGGATTGTGAACCAGCTTCCCGCTTTTTTTCCGGATAGCCACCACGCTGCAGCCAGTTTCCTCTCGTATTCTGGATTCTTCCAGTGTCAAACCCTTTAACGGTGAATACGCTTTCAGAAAAAACTCCCTGACCCGCATTGTCTCACCCGGGCGCGGAAAGATAGAATCCACAATATTTCTATAATCCGAATAATAAATGGTATTCAAGTACTCGGTAATTCGATCTGCCGGTATGTCCAGGTGCCTGACCATGCGTCTGACCATTTGCAGGCCAGCTTCGGCTTCGGGCTGGACTACGTCGGTCGCTCCGGCAGCCCTCAGTATATCTCGTTCCCAGGCGGTGTGCCCCCTGGCAATAATGGTCAGGCCGGGGTTCATGGTTCTCAAATGATTGATCGCCATGCGGCTTTGTATAGCATCTGGTAAAGTAATAACCGCTATAATCGCCTTTTCCGGCCGGGCATGCCCTAAAACCACGGGGCTGGCTGCGTCACCAAAAACATAGGGAATGGATTGTTCGGTCAGACCGCGAATGATCTGCTGGCTGTATTCCACGATCACCAGGGGAAGACCCAGTTTGCGCGCTCCCAGTCCTACATTTCGGCCTACACGGCCGTAACCAATCAATATGACATGGTTCTGCAGCTCTTCACAGCCTTCCGCTTCGGAAAATGAGGGGCGCTTGAGCCTTCTGCTTAAAAAGGGCACCTGCACCAGACTATGGTACCAGCCGGGAGCCCGGCGCAATGCAAACGGAGTTATCAGGATACTGACGATTCCCGCCGCCAGTATCGCATTATAGAGAGCTGCTGAAACCAGGCCGTTGTCCAAGCCCAGCCTGGCCATTATAAAGGAAAACTCTCCGATCTGAATCATGCCTATGGCAGCCACAAAAGCGGGCTGGCTGTGGAGCCCAAAAACCAGACCCACAACATAAAAAACCAGGAATTTTAAGATAACAATTACGCCCAGTATGATGAAAAACAGGGGAAGGTTATCCAGCAGGCTGAACGGATTAATCAACAAACCTACGGAAACGAAAAAAATGATTACAAATGCATCCCTGAGGGAAAGAACCTTGCCCATTACTTCGTGGGCAAAGTCCGATTCGCTGATAACCAGCCCGGCCAGAAATGCTCCCAGTGACAGGGATAGGCCGATCCATTCTGAGAGAAAAGCTATGCCCAGGCCCATGCTCAAAGCCAGCAGTAAAAAGACATCCGGATTGCTCAGTTCGGCCGCTTTATCCATAATTCTAGGCACCAGTTTTTGCGCCAGCCATAACATCACAACCAGAAAAACCATTGCTGTTCCCAGGGTTTGCAGTCCTTCCCGGGGTTCCCAGGAAGCTCCGGAAGACAGCACCGGCAGCATGGCAACCATCAATATGACCGCCATATCTTGCACTATCAGCCATCCCAGCATAACCTGGCCGTGGTAGGATCCTTGATCACCCAATTCGCCCAGCACTCGCATCACAATCATGGTGCTGCTCACTGATAACATGAACCCCAGGAACACTGCCTGCGGCAGCTCCTGGCCCAGCAAAAGTCCCAGCGCGGTGCCAGCGCTAGCCAGCAGGACGATCTGCAGGCTGCCGCCGGCTACAGCAATATTGCGCACCGGTGCCAGGCGTCCCATTGAAAAATCAATGCCCAGCGTAAACATCAGGAGCACCACGCCTATATCCGCAAAGTTTTGAATCAGGGCGAGATCTCCCACCCATCCCGTAGTATATGGTCCTACCAGCATGCCGCCTACGATGTATCCGACAATGGGAGACTGGCGGAGACGCTCGGCTAAAAATCCGCCTACAAGTGCCGCTGCAAATATTAAGGTAATATCAAGAATCATTGAAGTGCCGTGCATCTATCTCTCCAATTCGTTCACTTTACCGGCCTTTACGCTTATTCTTGTCCTTGGCATACCTCATGACTTCCTTCATGCCACCCATGCTGCCAAACATGGAGCGGATCTTCTCTTCTTCCAGCTGCCGGAAGTTAAGTCCCTCGTACTTCAATTCCCTCTGAAGCTTTTTGTAGCTCTCCAGCCTTTCGGAAGACAGCAAGCCATCTTCAATCGCCTGGCAAACCGCACAACCCGGTTCATTATCATGGGCGCAATCGGCAAAGCGGCACTGGCGCCCATATTCGTCGATATCTGCAAATGTCCGGGACAGATCGGCGCTCTCCAGGCCCAGCTCACGCATTCCCGGGGTATCTATCACGGCTCCCCCGCCGGGCAGAATCAATAGCTGACGGCTGGTGGTGGCATGCCGGCCATGATCGTCACCAGCGCGCACTTCCAGGGTGAGCAGTTTCTCCTCGCCCAGCAGGCGATTAATCAATGTTGACTTGCCCACTCCTGAAGATCCGGTCAGGGCAACTGTCCTTCCAGGGCCAATATACGGCTGGACGGCAACATAACCATCATCGCTCATGCTGCTGACGACCAGAATATCAACCCCGATAGCGGCTTCGTAGGCATCAGCCAAACGACCGGCCAGATCATTGCATAGATCGGATTTGGTCAGAACTACAACCGGAGTAGCCTGGCTTTCCCAGGCAATAGACAGATAACGCTCCAAGCGTCTCAAGTTAAAATCATTGTTCAAAGACATGCAGATGAAAATCGTGTCAATATTCGATGCGATTACTTGCACAGCCTGGCTGGTTCCAGCCGCCCGGCGCACAAAAACGCTTTTACGGGGCAGGATGCGCTGAATAATTGCCGTTCCTCCAGTATCATCGAGGCGATCCAGCAGCACAAAATCCCCCACGGCAGGATAATCAAGGGCGCCAACCGCTTCGAATCTCATTTTGCCTGATATTTCGGCATTGATTTCTCCATTTGCCGTGAATGCCCGGTATAAATCCTTGTATTGCCCGGAAATGCGGGCTAAAAATAAGCCTTCGCAGCGGGAAGCCTCTTGCTCATGCGCTTGCGTAAGTCCAATATTATATAAATCAATAGTGATCAATGCTCTATCCTCCTATATATTCAGTACTAGGAATACAGGGGAGGTCATAGACACCGCAGCGTAAAACACACTGTCAAATGGAATGCATAGACATGCTGAATTGCACCGTCTCTCTATAGCTCACGGGGCGATTATTGATGGTTTTAACTTATTCAGCAGTGCGTTTCCCGGCAGGCCCGGAAGCCTCCCCTGCCCTCACCGACGGCACACTGTCTGTTTTAAACACAAAAACATCTCCTTCGAAAATATTGCTCATACATAAATAAATTGTATACAATTTATTGTAACATAATTTATCTCTGGCCGCTAAACAGGCTGTTGCCGAACCATCCACCATGTAGGTTATAATTATGTATAGCCTTTCTCATAACGAAACTCATTTATTGCAGCTATTTCCGTCCTGCTTGTTCTGAATGATATGCTTCGCCTACCGAAGCCTATCATTCAGTAATGGGGATATAACCAGTCTGAATTGACTGGCAATTAGAAGGAGGATCATTTATGGCTCAAAACAAGTATTCAAGCATTTTCCTGGTTTGTTTATTGGTTATCAGCTGCCTGCTGCCGGCCGGTGTCGCCTCAGCTGCCAGCAGTACCGTTACTTTGCAGGCCACTGAGCTTATCCAGTACGGAACTGAAGAAGCGGTTTGCTATGAGCACGGATACAACCTCCCCTGCCAGCACTGCGCCTGCTTTATGGCCATGGCTGAAGCCACGGGAGGAGTGCAGTATGTAAGGGCGGACTCGGACGGCTATTACCTGCTGGGCTTCCTGCAGGAAGGTTACCTGGAACCGATTAATGAACTGGACGTTCTGGTCATTAACCTGTTCGTGCTAAAAACCGACTTCAGCGGCAAGGTGCAGTGGTTCACTCCGGTTAGAGGGCTTGCCGGCACGGTCAGTTATCCGGGAGATTTGATGCTTACCGGTGATGGCGGATGCATTCTCGTACAGAAGCGCATTCAGGAGGAGGGGCCAATTTATATTGAAGTGGACCGTCTGGATGCCAGTGGCAAGGTAAGCTGGCGCAAAGCGCTGGCATCCCAAAGCGAAAATGAAAGCAATCCGGTAAATGTTGGCCATGACAGCTGGATCAGCCGCCAGGCAGATGGCAATTACTCAGTACTCTGGAACACCATGCAGGGAGAAAGCCGGGCTACCGTCAGTCCCAGCGGAGATCTGCTGGAAACAGCCCACAACAACTCGCAAAGCCATCCTTTTTCGTATAAGAATCCTGAATTAAGCGCCAGTAACGGCGCAAATTCAGTTACGGTCAACGCCCCGGTAACTCGAATCATCCTGTCGCTTGAGCAGCCTGATTCACCTCCGAACGGGAAACCATCTGGTTCTATCCCGGTGCTTGTAAATGGTGTCCCGGTCGTTTTCCCGGATGCGCTTCCTTATGCTGACGAACAGAACCGGGTGCTGGTCCCGCTGGGTCCGGTCATGGCTGCCATGGGCATCAGCGCGGTGTGGAGCGACGAAAGCAAGCAGGCCGTGCTGAGTAACGGAACAACTGACGTAATATTTACTCTTAACTCCAACAGATACCTGGTAAATCAAAACCGGATGGACATGGATTCCGTGCCGGTGATAACAGACGAACGGCTCATGCTCCCCATCCGCTTTGCTGCCGAGGCTTTCGGAGCCATGGTTAACTGGCAGAACAATTCGGTCGTTATTGAGACTCGTTAACCAGACGCTGGTCCCGTATTGTCCGTTAATTGCCGCAGATTTGAGACACGAACCGGATCTCGGGCGTTATCCGGTCTCATTTATGAACCGCTGCTCGCTTCCGATCTGCTTTTTTGTTTTTAACTTCACCCGGGCGGAATGTTGTGTTAATCTGGCTATGTAGTATTGATGTGCTTGCAGTCTGGACAGAAAATTCGCTAAGATGAAGGAGGCTTCTAAATGTCAAAGAAATGTTTACATTCTTTCATGGTTCTGGCGCTGCTGTTTTCAGTCATAGCGGTTCCAGTAAATTATGCCCTGGCAGACTATTATGTCCAGCCAGATACGCCGATAGCCGGGGATATTCTTTATACCGGCGAGACCTTTGATATCAAATGGACGACCCATAGTACAACCCAGAGCGTTGTAATCAGCTACAGCACCGACAATGGAGTCAATTACACGCCGGTTCCGGGTGGCACCGTGGCCGCAACCAAAGATGTACAGCAATCGCTACCATGGACCGTGCCCAATGTAAACAGCAGTCAGTGCATTTTAAAATTCCATTATACTTATAACTGGCTTGGCTCTCCCAAGGAAAAGGACGTATTCAGCCCGGTTTTCGCTATTCATATTTCCCCTACTCCTACCAACCTGGTGGCGACTGCGCTTTCCGATACGGAAATTAAACTGACCTGGGAAGACAACGCTGAAATTGAAAACAAGTATCGCATCGATAGAAGAGTGTATGGGACAACTGAATGGAGCGTCATTCAGTGGGAACTGCCTCCCAACACTACCGAATTCACGGATTCCGGCCTGGCTGAAAAAACCATGTACGAATATCGTGTCTATTGCATCCAGCCCCCGAATAATTATTATGGAGACTTCTCAAATGTTGCCTATGCAACCACTCTCGCTTCAGCTTCGGTAGAATTTGCCGAGCTGGGTGCTCCTACCTTAATAGCCACTGCCACCAGCGATGGGAAAATCAAGCTTCAGTGGACCGACGAGAATGTGGATATCGAAGACGGCTACCACATATACAAGCAGATTGGCTCCACCGGGGTTATGACCTTCTTAACAGACGTTGGATCAGCAGTCGGCGAATATCCTGATTCTAATGTAGAGCCCGGCACCACTTATTATTACAAAATAAGCGCTTACAATTCATTGAGCGAATCAGAGTATTCCAATACCGCTTCCGCAACCGCAATTGAACCGAGCAGCCAACTGGTCGCAACCGTTATGCGTTTCCAGGTCGGCAGCACCACCTTCTATGTCAACGATGCGGCCAAATCGCTTGATGCCGCACCCATATCCACTGAAGGCCGCATCCTCCTGCCCATTAGATTCGTTGTGGAAAACCTGGGCGGGACCGCCGACTGGAGCAACAACCAGGCCACTATCAATTGCAATGGCCATATACTGATATTAAGGCTCAACGAGAATTCGGCCAGTGTTGATGGCCAGTTCAAGTTAATCGATCCGGGCAATTCCACGGTTATGCCGATGGAAAGTGGCGGTCGTATTATGATGCCGCTGCGTTTCGTGGGCGAAAATATCGGCTGCTCTGCCGAATGGACCGGGACCGAGGCCGTAATTGTCTACCCGGCTGATTTGGATTAGAAGCTGAAACAAAATTACCTTTCAATCCATGATTTTATAAGGATCGGATCTGGCGTCACCCGCCGGATTCGGTCCTTTGCTTTCCTGGAAATGATAAAATGCTATAACCTGCTGTAAATCCTGTCCTGGGATGCCTTTAACCATAGCCGGACTTAAGTCCAGAGCAAATATTGTTATTTCCAGACATAGCAAAAAAAATGTAATGTATAATCCTGTCTTTGACACTTGCAGAAGGCAAAAAGCCCCGCAAGCTCCTAATACAGGGGATTACGGGGTTTCCTTATGTTAATAAAAAGTGAGTAATCTTCTCTTAAGACTTAGTGACCTTAAAAATATTTTTCATCTGCCGTGTGGTCAGTATCTGGTAGTCAGTGCGGAACCCAAAAGCATCATGAAGGCTGTCGGTAAAATCGGTTCTCGTGTAGGTCGGAACGAAGCCTTCCCCCTTAATCTCGTGAAAATTCATGTCCCGCAGACCCTGAACAATCTCGCTGCACGTGTATTGTTCCTCCAGCCGCTTTTCCAGGAGCCTGTAGACCACCAGTGCGATAAAACAGGTCATGAAATGCGCTGTTATCCGGTCATCGCGGCTAAGGTACACTGGCCTGGCTTTGAACTCGGTTTTCATGATCCGGAAGCACTCCTCAATCCGCCAGCGCCTCTTGTTTACCGCCAGAACGGTTGATGTGTCGCCATCAAGGTTGGTGCAGACCGCGTAGAACCCGTCAAAAGCCTCCTCTTTACCAATGACAGCATTGTCAATTTCATATAACGTTTTGCTGGCAAGCTCTCCTTCCGGGGTGACACTAGTCTTCTTAATAAACCGCCTATAGTCGTTTGGGTTCACCTTATTCAGCTTGCCCAAATTCGTGTCAAGGACTTTGCAGGCTCTCTCAATTTGGGCGTTCCTGACCTTGCGCTGGTAGTTTTGGTACTTGAGCGAAAAAGACACGATAAGCTTCTGTTCCAGCCCGTCTTCCACAATCCAGCGCTCCTTGTAAAAAGTCTTTTCCCAGTCCTTTTCCTCATCAAGCATATCCAGACTGTATTTTGAGCTGTCGCCAGGCAGGAGCCAGCCTTCAGGGCTTAAGGCCCATTCCTTCAGGTGCTTCTTCAGCTTCTTGACTGACTGCGTAGTTATGAAAGCACGGTCGCCCTGGTTATTGAACTGACGATTGCTATTGGAGGCGAGCCCGGCATCGGTACAGACGATAAACTTGGAGCAATTAAAATCGGACAGAATTTTTTCCTCCAGCGGCTTTAGAGTCAGCTGCTCATTAGTATTGCCTTTGCCAATATATATGGCCAGGGGTATCCCATCCCCATCCATGAAAAGTCCCATCTGGACGATGGGGTTGGGGCGATGCTCCTTGGAATAGCCGTATTGCTTGATGCCTGACTCCTGCTCTATTTCAAAGAAATAGTTGGTGCAATCGTAATACAGCACCTTCGTATTCCGCTTTGAAACAGCCAGGCTGTTGGTGTAAAGGGAAGACTGGATAAAATCAGCCTCCTTGGCTATTATCTCCAGTGCACGGTAGATTTGGTGGAGGTCAAACGAAGGCTGCTCCATGAACTTGAAGGAATCTTGGTATGTAGAAAGCTTGGAGGAAGGGTAGATAACCCTGGCATAAACAAGCCTGGATAGGATAGAGTCCAGGTCGAAAGAGAACTTGTACTTTTTAGCGATGGTTTGGCACATTTTATCAAGCTTTAGCTCGTGATAGATCTTCTGCAGGAACAGGTAGCCGCCATTGAATGATTGCTGCTGGCCTTTGTCGATAATCTTGACCGGGGAATACTTGACCAGGACTTCACGCTTATTCTCTTTTTCCTGCCGGTTAAGCTCCGCGATGTACTCTTTAGCCCATTCATAAGGATCTTGCCCGCCCAATTTTTCCAGGAGTCCATCATATGTGCCAAGCTTTTCCACGATCTTGGAGGAATGAACGCCATTCACATAGGTGGACCTTATTACATAAAGCGAAGCAGCATTTTTAGATTTAGTAACCTTCAACCGCATCAAAACACCTCCAATCCCTTATATTATACCACTGTACTCAACTGTACTCAATAGCAAAATGGTAAAATTGACAAAAAAATAAGCCCCTGTTGGGCTTTTCAAGGCTTTTTCTTCTATTCAACTGTCAAAGACCCGGGTCCTTTGCTTTCCTGGAAATGATAAAATGCTATAACCTGCTGTAAATCCTGTCCTGGGATGCCTTTAACCATAGCCGGACTTAAGTCCAGAGCAAATATTGTTATTTCCAGACATAGCAAAAAAAATGTAATGTATAATAATTGTATGACTATGCTGAATTCTATCCTGAATGGATGCTTAATCCTGGACGACTCGACTGGGAAGAGCTGGAATAATCGACACCTGACCAAAGGAGGAAGAGAATGAGCAAGGGCAAGCGTGATTTTGACAAGGAAGCACTAAGCTGGGATGAAACACCGGCTCGCCGCCAGCTGGCAGCTAATATTGCCGACGGTATTAAAAGAGTAATACAACTCAATCCGGATATGAAAGTCATGGATTTCGGTTGCGGGACCGGGCTGGTCACCCTGGCGCTCGCTCCCAGCGTAGATTATGTTACCGGGGTGGACAGCTCTGCCGGCATGTTAACAACCCTGGTTTTTAAAAGCCAGCATGCTGGCATTCATAATGTAGACACCCGGCTGGTCAACGAATATGGCGACCTTGATTTTCCCACCATTTATGACCTGATAGTCAGCGCCATGACCTTTCACCACCTGGTAGACATTAACCGTATTCTGGTCCAGATGTATGAACATACTGTGCCTGGCGGAATGATCGCCGTTGCTGACCTGGATGAAGATGGGGGCTTGTTTCATGCCCATCCTGATGGCGTCTACCACAACGGCTTTGACCGGGACAAACTCAAAGCTCTGTTTATAGATACGGGCTTCGTAGACGTTCAGAGCTGCACCGTGTCAGAGGTGACCAAGCAAGGCGCCGATGAAGTAATACACAGCTTCACGGTCTTTTTAATAACCGGCAAAAAACCACAGCACTAACATATGCGCACGGCATAATGCAGCCTGTTGCCTGGAGTTTTTTGTTCCTGGCAACAGGCTGTTTACGGTCTTTTTATATTTCCTGACGCATTCCTTTAATGTTCACATCAGAACTGCTTTGTATCAGGTTGAGGCGCCTCGCTTCGGCTACCAGCCATTCCCGGAAATCAGGATGGGCAATGCTGACCACTTTTCTAACCCTTTCGCGCATCCCTTCACCTTTCAGATAGACGCAGCCATATTCCGTTACCAGATACTGCACATCCCACCTTGTGATGCCTACCCATCCGTTAACAACCGGCGATATCTTGGATTGTGATTGCCCTCCTTCATCCGTATAGGTAGAGTAGAGAGCCAGAAAAGCCTTTCCACCTTTTGATTGCCACGCTCCCTGGACAAAATCAGCCTGGCCTCCTAATCCGGAATAAGGAACAATGCCCATTGAATCCGATATACATTGGCCGCTGAGATCACATTCGGTAATCGCATTTATGGCCATGAAATTATCATTTTTAGCTATATTGGACGGATTCGCGCAGAAGTCAATGCCGTGAACCTCAACTCCTGGATTTCTATGCACGAAGCTGTATAGCTCCTTGCCTCCCAGAATAATGGTGCCCACCATACGGTCTTCCATGAAGGTCTTTTTCCGATTGGTAAGCGCTCCTGATTTATAGAGGTCCAGATATGCATCCACGATCATTTCTGTATGGCATCCCAGATCCTTTTTATTTGTGAGCTGCTGACCTACCGCGTCCGGCAGGCTGCCAATCCCCAACTGCAAACAGGCTCCATCGGGAATATGCTCGGCAATGTAATTGGCTATCGCCAGGTCTTTTTCGTCAGCCTGAACCCGGGGCGGAGCGATCAGCTCCCAATCAGATTCAGATACAGCTGTTACCTCGGAAATGTGAAAATGGTTAAAACCATTAACAAAAGGCGCATTGGCATTTACCTCCAGGAACACTTTCATGGGAGTGCCGCGTCTCCATTGCCTGCGGGTCATAGAATAAGTGTGCGAACAGTTCAGGGCGCAGCTGAAATAGCCATGTTCATCCATTGGAGACGCCGTCATAAATACTGCATTATAATTGCGATCTTCTACACAGGTCCGGGGAATATCAAAAAAGCGTATTGGTGTCGGGTCAATCACACCCGTTTTAGCGAGCGGCCGCTCGAAAAGGCTGATATAGCCCGCCCGGTAATAAACCTGGGATGCTGATTCCATTTTAGCCAGACCGGGAGCATTGAGGTTTAACCCCACCATGAGCTCGCAATCAGGCAGCTCCCCGGCTGCTATTCTTTGGGCCAGAAAATTGCTTATTACGCGCGGGGTGCCATTAGCCGTAGGAAATGATATACGGTCCCCGTTTTCCACCAGCTTTACGGCTTCCTGCGGTCCCAGCAGTTTCTCCTGATACATTTTGAGCCATTTTTCTTGCATTTTTATCTCTCCTTGTTTATCAAAAAATTCAAGTATATTAGAAGCATTCGGCAAGACAGCTATTCGTAAATTTTTTCCCCCTCAACAAAGGCGCTGATGCAGTCTATTTCGCTGTTCCGCTTGGTTGAACCCTTCTTAAGCTCCTTCTTTCTCTCCGTATACCATTCATGCTGAGTGATCAGGCTCATTATTTCGTTGCTGCCTACCCAGATCATGGAAAGCCTCATGTCGCGCACGATTTTTTCAACCGGAAATACGTCCGTATAGCCGATGCCTCCCATAACCTGCATGGACAGATTGGCTACATCCCAGCATTGCTCGGTAACGAACTTCTTGCCTTCAGATACCAGCCTCCGGCAAAGAGCCGCATCTGCCCCGCCATCGACGGCTTTCGCGGTGGCATACATCATCGCCCGAGAGGCATCCAACTTCATGACCGCTTCGGCAACTTTGAAGCTTACTCCCTGGAAATGATTGATCGTCTTTCCAAAAGCCTTGCGCCGGGTTGAATAATCAGTGGCGATTTCCAGGGCTGGCCGTACAGCCCCTATAGTCATGGCGGCGGTTCCAAATCTCTCCGGCACCATCATCATGTTAAAGATAGGAAAAGCCCCATGCAATTCACCTATTATGTTTTCTCTAGGCACCCTTACATTTTGAAAAACCACGCGGGCAGTCCCTCCGCCGCGGCAGCCCATCAGGCCGTACAGGTATTCGGTTTTTACTCCCATTTCGCGTTCAACCATGAAACAGGTCATCGAATCAGTCGGACCGCCTTCCGGATTGGACTTGGCATAAACCAGGAAGTAGTCCGCACCTTCCCCGCCAACAATAAACCGCTTTTGCCCGTTTAAAATGAAGTCATCTCCATCCTGTTTGGCAATCGTAGTTGAGCCAAAGAAATCCGATCCGCCCCGGGGTTCGGTCAGGCATTCGGCTGCAAATTTATCAGCCCGGCAAATAGCCGGCAGAAATTTCTTTTTTTGTTCTTCAGTTCCATACTTCACGATGGCTTCTGTAACCACATCCCCGGTCACTCCGTAAGTGCATCCGAATATATAGCCATTGACACATATTTCCTCCAGTCCAATAATGTCATCTTCCCATTGAAGACCCCTTCCGCCATATTCAACCGGCACCCTAAGTCCGATTAGATTGCGGCGGCCGGCTTCGCGCAGGAATTCTTTGGGATACTTAATTTTGTCGGCATCCATATCAAGAATATACTGGCGATCGATCGAACGGGCAAAATCCCGCATTTCATCACGCAGGGCTTTTTGCGCTGGAGACATCGTAAAATCAAACATTTCAACCATTCCTTTCTTCACCTTCATATTACATCGTAATAAATCTACCACGTTTGTAATTGAATTGTAAATATTTTTGTTTTCCTCCTTTGCCGATCAGGCCTGGCCAACATGTTTATAGGCGGGCAGCGCCTTCCAGTGCCCTATTCCAGCTTGCGATTCTAATTATATGCGTGGCAGCGATACCACACATGTGTTACAATTAGGTTAAATCAATTTCTTTTTCCAATTAAACGGCAATTTAGCTCAAGGCAGGCAATTACTAATGAAGCTACAAGGGCTTGGCATGCGCATCCAGCAGGCGCGCGAAGACAAAAAAATGAGCCAGGAACAGCTGGCTAACGCAATCGGCTGTTCGCAATCGGCTTTGTCCAACTACGAGAAGGGTAAAAGGCGGCTATACCTGTCCCAATTGGAAAAGCTGGCTGAAGTGCTGGACAAGCCCTTCGAATACTTTCTAGACAACGCCGAAGCAGCAACTATCCCGCCAGCCCACCCGGCCCGGACCAGTCCGGTGTTGAGAGTCATTACCGGTATTCATGAACTTGATACAAATGAATTACTTGAATTGGAGCAATATATCGGCTATCTAAAGTGGAAGAGGCGCGGGGAGGGTATCTAAATGGATTTTTCAATAACCCCTAAACAACAGAGCCTGGTAAACGAGGTCCGCGAACTGGCAGAAAATGAAATCAAGCCTTATGCGAAATCTCACGATTTTACACTAAATGACAGTTTTGACCGGCATTTGGTAGGCCTCCTCGGGAAACACAACCTGGTTTGCCCGACCATTCCTGTCGAATATGGCGGCCTGGGACTGGACATGTTTACAACCGCCCTGGTAATGGAGGAAATTGCTGCCGCCTGCCCGGGATTAGCCGCCGTTGTTGATGCCAATATTCATGCTGCGGTTCCCTTGATTCTAGGCGGGAATCCCGAACAAAAAGAACGGTTTTTAACCCCGCTCGCCGGTCCGGACGCCGGTCTGGCAGCTTTTGCACTGACTGAACCTTCCGGGGGCTCGGATATCGAGAGCATGCATACACTTGCTGTTAAGAGCAGCGGTTCATATATAGTGAACGGGCTTAAAGACTACGTAATTAATGCACTTGATGCTCAATTTCTCTGTGTTTTTACTGCCACTGATATCCAGCAGAAAAAACCATCGCAACGTTGTTTTATAATTCCTCCTCAAACCCCGGGACTGCGTATCGGCCCGGTCTGTCAGATGGCGGTTCTTGATTACGCCCGCATAGGCAGCATTACCTTTGAGAACGCACCGGTTGAGACCAGCCAGGTTATCAAGGAAGATGAAGCCTACAGCGGCTATTTGCTTCTTCAGCAAACCTTCGACATCGGACGGGTTTTGGTTGGAGCAACTGCCGTCGGTTTCGCCCGGGCCGCTTATGAACTCGCCAGCGAGTTTGCCAGCAGCAGGACTCAGTTTGGAACGGCGATAAAAAATCACCAGGCCGTTTCCCACAACCTGGTTGAAATGTACCGGCTGATCGAAACCGCCCGGCTGATGACCTGGAAGGCCTGCTGGCTGATCGACCAATTAGATGATTACACGGTGGCTTCAGCTCTCGCCAAGATTTCGGGCAGTATGGCGGCTCAACAGGTGACTTCCATGGCCGCGGATATTCTTGGAGCCCGGGCATTTGAAAAGGGCTCCATGATTGAAGAGCTTATACGCAGCGCCCATGTACTTTCTGTTCTGGAAGGATCGAATAATATTCAGCGCAATACCGTGGCCGCTTTTCTTTAAGCAGACGGCGCTCAAGACTGTACTTAAATAAGGCGGCACCACCATACAACCAAAACCAGTCATAATCTCATTTCGTTTCCTGCGGGATGTTCCCCGCACATTCACAAAATGTTAAAATGGTATTTACCAACTGGGTCAGAAGCGATCTTTCTCTAGCCAGTATTAGTATCCCTGCGGATTTCACCGCTTGATTGATGGTGGTTTGAAAATAACAGCTTAAGGCAGGGCTTGATTATGAAAGAAATCGACCGCAAACCGTCTTTGATGGCGGAGAACAACCCGGACAACAAAAATCTCAAAAACAGCATCATCCGCTTTTGCACTGAACACGGTGCCGATATTATCGGATTTGCCCCGGCCAGCCGCTGGGACGAGACTGGAGAAGTGCCGCCTGACTTTCGCCCCCGGACATTATTTCCTCCGACGCAGACCGTAATAGTGCTGGGAATCGGCATGCCCTTGCCCATCGTCGAAACAACACCTTCCATCATGCACAAGGAATTGTACGATACCTGCAACCAGGAACTGGATAGCCTGGCTTTCCAGCTGGTTCGTTTCTTAAACCGCCAGGGCTGGGCCTCCTCCTATTTTTCCCGCGACGGATATGGAAGCCTGAAGCTGCTAAAGAAACGCATGGCTGCCGCTTTCGGTCATGTGATGGCCGCCCGTTACGCCGGACTCGGAACCATAGGAATGAGCAACAACCTTCTAACCCCGGAATTCGGCTCCCGGGTTCGATTCATATCCGTATTTACCTCGGCCATAGTCGAGGGTTCACCGCCGCTGGACAAAGACCTTTGCATCAAATGCTTGGGCTGTGTCAAATGCTGCCCCAAAAAGGCTCTAACTGAACACGGCAAACAGATTCCTGCCGAATTCAACAAGCTGGCATGTGCAGAAATGGCCCAGGAACTGAGTCGCCGCCGCTGCTATCCCTGCGGCATCTGCACCAAGGTTTGCCCTGTCGGCAGGGATCGGAATCTGTATAAACAAAAGGGCATCCTGAAAAAGTATCTCAAGGAAAGCGAAGCACTGGCGGCAGATCCCGATGATCCGGAATATCGTTCCTGGACACATGTCCGTAAATATGGCGCCTGGCAACCAGGCGAACAGGAAGGGGAGAAAGAGTGATTATGAGCCAATTTGATCAGTTCTGCAGCGATATGCAGCAGTTAACCGAAAAAAACCTTGAAATGCCTGAATTCATTAACCAGGGCCGGGCATTGCTGGCCCAGCTGGTATCCAATACCGGCTGGCTGAACCAGACCCTTGCTAACCTGGTGCTGGATGAATCTTTCCTGCAAGCCCAATACCAGTCGGGCGATCCCAACGATACAGTACTATTTCGCAGTCCCAGCCGGGCCTTTTCGGTGCGTTGCTTCATCTGGCTGCCTAACTGGCGCTACCCCATTCATGATCATGGTTCCTGGGGCATTATCGGCGCTTATTCCAATCAGATCCAGGAGAGAAAATACCGTCGGCTTGATAATGGAAGCCAGGAGGGTTATGCAGAGGTTGAACTGGACCGCGAAGCGGTTTTGGAACCCGGCCAAACCAGCTATGTTCTGCCTCTAAACGACGGACTTCACCAGATGGAAGCCGTAAACGGCAAAACCGCATTAACTGTTCATGTGTATGGCAACCCGGTGCGTAAAGGCTATTTCCAGCAGTATGATCCCCACCACAAGGCTGTGCACAGGATCTATCCCCCACAGTTGCAGAAACAGGCCTTGGTCATAAGCGCTCTTAGTCATATTCCGGAAAGCTGGGCGGAAGATGTGCTCCGTGATGCTGCTCATACGTTAGCTTCAGAATATATGGCCAATGAAGCCCGGCAGGCGCTGGACAAACTGGCCCGCAGAGAATAGGGGTTTCGATCAGGTTAAATCCTTCAGCCATTCCGGATGGGCCTGCTCCAGCTGCCGCAGCTTGCCATATGCTCCCCAGGCTTCATACGCATGCCAGGCTTCCCGTAAGTACAGCCTGGCAATTCCATCTCTGCCGACCGAATGGTAGTGACTTGCAGCCAGTTCGGAAGCCAGGGCAAAGTGGTGATCTATGCCCTGAGCCCCTGCAGCCTTTATTGCCCTGTCGAAAGCGGCTTCGGCCTTCTGGCTGTCTCCATCAAGTCTGGCAGTCTCGGCTTCAACCAGGTCGCATAAATGCTGAAAATTAGCTGGACACTCCAGAGCTTGCTTTTCCAGGCTGTCCAGTATTTTCCTAATATCCTTGCGATAGCTCTTGCGTTGCGAGGCAGATGCACTGGCACATGCCCGGGACAGAATCAGGGCGCTATACAGGTCAAACTCGGTGCCAACCAGAAATTCCCTGGTGCTTTCCCGCTCACCGGCAATCTTCTCGTAACAGGCGAGGGCTTCTTGCCATTCACCAATCATATAATTCCAGATCATTCGGCAAAAGAGAGCTATCCATTTCCCCCGATGGCAGCCTTCCCAGGCTATTGGCCGGGTATCATCCTTGCCAAAGCCAGTTGCTTCCGTGCAGCCCTGTAGAAGCTCGAAGAGCTCCCGGTACATCCCGGCGTTGCTCATCTCCATATCCCGCTGGTTGCTGCGAAAGAAACCCATCGCTTCCCAGCACTTTTCTCTTAACAATGCCAGCCTGCATCCGGATATCCAGGAGTTTTCAATATCGAATATATAAGCCTCGCCAGGTATAAGAAGCTCACCGGCCTCCTTCGCCAGGTTTATACACTTATCCAAATAAACCACGCCTTCTAAGGCTGATCCGCTCCAATGGTGCATCAATGCGCCCATCATAAACGCCACTATGTAATTGACCATTTCATTGCCGTATTTTTCAGCATGCATTACAGCTGCTTGCTTGCATTTCCTGGCGTTCGGCAGATCATACAAGACATTTTCACATATATAGGCGCTGCAGGCATAGCCAATGCCGGCGAAGCGGTTATTTCCATCTTTCAAAGCCATATTGGCCATCTTCATGGTCAGCATGGCGTAGAGGCCTGGATTGGCCTGGTATGCGCATTTGCCGGCCAGCACCATGTTTTCTGCAAGCTTGAGCTGGAGAGGATCATCATGCATTTCAAACTCTTCGCTTTTTAGCCTCTCCACCAGCCGTTCTGCTTTCTGATTGCGCAGGCGCCACCGTATGAGCGTGCTTTCCTTAACAAAATCCGCCTTTGGCGGATGCAGCTTCAGCTTCATTCCCAGACTCCCAAGCACCTTTAAACCAATATCAATTGCCTCCTGATTATGCCCCGATCCAGACAGCAGGATCATCTTCTGGCTCAATATATCAGCCTTCTCAACTTCACCCCGGGCCCGCTCCAGCAATGAAATAAAAAGGTCTTCGGCTTTTTCCGCGTGGCCACACAGATAAGCGCTCTGTGCTCCGGCAAGATACAGCTGGTAAGCCAACTTATAGTGCTCATCCCAGCAATTGTCAGGCAAAAGCTCCATGCCCACGCTTGTATAATGAAGGGAAGAATCATGGGCGCCGTATTCCAGCGACTGCTGCCCGGCTAGCAGGTTTCCTCTGGCTAATTCCAACCGCTCCAGCGCATCATCGACCAGTCCCCGGCCCCGGTTCATATGATCAACAATAATTGGCATCTGAATCCCCTGAATATTGTCCGCTGCCATTAGCATGAGAGTCCGGCCAATCTTCAAATGCAGGGCTGGCTTCTGCTCCTCGCTGACCAGCATGTACGCCGCTTGGTGAATGCGGTCATGCACAAACTCGCAGCTGCTTTGATCATGCCCCCCACTGCCCCCTAATTCGATCTTTCCGTCCGCCCCGGAATCTGCTTCGATTATCAGTCCCTCACGGATGGCGGGATCAATTATGCGCCGTGTTTCATCCAGGCTTTTCCCACTTATCCGGGCCAGCAAAGGAAGCTCAAAACAGCTCCCGATGCAGGCTGCCAGGTTAAGAAAAGCGTTGCATTCAGGAGGCAAGGCAAACAGGCGTCTGAAAACAATGCTGCCATCAATTTCATCACCGGGCAGCGCTTTTATGGCCTCCCGGTCCCATTCCCAGGCTCCCCGTTCAGAGCTGAAGTGCATGGCCTGATCATGAGCGGCCTGCTGCAGCATCTGCCCCAGGAAAAAGGGATTGCCGGCGCTCTTGGAATAAAGAAGATCCGTTAACGGTTGGACTCTTTTTTCTGATGCAGCCAGGGCATCGGCAACAAAGCGCCAGCTGTCCTCGTGATTAAGCCCGTGCAGTTCTATTTTCGTTACCGGCCGCTTCATGGAGCCGTCAGGCGGCAGCAGCTCTTGCAAATGTGAATTAACGGCGCCCTCGCGTTCATTATAAGCACCAATGATCAAAAGGTGGCTGATCTGCTCATCTTCGCAAATGCTGCGGAGCAAGTGCAGAGAGGCCGGCTCCGCCCAATGAATGTCATCAATAAAAACAACCGCTGGATGTTCTTTTCCGGAAATGGCTTTTAGCAGCTGGCGAATGGCATACAGAAAGCGTCGCCCGGTTTCCTGGGGCCCCAGCTTCTCTATTGAAGACCGGGGGCCAGTCAGAAGTTCGGCTTCCGGAACCGGTCCAGCAACTACTGAAGCCAGTGAACCCAGGGCCGTTGATATGCTTTCCTTCCAGTACTCAGCCATTGTTGGAGCTGCGGATGATAGCCTCTTCATCAAACGGCTTAACGCCCTGGCAAGCGGTAAATAGGGTGCGTTGTGCTCCAGGGAATCATACTTGCCGCTGATAAAACAGCCACGGCTTTCCGCCATTCTCTTCAGGCTTTCTGTTACCAGCACGGTCTTTCCTGTCCCTGACGGACCGCTGACCAATATCATCTGATTCTTGCCGTTATCACATACTTCGCGGTAGACCTGCTGAATAATGCCTATTTCACGGCTTCTGCCATACAGTCTTTTGGCCGAGGTGATATCGCCCGCTATATCCCCTTTACCCAGAGCAAAGGGGGTGATCTCTCCCGTTTCCTTCCATTGCCGCTGGCATTCCTTAAGATCGGCAATGAGCACCAGCGGACTTTGATAGCGATCCCCGGGATTCTTGGCCATTAGCTTCATTACCAGTGCAGACAGAGCAGCGGGGATTTCAGGATTCACTGAATCAGGGGAAGCAGCCTGCCTGTTCATATGTGCATCGATCCACTGGAGTGGATTTTCAGCTTCAAAAGGCAGGCGCCCGCAGAGAAGCTTATACATAATAACGCCCAGCGAGTAGAAATCGCTGCGTTCGTCGGCTCCACCGGTCATGCGCCCGCTTTGCTCTGGCGCCATGTAGGCCAGGGTGCCGGCTATTCGGCCTTGAAACCAGGAATTGCCCGCGCCTCCTAACATGCTGACTGCGGCTCCACATCCAGCAAGCCAGGCCTGCCCATCGCTCGAATCAATAAGTATGCTGTCAGCATTCAATTCGCCGTGGATGATCCCATGGTTATGTATGCCGGCGAGGCTTGCCGCCAACTGGATGGATATTTCCAGGATCCGCTGTATTTCCATCCCGGGAGGCGGCTGGTAAGCATCCAGCGGTTCACCGCCCGGGTCTTCCATCAGCAAAGCCAGGCCTTTGCGTTCGAGGGCGATTGGTTTTAATAATCCCGGCAAGTGGTTATTGGCGAGCAGTTCATACTCGTTTTCCAGGCGGGATATGTTTGCAGGTGTACACATTTCCGGCTTGAGGACTTTAATAAAAACAGCAGTGTTTTCCAGCAGGCGGAATCCTCTATATATACTCATCCGCTCGCTCTCATGCACCAGCTTGTCTATGCTGTAACCAGGTAAATTGAACAAAACGCCAGCTCCGCTACTTGTTTATAAGTATTATACTACAGCTGGCTCCGGAGGAATGCATGCCGATAAACCATTATATCGTGGGCCCGGCATAAAGGGCTCCGGAACAATTCGTTGAAGCTTCGGTCCGGCTATTCCCATCCAGCCCATACATCGGGCCGGTAGCCAGCAGTAGCCTGCCGTCCATTGCGGACAATAGGGGTTACGAATAGATTTGGATTCTTCATAAGAATTTCCGTCCGCTGATCTTTACCCCCGATATGATTGAGGTTCAATCGGTTGTAGAGTGGTGATTCGCGATTAATTAGAGCATCCAGCCCGGCAGCGGCCAAGATGCTTTGCAGCTCTCCCTTGCTGGGAGCTTTTTGCTGTAAATCTATGTATTGAACGCCGACCCTCCTTTCTTTAAAATAGCGCAGGGCTTTTTGAGTGTTAAAACACTTCTTGATTCCCCATATTTGTATGTTCATGAGTTCTATCCTTTCAGTCTGGAAGCAGGAGGACCGTCCCTCTGCTGCTTTTTGCCCTGAAGGCCGACATGCCTCGGCAGTTTATCGCATTTTACAGTAATACTATCCATGGTTCAATGCTTGAGGAATCGGAGCGCCTTCCATAACAAACATCGAGGAAATCTTCCGTTGGTTAACGCCGCGGAATGCGCCCACGCTGTGTTTCAGAACAAATAGCTTTCATGCGTTCATGGGATGCGCGCACCAGCCTTTTTTGACGGTATTCAGCGCATTTACCTCCTTGATTTGGCACTCATGCTAGTTCGAACCCGAAGGATGCAGCTATACGATACTGCGTATCTGTGAAATTCATGTGAATTGAATATGAGCCATATAATATGAATTATTGGTTACTGCTGTCAATAGCTTCCACGGCCATTCGTTTTTGAACTACAATAAGTATTGGGCTAACAATTAGGAGAGCATATCGTCTAATGATTCATGACCATTCTAGAGCCCGGGACATCTTTACAGGCTACTGCGGCAGCCGTTTTCACATGGACCATGACGGTGTTGGCGATGAATACCGTAGCTTTGCGGTCTCACCAGACCAGGAACAAACCTGGGCGCTGGAGCTATGGTCTTCATTGCTTAATTCTCTGTCTCCGGATGACACCTCGGGCCTGTATAAACTCGAAATTTTGAATTCTAATTACCAAAATGGCGATGCCCTGGCGCAATTGATAGCATATTCAAATATACATCTTCAGAACAGCCTGCCTCACGTTAAACTGCGCTATGCCGAAACAATTATTCAATTGATGGGCGGATTGGGTCGCGAGTTGATGGGAATGGACATGATAGCCGAAGGACGAGCCGCGGTTCACGCTCTGGTCGGTAAGATACATGCCCAATTAAAGGCCGGAATGACAAATGCGGATCCGGATACCGTAAAAACCGACGATGATAGCAAGGTGCTGGACCGGGCTGAACAAACGCTTAAGCTTATGGATGCCTGGTTTTGATTATTACGACTGCCGGTAATATTAATTTGTTCAGCGAAAATGAAAGGATTATACTAGTTCTGGAACGTAAGCGAACATAAGAGGGCGGCTAATGCGAGTTAAAGACATCTGCATGTCATGTATGAAAGAAAAGGGAGCGGCTGCTGTATGCCCATACTGCGGCTGGAATGAAAGTACTCCCCCGGCTTCCCCCACTCACCTTGTCGCCGGTACAATCCTGCTTAACCGGTACATCGTCGGCAAGGTCCTCGGGCAGGGAAGCTGCGGCATCACTTACATGGGCTATGACATTCTGCACATGGAACTGCGCGCTATAAAGGAATACCTGCCTACGCTGCTTACCTTGCGTGCTGCGGACAAGCTGGCTGTCACCCTGGACAGCAAACCGGAAGCCCGCCCTGCATTTCGTGAGGGCTATCGCCGCTTTATTGAAGAAGGCGAAGCATTGAAAGCTTTCTGCGGAGATGCCGGAATTGTCCACGTACACGAATGTATCGAAGCCAATGATACTGCATATATAATCATGTCCCTGATTAAAGGGCAGCCGCTGGGAGATTACCTGGCTGGCCTTCCTCATCGTATGAATTTTAATGATGCCATACGGTTGATGATGCCTGTACTGGGAGCATTAAGCCGGGTGCATCATGCCGGCATGCTTCATCGTGATGTAACTCCTGACAATATCCTTGTAGACGATGAAGGCAAAGCCTGGCTGATCGATTTTGGCACTGCCCGTTACGTTGTAGCTGAAAAAATCCGCAATCCGGCCATCGCCCTGACGGATGGCTTCGCTCCCTGTGAACAGCATTATTCACTGGCAGCCCAGGGTTCCTGGACTGACATATATGGAGCAGCTGCTGTGCTGTATTACATAATGGCGGGCCAGGCACCGCCGGAATCACTTGCCCGGATCCACCGCGACAGCCTGATCGCACCTTCCCGCCTGGATGTTGATATACCAGATTATGCGGAAGCCGCTCTTCTCAAGGCACTGGCAGTTCGGGCCAATGAGCGTTACCAGCGAATCTCCGAATTCGTGAATGATTTAAGAAGGGCGCGCTCTGACTCAGATAAGCCCGAGGAGGAGCAGGAACCGGAAGAAACATTGCCTGCCGAACATCCTGACCAGCTTCGGCCACTTCACACGAATTCATCGCTTTATTCTGCGAAGCTTGAAGCCGAATCCCATAGAGCAGGGGCAGTTCCAGAAGATGATGAAACCAGCAATGCAGAAGAGCCGTCTAACGACGAAACTGCTGACCCGGAAACATCACCATCGCCTGATCGAAAAGCACCTGATTTGAAGTGGCTGTTCAACAGGAGAACCCTTAAAATTATGCTTATTATTATTGTGCTGGGATTCATTATCGGATTGTTGGGTTCGCTGGTCCGCAGCTATGTAATCCCGGAAGTGGAGACGGGCGCTCTGGTTCCGTCTCCTATTGCATCCGGAACTAATCCTCCAGACGCGATTACGGCATTATATTTGAACTGAGTGTCAATTAAATTTCAGGAGATGCGTATTTAATCGTTACTCTTTTCAGGCTTCCAGTCCAATCGGCAGTGCAACCCAGGCATTCACTTACGAAACCCACCTGAACCATGGTCCTTCCATTAATCATAGTTGGCGGCACATCCATAGATTTTTCCAACCCATCCACTATGATATTGGCTTGCCCAAACCACATATTAATGACATGGCCGTTGCAGTTAATCACCGCCATTTGTTCACCATCATCCCATGTTGCTGTGCCGCCTAACGGTTCTATAATATATCGCACCGGCAGCAGCACCTTTCCATCTTGTATGACTGGCACCGCATCCAGCGTCTTGTTTTGTCCATTAACCGAATATGTGGTGCTGCCTATATAAAACATTATCTCGGTCCCGGAGAAGCCTGGCGGCTGGGTATTTTCTCCCTCGGTCAGAGTCTTCACCGTGCAGGTATTGGAATAGTCAGAGGCGTATACCTCTCCTGCGGCACTGATCCGGTATGAATAGGAAGTATTAGCCTTCAAATATTTAGTATCAAGGTAGGTCGTGCTATTGGCCGGTATGAAAAATGTAATCCATTCATTGGTGCCGACCTCCTGCCGTTCCAAATAGAACTCCGCCTCATCATTGGAGTTGTCATCCCAGGCAAGGAGAACGGAGTTTTCCGACTGGGCTGTCGCAGTGAGATTGCTGGGCGCAACCGGTTTTGACGATGCCGCACTTTCCGGCGGCGTCTGCACCGTGCAAGTATTGGAATAATCAGATGTATATACCCCTCCAGCAGCACAGATCCGATAGAGATAAGTAGTATTAGGCTTTACGAACCTGGTATCAAGATAGGTCACACTATTGGCCGGTATGAAAAATGTAATCCACTCCCCGGAACCAGACTCCTGCCGCTCCAGGTAGAATTCCACTTCATTTTTTGAGTTGTCATTCCAGGTCAGGAGCACAGAAGTCGAGGACTGTACTGTCGCGGTTAGATTGCTGGGTGCGGCTGGACGGGGCGAATCATTCGCAGGTGGTATTACAGTTGTCGGAAATTCGGCCGCCATCGCCGTCGAAAAAGGCATCAGAACCACTGGCATCAGCCAGATCATGACCAGTAGAAGAGACCAGTATTTCTTGTTCATTCTTTATTCCTCCCTGTTGTATTATTAGTTAAATTTACCATAACGTGTCGTTAGAACAAAATTTGCCTAATGATTGAAATTTTTAATACCGGGTAGTATGTTTGATATGCAGAAAACCATACTGCAGCATGCAAGGGAGAACTGACTTATGGAAATTCGCAACGCCTATGATGGAGATTTGGAGCAAATCAAAGGTATTTTCCAGGAATTCGTAGCATTTCATACCGCACTAGACCACGTCTTTGCGAAAATCGACGGACACGAAACGATGTTTGCCGAATACGTAAAAAGCTTGATTGAACGCGAAGATGCAACGGTATTTGTGGCGGACGATAATGGCGATATTGCCGGTTACATTATCGGAATTATCCAGAACAAGCCCCCTGTCTATCTGAAGCCGGTCTATGGATTCATCGACAGTACGGCCGTAAAGGAGTCTTATCAGCGCCAGGGAACCGGAACCATGATGTTTCAGGCTATTCGGGATTGGTTCAGCGATCAAGGTATTGAACACGTAGAGCTTTATGCCGCCCTGATGAATCCTAAATCCACCTCTTTCTGGCGTAAAATGGGTTTTGCTTCGTATTTGGAGGCCCTTTATACCACGGTCTAATCTCGAAAAATAAGTAATCGGGGAGGGTTGGTTGTGGCCGAGAAGAAGCCTAGCGGCACAGCAATAATGACCGCATATCTGCGTGGATATCATGCATCACATGATAATCCCAAAATCTTTGATGACTCAATCGCGAATCACATGTTTCGACCGGAAGTGTGTCAGGCGATTGAACAGCAATTGGCCAGAACGGCCTCTCAAATGGCACCTGAACTGGCTGGTGAGTGCACGGATTATGAGAGCTCTTTGCGGGTGGGGATACGTGTGATGGCCGGACCTATTCTGGCCCGGGCTCGATATGTAGAAGACCGGCTCTTGGAAGCTGTAGAAAATGGTGTGAGCCAGTATGTAGTTCTGGGAGCCGGATTTGAAACCTTTGCTTTGCGCCGTTCCGACCTTTCGGCCCGGGTGCAGGTATTCGAGCTTGATCTCCCCGCCACCCAGAATATCAAGCAGCATATATTCGCCCGGCTAAGGCTTAAAAAACCGGCCAACCTGCACTTCATCCCGGTTGATTTCACGGAAGAAACACTGGATTCAGCGCTGAAAAGGTCCACATATGATCCAGAACGCCTGAGTTTTTTTAGCTGGACCGGAGTAACTCACTATCTGCCGCTTGAGGCAATCCGTTCCACCCTCAGTACAGTGGTTAATTTATCCACAACCGGTAGCGAGATCGTTTTCGACTACTGGGACACGCTGGCCTTCGATCCGGAGAAAGCTTCCAGCAGATCAAAATCGTTAATCAACTCGTCTTATATCCTGGGAGAGCCAATAATTACCGGGCTGGACCCGGCCGAATTAGAATCCCTGCTCGCCGGTGTGGGATTGCAGCTGTTAGAAAACCTTGGTCCGTCAGATATACACAAGCGATATTTCCAGGATAGCGGCAGCGCTTATTCATCTGCCGAACACGTACATTTGGCTTGCGCCCGGGTTATGTAGCTATACTATGCCGCCATGAATATCCCGCCATCAAGGCTGCCTGGCTGAGTCAGAAAATAGCCCCATTACTTCTGTGATTAAAAAGCTTCAGGGGGATGACCCCCCTGAAGCTCTTAATTTCACCATTGAGTTGCCGGGTCTGGCCAGGCCAGACCATCAGCATTGTTTTTCTAAGGATGCTGGGCAGTGCACTGTACCGCATCCAGATTCTAGTACTTAAAGAATCCTTCGCCAGTCTTGCGGCCCAGTTTGTTGGCCCGTACCATCTTAACCATCAGCGGGCAGGGGCGATATTTGGTATCGCCAAACTCTTTGTACAGAGTTTCCATGATCTTCAAGCAGATGTCCAAACCGATCATGTCGGCCAGGGCTAACGGTCCCATAGGATGGCCCGCGCCGAACTTCATGGAGGTGTCTATGTCTGCAGCATTGGCAACGCCTTCCATCAGAGCATACATACCTTCATTGAGCATGGGAATTAAAAGCCGGTTAACAACAAAGCCGGGAGCTTCATTGATTTCCACCGGAGATTTGCCCATTTTTTCGGACATTTCCTTAATTTTATTGTATGTGGCATCACTGGTATTCGCACCGCGAATAATTTCAACCAGTTTCATGGCCGGCACCGGGTTGAAAAAATGCATGCCGATGACTTTGTCAGCTCTACCTGTGGCAGCAGCAATTTCAGTTACGCTCAGTGCGGAGGTGTTGGTGGCAAGAATGCAATCCGGCTTGCATATGGCATCCAGTTCTTTAAAGATGCTCTTCTTAATTTCCATAACTTCTACAGCGGCTTCGATAATCAGGTCGCAGTCTGCAGCAGCGGCCACGTCAATAGTGCCGGTAATTCTGCCCATAACGGCGTCTTTATCTTCGGCTGACATTTTGCCTTTTTCAACGTTCTTTGATAAAAGCTTGTTGATTCCAGCAATGCCTTTGTCAACAAATTCTTGTTTGATATCCCTTAAGACTACGGTGAAACCCGCTTGAGCAGCGTTCTGTACAATTCCAGCTCCCATAGTGCCAGCGCCAAGTACCATTATCTTCATTATAAATTGCCCCCCTAATTTTGTTCTAATTACGTACCAGTTATAGTAATGCTTTCCGCTTTCCAGCGAAAACATCGTCCCCCCTTCCCTGGTGAAAACTCACACCCGCCCATTATCTTCTACTCGGGTGATTTTGATCTTTAATACTCTTGTTAAGATCCCCGATATCTCTGAACGGACCAAATGTGGTAAAAATAAATATTGCCCCTCTATAATACTCCCGGGTGCCGAAACATCTACCGGGAAAAACAATTCCGGCTTGCTAATGGATGATTGACAATGACTTTGTCATTTATAGAACAGTAGCATTCCAATTATACTACATTGTTTATATTATGCGATTGAATATTCTGACAAAGCCCCCCGTTACTCCGCCGTGACGAGCAGGGCCTTAGTGCCATCGGAAAGCTGTAACACTACCCGATTAGTAGCAGCTTGCTTGCGTGCAGTGGGACTCAAACAGCTGGGCATTCAGATTAGTTTGTTGCTTAATCAATCAATTAAACAGTTGTTTCGATACACCGTTTTATTAATTACGGTTGTTATTAACAATAAAACTTGACTGCGGTACACGTCATACCTTATATATAAGGTATGATTCAAATAAGGTATGAGGTGATAATCATAGCTTTCAAACACATTATTTTAGGAACACTGCTGGATTTACCAACATATGGTTACGAAATGATAAAGAAATGCTTCCGCGATTTCACGCCCGCCAATCCTAAAGTGAATGAAGGGCGCCTATATACAACTCTGAAGAAATTGGACGAAGATGGTTTGGTTTCACGAAAAGTACGTCCTCAACAGGATATTCCCGACCAGAAGATTATTAGTATTACAAGTGCCGGGAAAGAGGAATTTTATCAGTGGCTACGCTCGCAGGAAGATGAGTCTGGACACGATAAATTCGACTTTTTTAATCAATACCCGTTTCTAACCAAGGTGGATTTTTTCCAGTACCTGGAGAAGGAAGTGACCCTGGACAAAATGCGATCGCAACTGGCTATTTGCGATATGCGCCTGCAGAGATTTCATCAGGCCCGGCAGGAAATGCTCCACAAGCAGGTGGATTATTACCGTGTAAAGATCATTGAGTATGGCATCGACGTTGAAGAATTGAAGAAGAGCTGGCTGAAAGCTATCATAGCCGAACAGGAAATCAAAATGGAATTAATGCGGGAGGATTGAACATGGCTGATCGGATTGAATATTTGCTGCATAACATGCTGGAAGCCGGTTATATAGCCGATCGCCGCACCGCGACCGTGCTCTTTCTGGCCGAGTCCTTGCACAAGCCGGTGCTGGTGGAAGGCCCGGCCGGCGTCGGCAAAACGGCGATCGCCCATGCCTATGCCCAGATGAAAGGCCTGCCCACGATTCGCCTGCAGTGCTATGAAGGAATTGACGAAAGCAAGGCCCTCTACGAGTGGAATTACAAGCGGCAACTGCTACACATACAGGCCGTAGCCAAACAGGATGTGGACACCAAGAACCTGGAAGAGGAGATCTTCTCCGACAGCTTTCTGCTGGCTCGTCCGCTGTTGAACAGTATCTGTTCAGAAACACCGGTAGTTCTGCTTATTGATGAAATCGACAAAGTTGACTTTGAATTCGAAGCCATGCTGCTTGAACTACTGTCCGAATTTCAGATAACCATTCCCGAAATGGGAACCATCAAGGCCCGCCATATTCCTCATGTATTTCTGACTTCGAACGCCACCCGCGAGCTGTCGGAAGCCTTGAAAAGGCGCTGCCTTTACCTTTACCTCGATTTTCCAGGCACCGCAATGGAAGAACAGATACTGCTGCTCAAGAATCCCGGGCTTTCCCAGCAAATGGCTGCCCAGGTGGCCCAGGTTATCCACCGCATCCGGGGCCTGGAACTGAAGAAGGCTCCCAGCATCGCCGAAAGCATTGACTGGGCTGCTTCCCTTCTCTGGCTGGGACGGGACGATCTCGACGTAGAAGCGGTGTTACAGAGCCTGAATGTGATTATCAAACACCGCGATGATATGCAAAAGGTTGAAAGACTGCTGCACAGCCGCCAGGATTTGAGCTTCCGGCCCAGCGGCACCCGATAAGCTCCGCCAGGAACCTTGTGTTAAGCAGATACAGGAGCAGAGGTGGATAAATGCGTGAAGAGCGATTTATGAATGCATTGCCCAATCTTCAGGAATTCTTTGCCGCACTGCGCGCTGAAGGCATAAATGTTAGCTCAGGCCAGGCCGATGACTGCTGCCAGGCTTTGCTGCACGTGGATTGGCTGGACCGGGACTGTTTTTATGCCGCCATGTCATGTTCGCTGGTTAAGGAATTCAATCTATACCCCATTTTCGATGAATTGTTCACCCGCTACTTTCATCCTGACCATATTGCCACAGGTCATCCGGCCTGGGCTCCCTTTAAAGACAAGCCCAATCACCTGGACCCCCAGCTCGTTTTCAACGAAGGCTCATCGTTTTCCCAGGGAGTGCCTATCAACAGCCAGGGTTCGTCTCAAGCGCCCCCGACCGGAGATTACAATCCTCTTGATATAGATTTCCGACTGGCCGGCGTGGAAGACGTGCAGCGCATGGAATTGATGTTCCCGCTTATCGCACGCCGCCTGGCGGCTAAAATGGTCAAGAAAAACCGCCGCAAAAGCCTTAGCCAGCTTAACTTTCGGAAAACCATCCGGCAGAGCATGGGCAGCGGGGGCATTCCAGTCGACCTTATTGCTACCGAACGCATCCGGGAAAAGCCGGTGGTAATAATTCTGTGCGATGTATCCGGTTCGGTGATGACCTTCAGCAGTTTTGCCCTGGCACTGCTGGCGTCTCTGGAGCGTTTTTTCCGCACTATCCGATCTTTTGGCTTCATTGATGAAATTGATGAGATCACCCGGCTGGTGTTGAGCGGAGATCCTTTGCGGTTGCGCAGTCATGTATTCAAAAATGCGAGCGTGGTCGGTGTCAACGGGCACAGTGATTATGGAGCCGTGCTTAAAGCATTTCACCTGCGCCATCGCGAACTGCTGACCCATAAGACAACCCTGCTGATCTTTGGCGATGCCCGCAACAACTGGGGCCGGGACGAAGCCGAAGTACTGGCGGAAATCAAGCGGCAGGTTAAAAAGGTCTACTGGTTTAATCCCGAACCGGCCTTTCGCTGGAATGTCGGCGACAGCCGAATGCACATCTACGCTCGCCACTGTGACGCGGTCTTCCCCTGTTCCAATTTGAACGAGTTGGAGCGGGGTTTCAGCCGCCTATAGCCTTGAATGGCGATTTTTAAGAGCGTTGTAATGTTGACGGGAACAAGCAATAGGCCCGGCTTTCAGAGCGCACCTAATATAAGCTGGCGGAGCACTGCCGCCTGCAGCGCCAGCAGGTACGACTCGCGCGCCTCCTTCCGGCCTTCAGCCGGGTTCGGCGGCTCCCTGCCACAGAGTGGGATTCGATAGGCGGGGTTCGTCTCCCCTCTCCGCCATTGGAAACAAAAGACCCCGGCTTTCAGCCGGGGTCATTATTTCCAATGGCGGAGAGAGTGGGATTCGAACCCACGGGACGGTCACCCGCCCACACGATTTCGAGTTCTCCTTCTGCCTGATTACTGGGGATTTTGATGGCTATTGATGCTTATTGCTTCTCGGTTTTACCGTGCTTTAACTGTCATTAATGTTTTTACTGGTTACTGTAAATTACGGTGGTTTTATAAAGAATGGTTGCAGAAAGGTTGCAGATATTGTCAGCCAATTCAATCCGATATTGAATGCTCTATAACGATAACGCGTGTCTAATACATAAAATCCACATGTTCTAAATGACCTACCGAATATTTAATCAGGAATACTGTATTCGTATATTTTCACCAATGTGTATCGTGAGAGATCCTTTATCAACGAGTGTGAAGCATCGACCAAATTATACATATTCTCATCGGATTCTATTATAACGATCCCATCTAGCAAGCGGTCTCTTTTATATTCTGAATAATCAGGCATGTCGTCTTCACCGGTCTTAACTTTCATGTCATTATATGCTTTTTCGAATTCATCAATTGGAACATGTTTAGTAATATTCACTTCATTAAAGACAAGCAATCTGTCGCTATTATGATTGTACGCCGGATTAGAGACATCATTCCAAAAGTTACTATTCATTATTTTCTCATAGAGGTTCTCCCGCTTACCCGAAAGAAACAGACCCGACCTCGATGCTAATTCGAAAGCATTCATATTTTTTAGAGCAGTTGCTAGATGTTTAATATCATTTAGGTTTGGGAGCCTCTTATCATTGCACAAGTGTCTAACCTGCTCTGAAAAATATTGATCGTTAAAGTCAATGAAAGCCTCACCAGCAGTATTCATATCTCTAATAAGTCTATGCAAATCTTGAGGTTTCCAAAAGTAATCAACATCCAAGGCCATCCATCTGATTAATATTTCAGCCATACACGTTAAGGCTGCAACATGTTTATGGAAAATGACCTGCGAATACGCTAAATATCGACTTATTAAAAATTGTTCTGCAGCCCCAACGCCTTTGATATTGACACCAACGATATCAACTCCATATTCTGGATGCTTTTTGAGTTCGAGGTTACGGACCAATGATTGAACTTCAAAAAGGCCATAAGACGTTCCAGTAAACGAAGCGTCTCGTAGTAAATAATCGATTCGATCTGCATCCATTTCTGAATGTAGAAGCTGTATGAACTTGGCTAAATGCAGGTTATCATCAGTTAAATTTCCTGTAATAACGGAACAAAGATCATTGATATACTCGTCTATTCCTTTTTGATTCTCGTTTATAATAACTGAACTATTTCTTTCCAGCAAATCCCTGATTGGCGTATGGTTCCTAATTAGATATTCACCGATACGTTCATGGTGAAATTTCCCCCCTGTACTTTTCACACCAGCATCATCTAATGGTCTATATTCAACAAGACTATCTATTTTCTCTTTAACTGTTTTGACGGAATTTTTAAATTGACATTCTACCTCTTCATCGGCATAAGCCGAACTGCCTCTGTACGCATATTCACCTATGTGAGATAGTGGGTAGTGTCCAATATCATGTAATAGAGCGGCAAGTCGAATGAATTGCCGCTCATGATCTTTGAACTGTAGTTTTGTAGCCATTTTATCGGCTGTATGCATAACGCCAAGAGAGTGTATATAACGTGTGTGTTCTGAACCAGGAAAGATCCAGCTTGCCAGTCCGAGTTGTTTTATATGCCGAAGGCGTTGAAAAACAGGAAGTCTTTCAATCTCTTGTTCTATTTGTGTTAAGCCTATAAATCCATTTACATTATCGAGAATGTAGTTTTCAAATTTAAGACTCATGAGGTACCGATATTTCGTTTGCACTTGCAACCGCAAGATTAACTAATCCTCTGTCATTGAAGTGCGGTTTTCGTTTTATTAACTCGTCTACCAATTCATTATCAGCCGCCAACGGCAGGCAATTCCTCTTAATGTAATGGATTGATGCTACTGCTTCGAGCCATCGCTCTGTCGAGACGGAATGTGGTTTTTGATTTAACAAAGTACGGAAATTGTCCAATATACTTATGCCGTAGTCAGTAAAACGAATCTGTATCATACCATCCGCTTGTGTACTTAATAAACGAAATCCATCATCCTGCACACTTTGAGAATACGGCCCATACTTATGCCACTTAAAACTATAATCGCCAATGGACATACCCATTTCTTGGAGGATATAGATTGTCTTTTGAATAAGGAGACGATCATTAAACACAGAATAATCAAACGGACGGTTATATAAGGTATCAAATACTTTTGTAATCGCTGCTATCCTCTTCATACTGATTCACCACCCTTCCCAAAGCCATACTATAACTCTAGGTATGATTGCTTCCCCTTCCGTTATTGGTGCAGTTATAAGCGATGTGTGTTCAACATAATAGTAACTTAAAAGCTCTTATAAAATAAAATCGCTTTATTTTAGATAACGGCTGAAATAGTCATAAATACGCTCTTTTTGATCCGTATCCTTCCTATTATGAAATCGATTGTCAATAACGTATCATAATCCGCCAGCTATCTCCCCATTGTTACCGTACTCACAGAACTCTGGAGGGGGCATAAAAATCGCTACATCCTTTCAATCCAAGGACCGGTGGGGTTCTTTTCTGTGCACAAAATTCGTTTTATAGATTTTCCGGAAGACATGAGGGGGGTGCAAATCTCTAGAACAGCGGCGGCCAGAGGCACGTACGATTTCTAGCGTTAGAAAATGTCCCCAGTGAAAAATACAACGAAGAGGGATCTAAATCTCTATAACGCTGGCGGTCAGAGGCGCGCACTCGAAGTTGGCTCTTGCGTATGCAGGTTTTGCTTGGGGGGTATATTGATGAACAGCACATCCTTAACAAAATATTCCAAGATGCCGCTACTGGCAAGGGTTTCCCTCACCGATCCCTTGATAATCTCCGTCTTGATTATTACACAGAGATAGAGGGTATCCACAATCACATATTACACCACCTATATGAATGGCTAGTAGGGTATTTGAAGGTTCTCAACCGGTCCCCGTTTTTACTTTGTCTTGACACCAGGGAGGGACTTGCCTGATTCTTTGTCTATCCATTTCTTAATCATTTCCCACTTTGCCCCTGTGATGGCGGCTATTTCAGCCAACGTCTTCCCTTCCTTCCAAAGCTCAACGGATTGCCGCACTTTCCTATTGTGTGCAACCTGGCGGCACCCCGGGTGATATTCCTGGTTCTTTCGCGGATTCTCGATAGGCTCACCGCATACCGGGCATATTCTATAAACGGCTTCAGCTTGTCCTGTGATTTTGAGGTAGAACTGAAACCAAACACCGGAAAGAAGGCTGTCCGCCGCCCAATACGGAGAGAAAAGCCTACCTTGATTCTTTTCAAGAGGCTCCATTATGACTTTAGGATATACGGCTCCATTAAAAATGTTAAATGGCCAGAATATAGCTTCTTGGGCTAACCTGAAAAACGGTTCAGCCGGGAAAGCATTATCCTCCAGTGCTTTTAATAGCAGTTCCTTCTCATCGGGATCAGGCAGATACCCGTCTGCTGCAGCATCACTCGTCATTGTTTCAATACCCGTCACGATAACCTTGTAATCTTCAGGTATACTATTGTAGTATCGGGTATACAGAATGTGAGACAGACGCTCATCAAGCCCCCATCCGTGCTTTTCATATATCTCCTTTATGTGTTTCACTGCCGATCCTCTATCCCGATTGCCCAGAGCAATGAATAGATTAAACACCTGATATGCAGACCAGGCTTGATAATAAAACTCTTCAATCGAATAAACGTAGAATTGCTGCTTTTCTTCCCCCCTGGTGTAAAGGTAGTTTTCGAGCATACCGTATTTTCGAGTAAACTCAAGCATGGCGCTTTTGTCATATGGCTTACTGCCTATCTTACAAAATTCCTGAAACAAGTTCGGTGCTTCTACTATAGGATTATAAGATCTTCTGCTCTGCTGTGAGGCAGCTGCAAAAATGTACGACCCTGGCTTCAATGTTTTTGTCTTGTCAGGCAAGGACAGGCCCAGGCTGCTCTTGTAATTACCCTTGAAGGACTCCCGCCTTTCCTCGATCCAGTATTCTGGATAAACCTGCCACCAATCCCAAACAACTAAATGTATCAGCTCTTTATCCGGGCGCTTTTTACCCCCTGGAGACGGTCCCCGCTTTTTGACATTAAACCGCGCAGCCATAATTAAACCCTCCTCGTTTACGCTTGTTTACTTATAATACTCTTGCTAAACCATATGCGTCAACTATAATCATTAGCAAGAACACATGTTCACCCATTGAAAACACGTGAAAGGAATGATTATAAACATGGCCAAACAATCACCAGAGACCCAAGCCCTTGCATTGAGCCCCCAGAAAGCCGCTGATCTTCTGGGAGTAAGCCGTACTGTTGTTAATAAGCTGATGTATTCGGGAGAACTCCCCAACGTGCAGTTAGGACGGCGCAGGCTCATTCCCGTGAAGTCCCTGGAGTCCTGGCTTGACAAGAAGATGCAGGAGCAGCAAGCCCTGTAGATGAAATAAGCCCTGGGCGATCCACCAGGGCGAGAAGGGAGGTTAAAGTCAATTTGTCTACTAATATTTTAGCACAGGACGCAGAAACAGGCCAGGAGCGGCTTAATACCGCACATATAAAATCCTTTTATGCCCAAACCTGCCCAGCTGGATATGTAATTGAAACGCGAGTGCCCCATCTGGATGGTAAGGGGACCGGATCAGGATTCTTTTCAGACGGCGAGAGTTTTATTTCAACTGTCGAGAGCTGCAACGGCAGGGCTGCCGGAATATACTCAACTTTGAATCCGGTCAACCCAGAAAACCTACCCGGAAAGCGCGGGGTATTTTACAGCTTTGCCAAGAAAAACAGCACCACATCTGACAGGATGATACTGTGCTGGCGCTTTTTGCTCGTTGACCTAGACCCGATCCGGCCCGGAAAAGTATCCTCTTCCGAAGAAGAACACCGGGCGGCGCTTAACTTGGCTCTCACCATCCGGGCTTTCCTAATGGAGCGGGGCATTTACTCTATTTATGCAGACAGCGGAAACGGCGCTCACTTGCTGCTTTATCTCAAAGACCTACCTAACAATCCGGAGACCACAAAGCTGTGTCGTGCATTGCTCCAAGGGCTGGCCTGTATGTTTAACACGGAGACCGTTATTGTTGATACCAGTACCGCGAACGCCTCCCGCATTTCCAAGGTTTACGGCACCATGGCCATGAAAGGAAAGCACTCAGAAGAGAGACCCCACCGCCTGACCAGACTTCTGGACATTCCAGCGGAGCCGATCCCGACTACCCCGGAAACCTTGAAGAGGGTTCTTAAGGACCTAGGCGGTGAGGATAATGAAGATCTGGTAACCGCGGCAGCCCTGATAGAAGATGACTGGCCAAGCAGCCCGGACAATTATCCGCCTGCTGATTTCGATTTGATCTCAAAGAACTGCCGGTTTATGAGGCACTGGGCGGAAAATGCCGCTGGACTGACAGAGCCCGAATGGTATGCCGGTATTAGTGTCACGGTCCGGTGCGTCAATGGGGAAACCCGGGCTCACGATTGCAGTTCTCTCTATCCCGGCTATACAGCAGATGAAACTGAAAAAAAGATAACCCATGCTCTGGAAGCGTCAGGCCCGGCTACCTGCCAGAGATTGAAACAGCAGTTTCCAGAGCTATGCAAAGACTGTAACAGGCGGGTTAAAAGCCCCATAAGCCTGGGATACACCTCCCGTCTTCATATACGTCCTGGACAGCATCCCTATGTTATTGAAAACGGCTGTATTGGTGTTAAGAAAAAAAGTAAAGAGATTGGCGAGTATACAGACCCCCTGTGCAATTTCACCGCACAGATTGATGAGGAAATCACCCTTGACGATGGGATGGAGTCCCGCAAAGCCCTATTGCTCACCGGCACCCTGGCCAGCGGCGAGCCCCTCCCGGCTTGCCCTGTTCCCGCTCATCAATTCGCCTGTATGAATTGGATCACAGGCTCCTGGGGAACCCGGGCAATATTTGGAGCTGGCGCAGGATGTAAGGACCATATCCGCGCAGCCATTCAAAATCTAAGTCTTGACGCAGGCTGCACAACCTACCGCCACACGTACCAGCACACTGGCTGGCGGAAGATTGACGGGAGGCACTGTTACCTGACCAAAGGCGGCGCAATAACGGCAGAAGGCCTTATTGATAGCGTATCCGTAGAACTGGAAACCGCCCTTAAAGATTATCAGCTACCGGCCCCTCCCGAAGCCGAAACCCTCCCGGACCTGATTAAAAAGGCTCTGATCGTACTGGAACTGGCCCCTGATGAAATAGCCGTACCCGTTCTATTTGCCCCATTCCGCGCGGTCCTGGCCGTTCTCCAGCCTTGCGACAACAGCCTGTTTTTCGAAGGCCAGACCGGCACACAGAAAACCGAGCTCACAGCCCTAGCTCAGTCCTTTTTCGGTGCAGGCTTCCACGGTAAGAACCTGCCCGGCAGCTGGAGCAGTACAGCCAATGCCCTGGAACGTACATCTTTTCTGACATCTGCCAGCATTTTTGTGGTAGATGATTTTAATCCTACGGGCACACAGATTGATATGAGCCGGTATCACCGGGAGGCTGACCGCTTATTCAGGGCAGCTGGTAACCAGGCAGGGCGAAGCCGCATGAATGCAGACGGCAGCACAAAGAATGCATATTACCCGCGCGGCCTAATCGTCTCCAGCGGGGAAACCATACCAGACGGGCACAGCTTGAGAGCGCGGCTGCTGATTGCGGAGGTTCAACCTGGTGATGTTAATCTGTCGGTGCTGACCACCTGCCAGCAGTATGCCAGTGATGGAGTCTTTGCTTCCCTCCTGTCCGGCTTCATCTCCTGGGTAACCCAGGAACTGGATTCACGGCAGGATTATTACCCCCTGGAGGATGAGTTTAAGGCCTTTGCCCAAATTGAACGAGACCGCTTGAGACAGGGACCGGAAACTATCGCCCATGACCGAACCCCTGATATTATCGGGCAATGGCTGGCCACCGAGAACATGTTCCGCAGATTCGCCACCTGGGCAAGGCTCGATCCGGACACCTTGGGTACTGTGAATGACCGGGCAAGAGCGGCCTTTATCAACCTGGGGAAGATGCAGGCGCAGCACCAGAAGGACGCAGACCCCACCAGCCGCTTTCTGGAACTGTTAAGGGCTTGTTTGTCGGGAGGCTATGCACATATTAATGCCATCGACGGCAAAGCCCCCATGCAGGCGGCTCTGTGGGGCTGGAGCACCTGCACTGATTTCGGCGCAGAACGTGCGTATCAGTGGCAAGGGGCGCTGATCGGCTGGATTGATGGTCAAAACCTGTATTTGAAACCTGATGAGACTTACAAGGTTATTGCCGAATATAACTCCTCACAACGTAGCGCAGCCTTACCTGGCGAAAAAACCTTGTGGAAGAGGTTAAAGGACAAAGGAATTATATGCAATGCAGACCAGGGGAAGAGCACCAGAAAGATATTATTGCCAGATGGCAAGAGAATCCGTGTAATAAATCTCTTAGCCCCTTATGTATATACAGAATAGGGGCAATAGGGGCAATGGGGGCAGCGCTTTTAAGATCTCCCATTTGGCCGACGTTTGCAGCGTTCTAATGTGCCCCCATTCTATTTTTGCACTGAAAAACAGGGGCCAGAATGGGGGCACCGGAGAAAGAGTAATAAGTTCTGCCCCCATTCTGGCCCCCATATTTGACCTGGAAAATAAAATGGGGGCACAAACCAGGTAGCTAAATGCCGGTACAATGGGGCTTCTTTACACTCATGGTCCTATTGCCCCTATTGCCCCCATTACTGGAGCATATATACCCTATATATTTTTAACACACAGAATGGAGTGAAAAAGTAATGACCGATCTATATTACACTACTGACCCATGGGGTTCGCAATTTCTTGACGCATTAGCCATGAGCAAGCCTCATTATAGCTGTTTATGGTATGTAGATACCGCCCAGGAAATGGACGCTGTAATCAAAAAGCTTATTGCCGGTCTGCCGCCTGGCCAGATTGTGGCAAGCCTCCCCAAAAACATAGCAGGAAGGAGCCAGGTGCTAGGCGCTGTCCGTTCCGGCGCAATACGGCATTTAGTAATAAACAAGCTACCGCCTGAAAAGCTGGATTTATCCTGCATATCTGAAGTATGGTTCATCACCAACACCAGGAAAAGTAAAAAGCTGGGACGCAAAATACAAAGACTGTGCGAAAGCATCAATCCAGTTGGCCCGATCCCCATTCGAGTTTTTTCCAGGCGTTCATAAATCGCACCGCTGCGAATTTTGATACGCAACCTCGGTTCACCGGTGAACCGAATTTAATTAAAACCAAAGATGAGGTTACCCGAGATATAGCCGCCAAAGTTGTGGGCATGAACCGCGAAACCTATCGCTAGGCCAAAGCAGTCGTAAATAGCGGCAGTGAAAAATTGATCCGGCAAATGGATAATCGATCTTTGACAACTGAATACCCCCGTTTGAAAGTGCGGTTTTTCGCGTGATACCCGCCGCCCGTTCTTTGCTTCCGGCCTGGGGGGATTTAACGCCCCCTGGTGATGCAGAGCAAGGCCCATTAAAAGAGCAGAATGCCGGAATTTTATCCGGGCAGATGCACTATGGCATCAAACGATAAAAGAAACTTGGAGATGATATTAATGAACCTGATTCACATTACAATGGAGCACTTTAAGAATTCTATTCTTTCGGAGGGCTTAACATGGCGCCACAGAGAACGATGCCATTCGTGGCAGATTAAGGACGTTCTGGATCGGTATCGAATAATCAAACCGGTTGGACATCCTGCAAATGATATTAATTTGAACGAGAGCATCTATTTTATGTTTGAGGATCAATTAGTCACTGCTGGCCCTGCATATTCTAGAACTCGATCTTTTTGGGGCAAGACTATCGCATTCAGGGTTAGGGCTTGTGACTTGGACGAGAAAAGAATGTATGTCGCATCAAACGTATTGGCCACAGAAATGGAAATTCAAGTAAGAGATAAAGCCTCTGAAGATCAATTAAAAAGGATAGCTGCGCATTACTGGAACAATATCTTCAGATATAACGATTTTATAAGCAATCGCCAATATATTGAAACGGTTTTCAAACACTATATGAATCGCCCGTTTGGTCCAGAAGTGCAGTATATCGGAGAGGTAGAACCGAATCTATTAGCTTTAATGCCACCGCTCGAGTTCAACACCTCGCCCATATACGGGAATACCCAGTCAGATGTAGAAGGACGTTAATTGGAAGCATAAACCCTGCGCTCTTTCGATTCACACCCTGGCTGACCACGGCTTATTAAATACTGCCTCCTCTGCGGAATCCGCGTGTAGTTGGCAGGAGGCATGAGAATAACGGTAGCCATCAGACGTCCAGCTCTTTAATAAGACACATAGACAGGTATTAAACCACTCGGATGCTCGTTAAGGGGCCTTGGATCGCAATAGAATGGGAGTTTTTACTCAACTTGAATCTCTCTGATTATTGGATGACCTGCTTTCAAAGCATACCCCTTTAACACCAGGTGGCCCCCTTCCTGACCGTCTCGAAAGACTCCAAATATCGCTTTATTCCTTGCGCGAAATATCTCTCGCGGTTTTGTTTTGTTCGTATAATTCAATGACAAATTTTTCATGTAAATTGGACAATTTTAAGGAAATTATAAAAGTAACTAAATAGACCGAAAATAGCGCCACTGTTGGTATGTTTTGCCAGAATTTTAACACCATAGAAGTAACGCCAAATGGGACAAATACGACCGTATTTAATACCATAATGCCGATTATAAGATTCCCTTTCCAATTCAGCTCTTCGAGCATTTCTAACAACCTCCTTTAAGGCTCCATGGATCACAATCCGGTAATACCCAGTCAGATGTAGAAGACCGGTTATTATAATGTTTTGCTCATATCCCCCGACGGCTCCAGGGATTGTTTATCAACCGGGGAATCTTTATTGCTCGGTGGTCAAATAGTTGTCATCCACCTGGCTAGGCTGACAATGGGTATATAATATTTGCCCTGGCTGTTTATTCTTTTAGCCGGAAAGGTTTTATCGGCCAACAGGGTCTGCCGGTGACAGCCCATCATCTTGCAGACGTCAGGAAGGGTCAAAACCTCTTTGCCAGGAAAGAGTTCCGCTAGGCGTTCTAATTGCTCTCTGTAGCCGTCAGGTTCGCGCATGGTAATTTCTCCCGTTCTGTTCCCCCGTCTGGAACGTACTCAAGCAGGAGTCCAGGGGTTACGTTGTATTCTTTGCAAAGGGCATCAATGGTGTTTCGGTCGATCTTGTTGAAATTATCATTGAATAGGCTTTTTACTGTTGCTCGATTAAGCCCCGTTCTTCGCGCAAGGTCAGATAGATTCCGCTCCTTATTTGCGGCCATTATATCGGCCAATTTGCATATTATCATATTACACCCTCTATTCATAATTGATATAGTAGCATTTTATTATTTATAATGCCATTTTGTAAATACGATTATCATTATGCTGTTGACACTAACGCCGCCCAGCGTTATGATATTCAAAATAACATAATGCTATTTTAATTATCATTTCGACTGGAGGTTAAAACTTTGGAAAACGCGCAGGATTTAAAACAAACACTATTTAATCGTACTTGTGCCATAGAACAGGCATTTATAGATCTTAATAAGGCTGTCACAATCCTCGAGTATTGGACAAATGCATACAATTATCATGAAAAGCCCGACCCCAGAGCAGCTATTGCCTACGGAAGCGGAGTAGCCAAGGAACCTCATTACGGCCAATCGGCGCAATGGTTTTACGAGTATGAAACCATTGTCCGGTACATCGATATCGCGCATGATTATGTCCACAGCGCAAAAGCAGAATTAGCTCGGGCTTTAGAGGATAGAAGCAAGCATATCCAGGCCAACATCATGGATTAAGGTGTGCCGCTCAGGATTGCAGAATCCATCTGGATATAAGAACCACCGGTTAACCCCCATGGACTGGGGACAGAAGGAGGATAATCACATGGCTAAAGATAAGGACGGCGCCAAAAAATACAGAGCCCACGGCGATGGAGGGCTTACACCCCGCAAGGATAAGGAAGGAAACATTATATCCTGGCAGGGATTCTGTTATTACATTGACCAGGCAACCGGAGAGAAAAAGCGTCATTATGAAACAGGAAAAGGCCAGAAGGAAACCGCCAAAAAGATAAGAGACTGGCAAGACGGAGTGAAAGACGGCAAGATCATTCCCGGAAGCGTCCTGACTGTTGGAGAATGGCTGGATCAGTGGCTAGAAGCTTATGTCAAAACTAATACCCGTCAGATTACCCATACAGGCTACCAGGGTATAGTAAAAAGTCATTTGAAGCCTGAACTGGGAGGAATCCGTTTAACCGAACTGCAGCCTGCCAGAGTGCAGAAGATGCTCAACGATAAACGCGAGCACGGGAGAATCAAGGACGGCGGTCCGCTGGGAGCACGGCAGGTAATTTATATCTATACCATTCTTCATAAAGCTTTGGATCAGGCGCTTAAGAATGGGCTGGTCGGGCGGAATGTCTGTGAGGCGGTTACCAAACCCAAGATGCACCGGCATGAGTTCAAACCCTGGACGATAGAGGAAACCAATACTTTTCTAAAAGCCGCACGGGAAAGCCGCCTATTTCCTCTCTATCTCACTGTATGGGGCACCGGATTAAGGCGTAGTGAGATTCTGGGACTCCAGTGGCAGGACGTGGATTTCAAGAATGGCACTCTATTTGTACGCCGCTCCCTGGTTCCCGTCAAGGGCGGGCTGGCGTTCAATGAAACCAAAACAAGCGGATCACGCCGGATCATTCCCCTCCCGGCTGCTGTCATCAAAGAATTGAAAGCATGGGACGTGAAACAGAAGGCCGAAAAGCTGGCTTTCCCCGGTGAGTATAACCCCCTGAACATGGTCTTTTGCAATGAGTTCGGTAGACCCACCAGGCCGGAAGCCCTTGACCGTGATTTCAAAATGCGCATTCAAACTGCTGGGCTCCCGGTTATCCGCTTCCATGACCTCAGGCATGGCCATGCCACTATGCTGCTTGAAATGGGCGAGGACCTGAAGACGATCAGTGAGCGTCTGGGGCATAGTACCATCACGATTACGGCGGACACATACACCCATGTAAGGGAAAAGACCCAGCGGGAGGCATCTTTTAAGCTTGATAGATCACTGGAAATCTAGCCAGTTCCGTAAAATTAGGCAAAAGAACGATAATTCCATCACCGATCTTTCTTCAAACCAGAACATTAAATAATCAAGGAACGTTTCGCATTTTGTTTTCAACCCAAGCAATAAAAATCCGGGTCATAAGATTTTTACCCTCTTCAAGGGAAATTTGTCTATTCATATTGGGCTGCCCCGGCATAAGAGCGTGACGGGCAGCCTCGCCGGACAATTCGGGATGATTGCTGCTGGCTTTAAAGCTGTCCAACTCATTCTTTGTACAGTAATTGCGTAAAATCATTTCCTTCTCACCACCGCAATCATCCCGAATTATCTCAAAGACTTTGTACAAAGATAGAAATGTATGATCATCCGTGCATAAATAGCTATTTGCGCGGTACACTTCAGGGTAAATCTCGTACGCCATGAAAATAACGTTAACGGGGCTAATAGGGGAAGGAATAATATTATCATTACTATCAAGATGACTCAATCTTGCTCTGCCAAATTTGATAATTGAACGAACGGTATCTACAAATATTGTTTGATTTTTCTTGCCCTGTTCATCCATCACAAGCACGGCTCCAACCGAAATATTTGGCAACGATGTATGCACCGTTTGATATGCCTGCTTGTACTTTTGCACAAAGCCTTTTACGTATAACATTGCGTTTCTTTCAGACCCTGCGTGATTAATGCCGGTACATGATACAAATATGTGCCCATTATCATTCAATACTTCGGCATTTTGGTTGATAGCGTGGATAAACTCGTCTATATCATTAGGATCCCCTCTTAATTCAACATATCTAATATTTGGCCTGAAGAATGACATTTTTGTGACTCCTCCCAGTGTTTCATAATTAATAAATGGTTGCAGAAAGGTTGCAGTTCCTACCAGGTTCTCATACATTATATAGCCATCAGGAATAATACAAAGCCGCCCAATTAACGGCGGCTTGGTGTTTTCAATGGCGGAGAGAGTGGGATTCGAACCCACGGGACGGTCACCCGCCCACACGATTTCGAGTCGTGCGCTTTCAGCCGAGCTCAGCCATCTCTCCATTTATCAATATTTAGCTATATGTATGATTAGATGCCTGCGTCCCGCGCTTCAATCCTTTCGTTTTTCCCGGAAAAAGCGCTGCAGCAGCTCGCTGCTTTCATCATCAAGTATACCATATTCTACCTGGAGCTGGTGATTAAGGCCGGGATAGCGGACCATGTCAATAACCGAACCGGCACAGCCGGCTTTGGGATCCCGGCTGGCATATACCAGGCGGTCGATGCGGCTGTTTAACATAGCACCTGCACACATCGGACAGGGTTCCAGGGTGCAGTACAATGTGGCGCCACTTAAGCGCCAGCTGCCCAGGTAACGGGCCGCCCTCTGCAACGCCAGCAGCTCGGCATGAGCCGTGGCATCCTGCCGCATTTCCTTCTCGTTGTACGCCCAGGCGATGACTTCCTCATCTTTCACTACCAGGGCGCCCACCGGAATCTCTCCTAATTGATAAGCCCTGTGAGCCAGGCACAGGGCTAAACGCATATACAGCTTGTGATCCATATTCATCTCGCTGTGCTTTTACAAGTTATGGTGCGCCCGAAGGGACTCGAACCCCTGGCCCACGGTTTAGGAAACCGTTGCTCTATCCTACTGAGCTACGGGCGCATGCGCGCTTCCCCGGAATTAAAATGGCGCGCCCGGCAGGATTCGAACCTGCGACCTCCAGATTCGTAGTCTGTTACTCTATCCAGCTGAGCTACGGGCGCGTGTTTAATGGCGGAGAGAGTGGGATTCGAACCCACGAGACAGTTTTATCCGTCTACTCGCTTAGCAGGCGAGCGCCTTCGTCCGGCTCGGCCATCTCTCCGTATATTCAGTTTTACCGGGTTCAACCGTCAAAACGCGGTTGACACAGTGAATTCAAGCAGCTTGCCAGCGCACAGTTCCACGAAATCGCGGCTGCCTGACCGGCTTGTGATTAATGGCGGAGGAGGTGGGATTCGAACCCACGGAACCCGCAAAGGTTCAACGGTTTTCAAGACCGCCTCCTTCAACCGCTCGGACACCCCTCCAAAGGGCTGTAGAATCCAATGCAATGGTTAGTTTATCACGGTCGAATGCTCTTGTCAATAAATCATCACTTCAAGGCTGTTATCCGTTCTGCCCCGCCCATGTACGGCCTCAAAGCCTCTGGTACGACTATAGAGCCGTCTGCTTCCTGATAGTTTTCCATGATTGCGGCGACAGTTCTTCCCACCGCTACACCTGAACCATTTAGTGTATGAACATAGCGCGGCTTGTCCTTCGGAGCCGGGCGGTAGCGGATGTTGGCCCTGCGGGCCTGGAAGTCCTCGCAGTTAGAGCAGGAGGATATCTCTTTATAGGCGTTATAACTGGGCATCCATACTTCAATGTCATAGGTTTTTGCGGAAGAAAATCCCATATCGCCAGTGCATAACAGTATAACCCGGTAAGGCAGCCCCAGCAGCTGCAGAACCCGTTCAGCATCACCCGTCATTTTCTCCAGGGCTTCGTAAGAAGTCTCTGGCGCAGAAAGCTTGACCAGCTCCACCTTGTTAAACTGGTGCTGGCGGATTATCCCCCTGGTGTCGCGGCCATGCGATCCGGCTTCCGCCCGGAAACAAGCCGTATATGCGGTAAGATACATCGGCAGGTCTTTGCCGTCCAATATCTCGTCCCTGTACAGATTGGTCAACGGAACTTCGGCTGTGGGAACCATGTAAAGGTCCCAGCCTTCCAGCTTAAACATGTCATCAGCAAACTTGGGCAGCTGGCCGGTTCCCTGCATGCAGTCCGAATTAACCATGAAGGGCGGAAATATTTCTGTATAGCCATGCTGGTCGGTGTGCACATCCAGATAGAAGTTTATTACCGCTCTTTCCAATCGCGCTCCCAGCCCTTTATACACGGTGAAACGAGCTCCGGATAGTTTGGCAGCCCTTTCGAAATCCAAAATATCCAGGTCGGGTCCCAGATCCCAGTGGGCTTTTGGTTCGAAATCGAATACCCGCGGATCTCCCCAGCGTCTCATTTCAATATTATCGTTTTCGTCTTCACCGACTGGCACGGATGCGTTCGGAATGTTCGGGATATTAAGCAGCAGCTTTTCCAGCCCATTTTCGATTGCAGCCAGGGATTCATCCAGGTCTTTGATCTCCTGTCCAACCTGTCGCACCTTGTCCTGCAATTCGGCCGTATCTTGTCCGGCCTTTTTCATCTTACCTACTTCCTGGGAAGCTGAATTACGGAAACCCTTTAGTTCTTCTGACTGGACCAGAAGCTGCCGCCTCTTTTCGTCTAGCTCTTTGAATCCGTCCAGAGCTCCGCCGAGCCCTCTTTTTTGCAGGGCTTTTTCTACCTCTTCCGGATTGGCACGAATCATTTTGGCATCCAGCATACTTGAACCCCCTTTTCCGTCGTGATTAGAACCTCAGCAAGCGCGGCCGGCCGATAATTCCATCGCTGTTGGCCATTTTCTCCAGTATTTCTTCCGATACTGGGTTATCCACATTGATCAGCATAACAGCGGTCTTGCCTTTTTCCTGGCGGGCAACGGTCATAGCTGCAATATTAACTCCGTAATCGCCGAGCATGGTGGTAAATGGTCCAATAACCCTGGGCCGGTCGTAGTTTTCGGCCATAATCATATCCCCTTCCAGCGGGGCTTCAGTTTCATAACCGTTGATTTCTATTAGCACCGGTTTTTTGGCCCGGGAGATTACTCCTTCAACTGTGACATGAGCGCCGTCTTTGCCATAGACATCTATCGAAATCACATTTTTGTACAGCTTGTTGCTCTGTTCTTCCCTGATCTCATAAACCTTCAGGCCTCTTTCTTCAGCCATCAACCGTGCGTTGACGTAATTGACCTTTTCCCACATCACCGGCTCTAAAAGGCCTTTCAGAAGTGCAATGGTCAGCATATTAGTATCGTTAAGCGTTATTGGTCCGCTGTAGGTGACTTCCACCCGGTCCACCAAGCTCTTCTCCAACTGGTGGTAAATCGAGCCCATTTTTTCCGCCAGGGTAATGTATGGGCGCAGGTAATCCAATTCTTCTCTGAGCATGGCCGGCAAATTGACGACATTGGGGACAATCTCTCCGCGCAGCGAAGCGATTACCTGTTCGGCGATATTTTCCCCCACCCTTTTCTGGGCTTCGAAAGTGTCGGCGCCCAGGTGAGGAGTTACCACGGTAGTATTGAAGTTGAACAATTCGTGCTGGGTCACCGGCTCTTTTTCAAAAACGTCCAGTCCGGCGCTGGCTACTTTCCCGCTTTTCATCGCTGCCACCAGAGCGCTTTCCTGGATTATGCCTCCGCGGGCACAGTTGACCACCCGCAGCCCGTCTTTGGCCAGGGCAAACATTTTTTCGTTTATCATGTGCATGGTCTCTTCATTCCGCGGTGTATGCACGGTCAGAATATCGCACTGTTGCATCAAGTCTTCCAGCCGGTCCATCTTTTCAGCCCCAAACCGTTCGAAGCGTTCATCGCTGATGTATGGATCGTAGGAAATCACTCTCATATTAAAAGATTTCAGGCGGGTGGCCACCATTGAACCAATTCGGCCCAGCCCTACTATTCCGACGGTCTTGCCGTATAATTCCGTGCCGCGGAAGGGTTTGCGATCCCAGGTTCCATCTTTAAGATATTGATTGGCCCAGGCCGTATTGCGAACCGATGCCATTAATAGACTTATGGTCTGCTCCGCTGCCGAAATGGTATTGGAATCCGGCGTATTGGCCACAACAATGCCATACCGGGTACAGGCGTCAACATTTATGTTGTCGATACCGTTGCCGGCCCGTCCTACTATTTTAAGTTTCGTTCCGGCCTGAACCAACTCTTCGTCAACTTTCGTAACGCTGCGGACGATCAGGGCGTCATAGTTGGGCAGAATCTGCAGCAGCTCTTCCCTTGATATACCGTCACGATAGTCAACATCCAGCTCGGTTTTAAGAAGTGCAATCCCCTCATCTGCGATCCTTTCGCTGACGATAACCTTCTTTCTTTCCATTCTTCCGGCTCCTTCCTTCACTCAAAGCTATTATTGCTCCTCCGGTGCTTGCCTGCAGACGGAGGCAGCGCTTTCGCGCTTATCTATTCCAGCGCACTGATTGAATCAGCGGCGCAGAATGCTCTTTAGACCTGTAAATGTTTGTGCAGCAAATGATTCTGAGCGGCAACAACACCCGCGCCCATTTCGCCTTCATATCCGAAATTCTTCATAGTTATCTCCAGGGCAGCTATTACCGTCAGCAGGTCCAGCTCTCTGACATAGCCTAGATGACCTATCCGGAAAATAACATTGTCCAGATGCTCCTGCCCGCCGGCCAGCACAATATTAAATTTATCCAGCATGAACTGGCGTATCTTGTTGGCTCCAAGCTCGGGCGGAGCAACTACTGCCGTCACCGCTGTGGAAGCACATGCGTCCTCGGCCAGCAGGTTGAGTCCCATCGCCTTGGCGGCAGAGCGTACCAGGTCGCGATAATCATGATGCCGGGCAATCACCTTGTCAATGCCCTCTTCCATCATCATTTTAAGAGCTTCATGCATTCCATAATACAGCGAAATAGGAGGTGTGACCGGAGTTTGTCCCTTGCACAAATATCTGAGGGCAAAATCTATATCCCAGTAGAATCGATGATTGCGATTCTGACGGTAGCACTCCATGGCTTTTTCGTTAAAAGCCAGGAAAGACAATCCCGGCGGAATCATGAATGCCTTTTGAGATCCGCTGACCACTACATCCAGCTTCCACTCGTCCATTCTCAATTCTATCGCAGCCAGGCTGCTGACTGCATCTACAATGAACAGAGCCGGATGCCAGCTGGTCAGCTCCCTGATCTGGCTGAGGTCGTTAAAAACCCCGGTGGAGGTCTCATTGTGGGTTAATAAAACCACCTTTATCTCTCTTTTTTCATCTGCTTCCAGGCGCTTATTAATTGCCTCGGGATCGGCTGTTTTTCCCCATTCAAACGCCATTATCTCGACATCGGCTCCGAAACGGCTGGCTATTTCGGCAAACCGGTTGCCAAAGGCCCCGATTGATACCGCTAACACCTTGTCGCCGGGCGAGATAAAATTGACCACCGCGGCTTCCATGGCTCCGGTCCCAGACGCCGGATAAATCAGCACCTGACCGCTGCTCTGATGAATGGCTTTAACGCCTTCCAGCACTTCCTCCAGCAAAATCTTGAACCGCGGCCCACGATGGTTGATCATCGGACTGCTCATGGCCCGCATCACTCTTTCCGGCACCTGGGTTGGACCCGGCAATAGCAAGAACTGGTCTCCTGGTTGCATAGAACGGCCTCCTTGTTTTTGAGATAATCTTATGCACTCGGAACACAGGATAAAATTGGATATAAAAATATAAAAACCTCTCATCCCTATAAGGGACGAGAGGTTCTCCCGCGTTGCCACCCTTGTTGGCGCTAATGCGCCCTCCTCAAAAAGCTATAACGTCGCTACCGGGCCTTGCGGCCTGCTCCGGGCCGGATTCAAAGTCCTGGCCGCTCCGGTTCGCACCTGACACCGGTTCTCTGTGCCGTCCATAGACTTCTACTTGCTCCCATCATCGCTTTTAAATATAGTGATGTGGCAGAATTATATTATATTTACCGATGGAGTGCAAGTGCATTTCACCATAAATGCTGGCTGAAGCGGCTTGCATCCGGTTCTGCGCATACATTGCAATTCTATTGGCCATGCTAGCTGACCAGTTTGCCTTTTTCCCAGCTTCCGGTTATTTCTTTGCCGTCCGGCTGGGTCAATGTACCAGCACCACCAAAATCTCCGTCTTTCCACTCCCCAATATAGCGGGTGCCATCCGGTTTGGTTCCGGTTCCATGTCCATTTGGCAGGCCGTTTTTGAAGGCGCCAACATAGCGGGAACCATCCGGTTGAGTAACCACGCCTTCGCCCTCGGGTTTGCCATTTACAAAGTCGCCGAAATAGGTGGTGCCGTCCGGAAGAGTGCCATATCCCTGCCCATTGGGCAAGCCATTGGCGAATGCTCCCCGGTAGCGCTTGTTGCCGTTATAGTTGGCCACTCCCTGGCCTTCGCGAACCCCATCCTTCCAGATACCTTTATAATAGAGCAATTCAAGCTTGTCTTTATCGGTTGAACCCTGGCTGGCATTTTTCACGGTCCACTCTCCAGCCCCGTTTGGGGTACCGAAAAGGGTTGTTTCACCCACGTAGGTTCCATTTTCCCAATCCGTAGTTACGCCGGCCCTGGTTACGAAGAGGCTGGCGCCTGCGAAGGCGGCAGCCAGAAGCACAACGATGAGCGCTATTACTATCCTGGTGGTGTTTCCTTTCTTGCCCGCGGGATTGTTGCCCACAGCTGGAGTTGCCATTAAACACTCCTCCTTCTTAAATCAATTCGGCCCGGCGATTAGTACGCATACCAGTCGTAGCCGGAGTAATCGTCATAGCCGTAATCATAATAGTCATCAGCGTAATAGCTGTCATCGTAATAGCTGTAATAATTGCCATAGGGATCGTAGTAGCCTTCTCCGCTATACAGAATATAGTTGCCATATTCATCGTAGTATCCATCTGTTCCGTACTCGGTTTGATAGTAGCCATCAGTGCTGTAATCGTCATAGCTGTAGAAATTGCCGTAAGGATCGTAGTATCCTTCTCCGCTGTAGAGGATATAATTGCCGTAATCGTCATAGTAGCCGTCGCTATAACCTGCGTCAGCAGGATAGAAATTACCGTAAGGATCGTAATAACCCTCGCCGCTGTACAGGATATAGTTGCCGTACTGGTCGTAGTAGCCATCGCTGTATCCAGTGCTTGTGGACCCGGTTCCGTAACGTTCATAGTAACCCTGGTTCCACCCGTCGTCATATCCATACTGGCCATCTGCATAAGCCGCATAATCGCCGTCATAATAACCCTGGTAATAACCGTCCGAATAATCGGATGAGGAATTGGATGAAGAGCTGTCATCCCATCCTAAACGATAACCGTCATTATATCCGGTGTAGTATTCCGAGCTGTTGTCGCTGCCGGAGGTTTCGCCATAGCCTGCGTTATAGCCTTTGTTATAGGCATTTTCAATATCCGCTTTTGAATAAGTGTTGCCTGCTTTGGCTGTAAATTCCGGTTTATCCGGAGTCTTGGGGCTGGCTTTCTTACTGCTGTCGCTGCTTTTATTGTCAGCGGTTTTACTATCTGTGCTTTTGCTGTTGTCAGTCTTGGTATCGCTTTTACTGTCATTTTTTGTATCCGTTTTCTTGTCGTCTGTCGTATCGGTCTTTTTATCGGTATTCGTCTGTTCAGTCTTGCTCTTGTCGGTTGTTGTATCCGTTGTTGTGATCTCAATGCAGCCGCTGACCATACACAAGCAGAGCACGAGCAATCCTACCAGGCATAATTGAATGGATTTTTTCATGATAACCCTCCTCTTCTGCTGTATTCGCGGCGCCTAGTAGGCCCAGGCATCATTGTAGCCCTGATCGTAAAAGGCCCAATAGTAAGAGTCATAATTGCTGTATCCTTCTTCCCAGCCGCGGTCGTAACCGCTGTTATAATCGGCAGTGGAAGGAACGTACGTTGCATCATTGTAGCCAACGCTGTATCCGTAATCAAAACCATCGTTGTAAGCTTCTTCTTTTCCGGCGCCTTTTACTTTGGTCCCGTCAGTTTTGCCCTGTTTAAGGCCCTTGTCATAAGCGGCCTGCACATCCGCTTCGGTATAATTCTGGCGATCTTCAGTCGTATATTTGGGATCCGAAGATGGCTTGGAGGAACTAGTTTTATTGTCTGTCTTAGTGTCAGATTTCTTATCGCTGTTCTTTGAACTGCTGCTGTCAGTCTTATCGTCTTTGCTGGAATTCTTTTCGGTAGTGGTTTTACCGTTATCACTGGATGTCGAGGTGTCCGTATCCAGCGAAATTGAAATGCAGCCGCCCGTGAATAACATTATCGTCAGCAGCGCAACCATCAGAAACCATGCTGGTTTTGCCTTCATCTATTTCGCCTCCCCTTTAATAATAATCACACATAAATCTGCCCTGGCGGTTATTAATTGCGCTGGCTTTTCCCTCCTTTGCCTGGTTCAATTCTTGATTCCGATCGGATTGTTCTTGCACGGTGTTCTTTCCGTTAACCATATGATATACAAAGATTCCCATCCAGGCCATAACTCCTGCCTGACATATTGCTCACATTCTTCTGACACGCCGGGTGGACCTTGCCCACCTTATGATTGTCGGGGCATTTAGCTTCATTTTATCCTATCTTCGGAGCTGTATATACTGGTAAGCACATAGAAAAGTCGGGAATTTTTCAAATCCCGACTTCAGACCGATTAGAAAAGCGAATCTCATCGTCATTTCAAAAAGCCCGCTCAATCGACGTACGCATAGTACGCCTCAATCGCGGACTTTTCTCATAACGCGACGAAGGTGCAGTTCTGCACCGAATGCCGCAGGATCGAATCTGACACGAATTGTCTGATGAGCCTCGGCGAACGCGTTTTCTGATCGGTCTGACTTTGTCGGTTCATTTATGTCTATTCATTATCGTCTTTAAAGCCCGGTCTATTGGGCTAATCATCCCGCTCTGGCTTGAATCGCGCCGTTACAGCAACCCGATCCCCTTCGGCTACATTCATAAGCTTCACACCGCTTGATTCGCGTTTTTGCTGTGATATCTTATTGGTATCCAGCCTGATAATTTTGCCTTCTTCAGTCAGTATCATCAGTTCTTCATCGTGGGTAACTATCTGGAAATCGACAATAGCTCCGTTGCGTTTGTTCATATTGATGGTTTTGACACCCATGCCCCCGCGTTTCTGGCCCCTGAACTCTTCCAGGCTGACCCGTTTGCCATAGCCATGCTCGGTAACTATAAAAGCGTCGGCGTTCTCGCGGTACTTATCGACCCCGATTACTCGATCCCCTTCTTTAAGCCTGATTCCGCGCACACCTGTCGCCATTCTACCCATGCTGCGGACTTCTGCGGAATCAAACATGATAGCCTTGCCGGTCATGCTAACCAGCATGGCCCTGGTGTCGTCACGCACCCGGATTACTCCAATCAGTTCATCGCCCTCTACCAGGTTAATGGCTATCAGTCCATTCCTGCGAATTCCCGCAAAGCAATTCAGGGGCGTCTTTTTAACCGTACCCAGACGGGTGACCATCATCAGGTTTTTGTCAGGATCGAATTCTTTAATTGGCACAATGGTGCTTATTGATTCCCCGGGACGCAATTCTACAAGGTTTATCAATGGCAGTCCTTTAGCGGACCGTCCATACTCTGGAATCTGGTAGGCTTTCATGCTAAACACCCTGCCCTGATTGGTAAATAACAGCACATGCGAAAGCAATGTGCATACAATCATGTGGAAGGCAATGTCTTCTTCCTTGATGCTGCCAACCGAAATTCCCACTCCGCCGCGATTCTGCGTTCCAAAGTTATCGAGCGGCTGGCGCTTGATATATCCTATGTGGCTCAGCGTTATCACTGCGTCCTTGTCTTCGATCATGTCTTCAAATTCAATTGTGGTCTCGTCATAGCGTATTTCCGTGCGGCGCGGATCGCCGTAAAGCTTCTTGACTTCGTCCAGGTCGGCGTCAATGATCTGCAGAACCCTTTCTGGACGAGCCAGAATGTCCTCCAGATCGGCAATGGTCAGCAGCAGGTTATTGAATTCTTCGTCCAGCTTGCCGCGTTCCATACCGGTCAACCTGGCCAGACGCATGTCGAGAATCGCCTGGGCCTGCCGCTCGCTCAGGCTGAAGCTTTCTATAAGCCGGTTTCTAGCAATCTCCACCGTCTGCGAACTCCGGATGGTTTCAATAACCGCATCCAGATGATCCAGAGCGATGAGCAGGCCTTCCACGATATGTTTGCGCTCTTCGGCCAGCCGCAGCTCATAACGGCTGCGCCGCGTGATAACCAATTGACGGTGACTGATATAGTTCTCCAGGATCTGCTTCAGGCTCAATGTCTTGGGTTCCCCATTGACCAGGGCCAGCATATTGATGCCAAAAGTGTCTTCCATAGGGGTGTGCTTGTATAGATTGTTTACAACCACCAGCGGGCTAACGTCCCGGCGCAGCTCGATTACCACCCGGATGCCCCGGCGATCCGACTCGTCGCGCAGATCAGTTATACCGTCGATTTTCTTTTCCCGGGCCAGCTCGGCGATACGCTCTACCAAACGGGATTTATTTACCTGATACGGAATTTCCTTTATGATAATGGCGTTCTTGCCGCCTTTTAGCTCTTCGATTTCATAGCGGGAACGGATGCGAACGGTTGCCCTGCCGGTTTCATAGGCTTTGCGAACTCCATTAGCGTTTAATATCCCCGCAGTCGGGAAATCCGGACCTGGAAGGACTGTCATTAGCTCGTCCAAACTGGCTTCGGGATCCTTTAGCAGTATTTTCAAGGCATCAGCGACTTCTCCCAGGTTGTGTGGCGGGATGTTGGTGGCCATGCCCACTGCTATACCGGCCGTACCGTTAATCAATAGATTCGGCACCCGGGCCGGCAGCACCCAGGGTTCCTCCCGGCTGTCATCATAGTTGGGCCGCCACTCCACGGTTTCTTTATCAATGTCTTTCAACATTTCACCGGCTATCCTGGACATGCGCGATTCGGTATAACGCATCGCCGCAGCTGAATCGCCGTCTATAGAACCGAAGTTGCCGTGACCGTCTATCATCGGATAACGCAGCGAAAATTCCTGGGCCATTTTGACCATGGTGTCGTAAATAGCTGCGTCACCGTGGGGATGATATTTACCCATTACTTCGCCGACGATAGTGGCTGATTTCTTGTGGGCCTTTTCATGGGTCATGCCCTGATCGTGCATGGCATAGAGTATGCGGCGGTGAACCGGCTTCAATCCGTCCCTGACGTCAGGGATGGCCCGGGACACAATAACGCTCATCGAATATTCCAGGAAGGATTTTCTGACTTCGCGTTCTATGTCGACCGGTATGGCTTTTTCAAATAGATTGTCCTGTTCCAATTCTTTCACCTACAGTATTCATGTATTTGAAGGTTTAAATATCCAGATTCTTAACATAGCGGGCGTTAGTCTGAATAAACACCCGGCGCGGCTCCACATCTTCGCCCATCAGATCGGAGAAAATCCGGTCCGCTGCTATGGCGTCTTCAATTGTAACCTGCAGAATGGTGCGCTTTTCCGGATTCATGGTCGTTTCCCACAGCTGTTCGGCATCCATTTCCCCAAGGCCTTTGTAGCGCTGGATGGTCCATTTCTTATCGGGATTATCCGCATAAAACTTTTCCAGAGCCTTGTCGTTATATACGTAGTTTATTTCCTTGCCACGTTTCAGCCCGTACAAAGGAGGCTGAGCTATATATATATAGCCCGCCTCCACCAGGGGTCTCATATAGCGATAGAAGAAGGTCAGCAGCAGCACCCGGATATGCGAACCGTCAACATCAGCGTCAGTCATGATAAAAAGCTTGTGATAACGGGCCCGCTTCAAATCGAAATCTTCCGCGATGCTGGTGCCAATGGCGGTAATCAGGGTCCGAATTTCTTCGTTGGAAAGGACCTTGTCCAGCCGCGATTTCTCCACGTTAAGAATCTTGCCTCGCAGAGGCAGAATCGCCTGGAACTTGGGATCTCTACCCTGCTTGGCCGAACCACCGGCAGAATCTCCTTCGACGATATAGAGCTCGCTGCGGGATGCGTCCCGGCTGCTGCAATCAGCGAGCTTGCCGGGCAGGGCATTGGACTCCAGTGCGTTCTTTCGCCTGGTCAGTTCGCGGGCTTTCTTGGCTGCCTCCCGGGCACGCCGGGCAGAGATTGACTTGTTGACTATCTTTTTGGCAGGCACCGGATTTTCATTGAGAAAATCCATAACCTTTTCATACACTGCCCCTTCTACCAGGCCGCGAACATAGGTGTTGCCCAGCTTGGTCTTGGTCTGTCCCTCGAACTGGGGCTCTTTTACCAGGACGGATATGATGGCCACCATGCCTTCGCGAATGTCTTCGCCGCTGAGGTTGCTTTCATTGTCCTTCAACATGGCGCTTTTGCGGGCATATTCGTTTACAACCCTGGTCATGGCGTTTTTAAACCCGGTTTCGTGTGTTCCGCCTTCCTGGGTGCGAATATTATTGGCGTATGAATAAATGTTTTCTGAATAGCTGTTATTATATTGAATCACGGTTTGAACCACGATATCATCGCGGCGGCTCTCGAAAAATATCGGATCATGGTTCAGCACCTCTTTGCCTCTGTTTACATACAGGGCGAAATCAGGTAACCCTTCTGATAGCAGCCGTTCTTCAAATACCGGGTCTTCGCGTGCATCAACAAAATTTATATGCAGGCCGCGATTCAAAAAGGAAAGCTCACGCATCCTCTGCAGCAAGAGCTCGCGGTCAAATACCAGCTCTTCAAAGACCTGGTCATCCGGCTGAAAATGGATACTGGTTCCGGTTTCTGCGCTGTCGCCTATCATCTCCAGCTCACTGGCTTTTATGCCGCGCTCGTATTTCTGCATATAAACATGTCCATCGCGTTTCACTGTAACGATAAGAGATGATGAAAGGGCATTTACCACCGACAAGCCCACTCCATGGAGCCCCCCTGATATGGCATAACCGGAGCCTCCGAATTTGCCCCCGGAATGCAAGGTAGTTAGTATAACTTCGATAGCCGGAATACCCATTACCGGGTGGGTATCCACCGGTATACCACGCCCGTTGTCATGCACGGTAACCGAGTTGTCTGCGTTAAGTGTTATATCAATCCGGTCGCACAGTCCGCTTACCGATTCATCTATGCTGTTATCTACAATTTCGTACACTAAATGATGGAGTCCACGAGGTCCGGTTGAGCCAATATACATACCGGGTCGCTTGCGAACCGCTTCTAATCCTTCCAGAACCTGGATGTCGGCTGCGTTATAACTTTCAGCCGGCTTTTTCCTTTTATCCAAGCCACTAATCCTCCTTAAGGTAGTTGAGAGCTCTCTTCTGCAAAGTCTGGGATGATATCGGCGATATATAGAGCTTTTTGTCCGCTATAACCAGTGACTTGTTTTTCTCTTTCTCGCCTATATTAACCAGCTGATAGCATTCATCAGCTTCTTTAATCATAGCCTTGATTTCCTGGCTGATTTTCTTTTCAATGTTGATAATGGCGATGACATCGCTGCCTGCAACCACAACATCGTTGCCCAGGTGCAAAAACATCGTCATCCTCCTTTCCAACTAACCTGCTGCCGTTAATCTTCCTTCCTGCATCGAGTAGAACGCGGTTTGTTCCGGAAGCTCTTGATCAATCTCCTCCACCGATGTCAGAAAGCTCTGAAACGGAGCATTGGCCAGGTATGTAAGCAAGCGTCCCCGTTTCTCATCGTCCAGTTCAGCCAGCACTTCATCGAGCAGCAATACCGGATAGTACTGTTTGACCCTATAAAATGCTATAATTTCGGCAATTTTCAATGTTACAACCAGGCTGCGCTGCTGACCTTGAGAAGCGTAAAGACGGGCATTCTGCCCATTATAATAAAAATGCACATCATCAACGTGTGGACCGCAAAGAGTGCGTTTTAAGACTGCTTCCTTCTCTCGATCACTTCCCAGGCGAGCAAGCATCGACTGTTCCAGCACCGCCTGATTGATCCTCACCCCATCCACTTGGAAGGAAACGGCATATTTCATAGCCACGCCTTCTCCAGCGGGATCGAACTCCTGAAACAAAGGCTGAACGATATTATTCAGCATGCTGGTAATGTTTACCCTGGCCAGAATAACTCTAGCGGCTTGTTCAACCAGTAAAGGATCCAGACCTTCTCTAATTTTATCACTAAATGAGCCGCTCTTAATAAATTCATTCCTTTTCTTGAGAACGGATCTATATTGCTGAATACCTGCCGAATAATCAGCCGAGAGCTGACTCAATAAAAAATCTAAAAATGCCCGGCGTTTGCCCGGCAGGCCCTTAACCAGAAACAAGTCATCCGGAGTAAAACAGACCAGGTTAAGCCGGTCGGCATGATTAAATGACGCTTTTTTCTGATTAATTTTCAGCTTTTTTATTCCACTCAACAAGTCGCAAACCAGTGTGGCGTCCAGGCTGCGGCCGCCTTTGTCGTACCAGCAGGCCAGCTGGTATCCCTGGCTGCCTTTTCTGACCAGATCGCTGTCTACTCCGCTTCGAAAAGAACTGCCGGTAATGAGAACATAGACAGCTTCTATAAGACTGGTTTTACCCTGGCCGTTAGATCCGGTTACTATGTTCAGGCGAGCTGACGGCTGCAGCTCTATTCCTTCCAGGTTGCGAAAATCCTTGATATTTAGCTTTTCGATATGCAAAGCATCATACCTTTTGCTGTCGCAGAGGCACCAGCACATAGATATAATTGTCCTTTTCCATGTTGCAGATAAGGGCCGGCGCCTGCGAACCAGAAAGCTTTATTTTCATTTTTTCGCTTTCCGCGCTGATGATCCTGGTAATATCCATCAAATAATTGGTGTTGAATATAATGCTGAATTCCTGTTCACCTGAGACTTCAATGCCTTCGAGCACTTCCTGAATCTCGCCCATGGACTCTGAAAAGCTGTTCACTTTCAATTCGCCATCGGCATTTTCAATCTTCACGTGCTGTATCTTGTACCTATCATCTACGGGCATAAGCTTGGCCCGGTCCAAAACAGCCTGAAGCTGTTTGCTGTCGACGTCAAATTCGCTGATGAAGCGAGCCGGTATGACATTTTGATAAGCCGGGTATTCGCCTTCAATAATCCGGGAACTGCACATCATCAAAGATGTTGAAAATACGATATTGTTGCCTGCGGCCGAAATCTCCACCGTTTCGCTGCTATCTCCCAGCAAACGCAGAAGTTCCTGCCCGGTGCGAACCGGCACGATAAAGCGTCCCTGTTCCATGACCTCAATCGCCGGATCCGGATTCAGCCGGAATTCTGCCATCCGGTGCATGTCGGTAGCTACCACGTTAATGGTATTATCAGCAGCAATATCTATCAGGAACCCTGTAAAAACCTGCCGGAAATGTGATGCTGATGCGGCAAAATAGGTTTTTCGAATCGCCTCTTTGAAAATATTCTGTGGCAGGCGCAGAACGGGCTGCATTTCAGCCGGTGGAAAGTCCGGATACTCCTGGTATTGATATAAATTAATATGTCCTGCCGAACGGCCATAGTGTACATCAAGCTTCATTTTTTCCCGATCCAGGGCAATATTAAGACGCGTGTCAGGAAGCGAGCGAATTAAATCAGCAAAATAGCTGGCCTTTACCAGCACGGTTCCGCTTTCTTCAATTTCGAGCTTATCGGTGCTGGCTTTGATTCCTATTTCCATATCCGTAGCACTTAACCTGAGTCCGAACTCCGTGGATATTTCCAGCAGCATGCCCGATAAAACCGGTATGTTGTTGCGGGAAGACGCTGCTCTCTGAACCATGCTGGAGATATCTTGCAGCTCGGATTTCTCAATACTGAATCTCATTTTATCAATCTCCCCAGTCTTATTTTTATTATTAAGATATCCAGTAGTCGTAGTAGTAATAGTGTTAATAGTGTGTATAAATACTTGTGCCAATGAATGTCACTTCGATACAGCGAAGGATATCCCTGTTAACAAACTATCGGTAATTTGGATCCAGTGCCTGACATATGCGGTCTACCTGGTAACCAAGCTGTGGATTGTTTTTTAAGTCAGTGTCAATTTTTTCAATGGAGTGGATAACCGTAGTATGATCGCGACCTCCGAACTGGCTGCCGATAACGGGCAGGGAAGCATCAGTAAGCTTGCGGCAAAGGTACATCGCCACCTGTCTGGGGAACACCAGCTGCTTGTTGCGCTTTTTAGACAGCATTTCCGGCAGGGCGATATCAAAATGACGGCAGACTTCTTTCTGGATGATTTCTATAGTTATCTGACGGGATCCAGGTGGAGGCAGTATGTCTTTTAACGCCTCGGCAGCCACTTCCAGGCAAAGCGGAAGGGTGTTAACCCGGGAATAAGCGACTGCCGTAATCAGAGCGCCTTCCAGTTCTCTGATGTTGGAATCTATATAGGAAGCGATATAATCTAAAACGTCAAAAGGAACATTGAGATTTCCGTCCTGGGCTTTCTGGCGCAGAATGGCCACGCGGGTTTCCAGATCCGGGGTCTGAATGTCAGTGATAAGCCCCCATTCAAAACGTGAACGCAGGCGGTCTTCCAGAGTGGGAATGTTTTTGGGCGGGCGATCGCTGGAAATAATTAGCTGCTTGTTAGCTTCATAGAGGCTGTTGAAAGTGTGGAAAAACTCTTCCTGGGTTCTTTCTTTGCCAGCCAGAAACTGGATATCGTCAATAAGAAGAACGTCAATATTACGGTACTTATTGCGAAAGCTAACCGTGTTGTCGTCTTTGATGGCGCTAATCAGTTCATTGGTGAACTGTTCCGAGGAGATGTAAGTAACCACCATGCCAGGATTGTTTTCCAATATATGGTGGCAGATAGCATGCATTAAGTGGGTTTTGCCCAGACCAACGCCTCCATATATAAAGAGGGGATTATAAGCGCGTGACGGTGATTCAGCCACGGCATAGCAGGCGGCATGAGCAAAGCGATTACTGTTGCCGACAACAAAGTTTTCAAAAGTATACTTCTGATTAAAAGGAGAAATCTTTTCCGCTTCGGTTTCGGTGGTCAAGACCAGAGAAACTTTCTGGGTGGAATGCTTGCGCATTGATTCCTGCAGGTTATCCAGGTACCGAACCTCAATCCATTCCTTGGTAAGAATGTTGGGAACAGTTATGTATACGACATCATTTTTACTGCTATTGAATTTTGCGTTGTTGAACCAGGTGTCGAAGCTGGCCTGGTCAAGCTCGTCGCGGATGATGTCTAAGACTTTATTCCAGGTTTTTCGGTAATCAAAAGATCCATTGGCTGTTGTCATGGCATATCCTCCAGTACACTAGGATAAATAATTTTTATTGCGGATTAATAATGTTGAAAATATGCAACGAAAGCTGAAAAACCATGAAACTCAAAGCATTCAGCGCCTGCAGCGAAAGGTCTATACGCAACGTTAATGATAGCAAATTCGAATTCCTTTTGCAAAAGAATCGCGTCCGGATTACGGATGGTGGTAAATACAGCAATCTTGACAGTTCAAGGGTTTTGAAACTATACTAATTAAGCGGTTTACAAAACGAGGGAGGCAAATCTAAAACAATGAAGAGAACATACCAACCAAAACGCAGGCAGAGAAGCAAAGTTCACGGCTTCCGCAAACGAATGTCAACTAGTGCGGGGAGAAAAGTACTGGCAAATCGTAGAAGAAAAGGCAGAAAGGTGCTCTCCGCCTGATTATCAAGGCGGCTTTTCTTTTTGAGCTCCCGGATTGCTACTAGGTTTGAGTCCATGCTTGCGCAAGATAACAGGATAAAACGATCCGCAGATTATAAACGGGTGTTCGAAACCGGCCAGAAGATGTTTGGCCGGTATGTCATCGTTTTTTTTTCACCCAATCAGTTAGAGAACAGCAGGTTCGGTATAATAACCAGTAAAAAACTAGGAAACGCAGTCGTAAGAAATAGGGCCAGGCGGCAGATTAGAGAAATAATACGCCTCCAGTTCAATGATACGAAAGCCCGTTATGATGTGGTTATTGTTGCCCGGGCCGCAATTGTCGGCAAGACAGCGGCACAGATTCAAAAGGACCTGTATGTTAATTTCAGAAAAGCAGGATTATGCTAAGCAAAATCTTTGTTAAAGCAATAAGAATATATCAGCTTGTTCTGAGTCCGCTGAAAGGGCCCACCTGCCGGTTCTATCCGTCCTGTTCCCAGTATAGCGTAGAAGCGTTTACCAAACACGGCGCAGCCAAAGGAGCCTGGCTTACGATCAGGAGAATGTTGCGTTGCCATCCGTTCAATCCGGGCGGATTCGATCCGGTGCCCTAGCTGATTTGCTGGTGTGCCCGGTCTCATGACGGGGAGGTAAGCTTTTGTTCATTTCGAGTACAGCGATGACCGGGTTGGCAGTCTGGCAAACATTTGTAGACTATTTTTCCGAATTCATCAATCTGTCGTATTCTTTTACCAGCATGATTGGCTTTCCCAGCTATGGCCTGGCGATCATTTTTATCACCGTGCTCATAAAGCTGGCCTTATTTCCCATTACCCACAAGCAAATGAAGTCAATGCGCGCTATGCAGGCATTGCAGCCTAAAGTACGCTGGCTTCAGGATAAGTATTCTGATGACCCGCAGCTGTCTCAGCAAAAAATGATGGAGTTGTATAAGGAACATGGCGTCAATCCTCTGGGCGGATGTCTTCCGCTTTTGATTCAGATGCCAATTTTTATTGCCTTTTATCAGGCACTGTTTGGATTTCAATTTGTCAATGCGGCCGATAGTGGCTTTTTTATGTTGAAAGATATTTCACTTTCTGCTCCGCAAGCCTTTGAGATGGGCAGCTTCGAGCTTGCCTGGCCATACTGGCTACTCATTGTGCTGGCTGCTCTTACTACGTTTATCCAACAGCGTATTTCAATGGTTGAAAGCACCGATCCCACACAGAAGACGATGCTCTATTTCATGCCGGTTTTCATGGGCTGGATAGCATATAAGCTGCCAGCCGGGCTGCCGTTGTACTGGGTGACTTTCAATACGCTGGGTATTTTGCAGCAGTTAATAGTTAACCGGAGCGCAGAAAAGGACGAGCGCGCAGCCATGGAAAAAGCCGCTGATGGCTCGGGGCCAGAAATGCTTCGCAAAGGAAAACCGGTAGAAGAAAATGATGGGCAGCCGGACGAAGAGACCGACGAAGCAACCGACGACCAGCAGGCATCGCCGCAGAAACAGATCCGGAAAAAAGGAGGAGCGAGCAATGGAAAAGGTGGTAACAATAGAAAAAAGGGGCAAAAACGTAGATGAGGCCATAAAGGCTGCCCTTGAAGAACTAAAATGTTCAATGGATCAGGTAAAGATTGAAGTAATTGAAGAAGGCAGCAAAGGGTTTATGGGCCTGGGAGCCAAACCAGCTCTGGTCAGGGTTAGCATGGCCATCGGTGCGGAAGAATTGGTTCGCGGTGTTCTGGAAGAAATTCTTAATAAGATGCAGCTGGAATATGAGATCGAACGCGTGGAATGTGTTGAAAACACGGTTCGCATTAATATTGTAGGAAAAGACATGGGCCTGCTGATTGGACGCAAGGGCGAAACTTTGAATGCTGTGCAATTCCTGGTAGGGCTTATAGTAAACAATAAAAATGAAGAACGGGTCAGGGTAGTTCTTGATGTTGAGGACTACAGAAAAAAGCGGGAAGAGTCACTGGAAGCCCTGGCAATCAGGCTCAGCGACAAGGTTAAGAAGACCAAGAAAAATGTAGTGTTAAGACCGATGACATCAACTGAAAGGCGCATTGTTCACACCACATTGCAAAACGATCCCGAGATTGCAACATATTCGGTTGGGGCAGAACCCAGCCGGAAAGTGATAATATCCCTGAAACGCTAGAAGCAGAAATGACAGATGTTATGCCGGTACAGGCGATGATTGCAAAGAGGTTAGTGCAGTGCATTAACCTTTTTGTTTTAAGGGGTTGAGCTGGTATGAAGGATGATACGATTGCAGCGATCGCGACGGCCGCTGGTGAAGGTGCTATTGCGATAGTCCGATTATCAGGGCCGCAGGCGATTCAAATAGCAGGCAGGATATTTTATCCGCGCTCTTCGAGCATCACAGTGGACAAGATTGCCAACCATCGCCTGGTGCTGGGGTGGGTGCATGATTCCAGCGGTGAAAAAATTGACGAGGTTCTTCTATCGATAATGAGGGGACCTCATAGTTATACCGGCGAAGACTGTGCCGAGATTAACTGCCACGGAGGAGCTGCGGCATCCCGTCTATGCCTTGAAAGCTGCTTGCAGGCAGGCGCCAGGCTGGCGGAACCCGGTGAGTATACCAGGAGAGCATATTTGAACGGCAGACTGGATTTACAGCAAGCCGAAGCGGTGGTTGATGTGATCCGCTCCCGGAGCGAGAAAGCATTAAAGATGTCAGTCCAGCAACTGGCCGGCGAAAACATGCAGATCTACAGTGAACTGGAGGATCATTTGAGCCGTCTTAACGCACTTGTGGAAGCCAGTATTGATTTTCCTGTGGAAGTAGGGGATATCGATCAGGCTGATGTTCGCAACTTGTTGAATACGGTGGAACAAATGCTGAACAAGCTGATCCGGCAGGCTGAGAGGGCCAGCGTATACAGGGATGGCATACAGATTGTTATTTGTGGAAAACCCAATGTGGGTAAGTCAAGCTTGCTGAATAAACTGGTCCGGAAAGACCGGGCGATAGTGACAGATATTCCCGGAACCACCAGAGATGTAATCGAAGAATACCTATATGTCAAAGGTATACCTGTTAAGCTGGTAGATACAGCCGGGATTCACATAACTGAGGATGTTGTGGAAAAGATCGGCATTGATAAAAGCAGGCAGATGATTAGAACCGCTGATGCGGTTATCTTTGTTATGGACGCCAGCAAAGGCTATGATGAGGAAGACCGCGAGTTATTGGCGACGCTCGAACCAGGACGAGCGCTAATCCTTATTAATAAGGAAGATTTGGGCGAACAACAGATCGAGGAGACTGTGCTTGAACGGTTAAGCCGGGATTATCATGTTATTCACGGATCCGTAATAGAAGAAACCGGCATCGAAGAACTGGAGAACGCCATAGAGGCTTTGGCTTTGAAAGAAGGCGCTGAAACCGCTGGCTTGCCGGCTATGATAAATATCAGACAGAAAAACGGACTGCAGGCCTGCCGCGAATATATAAGCAGCCTGCAGACCCAGCTGGGATTGGCCAGCCTTGATTGCATGGGAGTGGATGCATGGGGAGCCCTGGACGCGATCGGGGAGATAACCGGCCACAAACTGAGGGATGAGTCGATGGACAGGATTTTTTATGAGTTTTGCATAGGGAAGTGACTCGGATCCGGTCTGTTTTGCATACGCGGGACTCCTCAAGGGGGACACGGGCTGCTTGCCTCGCCAGTTAGCCGGTACCGCTCCGACGGGCCATCCATGGCCAGGTTCGCGTTCGCCGCATCCTGCGGCTCACCGGCAGAACAGGCTTCGCCTTCGCAGAGTGTCCCATGCTTTCGTCGTAAACGCGTATGCAAAACAGACCGGATTCTCGCAGAAACAGGCGAGAGACGGACTATTGCATGTGGCCTGCGCGAACAGTTCGCCGCATAAACCGCTGCTGTCTCCAGGATAGAGGGGGAGGACAATCAGGGGGACAGTCCCCATGATTTATTATGGTTGGAAATGAACGAGTCTGTGCGAACGGTCTGGCTGATTTCGGTGCCGTTTCATAAGCAGGGAAGATAAGAAAACTATATAATAGGGTACATATTGATAAAGGAGTCAGTTGAAGTGCAGTACGAAGCCGGGAAATATGATGTTATTGTTGTTGGGGCAGGGCATGCCGGGTGCGAAGCGGCGCTGGCAGCGGCCAGGATGGGCTGCTCCACCCTTCTGGTCACGATGAATATAGAAGGGGTAGCTTTTATGCCCTGTAATCCGTCTATAGGCGGTCCGGCCAAGGCACAACTGGTAAGAGAGATCGATGCGCTGGGTGGTCAGATGGCGCTTAATATTGACAAAACACGCATCCAAATTCGCATGATAAATACCGGAAAAGGGCCTGCGGTACAGGCTTTGCGAGCCCAGGCGGACAAGCATATGTATCATGAGGAAATGCTGCAGACAATTTTTAATCAGGAAGGCTTGCATTTGCTGATGGCGGAAATCGTAAGCCTGGAGTTTGCTGAAGGCTGTATAAAGGGTGTTTTAACCAGGACCGGAGCCCGCTATAATGCTGAAGCGGTGGTGGTCACTACTGGCACGTATTTAAAAGGCAGGATCATTATCGGGGACCTGGCATATGAAGGCGGGCCGAATTATCAGTTCCCGGCAGCATTCCTGTCGGAAAGCTTCCATAAAATGGGAATCACATTAGGCCGGTTCAAAACAGGAACGCCTCCTAGAATCGACTGTAAGACCGTTAATTTTGATAGGCTGATAGAACAGCCCGGAGATGAAGACTGTTTGAATTTCAGCTTTTTAAGCCCCAATGAAAAGAGGCCCCAATTATCATGCTGGTTATGCCATTCTAACAGCCACACCCACCAGATAGTAAAAGACAATCTCCACCGGGCACCCTTGTATACCGGTGTCATTAAAGGCCGTGGACCGCGTTACTGCCCGTCATTTGAAGACAAGGTGGTGCGTTTTGCGCATAAAGACCGCCATCAGCTTTTTCTGGAGCCCGAGGGATGGGATACGGATGAAATGTACGTGCAGGGCTTGAACACGTCACTCCCTGAAGATGTGCAGATTGATGTGCTGAGATCGCTGCCCGGATTGGAGCAGGTTCAGATCACCCGGACCGGATATGCAATTGAATATGATTACGTTTTACCATCTCAGCTTAAGTTGAGTCTTGAAACCAAGGCTATAAGCGGTCTATTCACCGCCGGACAGATAAACGGGACTTCCGGATATGAAGAGGCAGCCGCCCAGGGCTTAATTGCCGGTATTAACGCAGCATTGAAGGTGCAGCAGCGCGAAGCAATGATACTACAGCGCAGTGAATCATATATTGGTGTTTTAGTTGATGACCTGGTGAATAAAGATGCCGATGAACCGTACCGTTTACTGACCTCGCGTGCGGAATATCGGCTGTTGCTGCGACAGGACAATGCCGACCTGCGGTTAACCCCGAAGGGTAGGGAGATTGGCCTGGTGAGCGATATGCGCTGGGAATCGTTCCGGGCCAGGGAAGCGCAGCTGCAGGACGGAAAGGCAATTATGAAAGGCTTTACCTTTACCAGTGCGGATCAATTCATAAATATCTTTTTAGAAGAACACGGCAGTGCTGTTTTAAGAGACCGCCTGTCGTTATGGGAGCTGCTGAAACGGCCTGAAATACGCATTTCAGATTATGTGCAAAGCAGGTTTATGGAGCCTATGCCCGGAGATATTATGGAGCAGCTGGAGATACAGGCAAAATATGAAGGGTATCTGGCCAAGCAGATGGAACAGGTCCAAAAATTCGAGAGAATGGAAAAAAAGAAAGTTAGAGAAGGCCTGGACTATGATGATGTATACGGTCTTTCCAATGAGGCCCGGCAAAAGTTAAAGGCGGTTATGCCGATGTCCATCGGTCAGGCTTCCAGAATATCAGGGGTTACTCCGGCAGATATCGGCATTTTACTGGTTCATCTTGAAAAGGAGCGCAGGAATTCGCAGGAGAATCGCAAATGAATAAAGATGAAATACTGGCCTGTTTTATAGATGATTTGCAGCGGGAAAACATGAAGCATAATTTGATCAGCCGGCAGGCTACCAGGGAAGACCTCGAGCGGCATGTTGTTGATTGCACGGCAGTAAACGAAATATATGCATTCGATGGTTTTCGAACAGTGGACATAGGCACCGGCGGGGGATTTCCGGGATTAGTGCTGGCAATAACGTGGGAAAAGGGACATTTCACGCTTTTGGAATCAGATATGAAAAAGAGTGATTTTTTATCTGCTGAAATAGAAAAGCTGGGTTTGACAAACTGTGAGGTGGTGGTGCAAAGGGCGGAAATATGCGGGCATTTGCCCGAGTACAGAGAAAGCTTCGATTGCTGCACTTCAAGGGCAGTTGCAGAGCTTAGAGTGCTGCTGGAATATGCCATGCCGTTGTTGAGAGTGGACGGCCAGGCTTTTTTTTGGAAGGGAAACCGCTGGGAAGAGGAGCTGGAAGAAGCAGCAAATGCTATGCAAATCCTTGGCGGAACCATGGTCAAGTCCCACAAATACATATGGCCCAATAATGTAACCCGAATGCTATTGAATATCAGGAAGGAAGCGCAATGCCCGGAGAAGTATCCAAGACGGGCGGGTATTCCTTCCAAGCGTCCGCTATGAGGAGGTTAGAAATGAAAAGGTCAAATTTAGTATGGAAACTGTTGTGCGCCCTGGGAATCGTCGCACTGGTGATGAGCGGCTGCGGGCTGGACGGTTTTCAAGGCGTTCAAGACAATCGCACTCCGCCCAATCACGTTGATGCGGAACGCTATAAACCGGTCAGTATCAGCCTGGTAGCCGTTGGTGATTTGCTGATGCACAATACGGTAATAAATAGCGGTCAGCAGGGCGATGGCAGTTATGACTACGATTTCTTGTACACTCCAATTAAACCCATTCTGGATGATGCTGATTATAGCTGGCTGACCATGGAATGCGCCATGGCCGGACCCAAAAGCGAATATACCGGGTATCCCCTGTTTAACGCCCCGGATGCCCTGGCAACGTCATTTAAGAACAATGGCTTTGACCTGGTGGTTACATCCAACAACCATTGTCTGGACCGGGGGGAAAGCGGAGCGCTGCGCACCCTGGACGTATTGCATGGCGAGGGATTGGATTCCATTGGAACATACAAAAGCGCCGAAGATGCTGGAAAGTTCTTAATTAAGGATATTAAAGGAATTAAAGTGGGGTTTCTGTCATATACGTATGATACCAACGGAATTCCCATTCCGGATGGCGTTTATGTAAGCATGATGGATCATGATAAAATCATGGGCGATATTGGGGCATTGCGGCCTCAAGTGGATTTTCTGGTGTTAATAATGCACTGGGGCACTGAATATGGAACCTATCCTGAAACCGAGCAGCAGGAATGGGCCAAAGAGTTTTTGGAACAGGGGGCTGACGCATTAATCGGCAGCCATGTGCACGTGGTGCAGCCTGACCAGGAGATGGTAATAAAAGGGGAAAAGAAATACGTTATATATTCGCTGGGTAACTCGCTGGGCAATCAGGTCGGCGTGGACCGCAATAGCGGGGTTATTGCCAGGCTTAATATAACCAAAGAGACCAGAGAAGGCCCGGCAGTGCTGGAGAGCGTGGAAACCATTCCCAGCTATTCACAGGTATATGAGGACGGCGGGAATCGAGCCTATCACACAATTGATCTTGAATCTACGATAGCTGCGGTTAGGGACGGGGATTACGATGCCAATGAAGGCAGTGAGAGTTTGGATGAGCTGATATCGATAAACAGGGCTATTCGCGCACGTCTTGATGAAATGAAATAGCAAGCGATGTTATAATAACCGGTTCTGATATAATGTTTGAGGAAGTGCTGGCGTTAACAGCTGGAAGAAAGGTGAGACCGCTTTTGGGAAAAGTAGTGGCGATAACCAACCAGAAGGGCGGAGTAGGGAAAACCACCACAACGGTTAACCTGGCTTCATATATAGCCCTGGAAGGTTACCGAGTGTTATTAGTTGATTGTGATCCTCAGGGCAATTCATCAAGTGGTGTAGGCATTGACCGAAATAAGGTGGAATTTTGCCTGTATGATGTCTTGATGGACGAATACGATGCTGCCAGGGCGATTATGAAAAGTGCCATTGACAGCCTGGCGGTGTTGCCTGCTACAATACAGCTGGCTGGAGCTGAAGTCGAGCTGGCTGCAATGGAAAAGCGCGATTCCTTCTTAGTAAGAGCGCTTGAACCAATAAAAGCCGCATATGATTATGTTTTTTTAGATTGCCCGCCTTCGCTGGGTTTATTGACAGTCAACGCACTTACGGCCGCTGATTCGGTGATTATTCCGCTGCAGTGCGAGTATTATGCATTGGAAGGCTTAACCCAGCTGATAGATACCATTCAGCTTATTAAAAGGAGCTCTAATAAAGACCTGCAGATTGAAGGCATTGTATTCACTATGTTTGATAGCCGCACCAACCTGTCATCACAGGTTACAGAAGAAGTCAGCAGGTATTTTCGCAAGGAAGTATATAAAACTATTATTCCGAGAAATGTAAGACTCAGTGAAGCTCCCAGTCATGGGAGCCCAATTGCGCTTTATGATCCGTCGTCCAAGGGCGCTCATGCCTATCTAGATCTGGCCAGGGAGGTGATCAACCGTGATAAAAAGGGAAAAGGGACTGGGAAAAGGTCTTAACGCACTATTTTCATCTCCCGATCTGGAACAGGAGATGTCCGGGCAGAGTATATTTGAAATAGACATCGACAGCATTGTTCCTCAAAAGATGCAGCCCAGGCGCATTTTTAACGAAGGCTCGCTGCAAGAGTTGAGTGAATCGATTCGCGAACATGGTGTGCTGCAACCGATTCTGCTTCGAAAACAAGGTTCATCTTATGAATTGATCGCCGGTGAGCGCCGTTGGCGCGCGGCACGAATTGCAGGACTTCAGAGCATTCCTTCCGTAGTGAAGGATATTGACGACAAGAGAGCTGCCGAGATCGCTCTGGTTGAGAATCTTCAGCGCGACGATTTGTCGGTCGTAGAGGAAGCACAAGCTTACAAAAACTTGATAGAACAGCACCAGTATACACACGATATTTTAGCGGACAAGATAGGCAAGAGCCGGGCACATATTACCAATACTATCAGGCTGCTGGGACTGGAACCGGCAATAATGAAGATGCTGGAAGAAAAAAGAATCACCGCCGGACATGCAAGAGCCTTATTGGCAATCGAAGATCGAACTGAACAGCTGCGCCTGGCAGAAGAGATTGCCAGCATGAAACTATCGGTCCGCGAGACCGAACGCAAGGTGAAGAACAAGCGCAAGAAGGCTGCTCAAAAAGAGAGAACCCCCAGGATGCCGGCTATTATTGATTTGGAAGAAAGAATGCAGAACCACTTCGGATGCAAGGTTCAGATCAGCAACAGCAATCAGGGCGGACGGATTGAAATCAGCTATTTTGATGATGATGAACTGGAGCGAATTATCGAGACGCTTGGCTTATAATAATTCAGTGAACTCAAAAGGGCTGGTAATGTTTCACGTGAAACATTACCAGCCCTTTTGAGTTAAAAATGAACGGCAATGCGTCAGGCGCAAAGCCCCATATGGAGGCGGATACAGGATAAGTACAGGTGGCGGAAATAATGTGAAAAATAAAACGAAACAAACGGGATTCATCCAAAATGCAAGGCGCAATTAAATATAGTTTTCTAATAAAAATGGAGCTGCGGTCAGGACGATGCCAATAAGCACAAGTGCAATTGCGCTATCAACAAAATAGGGATAAACCATCAAACATATCCCGGATATCAGAAACCAAAGACTGCTAATGCGTTTGGCATAATAAAAAAAACCCAACCCAATAATGCTGCTCACAATGATCGCGAACAATGACAACGAATCCAATAAATTCACCCGCCTTAATAGTGACTCCGGAAATGACCGTTTGCCATTAAAATTTATAAGCATTTAATCAACGGCAATCAATAAATGTATGCTGTAAGATATATTCTATACAGTCCTTCAAATCTTGAAAAGAAATGGCAGGGAAATGCATCCCGCTGGAATACGGCCAGGTATTTAAGGTAAAATAGAAGCACTTGATTTGGCCGGGAGTGATTGTCAAATGAAATACCTGGTGCGCTTGTTTATCATAGCATTAATAATGGCCAATGTGGGGCTAATGTGTGACGGTCGAGCTGTTGCCGAAGAATCGGTACCTGGCCAGAACAGCAGTCAGAACTACTGGAATCCGGCAATGGGTCCGTACAATCAGTATATTGCGAACGATCAGCAGACAGGATTGCCAAGCGAGGCCAGTTATTCAAACTATTCTGCCCGCTTTAAGATCGGCAGCGATGAATATTATATTAATGATGTTTCTTTTCCTATGGATGTGAAGCCTTACGCCAGTAAAGGCCGCAGTTTCGTTCCGGTTCGGTATTTGGCTTACGCATGCGGAATAAACGACGATGAACTGGAATACTGGCCAGCCAGCCGCATGGTAATAATGAACGGCAGTTCAGGTGTTCTGCGTTTAAGGTTGGGCAGCAACCTGTTATATTGTAATGATCAGCTGGAAATTATGGATGTATGCCCTGAACTGCGCACCAACCGGATTTTTTTACCTGCACGCTATGTGGCTGAATTCTTCGGCTATTCGGTTGAGTGGGACGAAAATACCCGGACAATAACCATTTGCGGATAGAAAAGCCTGGCGCATCTGAAGTGCAGGCCGGTCTTTCGGTAGAGAAAATAAAAACAAAGGAATACGCATATGAATCGCTACCAGTATATACCGTCAGTTGACGAATTGCTTCAGCACGAATCTCTGCGCGGTTTTCGCACGGAACTGCCGCCTGATTTTGTAGTTGCCATGCTGCGCCATGCTGTTCAAAAGCTCCGGGATGCGATCACTGCAGGACTTGACTTATCCAGCCGTGATCAGGCAACTGAATTGATATTGGAAGCTCTTAACAAAAACGCAGAGGTAATGCGGGCTGGCAGCTTGAAGCGCGTTATCAATGCAACCGGCGTTGTTTTGCATACCAATCTGGGCCGTGCACCTATTAGCAAAGCTGCGCTTCAGGCCATTAATGAACTGGCATCCGGTTACTGCAACCTGGAATATGACATAGAAGAGGGCAAACGAGGTTCGCGCTACCAGCATGTGGAAGCATTGTTATGCAGACTGTGCGGGTCTGAGGCTGCGCTGGTCGTCAATAATAATGCCGCAGCTGTGCTGCTGGCACTGAATACAATGGCCCAGGGGCGGGAAGTCATCGTTTCGCGCGGCCAGCTGATCGAGATCGGTGGCGCATTCAGGATTCCCGATGTAATGGCGGCCAGTGGAGCCACACTGGTTGAGGTCGGTACGACCAACAAAACCTATTCCGGCGATTTCGCCCGGGCTATAAACCCGAACACGGCGCTGCTTTTTGCCGCGCATACGTCAAATTACCGAATAGTGGGCTTTACGTCCGAAACCTCCCTGGCTGAGCTGGTGGAATTGGGGCAGAAGCAGCGAATCCCGGTTATGCAGGATCTGGGTTCGGGAATTATTATGAGCCTGGCTCAATGGGGATTAAGCGACGAGCCCACCGTACAATCAAGCCTGGAATCGGGTGTAGATGTCGTAAGCTTCAGCGGAGACAAACTGCTGGGCGGACCTCAAGCTGGTATCTTACTGGGTAAAAAGGAATATATCGATGCCTTTAAGAGCAATCAATTAACCCGCGCGCTTCGGGTGGATAAGCTCACCATTGCGGCCCTGGAAGCCACTCTTATGGAATACGAGCAGGGCAAGCCCTTTGAAAATATCCCGGTCATGAGAATGCTGTCGGCAGATACTGAAGTGCTGCAAAATCGTGCCGCCAGACTGCTGGATGGCATTCAGCAACGCCTGCAGGCCAACTATGATGGAATTGAATCAAGCATAGTTCCATTGGGTGACATGGTAGGAGGCGGAGCCTACCCGACCAAAGAAATAAATGGCTGGGGAGTTGCTTTGCGTTTCCCGGAAGGATGGTTGGAAAAAGTCAGCAGCGGGCTCAGGAGGGCGATCCCTGCGGTTGTTTCCAGGAAACAGGATAATTGCCTTCTGTTTAGTGTTAGAACAATCGAGGACGATGAGGTCGAGAGCCTGGCCGAAGCCATAGACTCTGCGATAGCAGAAAGCGTGAAAAACGGATAGTATAGCTTGACATAGCAATCCGACAGCCGGAGGCGAACAGTGGATAAAGATATTAAACGCATAGTTATTGGCACCGCAGGCCATATTGATCATGGAAAGACCACATTGGTAAAAGCCCTGACCGGCAAAGACACGGATCGGCTAAAAGAGGAAAAAATGCGGGGCATCAGCATAGAGTTAGGCTTTGCCCCCTTTTCGCTGCCATCTGGCCAGAAAGCAGCGATTGTGGATGTGCCCGGTCATGAACGTTTTATTCGTCATATGCTGGCTGGTGCTTTTGGCATTGATTTTGTTTTAATGGTTATTGCCGCTGACGAAGGGGTGATGCCCCAAACCCGTGAGCATCTTGATATAATCGAATTGTTGGGGATTCGCAAAGGAATTGTGGTGCTGACCAAGAAGGATATGGTAGACGAGGACTGGCTGATGCTGGTCGAAGAAGAAATCCGGGAGTATCTGGCCGGCACTATTCTGAAACAGGCGCCCATCATGGCCGTTTCCGCAGTAAACGGAGATGGAATGCCCGAATTGCTCGAAATGATTGGTCGTTTGGCAGAAGAAACCGAAGAGCGCTCTGCTTTTGGTTATGCCCGCCTGCCTATTGACCGGGTTTTTACCATGTCTGGCTTCGGCACCGTGGTAACCGGGACCCTGTGGTCAGGCAAGATAATGACCGGCGAAACCCTGGAACTGCTTCCCGTAAAAAAGCCAGTAAGGGTTCGCACTTTGCAAGTTCACGGTTCCAAGGTTGACGAGGCGGTAGCGGGCCAGAGAGTAGCCGTTAATTTGCAAGGCATTGAGATCAGCGAGGTCAAGCGTGGTTTTCTGCTGGCCAGCAAAGACTATCTGCATCCGGGTTTTCGGGTGGATGCGCGGCTGCGTCTTCTATCCTCCAGTCCCTACCGGCTAAAAAATTGGAACCGGGTGCGTTTTCACCTGGGCACTGATGAGACCATGGGCAGAGTGGTGCTCCTGGATAGGGATGAATTACTGCCAGGGGAAGAGGGCTTTGCCCAAATTGTCATGGAGAAACCAGTTGTGGCGGCAAAAAACGATCTTTTTGTGCTCCGTTACTATTCGCCGGTGCACACCATTGGCGGTGGGACCGTGCTGGAACCGAACGCTCCACGCCAGAAAAGATTTCGCGAGGATGTTCTCCACGACCTGGCGATCAAGGAAGAAGGCAGCGCCTATGATATCGTTCTGCATGTGATGGAAAATGAAGCCGAGCGGATTTTTTCGCTGGAGGATCTGGAGAAAAAAAGTTCTATCCATGTGAATACACTCAAGGACGAGCTGCGCCAGTTGATTGACGACGAAAAGGTCATCGATGTAGATGGGAAGGGAAATCAATTTATTAGCACAGCGGGATTGGAGCTTATTGCCAGCCGCATGGAACTTTTAATGAGCGATTATCATGGCAAGCACCCGTTGCGCGCTGGATATCCGAAAGAGGACATGCGCAGCCGCCACTTGAAAGACGTTAATGCCAAACAATTTAACAGCCTGCTCAAACTGCTGGAAAATGACGGCAAAATTCGCAGCCGGGGCAATTTTCTTGCTATTCCGGCTTTTAAGGCTGAACCGGATGAGCGTGCCGCTGCCTTAATTACACAAATTATCAGCAGGCTTGAAACAGATCCGTTTACTCCACCGTCCCTGGAAGAAATCAAAACTGATCTGGGGATGAAAGACGACCAGGCACTGGAATTGTTCAGCTTCCTCTTGGAGCAGGGAAAGATTATAAAGGCAGCTGAAGGCATTGTCTTTGCGGAGAGCGCGATAGAAACCGCACAGGAACGTATTAAGGACTATTTCACCAGGGAAAAAGAGCTGGCACTGGGACCAGCCCGAGATCTATTCAACAGCTCACGGAAATATATATTGCCTCTTCTTGAATATTTCGACCGCATCCGGTTGACCAAGAGAATGGGCGATACGCGAATATTAATGAAGTAGCCACGCCTGGTACGGTGTGACAGAATATTGATTGCACATGGACAGGTGTGAATACAGCCGGGAGTTATATAAAAACAGGGTCGCAATTTTCCGGATTACATAGCGAAGGAAGATGATTAAGTGAAACATTGCCCAAAAGCAGGTATGTTAAGCACAATGCTAATTGGATTGCTTATAATGTGCACCATTTTTCCGGTGGCGGCTGCAGCTCAACCCTATACGGATTTGCCCGCAGTTTCGCCGGAAATGCTGGAAGCAGGTTATTGGATAGAAAAAATGGATGACCCAGATCGGATTTTGATGAGTTATGGCGAGATCCAGGCTTTTAATCGTGCCATGGAGCAGCATCGGGCGGAAGGCGTTTATAACCTGGCTGAATATCCCGAACAGATTGATGGTTCCGAGCTTGAAGAATGGATGAAATTTGAATCAGGCGATTACGCACTGTATCTCGCTGGTGAGCAGAAGATCGTAGACCGGGCGGTGCTCGATGCGGCAATAATTAATATGAACATAAAAGCCGTATCAGAGTCAAACACGAGCGCTTATGCGGTTGCCACCAGGCGGTGCGATATGAAAGCCATTCCCTTTGCTCCGGTTGTCAGTGATGAACCAGGAGATCTGGAATACGACGACTTGCAATATTCGGTCCTGTTGCCGGGCGAACCGGTGGTTGTTCTCCATGAAAGTGCGGATCGGCAATGGTGTTTTGTTCAAACCAGCAATTGCCGGGGATGGGTCGAAGACCGATTCCTGGCAATTGCCAATCGAACCAGCTGGGATGCGTATTTGAACAGCCGGAACAGAGCGTTCATTCTGGTCACTGCCGATAAGGCTGAATTGTGCGATAATCCTTATGATTCAGACTTATCGGGTCTGGAGCTGCCTATGGGTACAATTTTGCCGTTGGCTGCGAAAATGACCGTTCCGAAGCTTGTCGACGGACAAAATCCGTCCGGCAACTGGGTGGTCAATATGCCGCAGCGCGACCGCAATGGCCAGCTGGAGAGCAAGCTAGTCCTGGTGCCCGCTTCTGCTGATGTAACTGACGAGTATCTGCCTTATACTTCTGCCAATGTTATAACCCAGGCGTTTAAGACCCTGGGTGACCGCTATGGCTGGGGCGGTATGCTAAACGAACGTGATTGTTCGTCGTTTGTAAAGGATGTATATGCTTGCTTCGGATTCAGCCTGCCGCGCAATACCTCGGGGCAATCAGCAGTTGAAGCCGGAGCATCCTTGAATTTGGCAGGATACAGCGAATCATACCGGGGGTTGCTGCTGAAACGGCTTCGTCCAGGAGCCGCGTTGTACTTCCCGGGGCATACCATGTTCTATCTAGGCGAGGAAAACGGACGTCACTATGTCATATCGGCCCTGGGCTCATATGCCAATTTTGATCAGCAGGGCGAAATGGAACTGCAGAGAGTACACGGAACCGTAGTCAATGATCTAAGCTTGACCAGACGCAACGGCAATACTTGGATGGAAGAGCTTACCATAGCCCAGCAATATGCACGTATGCACTTCGCAGATCTTGAAGGCCGCTCTGAGCAAGCGGCCATTGAAGCCCTGGCCGACGATTTCATTATAAGCGGCAAGACGGACAGCGAGTTCGAACCGGATGCCACCCTGACCAGGGCGGAACTGGCCCAGCTGTTATTGCAGGCGCTCAGGCTGGAGCCGGCGGCTGAGGCAGCTCAGTTTTTAGATACCCAGAGCCACTGGAGCCGGGGGGCTGTCGGTGCTATCGTGAAAGCCGGAATCATGGCAGGCAGTGACACCGCCAGCTTCATGCCGGACAAGCCGGTAAGCAGGGCAGAACTGGCTGCTACAGTAGTAAAGTGTCCGTCTGTAAAATGGCCGGAGTATGATCCTGTACTGGCTGCAGCGGCCTGCAGCGATGCTGCTGATATTTCGGACTGGGCTCGAACCGGCGTCTACCAGTGTTTAAGCTCCGGGGTGCTGAAGGTAAAGGCAGACGGGAATTTTGGACCGCTGGATTGGTCAAGCCGTGCGGAAGCGGCTCTGGCCGTCAGCGCCATTTTGGATAAAAGCAAGATCGAGGTTGAAGAATAGTCAGGTTTAGGTTATATGAGGAGGATGGAAATGCTGGATAAAATAACACCGCAGATTCGAATGTTTCTGCTTTTTCTGCTAATCGCGGCTTTAAGCGGGTCTCTTTTATATACATTGCTGCGTTAAAATTGCCACTGACGTAATCGATTATTTGGAAAGGTATAGAGTTGCATGCAAAAAAAGACCCTGGTGCTGGTAATGTTATTGGTTATTAGCCTGTTTATGCCTTTGCTGCAGCCTGAGGCGGCTGCAAGCTGCCATATTGTGGTTCAATCAAAATCAAAGAGCAGTTCTCCGGAAATTCTTGATCCGGGAGTTGAGCCGTATGTCCAGGATGGGCGTCTGCTGGTGCCCATGGGTTCATTAGCGGAAGCCCTTGGTTTCAGCGGCAAATACGATGAGGCGACTCGAAAAGCGACGATTACGGGCGTAGGGCGGCGCATTGAGCTTACCCTGGATTCTGCGGATGCTTATGTTAACGGAAAAACTGTCAAGCTGGACATTCCTGCCCTGGCCACCGAAGGCCGGATCATGGTGCCGTTGCGGTTCATTTCGGAAGCGTTTGACTATCAGGTATATTTTACTCAGCATATCGAGCGTGAAGGCACGGCTTATATTCTGCCGTACAATTTGGTGCCCTCCGAGGAAATTAACGCCCTGTATGAAGATAAAGATGCTTTATTCGAAAATTTCCCGTATCCAGAAGCCCCCTGGTATTTCACCCTTTACTTGCCGGAAGGATATAAAACGAAGAAAGGCGTGGAAATCGGCCAGGATATCACGAAATTACTGAGCATTTACGGCATTCCAGAGCAGCCGTTCAGGGATCTGGCATCCTATACTGCCGATTATACCGGCACGGTATTGTATCCGGCTCCATTTACGCCGCATAGCGGGGATTATACAAAAGTGGAACTTACATTTGAAAATGGTGTTCTAATTCAGTACAAGCTGATACCCCCGGCCGATTAAACAGCCGGTTCAGCAATGTATTGGAGGCCCGGCGTTAGCCGGAATGACTATTCAGCAGGGAGGCGGCTATGAAAAGGCTCAATATCGTTTATTCTGATGAAATGGAAGCTTTACATGATCAGGGCTGGGGATTAATTGAGAAGGGTCTGCTGGATGAAGCCCTCGATTTGTGGGAACAGCACTACACTCAGGCTGGAAAGCTTTATCCGCCGGCTTTGCCCGATATAGTTCAGCTCTTCATACAAATGGATCACATTCCACAGGCCGAGATATATCTGGATCTGCTTGAACAGGTCAATGAAATAGAAGAAGGGGACTGGCTGGTGCCGATTCTCATCTGCCGCATGATGATGGCGCTTCACCAGGGAGACATGACCGGCACTTTGCATTATGTAAAGAAGCTGGAGGTGCTGGAACTGGATGAGGAAGACCGGAAACTGCTCGAACATCTTAAAGAGAGCATTGGGGATGCCAGCGGCAAAGGTTTTGAACAGTTGATAAATAATGCGATGATGGATGAAGTCATGGGCATGGCTCTCCAGGAGCTGTTGGAGGATTTGAGCGAAAAAGACCTTCCGCTGAATCCCAGCCTGGCGCGCGGCTTGAAAAATCTTCCTGTACATTGGATAGATGGAACCTGCGATTTAATGGCGATAGAAAGCCTTCCCAAACGCAAAGACCGGGAAAAGCAGATTATTAGCACCCTGACAGATCCTTTAAGTTTTAGTGATCTATGCCAGGAGCATCTTGATGATGAAGAAATCGAGATTTTAAAGTATATACTGCAGAATGGCGGATGGTGCCGCTTCCAGGTCATCAGCCGCAAATTCGGCGGGCTGGATGAGGAAAGCTATTTCTGGCCTGATGAAGGCACCTGTACTCCCGTAGGGAATCTGTGGAGCCTGGGATTAATTATGGTAGGGCGCGCCGATATCAAAGGAAGAAAAACCCGCATCGCCAGCATCCCGGTGGAACTGCGAGAGCCCTTGCGCTTGATGGTTAAAGGCTATAAATAAATATGCAATGGTCATCACAGCGGAATGGGTTATAATACGTTAGAAAAAACATCTAAAGGTGGGAAAACTGTGAGTGAGAATGCCAATCGTAATGATTTGCCGGGCAATTTTATTCAAGACATAATTGTAGAAGATCTCAAGCAGGGCAACAACGGAGGCCGGGTGCACACCCGTTTCCCGCCCGAGCCCAATGGATATCTTCATATCGGTCATGCCAAATCCATTTGCCTGAATTTCGGTCTGGCCCAGGCTAACAATGGCCTGTGCAATCTGCGTTTTGACGATACCAATCCCAGCAAGGAAGACACCGAATATGTGGACTCGATTATTGAAGATGTCCACTGGCTGGGTTTTGACTGGGAAGAACGCCTTTATTACGCTTCCGATTTTTTCGATAAAATGTACGAGTATGCCATTCAGCTGATTAAGGCTGGCAAGGCTTATGTTTGTGATTTAAGCCCGGCTGAAGTGCGCGAATACCGGGGAACTCTTACCGAGCCCGGCAAAGAAAGCCCCTACCGCAGCCGCAGCATTGAGGAAAACCTCGACCTCTTCGAACGAATGAAAAACGGCGAGTTTGAAGATGAATCCAGGGTACTAAGGGCCAAGATCGATATGGCATCACCCAATATGAATATGCGCGATCCGGTCATATACAGAATCTTGCGGGCAACCCATCATCGTACCGGAGACAAGTGGTGCATATACCCCATGTATGATTATGCTCACCCGCTTTCGGACTCGATTGAAGGGATCACCCATTCCGTATGCACCCTGGAATTCGCGGACCATCGCCCTTTGTACGATTGGGCCAGGGACAATGTAGATTATTCAGAGATGTCGGATTCTGTACCGCACCAGATCGAATTCGCCCGCTTGAATCTGACCCATACAATGATGAGCAAGCGGAAGCTCAAGACCCTGGTGGAGGAAAACATTGTACAGGGCTGGGATGATCCCCGCATGCCCACTATCGCGGGGCTGAGGCGCCGTGGTTATACACCGGCGGCCATGAGGGATTTTGCGGCGCGGATCGGGGTTGCCAAGCGTGACAGTACAGTGGATATAGCCCTTCTGGAATTCTGCATCCGGGAAGACCTTAATGCCGATGCCCGGAGGGCCATGGCAGTGCTAAAGCCTCTGAAAATTGAGCTTACCAATTATCCAGCCGAACAGACCGAATGGCTGGAAACGGAGAATAATCCAGAAAAACCTGAGAGCGGGACTCATGCCATTCCGTTCGGACGGGAGCTATATATCGAACAGGAAGATTTTATGGAAGACCCGCCGAAGAAGTTTTTCAGACTGAGGCCGGGTGGAGAAATCCGGCTGAAGAGTGCTTATATTATCAAGTGCGAAGAAGTGGTAAAGGACGAAAAAACTGGCGAAGTCATTCTGTTGCGCTGTACCTATGATCCGGATTCCAGGAGCGGTGGCGCTACAGCTGGCCGCAAGGTTAAGGGCACCTGCCATTGGGTATCAGCCGCTCATGCCGTGCCGGTTGAGGTGCGTCTGTACGACCACCTGTTTACAGCGGAAAATCCTGATGACGATTCAGATGGGATGGATTTCCGGAGCAAAGTAAATCCTCTGTCGCTGCAGGTTTTGGAGCAGTGCATGGTTGAACCGGTCCTGGCTGAATGCCAGGCTGGTGACCGGTTCCAGTTCCTGCGCCAGGGGTACTTTATAGCCGACAGCAAGGACAGCAAGCCCGGAGCACCGGTTTTTAACCGAATAGTCGGACTCAGGGACACCTGGGCCAAGCAGCTTAAAAAGCAATAAATTGTTGTTCAGCAACCATAAGCGGGCAGAGATTTTAATATCTGCCCGCTTCAGTGTTTATTAGATCAAGTCAGAAAGGAATGTTTAAGGTTTCATCTGGTTTGGCTTGGGCGGCTTACTGTCCGCTTGCTGAGTTTTGGCAGCATTATGGGTATTGCCCAGATCCTGAGGATCTTCAAGGTAGACAAAACCCTTGGAATCGAAGTCTTCTTCCCATATCTCCACCAGTTCCTGCAAAGAAACAAAGCTTATTTTGCCTTCTTTTTGCAGGGTTTTTAACTGGCCGATTTCTGCTTTCAATTCCGCCAGGTCCTCTTTAAGGTAACCCTGGTTAAACATAATGCATGCCGTGTAACACTGTCCGGCAGGAGCTTCACCCTGCTCGATCTTGTCCACCAGGTTGTATATATCGTCGATTTCTCCAGTGTAGCGTCCGATGGCGGGAATCGTAACTCCATCCTGGTTGACGTAATAATTGGCGCTGTCCTTGGGCCACCAGATGCCGCTGCTGACTGGTTCATCAACATGGCCAGGCGTGCCACCGCCCCAAATGTATTCGGCAGTCCAGGAATATGGATAGTTAATGCCCTTGAAAGGCTTCAGAAAACGCTCCAACTGGCAAAGATTTTCCGGGGCAGCAATTAGTCCGCCCGCGATGTTGCTGGGCTTGACACCGCAGGCATCCAGCAGGTAAGCGACATCAGCATAGTTATACTTGTGTTCATGGGAATGGGGATCGATTTCCATGTTAAGGTCTTCGGACAGATAGCGCAGGATGTTTTTACCATTAGTCTGGGACTGCATTTCCGGGGTTTCAAATTTTTGCATGGCTGTCATAAAAGCCCAATCCGGCTGCAGATTGAAGCGCAATTCGTTCTGCCGGCAGAGCCTGGCAAGGTCAAGCAGGTCCTGGCGGGCAGATGCAAAGCTGTCAGCCTGCTGCGGGAAGCTTTCTTCAAAATGAATTACAATGCTTACATATACGGGAGTGGGTATGCTTTTTGATGATGGAACTTCGTTGCGGTCAGTCCCGTTTATGAGCGAACTGAACCAGTCAGGCAGGCCGGACAGCTGCGATGTGTAAGCCTGCATGCTTGAGCATCCGGCTGCTGGCAGGCAAATGACCGCGATCACGACCAGTAACAGCAGGATTCGTAAATGACTCAATCGGCGCATAGTGATCTCCTCCTCGTGGATTTTCCTGAGCTAATGATAAGCGGGAGATATGGTAGAATTGTGAGAAAACCACGGAAATTTCCGGATGCTGTCCAGGAAGGTGACGCTATATGAACATATATGATTTGCCGAATGAGCTTTCCGGGGAGGAAACCCTGGAAGTATTATGGACCGGGGCAAGCGTCCATATTGAACGGATTGTCTCTAACGGGCAGGTATCTCCGCCGGGTTTCTGGTATGATCAGCCCGGAGACGAATGGTGTATCTTGCTGCAAGGCCAAGCGGTTATTGCCTGGGAAAAAGGACGTAAACAAGAAATGAACGCTGGGGATTATCTATTCATCCCGGCACATGCCAGGCACCGGGTGGAGTACACATCGTCCGATCCGCCCTGTATATGGCTGGCGGTTCATTCCGCATTGGTTGAGGAAGCCAGATAAAAAATGGGAACATAATTGCCATTCCCTGGCGGTCCATTATTATGGTATCCGTCAGCCGGCAATATGTCCCCGGTGTATTCGGAGCGGTATTAACGGAAAAGATCCATCAGACCGCCAGCTGCATCTTTCAGATCATCCAGGTTAATATCTTCGCCTTTCTCCTTTTTATCCCACAAATTCAAAGCCGTTTTCAGCAATCCGACCTCGTCTTCATCCAGGGGAATGTCGAAGCGGTTCAGAATCTCCAACAGGGCGTCGTCGTCGCGATTATTGATAACTGACATAACTTCGTCCTTAAGATCCGTGTTGGCCATGATCTTGCCAGCGATTTCCGTAACATTTACTGACATTCTTTCATCCTCCTTTGTAGATTTGTTGAATATCCTATCCGGATGTTTGCAGGTCGGCTCCATCCGGTTTCAGGATCACACATGTGAATAAATCCAGCCAAATGCAATGAGCATGTGGCTAAGTATGACATCCAGCGATTCCGAGTTGCTGTGTAGAAGCAGTAAAATGGTATGATTATTGATTAATTTTATCACACTGGGATTAGCTGAGTCATGTTTAAGTGTACCAAGCCAGGAGACCCATTAAGGCTGTGCTGTGGTAATATATGAGCATAGCGCAGCCTGACCCGCGTTGCGTATAACGTGAAAGGTTTTTTGTGATAATGCAATACCTGATATTTTTCGTTATAGTATTTCTAATATTCAGCCTGACTAACTGGTATATAGGCGTCCGGAGCTGGCAAGCCCTGATGGCCTGGTTCCCGGCGGCCGATCACCGCATCTTCATTGGCGTTTTCTGCCTGCTGAGCTTTTCTTACCTGCTGGGCAGGGTTGGCGCACGATTTTTACCTGGAGCAGCGGCCAACTTTATGACCATAGCCGGTTCATACTGGATGGCAGTTATGTTCTATGGATTCCTTATTCTATTATTCATCGACATATTAAGGTTAGTTAATCATTTTACCGGCCTTGTTACCCCGGATATCATTATATTGAAGATACTAGGAGCCGCAGTTCTGCTGGTTATAGTATCGATAATTGGGTTGGGCGCCTGGAATGCCCGGCATCCCGTAGTAACCCATTATGATGTCACCATATCCAAACAAGCCGGCAATATGGAATCCGTAAAAATAGTCATGGTAAGCGACATACACGCCGGATTAATCTTGAATAACGGGCGTCTGGCCGGCCTGGTGGATCTAATCAATGCGCAGAACCCGGACGTAGTTTTGCTCGCAGGAGACATGATTGACGAAGATGTAACTCTGTTTGCGGAAGAGAAGATGGCCGAAAACTTTTGCCGCCTCCAGGCTCCTTTGGGGGTATTCGCATGCCTGGGCAATCACGAGTATTATGCAGGCAATGTCAGCGATATTGAACAGTACTTAAAGCGGGGGCAGGTGGTTCTTCTAAGGGATCAGACGGCTGAGATTGCTCCGGGCATAGTCGTTGTGGGGCGAGAAAACGCAGAACAGCGAATAGAAGGGTCGGCTGAGCTGGTATCATTGGAAGATATCCTGACGGGCATCGACAAGAATAAAACCCTGATTGCGCTCGACCATATACCGTCCCGGCTTGGCGAAGCCCAAAGCGCCGGGGTGGATCTATTGCTCTGCGGCCATACCCATGACGGGCAGCTCTGGCCCAATAATTATCTGACCAGCAAGATTTTCCCGATCAGTTATGGATACCTGCAGAATGGCGCCTTTAATGCCATCGTATCCAGCGGCTTTGGCACCTGGGGACCGCCGGTCAGGGTGGGTAACAGGGCTGAAATAGTGGATATTACAGTTCATTTTGAATAGGATACATGCAATGTTTGGAAAGGAGGATGGTTATGAAACTGCGTGACTTCAAGCTGGAGAGATTCTTTGCCGCGCACGAATTCGAAGCTCCTTTTGTAATGTGCTCTTCTGACTGCGAATCTTTTTCCATTCAAAAAATACTGGCCCTGGAGCCGGGAGTGGAAGGGGAGTTCCGAAATCAGTGGCTGGGATATACAGACAGCAAAGGCAGCGCTCACCTGCGCCGCGAGATTGCCTCCATGTATGAAAAAATCGAGGCCCGTCAGGTTCTGGTTCATGCCGGCGCGGAGGAGGCTATTTTTAATTTCTTTAACGCCATCCTGGAACCGGGCGATCATATCATCGTTGAGTCCCCTTGTTACCAGTCGCTTGAAGAAGTGCCCATGGCCATAGGAGCCCAGGTCAGCCGCTGGTCATTACAAGAAAATGAAGGCCGCTGGCAGCTGGACATGAAGGCTCTGCCGGGATTATTGAAGCCTCGCACCCGGGCTTTGATTATTAACAGCCCTCACAATCCCACCGGACACCATATGACTCGCGATGAGTTTCAGCATACCATAGATTTTTGCCAGACCAACAAGCTGCTTTTACTGTCCGATGAAGTATATAAATTCCTGGAATACTCGGAAGAACAGCGTTTGCCCTGGGCCAGCGACCTTTATGAAAACGCCGTTTCGCTGGGAGTGATGTCGAAATCATTCGGCCTGGCAGGATTGCGCATCGGTTGGATCGCCACCCGCAATGCGGATCTATACAACAAAATGGCGGCCATTAAGGACTATACTTCTATATGCAACAGTGCCCCGTCCGAATTCCTGGCCCGAATCGCCCTGCGCAACCGCCGCCACATTTTGGAACGCAATAACAAGGTTATTACCGGAAACCTGAAATACTTGCGGGATTGCATGAGCCGCAACAGCACGATTTTGCATTGGAATCCGCCGCAGGCTGGACCCATGGCCTTCCCCCGGCTCAAGTCGAATGCGGATGCCGGATTGTTCGCAGAAGATTTGTTGGCCCGTAAAAGAGTCCTGGTCTTGCCTGGCGAGTGTTATGATATGCCCGCCCATTTCAGGATCGGTTTCGGCCGTATGAATTTTAAAGAATGCCTGGACAATTTCGAGGAATACCTGCAGGAAATGAAAAAATAAGGTTTAGTTTTGACAGGATCCTCACCGGGAAAAGAGCAAGGGGGCTGTCCCCCCCCCAGGCTATCATAGCGGCAGGCGGCCTGGTTCGGCCATCAGCCATTCCACAGTGCGTTTTAATGCTTCATCTGTCGGAACCTTCGCGTCATAGCCGAAATCACGGCGGGCGGCGCTCTGGTCAAACCAGTGCGATGTGGCTAATTGGGCGGCCAGAAATGGAGTTATGCTGGGATCGCCGGCCAGGTGCAAAAGGTCATGCGCCTTTTCCACAAAATAGCCGGCGGTTTTAGCGATCGGCAGGCTGACTTTGCGGCGTACCGGCGGAGCTCCGGCCAGGCGGCCCAGCTCGCAAATAAAGCCCTTCCACAGCAGGACCGGTTCGTTTTGAGAAATGAAGTAGGCTTTGCCGACCAGCGGAGAGCCGGCTTTGAGGGCATCTGCCGCCATAATGTGGCCGGCAGCTACATTTTCCACATAACTGATATCCACTTTATTGGTTCCATCGCCGACCTGGGGCAGTTTGCCTTGAATGAGCCGCGCCAGGAGCCGTGGAGTCAGGTGGGGATCGCGCGGGCCGAAAATGAGATGCGGACGCAGCGAACAGGTGGACATTTGAGCCGGGTCGGTCTTCAGAACCATTTGTTCAGCCATGGCCTTGGTCTTCGGATAATGGGCCAGGTATTTGTCAGGATAGGGATAAGTCCCGTCCACTCCAACCAGATCATGGCTGCCGAAAACCACTGACGGCGACGAAGTATAGACAAATGCAGGCACTTCCGCTTTGAGAGCCGCCTGCAGGCAGTTCTGGGTTCCCAGTACATTATTCTGGTAGTATTCTTCATAAAGGCCCCAGGCGCCAGCTTTGGCAGCCGTATGTATGACTACGTCGAGGCCTTTCATGGCGTCTCCGCAGTCTGCAGATTTTGATAGATCATGGCAGAAGCAGCGCACCCCCATGGCTTCCAGCTCTGGGTAAGCGCCGCGGGCTATCATGCGCACTTCATCTCCGCGCTCCAGCAGTTTTTCTACGATGTACCGGCCTAGAAAGCCGCCGCCGCCGGTAACCAGTATCTTTTTCACATTCTCACTCCCATTCGCCGCGTATTGGAATCAAAAACATCTGCGTTGATGGAACACTAAATCATCGGCTGATCTGCTGTGCAGCCCAAACCGCCAGCTTTTCTCGCTGAATCTTGGCATTGTGCCGCACATCCATAGGAAAACCCGGGTGAAATAGTATTTGCTGTATGGAGGCGGTCAGAGAATTGTCCGCTCCCAGCTGGAAAAGCTCCTGGCGCATTTTCTTTTGCTCATCAGCAGTGGCAGGAAACTTGCCAGGCCAGCATTCAACACACAGCACCGGAGTCTGCTGTCCCATGGGTCCCAAACCCACCAGAGCGGTCCTGGAGACTGCCGGATGATGATTGAAAATGGCTTCGCATTGCACCGGCAGCATTACTCCCTTCGCAGTGCCGACGCGGTGAGCCTTGCGGCCACCAAACCAGAGGCGCCCCTTGGAATCGAAATATCCCGTATCTCCCATCCGGTGCCACATGCCATCGATATCGGGGATTTTCGACCGGGCGGTTTCCAGAGGGCGATGCAGGTACTCCCTGGTTACACAGGCGCCCTTGACTGCGACTTCACCGATTTCGCCATCGGGAACCAGCAGGCTGTCATCCCACTTTTCAATGGGATCGTCGGTTATACGAATAATCCGGATATCAACCCCTTCCAGGGGATAACCCACGCAGTACCCTCCTCCGGCATCGCTCATAGCAGCGGTTTCCTCCAGGATCTCACGTCCGTTCATATTGGTCATAGGCAGGGCTTCAGTAGCGCCGAAGGGGGTAAAAACCTGCCCATCCACCAGGACATCCTTCAAATCCTCAATAAGGAACGGGGGTACCGGAGCCCCGGCCATGATAATCCGTTGCAGAGAGGGAAGTTTGATATTTTCAGACTTGCAGTAGGCCGCGACCTTTTTCCAGATCGTAGGCGAACCAAAGCTGGTGCTGATCCCGTGAGTCTGGATGGCATCCACCAGGTAAGCCGGGTCAACTGTTGCCGGATGGGTAAAATCCATGTTGGGGAAAATCGTGGTTATGCCGAAGGCTGGATTGAACAGAGCCAGGATCGGCAGGCAGGGCAGGTCGATTAAATCTTCCGAATAGCCAATTCCGTCCCGGAGCATGTCAACCTGGGCTGCAAACATGCCATGCAGGTATACTACTCCTTTGGGAATGCCGGTGCTGCCGGAAGTAAAGGCGACAGCCGCCTCGCTCTCTGCGGTAGTATTGGCCACCGGGCAGGTTCCATTTTGTTTGGAAGCCAATTCGGCAAGTGTAGCACCGCCCAGGTATTTTCTTTTTCCCACGGTTACCCAGTGGGTAATATGTTTGAAGGCGCCCGGGAAAGCCAGGCGCAGCACGTAAGCTTTAGGAATGCCAATAAAGGCGGTTGGTTCGGTTTCCTTGATGCACTGCAGCAAATCCTTGCGCGGCATGCCCGGATCTATGAACACCGGTACAGCACCCATGCGCAGCAGTGCGAAGGTAATCGCAATAAAATCAATACTGGCCGGAACCAGCATCATGGTTCGTTGACCCTCTTTAATGCCGAAGGCTTTCAATCCCAGAGCATAGCGGTCCACAGTCTGGTCCAACTGTTCATAGGAAAGCTGGGTAAAGGTAGAAAGCCCGTTTACGTCGCGGCCTACCGGAAATATGACGGCAGGCCGGTAAGGTCTGGCAGCAGCAGTGGCTCTTAAGCCCTGGGTTACATTTACTATTTGTTCTGGCATAGAAAAATTTTCACCTCTGGCGCAATTTTTTGGTGGGCATCTTCAAGGCAGTAGTGGCCGGCATCATCATATAAAAAGACCTCTGCAGCGGGGTATATATCCTGCCACATGGCCAGCACATCCATGGTAAAACAAAAGTCATGAACGCCCCAGTGGATCTGAATAGGCTTGTTTTTCAACCGGCCCAGGTTCTGGTGAATTTGATTGGCCAGGGCCCAGGTGGGATGTCCTGGAGCCATGGGAATGTCCTGCACGAAACGCAGGGTGGCGATGCGATTGTTCCAGCTATTATAAGGATACAGCAGGCTAGCCTTCACTTCAGGCTTAAGACGGGTTTCTACCCCCATCAGAGCAGCGCCGATGGCAAAGGCATTAAAACCCCTGATCGCCAGCGCGCCGAATCCAGGAATTTTACAGATCTGTATGCGCAGTGGAACCCGGGGCATAATAAAAGCAGCAGTATTAAGAATTACCAGGCGGCCCAGTTCGAAGGCCTCCTCGGTTGCCAAGCCCATACCGATAGCGCCGCCCCAGTCGTGAACAATGAGATCCGCTTCGGCAATATGCAGATGATCGAGCAAGGCCTTGATATTATCTATGTTGGTCCTCAAGCAGTAGGAATAATTCTGAGGCTTGTCAGAAAGCCCGCAGCCAATATGGTCGGGAACGATTACCCTCCGTTCCGAAGACAGCTCCTTGATTAGATGGCGGTAATAGAAAGACCAGGAAGGATTTCCGTGCAGCATAAGAACCGGCCTGGTGTCGACCGGTCCTTCATCTACATAATTCATGGCTATGCCGTTTATTTCGAAACGTTTGCAGTTAAATGGATACAGGGGCTTAAGTGCCGCCGGAACAATAGTCGCAGTCATAATTACCCCCTACCAGTCAATGCTCATAAATCCGCTGTTCAAGCCGCTTCCAAATCCAATAAAGCCGACATGCTGGCCATCTGATATACAGCCCTGTTCAACCGCCATGGAAAAGGCCGTAGGAATGGCGGCAGACCCCATGTTGCCGTAGTTCGGAAAGATGATAAAAACCTTTTCCATAGGAAGGTTGCCCATGGCCTTATTAACTCCCTGTACATGCTTCATACCAACTTGATGGGGGACATAAAGGCTATCAGGATCTTCCCAGCGGCTGAGATCTTCTTTAGCTGCCTGCCATGCCGCCCGGCCAATATCCATACTGGCCCGGAGCAGAGCGGAAGCATTGGTGGTCATATAGGGGGGATCGCCTATACACAGGCGGTTGTATTCGGTGCCGGCCCGAAAAATAACCCCGTTGATGCGGTGTTTGCTTTGGGCTACTGATTTATTGCTCAGTACCATCGCGACAGCTCCGGACCCGAGAGTCAGGGTGGCAAAATTGTTCTTAAACAGATCATTACTGGTTTCAGGTTTCTTCAAAAGTTCGATGGTTGGATAAACCGCATCTTCCATGGTTTCTGCACTGACTACCAGAGCATATTTGCATAAACCTGCTTCAATCATTTGTGCTGCCATGGTCATTCCATTTACAAAACCCAGGCAGGCATTGGAGACGTCAAAATTCATGCATTCGCGGCTCAAGCCAAGGTTGCCGTGCACCAGGCTGGCAGTTGAAGGTTCGGTATGATCCCGCCAAATGGAGGCATTGATTATCAGCCCGACATCTTCATTTTTTATTCCTGCCTGATCAATAGCTCTTTGACCTACCCGGGATGCGATTACACTGGGCTTGACCGGGGCTTCTTCCCAGTAATGCCGTTCCTTGATGCCGGTCAGATCCATTATCATGTGGCGGGGAATTTTGATGCGATCTAGAGTATCGCCGATTTGTTCAACTATAGAATCTGTGGAAACGCAAACGGTAGGCAATTCATGAACGACCGACTCAATAAACACATTGGAAAACAGCATATAAATCCCGCCTTTTCTATCCCTTGTTAAACGCAGCCAATATGCCGCAGGGATTCTATTGATTTTTATTGAAGAAATGATTGAGAGAAGATTAAACGCTATTTATTATACATTAGTGCCGGATAATACTAAAGAAGATTATTATCCCGAGGAAAAAATGGCAGATACCCGAAAATCTAATAAAAAACCCGGCGAATCCGGCTGCCGGAGGCTTGAATCTCATCTCAAATCAATGTGTTAAGGATAACACAGCCATTCACGGTCTACAATAACAGTCAAATGATATATAAATGATAGAAAATGCACAGGTAAAACACCCGTTTAGCGTGGGAAGGTGTGAATAAGCTTGAACCGGCGACAAACCGGCTCAAGCCATGGGAAGAGCATTGAGAAGGGCTGTTTTAGCCATGGATCAGGCGGGGCAGGCACTGAGTGCAGACCCAGAGAGCTTGTCCGCGGTGCTTGAGCTGCAGCAAATAGCGCGCATCCTCGTTGGCAGTGCAAAAAGCGCAGCTTTGAGGGATATAAGCAGAGGGTTGCGGCTCCTGCTGTTCGTGAACGGAGATAATGGAAAACGCAGGAGCTTCCCTGGATTCCAGGGACAGCGCGCCGGCAGGGCATATGTCCAGACAGAATCCGGCCCCGTCGCAAAGCTCCTCCCTGATTACCCGGGCTTTGCCGTCGTGCAGAACCAGGGCGCCTTCCGCACAGGGGCCGATGCACAATCCGCAGCCATCGCAGAGCTCTTCATTAATTTTGACTATTGTACGTTTCATTTATTGCTCCTTTTGCTCAAGCCTTGATCATGGTCAGGAGCATCTTGAAAGGCTGGTGTGCTTTAAGGGCATGCGGTTCCCGTGCTGGCATAATAATGCTTTCGCCGCACTTTACAAGATGACTTTGTCCGTTAATGATAATTTCCCCTTCGCCATCCAGGATTTCGACCACTGCATCAAAAGGAGCGCTGTGTTCGGACAGCCCCTGACCGGCCGCAAAAGCAAAAAGCGTCAGGGTTCCCGCGCTTTTGTTAATTAGAGTTTTCGAAACGACTGAACCGTCCTGGTAGTCTACAAAGTCAGCGTTTTTGAAAACCTCGGCCACGGGATAGTTTCTAAGCTGTTTAATATCGTCGCTCATGGTGTGCATCCCCTTTCAAAAAGGACAAGATAAGCATCATTCGTATCTATTCATTATTGCAGAATAGCCGCCAGATCTTCATCAACTGTTCCTATCGGCGCAATGCCGTAGTTTTCTACCAGGAAATCCAAAATGCCGGGACTGACAAATGCCGGGAGGCTGGGGCCTAAACGGATGTTTTTTATATCCAGGTAAAGCAGGGTCAGAAGTATGGACACGGCTTTTTGTTCATACCAGGATAGAACCATGGATAAAGGCAGATCACCAACTTCGCAATCCAGTGCTTTGGCCAGGGCTATGGCAACCTGAATGGCCGAGTAGGCATCATTGCATTGTCCCATATCCAGCAGGCGGGGAATTCCCCCGATATCACCCAATTTTTGATCGTAAAATCGGTATTTTCCACAACCAAGTGTTAAAATCGCGGTGTCAGACGGTGTTTTTTCAACAAATTCTGTATAGTAGTTCCGGCCTGATTTAGCGCCATCACAACCGCCGACCAGAAAAATATGCTTCAGCGCGCCGGCTTTTATAGCCCCGATTAGAGTATCGGCAACATTCATGATGGTGTTGCGGGCAAAGCCGACCATGACTTCGCCGTAGTTCACATCTGCAGTAAACCCCGGCATCGCCAGGGATGTGTCGATCAGGGCCTGGAACTGACCGTTAGGCAGGTGCTTCACTCCGGGGTAGCCTACCGGACCGGTAGTAAATATATTGGCTTTGTAGCTTGCGGCTGGTTCTTGTATGCAATTAGTGGTCATTAGAATTGGGCCCGGAAAGGCTGCGAATTCCATTTTTTGATTCTGCCATGCAGAACCGTAATTGCCGACCAAATGGGGGTGTTTTTTTATTTCCGGATAACCGTGGGCGGGAAGCATTTCTCCATGTGTATAAATATTAATTCCTGTACCGGCAGTTGCTTCCAGCAGGTCTTTCAAGTCTTTGAGGTCATGGCCGGAAACCAAAATGCACTTGCCTTCCCGGACACCCAGCGGTACCGGGGTTGGGACGGGGTGCCCGAATGCATCCGTGTTTGCCGCATCAAGCAACTCCATGGCCAGCAGATTAATCTCGCCGCATTTAAGCGTCAGGCCCAGCCAGGCATCCATTTCAAGATCACCGTTTCCAAGGTCTGCCAGAGCGGTCATCAGGAAGCGGTAAACCCGGTCGTCTTCCTCGCCCAGAATCGCGGCATGGTATGCATAAGCAGCAATTCCCCGAATTCCATATAAAACGAGTTCCTGGAGACATCGCATCTCCGGATTGACTTCAGCCAGGAAGGGAAGCCCGATGGCGGTTCCTTGTTCAACCATGCTTTCCAGGTCAGGCGCGGGCACCAGGTAGGCAGCGGGTTCATAAGTACTGGGATCGAGCAGGCTTGAAGCCAAGTTGTCTCTTAACCGCACCGTTTCTTCAATATGCCACATTATTTGCTCCGGATCGAAGTTAACATTGGTCAGAGTGACGAAAAGTGCTCTGGCAATGAAGAGACGGACTTCATCGGTTAAGGTACCTTCTTCGTCGGCAGCCAGGCCTCGAATTGACAGGCCTTTCAGGGCGAACATCAGCAGATCCTGCAGGGCTGCAACATCAGCATTTTTGCCGCATACACCGCGGGTAACGCATCCGCCGTTCGGAGTAGTCTGTTCACACTGGTTGCAAAACATAAAAAACCTCCTCAATAAAGACATAAAAGATATAAATAGTCCGAATAAAGATAAGACAAAATGCACATCTTTGTCATAGCATATCCACGGCTGTTTTATTCCGTGCTTGTTTAACCAATTCCGCCAGGCTGTTTTGGCTCAGTTCTTTCAAGAATGCCCGTTGAGCTCGTTCAAGTACCGGTGATACCGGGCAGCTTGCCCGATTAGGACAATCAAAGTCAGGCGCCAAACAAAGGTTGATATTCAGCGGTCCTTCAATGGCCTTTATCACCTCCACCAGGTTAATGTTATCAGCTGGCCGGGCCAGGCGGACGCCCCCTTGAATTCCCCGCTGGGTGCTTACCAGACCGCTTAAAGAAAGCAGCTGCACGGTTTTTTTCAGAAAATCTTCCGGAATGCTCTGCTTCTCCGATATGGATCGGCTGGGTACGACCTCGCCGAACGGACGGCTGGCCAGTTCCAGCATTATTCGTATTGCGTATTCGCTTTGTCTCGTTAACTGCATTTGTGCAACCCTCAAACAGGATAAAAAGAATCCAAATTGTCTATATACATATTAGTACTATGTTTGTGCCGTTTTGACAAGGTATTTTTCATACATAATTACCAGGATTTGTTCATGTAAACCGGGTCAGGATCCAACAATTTATCCTTGTATATGAAATAAGGCATCAAGTACAATTATGAAAGGCTTGTTACGCCTATAACATGAATGGAGGGGATACATAGTGAGAGGCTTGCAGAAGAAGACTCTGGTGATCATGTTGTTAATGCTTTTTGTATTGGGCACCATGGCCGGCTGTGGTACCGGCGAACAGAAAACCGGGGACAGCAGTTCCAATGTTATTAAAATTGCGACCGTAACGCCGCTATCCGGATCTCAGGCGGCACTTGGCGAGAGCATTAAGCTGGGCGCCGAGATGGCTTTTGAAGAGAGAAAAGGAGAGCTGGAAAAGCTCGGATTTAAGCCCGAATTTGCACCGCAGGACGACCAGGCTGATCCCAAGGTTGGCGTGACTGTTGCCAACAAACTGCTGGCTGACAAAGACGTGCTGGCAGTTGACGGGCACTACAACTCCGGTGTGGCGATTCCATCATCGGAAGTTTATGCAAAAGACAATCTTTGCATGGTGTCGCCGGGCAATACCGCAGTAGAAATCACCGAACGCAAGCTGCCCAACGTCAATCGCATATGTGCTCGCGATGACCAGCAGGGGCCGTTTGGCGCAATGTTCGCAGCGCGGGATCTGAAAGCTAAAACAGTGTATATAATTCATGACAAGACCACTTACGGCCAGGCTATAGCTGAAGAGTTCAAGAAACAGGCTGAAAAGGAAAGCATGACCGTTTCGGGTTTTGAGGGGATAACCGCCGGGGAAAGCGATTTTTCAGCAGTATTGAACCAGATATCCGCAGCCAAGCCCGATGTTGTGTATTTTGGAGGGATTTATCCGGAAGGCTCGCTGCTAATCAAGCAGATGAGGGAAAAAGGCATCACATCCAAGTTTATAGGCCCGGATGGCATGGATGATGCTGAAGTTGTCAAAATTGCTGGCGATGCAGCCATTGGAGCCTACTACACTTCTCCAGCCGCTGATATTAGCCGCACACCTGAAGGCAAGGCATGGGCCGAAAAATATAAGGCAAAATTTGGCAAGGAACCGGGAAACTGGTCCGCCTACGGGTATGACGCTATGAATATCTGTATCAACGGAATTATCAAGGCAATAAACGACAACGGCGGCAAGAAGCCCAGCCGTCAGCAGGTCAGCACGGCAGTGAGAAGCCTCAAGGATGTAAAAGGAATCATCTGCACGGTAACCTTTGATGAAAAGGGCGACAACCTGGGAGCTATGTTATACCTGGCTGAATTCAAAGAAGCCAAGTATCCGCCAACCGTGATAAAGGAAATCAAGGCGGGCGATTTGAAAAAATAGGATTATGAATCAATGTCAGGCCGGAACAGTTCGTTCCGGCCTGATAATGATGGCCAGGATAGGCGATTTTGTCATAGGTTTGAGGTAGGAAAGGCTATTGCCTTTCCTGCCTCTGCATATTCACGGGAGGTTGCAATTACATATGGAACAGTTAATGCAAGTGCTGCCCCAGAGCTTAATTGACGGACTAACACTGGGTTTCGTATATGCCGTTGTCGCCCTGGGCTATACCATGGTATACGGCGTACTCGAACTGATCAATTTCGCCCATAGTGAAATATTTATGGTTGGCGCTTTTGCCGGCACGGAAACCCTGCTGTATCTTCAGAGCAATGGCTATTTGACAGGCATGCATCCGGCTCTGGCTCTGCTGCTGGCTCTGTTCATCGCCTTGCTATTAAGCGGCAGCCTGGGTGTCTTCATCGAGAGAGTAGCCTACCGGCCGCTGCGGTCTGCACCACGGCTGGTTCCCTTGATATCCGCTATTGGCGTGTCATTCTTTCTTCAGGATGCCGTTCGTTTAATCGAAGGGCTGTGGAAGAACACCTTCTACTTAACCGCACCATCTATATTTACCGGCACGGTAAAGTTAGGTCAGAATCTGAGCATTTCCAACAAGTCCCTGGTGGTCATCAGCTGCGCGGTGGTAATGATGCTGGGATTGCACTTCTTCGTTAACAAAACCCGCTGGGGCAAGGCCATCAGGGCAGTGGCCCAGGACCGTGATACATCATCCCTTATGAGCATAAACGTCAACCAGGTGATAGCCCTGACCTTTTTTATCGGTGCCGGTCTGGGTGGAGCAGCTGGAACCCTGTTTGCAACTCAGTACTCATTGATAAACCCCTATGTAGGTTTTATTCTTGGTATCAAAGCGTTTACAGCAGCGGTTCTGGGGGGGATTGGCAATATTCCCGGCGCGATGATGGGGGGGATTCTGCTGGGCGTTTTAGAATCACTGGGAGCGGTAACCCTGACCGTTGCCACTGGTGGAGCAATGGGTGCCGAGTATAAAGATGTTTTCGCATTCGTGATTCTTATCGCGATTCTAATCTTCCGTCCCAGCGGCCTTCTGGGTGAAGAACAGGGGGAAAAAATATAATGGATGCGAAAGCTTTCTGGCAAAATCCCGAGATGAAAAAGTCAATTATGGCCATTTATTGGGTCCTGGTGCTGGGTCCAGTATCGCTGTTTTACATTTTCCCCGATTCGGCAGCGGCCCTGGTTTTCTTCATGGCATCGCTGTATTTCCTGTATCGCATGCCGGTCAGAGAGGCTATAAAAATAGGAATAGCTGCGGTGTTATTGGGAGTTGTCATGCCCCTGGCGTCAACTGAAAATCCGTATTACGTTGAAGTAATGACCCAGGTAATGATGTATGTAGCCCTGGCTATAGGCCTTAATATCGTGGTCGGATTCGCCGGACTGCTCAACTTCGGATATGTCGCTTTTTATGCCGTAGGGGCTTACCTGTACGCGATTTTTGCAAGTGCTCAGGCTAATCAGTTCATCCCGGCAACTATCATGCAATTCCCCGTTTCCGGAATGTGGTTCTGGGCCTTTTTGCTGCTGGGAATGGTGGTGGCAGGCGGTGTGGGCTTTCTGCTTGGATTCCCTGTTTTAAGGCTGCGAGGTGACTATCTGGCCATAGTCACCCTGGGTTTTGCCGAAATCATCCGCATTGTTTTTAATAACATGGATAAGCCGATCAATTTCACCAATGGCCCCAAAGGAATTTCACCCATTAAGCCCCCGGCTATATTCGGCTGGGAATTGAACCAGCCGTTGGATTACTATTTTATTGTTCTGATTATCGTAGTATTAACCATTATAATTACCCGGCGCCTGGACGAATCGCGCATAGGGAGAGCCTGGGCGGCTATTCGCGAGGATGAAATAGCGGCTCGCAGCATGGGCGTTCCAGTCGTGCGGATGAAACTGCTGGCTTTTGCAATCGGCGCTTCTTTTGCCGGCGCTATGGGAGTCATATTTGCTGCCAAGCAGTCCTTTGTTGATCCTTCAAGCTTTGGGTTCATGGAATCGATCGGCATTCTGGCAATGGTAATTCTCGGTGGCATGGGCAGCGTATCCGGGGCTGTAATTGGAGCTGCTGCTGTTGTTACTTTACAGCTGAATGTGTTAAAAGAATTGTCTGAATACCTGAATCAGCTGGCAGCTCAAGGCATATTAAGCATTCCGTCACAGGTCGATCCAGCTAAATACGAACGCCTGGTCTTCGGATTAATTCTGATCCTGACCTGCATATACAGACCCCAGGGCTTGCTTCCTGCCCGCCGGAATTTGCCAGCCTGGCTGCGCGTGCGCACCGGGGGAACGGCAGTGAAAAAGGAGGAAAGCCATGCTTCTTGAGACCCGCTTGTTAAGTAAATATTTTGGAGGCCTGGCTGCAGTGGAACGGGTCGATTTTTCCATGGAAAAAGGCCAGATAATAAGTGTTATCGGGCCAAATGGCGCAGGCAAAACCACGTTTTTTAATATGATCAGCGGCTACTATAAGCCGGATCATGGACAGATATTATTTGAAGGCCGGGACGCCACTATGTTCAACCCTGAAAAAGTTGCTGCAGCCGGTATTGCCAGGACATTTCAGAACATAAGGCTATTCCCTGACCTGATGGCGGTTGAAAACGTTCTTATCGGCATGCACCTGCACCTGAAATCAAACCTCTGGCAGATTCTGTTCAAGACGGCTGGAGAGCGAACCGAAGAACAGGCTGCATACGATGAAGCGGTTGACCTGCTTGCATATGCGGGGCTGGCCGGCAAAGAGCAAGAACTGGCCAGGAGTCTTTCGTATGGAGATCAACGCCGTTTAGAGATAGCCCGGGCCCTGGCCGTGAAACCCAAGCTGCTCCTCCTGGATGAACCGACCGCTGGAATGAACCCGCGGGAAACTGATGAAATGCAGGAATACATTCTTCGCTTGCGCGATGATCGTCACCTGTCCATTATATTAATCGAGCATGACATGAAAGTAGTAATGGGCATTTCTGATCGCATTACCGTCCTGAATTACGGAGTCAAAATAGCGGAAGGAAGCCCCGCCGAAGTGAGGAGCAATCCAGAAGTAATCAGAGCCTATCTGGGGCAAGAAGCCGTTTAACTAAAGGAGTCTGTTATGCAGCAACCCATTTTGCAGATTGTCAATATAGAAACCTATTATTCGGAAATTAAGGCATTAAAAGGCATATCTCTGGAAGTATTTGATGGTGAAATAGTTTCGTTGATCGGAAGCAATGGCGCGGGCAAAACGACTACTCTTAAAACCATATCAGGTTTGCTCAAGCCGCGCCGGGGCGAGATATATTTTGAAGGTGAACGCATCGATTTAGAAGAAGCCCATAGCATTGCGGCGCGAGGCATTGCTCATGTTCCGGAAGGCAGGAAAATATTTCCACGGCTGAGTGTTCTGGAAAACCTGGAAATGGGAGCTTTCCGCATAAAAGACCAGAAACGGACATCGCGCAACATGGAGGAAGTAATGGAACTGTTTCCGCGCCTGGCGGAGCGGCGCAAGCAGAAAGGCGGCACTCTGTCCGGAGGGGAGCAGCAAATGCTGGCTATAGGAAGGGCGCTGATGAGTGAACCGTCGCTTTTGTTGCTTGATGAACCGTCCATGGGTTTGGCCCCCTTGCTGGTGGATCACATTTTTCAGGTGATTACCAATTTGAACCAGCGCGGCATTACTATCCTGCTGGTTGAACAAAACGCCTTGAAAGCTTTGAATATTGCACAGCGCGGTTATGTTCTTCAGACGGGCACTGTATTTCTGCAGGGCACGGGCAAGGAACTGCTGTCCAACCAGGCAGTTCAGGAAGCTTATCTTGGATGAAACGTTCAGCCAGCAAATGAAGGCCGAACCATTAATACGAGGGCGTAAAATACAATAAAATGTATAATCTTGTTAACAGCGGGACAATAAAGGAACGACAGGCGATGAGCTTTTCGTTCCTTTTTATTTGCGTGTGTCGATATTAAGGATGGGAGTTGTTTGGAATAAATACCCAGATTTTGGAACGACATAATCTCGAAATGTGGAAAGTTTTGCAAAAAACTGAAATAGTAATTGACACTTCCTGCCGTTTTATTTACAATAAACCCAGTGTTGAAGGAGTATCTTTCAATATTGTGCAGAGATGGAAGGCTGCAACCAAGTTTCGATTAAGCCCAAATTTTACAGCATTCGACTTTAGCGGCCGGGCTGCGTTAAGCGCACACAGTGATTGAAAGGAGTGATAGAGAACAATAGCCTATGAGTCTTTCCATAAAACATATTGCGAGGAGGATAAATAATGTCCGATAATAATCATCAGCATGTATCAATCTCTTTTGCAAATCCGGCTCCAGCTGGACTGGTAGCCCTGGCAGTTGCTTGTTTCTGTTTTTACGCCGTTTTGACCGGCACGGTTAAAGGTACTGCAATTCCGCTTCTGGCCTGCTGGCTAATCGGTGGTTTCGTAGTTCAGATCGTTGTTGCTATTATTGAATTGCTCGAAGGTTCCATGCAGGGCGGCAACGTATTCCTGTATTTCTCGGCTTTCTTCATGTTAACTGGCGGACTTGAATTTATTATCAAGGCTTATTTCAATACCATGAACACCAAGGCTGGCGTAGCTGCAATTGATACAACCATTGACGGCTGGGCCTGGATGGTTCTAACTATTTTCACCATTCTGGCAACTCCAGCATATTTGAAAAATTCCGGTGCCATTATGGGCTTGTGCGTAGTCCTGCTTGATATCGCAATCGTTTTCGTAACTGGAACCGATGGCGGCTGGCTGGACAAAGCTGTATATTCCCCGATCGCCGGATATTTCATCCTTGCCGCTGGCATCTGCGGTCTCTATGTTGCTGCTGCTGGCTTCCTGGCGGGAACGATGGGTAAGACAATACTTCCGATGCCCGGCCCTATTCTCAAGAATCTGTAAAAACTGAATTACTAATTGTTGTATTTCAATTGAAGCCACCAGGTTATCCTGGTGGCTTCAATTTGTTAAGAAAGCATGGCTGCGATATATGCTTTTATTATCGGCTTGAGGGCATCTAACACCTGAACCCGCAATTGTGGTAAAATATGGCCACAATAAGAATAGGAGGGCATGATGACACGTTACATAATTACAGATAGCACCGCCTATTTAGGAGAAGAATATTTTCTGAGCTACCCTGTTAAAAAAGTACCGCTGTATGTCAATCTAGAAGGCGATGTTTTTAAAGAAGGGGAAAAGTACAGCAACAAAGAATATTATGAAATAATGCGCTCCAAGCCGCTCTATCCCCAGACATCTCAACCGGCTGCAGGAGAATTTCTAACATGCTTCGAAAGCCTCAACGATGAAGATGAAGCTCTGGTATTGTTGATTTCAGGCGGCATATCCGGAACTATCCAGTCCGCTCAGATGGCCCGGGATATGCTGGGTGCTAATGCTGATCGGATTCACATTCTGGAAACCAACATCACGGCAGGCGGCTTGATGCTTATTGTGGACTGGGCCCGTCAGCGTCTTGAGGAAGGGACTCCAACCGAACAGGTTCTTAAAGAGTTGGAGGATATCAGCAAACGCGTGAAGCTTTTTTTCGTAGTGGACAATCTGGAATACCTGGTCCGGGGAGGCCGGGTCGGGCATTGGAGCCGTGTATTGGCAAACACGCTCAAGCTCAAGCCGGTTCTTCACTTTGAAAAGGGTAAAATCGAACTGTACCAGAAAATCCGCACCAAGCATAAAGCCCTCGATCACATAGTTGATCTGGTTGCTGCCGAGTTGCCGCATATTAACCGCCTTTCGGTCATGTATGTCGATAATGCATCAGAGGCGGAGCAACTGAGCGAGAGGATCAAGGAATTTTATCCCGGCGAAATAATGCTGTGCGGTCTGGGCCCGGTAATCGGTTCTCACGTTGGTCCGGGGACCCTGGGAATTGCCTGGTTTTAGTGGCCAGGCCAAGCGGAAAAGTGATACAATTACGATTGTTATTGCATGGTGCGGGTACCTGGCGCCAAGTGCCTTGAAGCAGCGGCACCGCCACCACCCGCCCGTATTAATACTAGATCTCAACGAGGAGGAGTAACCGTGAACATTGCAGGATGTGAGCTGCCCCGTAAAGCAGCTGCAATACTGGTATTAGCAGCCATGTTTATGTTGAGCCTGACCGTTGCGGCTGCAGCAGATGAGGCCCAGCCGGGAGCGGATACTATTAAGGTAGTCGTCAATTCCAAAACCCTGAATCTGGAAGTTGCCCCGACCGTACGGTGTGACCGGGTCATGGTCCCGGCCCGGGCGATTGCGGAAGAGCTGGGGGCACGGGTTATATGGCAGGCCAATAAGCAGAGCATCCTGATTCAGAAAGATGAAAAGACCATTATAATGACCATGTATCATCCGCTCGCCTATGTGAATGACGAACTTGTAGTTCTTGATGTGCCGCCGTTCAGTATTGACGGCAGCACTCTTATACCGCTGTATTTTGTATCTCAAAACATGGATGCAAAAGCCAGCTGGAACGCCGAATCAAATACCGTAACGATAACATCGCTACCCAAGGCCGCTGCGGCCTACTGTCTTCAATGATCCCGCGTATCAGTCGCCCTTTCGCGCCCAGACCGCAGCCCTGCTTGCATTTTTGAGCATGGTGTTATTGGCGGGAGTGCGGATTGTACCAGAAAAATAGTTGGCTTGTGGCAGCAGTTGTTGTATATCTTTGAAAGCGGCCGGTAACGGCCGCTTTTGTATTGTTAAAACAGGTACAAGCTCATTGGATGGGATTGTATACACAATTGGCCCTCCGGTGGGCTGCTGACTTGAGGTATAATATTTTCTAACAATCAAATGCTTTAGTGTGCTTTAGTACATATTGAAAGGGAGATGAGTCCATGTCGGTAAATATTCACATTGAAAAGACGGCTAATCCCAAAGCCAAACCGGACCAGGCCGAGCTTGGTTTTGGCATCCACTTCACCGACCATATGTTCATACTGGACTATACGGAAGGACAGGGCTGGCATGATCCCCGCATAGTTCCTTATGGGCCGCTTGATATGGATCCTTCGGCCATGGTGCTTCATTATGGACAGGCCACATTCGAAGGGCTCAAGGCGTATAAAACCGGTGATGGACGCATTTTGCTGTTTCGTCCCCAGGCTAATATCGCTCGTATGAATGTATCCAATGAGCGTCTCTGTATCCCGGCTGTTGACACGGACCTGGCACTGGAAGCTATTACTGCACTGGTTAAGCTTGATCAGGACTGGATTCCGCAGGAAGAGGGCACATCCCTGTATATTAGGCCCTTTGTGATTGCCACTGATCCCTACCTGGGAGTAAGACCTTCGTACACGTACAAGTTTATTGTAATTCTCTCGCCGGTTGGTGCCTATTATCCGGAAGGATTGGATCCAGTAAAAATATATGTGGAAGAAGACTATGTGCGCGCAGTACGCGGCGGTCTTGGATTTACCAAGACTCCGGGCAACTATGCGGCCAGCCTGAAAGCTCAGGAAGAAGCCAAGAAAAAAGGTTATACCCAGGTATTATGGCTGGATGGCATGCATAAAGAATTCATCGAAGAGGTTGGCACCATGAACGTTTTCTTCAAACTGAACGGAACGGTGATCACTCCAGAGCTGCAGGGCAGCATTCTGGCCGGTGTAACCCGCGATTCTTCCATTAAGCTGTTAAATTTGTGGGGAGTAAAGGTCGAAGAACGGCCGCTAAGCATTTTTGAAGTCTATAAAGCACAGGCCGCCGGCAAGCTGGACGAAGTGTTTGGAACCGGAACAGCTGCGGTTATTTCGCCGGTAGGAGAGCTTAACTTCAAAGGTGATGTTATTTCCATCAATAATGGCCAGATCGGCGATATTGCCAATCGCCTTTATGATACGATGACCGGAATCCAGTACGGACGGCTGGAAGATCCTTTCGGCTGGATGTACGAAATAAAGTAATCGAGAGCAAAAAAGTGGCGATCCGAAGGGCCGCCATCAGTGTGTTGACAAAGTCAGACCGATGAGAAAACGCGAAGGTCGCGTTATGAGCAAAGGCCGCGATTGAGGCGTACTTGACGTACGTTGATTGAGCGGTCTTTGTGATATGACGATGAGATTCGCTTTTGTCATCGGTCTGGTGGCGGCCCTTCAGGCTGCCACTTTTTTTTTATGCTCTTTTCCACTCCAAATGATGCCCGACCTCAGTTTCAGTTGCCTGTGCTGTTCCGGCGGGCAGTTCCACCACGTAATAGCCGCCTTTGATGTGGGGACCGTTACGCCAGGGAGGCATGGATTCAATGATATGTAAAATTTTCTTATCGCCATCCAGAAAAAGGGCATCAATCGGAAAGCGCATAAAATGGGTGTGGATCATGTTGCAGGGCTGAATGATAAGCCCCTGGCCGGACAGCAATTCGGCTTTGAACATCAGTCCCTGAAGCCGCTTGCTGAAATTGTCGGCTAGTTCGGCCCTGCCGGCCAGTTCATGATGATTGTCGATGTTTAGTACCTGTACTGGCATGGGCTTGCTCCTTTGCCTTATGGGTTCTGACTGCCGAATATGACCATCTGAGCTTGAGACCGGATCGTTCATAGTTGAAAGCGTATGATATGACATTAATTGAAGCTGCCGGTGATAGTATACGCTGATAAAATATTGCTAGACTAAATTTGCAGCGATCTGCAGCAGCGCGGGGCCCAACAGGACCACGAGAATCACCGGGAAAATGAAACAAACCAGAGGAATGAGCATTTTTATAGGAGCCTTCTGTGCTTTTTCTTCGGTTTTCATGCGACGGGTTTCTCGAACCTGGTGAGATTGCACCCGCAATATATTCGATATGCTTATTCCCAGCTGATCGGCCTGAATGATTGCGCTAAGGAAAGTAGTGACATCATTCACGTTCAAACGATCGGCCATATCTCGTAAAGCCTGGCGCCTGGGCTTGCCCATGCTGATTTCTTTCATGGTCTTTTCAAATTCATCTACCAGCGGCCCTTTTGATTTTTCGGTGACTCTGAGCAGGGCGGCATCAAAGCCAAGCCCGGCCTGAACACTGACGGTTAATAAATCAAGGGTGTCTGGAAAGCTTTTCAGAATCTGATCTCGGCGCTGGCTTTCCCGGCTCTTGAGATAGAAGTCAGGCATAAAAAGACCAATCAAGAGACATATTACAAAAACAAAAGGATTGCGAGTAACCAGACCTATTATGATCAATAAAAACAGGCTCGCATACTTGAAAAATAGAAAAGTATCTACATCCATATTGAGCGGGTTGCCGGCGCGCTGCAGGCGCAGGCGATAGTTTTCCCGGCGGTTGTTGGGGACCATCTTTCTTATTACACCGGAAAGGTTGCCAACGGTCATGGTGCGCAAGCGATATAAAAATGAATCTTCGAGTGCAGGAGGAAGATACTGACTGTTGGTCTTGCGCATTTCATTCTCCAGCCGTTGCGCAACTCTTATTCTATCTCTATAAGAAAATGTTAAAATGCCAACAACCAGGCAGGTAAAGCTAAATGCTACCAGGATTACTGCCATAATTTCCATTTTGCTCGCCTCCTCCTGTAATCTACATTTCTATATCTACAATATTACGAATTATTAAAATACCGATAATTTCAGAGACCACTGAATATACAAGCATGGCAATTCCGCGGATATCAGTAATCATTATTCTAAAATAGTCCGGATTAATGATTAACATAAAGCCGATTAAGCCTACTGGCAAAAGGCCGACTACTATGCCAGACAGCTTGCCCTGAGCGGTCAGGGTTTTGATTTGACGCTTGATGGTTGCCCGGGCTCGTATAGTCTCTGCAATATTTTCCAGAATCATTGCCAGGTCACCGCCGACTTGACGTTGGATCATGATGCCAGTTGTAACCATATCGAGATTATCGCTGCCGATACGGTTGTTCAGGTTCTGCAGGGCTTCCTCCTGGCTGAATCCCAGTTGTATTTCCTTCAAGGTCCAGGCAAATTCTGTTGAAATGGGTGGGGGAAGCTCCCGCTGAACAGTCTGCATTGCCTGCTGGAATCCAAAACCAGCCCGCATTGAATTTGCCATAATGCCAAGAGCATCGCCCAGCTGCTGATTAAATAGCATGAGCCGGGCGTTTTTCTTATTTTTCACATAGAGATTGGGGAGGAACAGCCCGATGACTACCGCAATAATAGCCAGCCAGGTATTTTGAGAAAGGACCAATAAAGCAACAGGTATCACAATAATTACAAATATGGAAAGAGCAAGGTATTCCTCACTCTTCAGTGGCAGGCCAGCCGCAATCAAGTTATTTTGAATCCGGTTAAGGTGTGAACGCGGCACAAATAGTGCCATGATTGACACCAGGGTATCTTTCAAGCTTAAATGAGAAGGCGCTTCTGCAAACTCATCAACCGCACTGCCTTTTTTTTCAAGAACCTGGAGACGGCGTTCATAATCATCCTGATGGCTGAAGCTCCGCATGATTGCAACAGCAATCGTAGTCACCGCCATAAAAGTAAAAAGTATGCCTAAATAAACCATATGATCACACCTCGCTTCAGAGTTCCGTTTTGAAAAGATCGGCGGGCAGGTTGATGCCCATGGCGGCCAGACGCTCAATGAATTTGGGCCTGATTCCAGTTGCTTTATGGCGGCCGATAACCCGGCCTCGCTCATCAATTCCAGTTTTATCGTACACAAAAATATCCTGCAATGTTATGATGTCGCCTTCCATGCCAACTACTTCGGTGATATACGTGATTTTACGGCTGCCATCCTGCAATCGGCTCTGGTGGACGATAAGATCGAGCGCCGAGGCAATCTGTTCGCGAATAGCCTTGATGGGTATTTCCATTCCAGACATTAGCACCATAGTTTCAAGCCGTGATATTATATCGCGGGGGGAGTTGGCGTGGCCGGTAGTCAGGGAACCGTCATGGCCGGTATTCATGGCTTGTAACATATCCAAAGCCTCTCCCCCGCGCACTTCGCCGATTACCAGGCGGTCGGGCCGCATGCGCAGGGCATTGCGAACCAAATCTCGAATTGAAATCTCGCCTTTGCCATCCAGATTCGGCGGGCGGGTTTCTAAAGATACAACATGATCCTGAACTAGTTGCAGTTCGGCCGAGTCTTCAATGGTTACGATACGTTCATCATCGGGGATAAAGGAAGCGATAATATTCAGAGTGCTGGTCTTGCCAGCGCCGGTGCCTCCAGATACAACAACATTCATGCGTCCGCGCACACAGGCGCCAAGGAAAGTGGCCATATCCGGAGTCAGCGACCCAAAGCCAATCAATTCCGGTATTCCTAAAAGGCTCTTGCTGAATTTTCTTATGGTAAGCACCGGACCGTTCAAGGCCAGCGGGGGGATAATGGCATTAACACGCGAACCATCGGGCAGGCGAGCATCGACCATTGGCGAGCTTTCATCTATGCGCCGTCCCAGCGGAGAAATTATGCGTTCGATTATGGTCTGAATATGATCATCATCTCGAAAGGTTACATCAGATAATTCCAGTTTTCCTTTGCGTTCAACATAAATCATTCGAGGCCCATTAACCATGATTTCAGATACCGTCTCATCCCGTAAAAGGATGGTGATAGGTCCAAATCCAAAGACTTCATCCAGAACCTGGCTTACAATTTCCTCAAAATCAGCATGGGAAAAGTTTTCCTGTTCCCGTTCAATCATATCCTCGCTGATGCGGCGAATTTTTTCTTCCAGATCTCTGAGGGTTACATCCTTTTCTTTTTGAGGATTAAAATAATCTGCTCCAACCAGCTTAATGATCTCGCGATGAATTTTAGATACAATTTTCTCATAGCGGTTTACAGTCGGCGTCGTTGTAGGTACCCTTCGACCTCCGGCTGCCGGCTCCGCAGAACCTTTGGCATCGGCGCTGGGAGGCGGGGTTTGGGCTTGCATTCTACTTAGTAGCGACATAAAATCACCTCGTTCAAAGTACTAAATGCTATTTAGTGCATTGAGCATTTTGTACATGCCTTTGGAAACTGAAGACTTGGGCTTGGTTTTCATAAATGGGATGCCTTGATTAATGGATGCGACCACCAGCTTGCCTTCGCTGGGTACTTCAGCCCATATTTTAATGCCCAGCACTTTCTCCACATCGGACGGTTCAAGCCCGGCTACGCCGGAAGAACGGTTCAGCACCAGCCGGGTTCGGTGCATAAGCTGGAGTGAATGCAGGATATCAATACTTTTCTTTATGTTCTTTACGGTTGTCAAATCCAGGGAAACTATAAGCAGGATAATATCCGACATTTCCAGGGCGCTCAGGGTAATTTCTTCGATGAATGTAGGTGTATCAACAAAAGTATATTTATATTTATTGCGTAGAAGGTTCAAAGTTTTGCGGGTGGTGTCAGCGGAAATTATTTCGGCTAATTCGGGACGATTGGGTGCGGCTAAAATTTTGACACCATGTCTTTCATACAGGTATTCTTCCAAAACGACAGTGTCGAGCTCACGGTTTTCCTGCATCAATTCAGCCAGGGTTTTTCGCGGCTGCAAATCCATGATTAGCGCCAGGTCGCCGAATTGAATATCAAAATCAGCCAGGGCTACTCCGCCGGAAAACATCTCACCGGCAGCCACTGCCAGGTTGGCGCATATAACGCTTTTGCCGATGCCGCCCTTCGTTCCAAAGACGGTAACAATACGGTTATCTCCGCTCTTGGTTTCAGGAATTGGTGGAGCGGCTTCGCGTTTATTAAGCGATATATCGGTAGCTTCGGTGCTGCGCATCTGCAATTGCTTGCGACGGTTGTTATAGAGGAATATAATAGTTTGCTTGATCTCGTCTTCAAAAAAGGGTTTGACCATGTATTCTTTGGCGCCAGAGCGCAGTGCCCGGCGCATATGCTCAATGTCATCGAAGACTGACATTAGAATTACGTTCGTCATTGGATAGTTGGCCGTTATCTGCCGGGTTGCTTCCAGCCCGTCCATTTCAGGCATCCGAGCTTCCATTAGCACGATATCAACCGGTGTCTTGGCCATTTTGTCCAGCACGGCTCTTCCGGAATCCAGTTCGGCCACCAGGTCGAAGCTTCCCTCTGTATCCAGCATTGATACAATTCGATTCCGGCTTTCAATATCGCTGTCAGCAATTAGTATTTTTATTTTCTTCATCAGCCACAACTCCCGCGCGTTTCATTATAGAGGCACAGACAAACTGAACGGCCTGTTCCCATTAGTTTCCTGCTCGCCCTACTGCTATTATTTTATCAGCAACTGCCAATCTTTAATAGGCCAGCAGGTCAGCGGCAGAGATCGGCGGGCGTTTTTCAGTTTCTTCATCAATAGGTGAACGCAAAATAACCCTGATTTGACCGAATTGAGTTGCCCAGGCAACTTTCTGAGCTTCCTCCAGGCTCAAGGCCAGGGTAATCGTCTTGCTTTCTTCCTGTTTCTTACTGTCTGACACGATTGATTTGTCACCTACAGCCAGCACTTCGCGGTTCTGCACAGCTACAGCGCTATAGGCGACGTCTTTTTCACTCCCAGTAGCATCAAGAACCTTGACTTCAATAAGGGCGATGATATCGACATGATCGCCAGCCTGAACATATCCGGCTACTCCGGTAACAGGATCTACTCCGATAGATTCCGCCCTCTGCCCGGGTTCCAGTTTATATGAAAAGCTTGACATCTCGCTTCCTGGAACCACCAGTCGGTCAGACAGAATTACTTCATCCCGGGCAATATCAGTAATGGCTGCCTTGCCAATAATATCATCAATTGATTTAAAGGCATTGGGATGCACATACTGAGCCGGGATCTCCTTTGTTGTCAGCTGTTGAGCCGTGATTACAGTATTAGCAGCAATATTTTCCGAGGCTGCAACGACGCTAATGGTATCGGCTGTTTGATACTGTGATTTCAGTTGCTGCAAATACTGAAAAAATATGGCTGCCGCCAGTAACCCGCAGACGACAGCAATGACCCAGAACTTCCTTGTAGTAGTAAACACCGCCAAATCCCTCCCTGTTAATTATTCGATTAGTTGAGTGGTATATAACCCGAAATCTTCGGCATCGGGGCTGGACATTCCGGGAATCACATACTCGATAAAAGCTCCCCGGACTTGGTTGTCGTGACCGCTGCCTACATAATCCTCGAGCATAAAAGCGGCAAAACCGCAAACCCTTACTTCTTTATGACCAACATCAACCTGGTTGATAATGGGAACAAAGACAATTCGAGGGCATCCCGTCTGATAATGAGCAATTGTACATTTCGGAGTGTGCGGGCATAAGTCCAGGCGGTATTGAACGCCTTGCTTGGTGGGGCCGCTCATGTTGCCCGGTTCGTAGGGCACGATATCACCGATGTGGATTACCCCCGGATATCCGTACTTAATATTGCTGCGATAGTCATTGGCGCCGCTGTCGCCCTCGAAGCGAAGGGCTCCAAACCAGCCCGGGTAAAGCTGATCGCCGGCTCCTTGCTTTAAGATTGTTGCCTCGCCGAAGGTATAGTCATGTTCCCAGACTCCCCATGGCACCAGGCCGGACGCCTCCGAAAGAGGAGCTATCTGGGCGGTGGCTTGAACATTAACCGTTGCGGTTGGAATCCCCAGGGCCCGGGCGAAAAACAAATCAACCTGCCGGGTTGCGGTGCCATGAATGCGGGTATTATTTTCAATAGTATAGTTAAATTCACCAAGTGAAAGCTCATTATCGGTGCTATACTGGCTGGCAAGGTTGAAAGCAGTCTGAGGTTGTCCGGGTAGTTCCTGGACTCCAGCCAGCACAGCAGCGTCAACAGAATCCTGCATTTGGATTTGAGTGACATAAAGAAACCCGGCATCGGTTACCATAGCAGTTATCCCCAGCAGGCCAATCATGCTTGCTACAACAACCACCAGGACCTGCCCATTTTCATTTTTAATAGTATTCTTAAGGCGACGAAAAATGGTATTCATTGCTGTGACCTCCGCTGGCGGATCATTCGATGCGCATTTCACATGTAGCGGTCAAAGGAACTGGATCAGGCAGAAACATTCCCATATACGGCGTCATGAGCTCTACGGAATAATTGCATTCAACTGTCAAGGGCTGCCCTTTGGCCCGGGCTGAATCTGCAGGAGTAACACTGACCTGGAACTGTGCCGGATCCAGCCACAATAAACGGCTGTTAACCAGGGTGGTGATTTCCGCCGAGTCATAACCGACGGCTCCATTGCGGGCACCTTCCCGTGCCAGGTTGTCCAGCAGCATTTGCGCTCCATAGATTCTGCCGATCTCAAAAATACCCATTAATAGCATTATAAGGATTGGCAGTACTAAAGCGAATTCGACGGTTGCCTGTCCTTTAATATTCAAAGGTGATTTGCGGATGTTTAGCATGACATCAGGTACCTCCATAATAACGTTGTGGCGACGCCCAGGCCGATAGCCACACCGTATGGCAAGCTGTCTTTTTCTTTGGCACTGTCAGGCACATCGACAGCAGCTCTAAAATTCAGGCTTAATATGTTAAGCCAGAACAACCGCATGCGGCCGCTTCGGAAAAGTACTAGCATAGCACCCAGGCCGCCCCATAAAGCCATAAATAAGAAGGTTGCAATTACAAATTCTAAACCCATTATTGCGCCTACCATGCCGAGCAGTTTGACATCTCCCGCCCCCATGCCACCCAGAAGGTAAGGGATAATCAGGAAAGCCATGCCGGCCAGCAAGCCCAGGGTCCAGAACCATAGCCCGGGGAGTTGGCTTATGTAGAGATGATTTGCCAGACCGGCAATTAGCCCGGTCAGAACGAGGATATTAGGAATGCGCCGGCTGCGTATATCGGTGATGCACGCGATACCAACCAAAATAACCGTTGCAATGCTGGGAAATAATCCAGGCATACCAGCTGAGAATTCAAAGTTCATATATAGCACCTGCCCTGATCGTGAATAGTGGTTCCCGCTCAAGGCCTGGTGGGAGTGAAACACAACATATCAACTTCTTTGCTGGTTTGAGCGGTTCCGGCAATAATCGCCTGTGATTATTATACACTAAATGCAATTTGTCGAAATAGCCGTGTTCTTAACAACAGAACAATTCTTCTTACACGTCAGCCTCGCCAAAAGGCAAGGCTGACATGCGGGTTATAAATTTATCGGCGGTGTTACGGCTATCAATTTATACTGCAATAATGGCTTAATGTAAGGCTGAACTTACGACACCAAACTTGGTATTCAGGTTGCTGCCTATTAGGGTTACAGCGCTGATTACTACTACAGCGATAAGGGCCAGAATCAATCCATATTCAGCCATGCCCTGTCCTTGTTCTTCTTTAATAAAGTTCATCATTATAATATCCTCCTTAATAATAGCTTATTGTAAAGCGGAACTTACGACGCCGAACTTGGTATTCAGACTACTGCCGATTAATGTTACAGCACTGATTACTACTATAGCGATAAGTGCAAGAATCAATCCGTATTCAGCCATGCCCTGTCCTTTTTCTTCCTTAATAAAGTTCATCATTGAAATGTCCTCCTTCAACCCGTAAATGTTGTAAATATTACTGCAATTTAGTCTGAATGTTAGTATATGATTGAGTGATTGTACTGCCTAATGTTGTAATTGCTCCCATCACTACTAGTGCTATTAGGGCTAACAGAAAGGCATATTCAGCCATTCCCTGTCCGTTGTCGCCTTTCCAAAACCCGTTTATTGTGTGATTCCAAGCCTTACACCCCCTTGTTGGTTCGCCGTTTAACTCCTGTAGTAAATTTAACAGAATAATTAACCAGGGACAATCGGGCAATGGTCTTGTTTTTTGGCCAGAAAAATAGTCGCATAGTCCTAAGTTTAGACCTAATTGGAGGCATATTATAAACAATAAGGGAGTGACTGGTTGGTCGGATATTGACAAGCGGCTAGAATATGGTAAACTAGCCTCACAAATATGTATATTACTCACAGTCAGGCCAGTGGCCAGGCTCGCAATGAGCAGCGGTAAACCGCGGGACTTTAGAAAGTCTCGCGGTTTTTTTAGAATTTGAGCCAGGCAGAAAATGAATGTTAAACAAGGGAGTTGTCGCTATCATGACAGAACCGGCTGCCAGGGCCAGCGAATTGAAGCCCGGCGATCAAAAGGATGCAATTAAGAAGGCCAAAAATGCTGCAAACGAAAAGATCGAAGCGGATAAAAAGACCAAGGCCAGGGTGGCCTTGCTTTCAATTGCTTCCAACGCGTCCCTGGTTATTTTAAAATTAATAGTCGGAGTTATAACCGGCTCGGTCTCGATCATTTCCGAAGCGATACATTCCGGGCTGGACTTGCTGGCGGCAATCATCGCATATATTGCTATCAGGATATCCAACCGTCCTCCCGACGAAAAGCATAAATACGGACATGGCAAATTCGAAAATATATCCGGCACCATTGAAGCTCTTTTAATCCTGGTGGCTGCGGTGTGGATTATTATGGAAGCCTACAAAAAGATGGTTGGGGGCGCCCAGGTGGACAATCCCATACTGGGAGTTGCAGTAATGGCTTTCGCGTCAGCGGTCAACTGGATCATTTCTACCATATTAATGCGCACCGCCCGTAGAACCAATTCAATTGCCCTGGAAGCCGACGCTATGCATTTGCGTACCGATGTATACACCTCACTGGGAGTACTGGTTGGCCTGGGTTTAATAGCGATTACCGGGGTGCAAATTCTTGATCCGATAGTAGCTATGGGGGTGGCGCTGCTAATCATTAAGGCATCAATCGATTTAACCAAGAGAGCCTTCATGCCGCTGATGGATACGGCGCTTCCCGAAGAAGAAGAGCGAAGAATCCATGCCGTATTGGAAAATGCGCGGATACATGGAGTTATGGATTATCATAATCTGCGGACCCGGCATTCCGGGCCGGATCGCTATGTAGACATGCACGTTATGGTATCGTGTGACATGAGCTTTACAGAGGTTCACGACCTGTGTGACCTGCTGGAAGCTCAGATCAAGGAACAGCTGCCGCATGTTCATGTTCTGCTTCATCCTGAACCGTTTATTGACAATAAATGCTGAATTTAAATCGAATTGCTTGCAAAATCAAAAGGAATACTGCCAGCAGATTTGCGTTCAGGAAGTTAAGCGGGTATCGAGTCCGGGCTATACTAAAGTATGGCTTGAATAAACGGCAATTATTGGTCAGCTCTCAATAGAGCGTCCTTTCATAACAGCCCGCACAGATCATGCGAAACGAAAAAAACCAGTGAATATAGTAGAATAGTGATAGTTAATTGATTTACATACCAGACCAGTGTAATTATATTACTCTGGTCTGGAGCTCAGTTCGCCTGGGCAGCGAAATGTCGGCCTACAAAGAAAGGAGCGAGAAGATGAACTGCCGAATAATGAGAATAGCCACCGCTTTGACAAGCCTTTGTTTTCTGTCATTGATATGTTTTCAGCCCGGTACTGCCAGTGCAGTTGTAAGCACAGCCTATGACCAGGGAGACTGGCAAGTCTGTTGGGGCGATCTTCACGGGCATACCGCCGATTCACAGGATGCTGCCTTTCCGCCGGGAGACACATTGAACGGCATTAAGGACGGTCCCGCTGAAGCCTTGAACTATGCAAAATCAGGTTCAGAGGGAGATTTGGACTTTATTGCATTGACCGATCACGCGGAATGCTTTCAAACCATTCCTGGCTGGAAGCAAAAAGGCATGATAGACCGCTACGAAGAAATGATCAGCCTTTGTCTGCAATATAAGTCATCTTCAGAAATAATTGTTTTTCCAGGTTTTGAATATACCAACAGCGAGTTGCCAGAAGATTCGGCGGGCTACGGACATAAATGTGTTATTTTCAAAGATCCTTCTTATATTAATGACCGGCCGATACCCTCCCCGACCAATACCAATGACAATCCCAGCGCCGCATCGGTTAAGGAGCTGTGGGCTGAGTTGGACAGTTCCCCGGCAGCCGGCAACTATATGACCATTCCACATCATCCCGCCAAAGGCATGCGTTATGAAAACGGCGACTATTACTGGATGGGAACGGATTGGGCCAGCCAGTACATTGATGCAGCCAGAATGCCGCTGGTGGAGATCTATTCAGTACATGGGTCTTCTGAAATCAAGGGATGCGAAGAACCTGTCCAGGATTTTCAGGACAGCGCATCGGTGGAAGCCGGCCTGCGGCGATGGTTTACCAGCAGCTACAATCCTGCATATAAGCTGGGCATAATTGCATCAACCGACAATCATATGGCTAAACCGGGGTCAGTGGCTGAAAAGGAAGAAAATGTCCATGAACGCGAGGGACCATTCACCGGTGGTTTGGTCGCGGCCTGGACCAAGGGCAAGAACCGCAGCAACATATGGAGCGCTCTTACCGGCCGCCACGTGTATGCGACTTCGGGTGCGCGCATCAAGCTTGAATTTACAGCATCTACGGTTTCCCAGGATGAAACCATGATGGGAGACACCCTTTACTATGACAGCAGCCAGGGTATTCCACCGGTAACATTGCGAATCGCCGCCGAAAGCGTTAAGGATAAAAACGGACAGGCGTCAGGAATTAACCGGATAGTACTGTATAAAAACACGGCATCTGGTACTACTCTGGTAGAATTTAGAAGCGACGAGTTTACTGACCTTGACGACACCCGGGGCACGGCGGCAGTTGAGTATATTGATACCGACAGCGCCAGCTCGTATCGCTACTACCGGGTCAAAGTATTCCAAAACGAGACCCCGCTTGTGGACAGTTATAATCCCGGCGATGAATGGGATGAAGGGGCTCACTGCCCGAACGAAAGGGCCTGGTCTTCTCCAATATGGCTGGAACCAAAGGCTGTCAGCCAGAACAATGCCAGTGACGAAATAAAAATCTTCATTAACGGCCAGTTGTTAGAAGCTGATGTGGACCCAGCCGTAGCCGGTGAAAGTATTTTGGTGCCGATGCGGGCTGTTTTCGAAGAGATCGGAGCAGAGGTTACATGGGATGAAGCAAGCCAAACCGCCACTTGCAGTAAAGGTGGAACCATCGTAGCTTTAACATTAAATGAAATGACCGCATATGTTAACGGTGAAGCGCAACAGCTGGATGTTCCGGCTCAGGTTATCGGAGAGCGCATTCTGGCACCGCTGCGCTTTGTTTCTGAAGCCCTGGGAGCTTCAGTTGAATGGAAAGATAATCCCCCCGCTGTCTACATGACCGTTTCCCAATGAAAGCGGCTGGCTGGGCCGGGATTCAGGTGATTAGGTTGTACGGCTGCATACATTTTACCTGCGACATATTGCGGCAGGGATTGCTATAAGCCCCTGTTGAAAAAGGTTATACTATTATTGCCGGCCGGATTTTATGAATAAAAACGGACCGGAAAAAATGGAAAAGGAGGTAGCATCATGGAGTTTAAGGGCTCAAAAACCGAAGAGAACCTCTGGAAAGCGTTTGCAGGTGAATCAATGGCCCGGAATAAGTATGACTACTTTGCCAGCAAGGCTAAAAAGGAAGGCTATGAACAGATTGCGGGCTTGTTTGAAGAGACCGCTCTTAATGAAAAAGAGCATGCAAAACTCTGGTTTAAATATGTAATGGGTGGCGACGTTCCTGGAACGGTGGACAATTTGTTGGCAGCGGCCGAAGGTGAAAAAGAAGAATTCACCCAGATGTATCCCGGCATGGAACAGGTTGCAAGAGAAGAAGGCTTCCTGGAGATAGCCGAAATTTTTAAGCGCATAGCCATGGTGGAAGCAGCTCATGAAGCCAGGTACCGCCGGCTTCTGGACAGCATCAAACGGGACAGCGTATTCAAGCGGCCAGCCGCAGTCAAGTGGAAATGCCGCAATTGCGGATACGTCTTTGAAGGCAAGGAAGCTCCGGAGAAATGTCCGGCCTGTGCGCATCCTAAAGCATATTTCGAAGAAAAAGTAGAAAACTATTAAATGTATATGAATCCCGGCCCCTCTGCGGGCCGGGATTTCTGATTAGGTCATCGGCACTGAAGCTGGAAGAAGCTGATGGGACGGACTTGTCAGCTTTAGCTTGGTTGCGGGGCATTAATAGGGTATGATAAGCGTAATGTACATAAAATTATTCTGCAGGAGGATGTGTGCCAGTGAAACGATTATCTATTCTACTTGCTGTAAGCCTGCTAATGACGATCATGCCCGCAGCCGGCATCCAAGCGGCAACAAGCCCGGCCGTATATATAAATGGAATGCAAATGAGCTTCGAAGCATCGCCGATTGTATCTGGAGAACGGGTTCTCGTACCCATGCGCGACATATTTGAATCGCTGGGCGCCTCGGTAAACTGGGACGGAGACAAACAGGTTGTTGAAGCCAGCAAGGGAACTCACCGAATCATATTGACTGTCGGCAGTTTACTGGCCTCGAAAGATGGTGCAAACATTCAGCTGGATGTTGAACCGGTAAGCTGGAACGGTCATGTAATGATTCCTCTTCGATTCGTAGCTGAAGCCCTGGATGATAGGGTGGAATGGATGAACGACAGCAACTCAGTGTATATCTATTCTCCTGATGCTGTAAGCAGCCTTGAATCGCAAACTTATGCCCGTTCCAAATATGTGTTTCCTTATAAGGCACCTCGCACAGCCACTGGATACCAGGTCAGAAACTACGCGGAGCTGGTGATGGCTTTGAAAGCAGGCATGACCAACTTTGAGACCCCATTCAAGCTTGACTGTCAGGGTTATGACGGAGATGCTTTCAATGATTTTAAAAGCGCTCTTGCTCAAGCTCAAAAAGAGCTTCAACGGGAAATCTGCTTTTTTTCCATCTACAATGAAGTTGCCTGGGAGCAGTACGGCAGTGTTATTTCGGTAAATATTGAATACATGGTTGCCCGCGAGCAATTTGAAAGCACACGTCAAAAAGTGTCGGAAATTGCAGCTGAGGTGGTTCGGCCCGGAATGAGCGACGCTGATATAGAAAAAGCGTTTCATGATTACCTGGTGAACAACTGTGTATATGATCTTACATTTGCTCCTCCGTCATACACCGCTTATGGAGCATTAATTCTTGGCCGGGCAGTATGCCAGGGCTATTCCGAGGCCATGGGGATGTTATGCTTGCATAGCGGAATCGAATGCATGCTGGTAACCGGTTCGGCATACGGGGATGGTGTTTGGGCCCAGGATCATGCCTGGAACCTGGTCAACGTAAACGGGGTATACCGCCATGTGGATGTGACCTATGACGATCCTATCAGCTGGGATGGACGGAATAACCTTACCTATGAATACTATAATAAGACCGACCAGCAAATAGACACCGATCATGATTGGGTCTACGCTGATTACCCAGCCGCACAATAAATAGCTTGACTACATGGAGGTAAAACATCCTCCTGCCAGGCGTGGACAGAGTTATGATTTACTTTTATCATCGATCTTAAACGGGAGGGATTCATCCTCCCGTTTTTTTATCCCCCTGAATATGGTAAGCTGTCCACAGGAGGTCCGCTCAAACTCAAGCCGGATGGATACTCCTGCATATTTTTCAGGGGTGATGCCGTGTTATCCATGTTTGACATAGCCATACTGGTAATACTGGTGATTGCAGCAGGGCTAGGGTATATCAAGGGTTTGTATGCAAGCGCGGCTGGCATAGTCTCGTTTCTCATCGCCATCTATTTAGCTTCACAGTTTTATTTGCCCGCTTACGAATTTCTGGATCAAAATCTAGGTATGCAGGATAGCCTGGCAATTTATGTCAAAAGCGAATTTCCCGTAATAGCGAATATCGAAGCTCAAGCCGAATTGTTGGAACAGGCGGCTCCTTTAATCAATATGCTGCTCAATACCGAAGACACAGGGCTGTTCCCGGACAGCCTTGCCGAGACGCCACTAAGCCAGCTTATTTCGCGAAACGTATTGCTTGCGCTTACTTTTGCCGGATTATATTTCCTGGTGCGCTTGCTGCTGTCCGGTCTGCAATGGTATTGGCAGAACCGGCAGAAGAAGGAAGGCCTGGGTTTGACGATTCGCGCCGGAGGAGCCCTGGTTGAAATGATTAAAAGCCTGGTGGTTATTATCATATTGCTGGCAATCTTTGTACCGGTAATCGAAGTGGGGGCTCTGGTAGAACAAAAACAAGCGCTATCAGCTTCAGAAGCTCTGCATGAATCGGTTTTCTATAAGCATTTCCACCCGCTTATCGCGCTGGTTCAATCAGAAATCAGTAAAAACATTCTATAGCATTAATATTTTAGCAGGAGGCGAAACACAATGGCTGGTCGCAAAAAAGACACATCAAAGTCATCCGATGAACAAAAGAAAAATGTATGGTATAAGATGAACCCCGAGTCGATTGAGGCGGCTTACGAGTTGGGGAAGGGCTATGTTGAATTCCTGAATGCGGTTAAAACCGAACGGGAAGCTGTTGATTATATCCTTACAGCGGCCGCTCGGAACGGCTTCAAGGACATGGCCGGCCTGAAAAAATGGGCTCCGGGCAGCCGCATGTTTACCAGCCGCAAGGGCAAGTATTGTGCTCTCATTATCGCTGGTAAAAAGGATATCAGGGACGGAGTCAATTTCATTGCGTCCCATGTGGATTCTCCACGGCTGGACTTAAAGGCGCGTCCGGTCTACGAGGCAGATGGTCTTGGCATGTTTAAAACCCATTACTATGGAGGAATTAAGAAATACCAGTGGCTGACCATACCCATGGCTCTGCACGGGGTAGTAGCCAAGAAAGATGGGCGGCTGCTGAACGTGGTAATTGGTGAGCGTTCTGACGAGCCGGCCCTGGTAATAAGCGATCTTTTACCGCATTTGGCCGCCGAACAGATGGAGAAAAAGATGCGCGAGGCGGTTAAGGGCGAAAGCCTCAACATTCTGGTGGGAAGCCGGCCGCTGGGTGATGAAAAGGATGCTGTAAAGAAGCTTATCCTGGATATTCTCAAAAGCCGCTATGACATTGATGAAGAAGATTTCACCAGTGCAGAATTGGAAATAGTACCGGCTTTGCCGGCTCGCGATATTGGTCTAGATGCCAGCATGGTGGGCGGATATGGACAGGATGACAGAATATCTGCGTATACAAGCCTGATGGCGGCCTTTGATGTACAAAAACCGGAGCGCACGGTGGTGGTTCTTTTTGTTGACAAGGAAGAGATCGGCAGCACTGGGAACACGGGCTTGCAGTCCCTGATGATCGAAAACCTGATGGCAGAAATAATGAATCTGGCCGGCATTAATGATTATCTGTCCTTGCGCCGGGCTTTGGAACGGAGCCATGGAATATCTGCCGATGTCAATGCCGCTATAGACCCAAATTATCCGGACGTATTCGAGAAAATGAACAACAGTTTTCTGGGCGGCGGGATTGTAGTGACCAAGTTCACTGGCTCCAGGGGCAAATCAGATGCCAATGACGCCAATCCGGAATATATTGCCCGGTTGCGGCAGCTTTTTGAAAAACATGATGTTCTGTGGCAGATCGGGGAACTGGGCAAAGTGGACGTCGGAGGCGGCGGCACGGTTGCGAAATATATGGCGTATTATGGAATGGAAGTAGTGGATATGGGCTGTGCGCTGCTTAGCATGCATTCTCCGTTCGAGGTAAGCAGCAAAGCCGACCTGTACCAGGCTTTCAAAGCCTACCATGCGTTTATGCAGGATTTCGCCTGAAGCTAATTATGCTCATCATATCGGCAGGAAAATTTGGAAGGGAGGGGATAAACGATGAATAAGCGACTTACCGAGCGAGTTCGTGCAGCCGGTTGAGCTGCTAAAATCGGACCGGGAACGCTGGACGCGCTCCTTAAAAATCTTCATATACCATCGGATCCCCGGCTGCTGTGCGGATTTGAAGGCCGTGACGACGCTGGTGTCTACCAGCTAGACGATTCGACCGCCCTTATCCAGACCGTGGACTTCTTTACTCCCATGGTTGACGATCCCTATATATTTGGGCAGATTGCCGCTGCTAATGCTTTGAATGATGTATATGCCATGGGCGGCAGACCTCTCCTGGCAATGAATCTGCTCATGTACCCGGAGTGTGATGCCGGAGAGGAACTTGCTTTGATTTTGGCCGGGGGGTTAAGCAAAATCACCGAAGCGGGAGCATTGCTGGTCGGCGGTCATTCTGTCGACGATCTGGAGCCGAAATATGGTTTGGCAGTCACTGGTCTTGCCCACCCGGCGCACCTGCTGCTCAATGACGGAGCCCGGCCCGGGGATGTGCTTTTTCTAAGCAAACCCCTCGGAAGCGGAATTGTTTCAACGGCTGTCAAGGCTGAAATGGTTGATGCTGCTCATGTCAAAGAAGCAATGAACTGGATGTCCACTCTTAACCGGGCAGCGGCTGAAGCGGCTCTGTCGGTTAAGGCGAAGGCCGCCACCGATGTAACCGGATTCGGCCTGGCCGGGCATCTCATAGAAATGGCCCAGGCCAGCAATGCCGCAATTGAGCTTTATGTCGACAATATCGAATGGATGAAAGGAGCCCGTGAAGCGGCATCATACGGCCTGGTGCCCGGTGGTGCATATAGGAATCAGGCTTTCTACAAAGAATATTTTCAATACGCTGGAGAGATTGATCAGGACCGGGAAATTATGCTGTACAGCCCGGAAACCGCCGGGGGAATGCTGGTGGCCGTCCATGAGGATTCGGCTGAGGTTTATCAAAAACAGCTGCTGGCAGCAGGCCAGCCCTGTTTCAAAGTGGGCCGGGTGACCGGCAGCAGGTTTGAGAAAGTCCGGGTTTTAGCGCGAGGATGATTATGCCAGTGCCACCATATAAATTAAACGATGTTGTAAAGATGCGAAAAAAGCATCCCTGTGGAGGCGAACGCTGGCAGATCAGCCGTGTGGGCATTGATATCAAGCTGAAATGTTTGCAATGCGGACGCGTTATTATGCTCAGCCGGACTGATTTTGAAAAGAATCTCCGGGCGGTGGTCTCGGAAAACAGATCGGAAAACATATAAGCGGCGCGCACATTATATGCCACAATATGGTAATGAACTCGAACTTAATTTAATCAGCGCAGTCTAATAAAGTATAATGCCAGTCTATTCCCACGAAATACATACCAGGCCAGCCTGGATATGATACTCGCTTAATATGCAAGGTGGTGATAGGCCCAGTATCCAACCAGGTGAATAATACTATTTGTATATAAATATTGGAGGTGTAAGTATATGCAGGAAAGAACCAGGAAAGGATTGACCATACTCATTGCCCTGGCGGTGGTACTCACCAGCATGGCGGCCGGAGTGTTTGCGGACAATGCGTCTGGCAAGGGAATGGTTGCAATTGGCAGCCGGGAGGAGCTGGTAGCAGCCCTCCAGCATTTGGAAGCGGTTAATTCGAGTATAAATAACTACTATAGCCGCAAGTATCCGCCGATTATGTATGATATGGCCATGCCGGCCGATGCGGTCCCAGCTCCGCAAGAGACTACCGCTTCGAATCAAGTGGCCGAAGCTCCTGTAACTGATTTTTCACAGACCAATGTTCAGGTGCAAGGGGTAGATGAAGGCGATATCGTTAAAACTGACGGCAACTACCTTTACCAGATTATTGACGGGCGCATAGCCATTGCGCGGATATACCCGGCATCAGACCTGAACCTTGTATCCAGGATCGATCCCGGTGATAAAAACTTCTATCCTACCGAGCTCTATGTCGAGGGAGACCGCTTGCTGGTAGTCGGCAGTTCCTATTACGGTTATGAAACCAATTACTACGCGGATTATTTGTTGCCCACATCTGGGTTCACCAAGGTCCTCATATATAATATTGCCGATCGCTCCAATCCCAGCTTGCTAAAAGAGATGGACCTGGAAGGCTATTATCTGAGTTCTCGCAAAGTAGGCGATGTTTTCTACTTCGCCGCCAACAAGTATTATTATGGATTTGATGAAAACAATCTGGATGAAATGCTGCCCCATTATCGCCTCGGCAGCGGGTCCACACAGTACACGCCCATTGCGTATAATCGCATCGGCTATTTCGAGAATTCTACCGCCCAGAACTTCCTGACTCTAGGGGCGATTAACATCAGTGATCCGTCGTATTATGATGTAAGCGCCTACCTGGGCTCCGGCGAAGTAATGTACATGTCGAAGGAAAACATGTATATAGCCAGCCAGCAGATGGATATTGTATGGACCAAGCCGGTTGAGGGCGCAACACCGGGCGAAATATCCGATATAAAGGGCCTGAACACGGATGTTTATAAATTCGATCTTAATGGTGCGAGCACGGCTTATCAGAACATGGGCACCGTTCAGGGGACGGTGCTTAACCAGTGGTCGATGGACGAAAACAATGGTAATTTCCGTATCGCAACAACCAACCATGATGCTGACTGGTGGTGGTGGAATGCTGAAGATATACGGAACAACGTTTATGTGCTGGACGGCGACATGAATACCATCGGCAAGCTTGAAGGCCTGGCGCCTGGCGAACAGATTTATTCCACCCTGTTCATGGGCAAGCGCCTGTATATGGTAACATTCCGGCAGGTAGACCCCTTCTTTGTCATTGATTTATCCACACCCTCGAAACCCGAGGTTCTGGGCAAGCTGAAGATTCCGGGCTTCAGCAATTATCTCTATCCATATGACGACACCCATATCATTGGATTTGGCAAAGAAACCGCCGACCAGTACGGTGGAGTAGTTCCGACTGGCATGAAGGTTGGCTTGTTTGATGTGAGCGATGTGGATTCCCCCCATCAGATTAGCAGTACCGTTATTGGTGATCGAGGCACCTATTCGGAGCTTCTTAATAATCACAAAGCCCTGTTCTTTAATCGCAGCACGGGTCTGTTGGCTTTCCCCGTAACAGTAATGGAAACCAAGGGAGAGAATAATGATGAATGGGTAGAATATGGAACCTTTGCTTATCAGGGGGCATATTTTTATAAAGTCGATTTGAACGGGATTCATTTCCAATATCGGCTTACTCACCTGACCGATAAAGACTACGATAATGCAGACAGCTATTATTATTCCGGCAGTAACCGGGATATACAGCGCATTCTCTACGTTAATGACATCATCTATACGGTTTCGGATGCATTCTGGATGGCCAGCGATCTTAATAGCTTCACCCAGCTGAATAAGATGTCTACCAATGGTGTGCCAGTGCCTGAACCAGTCGATGGGACCAGCCCTAATCCATCCTCCAATATCAGGGTAATAGTTGATGGAGCGGAACTGGTCATGGATGAAGCGCCAATGATTCAGAACGGAACCATTCTGGTGCCTTTGAGGTCAGTCTTTGAAGCTCTGGGGGCACAGTTGATATGGAACGGGGACGACAGTTCAATCCTGGCAACCGCAGGATTGCATACAGTCAGGATGGTTGTAGGATCGACCAGCGCTCTGGTTGACGGTTTGGACGTCACGATGGAAGTGCCCCCAACCGTATCGGGCACCCGGGTGTTGACACCGCTCCGCTTCTCGGCAGAATCCCTCGGCGCTACGGCGGAATGGAACCCTGAAAACCAAACTGCAACTATAACCAGCAGATAAACAGATAAGCGAGAGAAAGAGAATCATCAGGCCGGAGACGATAGCAGTCTCCGGCCTGAATGTTGTTAATTCAGAGTAGCCTATTCGTTCACCGAATTGGCTGGTTATTTTAGTGTAAGCGACCGCAGGCGATCTTCTAAAAAGTGTTTGTAAGTAAAGGTCTTATCGGTGTATTTGCTTTGATACATGTGATTATCGGCGTTTTTAAATAATTCATTCATACTGACCTTCAAATCGCTTAATACTGACCAGCCAACCGATATACTTAATGGAATGCGGGGGAGGCTTTTATTATATGCTTCTACTGCTTCGAGAATTCGGTCAGCGGCCATTGAAACTATACCCACCGGGCTTTCCGGCAGTATAATTCCGAACTCGTCGCCACCAACTCGGGCGACAGTATCTTCCTGGCGAAAACAATCTTCGATTAGCCGGGCTGCTGTGACCAGCATTTTATCTCCCACATCATGCCCTAGGTAGTCATTGACCAGCTTCAGTCCGTCCAGATCGCAGATAATCAACCCGACCGGCAAATGGCGTCCGCTGCTCATCCGCTGCATTTCTTCGTTAAAGTAGGCTCTATTGTATAGACCGGTGATGGCATCGTGCATGCTAAAATGTCTGAGCCGGTCTTCGATCTGTTTGCGTTCTGTAACATCACGGGCAGTTCCCTGCACTGCCACCGGCAATCCATCCTTCTTATGCAGCCGGGTGCTCAGCTCCAGGAAAACGTGCTGTCCATTTTTGTGAATGACTGAAAGGTCATACCAGGTCACCTGGTCACTAACCAATTTGTTATGCAGCATTTTCAAGGCCAGTTCTTTGTGTTCAGGTATGACCAGATCGAATATATCTGTGCCGATTAGTTCTTCGGGCTCATAACCGAGTATATTAACGGAAGCTGGATTCATGGAAATGACGATGCCGTTCAAATCATGTACATAGATTAAATCGTTGGTGTTATGGAAAAGCTCGCGGTAAAGTGTTTCACTCTCGCGCATGGCTTCTTCCGCCCGGGCTTTTTCCAGGATTTCTTGTTCTAAAAGCAGGGTGGGGCGCATATCACGCGCCACGATAACATAGCCAGCTGTAGCACCGGATATGACTACCGGCGTTATATCCATTTCCACCGGCAAACTATCCCCGGAGCGTGTTTTGCAGCTTATACTGATGGTATCTCCAGCCAGGCCGGTTTTGGACAGGCGCTGAATACAATTGCTGACCTGTTGGGGTTCAGGTGTCAGATCGGCGATTGACAGGTGCTCTAGCTCGGATGCCGGATATCCGGTCAGGAGCTCAACAGGGTGATTGAAATAGGTGATGCGGCCCCCTTGATCGGCCAGAAACACCATTTCGCTAACATATTCAAGTATTTTAGGAACGACAATTTCGGTGGTAATCATTAAAAATCGGTGCTTCAGCATAACCCACCACATGGCAACGGCCAGTCCAAGGGTAAGGATATGGGCTACTGCCGGAATATTTATTTGCAGAAATGGAGCCAGAATGTTGGTTAGCATTCCAATCGCCATGGTTATGCATCCTACAGTCAAAATTATGCGTGCTTGAATCTTTTCATGCCGGAAAGGGCTTTCGCGTGCCCAGATCCAGACCACCAAACAGGCTATGCAAAAATAGACGATCAGCAACAGGGGATGAGAGTACTGCCAGAGAGAACCATTATTACTGACTTCCAGCAGTATTCCCTGGTATGGCCTGAAACCTTTGACGACCAGGTAGCCGGTCCAGACCTGGTACAGATTGATTACAGCCGGTGTATAGACTAAAAACAGCGTGTACCAGTGGTTTAGCCATCCTCTGAAACCGGTTAAGGCCAGGCTGAAATGCAGAATGAAGGCGGGTAACAGGCACCAGCCCAGGCTGGACAGCCGGTACCAGAACCACAGGGTGTTTGTGCTTTCCAACGCTGAAGCAGGGTAAACAAAGGCATAGGCAGCAGACCAGACCGACATGCTGAGACATAAAAAAACAAACGGGTATTTAACCCGGGGACGGATGTCTTTCGGCACGACATACATTATTAAGAAGATGTAGATAAACGCTGCCAGGAAGGAGAGCATCGAATAAGGATTAGCCACCGAAACGCCCCCTGTTTTATTTGATAAAAAATGTTTTCAGGAAAGGAAAAAATGAAACGTCAGTAGTATCTACTATTACATAAATAATATTACAAGAAAACTGCGGTTAAAAGCCAGAGACAATTGTGCTAATAGAGATGCATTCCGAAATGAGTCTTGTCAGTTGAAGGCAGTAAAGGTATAATAGTGCATTGTATGACCCTGTTCCAGTCGCTGGATTGGAACCGACTCATAATGAGTTAGTCCATAGGGAGGAGGTGTGAGAATGCGCGAATATGAATTGATGTTTATCATCAAGCCCGATGCGGCAGAAGAAGACGTTGCCGCCATTAAGGAAAGGCTGAAGAAAATCATGGCCGATCTGGGTGGTGAGCTAACCGAAGAATTACCGGGATGGGGCAGAAGGCGCCTTGCTTACCGGATCGAGAAGTATGCCGAGGGGGTATATTCGGTCTGGCGTTTCAAGGGTCAAGCGGAAACCGTTAAGGAAATGGACCGCGTGATGAAGATATCGGATGTTATGCTGCGCCATATGATCATTCGCATGGATGAAAAATAAGGGATCTGTTGGGAGGGATTAGCGTGCTTAACCGGGTTATCGTGATTGGCAATCTGGTGGAAGAACCGGAGCTCAGGTATACACCCAACGGAACTGCAGTTGGTAAATTAAGGATCGCGGTTACACGTACGTTTAATCGCGATGAGAGCGATTTCTTCAATATTGTGACCTGGCGAAAAACCGCGGAAAACTGTGCTAATTATTTGAAAAAAGGCAGTCAGGTTGGTGTCGAGGGACGCTTGCAAACCCGCAGCTATGAGGCTCAAGACGGCCAGAAACGCTGGGTTACAGAAATCGTTGCTGATAATGTGCATTTCCTGGGCGGAAAGCAACAAAATGCAGAAGGTCGCGTGAATACTGCCAGCCCTGGAGCAGGAGGCGAAGAAGCCCCCGGTGAATGGGAAAAGCTAGGCCGCGAGATCAAACGCGATGATTTGGACATGTTTGACGGAAACAGCGATGATGAAATACCCTTCTAAAGCAAGGAGGACAGAAGATGATCAAGAAGGACAAACGCAAAAAGAGACGGCAATGCCAGTTCTGTGCGGATAAAATGGAACACATAGACTATAAGGACATCAACCGCCTGCGCCGCTTTGTTACCGAACGCGGCAAGATTTTACCCAGACGTATTACCGGCAACTGCGCGCGGCATCAGCGCCAGTTGACAACAGCGATCAAGCGTTCACGGAATATGGCGCTTCTGCAGTACACAGCAGAATAGTCAGCAAAGTACTCAGGAAGCCCTCCGAAAAGGAGGGCTTTTATTATAGATAATGGAAAAAAATAACATCCGGCAGGAATCCTCTCCTTAATAGCGAATTATTGCAACAGGAGGGGTGCCCGTGCGTAACAGGCTTAAGATCAACCGTATAACAGATAGAAACACGACAATTGAGTATCTCAAGGCAGATCTGGTTCAATCCGTTGGTGAATTGTTCAAGGCTCTGATTAAACCTGACACCGAGGAAATAGCTGACAGGCTTGCCAATATTGTCATAATCAGCTGTGTTCTGGGGCGCCGCAGCGGTGTGAGCTTTCAGGCTACCAATCAAGCGCTGGCAGATAAAATTGATAATACCCTGCAGAATGTTGCCAGTGATCAGAACTGGTATCAAGATCTTGTTGAGTTAAGGCAATATTTGGAAGAAAGGAAGGACCGGAATCGATAAGCAAAGAAATGCCGGCTATATACTCAGCTATACTGGTTTGGCGCTTTGTCAGTGCTTAATCATCGTTCAAATTCCTTTGCTGATCTTCCCTGCCGCGGTTATATGGGGTACGGTGCTGATGGTGATGTCCTATCGGGTATCAGTACTCCCATCCATGCTGCTGGCAGCTGTCAGTCTGCTCTTTATTTCCATATTTACTGGCTTTACTCCGTCTTTTTTATACTCGGCTACATTGCTTGTGCCGATGGCTTTCATGGCCTGGTGGATGCCGCGCAAATCCACAGCCGGAGACGCTCGTGCCGGTGCCATGATTGCTGTGGTGCTTTCGGTAACACTGTTTCTTGGTCTGGCATTCAATAATGTTGGTTTGCAGGGAATTGACCAGCTTGAACAGGAAGCCAACAACCTTTTAATAAAGAGTGTGTATTCTCCGGAAAATGCGTTTTTAATGGAGCTCTATAAAATCCAGGGAATAAGCGTCAGCCAGGTGCAGCAAGATTTTGCCGAGATTTTGCACTGGGTAGTTCGTTTAATTCCGGCTCTGTTCATGGTAAGGTCTTTTGCAGCAGTAATATTTACCCAGATTATTGCAGGATGGTGGAACCGCCGGCAGGGCCTGGCTGGTCCTCCGGAATTGGTTTTCAGCCGTGAGATGATGCCCGGGCCGGCAGCCTGGGCGGTAATTGTAGGCCTTGCCATGTGGCTTATGGATTGGAAAACCCAGGGCCTCTGGTATTATGCAGGTGCCAACATTTTATTTTTTTTCTTGTGGGTGACCGCTTACTATGGATTAGCCGTTTTTGTTTACTGGCGCCAGCATTCGGAGCAACCGCTCAATCCGTGGCTGGTCCTGATTGTCATCGTAACGATGTTGATTGCGCCTCATTTCTATGTTGTTTTAGCCGCAATGGTGGGGCTTTTTGATGCACTGCTGGATTATCGAGAATTAGAGTCCAAAAAGGAGGAGATCTTATGAAAGTGATCCTGACCCAGGACGTACCCAAGCTTGGCAGAAAAGGTGAGGTCAAAGAAGTATCCGTTGGTTATGCCCGCAATTTTTTGTTTCCCAAGCATCTGGCTATTGAAGGAACCGTTCAAAATGTAAAAGACGCCGAAGTGAAGATGGAACGAACCGAAAAGAAAAAGGAAAAGGAAAAAGATCAGGCACTGCAAATTAAAACCAAGCTGGATGGTCAGCGCCTGGTTATTGCGGAAAAAACCGGGGGCGGCACCAAGCTGTTCGGTGCGGTAACCAACAAAGAGATCGCTGCAAGCATTAAATCCACCTTGAACTTCGATATAGACAAAAAGAAAATCGAAATTAAAGAATCAATCAAGCATTTGGGCGAGTATCCAGTCAAGCTGAAGCTCTATCCTGAGATACAAGCTGAGATAATTATCGAAGTAGTCGCGAAAAGCTAGAAAACTATTCATTTGACAGCAATGGCGGCTTTTGTTAAGATGTTCACGGTAAATCTACTGATTAAAACGTGAAAAATAAGCGGACGGGCAAGCATCAGGGATGCTTGCTTTGCCTGTTGATTCGGGGGGGTGGACCCATGTCGGCTATAATATTGCTGGGAGCCCAATGGGGTGATGAGGGCAAGGGTAAGATTACCGATTACCTTGCCGAGAAAGCCGACTTTGTTGTGCGGTACCAGGGGGGCAGCAATGCCGGGCACACGGTAGAAGTGGCCAGTGATAAGTTTATGCTGCACTTGATTCCGTCGGGCATATTATATCCCAGGACTGTTTCGGTGGTTGGAAATGGTGTAGTTATAGATATCAAAGAGCTGGCAGGTGAGATCGAAAACCTGCAAAGCCGCGGTATTGACACATCTAACCTGAGGATTAGCACCCGGGCTCATGTAGTCATGCCGTATCATAAAGCTATCGATGAAATTGAAGACCAGTGCCAGGGAATTGGCACTACTCGCCGGGGTATCGGCCCAGCTTATGCAGACAAAATTAATCGTTCGGGTTTCAGAATATCCGATTTGATATATGATTCTAATTTCAAAGAGCGCTTTGAAAAAGAAGTGGATCGCAAGAACCAGCTGATTCATGATTTGTATGGCATGCGTCAATTCGACTCCGAATTAATGTATGCCGATTTAATGGAACAGGTTGACATGATACGCGAATATGTCGTGGATACTTCGGTTCTGGTGTACCAGGCCATAAAGGAAAACAAGAAAGTATTATTTGAAGGCGCTCAGGGCACGCTGCTTGATATTGATCACGGCACTTATCCCTATGTAACCTCTTCTCATCCTACAGCCGGCGGAGCCTGTACCGGATCGGGAATCGGGCCTACTTCAATTGACCGGGTGCTGGGAGTGGCCAAGGCATATACGACCAGGGTGGGCGAAGGGCCTTTTCCCACTGAACTATGTGATGAAACCGGAGATGTTCTCCGCGAAAGAGGCCGGGAATACGGCACAACTACCGGACGCAAGCGGCGTTGCGGCTGGCTGGATACCGTGATTCTTCGCTACGCTGCAAGGATTAACGGACTGACTGATCTGGCTATTACCAAGCTGGACGTACTGGATGAATTTGAAACGATAAAAATCTGTACAGGATATATGTACAACAATATGATGCTAACCGAATTTCCAGAGAATCTCAATGTTCTCAGGGACTGTGTTCCTCATTATATTGAAATGCCAGGCTGGCAATCCGATACTACCGGCATCACGAGCTATGCTGAACTGCCGGCTGAAGCCCGGGCTTATATTGAGAAGATAGAAGAGATTACGGGAGTCTCTCAGGCGATTGTAGCGGTGGGGCCGAAGAGAAGCCAGACGATTAACAGCCGCAACCTGTTCTAGACGGTCCACAATTGACAGGTATAGTATAATTATGGGCACAAACTATAACAAGGGCGCGTAACTCAGCGGGAGAGTGCTACCTTCACACGGTAGAAGCCGTGGGTTCGAAACCCTCCGCGCCCACCATTTGAAATCACGAAACGGCCGAGCTTTGCAGCTCGGCTGTTTTTCTTTGTACGCCCCCTTGTGTCTACAGGCCGGCACATCCTGCGCAAAACATCTTTCCGAATGAAAGTAATTTGAAGCGAATTTCGGGCCATTTTACCCCACATCGACAACTATTGTCTGGCCCTCGCAAATTGGAGAACGGTATACAGCGGCTGGGATTGACTTCCAGGACAGCGGGCGTAAAATAAGCAACAGCATTGAGGCGTCAGCAGCGGTTTATAAAGAAAAGGAGGTGGCATAGTTGTGGCAATGGGCAATAAAGATTTATTAATGGCGATAGATGCTCTGTGCAAAGAGCATATTGATCGGTGCAATGCGGAGATCAAAGACAAGGAAAATGAGTGGTCCTGTATAGACAGCCCGCTTGCTTTGTTGGATTATGATGTTTTCATAACAGAGAAAGAAAATGACAAGCGTCTGCCAGAGTCAATTCTAACCATGGTTCATTCAAGGTTGCAAGCGGTATCGTAGAAGGACTGCGAGCAAGCCAAAGGTTTTCCGATCTAATATACGGAAATGAATTAAGCATGCATCTTATTTTTGTATTCAAGAGATGCATGCTTTTCCAGTTTAGCGCTTCGTTATATTTATATAGCCAGGGCAACCTTGTGTATCTCTTCGAACATGGCGGTCAGTTCTTCCAGGTTGGCGTTGATTTCCTGTGAATTAGCGCTTTGTTCCATAATGGCATCCAGAGATATTCCAGATATGCTCTTCATGTTAGCAATTATTCCGGTAATTTCTTCGGTGATGTCCTTGATCTCGCCGGCAGTTTCCTTGGAATAATCTGATAGTTTGCGTACTTCGTCGGCGACAACGGCAAATCCACGTCCGTGTTCACCGGCACGAGCAGCTTCAATGGCTGCGTTCAGTCCCAGCATCCGTGTTTGATCCGCTATGGAACGTATTTGTTCAAGTATATGCACAATATTCGTGGTCATTTTTTCCACTTCCAGAACCTTGTCATGCAAAGAGGTCTCGTTTTCGCTGATCCGGTTCTGGTTCATAACATTCGAATCCAGTGCCAGGCTGACTTCGCCGATACTGGCTTTAAATATATCCGCTGATTTACGTAGCTTAAAGGCATGCTCACGGGAGATAGCTATACCAAATGTACCGATTATCTTGCCGGGGTCATCGGCATCCATCAGTGGCATAGTAACGACCTTCATGGCGATTCCATAGAGCTCTTCCGGTACTTCCATGGTCATAGGCTGTTTGGAGGCGATTACTTTGCGAGACACGGCAGCGGGCGGCATTATTTCGCCGACAATAACTCCGGGAACCGAAAAGTTAGTAAAATTGGAGTTGACGAATCTTTCCAGATCTGTGGCGTAAAATACCGAGTCGGAGTAGATTGCAGAGAACATTTTGGTGATCTCTGCGAATTTTTCGACCATTATATGTGCCATTAAATACCCTCCCTGTTTTCCAATATCTAGTATATGTACTATCCCCCGGCACAGTAATGCAATTATTATACCTGAAGTCTGATTGGGGAAAAAGAAATTATTACGATATAGGGCCTAAATAATTTGTATTCAGGTGACCGGCGATTTTATTAATACTGCTAATTCAATGTCGGATTATAATGTTTCTACCGTGTTCTCGCTTTCGCAAAGCACTATACACGCCCCGGGCAAAGATTATGAACCGGGTGCAACACCGGGCTGTTGCTTACTGAAGCAATAAAAGCATGCATTTTCCCTGAATATTCAGGAAAAGCATGCTTTTGCGTATATTGCTATTTGATGATTATATGGCCTGGGCCACTTTGTGGATTTCTTCGAACATGGCAGTCAGTTCTTCCAGGTTGGCGTTTATTTCTTGGGAGTTGGCGCTTTGTTCAACTATGGCGTCCAGAGATACTTCCGAAATACCCTTCATATTTGCGATTATCTCAGTTATATTTTCCGTGATATCCTTGATTTCACCCGCAGTTTCTTTGGAATAATCAGACAGCTTGCGCACTTCATCGGCAACGACCGCAAATCCGCGTCCATGTTCCCCGGCGCGGGCAGCTTCTATGGCGGCGTTCAACCCCAGCATCCTTGTCTGATCGGCAATCGCCCTTATTTGTTCAAGAATATGCACGATGTTAATAGTCATTTTTTCCACTTCCAGAACCTTGTCATGCAAAGAACGTTCGTTTTCGCTGATTTGGTTTTGATTCATTACGTTGGAATCCAGTGCCAGGCTAACTTCGCCGATACTGGTTTTGAAAATGTCTGCGGTCCGGCGCAGCTTAAATGCCGTGTCCCTTGATATAGCGATACCAAAAGTGCCGATTATCTTGTTGGGATCATCATAATCCCAAAGGGGCATGGTAATAACTTTCAGTGCGGTTCCGTACATCTCCTCCGGGACCTCAACCGATAAAGACTGTTTGGCGGCGATTACCTTACGGGATACGGCTCCGGGCGGCATAACCTCTCCACGTATTACGCCGGGGACAGGGAAGTTGGTATCATCGGCGGCGAGGAATCGTTCTAGGTCTGTTACATAGAATACCGAGTCGGTGTAGATAGCAGAGAAGAGCCTGGTAATTTCTTCGAATTTTTCTACCATCAAATGTGCCATAAAATATCCTCCTTAATTGTTGCGATTAAAAGTATGTAAAAAACTACAAATGATACGCAAATATTATACCTGAATTCTATTTGAGAAAAAAGAATTTAGTCTGCTAAATGGCCTAAATAATTATTTTAATATGACGCATATGAACGGTGAACTAAATCCATGGATGGGGCTTAAAGGCTTTCACACTAATTTCCCACATTTATTTCATAAATAGGCCGGAATTGGTTACTACACTGGCAACAGAAGTTGAAAGGAGGCAAGGTGCAGGTGGCTAACCGTTTAATTCCGATTAAGTAAGGATTAAGGAGGAATAGTAATGAAAAAAACCCTGATTGTTCTGCTGTCCATGGCACTGCTGCTCTGCTTCGCAGGCGCCGCATTTGCAATTGAACCGGTTGATCCGGATGGAGCCGACGGTGGAGGGCCTCAAGGTGTTCAGAAAGCGGCTGTATTAAAGACCATAGCCGGTTATGATGAATTTATCGGCCTTCGCGATGCCGGTAAAGCTCTGAAAGACGAAGTGAAAGCTAACAACGAAACCTTGAAAGCGATGGCAAAAGTAATTAAGGAAACCAAAAACATTGAAGCCGCAGAAATTGCCCTGGCATATAAGGCCGATGCCAAAGCCTTGAAAGAAGAACAAAAAAGTATCGGTGAAATCCAGAAAAACAACTGGGATGCAATGAAAGCTGCGGTTGAAGCTAAAGACGAAGCCCAGATGGAAGCCATAATGCAGCAGTTAATTGATACCCGCCAGGACTTAAACGATAACCTGCAGGAAGCTATAGATATGCAAGAGGAATTAATTACCACACTGAACGGCCTGGGCATCGAGTAGCAGCTCAAAATCGGCTCAAGTTTTAAATCCACTGTGGCCGGGGAGGATCCCGGCCCGTACATAAAAGTAAAATATTTTTGAAGTGGATAAGGAGGGTTTATTGTGAATACAAAGCAGATTAAATCAAGAATACTGATCCTGGCATTAATGCTGGGCATGCTGACATATCCTGGCTCCGCCCTGATGGCAGCCGGCGAAGACAACGCCAGCGGTGGAATCCAGCCGATAGTCGGCCCTTCGTTAAGCCAGCCGGTTGTGCAGCAGCCCGTAACGCAGCCCGCCATGCCGGCAGCCGAAGAACCCATTGCAACGATTGCGGTCGCTGCAGGTGCACATCACGCCCTGGCATTAACCGACGACGGTGAAGTCTGGGCCTGGGGCCAGAACCAGTACGGCCAACTCGGTCAGGGGACCAAAACCAATCTAAATATTCCCCGCCAGGTTGATGGTCTGCCGGAGATCAAGAGCATTGCGGCGGGAGCCTATTTCAGCCTGGCCCTGAGCGAGGATGGCAAGGTCTATGGCTGGGGCCACAACGACAAAGGACAGATAGGCAATGCCGGGAGCAACGAAGTCACCGAAGCGGTCAGAATAACCGGGCTGGACAGCATCGTAGAAATTGACGCGGGCTTCGAATATGCCATGGCTCGCAAAGCCGATGGCACCGTATATGTGTGGGGAGACAACACCTACGGACAGCTGATGAAAGATAACCTGGCTCACAGCAATGGACCTATAGAAATTACTGATAACAAGGTTACCGGCATTCAGGAAATGGCAGCCGGAGGGCAGCACTGCCTGGTGCGCAAAGCGGATGGAAGCCTGCTGGCCTGGGGCGACAACACCTTCGGGCAGTTGGGCGACAATACCAGCGTGACCCGCGATGAAGCAGTTGTAGTTGATAACCTCAGCGACGTTAAACAGATAAGCGGCGGGCTGGTTTCCAGCATGGCCCTGACCGAGGACGGCGATGTATATGCCTGGGGGCACTGCATTTTCGGCGAGCTGGGGATAAACAGCACCAGCGGCAACTATGGCATCAACCAACCGTACAAGGTTAATAGCCTCTCCGGCGTTAGAAAGATCGAAGGAGATTTTTATAACAGCTTCTTTATTCTGGATGACAGTACCGTAAAAGCATGCGGCAGCAATAACGATGGAAGCCTGGGTACGGGGGACAGCGACTCCGAGTTCACCCCGGTGCGTGTTAATAACCTGGAAAATGTGAGTCAAATTGCGGCCGGAGGTTATTTTACCCTGGCCTTGATGAAAAACGGAACGGTAATGAGCTGGGGTGACAATGCCTGGGGAGAACTGGGCAATGGGACCAGCGATGCCAGCGAATATGGTGACTATCCTGAAAACTATGTTCCGGACATCTGTCTGGCCGGGCACTGGAATGGTCCCGAAGTACTGGAAAGCTCACCTTCCGGAGGACAGAACCTTCATAATCTGGAAGCTAATATCGAGATCACCTTTGATGTTGCGGTGGAAGGAACCGGTGATTTCCGGAATGTTACCCTGACCAAATCCGATGGAACCGAAGTAGGAGTCCACAGGAGCATCGAAGGCAGCACGGTCATACTGGACCCGGCTAATAACCTGGAAAGCGGCCAGCATTACACGGTTAACATTTTATCATCCACGGTCAAGGATGAGGCTGGCAATTGGAACCATGAAGAAAAGACCATTCATTTCACCACGTAGCAATGGGGCATGAAGCATAAATAAAACAGCTTCCAGGCCTGGGCTTTACAAAAGACCAGGCCTGGAAGCAATATGGCACAGATTTAGAAAGGGGGCCCTGTCATGGTTTTAACTGCGAAAAGAAACCTGAATCGGATTCTAGCTGGTGCTGCTCTGGTCACCATTTGCGCTGCTCTCCCACTTTATTTAAATTATGGTTGGCCAGAGTTGAGCTCTCCGCTGAACAGCATAACCGGGAGCACTGTGCAGGATATGGAACAGGCGAAAATTATTACAATCGATGCAAGCGATTCTAACAGGCATTTTCGGGACATTTACGGGGTTAATGCCGGGCCAAATGATGCGGCAGCGGCGTACCAGGAGGCCGGGGTCCAATATGTCCGCCTCCATGATGCGGGAGGGCACAATGATTATCACGAATACACCAGCTTTTATGACGCGGAGAACGATCGCTTCAACCAATCATTCGCGCCTTCATCGGCGGGCAGCTATGATTGGACGGCAGTAGACCGCGATCTGTCAGCAATTATAAATAATGGCATGCAGCCATTTTTTCGCCTGGGGATCAGTTGGCCCCGGGAAGGTATACCGGTTAAGCCGCCCCTGGACCCTGACGGTAAAGGCTTTACCAGGTTTGCCGAGCTCTGCCGCCGCACTCTGATGCATTATAACCAGGGATGGGATAATGGTTATGATTATGGAATTAAGTACTGGGAGGTATGGAACGAACCGGATGGGCGCTTCTGGAAAGGAAGCAGCGACCAGTTTTTTACCATGTACAAAGCGGTTGCGGGAAGCATAAAGGCGCAAGATCCGTCCATAAAGGTTGGCGGACCGGGAACCACACCTGGAGCAGCAGTGGGGAAAAGAACAGAGTATTTGCAGGACTTCCTGAAGTACTGCCAGGCTGAAAAAGCCCCGCTGGATTTCTATTCATGGCATCTTTATTCGGTTTTCAATCCGTACATGGTAAAAGGCTATGCTGAATATGTACGCAGCGCTATGGACGAGGCCGGACTTCAGGATGCCGAGAGCATAATCAGCGAGATAAATCTCGCGCTGGGCAAGAGTGGAGATAAGGATTTGGATTCTGCTAAAGGTGCGGCTTACGTTGCTTCTGTGATGCTGACCGCGCAGGATGCCCCGATTGATATGCTGCTGTGGTATCGGGGAAATAAGTTTATGAACCTATTTGCCAACGATGTTGACGGAGAGGCTGAGTATAAGTGGAACGGCTTGGGTTACCGGGCTGTTCAAACCATGATTAGCAACGCTCCCGAGAGATTAGAGACTACGGGCAATGAAATTAGCACCATTGAAAATGGGAAATCATCCACTAATTTCATGGTGGCGGCAGGCCGTTCCGAAGATCAAAAGGATGTTTACATTGTTATTTCAAATTATTACAGTAGGAATGAGGATATAGTTGTTCAAATAAAGGGCATGACCAGCGGCGCTAAATACGAAGCGACACGCTTCCTGATTCAGCAGCCCGATGACAAATGGACGGAAAGCAGCGAAACCCTGGTTGCAGGGGATTCCACTCTGGAAGTGCGGATCGCTGATTTTAATGATCCGGCGGTCTGCATGCTTCGGGTACATCGCTTGTAGCACGGCGTTGCCAGGATTTTGACCGGGATGGAGGTTCATTCGTTGAGGCATATTTTTATCGTTGATGATGAAGCCAATATTCGCGAACTTATCAAGAAGTACCTGGAAAAGGAAGGCTACCGGGTCAGTGCCTTTGCCGATGGAAGCCGCCTTACGGCCGATGTGGACCAGTATCGCCCTGATCTTCTGGTGCTGGACATAATGCTGCCCGGGCAGGACGGACTGGAGCTTTGCCGTGAAATCCGCAAAAAGCACGATATGCCCATAATATTTGTTTCCGCAAAAGACGAGGAATTCGACCGGGTGCTGGGCCTGGAGCTGGGAGGGGACGATTACCTGACCAAGCCTTTCAGTCCCCGTGAACTGGTGGTGCGCATCAAGAATATATTCAAGCGTCTGGACCGGGCTGCTGAAAGCCAGGCCAACGAAATACGCATAAAAGACCTGGTCATTTTCCCGGAGCAGCGCTATGTCAGCAAGGCCGAACAAGAAATACGCCTGACGGTGAAGGAATACGAATTGCTGGAGTTCCTGTGCCGCAATCGTCGCATATCTTTTACGCGCGAGCAGCTCATTGAAAGGATCTGGGGTTACGATTACACAGGAGAGGCGCGCATAGTAGATGATTTGGTCAAGCGCCTCAGAAAGAAAATTAGCGAGAGCGATTCGTCACTGGAGATCACTACGGTATGGGGATATGGATACAGGGTGGATGATTAAAATGAAGATTGGCACCAAGCTGTTTATAAGCTATATGCTGGTAATCGTAATATGTTTTTCGGTAGGATTCACGGTATTCGGGCTATTATCTCGCCAGTACATGCTGAGCCAGGCCCGGGAGGACTTAAAACAGCAGGGTGAAGCTCTGGCCAAGGTGATTTCGCTGCAGGCGCCCGAGCCTGGCGCGGTCATAAATAACGAGCTTCAGCAGCAGGATTCAGACCTGCCCCCAAGCGGACAGGACCAGCCACTGGTAGTTCGCAAGCAACAGATGCAGCTGGCTGGCAGCCTGATTGACACCCGCATAGTACTTATTAATTCCCTGGGCAAAGCGGCATATACGGATCTGGAGCCCCAGCTGCTGGAGCAGTTTATGATAAAGCATGGCCAGGGCCTGGAAATGAACGGCTATATACAGGAGGAGTTCGTGGTTGATAATGAAGGCGAAGAGAAGGGTATGACCCTGGTTTTGCTGGCCAGCCTTGATGAACTGCATCGCATCAGCCGCATGAGTCTTCGCGCCCAGGTTTACAGCCTTCTGGCCGCCACCCTCCTGGCCTTGTTGATGGGATGGTTTTTCGAACGCACTCTGTCCAGGCCGCTTAACCGCTTGAAAAAAGCCATGCAGGCTTTTTCCGTGAGCCAGCCCTTGCCGGTTCTGGCTATTAAAACCGGGGATGAAGTGGAGGAACTGGCCAACTGTTTCGAAGATATGGCCCGCAAGCTCAAGCGTTATGATGAGCGGCAAAAAGCCTTGCTGCAAAATACCTCACACGAGCTCAAGACGCCGCTGATGTCCATACAGGGTTATGCGGAAGCTATCCGGGACGGAGTCGTCGAAGGAGCAGAGGTTGAAGAAAGCCTTAACATCATTATTGAGGAAAGCCAGCGCCTGAAAAATACGGTGAGTGATCTTATATATCTGTCCCGCGTGGAAAACATGGAAGAAGAATACTGTCTGGAGCAGCTGCAGATTTGCGATGTGGTAGCCCATGCATTGCGGACGGTTAAACCGCTGGCCGCTGAAAAAGGCTTGGAAATGGCTGTAGACGCCGCTCCGGGTTTAACTGCCTGGATTGATGAAGAGAAGCTTGAAAGGGCTCTTATTAATATTATCGGCAACGGAGTGCGTTATGCCCGGCACAGCATCATTATAGAATGTGGGACCAGCGATTCGGATTTGATTATCAGTATGCGGGATGACGGACCGGGCTTTCAAAATGGCGAGGAAGAACGCATATTTGATAGATTTTACAAGGGGCAATCTGGAGGAAGCGGGCTGGGACTGGCCATTGCCAGAGCAATTATCATTGGCCATCATGGTGTACTCGAGGCATTCAACGCTCCAGGCGGGGGGGCGGTATTTCAGATCAGCCTCCCCCGGGCGCAGGGCCGCCACGAATCTCATCGTTAATTCGAAAACATCGGACACAATGGTCAGACCCTGGCGCTAATTGCCCATCAGACGACGGTGTTCAACCATGATACAGCAATTATCGATCAGGTCCATGCCAGCCTTTTCCGCGACCGGCAAGCCGTCCTGGCAGACCAGCCCGGCTTGCAGCCACACGGCGGGTATCTTATTATCGGCCGCCTCTTCAATTACGCTCAGCAATTCATTTTCATTTCGAAACACATCCACCAGATCAATGGGTTCGGGAACGGAGGACAGATCGGGATAGCTGGTTTCCCCCAGGACCTTGCGTATATTGGGATTTACTGGTATTACTTTATATCCTTGCTTCTGTAAATAGTGACCGATTTTGTTACTGGCTCTGTACGGGTCATCTGACAAACCTACGATTGCTATAGTTTTGGATTTCTGTAATAACTCTTTCTTTTTTTCGTCAGATTGTGTAGAATAATCCATAAGCCCCACCCTTTTTATCGAAATGTTTACGAGAACTTATCCCAATGATCACGAAGTTTTTACGTTGGCAGCTTAGAATATGAAGTGGCCACTTAAAATTATACCCTGAAGGAGGTGATAAAATGTTAAATCTACTCAATAGAAACCCGGTTCATGAATATGATCTTCTTGAATCCAAGCGTATTGAGCTGGAAGAAAGCCTGGAAAGGCTCTTTCCGGATAAGGATCTTAAGGTTGTGAGAACCATCACCCGTGACCAGCTGTTCTATCTCGTTGATGGCGGCAGCGGGGCTGTAACCACCCTGGTGCTTGATGGAGAGGGCAGCTTGAGAGTCCGCTATCCTACCGGTAATACCGGCGACAAGCTGGACGGTTACGTCCACGACGCCGGTTTCACCTCAATCGCATAAGGGTCCCTTCCTGCAGCTCCAGCAGGAATGCCCTTATACATATCACAAATTCTTCAGTATAGAGATTAGGTTCTTATCGAAGGGTTTCATTACAAACCCGTCTGCGCCCAGGCCTGCTGCTTTCTGAACCGTAGAAGGATCACCCATGCTGGTCAGCATGACCACTTTGGTGTTGATGCCTTTTTCCTTGATCATGCGAAGAACATCCAGGCCGTTAATTCCGGGCATGTTAATATCCAGCAGGATTATGTCAGGCACTTCCTTTTCAAGATGCATAAGGCAGTCGGCTCCGTTAACACATAACGTAGTAACATCAAGGCCGTTGGCGGTAAGAAGATCCCGAGCTGTTACTCGGATAAGCTCGCTGTCATCAACAATCATGATCCGCCGGGCCAGCTTTTCCTTGGCGGATGCGCTCATCCGGAAGGGAATGTTTCCGGCTTGCAGAGAAGCCGATATCAATGGGAAACTGGTTTGAATATCGATGGAGCTGCCGCTGATAATAGTGGGCGGGGTAACATCCGCGATACGCCCGAGCTGAGAGAGACGAGTTGCAGCTCCGCCTGCAGTAATATTAAGAATCTCTCTTAGAGCGCTCACTGTAATCTCGTTATGTTCTGCTATTTCCATTCCACACATTGCACTTGCCAGTCCCAGGCTGGCTTCGTTGGTAAAGCTTAACACGGCAGTACCATAAAGGTCGCCGGTGATGCCAATGAAGACATGCAGGTTGCAGTCTTTGGGTATTTCCTTGATGATATCGACGGAGCCGATGGTGCACGGCTTGTCTCCGCCCAGAAATATTCCCAGGGCATACACTACTGAATCGACAAAACAATCAAAATATTTTTGCTCCAAACGCACGACCTCCTCATTGCTTGTAACAATTATCATTATTATATATGGTCCTGGTAAATGCAAATAAATCATAAGTATAGTAGTAACAAGCATGAACATTCGACAATTGGGATGCGAAATACTAATTGCCGGCCGGTGCTATAATTAAGTATACGCAGGAGAAACAACGGAGTGCGCCTGATATCCGGAAAGAATGCAGACGGGGACAGGCAAGAATTTTGACGAAATGTAAGATATTGTGTATAATTTTTGTAGGCCATTCCGGTTGGAAACCGGGCAACAACGAATTATTTGGAGGAATGAGGAGGGATCATTATGAGGCTGATGTGTGATACCATTGTGACTGTTTATTCCAAGGGCAAGGAATTCAGTGATACGGTAAGAGTCGAGTTCGAAGACCAGCAGTTCAGTGAGTTCGATTTCGGCAAGTTTTTTCAAGATATGCTGCGTAAATTGAACCCCGATCTTGTCGGTGCTTATCCGAAAGAAAGAATCGTGTTTGATATCAAGAGAATTCACAAAGCAACTCATGATCAGGATGCCATCGAAAGGGTGTATTCTAAATAGCTATGAACGGAACAAAAATTAACTGCAGATAGCAGGCGCTAAGATAGGAACTTGGCGCCTGTGTTTGTTATTAAAAGCTGAACTGACCCGGGGGATGTTGTCCTGTACACAATTCGCCCTGCTCTATCTTTGCAGCAATAATTGGTGGTATAATTCTGTTGCTTGAAAAACCACCAACAGGAGGACCTTCCGGATGAGACTAACAACGCGCGATATTGCCATGGCCGGTGTTTTTACCGCTATGCTGTGCGCAGTTACCATAATAATCCGTTCATTGCAGCCGGTTCTGCCGATCCCTTTCAGCATGCAGCCGTTTATTATTATGCTGGCCGCATGCATGCTAAATCCTCGGGCCGCATTTCTATGTGGCCTGGCCTATGTGTCCCTCGGTTTAATGGGGATTCCGGTGTTTTCAAGTCCTCCTTATGGAGGGCCAGCTTACGTGTTAATGCCCAGCTTCGGCTTTATTCTGGCTTTCCCCATCATGGCATGGCTGCAATCCTGGCTGATAAGACGGAATTCCCTGGTCAATTTTCTCGCAGCCGGAATGGCTGGGATTATGGTGATGTATATAATCGGCCTTCCCTACTTGTACTTAATGCTGAATTTCTATCTTGGGAAGGCAGTTGATGTCATACAAGTACTACAGGTCGGCTTTATTCCTTTCGTTGCCTTTGATCTTGGCAAACTGGTTCTATCATCGCTTCTAGCCCTGGAACTGTGCAAGCGTACCGGTTTCAGCCGCGATTATGTTGGCGCTGTTCAAATAGCGACTGAAGCGAAAGCTGAAGGCGAATAACTGCAGGCGGCAAAACTATGCGGTAAACGGGGGTAATTGTCTATGCCAGCTTCAATCACTGACGTCAATGGAATTACAGTAGGCTGCGCCGAGGACCTGGAGGCTCTGACGGGTTGCACAGTAATCCTGACCGGAGCCGAGGGTGCGGTGGCAGGCGTTGATATCAGGGGCGCCGCTCCGGGCAGTCGTGAGACGGCCCTGCTTTCCCCGGTTAATACGGTTGAACGGGTGCATGCCCTGGTTCTGGCCGGGGGAAGCGCTTACGGGCTCGATGCAGTCAATGGAGTAATGGAATACCTTGAGGAGCATGGTATAGGATTCCAGGTGGAAAGCGCAATAGTGCCGATTGTACCGGCAGTGGTGCTGTTCGATCTGCCGGTAGGCAGGCCGGATGTACGGCCGGATCGCTCTATGGGATATTTGGCGGCCTGCCGCGCCTGCAGCTGGGTGCCCGAGGGCAATTATGGCGCCGGGGCAGGCGCTACAATCGGTAAAATTCGCGGCTATGACCACTGCACTAAAAGCGGCCAGGGAACCTGGTCGGTAACCTTGCCGTCCGGTCTGACCGTCGGAGCCCTGGCAGCTGTTAACGCATTCGGCGATGTCGTTGATCCTTGCAGCTCCGTGGTCCTGGGTGGAGTGCGCGATGACCAGGGCAGGATCCAGTCCTCTGCCGAACTGTTCAAGAGCCAGGAGGGAATCGTGTATAAAAGCTTCGGAGCCAATACTACCCTGGCTGTAATCGCTACCAATGCGATACTGGATAAGGCGATGGCCAAAAGAGTGGCTATTTCAGCCCACGCCGGCATGGCCCGGGCTATAAACCCAGTGCACACCATGTTTGACGGGGATACGGTTTTTGCTCTTTCCACCTGCAAAATGAATGCTGACATAGCCCAGGTATGCCAGCTAGCTGCTGAAGTATTGCAAGAAGCTATTATAAGAGCGGTAAAAGCGGCTTCCACCATTCAAAACTACCGTTCCATGCATGATTAAAGACAGATGTTTTTAAAAGGAATATAATATAGAACGAAGCATATATGTAAATAAAGAGGAGGCACAGCCGTGATTCTGGTTTTTGACGTTGGCAACACCAATACTGTTATCGGAGTTTTTGAGGGCGAGCGGCTGGCAACCCAGTGGCGCATACGAACGGATACGATGAAAACCGCCGATGAGTACGGTATGATGCTGCGCTCGCTTTTTGATTCCCGCGACCTTTCCATGAAGGATGTGGATGCGGTGGTGATATCATCGGTGGTGCCGAGCCTGATGATGGAAATGGAATGGATGACCGACAAATATTTTCACTGCAAACCATTGGTGGTGGAGCCGGGCATCAAGACCGGGCTGTCCATCAAGTATGACAATCCCCGGGAAGTCGGTGCCGACCGGGTAGTTAACGCAGTGGCGGCTTTTCATAAATACGGCGGTCCGCTTATTATCATTGATTTTGGGACGGCTACTACATTTTGTGTACTGAATGACCATGGGGAATACCTGGGAGGAGCCATCGCACCGGGAATCAAGATTTCTACCGAAGCCCTGGTGAACCGCGCCTCCAAGCTGCCCAGGGTGGAACTGGTAAAACCGAAAAGCATAATCGGCCGCAATACCATTAATAGCATGCAGGCTGGAATTATTTATGGATTCGTCGGACAGGTCGAGGGTATTGTGAACCGCATGAAAAAAGAGATCGGAGACGATCCGCGGGTGGTCGCCACAGGCGGGCTGGCGGCAATAATCGCCAGAGAAACCGATGCGATAGACATAATTGACGAATATCTTACTCTTGACGGGCTCCGCATGGTCTACGAAATGAACAACTAGTGAAACTGGCGAAGATGTTTAAAATAGGAACTCTCCAGACAGCCAACCGCATTATTGCCGCCCCCCTGGCCGGAGTGGCAGACAAGGCCTTCCGGATCCTGGCAGCCCGCTACGGCTGTGCATTGGGCTACAGCGAGATGGTTAGCGACATGGGGCTGATCAACTATCAGCGCCGGACCCTATCCATGCTCGACAATACTGGTGTTAACATGCCGGTTGTTATCCAGCTTTTTGGTTCAGAGCCGCATAACCTGGCTCAAGCCGCCGCTATTGCAGTTGAAAAGGGAGCTCCGGCCATAGACATTAATATGGGATGCCCGGTTCCTAAAGTGGTTAAAAGCGGTGAGGGTTCTGCGCTGCTCTTGGATTTGCCCAAATGCCGGCAGATTATTGCTGCTTTAGTAAAAGCGGTTAATGTTCCAGTGCTGGTCAAAATGCGCTCCGGTTGGGATGAGAGCCGGCTGGTATTCCTGGAGCTGGGGCGCATAGCCGAAGGCGAGGGCGCGAGCGCTGTAACCATCCATCCGCGTACCCGGGAACAGTTCTTTTCCGGATGCTCCAACTGGGAGCATATAAGATTGCTTAAAGCCGAACTTGCCATCCCGGTAATTGGCAACGGTGACATCTGGAGCGCTAGAGACGCTTTGCTCATGGCAGAGACAACTGGCTGCGACGCTGTAATGATCGGCAGGGGAGCGCTCGGAAATCCCTTTCTTTTCCGCCAGGCCGCAGCATTGCTGGAAGAAGGCCGAGAGACAGCCCCGCCAACTGTTGTCGAACGTATTAATGCCGCCCGTGAGCACCTGGAGCTGGCTGTGGCCTGCAAAGGCAGTGAGGTTGCCGTTCGGGAAATGCGCAAGCATATGGGCTGGTACATTAAGGGCCTGCCAGGCGCCGCCCGCTTGCGTGAAATGTTCAATCAAGCCGCCAGCCAGGAGCAAATGCAGGATATTCTGGCATTTATCATGGGAAAAGCTTCCAACCACGTCGAACCTTAAATTAATGGTGCTTCGATTCATTCCAATGCTATGCCATTATTTGAGTGTGCCAAACATATGGCCGCTTTTCATTTCGCTGCGCCATTGCAAATCGCAATTGCCAGTAGCCATAATTATCAGAACAAATTATACTGTAATTATGCAACTCGCTACGTTATGATCTGATTCCGTTTAACCCTTGAAAGGGGGAAAAGGAATGATCGATAATGCATCGGTCTGGAAGCAGGCCCTCGAACAGTCCCGAAGCGCTTTCGGTTATCATGAGATGCTTGTGAATAACCAGGGGCAGGCAGTCGATTATGTTTATCTGGATGTTAACCAGGCCTTTTGCAATATGACCGGCTTGAAACGGGAAGAGGTTCTCGGTCGGAAATGCAGCGAAGTCATGAAAACACTGGGCCAGGATGCATCCTTCTGGATAAACCGGTTTACACCGGTTGCTTTGCACGGGGAGAAATACCGGCAGGAATTCTACGATAATCGCTCTGACCTCTGGTGGGAAATTGAAGCCTTCTGTTCAGCCAGCCGGTTTTTCATTGCAATAGCTCACGACATAACTCTGCAAAAGCAAAACACCATGCCGCACTGCCATCATTTTATTAACAGCAATATCCTTTTCTGCCTGCTCGACCTGGATTCTGGATGTTTCACTGACTTAAATCCCTGCTGGCATCAAACCCTGGGCTGGCCGCGGGAAATGCTGCTGGGTCATCCGCTGATGGATTTTGTGCATCCCGACGATCGGTTGTTAATAAGTGATGGGCTTGAGAAGCTGCGACGCAACCAGTCAATAGAGGGTCTGGAGGCCCGCGTGCTGTGCGGCGATGGAAGCAATCGCTGCCTGCTGTGGCAAGCCCGCGCGGATGCAGATGCTGGTCTGATCTATACATCCGCGGTCGATATCACCGAACGAGTGGTGTTGAAAACGGAGCTGGAGCGTGTCAACCGCCTCTACGCAGTACTTTCAGATACTAATCATGAGATCGTGCGCAAGCGTCCTCGTCCCTTGTTACTGAAAAAGGTTTGCGATGCTGCAGTAAAGCATGGGGGATTTGTTATGGCCTGGGTGGGCCGTCTGGACCGTGAGAGCGGCAGGATCATCCCGGTGGCGCACGCAGGAATAAATAACGACTATCTCGATGAGATCAGTGTGTCGTATCGAGATGAACCATATGACAAAGGGCCGACCGGAATGGCAATAAACACCGGCCAAATAGATGTATGCAGCGATATAGAGCTGGATGCACGCATGGGACCCTGGCTGGAATCCGCTCGCAAGCGCGGTTACCGTTCTTCAGCGGCAGTGCCGATTCTGGAAAACAATATTATTACGTATGTTTTCAATGTATATGCACTGGAACCCGGATTTTTCGGGCGACAAGAACAGCGTCTGCTGATAGAAATAGGAATTGACATCGGATATGCTCTGGCAGCCATGCAGGCCAGCGAAGAACGCAATCACTTCGAACAGGAATGGCTGCTTAGCGAAGCTCGATACTGCTCTCTTTTTGAACAATCGCCAGCTGGCTTATATTTGTATGATAAAGATTTGGTATTCAGTGAATGCAACCAGAGCTTCGCTGATCTTTCCCAGCAGCCGGCGGATGCAATCAACGGCCGGAGTATGAGGAGCTGGACGGAAAGCGGCATGATAAGGGCAGCGGAAGATGCGTTAAATGGACTGGAGGGTTGGTATGAAGGACCCTATAAATCCGGGTATGAAGGATCTCCTGTGTGGATATCGATGCAAACGGCGCCGTTATTCGATCATCAGGGCATAATAATTGGTGGCATGGGGATAGTCAGCGATATTAGCGCTATCAAGCAAGCTGAAGCCGAAATATTACGGCTCAACGAGGTGCTGGAGCAGAGGGTAGCCGAGAGAACTGCAGATCTGCTCACACTTAACCAGGAGTTGGAGTCATTTTCATATTCAGTCAGCCATGACCTTCGAAGTCCGCTTCGGGCTATTGGCGGATATGCGAGCATAATTTCTGAAGATTTCGAAGATGACCTCAATGATGATATCAAACGAATGCTGGGGCTGATTAATCGCAACACCAAACGGATGGGAATGCTTATTGACGACCTTCTGGCGTTTTCCAAACTGGGCCGGCAGAGCAAGAGGCCGAAGTTTTTTGACATGGAGAGGCTGTTCAATGATGCTTTTAATGAGCTTTCCGCTGAACAGGGTGAACTGGACTCCGTTAAAAAACGGTCAATTGAATTTTCTGTTGACCAGTTGCCGGTAGCTTATGGTGACTTAAGCATGATTCGGCAGCTGGTGAACAACCTCCTGTCAAATGCAATTAAATTTACCGGCCAGCGTTCTGAAGCTTGCATTCAGGTCGGCTGTCTGCCAGCTGAAAGTGCAGGACAGCAGGTATTTTTTGTGCGGGATAACGGAGCCGGGTTTGATCCCCGGTATATCGACAAAATATTCAATGTATTCCAACGCCTTCATCACGAGGAAGAATTTGAGGGAACCGGAGTGGGCCTGGCGATAAGCAGGCGTATTGTTGAAAGGCACGGCGGGCGTATTTGGGCAGAAGGCAAACCCGGTGAAGGCGCGACATTTTACTTCAGCCTGCCCTGTGGGGAAGAAAAGGATATGGCACCTCGAAATCAAACAAATTTCACCTTGTCAAGCAGTAGACCCATGGTTTAAAGTATAAATAAGAAATAAATTGGATAAGTATCCACTTTTCGCCCGGATGCGCTCCACGGAGGGAGGCCAAGCATATGGCAGGGATGCAGGTTTTAGGACCATCCTACTGGCCGGGAAAATGGGACAGCTATAGTTCGTCGACCCCGGAACCTGATGACAGCACCGAAATGAATAACTCCAATATAGAGCCGTCTCCTGATCCTGAACAAGCGGACCAGGATCGTTTGGAGCGCCTGGAACCCCGGCTCAAGCAGCTGGAGAAGATGGACGAAGAGGTTCACGAGCACGAACAGACTCACAAAGCAATCGCCGGACCCTATGCCGGGGAGATAACCTATCGGTATGTTACGGGACCGGATGGCAAGCGCTATGCAGTGGGCGGCTCAACTCCCATTTCCGTTCCCCGCTCTCGCAATCCTGAAGAAACTATCCGTATTATGAATAAAGTGCGCCAGGCTGCTCTGGCTCCAGGCGATCCCTCGCCCCAGGATATGCACATGGCACAAGTGGCGACGGCCAATGAAATGAAGGCCCGGGAGGAAATCCGCAGTAAATCAAGTCAGCATCAGCAAGAAATTTCCGACCAGGTGCTCGAAGCAACCGGCCTCAAGGAAAAGCCTGAAATGGATATCAGAGTGCTGGGTGGGGGTCAGGTGGAGATCAAACACAGCCAGCCGAAAAAAGAAAGCGGAGAAATTCTTGAACCGGCGGGTCTGCCGTTAAATGCAGAAGATACGAAAGCGGACACCATCGGAGAAGCTTACCGCATGGCCGCCCGCCTGTATCGTCTCCAACCAGCCAGCAAAGTCGAACGCAATCTGATCGGTTGAATCTGTGAGAACTATTTCAGCCTGTCCTTGCCACCCCGTTTTATATTAGTTCCGGCATGGTGCTTACAGTTGTTTCAATCGTATTGACCTTTGGAGTGTGAGAGCCAGGGCCCTTCAATGGAACAACGCCGGCCATTTCACCAATTACATTAACCAGCTCGGATCCAGTGGGAACAACTATTTTGGCATTGTTTTGCAGGGCGGTTTCAACGGTCTGCAGACGGCGCAAGATCTGGGCATTGCCTACAAAATAATGATCGGCGGCTTCATTAACCAGTTGAATCGCCTGGGCTTCGCCTTCCGCTTGTAGAATCTTGGCCTGCCTGATACCTTCGGCTTTCTTGATCTCGGCCCGCTTTACCCCGTCTGCAGTTGTTTCGGCAGCGGTTGCAAAGTCTATCGCGGCAATCTTTTCATTTTCCGCTTTTACGACCTTATTCATGGTTTCCTGCACATCCCGGGGCGGATCGATTTCCTTCAGCTCGGTACGCAGGATGTCCAGTCCCCAATTCCGGGTTTCCTTTTCCAGCGTCTGCAGCAGATCCGTATTTATGCGTCCCCGTTCGCTATTGGCGGACTTAAGGGACAGGGTGCCAATGATGTTGCGCAAGGTAGTTCGAGCCAGGTTTACAATCTGGTACTGAAAATTTGCGACATTGTACTGGGAATCTTTGACGCTCTGTTCGTCCAGGCGGACCTTGAAATAGACCTGGGCATCAACGGTGGCATTCAGATTGTCATTGGTGATAATCGTCTGCGGTTCGGCATTAACCATCTGTTCGGTAATATTAACCTTGTAGAGCCTTTGAATTCCAGGTATTATCCAACATAGACCCGGTTCAGCAAAGCGGCTGTATTTACCCAGGGTCTCCACCAAGCCCCGGTGGGTTGGACGAACAATTCTGATTCCTAAAAGGAAAATTACCAGGGCAAGCGGCAGTATTACATATACATAAATCATCCAGGGAACCTCCTTACTGTAAATTCAAGCATTCCGTCAAGCAGTGAAACCCGATTATCTTCATTGTAGCCCTGTCCTATGTGCCTGTATATACTTGCCGGTTGAAAAAGCCGAGCCTGGAGGACAAGTGCCGCACTCCTGGGATTGCGCCATAAAATATAACTTGCCATCAAGGGTAAATCCATGTAATATGTTGTAGGTACAATTGAAGGCAACATATGGTCCGGAGAGGTGGCTGATAAGCAGAGAGCCACGAATCGGCAAGTGGTAAGGCAGAGCCGGTGAGTGTGCGAATCGCTTATGCAGAGGGCAAAGCCCGATGTAATCCTTGACTTGGAAGCGCCGAACTCTCCAGCTCGACAACTTAATATTTATATCCGGAGAGGTGGCTGATAAGCAGAGAGCCACGAATCGGCAAGTCACAAGGTAAAGCCGGTGAGTGTGCGAATCGCTTATGCAGAGGGCATAGCCCGATGTAATCCTTGACTTGGAAGCGCCGAACTCTCCAGCTCGACAATTTTATATTTTTATCCGGAGAGGTGGCTGAGTTCGGCTGAAGGCGCTCGATTGGAAATCGAGTAGGCGGGTAACACTGCCTCAAGGGTTCGAATCCCTTCCTCTCCGCCATTTGATTATTCTCAAGGGGTTTCGGATCCATAACCGAAACCCCTTTTAGCTTTTCCCCCTCCCCGATAGCCATTTCTCGTGCTTTGCCGTTGTTTATAACGAAAACGCTACCGCTAACCAGCTGGTATCCGACTCGGCTCACAATTCTACTGATGTAGCTGATGACCACTGGGCCCGGGAGATTATCTACTACCTGGCTGGCTGGGGCATTATTTCCGGCCGCCTGGACGGCAGCTTTGCTCCTTAAGCCTTCGCCAGCCGAACTGAAGCGGCCCAAATGCTGGGCACTTTGCTTAAAATGATGCCCGAATAGGGGATTTCGGAACACGCAACAATTCCTAATGATATGGTCCTTTTGGATTGCTCTTTTGCGATTCTTTAGTGGAGGTAAGCCCGCCGCCCGGCGGGCTTCTTTTTCGTTTCGCTAAAATGTCATTTGCCAGCTGGCCTTATATTATCTCTCCGAAGCAGATACAATAATATTATATGGCCGACATGGTCCGCGAAATCAACAGTTTCCGGGAGGAATCACATCAATGAATAATAAACCAGAAGAAGCTACTCTCCAAGAACAGATCTATGATGCCCTTAAGAGGGTACTGGACAGCGGGCGTTTGAAAAGCCGCCTGGCTCCGGTCCGGGTTTTCCAGAACAAGGCCTATATTTCCCGGGACGGCTGGAGTGAGAGCTCGCTGGATGTCACCATAGAAGCCGGCCAGCTTGATTCAAAGGACGGCTCTGCTCTGCTGGCGTTTGTTTGTTTGGACGGCGAGGGATATTTAACCCGGAATGAAGTCCTGTCCTGTTATGACCAGCTTGAAAAAATTGGTGGCTCAGCTGCAGCTTTCATCGTCACCACCCGGGCTCTGCGCAAAGACGCCTTTAAAGAGGCCGGCAGCCGGGGCATTGGCATCGTGCGCCTGCTCCCGGACAGCCAGGTTCTATGGCTAAACATCAACATGTCGCCGCTGTCCTTTCGTGAATATGACCGCATCGACGCCAACGATTTTATGAACGCACTGCTCGATCCCACTTATATGGGGCAAAACCGCGCTTTTTACGGTTTCGGCGATAATCATCTATTCGGTGACTGGTCATCGCTGCTGGCCCATCATCTAGATAAATCGGCCTGACCATCCCCCGGGACTATTTCCATCAAAGGAGGGAGCAACTATGCTGAATCTCCTCTTCCTGCGGTATACGATACCGGGCAGGAAATCAATCTGGAAGAATTGGAGACACACCTGGCCTACAGCACCGAAGACATGGCATATATCTCCTGGGATTCGGCCTTGCTCTGCGATCCCGAACAGCCCTGGAATTTGGTGACCTGATAGCATTTACCAATGTTCAATTACTGGCGCTGCGCAGTTATGAACGCATTCTAGCCCGGCATCTGGACCAGATTTATGACGACATCAGCGATGCCGATCTGTGCAGGCAATTCTCGCGGATCAAGCGCTATTGTTCCTGCCCGGATTGTTTGCCGTTTGTCTGCCTGAATTAAGTGACCAAATTGAGGCTCAAAAAAGTATATACGGAGAAGGCTTGAAAAATATCCTTGGAAAGGAAAGCGTGTAGCGTAAAATGCACATTATCAATCAGATCAATTCCATGCTCTCCAACGAGGTAAATGTTCAGCACTCCAATTTCCCGGAATGGACCAACATCCTCATCGCACTTTAATTCGGCTTCGCCATCTGGCAGAGCGTGCTTTCGAAACCCTGTCCGATCGTGGGCATTTTCCCATTGGGCCCAGGCTGATCATTTCCTGTGCTTCTTGATGTAAAGCTTGCTTGACACGCATGGCTGCCCATAGTATAGTGTATGTAAAGCATGCTTTACTTGTTCGCAGAGGGAAGTGATTATATGGACAACCGATTAAAAGAGCTGCGGGATGAAAAGGGGCTGACCCAGGAAGACCTGGCCGCCATGGTCAATGTATCCCGGCAAACCATTATTTCGCTGGAGAAAGGCAAGTACAATCCCTCCATAATCCTGGCCTGGAAACTGGCCCGCTGCTTTGCGCGGCCCATTGAAGAGGTCTTCATTTTTGATGACGAAGGAGATGATGGCAATGTCTAAACAAAGACAGATAATATCCTATATCATTACATTACTCATGCTGTCGGCCCTGGGTGTCTGGCAGATCATGGCGGGCGAACCCTCGCTGGGAGCAGCTTTGATCAGTTCGGGTCTGGCGGTTACCATATTCCGGGTGCTTAAAAACCGGCGCATCGAAGAACAAAAAGCCCGCGGCCTCAATCCCTATGACGAAAGGGTCAACTATATCGCCGGCAAAGCCTCCAGTCTGGCAATCTCTATATGGGTTCTGGCCATCGCAGTTTTCGTGCTGGCCGGCAGCACCCTGGGGCCTGAGCTGACCGTCAATCCCTACAGCTTTGCCGGAATAGCCATGACCCTGTTGATCCTGATTAACATTGCCGCCTATTATTACTATGACCGAAATGGTTAGCCCCTGCCCGTCGACCGGCACCGGTATAACTTCAAATTGCCTGCTCTGTAACACCTTTAACATGCCGGTATGACAGGGATCTTCAATCAAAATGCGCTTTCCGGAATCCCACAGCAGTTCCGCCAGCACATGCAGGGCCTGGGTGGCTCCTGCAGTAATGAAAATGTTGCCCGGCATCGCCGCCATGCCCCGGCTGCGGTACAGCCAGGCTGCGATCTCCTCGTGCAGAACCGGCAAAGGGCGGATTGCCTATGAGTCTGACGCCATTGCATTATTTGCCGAATTAGGCTCGGAAGGGGAATGATATTCCGCCGCAAGGAATAAAACGCGGACTATTGCGGCCAGGAGCAGCACTATGCATATAGACGCAGTTAAGATAATAGACGGGTAAGCTCCGGCAAAACCGGCCGGCGTAAGGTGTTTGAAAACAATGGCCCCATAAGCCCAAACGATAACCATTCCATAGGCGGCGTCCCTTTGTTTCAATGTAGTGAGTCCACCGATCAGAGTCCCTGCCGCTAACATGATAATCGTCCACCACTCGGTCGGCCAACCCCAGCCATCCCAGCCCAGGCTGACCAGCAGCACGGTTATATTGGCGATACTGGCCACGGTGATCCAGCCGAAATACACGCTAAAAGGCAGCCGCACCAAAAGGGCCAGCTGCCGATCTCCGGCCGCATTCATGATCTTAAGCGATATGGTGGCCAGACAGACGAGAATAACAATCATGAGCACCACACTCAGGGGAATCAGGCGATAGTGCCAGGCAAAGATCCAGGCCGCATTGGCCAGTGATGATAGGATAAAGTACCGAGCGGCTGATTGCATCCACTCAGGCTGGGGTTCATTATCGCGCCTGCCGATGGCGCCTATGAAATAGAGCACAAAAACCGCCAGCAACAGATAAATCAGTCCCCAGATCGCAAAAGCATATCCAGCCGGGGCGAACAAATTGGGATAAGCATCCGACACCTGGCCAGTGCCGACGCCATTGATAGGAAGGATGTTGGCAAGGGAGTTCACCCCAACCATCACGAGATAGGATACCACCACTGCTATTTTCAGCCCTACTGGTTCTGATTTGACCTCCATTCGCACACCTCATTTCTGGCACGATAACTTCAATCCAGGAACACCATTTGATCATAATATACCAAATAATCAAGGGGACAGACCCCTTGTCTTTTGAGGGCTTACTTGCGGGCCAGAATTGTGATGCGGCGGAAGGTCTCAAAATACCGCCCATCTGAATCCGCTGTCCGGTCCAGCATGCGTTGCACCGCAAGATCCCGGAAAAGCTCCCGCTTGTCTCCTTCCAGAGCGCTGATAAACGGCACCAGAGAGGGCTGCTCAATCCATCCCACCAGCTCCTCAACGGATGCAAACCACCGATCGGCATTTTCCAATTCTACGCGATAATCCGCAAAGGGGCTCCGTTCCAATATTCGCTGGTATTCTTCGACCCCGGGCATATACCAGGGCCAAATGAAATCCCTGAAAAGCTCGTAAAACGGCTCTTCCCGCATCAAATCCCTTACTACCGCCAGGAAATTCCGGCAGTTGCCTTCTCCACCAAAACTGAAACGCAATGTTCCGCCGCTTTTCAATGCCCGATAGCAGTTCCCGAGCAGGCGCTCATGATCGGCCACCCAGTGGAGCGCGGCATTGGAAAAGATCACATCAAACTCGGCATCGTAGTTTAAAGAATTAATGTCCTCAAGTTTAAAGGTCAGGCGGTCCATCGCCAGGCTCTGGGCGGTCGCCATCATGCCAGCCGAGCTGTCTATGCCTACAACCCGGCCATCCGGCAGTAAATTAGCAATTTCCCGGGACAGAATGCCGTCGCCGCAGCCCAGATCGAGCACCTCTTCGTCGCCCTTCAAATCCAGTTCGCCGATCAGGCGTTCACCCCATTCCTTCTGATGCCGGGATGCCGCCTTGTACTTCTCGCCATCGAAATCATAAACACTCATCGTACTGCCTCCTTAGCCCAATAGACCCGGCCTTCATCACCGCCCACCCATTTACGAGCGTATCCGGCTTAATCAATGGAATCTACCTCCCTCGTTCTATCCTCTGCAATAAAAATATGCTTCTTATAACTGGTTTTTCTAACTTCTTCCAATGCGCACAGGAGCACAGCGCACTCTTTCTTGATTGAAAATAAAATACGAATATTCTTGTCAATTTTTATCCTAATGGCCTAAAGGCCGCCTGCCTTTTTAGAACGTCACACCAATCTGGTTTTTCACAGCAATATGTCTTTCTGCTTACTTTTGGGCAAGCCGGCTAAAATCAAGTCATAGGACATGTCGATCATTTTACGGACTACCTGGTCGGGAACCTCGCCGTCCAGGTAGACCGAATTCCAGTGGGTTTTATTCATATAGTAACCAGGGATGATATCTTTGTATTCCTGCCGCAGTATTTCTCCGGCAACGGGTTCGCACTTCAGGGTCACGATGGGGACGCCTTCCCGGTCCCCGCCCTGTAGAACGAACATTTTACCGGCCAGCATATAGCGTGTGGCATTCCATTCGATTTTAAAATCCTTCACGGCGCCCTTCTTGTTCAAGCAATAGCTGTCCAGCCATGGATAGTTCATGGCGTGCCCTGGTTCAAAAAACTATACAAAAGTGTATAGTTCAACAGCCTGTCGACTAAACAGGCCGGGTAGCCCACAGGATTCGCTACCTTGGAGTCTGTATCGCTACAGAAGTCTCATTGCCAGCCAAGAGTGTTACCCTTGACCGTACTGCAAGACTGCGGGTGTTACCCGCCTCCTATAATCTTTCTGCCAGTGCCTTTCCTTCCAGGTGGCGCCCTCTGGCAGATCTCCTATGCTACCGTGAACGCAGGTTTTACACCTGCCTTTCTTTTATTTAGTTTCTTTATTGCAGCCCACTGCGACCAGTGGTGCTTGCTTTTTGCTTTGCCCGGCAGTGTCTTTTTCGTTGCCTTGGGCAGTGTATCTTTAAACCTATACGCACGCCGGGCGATCACTAGAGCCGCTGCCCCGTGCGTTGTCAAGCCAAATTGACGTTTGTATTTGACTTCGCCTATCACACTTGTATAGGCCGGTTTGACTTTGGTTATCTCTACTCCTTGCCGTTTGGCCTCGCGTTCCAGTCCTTGTAAAAGGCGGATGTACGCGAAGTTGTGAACCTTCCTGGCCGTTTTGGGTTTTAAGTCCTTGTCGTCTTTGAATTTCAGATCCTCGACGGCAATACCCACGCCCTGGTTCAAGGCCAGCGCCACAGCTTCTTTAACCACCGAGCCTATACGGTGTCTTCTTCGGTGCGACCGGATGCATATCAGCTCACCATCGCCGATCCACCAGCTCTGCTTGAAGTTACCGTCGCGGGTGATTAGAGTCAGCGCCAGCCCGTCCGGGTTGGTGTCTATCCCGATCAGGCCCTGGTGTCCGGTAGTCACTACCTCGGCTTCCGGTTCTTCGATGGTGATGTGGCAGTAGTATTGGCCGTTCTGCCGTATGATCTCCACCTGATAAGCCGCGCCGGTTTCGAGATAATCCAATACCAACTGGCGATAGTCTCGGCCATTGACGCACCCTGTTTTCTTCGAGAGCTTCTGTGGCAAATATACCTCGATCTTGATTTGACGGTAGCGCCGCACCTTACCGTGTATTTCAAATTTGTCTGTGTTGATGACCAGATAAGTTTTGCCGTCTTCTACCACCAGCCGGGTGTTGGGATTGCCTTTCTTAGTTGCATCACCCCGGGAAGCCAGCCGATTGTCTCTCGCGGCCCGGCATTCTTCCCGGCTGATCTCGCCTTTAGCGCGGCGTTTAAACAGCCTTCTTCCACCGAAGATGATTTTAGGCAGTGTACCGGCATCCACGAAACGCCGCCAATAAGCGAGTTTGCGCTGGCGTTTGGCGAGTTTGGCTTCAAGGCTGGGAAGCTGCTCGGGCTTCTTGCACTTACGAATCTTCTCTTTTACTGCCTTGATTTTGGCCGTCCAGTTTGCGATCTGGAGATTCAATAGCTCCCGCTGCGCCACTTTCAATTGCCGGGCCTGCTCAATTGTGTCCGAAGCATAACGGGAATTGAGCCCGTACTGCGCCTGGATTAATTTCTGGATGTCGGCTTTCTTTTTACCTTCCAAGAGGCGCTTGTACGAATAGCGCACAGCCGAGGAAAACAGCGCTAACATCTGGTCCATTGCCTTTGCGTCATCGTCCGAAAGGTTGATAGCGATTGCCCTAATTGTGGTTTTCATCATTCGCGCCCCTTTCGCGTTCTAACTCACTTAAACACTTTTTAATTTTTCTGCCGCCCCTTGCTCCGTATAGCCTGGCCGAAAACGAAGTGATTATCGCAATCAGGTCTTCGACCATCTCTTTGTCCGGTTCCTGAACGGCGTTTTTCTCCACCGTTTCCAGTTCAACACCAGCCAGGGCGCATAACATTTCAATGTAGCGATATCCGAAACGCGCTAAACGATCTGGGTACTCAACCACGATCCGTTCTACACTTTCCAGGCTGCCAAACATGGCCTTCAACTCTTTGCGGTTCTCGTTGATCCCGCTGGCCACTTCCTCAAACACTTTAACAACCGTATAGCCCTTGGTGTGGCAGTGGTAAACCAGACGTTCTTTTTGGCGTTGCAGGTTGCCGGATTGCTCCTGCTTTTTCGTGGACACCCGGCAGTAGACATATACTCGCCCGATGGATTCTTCCGTGGTTTCGCCTAACAGGCTGTGGATTTCTTCCTCTCTGTACCTCCGGGTGCCGCCCGGGGTCCTCACCGGATGGAGCTTACCTTTTTGCTCCCAGGACAACAGCGTCATCCGGGTTACGTTTAATAGCTTCTTGGTTTCTTGCATAGTGTATAGTTTCATAACATCACTCCTATACACTATTATACTATTTTAGACTATTTACGCAAGCTGCCTAGACCTCCTTCGCAAGGTTTTAATTACTATTCTATTATTTTACCATTGAGACTCTGGCCTGGCTGCTCTGCGCTAAAAATGCCGGGCTTCTGCCTGGCTGCTAAAAATCAGTCCTGGAACGGTATATAATATGCTCAAAGATGGCAGACTGAAAATTGCATGCGATTCGGAAGCCGGGAGGATAATGCCATGCGCCAGAGCACCGGTCCAATATACATAATCATTATGATCAGCAAGGTCGTCCTGTATTCCATTGTATTTTTCCGGGCTTTCAGCCGGATGGAGCTGTCCGCCGAGCTGATTCTCATCACGGCTGCGATCCTGGCCTGTGACCTGTGGCGCAGTATCAGGATTTATCGTGATCCCGGGATCAACCTCCGTTCGCTCTATTTGAGCCTGGGGCTGGCGGCCGTTTACACGGTGATTACTATGCAGGGCAGCTATGACAAGCTGTTTTTAATCTATGCCCTGGAAGGAATTGCGGTTCTGCCCCTGCGCCAGGCGCTGGTTTTCATGCCGCTTGCTTTACTTACTTACACCGGGGTGATGGTGTTTGATGAACTGCGCCAGTACGGACAACTCCAGGTGCCATCATTTCCCGAGGCGGCTCTGGTTTTTTTCCTGATGCTCCTGATCCTGGGCGAACGCTGGCAGCGTGAACAGCGGTTGGTTTACGAACAATTGAACAATACCCTCAAATTCGTAAACCGGCAGCTCCAGGCCAGCATTGCCTGGAACGAGGCTTTCAGCGCCGAGTCCGAGCGCCGTCGCCTGGCCGCTGAACTGCATGACAGCCTGGGCCATGAACTGACCGGGCTGATTATCAGCCTGGAAGCGGGGCGCAGGCTGCAGGAACAGGATCCCGAAAAGAGCCATCGCCTGTCCGAGCAGGCCCTGCGCACTGCCCGCGCAGCCATGCAGTCGGTGCGCGAACTGGTATCAGCAAGCCCCGATAACCATGCGGAATTCGTTTTGCCGGTGCGACTGGAGCAGATGATCCATGATGTGGCGGCTTTGAGCGGCATGGAAGTGGACTCCGCCTGTGATCCCGCCCTGGCAGAGATGCCGGCTTCGATCCAGTTCCATCTATATCGCATATTTCAAGAAGCCCTGACCAATACCCTGCGTCATGCCGGGGCGGAACGGGTCGTAATTCGCATTGGCTGCAACAACGGCACTATTAATTTTTCCTACCAGGACAACGGTTTCGGCACCTCTCTCATCCAGGAGGGTAACGGCCTGCGGGGTATCCGCGAGCGGGTGGAAGCCATGCGCGGTCGGATTAGCTTTGGCTCCGCGGTTGGAAAGGGATTTACAATAGAGGGAACAATAGGAGAGCGAGGATGATATCGTGAGCAGCATCCGCATCATGATCGTAGATGATCAGCCCCTGATATGCCAGGGGTTGCAGGCCATTCTTTCCATGGAAGACGATTTCGAAGTGGCCGGGATCTGTAACAATGGGCAGGCTGCTGTGGACAGCTGTGCCCTTCTGCGACCAGACATCATTCTGATGGATTCGCGCATGCCGGTAATGGATGGTATAACCGCCACCCGGGAAATCCTCAGCAGGTGGCCGCAAACCAGGGTCCTCATCTTAACTACATTCAACGAGGATGAACTGATTTTCAACAGCCTGGAAAGCGGTGCCCGGGGCTATTTGCTGAAAGATATCGCTCCGGATGAGCTGTGCCGCTGTATTCGTTCGGTGTTTTCCGGTGGAGCTTACCTGGATCCGGAAGTCACCGCACGAGTGATTGAACGCCTGGCCGCGGGCTGGTCCGGTAACCAGCCCCGAAGCCAGTCCAGGGCACTTTTCGAAGTCTTGTCCGGTGATTCTACGGTTCCGGGACTGGGGGATTTAACCCGGCGCGAGCTGGAGGTGCTGGCCCTCATCGGGCAGGGGCTTTCCAATGCCGAGATCGCAGCCCGGCTCTATATCGTCGAAGGTACCGTTAAGAACCATGTTAGCAGCCTGCTCTCCAAGCTGGAACTTCGTGACCGCACTCAGCTGGCTCTGGCAGCCCAGCGGGTATTGACCCGCTAATTTACATACATGCTGAAAACATGACTTTAGATAGATGAAACCCTGCCCCCGGTTTGATGCATTACCCCTCCTTCCGGATTAACATGAAAGAAAACAAGCGCTTCAACTAATTTAAGGAAGGAAAGGATTCGGTAACGATGGGGAGTTTTAAGAATATCAAGGGTTTAACAAATCGAAAAGGCATTGGGGCTGCTGTGCTAGTGGTGATGGCCGTGGTTTTGGCCGGAAGCAGTATCTGCGTTTATCGCACCCTGTCCGCGATACCGGAGATCTTCAAGCTCAATGAACAGCGCAAGGCCGAAGGATACTATATGGCGGAGTTCGAGTTCAAGATGATAGGCTGCGTATATTATCTGGACAAAGGTGAATATATAAAGGCGCTGAACGGAATCAACGCCATTCACGAGCAATTGGCTACTACTGAAGGGCTGATCAAGATCCCGACATTTAAAAGTAAGGACGAGGAGCTGGATTTCTACCTTGAGCGGCAGAATCCCCGCACCGGGGCATTTATGGACGATTCTTACCCGCTCTTCACCTATATTGGTGCGACCGAAAATGTCATTGAGAATATCGAGGGCCTTTGCCAGAAAACCGGCCGCCCCCTGCAATTGAAATATCCTTTGCGCTTTCTGGATGAAATCGACACTCCGGCCGAGTTGGAGGCATTTCTCGATGACCTTTCCACCCAGGGCTGGATTGGCTCCCAATTCCGTTCTCCGTATGTAGGCATAGCTGAAATAAATAATTATCAGGAAGACATGGCCCGCACCGGGCTTTATGATCTGAATACGGAGTGGCAGCAAGCCCTGCTGCAATGGTTTTATCGGAACCAGGACCCCCAGACCGGCTACTGGGGGCCTCGACTGAGATACAACGGGCAGTTGATAGACGGCGGAGATATGGTATCCACTGAGAAAATCATTAAAATGTTCCGGGATTCTGAAGGCCGGGACATCTACCCGGATACCATGCCGTTGCGTTATGTACCGCAGATAATCACGACCACTCTGGATAAACTAACCATGCCCATGCCGCAGGATTTGGAATTGCAGCATGATTGGACTCTGGCCGCCAACCGCGGGACCCGGATTATGATCCGCTACCTGTGGACGGACGCTTCGCCCGAAGACCAGGCCCGAATGCGGGAGTTCATCAAGGATATCGTTGCCGACAAATACCAGCAGTACTATATAAACAGCGAAGGGGCCTTTTCTTTATATAGCGGCGCTGAGCATGCGGATCTGGACGGAAGCGGGGAGGTTTTAGCTTATTTGAAGCTGGTCGGCTGTTTCTCCGGTGAGCGTCAACAAAAACTTTGGAAGGATTCGGAGCTTGAAGCGGTGGCAAAATCGGTACCGGATAATGGAGTGCTGGCAACGGCTGATTTCGCATGGATGAGCGATGTTGCGGATCTGAACTCGATCCGTCTTTATAGCGGCGATCCGGGCCTTGATTATATTGACAATGTTGTCTGCGTCGCATATCCACAGCCCACGCTGGTTCTGGATCGCATGGAAATGCTGCCGGCTTTGCAGCGCTGGACCCGCTCCAATCAGCAGAGTATGGGTAACTGGGTCAGCCAGGGCTCGGTCGCCGAAGATCTGTCACAGCTTAAGATCGAAGAGGTTCCGGTGGAAAGAAGCGGACTGCCGCTGGCATTGGCCAATCAGACCCTGCACGCCACCGGTGAGTTGACCGTTATGGCCTTCGATGTCCTGCAGACGCCAATATACAAGGTAGTATACCGACAACCGTAACCTGGAGCAGATTCTATGACCGGGTTTAACACTTTAAAACTCCGCCGATGGATATATTACTGGCAGAAGGGAGCAATAAGACAAAAGTGGTAGAATTCTTATCGAGCCGTAAGCCAGAATAATTTTGAGCCAAGGTTCATGCATGGGATATCAGTGTTTGTGGTAATATCTTTATCAGTGGACCCCAGGTTTTCCGGGTAAGACAATTGCGAGGGGAAAGATAGTGCCGCAACAACTCGAGATGGAAGCCGATAGCAAAGCATTTTCAAAGGGCCAGCTGCGCTGGATTCTTTTCTGCGCTGCCTTTGCCTCGTTTATGGTCAATGTAAATACATATATCGTCAATATATCTCTGCCCGAAATTTCCAATTATTTTGCGGTGAGCACCGGGCAGGTTACCTTTGTTGTTCAAGCCTTTCAATTGTCCACGACTGGCCTGCTGTTGATCGTCGGCCGGGTTGGTGACAGCTTCGGCCTGCGCCGCATGTTTGTCGTCGGCTTCGTCTTTTTTGCCCTGGCTTCTCTGCTCTGCGGCCTGTGCCCGTTCTTTTATTTGCTGGTGGGAATGCGTTTCGTACAGGGAATCGCGGCCTCGATTTTGTATGCTCTGACCCCTGCCCTGATCGCAGCTTACTATCCGGCGGAGGAACGCGGGCCGGCATTTGGCATTATGGCCATATTCACGGCTCTGGGTATGACGGTCGGCACATCTATCGGCGGGATTATCAATGCCTGGTTTTCCTGGCAGGGAGTGTTCCTGGTGAATGTTCCCTTTGCGCTGATCGGGGCGCTGGTGTGCTGGCGGGCGATACCCGGTGCGGCTGGCAAAGGCTTGAAGGAGATTCGGAAGCAGTTTGATTACAATGGAGCGTTGATCAGCATGATGGCCTTGATGGCCTTTGTGGCGGCCCTTGGCAACAGCGATGAGCTGGGCTGGACCTCTCCCGTCGTGCTAGGCGGCCTCATGGCCTCCCTGATCCTGGCTGTCTGGTTTGTTATTCATGAAAGGCGTACCCAGGAACCGCTCCTTGATTTGGAGCTGCTTTCCCGGCCTGAACTAAGCTATGGCAATGCGGCCAGCATTTTAGCCTATATGTTTATGAGCGGCACTAATTTTCTAATACCCTTTTATATGACCAATTTTCTGGGTTATTCTTCTGCCGAAGCCGGCCTGGTCTTTATGACCTATCCTCTTTTGTACATGGTAATCGGCCCGGCGGCAGGATTCCTGTCCAAACGCGTTGACTCCAGGCTTATATGCACGGTCAGTATGGGCATAGGATCAACCGCTGCCTTATTTTTCGCTCTGACCCTGGGCTTGCATGAGTCATGGCCAGTAGTCGTGTTTCTGGTTATGCAGGCATTCACCTTCGGAGGGTTTACCACTTCCAATAACAATGTGGTCATGAGCATGGCCCCACCTGGCCAGGAAGGCCAGGTGGCAGCCTTGTACCGGATGCTGATGCGGATTGGCCTGATTGTCGGTCTGGCACTGTTCGAGCTGGTATTCTCGCTGGGCCTGGGCGACTATGCGGATGGCTATTCACATTCATTAACTGCTATACCCGATGATTTTCTGGCTCGCGGTTTTGAATATGCATATATTGCAGGATTTGTCTGCTGCATCGCCGCTCTGGTCTGTTCCAGGCTGGCCTCCTCCGCCCGAAAAGCTTGACGAACACGGCGGGAGCTCCAATCAAGCCAGTTTCTTGAGGTCTGTTCTTTACTTTCCATCTCCCCTGGTTACATAACGAACCAGGTCCTCCAGGTTCATGTTATTGATGCCCAGGCTGGCGGCAGAACGTCCCGTCTCCCAGTAATCCACATCGTTGGCCATGCAGGCGATGTTGATGATGGCATCCATGCCCGGGGTTGGTTCATTAAGCATCCGGCCAATCGTGGCCACTGTCACCAGGCCAAAAGGAATATCCTCGGTGATATAGCGGTGGTGAAGGTTTTCCGGGGCCATCTGCACGTTGTGAGCGCTTACCTGGTACATCGTATCGTAAACTGATTCGCCTTTTACCTTGTACATGACATACATGGTGTCAATGAATGAGTAGGTTTCCCGGCAGATATGGCCGGCGATGGACATGCGCTCACGGTCCACGGCATCCATGATCCGTGCTACTCCGGGTGTTATGTCGTAATGGGAGTTGCGATAAGGCCCCATTTGCTCAATGCGGCTCATATTCATCAGTGTGGAGATGGGATGAATTATCAGTCCCGGGGCGTCGATGCTGGTCTGCAGAACGTTGAAAGCCGGCGAGAATTGGGGATAGATATCAGTGAGCTTCCACAGCGCTTCGGCAGTGCGGCAGGAGGGCAAAGCGGCGAAGGGCAGTTCATCTTTGACCGCCTTGATATTCACATGCCCCATACCTTTGGTTTTAGCAGCATAGATAAGGGACTGGGTCTCCCCGATCAGGAAATCCCCGGCCCGGTCATTCTCCCGGCACATCTTATCAAAGGCCAGCGCACCGAATTTTCCAGGATTGAAAACCACTATTTGCCCCTTTTCTCCGTGCTGTATTATTGCTTTCATATATGTTTCCTGGCCAAAGGCCGGAACCACCACCAGGATGACTTCGGCTCCCCGAATAGCTGCAGCCACGTCGGTAGTTAGCATCGCCGGCCGGGCAAATCCAACGGGCTGGCCGGAGGAGGTAACACCTTCCAGAACAATGCCGCCGAATGCTTGCAGAAGCTTGATATTTTCGCCGTGTTCAGGAACTGCAGCCAGTCGGACTTCGTGACCTGACAGTGTCAGGTCGGCAGTCATCGCATGTCCCCCGTGACCTGCGCCCAGTATGGCAATGATCATTGTATTAATCCTCCAATCCTGTCTTATGAAACTAATTATCACATTTTGATCAGATGAATGCTATCTGTGAATCATCTTCATGATTATAGACGGCCATGCCGCACAAAATTCACCGCTGGTTACTAATCCGAATTTGGCTTGCAAGGCCTCGAAGAGTGGCTGGATATGATTTTAAAAAGGTCATCATGTCCAGTCCCTTTCTGCATATAGTTGCCAAAAACATGGTCACTGCAAGCCGGCTTTCTGCTGGCAGAGATCCTGGTACCGAATTTCAAGACCGGCATAACGGGAATCATTTGGCTTGATGGTTGAGAGCTGACCCAGTACGCAGGCGATCTGCGTGTCCAGCAGCATGGCTTGCTCCTTCAAATTGGTTGTGTTTGCATTTTTCATAGCCGCCGAACTGGCTTCACTCAGCCTGGCTTGATAATCTTCCACTCTTCCCTCGCGTCGAATGATACAGCCATCTTCAAAAACAAGCAGGCAGTCGCAGACCGCTTGTACCAGAAAACGGTCGTGGGAAACCAGCAGAAGGGTGCCCGGGTAGTTTTGCAAGCTCTTTTCCAGGCTTTCAAGGCTGAACAAATCCAGATGATTTCCGGGTTCATCCAGGACGATTAAGTCGGGGTTCTCGTATAAGGCCAGGGCGATTTCCATTTTCATTTTTTCGCCATGGCTCAAACATGTCGAGGATCTTGCCAGAGCAGAATAATCGAGACCCAGATTAGCCATGAGCGTGCATATTTTACCCAGGGTATGCCGGTCGGCTTTGGCCAGCCGGTTGCGCAGAGAGGGCAATTCCTCTAGTGGCGCATCCTGGGCCACATAGGCAACTGTTGCGCCCGGGCTTAAGAAAATATCACCTTCGGTCAAGGGTTCCAGCCCCATGATCATTTTTAACAGGGTGCTCTTGCCGCAGCCGTTTGGACCTATTAAAGCTGCCTTTTCGCCGCGATTGATCCAGAAATCGCTTTTACTGAAAATTACGCGGTCATCAAATGACCTGGCCAGATTCTGGACCTCCAGCAAACGTTTTCCGCCCGGGCTGCTGGCTGCTGAACGGAAACGGACAGCAGTCTCGCCAGCCGGTCGTTGCGGGCCTTCGCTGCGCATTTTTTCCAGATGCCGTATCTGTGACTTAATTGCCTTATCCCGCTTTTTCGCTTTAGCGCGGTAATACTCTTTGCCGCCCATGCGATTCCCGCTTTTCAGGCCTTTTTTTCGTGATTCGCGGTGAGCTTTTTCCGACCATCCTTTCAGCTGAGTGATCATCATTTCCAGGCGCCGGCTTTCTCTGGCCTGGGCTTCATAAGCATGCATACGGCTCTGGTATAGCCGCTGCTTTTCTTCCCGATAGAAGCTGTAGTTCCCTCTGTATATGGTAAGGTGCCCTTCCTGCAATTCGACGATCCAGGTTACTGTCTGGTCCAGGAAACGGCGATCATGGGAAATGATGATAACGGCTGCTGGCAGCCGGGCTATTTCGCCCGCAAGCCATTCCATGCCTTCTATATCCAGGTTATTGGTAGGTTCATCCAGAATTAAAAGCTGAGGTTCATTTGCCCAAATTTGTGCCAGGCTCAAGCGGATGCGTTCTCCTCCGCTAAGATTTTGCCTGGGACTGGGTGTTTCCGCAATAACGTGCTTTAGTCTCAATTCGCCGGCCAGCCGGCCGATTGGGTTGACCGTCAAAACGGATCCAGATGTATCCAGGAAAGAATCGTCGGTTAACGCTCTCCCATCCTGGTTTAATAAGTTCAGACTAAGATTTGGTGGATAATAACTGATTTCGCCCGGGTCAGGCTCGATTATTCCTGCCAGAATACCAGATAATGTGCTTTTTCCGCTCCCATTGCGCCCCACCAGGCCGATCCGCTCGCCGGAGCAGATCTCCCAGTCGATGCCGCGCAAAACCTGGCGCTCTCCAAAGCTCTTGCCAATGCCTCTGCACCTGATTAGTAAAGACATAAGACCACCTCCAAAAATAAAAGGCTGCAAGTGAGTGCCAGCTCACCTGCAACCTGAAAGCTGCCTGGAGGGTATGCTTTGGTTCAATCCGTAACCCTGATGCATCCTGCGATCTGATGATACGGATAGAATTTCTATATGAGCAAGTGCCGCTGGCATTTTTGCACAACATCCTCAAACGAAACAGAATCCGGTTCGGTTGGAACTGTGCGATTTTAATTTATCTGGCCAGTTGCAGCTTGCGCATCGGCTTTCTCCTGTTGTTGATAATGATTGGGCATTAATTTTACTATAAAAAGAATATCATAGAATGTGCCGCTCGGCCAGCTGGTATACTCAATTCCAATCGGATGATTTTTCATGGTCTTAAAGCAGGCTGGACACTGCTTGATGAAGCCACTTAATCATGTTATTTTTAGGATAAAAGAGCCTGGCTATGAAGCGGCTTGTTTTTAGGTTTACTCAATAAATTATGGAATGCATTGGGAGCTTAAATAAGATGCCTGATAAAACCCGAACAATTTTTCTGGATACTGAAACCACCGGATTTTCGCCCGGCCAGATCTGCCAGCTGTCATACATTGTCCAGGATGGAGAGCAGCTGGCGGGGAAAAATTTCTTTTTCACGGTTGAATCAATGCCGGCAGCTGCCCGGAATGTTCACGGATTTTCAGCCCCTATGCTGCGCAAGCTGTCTCAAGGCAGGCTTTTTCAGCATTATGCGGGGGAGATAGTACGCGATATAGGAAATATGGAACGTCTGGTGGCTCATAATGCCGGATTCGACTGCCGCTTTCTGACCGTGGAGCTAAATCGCTGTGGATTTCAGTGGAAACCGGGAGATATCACCTGCACCATGGAGGGAATGAGAAAGCACTGCAGCCTGCGGGATCTGCGCGGGCGGTCCAAGGCTCCCCGCCTGGATGAACTCGTCGCGTTTTTAAATGTTTCTTCATCCAGCATTCTGGCAGAAAGCGGCCGCTTGTTCGGCCGGGCCGATATACGCTCCCACGATGCCCGCTATGATGTGACCGCTACATTTCTATGCTATCAGCAGGCCCTTTGCCGGGGCATGCTCTAGCCGGCCGGGCAAAATAATTACCATATGAATCATATACAGACGGTTGGTTTTACCAGGGGAAGTCATAAGCATAGAGGGAGACGGAATGATCAATTATCTGCGCCGGGTAACAAACGCACTCGCCTGAATCAGGCTGGCCTGTGATAAAATAGAAAGACACCTCTTTGGTGAAGCATGGAAGGATAGTATTGATAATGATCAAAAAATTGCGAGACCCGGTCAGCGGGCTGACTCACCTGGGAGGCATGCTGCTGTCCATACCGGGGATGATTTTTTTAATTATAGGCGCCTCCAGGGTTGATTCCACTGTTCAGATCGTGGCTTTTTCCATCTACGGAGCCAGCCTGATATTGCTTTATTGCGCCAGTACGCTCTACCATTTGCTGCCCCTGTCGGAGAAAGGCGTAGCGATCATGAGGCGCATTGACCACATGATGATCTATATTCTAATAGCTGGAACTTATACTCCGGTTTGCTTGATTATTTTAAATGGGGTCCTGGGTTATTCTCTGCTGGTGGGAGTTTGGATTGTGGCCATGATCGGCCTGGCCTTGACTCTATTCTGGTTTGACGCGCCCCGCTGGCTATCAACCCTGTTCTATGTGCTGATGGGGGCTTTCATAGCGGCATTTATTCCGGTACTGCTAGATTTGATGCCAGCCGGAGCCCTGGCCTGGCTGGTTGCAGGCGGGGTTGTATATATAATTGGGGCCGTGATCTATGCAACCCGGTGGCCTATACTCAATTTCCTTGAAGGTTTTGGATTCCATGAAATCTTCCACCTGTTTGTACTGGCAGGCAGTTTCTGTCATTACTGGATGATGTACCGCTACCTGATGGGCTGATCGAAAGCGAGGTTGTGCCTGATGTTTTATATGTCCGGCAAAGGCCGTAATGCTGTTCCCTCATCGCTGACAGTGATAGCCATGCTCTTCATGCTGATCATTTCCCCTCTGGCCGGATGTACAATTGGAAACAACGCATCCAGCAACTCGCCCCGCTCTTCCGCTACCGCTCCTGCCAATAGCTGCAAATTGGTTTTAAATGGCCAGGAAAGCACGATTCCCGCCAGTCAGCTGTACGAAAAAAACGGCCGGCTGATGATGGCAGCGCGTCCCGCAATGGAAAGCCTGGGGGTTCAAACCTGCTGGGACAGCGTGTACAAAATATTGTATGTAGTCTACCAGGAGCATAATGCATCGTTTTACGCCAACAGCAACTATTATACTTATGACACCATCGAAAATGTTATGGATGTCTCCTCGGAAATGGTTGATGGAGAGCTGGTTGTGCCGGTGGACATCTGTTTTGGAGCTCTGGGGGCTGATATTGACTGGGACAAGGCCAATCAGACCCTGTCCATCTCCCTGCCGCCCGAACCGGATACCAGCGCATTAGCTGGAATAGCCCGTGATGATGTGGCGATTAAAACCCAGGTCAGCGAATCGCCAGCGATTAAAAGTGTTCTGGACGCTCAATGCCAGGCAGGAGTTTTGCCGGCCATGGGCGGCGCAATTGTTTGGGATGACGGCCGGATTGAATTAGCGGTCAGCGGGCATCGTAAAATTGATGACGACACTCCGGTTTCCAGTGGGGATATGTGGCACATGGGCTCCTGCACCAAGGCGATGACTGCCACTATGATTGCCTATCTTATTGAGAAGGGCGATTTGCGCTGGAATTTGAATATGGATGAGGCTTTTCCGCAATACCGGCAGTACATGGATGCGGAGCACGCCACTATAGATATTGACATGCTGCTCAGCCATACGGCCGGTTTTCCGCGTGATGTAGATTCTTCCCAGTTTGAAAGGGATTTTACCCTGGGCCTGGATGCGGCCAGTTGCAGACAGCTGGCTGCCAGGCAGGCAGCCGATGTCTATCTGGAATACCCGCCTGGTCAGGGCTATACGTATTCAAATTTCGGTTATATTGTGGCGGCCGCGATGGCGGAACAGGCCCGGAAATCCAAATGGGAGGACCTGATGACTGAACTGGTATTCAAACCTCTGGGCATAGATGAAGTTAGTTATGCAGGAACCGGCACTCCGGGCAAAATCGACCAGCCCTGGCCTCATGACATGGAAAGGCAAGCCGCTCGCAGCAATGGTCCCTTTGGTGATCCATATGCCATGTTTGCCGGGCCCTGTGGATATGTTCACCTGTCCCTGGAGAGCTGGGGCAAATTCGTCATCGACCAGATGAGAGGGATTCAGGGCAAGCCAGCCTTGCTGAAACCGCAAAGCTACCATATGCTAGTAAATCCAAGCACAGCTAATCCCGAATATGCACACGGATGGATGCTGCAGAACGGTACTGATGGTGAACCCGTTTATGGGCATTCAGGCTCAAACGGCCTGAATACCTGTGTAGTAAAAATGTATCCCGCCCGCGGTTATGCAGTTCTAGTGACCACCAATCTGGGCGATTTTCTATACCGCACACCGGAGAACTATCCCCCCGTCTATAACACCTGCGAAGAAACCGTCAGCCAGATAGTGAATCTGGCAAAAAGCAAAGCGCACTAAGCAGGTTTCAAAAGCTGCAATAATAAGCTTTTACTAGTCTTCTTCGTCTTTTTTACCAGCCAGCCAGTTAATAATTAACCCGAAAATGGAAAGCACAATAGCGACCAGCACAGCGTTCCAGAAGCCGCTTACAACGAATCCGGATACGGCCTGGCTGGTCAGCCAAACCATAAAACCGTTGATGATCAGGGTAAACAATCCCAGGGTCAGGATGTTGATGGGCAAGGTTATCAGCTTAATGATGGGCCTGACCAGCGTATTCAATATTGCCAGGACAATGGATGCGATTACTGCTACTCCCGTACTGGCCACGTCAAAACCCGGGATCAGGAAAGCGGTTAAAATGATTGCGGCTACGCTTAGCGCCCAGTGAATCAGCCATCTAGTCATGAAATATTCTCCTTTCAAATCAAGTAAGGTGAAAAGCATTGCAGTCAGGATGGCAGCGTACAACCAGAAGTGATTACAGTCTTTACTCAATTGTATCTGCAAATCGCCAGCTGCTGCAAGGGCATTGTAAAATGCCGGCGAAAAGCATGACGGCGCAAGCATTTGTATTGAGCTGCAATTTTTAGTCAAACCGCTGCGGCATGGAGGACCAGTATTGTTTGCCCTTGTTTAATGTGTTATCATTGGAAGGTTCAAATTTATTATAGAAAGCAGTTCATTAATGATTACAACCAGTTCGTTATCTTTACGTTTTTCATCGCGTCCACTTTTTGAGGATGTCAATATCAAGTTCACCCCTGGAAACTGTTACGGTCTTATCGGGGCCAATGGTTCTGGAAAATCGACTTTTCTGAAGATTCTTTCCGGGGAATGCGAAGCCACCACGGGTGAGGTAATAATTCCACCCCGGCTCAGAATGTCGGTGCTTAAACAGGATCACTTCGAATTCGATGAATTTGAGGTCATCCAGACGGTGCTGAAGGGGCATACCCGCCTATTTGCCATCATGGAAGAGAAAGAGGCCATTTATGCCAAGGCTGATTTTAACGAAGAAGACGGTCTCAAAGCAGCCGAATTGGAAGGCGAATTCGGGGATCTGAACGGCTGGGAGGCGGAGTCTGAAGCTGCATCTTTGCTGAATGGCCTGGGTATACCAGAAAGCATGCACCATACCAAAATGTCAGAATTAAACGGAGTTGAAAAGGTGAAGGTGCTGCTTGCTCAGGCACTGTTCGGGCATCCCGACATCCTGCTGCTGGATGAACCCACCAATCATCTGGATATTAAGTCGATTTCCTGGCTGGAAGACTTCTTGAGCGAAGTGGACTCCACGGTAATTGTGGTTTCTCATGACCGCCACTTTTTGAACCAGGTTTGCACTCATATTGCCGATATCGATTTTGGTAAAATTCAGCTCTATGTAGGCAATTATGATTTCTGGCTGGAATCCAGCCAGCTGGCTTTGCAGCAGGCCAAGGACGCCAATAAAAAAACCGAGGCCAAGATTAAAGAGCTGCAGGAATTTATTCAGAGATTCAGCGCCAATGCTTCCAAATCCAAGCAGGCAACCTCGCGCAAACGCCAGTTGGATAAGCTGACCCCGGATGATATCAAACCATCGTCGCGGCGCCTGCCCTGGATTCATTTCAAGCCGGAGCGGGAGTCCAGTGTCAATGTCCTGACCATAAAGGACATGAATAAAAGCATTGATGGCCAGGTGTTGATAAATGACCTGAACCTGGCAGTTCATCGGGGCGACAAGATTGCCCTGGTCGGGCCGGATGAGCTGATCCGGACGGTTTTTATGCAGATCCTGAGCGGCGAGATGGGGGCGGACAGCGGCGAAATCCTGTGGGGGCAGACCACCAGCCGTGCCTATTTTCCCAAGGAGAATGCAGAGTATTTTAGTAGCAGACACAACCTGGTAGACTGGCTGCGCCAATATTCCCCCAACCAGGAAGAGACATTTATTCGCGGTTTCCTGGGGCGGATGCTTTTTTCCGGTGAAGAGTCGCAGAAGGGCGCCAATGTTTTATCAGGCGGGGAGCGGGTGCGCTGCATGCTGGCCCGGATGATGATGTCCGGAGCCAATGTGCTGCTTCTGGACGAGCCCACCAACCACCTGGACCTGGAAGCCATCACTGCGCTGAATCGTGGATTGACCTCATTCCCGGAAAGCCTTTTCCTTATATCCCATGACCATGAGCTTTTGCAGACTGTGGCCAATCGGATCATAGAGATAACCCCACGGGGAATCATCGATCGCATGTGCACCTACGATGAATACCTGGAGAATGAAGAGGTCCAGGCCTTGAGCAAGGAATTGAACGGATGAGGTTGTCGGACTGACTCGATGAACACACAAAGAGGGGGCAGCCAGGCTGCTCCCTCTCCAATTTGCTACAATTTTTCTACCGGAATCTGAATCTCGGTAACATACTCTGACTGATCGCTGGCCTGGTCGTCTGTTTTCAAGTAGACTTCGCGGCTGTTTCCGCAGATAGAATATCCGTTATCCTCGATCCATTTGCCGATTAGTGCATAGGATGCATGCAGCATTTCGTAGCTGCCGTTGTGGATAAGGCACGCAGCTTTAGCAATGCCAGGCAGTTCATGCAGAGCCAGCTTGCTGCCTCCGGTGACCGGAAACGCTGCTTCAACATCAATATCGTGATCCTTGTATTCGCTTTCATGGTAGATCTGTATTCCTGGTCCGGCCATTTTAGCGCCTGCAGCAGTTATATCTTCATACAGACGGTGAAACAGTCCGCCAACTGCTGAAAAGGTTGGTATAACATCGCGCAACGAATACACTCTGATCGGCTCCACGCTCTTGATGACCACTTCATTTTGTGACATGAGTTCTCCTCCTTCATTTTCAATCTGACGCAGCCGGGCTTCCACCAGCAGCAAGCGTTCCTGTTCGAATCGCACGTTTTCTTCGAGCTGTTTACGCCGGGCCAGCAGCATTTCCCGGAACTGATCGGTTCTAATGCCGCCGTTAAGCATAACTGCTGCCTGCTCCAGAGTGAACCCCAGGTTCTTTAGTACCAGAATCTGGTTGAGGCGGCTGATTTGTTCGGCCGAATAATAGCGGTACCCGCTTTCAGGATCGATACGGGCCGGTTTCAGTAAATTCAATTCGTCGTAGAGCCGCAAGGCTTTAATAGTAACCTGGCTGAGTTTCGAAAAATCACCAATTTTAAACATGGGGCGCCCTCCATATATACATTTCACAAGCTTGTAATAACATAGTAAGATCTCCTCCGGGGGGAGAGTCAAGGGTGCTGGTAAAAATCTTTTAGTTGTAGTTGAATTATAATGGATATGTAATAGGGGTTGAATTTGATAGGAGGAGTAGCAAATGCCCAGCTTGCGCAGCCGGTTGATTGCTTTTTTAATGCGCAACCGCAATCTAGTAAAATTAAAAGGCAAAGACCAGGATGTTGACTGGTCCAAATATGAGTCTGTACTCAAGTTCAGGGAAAGCGTAGAAGCGGGCGCCGGGAAATTCGGCAGGCTGCCCGGCAACGTGCAAGTGGAGCCTCTTGAAATAGGCAGTATGCCGGCCGAATGGATCAGGATGGCAGGCGAACAGCAGGAACAAGCCATGCTGTATTTCCACGGTGGCGGGTACATTTCTGGGACTTGCAAGGCGCACCGCGGTATAGTGGCAAAGTTCGTTCTGGCCAGCCGTGTTCCAGCGCTGCTTTTCGAATATCGCCTGGCTCCGGAAAATCCATTCCCGGCAGCTCTGGATGATGCCCTGGCTGCCTATCAGTACATGCTGGACCAGGGTTTGGAACCGCAGCATATAGTTTTCATTGGCGATTCGGCTGGCGGCGGGCTGTTGCTGGCAAGCCTGCTGGCCCTCCGCGATCGGGGATTGCCGCTCCCCGCAGGCGCTGTGGCCTATTCTCCAGTCACCGATTTCACCTGCAGCGGCAAATCATATCTAGCTAATATAAAAAAATGCTTATCCCCGCCAGGCATGGGCCTGGCTTGCGGACGCCATTATGCTGGTGGCGAAGATGTTACTAATCCCTATATTTCACCACTGTTCGGCGATTTGCACGGATTGCCCCCTTTGCTCCTATTCGCAGCCGGGGACGAAACCCTGCGCGATGATGCAGCCCGCTTTGCCGACAAGGCCGATGATGCTGGCGTGGACGTAAGACTGATTGTGGGAGAAGGCTTATTTCACTGCTATCCGGCTATGGCTCCGTTATTCCCAGAGGCTGCAGAAGCTATGGATAAGATCAGCGCGTTTATTAAGCAGCACATAGCCTGAACAATCACCGGCCGCGCCATTTACCGCACGTTTGCAGCAAATTCCGTTAAGGAAATATATAGAAGCATGAAAGGAGATTTCTGGCATGCGAATAGTGAAATCCTTGTTGGTAAGCCTGTTATCCATGTTGATTATTTTTCCGGTGTTTGCGGCAGACAGAATCGGAGTTGAAGTTGATGGGACCCCGGTGGTTTTTGAGGAACAGGCACCCTATGCCGATGAGCAGAGCCGGGTACTGGTTCCTTTCCGGACGGTTCTGGAGCAGATGGGTGCCGAGGTCAGCTGGGATGATGCCAATCGAACGGTGACCGTAGACCGTGATGGCACCGCCATAGTCTTCACAATGGATTCCGAGGAATATTCGGTGGATGGGGAGGTTCTATCAATGGATACCATTCCTGCGGTTCAGGACGGCCATGTTTACCTGCCCATACGCTATGCCGCTGAAGCGCTCGGGGATAGTGTGCGCTGGAATCCCACAGAATATTGTGTGGAGATATTTTCCGGCTTGATACCGGCTGAATCGCCAGGCGAAGAGGATAGCTTTGGTTCCACCATCGAAGTTTTCAATGTTGATGATTTGAGGAATGCGGTGGAAGCGGCCAATCAGCGCGGAGATACTAGGATACTGGTAGCCGAAGGGGATTATGCCCTGGAGGATATGCTTTATGTTACGGCCGCGGGAGTAAGCGTGGTGGGAGCTACGGGGGACCGCAATGATGTGGTTATCCACGGCCCCAGTTACCAGATATTTGGAGTGGAAGGCGACGATTTTTACTTGAAAGATCTTTCCATAGGCGATGTTGAGACTCATGCCGTGCAGGTGCATGGAGAGGCAGACGCCGACCAGCCGCACTTCGAAAATGTCCGCTTTTTTAACACCGGGGAGCAGATGCTGAAGATTTCGTACGAGGAAGGCAATCCAGCTGGTTCAGACCAGGGTGTGATTGAAGACTGCTTGTTCGAATACACAGATGGCGTTGGTCCGAAGTGGTATATTGGCGGGGTGGATGCCCACCAGGCGTCAGGATGGATAATCAGGGGAAATCGTTTTAAGGACATCCGCAGTCCTGAAGAAGACCTGGCTGAACATGCGGTTCATTTCTGGTCGGGCTCCAGTGATACTGTGGTTGAAAAGAACGTGATTATTAATTGCGACCGGGGCATAGGTTTTGGCCTGGGAGACCGGGGGCATCACGGTGGACGGATTAGCAACAACATGATTTATACCAGCCGGGATGTAGGTATCGGGCTGGAAAGCGCCGATGGAGCACAGGTGTTAAATAACACAATTTGGACCGAAAACTATGATAATTCGATTGAATATCGATTTCCCGAGAGTAGTGGCATTGTGATTGCCAATAATCTTTGCAGCGGGATTATCGCTGAAAGAGACGGCGCCAGCGCTATTACTGAAAACAACCTGGAAATGGCAGAGGCAAGCTGGTTTATGGACCCTTACGCTGGCGATCTTCATTTGAATGCTTTAATTGCACGAATTGTAGACCAGGGCCAGTCCTTGAGCGAAATTGCCGATGATATTGATGGTACAGAGCGGCCACAGGGAGAAGCGTTCGACCTGGGGGCCGACGAATGGATGTAATCTGACATCCCCGGTTATCAAATAAATTAAAGTTTCGCAGAGAATAATGTTGACGGCGCTCCCGGCATAAAATGCAGGGGGCGCCGTTTTTGATGTGCCAGGTCTGAGTGTTCACCAAATGTTCACAATGCTGTCACCGGGGTGTCATTTTGGGGCCGTATTATGACATGGAAGCAAGACGCAAATAAACATCCTATCAATATTAAATGTGAAAGAGGAGGAGAGATCATGAAAAAGAAATTGCAAGCACTGGGATTGGCCGCGATGCTGCTGGTGGGAAGCTCCAGTATGGCCATGGCTTATCAAGCCGATGCTGGTGTCAGTGACCTGGCGCAGGGAGCGGCCAGCGTTGTTGATCAGGTTAAAGGACAGGATCGGGGCGGGCCTCCTGCCGACATGGGAGCTGACCGGCAGGAGTCGATGCAAGCGGCCCTGGCCACCCTGGTAAGCGATAGCGTAATTACGCAGGCCCAAGCAGACCAGGTTATCGCTTACCTGCAAGCACAGCAGCCGCCAGCACCAGCTGACAGCGGCACCACCGGAACTAACGCTGACAGCGCCCGCCCTGAGCACGGCTCGCCGTTTGCGCAAGCAGTCACTGACGGCATCATCACCCAGGTTCAAGCTGATGCCATCATGGCAGCCCAGGGCGAACCCGGCCAGGGCACAGACCGAGAAACAGCCATGAGCGAAACCATGACCGCCCTGGTTGCTGATGGCACCATGACCCAGGCTGATGTTGACGCCTTGAACGCCTACATGGAAGCCAACCGCCCCGAAGCTCCAGGCAATGCAACAGCCGAGGTTACTGGTCAGGAAAGGCCAGAGCAGGTTAGCCCGCTGCAGGAATTAGTCGACCAGAACATTATTACTGAAGCCCAGGTTCAGGCGATAATGCAAGCCATGCCTCATGGTCATGGAGGTCCTGGCGGACCGAACGGACCGAATGCCATTACGGGTATAAATCAAGGCCAGTAGTTGGCTGTAAACTGAATCATCAGTTAATATAATGTTTCTGACCCTTCGGTCATCCAGCCCGCCGCTTTGCCACCGGCGGGCTGGATGGTGCTCGTAAATACAGAGCGGCCTTTACCAGCTAGAGGGCAGATGCTATTCTGAAGCAGGGGCAGATTTCTCCAATAGAGTGTTCGACCAGGTGACATTTGAATTATTGAAAAGGAAGCAGCTATGAGCAATCAAAAAATATTGCTGGCCGATGACGAAGCCCGGATGCGCAAACTGGTCGGCGATTATCTGAAAAGAGCAGGATATCAGGTTATCGAGGCCTGCAATGGGCGCGAAGCGATTGAGATATTCACGGAACAGCCGGATATTAGCCTGGTGATCCTTGATGTTATGATGCCCGAGTACGATGGATGGGCAGTTTGCCGCGAAATAAGATCCCATAAGGCAGCCCTGCCCATAGTAATGCTTACAGCCCGCGGTGAAGAGCGTGATGAATTGTTTGGTTTTGAACTGGGAGCGGACGAATATATCAGCAAGCCGTTCAGCCCTAATATACTGGTGGCACGGGTGCAGGCTCTGATCAGGCGTTCGTCTGATGGAGGCAAGCGAGTTCTGAATTGCCGCGATCTGGAGATTAATGAGGACAGCAGAACCGTGTGCATGGATGGAGAAACTCTTCCGCTCACCCCAAAAGAATACGAGCTGCTGGCATACCTGGTGGACAATGCCGGGTTGGCCCTTTCCCGTGAGCAAATACTTAATGCTGTCTGGCAATATGATTATTTCGGAGACAGCCGCACTGTGGACACGCATATCAAGCGGCTACGCAGCAAGCTGGGCGAACCCAGGGACTACATTCAAACCGTCCGAGGCTTTGGTTATCGCTTTGAGGTAGAATGATGAATCTATCTATACGAATGAAGTTATTGTTGTTATTAGCGGGCCTGACCATATTTTATATGGCCGTATTCTGGCTGCTTAATGAAACACTTCTGGATGATTACTATGAATACAAGAAAAAAATTGTTCTGGTGGATGCCTACGATCAGCTTAACAATTATTATCAGGGTGATCCCCAGGCAATAATTTATGAGCTGCAGTATTTGGAGTCTATACAAGGTTTGCATATTTCCATCGAGGATTCCGGGTTCAATGTTAAATACAGCAGTTCCTCCAAGCTGGATAATAACTCGCAGCAGAACGGCAGCCTGACTCCGCCCGCGGATATTGGAAATCTGGCTGTTGGCGATAAATCTTCCCCCGATTACCAGGGCAATGCGCCCGAAAATTCTCCGGGGGATAATGCCAACCCGCCAGGCGGCAAGCAGCCCAGCGCACCAGGCATGAATAATTCGCCAGTGCCAATTCCAGGACATGACCATCCCCTGCCGGATTTGATACGAGATAATGCCGACTTATTGAGTGATCAGGATGAATTTATAACTAAAACCTATGAACCCGAAGACGGGCAGGCCACATTGCACCTGGCTGGAAAGCTGGGGGATAGCGACTATGTATTGATTAGCCTGTCAATGGTGTCAATTGAAGATAATGCGGCTATCGCCAGTGATTTTTTCATGCTGGCCGGTCTGGTGATACTCGCAGCTGGCCTGCTGATAACGGCTTATGCATCTGGACGCTTCACCAGGCCTATACAGGAGCTCAATCGCCTTGCACAGAGCATGGCGCATCTTGATTTTGAACAAAAATTTGTCACCAATGGCCAGGATGAAATATCCGAGCTGGGAGCCAGCCTGAACTCTTTGTCGGATCAGCTCAAGCAATCGATTAGCGACTTGCAGAACGCCAACCGCCAGTTGCAGGAGGATATTGACAAGGAACGCAAGCTGGACCAGACTCGTCGAGATTTCATTGCCAACGTATCTCATGAGCTGAAATCGCCTCTGGCCCTGGTTCAGGGTTATGCGGAAGGATTGATTGACAACGTCAATAGCGATGAGGATAGAAGCTATTACTGCGATGTCATTTTGGATGAAACCGTGAAAATGAACACGCTGGTCAGGCAGCTGCTCGACCTGGCACAGATCGAATCAGGAGGAACTGAACCCGAATATACGGTTTTTGATATTGCGGAAATGGTAAACGGGCTGATTAGAAAAAGTGATATGCAGTTAAGCCAAAAGAATTTGATCGCGGTTCTGGATGGCCCAGACGGATTGAAAGTAAGAGCAGATGCCTTTATGACTGAACAGGTGCTGAATAATTACCTGATCAATGCCATACATCACGTAGACGAGCAGAGCAAAATTGTACTTCGCTGGTCCGTTTGTGCCGGCAATAGTAAAGTGCGAGTGTCGGTTATTAACACCGGACCGCCGATTCAGGATGATTTGCTGGACGACCTGTGGAAAAGCTTTTACAAAGTGGATGCGGCCCGAAGCCGGGATTATGGTGGAAGCGGACTGGGCCTGGCCATCGTTAAAGCCATTCAAGAAGCCCAGAACAATGCTTGCGGAGTGTTAAATCACCCCGGTGAGGTTGAGTTCTGGATGGAATTGGACCTGGAGATTTAAGAGAACGGCGCTATTCTGAAGCCGGTGAAAAATGCACCGTTATCAAGGCAATCTCTGAATGGCTGCCAATGCGCAGGGGAGGACCCCAGGTTCCCCAGCCCGAAGTGACAATAGCATTGAAGCTGCCATCCTGGTACAAGCCATAGTCATTAACGTACATCTGGTCGGTGACCAGGTTGACCGGCCAGAACTGACCAGCATGGGTGTGCCCCGATATTACCAGGTCGACGCCCTGGCCTTGTTCCTCCGCGTAGCGAGTTGGTTTGTGGTCCATAACCAGTGTTGGCAGTGATAGGTCCAGGCCCTCTAAAACCCCCGCCAGGGAAGTTCCTCCCTCGTCGCTGGTGAATCCGCGCCCATCAGCTCGTCCCACAATATAAAAGCTATTGTCGATCAGCACCGCCTGGTCAACCAGCATTTGGATATTGCCCTGCTTCAGGTATTCCATCACCGAGCCGCCATCATTGCCGTCAATATGATCGTGGTTGCCAGGGGAGGCATAGGTGCCATACCTGGATTTTATTCTGGCGAATGCCGAAGCAACGTTTTCTTCGGCAAGCCTGGACAGCTGGAGATCCAGTATATCGCCAGGAATAAGAACTATATCGGGATTAAGAGCATTGATTTCATCCGCCAGTACCATCAAACGGCCATTGTGTATGATCATTCCGGCATGTATATCGCTTACCACCACCGCCCGCAGCTGCTTCATTTCCCCGGCAGGCTTGTCAATATATATATCATAGCTTGTGACCACCGTAGTGCGGGCGTTCCAGAATCCGTACCCCACCAGCAAGCTAATTATTATCAAGCAGGTGGGACCAAGAATCCGGGCATAAGGCTTATCTTCGGGAAGGAAATGCATAAAATGGTTCAGCAAACGGATGAGGTCTATCAAAAGACAGAGCAATACTGCGTAAAGGGTAAAAACAACTAGAATGTAACCGGCTACAGACATGATGTACTCGAGGTTTTCGCCCATCAAGCCGTTAGCGAAGCGCTCCAGAATAAATGAAGAGGCCAGCAGGATATAGAGCGGAATATAAACCTTCAGGCGGGCCCCGGGAAACCAGGCTTGCAAAGCCTGCCAGCCGCGTCTGGCCAGGTAGATGTTTAATAAAATGAATAAAGCCGGTAGAACAACCCCGAACAGAGAAAACCCCATAATTTACATATCCTTCATTGCTAAGCTGTATTGAATGTATTTAAATAATATCAGTATTTATTGTATCTGAATATTAAGCTTTGGTTAAATTTCTTGCTCAGATGGCATTTTACTGGCATTTCCAGCTCGATCTGTTGTAAAGTGATAGAGGCGTCATAGCAGGATAAGGAGTTTATTTATGACCATATTACCGAAAATGCCAAAGCTTAAAAAGCCGGTCAAATTCAAAACCAGTGTTAAACACCAGGAACATAAGGCTGAATACCAGAAATGCATTGCCGATCTTATTGATCATGAAAGCGTGCAACAGATGGAAGGATTCCGCCATCATTACCGGACCAACTGTCTTGCTCATTCGCTAAATGTTTCCTACTTCAGCTACCGAATCTGCCGGTTCTGCAATATGGATTACCGTTCCGCAGCCAGGGGAGCCCTGCTTCATGATTTGTTCCTGTATGACTGGCGCGAAACCGACCTGGAAGAAGGGCGGCACGCATTCGTTCATCCCCGTATTGCTCTGCAGAATGCCACTGATGTCTCGGAACTCAACGACATTGAGCAGGATATAGTGCTGAAGCACATGTGGCCTCTGACACCCCACATGCCCAGTTTTAAAGAGTCGCTGGTCGTATGCATGATGGACAAGTATTGCACCACGCTGGAGCTTGGCTTTGGCCAGAGGCGGCCCTTGCCCAGCGCCAACCTGATTTCGATGATGGATCAAATGGATGAACGCTCGGCTTAATCAATCTGGCTGTTGAGCACATATGCCTGAATAATGCGAAGCCCCGGGTTAGCAATGACCAGGGGCTTAATTTTTCGTGAAGCTTTGAACCCAGCGGTATTGCTCGTCGAAAAGCGTGATGCTGCCTATTTCGGGATTGCCGATGTGGATTATGTTTGCTGATCGCCAGTAGACGGTGCCCTGCGTTACTGTAGTGAAAGCTGCCCAGGGTATGAGCAAATCCTGGCGGGAAAAGCGGGTGTGCAAATAAAGCCCTTGCGGTGTGGGTCCCAGGGTCATGGAGTTGCGGAAACGGGTTGAACCGATTCGGACGGTTTGCCGTTTCCGGCAGGAAGAAGGAGGCGGGCCGCTGTACGAAAAATGTTCGGTCAGCCGGTTCCAGCCGCTGGCCCGCATAAGCAAGGTTACGATAACAAAGAACAGGCCTCCGCCAAATACCGCGATAACCCCCAGAACAAACGCAACAAATAAAACGATACTCATCTTGTTATGTAATCCTTTCACATGCATCCGTTTCATGAAATTCTGCTTATCATTCTACTAGCAGCCCGGATAACATGTCAAAAGGCGTTTCTCTTGCATTCATTATTCAGTCAGATTTGTTACACGCAAACCAAAGTCAGCATTAGGATCATAGGTGACCTCTCCCGAACCGATATTGAGGTCCTTAAGAAATCGCCCTTCGAACCAAAAGGTCTCATAATAACTGTTCTTGTGCACTGATTGCAGCCAAAAACCAACAAAACCAATGATCGTCACCTTGGTATTTTCAGCGGTGTTACGCGGCAACAGGGTGGACACCACCGGAATGAGCATCACGCGCGGATCTCCTATCTTGGCTTGCGTATAATCGGTATTGGGGTCTGCCGCAATTCTTTTTTGGAATGTATCGACTGATGGCTTGCCGCCACTGGACGGAGCATAGTACAGCATTTTCTGATCGATGGTATATGTTTCGTGATATCCGAATTCCAAATAGTTAAGATATGCTGAAAATTCCGAGCTGGGATTAGAGCCCGGTTTAATTTTTACATTCATATAGTCAAACTGATAAGGATATGGGCTGGTTTTTGGATATGAAGGATATTTGGTTTTATAATCGGATGGATAATCATATCCGCTAGGATATGGACCCTTGCCATACATCCTCATAACGTAGACATGGTCATAATCAAATGCGGCCGGTTTAGGAATTACGAATGGCACGATCCAGGGCACACTGGCTGCAACTCCGATACTTGCCTTGGAATGAGCACTAATATCGGTAGAGGATAAACCAAAGATTGTAGCAAAGATTAGCGGCATGGTACGATTAATGGTGACTTTAATAGACCTGTGATCCGCAGGTATAGTCACTGACACTGTATCACCTGAAATTATGCCATTAGCAGTTGCATAGTCTCTGGCCACCACCTCCGCTTGAACCGGATGTTCCGGCAAATCTTGAGCTCCAGCCAAACAAGCGGCATCCGCGGCATTCTGAAGATTTGCCTGGACATGATACATAACCGCAGCATCAATCGCAAATGCGGCAAAGCCTACTAAAACTGGCAATAATAAAGCCACCAGCACCAATATATTTCCATTTTCACTATTAAATATTTTACACTTTTTGTTCATTTATTTGATCCTTTGGCTTACATTGCCATAGCTGTATTCAAAATAGCGTGCTTGAGCAGGTGGTTGCGATCGTGATAACCAGAGAATTTTTGGCGGTCTGCTTCATCCGACTGTAGCCTTCTATTAATTGAGTACCCCTTTATGATGCCTATTATACGCATGTCAGATTAAATATGTAAGGTGACATGTGCCTTATTTTAGACGGGATATAAGTCATATGCTCATAAAAGATAAAAAATGAGACGCGTAAAAATTTGACAACATAAAAAATCGCAGGGAAGAAAGTATGTGCATATGCTGCGGACAAAACAAGAATAATAATGGTATAGTGAAGAATATATAGGTGCTATCCTAAAGGATGGGGAGGAAGAAATATTTTTATTCATAGCGATAAACAAAAAGTGCAACATTGAAATTTCAGAATATTGACAAAACGGCAGAAAAATATATAATTTCTACTGGTTGAATGACCTGGGAACGGGACATTGGCCGGTATCATGGCCATAAAAACGCGATGTTTAAACAGCCAGAAACCTACCAATCAGCACCGTTCGACATTTGCAGGCGCTTCAGGGCCGAATACAGTCGTAAAATTTTTTTCTGTTCTGAAGCAAAGCAGGAGCACAAAGGCCGGTTAAAAGCAGGTGGTTGTGCCGGATTTACTCATCTTCATCATTTTTATTCGGGATGGCCGCCGAAAGGGTTTCATCCTGAAAAGGTTCCGGGGATTGAAGATATATAGAAATCCCCGGAATTAAGGCCACGAACGGAAAGCCATTATGGGGGAAGTGCGGTCTGCAGATGGAAATGTCCATTCGGCAGCACAGCATAAAACGAAAGAAAGTACAGGTGAAAACAATGAAAAAGGAAAGCAATGCAACCACCGCAAAAAAAACCAATGATGATTTTAACAGCGAACGTGCCAGCCAGGTTGGCCTGTTTTCACTGGCATCTGGCGAAGTCTTGATTGACCTCGCTGCAGGTTATGCCAGTAAATAAACAAGAAAGTGGCAGATAGAGAAATCAAGACAGAAAATGACTGCAAACACAGGTTTGTTTGAATTGATAGAAGGGTATTGTCAGAGCTCGTTTCCTAATTGCAGTATGGATTGTATGGACTGGAGAACGGACGCGGACCAGGAAGATGAGGCCCGAGCAATACCAGCGCATTTACACAAAAAGGCTTAATAGTGCAGGAACTGGTCAGCCAGCCAGCGAGAGAGCCCCGGGGGATAACCCCGGGGCTCTCTGATCGATGACAGAAGCGTTGGCAGTGATCTGTTAATGAAGCGCGGGTACTTAGCTTGAGCAAATCGCAAATCACTGCAGGGCGTACTATAACCCGGAGCCGTATAGGACCTCGGGGAAGCTTACTGCTGTCTGAAGCATAGGACAAATAGCCCGGGGAGGTATGTCCTGAAATACAATATGGGATTGAAATCCCGCAAACATGCCTTTACAATAGGGATATATATACAAATCGGGCACCGGGTATTGCAGTTGCTAAAAAGCATGGCAGCTTCAGGAGGTGAAAGGCTCGCATTCCCTATTGTGAGCGGTTATATGGATAGAGTAGCGGTATCGATCAACGATTTGGCAGCCGGCGAAGTCCTCGGACAGGATATATACGATCAGGACAACAAGCTCCTTCTCAAGAAGGGGACAGTCCTGTTGGGAGTCCTGCTTGACGCATTTAGAAAGCGGGACCTGCTTGAGGTTTACGTATGCGCGAATCCCGGTGAGGTAAATGACAGGTCTGTTTCGGAAGAAATAGAGGCTTTTAAAGTGGAAGCAGAGGCAGAGCCGTCTTGTATTGAGGATAATCCTGAAATAATAGCTCACCTGAGCACACTATATGCCAAGATTGGCTACGAAATGCGGAGGGCGACCCTGCGAGGCCAGTATAACAAGGTCCTCCAGGATGAACTTCCGGAAGCGGTCGGCAGACTCATTATGCTTTTGGTCATTAGCGAAGACCACCAGATGATAAGCTTTTTCCTTACGGTCAAAAGTCTGTATCCCGAAGCCCAGTTTGAATCCCATGCGGCCAATGTAGGCCTATTAAGCGCTATGATTGGCAAGTGGGTAGGGCTGAATGATATGGAGCTGCGGGAATTAGCCATTGGCGCGATATTGCATGACATCGGAGAAACTCAAATACCACCGAAAATCATGTCCAAAAGAGGGAAGCTTACGGAAAGTGAATGGTCGATAATCAAGACTCACCCTATTCTCAGCACCAAGATACTCAATAAAAACAAATGGGCTTCTCCGCGGATGTTAACGGCAGTTCTGCGCCATCATGAACGTCTGGACGGGACCGGATATCCCTATGGAATACCCGGAAGCGAGATTCCTCAATGCGCACGGATAATTGCCGCCGCTGGTTCTTTAGACGCCATGACCTCGAACCGGCCGTTTCGTTCGGCTATGAGCATTTTTGGCGCGCTGGCCGATCTTAAAAACCGTTCCTTTGGCCAATTGGATGCATGCATAACCCGGACTCTTTATGAAAAATTCCTGGAATATTACCGTGGGCGCCATGTGGAGTTGAGCAATGGAGACAGCGGCATAATAGTGAACAGGCATTCGGAAAGATACGAAAATCAGCTGTTAGTGAAGGGCGATAATGGGTACTATAATATGATGGATCGGGAAGCCCCGGCAATCCAAAGGATTGTTGACGCAGAATCCAGCTATGCATGACCGGGGAACTGGAAATTTCATGATAATGCAAAAGGACCGGCGGTTTCATTCAACCTTTCCGGCCCTTTTACATTGGAGTTGTCTTGCTCAACCTGCAAGTACCTCCTTTTTGGATTTTTGTCTCCTCTTTCATCCCTGTTCTTAAAGTTATCTCATTACTTTTGAAATTTCCATTTCAATTTCCAAGATTTCCTTTAAGCATTTTGTTTCTTGCATTTACATGCTTGCCTTTTTTGAACTGCAATTATGGTTATAAGGTTAACTTTGTTTTATAGTTATAGAATCTTTTCAGTCTTTTAACTTAAGATTGCTCGCTGAAGTTAATTCCGGCTTCAGATTCTATTATTATAAAATCAATAGTTACTATTTTGGCTATTTAACCGGTACCGGCTGGATAGTATAACCATTTTATTACAGATCATTTTCAAAAGGCCTATTTCCTAAATCAGGAATTACTGGATTCGACCTCTCCTGCAGTGATTTGGATTATTATCCTCCTCCTGCTACCATCATACTAAGGTTTTTAAGACGCTTTGTCAAGCAATTGTCTGACAATTCGACAAATATAATTAAATGACGTAAATTAGACGCAACTGGCAAAGGGGGCGGAACGTATTAATGGTGTAATCAAAAAAACGCTATCAGTGCTGATGATTTGCATGCTGGCAGGAGTTCTTTCCTCCTGCGGCCTGTCAGCCAAACTGGATTCGCAGCCGTCAAGTGTCAAGCAGGATGATGAAAAGGTCTCCGTCAGGGTTGATGAGGTAATCGACGGCGACACTTTCATAGTAACAATTAAAGGAATTAAGGAACATGTGCGGATGATCGGCATCGACACTCCTGAAACTCAATACTCCCCACAAGGTGAAGAACCTTACGGAGCTGAAGCCAGCCGCTATACAAAGGAAAGGTTAACCGGCCAGGAAGTCATTCTGGAGTATGATGCCGGCCGGCGCGACAAATATGATCGCCTGCTCGCCTATGTATGGATGGACGGCCAGATGTTTAACCAGAGCCTGGTTGAACAAGGCCTGGCCGAAGCCAAATCATATCCTCCCAATACCCGCTATCAAAAGCGCCTGGATCAAGCCGAGATACAAGCTCGCGCCCAGAAAAAAGGCATCTGGCAATAAGCCGTACCGCCCGCCCTGACCGACACCTTCGCACAACCCGTGGATTATTCGCCGGAAGTCAGAACACAACCACCATAGATTTTCGAGGCGATCTGGACTATTTAAATCACCGTATATCACACCCGCAGCATCTATTCATCCAGCAATTTAACCAATCCCATGAAAGCGGGCTCAATCCCGGCAGCCCGGTGGGCAGAAAAAGTCAGTCCCAGATTTCGTTACTGATAGGGATATGGGAAATGCAGTTTCGTTTGATAACCTTAACGAAAAAGCCATGGCGAAAACCAGGATAGTATTATGGGAGAAGAAAGATACCGATACGATTCAAAGCGGGATTTATTTGAGATTTGACGAGCAGGGCGAAGAGCCGGTGCGCATGATTAACGACAACAAAAACCAATGTCTTGGATGTAAGTATGCAAGTTAGTAATCCTGAATGTGAAGAATTGACTTTGATTGCATTAAAATAATTCCCGATACTCGCAATATATTCGGGATATAGTTAAATATATTGAACGCGGTATGTTAGGATAGAGCAGAATGGCGGCGCTGGAACGACAAAACGTCTCCTTTGGTTACTTAAGCAATTGAAATACGGTAATAAGCATTCAAATAGCGATGCTAGAGAAGCCATGGCAATTAATTTGGGGTTAACAATTGCTTATCGTAATGAGTTTCTACCAGACGGCAAAATGAGTGTGTTTGAACATCGTTTGGGGTGGGCAACATCATGCCTTCGTGCAACTGTATGAAAAGCCATTAACGAGAGCGTATGATGTCATCGGGTAATAGGGTTAGGTGAATAAAATGATTTTTAATGGGTTGCAGACGAAGGCAATCTGGGCCAAAAAGGCAAAAAACAGCCAGAACAAAGTATGGCTTCCGCTTCTAGTACACATGTCTGATGCTGCAGAAGTTGCACAATTGCTCTGGCAGCAGTGGCTCCCATCTGGTACCAAGCGGAAGATAGCTCGTGGAATGAATTTCTCACTAGTACATGCAGATGATCTTGAAGATGCGGCCCTGACATGTTTCGTTTTTCTGGCGGCAGGGCATGATCTTGGTAAAGCAATACCAGCCTTTCAAGGCAAGTTGGGTGATATGGAACTTGATGAAATGCTGCGCAAGCAGTTATTTGATGCGGGCTTACCGCTTACTAGCATCATTCATTACAGAGAAGCCCGGCACTTCTGGGCGTCACAGATTATTCTTGAGGAACATGGATTTTCACGAAAGCTCGCGGTAATTCTGGGTGGGCATCATGGGCAACCTCCAAGTTATAGTCAGCTTAATGACTTGCGAGAAGCTTATAAATCCGATTTGGGATGGAACCCAGGACTGAAGGCCTGGAGCGATGTTCAAAAGGAGTTAATAACATATACGCTGGAATTAGCCAGTGTGTCTGAACAGGAAGCACAGTCCTGGCAACCGGACATCACGGCGCAGGTGCTTCTCAGTGGGCTGGTTATTATGGTGGACTGGATAGTTAGCAATGAACAATATTTCCCGTATATTGATTTCAGTGCGAGGATAAAAACCCCATACAAGAGAGCAAAAGCCGCTTGGGAGGAAATCAGCCTGCCGGAATATTGGACTCCTGATAATGCTTGGGAGTGGATGGGTACAGAGTTTTTCGAAAGACGGTTTAGTATTAATAAGCCGCGGCCGGTGCAGACTGCGGTATTGAATTTACTTGGGAAAGCATTACATCCTGGTGTAGTAATCATCGAAGCGCCGATGGGTGAAGGAAAAACCGAAGCCGCTCTGGCGGCAGCCGAACTCTTGGCGAACAGGATGAAAAAGAGCGGTGTGTTTTTCGCTTTGCCGACACAGGCCACGGCAAACGGTATATTTGTTCGGGTTTGCAGTTGGATTGAACGGTTGGAGGATGGTGTTGACCATGCTGTCAAACTTGCACACGGTAAGGCTGATCTCAATGAGTTGTATAACAGAATTCAAGAATCAAAATTAGAAATTGACCGCTTTAGTGTGGGAGGAGAAGATAAAGAAGGAACCTTCGATGATGCCATCATCGTGCATGAATGGTTTTCTGGTCGTAAAAAGGGCATTCTTGCAGATTTTGTCATTGGCACCGTTGATCAAGTGCTTATGGGCGGACTCAAGCAGAAGCATCTAGCCTTGCGACATCTCGGTCTTGCCAACAAGGTTGTGATTCTGGATGAATGCCATGCTTATGATGCTTATATGAGCCAATATCTCTATAAAGTTCTGAACTGGTTGGGAGCGTACGAAGTTCCCGTGATCGTACTTTCAGCAACTCTACCAGGAGATAAACGAAAAGCCCTGATTGATGCCTACTTGAACCGAGAAAGCCAGGCTGCAAACGAATACGATCCACTATTTGATAAGGAAAAACCCAAACCCCTGCCGTTGCCGCCATATGCAACGACTTACGATTATCCGATTATTACTTTTTCTGACAGAGGTGAAATATACCAGGAGAAAATTAGCGGAGAACAACGCCCACTTGAGGTTCTGCTAAACACTCTTCCGGACGATGAAATAATGGCGGTTTTAGAGGACATGCTTTCAGATGGTGGCTGTGCAGGAATCATTGTTAACACCGTCAAACGCGCGCAAAATATTGCCATGATTCTCCAGCAATTCTACGGCGAGGATGTCCAACTACTTCATTCTCGTTTTGTGGCTATTGATCGCGCCCAAAAAGAACAGGACCTTTTTGCCAGATTGGGTATGGACAGTGCGCGAGCAGGTAATCGCCCGCAACGCTGCATTGTGGTTGGGACCCAGATATTCGAGCAAAGCTGCGATTTGGATTTTGATATTTTAATTTCAGATATTTGCCCCATGGATTTGTTAATTCAACGTATTGGCCGATTACACCGCCATAAGCGAATTCGTCCGCCCAAGCTGCTCCAAGCTCGATGCTTTATTACCGGATTGAATGATTCTAGCTTTGACAGTGGTGCTGAACATATATACGGTAAGTACCTTTTAATGAATACACGGGCATTGTTGCCATCAAAACTAACTCTTCCCGATGATATCCCAAGATTGGTGAAGGAGACCTATATGCCAGAAGGATTACCGATGCCTTTAGAGCTACAGGTGGATTACGAGGTGGCAAAAGAGAAACAAGAACATAAATTAGCAATAAAAATAGCAAGAGCGAAAACGTTTCAGATTTTTAGTCCCTATCGGGGTATAGGTGATCTGGTCGGTTGGCTAGATACCAGTATTTCAGAAGACCCATCCGGGAAACGAGGTGAGGCAGCCGTACGTGATATAGCCACTTCACTTGAAGTCATAGTTGTACAAAGACGTGGAAAGGAGTACTTTATGCTACCTTGGCTAAGCAAATTCACAGGGCAAAAAATCCCTTCGAATGAGGCTCCAGGTACGGAAATTGCGCGGGCAATGGCGGAATGCACCATACAACTCCCCTACGAGCTCTGCTGGAAGGTGGAAGAAACCATCAGGGAACTGGAGAAAATTGCTCTACATGAATTGCACGAATGGCAGCGATCCCCATGGCTTAAGGGAGAATTATTTCTGATACTCGATGAGCGGCTTAGCTCAGATCTTTGTGGATATCATCTGCAGTATGACCAAAGCTATGGGATGATTTCAAAGAAAATGAATGGGGAGGGTGTTAATGAAGGATAAGGTTTTTAATCTGCTGTATGAGCCATGGATTATGGTGCTGAACCTGGAAGGAGAATCAGAAGAGGTATCTTTGTTAACCGTTCTTGAACGTGCCCACGAATTCAGGTGTCTTGCGGGCGAACTTCCAACTCAGGATGTAGCTGTTTTGCGGTTAATATTGGCGGCGCTGTATGCAACTTTTACCAGAGCGGATATCAATGGGAGCCGAAAACCTATCAGGAATGGTACAGAAGCACTGGAACGCTGGAAAAGTCTATGGGAACTCAAACAATTTCCGATTGAGCCAATAAGCTCACGCCTATGCCACTATGAAGAACGCTTTTATTTATTTCATCCGGAACGACCGTTTTTTCAGGTGGCTGGGTTGGATAGGGGAACAAATTATTCTGCGGCGAAACTGATGGGAAACCTGTCTGAAAGCGGTAACAAAGTCAGGCTCTTTCCTGTCAGAACAGGAGATGCAAAATATTCCATATCTTATGCAGAGGCTGCAAGATGGCTACTATATATAAATGCTTTCGATGATACATCGAGCAAACCATCAGTTCGAGGACAAAAAATGCCTTCTCCCGGAGCAGGTTGGTTAGGTAAGATAGGCGTAGTATACGCAACGGGAATAAATCTTTTCGAAACTTTGATGTTGAATTTTGTGTTGCTCAATGATAACGGTGAACCTTGGAGCGAAGGCAAGGCGACATGGGAGCTAGAACAGCCAAAAATCGAAGAAAGAGTAGAAATCTCTCTTCCGCAAAATTGGTTTACAGCGCTCACTCTTCAGTCGCGACGCCTACTTTTACAAAGAGAGGGTGACTCTGTCACAGGTTATCGATTACTGGGCGGTGATTTTTTTTCAAGGGAAAACGCATTTACTGAACAAATGACAATGTGGAGGAAAGATGCCAAAGAAGACATTTATTTACCCAAACGGCATGATCCATCTAGACAATTGTGGCGTGATTTTTCTGTGATGCTTGCGGAGGGGGAAAAATACAGAAAACCGGGGATAGTCAGTTGGGTGTCTTTACTGAAAAATCAAAATTATTTAAACAGTCTTGTGACGTTTCAAATCGCCAGTGTGAAGTATGGTGACAAAGATTTTTATATTACGGATGTATTTCAAGACTCGCTGACTATCAACTCAAACCTGTTCTCTCAATTCGGGAAGGATTGGATTACACAGGTCGAAAGGCTTCTTGTCATTACTGAAGATTGCGTCAGACAGCTTTCCTATCTCGCCAGTGATTTAGCGAAAGCGTCAGGAGATAGTGATAGTTTATATCACAAAGCTGGCGTGGGTGTTGGCACTGCGGCTAATGCCCAAGCATATTTTCGTTTGGATGAGCCATTCAGAAAGTGGCTTGCTAATATCGATCCGTTGCAGACTGACATGGAAGAAGCGGAGCTGGTTTGGAAAAACGTTTTAAAACGGAGTCTGTATCAGTTAGGTGAAGAGATGACTCATCAAGCCGGCGAAAAAGCCATTTCCGGCAGGTGGGTGAAGGAGCGGTTATACACTGCCCCAGGCGCGTTGGCGAAATTCCGTTCAAAGATTCTTCGTACTATTGAAGGAGGTTAAGTATATGGGAGGACAAGGACCATACGCGTACCAAATTAGAAAAACAACTCAAACAAAGATCGTGCGTCTTTTAACAGATGGTCCCTGGAGTCGAGCCATGCTGGCCAAACTGCGCCGGGGGATAGGCAAGCAACCGGGCGAACTGCCAGAACTATTCGAGATTATGCTTGGGGATATGCCGGAAGAAATGTATGGAAAAGGAGATGAACCAAGTTATTCGGAATGGGCCATTTATACTGCTTTAACGCTCTTTGCGTTGCATCAACAGGGCAAAGAATACCCAATGAGTGTTGGTGTTAATGCTGGTAAAAGTGAGATTGAAGGTACAAGCAATTCCCTGGGAGCCGCTGTGGGATTTTTAGTGAGACAGGATAGAGATCGTGAACCAGCGATTAAACGGCGCTTTGATGCGGCAGCCACCGCGAATGATTTTAACGAGTTTGCGCATCACGCTCGGGGTTTGATTCAATTATTTAGGGCAGGAGACATAAAGCTGGATTATCCTCGTTTTGCTGAAGACTTATTCTGGTATCAATTTGATGATAATAGATCTAGAGTTCGTTTGCGCTGGGGTGAGGACTATTATCGCACATCATGATTCAATATTAAGAATGAAATTGGAGGGGATACTAGTGAAGAATAATAAAGGGCGTTTTTTTGTAGATATCCATGTGATCCAGTCAGTGCCGCCAAGCTGTGTCAATAGAGATGATACTGGAAGTCCTAAAACTGCTGTATACGGCGGTATACGCCGAGCTAGAGTTTCTTCTCAATCCTGGAAGCACGCAATGCGGGAGATGTTCAAAGATTATTTTGATGAGAATGAATTGAGTGAACGAACAAAGAAGATTGTGGAAAAGGTTGCCGACCAGATCTGTTCTATGTCAAAAAACAGTAAGGAAGACGCTGTAATCCTAGCTGAAAAGATAATCAATCAGGCTGGAGTCAGCACGAAGAATTCTGAAGCTAAAGCACTCTTCTTTATGAGTAATAAGCAGGCGGAGAATTTAGCAAGTATGGCGCTTATTAACCCTCTGCCGGGAAAGAAAGAGGTTCAGGCAGCACTTAATGCTGGCAAAGGAATTGATATCGCATTGTTCGGCCGCATGGTTGCAGATGACCCGGCATTGAATTCTGATGCATCAGCTCAGGTAGCTCATGCAATTTCAACCCACAAGGTAGAAAATGAGTATGACTACTTTACAGCGATTGATGATCGTACTCCGGAAGACCAAACCGGTGCCGGTATGATCGGCACGGTCGAATTTAATTCTTCGACGCTATATCGGTACGCGACTATTGCAGCTCATGATTTGAAGGACAATCTAGGTGACGCTGGTGCCACTGCAAAATCAGTCAAGGAGTTTATTAAAGCTTTTGTGTGTTCCATGCCAACTGGAAAAGTGAACACATTTGCCAATAATACTCCGCCCTATGCGGTGATGGTTGCCTTTCGTTCTGATCAACCCGTTAACCTGGTAGGGGCATTTGAAACGCCGATCAAAGCAGGAGAGGGAGGATATTTAGAAAAGTCTGCTAAATCGATGGCACAATATGCTCAAAATATCTATAGCACCTTTTATAGCCAACCGGAAAAAGCGCTAATTTCTTCTATCGGACAAGAACTAAAGGGATTAGGCGATGAATTGCCGATGGATAAGTTGCTGGAAGAGACAGAGCAAATGGTGATGGGGGCCTTACTTGGTAATGAGGTTCAGGCATGAGCACTTTATTGTTACGCTTGGCGGCACCCTTGCAATCCTGGGGTATGGCCAGCAAATTCGATACCCGTGATACTGCCAGAGAGCCGACCAAAAGTGGAGTGATTGGTTTATTGGCCGCCGCATTGGGACGCAAACGAACTGAAGGGCTGGATGATTTAATAAAGCTGCGCTTTGGGGTCAGAATTGATCAGGCGGGAAAGCTTCTGAGTGATTTTCATACTGCACGGCTTAATGAAAAAGATCCTCCATTCGTGACAACACGGCATTATCTGGCTGATGCCATATTTTTAGTCGGATTGGAGGGTGATGAAGACCTTCTGCAAACGCTCTCTGCGGCACTGTATAATCCGGTTTTTCCGATATTTTTAGGTCGCCGTTCCTGTCCGCCGGTTGGGCCGCTGGTAATCGGGATGCGGGAGATGGAGCTTCAGCAGGCACTTAAGGAGGAACCCTGGCAGGCTTCTGAATGGTATCAACGAAAAAATGGAAGTGAGCAAATCAAACTGACCATTGTTAGCGATACCCAACCGAATGCGCCGGGTGCATTTCTACGACGCGATTTGCCGGTATCTTTTGATCAGAGGCATCGTCAATATGGTTTTCGGATGGTGCAGGATATTGCTCAGGCTACAAGTGTCACCAATATGCAGCAACATATTAATGAGCTGTCAACAGATCATGATGCAATGGGAGGATTGGGGGAGAATTAGAAATGTATCTGTCCAGAATCGAATTGAACTACCGCAGAAGAGCTACGATAGATGCAGTTTCTTCGCTGCATAAACTTCATGCTGCTATAGAAAGCAGTTTTCCACTTAATGCAAATAAAGAAAGTCGCAATCTCTGGCGCATTGATAAACTGGGCAGCGCTTTGTTTCTACTCGTACTCAGCAACGGGAAACCTGATTTCACGCATATTGTAGAACAATATGGCTGGCCAGAATCGGAACAAAAATGGGAAACGAAGGATTATGCTCAACTGATGGAACGGATTGAGGCAGGAAAGAGATGGCGTTTTCGCCTTCGAGCGAACCCGGTTCACTCTGTTAAACATATTGAAAATATGGAAACAGGAGAATCTGCAAAACGCGGCAAGGTCTATGCGCATGTTACTGTGAAGCAGCAGGAGCAATGGCTGCTTGAACGTGCCGCGAAGAATGGCTTCATTCTTCCAGAAGGAGCGTTTGCCGTGGTCCAGCAGGAAGTGTGCCGGTTTATGCGCCAGCGTAAACCGGTGACATTGGGTATAGCTACATTCGAGGGTGTTTTAGAAGTAAATGATACACAGCTGTTCCTGCGAGCATTGACTGGTGGGATTGGACGGGCCAAGGCTTACGGATGCGGCTTGTTGACTGTTGCCAGGGTATTGCAATGATTGACATTCCCGGAATTGAGCGGCCCGATCTTCAAGCGCTGCCAATGATGCGTGAGCGAATTTCATTCTTATATCTGGAGCGATGCTTGGTCAGCCGGCAGGATAATGCCATCACGGTTACGGATGCACGCGGGACCGTACATGTTCCAGCGGCGGCACTTAGCGTAATCTTACTTGGCCCGGGTACGAATGTTTCACATCGGGCGATGGAACTTATCGGCGATACCGGGGCCAGCGTTCTGTGGGTTGGAGAGAGGGGTGTCAGGTATTATGCACATGGACGTCCGTTAACGCATTCATCCCGTATGTTAGTAGCTCAGGCTAATTTGGTTTCTAATACACGCAGCCATCTGGCAGTCGCCCGCCGTATGTATGAGATGCGATTTGCACACGAAGATGTTACCCAGATGAATATGCAGCAATTGCGGGGCAGGGAGGGTGCAAGGGTTCGTGCCGCCTATCGTCAAGCGGCAAAAAAAACAGGTGTCCCTTGGAATGGGCGGGAATATGATCCGAATGATTTTACCGCGAGTGATCCAGTAAATATGGCGCTTTCAGCCGCGCATGCCTGTCTTTATGGTGTTGCTCACAGTGTGATAACGGCATTGGGATGTGCTCCTGGCCTGGGTTTTGTACACACCGGACATGAGCGTTCTTTTGTTTATGATATTGCGGATCTTTATAAAGCGGAAATTAGCATCCCTATTGCATTTGAGGTTGCAGCACAACAGCCAGAAAATATTGGATCAGTAACCAGGCGCACGGTTCGAGATGCAATTGCTGACGGAAAAATATTGGAACGTATGGTAAAGGCTATTCGCGAACTACTCTTGGGCATCGGCAAAGATGGAGCCTTGCAGGAAGTTCCGGATATTGAAATAAATACCGTTCAGCTTTGGGACGATAAAAATGGATTTGTTAAGAATGCTGTTTCTTATGGAAAGGAATTTGATGAACTGGATGGGGAGGATCCAGATCTCATCGAGGGTTATGGCATTCTGCTGTCGGAGGAGGAGCCATGATGGTTCTTACAATGACAGATTGCCCTATTGGTTTACGGGGTGACCTTACCAAATGGCTGTTGGAGATTAGCCCGGGAGTATTCGTTGGACAGGTCAGCGCGCGGGTGCGTGATAATTTGTGGGAACATATTCAAAAGACTATTAAAAACGGCAGAGTAACGATGGTGTTCAATACAAATAATGAACAACGCTTGGATTTTCGTGTTCATAATAGTACATGGGAGCCCATCGACTTTGATGGAATCAAATTAATGTTACGACCGAGTCCTTCGCGTATTAAACAATTAGGAGAGTTGCGTTTAGGATTCAGTAAAGCAAGCAAAAGGCAGATAGCCAAACGCACAACCCAGAAGCGAGATAATAAATATCCCAATACCTATGTTGTAATAGATTTGGAAACCAGCGGCCTTAACCCTGAAGAGCATGAAATAATTGAGCTTGGTGCAATTCTAGTAAAGGACCATGAAATAATAGAGACTTTTTCTTTACTAGTGCGGCCATATAATGAGATCACACCAATGATAGAAGAGCTTACCGGTATTTCCAACTCCATGTTACAGAATGAAGGTATCGAGTCCTATCTAGCGATGCAACAGTTTATAGACTTTCTCCATGATTTACCAATCGTATCCCATAATGTGGATTTTGACTTGAGTTTTATAAGAAGGACCTGCGTTAATTGTTTTTTACCGCTGCTCAATAATCGTAGTATTGACACATTGGCACTTTCCAGAAGAAAGGTTAAACAAGTGGTTAACTATAAGTTAGGTACCCTTGCAGCTCATTTTGGTGTTGAAACGATGCAAACTCACCGCAGTCTTGCTGATTGTGAAATAACCTATAAACTTTTTGAGAAACTAATAAATTTACCAGGCTCCGACTTTTAAAATATATCGAAAAATGGGGGTATTCTTAGTGTGGTCCCCGCGCGGGCGGGGGTGATCCTGATTGATTGTACGACTCCAATGGCTGCCCCCTGTGGTCCCCGCGCGGGCGGGGGTGATCCCATTATCATCGACTTTGCCCGATAACCTATATAGTGGTCCCCGCGCGGGCGGGGGTGATCCTTCAGTATAGCCCATGTGTTGTTGCTGCGTTTCGTGGTCCCCGCGCGGGCGGGGGTGATCCTCCAAAGAGCCCCCAGGATTACCGTAAACGAATGTGGTCCCCGCGCGGGCGGGGGTGATCCCAGTAAGACCAGCTATACTGCTGGCCTCATCCGGTGGTCCCCGCGCGGGCGGGGGTGATCCTGGGCAATGCTTTTAATCAGGTCAAGGAAAATAGTGGTCCCCGCGCGGGCGGGGGTGATCCTTTTTTCTCCTACCGCTATCTCTCGCATATAATGTGGTCCCCGCGCGGGCGGGGGTGATCCTGTGACTGACGGAGTGGCTAGGGCTGTGGACGAGTGGTCCCCGCGCGGGCGGGGGTGATCCTGTTTGGGGCTTTTGAAGTAGTGCTTGGCGTTGGTGGTCCCCGCGCGGGCGGGGGTGATCCTGAGACAATGGCTAATGCCGTGAATAAGGTAAAGTGGTCCCCGCGCGGGCGGGGGTGATCCCAGCAGCCACATGGTACTATCCGGTGGCTACGTGTGGTCCCCGCGCGGGCGGGGGTGATCCTATAGTGTTGCCTGCGTCAAATGCAAAAAGAGGGTGGTCCCCGCGCGGGCGGGGGTGATCCTGATAATACGACCGGATTAGCTTTTGCCGTTCTGTGGTCCCCGCGCGGGCGGGGGTGATCCTATTACCGAAGAGCCTCGAATGAGACAGGCGAAGTGGTCCCCGCGCGGGCGGGGGTGATCCCTTATGGAATGTAACCAGTGTAATTGTCCCTTAGTGGTCCCCGCGCGGGCGGGGGTGATCCCTTATTAACGCTGCATTCGACCCGGACTCTACCGTGGTCCCCGCGCGGGCGGGGGTGATCCTAAGCGACCGCCAAAGGTTACAGTAGTATCCCAGTGGTCCCCGCGCGGGCGGGGGTGATCCCTGTATTGAATGACTGGGCTAAAGATGAGATCAGTGGTCCCCGCGCGGGCGGGGGTGATCCTCGTCGGTGCTGTAACGTCTGGAGCGGTTGGCGGTGGTCCCCGCGCGGGCGGGGGTGATCCTGTATTTGTGTAACCGTTATATGCCACATGATTGTGGTCCCCGCGCGGGCGGGGGTGATCCCTTCCGGAGCCTTATCATAGATACCGCCAACGAGTGGTCCCCGCGCGGGCGGGGGTGATCCCATAAATCTGGCGGATCGTGGAATTGTGAATCAGTGGTCCCCGCGCGGGCGGGGGTGATCCCATAGTTATGGCGCGGTATTTCAGAGGGGCTTTGTGGTCCCCGCGCGGGCGGGGGTGATCCCCTATTCGGCCCAGTGGTACCCAGGCATGATAGGTGGTCCCCGCGCGGGCGGGGGTGATCCCGGATGGGCTGTTAAAAATACCCCCCGCGGCATGTGGTCCCCGCGCGGGCGGGGGTGATCCTATATCATCGACACCTCGATACCAGCGATGCAAGTGGTCCCCGCGCGGGCGGGGGTGATCCTAGGGGGGGGGGGTTAGGCTTTGAAATACTGGAGTGGTCCCCGCGCGGGCGGGGGTGATCCTGAAGATGCAAGATTTCTTATGATCACCATTTCGTGGTCCCCGCGCGGGCGGGGGTGATCCTCTGTACTGTCGATGTATAGATTGATTTGAGTAGTGGTCCCCGCGCGGGCGGGGGTGATCCCTGATCTGGCTAATCTCTTTGAAAGCTTTTCATGTGGTCCCCGCGCGGGCGGGGGTGATCCCAGTCCATTGTTCGCGCCGGTTGTAAATGTACTGTGGTCCCCGCGCGGGCGGGGGTGATCCTAGCATCCGGAAGAACCACATCAAATATATCCTGTGGTCCCCGCGCGGGCGGGGGTGATCCCCAGAACGTCTTTTTGCCCATAATATCGCTCCTGTGGTCCCCGCGCGGGCGGGGGTGATCCTATTTAATGTATCAATGAGTTTTTGAATTGATGGTGGTCCCCGCGCGGGCGGGGGTGATCCTCAATTTGCACGACTATTGATAATATGATATAGGTGGTCCCCGCGCGGGCGGGGGTGATCCCATTATCATCGACTTTGCCCGATAACCTATATAGTGGTCCCCGCGCGGGCGGGGGTGATCCTTACGACAGCGCAAAATTGATGATCCCGGCAATGTGGTCCCCGCGCGGGCGGGGGTGATCCTTCCCTCACCCAATCAAAATAGTTTGGGTCCTCGTGGTCCCCGCGCGGGCGGGGGTGATCCCAGTGGACGGGACAGCGGCAATTACCGACGTGAGTGGTCCCCGCGCGGGCGGGGGTGATCCCAACCGTTTCGCCGATCACGCTGTCGGCCTCATGTGGTCCCCGCGCGGGCGGGGGTGATCCTCAGCTCTTTAACCCTTATTATCAGCGCTTCATGTGGTCCCCGCGCGGGCGGGGGTGATCCTTCGGCAGCCCGATCGACCAGGGCGAATTATTCGTGGTCCCCGCGCGGGCGGGGGTGATCCTGCAGATCGCCGGTGGTATCGAAGATCAGGCGGGTGGTCCCCGCGCGGGCGGGGGTGATCCTTGATGAAGATGGAGAGATATATTATCACGGGCTGTGGTCCCCGCGCGGGCGGGGGTGATCCTTGGATTTCGACATGCAGGAACAATTAACACTAGTGGTCCCCGCGCGGGCGGGGGTGATCCTCTGATATGCGGGGATGTGCTGCCAAAGATAAGGTGGTCCCCGCGCGGGCGGGGGTGATCCTGATGTTCAAGGACCTACAAATACCTCTGCCTCGTGGTCCCCGCGCGGGCGGGGGTGATCCCATAAATTATATTTTGTGAGGGAGCTAAAACAAGTGGTCCCCGCGCGGGCGGGGGTGATCCCATGCTTTTTGCAGTATTCAGGGTTATCCCAGGGTGGTCCCCGCGCGGGCGGGGGTGATCCTACCTTTACACTATCCAGCCTTATCGTTGCTTAGTGGTCCCCGCGCGGGCGGGGGTGATCCTAACTGGCAAGGTAAAAATAGACTATAACAGCAGTGGTCCCCGCGCGGGCGGGGGTGATCCCAGCTATGGATGTTATGAAAACCAATGCTGGCGGTGGTCCCCGCGCGGGCGGGGGTGATCCTTCATCTGTTCACCTTCCGCCCATTCCGGCGCCGTGGTCCCCGCGCGGGCGGGGGTGATCCTTGCGTAAAGGATGCAGTCACCTATGAAATCGAGTGGTCCCCGCGCGGGCGGGGGTGATCCCTTTTTCCGAATCCACTTAACAAGCCCCAAAGCGTGGTCCCCGCGCGGGCGGGGGTGATCCTGCAAACCTTGTTATGGGTGCCGTTGCAATCGGGTGGTCCCCGCGCGGGCGGGGGTGATCCTAGTCGAAACCCTCATCTGTAGCCCGATAAGCCGTGGTCCCCGCGCGGGCGGGGGTGATCCTGTGCTAAAGGATATTAATAATATACATTATAAGTGGTCCCCGCGCGGGCGGGGGTGATCCTATTGATCAGCGCTATGAACAGCACGAACTATGGTGGTCCCCGCGCGGGCGGGGGTGATCCCGGCAATGCCACCACGTCTTGAAAGTGACTGTAGTGGTCCCCGCGCGGGCGGGGGTGATCCCTCTGCCAGTGCAGGGAACTCGTCTGCCCTTTCGTGGTCCCCGCGCGGGCGGGGGTGATCCCCATTTAGGCAAATTACCTCTCACTTTTGGGTTGTGGTCCCCGCGCGGGCGGGGGTGATCCCCAGGTGCTGAAGGAGTTGCACAACGATCACAAGTGGTCCCCGCGCGGGCGGGGGTGATCCTCATCCAGGTTATCCCTGGACAGCAAAAAACCGGTGGTCCCCGCGCGGGCGGGGGTGATCCTGTAATAGTTAAGCGGTTAGATGTCGCCTATCAGTGGTCCCCGCGCGGGCGGGGGTGATCCCATAAATATCCAGTTCCTTTTTATAAATTGGTGGTGGTCCCCGCGCGGGCGGGGGTGATCCTTACACCTACACGCCAGTAACCTCAAAAACTCTGTGGTCCCCGCGCGGGCGGGGGTGATCCTTCCTGAAAAAAAGAAGTTTATTTAGTTGTAACGTGGTCCCCGCGCGGGCGGGGGTGATCCTACTATCCAGGCTATACACTAACAGCAGGCCACGTGGTCCCCGCGCGGGCGGGGGTGATCCTCGAGTACTATACGGAACCCGAGAGATAGACGGGTGGTCCCCGCGCGGGCGGGGGTGATCCTATGTAAGGCCGGGGTTTCCCCCAGCCGGAATTGTGGTCCCCGCGCGGGCGGGGGTGATCCCGGTCGCATAAGCAGAGTCGATCTTGTTGTTGAGTGGTCCCCGCGCGGGCGGGGGTGATCCTGGCTGTGTGAGCAAATTCAGCATGGTGCCGGTGTGGTCCCCGCGCGGGCGGGGGTGATCCCCTAAAAGAGATTGAAAGTAAAGTAGAGTCGGGGTGGTCCCCGCGCGGGCGGGGGTGATCCTTAATGACATTATTGTAAACTTTCCAGTTCGTTGTGGTCCCCGCGCGGGCGGGGGTGATCCTATTGCTGTCACTGATGTAACTGCCGGGGATGGGTGGTCCCCGCGCGGGCGGGGGTGATCCTTACGTATACAAAGATAAGTAGCAATAGGAGAGGTGGTCCCCGCGCGGGCGGGGGTGATCCTAGTTGTATCTAGCCAACGCCAGTAAAGGCTAAGTGGTCCCCGCGCGGGCGGGGGTGATCCCGGAAAATGCCCAATCTGGGCATGCTCATATTAGTGGTCCCCGCGCGGGCGGGGGTGATCCTGGGTCGTTGTTCTGCAGACCAGTCAAGGGTATGTGGTCCCCGCGCGGGCGGGGGTGATCCTAGCTCTTTATATTTTCTTTGCACCTCCATCATGTGGTCCCCGCGCGGGCGGGGGTGATCCTTTGCTGCCGATTGCCGCGACAGCTGCCGTTTCGTGGTCCCCGCGCGGGCGGGGGTGATCCTGATATATTATCACTACTCAACCCATCACCCATGTGGTCCCCGCGCGGGCGGGGGTGATCCTCACATTGAGACAATAGATGGTCGCACTAATGTGTGGTCCCCGCGCGGGCGGGGGTGATCCTTGGCATGTGCATCTGCACCCGCGCCTCTGTCGGTGGTCCCCGCGCGGGCGGGGGTGATCCTTAGTGGCAATTGCAGCTCTCACAGATGCCCATGGTGGTCCCCGCGCGGGCGGGGGTGATCCTTAATCACTTTGCCAAACAATCTAAAATCACCTGTGGTCCCCGCGCGGGCGGGGGTGATCCTCAAATATAAAAAAATTATCAATGAGATAATAAGTGGTCCCCGCGCGGGCGGGGGTGATCCTGAGATGTTTTATGTATATGTTATCTGGTAGGTGTGGTCCCCGCGCGGGCGGGGGTGATCCCTAGATATAAATATAAATCTATAAAAAATAGGAGTGGTCCCCGCGCGGGCGGGGGTGATCCTGATGGCATGGAAAGCCAAATTAAAAGATAACCGTGGTCCCCGCGCGGGCGGGGGTGATCCTGTCAGACCTATATCAGAAATTTTGACGGTAGTGTGGTCCCCGCGCGGGCGGGGGTGATCCTCAGCTCTACATCGTGCAGGGCCAACAGACCGTGTGGTCCCCGCGCGGGCGGGGGTGATCCTAAACAGCGGCGTCACTGTAACAACAATGACGGGTGGTCCCCGCGCGGGCGGGGGTGATCCCATTTGATTCAAGTGATGAGGCTACTGGAGCAGGTGGTCCCCGCGCGGGCGGGGGTGATCCTATAATCAATTAAAATATATTCCAACAACAAAAGTGGTCCCCGCGCGGGCGGGGGTGATCCAAGGTGCTGGAATTAATAGATGCTTATGACCGGGTGGTCCCCGCGCGGGCGGGGGTGATCCCTGCTCTAATCTATTTAATGCTATTTCAGGATTGTGGTCCCCGCGCGGGCGGGGGTGATCCCAGCAACATCCTGTGCGGTTGTAATGGCTCCTGGTGGTCCCCGCGCGGGCGGGGGTGATCCTAACCAGGCAAGGCTGTTATAACCCTCGTTTTTGTGGTCCCCGCGCGGGCGGGGGTGATCCCCACCTCTATGGCGAGGCTTCGCAGGACGCGAGGTGGTCCCCGCGCGGGCGGGGGTGATCCTGCAAGAAATTGTTTATCATACTCTTTGTCTATGTGGTCCCCGCGCGGGCGGGGGTGATCCTTCGGCTGTCCTTTCGATGATATAGGGATTAAAGTGGTCCCCGCGCGGGCGGGGGTGATCCCTTGTGACACCATTCCAAAACCGCAATACAGCCGTGGTCCCCGCGCGGGCGGGGGTGATCCTTGACATGGAAAACCTGGCTTCTATTCGTGGTGGTGGTCCCCGCGCGGGCGGGGGTGATCCTTATCTCGTTATTGCCAGTGTTTACATTACGAGGTGGTCCCCGCGCGGGCGGGGGTGATCCTCTTTTATAGAATACTCCAAAGAACATCCTTTTGTGGTCCCCGCGCGGGCGGGGGTGATCCTTCGATTTGTTCTTCGTCTAAATTTACATAACCGTGGTCCCCGCGCGGGCGGGGGTGATCCTTCCAATATTTGCTGCAATAGGGGCTGTTTTGGGTGGTCCCCGCGCGGGCGGGGGTGATCCCAATTTGTGACTCTTGCCAATTACCTCTAAACGGTGGTCCCCGCGCGGGCGGGGGTGATCCTATTATGTAGAGTACAACTTGGAAGTTTTCAAAGTGGTCCCCGCGCGGGCGGGGGTGATCCTGTAGGTTCGATAAGCGCATAAGCATCAGTATCGTGGTCCCCGCGCGGGCGGGGGTGATCCTGATAATAAGCTGAGTCTAGTCTTTTCTGACACGTGGTCCCCGCGCGGGCGGGGGTGATCCTTATGATTGGGAGGACGATACGCCAGCAGGTGTGTGGTCCCCGCGCGGGCGGGGGTGATCCTCATATACAGTACCAATATACCTATTGCCAAAATGTGGTCCCCGCGCGGGCGGGGGTGATCCTGAGTTATATTGACGTATTTAGGATTGGGAGGCGTGGTCCCCGCGCGGGCGGGGGTGATCCTAAATTATTCGCAGATAATAGACGAAATGTTTGGTGGTCCCCGCGCGGGCGGGGGTGATCCTGCTTAAAGAAGGTGACAATTTGAGAGGGTATTGTGGTCCCCGCGCGGGCGGGGGTGATCCTGTTGAAATGATGGAGATTTGTGAAAGGGCGAAGGTGGTCCCCGCGCGGGCGGGGGTGATCCCAAAGCGCAAAATAAACCGACAAATTAATCACTGTGGTCCCCGCGCGGGCGGGGGTGATCCTAAGCGGCTACAGCGATAAGATAAGCGCATTAAGTGGTCCCCGCGCGGGCGGGGGTGATCCTTATTGGGAAAGAACGAAAGAGGAAGATCGGACGTGGTCCCCGCGCGGGCGGGGGTGATCCTGTCAATGATGGTTTCCGTGAAATTTTGGCCGAGTGGTCCCCGCGCGGGCGGGGGTGATCCCGCCAGTGGAAATGAAAATACGAACCTGTTGCCGTGGTCCCCGCGCGGGCGGGGGTGATCCTGCTATGATCGTCCACTGTATAATGCCAACTGTGTGGTCCCCGCGCGGGCGGGGGTGATCCCCCGGCAGGCGGCGGGTGCAGCTGACGAGATAGGTGGTCCCCGCGCGGGCGGGGGTGATCCTAAATTTGGCTAGGAGATTTAGAAATGGATGAGGTGGTCCCCGCGCGGGCGGGGGTGATCCCAAGAAAACTGATAATTAATTGTGGCGAATCCAGTGGTCCCCGCGCGGGCGGGGGTGATCCCTTACAGGCTGAACATAAATATCCAGTTCCTTTGTGGTCCCCGCGCGGGCGGGGGTGATCCCCTATGTGGATACCAACAGAGGCAGAGGGCCAGGTGGTCCCCGCGCGGGCGGGGGTGATCCCCTTGCCCTGCGCCAGCGTGTCGGGCCCTTACCGTGGTCCCCGCGCGGGCGGGGGTGATCCTTACGGTTTTGAGTGTATTTTTCAGCCAATGACGTGGTCCCCGCGCGGGCGGGGGTGATCCTCATAAGTATTGATGATCATATTTTATGTGATTGTGGTCCCCGCGCGGGCGGGGGTGATCCTTATATCACCTGTATATCCAATGTCAATAGATTGTGGTCCCCGCGCGGGCGGGGGTGATCCTATTAAAGAAATCAGGTTTGAAGATGCCGACGGGTGGTCCCCGCGCGGGCGGGGGTGATCCTGCTATGATCGTCCACTGTATAATGCCAACTGTGTGGTCCCCGCGCGGGCGGGGGTGATCCTATAATCAATTAAAATATATTACAACAACAAAAGTGGTCCCCGCGCGGGCGGGGGTGATCCTCATTATATTGATATGACAATTGCTGGAAGAAAGTGGTCCCCGCGCGGGCGGGGGTGATCCTTTTGCCCAGTGCTTATATTTTCCAAGATGATGGTGGTCCCCGCGTGGGCGGGGGTGATCCTTGGTTGTGTATACCCACAATTGCAAAAATTCTGTGGTCCCCGCGTGGGCGGGGGTGATCCCTGTTTGGCCAGTTTCTCTTTGTGCGCCCTGATGTGGTCCCCGCGTGGGCGGGGGTGATCCCATAGTCATAGCTGTAGCCCTCTGACACCAGTGGTGGTCCCCGCGTGGGCGGGGGTGATCTTAACTATGTGCATAACAAATATGTGACGATATGGTGGTTTGAGCCGCCTGCCGGTGGAACAGCGATTAGGGGTAATAGAAGGCCAGGTCAGACATACAATCGCCCAGCGCATGAAACGCATAGGTAGTCGTTGGACAATCCGGGGAGCCGATCATATGGCCAGGTTGCTGGCAGCCCGAGCCAATGATGAACTGCACGCTCATGCCGAGCCTGAAAAAAGCATCAATCGTGGCGAAGTATCCCGTGCCCGGCAGATATCGTCGGGGAGCAAGCAGAAGCGTAATGTTCAGGAAGCCTGGCTGGATGTAAGTTTGCCGGTACTAAATGGTCCACATTCTGGCCGGGATTGGGTTAAGCGGATGTTGAAGAAACGGGGCAGTTCACCAGCTGTTATGATGTAAACAGGATAAGAAATCAGACAAGCACAATATTTATGGAATATACGTTGCTATGGCACTTGGAGAGTGACTGCCGACGAATACTAGAAGACTCTTCGAAGGCGAACCCTGTCCTGCCGGTGGAACGCAGGAAGCGTGGAACGCGAACCTGGCCACGGATGGCCAGTTGGAGCGGTACCGGCTGACTGGGGAGACGAGAAGCATAGTCTTCTTTTGAGGAGGCTTGGAACGAGCCAAGTGCCATAGCAGCGGGATCCAAAACATTATGCATGTATTATCATCAAACACAAATTTAATAAATTCAGCGGGAGTTACACACGAAGAGTTGACACGGCCATATGTGGAGCGATTGATAGTAAGATATTCAAACTTGAAAAGGCGAGAATAGGGTTTAATATTCCCCGATGCATGCCCGGGGCCGGTGTTATGTTGTACCCTGGTATGAAGATTTGGATCCGGATGGAGTCCGCGCAGTTAAGTAGGAAGATGGCAGTTACTACGATGTTCCGGGCGACATGACCTATGATCAACGATATAATGAGCATGTGGAAGATAGAAATACGGGCAAGAATCATGAAAAAGCAACAATATTTGATGACAAGTTGATCAATTATACATTGAACCCGTTGCATCCCAGAGGAGGGTCGAAAGCTGAAGCAATGGCCAAAGCCCTGGGGTATGACCAAAGCAATTATTTGGCTCTCAAGGCCAACATTATCGAGAGTCTTCAGAAATACGAAGCCGTTCCAAAATTGGAGGATATACACGGGCAAAGATATCAAGTGGTAATGCGATTAACAGGCCCAAATGGTAAAGAGGCCAACGTACTAACGGCACGGATTGCTGAAACCGGTAGAGAAGGCCCAAGGTTCATAAATGCCTATGTAACTAAAAAGAAGGTGAAAGGCTAATGATAAAAGATTTTGATGTTGTCAAGTTAACAAAAGATATACCTCATCTGGGTTTGAAAACAGGCCAAGAGGGTACAGTGTTAGAATGCTTATTGAAGCCTTCTCCGGCCTTCTTAATTGACTTTGACGATGATACTGAAGAAGGCGAAAGCCGGTATGAAATAGTAGAGCCGGGAACTGTGGAACTGGTAAGGAGTTACCCGGGTTCTGAAAAACAAATAACGAACAAAGCGGTTTAGGCAAGAAACAAATGAATTTTAACCACGGAGCGCTTCGGCGCTCTTTTTGTTTGTCGTGGCAGATGCCGGGGCTGGAGTATTGGTGAGTTACTTCAATAGCCCTCTTCCCACCAATGCGGCAGGGGCATCCTGAATGAGCGAAATTAGTTTGACCTTGCACCACTCGAACCAGGGTTTTGCCACAACCTGCCGTTCCTTTGTTTCCACAGACGCAATAAAAGAGAAAACAACCCTGCCGATTTTACTTTTTAAATCATTCTGCAGGGTTTGTTTTTATGTCTGCGTTTATCTTCCAAAAGGGACAATGGAGCGAGGTAAATATGAAAACGCTATTATTGAAAGCCAGCAGCGGGCTTAAAGCGCTTAAGGAAAAAGCAGGGGGCCGGTACAAGTGGGCTGTTATCACTGCCGCTGCACTGGTATTGGCATCAGCGGGCATCTGGTTTTTTATCCTGCGCGAGAGCCCGCCCCCGCCGTGGGAGACCGTGGCAGCTTCCAAAACGGATATTCAGGAGGCGGTGTCTGTTACTGGGACGGTTAAACCGGTGCAGGACGTAGTGCTCACCTTTAAGAATGGGGGATATGTTGAAGCATGCGGTGTTAAAGTAGGTGATCCGGTACGCGCCGGAGACCTGATGGCGCAGGAAAGCCAGGAAGATCTGGCCACCCAGCTGGCAGCCTCTTCAGCCAGTTACAACAGTGCCCGGGCCATTTATGATCAGACTCAGGCCGGACAGGAGCCGGAGAAAAATCAGGTCCAGGCTGAACTGAAAGAACAGGAAGCCAGCCTGCTGGCCGCGGAACAATCACTGCAGCGAAGCGAAAAGCTTTTCGAGGCTGGAGGCGCTTCCCAATCAGAGTTGGATTTGGCCCGGAAAGAATACGATGCCGCTTCAGCCCGGTTCCAGGCGGCTTATGCCAGGTTTGAGCAAGTTTGCGCTACCCAGCCTGGCAAGCTGGAATCAGCGGCAGCCCAGGCAGAATTTGCCGGCACCCAGGTGGAATTAGCAGGTTACAATCTTGATGCGTCAAAAATTGTGGCTCCTTTTGATGGGTATGTAGCCTTAATTCAGGGCAATGTAGGACAGTGGACCAGTGGCGGCGCTCCGCCAGTCGGAACGGCGCCGTCATCTCAGTTCAGCATACGTGTAGCTTCAAGGGAGCTGCTGCTGGCCGTGCAGATCAACGAAGCCGATATCGGAAAAGTGGTAGCCGGGCAGGAAGTGGAGTTCAGGGTGGATGCCTATCCGGACGAGACCTTCCATGGGCTGGTATCGTCTGTGGCCCCCATGCCGGTTGAGGATGGAAAGGTTAAAAGCTATGAAGCAATTATAACCGGATTTGAAACCGGCAAACTGAAAGGCGGACTGGCGGCTTCAGCATCCATCAAGACGGCAAGTGCGAAAGATGTGATAACTGTTCCCCAGACCGCGCTTAGCTACGCGCGCTCTTATCTGCTCAAAAACCCTGAAGCCAATCCCGACCAAGCCGAAACCAAAGACAGTGTCAAAAAGAAGACGGCCCGAAAGCACTATCTCGTAGTGCTGGAAAATAACACTCCGATAGTGAAAGAAGTGAAAACCGGCTTGAGCGATGAACAAAGCATTGCGATCGTTTCGGGGCTGTCTGAAGGAGAAATGGTGGTTGTTGACGGCGGATTGCCATCTACGGTTGAAAATGATTCCAGCGGAAGCATCTAGAAAGTATCGCCCGGAAAACAAGGAGGATATGAAAATGATTCACACTCAAACAGAGCCTCTGATAAAACTGGCCGGGATAAACAAAGTTTATCCTATGGCCGGAGCGGATGTCCATGCACTGAAGGAACTCGATCTGGAAATTTGTACGGGTGAAATGCTGGCGGTTATCGGGCCGAGTGGTTCGGGAAAATCAACTCTAATGAATATTTTGGGCTGTATGGATAAGCCCACCAGCGGCATTTATTCCTTCGCCGGCGACGATGTGGCACGCCTTGGCAAGGCTGAATTGGCAGGGATTCGCAAGGACCGTCTGGGTTTCGTATTTCAAAAATATAATCTGCTAGCCCGCTGCAGCGCAGAATACAATGTTCAGCTCCCGCTTTTCTACAAAGGCATAAGCGGTTTTGCAGCCCGGAAGAAGGCCGGAGAGGCTCTGGAACGAGTGGGGCTGCAAGATCACGCTCATCATAATCCCAGCCAGATGTCAGGCGGCCAGCAGCAACGCGTGGCTATTGCCCGGGCTATGATCAATGATCCGCTGGTTCTGCTGGCAGACGAACCCACTGGTGCGCTGGACAGCGTCAACAGCCATGACATCATGCAGTTATTCCAGGGCATGAACCGGGATCAAGGGGTCACCGTTATTGTAATCACACATGAAATGGATGTAGCCAGTTATTGCCAGCGGCAGGTTACGATGCGGGACGGCCGCATTATTAAGGACAGCGGGCAGGCTGTGGAGGCGTTCAGGAATGTCAGTTAAGCTGTGGATACAGGCGGGATTTGCGATTCGTGCCCTGCGTTCCAACAAGCTCCGTTCCGCATTGACCATGCTGGGTATAATAATCGGGGTAGCTTCGGTCATCATAATTATTTCACTTGGCGCCGGGGTTCAGCAGGAGATAAACGCTGTTTTCAACACGGTTGGAATGAATTCAGTTATGATATGGCCGAGCGGCGATGATAATTATCCATTTACCATGGATGATGCCGAATCGCTGCTGCAGATAAACGGGGTTGAAATGGTAGTGCCATCGGTGGGCTCCTACGAAAAGCTTAGCCTGGAAGATGTGAAAAGGGAAATGTATATTACCGGCACCACTCCAGATGAGATTGTGGCCGGCAATTTGAGCATTGAAGAAGGGCGCTTTCTCAGTGAATCGGATGTCAACAGCGGAGCTCCTTATGCGGTTCTGGGGCAGACTCCCTATAAAAAGCTTTTCTCGCAGGGCACCAGTCCCATTGGTGAGGAGATCATGATCAGGGGAATGAGTTTCAAGGTAGTGGGTCTGTTAAAACCCGCAGGAACCTCTAACTTTCTGGAGGACATGGATGACGTTCTTTATATACCGGTAAGTACTGCCCGGCAAAGGCTGCTGGGCTTGAATGACAATAGCATCCGCTATGTCTGGGTCAAATGCGGTGTGCACGAAGACCAAAGCCGGATTGTGGATGATATTAAATATCTGCTTCGCAGCCGGCACCATATTCAGGAAGATGAAGAAGATACATTCACGGTTCGCACCATGCAGGAGCAGATGAACCAGATTACCCAGATAACCGGGATTCTGACCCTGTTTCTATCCGGCATAGCGGGCATTTCACTGCTGGTAGGGGGAATAGGAATAATGAATATTATGCTGGTGTCGGTAACCGAGCGCACCAGGGAGATCGGGGTCAGAATGGCCATAGGCGCCAGCGAAAGCGATATAATGATTCAGTTCCTGATTGAAGCAGTTGTGCTCAGCCTGGCAGGCTGTGTGGCGGGTATGCTGTTCGGGATAGGTGCCGGGCAAATTTTTGCCTATTTTGCCGGTTGGGCGGTTCCGGTGCCGTTTTCAGGGGTTGCCCTATCGGTAGGCTTTGCGTCCCTGGTAGGAATAGTTTTTGGTTTTTACCCGGCTCGCCGGGCCGCCCGTCTTAATCCGGCCGAAGCGTTGAGCTACGAATAGGCTTACCACTTGACCGCGGCCAGGGGAATCGCCAGAGTGCGGCTTTCCCGGCCGTTGGCCGTTTCAATACTGGTAATGGCGAATACGATGCCGACCGCCCGGCCTTGATCATCAATGACCGGACTTCCACTATTGCCAGGATTGGCGGCGATATCAATATCGAAAACATCAAAGTCCATGGTGGTCAGGCGGTAGTAATTCCGGACAGTACCGCGCTGCGACATGAGGCGAAATCCCAGGGGATTTCCGATAATGGTCACGGTTTCGTCCGGCACCGGCATACGGGTCTGATCTATCTCAATATAGGGAAGCCCGGAAGCGTGAAGATCCAGGTACGCCATGTCCGCTCCTTCAACCGGAGTGTAAGATTCAGCCAGAAAAGTACGGCCATCACTAAAAGCAACATGAATCGCGCCGCCGGATTCTACCACATGACGATTGGTGATAATGCGGCCCTCTGGGCGGATATTGAACCCGGTGCCCTGGGAGGAGCCGCTTGCCCCCTCGATACTTATGTAGACCACGGCTGGAATGGATTGGTTCACCAGTTGGTCGGTCTTCAGCTGCTGGTTTTCTTCGAAAAAATTGTAACGGCTGCTAATGCTAAAAGGGATGCTGCTCAGACTGAATGCTGAAAATGCCAGGACCAGTAAAATGACGATAACGTAGTCAACAAACCCCATCTTACGAGGCTCATGAGGTTCAAGAAGGTCATCTTCATCATCATCGAATTCATAGAATTGACTATCTTCGTTTTGCCATAACTCTTCATCTTCATCAAGGGGCTTTTTATCCATATTTCCCCTCCTTTAAGGCATTGCCCGTACACCATATTATACCTTAAATAAAAACCCCGGTCTGATCCGGCTGGCATTTATTGGCCAAAGCAGGCATTTACAAGTAAAATGTTGAGTAGTAAATACCGGCTATTCCGGCTCCAAACCTGTTATTTTTCGGCGATAGCAGTTTATGAGCCCTTGGTAAGGGAGGTTTTCGCCCATGAACATATCGGTTATCAATCAGTCTGATTGCCATATTTTGATTCTAGAGGGCCGTCTGGACAGCGTCGGAGCCCAGACTCTCGAACAGCTGGCAGTCAGCGAGGGAGGCGGATGGGATTGCTGCATTCTGGATTTCCAGGGGGTTGCCTTCTTATCAAGCCTGGGGATCAGGGTGCTGATCAAGATGGACCGGGCGATGAAAAGCCGGCAGGGCAGGCTGTTGCTGGCTGCAATTTCCGAAGATGTGCGTTGGACCCTTGAAACTACGGGCTTAATACCGGCCTTTACCATTTGCGCCAACCGGGATGAAGCGCTTGCGCTGATGAGCATTTCCAGTGAAAAGGCTGCGGAGTTTGCTGTTGCTCAATGCCATCTCACCCATTACACGCTGCATGATAAAGCGCTGGAGATGCTGCTCTGGTCATCAGAAACCGAGCCTGGTGCGGAAGATAACCAGCTGGAAGAGCTGGCGGTTAGCCTGGACGAACTTGTATGGTCGGTAGGCCGGGGACGTTTGAACAGCGGCAGCCGGGAAGCAGATCCCCGGTATGGATGTTTTTTAGCTTATGGAAACGCTCTGCTTATTAACGGAGCAGAAAACGATTCCGAACCCGAACTGGTATTGTCGCGTCAGCCGGCTGATTTGCACCTGGGAATACAACGGGCGGTAAGCTGGGGAGGTTCCCCTAATCACCTGCTGCAGTTTAATAATCCACCCGTCATTCAGGCCGGAGCCGTGAACGAAATCTTATTGCAAGCGCTTCAAGAGGCAACGCAGCAAAAAGCCAATGTGGCAGGTTGGCTGGTGCTGGCAGCGCAGGCTGACGACTGTGAAAACAGCGTTCCAGACCTGTTGCTGGCCGGTTGGGGCCGGCTTGACAGCCTGGCAACATATGAAGGCCTGGAAAGGATGCAATTAATATCAGGGACTCCGCCCTCCAGTTTTCAGGGCATCGCCATACGGCTTAAACACGGATGGGAAGCAGCTTCTGAGGCAAGCTGGCAGGAATTGGGGAAGGTCTTGAAGCAAATGGACAGGGTGGCCGCACTGCAGCCTTTAGATCCGGAGCTGTCAATCAGACCAATTAAAGCCTGGTGTTTTCTTCCTGAAACCATCGGCAGCGGCCCGGAAAAACGGATGGTTATAGAAATAATAGGTGGACAGCCGCTTCCTCCAGCCTGGGAGACCATTGCCCGTCGCATCTATGCCGGAGCCCGCAAAGTGACGCTCGATCCATTGACTGGAGGTTACAGTCCTGCCCAGCCCTACAGGGCAACCGCGGAAGACATGCACGGCCGGCGTATGCTGCCGACCGTTTTTAAAGTGGGACCTGAAGAACTGGTGGAAAGGGAACAGGAAGCTCACCACAAATACGTGGAAAAATATATCCTGAATAATTCTACAACTATTATAGGTTCGCACAGTTATCAGGGAGCCTGTGGCATTTGCTACAATTTTCTGGGAATAGGTGGTCCGGATAGCCGCCTTGACTGGATGGGCAAGGTTTACAGGGAAAAAGATGCCGGGGCGGTGATCGGGCTGCTGGATCGCCTGTTTACTTCAGTTCTCAAGCCCTGGTATGGCCAGCCGCAGTGGAAAGAACTCTACTTGTACCGGGATCACGTGACTGCCTTTAGCTTTTTCCCCAGTTTGTTCGCCGATGCTGAAAGGGTCAGCGGAATATCTGCCGATCAGGCCGATATGGATTGCCCCTGGCTGGGGCGCAGGGTTCCCAATCCATTCTATTTTCTAAAGCAGGAGTATCCGGTTCGGCAGCAGCAAGCCTTTTTATGGTATGAAGGCATTTGCCACGGAGATCTGAATCTGCAAAACATACTGCTGGACGAAAAAGAAAACCTCTATGTAATCGATTTTTCTGAAACCGGACCGCGTAACATCATGGCCGATTTTGCACGGCTGGAACCGATAATCAAGTTTGAAACCACCCGCCTGGAGAACGAGCAGGACCTGGCTGCCCTGATCAAGCTGGAGGAAGGCCTGGCGACAGTTAGCAGCCTGGATGAAAAACCGCCCCTGGTATATGAGGGTTCTGATCCCGCTGTTTTCAAAGCTTATCAAGTGCTGTTGCGTCTGCGCCAATATGCCCGGCAGGTGATTATTTTTGAAAATGACATAATTCCCTATCTGCTGGCCGTTTTGGAATGGACATACCCCGTGGTTTCATACCGGAGCTCCAGCACCCTGGGCAAAAGCCTGGCTTTATTCAGCGCCGCCTTGATGGTTGAGCAAATCATGAGAATTGAAGCGGAGCGGAGGGTGTGAACTCGAGTCAGAGCCGGCAGCGGCGGTTTGCGATTTGATTCGCCGGGAAATCATTTATAATAGTGAAGGCATAATATAATTATGAGGAGTGCTGCGGACAATTGCCTGAAGTACCGTTGATTGTTAAGGGATATATCATTGGCGTTATGCTGGCCTTTCCCATGGGGCCGGTAGGCATCATTTGCGTACGGCGCATGCTGGTGGATGGGCGCAAAGTAGGCCTGGCTTCAGGCTTCGGCGCTGCCACCGCCGACGCTGTTTATGCTTCACTTACGGTTTTAAGCCTGGGTCTTGTATCCTCATTTCTGACTCTGGAATCATTTGGACTGCGCCTGGCTGGAGGAATCTTTCTCATCGTAATGGGAATAGTTATGCTTCGCTCTCATCCGGTGTCTAAAACATATTCGATTCAGGAGCGAGGACTGGTGCACGCATTTTTTACCACGTTCTTTATAACCCTGGCCAATCCGGCGGTGTTTTTTTCATTTGCCGGGATTATGGCAGCTACAGGATTAGCCCACTCGGAACGAACCTGGCTGGATTATTCGATGATAATCGGCGGCGTTTTTACGGGCTCGGCATCCTGGTGGCTGGTTTTATCTTCATTCCATCATTTTGCGGAAACCCTTGACCATGCCAATATACGCATCTTGAACATGATCACCGGCGTTGTACTCTGCTGCTTCGGTCTGGTAACGATTATCAGCCTCTATTAGCGGACGTTAAGCACATGTAATACCGGGATTTGCGCTATCATGACGATCTCCCCGATACGTTATTGGCACTCCGGCATTTAATGAAAGAAAACCGGCAACGATATTTGTTGCCGGTTAAGCATGTATGATAAGGCTGCACAGTTATCAAAATAAAAGCTTTTCTTGAAATTAATATCGGAATTTTTATCTGGGAGCTTGAACCGGTCTGAAACCATCCTGCAGCTTGCCCGCTCCCGGCTTTTCAGAATTTTGGAAATGTGATCAGGGTTTTCTTTGTGGTCTGCCGCCCGGCTTTAAAGTATAATTAGGATAATGCACGCGGAGCCGTGGTGTAGCGGTTAACATGCCGGCCTGTCACGCCGGAGATCGTGGGTTCAAATCCCATCGGCTTCGCCATTTTTATGTGAATCCGGCTTATTTGACTTCAAAAATTCATTTGGGATAAAATACATCAAGATCAAGATAACGAGCGGGAGTAGCTCAGTGGTAGAGCACTGGCTTCCCAAGCCAGGTGTCGCGGGTTCGACCCCCGTTTCCCGCTCCAGAGAATTCATGCTCTGGCATTTTAAGGAGGATAAATGGTGAAGAAACATATTATCAGAGTCGTTAAAGGCAATCTCAAGCGGGAAAGCGAACAGATGAACTGCCGGGAATGTGCCACTTCTTGCCAGTCAGCCTGCAAGACCTCATGCACTATCGGCAACCAGCATTGCCTGAAAGTAAAATAAAACACATAAATCAGAGTGGGGCTTATTGGCCCCTCTGTTTTTTTGTTACACAAGGAGACCATTGTGATTGACCTGTCCGGTTACGATTTATCAGCCCACATTCATAGATATGACTGGGGCGGTTGCCAGATATTATTAGACGTTAACAGCGGTTCGGTTCAATTGCTGGACGACATGAGCAGCCGCTGCCTGGATATGCTGGCCACAAACGGGGGCGACTGGAATTTGACCAGGGCATCCCTGGGCCAGGATTTCAAATCGGATGAGATCGATGCTCTATATTCTGAATTTCAAGATCTGTATGCCGATGGACAGCTTTTTTCTGAGCCGGATGATTATGTACTGGATACTGGAATATTAAAACCGAAAGCCATGTGCCTCAATGTAGCCCATGCCTGTAATATGCGCTGCGGCTATTGTTTTGCCGGGCAGGGAGCGTTTGGTCATCCACCGGCGCTAATGGATTTAGAAACGGCCAGACAGGCAGTGGATTTTCTGCTGCTTGCCAGCGGAGAGCGGTGTTCCCTGGAAGTGGATTTTTTCGGCGGCGAACCCTTGCTGGTAAAGGATCTTCTTTTTGATGTAATGACCTATGCCCGGCAGCGAGAGAAGGAGAGCGGTAAAACCATCAATTTTACGCTCACAACCAATGCTCTTTTAATAGACCAGGAGATTATCGACTGGGTAATAGACAATCATATTGGAGTCATTATGAGTCTGGATGGCCGTCCGGAAATCAACGACCTTAACAGGCCGCTTCCGGGGGGCCAGGGGAGCTACGACCGGGTATTGCCAGCAATACAGGCCATGGTGGCAGCCGGCCCGGTCAGCTACTATGTAAGGGGCACATTCACTCGTAAAAACCTGGATTTCGCGTCCGATCTGCAGTGGCTTTTTGATGCCGGATTTAATTGCCTTTCCCTGGAGCCAGCTGTGGGAGAAGATGAAGAATATGCGATTCAGCCGCATGATCTGCCGGCGGTTTTATCTGAATATGAGCGACTGACGGAGGTGTTAGCCCGAATACGCGCCAGCGGGCAAGAGCTCCATTTTTTTCACTATAATCTTGATTTGCAGAAAGGGCCTTGCCTGGCCAAGAGGCTGAGCGGGTGCGGAGCCGGTCTCGAGTATATCGCAGTGACACCGGAGGGTGATATTTACCCATGTCATCGTTTTATTGGCCAGGCTGATTTTATTCTCGGCCATGTAAGCCGGACTATGCTTGATACTGGCATTCAGGTCCGGTTTGCCCGCAGCCAGCTGGCTAACAAGCCGGAATGTCTTAAGTGCTGGGCCCGGTTCTATTGCGGGGGAGGATGTCATGCTAGCGCTTATGGACGGAACAGGGACCTGACTATTCCCGATCCGGTGAGCTGTGCGATGCATAAAAAACGAATTGAAGGTGCCATTTATCTGGATATATTAGACAGAATCAGATAATGGATTGGATACCAGGCCGATAGGGAGAGTAAGCTATGCTTGAGTATTTTATCAAGAATCCCTGGCATGCCGCCGGGCTTGCGCTCATTTTATGTATAAATCTGGTGTTTTTCAGCTTTGTTCGCACTCCCGCATATGCTGTTTATGTGGATGGCAGGATGCAGTATGTGATCAAGGATCGCCAGCATTTTGATCGCCTGGTCAAGGAGGTTGTGGCGGCCAAAGAGCAGGAAAGCGGCAAAAAGGTTACGGTTGCCAATGATATTGCTTACACGGTCGATTTGGCTTCTGAAGATGAAATAGTGCCTGATGAAGAGCTGAAGAAACAGCTGGCAACCGGTTTGGATTATCAGGTGGGCGCGGCAGCAATATGTGTCAATGAAAAACCCGTAGTTTATTTGGAAAACCGGGAGAAGGGTGAACAGCTCCTGGAAGAGCTTCGCCAGACACCGTTTGATTGCCCGGCGGGCGAAAAGCTGATATCAACCGGCTTTCTTGAAAAGGTTGAAATCCGCGATGCTCGAATAAATGAAAAAGACGTGAAGAGCATAGCTGATGCCAGGCAGATTCTCCAGGCTGGAACCGATACCCCGCAGAAGCATATAGTCCAAATCGGGGACACCGTCAGTTTGATTGCCCATGAAAACGGCATTTCCCAGGAGGCTTTGCTGAAGGCCAACAATATGAAGCCCGGGGACTATGTTTCGGTAGGGCAGGAATTGTTAATAGTAAAGCATTCACCGTACATAAACGTGGTTAACCGAACTGCCGGCGATAATATTGAAGCCATACCTTACGGGGTGACTGAAGAAATCGATAAAGAAAGCCGCGATCTGGTGGTCATTAAGCAGGAGGGCGAGGACGGAGAAAGATGGGTTTCGTACATACGCTCATATGTAAATGGCACTGATTCCGGCCGGCTGGTGGTCCAGGAAAAGATCAACCGGGAGCCGGTTAAGATGGTGGTGCTAAAGAGCGAAGATGTTAAAATAGCCGGGCGAATGGGTGCAGGATGTCTTATGTGGCCGGTGGATGGAATAATCACTCAGTATTATAAAGGTGACGAACATCATGGAATTGATATAGGCATTGCCGAAGGTACCCCACTGCAAGCTGCAGCAGCAGGGAAGGTGGTATTTGCCGGTGAACAAAGCGCTTATGGGGAATTTATAATAATAGATCACGGCAACGGGCTGATAACCCGTTATGCTCACAATAGCTGCTTTAAGGCCAGGGTCGGTGATTGGGTGGAACAAGGACAGGTAATCGCCCTGACCGGTGACACCGGTTACAGTACCGGCCCGCACCTTCATTTTGAGGTAATTGCTAACGGGGAAGTTGTAGATCCCCTGTACTATTTGCAGTAGAAACGTAAGACAAATTGTCGAAAAACACTGGCGGGTGCTTGAAAGCGGGCTTCTTAAGGAATATTATTATAGTCAAGTATATCGCCGAGCCGATAAAATTGAACAGGAGGATTCCGCGATGTATGACGTAATAATTGCCGGCAGCGGACCAGCCGGGCTAACGGCAGCAATTTATACCGGCCGGGCCAAGCTGAAAACCCTGGTGCTGGAATCTGTTGCTGTAGGAGGATATCCGGCCAGCACCTTTGATATTGACAATTATCCAGGTTTTCCAGACGGAATCAACGGACCGGATTTAATGGAGAATTTCCGCCGCCAGGCTGAACGTTTCGGGGTGGAGATCCGCATGGAAGACGTTTTGCATATCGAAAACCTGCCCGAAGGCAAACGCATCGTGACGAACGAACAGGAGTACATGGCCAGGAGCGTAATAATCGCTGTAGGAGCGCGCCGCCGCAAGCTGGATGTGGACGGAGAGGACGAATTCTCTGGACGCGGTGTCTCGTATTGCGCCACCTGTGACGCTGCGTTTTTTTCGGGGGTGCCTGTAGCGGTAGTGGGCGGAGGCGATTCAGCCATTAAAGAAGCCCAGCACTTACTGCATTTTGCCTCTAAAGTATACTTGATTCACCGCCGAAATGAGTTCAGGGCCAACCAGACTGCCCTTGACCGGTTTATTGCCGACGAACGCAGTGAATTGATGGTAAATAAAATAATTAAAAGCATCGAAGGTGACGCAATTATGCGCAAAGTCATCCTTGAAGATGTTAATACCCGTGAAGAAACGGTCTTGGAAGTGGAAGGATTATTTGTTAGTATAGGTCTTGTGCCATCGGCGTATTGCATTGAGGGATTGTTAGAAACTGACAATGGTTATGTTTCGACTGATGAAAACCTGCAGACCTCTGTGCCGGGCATATATGCAGCCGGAGATATAAGAGCCAAGAGCTACCGGCAGATAGCTACCGCGGTTGGCGATGGAGCATCAGCTGCCATGGCAATAACCGAGTATTTAAAATAGAAATTGAGTTACTGCACGAATTATGAGAGGTGTTAGATTTGTCCGATAGACTGATAATAAGCGGGGAAACCCAGCTAAATGGGAAAGTGCGGGTAAGCGGGGCGAAAAACGCTGGCCTGGTTCTGATAGCCGCCAGTATTCTAGCTGAGGGCCAGACGGTTTTGGATAACATTCCCCGAATTGCAGATGTGGACGTAATGGTGGAAATACTAAATAAAATGGGTGTTGACACTTACTGGCTGGATGATGGCGGTCTGGCGATCGAACCCCCGGCCGGACCGGTCGGAATAAATACACCTTATGATCTTGCAAAGAAACTAAGGGCTTCCAACCTGTTTATGGGTTCGCTGCTGGGACGCGAAGGAGAGGCAGTTGTATCGCTGCCCGGCGGTTGTGACATAGGTTCCAGACCCATGGATCTTCATATTAAAGGAGCCCAGACCCTGGGTGCGGAAGTAATTATTGAACATGGATTTATACATGCCCGCATGAAGAAACCTCATGGCTCAAGAGTCTATCTGGACTTTCCCAGTGTAGGCGCAACTGAAAATATCCTGATGATGGCCTGCCGGGTACCCGGGATGACGATTATTGAAAATGCCGCCAAGGAGCCTGAAATAGTAGATTTGGCCAATTTCCTCAATTCGATGGGTGCGCGTATTCGAGGAGTCGGCACTGATTTAATAAAGATTGACGGTGTGCCTAAATTAAAAGCCGGCCGTTACAGCATTATCCCGGATCGCATTGAGGCGGGCACCTTCATGATCGGAGCGGCCATAACCGGAGGGGAAGTGCTGGTACAGAATGTGATTGCCACCCACCTGCAGCCCATTATTGCCAAGCTGCAAGAAACGGGCACTCTGGTCGAAGAGCGGGATGAAGGCATACTGGTCAGGGGAACCGGAAAGCTTCTGCCGATAGATATTAAAACCCTGCCCTATCCAGGATTCCCTACGGATATGCAATCTCAAATGATGGCGCTTCTGACTCGCGCTGAAGGAACCAGTGTCATCGTGGAGAATGTGTTCGAAAACCGCTTTCAGATTGTTGACGAGTTAAAACGAATGGGTGCACGCATCAAGCTGGAAATGCACACTGCCATTGTTGAAGGACGCTGCGATCTTTGCGGTGCCACTGTTAAAGCGACTGATCTGCGCGCTGGAGCGGCTTTGATTCTGGGAGCGCTGGTGGCCAAAGGAGATACGATTATCGAGGAATCGGTCCACATATTCCGTGGCTATGAGAATATTGTAGAGAAAATGAATTCTCTTGGCGCCCGGATTCGATGTGATGATTAAAAATGCTCTACCGTCTAATATCAGTTGGTAAAATTAAGGAAAACTTCTATCGCCAGGGTGTAGAAGAGTATGCTAAACGGCTGACGCTCTACACTCCCTTCGAATTACGGGACGGCCTTGAGGAGAAATATCCGGAAAAGGCCAGCCCGGCACGCATTCAAACCTGTGTTGAAAAAGAAGGCAAACGGATTATTGATATCGTGGGGTCTGATTACCTGCTTTTACTGGATGTCAAAGGCCGCATGCTTTCTTCGGAAGAGCTTGCCGTTCGCCAGGCCGGGTGGAATCAAAAAGGCGTCAAGCGTTTGAATATTGTAGTCGGCGGCGCATACGGAGTATCAGCCGGAGTCAGGGAACGGGCCGACGAGACCATTTCACTTTCTCTGATGACTTTTCCTCACCAAATGGCGGTGTTAATCATTGTGGAACAGTTCTACCGCGCACAGTCAATTATTCATGGAGGCAAATACCACCACGGCTGATTAACGATCCGGCCGCTGCAGTTCATGCCAGAAATCTATTAATTCCAGCTCATGATTGCTGGTGTCGATACAGTTTTTTATCATTTCTGCTATTATATCCGCTTCAGCCGCTGTGCTGCACACTGCAGCAAAACCCAGTATTGAGCGCTGCCAGGTTTCCTGATACTTCACTTCCCGGATTGATACATCGAAGCGCTTGCGCATTCTTTGCACCAGGCTTTGAATCACCTGCCGCTTGTCTTTAAGTGATTGGGCTGCTGGAATATGCAGTTCCGCCGCTCCGAAAACCAGGTACATTAATTGCCCCTCCCATTTTATTAATATCTCCGTGTGCTTATCCAGACATTTTGATTTAATCATACATTTTCCCATCGTTAAACCGATTTATGCCCGGGGCTCTATAATTAAATGAATTTTAACAATATCCATGCTAATGACCTGTTGACGGCAACAAAGGTTGACGGCAGGGAGATATTATGTCTATTATAGAGGTAGAAAACGATAAAATTATATAAAATATGACAATGGATACCCGACTGGTGTCGGCATTAGTATTGAACAGTAAAGTACGACCACTGAATAAGGCCGCTCCGGGAAGTCAACAACATAGAATACGGGTGTCGGACAACAAAGGAGTGATTGCCAGATAGATTATCTGGACGGGTTGGATGACATATTGGGCCATAAACCTGTTCGTATGATTTGGGGGAGGGATAAATATGTTGAACTGGTCTGAAGTTAACGCTATTAAAACAATTGCGCCGATTTTAGTGGGAACCTATCCTCAAGGAGCGCTGATAACTGTTATCCGCCAGGGGAAATACTCCTGGGCAGTCAAATCCCCAGGACTGCAGATTGATGCTGTCCATGAAGGTGCCGACAGCGGAGCTGATCCAGAGGTCACGCAGGCCATGTTAGCCGGGCGCACATTGACCAGGAAGGAACCGGCCAATGTCTATGGTGTGCGCATGCTGATTACCTACATTCCCATTGTTGATAATGGGGAAATGCAGGGCTGCTTAATATTTGGAGTTCCGCGGGTGAATGCGCTGGAAATTGCCTTCAAAGATTTGACCAGCATTCTACTCCAGATTTTCGGAGATGGAGCATATATTTATCTGACCGATCTGGAATATATTACTCATCGCTGTGCTGATGAACGCTTTGATTTGCCCACTCTTCCGGTTGGATATAAGCTGACTGACAAGGCGGTGGCGACTCAGTCTATCAAGACCAGGCAGTCAACTGTCAAGGAGGTTGATGCCTCAATGTATGGCGAAGTATGCCTTATTGGCAATTTCCCGTTGCTTGAGGACAATGAAGTAGTGGGAACTTTCGGTATTGCCACACCTAAAAGAACCTCCATGAAACTGCGGGACATGTCAGTGAACATGCATGAAGGCATGAGCCAAATTGCCGCCGCCATAGAGGAACTGGCGGCGTCTTCGTTCGAAATTCACGAGAGTGAAATGAATTTGAACAATAATGTGCAGGAGATATCCAAGCTGTCTAACGATATTAATGCGATTCTGAACTTCATCAAACAGATTGCTGAAGAAACCAAGATGCTGGGATTAAATGCAGCCATAGAAGCGGCGCGGGCCGGGGAAGCGGGTCGCGGATTCGGGGTGGTAGCCGAAGAGATTCGCAAGCTTTCTGACGAATCGAAGGAGACCGTCACCAAGATTCATGCCCTGACCGGCCAGATCCAGAACAAGATCGAAGAAACCATGAAAAACAGCAAAGTTACGCTTCAATCCAGCCAGGAGCAGGCTGCAGCCACGGAAGAGGTAACCGCCCAGGTGGAAGAACTCAATGGCCTGGCCGAAGAGCTGGATAAAATTGCCCAGGTAATCTAATGAGCATCAATCAACAGACTGCCGCGAATCGCCGGAACAATGTTCCTGGCGATTCGCTTTTTTATCCATACTATTAATCACCATTAAGCTATCAGGTTGTGAAAGAAGTGGTAATGATATAATATCCCAGGATTTCGGTATATTGTTACCGCCTGGTACGGTGTACAATAGTACTAATTTGTTAAGGGCGTTAGGTCGCACATTGAAATTAATAAGCATTTAGGCGGCTGATGACAATGAATAACATGATGGACAAACATTCTGCTTTAAAACCTGAAAGTGATGCCATAAATGAGGTTCAGTTCGATTGGATAGAAAAGCTGGGGAACTATCCCGCCCGCGCAGCATTAATAGCACTTGCCCTGGCCGTTTTGGTCCTGCTGCTGGCATTTATAACCAGAAACAGTATCCTGGAAAGCTATCAGGATGCCGATCGCGCTGCCCTCGACCATAATACCCGGATGATGCGCCTTATGATTGAACAGGAAATGCAAAATGTCGGACAGCTCACTAACGATGGGGCTGTCTGGGATGATACCTACCAGTTTATTCAGGATGGCAACCAGGAATATATTGATGCCAACTTAAAATATGAACTGGAAACTGAAGATGTTGATATTGATTTAATTGCCCTGTACGATTTGCAGGGCAAGCTGGTTTATGGAGATGCGACCGGTCCCAGCCTTGATTTGGACAGCCCCTGGTTCAAGGAAACGGTATTGACCAGTGCGTATCTTAATAATACGGGCTTGCTTGCTACCGGCGCTGATCCATTGATGATATCTATGTATCCGATTTTGCCCAGTTCGGGCGAAGGATACAGCCGTGGCACCCTTGTTATGGGACGCTATATGGATACAGCCTGGCAGGATAATTTGCTAAACGAACGGGATATCAACCTGGAGCTGGTTGATGAACCGACCCTGGCGGCCAGGCTGGGAGATACAGGGGCTGCCGAAGTGAAAAGTGCTGATTACTTTCTGGAAGAGCTGGACCCTGGTGCTTCCCTGGTATACTTCGGTATGCCGGATCTTCGAGGCAGGCAGATAACGATGGTCTTTCCCTGGTCACGGCAGATTTTATCCACCAGCACCAGGATGGTTGATTTTGCAATTGCAGCGATAAGCGCTGCCCTGGTAACCGTAATATTAATGTTTATAGCCGGATTTACCGTGTATTCCAGGAAAATAGGGCGGAGCAGAAAGCTGTTGGCTGATGCCTTAAGGGAACGCACTCGCGAACTGTCTGATAGTGAAAAACGGCATCGCGCCATTTTCGATAATTCACCGATCGGCATTGCCTACGTAAACAGCCAGGGAATCGTAATAGATGTCAATCCGAGCATGATTGCCATTCTGGGTCAAAGCGCCGATTATTTGATCGGTTCATCCCTTAACGAGAGGTTCAGGGGACAGGAACTCAGCGAAATGTTTAATACCGCCGTGTTAGGAATCACTATTCGCACCGATACCGAATATTTTAGAAAAAAGGATCAGAAAAACATTTTTGTTAATACCGTATTCCGCCCCATTGAATCAGACCAGTTTCCATCGGATGTCCTGGTTATGGCTGAAGATGTAACCGAGCGCAAGCGGGATGAGGTTGACCTGCGCCAGCTCTATACGGCCGTGGAGAGCAGTCCAGTAGCTGTCGTAGTAAATGGTATTGATGGTTATATTAAATATGCCAACCGATTTTATTCATTAGTAAGTGGTTACAGCCTTGAAGAGACCGTGGGGCAGAGGCACGACATTCTGAATTTGCGCACCGAGACCAGGGGTGCATACCAGGAAATGATGGATACAATACTGTCCGGAGAAACCTGGCGGGGCGAGTTTCGCAATCTGAAGAAAAGCGGTGAAAGATACTGGGAAAGGGCTGTAGTGGCTCCCGTTACGGATCCAGGAGGCAAGGTAAGTCACTATGTGGCCATTAATGAAGATTACACAGAAAGAAAGCTTTCCAAAGAGGTGGAAGAGCTGCTTGCCTGGTTTGAAAGGCAAAAAATGGAGGATATACAAGATGCTATGTGGCGGGAGATCTTCATTAAGCTGGTTGATTTAACCCAGAGCAAGGACGGTTTGGTTATTCTCGAGTACAGGATGACGAATACGGCTTTTGGCGTGCACAGTGGCGATGAAGGCTATGAGGGTTATCCCCTGGACGAAGCGGCGGTAAAAAATTTGTTCAGCAGCACAGCTTGCTGGAAAGGGCTTTTGGGAGAACGCAATGTGTTGATATCAAACGGACCAGGCCTGGATGTAAACAGCCTGCTGACAAACGGTGTTCCGCACTGCGAAAGGATGATGTTTGTTCCTCTGTATGCGGAGGAAGGAACGATTGCAGTAATCGTTCTGGCCAATAAGCCGACCGATTATAATGAAGTCGACGAGAAAATTGCCTGGTCGTTAATTAACGGCATATGGCAGCTATACTTGCGCAAACAGGCGCAAAAGGAAGTGCAAGACAGTCAAGAACGGCTGGAGGCGATATTGAGAGCCGTAAATACCGGCATTGTAATGATCAATTCATACAATCGCAAGATTGTTTATGCCAATGACACTGCTCTGGATATGTTCGGCGGGCAAGAACAGGATATGGTCGGCAAGGAATGCCACCTGCTAATGTGTCCGAACGAGCGCAATTACTGTCCGATTCTCGATAAGCAGCAGAAGGTCGATAAAAGGGAAGCAGTGCTGCTGAAAGCCGATGGTAGCCGCTTGCCAATATTGAAGACCGTGGTTCCTGTTAGTATGGGTTCCCGGCAGTTCCTGCTGGAAAGCTTTATGGATATTAGCGAGCGCAAGGTTATTGAAAAAGAACTGGAGCAGGCTAAAGACCGGGCTGAAGTAGCCAACCGGACGAAAAGCCAGTTTCTGGCTAACATGAGCCATGAAATCCGCACTCCCATGAATGCGGTTCTGGGCTACTCCCAGTTGATGATGCGTGAGCCGAATTTAACACCGCCCCAGCGCGCTCACCTTAATATTATTAATCGCAGCGGGAATCACCTGATGCAGCTTATCAACGAGATTTTGGAGATGTCAAAAATTGAATCGGGGCGTATAGAGCTAAACCGGGTTTTATGTGATTTTTCCCGCCTGCTCAAGGATATTGAAGATATGTTCCGGCTGAATGCCCAGGAAAAAGGCATTGCTCTTCTATTTGAGGCCCGGGGTTTCATTCCCCAAGCATTGATAATGGATGAAGGAAAGATAAGACAGATACTGGTCAATCTTCTGGGCAATGCGATGAAGTTCACCGGACCAAATGGACAGATAGAATTGTTATATAATATCGGAGAACCTGCCGCAGACCCGGCTGAACCAGTAACTATCCATATCGAGGTGGCGGATACCGGTCCAGGAATTCCGGCATCAGAACAGGAGCATATATTTGAGTCCTTCAGCCAGGGGGAAAGCGGTGAGCTGTCAGGGGGAGGAACCGGGCTGGGCCTGGCTATAAGCCGTGAATATGCACGCATAATGGGAGGCGATCTGGTTCTTATTAGCAGCGAACCCGGAAAAGGCAGCCGTTTTGGTATTGAATTTTCAGCATTGATGAGCTTTGAAGAAATACCGTTTGAAGGCGGGAATGATCTTATGCGTATAGTGGGAATTGCAGGCGAAAAGCAGGAGCGCAGGGTATTGATAGTCGATGATCACCCGGCCAACCGGGGATTCATTTCTGAATTGCTTACAAGCATAGGGTTTTCTGTGCAGGAAGCCGAAGACGGATATGGTGCCATATATGAATTTGAAAAATGGAATCCGCATATTATTCTAATGGACTTAATGATGCCCGGGATGGACGGATTGGAAGCAATGAGGCTAATAAGAAGCCGGGTTGAGGGCCTGGTTGTTCCGATTCTGGCGATATCGGCCAGTGTTTTGCGGGATGATGAAATTCAGGCCCTGACTGCGGGAGCCAGTGCGTTTTTAAGGAAACCTTTTCGCGAGCCGGATCTTCTCGAATCAATACGCCGTCTGATGGGCCTGGAATATGATTACGAGGATATTAAAGCGGCACTGCCGAATGATGAAGTGTTAGACGAAGCATATATTGTGAGTTCTCTGAAATCTGTTCCGGCTGGAGTGCTGCAGGAAATGCTGCATGCAGTTGACATGGGAGATACGCAACAGCTTAATCTCTTAATTAGGCAAATGCCTGATGGGCGGGAACAAGTGACGGAATTGCTTCAGGACTGGGTGCAGAACTATGATTACGATCGTTTTACACAGGTTATTAATGAGGCATTGCTGTTATGGCCGGGTTATCGGCAATTATCCTGAATGAGTCAGAAAGGGTGATATTTATGAATTCCGGCGACATGGAAGCTAACCCGGCCCGAATAATGATCGTGGATGACACTCCTGCCAATTTACGGCTGCTAAACGATTTGCTTTCCATTCAAGGATACAAGGTATTTGCATTTCCCAGCGGAGAAAAGGCCTTGAATGCAGCCCGGCAGCATCCACCCGATCTCATATTGCTGGATATTAACATGCCGCAGATGAACGGATATGAAGTGTGTACAGCTTTGAAAGCTGACCGCCGGCTGATGCAAATCCCCGTGATATTCATAAGCGCCCTGGATGAAACCCTGGACAAAGTACATGCTTTCAAGCTTGGTGGTGTTGATTATGTCAACAAGCCGTTTCAAATTGACGAACTGCTGGCCCGGGTGGAAACGCACCTGAAAGTGCATAGCCTGCAGGCTGAACTGGCAAGCATTAATATTAATCTTGAAGAAAGAGTCCGGACGCAGGTCAAGGAGATTGCCGAATCCCAAATGGCCACTATTATAGCACTTGCCAACCTGGCTGAGTCCAGGGACGGCAATACCGGGTTGCATCTGCACCGGGTGCAGACATTAACCCGCATGCTGGCCGGCCATCTGGGCCGTAAAGAAGAATATGCGAGTGCAATAAGTCCAGATTTTGTTAACAATATATATTTTGCCTCGGTAATGCATGATATCGGCAAGGTAGGGATCCCTGACCAGATTCTCTTTAAACCTGGTCCCCTGACAGCCGACGAATTCGAAGTTATGAAAACCCATTCAACCATTGGTTCTGACACCCTTCAGTCGGTTTATGAGCAGTATTCGAAAAACGATTTTATAAAAATGGGGATCGCCGTAGCCCGCCATCACCATGAACGCTGGGATGGCGATGGATACCCGGATCACCTGTCTGGTGATGCTATTCCGCTTTCGGCCCGTATTATGTCTTTGGTGGACGTTTATGATGCCCTGCGTTCGCAGCGTTGTTACAAAAAAGCCGTGACAGCCGCTGAAGCCAGGGAGATTATTATAGGCGGCCGCGGCAGCCAGTTTGAACCCGGAATCGTGGATGCTTTCCTGGAGATTGAAAGCGACTTCATTGCCATTTCGGAAGAGTATTCCTGAACAGGGATAGGCCGGACCGCAAAAAGTCGAAAAATGAAAACGCACTTGACAAAATAACCGAATATTCGTAATATATTTACAACAGGAAACGGACATGAGCCCGAAGTACTGTTAGCGGTGAACTCAAGTAATTCCTGAACTGGATTGGACCCTAAAATGATCTGTTCGTAATTTTCGAAGACATTTCAGGCTTCATAGTCGAATAGTGTCGAAAGAGACGCGCGAAAATCAAAGAACTTGAATCACAATTATGTTAAAGACTTGAGGGCTATCCTCAAGATATTATCTAATAAGATTTAAGGGAAAAGATTTGAGGCATTCTCAAAAGAAAAACTGTATAACAGATAAATAAGGGTCAGCATGCAAATGCAATAGCCAGAAAGCTTGAAGCGAATCTTCGAAATTGAAAAGCAGTTTTCAAAAGTAAAAAGAAAGCTTTAACAACAGGAAAGAAAGAGAATACCACATCCCCCAAAAGGAGGTACTTGCAAATTGAGCAAGACCACTCCGAAGTAAGAAGGCCGGGAAGGTACCACACCCCCGGCCTTTTTACTTGCTGGCATAAACAATTTATTTGCCGTATTGCTGGGCATAAAACCCTAATAAGCGACTCGGCGGGTAAAAAGCAAAAATAATGTAAAAAAGTGTTGTGATTCTGTACTAAATAAAGGAAAATAATGATTACATATAAGGCCGGTAGTAAATTAATTAACTGAAAGGGGCTTGCCGTAATGAAAAACACCAATCGCCGCTGGATCGCAATTCTCCTCGCATCCTTGATGGCCGCGGCTTTGATCGCTGGATGTGGAGGCAGCACCACCACAACAACGACAACCAGTACCACTAAAAGCGATACTCAGACAGATATTGCCAAACCCACTGATCAAAATACCCAGACTTTCCAGAAAGATCCTAACACCAGTCTGACTGTAGACAAGACCGAATATAAACCGGGTGACAAAATTTTGGTTACTTTCAAGGCTCCGACATCATATTCGGGTTATGCATGGATAGGTGTTATTCCTTCAAAAATCAAACACGGTTCTGAAGATGAGAATGACAAAAACGATACAGATTTTGCTTATCTCGAAGGCAAGGCGCAGGGAGTAATTGAATTAGAAGCTCCACAGACAGCGGGTGATTATGATATCCGTATGAATAGTGATGACGACGCTGTCAAGGGCAAAGAGGTTAATTATGTGAGCTTTAAGGTTAAACTATAAAAGACCAGTCTGCAATAGATATAGTGCAGTCTGACAACCGATACGGGTAGGGGGCTTTGACTTGCGGACTCAAGTCGCAAATGGAAAATCCCTGGTTCTGATAATTCAGAACCAGGGATTTTTCTATTGCCCTTTCAATGCGGGGTGCTTTACAGCCGTTCCTGTTCGGCCAGCAGTTCGTTTAGATTATTATGCAGACTTTCACATATACCGTCCAGGGGCAGGTCGTTGGGGTCATCCCCGAAGGGGTCTTCGATTTCCACGCCGATTTCCTCTATGCCAAATAATCCAAAGGTGGTAATGGCTATGACCAGGGGAGTGTACCATCCTACTGCATCCACCATGCCAATGGGCAGGGTCAGGATAAAGATGGTTAGCAGTGACTTGAGGTGAACGACATAGGCATAAGGCATTGGTGTACGACGAATTCTATCCAGGCCGCCCATGTTTTCCAGCAGGGCGTTGAGCTGATTTTCTAACGGCACCAGTGAATCACGGGTAAGCATGCGGGGCACAATTTCCTTATATATTATGTTGCGCATAATCAGCATTATCGACAGGGGCAAATGTTTGGAATCCTGCAAGATTTTAGTTTCTTCTTCGCTTAACAAGGCCAGGTGATCCAGAACCTCCTCCAGATTATGTTCATCCTGAAGACGTTGTTTAACCGTCTCGTCAAAGGCGACGGTCAATTCGGCGATGGTTTTAATTAGCTGGATAGAGTCAGGGTCGTTAGTATCCATCACGGCCATTAGATGTAAAATCGTGTTCCGGGAGGCATTGACCATGGAGCCGAACAGTTTGCGGCCTTCCCAGTATCGATCGTAGGCGGTATTGGTTCTGAATACCATGAGCAAACCCAGGGCAGTCCCGATAATAGCCCAGGGGGCTGGATTGGCCTTAATTGCCATGACGTTCTGACTGAAATAAACTACACCAGCCGCTATGGCCGAAAAAAGAATAACTGGAAAGATCAGTTGAGGCAGCACGGTGCCTCGAAACGAAAAGAGCAGTTTCATACCCGATTTGTTATCATAATCGATCAAAATTATCCCTCCTTGATATGTATGATATATTTGACTGGATTGAAGTCATTGCATCCCCCTTTCTCTGCCGCGCTAAACAGGTATTCAAGTCGAAAGCTGCCTTTATTACTCTCTTTTCACAATATGATAAGGCAGTTGAAAGCACAAATCAAGCGACTCCGGGCAACATGTGCGTTTTCTGCAGGCGGTGCATGGAAAAAACATGGGAGCCGTCCGGTCAAATCATTTATAATTATAATTACCGGCCAGGCTGGTATTCATCATTCGCCTGGCTGGATGGGTAATTATTGCAGGGTTGAATTCCTACCGGGATGATAAGGAGGAGGATTGTATGAATCAATGGGCATGTGGAATGAAATGTATGCTGCTGGGTTTAATATTTGCGCTGGTATTGCTGACAGTACCCCCAGTAAGCGTATCCGGTGCGGAGTCCATAGCGGTTCTTATTGATGGCAAAAACCTTAATATGGATGTGCCCCCTTATAATGAAGGCAGTACCCTCATGCTTCCAGTAAGAGCGCTTTTTGAAGGCCTGAACGCTCAGGTTGAGATGCTGGGCACGGGATTGATTGTCGGAAAGAAAGGCGAAACGGAAGTCACAATGTCCATTGGGTCTACCAAAGCTACTATAAACGGCCAGGAGGTTGCCCTGACTGTTCCGGTCAAGCCGGTTGGAGAGCGCACCCTGGCACCGGTGCGTTTCGTGGCGGAGTCTTTGAACTGTTATGCTTCCTGGGATCAGGCCAATCAAGCGGCCTTGATTCTGTCTGGTGAAAAAGACTGGGAAGGTTATCCTAATACTCCGGACGCGGTGGTTGCGGCTATTATACTGGCTCGCGGCCTTGACAATGTTGATCTTAAAAAGTATACCAGCGACAATCCTTCCTGGGACAGCTGGACCCCGGTACCGGCTGTATATTCGAACTTGCGCATCAAGTCGATCGAAGAACGCGGGCCAGAATACGCGTTTGACTATTCTTCAGCCCAGGATATTGCGCAACAAACCGGTCTGCCCTGCAAGGCTTTCGTCGCTGTTTATGAATTCAAGCTCAGCGATTATGCATTGACACACAACTATATCGAGTCAGAAGGCGATGCAACTAACTGGTTCTACCTGGTTCAGGAAAGTGATGGCAAATGGAAAGTTGAGTCCGGTTTTAATACGGGGCCGTAACCTGGTTTGCCACGGGCAGAATATTAAAGCATCGCGCCAGTCCGTTTACAGGGATTAATTCTAATATAAATCTGAATTTCGGGGGTATTGAGTTGCAGGTAAAAGACTTCATGTCGACATTGCTATATTCGTTGACGCCAGTGGATACAATTGGAACAGCCGCGGCTCTGTTTGTGGACAAGGGGATCGATGGAATTCCAGTGGTTGAAAACGGCGAGCTGGTAGGCCTGTTCACCAAAACACATTTGATCAGAGCCATCCATAATGGCTGGAAGCTCGATACCCCTATTAATTACTTCATGAGTTCAAATGTTAGAACCATCGAGCCTGAAGCGGACATTCTCGATCCTCGCATAACGTCTGCGGGCCGATATCCCGTGGTTGCAGAAAACAAAATGGTCGGTTTCCTCACGAAATCGGACATAATGCAGGCTTTGCATGAGATAATCGGTTCCATATCCAGCCGCTACGAGACCATTATTCATTCCGCATACAATCCCATCGTTACCGTTGACTGCAACGGGATCATCGACATGTGGAACCAGGCGGCTGAAAGAGTTACTAAAATTAAGGCCCGGGATGTTCTTCAGCACCATATAAACGAAATAGTTCCCGAAAGCAGGCTAATGGAAATCATCGCCACCGGTAAAACCGAATATGGTATAAAAATCAACGTGGCCGGGGTAACATTGATTACCAACCGGGCTCCGATTATCAAGGAAGGCAAGATTTCCGGTGCAGTAGCCATTCTCTATGACATAACCGAGCTGGAAAAAATATCCAAGGAATTGGTCAGCGTTAAAACCCTTAACCGGGAATTGGACGCGATTATTGAGTCTTCTTTTGACGGTCTGTATATTACCGACGGCGACGGCTATACATTGCGCATCAACAAGGCTGTAGAACGGATAACAGGCATCGGAGAAGATCAGCTGGTGGGCAAGCACATGCAGGAGATAGTGGATGAGGGTATCCTTTCTCGTTCCGCCTCACTGATGGTAATGGATAAGAAAGAAGCGGTTACTACCCTGCTGGTCACTGTGAAAGGCCAGACCCTGCTGGTCAGCGCCTCGCCTGTTTTTGACGACGATGGCAACATTTACCGCATAGTAACCAATGTCCGCGATGTCAGCGAATTGAATATGCTCAAGCAAAAGATCGAACAGCTGGAAGGCATCAAGGAGCATTTTGAGCTTCAGCTCGAGCAGATGAAGCTTCGTCTATCAGGGCACCTGGTTTACAAGAATCATGAAATGGAAAACCTGGTATACCAGGCCATGAAAGTGGCGGAATTCGATTCAACTATACTAATAACGGGAGAATCAGGAGTGGGCAAAGAGCTCGTGGCTGAGATCATTCATCGCAACAGCGTTCGCCGCAGCGGGCCTTATGTTAAGCTGAACTGTGCGGCTATTCCGGAAAGCCTGCTGGAATCTGAACTGTTCGGCTATGACAGCGGTGCGTTCACCGGCGCTAAAAAAGAAGGCAAGCCTGGATTGTTTGAATTAGCTGATGATGGGACCTTGCTGCTGGATGAGATAGGAGAAATTCCCCTTCACCTACAGGCTAAACTCCTTAGAGCCCTGCAGGAGAAGGAGATCATGCGGGTAGGGGGCACCCGGCCAATAAAAATAAATGTAAGGATCATTGCGGCAACCAACCGTGACCTTGAAGCTATGGTAAAGAAGGATGAATTCCGCGAAGACTTGTTTTATCGTCTTAACGTTGTTCCCCTCCATGTACCCGCGTTGAGGGAGAGAAAGGATGATATTCCCGTTCTCATCCATCATTTTCTGGACATCTTCAATCAGCGTTACAACCTGAATAAATCCATATCACCCGCTCTTATCAGCATCCTGATCGACTACGAGTGGCCGGGAAATATCCGGCAGCTGGAAAACCTGGTTGAACGACTGATTGTGACATCCAGCACCGAAATAGTTGAACCAGAACATTTACCACCTCATATTCTACAGCCCCGATTGGCTGGGGGACCGAAGCAGGCAATAATTCTAAACCAAATCCTGCCTTTAAAGGAAGCTGTAGAATACCTTGAGAAAGCCCTCTTAAAAAAGAGCCTTGCCGCCTGCAAATCCCAGAACGAAGCTGCGGAATTGCTGCAAGTTGATCCTGCGACCATCAGCCGCAAGGCTCGAAAATATGGTTTATCTCTAAATGGCTGATCAGGATTCTAGCAATCGGCTGTTTTATTGGTCCGATTCCAGATTCTCATTTTCTCTGCATCCTTAATCAGTCCGTCTCTAAATTGCGGATGAGCGATTCCAATAAGGGATTCTGCTCTCTGCCAGGTTGTTTTACCCTTCATGCAGGTAATTCCATATTCAGTAACTACATAATGTACGATTGAACGGGGTACGGTGACAATTGTGCCGCCGGACAGTGTTGGCCGGATGCGCGAGACTTCGGTGCCATCTTTCATGGTCTTGGTTGCAGACATGCAGATGAAACCTTTGCCGCCCTTGGATTTGAAGGCGCCGGATATGAAGTCAAGCTGGCCTCCGGTTCCGGATATCTGACGGAAACTGCTGGATTCTGAAGCCACCTGGCTGAATAGGTCGATTTCCAGGCAGTTGTTAATAGCAAAAACCTTGTCGTTTTTCGCAATTTTATAAGGATCATTGGTGTAGTTAACTGGATAACTCAAGCATCCTGGATTATTGTCGAGGAAGTCATATAGTTTCTTGGAGCCCATTGCAAATGTATAAACCATTTTGCCCTTGTCGAGTTGTTTCATCTTACCGGTAATGCGGCCCGATTCGTACATGTCGACATATGAATCGACCATCATTTCGGTGTGGACACCCACGTCCTTCAGGTCAGATGCGGCAATCATCATGCCAACTGCATTGGGCATGGCGCCAATTCCCAGTTGTAAACATATTCCGTCTTCGGCCTCTTCCATGACAATTGAGGCAATTTTCTTGTCAACGTCCGAAATGGCTGGAGCGGGGATGCTCAACAAAGGAGGATTGTCAGAGCTTTCTACTACAATATCAACATCGCTGATATGGATAGACTCGTCATATGCGCCCAGGCAGCGCGGTACAGAAGAATTGACTTCAACGATTACCTTTTTGGCAGTGCGCACGGTAGTGGCGGAAACCGAATTGGAAGTGCCCAGGTTGAAATAGCCGTTAGGATCCATGGGGCCTACCAGAACAAATGCCACATCAATGTCTATATAGTTTTCCCACAAAGGCTGGGCTTCATGATAAGTTAGCGAAACGTAGTTGCACAGGTCGTTGCCGTGCAGAGCCCGTGAAAATCCGGAAAAATGCCAGTCGTTAAATAAAAAATGCTTGCGAGTGGGGTCGGTTTTAACAACCTCGGGAACCATCGTTGTACATACTGAACGGATCTTTATATCTTCAAGCTCTTCCTTGCGCCGTGCCAGTGCAGCGTCCAAATCCTTGGCCTGCATAACGAATTCCCCGTAAGCCACCCAGTCACCCGATTTTACGATTTTCACTGCATCGTCTGCGGATTTAAGTTTTGCTTGATAGTCACGGATGTACTTCTCGGACATTCAATAAACCCTCCTGATGTGAATAGTGTACAAAATAAAAACAATTACAAATATTCAGTGCAAGCTTCATGCCAAAGATGACTATGTACCATTTATCACCACCGATGCATAATGATAGAAGCCTCTGGAATGTCGTCAAATGGAGATATCTCCAAACAAATAATTAAACATTGGGAATATTCAGATAATACTTAAAAGAACCTTCAGACAGGAAAAGCGAGAGATTTGAAGCAGGCGTCTTGCATTTGCGCAATATGCCCTTGCGATAATGCAATAGACCTGGTAAGGATATATTACAGGCGTGACCGCAGCATCATTGCGAAATTGCAATTAAGTACAAATCCCCTTCCATTTTTGGTGCCGGCATGAACCGGCGGCCATCGAAGGAGATGAGGGTTTATACCGGGGATGTTGTTCGGTTTGGTTAGGCCGTTTTATTGCTTCGGGTCCATATCTTCATCTTTTCGGCTTCCTTGATTAACTCATCGCGGAATTTCGGGTGGGCAATATTTATAATAGAGTCGGCCCGCTGCCAGGTGGTCTTGCCCTTCATGCAGGTAATGCCGTATTCGGTTACGACATAGTGCACCAGAGAGCGAGGTACGGTTACAATCGTTCCTGGACTAAGCGTGGGACGAATGCGCGAGCATTCGCTGCCATCTTTCATGGTTTTGGTGGAAGACAGGCAGATGAAGCCTTTTCCGCCTTTGGACTTAAAGGCGCCGGATATGAAATCAAGCTGACCTCCAGTTCCGGAAATATGGCGGTAGCTGCTTGATTCTGATGCAACCTGGCTGAATAAGTCCACTTCAATAGCGTTGTTGATAGCGAAGACCTTGTCATTAAGGGCAATATTTCCAGGATCATTGGTGTAATTTACTGGATAGCTCAAACAGCATGGATTATTGTGCATAAAATCATAGAGCTTTTTTGAACCCATGGCAAAAGTGTACACCATTTTGCCATGATCTATTTGTTTGCGCTTGCCAGTGATGCGCCCTGATTCGTACATGTCAACATATGCATCCACCATCATTTCGGTATGGACCCCGACATCCTTCAAGTTAGATTCGGCGATCATCATGCCAACGGCATTGGGCATTGCCCCTATTCCTAATTGCAGGCACAGTCCGTCTTCAGCTTCTTCCATGATAATGGACGCAATTTTCCGATCTACATCGGTTATTAACGGCGCCGGGAGGCTTAACAGCGGTGGATTATTCTGGCTTTCAACCACATAATCCACATCACTTATATGAATTGACTCGTGGTATGCGCCCAGACAATGAGGTATTGAAGTATTGACCTCGATAATCACCTTTTTCGCCTTTTCCATGACTGAATAGGTAATGGAATTGGAAGTGCCCAGATTAAAGAAGCCGTTGGGATCCATGGGACCGGTCAAAATAAACGCTACGTCTATGTCGGTGTGTTTTTCGATTAATGCCGGACCTTCATGATAGGTTAACGGAATATAATTGCACAGGTTATTGCCGTGGATAGCCCGCGAAAAGCCTGAAAAATGCCAGTCATTGAATAGAAAATGCCGGCGGGTAGGGTCGGCTTTCACTACTTCGGGAACGGTGGTGGTACAAACCGCACGGATTTTCACATCTTCAAGCTCGTCCTTGCGCTTGGCCAGTGCAGCGTCCAGGTCTATAGCCTGCATGACAAACTCTCCGTACTCGACCCAATCCCCGGGTTTCACGATTTTGACAGCTTCATCAGCGGTTCTCAGCTTTTCCTTGTAATCCCGGATATCCCTTTCTGACATGTTTCAGCACTCCTCGCAATCAGTATCGGCAATAAATCTGAATATTAAGACATTAATATTTTACGCAATATATATGCTTAAATGCAATAAAATACCCAGATCAAACAAAATATATCGATAAGTCCTGCCGGAATGGGATATAAGTATTACGAAGTGCATAAGCTGGAATTGGCAGGTTCAAGAATACTATAATGATGTCAGCCAGTCTAACCGCGGGGTTTCGTATACGGCATGGAACGTTGCAACGCTGCAATAATTTCCGGCGATTAGCATCTGATTAGTAGATTTCTGTTATTGCATAAATGCAATATTGGGGATAAGCAGCTTCTGGATGTTAAATTGAAAGGCATTAATGGTCATCATAAGCACGGAATGGGTTTTTTCATGGCGTTGAATTTGATAGTATAATTGAAACAGCCGGGCTTGGGGAGGGAATAGAATGTCATCAAAAGATCTGGAAAGGTTTATTGAAGTTTATCATCTGATTCATTTGAAAGAGATTGAGCTTGATAAAAACCATCCGCAGGATTGTTTATATGAAGAATTGCGCGTGAAGTTGCTGGATGCCGGGCGCAATGTTGATGATTTCTATTACCGGTATGAAGATAATGGAACTCTGGTTTTTTGTTACTATAAAGGCTTTGTCCTGGTGGAATCCAAATCGCTGGATGAGCAAATGCTGGCTCGAATAGCCTCGGATGAGGCCGAGTTGAATAAAACCGTGGCCAAACGGAATTTCCGCCGATTCTTTGATCTGGTGGATCCCCGGTTGAAAATTGAACTGCTGGTCGAAGTGTTTGATTTTATTCCCGACCCGGACAAATATCCCGTGGTTGAAGAAGTTATCAATTCAGTTCCAGGCGGGTTTGATTTACTTCCTGATGATTTTATGCAAAATGTTCAACGGTTCAAAGGGGCCAGGCTGGACCGGCCGATTAGCGACGAAAATGACCATGTTTTTGTATATAGAGGCCAGGCAACGGGGGCCAAAAAGCTGGATGAAGCGCATTCCTGGACTACCGATGTAAATGTGGCGGTCCGCTATGCCCTGGCAGAAATACGGCCAGGCTGTGTTTATCAAGCCTCGGTTAATACTTCGGACATAATTGAGTATGTGACTGAAAACCGGGAGAAAGAGGTTCTGGTTGCCCCGGATAAACTCATGAATGTTAAGCTTGTGCCTATGTATCAACTGGATAGCCTGGTCCCAGAGCTGGAAAAAGCCGGAATTATGAGCCGGTATTCAAGCTGTTCCGGGGCTATTCAGCGAATCTGGTTTGCCAACCCCGATGGAATACACGCTATTTCCCATACTCGCCGGGTTTTATTCCTGGCCCTCATTATTGCATATTTCGAAGGGCTTAAAGAAAATGACATGATTATCCTGGCTGAAGCCGCTATGTATCATGACATCGGCCGCACCACCGATGGTTATGATTCCGTTCACGGAACGGCGAGCCATAAAAAGGCCGTCGACCAGGGATTGCTTTCTGCCAAGGCCTTTGAGGATATGGAAGTCCTGCGTTTTGTAGTCGAAAACCATTCCGCTCCCGATATGGCGGTTTTTAAGGTGCTAAAACAATATCATTTCAAGGATAGGGAGCGTGCTATTTATCTTTATCACCTGTTTAAAGATGCCGACGGCCTGGACCGGGTACGCATAAACGATCTGAATCCGGATTATCTGAGATCGGCTTTTTCGTTTCGTTTGATATTGATTGCCCACCAGCTTTTTCAAGCCGGTGAGTATGAAAAGCTGGCTGGTTTTTTTTTTGAACCTGGAGGTAGAGGATGTGTCTGAACGGCGGATAAATTTTCTTCCCGGAAAAGCAGCCGATATATATGAAGCAGTAATGGTAAAACCGGAAAATAGAGATTTGTTTTCCGGTACTGAAGAACGCCTTGATGTGCCGGTTTACCTGGCCTGGATTGTGGGACTGGATGAAGAATCGGCTTATGTTAATCGTGTTTTTGACCTGGAGCAAAAGCTCAAGTCTGTGAAGGGCAGATATTTAAGGCTGGAAGCCGGGCTGCCCAGAAGCATTCCGGCAGAATGGATGGCTGCTTTCAATGAAAGGTGGGCAGTAATCGCTCCAATGCGAGCTCCGAAAGCAGCCGATATTTGTGAAATATTCCTGCGTTCAGGGCTGCCCGGCAGCTTCGAAGCTTTGGAACGGGCTATGGTTAAGAGTGGGTTGAGCCTGATTCTGGGTGCCTTTATAACCAAAGCGGACAGTAAAGACATTATAAAAAATTTCTTTGCAAAACAGATATACTGGCTTCAGCTTTTTTTCATCAACCGCCTGGCATTTTTCCGCCCGGGTGAAAACAATTCCAAAGTGCTGTTCTGGGGAGCGGCCAGCCGAGATGAAGCCTATTTTCTCTGGCTTTTATCAGCCCTGGGCTGTGATGTGCTGTGTTTTGATCCCGGTGGTAAAGGCAAATGGCCAGAGCTGCCGTATATTGAGGACTATTCCTTCGCAATCCGCCTGCCGCTGCAAGCAGATCTCATTGAATTCCCCAGGAGCCCGCGCGGCAAACAGGAGGAGACTGTTGCTTACCGGGCTCAACAGGAAATAGATCAGATGCTCCACAATCCGGAAACCGGGGCTTTCAATCCCTGGCAGCTCGAAGAGTATTTCCCCGCTCCCTTCACTCTTACCACCACGCTGGATGAAATGCTGATTCTATGGAGAAGTGAAGCTCGCTTTCGCACCGGGTTTGAAGTACGCGACAGCCTGGTCATGATCCCGTCCATTTTTGCCAAGATTTCTGGCGTTACCGCCGACCTGGACGAATATTTGGAAAAGCTTCAGACTTTAGGTGACGAATCTCTTCAGGTCGCTGTTATAAAATCACTTCCCCTGGTAACTTCAATTCAGGGAGGGGCGGAACCGGATCTGCTGGATCAGAAGGGCTTGTTTATTCAGGAGAAGGTGGTTCGATTGTCGCGCTACCCGTTTGCCCGCCTGCGTCCGGCCATGCAAAAATTGCTCATTCAGAAAATGAATGAGCTGGCATCGTTATCCGGGTTCATGAATATTGAGAACAACAGCAGGTTCAGGTTCCGCATTCTGAATGCCGTTTTAAGCCTGGATCGCAATTTTCAGGATATGCTTCAAAAATTCGACTATCCGTTTCATCTGCCCAAGCTGCTGGTTTTTAACCGGGGCGATCAGGGATTGAATGAAGATGATGCAATATTGCTGGCTTTTTTCCACTTAATCGGTTTTGATATAGTTATAGTCTGTCCCGGGGGCTATTCTGACCTGGAACAATATTTCACCAGCGGGTATTACCAGGTTCACCGGCTTGAAAAGCTCCGCTTCGATCTGCAGGCAGATATTTTGGACAAAAAGCCTCATAAAGGCTTTCTGGATTGGCTCCGGCACTGATATATTATTGGTTTGAGCACCGGCCCGGCACCTGCCTGAGCCAGGGATATCCTGAACTGGCGCAAGATTATTGAAATATTTTTCAAGATAATAATAAAGGGGTGGCAGGAATGGAAGAACTGAACCTGATGAAAAGGGAAGAGCTGGATCAGAAAATGAATGAGGTGGCTCTGCAAGCCAAGAATTCTCCTGAAATAACCGGCCTGGCCGGACAGCTTGATTTCATGAATCCCCAGTCGCTGATGAGTTTTGGACAGGCGCCAGCCGAAGAGATTTCTCGTTTTGCCGACCGTATTTTAAGCACGATCAACCAGTCGTACGTAGAAGACAGCGGCGATATTCTCAAGCAACTGGCTGCTATTATGAAAAAGGTGGACTTGAATGATCTGGAAGAAACCAAGCGCGGTTTGCTGTCTTCTCTTTTTAAGAAGGTTTCTGATTCGGTAGAACAATTGCTGGCCAAATACAAAACCATGGATAATGAAATCTCTAAAATCTATGTTCAGATCAAGAGTTACGAATCGGAAATCGATAAAAACAACCGGATTCTGGACGAGTTGTTCGACAAAAATCTTTTCTATTATGAAGATCTGGAAAAATATATCGCGGCTGGCCGGTATGCGATCGATCAAGCCGGGAATACGGTCGTGCCTCAACTCGAAAAGCAGGCGGCCAGTGGCGCCGAAATGGATATAATAAATTTGCAGAATGCTCGTCAGGCCCTGGAAATGCTGGACAATCGGGTGCACGATTTGGAACTGGCACGTATGGTGGCTTTGCAGACTATTCCCCAGATAAAGCTCATTCAAAATGGGAATTATAATTTGTTGCGGAAAATTGACTCCGCATTTGTCATAACCATCCCGGTCTTTAAGACCGGCATGATCCAGGCGATTACGATTAAGCGTCAGAAAGTCCAGGCCGAGGCCCTGAAAGCCCTGGACGAAACCACCAATGAGATGCTGCTTCGCAATGCCCAAAATATTGCCCAGCAGTCTGTTGACATAGCCAGGCTATCCGGGGGGACGTCGGTTAAGGTTGAAACCCTGGAAAAAACTTATGCTACTATAATGCAGGGGATTGAGGAAACCAGGGCCATTGAAGATGGCAACAAGAAGCTGCGCGAAGAAAGCCGGGCTCGTTTGGAGAAACTGCAGGCTGATATGGAGAAAAGAAGAATGCAGATGTAAGCAGTCCGGAGATGTCAAGATTATTACTCATACCCTGACAAACAGGCCGGTAATTTCAGAACTAGTAAGGAGATACCAATGTTAACAAGCCGTGTTGTTGCTGAACAGGAGATTGATCGCTTTAACAAGTTCGTGGCCGCTCATCCGAAAGGCCATTTTCTTCAAAGGAGCGAGTGGGGAGATGTCAAAGGAAGCATGGGCTGGAATAAGCTCCCCATGGTGGTGGAAGAAGATGGAGCCGTTAAGGCGGCCATATTAATATTAAAACGCAGGCTGCCGTTGCCGCTGGTGAACCGTTGCGTGTTCTACGCCCCCCGTGGACCTGTGGCCGATATTCACGATCCTGTAGTTATGAAAGCGCTGGTTGAAGGCACTCGGCGCCTGGCCAGGCAGCACGGAGCCATTTTTCTCAAGATAGATCCCGATGTAAAAAAAGATGACATGCTATTCCAGGAAGTATTAACCGGACTGGGATTTCACCGCAATGAAACCGGGCTGGACTTTGAAGGAGTGCAGCCTGCCTTTGTATTCCGCCTGGACATTCATGACAGCGAAGAGGAAATTCTGGCACGCATGCATTCCAAAACCCGTTATAATATTCGCCTGGCAGAAAAAAAGGGTGTAAGTATTCGCGAAGTAGTGGATAAGGAAGATCTCAAGGTATTCTACGATGTGCTGACCGAGACAGCTGACCGGGACGATTTTTTAATTCGCGACTACCAGTATTTTGAAAGTATATGGGATAACATGGTGGAAAAAGGACTGGCGAGGATTTTCCTGGGAGAATACCAGGGGCAGATCATAGCAGGCACCCTGGCTCTTATCAATGGCGATAAGACCTGGTATCTTTATGGCGCTTCCAGCAACCGCTTCAGAAATGTTATGCCCAACTACCTGATCCAATGGGAAATGATACGCTGGGCCAAGCGGCAGGCTTGTACGCTGTATGATTTCCGCGGTGTTTCCGGAGATATGGACGAGAGTAATCCGCTTTACGGGCTGTACCGTTTCAAAAAGGGTTTTAATGGAGAATTCACGGAGTTTGCCGGTGACTGGGACCTGGTGTATTCCAGTTTCTATTATTTCTTATGGAACAGGGCTTTGCCGGTCTACAAAGACTTGATTCGCAAGAAAGCTCAAAAAGAAAGGAAACGAGGGGAAACAGATGGAATTAGCGCCAATGAATCGGTGGATTGAGATTGATCTGGATGCTATCGTTCATAATTATCGACAGATTATCAGTCGCCTGGATGATAAGACCAGGCTGATTGCGGTGGTTAAAGCTGATGCTTACGGGCAGGGGGCGGGTGTTGCCGCTCTGGCCTTGCAACAGCAGGGCGTGGATTTTTTTGCCGTGACCTATTTGGATGAAGCGCTGGATTTGCGCAAAAACGGGATTAACGGCGACATCCTGGTATTTGCGCCTGCTATAACTGTCGATGAAGTCAAGGAAGCTATCCGCAATCACGTGACCCTTACGGTCAATTCGCTTTTTGACGCCGAGTTGTATGAAAATGTCAGCTTTGGCATGAACATGGATTTGAAGGTGCACATTAAGGTAGATACAGGCCTGGGCCGATTTGGCGTAAAGCCGGATCAAGTAAGAGAGGTAATTCAGTTTCTTAATACCAACGAACATATCTATATCGAAGGCATATATACTCATTTTGCCGAAGCGATGGTTTCCAGCCCCAAATACACCGAATATCAATTTGGCATGTTCCAGAACATCCTGGATGAACTGAGAGAAGAACGGATCAAGATTCCTATAAGGCATTGTGCAAACAGTGCCGCCTTTTTAAAATATCCTCAAATGCATCTAGACGCAGTTAGAATTGGCACTCTTCTGTCCGGTCAGTATCCTGCAGGAAAATACCAGCGGACACTTGCATTAAAAGATCCATTCACAATGAAAAGTAGAATAATAGCGATTCGCAATATGCCGGCTGGTTCATATTTAGGCTATAACCGAAGCTACAAATTAAAGAAGCCAGCGTCGATAGCCGTGATACCAGTAGGCTATCATGACGGATACAACGTTGATGTAGCTAACAAAGGCGCTGGCCTTGCCGATGTGGTGAAAAAAATGGCGAAAGCGTTGCTGACTTATTTCGATATTTCTCGTTTTACCCCTGGTGTTAAAATAAATGGAGTAGCATATCCGGTTAGAGGCAAAGTTTTTATGCAGATGGCACTGGTGGAAATTCCGCTCGTCAGCAATATCAATGTAGGCGACGAAGTTGAGGTGCCAGCCAGAAAGACCCTGGTATCACCGGCTATAAAGCGGGTTTTTATAACCGGAGGAGATGCCGTAAAGATTAGTGATTTAGACAGAACCCGCTATGTGGTTAGTGAGAGCTAAACGAACGCATAATATTCCTTCACATGGGACCTTTCGTTAAGTGATGCCGTGTTCGCGCTCCCCTGGATACTTGTTGCGAGCTGGCATTATTCGCTTTTCCATACGTAGTATTAATATCAAGCGTTGAAGTATGGCTACAAGCTGGAGGACGTTATGAACGGAAGAATTCTGATAGTTGATGATCAAAAAGGGGTTAGAAAGCTTCTGGAAGAGCTTTTTAAGAAGGACGGCTGGGAAGTTGTTACCGCTACGGACGGGCGCGAAGCTGTGGCCAAGGCAGATGAGACCAGGCCTAATATAATACTTATGGATGTGAAAATGCCGAATATGAATGGTCTGGAAGCTTCTTTAATCATTTTGCAAAAACATTCCGACATTCCAATTATGATGATGACCGCTTACGGCGAAATCGAAACCGTAAAAAGCGCCATGGACGCAGGGGTTAAAAAGTGCATCAGCAAACCCTTTGACATCATGGTATTGAAAGAAATGGTTTACGAATTAGCTGCCAATTAATCAACGCGCTTTCCTGCATTAACATTTCATAATTTTGAACTGGATTTTTAATCTCCCAGGCCGGATAATAGTGCATAGATATTTGGGAGGTGATTGGCGTGGCATTGGTTCCCGTTGCGGACCTGCTAAGAAAAGCTGATAAAGGCGGTTATGCCGTAGGCGCCTTTAATGCAAACAATATGGAAATTATTCAGGCAATTGTAAGAGCTGCTGAACAGGAACAAGCACCAGTAATTCTTCAAGCCAGCCAGGGTGCAATTTCGTATGCCGGTCTGGACTACATAACCGGTATAGTTAAAATTGCTTCCGAAGCATCAAATGTTCCCATAGCACTGCACCTCGATCATGGCACCGACTTTGGCGAGCTTATGCGCTGCATCCGTATTGGCTTCAGTTCCGTCATGTATGATGGCTCAAAATTGCCGCTGGAAGAAAACATTGCCATGACCAGGAAAGTATTGGAAATCGCTCGTCCTATCGGAGTTTCTGTTGAGGCAGAGCTGGGGAAAATCGGTGGTACAGAAGACCATATTACGGTCAGTGATCAAGAAGCTATGTTTACATCGGTTGAAGAAGCGGCGTATTTTGTCAGGGAGACAGGAGTGGATAGCCTGGCGATAGCGATCGGAACCGCACACGGGCAGTATAAGGGTGAGCCGCGGCTCGATTATGAACGGCTGGCAGCGATTAAAGCGGTCGCGCCGGTTCCGATTGTATTGCATGGATCTTCAGGAGTGCCTGATGAAGCTGTTCGAAAGGCAATAGAGCTTGGTGTCTGCAAAGTTAACATAGACACTAACATCCGTGAAGCTTTTGTATGGAAGATGAGAGAGCTTATCGCCGCCAATCCCGGCGAAATCGATCCGCGCAAGATTCTGGGACCGGCTCGTGATGCGGCCAAAGATTTGATCGCGGAAAAGATCCGCCTTTTTGGTAGTTCAGGCAAAGCTTAGTCACATAGGGCTTCAAGCGGAGCAGTATGGTTGTATGGCAGAAAGACAAGGAATAACTTGCGAAATATACGGAGGATGGCAGATAATGCGTATTTTTATCGATTCAGCCAATATGAACGAAATACGGGAAATACACGCCATGGGCTTCCTGGATGGCGTCACCACCAATCCCACGCTGGTAGCCAGGGAGAAAACGGGCTATCATCAGTTGATTACTGATATATGCAATTTGACTGATCGCCCGGTCAGCGCCGAGGTTATTAGCGTTGAAGAAGAGGGCATGCTTCGCGAAGCCAGGGCATTAGCGGCTCTGCATCACCAGGTGGTGATCAAGGTCCCGATAACTGAAACTGGCCTGCGGGTGATCAGCATATTGAAAGCCGAAGGTATCAATTGCAACGCCACTCTGGTTTTTTCTCCCACGCAAGCCTTGCTGGCCGCAAGGGCCGGGGCGGCATATGTCAGCCCCTTTATTGGACGTTTGGATGACATTGCCAATGACGGGATGCAGATTCTGGCCGACATTATTCAAATATTTGACCAATATATGCTGGACACCGAAGTCATTGCAGCCAGTATACGGCATCCCGTGCATGTCGTGGAATGTGCACGCATTGGAGCGCATATTGCTACAGTACCGTTTGAGATTATTAAAAAGATGATACATCATCCCCTTACCGACGCCGGTATCGAGCGTTTTTTAGACGACTGGAGAAAGGCTCAGGCATAAGGGATTTATTAAGGAGGAGACAGTTTTGGAAAGAGAACTTGCGCTTGAGTTTGCACGGGTAACTGAGGCTGCCGCCCTGGCTTCGGCTCGCTGGGTGGGACGGGGAGACAAGGAAGCAGCCGATGATGCCGCTGTAACAGCGATGAGAGTGATGTTTGACACTGTCTCCATTGAAGGCGTTGTTGTTATTGGCGAGGGTGAAATGGATGAAGCTCCGATGCTTTATATCGGGGAAAAAGTCGGAAATGGAGCTATGCCCCAGGTAGACATAGCGGTTGATCCGCTGGAAGGAACCAACCTGGTGGCCAAGGGTCTGAATGGAGCCATCGCCGTTATGGCGTGCTCTCCCCGGGGCACCTTGCTGCACGCACCCGATATGTACATGGACAAGATCGCCGTTGGTCCGGAAGCAAAAGGCCGGGTGTTTTTAGATGCACCGGTCAAGGAGAATGTTCGCCAGGTGGCCAGAGCTCTGGATAAGGCTATAAGTGAAGTAACCGTGGTTATCCTCGATCGGCCCCGCCACCAGCAGATAATTGAGGAAATTCGAAGTATCGGCGCCAGAATTCAACTGATTACCGATGGAGATGTTTCTCCTGCCGTGGCTGCGGCTTATGAGGATTCAGGAGTTGATATGCTGATTGGTATCGGCGGAGCTCCAGAAGGTGTTATCAGTGCTGCGGCACTCAAGTGCCTGGGGGGAGATTTTCAGGGGCGGCTTTGGCCGGAAGATGACGAAGACATCGCTCGGTGCAGGACTATGGGCATAAGCGACGAGAAAAAACTGATAACATTGGATGAAATGGTTAATACTGATGACGTTATTTTTGTTGCCACTGGAATTACAGATTCATTTCTCTTGAAAGGCGTTAGATATCTGAAGAGAAGGGCGATTACCCAGACCCTGGTAATGCGCAGCGCTTCAGGTACGATACGCTTCATCGAAGCCAACCACAATCTTGATACAAAACCGCTGTTTAAAGATCCAAAAATAATTAGTAAGATGGAATGAATTTTTTTGGGCGAAAAGTGCCGAAAAATAATGAATTAACCAGCTATTATCCGCTGGCAGGATTTATTGTCTCTCGGTATACACGTATTGCGGCATGTAAAAATAGCATCTGATATTGACAGCGCCCATAGTAATTGTATTAATATTATATTACCTTCATAAGTCTCGGGCAAATTGCTACTTGTATCGTTTTCTCGGTGAGATAAGCATTTGAATTATAAGAATTAGGTAGAACTCACCCTCATATTGTTAACTTCAAAGCTCTTTATCTGTGTTATCTGTGAATTCCCGCGGTTAACCAAACAGGATAGGCTTCATTTTGCATTATTTGGGTCCAGTTTGTGAAAGAGGGGAATAACCTTGAACGTCAGTATTTCGGAACTTGAAAACAAAACCATGGTGGAATTGTATCAGATCGCCAGAGAGTGTAATATGGCAGGCTACTCCCGCCTTCGAAAAAAGGAAATGATCTTCGAAATAACCAAGATCCTGACCCAGTCAAATGAGCTATTGCAAGCTCAAGGAGTCTTAGACATCATGCAGGATGGTTATGGTTTCTTAAGACCGTTTTCCTATCTTCCCAGTCATGACGACATTTATGTTTCTCCGTCACAAATCCGCAAGTTCGATCTGAGGGTTGGCGACAAAGTATCGGGACAGGTAAGATCTCCGAAAGACAGCGAGCGTTTTTTTGCATTGCTCAAGGTTGAGGGAGTAAACGGCTTGCCGCCTGAAGAAGCTTCCAAGCGCATCTATTTTGACGCTCTAACCCCGCTTTATCCCAATCAACGGTACAAGTTGTCCACCAGCAAAGACGAATATGCCACCCGGATAATTGACCTTGTGGCTCCTATTGGCAAAGGCCAGCGCGGCCTCATAGTAGCTCCACCGAAAGCTGGTAAAACCATGCTTCTTCAGAAAATGGCCCAGGGCATAACTTTGAACCATCCCGAAGCCGAGCTGATGATTCTTCTAATCGATGAAAGACCTGAAGAAGTTACCGATATGCAGCGTTCCACCTCCGCCGAAGTAATCGCGTCAACATTTGATGAACCCCCGGAAAACCATGTTAAGATAGCTGAAATGGTTCTGGAAAGGGCTAAACGGATAGTGGAGCATAAGAAGGATGTAGTTATCCTGATGGATAGCATCACTCGTCTGGCCAGGGCTCATAACCTGGTTGTGCCTCCTTCGGGAAGAACTCTTTCCGGTGGCGTCGATCCCACCTCTCTGCATAAGCCCAAGCGCTTTTTCGGAGCGGCCAGGAATATAGAAGAGGGCGGCAGCCTCACTATCATAGCTACCGCTCTTATTGAAACCGGCTCACGCATGGATGAAGTCATATTTGAAGAATTCAAAGGCACTGGCAATATGGAACTGGTTCTGGATCGTAAGCTTTCCGACCGGCGCATTTTCCCGGCGATTGATATCAGACGTTCAAGCACTCGCAAGGAAGAACTGCTATTTACACCTGAAGAAATGAACCTTATGCGTGATCTGCGCAGCGCTTTCGGTGATCTAAACAATATGGACACAATGAACTTCATGATTGAAGCCATGAAAAAGACCAAAGCCAATGAAGATTTATTGAGAGCAGCACCGTATATGTTCGGCAAAAGGGCCATCTAATAGGCGACAGCGGCGAATCTCTTTGTCATAAGAAAAGCTCCACTCACTCGACGTACGTTAAGTACGCCTCAATCGTGGACTTTGCTTATTCCGCGAGCTTCATCCACTGTCGCCGATTACCTGCAGAATAGGCGGCGAATCTCTTTGTCATAAGCAACCTACCCTTGACGGTGCAGTTCTGCACCTAATGTCGATGGATCGAATCGGGAGCGTAGTGACTGATGAGCATCGACCACTCGACGTACGTTAAGTACGCCTCAATCAGGGCCTTCACTTATTCCGCGAGCTTCATCCACTGTCGCCGATTACCTGCAGAATAGGCGGCGAATCTCTTTGTCATAAGCAAAGCCCCCTCGCTCGACGTACGTTAAGTACGCCTCAATCGAGGACTTCGCTTATTCCGCGAGCTTCATCCACTGTCGCCGATTACCTGCACAATGGGCGGCGAATCTCTTTCCTTCCTTTCACCTTTCTATTTTTCCAGGAAAACATTATATTAGTATTGTGCTGCATTCCGCCACGCAAGCTGGCGTTTAACAGCCTGGTCTATTCTGATTGAAACCTGGTGAAGCATATGTTTTTAAGCCTGTATTCCAATCACCGTGGAGAAATCCTGGAAATAAAAAATCTCGGCATGCTGGGACAGAGCGGTTTGAGCTGGGTCGAACCGGATTCCGCAGAAATGATACCCCTGCCCGAAGGGGCATCGCTGGTTAACATTCCGGGTTTTCAGCCTGTTGGGCTTGATTTTTCAGGCCAACCGGTGGCGTATACCGGCGACAAATCCCGTGCGGAGCGGCAGTACGTTGCGGTGGCGGCCCTACTTCCACAGGGTTTCACCAGAACCTTGCTGCCGGCCTGTGTTAGTCCTGAACAGTCAATTATGCCGATATTTGGATATTCAGCAGTGGGATTCAAGGATGATCAGATTTATGTAGCGGCAGTGCAGAGCGATGAACATGGTCGCTGGCATCCGGAACACTTCAATACTCCCGATCTGCCAAAGCGAGTTTCCAGGCTGCGCAAGCAATACCCGGAAAACCGAATTCTCAAGCAGTTGGCCAGGTGTGCAGGCTATTATGGATGCTTTACCGCGCAAAATATTTTCTACCAGCGCTGGGAAGGCGGGATTCCTACGTCCAGAACCTGCAACGCCAGCTGCCTGGGATGCATATCTGAATCACATTTGCAGGTTGATTCACCCCAACAACGTTTGGATTTTGAACCACAAGCCAGTGAGATTGCCGAAATAGGCATAGAGCACTTAAGTGCCGCCGAAAAAGCCATTGTCAGCTTCGGGCAGGGCTGTGAGGGTGAACCATCGTTGAACAGCGAACGTTTGAGCCAGGCGATGAGACTAATGAGGCAGTCAACTGACAGGGGCACGATCAATTGCAACACCAATGCAGGATATACAGAGGGAATCAAGCTGATGATAGATTCAGGGCTCGACGCTATCAGGGTGACCTTATTCTCAGCCCGGGATTTTGCTTATAATTATTATCACCGGCCACAGAACTACAAGCTGCAAGATGTTCGAAAATCTATTCTGTATGCCCGCGAAAAGGGCGTATATATATCGTTGAACCTGCTGACCTTCCCAGGATTTACGGACCGGGAAGGTGAGATAGAAAGCATACTGGCCTTGATTCGGGATTGCGGAATCAACATGGTGCAGCTGCGCAACCTGAACATCGATCCAGGGGTCTTATTAAGGGGTCTGCCCCGGGAGGAGCCGGGTATTGGAATTACTGCCTTCATCGAATGCTTGCAGGCAGAAGTGCCTGATCTGAGGATAGGTTCCTATTCGCATCCGGCCAGGTGATAAGCCCGGTTAAACGGCAACGATTAATAACAATTGAACGAGGTGTACATTTTGGACAACAAAGGACCATCAACAATCAAAGAAATAAGCGGTATTGGGGCTGGACGCCAAATATGGGGCAAGTTTCTAGTGCTGGAAAGCAGTCAGCGCCGCACCAAGGACGGCAAAGAGTATTATCGGCTTAGGCTAGGAGATGAAAGCGGCGACATCGATGCAATGGCCTGGGATAACTGCGCCATAACCGGCATTGTTAAAAGCGGAGCAGTCGCCGGCATTCTGGGTGATACGGGCAATTATAACGGGCGCTTGCAATTAACAGTTAAGAGATTGAAAGTGCTGGATGAAGACCCGGTTGAATATATGAAAAAACCAGATATTGACTTAAATAGCCTGGTAAAGCAACTGGACGGGTACATAGCCAGCATAGCCGATCCATGCTTAAAAAGCCTGATTGAGAAGATAATCAGCGGGGATATTCGTGACGCCTTTATCAAATCGACTGCAGCCAAGAAGATTCACCATAATTACCAGGGAGGTTTGCTGGAACACACCATGGCCGTGGCAAGCTTGTGTGTGGATGCCCACAGATACTATCCGTATCTGAACCGCGACTTGCTGGTAACCGGAGCGATCCTGCACGATGTTGGAAAGATCAAGGAATTTGAAATGGCAGGCACATTCAAGTATAGTACTTCCGGACGGCTGCTGGGCCATATTGTAATGGGCAACGAAATGCTGGATGCGGCCATTTGCGAACTCCGCCGGGAGGGTATGGAATTTTCGCCCGAACTGGAATGGATGATAAAGCACATGATTCTGAGCCACCACGGGGCCCTGGAGTTTGGTTCCCCGGTTGTGCCGATGTTTCCTGAAGCTGGCCTGCTGCATTTCATGGACAAACTTGACTCCCAGATGTTCATCTTCCGCAGCAAATTCAACGAAAATGAGGGCGATGAAAAGGACTTTACTCCATATGATAGTTTTCACGGACAGTATTTTTACCAGTATCGATATGAAACCCCTGGTGAAAACGATGGAGAAAGCCAGTAGAATTGATGAAAATGCCTGAATTATTATAGAATTGTTGGCCATTCCGGCTGTTTGGAGCCTGTATATTACCAGGAATTAATTCAAGCCCAAAACACTGAGCCTGCGCTTGATAACCCCGACTTGTCGGAATATACTGAAAATATACCCGGAGCCAGATGTTTGGCTATTGTTTTCCTGTGGCTTCGGTCTATGACTGGAGTCATTATTAGTTAATGCAGAAAGAAGGGATGGAGGATGCGCGTTCGATCAAAATGGCTTGTGATTGTCAGCAGCGCGGTTTTACTGGCAGCCATGATTCAACCGGCGTTAGGTACAGATATCAATGTGGGCGATATGGATGCCAACCTTTCCAGCGCTGTGTCTAACAATGTCTCGGTAAGCTTTGACAACTGGTACTCACCATACACCGGCCTGCCCTATGGCCAGCAGAACCCGCCCAATGTATTACAGATTATATATGACAATACTGTACAGGTTAAAATGGACTACCGCATGCGGGACGATTCGAATGTTACCGGCAAGAACCAGGAAATAAAAATGGATGTGTGGTCATGGAATCCGCAGACCTACGCCTGGACCTGGCTGGGTTCCCAGGGCAGCACCCAGAGTTCCAAAGGCTGGGGCAAGTATAACGCCAGCGGAACCAAGAGCGCTTATCTTGACTGGGGTTCTTCTTCAAAGGTTGTTCTTCACCGGGTGCAAGGTTATGCAAAATCAGGCGACAAGACGGCAACTGCAACCAGAGAATTCTGGATTGTTCGCTATCCGACGGCTACAGGCACAGGTGTAACCGATGCACCGCGCTGGATCTGCGATCGCTATTCCCGCTCCATGTACTACAAACAGATCGCCGATAACCTGCAGCAAATCCAGAGTGATGCTGATGCTTCATCTACTAAAGCCGGACTGGATACGGTCATAAACTACGGCAAAGCCTTCGTAATGCCAAGTTCATCGGAATTTGCGCTCTCATCAGGTCTGGATGCCATGTCAATTCTGAATATTGCCTGGAAAACATCTGCGGCTACAGGTGAAATCCTTGAAGGCAGCCAGGTTATGGTGCAGGGTTTGAGCTGGGTGCAGAACGCCATAGCTCTTCTCACCACTGGAACCAGGGATGCCATCGCTAATGCCCAAAGGCCGGCAATGACCCAGCAAGCAGCCGCAGAGGCCTTCCCAAGCCTTAAGAGCAGCCTGGACACTGTAGCCAATGCCTGCCGGGACGATGGCCTGGCCTGTCAAAACATGATTTACGTCACTGGCGCCGCTTCGAACGGCACCTGGAAAACCAAGCTGGATGCTGAAAAGACCGCGATTGATAATGCGTTGAGCTCGGTGACCACGGCCCGCACCAAGTTGGGAACCTGGAAGAACAGTTATAATATGTGGTCTGGATTGCCATTCGATGTAGGCAGCAGTTCCGTAGATAATGCGCAGTACGTTTATGACAATCTAAACAGCTACCTGAATTATATTGAATATGATCTTAAGTCCGACAAGGCGATTATCGACAAGGCAGCATCATTGTAATGCGAACGTTCATTTGTCAGCATGGTCGAAGCGTGGTTAAAATCAGCGGGACTGTCCCCCTGATTTTAAACACGCTTCGACCATGAAGGGAGGCCCGAAAATGGAGAGAACAGCTAATAGGTTTGCACCTGGGAATCGTGAGCGGTGTGAACCGAGAAAAATACCGCCGGGCATTTTTGTATTAATATGCATAGTGGTGATGGCTTGTACTATTCTGTTTGAACCGGCAATAATGAACCGGTTGATCAGCGACGGCAGCCAGGATAAGGCTTCAGCTCAGGAGAACGGACCAGTCTACATGTTCGCCCGTTCAGTTTCCGGACCGGACTTGCCTCCAGGTAATGAGACGGTAAAAAAGTATTCCGCACTGGCCTTCGAAGGAGCAGTTGCTCTGGTATGGCTGCTTTCAGCATTTTGGATATACCGCAATGCTAGAGGTCGTGGATTGAATCCCTATGCCTGGTTGTGCGTCGGTGTATTGTTAGGGCCGTTGGCCTTGCTGATTTATGGTTTTATTAAACCGCGGGATGAGGTGTGAAAAGGTTCAAAAGCTGCTAATATTGTGACAAGCAACGGGAGAGAACCGGTTCTGGTCCCGCAGTTCGCCATATACGGGCCTTTTGCGGATGAGATACGCTTAATATATTACGCTCGTAAATCAATAATGGAAATATTGTCAGAAAATTCATTAACTTGCGCTGATTGGAAGTCAATGTTATAATTCCATCCAGTATTTTAAAATACTAATATGCAGGATGGAAGGATGTTGAGTAATGATCAGAAGTATGGCAGTAAAGAAGCAGATCCTTATTCCCCTATTGTGTGTGCTGCTCTTATTAAGCGGTCTTGGCCTGAGTGGTTGCAGCAGCGATGATAAGTCCGGTGCTGCTGGAAGTAAGCCCACCATCAAAATCGGTGCAGTGTTAGACCTGACCGGCCCCGGTTCCTCTCTTGGAATTCCTGAAAAAGACTCCATTGAAATCTGGGAAAGCGAAATAAACAAAAAGGGCGGCATTAATGGCCAGCCAGTAGACGTTGTTATTCTCGACAATGCCAGTGACGAAACCAAGTCAGTAATGCTTTTTAAGAAGCTTGTGGATGAAGAAAAGGTTTGCGCGGTAGTCGGAGCCAGCCAGAGCGGAACCTCCATAGCTATGATAAAGAGCGCGACCGAAGCGAAAATCCCGCTGGTATCGGCAGCTGCCTCCGTAAAGATCACCACTCCGATCGAGGAGCGCTACTGGGTTTTCAAAACTGCTCAAAATGACTCAGTAGTGGCTACAAGGCTGTGTGAATACCTGAAGTCGCAAAATATTAATAAAGTGGCATTCTTATCAGTCAATACCGCGTACGGAGACAGCGGCCTGGCAGAATTTACTCCGGTGGCCCAGTCGGCTGGCATTACTATTGTGGCGCAGGAAAAATTCGGCGACAAAGACGTTGATTTTACCGCCCAGTTGACCAATGTTAAAAATGCCCAGCCTGATGCCATAGTGGTGTGGGCTATTCCTCCAAGTGCGGCCCTGTTGACCAAGCAAGCCTCCGACCTGAAAATCGGTATCCCCATCTATCAGAGCCATGGCATTGCCAACAAGAATTTTATTGACCTGGCTGGAGACGCTGCTAATGGCGTTATTTTCCCGGCGGGCAAGCTAATGGTGGCCGAGTCTCTCCCCGACACGGATGCTCAAAAAGCTGTCATTATTGACTATTTGAAGCTCTATGAAACCGGTAATCGCCAGCGTTCCGCTTTTGGCGGTCACGGTTATGACGGTGTCCTGCTTCTGGCCAGGGCTATAGAAAAAGCCGGCACCGATCCTGCCAAGATCCGCGACGAACTGGAAAAAATAACCATGCCGGGCATCTCCGGGGTTTTCAATATGACTGCCAAAGATCATAGCGGCATCGACAGTTCCTCACTGGTCATGATCAAAATCGACAACGGAAAATGGACCCTCATTAAATAATCATTCCCACACTAGCCAAACCACACAAACGGATGAGTCCTGAATGATATTTGGGACTCATCTTTAATTTCTATTTGGAGGTCTGAATAATATGGATCAACTCCTGCAGCTTCTGTTTTCAGGAATTATACTGGGCGGTATTTATGCGCTGATTGCAGTGGGATTTATCGTAGTGTACAACATCACCGGAATAATAAACTTTGCCCAGGGCGAGTTTGTAATGCTGGGAGCCATGATTTCCATCAGCTTGCATCAAAGCATGGATTTGCCGGTTCCAGCAGCTATAATCATTGCCGTTATTATAGTCACCCTTTTTGGAATAGGCATGGATCGCCTAGCCATTTTTCCAGCACGAAAAGCTTCACTGGTGACATATATAATTATTACTATAGGCATTTCTATAGCAGTAAGGGGGACAGCCCTGCTGATATGGGGCACTGATCCTTATGCGCTGCATGGCTTTGCTGCTGAAAACACAGTTGATCTCATGGGAATAAGCATAGCTACCCAGGGTTTCTGGGTGCTGGGATTAAGCGCCTTGTGTTTCGGGTCGCTATATTTGTTTTTTGAGCATACATATTATGGCAAAGCCGTTAAAGCTGCGGTAATCAACCAGAATGCAGCCCGTCTGATGGGCATCAATCCCCAGGCGATATCCCTTTTTGCCTTCGGTGCGGCAGGTACTGTAGGGGCTCTGGCCGGAGCGTTCATTGCACCGATGACCATGGGTACTTATGACATGGGATTAATGCTGGGACTCAAGGGATTTGTCGCAGCTGTGCTCGGGGGGCTGAACAGCATCGCCGGTGCGCTGCTGGGAGGGATTTTGCTGGGCGTGCTTGAATCATTGGGGGCGGGCTATATTTCATCAGGCTACAAAGATGCCCTGGCGTTTCTAATCCTGGTTCTCATTCTGTTTGCCAGGCCGGACGGTCTGCTGGGCAAAATGGGAGGAAACCGGGTATGAGAGGCTCTCTGAATATACAGCGTGGCTACCGCACTTTAGCTCGACTTTTTCCGGTGATGCTATTTGGCTCAATTATGCTTTTACCGGTATTTACAAGAAGCTCTTACATTTTAAGCAGCTTCATTTTTATTGGCATATATTCAATGGTTACAGTTAGCCTGTGCTTGCTCATGGGCTATGCCGGACAGATATCACTGGGGCATGCGGCTTTTTACGGTCTGGGTGCATATGGTTCGGCTATTTTAACCACTCGGTACGGATTAAATCCCTGGCTGGCCATGATTGCTGCCGCAGCTGCAACCAGTGGCATTGCTTATTTGATAGGTATTCCCACCCTTAAGCTGAAAGAGCATTATCTGTCCCTGGCGACGCTGGGATTTGGAATTATGATTTATATGATATTCAAGCAGGAAGTAGCCTTGACCGGAGGACCGTCAGGTTTGACTGGCATTCCCTATCTGAAACTGGGTGGAATGAATCTGTCCAGCGATTTAAAGTATTATTACCTGGTATGGATTTTCGCCTTTACTACGGTTTTTATTTGCCGGAACATTGTCAATTCTAGAGTGGGAAGGGCTTTAAAAGCCATCCACGGATCGGAAATAGCGGCCGAGGCCGTAGGGATTGACACCGCTCATTACAAACTGCAGATATTTGTGGTCAGCGCCTTTTTTGCCAGCCTGGCAGGCAGCCTTTATGCCCACTATATAACCATGATTAATCCATCGCCATTCGGTTTTCAGATGTCGGTTGAATTTGTCCTCATGGCTGTCGTTGGGGGCATAGCAAGCATATGGGGGCCATTGCTGGGCGTGACCATGGTTACTTTCCTGACCGAGTTTTTAAGGGAATTGATACCGGAACTGCTGCCGGGTAGCGGCGGAGAGGTGGAAATCGTGGCCTTCGGCCTGATTTTAACGCTAATTATGATTTACATGCCCGAAGGCCTGTTCCGCGGCCTTGTGGATAGGTTCGAAAGACTGATTGGGCAATTGAAAGTCCCGGTCAAACCGGAAGAAAACCGGGAGGATGGTCTGTAAAATGAGTGTTTTAGCAGTTGACAAGGTTTCCAAGTCCTTTGGCGGAGTAATGGCAGTTGACCGTGTTTCTTTCGTCATAGAAGCTGGCCAGATCTGCGCCTTGATCGGTCCTAACGGGGCTGGCAAGACCACTCTGTTTAATTTAATAACCGGCATATATCGACCGGATGAGGGGCGAATACTATTTAAGGACCGGCTTATTACGAGAGCCAAAAGCAGCGATATTGCAGCTTTAGGAATAGCCAGAACCTTTCAGAACCTGCAGGTGTTTGAGAACATGACTGTAATTGAAAACGTCATGGCCGGCCGGCACATCAGAACGTCTGCCGGTCTCCTGGCTGCAGCTCTCGGATTGCCAGGCCGAAGGCGGGAGGATGCTTTGTGCAGAGCGGAATCAATGCACTGCTTGGAAAAGGTGGGTCTGGCTGAACGAGCCGATGACAATGCCGGGATTCTAGCTTTTGGACAGCAGCGTCTATTGGAAATTGCCCGGGCTATTGCGATGAAACCGGAGCTGCTGCTGCTGGATGAACCCGCAGCCGGCTTGCCGGCTAGCGAAAGCCAGGAAATGGAGCAAGTCGCCAGAAGCCTGGCTGATGCCGGAACCGCGATTCTGTTGGTAGAACACGACATGGAAACCGTTATGAGCCTGGCCGATAATATTGTGGTTATGAATTTCGGCGTCAAAATAGCCGAAGGAGATCCGGAAAACATCCAGAAAAATCCGGAAGTCATTAAAGCATATCTTGGAGAGGATACTGATTATGCTTGAAGTTCAATCCCTGGCTGCCAAACACGGATATGTAACCGCTTTGCACAAAGTTGATCTGAAACTGGAACAGCACGAGCTGCTGGCGATAATCGGCGCCAACGGGGCCGGCAAAAGTACCCTGATGGGAGTTCTGGCGGGAATATATCGCCCCAGCGAAGGCCGTATAATCCTCGATAGTTCCGATATAACTTCAGATGATACTCCCGCGCGGGTTCGAGCAGGGATCACCCTAGTGCCGGAAAGGCGGCAGCTCTTTCATTCGCTGACGGTGAAAGACAATCTTCTTTTGGGAGCCTACCACCGGCGCCGCCGGGACAAGAATACTATCGATGGTGAAATCGTACAAATGCTGGAATTTTTCCCAGCATTAAAGGGTAAAGAAAAGGAAATATCGGGCAACCTTTCCGGCGGCTTGCAGCAAATGGTTGCGATAGCGCGGGGGATGATGGCGAAGCCCAGGATTCTCATGCTTGACGAGCCATCAGTCGGGCTGGCTCCCATGATTATGAAAGAAATTATGGAGCTGCTGGTTGCTTTGCGCGATCGGGGTACAACCATTGTGTTGGTAGAGCAGAACGTCAGGGTGGCGTTGCGTATAGCCGACCGGGCTTATGTTTTGGAACGAGGCCGTTCGGTCATAGACGAAAAAAGCACTGACCTATTAAGTCATCCCAGGGTCCAGCAAGCCTACCTGGGTAAAAGCGCCCAATAAGGCATTTATAATCATTTGTACCGGTTTTCTACTAAACCAGGGCATATTCAGGACTAAAAGGTCCCAAATTCACGAATAAATAGGATTAAGGGCCAGAATGTTATTGACTTTGCCCGGCCAGGTTATACAATTAATGTATGTGGAATTTGAGCATACATTAATAGCAGGTGAATGAATATGCAGTGCTTTGATATTGAAACCCTTGAAGTCGGTACAACCCTGGCCCGTGACATTTATGACGCGGACGGGCGCTTGCTTTTGCCTAAAGGAGCAGTTCTAACATCAAATGCCCTGGCCAGCATCATCAGATTACATAAGGGCAAGATTTTTGTTAACGGAGGAGAAAGCGAAGTCATTCCGCCAGCTGCTAAACCGGAGCAGCGGGATCAGACTCCCGAAGAAATTCGTTTTTCCGAGGCATTTTCCGACACTGTGGGATGTGTTAAGAAAATGATGAATGATGTTGTCAACGGGCATATTGTAAAGCGTGCCGAGGTTCATGACGCCATTTCAATAATCTATCCGGAAGTGATAAGCTCTCACAATATCCTGCGCTGCCTGCAGGGCTTGAAAAGCCAGGATGACTACACTTTTGAACACTCGGTATCAGTATGTACGATTTCCGTTAAGCTTGGACAGATGATGGGAGTACCGGAAAACAGGCTGCAACACCTTGGCATCGCCGGACTTCTGCATGATATGGGCAAAGCCAAGGTGCCACTGGAGATATTGAACAAGCCAGACCGCCTGACTGCAGAAGAGAACGACGAAATGCAAAAGCATCCGGTATACGGATTCCGCATTGTTCGCGACATCGAATTGAACGATCGCAGCATAGAACTAGCCGTATTGCAGCACCATGAGCGAGTTGATGGAACGGGATATCCGCTTCGGCTGGGTTCTGACAAGCTGCACCTTTTTTCCAGTATTGTAGCCGTAGCCGATGTTTTTGACGCCATTACATCTGAACGGCCTTACCGGCCGCGGTTTGAGCTTCTCAACGCTATGGACGAGATATCCCGCAAGCCCTCTGGATACCTGGATCCGATAATTTCGCAAAGACTTCACCAGTATATTATGAGCATGGTGCCCGGTGAAGAAGTCATGCTGAATACCGGGGACGTTGCATCCATCATTATGGTGCATGAAAGCGAACCGCTTCGTCCGCTGGTAAGAACCGGCAATGATTTTATTGATCTGCGCGAACAGCGGCATATCAGTATTGTCAACCGGCTATAATCAATATTTAAAATAGGAAGGATACGCTTTGCGACAAGGTATCCTTCCTGGTGTTTTTATTTAGCCTTAATTTCCGTGAGGCTGATGGTTAGGGTTCTGGAACTGTCATTATCGAATACATTAACTACAAAGGCGTATTTATCTTTACTGCCGGTAATATTGGTGCTTGTGCTGAATTCTTGCACCTTGTAGTTGCTGGCGTCTTTCAGCTTTCCTTCGTAGAACTTGAGCAAGTCAGCCTTGCTGTCTGAACAGTTGGCCGAGACAACATATGTTTTACCTACCGCATTATTCGGGGCTTCTCCTGTCATACTGCTTGAAATGCTGGCTCCGGCCGGCAGCGGAAACAGGCTTTCCGGATAACCCTCCGGCAGTTTATTATCACCGCTAACTGACAGGTTGCCTTTGTCATTTTGAACTTTGACATTACCGGTGTCCTTGTCTACGCTGACCTTTGTATCCCCCATGTTCAAACTGTCCAGGCTGCAGCCGGCAACCGATAAGAGGGATATTAACAAGATAAGCGGCAGTGCTTTCTTAAGCATTGACATACTATTTTCCTCCTTTGAATAAAATTGGGGCTTTAATCAGTCACACTCCAGTATTCATCACCTCTCCAGTATCTATTTATAGCATGATTTGCAGGAACGCTCGAAATTAATACTTTCCAGCCCTTGCAGCCTTACTTGAATCGCAGGAGCCGGGCATTTAAGTCCACCAGCAGTATGCTGCTGAACATAGCGATAGCAGCCAGAGGCAGAGGAATTATCCAGCCGGCAGGAGATATGAGGCCTGCGGCAATGGGGATGGCAATGACATTGTACAATAATGCCAGTATGATGTTTTCTCTGATCTTCCAATAATATTTGCGAGACATGGATACCAGACGCGGCACGTCGCGCAGCTGGTTTTTTAGCAGCAGCAGACCTGCTTCAAGGGAGTCCAGATCATAGGCTGCACCAAGGGCGACACTAATATCGGCTTCTCGCAATGCCACCCCGTCTTGAAGAACATTTTCAATGACCGCCACGGCTGGTTCCCGTTGTTTTATTTCTTTAATCTGACGGATTTTTCCGCCCGGACTAACTCCGGAAGCGTAATTTATTATATCCAAATGAGCCGCTGTTCTCTGGGTGACAGCTTCACTGTCACCGCTGACAATGGCCGTTCTGATTCCAAGAGCATGAATCATATTTAGTGCATAAGCTGATTGCTCAGAAGGCTGGTCGCTCAATGCCATGATGGCCTGCAGTTCATCATCCACCAGCATATAGATTATGCTCAAGCCGGCCAATGAAGCCTCACGCTCTGCATCGCGCCGTTCACTGGAAAGAAGGGAGAAATGCTTTTCCATCATTACACTTCCACCCAGGCTGATGTGATGGCCGTCAACGATTCCAACAGTTCCTACTCCCGTTTGTTCTATAAAATCCGTGCTGATGCCTGCAGTAAGTTCCTCTAACCGGGCCGCTTCAATTATGGCTTCGGCAGCCGGGTGGCGGGATGATGCTTCCACTGCGGCGGCCCAGCTCAATAAAAGGTGTTCTTCCAGGTTGGAGAGATTGTAAAAGCGCTGCATTTTCATGCGGCCTGAGGTCACTACGCCGGTTTTGCCGAGTATGGCGTAGGTTGTACGGCCAGCCCGTTCGAAATGAGCGTGTTTCAGCAATACAATGCCATTATCGAGCAATGATAAAACAGCAGAGCCGGTAACCAGGGGATAGGACAGCAGCAGGGAGGATGGTGATACAATTACAAGTACAGCCGCGACTCTTTCAATGATGAATAGCAGGTCTTCACCTTTGATTGCCCAATATAAAGAAGTTAACGATGCAGCAATCACGCTCAGAACCGCCAGCCAGTATGCTATCAATTCAGCCCGGCTCTGTTTGGGGTGGGCGTAGTTTTGAGCCTCGAAAACCAGTTGTGCACTTCTGGCTAAAAAACTGTTATTCCAGGTTTTGGTTACCTGAACCAGAATCTCCGATTCCAAATTCACAGTGCCTGCCAGCACGGTGTCGCCGGCAAATTTCGGAACATAAGCAGGCATTCCGGGAATACAGGATTCGTCTGCAGATGAATATCCGGTAAGCGCCAAACCGTCTGCCGGGAAGCGCTCTCCCGGGCTGACTTTCACTTCGTTGCCGGGGATGAGGCAGGCCGCCATGATCTCTTGTTCATCGCCGTTTTCGACCAGGCAAGCCTTTTCTGGCAATAAAGATAGGCGGTTATTGAGTGAGCGGCTGGTTGAAAGCAGGGAGCGGCTGACCAGCCAGTGCCCCAGCAGCATGAGAACCGTGAGAAGGCACATTTCCCAGTAAATTTCTTCGCCGTTTACCCCAAAAGTCACTGCGACACTATAGCTCATGGTCAGGGTTATCGCCAGGGACGCCAGGGTCATCATGCCGGGCTGGAAGCGGCGTATTTCGCGATAAGCTCCTTCAATAAATACCATTCCGCCGTATATATAGATCAGCATGCCGAGAATAAAAGGCATGTAATGGATGCCGGGAATAGCAGGAGGCTGCAAATGGAAAAAGCTCTGCAAATTGGGGCTGAATATAAGCACGGGGAGAGTCAGCAAGATGCATATCCACAGCCGGTTTTGAAAAGCCTGAGGATGATAGGCCTGCCAGCCGGGCAGCCGGAGCCGGTTTACCCCTGCGGTACTTCCTGTTTCAGCCGCGCTGGAGCCGTTCAGCACTTGATTATGTCTTTCTTCGGGATTGATATTAATATCCGGCAAAAGTACTCTCCTTCGGATGCAGAGCCGTGTAAAGCATCTGGACCGCGGTGTTCGAGTTTAATTTGCGACATTGGCACTTGAATGTCCACAAACATTATATCAGAATCCATGCGCTGCCCGGCAATTCAATCACCAGGCCAAGCCCGCGGCTGTGCAGGGATGCTTACAAACAGTATAATGGAAACATGCTAGCGGTCAAGCTGGATACACTCATATGAGCAGTTGGGGATAATCATTTCGGGAAGGGAGATGTTCTATGCTGGACGAGCTGCGAGTGGATTCTATTATAGGTTTGTGTTCCGGCATAATCGGTGATTTTCTGGTCGAAGAAGGCATAGCGGGAGAGGGTATTCAAAAGCGGGATGCAGATCTGATTGCTGAGGTCAATTTCGTAATGATTCAGGCCCTGGGCTGTCTGGCAGGTGAAGAAGTGGAAAGAAATGACTTTGACTCTGCCCTGATGCCTTTGCTCGAACATCGCCTGGAACAGATTCATTTAGGCCAGAAAAAAGGCCTGTTGCGGTTTATTCCTCGGTTGGGAGCTATAATTAGTGGAGCAGTCGATGGCAACGTTGTTGCAGCTTTAACAATGCTAAATGGACGCCTTGCATGCCAGTTCTTTATGGAAGGAAGGGCTTTAAGCAGTGTGACCGATCACGATCTGGAAGCGGTCGCCAGCGATTTGGCTGCCACCGGAATCAATGATCTGGATTATTGGCGGGAATTGCCGCAAGGGCTCAGGGACGACCTGGAAGAATCCCTGGTGCGGTTTTTAAGTATGGAAAAGAGCGGTGAAGAACGCTTGCAAACCTTGATGGACATGGTGGCCATTGCTGAAGGCCTTGAATAAGCGGCCGGGTTATTATAAATCTTTCCCGCTCCTGGTGATGAATTCCGGATGCCTTAGCTTTATACTGCTGGTTCGCAGGCTGGTGGCAGACATGATGGCCATGATGGCCGCGCTCAACGCGAATCCGGCATAGGCCAGGCCAGTATGGCCGTTTTCCAGAATATATGAAGATGCCGCCAGTATAGCCGCGAAGCATATTGACCAGGCCAGCAGCCGCAGAGCCCGGGTATTAGCGCCCAGTGCCCGATTGACATCTTTCATGGGCATTTTTACCCTGATGCTTCCCTGATCGGCTTTTTTGTACACTCGTTCAGCCAGCAGAGGCAATCCCAGTACCGCACCGGCCAGGCGCAGGAGCCTGGAACTGATCAACTGGACCGGTGAAACGTGTTTGGTAATGGCTTCTTTTAGAAACGGTTCAGCTTCCTTGATGAAATTAATACCCGGGTCCAGATTCAGGCACAAGCCGTATAAAGTGCCCAATGCCCGGCCCAGAAAAGTCATATTGGATGGCATCCGAAATGGGAACTCATAGAGGAAGTCCTCCAAGTCATTGAGCAGTATTCGCAAATCCGCTTTGGTCAAATCCTGCTCGGAATTTACGAATTGATCAATAAAAGCGTTGACAGCGCGCGTCATTAGCTCTTCATCCACATCTTCGGCAAGAAAGCCCATTTTTTTGAGGATCACTACGACTTCTCCATAATCCTGATCCAGAATTTGGCTGGCAATTTCCAGCATCATTTTACGCTGCTGTTCGGGTATGTGCCCTACCATGCCAAAATCGACCATAATAATGTCGGCTTTTTCAGTTACGAAAAGGTTGCCGGGATGGGGATCTGCATGAAAAAAGCCGTCCACCAGAACCTGGGATACATATATTTTCAGCAGGTGGCGGGCTACGATTTTTCGATTAATCCCGGCTTTTTCAAAACCGGCAAAATCGTTGATTTTGATTCCAGATAAAAATTCCATCGTAAGAACCCGGGAGCGGGTGTATTCCCACATAATAACGGGCACTTGCACATGGCGGTTCTTTTTCATGTTGGCGGCAATTTTTTCAGCATTGCGGCCTTCTTCTATGTAGTTAAGCTCGGCTCGGAGGGTCGAAGCAAAATCATCGTATATAAAATCGAAATCGGCGTATTTTTCCCAGGTGGTAAATGTTTTAATCAAGCCCACAACTTTTTGGATGGCAAGCAGATCGATGCGGATGATTTCTTCGATTCCCGGACGTTGAATTTTAACCGCCGCCAGCCGTCCATCCCGCAAGGTAGCCTGATGGACCTGGCCCAGAGAAGCGGAAGCTTCAGGAATAACCGAAAAGCCCTGGAAGATTTCTTCCACTGGCTGGTTGAATTCCGCCTCAAGGACGCTTTTAATATCGCTATAGCTAGCCGGAGTGACTTCATCTTGCAGCATTTCCAGTTCATTGAGGCTGGAACGGGGCAGAAGATCTACCCGGCTGCTAAAAAACTGGCCCAGTTTTATCAACAGGCCACCCAGGCTGATGGCGGTTTCGCGAAACCGGCGGGCTTCGCTGACAAAAAGTTCAGCTTTGCGCTGCCGCGCCCAGCCTTTTCGATGCCAGAGCTTCTGATATTTGATAAAATAGAAGGACAGGAATATCCTCACAAACAGGCTGACAATAGTAGCCGAACGTTTGAAAGCGGTCCAATTGTTCAAAAACATCTTCCTCTCAGCATAATTGGTCATAGTACATAGCACCGCTGGCCTGGAAAAGCTGGCCAAGCTCTATTATACCCTCCGGCCGCGAATTGCGAAACTACAGGCAGCTGCCAGCAAATCCGGCCTTGTCAAGCCATTTCATACCTGATATAATAGCCTGTGCAGTTTTATTTGAGTATTTGAAAATTATCAATCAATACACAGCATCTATATGAGCGAGGTGAGAGGCTTGAAGGAAAAAATACATCCGAAATTCTTTACCGCCAAGGTTAAATGTGCCTGCGGCAATGAGTTTGAAGTTGGTTCCACCAAAGAACTTCTGAAAGTGGAAATCTGTTCCAAATGTCATCCCTTCTACACGGGCGACAAATCGAGGATCGTAGACACTACCGGACGGGTGGACAGGTTCAAGAGAAAATACGGACTCAAATAGCAATCTGGAGCAGGACAGGAGTTCCTGCTCCAGACCGATGACAAAAGCGCCTGTCTTTGTCATTTCGAAAAGTCCAAACAGTCGACGTACGATTAAGTACGACTCCTGTCCGGACTTTTCTTATTCCACGACATTCATCTTTTCTCATCGGTCTGCCGGTTTATGCTAGCTGCAGCAGGAATATATTCCTGCTGCAATTATTATTGGCGCACTTTATCAATAGACAAATGGCTTTCAACCCTTTACTCTTTACTCATTACTAGTTTTGAATGTACATTAGGGTGGTTATTCTGGGGGGCGGATGAAGCGCAACAAAACATCTAAAGAGAAAAGGTTCAATTACGGCGGTATGGCGGTTATTGAAGGCGTCATGATGCGCGGCCCGGAACGTACAGCGGTTGCGGTGCGTAAACCCGACGGCGAAATGGCCGTGGAAGTCGAGGCAAACCGCCAGACGGCCAGGCGTTTCCCGTTTTTAAAATGGCCATTTATCCGCGGAACCTATGTGCTGGTCAGTTCCTTGACGGTTGGTATGCGGATGCTGAACAGATCGGCCAACCTTTCGCTGGAAGGTGAAGATGAAGAACTCAGCACCGGGGAGATTGTATTCACAATGATACTGGCCTTCGCTCTTGCGATGGGCCTTTTTGTGGCTTTGCCCACAGGTATTGTACATTTCACCCAGGCATACCTGGGAAGCATTTTCCTGCAAAACGTAGTTGAAGGGATCATTCGCATCCTGTTTTTCTTGATATATGTCTGGGCCATTTCGCGGATGCAGGAGATTCGGCGGGTTTTCATGTATCATGGAGCTGAACACAAAACCATCTTCACCATGGAAGCCGGCGAGGAACTTACCGTGGATAATGCCCGCAAGTATCCCACGCTGCATCCCCGGTGTGGAACCAGTTTTCTGCTGGTTGTTATGGTGATTTCCATCCTGGTTTTTGCTCTGCTGGGAGACGGCACCCTGTGGTACCGTATATGGAGCCGCATTGCTGTTTTTCCAATAGTAGCTGGACTGGGTTATGAGTTTATAAGAATGTCGGGCAGGTATTATGGAAGCAAATGGGCCCGATGGGTAATGGCGCCGGGACTTTATCTGCAGAAGCTGACCACTGGGGAGCCGGATGATGGTATGCTGGAGGTGGCTATATGCGCATTAAAAGCGGTGATAGATCCGCCACCGGAAAACAGCCTGGCAGATCCGGGATTAAATACGAGTAGTTCATAGATACTACCAGGGAGGGTAACCCCTTTGTTTGAAAAGCTGGAAAGCCTCGAAAGTAAATATAATGAGCTGATGGAAGCGCTCAGCACGCCGGAGGTCATTGCCGATCAAAGCAAATACCAGAAATTTGCCAAGGCTCATGCGGAGCTCACTGATGTGGTAAACACCTTCCGGGAATACAAGATCGCAGTCAAAGGCCTGGAAGATTCGCGCATGATGCTCTCCGAAGAGCATGATTCCGACATGGAGGAAATGATTCGTGAGGAAATTCAGGATCTGGAGAAACGCAAAGAGGAGCTGGCTCAGTATATAAGAGTGCTCCTTCTTCCGCGGGATCCTAACGATGATAAAAACGTCATTATGGAAATTCGTGCTGGCACCGGAGGAGAAGAGGCGGCGCTGTTTGCATCCGACCTTTTCCGGATGTATTGCCGCTACGCCGAAAACCAGGGGTGGCGCATTGAAATAATTGATTCCAATTATACCGACATATCAGGCATCAAAGAAATCGTTTTTGCGGTGGACGGACAGGGCGCTTACAGCCGGTTGAAGTTTGAATCAGGGGTCCACCGGGTTCAACGGGTGCCGAGTACCGAGTCCAGTGGAAGGATACACACTTCAGCCGCTACAGTGGCAGTTCTGCCGGAAGCCGAAGAAGTGGATGTAGCTATCAACGACAACGATCTGCGCATAGATGTCTATTGTTCCAGCGGTCCGGGAGGGCAGTCGGTCAACACCACCCAGTCGGCAGTGCGCATAACCCATATGCCCACCGGGCTGGTAGTAATGTGCCAGGATGAAAAGTCACAGCATAAAAACAAGGCCAAGGCATTGCGGGTCTTAAGAGCCCGGCTGAAGGAAAAATACGAGGAAGAACAAAACGCGGAAATGGCGGGAACACGGCGCAGCCAGGTTGGTTCCGGTGACCGCAGCGAACGCATTCGCACTTACAACTTTCCACAAGGGCGGGTTACCGACCACCGCATAAATATGACGCTGCACAAGCTGGATATGGTGCTTGAAGGGCAGCTCGGCGAGATAATCCAGGCCCTTATCGCCAGTGATCAGGCAGAACGTTTGAAACAGGTGGATTAAGTAGTGGAAACCTGGGATATTAAGGGAATATTGGATTGGACTACCCGGTATTTTGCCGGCAAAGGGATAGAAGCGGCGCGTTTAGAAGCGGAGCTGCTTCTGGCTCACGCCTTGCAAAAGGACCGGGTTTATTTATATGCTCAGTTTGATGCTCCGTGCAGTATGAATGAGCGGGCTGCTTACAAGGAATTAATCAATCGCCGGGTGCAGGGGGAGCCCCTGGCCTATATAACCGGGGTTAAGGAATTCATGTCGCTGCCGTTTCAAGTGGATCGCCGGGTTTTGATCCCCCGGCCTGATACTGAAGTCATGGTTGAAGAGGTAATACGGCTGGGAAATGAACTGCAGGAGCCGGTTATATGTGATCTGGGCAGTGGCTCTGGCGCTATTGCCGTTAGCCTGGCCCATTATTTGCCTCGGGCCGAAATCTGGGCAGTGGACATATCAGCAGAAGCCCTGGAACTGGTTCGAAGCAATGCCGACCGGCATAAGGCTGCTGTGCAATGCTGGCAATCGGATCTCTTTGATAGTATGCCAGAAGGAATGTGTTTTGATATCGTTGCTGCCAATCTGCCATATATTAGCGATGTTTCATTTATCGGCTTGAATTCAGGCGTGAGGGAGAATGAGCCGGAGCTGGCATTGAAAGGCGGAGGAGACGGGCTTAATATTTATAGGAGGCTGCTGCCTCAAACAGCACGGTTTGTAAAACCTGGTGGATACCTGCTGCTGGAAATGGATTCGGAACAGGAAGGCAAGCTATGCTCCATAGTTGAAGCCTGCGGAGCATATGAGCGGCTCGAGACACTTAAGGATCTGGCCGGTAAGAGCCGGGTTGTCAAAAGCCGGAGGAAATCTCTATAATGCAAACATACTATATTAATGTCAAGGATAAGGCCATTGATTATAAAGCTCTTGCCAGGGCGGCCGGGATAGTCAAGGCGGGAGGCCTGGCCGCATTCCCTACAGAAACGGTTTATGGGCTTGGCGCCAGCGCCTTCAACCGTGAAGCCGTGTTGCGCCTGTACGAGGTTAAAAAAAGACCCCGCAGCCAGCCGTTTCTGTTGCATATAAGCAGCATGGGGCAGCTCTCCGGCATTGTGGAACTCGACGATGACGCCAGGGCATTGGCAGCCCGATTTTGGCCTGGTCCTCTTTCCATGGTGGTTGCCGGTGCTGTAGGGGTAGCTCCCGAGATGCTTGACGCTGAAAGCAGAATAGGTCTGCGCTTTCCGTCCCATCCCGTGTGCAGGGCATTTATCGATTTGACCGGCCCGCTGGCAGCTACCAGCGCCAACCTCCATGGAGCTGAAAGTCCAGCCAGTTGTTTGCCGGTTCGAAGCGAGTTGGATGGAGTCATTGACGTAATAGTCGCAGCAGACACTGGCGTTGCAGGAATAGAATCGGCGATAATTGATTTAAGCATCCAGCCCTACAGGGTTATCAGGAGCGGGGAGCTGGATTGGGATGAAGTGGAAACCGTTCTGCCCGGCAAGCTTATCCAGAAAGGATGAAAAACCTGGTGAAAAGGATACTTCTGGTATGTACGGGAAATACCTGCCGGAGTCCTATGGCGGGAACGATTTTGCAGCAGAGGCTGAATGAGCGCGCCAGAGGCGGGTTCAAGGTTAATTCGGCCGGACTTGGAGCATTTGAGGGAGATAAAGCTTCGCGCTTTGCCCGGATTGCTCTGAAGGAAAGCGGCCTTGATCTGAACAATCATCGCAGCAGCAGGATCACTCCGGATTTGGTAGCGCAAGCAGATCTGATTCTGACCATGACCGGCAACCACTGCCGCAGCCTGCTCGAACAGTATCCCCAAGCCCGGGTAAAAACATTTACAATTGGTGAATACATAGGGGACAGCAGGATAGAGGTTCCTGACCCGGTAGGCGGAGATCTGGACGCATACCGGCACTGTCGCCAGCAGTTGGAAGATCTGCTGGAGCAGGTTAGCATGAGGCTGCTTGAACAATTCCACGACTGATTTAAAGGCAACGTGATAAAATATAGCAGGCACAACGATTTCAAAGGGAAGGTTTGATGGCTATGAAGATTGCAGTCGGGGCGGACCATGCCGGGGTGGGCTTAAAAAGTGAAGTAATTGCCGGCCTCAAAGATGCAGGGCACGATGTTGAGGACTGTGGAGCTTATAATACAGCTTCTATCGATTATCCCGACATTGCTCTCAAAGTAGCCAGCCGAGTTCTTGACGATAACGCGCTGGGAATAGTCATCTGCGGCACAGGAACGGGAATAGCCATTGCCGCCAATAAAATTCGAGGTATAAGGGCAGCGGTTTGCCGGGAAGAATACAGCGCCCGGCTGGCAAGAATGCACAATGACGCCAATATACTGGCATTAGGTGCCAGGATAACCGGTTCAGGGCTGGCCATGGATATCGTAAACGCCTTTTTGGGAGCAAGTTTTGAGGGCGGCAGGCATCAAAACAGGCTGGACAAGATAAAGCTCATTGAAGATACAGACGGCGGGCGGTGAAGATATGGATAACAGAATAAAGAGACCTGGATGGGATGATTATTTTTTAGAGCTGGCAGATCTGGTCGCCAGCCGTTCTACATGCTTGCGCCGCAAAGTAGGTGCGGTTCTGGTTAAGGACAAGCGCATAATATCGACCGGTTATAACGGAGCGCCCCGGGGCCTCAAGCACTGCCTGGACGCAGGATGCCTGAGGGCGGAGATGGATATTCCATCAGGGACCCGTTATGAGTTGTGCCGGGGGGTTCATGCCGAACAGAACGCAATTATTGCCGCCGCTTATCACGGAGTGGAAAGCAAGGGCTCTACTATATATTGTACGAACCAGCCATGTATAATATGTGCCAGAATGATAATCAACGCCGGCGTTATTGAACTGGTTCACCGGGGCAACTTCGAAGATAAAATCGCGCTGGGTTTTTTGCATGAAGCGGGCATCCGCATGCGCATCATACCCGCCAGGAGCCGTGAGATGAGGCATCAGGACGATTCAGGCTTCTGAAGCAGGGCAAACTCCTGGTATATGCGGCTGGGCTGGATATCCTGGCTGTTTTGATACTTGCGGCTGGAGTATTCCTTATAGGGGCCTTCGATAGTGTGATAATAAATCTGGCAGATTTCAACAAAAGGATATATTTTCACCGGCTGGATGCAGTGAATCTCCAGGGTCCAGTATCCATTGAAGCCGACATCGCCAAAACCTGCGGTGATGTGAACCGATAATCCTAAACGCCCGATTGACGAGCGACCCTCAAGCATTGGTACATAACCATTGGTGGCTGTATATTCGACCGTACGGCCCAGATACAGGCGGCCAGGCTCCAGCACCAGGCCGTCTTCCGGTATTGACATACGGCGCACAGGATTGTTTTTCCTCATGTCTATGATGCCTTCTTCGTAGGTTACCAGTTCATTATGCAAGCGAAGATTATAGCTGTTGGGATTCAGCTGGGATTCGTTATACGGTTCGATCAACAGCGCCTTGCCCATAAATTCCTTTATTTGCAAGCCTGATAGTATCATTTTGGCCAGACCTTCTTTCTATAATGAAAATCAGCATTATTATTGTTAGTAAAACCAGATTGGAAACAGGTTCCTCGTGACATAGATCTGAATGCCGCAGACTGAAGCTCTAATCATCCATCGGTTTTCAAAGGACTTTTCTTCAATTGAGCCGGAGGCTCAAAATCATAATAATATGAAGCATATTCGAGATTAATGCAGGCAAATTTATGCAGTGTACAGAAATCAGTGATGCAACTGAATGTTGAACACAGGCCAAAATCCATCTCTATAATGTGACAAAATATGTTAGAGACACGGCTGAGCCTGCCATGATATAATCGTGACGTTGGTTCGGTGCGATTTTAAGGGAAAAGGCTGTACATATGTTAATCTCACCGAAGCGGTCTGCAGTTTGGGTTCCAGCAAGTAGAAATAATTCTGAATATTACAATGCAATTGGTAAATTGTAGGACGAAAAATTTGCTGCAAAAAGACGTATTGCGGCAGAACTTATCATAAAAAAGTTGCTGCAAAAAAAAGGGTTTTATCCAGTATATTTAGAATTAATATAAGCTGTTAGGTAAATAGAAGCGCTGTTGGCCGCCGCGTTTTAACCACTGTAGAATGCCGGGAACAAGGAGGTGGATGGGTGGAAGGCCCGAAGAAAGCCGGAAATTGGGCAAGATCCTTGACAGACGCACTAAACTTGGGCTTATCAATGGTGGCGGCAGTAGCGATAGGCTATTTCGGTGGTTGGTGGCTGGATGGTTATTTTCAGACCGGTATGATGCTGACAATCATTGGCTTACTATTGGGTGTTGCTACAGGTTTCAAGATGATTTGGGACCGGACCAAAAATAAGAAAATGTAGCCTCGGTTGCAAAGGGCGGGCGAGCGGTTCTCGCAGTCCTTGAAATAAACAAAAACCTGGTCTATAAATGGATTTTACAAGAAGGGAGGGAGAGATAAGTTATGTTTGGAATGTGGGATGCAGTGTTATTTCATTTGGGTCCTTTGCCAGTCGACCATTTGATCGTGACAGAGTGGGTGATTATAATTGCGCTTGCTGTGTTTGCTGCGACAGCGACGAAAAAAATGGAGATGGTGCCAACTGGTTTGCAGAATACAATGGAATGGTTAATCACTTTTACCTATGACTTCTTTACCAGCCTTATTGAGAATGAGGATGCGGCGAAGACATACGCCCCGTTGTTATCTACCTTCTTTATGTTCATCATAATTAGTAATTACAGCGGTCTTATTCCCGGCGCTGCCCATGTGTCAGGCTTCCAGCCGCCTACCAGCAACTGGAATGTAACAGCTACATTGGCCTTGATTACAGCTACTACAGTTCAGATAGCCGGTTTTAGAGCCCACGGTTTGCACTATCTAGGCCACTTCATAAGTCCAAATCCACTGATGCTGCCGCTTAATCTGCTGGAAGAGATTACCCATCCGCTATCCCTTACAGTCCGTCTATTCGGCAATATCTTCGGTGAAGAAATGGTCTACGCATTCATGTTATTCATGGTCCCATTCTTAGTCCCCACAGCATTGATGGCGCTTAGCCTCTTGCTTGGAGGGATTCAGGCAATCGTTTTCACCCTGTTGTCAGCTAATTACATTGCTGCGTCAACCGGGCACGGCCACTAGAGTAGCGGCCAAATACTTATTATTTATCGGTCTCAATGTATAGTGTTTAAATATACATTGAAGTATGAAAGGAGGGGAAATTTATGGAAATGGGTTTAGCATTAGGAGCCGCCATAGCCGTTTCATTTGCAGGTCTTGGTGGTGGTGTAGGTATGGGTCAAGCCGGCGGCAAAGCCGTTGAGGCGATCGCCAGACAGCCCGAAGCCGGTGGTGACATCAGAACTCTCGTATTCATCACATTTGCGTTCATCGAAACTCTGACCATTTATGGTCTCGTTATCGCTTTTATGCTCGTACAGAAAATCTAGCATAAGTGATTTTGAGTTTCCGAGTATCCGAGTAAGTGTAGAAGCGGGTACACCACAAAAATGGCGCCCTAGGGCGATAGAGTACAGAACGTAGAAGCTTTTGGGCTCTATCGCCCAAAAATTCCCTTTATGTTAGTCAAGAAATGGAGGTAAAAAATCTGTGAACAGGAAGAAATGGCTTGTAACATTCAGCCTCCTTTTATCTTTAATCATGGTGTTGTCTCTTGCCAGCGTATGTTTGGCTTCGGAAGCAGCTTCAACCGGGCATACATCAAGCGCCCCGATCGCTGCTCCTGGCGGTGCTCCGCCAGTATTCCCGAATTTCTACGTTATGGGCTGGTCTCTGGTGAACTTCCTGGCCCTGCTGGCAATTCTATATAAGTTTGCTTTCGGTCCTGTCAATGAAATGCTGGAACAACGCAGCACCGCTATTGAAGGTTCCATCAGGCATGCTGAACAACTTAAAGCCGATGTTGAAAAGATGAAAAATGAGGCTCAAGCAAATCTAACCGAGGCTCGCAAAGAAGCCCAGGATATTGTAAACCGGGCAAGCAAAGCAGCCGAGGACGTAAAAGCTGATATGGTGGTCAAGGCTAATGAAGAAGTAGCCAACTTAAAAGCTCGTGCCAAGGACGAAATGGACGCGGCTATTGTACAGGCTAAAGCCGAATTGAAAGACATGACCGTTGCCCTGGCTATTGCGGCAGCGGAAAAAGTTATCAGCCGGGAATTCAATAAGGACGATCACAACAAGATGGTCCAAGAATTTGTTGGCGAAGCGGGCGACTTCCTATGTTAAATAAAAGCGTCGCTAGACGATACGCAGAAGCCTTATTTATCATTGCACAGCAGGAAAATAAGATCGATGAGTATCAGGGCGAATTACAGAAGTTCGTAGCTGTCTTTAATGAAACGCCTTATCTCAAGGAATATTTGAGCCACCTGCTGATTCCGGCCAATGACAAGAAAAAGATGGTTGTCGAAAATTTCGCGACCGACCTAAGCCCGGTTGTTTTGAATTTCATCCAGTTGCTTATAGATAAGCGCAGAGAAAGCTATATCGAAGTTATTCTGGAAGAATTTGTGGAAATGGCGGAAATATCCAGAGGTGTTAGGACGGCAGAACTGTTTTCAGCGCAGGAAGTTGACGAAAATGTTTTAACTTCACTGGTTGACAAACTGTCAAAAGCCACTGGCAAGACCATCCGTCTGAAAGTAAGCGTTGACCCCTCCCTTATCGGGGGCATTAAGCTCAAAGTGGGAGACCAGGTTATCGATGGAACTGTAGCAAAGAAGCTGCAATTGTTGAGGGAAGACCTCAGGAAAATTAGGATTAGTTAAACGATAGGGGTGAGCACATAAATGAGTATCAGACCTGAAGAGATTAGCGCTATTCTAAAAGATCAAATTGAGCGCTACCAATCCGGGGTCGAAGTCAGCAATGTCGGATCCGTTATATACGTCGGTGACGGTATCGCCCGCGTTTACGGATTACAGGGCGCCATGGCTGGCGAACTTTTGGAATTCACCGGTGGAACCATAGGGATGGTTCTGAATCTGGAAGAAGACAATGTCGGTGTCGTGCTGTTGGGTTCTTACAACCACATACATGAAGGCGACCCGGTTAAAGCTACTGGCAGAATCATGGAAGTGCCGGTTGGACCCGCACTGCTGGGCAGAACTGTAAACGGCATCGGCCAGCCGCTGGACGGCAAAGGCCCAATTAACACTGACAAGTTCCGTCCCATTGAAAGAGTTGCCCCGGGCGTGGTTGCCCGCCAGCCGGTTAACACTCCGATGCAGACCGGTCTCAAGTGCGTTGATTCCATGGTGCCGATCGGCCGCGGCCAGCGCGAACTTATCATCGGTGACCGCCAGGTAGGCAAGACCGCTATTGGCATAGACGCCATTATCAACCAGCGCTTAAAGAAAGACTTGATTTGCATCTATGTGGGTATTGGGCAGAAACAGTCCACTATCGCATCCATCCATACCAAGCTTGAACAGATGGGCGCTTTGGATTATACCATCATCGTAGCTGCCACCGCTTCCGAGCCGGCTCCCTTGCTGTACATGGCTCCTTATGCTGGTGTTTCTATGGCTGAATACTTCATGGAAGATGAAGGCAAAGACGTTCTGATTATTTATGACGATCTATCCAAGCATGCGGTTGCTTACCGCGAAATGTCCCTGCTGCTCCGCCGTCCGCCCGGACGTGAAGCTTATCCCGGGGACGTATTCTATCTCCATTCCCGCTTGCTGGAAAGAGCATGCCGCTTGAACAAAGATCATGGCGGAGGATCAATTACCGCTCTGCCGATCATTGAAACCCAAGCCGGTGACGTTTCCGCTTATATACCGACTAACGTTATATCAATCACCGATGGCCAGATATATCTGGAAACTGACCTTTTCAACGCCGGTCAGCGGCCCGCTATCAACGCCGGTCTGTCAGTCAGCCGCGTAGGTGGTTCCGCCCAGACCAAGGCCATGAAGAAGGTAGCCGGTCAGCTCCGCCTTGATTTGGCGCAGTTCAGAGAACTGGCTGCATTTGCCCAGTTTGGTTCCGACCTTGATAAGGCAACACTGGCCAGATTGACCCGCGGCGAGCGTACAGTTGAAGTTCTAAAGCAAGGCCAGTATGTTCCCATGCCAATGGAAGAACAGGTCGCAATCATTTACTGCGGGGTTAACGGTTATCTTGATGATATCCCCAAAGATCAGGTAGGCCCGTTCGAAGTTGATTTTATTAAATACCTGCGCAGTAGTCATGGCGATGTATTGAAGAATATGGAAACCACAGGCGCTATGGATGCCGGTACAGAAGGCAACCTTGTGAAGGCTATTGAAGAATTCAAAGCCATGTTCGCAGTTTAGGTGGTGAAATTATATGTCAGGTGGTAGCCTCAGGGAAATGAAAAGGCGCATAGGCAGCATAAAGAACACCCAGCAGATAACCAAGGCCATGAAGATGGTGGCTGCTGCCAAACTGCGTAAAGCCCAGGAAAAAGCCGAGTCGTCTCGGCCATATACCGAAACTTTGCAAGCAACAATGGCACGCGTTGCTGAATATTCTGGGGATGTAACTCATCCGTTGCTGGCAGTCCGCGAGGACATAGTCAAAGTAGGCTACATCGTAATTACTTCTGACCGTGGCATGTGCGGTGCTTATAACACCAACATTATTAAGGCCGCCAATGAAAAAATAGCCTATGATGAAACCGAACGCAAAGTAGTACCGGCCATCGTTGCAGTTGGCCGCAAAGCAAGAGACTTCTACCGGAAGCGGGCAGGCCTGGAAGCCGAATACATTAATCTCGGCGATAATGTTGCTTATCCCGATGCCCGGGAAATTGCCGGCTTTGTAATGGATGCATATGCACAGGAAGAGCTGGATGAAGTCCATATCATATATTCAAAGTTTATTAATGCGCTACGGCAAATACCCACTGTGGTTAAAATTCTTCCGATCGAGCATGAACAAGATGCGCATGCACAGGAACAGGCTGTCGAAGCTAATTGGGATTATATTTTTGAGCCCAGCGCTGAAGAATTGATGGTGACCATCCTTCCCAAGTATGTCTCCAACGTGATTTATCATGCGATGATGGAAGGAAAGGCCAGTGAAATGGGTGCCAAAATGACAGCCATGGATAATGCTACCAAGAACGCAAAAGAGCTTATTGAAAATCTGACCCTGGCCATGAATAAAGCCAGACAGGCAGCCATAACCGACGAATTGTTGGATATCGTGGGTGGTTCCGAAGCTCTCAAAAAAGGAGGAAAGTAGAGAATGGCGAATGTAACGTATGGAGAAGTGGTCCAGGTTATAGGCGCGGTTGTGGACATTCGGTTCAAGCCCAAAGAGCTGCCTGACCTGATGAACGCTGTTACCATTAGATCTGAAGATCAAGACTCTGCCGCGGCCAAAACTGGCAAAGTAAACATTACTCTCGAAGCCTTTCAGGCTCTGGGGAACGACGTTGTACGCTGTGTTGCCCTCTCCCCGACCGATGGTCTGGTGCGCGGCATGAAAGCCACCAATACTGGCGCCGCCATTAAGGTGCCCGTAGGGGAACCTTGTTTGGGACGTATTCTTAATGTGCTGGGCCAGCCGGTTGATGAAGCCGGACCGGTTGTAGGCACAGACATGTGGGAAATCCATCGCAAACCTCCGCTTCTGGTTGACCAGACTCCTGCTGACCAGCTGCTGGTTACCGGGATCAAAGTTGCCGACTTGATTTGCCCCTATGCAAAAGGTGGTAAAATTGGTCTGTTCGGTGGAGCCGGCGTTGGCAAAACCGTTATCATCATGGAACTGATACGCAACATCGCTTACGAACATGGTGGATATTCGGTGTTCACAGGCGTGGGCGAACGTACTCGCGAAGGAAACGATCTCTGGGAAGAAATGACTGAATCCGGTGTTATTTCCAAGTGCGCTCTTATTTACGGCCAGATGAATGAGCCTCCGGGAGCCCGCCTGCGCGTTGGCTTGACCGGACTGACCGTTGCGGAATACTTCCGTGACGTAGGAGGCATGGACGTTCTAATATTCATCGACAACATTTTCCGTTTCGCCCAGGCCGGCAACGAAGTGTCCGCGCTTCTCGGCCGTATGCCTTCCGCTGTTGGTTACCAGCCCACACTGGCTACTGACATCGGTCTGCTGCAGGAACGTATTACTTCAACAACCAAGGGTTCGATAACTTCAGCCCAGGCCGTTTATGTACCGGCCGATGACTTAACTGACCCGGCCCCGGCCACAACCTTTGCTCACTTGGATGCGACAACTGTTCTGTCGCGTGCTATTTCCGAGCTTGGCATTTACCCGGCTGTTGACCCGCTCGATTCCACATCTCGTATGCTGGACCCGCAGTATGTTGGCGACAAGCATTATAATACCGCCCGCGGCGTACAGAAGATACTCCAGAGATACAAGGAACTGCAGGACATCATCGCCATCCTGGGTATGGATGAATTGACTGACGAAGATAAGCTGATCGTGGCTCGCGCCCGTAAAATTCAGAAATTCCTGTCCCAGCCCTTCCACGTTGCTGAACAGTTTACCGGCAACCCGGGAATCTATGTTCCGATTCTTGACACTGTTGAATCCTTTGCCGCGGTGCTTGAAGGCAAGCATGACAGTCTGCCTGAAGAAGCATTCTACATGGTTGGCAGCGTAGACACAGCTGTGGAAAAAGCAAACAGATTGGGGGCGTAGTCCATGGCCGAGAACACATTCATTTTCGAAGTTGTGACTCCGGAACGGATCCTTCTTCAGGATGAAGCGCAATTTATACTCGCTCCGGAATTAACCGGTTATTTGGGTATATTAAAGAATCATAGCCCTATGATTGCCGCCCTCAAAATTGGAGTGTTGCGTTATACAACTGCTGATAAGATGGTGGGTAAGGTTTCGATTAGCGGAGGTTTCCTGGAAGTGGTTCATAACGAAGTCAGAGTCCTTGCGGAAACAGCCGAAGTCGGGCCTGAAATTGATATCCTTCGCGCCAAGGCCGCATATGAAAGGGCTAGAAAGCGCCTGGAAGCAGCTGACAATGAAATCAACCAGGCTAGAGCCCAGATAGCTCTGCAGAGAGCGCTGGCTCGTTTGAAAGCTGCAGAAATGGAACCATAAAATCTGGTAATTTAATACGGAGGCCTGATTTAACGGTCAGGCCTCCGCTCACTTTTATTCCCACAATAAGCCTTAATATCCAATATCGACATATGATATTCATACCGAAGGCCTGGAAAATCTTACCATAATGGCAGGATTATTCATTTGTGAATAAAAATTCCTACATATCAGACAAAAAAATAAAAAATTTGAGTATAAAAAGCAGAAAACATATAATATCATTATGATTATATTCTTTTTGTAGAATAATAATTGAAAATGTTGTCCTGAGGTGAATTGATTGGACAAGCCAACCATTATAAAAGTTTTTATTATTGCAGTATTAAGCTATTACTTTGTAAAGGGCGTACTCTATCTTGCCCTGTGGCAAGTGCTGGTGAAAATAGAAGAAAAAGGCATGGAAGAAAAGGAGCGCAAGCGGGCGGAACGAGATGCAAAACGTCAGCGCCTGTTAAAAGAGCGCGAAGAAGAACGGAAAAAATCCAAATATATATAATCAGTCGATGGAAAATATATCATTGGGTTAGCTTTTTGTGAGATTAAGTGCGGGTAAACGGCTTTTACGAAACGGATGTTATGGAAAGGAGCACATTGAATTGGTAATGACAAATACCATGTTAATTATGGTATCGATTGCAGTGTTCATATTTATTGCCATAGCAATTGCATTTTTCTTTGGGATGAAACGTTTGGAGACTAATTCTTTGCGGCGCAAGCAAGAGCATGCCGAACAAAAACGGGAACAAAAGTTAAGAGGGCGTGGCGACAAAACCGTGTAATAAATGGAAAAATGTGATAAAATGCCCCTAGAGGTGATTAATGTGCCTATCAGATTTGTGAGTCTGGTTGTCGTGATGTTCCTCTGTTCGATCGCCATTTTAATCTTTGTAGTGTATCTTACCCGGAAATACGAAGCAAAGGCCATGAAAGCCAAAACAGCCCGGGATGCCTATGCAGCCAAGCTGATGGCAGAACTGGAAGAGAAGAAGGCGGCTGAACTAGAAGCCGGCAATATTGACCAGGCAGAAGTAAAACCCGAAGATGACTCAGCTCCGGTTGCGCAAGAATGAGCGAAATTTAAGGTAACCGAATGTCTGGGTCATTGTATTTTGCGGCATCGCAAAATATCGCTGCCGGCAGATTAAGAAATACATAGCCGGTAAGGCATTCCTATTTACCGGATATAATAAGTAATCGAAGCAGGTTCAAAGATTGAATATTTTTGAAGCACTGATAGTAGGCCATATGACCGGTGACTTTTTACTTCAGACCCGGTGGATGGCATATAACAAGGAAAATTCTCTGGGTCCGTTGATAGTGCACAGTGCTGTTTATACACTGTGCGTTTTCGTATTTGCTTTTCCAGTCGCGGTATTACCGGTCTGGTCATTGGCGCTTATTTTGTGCAGTCATGCTTTTTTGGACCAGAGAAACTTTTTACGCTGGTGGATAATTCATGTCAACGGGAGCGCTGATGTATATAAGGAGACCCCATACATGAAAATGATTGTTGACCAGAGCTTTCACCTGTTGATACTGGCTCTGGTTGCCTATTGGTGCATGCTGATTTGAAAAATGCGGATGTCAAACACAAAAATATTGTTCTCCCGATTTTGATTGCTGTTCTTGCCCTGGCAATAACGACGGGTTTTCTTTTCTATAATGCCGGCCGCTACCTGGTTATTAACGAGGAGCCAATCCAATCAGACGTAATTCTGGTATTTGCTGGAGATAAAGGCCAGCGTACCGAAAAAGCGGTTTCGCTGTATAAAGACAACTACTCATCGAAGCTTATTCTCTCTGGAGGCTCCCTGTATAATAACATCACCTCAGCTGAACTAATGTATGATCATGCTGTCCGCGAAGGAGTAAAAGCCGAGGACCTCATATTGGAACCAGAAGCCGACAGCACCTATGAAAATGCCGTATTTTGCCGGCGTATCATGGAAGAACGTAAGTATCAATCCGCACTGGTTATATCGTCTGAATATCATATGAGACGGGTGCGCCTGAGCTGTGAGAAAGCATTTCAGGGCAGTTCCATTCGTTTAGTATATTGTCCGGCGGACGAGCCCCAGTATGAGCCGGAGTCCTGGTGGGCTAATAATAAAAGCATGCTCTGGACGGTGACGGAATACTTGAAGATCATGGGCTATGAGCTGGGATTAACATCGTAACCTGAAAGGCATATTAGCAGTCTAAAAAGTATGTGACTGATCTTGAAATCGAATTGCTGCAATTACCGGCCATGTTGATTGAGTTTTGAAGGGAGGAAATAAAAATGCTTCGAACATTAATCTCATCGCGGCTGAAGCCGCGTGAAAGGTGGAAACATCTTCTTCTGGTTTTTATGCTTTGCCTTGGTTTGGTTGCAAGCTTGTTTGTTATAGGCTGCGGTACGTCAAGTATTTACAAGGATGAAGGATCAGTTGTAAAAAGCACCAGTACGTCCCAGAACCAGTCCGCCAAGGAATCCGATTCTGTTGGCACGAGCAAGAGCGAAAGTGCCGCCCCCACGAGCAGCCAGGTGGATTTATCGTCTGGCAGCGAGGTTGAGCGTAAAGCTATTATAGACGGCACCATTAGCATTAAGGTGCAGGACAGCCAGCAGATCAGCCAGGATATTGCGAAGCTCGCTGGAGATTATGGCGGCTACGTGGTTAGCAGCTATTTGTCCAAGAGTGGCGATTATTTCAACGGGCAGGTTATTATTAAAGTACCCCAGGACAAGCTGCAGGAAGTATCGGATAAGATTATCGCCATGGGCGAATTAATGGACAAAAGGCAAACATCCAAGGATGTTACCGAGGAATACTACGATTCCGAAGCCCGCTTAAAGGTGCTCAAGGAGAAAGAAGCCCGCCTGACGTCCTTCATGGCCCAGGCTACCACTATTTCAGATCTAATTTCCATTGAACGTGAAATTGCGGAAAACCGCTCCCAGATTGAAGTGCTGCAGGGCCGCATGAATTACCTCAACAATGCGACTACCTATAGCCAGCTGACCGTCAGCCTCACCCAGGCCGTGCCGGGACAGGTGGAAGCTCCAGTGGATGCATGGGGCAGAGCCACTCAAGGCCTGGTGACCTCAATGAACACCATGGTCAAGTTCCTCAGCTGGATGCTGATGGCTCTGTTTGTACTGGCTCCCTGGCTGGTGCTGCTGTTCCTGCTCATACTGCTGCTGCGCTGGTTTATAAAGAAGCGGCTGGCTAAAAGGAAGGCGAAAAGGCGAGCGGCGGGGCAGGGTCCGGAATTGCCCGACATCAAGCAATAAAACCCCCAGTGTGTTGCCGCACGAAGTGCGGCAACACACTTCAGTTTTTACATTACTTCGACATGGGCGTTTTCGTCGAAAGGATTGTTGCGAATCGCCAGTGAGAACATGTACGGGTACTGGCTCTTAAGGTGGTACATGTAATCCAGCCACTGGATGATGAGCACCTTGTACGAGCGCTGCAGATCCCCGGTTAGATGAAGATAGTCGTTTTCCGGCAGGTCGGTAAGATCCTGACGGTAGTACAGCTCGTCGGAAATGTGGAATACGGTCCATATAATCTGGGTAAAGCGTTCATGTTCCAGCACGCTGGGATTTTCCAGCAGGCGAAGCAGGTGATCTCGTTTGCCGTCCAGCAGGAACCGGAGACCATGAAGGCTGCCGCGCTTGCTGTCCAGGGCAATGTTTTCTTCCTCCAGGGCTTGCTTGGCCCGCTTGAAATCCTCTTCGGTCCATCGGCCGGCAACAATCAGGTGCCGCTTCCATTCGGTATCGCTGGTGCAAAAGACGTTAAGCAGCTTGATAAGGTCAATACCGCAGTCGTTATAAAATGCGGATATTACCATAGACAGCTTTTCCAGCCTTTCCTTTTTGGCCCGGTTGTTCATTAACTGGTTTAGTATGATGGTTACCAGATATACATTGATAAACAGGAATCCCAACTGGGCAATGACATATTTGAAGATAAAATTAATATCCGAAAATATAAGGTAATGGATTACATAGAATATGAGTGAAAGCGACATAAAGATTGCTCCCAGCTTGATGAACCAGTCGAGTTTTTTCATATCATTTCATTCCTCCCCCGCTAAAGCCGTTCATTGATAATAGTATAGACGCCTGAAAAATATATCAATATGCAAAAACGGCTATAGCAAGTATACAACAGAGTTTTGTATATTGTCAGATTAATGATTCCCCTTTAAACAATGAACTGAAAAGGATTGACTGGCTGGTCGGAAAGGTCTATCCTTACCCGTAGTATCCAACGATTATTTAACGGGAAGGATAAGAGGAGCCGTGAAAGAAACTGGAACGAGTACACCGGTCCTGTTCTTCTCTATTTTCCTGGTCGGAGTAGGGTTCAGCATAATTATGCCGGTTCTGCCCTACTATGCCGAACACATGGGCGCCAGCGCATTTGTTCTCGGCTTGCTGTTGACGGTATACGCTCTTTGCCAGTTCCTTTTTTCTCCGTTGTGGGGCCGCTGTTCTGATCGCATCGGGCGCAAGCCGGTGTTGCTGCTGGGAACATTCGGATTTGCGATGACCTTCATCTTTTTCGCCCTCTCAACTGAACTATGGATGCTGTTTGCTGCCCGCATAGCCGGAGGCATACTATCTTGCGCCACAATGCCTACCGCCATGGCTTACATTGCTGATACCACCAGCCTGGACAAGAGAGCAGGGCGCATGGGTATGGTAGGAGCTTCTATGGGAGTGGGCATGGTTTTTGGACCTGTACTGGGCGGGTTTGCATCTCAATATGGAGCTGCGGTCCCCTTCTTTACAGCGGGTTTTCTGGCCCTGCTTAACACCTTATCGGTATTTTTCTTTCTCAAGGAGTCTTTGCCCCTGGAAAAACGCAGCAACAGGCTATCCCCGGCAGATAAGCCAGCCTTTCAGTTTCATATTGTTCAGGCTCTGAATAGTACCCTGGCAGTGCTGTTTTTGTCCATTTTATTGGGCAGCACGGCGGAAGCCATTAATAATGGAACCTTTGCGTTGTTTGCCGAACACGAGTTCGGTCTTTCTGTTGCGGATTTAGGCTGGGCTTTCATGGTGGCTGGCATATCCGCTATTATTGTTCAGGGCGGCATGGTAGGAAAGCTATCCCGGCATTTTGGCGAAGAAAAGGTAGCTATGCTTGGTGTAGCAACCATGGTTATCAGCTATATATTGTTTTTGAACAGCGGATACGCTGGCCTCTGCATCGACAGCCTGCTAATGGCCCCGTCGCCGGTACGTTTGCATAGCGTGTACGTCATTATTTTTTCAATAAACATGGGTATCTTCGGAGCGGGAGTATCGTTCATGCGGCCGGCTATAACTGCGGCGGTGTCAAAACGCGCCGATATCGCGCAGGGAAGCGCTATGGGCAGCTTGAACAGCTTTGATTCGCTGGGCCGGGTCATAGGCCCGTCATTGGGAGGATTTCTGTTGGATTGGAATCACAGCTATGCCTATTTATGCGGAATAGCCATTGCTATGGCCGCCATTTTCTGTCTCTATGCCGCTTATAGCCGCCATAAAAGGGCCTGCGCCGCATAGGCGGCATGCTGCTTGCTATAGGCGGCTGCGCACCGCCATGGTGCAGCGGGAGATGGCTGTCATTTCATCTTCATTGTTAAAAAGGCGTATATCCCACACCTGGGTGCTGCGGCCCAGGTAAACCGGACAAGCTTCTGCGCGAAGCCGTCCGCTCCTGACACTTCTCAGATGATTGACGTTGATTTCCAGGCCCACGGCATATTGAGTCTTAAGGTCGATAAACAGGTGGGCGCCAACCGAAGCGGCGGTTTCTGCCAGCACGGCTGAAAGACCCCCGTGCAATAATCCGAAGGGCTGATAATGCCCGGGGCCAACCACCATTTCTGCCACGACTTTTTCCGCGTTGCACTCGCTAACAGTGATGCCCAGGGTCTCCATGGCTGTGCCGTTAGTATCAAAGTAATCTAGAAGGTTTTCATTAATCTTTTGCATGGCGGGCCCTCCTGATAATAACGTTTTCTCTGGCTGTAAAAATTCAGACCAGCGATAAATACAAATCTCACTGGCCTGAAGACTTATTGAACTATATTATTTTGGGTAAGTCAGGGTTATCACGTTTCCAGGGACCTTGACGCTGTGACCGGAGTAAAGAGCCGTTATGCTGAAATAGTATTTCTGGCCGGGCTGCAGCTTGCCTCCGAAATCGCCGCCGTTGTAACCGCTGGAATTATCGACTTTGGCTGTTGTCTGGTTGCGGTCGGTGATAAAAAACAGGTAACCGTTTTCAGGGTAAGCCGGGCTCGAATCATATTGTGAAATTACTACTTTATAGCCATTGAAGTCGCTGGCTGTGCATTTAGTCCAGGATAAAGCCAGGTGTCCGTTTTCAACCCAACCATCCAATGTGGGACCTGAATATCCGTCGTTTTCTTCTGGATAACTGGGAGTTACAACCGGCACATCGTTATTATCAGCATCATCCACTATAATCTCGGCGTTTCCGGTGCTGTTAATCCAAACCACGCGATTGACCCCGTCCCACGCCACTGATGCCCCGAGATGTTCAGACACAAAGCGCAGGGGTACAAACACCCGCTCCTTGTACACAAACGGAGCGACATCAAGGCCGGTATCCTCACCATTGACCTGGGCCTTATCCTTGTCAATCACCAGAAAAATCTTGGTGCCGCCCTGTTGAATCATAACTTTCTGATTGGTGCCGTCCCAGCCAACATCCGCACCTGCGGCTTCGAACACGGTGCGCACCGGCACCATCACCCTGGTGTATGCACTGACTGGATCCACATCGAAGTTAAGCTGGCGGTTGTTGTATATAACTCGAATCTTATCGGAACAGCTGGTGCCGTTGCCGGTGGGCCGATCCTGGTAAAACTCTCCTGAATAGGTGGAGCCGTCGCCGTATATCATCATCCCCTGGCCGTTCATATGGCCATTCTGCCAGTTGCCGACATACAGCTTGCTATCTGGCCACCGGTAGGTTCCATGTCCGTTCATATAACCGTTTGACCACTGTCCCGTATAGGTCTCGCCATTGACATAAGTGCCTGTGCCCAGGCCATTGGGAACACCATTGCCAAGTTGGCCGTAGTAGCTGCCGTCGTCCCAATAATAGCGGCCGTTGGTGCTGGTGTCAGCTGTGTGGGTTGCATATGACATAAGCGGGTTGCAAAGCAGGCATATGCTTAAAAACAGTATAAAAAATGTGCTTTTACGCATGGTTCCTCCTCCTGACCTGAATTAATCTACGTTGGGCCGGGGCATTGAGTTATCGCTGCCAGTATCCAGGCTATGCTGGAAAGTCTGGCTGCTGTAGTCCGCAGCGCCGGTATAGTTACTCACGTCAGGCCGGGGCATGCTGTTAGCCGGAGCCGTCTCCGCCACTGGAGTATAATTACTGGCGGGTTCATATACGGCTGTGTCGGGCGTATCGTAATACTGCACTGGAGCAGGCGCTGACGCCCCCGGTTGTTCAACAACCACCGGGGCGGTTTCACTAATCGCGGCAGATGCTTCTGGCTGGGAGGATATTGGCCTTGCCTCCGCAGCCATGCTGTGAGACCTCAACGCAGCAGCTCCAGGAGAATTGAGGTACTTCTGTGCATAGTATACACCAGGAAGAGTTAAAATGCCTACTATAATAAAGCCAGCCAAAAAACGTTGAAGAATCCGGGCGGATTTAGATGTCTTATATACTGATTGTTTGCCAATTTTATCAGTTCTGGCTGTGCGGGGACGGCCTGATTCCTGCGTCTTCAAGCTGGTTTTAACGCTATGATCTTTCTCGGCTTCTATTGAATTGCCGGGTTTTGCATCGGAACGAATGCTGCGATGCAGCGCATAGCGAAACTCGTCCATAGTTTGATAGCGGTTGTTGCTTTTCACAGCCAGGGCTTTAAGCAGAACCTGTTCGGCGGCGGCTGGAACCGAGTTCTCCAGCATTGAAGGCGGAGCCAGAATATCATCGTCCAGGCGGTCCAAAGCTTCAGGGGGGATGATGCCGGTCACGGCACGATAAATAGTAGCCGCGGTCGCGTATATATCCGTCCAGGGACCTTGTTTGCCCCGGCTGCGGTATTGTTCTTCAGGAGCATAACCGGCCTTGAGAATGATGGAAAGGCTGCGGGAGTGGTTGCCGGCTGAATAACGGGCGGCTCCGAAATCAAGCAGTTTGACCTGGCCTTCGTTGGTAATAAAAATGTTGTCAGGACTCACATCCCTATGCATGAGCCCCAGGCGATGTATTTCCGACAGAGCATCCATAATGGGAGTCATTATCTGCAGGGCATGGCGAAATCCCAGGCGGCGGTCACCCTGTTTGAGGTAGTCCTTGAAGGTCACGCCTTCCAGGTATTCCATCACGAGGTAGGCAGTTCCGTTGGCGGCGAAAAAGTCTTCAAAAGATACTATGCCGGGGTGGCTCAACAGGCGTGATAAGACCCTTGCTTCGTCTAAAAAACGCGTCAGGCCGTAGGAGTAATATTCCTGTATTTCTTCGTTGGAAAAAGCGGTTACTTCCATTTCGCCGGCATTACGCGCGGCGACGTTTTGCGGGAAGTATTCCTTGATGGCGGCCTTGCGCAGCATCTTAAGATCCCAGGCAATATAGGTGATTCCAAAGCCGCCATGCCCGAGGACCTTACCCAGCAGATAACGCTCGTTTAATAGGGTGCCGGGCACCAGGTGATACGGGAAAGCTTGCCCGGTTCCCTCGCTATAGCCGCAGTAAGAGCATTTTACCTGTGCAGCTTCCATGGCGTTCATACAGCCCATGCATAGTTTTTCGTAATCCATGCTGCCATCTCCGCTTTAATCCCGATTTATCCGGATTATTCTCCGGTGATAATTGTGTGCTGTCATAGGACAAATAATAAAGACATTACTTCAATTTATATTTTACACGATAATGCGCTAGTTTACATCCGTGTCTGAGGTCCTGCTAAGATATATGCCCATTTCACCACTTTTACGCGGATAAAGCCGGGGCATAAGCACTATAGCGGATATTATCCGGTGCGGGTGCAGGTCAAGCAGCATTCAGGGACGAAATCGGGAAAATCCTGCTCCATTGGATGCTTGCCAACAGGCATATCTGTTTCAATCTGGCCGTCGCGTATGGAAATGATGCGATCGGAACGCATAGCCAGGCGGCGGTCATGAGTCACCAGCAGAAAACTGGTGCAGGACTCCTGGTTGATCTTTCGAAGCAGGGTGAAAACCTTTTCTGTTGTTTTCGAGTCCAGGTTGCCGGTAGGTTCATCAGCCAGAATCAAAGCGGGTTGGTTCATCAAGGCCCGGGCTATGGCTGTGCGTTGTTGCTCGCCGCCGGAAATATTGTTAGAGCGGTGATTAATGCGGTGGCTCATGCCGACCAGTTCCAGCAATTCCAGGGCACGCTCCTGCATTTGCCGGGTGACTTTCGGCGTGACAATCATTGCCGGTATCATGACGTTTTCCAGAACCGTAAATTCGGGCAGCAAGAAATGGAACTGGAAAATGAAGCCCAGGGTCTGGCTTCGAAAGCGGGCCAGTTCAGTTTCATTGAGGCTGTTAACATCAACACCGTTTAACTTTATCTGTCCGGAACTGGGGCGATCCAGGGCCCCGGCTATATTCAGGAGCGTGCTTTTGCCCGAACCGGATGAACCGATGAGCGATGCGAACTCACCCCGTTTCAGGATTAGATCGACATCGGTTAAAACTTGCTGGGCAGCCTCTCCTTCGCCGTAGACGCGGCTGACTTTTTTCATTTCGATAATGCAGTTGCCGTCAGTTATTGCGAATCACCTCGATTGGACTTAGATGGGCGGCCCGCCGGGCGGGAATGTAAGCCGCCACTGCAGAAGCAGCGATCGTTATAAGAATTATCCTGATTACAGCGATGGTGTTGATGGTAAGAATAAATAACGGGGCTCCTCCCGCCTGGGCAGTCATCGCCAGGAAGGCCTGGATTATTGCCATGCCCAGCAAGGTTCCCAGCACCGCTCCGGCACTGCTTAATAATAGGGCCTGGATGATAAAAACCTGTCCTATAGCGGAATTCTTTAGCCCCATAGCCTTGAGAATGCCAATCTGTTTGTATTTTTGAACTGCGCTGATAGCCAGAACGCTTGCTATACCAAGAGTCAGCGCCAGCAGCACGAAAAACTGTATGGTTATGCTGGAGGAGGACTGGCTGCGCAGGCCAGACAGCAGTGATTCGTTCTTTTCCTGCCAGCTCTGAAAACTGTATCCAGGCAGGCGGCTTTCCCACTCTTGAGAGATCTCTTGTGCGGCGAAAACGTCCCGGACCCTGAGCTCAATGGAGCTGGCGCGATTGTTGAGGCCGAACAGGCTGGCAGCTCGTCCCTTCTCCATGATCACCCAGTTTTCATTGAGGCTCAGTACGTTAAGGTCAAAGATGCCAGAGATCATAAAGATCGCTGAACGGCCGTCGGACAATTCCAGCTGGATCAATTCTCCGCTGTGCAAACCCAGGGTTTCAGCCAGGGTCACCCCGATCAATACTTCTGAACTGCTCAAGCTGGCAGTTCCAGCAACGATGGAAGGACTGACCACATATATCTGGTCTGCTTCAGCCAGGTCAAATCCTCTCACTACTACGGAATGGCTTTCCTTCCCGCTTTTTGCCAGGGCTGCACCGTCAATGGCAGGCATTACATAACTGATTCGTTCATCATCTTTCATGCTATTGATTAGTTCCTGCCACTGTATAATCGGCCGGTTGGTGCGGCTGGCCAGATCGGCAAATATAACCGGTTCTCCTTGATATTCCATGAGGGCATGTGAACTGGCGTTTTCTTCCATAGTTACTACGATATGAGGAGAACGGCCTACGGTTTTATCGATAAGGTTGGCCTGAAGGCTGTCGATGAGAGTGGTCAGAAAAATCATTACTCCTACACCAACAATAATGCCGGATAGAATTAGCAGGCTCTGAATTTTATTGTCGCTAATGAAACGGGTAGCCAGCCGGCCAGATAGTCCGAGATTAAAGATTGACATTATTCACATCCCTCTATGATGAAGGCTGGTACTGGTCGTCTGGAACCAGCCGCAGCCTTTCGCCTTCAGAAAGAGAATCCGGAAACAGAAGGATGTCTCCAGCCTGAATGCCGCTCTTGACAATAACGCCGTTGGCATTGCCTTCTGCAGTAGTAATAGGAACAAAGACCGCCTGGTTCGATTTATAAACCCATACACCGGCTTTGCCGGTCAGGCTGCTCAAATAACTTTGAGGAATAATCAAGGCTTTTTCTTCTTGAAGAGACAACAACTGGACGGTAAGAATAGCTCCCATGGAAAAAGACGGGTCAGGTGAATCCAGCTCGATTTCAGCTTCCAGGGTTCCTTCCTGAGCATCCCAATCAGGTTTAACATATACGATGCGGCCTCCAAAATGTTCATCTGGTGAAGCCTGGCTCCAAACCTCGGCCCTGGTGCCTGGAGCAATCATTTGGGCATATCTCTGGTCAGGCTTGATTAGAATGCGGGTCTGGGTCGTGCTGGAAAGGTTAAGCAGGGTCTCTCCGGCCGTCAGAGTATCGCCTTCCAGCTTGAATATATCGGTCACTTGCCCGTCAATGGGAGCATACAAGTAATAGTCATCCAGGTGTGCTTCGGAAGCTTGCAGAGAAGCTTGTTTCTGGCCAACTTCGCTTTGCCGCATGGCAATATCGGAGGTGCTGTCCTGAATGGCGGCCAGTTCAAGCCGGGCCAGCTCTTCTTCCTTTTCGGCCAGTGCGACTGCGCTTTCCTGGTTTTTCAATATTATTCCAGCCTGTTCGAACTCCTGCAGGCTGATAGCGCCGGCTTGATAGACCGCAACGGAACGTTCGTAGTCAGCCTGGCCTTGTTCGAGTTCCAGCCGGGCTGACTCGAGATTGAGCGCAGCCTTTTCAATGCGTTTTTCTGCCTTCTGCCGGTCCAGTTCTACACCGCTCTGCTCCTGGGACAGGCTTTGTTCCTGTCGGGAAAGATAATTGAGCGAGTACTCGAGAGAAGCCCGGGCCTGGGCAATTTCAGCCTCAGCCTGCCGGCTGTCCAGGACGGCCAGCAGTTCACCCTGGTTGACCCGTTCTCCTTTGCGGACTTTAAGCTCGCTGATAGCTGCTGTTACCCGCGAGGATATTTCACCGTTGTGAACGGCGACAACTTCTCCGCTCAAAAGAAGGGAGGGTATGTATGCATGTTCGGCCGCCTCAATGGAGCGGGCCTGCCGGGGAATAAACAATGCGTAGATCAAAAGCACTCCAATAAGCAGGCATGAAATGATCAAGCCTGCTCGCGCTTTTTTATTGGCCCACGTTTTCTGAAATAGTAGTTTCATCTTTCACCCTTGCCGCCTTTTCACACATTATAAACCAATCCCGGGGTTAATGGCATTGTCAAGAAACAGAGAACATTACTATAATATAGATAGCGCTTTTCGCAATCGGCGATTCTATGCACACTTTCCGAACCAGTCTAATTAGCGGGCCGCAAGCATATGCAATCAAATTGGTTGCCATGCCTTTCTAGCTATGATAGGATATACCAAGTAAACTATTAAAGTGCAAATAGTTTACAGAAATCGAAACATTGGTTATCTAATGCGTGGGGGTTTTACGAATGAAGAAAAAGGCGATAGTTCCTATTATTGTGCTGCTGTTTGCAGCTGGATACAGCATCTGGTGGTATTTAAGCCAGGAAGATCGCCTGCCATACATTAAAGCAACCGGAACGATCGAAGCGGACGTGACTGATCTCAGCCCGTCCATTGCAGGTCTGATTGAGAAGATCAATGTAGAGGAAGGCCAGTCAATTAAGGCGGGCGAAACAGTAATCAGGCTCAACCGGGACGATTTGCTGGCCCAGCGGGAAAGAGACGCTCAAAATGTGGCAGTGGCAGAAGCCAACCTGGCCAATTTGGAGGATGGACCGCGTCCGGAAGAAGTAGCCGAAGCAGAGGCCAATCTGAACAATCTACAGGCCGGCTCGCGTCCGGAAGAGCTGACCCAGGCGGAAGCCGCGGTTAAGCTGGCTCAGGTTAACGTGGATAAATATCAGCTGGATATGGAACGAGCTGAACAACTATATGCTGCGGGCGCCATAGCGGAAAAGGATCTGGACACGGCTGCCAGCGCCTATGAAGCAAGCTGCGCCAGCCTGGAGTCTGCCCAGGCCGCTCTGAACCTGCTAAATGCCGGGACCAGGCCGGATTTGATCAGGGCTGCCGAGGCCAGAGTTAATTTACTATATGCGGGCTCGCGTCCGGAAACGATTGAAGCAGCTTCAGCTGCGGTGGAATCGGGCAAGGCGGTGTTGCGGGCTACCGAAACGCTCATTTCCGATCTTTTTATTACATGTCCGATCGAGGGTACGGTGCTGTCCGTTAACTTCCGGGAGGGGGAATATGTGACTCCGGGTGCGGCAGTTGCTTCCATAGCCAACCTCGATGAACTTTATGTAAAGGTATATATTGCCACTGATGACCTGCCCTATGTGAGTCTGGGGCAGAAGGTACGGGTTGCGATCAGCGGCATGGACCGGGAGTTCGAAGGCAGGGTAAAGCATATTGCCAGCCAGGGAGAATATACCCCCAAGAGCATACAGACCGAAAAAGAGAGGGTCAACATTGTCTTCGCAGTCAAGGTTGCCATTGACAATGAAGGGGGTATACTCAAGCCGGGAATGCCTGCCGACGTCTATATCGACAAGGCCGAATGACATGATTAAGATACAAGGATTGAGCAAGTCATTTGGGGATGTCAGGGCAGTGCAGGCGACGGATTTGAATGTGGCAGCCGGTGAGATAATGGGGCTGGTAGGCCCGGATGGCGCCGGGAAAACCACCTTGATCCGCATGATTTGCGGAGTATCGGACGCAGATGATGGCAGCATTGAAATCTACGGATACCCAATTGCCCGCCTGGATGAAATCAGAGATCAGTTCGGCTATATGCCGCAGAGATTTTCCCTTTATATGGACTTGACGGTAATGGAGAATATCGAGTTTTTTGCCTCGCTCTATGCCGTGAAAAAGGAAACGATTAAGGAGAGAGCCGCAACCATGCTGGAACGCATGGGGATCGCCGGCTTCAACAATCGCCTGGCGGGTAATCTCTCCGGGGGGATGAAACAGAAACTGGCCCTGACCTGTTCATTGATCAACCACCCGCGTTTGCTGGTGCTTGATGAACCTACTTACGGAGTGGATCCGGAGTCCCGGCAGGAATTCTGGAAAATACTGTATGAGCTAAATCGAGAAGGCCTGACCATACTGGTATCTACGCCGTATATGGATGAAGCGGAGCTGTGCAGCCGGGTGGCAGTAATGAATGATGGTAAAATTATTGCGGTTGGCAAACCTGCAGACCTGCGCAGCGGCTTGACTAATTCGCTGCTGGAAATCCGGGTTGGCACCAAGGACCCGCTGGCGTTTACCGAATGCCCTGGCCTGATTTCCTCAACATTCTATGGTGATAAGTTCCATTTGGAAGTTGATGACGTCGGGGAGGCAAGCCTGGCGGTGCAAGAATACATTGAGGCCAGAGGATGGAAAACCGTGTCCTTGCGCGAAATTTCTCCATCAATGGAGGATGTTTTTGTCCAAATTGCCGGGAAGCAGGTCAGATAATGGATTGTGCAGTATCTACAGAAGGATTGTGCAAAGCATTCGGAGAATTCTACGCTGTTCGGGATGTGAGCATGGCTATAGAGCCCGGCGTTATAACCGGTTTTTTAGGCCCGAACGGTGCCGGCAAAACCACTCTTATCAGGATACTGTGCGGACTGATTATGCCAACCGGTGGTGATGCCAGGGTCCTGGGATATGATGTCCGCAGCCAGGCTGATCTAATTAAACAGCATATCGGTTATATGTCTCAAAAATTCAGCCTTTATGACGATCTTAACGTAACCCAGAACCTGGAATTTTTTGCGGGGGTTTACGGAGTGCGGAATCACCGGCGCAAGCAACGAATTGACGCCATGCTGGAAATAGCGGGGTTACAGAATTTGCGCAACGAAGTAGTTAAGAATTTGACTCCAGGACACCGTCAAAGACTGGCCCTGGCCGCAGCGATGGTGGCCGAGCCGCGGTTGATTTTCCTGGATGAACCCACCAGCGGAGTCAGCCCCCTGGTGCGCAGGGAGTTTTTTAATATTATTCATAACCTGGCTGTCAGTGGGACGACGGTTATTGTATCAACCCACTTTATGGATGAGGCGGAACGCTGCGATCATATTGCATTTATGTCTCAAGGCCGCCTGCTGGCTTATAATAGCCCGGACCGCCTGAAAGAGGATTTTATCAAGGGATGCCTGGTGGAAATACCGGTGGATAATCCCATTAAGGCCATGGAACAGATTGAAGGCCAGCCCTGGGTGAAAGACAGCTTCCTATATGGGGCGTACATACATGTCTTGCTGGAGAGTGAAAAAGAGATACCCCTGGTTGAGCAGGAGCTGGGCCTGGAGGTGCAGCCGGTTCAGTCCAGCTTGCAGGAGGTTTTTTTAACCCTGGCGAAAAAACGCCACGAATAAGGAGAGTTTGAAGACAGGCACGATCTGTTTGGAAAAGGGGGCGACTGACTGATGGGCCGTATTCTGGCTATCGCTAAAAAAGAAGTGCTGCATATCCGGCGCGATCGCGCCACTCTGGCCTTGACTTTCCTGCTGCCCTTTGTTCAGCTGCTGCTGCTGGGCTTTGCCATTCAGACCGAGGTCAAGCATATTTCTACGGTGGTTTTTGATCAGAGCATGTCGGAAGAGAGCCGCAGCATCGTGGAGACATATGTGGCTACCGGGTATTTTGACATTAATTATACTGCAGCCAGTTATGAAGAAGTCACTTATCTGATTGACAGCGGAGCCGCCAAAGTGGGAATTATTTTCCCGGCGGATTTTGATGTCGATATGAAGAGGCAGCGGGGGGCGTCCATGCAGGTTCTGGTAGATGCCAGCGATAATATTGTTTCTAACCAGGCGATTGCCATTTCCAATGCCATTGGCTTAATGAAATCCCGGGAGATTCTGGCTCAAAAAATCGGGGGCCAGATGAGCATGCCGCTGAGCATTGAAACCCGGCCCTGGTACAATCCGGACGGAATCACCGCGTATTACATGATTCCCGGCCTGCTGGGCGTAATCCTTACCATGACCATGGTAATCATGACTTCAGTGGCGATAGTGCGCGAGAGGGAGCGCGGCACCCTGGAACAGCTCATGGTTACTCCGGTGAAATCACTGGAATTGATGCTGGGCAAGATTATTCCATACATTGTGCTGGGATACATCCAGATAACCATCGCCCTTATAGTGGGGGTGCTCGTTTTTGGCATACCGATAAGAGGCAGCCTGATCGAGCTCTACATTCTTACTATGGTATTTGTGACTGCTTCGCTGGGCATGGGTCTGATGATATCCACTATCGCCCAGACCCAGATGCAGGCCTTTCAGATGGCATTTTTCGTAATGCTGCCCAGCATAATATTATCTGGCTTTATTTTCCCCAGGGCGGCCATGCCCCAGATAATTTACTGGATCAGTTGCGTAATACCGATTACTTACTACCTGGATATAATCCGGGGCATAGTATTGAAGGGGATTGGCATCGAGTTTCTGGCCGGGCAGGTGATTACGCTCTTTGGTTTCTCAGTGCTGTTTCTGATTGTAAGCACGGTGCGTTTCCAGAAGAAGATAGCCTAAAACGTGAGACGGGAGACGGAAGACGGGAGACGGAAGACGGGAGACGGAAGACGTGAGACGGGAAACGGGAAACGGAAGACGTGAGACGAGAGACGAGAGACGGAAGACGAGAGACGGGAAACGGGAAACGGAAGACCAGAGACGGAAGACGTGAGACGGAAGACGAGAGACGGAAGACGTGAGACGGGAAACGGAAGACGGAAGACGTGAGACGTAAGACGTGAGACGGAAGACGAGAGACGGGAGACGGAAGACGGAAGACGAGAGACGAGAGACGAGAGACGGGAAATGTGAGACGGAAGACGGGAGACGGAAGACGGGAGACGAGAGACGAGAGACGGGAGACGAGAGACGGGACAATCAAACGAAAAACAGGTTGAGGATGGAGACTATGAACGCTCAAGAAAAAGTGTTGAATGCCTGCCAAAAATTATGGCATACACGAGGAGTGAGGGATTTTACCATGGATGAGCTGGCTGCTGAAGCCGGTCTATCCAAACGTACCGTGTACAAGTATTTTCGCAGCAAGGAAGAGATTATCGAAGCGGTTGTGGACCAGATGATCTCTGACATTTGTGTTCAGAGCGATCGCTTTATTGATGAAGGACTGAGAACAGACATGGTTATTGTTGATACTATCAATTATCTTTTTCAGCGGGCCAGTTTCCTTACCAACAAACGCTCTCTGGAGGATGTATCCCGGTATTATCCGCATATCTGGGATAAGATTAATAAATTCCGGGCTGAAAGGCTGGATTATGCGGTGAAGATTATGATTTCAAAAAATCCCGATTCGAATTTGCAAAGCCTTGATATCCGTATTGTGCAGACGATAATCAAGTCGGCCATAATTAATGTACTGGATCCGCAGTTTATCCTGGAAAACGGCTTCACATTCCAGGAAGCCGCCCAACAGGTAAGCCGGATACTAATCCACATGTTTATGACTCCAGGTCACTGTTATTCGGACGTTAAAGCCGTTGAGGCGAGTCCTGTATAGGGGAAGTAAAACCGTCCAATTGCTTACACAGCAAAACCACCACATTGACCGCCCTCCATTGGTCCCTATTTGACTGGCAATATCAGACCAATCAACCAGTCGATAATTGTTATTGATATTGTCACTCAATTCGCTTAATGTGCAGCAATAACGCCTGAAAAAATGGAATGTCCCATGACATCTGCCGGAAATGAATGTTAACTTCGCGCTGCCATTTGTATCATAAAAATACACGTAAATAAAAAGAAAATATGTTTTATTACACCCTTATGGCACGAATAATCAGAAAAAGGGCTTGCGCATAGGACTATTTCATTATATTATATAGGACATATCAGCAAATGCGACGGTAAATATTTGATGATCTCATTGCTTAAAATTAGCCACAACTTATAATAGTATCAGGCAATGTCAGGCCCTGTAATTAATATAGGACCAAGCCCGGCAAATAGGATGGTAGGGTTTATGGAATTTACGGAACGCGAGCTGCTGCTCGGCCAGGAAAACATCAAGATTCGCGAACAAAATGCAGAACTGCGCAGGAAGTTGCAGGAGCAGTACCTTCAGATTCGTGAGCTGGAAATGTCACGGCTGCTTCTTGATTCGATTGCAGCTTATTCATCAGATGCATTTATTACCTATGATCTGGAAAACCTGACCTGCTTGCAGGCCAGTTCCGCCTGCAAATCCATCCTGGGATACGAACCGAAAGCTCTCGAAGGACGGTTGATAACCGCGCTGCTTCATCCTGACGATTGCGTGCCTTTTAAAAACGCTGTTAATTCGGCTATGAATGCAACTCCAGCCGAGGTAAAATGCCACTGGCTTCACCAGGATGGCAGCTATGTTTACCTGGGCATTATTTTATTTGTATCAGATACTGACCACAGCCGGACGGCTGTAGTGCTGATGAACGATTTCAACAGTGCCAGGCAAAGCGATGATTATGTTCAAAATCAGAATCAAAAGCTGCGCAATGCCAGGGATGAGCTCAAGCTGGCCAACTCCAGACTCCGGCAAAGTGAAGAAAGCTTGAATATGGCCATGTGGGCGGCATCGCAGGGCATGTGGGATTGGGATGTTGCCAGCGGGCGCATAATCATAAATGCTCAAATTAACGAAATGCTGGGCTGGTATGACCACCCGCTCGAAACAACAATATTGGAGTGGAACCAGATGGTTCATCCCGATGATCGCCAGAGAGTACTGGAAGAGTTTAAAAACCACGCTCTCACCAGAACCGAAGTTTTCGAGGTCCAATACCGGATCAGGAATTGCCAGCACCGCTACCTCTGGGTTGTGGACCGGGGCCGGGTTATTGCCAGGAACGAAGCCGGCCATGGTGCCAGAGTGGTAGGAATGAGGCGCGAAATAGGCCGGGAGAAGGCGCTGGAGCTGGAACTGCTGGAAAGCCGCAATCGCTATCGCACGCTTTTAGATACTATTCCAGAAATCATTGTGCAGGTGAAAGCCAATGGCTATTTTGTATGGGTTAACGACCAGGGCCGTGAATTTTTCGGCGATCAGGTTATGGAACATAAGATACAGGATTATCACGTTAAAAGCTATGCTGGAGAGGATATCATGACCAGCCTGGCCAAGCTGCAAAATCGCAGTAATGAAGCGCTGGTGCTGGAAAATAAATTTGTTCGAAGAGACGGTCAGCATTGTGTTTTACGCTGGCAATGCAAGCCCATGAAATCGCCGGAGGGCATCTCCTGCATACTGGGCACTGCCCGGGACGTTACTGAAATTCGGCGCAACGAAGAAAAGGTGCGCTTTATGAGCTTTCATGACCGCCTCACCGGGGTATATAATCGGGCATTTGTGGAAGAGGAAATGAACCGCCTGGATGTGGAACGCCAGCTTCCCATCAGCATAATAGTAGGAGACGTCAATGCGCTCAAGCTGACTAACGATACTTTCGGCCATTTCGAAGGCGATCGGCTGCTGACCAACCTGGCTGAAATTCTGCGCAAGAATTGCCGCGATGAAGACATCATCGCTCGCTGGGGCGGGGACGAATTCGTTATTTTTCTGCCCCGGACCTCCCTGGAGGAAGCGGAGCTTATTTGCAGCCGCATTAAGGAAGCCTGCCGGCGCCATCCGGTTGATCCGATCAAGCCGAGCATCGCGATGGGCATTGCCACCAAGACGGATATGCTGGACTCATTGTATGGAGTGATAACTGAAGCCGAAAATCACATGTACCAGAACAAACAACTGGAAAGTCATGAATACCGGCAGGTAATAATCGAATCACTGGAGAAGCGGCTGTATTTGCACAGCAAGGAAAGTCCGGATCATATCGCCCGCCTCAAGAATATGGCCGATTTGTTCGGGCAGCAACTGGGTCTGTCGTCCCTGGACACTGAACGGCTCAGGCTGCTGGCACGGCTGCACGATATTGGCAACATTTCGATCGATTCGAAAATACTGAACAAACGCGGCCCGCTAAGCCCTGAAGAATGGGATATCATCAAGAAGCATCCCGAAATGGGAATGCGTATTGCCCAGTCATCAAATGATCTGTCCTTTTTAAGTGAAGATATTTTCCACCACCATGAACACTGGGACGGTCAAGGTTATCCGCTGGGCTTGAAAGGCAAGAATATTCCGCTGAAATCACGAATATTTGCCATTCTGGACGCCTATGAAGCCATGACCAGCCCACGTCAGTACCGGGATGCATACACTCACGAGCAGGCGCTGGAAGAGATCCGCCACTGTTCTGGCCAGCATTTTGATCCCGAGCTGGTTAATCATTTTATTAATATTTTTGATTGATTACCAAAAATCCCGCTTGCTTCCATTCTCCAAATCGATAATCATTATTCTTAAGAAATGAATTAAGCGCTGGCGCTGGCCGCAGTCGTTTACTGGTGAGGAGGTGGCATTATGGCGAGCTTTATGGATCTCTGGCTGAAGGAGGGGCTCAAATACCTCAAGGAATTTGAAGACCAGATGGAACAGAGCATTTCCTATTATGACCACGCCGGAAAAACCAGACGCTATATGAAAATCCTGTGGCAGCTTGAAAATCCCTATGCATACTGGTCTACCCCCAACCATGTGATCTATGAGCATCACACTTTGAAGCTTCGGCATTTTCCCAACCGCCAGGCTGACCGTGCTTTGCCGGTGTTGGTGGTTCCTCCCCAGGCCGGGCACCACTCCAATATCTGTGACTATTCAGTTGAACAAAGCATGGTAAGGGTGTTTCATCGCTATGGATATGACGTATATGTGTGTCACTGGCTGTCATGCACGCCAGAATACAAAAATTACGGCCTGGAAGAAATGCTCAAGCTTACCAATGAGGCTGTAGATGAAGTGCTCAAGCAAACCGGTAGCAAGCGCCTGCACCTGGTGGGCGAATGCCAGGGAGGCTGGCAGGCCGCCGTGTATGCCGCCCTGTTTCCGGGAAAAGTCGCAACGCTGGTATCGGCAGCCGCTCCCGTGGATGTAACTGCAGCCGTGTCTGATATTCGTAATGACTCAATGGCTCCCATGGAGTTCTTCGAATACCTGGTGGCGATCGGCGGTGGCATGATGGACGGGGAATATATCCTGTGGGGCTTCAAAAACATGCAGCCGGATGAGCATTATGTTCGCAAGTATTACACGCTGTGGAGGATGATTGATAACGGCGATGAAGAAGGGCTGGAGAATTATGTGCGCTTCCAGAATTGGTTCGAATATACGCAGAAACTGCCCGGACAGTTTTATCTGGATATAATCAGAAACGTGTTCAAGGAAAACAACCTCACGAAGGCGGGAGCCTTCAGCCTGCTGGGGCGTCCGGTGAACCTTGGCAACATCATTTGCCCGGTGATTATTATGGCCGGGCAAAAGGATCACATCACTCCGCCTGCCCAGGCGTTTTCCCTCAAAAACTTCGTAGGCACGGGCCGTAAGGATATAGTGGAAGTCATGACCGAAGGAGCTCATATCGGAACCATAGAAGGCAATCAGTCCCTGCGGGACAATTGGACGGCTGTAAACGAAGTACTGGGGATGCTCGAGGGCTGATGACTGCCGCTCACCTGGCTCCAGATCCGGCCTCTGTATCCATGCCTTCTCGATGTACGGCCGCACCGCTCAACCAGTCATCCTGACTGAATCCGCTCTTCAGCCATCCTGGCTTCCGGCGGCCTTCCATCATCGCCGTCACGGACAGATGCCAGGATCCTCCGCAATGGTTCGCAGCAGTAACCAGCCCTCTCGCCGGGAAATATAAGAACGCTAACGACTGAATGCTAATTGTGAGTGGATGGGGTTGATAAGATCATGAGTGTTGACGCTTATGATGCTCGAGTATGATGCTAAAGGGCTGATGACTGCCGCTCACCTGGCTCCAGATCCGGCCTCTGTATCCATGCCTTCTCGATGTACGGCCGCACCGCTCAACCAGTCATCCTGACTGAATCCGCTCTTCAGCCATCCTGGCTTCCGGCGGCCTTCCATCATCGCCGTCACGGACAGATGCCAGGATCCTCCGCAATGGTTCGCAGCAGTAACCAGCCCTCTCGCCGGGAAGTTCCGGGCAGTCCATTTGCGCGTTTTGACTATTGTTGACTAATGCGTCCGGGCATAATATAATCGATACATAGAATCCCCATTAAAATGATTAATCTGAGGTGATATGAATGAACCTGGAAAAATACACGCAAAAATCGAGGGAAGCCCTTGCTATGGCGCAGCAGGGCGCGATAGAACGCGGCCACCAGGAGCTGAACGGTAAGCACCTGCTATGGGCTTTGCTGGAGCAGGAAAGCGGCTTTGTGCCGAGGATTTGCAAGGATGCTGGCGCTGATCCGGCGGTTATGCTTCAGGAACTCAAGGCGCTGCTGGACCGGGTACCGGTTGTACATGGTTACGAAGGGCAGATATATGCCTCAACATCGCTGGCCCGGGTCCTGGCACGCGCGGAAAAGGAAGCCAAGACTCTTAAGGATGAATATGTTTCGGTGGAGCACTTGCTGCTGGGGCTTCAGGCCGACGGCGAAGCCGAAGTCAAGAATTTGATGGCCGGCATGGGGCTGGGCCGCGACACGATCTTAATGGCCATGCGCCGTCTGCGCGGAGCGCAGCGGGTCAGCACCGAAAACCCGGAAGACAGCTATGAAGCACTGGAAAAGTACGGCCGCGATCTGACCCGGCTGGCCATGGACGGCAAGCTGGATCCAGTGATAGGACGTGATGAAGAAATTCGCCGGGTTATGGAGATTTTGTCCCGGCGCACCAAGAACAATCCAGTGCTGATCGGTGAGCCCGGAGTTGGCAAAACGGCGGTCGCCGAAGGGCTGGCACGCAGAATTGTCGCCCGGGACGTGCCCGAGGGGCTTAAAGACAAGCGCCTCATATCGCTGGATATGGGCTCACTGGTTGCAGGAGCCAAATACCGGGGCGAATTCGAAGAGCGGCTCAAGGCGGTATTAAAAGAGGTCGAGGACAGCCAGGGCCAGATTATCATGTTCATTGATGAGCTTCATACGGTGGTAGGAGCTGGAGCGGCTGAAGGAGCTATGGATGCCAGCAACCTGCTCAAGCCCATGCTGGCCAGAGGCGAGCTGAGAGCGATTGGAGCAACAACCCTGGCAGAATATCGGAAGCACATCGAAAAAGACGCGGCTTTGGAGCGGCGTTTTCAGCCGGTTATGATCAACCCGCCCTCGGTGGAGGATACGGTCTCAATCTTGAGAGGCTTGAAAGAGCGCTACGAAGTGCACCACGGGGTCAGAATCAAGGATACGGCGCTGGTAGCGGCGGCAGTTTTGTCTGATCGCTATATAACCGATCGCTTTTTGCCGGATAAAGCCATTGATTTGATGGATGAATCCATGGCGAAAATGAGAACCGAAATTGACAGCATGCCAGCATCCCTGGACGAAATCACCCGGCGGGTGATGCAGCTGGAAATAGAAGCTGCCGCCCTGGAAAGGGAGACTGATTCTGCTTCACAGGAGCGTCATGAAAGCATCCTTCAGGAGCTGGAAGCATTGAAAAGCAGCTGCGAGGAGATGAAGAATCAGTGGCATGCCGAAAAAGGCCGAATTGGGAAAGTGCAGGAAATCAAGCGCGAGCTGGAGGATGTGCGCCTGGAAATGGAAAAGGCGGAACGGGAATATGATTTAAACCGCCTGTCGGAATTGAAATATGGCCGGGCGGTGGAGCTGGAGAAACAGTTAAAAACTGAAGAAGAGCTGATTTCCCAGGGCTTTGGGCCAGATTCGATGCTACAGGAAGAGGTCACTGAAGAGGATATCGCCCGGGTAGTAAGCCGATGGACTGGAATACCGGCAACTCGCCTGCTGGAGGGCGAAAGGCAGAAGCTGATGAATCTGGACAATATTTTGCACGACCGGGTTATTGGGCAGAATGAAGCGGTGCGTTCGGTTGCAGATGCGGTGTTGAGGGCTCGCGGCGGTCTCAAGGATCCCAACCGGCCGGTAGGCAGCTTCATTTTTTGCGGTCCCACCGGCGTGGGTAAGACCGAGCTGGCCAGGGCACTGGCCCAGGCTTTGTTTGATGATGAAAGAAGCATGATTCGCCTGGATATGTCTGAATACATGGAAAAGCATAGCGTCTCCAGGCTCATTGGTGCTCCTCCTGGATACGTGGGATATGAAGAAGGAGGGCAATTGACCGAAGCGGTCCGGCGCAAGCCATATTCGGTAATTCTTTTTGATGAAATCGAAAAGGCCCATTATGATGTGTTCAATGCCTTGCTGCAAATCCTGGATGACGGGCGGCTGACCGATGGCAAAGGCCGTACGGTGGATTTCCGCAATAGCATCGTTATTATGACTTCAAATGTGGGCAGCCAGGAGATTCTAGCCTTCCAGGAGTTCAGCGGGCAGGAAAGCGCTGACTATAACGATATGAAACGGCAAATAATGGAGCTGATGAAAGTGCATTTCCGGCCGGAATTTTTGAACCGGGTAGATGAAATCATTGTTTTCCACGCCCTGCGGCAGGAGGAAATTGAGCAAATCGCCGCGATGATGCTGCAGCGCCTGTCGGAGCGACTGGGAGCATCAATTCAGGCATCGCTGGAATGGGATGAAAAGGCCCTGAATTATATTGCGCTGGAGGGATATGATCCGAGCTATGGAGCCCGGCCGCTGAAAAGGCTCATCCAGCATGAGATTGAAACCGTGCTTTCCCGGCAGATTATCAGCGGCGAAATTCGCGAAGGCGACGTTATTATCATGAGCGCCGGAGAAGACGGGCTGGTCTTTAATACCGGGTTAAAGACAAAGAAAGACAAATAACCGGAGTGGGCGAGCCGGAATCAAAGCTCGCCCAAAATCTCGCGATTGCCTATCGGGGTGGCTTGACCCGGCCTGAGTTTCGTTTAACGGCTTGTATGATGTTGCGGGAAAGGATGGCGGCTACCGCCAGGAAGCACACCAGGAGAATGATATTTACGGTGCGGCTGCTGAAATTATCTGCAACGTAGCCTGCCGGAATGGAATAAGACGGGTTGTCAACCGGCCGGTTGGCATCAAGAACCGGATGGATTTTGTTGCTGTCATGGCCGGCTGTGGGCTGATTTACATACGGTGGCGCGGTATCGCCTGGATATCCGTAATACAGCCGATATGTTCCACTATTAAGAGGTGCTACCAGCCGGGGCACCATGCCCAGGACATTTATACCCTGCACTTGAAGCTCTTTCTTGTCTTCATTCAAAATTTCAACCTTCAGAAAGCGGCCGGTATTGCGGTTAACCTCAACACTGTCGTCCCGGCTGGAGAATGAATCCCAGCGATAATCGAATATTCGAGACTCCTTGGTCAGAAGCGCCCATTTTTCACCGTCATTGCTTCCGTATATGTTCACCAGGCGGGTGAAATCATGCAGCGGGCTTTGAACCAGAACATCATGAATAGTAAGGTTCTTTACCCCGAGATCAATTATGTAATTACTGGAGTTATTGGTGGAATCGTCGAAGCTATTGACTTGCATGGCGGACAGCAGCGCCAGGGATTGGCTTTCCAGGGGATTATAGACGTATTCGGCGCTTTCGATACCTATTCCAGAAGCGTTGTCTCCGGTAATATTCAGGCGAATATAACGGTAATTCTTGATCGGATAAGAGAGCTCATTTAGACTTACTTCCCCACTGCTGCCATAAACCCGGTTCATTGCAAGGGCGTCATATTGAACGTTGTCATAACTGCCCTCAATCAGCACATCACAGGTAAAATCATCGTCGCAGGAGAGCTGCAGCGCCAGGCCGTTGTGGCTCCAATGGTCGTTCTCACTGTCCAGAACCACCAGGCGGCTATTATAATCCAGGTTGAGGTTCTGAAGGATCCTGGCCGGAGTTACCGTATCAGCTGGTGCGAGATAGGTTTCCCGGTAATAGGGTATTTCTTCCCCCTGTGGGCTAATAAGGCGGATATCGGCCAGATCTTCACGGCTGGAATTGAGAACTGGTGCATTCAGTTCAATGTAGTATGTATCAATATTGGAAACCGCGATTTCCTGGTAGTAGGCGTATTGCTCGACATTGAACTCCGCCCGGGCGATGGAAGACCAGGTTAAAAGCAACAGCGACACTATGACCGGGATGGTTGACTTTTTGAGCATTGCAAGCTTCTCCCGCCTTTGCACTCTCACAGCAGATCATTCAGGCTCTGCTATGGATATATCTTTTATACTCATTATGCCTTGAAAATTCAAGCGTGACCCGATACGATTGCCCTGTCATTCCAAGTATGATTATAGTACAATTTTATAAACATACACAGTTATCAGCGAACTAAAGGCGCATATATGCTTTTCATGACATCATAATACGCAGGATTCGTGGGATTCTTGCCGGAGGCGAGATATGTCAGGTTCTAGTGACGCTAACGAGCCACATACCGTACCAGAAGCGCTAAACCGCTATGAGCGACGCTATCGCCTTCTTTTGGATTCCATGAACCAGCTCTTCTTAATCATCGATTCCCAGCTCAATTTCACTTATGTCAACCGTCAATTTGTGCAGGTAATGGAATATAATCCAGAGCAAATCATCGGCCAGCCGGTAACCCTTCTGGTATCAGAACCGATGAGGCAGGTGGCTGCACGTTCATTGAGGAGCCTCCTGCAGACGGGAAGCAGCCATGAGTTCGTATTTCGTGTATATTCCCGAACGGGCCGGAAGCTGGTGGTCAGGGCAAAGGCGACACCGCTTGCCGAAAATGACGGAGCTCTGGAAATTATGATCCTGGCCGAGGACCTAAGCGAAAACTGGCGCCTGGCAGAAGCGCTGAAAAACTGCGAGGATAGCCACCGGCAGATTACCGATAATATGCTGGATATGATCTTTCGTCTGGATACTGAACTGAAAGTGGAATATGTGAGCCCTTCAATCGAAAGAATCCTGGGTTATGATCCGCTTGAGCAGATAGGCAAGCCGGTATTGCACGATATACATCCCTCCGACCGGAAGATGGCCAGGGCAGACCTGAAAAGGGTACTGTCCAGCCCCAATCCGCAAAAGGTGCAGTATCGCATCAGACATAAAAAGGGGCACTATATTTGGCTGGAATCGGTGGCCAATCCGTTGCTGGACAGAAATGGTGCACTTTCGGGGTTCGTGGTGGGCTGCCGCGATGTCACGGAAAGGGTTCAGTTCGAGAAAGAGCTGCTGGAGAGCAGAAGCCGCTCTGAAGCTCTTTTTAAGCTAATGCAGGAAGGTTTTACTCTCTGGCAGGTGGTTCGGACCAAGGAAGGCCGGGTGAGGGATTTTCGCTGTGTTGATGCCAATGCATCTTTTCTAAAAGCCACCGGGATGAAGCGCGAACAGGCAATCGGCCGTTTGAATTCGCAAATGTTTCCCCGCCTGGAGGATGCATGGCTGGAAAGACTGGCTGAAGTGGCAAATAGCTGCAATCCGTGCAGCTTTGAAGGCTATTCGCTCCATTTGAACCGGTATTTTGAAATATATGCTTACTGTCCCGGCAAGGACTTGCTGGCCTGCTTGTTCGTGGATGCCACCCGGAGGATTAACACGGAACAGCAGCTGGCCAAAGACCGCAACTGGCTGTCGGTGGTATTAAGTTCAGTAAATGAAGGCATTATCGCCACAGACGTAGAAGGAAAAGTGCTGTTTCTTAATGATAAAGCTGCCAGCCTCATGGGTTGGAGCGAGGAGGAAACGGTCGGCAAACATCTTAGCGCTCTATTCAGCGAATATCAGGCAATACCGGCAAGATCTGGAAGCAAAGCCGGCGATGAAAAGACAGACAGCCTGAGCCTGACCGATAACACGATTAATATAACCCGGGCCGGGCAAAGGATTATTCTCTCTAACAGCTCGGCTCCTATCAAGGATGCCTCCGCATCAATTGTGGGCATAGTGATGGTGTTGACCGACATTACGGCCCAACGCATAGCCCAGGAGCAAATCGAGTATCTGAGCTTCAACGACACTCTGACCGGCTTATACAATCGGGCATATATCGAACATATCAGTGACGCCTTGGAACAGGAAAACCAGCTGCCGTCCAGTATTATTCTGGCCGATGTCAACGGCCTGAAACTGACCAACGACGTTTTTGGGCACCTTTCGGGCGACCAGCTGCTTAAAAAGGTGGCCCAGATACTGCGGCAATCCTGCCGCGAGACTGATGTTATAGCCCGCTGGGGTGGGGATGAGTTCCTTATTATATTGCCTCGCACCGCAACGGACACTGCCGGCCACATTATGGAACGCATCCGCTTGAACTGTTTGCTGGCCAGTGAGGATCCCATAGCTATCAGCATTTCGCTGGGGGTTGCCACTCGTACTTCGGTGAAGCAGTCTATTGATGGCACATTTCGCCTGGCTGAAGATCGCATGTACAATAACAAGGTTCGGGAAAAGTCCAGCAGCCGGGAAACCATTATCGCCAGCCTGGAGCGCAACCTGTGGCGGCGGAGCTATGAAAGCCCGGAACACAACCAGAGGATTCGCGAACTGGCACTGAAGCTGGCCCGGGACATGGATTTGAATGACAACGATACCGAAAACCTGGCCCTGCTGGCTTCGCTCCATGATATTGGCAAAGTCGGCATCGAAAGCGCTGTGCTGGTGAAAAAGGGCGAACTGGACGAACAAGAGAAGAAAGTAATGCACAAGCACCCGGAAATAGGCTATCTCATGGCCCAGGCCATTCCCGAGCTGAGAGCCATTTCCGAATACATTTTATACAGTCATGAATCCTGGGATGGAAGCGGTTTCCCCCGGGGATTGAAAGGCGAGGAAATACCGCTGCTTTCGCGGATAATTAACCTGGTGCATTCATATGACGTTGCTGCTTACGGGGTATATAAAATGCCGGTAGGACCAGAAAAAGCTATGGAGATTATCATGGAGGACCGGGGCAGGAAGTTTGATCCCCGTCTGGCTGATCTTTTTTTGTCCGGAATGATCAAGGCCCGGCCGCATTAGAAGGCAGAATGCCTTTGGACAGGATATTGCAGCGATGAGTCGGATACGGTACACTCATATCCGTTGCAGGTATTGACAAATGCCGTTATAGTAGTTGAACCAGGCATCCTGAAGGCTGGAGCCTGGTTGAACACGAATATTAGCGAGGAGGATGAAGGGATGAGCGAACAGGTGGAAGTTAAATACAAGAAACTGGTGCCCTGGGCCAAACTGCCTGAATACGAGACCCGCGGAGCAGCCGGATGCGACATCAGCCTGGCTATACAAGAAGAAGTGATACTGTATCCAGGACAGATTACGGTTCTGCCGACCGGCTTTGCCATCAAGGTGCCGCCCGGATATGAAGCCCAGATCCGCAGCAGGGCCGGAATGGCCAAGAAAGGCTTGATAGTCGCCAACGCACCAGGAACGATTGATTCGGAACATATCGGCGAAGTGGAGATTCTGCTGGTCAATATTACCGACAAGCCGGTCAAGGTTCTGCCCGGACAGAAAGTAGCGCAAATGGTTTTTGCTCCGGTGGTAAAGGCGGATTTTAGCCTTTAATAGAGGGCTCGTGGGCCGGGCGCTCACCTGCGCTTGAGCAGGGAAGAAAAGCGGCAGCCGGCACAGCGGCCAGCATTGTTAATCCTGGAGCACGATAAGTAGGTGGGGATTATTGGAATCTAAACAACGCATATATGTCGCCGTTTTTTCCCTCCTGGCGACTATTGTTATCGGAGTGTTCGGCTTATCGGCATTAGAAGGCTGGGATTTATTTGAAGCCCTCTGGTGCACGGTAATAACGATGACCACTACGGGATTTGGAGACCGGGTGCCACAGACCACCGGCGGCAAGTCTTTTTTAATGATTATTTTAATTGTCGGTATCAGTGTAGTGGCCTATTCGGTCAGTTCCATCACCGAGTTTTTGATCGAAAGCCAGATAGCCAATGTTGCAGGGAGAAGAAAGATTATGCGGCAGATTCAACAGCTGGAGAATCACATTATCATTTGCGGCGGCGGGCGGGTCGGCAGCAATGTGGCCTTTATTCTTCGCAAAGAACAGGTTCCCTATGTAGTAGTGGAAGCCGACCGTGAAATAATTGACAGCCTGGATAAATTCGGATATATGTGCATGCCCGGAGACGCTACCCGGGATGAAGCATTAATTGAGGCGGGCATAATGCGCGCCAAGGGGATCGTCACGGCTCTGCCCGGAGATGCATATAACCTGTATGTCACGCTGACTGCCAGGGCTTTGCGGCCGGACATTAAAATCGTAGCCCGGGCGGAACGCCCGGAAAACGCGGAAAAGCTGGGCCGGGCAGGGGCGGACCGGGTGATTTCACCTGAACAGATTGGCGGATTCAAGATGGCTATGGGCATGTTAAAGCCCAATACGGTAGATTTAATAACCAACCTGTTCAGTTCCACCCGGTATAACCTGCAGATGGAGGAAATGTCGGTTTCTGAATCCAGTCCCCTGGCGAATAAGTCCATTATTGATGCCCTTAACCGCGATAAATACAATGTTATAGTTGTATCCATCATTCGCGGGGAGGTGCCGATCCTCAATCCCAAAGGAGTGGAAATCATTCAGCCCGATGATATTTTAATTGTAGTGGGGTCTGAACATGAGCTCCGGCGGGTGGAAGATTTGTTTGTGTGATGATGTGTCAAATGAAAGGAGCCTGCTTATGAACGAACAGAATCCTATCGACCAGCTGAGCGACTATGAAAAGAAGCAAATTGCGGCTATCGAAAAATGGAAAGACGAAAAGCCGGGAATAATCAGCTCCGCACTGGGGACCTTTATTCATCCTGCCGCCAGCATGGTGCAGATAGTGGTTCCAGATGCCATTATCAGGAACGCCATGGAATTCTGCGCTGCCGGAGCCCGTTTCACTGCGGGAGATGGCCAGGATATTTTGAAACATGGAGGAGTGGCGGGATTCGAGGAATTGAAATCCGCTGACCTTGAGAAATGCGACCAGCTGGCTGCTACGGTTCAAAAGTGGGCGGTCGGCTACGGAGCCGCAGAGGGTATGACCACTGGAGTAGCCGGGCTGGCCGGCCTGGTGGCCGATATACCGGCGATTGTCACCCTATCTATGCGGACTATTTACCGTACGGCCATGTGCTACGGCTTCGAGGTGAAAAGCTACCGCGACAATGAATTCCTGATGGCGGTTATGGCAGCGGCCAGCGCCAATTCGACAGACGAGAAAAAGGGCGCCGTTGAACAGATGCAAAGAATCATGCTGAAGGAAAAGGACCCGGAACTTCTGAAAGAAGAAGCGGGACAGGACTACATGAGCTCGGAAGCGGCCAATGTCGGCTTTAAGACCCTGGCCAGGCAGCTCGGCATTAACCTGACCAAGCGCAAGGCCCTGCAGGCCATTCCCTTTCTAGGAGCCGGTGTGGGGGCGGCGGTCAATGCCTGGTTCTTAAACGAAATCAGCCAGGCCGCCATTTACAGTTATAAAGACCGCTGGATATTCGATAAATACGAAATGTAAAAAATACGCTTGCGCTAAAAGAACTTATGTTCTACAATCAGAACATAAGTTCTTTTGCGAGGAGCGGTGGATATGAACACAGCCAGAAGAGTATTTGATTATTGCATGGAACCGGCGGCCGGAACGAGGACGGCATATGAAAACAGGCGTGATTATGCAGGTCATTTGCGCCTGGTGGTGGACAACACCAATCCTCTGCCAGAGCCGGTATTTGAACTGCCCGCATGGTTCGACCACCTGGGCAAGGCCATGTGGTATTCCGCCGCCGGGCTGGTTATAATTAATATAGTGAACCAGATTGTGCTGTGGTAGTCTAACCAATTCATCTATAAATCCATTCATGTAAAGCCTGACTATTTACCGGGGCCGCCTCCCTTCGGCAACCCCGGTAAATAGTCGTTTCAGGTTGTAACTACATATAACACTTCCGCCCGAGTTTTAACATCAATACAGCTTGTCCTGCAAATTCCCGATTAATAATCTTGTGCTTTTCTCCGATAATAACAGTAAGCCTTATGGAAGGGGTGTTCCTATGGATATGTGGGAAACCATGGAAAATGTCGATCTGGCGATATTTGCGCTGGAAACCAATAAAATCGGTCAGTATTTTGGGCAATTAATAGAGCAGATGTCGCCGTTAATGGCTGGGCTGCAAGAGACCCAACTGCTGGAAGTGAATCAAACGCTGACCGCAATGCTGGCTGCAATGGAGCATCAGGATTATTTGCTGCTTTCAGATCTTATGCGTTTCCAGCTTCAGCCATTCTTGAAGAGTATTCTTTCATAAAATCAAGATATTTTGCATCCTGAATCGCGTTTATGAAGAAGGAGTCGGGCTTAATGATTAATGAAAATTCGGTTATTGAATTTGATAAGTCAATTCAGATGGCCTACCGTAAAAAAGTCGGAGGGCTTGTTTTTGATGAACAAATTGCTTTGTTTGTGAAGCAAATAAAGCAGGATATTCCGTTGTATCCAGTTGAAATGGAAAGGCAGTCAAAACCGCTTAATTATCGCGTTTCACTGGATAAAAAGAAGTGTTACCTTAATAGCAGGTTTGATCCGCAAAGGGAAATGGAAATGTGCTTTGCGGATATCAGCCCGGATACTGAAGTGCTGGTTGTATTTGGAATGGGATTGGGCTATGTCGCTGAATACGCAGGTGAGCACTTGCCCCAGTTAGAACGGGTAATAATAGTGGAACCAAGCTCGCAAATTCTGGGAAGGGTTCTCGCTGAGAAGGATGTCCTCGAACGGCTAAAAAAGGTGCCGTCAGTCACTTTTATATGGAATAAGACCCAGGAGCATACCGCTGCTGCTCTAAATGCAGAATTGACCAATTATATGAATCAACGCATAGGATTAATGGTTCATGTATCTTATCATTCCCTTTTCCGTGATCATTGCGATGGAGTTATGAGCCAGGTTCTTCAGCATATACGCTCAACCCAGGTGAATATTGCCACTGTACGGGGCAACATATTCCTGAAAACCCAGAATATAATTAATAACCTGAAATATGACGCGATAAACGTCCGCCACATTACGGAACGTCTTCAGGGGCGCACAGCCATAATGGTATCGGCAGGACCCTCACTGGACAAAAACGTTCATCTGCTTGAAGAAGCCAGGGATAAGGCATTCATTGTCGCGGTTGGTACTGCTATCAAGACCTTGTATAACAAGGGAATACGGCCCCATGCCCGGGCGGCGTTCAGCCCGTATCCCGATGAAAACCTGGTTTTTGACGGGATTGAAGACTACGAAGATATTCCTTTAATATTTTCCAATACCCTTGACTACCTGGTGGTGAAAAACTATAACGCTCCTAAAGCCCGAATGGTTATGTTCGGAGATCCGATTACCCAGTTTTTTTTCACCAGGTCAGGTTTTCCCTTCAGCCTGGTAGGCGGCGGTTCCACCATAGCCAATGTTACCTTCGACCTTCTATGCCGGGCCGGCTGCAGCAAGGTCATCATGATCGGGCAGGATATGGCCTACACCGGCATGAAACTGTATTCCAGCGATGCCTGGGGCCAGATAGACGCATCTGGCCAGGAAAAACACATGGTTAAAACCATCGACCAGTTCGGTCAGGAAATTTACACTACTAAACCGCTGTTTGGCTTAAAAGCTCAGTTCGAAGCGATGGTAGCGGGATTTTCGGGGGTTGAAGTAATAAACGCAACTGAAGGCGGTCTGTCCATTGACGGTGCGCGGCATACAACGCTGAGACAGGCTCTGGATGAACTCCAGGATACATTTAATCCAGATGGCATGCTAGAGGAAGCATTTGCCGGAGGGCAGGCTGAAGCGGCCTCCGACCAGCTGGCTTTGCAACAATCGGTTGAACAAACCATGACCGAGTTGGATGAGATCCTGGCCATAAACAATCAACGCTTCCTGGCCCTGGCCAGACTGCGGGAAGAAAACAGCCTGGTAGCCGACAAGCTGAAAGCGCTGCAAAAAATTGATGAATATGAAGAACGATTAATGCAGATGGATTTCTATCGGCTGGTTTTAGCGCAGGAATTACAAACACCCTTTTTTACCATCAGAGCAGGATTCAAATACAACGGCAGCGATAAGAAAAGACGGGCAGAATCCATTGAAAAAACGCTGGTGGGTATAACTATGAAGCTTCATGAATATGCCAGCTTTGTTAAAGAACAAATGGCATTGCAGCTTGACTGATCAACAGAACTGGCAAGGGGGTAATAATATGACTGAATTATTAAGGTGCAGCAAATGTGTGACTCCAGAGACGCACGAAACCATATTTTTTGATGGCGACGGGGTTTGCAACGTATGCCGCCAGCATGAATACAAGCAGGAAAGTATTGACTGGGACGGCCGCAAGCAGGAGTTCCTGGAAATGATTGAACAATACCGGGGCAAATACGATTATGACTGCATTGTTCCATTCAGCGGGGGCAAGGACAGTACCTACACTTTGTATACGCTTGTAAGGGATTATCATCTCAAGCCTCTGGTGGTTTCGTTCGATCATCATTTCTACCGGCCCAATGTGCTGGCCAATCGCCAGCGCACCTTCAAAAAACTGGGAGTGGATGTTCTGACCTTTGCCCCGAACTGGTCTGTCGTAAAAAAGCTGATGCTGGAGAGCCTGGTTCGCAAAGGCGATTTCTGCTGGCACTGCCATTCGGGAATATTTGCTTACCCCATGCACATCGCGATCAAATTCCGCGTGCCTCTGGTCATCTGGGGAGAACCGACTGCCGAGTACACTTCATACTATAGCTATGACGACGGTATTGAGGAGGTCAACGAAGAACGCTTCAACCGGTGCACTAACCTGGGCATCACCGCCGAAGATATGCTGGGCATGCTGGGCGACGATAACCTGAACATGAGAGACTTAATGCCTTACACTTATCCTCCCGAGCGGGATTTGCGGGCCCTAAAATATCGTTCGGTATGCCTGGGCAGTTATGTGCCCTGGGATACCCGGCGCCAGTCGGATCTTATTAAGAGCGAGCTGGGATGGCTGGAAGACGAAGTCGAAGGCGTGCCGCCGGGTTACGGATATGAAAAAATCGAGTGCATGATGCAGGGGGTGCGCGACTATCTTAAGTATATTAAGCGCGGTTACGCACGGACCAGCCACCTGACCAGCATCGACATCCGCAATGACCGCATGAGCAAGGATGAAGCGGAAAAACTCGTAGCTGAATACGAAGGCAAGCGCCCGGCCAGCCTGGATATTTTCCTGGATTATATGGGGATCAGCGAAGATAAGTTCAATGAAATAGCGCTTTCCCAGCTGGTTCACCCCCAGGAGTGTAATCCGGCTTCTCTAACCAAAGGTAAGGAAAACTGGGATCAGATCATATGGTACCGGGAAAATCTGCCGGGCATGTCAGTGCGAGATGTGATCGCGGAGTACAAGCGCTTGAAAACCGAAAATGAGCTTTTAAAAAGCATGCTGGAGGAAAGCAAACTGGGGGCCGAAAAAACGGTACGGCTGGTAGCCGGCTATCCCCGGTAAGTAAGCATTATGATTGCAGTAATTGATTATGGCATGGGCAACCGTCATTCGGTTCAAAACGCCCTGCAGTACCTGGGCGAGGATTCGGTGGTATGTTCGGACGAGGCTTCCATTGTACGGTCGGAGCGGATTATTCTGCCCGGGGTAGGAGCCTTCGGCGCAGCTATGGACAGCCTGCGCCAGAGCGGATTGCTGGAGCTTCTCACCCGCGAGGTAATAGAAAAAGGAAAACCGTTTATGGGTATATGCCTGGGAATGCAGCTGCTGGCGGAAGAGGGAACCGAAAAGGGTCTGAACAAAGGCCTGGGTTGGATTCCAGGCCGGGTAGATCGCTTGCAGCCGGACGATCCTGGTTTGAAACTGCCCCATATCGGTTGGAACGATATTCAAATTCTAAACGAGCATGCATTGCTCAAGGGCCTTAAAAAAGAAAAAGCCTTTTATTTTGTGCACAGCTACGCTTTTCAGCTGGCTTCCCCGGAACATTTGCTGGCTACCAGCAGCTATGGTGGGCCTTTTACAGCAGCCGTGCTGAAGGATAACATCTTTGCCACCCAGTTTCATCCGGAAAAAAGCCAGAAAAATGGGCTGTTGATACTGGAGAATTTTTGCAGTTGGAGGCCATAGCCAGAGTGGTAAAAAAGCGCCTTATCCCAATTTTATTACTGAAAGACGGCCGCATGGTCAAAGGCAAGCATTTCCGAGATTTCCGAGATGTTGGCGATCCGGTGACCGCCGCCCGGGTTTATAATGCACAAAAGGTGGACGAGCTGGCTTTTATTGATATTCGTCCCGGCCGGGAAAGCCGTCAGAAGGTAATGGAGATTATTCAAAAGGCCGCTTCCGAGTGTTTTATACCTCTGACAGTAGGAGGAGGTGTGAACAGCATAGAGGACATAAATGATTTTCTCGCCATCGGAGCCGACAAGGTGTCGATTAATTCTGCAGCCATCAGGAATCCGGCGCTAATTAAGGAAGCCGCTGAACGCTATGGTGATCAATGCGTGGTTTTAAGCGTAGATTATACATATGATGAAGACCAACAGCCAATGGTGGTCATCGATTCCGGAGCTACACCAACCGGAATTGACGCTCTCGAACATATACAGCACTGTGTTGAGCTGGGAGCAGGAGAAGTGTTGCTGACCTGCATCGACCGGGAAGGGGATATGCAGGGTTACGACCAGGTGTTTTTACACAAAGTAGTAAATGCTGTGCCTGTCCCGGTTATCGCCAATGGAGGGGCTGGAACCCTTAATGATTTTTATACGGCCCTGACGGAAACTGGTGTTTCAGCGGTAGCAGCCGCCAGCATTTTCCATTTTACCGATCAAAGCCCCATCAAGGCCAGGTTCTTCCTGGCAAATAAAGGTGTGTCGGTGCGGGCCCTTTAGTCGGGAGAGCGGGAGCGCAGATAGTTGCGATTGCAAGCTGGAAATATAGTATACGGGAGCATATATATGGATACGAACCAGAAACCGGAATTTATTAGCGGGGACCGGCTATACCTTCGAGAAGTGCGCATAAGCGATGTCAATGAGGATTATTACCGCTGGATGAATGATCCAGGGATCGTTCAATATACGGAAAGCCGGTTCTCACCTCAATCCATGGAGCAGATTGCCGTGTTCGTCAGGGATATGTCATCTACCAGGGACAACGTGTTTCTGGCCATTATGGAACGGTCCAGCGGAAAGCATATTGGCAATATCAAGCTCGGCGGCATCAACTGGAAACACCGCTTTGGCGATATCGGCCTGATAATCGGCGATAAGGATTGCTGGGGAAAAGGCTACGGCACTGAAGCGATAAGCCTGGTCGCCGATTTCGCAGCTAAAACGCTCAATCTGCACAAAGTATGGGCGGGCTGCTATTGTATAAATGAGGGCTCCATCAAGGCATTCCAAAAGGCAGGCTTCACCAGGGAAGGCATATCAAAACAACAGTACTTTTTTAACGGAGATTATATTGACGCGGTTATACTGGGCAAAATTTTGGATTAGATCAAGGGGATGAAAACGCATGATTCTAGCGATTATTCAGGCGCGGATGGGATCAAGCCGGCTGCCCGGAAAGGTTCTTTTGCAGGCCAGTGGCAAACCCTTGCTGCAATGGCAGCTGGAAAGGGTTGCGCAGGCCAAAGGAATTGACCGCACAATGGTCGCAACGACGGTCAATGATAGTGATAAGGCCATTGCAGAACTGTGCAAGCAGCTTGGAATCGGCTTCTATCAGGGCTCGGAAAACGATGTGCTGGATCGGTACTATCAGGCGGCACTTCATGGGGGATGTTCAGAACAGGACAGTGTAATCCGGCTGACCGCAGATTGCCCCCTGATCGATCCCTCGATAATCAGAGAAGTTATAAGGCTGTTTGAGAACACCGGAGTTGATTATGCATCCAATGTAAACCCGCCCACTTTTCCCGATGGCCTTGATATAGAGATATTCAGGTTTTCAGCCCTGCTAAAAGCCTGGCAGGAAGCTGGATTAAAATCAGAACGAGAGCATGTGACTCCGTATATACGGAATCATCCAGAAATATTTTCCCAGGCCAATTATGCTGGAGACAGGGATTTTTCTTCCCAGCGCTGGACGGTTGACGAACAAAGGGATTTTGATCTGATCGCAAATATAATTGACCATTTCAGCGGCTGGCAAAAGCCCTTTTATATGGATGATATTCTTGAATATCTGGAAGCTAATCCTGCTTTGTCTGAGATAAACCAGGATATTGGACGGAACGAGGGTTATGCCAAATCGCTGGCTGAAGATGAAAGCGTACAATTGGAGAAAAACGGCGATGCAGTTACGGGCAAGAAGGGATGACGTTGTTATGTTAAAGAATAAGCTATGCCTGGGAACGGTGCAATTCGGCCTGGAATATGGCATTAACAACAAGACCGGCAAACCCGGTCAGGAACAGGTATTTGCCATGCTGGATCATGCCCGCGCTGAGAATATTGAATATATTGACACCGCTGCCGCCTATGGAAATGCTGAAGAAGTAATCGGCGCCTGGTTTGACAGCCGGGGTTGCCAGGATGAGTTCAAGGTCATTTCCAAGCTGCGCCCCAATCTTATCGAAGAAGGTTCTCGGGATGTGGCGGATATGGTGATAGAACAGGTTCAAGGCTCGCTGCAGCGTCTGCGCCTGAAACGCCTGAACGGTTATTTGCTGCACACACCGGCCAATTTCTATAATCCTATGGTAATCAAAGGTTTGCAGGAGGCTAAAAATCTCGGCTTGACGGAAAACATCGGCGTATCCATATACGAAGTGGAAACCGCCATGGATGTGGTTCAATCGGGCCTGGTTGACTATATTCAGATACCGTTCAACGTTCTGGATCAGCGCCTGGCCAGGGGCGATTTTTATCGAATTGCCAGGGACAACGGAATGCTCGTTTTTGCCCGCAGCCCTTTCTTGCAAGGACTGTTGTTCATGGAACCGGCAGAAGTGCCGGATAGGGTAGCTGAAGCCCGGGGCTATGTAGAGGAATTTGGGGAAATCGCAACCCGCCACGGATTCAGCCGGGCCGAAGCATGCATGCTTTTATCGTTAATCAGTCCGGGGCATGATTTCGTGGTTTTCGGAGTAGACAACTTGCAACAGCTGCAGGAAGATTTGAATGTGGAGGAAAAAGGGCGTGATACCTCAGCATTGGTGGCTGATCTGGAGCAGCGCTTTGTAAATATAGAAAAAGCCATAATTTTTCCCAGCCTCTGGGCGAACAAGTGAAAAGGAAGCGATGATTATGTCGGAGCGTTATGCAAAATCCGAAGCCCTGCTGGAACGGGCGCTGAAAACCATTCCTCTGGGCACCCAGACCTTCAGTAAAAGCATCACCCAGTATCCCCTGGGAGTCTCGCCGTATTTCATAGTGCGCGGTCAGGGAGCTCATGTATGGGATGTAGATGGCAACGAGTACATTGACTTTGTAAGCGCTCTGGCTGCGATCACCCTGGGATACAACGATCCCGACGTGACCGCAGCTGTCGAGGCCCAGCTGAAAAATGGGGTTATTTTCTCCCTGGCCCATCCCCTGGAAGTGGAACTGGCGGAAAAGATCGTAGAAATGGTGCCCTGCGCGGAAATGGTGCGCTATGGCAAGAATGGTTCAGACGCCACTGCTGGAGCTATACGCCTGGCCAGAGCTTATACCAGACGGGATCATGTTGCGGCCTGTGGCTATCACGGATGGCAGGACTGGTACATCGGGTCAACCGCGCGGAACCTGGGTGTGCCAGAAGCTACGAGCGCGCTGACCCACCAGTTCGAATACAACAACCTGGAATCCCTGGAAAAAATTCTAGCCCAGCACAAAGGCGATATGGCAGCGGTTATCATGGAGCCCATGAATTATGTCGAGCCGGTTCCAGGATTCCTGGAGGCTGTTAAAGAACTCGCCCATGAAAACGGGGCGGTTTTTATCTTCGACGAGCTGGTCACCGGATTTCGCTATGCTAACGGCGGGGCCCAGGAATACTTCGGCGTGGTTCCAGATTTGGCCAGCTACGGAAAAGGGCTTTCCAACGGCTATCCTATTTCCGCTATTGCCGGAAAAGCTGAGATTATGCACCTGATGGAAGAGGTCTTTTTCTCCTTCACCTACGGAGGGGAGTCGCTGTCGTTGGCGGCATCGCTGGCCACCCTGAATAAGCTGCAGAGGCTGCCGGTGCTTGCTGATATTGCCAGAAAAGGCAGCATTTTTGTAAATGGCGTAAGAAGCATAATCAGCAGCTTGGAACTTGATGATGTCATCCAGATCGGAGGGCACCCATCCTGGACCATAGCCAATTTCTGCGATGCCGGGGGATACAGCTCCTGGGAGATTAAAAGCCTGTTTCTGCAGGAAATGCTGGCCCGGGGAATTCTAACCCTGGGAACCCATGATATTAATTATGCTCACAGCGATGCCGACATTCAGATGCTCATAAAATGTTACGGCGAGGTTCTTGATATGATTAAAACCGTAATAACCGAACATAAGTTAAGCGATTATCTGCGCTGCAAGCCGATCGAGCCGCTGTTCAAGCTCCGCTAGGATAGAGCTGAAAGCGGAATGTATTTGCTTCCTACCGATTGACGGACTGCGAATCTGGTATGGAAACGCCGAATGATAAGGTGGGATTGATATGGATGAAAGAGTCGCCAGGACTGAATATGGTTTTTACCAGCTTCGAAAAATACCTGGAGCTGATGAACTGGAAGCCTATTATGCCGGCAAGTATTATCAAGAAGGCCTGGGGAGCTATGAAACCAGCTACTCAGACAGTGAAATCCGGTATATTCGCAACAAGATTGGGCAGAAGCATCAAATTATCCAACAGTTGATTGACAAGGAACCTGCAGCCTGCCGTCTGCTGGATGTGGGCTGCGGTGAAGGCTGGGCCCTGGATTATTTCTCCCGGGAAGGGTGGCAGGTGCTGGGCGTGGATTACAGCGACTACGGATGCCAGGCTAATAATCCGAACTGCCTGCCCTGGATGAGGCGGGGCGACATAAACGTCCTGTTGGACGAACTGCGGGAGGGACATGCAAGCTTTGATTGTGTATGGCTGGATAATGTTTTGGAGCATGTTATCGAGCCGCTGGATTTGTTAAAGACCTGCCGCAACCTGCTACATCCGAAGGGCGTGCTGGTGATTGAAGTCCCCAATGATTTTTCTATCGTGCAGGAGAAACTGCTCGCGGCTGACAAGATCGATGAACCTTACTGGATCGCCGTTCCAGATCACATATCGTATTTCTCGGCGCCCTCCCTGGCTGCCCTGGCGGCCGCTGCCGGGTTCCGAGCGGAAAAGCTGCTGGGTGATTTTCCCATCGAATGGTTTCTATTTAATGAACATAGCAATTATGCCCGGGACAAGTCCCGCGGCAAAGCCTGCCACCTGGCCAGGATAGACATTGAAAACCTGCTTAACGACATTTCGGTGGAGAAAGCCAACCTTCTTTATGAAGCCTTTGCCGGCCTGGGTATGGGCCGGGAGATAACCGGATACTTCACAATTGATAGAGGAAGTGAAACGTAATGAAGATCCTGGTCATGGGTGGAACCCGGTATTTCGGGAAAAGGCTGGTGGACTTGCTGATCGGCCAGGGTCATGAGCTGAGCATCGCTACCTCTGGCCGGACCGCTTTTTCATTCAGCAAGCCGGTCAGGCATTTCAAGATGGAACGACAGGATGCCGACTCACTGCAAGTGCTGGGCGAAGAGGACTGGGATCTGGTTTATGACCAGATTTGCTCTGATGCCTATGATGCCCGCGGTGCCTGCACAGTGTTCTCCGGCCGGGTCAAGCGCTATGTGAATACCTCTACGATAAGAGTATATGCGCAGCCCGGAATCATGTACGGGGAACAGGGTTACGATCCGCTGGCGGGACAATTGATAATGGGCCGCCGCTCCGAGGGTGTCAGTTATGGCGAAGGCAAGCGCCAGGCCGAAGCGGTATTCGCCAGGGAAGCTGCTTTTCCGGTGCTTTCCGTTCGGCTGCCGGTGGTGCTCGGCCTGGATGACTATACCCGCCGGCTTGAAGCCTATGTGGACCGGGTGCTGAACCGTGAAACCATTTATGTTCCGGTCACGGATATGGGCATGTCCATGATTTCCTCGGCTGAAGCGGCGCGTTTCCTGGCCTGGGCGGGATGCGAATCATCACAGACCGGTCCGGTCAACGCCTGCTCTGACGGAACGGTGTTCCTGAAGGATATAGCCGCTTATATTGGCAAGTCGGCTGGCAAGCCAGTAGTCTGCGAAGAAGTGAAACAGGTTGAGCATGCCCTGTCGCCCCTGTTTGATTTGTGTTCACTATCCATGAACAACCAGCTGGCCCGTGAAAATGGTTACGGCTTCGACAATGTGTGGAATTGGCTTTCATCGGATATAGATGGGTTCCTAGCAGCAAAGGTGGGCCGCACAATATGAGAATAGGCGTGCTGGCAGATATTCATGGCAATCACACCGCCTTGGAGGCGGTTTTGAAAGAAGCCCGGCGCCTGGGGGTGGAACGCCTGGCGGTGCTGGGTGACCTGGTTGGCTATTATTACCATACTATGGATGTAATGCGCATGCTAAAGGAATGGGACTGTGTAATGATTGCCGGCAATCATGAGCGGATTCTGGCCCGGGGCCGGGAAGATGCCGGATTTATGGCCGCTGTCGGCCAGCGCTACGGCAGCAGCCTGAAGCGGATGATAGATGAATCGCAGGAAGAAGACATGCTGCGGCTGCTGGCTTTGCCGGAACAGCTTTCAATAGAAATTGACGGCCGGCGTTTGCTGTTATGCCATGGCGCTCCCTGGGATGCGGATCAGTATATTTATCCTGATGCGGGGCCGGATGTATATAAACGGTTCGAAAATGTAGATGCCGATTACGTTTTCCTGGGGCATACCCACTATCCATATGTAAAAGCGCTCAGTAATCTAACCATTGTTAATGCCGGTTCGGTCGGCCAGCCCCGCGATTACGGGGGCCTGGCCAGCTGGTTCATATTTAACACCCTGAATGAAACAATGGTTAATATACGGACCCCTTACCATATTAAGGAACTGGTGGCTGAATGCAAAGCCAACGATTCCGAGCTGGGCTACTTGCACGAAGTGCAGTCACGCAATCGCAGCCGGATTTTTGCGGCGGAGCAGGATTAGAAATACCATCTCAAGGAGAAAGCTCATGTTATTTAAGAATATAATGGTTACTGGTTGCGGGGGAGACATCGGATTCGGTATAGGCAAGATCCTGAAAAGCACCGCTTTTGCCGAAAAGCTCATCGGCTGCGATGTGCATGAAGCGCATCCGGGTTTCCTGGTCTTCGACCAGTGCGAGATTTTATGCCGGGCCGATCACCCGGACTACCTGGAACAATTGTCCATTATGCTTGACAAGCACCGCATCGATGCCCTGATTCCCATGTCAGAAGCGGAAATCCGTCTGCTGCACCAGCTTCGGCTGAACGGTTCCTTGAATGGCACTCCTGTAATAATACCCAATGAAACGGCGCTGGAGATCGGTCTGGACAAGCTGAAAACAGCCAATTTTCTGAAAGAGAACCATCTTTCTTATCCCTGGACCAAGCTGGTGAAAGAAGGCGAGCCGGAAGCTTATCCCTGTATCATCAAACAGCGGGCCGGTTCTGGAAGCAAAGGCTTCGGCATAGTGCAGAATCCGGAGGAGTGCGCCTATCTGCGCCGCAAATACCCGGATAGCATTTTCCAGGAATATTTGTATCCCGACGATGAAGAATATACCTGTGGCCTATACCGGACGGCCGGGGGAGAGACCCGCTGCCTGACTATCAAGCGCAAACTGGGCGGAGGCCATACTATCTATGGAGAAATTCGCAGCCTTGCCGCTATGGACGAATTATTGAACGTTATAGCCGAAAAGCTAGGTTTGCAGGGCAGCATTAATGTCCAGCTCAGGCTTACCGAAAAGGGTCCGGTGGTTTTCGAAATTAATCCCCGCTTTTCCAGCACCGTGGTTTTCCGCCATTTGCTGGGTTTTCAGGACCTGATCTGGTCGCTGCAGGAAAAGGCCGGCTGGCCTCCCGGCGATTACCAGGTTCGAGCCGAGGGCACCCGCTTTTTCCGGGTCAACGAGGAGTACATTGAAAGCCAGCCGGCGAAATGACGCGCTATCAGGCAAGAAAGCCAGGAAAAGTCTGCAATAGTCGTAAAAACCAGGATAATGCCCGAAATCGAGGGCGAGCCAATGCTTGAAAGCTAAAGAAGCCGCCAATTTTTTCGATAAAAAAATATAGTCTCTTTGCCAGAAAGTTTTTGTCTGAGTCTATCTGAAAGGGGGTTTAGCAAGAGATAACTGGCCGGAGGCGAATGCAAAAGTTGATAATGTAAACCCCGCAAGGATGCAGGGGTTACAGATTACAAGGAGGTAATCGAACATGAGAGTATATCATAATATTCCCGCACTTTATGCCTACAATGCCCTGAAATCTAATAATGGAATTTTAGAAAAATCCATTAACCGCCTGTCTACAGGTCTTAGAATCAATTCCGCCGCTGATGACGCAGCCGGACTTGCCATTTCCGAAAAAATGCGCTCCCAGATCCGGGGCCTGACCCAGGCGACCCGCAACGCGCAGGATGGCATCTCGCTGATTCAGACCGCTGAAGGCGCACTGCAAGAAACCCATGAAATCCTGCAGCGCATGCGCGAATTGTCGGTACAGGCGGCCAATGACACCAACACTTCCGATGACCGCTCCATGATCCAGTTGGAAATAGACCAGCTCACCCAGGAAGTGGACCGAATTGCCGACACCACCGAATTCAACACCAAGAAGCTGCTGGATGGCACCACTTCTGCAGTAGTATCATCGGACAAGCTTTCTACCAAGATCTTCATGAGAGACGGATTGCGCACCATCGACCAGTTCGGGCAGAAAGCCCGGGGCGGCGGCAATTACCGGTTGGATATCGAAGCCATGGCAGGTCAGAATCAGATTCAGAAGACTGATATTTTCAAGATCAAGCATGCTACAACTCTGGAAACTACGCAGATATCGGAAACCACCTTTGACAATGGGCGGTTTGCCAAAATGTGCATGGATGTAGTTGCCGGTGCAGGTGGAGCTGGGGATATTAATTCCGCGCTGAATATCAGCTTTGATTTTGGCGGCGGCTGTGTGTACTCGGTTGATCAGGCAAATCTATCAGGTATTGACGGTACGGACCTGGCGACATTGATATCAAGTTGCGTTGGATTAGCTGCTAAACTCTGTATTGCGGGAGCAGCTGACAACCTTTCCCTGGAATCAAAAACTTGCGGGCAGAATTTTACTGTAACTTATACCTTAACAACCATATGTGATACTGCAGGAGTATTCTGTTTAGGGACAATGACTAAGAGCACTACTGCTGATTGTATTGTTTATTGTACGGTCACCACGGTATCAGGGTGTTACGGGGTATGCAATGACTGTGGTGTAAACACTTACCAGGCCACAGAAAACATCACTTCCCTGACCATGTGTAATGCCATGAAAGCTGGAGATTATAACATTACTACAATTAGAGGCGTCTTCGCTTGCGCAGCCGGTTGTACAACTGGTGCATGCATCGGCGGGTATTATTCCTCCTCGGGTTGTACTACTTTGACAATTGGCGGAGCCTTCACATGCAATGACAGTAATATATCGGTAATATTCAAGGTTGACAGTATATGCTCGTCCGCTTGTACAGCCCAGATTAGTTTCAAGGTTCACTATTTGAAACAGGATGGATGCGCTATTGACGATGCGACCTGGACTACGGTTTGTGTGAGCACAGGAGCTGCCAATATTGTTGATCTGGGAGCAGGGCGTAATTGTATAACTATTGGTGTTTGCGTTTCAGGCAATCTGGCTGTGGGAGATAAGACTATTATAAACAACAACGGATTGTGTGTCGCTGGAGACGATCGAATTAAAATTGGGTGTAGCACCAATGCTGGTAGCAGTTACGACCAGTTCTACTCGGTTACCCTTAATGCCGGAGTGGCTGATTCTGCTTGCCTGACGATCAGATTCTTCCAGATAGATCAACTAACCGGAGCCTGTTATGATTCTTCAGTGAAATTGACCACTGATTCCTTTTTGCATAGTAAAGTCAGTGCTGTTAGCTTCAATGTAACGGCTACGACTTCAGCTGATTCGTCGTCTATAGGCTGCATTGCCGGTCTTAACAACAAGCTCTATGACATCGATAAGTTCTGGGATGCCTCCGGCAATTTCATCCTGAGCGATCCCCAGACCCTGACCCTGGTCCAGGGGGATGGCAAAAAAGCCACCATAACCCTGTCCAAGGATGACACCATTCAAAACGTAATTTGCATGCTTAATGAAGCGATAGCCGGCGATCTGGGCCAGGGTGACCTGGTGGGCGACGCCAATGTGAACAATTTCGTTTCATTTGTTGCTTCACCCTGCAGTACCGGGTTGGAATCAGTCCAGGGCACATTCGTGATTCGCAGCGCCATTGCCGGCGACAATGGCAAAATTGCCTTCACAGGCAATGACAATGTGATCAATGCCCTAAGCTTGACCACCATCCAGACTGCAACCAACAACCGCTGGAGTATTGATGTGACCAATGCTCATACCGGTGAAGCCGTTGCTACCGACGTCAAGGTTTCGGAAAATATGCTGATCGGGCAGGTTCACCAGAATGTAGATGTTCAGTTTTCAGCCGACAGCGGAATCCAGGTCACCTGGGATGCGACTTCCAAAGACTTCGTCCTGACCGGGGGAACCGCCAACGCCACCGAAACATTTGTCCATCTGTCTGACAACAGCCTGGTCTTGCACATCGGCGCCAATCAGAAACAGGATATCATGGCCGCCATCGGCAATATGAGCACCGAAGCACTGGGTATCGACAATGTGCTGGTGATGAGCAATGAACTGGCTAATGAAGCCATTGGCAAGCTCGACGGCGCCATCAAGATGGTCTCACAGCAGAGAGCCAAGCTGGGCGCCTATCAGAACCGTTTGGATCACACCATCAACAACCTGACCACGACCGCTACTAACCTGACGGCCGCTGAATCACGGATCAGAGATGTTGACATGGCTGCTGAAATGATGGAATTCACCCGCCGCAATATCCTGGTGCAGGCTGGAACCTCCATGTTGGCCCAGGCCAACCAGCTGCCGCAGATGGCTCTGCAACTGCTCCGGTAGTTCGCACTCTTTACTAACGACTGATGTATCATTCCTGGCGGGGGCTTCTTTTAAGAAGCCCCCGCCTTTTCAACGCAATTTTCAGGCGGGATATGCATTTCGGGTTATAATGCTCTTGATGGTTTCAGCTTAAATGCCGATATATTTATATAGCAATGAAAACCAGGAGACAGGCCCGGTTAGGGTTTAAATCTCAGGGACGGTTCTGGTGAATCAAAAGAACCGTCCCTGAGATTTAAAGCTGCCAATCTTTTCGTTAAAATATGGGAATAAGGGGAGAATAAAATGTCCGAATTACCAGCATTGTATCCCAACATGTGGCAGGGCCAGCTGCCGATGGGACTAAACAGTGAAACTTACGGAAAATCAGGAATAAACATTAATGCCATGTACAACATGGAATATCTCCAACATCGCTATTTTCCCCGCTGGATAGTGACCGACCAGCTCAGGATGGTGGACCTGGCCTGTGGAACCGGTGAGACCGCACTGCTGATCGGAAGCAGAAGCCCATATGCGACCTTGAGCTTGTGCGATCCGGAAGAAACAGCATTAGAACAGGCCCGCGTATATGTGCAAGCCTGCCAGGCTTCCAATATTGAGTTTAAAGATGTCGAAGAATTGGAGGGGCCTTTTAATATTATCTGGTCCACTCGCCCCTTGCAGCAATATTCCGACCCGCTGGCGGTGCTCCGACGTATGGAAGGCCTGCTGGCCATGGATGGCATCTGCCTGATCTGCACGGACAGCGATCCCGAAAGCGATGCGATAGCGTTTTGGCGCTATGAACTGACCAGTGCACTGGCCGAAGAAACTACTCAGGAGGAACGCCAGAGGATTATTGAAGATATCAAGGCTGGGATTCTTGCGCGAGCCAGTAAGGAATATGATGGCGAATTCAAGCAACTTAACATTCCAGACATTTGCAGAATGCTTAACCTCACGGATCTAAAGCTATTGGATTTATTGCACCCCTATCAGTACAATGCTGCGAATTATTTTGAAGAGGAATCCATAAAGAATCTGTTTTCTGATGATGATCCTTGGATCAGAATGGCCCTGGCCGAATTGGTCAATGGCCGGATGAACGGCCATTGCATGGTGCTGGCCAGGAAGGACCGCCAGGTTATTATGCCATCGCTGGACGATCCCGATTATAAATCCCTGGTTCCATGGTATTCGCCGTTTCTGGCCATTGGCAAAGATGGAGACCGGATCATTGCATCGCTGCAGCATGAACACATGATGATTGACCAGCGTATCCATATGGACGACCTCAGCGTACCGGCACAGCTGTTTGATGTGGTTAAATGGTTTGATACTAAAAGTTCCCTGGAGCAGATTCACCGTCGCTTGCTGCCCATGTCCTGGGATATATTCGCACATTTTATCCGCATGATGTGGGAAAGTGAAATGATATACGTGCACCGGAAATAGGATACAGGGCAAGCACAGGGACGGTTTAAATCTCAGGGACGGTTCTGGTGATTTAAATCGACCGGATTTAAATCACCAGAACCGTCCCTGAGATTTAAACCGTCCCTGGTAAATATCGAAAGGGGTGAAGCGGAATGAAAGAAGTAAACATCGGCGGCCGCCTGGTCGGAACCAGCCAGGCTCCGTTAATAATTGCCGAAATGTCGGGCAACCACAACCAGTCCCTGGAGCGGGCCCTGGCCATTGTGGAGGCAGCGGCGCGGGCCGGGGCGAATGGACTGAAGCTGCAGACTTATACCGCTGATACCATAACCCTGGATATTAGCGATGGGGAATTTTTTATCAGCGATCCGGATAATTTGTGGAAGGGCAGGAGCCTCTACGAACTGTACCAGGAAGCCTATACTCCCTGGGAATGGCATAAGCCCATATTTGAACGCTGCCGGGAGCTGGGGATGCTGGCTTTCAGCACCCCTTTCGACGAAAGCGCCGTGGATTACCTGGAAGACCTGGATGTGCCCTGTTATAAGATTGCTTCATTTGAAAACGCCGATATTCCGCTAATACGCAAAGTAGCTTCGACCGGCAAGCCCATGATAATTTCCACCGGCATGGCCAGCCTGGCTGAACTTGAAGAAAGCATCCAGACCGCCCGGGAGAACGGCTGCCGGGATATTATCCTGCTGAAATGCACCAGCAGCTATCCAGCTACGCCGGAGAATACCAACATACTGACCATACCTCACCTGCGGGAGCTGTTTGGATGCCCGGTCGGACTGTCCGACCACACCATGGGACTGGGGGTGGCGGTGGCCAGCATTGCCCTGGGTGCGGTTATGATCGAAAAGCATTTCACCCTGGCCAGGGCTGACGGGGGAGTGGATTCGGCTTTTTCCATGGAACCGGATGAATTGGCCGGACTGGTAGTGGAAAGCGAGCGGGCCTGGCAGTCGCTGGGACAGGTTCATTACGGACCCACCGAAGGCGAAAAGGCCTCGCTCAAGTTCAGGCGCTCTATCTATGTCGCCCGGGACATTGCTGCCGGGGAGGAGTATACGACGGAGAACATCCGCATCGTGCGTCCGGGGCTGGGCCTGCCTCCCCGCTACTATGACATTCTGCTGGGCCGCAAGGCCAGCCGAGACCTGAAAAAGGGCACGGCCCTGAACTGGGATTTGGTATAATAGTACCAGGAAGGAGGGCTGAGCATGTCTTTAGCAAAACAGGATCGTCCATACAGCTACAGCGATTACTTGTCGTGGGATGAAGGGGAGCGCTGGGAATTAATTGATGGCTTTCCTTATGCGATGAGCCCGGCGCCATCCCGTAAACACCAGCAAATAGCTGGTGCTCTATATTACAACGTTAAGTCGTTTCTATCCGGAAAACGATGTCAGGCTTATTTCGCGCCTTTCGATGTGCGGCTGGCTACTCCCGGAACCGCAGATAAAGATATTTTAACCGTAGTGCAGCCTGATTTGGTTGTGGTATGTGATCACAGCAAGCTGGATGAGCGCGGATGCCTGGGCGCCCCTGACCTGGTTATTGAGATCTTGTCGCCCTCCAGCGCCAAGATGGACATGGTTACCAAGCTCCAGCTGTATGAAAAATACGCTGTTCGCGAGTACTGGCTGGTTCATCCTACTGATGAGACCATCATGGTTTACCGGCTAAATGAAGACGGGCGCTATGGCAGGTATGATCTGTTGGCCCGCGAAGATATACTGACCAGTGATATTTTGCCTGATTTCGAAATGGCACTGGCGACCCTTTTTGATGAAGTCCGCGAAGCCTAGAGTATTTATCCGGGCTGACGGCAACAGCCGCATCGGGCTGGGGCATATCATGCGCACCGGCGCCCTGGCCGGCGCCCTGCAGAAGCTGGGCGCAGAAGCTATTTATCTGAGCCGCGATCCAGCCTTTGTTTCCGCTTATGAATGTGTTCATATCCCACCTGATCTGCCGTTGGTCTCCGAACCTGAATGGTTCGCGCAGCTGCTGGCCAGCGAAAATGCCGCGGCCCTGGTTGTTGATCACTATGGCTTCGACCAGCCTCTGCTGGACCAGGTATTTGCTATCCCGGGCATCGCCAGCCTGATCATTGACGACATGAACCTTTACACATATGAGAGCACCCTGCTGCTGAACCAGAACGCCTATGCCCCTGATCTGATTATAAAAGGCAGGGCCGAGACCATGCTGGGTTCGGAGTACATAATGATAAGAGACGAATTCACTGGCTTGCACCGCCGCCAGGCAAGGCCGATCCCGGAAAACGTACTTATCACTATGGGGGCGGCCGATCCGCAGTGTTACACTCAGAAACTGCTGGAGATGCTGCCCTCCTATCAAGATTTTTCAAAATATAAATGGCATGTGATCATCGGGCCCGCCTTTGCGCACGGGGAGCAGATCCGCGCTGCGGCAGCTGCACTGACCGAAGTCATCTTGCATGCAAATCCAGCCGCAGTAAAGGATTTGATGATTTTTTGCGATATATCAATTAGCGCTGCAGGCAGCAGCATCTACGAGCTGGCCGCCTGCGGTGTTCCGTCTCTGCTGGTGGTGGCCGGGGAAAACCAGATAATGCTGGCGGAAAAGGCCGAACTGCTGGGCTGGAGCCGCAATCTGGGCAGCGGAGATGCACTGCCCATGGAGAAGCTGATCATCGAAACGGATGCGCTCCTCAACAACGAACAGCAACGAATAGAGATGGCCCGCAAGGGGCAGGAGGCGATAGACGGCCAGGGAGCTGGACGGGTCGCTGAAAGGCTCATGAGGGTAATAAGGAGGCGCTGAACATGCCTGTGTTTACAGATTTGAAAGAAATGATAATAGGCAAAAAAATCCTGGTTACCGGTGGGACTGGAACCGTGGGGCAATGCCTGGTGCGCAAGCTCCTGGAATTCAGCCCGGAAGTGGTTCGGGTATTTTCCCGGGATGAGCACAAGCAATACCGGATGCAGCAGTTTTTCAACGCCAATGACGTGGACGCCGACCTCATCCGCTTTTTGCTGGGGGATGTGCGAGACAAGGAAAGACTGGACCGCGCCATGGAAAATATCGACATAGTATTCCACCTGGCGGCCCTGAAGCATGTGCCGGCTTGTGAATATAACCCCTATGAAGCGGTGAAAACCAATGTGATAGGCACACAGAACGTCATTGACTGTGCCATTCAGAACGGGGTTAAAGCCGTGGTTTACAGCAGTTCCGACAAGGCGGCCAGCCCTACCAATACCATGGGAGCCAGCAAGCTCCTGGCCGAGCGCCTCATATCGTCTTCTGATCAGTGGCGCGGCCCTCGGAATATCAAGTTTCTGTCGGTGCGCTTCGGAAATATATTGAACAGTCGCGGCTCGGTGGTGCCCCTCTTCAGAGAGCAAATCAGCCGGGGCGAGGCCATAACTGTTACCGAACCGGCCATGACCCGCTTCATTATGGACATGCAAAAGGCAGTCAATCTGATTCTCAAATCACTGCTGCTTTCCCACGGCGGGGAGACCTTTGTTTTTAAAATGCCGGTTCTGGCCATTGGTGACCTGGCCCGGGCAGTGATCGAAATGGAAGGTCCAGGGACTGCGGTGAAGCACATCGGCCTGCGGCCGGGAGAGAAAATGTACGAAGAGCTGATGAGCGAGGAAGAAGGCAGCCGGTCGCTGGAAACCGAGGATATGTTTATTATTTTGCCGTTTAACCGTAAAATAGATGAAGAACTAAGGCGTTATTCAAACGCCTGGGCTGCTGGAGGCGGCGTGTACAGCTCGGAAGGCGAACCTATTTTGGCTATCGAAGAAATCAAGGAGGTTTTACGCGAGGCTGACCAGTGCCGGCGTTCAGTGTGATCAATCAAGCTGAAAGAGGTGAATATATTGGCAGCTAATCCCAGTATTCTGGTAACCGGCGGAGCCGGTTTTATTGGCAGGTGGGTGGTGAAAAAGCTTCTCGAAGACGGGCAACAAGTGCTGGCGCTTGATGACCTGTCCAACGGGAGGCTTTCTAATATTGATGAATTCAAGTCCAATCCGGATTTCACCTTTGTAGAGGGCGATATCAAGGACCAAGCACTGTTAGAATGCTTGTTCAAAGATGGATTTCCCCTGGTGTATCACCTCGGAGCCAGTATAAATGTGCAGGATTCCATCGACGATCCCCGGACCACCTTTTATAACGATGCGGTAGGCACCTTCAATGTCCTGGAAGAATGCCGCCGGCAGGGCAGCAAGATGCTGTTCATGTCTACCTGCATGGTTTTCGAGCGCAGCCTGGACGAAGGCGGCATCACCGAGGAGCACCCGGTCAAGCCGGTTTCTCCTTATGCGGCCAGCAAGCTGGCCGGGGAAGCCCTGACCCTCTCGTATTTTTATACGTATGGGCTGCCCACGGTGGTGGTGAGGCCGTTCAACACTTATGGACCTTTCCAAAAATCCTCCGGAGAAGGTGGAGTCGTATCTGTTTTTATCAAGCGCGACCTGAAGGGAGAGGACTTGAACATTTATGGAGATGGTCTTCAAACCCGGGACCTGCTTTTTGTTGATGACTGCGCTGCCTTTGTAATCGCAGCGGGCAGAAGCGAAGCCTGCAACGGGCAGCTTATGAACGCCGGGCTGGGCAGGGATATCAGCATCAACGGACTGGCTGCTCTCATTTGTTCAGATCCAAACCGCATCAAGCATATAACCCATATTCATCCACAAAGCGAGATCCCCAAGCTGCTGTGCAACTATGATAAAGCCAGGCGGATACTGGGCTGGGCGCCCCGAATCAGCCTGGAAGAAGGCATAAAGATAACCAGGGAGTGGATTGCGGCTTATGATAAGTGATTTTATACCTTATGGCAGGCAGAACCTGGACCAGGACGACATCGCAGCTGTGGTCAAGGTGCTTAACTCCCCGCTGATCACCCAGGGCCCGGAGATAGACCAATTCGAACGCCAGGTGGCCGAATACTGTTCGGCCCGTTTTGCAGTGGCTTTCAGCAGCGGAACCTCGGCTCTGCACGCAGCCATGTTCGCGGCCGGGATTCAGGCCGGGGATGAAATAATTACCACTCCCATAACCTTTGTGGCCACTGCCAATGCCGCCGCTTATATGGGCGCCCGGCCGGTTCTGGCTGATATCGACCCGGACACCTACTGCCTGGACCCGGAAAAGGCCGCCCGGTGTATTACTCCGCAAACGAAGGCTATCGTGCCGGTTGATTATGCCGGTTACCCTGTGGATATTAAGGCATTTCGCAGCCTGGCCAGAAAGCACGGTCTGGTGCTGATTGAGGATGCCGCTCACGCCCTGGGGGGGATCAGGGAAGGCCGCAAGATCGGCACTGAAGCGGATATGACCATGTTTTCTTTTCATCCAGTCAAGCACATAACCACCGGCGAAGGCGGCATGATCGTAACAGATAATCCCAGTTACGACCGGCGTTTGCGCCAGTTCCGAAATCACGGGATTGTCCGGGATGAGGAGCTTATGCAGGAGAACCACGGACCCTGGTATTATGAGATGCAGGCGCTGGGATACAATTTCCGGATGACCTCCATTCAAGCAGCTCTGGGTCTCTCGCAGCTGCGCAAGCTGGAGGGATTCATTGCCGAAAGGGAGAAAACCGCCCGCGTATACAACGAAGCCTTTGCTGATTTTGATATGGTCAACATTCCTCCCGTACCTCCTGAAGAATGGCGCCATGCCTATCACCTGTACCCGGTCCTGCTGAAGCCGGGGGTCAGCCGGCGGGCCTTTTTCAACTATATGCGCTCCAAGAACATTGGCGTGCAGGTGCACTACATACCGGTCCACTTTCAACCGTACTACCGCCAGCTCTATTCATATCAGCCGGGAGATTTCCCTGCAGCCGAGGATTTTTATGCCAGAGAGCTAAGCCTGCCCATATTCCCGGGCTTGAGCAGCATCGACCAGGATTATGTAATTAAAATGGTGAAAGGATACCAGTCCTATTAATAAAGGGAAGATTATCCCTTTTTTACGTGATTGGTTGCACCGGCGGCAGAAGCTTGGGATAATAAGCAGTATAAAGGCAGTTCCGTTGTATTTGACCTGATTTCATTAATACTCCATAATAGAACCGTATACTCACCGTTAATACTGCTCCCGCGTTCAATGTAACAGCATATCGTCATGCAAAGGAGGCTTCAATCCTGTGGATAGTGCATTTGGAAAAAGTCTTTTCGGATATAAAAAAGAAGAGGTGGAGCGTTCTATCCAGAAGATAGAACAGGAGAACCTGGGGAAAATTAAGACCCTGGAAGAAGAGCTGGCTTCAGCCAATAATAAGCTGCTGGCATCCGAAAAGGCTCGCACGGAACAGCAGCAGAAGCTGGATGAGCTATATAACAAAGAAAGCGCCCTTGTAGACCTGCTGATGGCCGCCCGGGAGAAGGCCGACCGGATCGAAATTGATGCTCAAAACCGGGCAGATGAAATAATTCAGGATGCGGAAGGCGAATACCAGCGCAAACAGCTGGCTATCGAGCGCCTGCACCGAAGATATGGCGATTTCCAGGAAAATTTCCGGGGATTGCTGGCTCAATATACCGGTATGCTGGGGCAGATGCCAGAGCTGGTTTTCGTGGAAGAGAATAAGGCCCTGCCTTCGGGCAGCGATTCTATATACCAGGAACGGACCGATACTGCCGAGCTGAGCGATGGGGGCTGGCCGCCTGCACCGGCCGGGATGCCGGAAGCGGCAGCCGGCAAAGAACAGGATGAAACATCCGGCCTGGCTGAGGCGGAGGAAAAGGGCCGCATTGAAGATGAGCTCAAGGATGAAGATAAGGACGGGTTCAAGGAGCCGCAGGGCTCGGCAGACCAGTTGTCCTATGAGCCGGCGGTGAAAGAGCCCTGGGCGCTTTCGCTGGTGGGAAAAAGCGAGGCCGCAGAGGAAGCATTGAGCGCGGCTGTTGTGGACGAGGCGGAAGAGCCCGAGCTGCCGAAGAATGAGGCAGCAGCGGCTCCAGAGGAAGCTGTGGAACCCGTGGCTGAAGCCGGGGCTGTTATGTCGGCTGCCGCGTCTGAATGGGTGGTTCCAGTCGCAGGGGAGGCAACTGCTGATCTAAGTCTGGCCGCGTCCAGCGCCCACGAAGATGAAAAGGCTGTGAAAGCACCAATTATTGAGAACAGTAAATATAAGCCCTTTACTCCTTTTAGTAAAAAAACCGACGAAGCAGGCGCTCTGGCCGTGGCTGCCGAAGTAATTGAGGCGAAGCCGGAGGAAGTTATCGATACCGAAATCCCTGGCGAATCCGGATTTAAGGATGCATTCAGCGTGATTCCCAAATCGCCGGCAGAAAGCCATGGCTACGATACAGATCCTGCAACCGCTAAAATTGTGGAAAAGCCGGATTCTGAATTTGAAGACGATATAAGCGGCCAGATTAAGGGCCGCTTGGAAAAATCTCCAGCAGTTTCAGAAGCAAGCGAACCATTACTCTATAACCATGAATTCCCCTGGGCCGAGCGCGTACCTGAAGAGGTTCAGGAACCAGAAGCAAAGGATACAGAAACGAAGGATATAGAGGGCGGAGAGGCTGCCGAAGAAAAACCAGCCAGCATCTATCCCAAGCCATGGGATAATGAAAGCTATAAGAACGGTAAGGCTGGGTCTGACAAAGGTTCTGGAGAACCCAACAAGTTAAAAGAACTCCTGGAACGCCACCGGGAGGAGATTGAACGCAAAAACAAGAAAAGCGATATTCCGCCGGATAATACCATCCAACTGGATATGAGCGAAGAGGATAAGAAATTCTGGTCGTAAACACTAATTGGAAACCCCCTTCGAGATTCATGCCGTGCGGCTTTTTTATCGATATAGATATAAGCCGGATAGAGTGAATTTCGAAGGGGGTTTTTGTATGAAAAGGGTGCTGGCAGTTGCCCTGCTGATCGTAGTGCTGGTGGCAGCCGGACTGGCGGTAAAAACTGCCTATGGAACAACCAGCACTACCGAACCGGTAGTTGTTGAGTATTACAGTCCCCTTGAACAGGAGATATATATATCCAGCAGTGAACGCATATTGTATGTGCCCTGGAAAGGCAGCCTGAAAGCTTTTGACACCTTTTTTGTGTCCTATGCTTCCATTAACGAGACTCACGACCAGGCCAAGCTGGTCATAGATGGAGCCGAGAACAACGGCAAGCTGGGGCAAAAGCTTGAATTTACCGACACTGAAGGCGACAAATACGTAGCCGTAGTTGAGGAGATTACCTGCCAGTATACCAAACTCCGAATCATGAGCTTGTAAATGCAGACGGTATGAAAATATGCGAATAAAAAGCCCGGCAGTGCATGCACTGCCGGGCTTTTTGACTATTCCTAGTAATTGAATGCTTCGGCCGGAACTTCCAGAGCGGAGAAGTCGGCTTCCTTAACTACGCTGGTGATGGCTGCGATGTTTGGAACGATGTTCTTCACATAGTAGCGAGCGGCGGCAACTTTGCCTACATAGAAATTGTAGTCGAAGTGTTCAGCGCCAACTTCGGCAGCTTTCTTGTTGGCCAGCATGGCCTGATCCAGAATGCAATAACCGGCATACAGTTGTGAAGTAGCAGTCAGTACGCGGCGTGCATACAGGGGCAGCAGGGAGGTTTTGCCTTCAGCAGCAAAAGTGTCCATGGTCTTTTTCAGTTCAGCATAGTCGGCCATGGCTGTAGTCATGATTTGGAATTCCCGTTCGAATCCAGGTGTGCCTTTATTGCCATCGATGAATGCCTGGATGTCAGCGATGAATTCAGCAAAGGGAGCGCCTTTGCCCATGGACCATTTGCGTCCGATCAGGTCCTGAGCTTGAATATAGTTGGTGCCTTCCCAGATGGAGTAGATTTTGCAATCGCGAGCGCACTGGGCTACCGGATATTCTTCGATGTAGCCATATCCGCCATAGGCTTGAATGGCTTCTGACAACAGTATCCAGGTTTCGTCAGATACATGAGCCTTGCACAGCGGGGTGGCGATTTCAACCAGGTTGTTGGCCTTGGCGCGAACGACCGGGTCGGGGTCGCAGTGGCGAACGTCCATGGCGAAATAAGATTTAGCGATCATGGCTCTGAAAGCTTCGATGTTAGCCTTGCCCATCAGAAGAGTGCGGCGGATGTCTTCGTGGTTGATAAGGGGTTGTCTTTCACCGCGCGGATTGGTAAAAGGCCGGCCTTGAATACGATCTTTGCAATAATCACGGGCATTGTAGAAGCCATTGGCCAGACAGCCCAGAGCGAAAATGGAGGTTGCCATACGGGCGCCGTTCATCATAACGAACATCTGGGCCATGCCCTGGCCTTTGCCTTCGTTGGCCAGCGGGTCTACGCCGAGCAGATAGCCGCGGCATGCGTTGTTGTCGCCGAATGCCAGTGAAGCGGTAACCGAGCCTCTGAGGCCCATCTTGTGTTCGATGCCAGCCAGTTCCACATCATTGGGAGAAAGGCTGCCGTCTTCGTTAACCCAGAATTTAGGAACGATAAAGAGGGAAATTCCGCCGGTGCCGGCCTTGGCGCCTTCGACGCGGGCCAGGTACAGGTGAATGTGGTTTTCGCAGAAATCATTGTCCCCACCAGTGATAAATATTTTGGAGCCCTTAATCTTGTAGATGCCGGGTTCATCGGTCGGAAAGGCTTTGGCCAGGATGTCGCCCACGTCGGAGCCAGCGGTAGGCTCGGTCAGGCACATGGTGCCGGCCCAGGTGCCGTCCATCATCTTCGGCAGGAATTTTTCCTTAAGGGCATCGGTAGCAAACTTGTAAATCAGGGTTGCAGCACCGTTGGTCAGTTCAACGTAGGGTGCGAAGGACGGGCAGGATGCGGTTAGCAGTTCCTGTAAAGCCCAGAGCAATACTTCCGGCAGATTGCCTTCGTCGTCGGAAATGTTGCTGGTGGCCCAGCCGTCTTTCTGGAGCAGTCTGAAGAGGTCGCCATAACCGGGCGGGCAGGTTACTTTGCCACTGTCGAAATGGCAGGGTTGAGATTCCGCAACTTCGTTAGCGGCTTCACCCTTTTCTTTACAAATCTTGTAATAGGGTTCCAGTATGGAGCCCAAATCGTCCTTTGAATAACTTGAATACTTGTCATAAGCAAAAATCTGTTCGGTGGGCAGCCATTCCTGAAGTATAAATTTAAAATCCCGAACATTGCTGTCATATGCAAAATTAGCAGCCATGAAAACGCCTCCTTAAAATCGTATCTTATTCTCTCATCTGTGCGTTGGTGATAACGTTCGTTTCCGAAAGGCAATCCCCATTTTCCTTATTTCTCTATCCGCACGTTAGTCTACGCAATCCCATCTCATTAAAAAGTTCGATTAATCCAGCTTTTTGTATTGAGTTCGTCTATGATATTCTTTGGTCCCCTGTTTTAGCATCAAGATACGGTTTTTGCAATGTGCCAATGTTCTAATCTATATACCATTGGCCTATAACACGAAATATTGTTGACAACACCACCTTTCAATTGGCCATTGTATCTACCTGGTCGGATGATACTGTGAAATACAAGCGTATAGGTTAAGCCAGCCCGCGCCAGGATGGGCATGTGCGGGCTATAGGGCTAGATAACTATATTTCGAATGTTTCCATATCTATAATAAAATTCTCTTTAGTTCCCCAAATTCCTGCTACACGATTGATAAAAATTTAACTATTATGAAAGTACATCATTAAAGATCTGAATATAAAAACAGAGAAAATAAATACTCCTTTCGTCGGGAACGCGACTACTTTGAGACAAAAAATAGGACTAAAATACCTAAATACACAAAAAGGCCTGATATTCCTCAGGCAGAATCTGTAAAGTAACGATAAATATTACGTATTCTCTTGAATCAGTGAGATTTTATCGCCATTTTTAGATATTATTAGTTATGATGATTAATGGCAAGCTTGGCTTGATTAAGGAGCAATGGCAATGAGTGACCGCAAAGCGGTGCTTCTAATTGAAAACGAGGAGAGACTCCAGTTCATCAAATCCCTGTGGACAGAGGTCAATCAGTCCGAATGGATAATTGATAAAGCGGATAACCCGGATGCGCTGATGGAAATTCTGGACGACTTGGAATCAGTCGTGGAAATCCTGGTAACCGACCGGGAATCGATTGACCGTTCAGCTCCGGATCTCTTGAGGCGCGTGAAGCGCCTGGCTCCGCGCTGTTATGTGGTATGCCTGGCTCCAGCCGAAGAACAGCCAGCTCTGCGGAATATGCGTAATTACCGGGAGGTACAGCAATTTCTTCAATATGCGGACCTGAATAAAACGGTGATGGAGCTCCTCCTAAGCCTGGCCAGCGAATTGCGCAAAATGCACATAGTGGAAGAAGAACTCAAGCATTTGAGCTATTATGACGGCCTCACCGGCCTGTTTAACCGGCGGGCTTTCGAACAGGAAATGTACCGGCTGGACGCCGAGCTAATCGCTCCCGTCGGGATATTTACCTTCGATCTGGACGGTTTGAAAATCATCAACGATACCCTGGGACATCTGGCTGGCGATGAGCTTATTATGCGTTGCGCCCAGATTTTGCAGCTGGTTTTTCGAGATCAGGACCTGATTGCCCGGCTGGGCGGGGATGAATTCGCCTGCCTGGTGCCTGAAGCCACTGATGAAATGATGATAAGCCTGGACCAGGATATGGCCGATGCGGTTGCTGAATACGGAATGCGGCCGGGAAGCCTGCCATTACATATTTCCAGGGGCTGGGAAATCAGGATATCGCTCAGCCACAACATGGACGAAATATATCGCCGCGCCGATACCAGAATGTATCATGAAAAGCTTAAAAATGCCAATAAGTCGCGCAACAGCATTATTGCCATGATCCTGAAAATTCGCCGTGATAAAAATATCGGCCGTATGGATGAAAATCTGCGGACCGAAAAGCTCCTCATGGATTTGTGCGCCGCTCTGCATTTGAACGAAGAGGAAGTCGGCAACCTGCTGAAACTGGTGCAGTATTACGATATTGGGAAGATCAGCATTGCCGACGACATTCTTCACAAAGCAGGCCCTCTCGCTGCTGATGAAGCGATAGAAGTGCGGCAATACTGCGAGGTGGGTTACAGGATTGCGGTTTCAATTCCCCAGCTGGCTCCAATTTCGGAGCTTATTCTTAAACAGCATGAATGGTGGGATGGCAATGGCTACCCGCTGGGGCTGAAAGAAGAGGAAATTCCGATTGAATGCAGAATTCTGGCGGTTATTGAGGCCTATGGAACTATGACTGCTGACCGCCCTTACCGTAAAGCCCGCAGTCATGAAGAAGCCCTGGATGAAATGAGAAAATTTGCCGGCATCCAGTTTGATCCGGAAGTTACCCGCCTATTTATTGAATTGCTCGAATCCGGTTCGTCAATGCGCACTGGAAGCAGGTGATATCTGATGAGAAAAATTGGTGTAAGCTATTTGAAACCAGAAATGTTGCTGGCCCGGAGCATCTACAATACTGATGGCCGAGTGCTTTTGCGTGCCGGGGTAAGCTTGAACACCAATTACATCAAGCGCCTGAAAGAAATCGGCATTCTGTCAGTGTTTGTACGCGACGAGCTGTCGGCAGATATTAACGAAATTCCGGAAATGGTCTCGGAGGAGACCCGTTTGCAAACCAAAAAGGCGATAAGGGAAATCTATACACTCCTGGAAAAAAAGCAGGGTTTCGATACCCGCAAGGTAGAGCTTACCGTGGGGGATTTGTTGGACGAGATTCTGCACAACAGCGATGTTATGCTGGGAGTGCTCGATATGAGCATAAGCGACGATCAAGTCTATGTGCATTCGGTTAATGTCGGCATAATGTCCATTGCTATGGGCATGTCGCTGGGCTATGATCGCAGCAAGCTAAAAGAGCTGGGCATAGGGGCTCTGCTGCATGATGTGGGCAAGACCCAGCTGTCCCGTGATGCGTTGATACGAAGTCTTAGCTATCCACACGATGACGACCTGGAAGTGGAACGCCACGCCCAGCATGGTTTCGATATTCTGCGCAAATATTACGGGGTCTCCTTGCTGTCCGCTCATGTTGCTTTTCAGCATCATGAACGATGGGACGGCGGCGGATATCCGCGCGGGCTAAAAGAAGGCGGCATACATGAATATGCGAGAATTGTGGCAGCCGCCAACCTGTACGATCAGCTGACCTGCAGATTATCCAACGAGGAAATGGCGGTTTCCACCCCTGATGTCCTGGTCCAGATGCAGATGCTGGCAGGCATGGAGATTGACCCGGGACTGGTGGAAGTTCTGGCCTCGAATCTGGCTATGTTTCAGATCGGCAGCGTAGTTCAATTGAATGACAGCTCGCTGGCCCTGATAGTGGAAATTAACCGCATTGCTCCCGATCGTCCCCTTATAAGGGTATTGGAGCTTAACGGCGGAATGCTGGAACCCAGCGGCCCATTGCTGGACATGGCCAAGCAGGCGCGGTTGTCGGTAGTGAGAACCCTTCCCGAATCAGAGGTTCAGGCTATGATGCAGTAAATATCCTGGAACCGTCCCCTTGCTTCCAGGATATTCAGGGCTTGCATTCGGGGCAGGCTTTGTAGCCGGCCGTTTCAGCTTGCTGCTTGTTTAAGAAGAAACGCTGATTTTCCGCAGGCATGCGTTTGACCAGGTAGCAGCCGGGGATATGATACATATTTCCATTAATCCCGCCGATGTATTTTACTTGTTCACCAGCTTTTATCGGAGCTGCAGATGGCGCGGCCGGGATTTGTTCGACAGCTTCGGCGGTCTGGGCCTTGAAGCTAGCAGCGGTTTCGCTGGTATAGACACCCTGCAATGGCGAAAGCATGGACGTATCAGCAGTATGATTGGTAACTGCGCTTATGTAAAAAAAGGCCAATCCCACCACTGCCCCGCTAATCCATACCCACCAGCCCGGATTTTTTCTCTTGCCGCGGGATGCAATTTCTGGCAAAAGGGTTATCAAGGCGCCTGCCAGGCAGCAGCAGGAAAAAACGAATGCACTGGCCCCCAGAAGAAGTGACACCGCTTGTGATCCTCCCTGTAAAACAATCCTAATGACTATTATAAACTGTATCGGGTAGTTAAGCAGGAGTATTTAGCTCTCGGCCGGGTTTGTGTTAAGCTGAAGCAGGATAAGCGGCTGTGACCAAAGGCCCGCAGGCGCCCTTAATTATCCAGATAAACAGGTATGGGAGAACAGGATTGAAAGATTTTTCGAAGAATCAGTATTTGCCGGTTAGTGCAGATGATCTCAAGACACGAAATATAGAGGAACTGGATATTATTTTCGTCAGCGGCGACGCTTACGTCGATCACCCTGCATTTGCCGCGTCTTTGCTGGCGCGATTCCTGGAAAAGCACGGCTTTCGAACCGGCATCATCGCCCAGCCGGACTGGCGCAGCACAGCCGATTTTATGAAGCTGGGGCAGCCCCGCTTGTTTTTTGCGGTCAGTGCCGGGAACATGGACAGCATGGTAAGCCATTTCACTGCGGAGCGCAAGCGGCGCACCGGCGATCTCTACTCGCCGGGTGGCAAGGCTGGAGCCAGGCCTGATCGGGCCAGTATTGTATACGTAAACCGCATTCGCGAAGCTTATCCCGGTGTGCCGGTAATCCTGGGAGGGGTTGAAGCCAGCCTCAGACGCCTGGCTCATTATGATTACTGGGAAGATGCCGTGCGGCGCTCCCTGCTGGTCGATAGCGGGGCTGATTTGCTGGTTTATGGCATGGGCGAATACCTGCTGCTGCAAATTGCCCGTTATATAAAATCCGGAAGAGAGCTGCAATATCTAAACAACCTGCCGGGTACGGTTTGGCGCAGTTCCCGGCTCCCTTCTTCGGCGATAGAACTGCCTTCTTTCGAAGAGGCAAGCTCGGGAAAGAATGCTTTTTCAAGGGCAACGCGCATGATTCATGAAAATTTGAATCCATATACGGCCTCAAGGCTGGCCCAGGCCCACGGTAAAATATGGGCAGTTCAGAACCCTCCGGCACCGCCTTTGAGTTCTGCCGAAATGGACGCTATATACCAACTGCCTTTTTTACGCCGGGCTCATCCGGACTATGAAGCTTCCGGAGGCATTCCCGCCCTGGAGCCGGTTCAGTTTTCCATAACTACACATCGCGGCTGTTTTGGAGGGTGTGCATTCTGCGCCCTGGGTTTGCACCAGGGACGCTCCATACAGAGCCGGAGCCAGGCTTCCATTGTTGAGGAGGCTTGCCGCATAATCGGCCATCCGGACTTCAAGGGCAGCATACCTGATGTCGGAGGTCCTTCCGCCAACATGTACGGCATGCAGGGCAAGGACCAACAGCGTTGCAGGGAATGCAAGCGCTTGTCCTGCTTGAGCCCGCGCCTGTGCAAGAATCTTGATACCAGCCATGAAATGTCGGTGGCCATGCTGGAGGCCATCCGCAAAATACCCGGAGTGAAGAACGTCAGGGTGGCTTCAGGAATAAGATATGACCTGGCTTCAGCAGACACATCCGGCCGCTATATACAAGCGCTGTGCAGCCATTATACTGGCGGCCAGCTCAAGGTGGCACCTGAACACGCGGCCCCTGGAGTATGTTTATTGATGAACAAGCCCGGACCCCAAGCATATGAGCAGTTTGCCGCCCAGTTCGAACAAGCCAGCCGGAAAGCCGGCAAGAAGCAGTACCTTTTACCATATTTTATGAGTGGGCATCCCGGGTCTGGATTGCAGGAAATGCTGCAATTGGCACAGTTTATCAGGGATAAGGTGCATTTCGAACCTGACCAGGCGCAGAGCTTTACTCCCACCCCTATGACATTGTCCACGGCTATGTACTATACCGGACATAACCCGTATAATGGGAAAAAGGTATATGTAGCCCGAAGCCCGAAAGACAGGCGATTGCAGCGGGCAATTCTGCAAAGCGGCCTTCCGCGGAACCGCCGCATAATCAGGGAAGCCATCGCAGAAATCGGCGATGCCAAAATAAAGGCGGATTTGGCGGCACTGCTGGGCAGGAAAGGGAAAGGCGGGGAGCAGGGTGGCAGGAAAAAGTGATTCTGATAATAAATCACCTCAGCCAGACAGCGATTTGCCAGTTCTGATATCCCCAAACGGTGGAACTCCGGATGATGAAATGAGGATAGAGTTGCACCAGTATGTTGACGGGCAGTGGCAGCTTGAAGTGTTCACTGACCTGGCATCCTGCCTGGAAAAGATACCTCAAGCGGGCATGCACTGGCTCAATATAGAAGGCCGGCCTGGCCGAGATAATTTGGACCGGTTGGGCCGTTTCTATCATTTAGAAGAAAAAAGCCTTAATGAAGCCGATGAGGGGAGCGCCGGGCACCATCGTCCCAGGGTAGAATTTTACGATAATTATTACTTCATAGTTCTGTATATCATCCTTGATCACTGCAAAATAGATGCCTACCAGGTCAACATTTTCCTGGGCCAGAATTTTTTGATTACGGTGGAAGAAAAGGGCGGGCACACTTTTGATATGCTGCGTCAGCGCCTGAGGTACAATGGGACCAAGATTGCCAATATGGGAGTCGACTACATGGCCTGCTCCATATGCGACATACTAATCGACGGCTTTTATCCTCACATCCAGGCAATATTTGAAGAAATGGCCGATCTGGAGGATCGCATATCAATGCACACCGAAAAGAACGTTGCGGAAACGATCCACGATATTCAACGCCGCCTGCTGCACCTTGATCGCCTGGCCTGGAGCATCCAGGGTGCAACCGATGCCCTGCAGAATCCTGATAATGAGCTGATAAACCCGGGCAATATCCAGTTTTACCGAAATTGTTACGAACATACCCTGCAAATAAGCCATTCCATCGAGAATTATCGTGATGTAGCCAGGGGCATTCTGGATTATCACCTGTCGTTAAATGCCAACCAGATGAACCAGGTAATGAAGGTTTTAACCATCATTGCCACGGTATTTATTCCGTTAACCTTCATAGTCGGTGTATATGGCATGAATTTCAATCCGGATGCCGGGCCTTTTAGCATGCCCGAGCTTAACCAGCCCTATGGTTATCTGATCATCTGGGGCGTAATGCTCAGCTGCGCCGGCGGCATGCTCGCCTATTTTAGAAAGCAAAAATGGCTGTAGCCGCGATGCCCAATATTCTGGCAAGGAGGCCGCTGAAATAGAAAAAGTTATAACAGTAGGAGTCAACCTGAAAAGCCGGCAGGGCTATGATTTTGCATCTTCGTTTGAAGAGCTGTCCAGCCTGGTGGAAGCTGCGGGAGGCCAGGTAGTCGCGTCCCTGGTGCAGGCCAAGGAACGCCCGCACAACGCCACCTACATTGGCAAAGGCAAGCTGGAGGAGCTGGATGCGCTGGCACGTGAATGCGAGGCCGATCTTATCGTTTTCGATGCGGAGCTATCTCCGGTGCAGGTTCGCAACCTGGAAAAGTCGCTGGATGTAAGAATAATTGACCGTACGGTTCTCATCCTGGATATTTTCGCCCAGCGGGCCCGCTCATCGGAAGGGATACTGCAGGTGGAGCTGGCGCGGCTCAAGTACGCTCTGCCGCGTCTTACGGGTAAAGGCGTGGAACTGAGCCGTCTGGGCGGAGGCATCGGCACAAGAGGAGCCGGGGAGCAGAAGCTGGAAATGGACCGGCGGGTAATTCGAAGCAGAATAAACGACCTGGAACAAAAAATCGAACAGCAAGGCAAGATTCGGCAAACCCAGCGCAAACGGCGCGAACGCACGGGTATTCCGGTTATTGCCCTGGTAGGCTACACCAACGCAGGCAAATCAACCCTTTTCAACATTCTATTGAGGTCTTCTCATCGTGAAGGCGGCAGCCAGCAGGTGGAAGCCGATCCCCGGCTTTTTCAGACCCTGGATACCACTACGCGCAAGATCCGCTTTGCATCTGGCCGGGAAGCCCTGTTAAGCGATACCGTCGGCTTCATTCAGAACCTGCCCCATCACCTGGTAGCCGCTTTTCGCTCCACCCTGGCCCAAACCGCCGAATCGGATCTGCTGCTGCACGTGGCCGATTATGCCGATCCCCTTTGCCTGGATAAGATCGATGTGGTGAGGCGTATTCTTACCGAATTGGGAGCTGCCGACGATAAAATGATCCTGGTGTTTAATAAAATCGATTTGCTGCCAGTTCCAGTGCTGGAATTCGGTGGCCTGGAACGTATTTCAATTTCGGCCTCATCCGGGCAGGGAATTCCTCGTCTGATGGACCTCATGGAAAAGCGCCTGTCCAGTTGACGATCGGCATGGCAAGCGGGTATTCATGCCGACGCTAAATAGGAGTTCAGTCCGGGTTCACAAGCAACTGGCCAGCCAGATCCAGCAGCGTATCCCTGCTGTTTAGTTCTGGATGGTCTATTACCAGTTCCATCAGGTGATTCAGAATGCTTCCAACGGCAGGTCCCTGCCTGAAGCCGATGGCCAGCAAGTCATGACCGTCAATGGCCAGATCCCGCAGATGAATCGGCTCATCGCTGGTGCGGATCTGTTCAATGGAATTCTGAAGGCGCTCCAGCTGGCTGAAATCATCGGACAAGCGGCTAGCCTTGATGTCTGCTGCCTGCAGGTCGAACAGGTCTTCCAGGTTAGCTTCCCCGACTTTCTGCAGCAGCCGCCGGGCATCGGCCCGGCTGAAAACATTGAAACGGGTCATGTGGTGTTCCACCAGCAGCATCACAGTCTGAATGGTTTTTCGGTCATAATGCAGGCGCTGCATGGCATCTTCGGCAGTTTTTATGCCGATGATATGATGTTCGTAGAAATGACCGGCCTGCTGGTCGTCGATAGTGAAACATGCCGGCTTGGCGATATCATGGAATAATGCGCCCAGCCGGGCTGAAAGGCGGGGCGGACTGCTGTCCAGTGCCAGCAAAGTATGCTCAAAGACGGTCAGGTGATGGTGGCGGCTGTGCTGCTCAAAACCATGGCAGGCCTCCAGCTCTGGCAGGATATGCTGGAGCAGGCCCAGATCGTGCAGCAGGCGAAATGCCCGGGAAGGACTGGGAAGCATAAGCATCAGATTTAGTTCGTCACGCACCCGTTCCGGGGAGACTGGCTGTATATCTGCGCTTAACTGCAGAATGCTTTTACACAAAGCCGGGTCCAGTTCAAATTCCAGCTGGCAGGCTAAACGCACCGCCCTCAGCATCCGCAGGCCGTCTTCCTTTATACGGTCATCAGCGCTTCCGACCGCCCGGATAAGACCGCTGGCCAGATCCGTCCGGCTGTCGTAAAAATCAAAAATGCTGCCAGCGAGATTCATAGCCATGGCATTTATCGTGAAGTCGCGGCGGGCCAGGTCTCCGGGCAGATCTATATCACGAAAGCTGGTTATCTCAACCTGATAGAAGCCCATTTTAACGACCACCGTGCCGAATTTCAGTCCCAGGGGGTAATGACCGGGAAAGAGTTCCATGACCGTATCGGGCCGAGCGTCAGTGACGATGTCAAAGTCTTTAATATGGCGCCCCAAAAGCATGTCCCGAACTGAACCGCCAACCAGGTAGGCATTGGCGCTATGGTTTTGCAACCGTTCCATAATCGTACATATTTCGTGCGGTATAAGCTGCATTTTTCCTACCACCCATGAGTAATAAATCATGTTAATATAATGCAAGGAGCGGCGGTCAGAATAAAAAGGTTATGACTGCCGGGCCTGCGGATGTTTCTAATCCAGTCACAAACATAATATAACACTGATTGGCCGGAAATAAACGGCCTGAGCCAAAATACTGCCAGGAGCTTTTATGAGATTTCAAAACGTATTTTTAATTGCAATTGTTGGGGTAATGATTGCGGGGGTGTGCATTTATGCCATGGAACCGCCGCCTTCCACGCCTAAACCCCAGCAAATGGGTCATCCACTGCCCCGGGAGATACCGGTATCGGGAGATACGAAAAATGGAGCCGAGACAAGCTTTAAGATAAGTGTCATCGGTGATTGCACCCTCGGTTATGATTATCGCTACTCAGATTATTTCGGCCAGACTCTGGCGGAACAGGGCGGAGACTACAATTATTTTTTCCGGCAGGTTGAGCCCTATCTTGGCGCGGATGATTTTACAGTGGCCAACATGGAAGGAACCCTGACCAACTCCAGCGAGCCAGGAGATAAAGGAGATCCCGCCAAATGTTATTACTTCAAGGGGCCGCCGGAATATGTGAAGGTGTTGGAGGGTGGCAGCATCGAAGCAGTCAACCTGGCCAACAACCATTCCCTTGATTACATGGAAAGCGGGCACGCTGACACCAAGGCTGCCCTTGACGCCAAGAACATTACCCATTTCGGATACGAAGAAAAGCCGGTAGTAGAGGTCAAGGGAGTGCGCATCGGGCTGCTGGGCTACAACCTGATCGGTCCGGTGCTGGGTGATGGCGAAGTGCAAGACTACAAAGCGGCGCTGGAACAGGATATCGGCCGGATGAAGGGCGATGCCGATCTGGTTTTAGTCGGTTTTCACTGGGGAAAGGAAGGCAGCTATACACCGGAAAGTGAACAGGCCGAACTCGGACGATTTGCAATTGACCTGGGGGCAGATCTGGTGATGGGTGATCATCCCCATGTTCTGCAGCCTATTGAGGAATATAAGGGCAAGTATATCATTCACAGCCTGGGGAACTTCTGCTTCGGAGGCAACCGCTACCCGGCTGATTTTGATGGCATGATATTCCAGCAGGAATATTCGGTCTGGAAGAGCGATTCACAGACTACAGTAACGGCCGAACGGCCCGAAATTATTCCCATCAGCATAAGCTCGGACAGCGGATTCAACGACTTCCAGCCCAGCCCTTTGCCGCAGGACAGCCGTGCCAGAGTTTTTACGAAGCTTAACTGGCAGCAGTAGAGACGGGAGACGGAAGAAGGAAGACGTAAGACGGAAGACGGGAAACGGAAGACGGAAGACGTAAGACGTAAGACGGGAGACGGGAGACGGAAGACGGAAGACGGGAAACGGGAAACGGAAGACGGAAGAAGGAAGACGTACGACGGAAGACGGGAGACGTAAGACGGAAGAAGGAAGACGGAAGACCGGAGACGTAAGACGGGAGACGGGAGACGTAAGACGTAAGACGGAAGACGGGAAATGTAAGACGGAAGAAGGAAGACGGAAGACGGAAGACGGAAGACGGAAGACGGGAGACGGAAGACGTAAGACGTAAGACGGGAGACGCAAGACGGAAGACGTAAGACCGGAGACGTAAGACGGAAGACGGGAGACGGGAGACGGGAGACGGAAGACGTAAGACGGAAGACGGGAGACGGAAGACGGGAAACGGAAGACGTAAGACGGGAGACGTAAGACGTAAGACGGGAAACGTACATATTAAAAACAGCAGGAGATGAAGGTATGAAAGCTATGATTATGGCGGCCGGGGCAGGTACCCGCCTTATGCCGCTCACTGCGGACATTCCCAAGCCCATGGTCCCCATGATGAATGTGCCGCTGATGGAGAACACGGTAAGGCTGCTGGTTAACCAGGGATTCACAGACATAATTGCCAACCTCCATCATCATCCAGAGGTTATTAAGAGTTATTTCGGCGACGGGAGCCGCTTCGGAGCCAATATGTCGTACTCGCCAGAGGATGTATTGATGGGCACCGCCGGAGGAGTTAAAAAATGCGAGTGGTTTTTGGATGAAACATTTGTGGTGGTAAGCGGAGACGCTCTGACCGATGCAGATTTACCCGCCTTGCTGGACCGGCATCGCCGTTCCAGCGCCCTGGCTACCATTGCCCTGAAAATAGTTGAGGATGTGGAGCTCTTCGGGATTGTAGTAACCGCTGCCGGCGGGCTGGTTCAGAGCTTTCAGGAGAAGCCCGCATCTTCTGAAGCCAGGAGCAATACCGCCAATACCGGGATATATATTTTTGAACCCGCGATATTCAAGCATATTCCTCCGCATCAGTTTTATGATTTCGGCCAGCAGGTTTTCCCCGGCCTTGTTCAGAATGGAGCTCCGTTTTATGGCTTCCCGATTGACCAGTACTGGTGCGATGTTGGCAGCCTGGAAACATACCGCCAGGCCCATGCGGCAGCGCTCGAAGGCCAGGTGAAAACCAGGGCTGAAGGCAAGCTGGTCTTTGAAGCTCCAGGCGCCAGTGTATTTGCCGGAGAAGGGACCGTAATCGGCCAGGATGTTCGCTGGTCAGGAACGGTGGTGCTGGGCGAGGGGTGCCGGATTGAAGATGGTGCCAGAATCGAAGACGCTGTCATATGGAACAACACTGTGGTCGGCGCTGGCGCCTGCATTCAGGGAACGGTTCTGGGACAAAATTGCATCATAGGAGCGGGCGCACAGGTTTTGCCTGGAAAAGCGCTGGGCAGCAACAGCGTGGTCCCGGGGATAGTGCGGCAGCTAGAAGTGTAAAGGCAGTAAAAACGGGTTCAAACGGTCATGCAAGCCTTGTAATGTGAAAAATAATCAGCTTTTCTTATGCTCAATGCTTGCTTTTTTCCTTCCGTTCGTATATTAGTATATAAGGAGCATTGTGTCATCAGGGAGCGAATGGGAATTAACAGGCTTGATTTGAGCTAAGGCAAGACAGAAAGAGCAATGTTATGAATGCATTTACGAGGATATTATCCAAGCTAGCCTTTTCCGGGGACGATATTGGCATCGATCTCGGAACTGCCAGTGTGCTTATATATAAACGAGGCGCAGGCATCGTACTGCACGAGCCTTCTGTAGTAGCAATCGACACCAACAGCGGCAAAGTCATAGCCGTGGGCGAAGAGGCCAGGGAAATGCTGGGCCGCACGCCGGGCAATATACAAGCTTCTCGGCCATTGAGAGAAGGTGTCATTGCTGACTATGAAACCACCGAACGGATGCTGGCCCAGTTTCTGAGCAAGGCGGTGGGGCGGAGCCGTTTCTGGAAGCCGCGCATTATTGTATGCATTCCTACCGGAGCAACCGATGTGGAAGAGCGTGCCGTCCGCCAGGCTACTCTGGCCGCCGGGGCCAAAGCCGCATATATAGTTGAAGAGCCTCTGGCGGCAGCGCTGGGCGCAGGAATGAACATCGAAGGTCCTCAAGGCAACATGATTGTAGATATAGGCGGCGGCACTACTGATGTGGCGGTTCTTTCCCTGGGAGGCATCGTCTGCGACACCTCTCTGCGCATCGGAGGGGACAAGTTCGATCAGGCACTGATCCGCTTTGTACGATCCCAGTTCAACCTGATGATAGGAGAGCGCACCGCTGAAGACATCAAGAAAACAGTGGGTTCAGCATATATTACCGAGCACAATCGCTTTCTGGCCATGGATGTCAAAGGCCGCCACCTGATTAGCGGCCTGCCGCGCACCGTGGAAATAACCGCCGAAGAGGCCAATGACGCCATGCGCGAACCAATCATGGCAATTGTCGAAGCGGTTAAAAAGGTCCTGGAAATTACCCCTCCCGAGTTGGCGGCCGATATAATTAACAACGGGCTGCTGATGACCGGCGGCGGGTCTCTGCTGCACGGTTTCGACCTGCTGCTGCAAGATGAACTGGAGGTTCCGGTATACGTGGCCGAGAACGCTGTAGCCTGTGTAGCACTGGGTACAGGCCGTATTCTGGGGCACATGTCGCTGCTGGAAAAGACCAAGGCCCGCGGAGCCAGGAGAGTCCTATAAAAGCTAATGCAAGAGGCTGCCCTTTCCGATATATATATTGAATACGGGAAACGGGGGAGCTTCAATTGATAAAAGGTTTGTACACAGCCGCATCCGGAATGATGCTGCAAATGGCCAGACAAGACAATACTGCAAACAACCTCGCTAATGTCAACACTAGCGGCTATAAGCGCGATAACATGGTGTCAGAAGCTTTCCCGGGCCTTCTAATTAGCCGCATGAACGACAAGACCTACCTGCCCAACGGCACCGAAGTCAAGCTGCCGCCGGTCGAGCTGGGGCCACTTTCAACTGGAGCTGTGGTATCTGCTGTTTACACCGATTGGACCCAGGGCATGATGCAGGAAACTGGAGAATTTACCGATCTGGCGATACGCAACGAAGGCTATTTTTGCCTGACCACCCCTCAAGGCGAGCGCCTGACCCGCAACGGAGAATATCACGTCAACAACGAAGGCGTGCTGGTAAGCAATGAAGGCTTTCCGCTCAGGGATATAAACGACCAGCCAATCATCATACCGCTTCGCAATCCAGACAACCCGGAGGAAATTGTGCCCTACGATCAGATGGACGAACAGCAGTTCGTTTATGATCGCGTATTCACCGTGGATAAGCGCGGCAGAGTCATGCAGGGCAGCCAGCAGATTGCCACCCTGAAGATCGTTAATGTTGACGACCCCAATAGTCTTTTGAAAGAAGGCAACAACTGGATTATGTCGCAGGGCGCTGCCCGGATTGTGGATGAACCGGGAGTGGCACAGGGTTTCAAGGAAGCGTCCAATGTCAATGCCGTTAAAGAAATGGTCGATCTCATAAGCATAAGCAGGTCTTATGAGGCCTGTCAGAAGGTCATTCAAGCCGAGGATGACATCATGAACAGCGCCATTAATAGCGTGGGCGCAGTGGTGTAGCTCGCTAGAATTCCCGGATATAACTTCTCATTTTTTGCCCCTTGATTCCCCGGCTGGGCTTTTCATTCTTTATACTAAAGGTGATATTGTTCAAGCCCTGGTTTTCCAGCTCGGCCTTTACCGCTTGTCCGATCTGCTGATTAACCGTTTCCGTATCTGCATTATCCAGGTATAACACCCTCATAAGCAAAGCCGTTGGAGAAGGCTGGGCAAATTGAAAGATAGCTATTCCAGCAATATCAACGATCGCGTTTAAAAACACGATGGGAGAAAGCCGGACACTACCCGCCGCTCCTGCAAATTCTGGGATGTCATCCGTTCTGCCCAGGATGTCAATAAAGGGAAATGGAAGTCCACATGCGCACGGTTCATGATGCATCATTATGCAGTCATCAACCCGGTATCTTATAATTGGCTGAACCGTATTCATTAAGTTGGTCACCAGAACCGCATCTGACATGGCGCCCGGCTGCACAGCCTTTCCCTCTTTATCTATCGGCTCAAGGATTATCCAGTCCATATTCACATGCATATGTCCTTGGTCACACAAGAGGGCGATCTCGCCGCCTTCTGTGCTGCAAAAAACATTGCCGACCGGACAGGCAAACCTCTGGGTTAGAAGCTGCCAGGTATGCTCGGTTAACTGTTCGGCCGAGCACAGAATTGCCCGGGGCTCTATCTGTAGCCGTCCTTCCAACAATTCGGCCGAAAGCACCTCCAGGACCGAAGGATAACCGGTGATGATCTCCGGCTGAAAACGGTTGAGCCGGCTTACCATCTGGCTTACCGGTTCGCCAATGGACAAAAGCTCCATGACATCATGGATGCCTTCTTGCGCCAGAGCTTTTTTTACCCTTTCAAATCCCGTATAGGCCGCGTGATAACCGCCGGTGGCCAGCACGCTTGCGTATTTGGCCTCCCGTTTTTTAAATTCGGCAACATCCTTGAGCAAGGGGCCGTTATAAAGCCTGACTTGCAGAAGGGCGCTGTTGATCGTCACATGCCGTGCGTCCCGCAACATCCGCAGAGGGACCCCGGTGGTTCCTGAAGTGGTCGACACACTGTATTTTCCCATAAATGGCTGGTCCAGGTTGGCAATATCGCTCAAGTATTCGGTTAATTCGGCTTCAGAAAAATCAGGGTCGCAAACCCATTCCTTCATGCGGGGGGACAGCTCTTGTTTGCTCACTGCCGGCAAATCCTCCAGGCTTGGGTTTTCCGGAAGACTGGCATATTTTTCCCGGTAAATGGCCGAATGCGCCCTGGCATGCTTGATCATCTCCTGTAATCTTATCTGCTGCAGTTGGATAATTTCTTCATAAGGCAAGGTGTTGGCTTGAGTAACCAGGGATATTGCTTCATCCATTGTCACCGATTTCATACTATTGCCCTCCCGTCTCTTGTTACTTTAATCCGGCTGTGAGCCATTTCTGGTTCTGGGCTGCACCTTTCTTCAAGATCCGGCCTGAATGGTAATCATGGTGTTATTAAAACCCAGCACCCGTGAATATTCAACCTTTTGGGCTATCGCCCGGACCAGTTCAATTCCGCCCATTTTATAAGGCTCTTCTTCCTTTTCCCTGCTCAAATACTGGGTCGGATTAAAAAAGCCGCCATCATCCCGCAAGACAATAACGATTTCCTCGGGCAGTATTTTGAGCCGGATATCGATGTAGTTTTTATTACCCGCCTGGTATCCGTACTTCGCGATATTGACAGCCATCTCTTCGATCGCCACACCCACTTTGTTGCATAGCCTGGCTTCCACGCCACTTTGACCTAAAAACGCAATTATTTTTTCCGAAACACCCACCGCCTCGTCAATGCTGTTCGAAATGGTCATATCCAGCATTCTGCAATTGGATATGCTCTCGGTATCGAGCAGCAGCAGATCGTGATACCTGCCTCCGGACTTTTTCTGCAAATACAGATAGTAAACCAAGATCATCGCGAGCGTGACCAGCTCGGCCAGTATAAAGGCCAGCCAAACCCCGGCCGCTCCCATCAGACGGGACAAAATATACGCTGCCGGCACTACCACTGCAAAGCCTTGAACCACAGAAATGGCATTGGCAATGGTTTTTTTCTCGGTCGTCATATAATAGTACAGCATTATATAACTGATGCTGGTCCCGGGCAGGCTGATCGCAAACAGCCGGATGGCTGGTATCCCTACCGCCATATCTGCGGTATCCCTCACTCCAAACAAAGCCAGAACGGTTTCGGGACTGATCTCTAGAAATAAAATGATTGCTAAACTCGCCACCAACAGGACCTGCAGGGCGCGTTTAAATACAAAGCGGATTCCGGGATAGTCCTTTTCTCCATACATGGCTCCGGCGATTGGGGTCATGGCCTGGGCGGATCCTGAAATGAACATGGAAATAAGTGAAAGGCAGGAGATACATACTGAAAACGCCACCATCCCGGAACTTCCGGCCACGCTTAAAACAATGGTGTTAATCAATAATAGTTTAAGTGTTAACAAGAGCGAGCTAAATGCCCCGGGGCTCCCGGTCACCATTACCTGCCAGGCCTGTTTGAGCGCCAATAAAGGCTGGGATAGCAATTGGCTGTTAATAATTAGCGTCCGATCATTGGCAAATACATAAACGAGCAGCAAGCCCGCTCCAATTGCGTAACCGGAAATGGTAGCCAGGGAGGCGCCGCTGATTCCCATGCCAAGCAGGCCGATATAAACCAGATCAAGGCCCAAATTGGCGAGATTGGCCGTAATTAATATGTAAGATGCCAGCTTGACTTTGCCGTCTATTCGCAGACAATAAACCATTCCTGGAATCAGCACCAGTACAGGAGTTCCATAAATAAATACCTGCAGGAACTCCCTGACCAGCGGAAGCAAAACCGCCTCGCTGGTTAATAAGCGGCTGATCTCATCCAGGAATAGCATCTGCAGAAACATCAGGATCAAGCCTGTAACCAGCATCGCTGCCACCGAAATGGTAAAAATATCATTGGCATAGGAATCCTGGCGCCTGCCTTTGGCAACCGCGATGGCGGTGGCGGCTCCCATGCCAAAAAGGACGGCCAGGGTGGTATACAGCATCAGGACCGGTGTTACCAGGTTAACCGCTGCCAGGGCATTGGCACCTAGCAGGTTGCCAACTATAATGCCGTCTATAACGATCGACATGGATGTTGCCATGGCGGTCATGACGGTGGGGACGAGAAGCTCTCGATACTTCTGGTCCAGAAGTCCACTGTGGCGACTGTATCCCAAATCCATCCTTATACCTCTTCCAGGTCAAAAAAGCCCAGATCGCGCAGGGCAATTATAAAACGCTCCATGTACTCCCGGGATATCAACGGCCACTGGTATCCAAGGCGATAGAGCACCTGCGAAGTATAGCCGTTCTCCCTGGCAAGTGCCACCACTTTTCTGCCATGTCCAATATTCTGATAAGCAATCATGCTGGAAAGGGCCGGGGCTTTTTCTGATTCCGCCTGAGCCCTGGCCAGCGCTTCTTCATAATCCTCGGTCTCGGTCACTTCTATCGGCATGCCCAGGCGGTTTAACTGCTGAATAATATTCCCCATGGTCACGCTGTGATTATTATAGGGATGAAAGATACAGCATTCCCTGGGGGTTTGGGCCAGCAATAAAATGCTCTGAGCAGAACTGTCAATGAATGACAGTTCTACCCTTTGCTCCATCATGGCATAGGGGAATTTGCCTACTAACAGATAGGCCTTCAGGCGTCCCATGAAGCTGTTCGTGGTCGAGTTGATCTGGAATTCTCCATCTCTCTCCCGGGCTGACAAATTACCGACCCGCATAATCTTGGCGTTCAGCCCTTCAGGTATTTTCTCCAGGATCGCCCGTTCAGCCAAAAATTTGCTATGGACATACTTATTGTCCAGGCTCTGTCCGAAAAAGAGCATTTGTTCATTCAGCCGGGTCTCTGGAGAGGGAACATCGCTCACACTGAATCCAGCCACACTGGTGGTGGAAATGTGCAGCAGCCGGCATGTATTGCGCAGGCAGTAATCAATTATATTGATGACGCCACCAAAATTGACATCCTCAATATCCGTTCCCTTGGAAAAGTGCTTTACATTAGCCGCACAGTTAATAACCAGGTCAACCGGCAGAGTATCCATTTTGGCCAGATCTTGTTTTATGGTAATGTCACCGTCAATTACAAAAATACGCTGTCCAAAAAGCTCCTCATAACTGTGTTCGAAGTAATAGTAAAGCATGGCCTGCAAACGCTTTTCAGCCGCTCCGGCTTTTTTCTCCCGCAACAGACAGTATACATGGCCTTCCTGGGTGCGTAAAAACTCGTCCAGGACATGAATACCGAGAAATCCGGTTGCTCCCGTCAAGATAATGCTGCCCAGGGGCTGGGGTATTCCCTGCTTAAAGGATTCCAGAGTATTGGTAGCGAGAATGGGCTCCAGTTGCTCGTAGGCATAGCGGGACAGATCCTCCAGACGCTCTTCCTGATTATGGCTGCTGCTGCCCAGCATGGCGGCCAGCTCACGGGGAGTGGGATACTCAAAAACATCCCCGTAGTTGATCTCAAAATCATGGTCCATTGCAGCTATAATGACCCTGGTCACCACCAGGGAGGTGCCGCCCAGGTCAAAAAAGCTGTCAGTCGCACCCACCCGTGGCAGATCCAGAACCCGGGAGAAAATATCACAAAAGATTTTTTCCCCTTCGCCCGTCGGCGGCTCATAATTTCCGGCTCCGGCCAGCATAGGCTCGGGCAATGCCTTCAAATCAATTTTGCCGTTGAGTGTGACCGGCAAGACCTCTATCTGCAGATAAGCAGTGGGTACCATGTAAGCCGCCAGCCGTTTCTTCGCATATTCCTTCAAACTTTCGGCTGATACAGGTTCTTCAGCTGTGTAATAAGTGCATATATGTTCAGTATGCTGAATCTGCCTTATAGTAGCCACAACACTATTGATACCCGGGTACCTGCCGATAATGTTTTCTATTTCCCCCAGTTCAATCCGCAGACCGCGCAGCTTAACCTGGTTATCAGCCCGGCCCAGCACTACCACCTCGCCCTGCCTGGTCCAGCGTGCATAGTCCCCGGATTTGTAAACCCGCTGGCCCCTGTGGTCAATAAACCGTTCCGCCGTCATCTCCTCCAAATTGCAGTAGCCCCTGGCTACCCCGCTTCCGCCGATATATAGCTCTCCAACCACCCCGGTCGGCAAATCATTACCTGCACGGTCCACTATGAATTCCTGGCAGTTTAGCAACGGCCTTCCGATGCTGATGTCTTTTGCATGGGTTAGTTCCCTGGCATTAGAAGAAACGGTGATTTCCGTAGGCCCATAGGTATTAAATATCCGTGCCTGCGTGCAAGCTTTTAGCTTCTCCAATAGGGTGCGCGGAAAATTTTCCCCGCCAGCCATAATCACGCGGCATTTTTGCAGAGCTGCACCGAAAGCAGGCAGTTCCAGGTATTGCATCATCCGGGATGGAGTGGCGTTGAAAGCGTCAGCCCCGGTTTTTTCAAACAGCCGGGCCAGGAGAATTGGATTGTTGGCTTCTTCCTCGCTGGCCAGAACCAGGGTCATTCCGTTGCACAGAGCGACAGCCGTTTCTTTCAGTGACATATCAAAGGAAACCGTTGTTACCGAAAGCATTGTATGAGCATCTTCGGCTGCAGCCCGGATGTGAATATTGGCCTCATGATTGAAAACATAATTGCAGATACCCTGGTGTTCCAGCATCACTCCCTTGGGATTTCCGGTTGATCCCGAGGTATAGATCAAATAGGCCAAATCCGTCGGGCCGACCAGAGACTGTGGCGTTTTTTCATCTTGCCAGGCGATCAGATTTTCCACGTCTATGGCTTGGCCGGCAGGGAAATCACCCAGCCGGTCGGATGTTGTGATGATATATGCAGCCCCGCTGTCCTCCAGTACGTAATTTATCCGCTCCTCAGGGTATTCCGCATCACAGGGAATAAATGCAGCGCCAGCTTTTAAGATGCCATACATAGCAATCAGCATGCGGCTGGTCCTGGGCAGAAGCATAAGCACTCTAACACCAGGCTTTACGCCAATATTAATCAGGGCATTGGCCGCCCGGTTCATAGCCGCATCCAGCCCGGCAAAGGTAAATTCGCCATCAACGGCAATCAGGGCCGTTTTAGCAGGATGTTTGAGCACCTGCTTTTCAAAAACCTTGTGCAGCAGCCGTTCTTCCAGCTCGCAGGCGGCTGCCTGGCGGAAACTGTCCAAAATGGCTTCCTGTTTATTACTTAATAAAGACATCTGCCCCAGCTTGATTTCCGGGGTGGACATCATCCGGTTGGCGCACACCGCCAGGGCTTCGGTAAATACGTCCATAGCGTCTTTACTGTAGAGGGCATCGTTGTATTGCACGCAGATGGCAATCTGGCCATCCCGGTCTTCGATATGAACTGAAATCTTGAATTTGGGAAGGCCGGGTTCAATTCCTTCCTGAACCACCGGTTCGCCATACAGGCTGAACTCATTTACAACCCCCAGCTGGCAGGCGTACATTATCTCGGGAGCAAGTCCATACCTGGCTGCCAGCTTCGTGAAAGGATATATCTCGTATGAAATGGCCTCAATCAAGGTCTGCCGGGCCGCTTCGATTAAAGCCAGGGCGCTCTGTTCATCATCGATATGGGCGGAAAGCGGCAGGGTTTTAACAAACATGCCCATGCTGTTCTGGATTTTCAGGTTGGTTCTTCCGTTGCTGATGGTGGAAATACAAATATCAGGGCTGTTAATCCAGCGAGAAACCGTATAAAAAGTTGCGGCTAAAAACAAATGTGCCGGGGTTACAGCCCGGGCCTGGCAGAAGGCAGTGACCTGCCCTGCTTCTAATGGGCAGACGCTTTCAGCTAGTAGTCCTTCATCGGCTTTGCCATGCAGATCAGCCGGAATCATACTCGATACAGCGCCCAATTTTAATCGTGAATCAAAGTAGGCTTCTGCTTCCTGATAGTATTCGCTGTGCTCTTCCCTTTGCTCATCGTCTACGTATTCAAAGTAGGAAAAGCGTTCTGGCTCCGGAGCCTTTCCCTCGTAAACCCGCTTTAATTCCGCCAGGAATAAATCAAAAGAGCCTCCATCAAAAATAATGTGATGGAAATCGCACAGCAAATACTTCGCATTTTCGGTTTCCACCAGCGCCAGCCGGTAAAGGGGCCCTTTAAATAGATGGAAAGGCCTGGGAAAGTTCTCCTTGAATTGAACCAATTGCTCTTCTAGCAAAGAGATAAACGCGATCGCCGGCTCGGGAGGCTCTTCTCGGGTCTGCATTATACTCTCATCGGCCATTTTCAAATGTGTCGACAGAAAGGGATGGGCTTTGATGACCGCTCTGGCGGCATCGGCCAGGCGCTTGCTATCCACTGCTTCAGACAGTTTCAGCATAATGGGAATATTATAAATGGTCTCTTCAGGACGTTTCATGCAGTCGTAATAGACCCCTAACTGGCTCTGGGACAGGGGATAAGCATCAAGCGCGGCTTTTTCATGCCTTCCAGCCTCTTGCACGGCTTCATCCCGATTGGCCAGCAAATACTGCTGCAGTTCATCCTCCAGGGAAAGGATCGTGCATTCCCTCAGCATTTTTTTCACATCCGGTGTGAAGCGGTAGGCCTGGGAAATGGCTGCAGCCAGCTTAATTGCCGACAAAGAGCTTAATCCAGCCCGGAGCAGATTAGATGTGATGCTGAAATCATGATGGCCAAGTATGGAAGCCGCTATTTCCGTTAGCCCTTTTTCGAATAAAGTTAAGGGTCTGGAGGCTCCTTCTTCTGGCTCCATGGTAAATTGAACCTCGGGCAGCTTTTTCTTGTCCACTTTGCCATTGGGGTTAAGGGGTATAGCATCGATCTGCATCGTTGCCGCCGGAACCATATAGGGAGGGAGCACTTCCATAATGAAAGCGTTTAATCCATCAACATCGACAGATTCATCCCCGACAATATAGGCGGCAATAATTTTACCGCCCCCCGTAGCCTCCCGGGCAATTACCGTGGCTGCTTTGATGCCGTTGTATTGGCGAATCCGGCCTTCAATTTCTGTAAGTTCCACGCGGAACCCCCGGATCTTGACCTGGAAATCTCTCCGGCCGGTGTACTCAAGCCGGCCGTCCGGGAGAAAGCGGCAGATATCCCCGGTCTTATACATTCGTTCATAACCCGGTTTATCCGAGAAGGGATTGGGGACAAACACCTGAGCGGTCAAATCCTCCCGATTAAGGTAGCCGCGGGAAACAGGATACCCGGCTATGCACAGTTCTCCCGGAACACCGACAGGGAGGGCCCGATAGTATTTGTCTATGATATATATGTCGCAATTGCCAAATGAATGCCCTATTGGCACGGCGGAATATTTTTTATCCACTGGAAAACTCGTCACCATGATGGTGCACTCGGTCGGTCCATACAGATTATATAAAGGATAGGCCGGCGGATCACAGGGCACCATCGTTTCGCCTCCGGTCAGGAAGGCTTTCAAATATGGATTGTCGCTGTACTCGCTGGCATATTGACAGCCCAGCTGGGTGGTTAGAAAGGCCATGGAGATACGATGTTCCCGGTAATAGCGATCGATTTCGGCCAGGTTCAAGCGCATTTCTTCGGGAATAATATGCACACAGGCACCTTTGGTTAGATACGGATAGAAATCCATCATCGAAGCGTCAAAACCAAAACTGGCATAGGCAGCTGAAATGTCCTCCCCGGTAACGCCGTATTTTTCGTGGAAAGCCAGGCAAAAGTTGGCTATATTGCGATGCTCCAGCATGCATCCCTTGGGCATCCCCGTTGATCCGGAGGTATAGAGCAAGATAAACAAATCCTCCGCACGAGGATCGGCCAGAGGTACTGATTTGTCCAGAGGCAATCCTGCCAGATCCCGGGTGTAGATGACTTCACCCGGGAAATCAGGGAGAATCTGCGCCAGTTCTTCATCAGCGATTAGAATCCCAGCCCCCGAGTCCTGAAGCATATAGGCCAGGCGCTCCTGGGGATAGGTGGGATCGAGCGGCTGATACGCCCCGCCTGCCTTTAAGACGCCCAGAGAACAAACCGGTATAAGCTCGCTGCGCTTGATCATGATTCCTACCGGCATTTCCGCCCGGACCCCTTTGCTTGAAAGGTGACAGGCCAGACGCTCCGACCAATCATCTAACTCCTGGTAGGTCAAGGTTTTGCCCTGAAAGACTATCGCCTGGCGTTCAGGAGCCGCCTGGACCTGGCGCCGGAACATATCGACTATCGTCAAGCTGCGATCATAGGGCCGGCTGTTATCGTTGAAGACCGACCACTGGTGAGCATCCTCGATCGTTGCAAGAGGGATTTCTTTAAGAGAAGTTTTTTGCATGAATCCATCCAGAACGCCTGCCATCATTTCGCCAAAACGCCTGATGGTAGCCTCTTCATAGAGGTCTGAACGATAATCAAAGGATAATTCATAAGAGCCGCCCCGGCGAAACACCATGAGGGAAAGCCGGGCCAGGCTGCTGTTGGTCGGAATGGTTTGCATGGGAATCACGGTCTCCTCCAAGGTAAATCCGCTCAAGGTCTCTCCCTGGTACACATACAAAATGTCAGCTTTAACGCCATAACTGGAGGCCATGTCTTTAAAGGAAAAGCGATCATGGCGCAGCGTGGCAAAAAAGTCATCCTGTACGTGCTGCAGGTAATCTGTGATGCCGCTTTCCTCGTCAATCTTCGTATATACAGGCAGGGTGCGCACCAGCATCCCCATGGTATTATGCAAACGAGGATTATGCCGGCCATTATTCACGGTGCAGAAAAGAGATTCTTCCTGCCCGGTGAATTTCGCCAGTGTGTAGGAAAAAGCACCAAGAAACAGGGAATTTTCCGTCAGACCCAGTGGCTGCAGAAAATTCATAGCGGCTTGAGTGCCCAGGCGCTCATCCAGCGGCAAGATCAGGCGCTGGCAGGGTTTGTCCTCCATTTCTGGGTCTTCCGCTTTATCAAAAATGAGGTTGGAATCCAGTTCATTGCCCGCCAGGAAACTGGCAAAATACTGCCGGCTATCCTCATTATCAGGGTTTTGCCGGAACCGGGCTTCATAATTGGAGAGAACAAAAGAGCTGATTTCTTCAGGGGCCAGGTCCTGACCCTGATAAGCCGCCGCAAGCCGGTTCAGAAAAACGGCGACAGAGGCTCCATCAGCGATGATATGGTGAAAATCGAGCAAGAAATGAACATTTCTTTCGGTTTCGAAAATCGCAAAGCGAAACAGGGGACCGGTCTGCAGGTTAAATGGTCTGACAAACGTTTGACGTTTTTCATCCATCTCATTCTCCCGGGTCAGTTCCACCGGGATTTCGCAGCCCAAAGCAGGATCAGGCACCATTACCGGGGTGCCCGCACGGAAATCAGTGTGTACTCTCATAGATGGATACCCGTCGACGACTCTTTGGACCGATGCCCGGAATTTGTCCAGATCCAGCTTGAACTTCCCGGGAAAAACGCAGTAAAGCGGGATATTGTACATCATTCCGGCCGGGTTCTGGCTGCACTGTAAAAATACACCCATTTGACTATCGGTCATTTCATAAAACGGATGTTCTTCGTAGCAGCCATTATATATATCTCCGGCCTTTTCCTCACATAGCAAAGCAATTTCCCGCGGAGTACGCCCCTTGAAAATAGCTTCGGACGTCAATCCCGCCTCACCGCAAAGCCCCTGCAACATCACCGCTTTAATAGAATCACCGCCGAGAGCGAAGAAATCATCATCCAGGCCAATCGGCTTGATTTGCAATATATCGGCAAATCCCCGGCATATAGCCTTCTGAATCTGGTTTTCCGGGGCTTCATAATCTCTTTTGTAGCGTGATGCAGCCGGCGGTGCCAGGGATATCCGGTCCAGTTTTCCGTTTTGATTGATGGGAAACTGCTGCAGCTTCACAATAAATAATGGCACCATATATGCCGGGAGCTTTTGCGATAAAGCGGCCCGGACTTCATCTTCGGAGATGGACTCCAACCCCGTAAAATATCCGCACAAATAGGTTTGCCCGTAATCATTTTGGAAGCCTTTTACAACCGCTTTTTCCACATCAGGCAAGCGGCTCATGACCGTTTCAATCTCGCCGGGCTCCACCCGCTGTCCATTAATTTTTACCATCCAGTCTTTGCGATTGACATATAGAAGGTTGCCATCCGGCAAGAAACGCCCGATATCCCCGGTATGGAACAAAACCTGATCGTTTTCTCCGGTGGCAAAGGGGTTGGGGCAGAACACCTGCGCCGTTTGCCCAGGTAAATTTATGTATTCCCTGGCCACAATACCCGCAACACAGATTTCTCCGTCATCTCCATCCTGCACAGGATTGCCTGCCGCATCCAGCAAATAAATCGAATACCCGGGAAAAGGCTTGCCGATGGGCGTGTTCTCATAAGCCTGGTCCACCTCGAAAATAGTGACACCAGCCACCGTTTCACTTAAACCATAGACTGATACGAGCCGGTAGCCCTGCCCAATGACCCCGCTAACCCGCTCGCTGCCGGTCAGAACACATCGCAGGCTATTACTCTGGTTCGAATAGTTTTTCAGCATCTGCGGGCTCAACATGCAGGTGCTGATTGAGTATGCGGCCAGGTAATCTTCAATCCGGCGGACATCCTTGCGCACCGAATCAGATAGGATATGGAGGGTCGCTCCCACTGCCAGTGGTAAAAACACATCAAAAATAAAGGCGACAAAGCTGAAAGAAGCGGTGCTGGCATGGATATCCTCCCCGGTCATCCCAAAAGCCATTTGATGACGCCTGATTCCAGAGGCAAGGCTACGGTGCTCGTGGATGATTCCTTTAGGATTTCCCGTTGACCCCGAGGTGTAGACCGCAAACGCGGCATCCTTTGCTTCGGTTGAAACCGAATGCTGCAACGGCGCCAGCTGTTTTGCTGCATCGATAAAGGCCTCATCAATAACAAATGCAGCCCCGCAGTCTCTTCGAATATACGCCACTCGTTCTTCAGGATAAGCCAGCTCCAGTCCAGCGAAAGCGGCTCCGGCTTTTAAGACGCCGATCTCCGCCGCGATATATTCCATGCATCGTGGCAACAGCACCGGAATGATGTTTTCCTTATGTACACCCTGCTGTAAAAGCCGGGCGGCCACCTGGCCGCTTAACGTATCCAGCTCTTCATATGCAGTCTGCCGTTGTCCATCCTGATCTACGATGGCGATCTTATTTCCATCCCTAGTGGCATTTAGTTCAAATAACCGGACGAATGTATCCACCTTCGCAATTCTCCCTTCCAATACCAGCTTGAGGTTTAGTATACTGCCGCTTCTTTCAATGTTATTTTACTCGAAGACTAACCAGATAGGTGTCCCTGTTTTTAGAGAGCTTGATTTTGCCGGGCTGCACCGATACAATATATGAGTATTTAGACAAGATGAAGCGGTCTAGCGGCTTCATAAATACCTGCACTTTTCGGGCCAATGCCCGTTGCAGAATGCCGATGTGGCTCAGAGGCAGAGCAGCTGATTCGTAATCAGCAGGTCGGCGGTTCGAATCCGCCCATCGGCTCCAGTGAAAACAACGGCCCCTCCAGTGGGGATTTCAAACCCATATACAAGTTGCTCTTCAGACATAATAATCAGGTTGTCTGGATGCGACAGGTTAATACTCTTAAAGACCGCTTGATATTGCAATAAGCAATAAGGAGTGGTCTTTTTGATTTTCAAGTTTGCAATTAAGGATTTTATTGATGAGAAGGAGTTTAATCAGTTATCACCCAAAACAATTGGAGGTTACAAGCAAACCCTGCACCAATTTCAATCATTTTGCATGGAAAATTCTGTCTGTGATGTGTGTGATGTTACTAAAAGCACTGTCAAAGCATATTTGTTGCACTGCCAAAAACAGCGAAACAACAATCCGGTCTCAATTAACACCAAACTTAGAGCAATAAAGGTATTTTTCAATTATATGGAAAAGGCTGATATTATTGACCACAAATCCAATCCAACCAGAGAGCTTCATTATCTTAAAACCGTGGTAAAAATCGAAGTATTGTCAGCGGTAAAATAAAGTACACAGAAATTGGCCAACTAAAATGCACAACATCTCCAGCGGTATAGTATCCTGATTCTGGCAAAGTGTTCAGGTTGGAACGGAGCCAGAAAGGGGTCTGCCGGTTGAAGGAGTGGAAAGTGTATCAAGAAATACAGCAACTGAAAGAAACGGGGTTGAACAAATCCCAAGTAGCCCGGAAGTTGAATATTAATCGCCGTACCGTGGACAAATATTGGGAGGTGACGCCAGACGGGTTTGCAAAACTGAAAGAGAGCAGCCGGGTTCGAACCAAGAAGCCAGAAAAGTATAAGGCACTGATTCTTCAGTGGTTGCAGAAATTTCCTGATGCTTCTGCTGCTCAAATTGAAGATTGGTTAAGAGAGAAAAACATCGAATATTACGGGAAGGAGAGGACTTTAAGGCGATACGTAGCTCGATTACGCGAGGAATACGAAATCAAGAAAAGTACTCAACACAGGCAGTATGAAGCTGTTGATGAGCTTCCTGCCGGTCTTCAAGGCCAAGTCGACTTTGGCCAGATCGTGCTTAACAATACCTTTGGTAAGAATATCAGGTTGTGGGGCTTGGCCCTGGTGCTGGCCCATAGTCGTTTCAAATATGTGGAATGGATTGATCACGCGCCGACTGCTGCTGAATTTGTGCTGATGCTTTTTAACGCATTGCAATTCATTGGAGGGATACCTAAAGAGCTTGTTTTTGACCAGGACCGCTTGTTAGCGGTCAGCGAGAACTACGGAGATATCATATACACCGAAGAATTCGAACGTTTCCGGCAAAGTATGGGATTCAAGGTGTACTTATGCCGGAAAAATGACCCTCAAAGCAAAGGAAAGGTTGAAAATGTCGTTAAATATGCCAAGTATAACTATGCCCGGTTTCGGACGTTTGACAGCTTAACGAATTTCAATGAAGGATGTATCGCATGGCTGAAAAGAACTGGCAATGCCAAGATTCATGGAACAACCAAAAAGGTACCGGCCGAAGTATTCGAAGTCGAACACGCATACTTGCAACCGATACCCATCAGGATTAATAAATCTGAAATCAGTTTAACAAGAGATGTCCGCAAGGACAATACCATTTTGTATTTGAGCAATCGTTATTCAGTGCCCATCGGCACCTATCATCCTGGTCGCCAGGTAGAGATCTTTGAAAAGGAAAAGCGACTTCAGATCGTAGATCCTGAAACCGGTGAAATTCTAGCCGTCCATGAGCTTTCTACTGGCAAGGGCAAGCTCATTAAGAACAGCAATCATCGCCGGGATCATAGTAAGCGGGTCAATGAACTTCAGGCCCAGGCTTTGAGATTTCTGGGTGAAAGCACGGATGCCGAAGATTTCTTAAATGGCATCCGCCGCGAGAAAAACCGCTACGCAAGGGATCAATTCCAATTGGTTCTGGCCACTTGCGTTCGCTATTCGCCGCGAATACTGGCGGACGCCCTGGGATACTGCTTGCAGCGGGAATTATTCAGTGCTGTTGAATTCCGGTCGGCTGCGGAATACTATGCGCAGAAGGATGTGCAACCTGCGCCAATCATACAGAAAACAGCCTCTCTGCCACTGGCTTGCCTGATCAAACCTGAAGTCAGAGACCTGGGCATCTATGCCGCCATATATGAAGGTGGCAGCCCATGAGCCAGCTTGCCGAAACGAAACGTCTGCTGAAAAGCCTTAACCTGGCTTGGTCCAATAATAACCTGGACAATTTGCTCCAGCAGGCCAATGGTAGCGATTTATCGTATTTGGATTTCTTATCCGAGATCTTGAAAGGAGAACATAACTACCGCGATCAGCGGTCTGAAGAACGACGCATGAAATTGGCTGGATTCAAATCAATGCATACGATTGAGGACTTCGATTTCAATTTTCAGCGTTCCATAACTCGCAAACAGGTCAATCAGATTCTTGATCTGCACTGGATTGACAAAGCTTACAACCTGGTTTTTCTCGGACCTCCCGGAGTTGGCAAGTCTCATCTGGCTACAGCCATCAGTCTGGAGGCTGTTAAAAAAGGCTACAAGGTTTGTTTTGTGAGTATGGAAAACCTCGTGCGCTATTTGAAAACACAGGAGACATCTCCGCGTAGCCGACAGATGCTAAAGCGGATGATGTCGGCGGCTCTGGTGGTCGTTGATGAGATTGGCTTTTTGCCCATCACTCGCCAGGAAGCCAATATGTTCTTCCAACTCGTTTCAGCATTATACGAGCAGACCGCAATGATCATAACTTCAAACAAGGGCTTTGAAGACTGGGCAGAACTCATGGGAGATCCAGTAATCACCACCGCAATACTTGACCGTATTGCCCATCACAGCGAGGTTTTTAACCTTAAAGGCGAAAGCTATCGCCTAAAGAACCGGGATACGATTCTCAAATAGAGGAGCACCGTATCTCAAGCAAGTGAAGACTGTTTTGTCATTATGTTGTGTATAATTGTTGGCCGAAATTTGTGCAAAACACTTGACCGCTTACACTTGCTAAACTATCAGCTACACAAGATATTATTTTTGAAATAAACAACGTAGAAAATACTGATTTTGAATTACTTAATAAATATCGGTATTTGCTGAGTGAGTTTTCTAAAACAATCGGAAAGTTAACTGAAGATTATTTTGAGAACCCTTGGTATGGCTGCAATGTTCCCGTTGTTACACATGAACTCAGACATGATTTGGGAGTTAACATATCTAGATTATTGGCAAAATTACAACGTTTGATCCTTACTTATGAGCACGTGTTAGATAAAACTGGGGCCAGCCTACATCCCACTCTTAAAAATGTATCCTCATTAACTGAATTGCTAAATTTTTCATCCACAACACCGATATTCCCTGAAAAATGGCTTTCTGAAGACTTATCCGTTCCAGTATCCTATGCACAAGAATATTTAAAATTAGGTAATGAATATACGAAAAATAAAACTAATTTACTTGATCGATACGAAGATGACATTTTAAATCAAAATGCCAATGATATTATTCTGACAATTGAGTCCAATGTCACTGATGTAAAAGCATATTTAAATACAACATGTTTTCCGAGCAATAAAGATATAGTTTTAAGGGCTAACTTTATTTTACATGAATGTCAGGAAATAAGAGATTTTATAAATAGGCTTATGATTCAGAGCGAAGTAATATCTTCAACGTTGGGCTTAAAACGGCATAATTCTATTAGTTCGCTGTTTGAGGTTAAAGGACTAATAGATCTTATTATTAAAAATCCCCAACCAATAGAAACATGGTTTGATGAAGGGAAAATAAAAAGCATTACTGAATTGTTGCAAATCGCTAAAAATGAACAACAGATTTTAAATGATAATCTTAAAAACGTTAGAGAAAAGTATAATGTTAATATTTTACATATAGATTTTAATGAAATACTAACTAGATTTAACCGCGATTATGTTTATGTATTCAATTTAATTAGTGATTTCAACAAATCAACTAGTAACGGGGAGCTTAATATAGCCACAATAAATTGCTTTGTGGATGAGCAGGTTGAAAAAATCAAAGTGTTTCATTTATTTATTACAAATGCATTAGAAGTCTCAAAGCAATTGAACGATAATGTTGGGATTAAATCGGCTCTTACACTCAATGAGTTAATTTCGCTAGGTGAACTTCTAACAGCAGTTATTCAAAACCCGAAACCCACATTAGCATGGTTTGATGAAAATAGGACATTCATTATAGACAAAATAATTTCTGATGCGAAAAATATGCAAAAGGCAATTGAACACGAAACCGCTGAATTATTGGTTAAATACAATAAAGATATTTTGCGTATTGACAGTAAAAATATGCTTATTAGATTTAATACTGATTACAGTAATTTCTTGAAATATTTCAAGGCCAATTATAGTGCTGACAAAAAATTATTAAGAGGATTTAGTAAAGAGCCTAAAAATAAATTGGCGGATAGTCAGCTTATAGATTTACTCGAACAAACAACGTCAATTAAAGAAAAGGAACAATGGTTGCTTGATAATAGCTTTCTAATAACAGAAATGATTGGCGACTCATATATGGGCCAATATACCGATTGGGAAATGCTATATCATAATAGAACTAATTTCAAGATTATTAAAGACTATTTTGGCCTATATAAAATACCAGAGCAGTTAAAGAAACTACTGCTGGAAGGTGATGCCGGTAATCTAATTGCGCAACATTCAATAGTTTGTAAATTAACTGGAAACAATGTTCTGGATTTTCTTGAAAGTGTCTTTGGCATTGATGTTGGCAAGCAACCGATTTCAGAAATGCTTGAGGAAATGCAAAATATCATTAATAATTCTATTGGAATCAAAAATGATTGTGAGTATATATCGGGTTATTCGCTGAATAGTGGTGAAACAGGTATAGTTACCGTTAATGATATTATTTACATCCTTAAGTCAATTAAAGATATCAACCAAACAAGAAAGTGGTTTAGCGACAACGAAATAAGCTTGTCAGAAAATATCGGAAAACACTACAAGAATACTGATACTGACTGGGATAATGTTAATAAGGGCATTGGTGTTGTAGAACAAATTATAGAGTATTTTGATAATCAACCATTACCTAATAAACTCGTAAAATATTTGCTATCGTACGAAACCTTACCCGATAGTTTTAACGTATTCAAAAATGACGTTGATGACATTAATAACAAAAATATTGTTGTACGATTGAATGAGCTTATAAATATCGAGGATAATACGGTTGTTGACTTGAATCAGGTGATTTGTACTATTGGTGTAGTGGAAAATGGGATCAACATTCTTTACGGTAAGTATTCAACTTTTTCAAGCTGTTCCAAAGATATCATTCAATTTGAAAATGTTATGGCTGACATTACTTTACTTAAAAGAATTCAAGAAATCGAGGCAATGGTAGAAAACCATTTTGCCGAATTTCAATCTATATTTGAATTTACGTTTAAGGGAATGAACACAAGTTGGGATAAAGTCCTTTCGTCATTGGACTATGCTAATAAATTTAAGAGCATATGTAAGGAGTTGTCTTTGTCAAAGGCGTATATAAATAAGGTTAGCTGTGACAATAATATATCAAATTGGGCTATTGAATATTGCGAAAAATTAAGGGAACAAGACGCTGATATTAAAATGGATTTTAGTTGGTTTGCGGATCTATTTGATGATGGCGAGAAATTATATGATACGAGCGTTTATTCTGTATTAGACAGACTCGAAAAAAGTATAAGTACTTTGTCTTTATTGGAAGAATGGATTGATTTTAGAAGTATTAGACAACAATGCAGAGAAATTGGGTTATCTGAATTTGTTGAAAAAGTTGAGCAGATAGGTATGCAAGCTCACGTAATTGTTGATACATTTTTTAAGCGTTTTTATAGATTATGGCTTGATGAAATGACACTTCGCTATCCTGCGGTATATTCGTTTAGAAGTCGCGCTCATAAAGCTGTTATTGATGAGTTCAATGAACTTGATAAATCTCAACTTGATATAGCACGTTTGAGGATTTTAGAAAAAGTGATTTCACGCCTGCCAAATACAAATATAGCAACCTCATCAGTCGACGAAGTCGGAATACTTAAACGCGAACTTTCAAAGCAAAGAAAAATTATGCCGATTAGAAGATTGTTTAAAGAAATCCCCAACTTAGTAACAGCCTTAAAACCGTGTCTTATGATGTCGCCACTTTCTGTGAGCTTATTTTTACAAGCAGATGGATATAGATTTGATACAGTTATTTTTGACGAAGCTTCACAAGTTTGCACAGAAGATGCAATTGGAGCGATAATGAGAGGTAAGCAAGTAATTATTGCTGGCGATACAAAGCAATTACCACCTACGAATTTTTTCGCAACGACACTAAATGATGGTGACTTTGATATTGATGACGAAGGTTGGGATGATACAGGTGCGTATGATTCAATACTTGAAGAAGCTGTTAATGCAATATCAGAACGAACTCTGAAATGGCATTACAGAAGTCGTCATGAGCATTTAATCGCTTTTTCAAATGCCAAGATCTATAATCACCAACTGATAACATTCCCATCAAATATGGATAGAATTCCTGACAATGGAGTCGAATATATTTACGTTCAAGATGGTGTTTATGATCGTGGTGGTAAAAAACATAACCTGAAAGAAGCTAAACGTGTCGCTGAAATTGTATTTGAACACATAATACAACATCCAAATCGTTCACTGGGCGTAGTAACATTTAGTGAAGCACAACAACAAGCCATTGACTCAGCTATAAGACAGTTAAGACTTGAAAATAGTCAATATGAAAAATTCTTTTCTGAAGATACCGAGCATGCATTTTTTATTAAAAACCTTGAAAATGTTCAAGGTGATGAAAGAGATACTATAATCTTTAGCATAGGTTATGGTAAAGACCAAAATGGTATTATATATATGAATTTTGGCCCACTTAATCGGAATGGTGGACACAGAAGATTAAATGTCGCGATTACTCGCGCTAAATACAATGTCAAATTAGTTGGCTCTATTCACCCGACTGATATTAAAATAGAAAACACAAATTCTGAGGGCGTTAAAATGCTACGTCAGTATATTGAGTTTGCGATTAACGGTGTTTCGGTGTTGCAAAATGAATTAAATTTTTCAAACATAGTTAACGTAGATTCTCCTTTTGAGGAAGCTGTCTATGATTTTCTGATTAATAATGGATATTGTATAACAACTCAAGTGGGATGCTCTGGGTACCGTATTGATATGGCAGTGAAACACCCCACTATTAGCGGTATATTTGTTCTAGGTATCGAGTGTGATGGAGCTACATACCATAGTGCAAGAACCGCCAGGGAGCGCGATAGAATTCGTCAAACAGTGCTTGAGGATATTGGGTGGACTATTTATAGAATATGGTCAACTGATTGGATTAAAGACACTCAAAATGAGGGTCGCAAATTGCTTGAGGCTGTTAAACTAGCGATTTCCAATTATAAAGTTGGTAGTTTGGAAGACGGCAGTATATGCCGTTATGAAAGTGCTAAAAAAGAGACTGAATCAACAATACAATCTTTCGTAATAGTTGAACCCGCCGATGCAGAAGATGGAGTCTTGAATCACAACCCTTATGATTTCGCATATTACAAGGAAACCGATGTAAATGATATCACGAGAACAGCTAATGATACACAATATCATATCGCCAATGTAATTAATTGCATTATAGAGGAGGAGCATCCAATACATTATGATTTGTTGTGCAAGAGGGTTGCAACTCTATTTGGAAATCAAAAAGCGACTGTTAAAGTGCGAAATTCGGTTGAAAATATTTTAAATCAAAATCTTAAAGAATTGGTAATTAAAAAAGGGGATTTTTGCTGGCATAAAAACGCTAAAGAAATAAAAGTTAAGATACCATTACCTTATGGCGACAGTAGAGCTATTAATTATATTAGTATGGAAGAATTAGCTGAAGCCATGTTTGTTATTGTAGGAAAAAGCTTTGGGATAACAAAAAGCGATTTATATGTTGTTACGGCTCGGGTTTTTGGTTTTAATCGCACAGGCGGGAATATCACTCAATCAATGGAAAAAGCCTGTTTACACTTGCTCGAAAGCGATAGGGTCAAGGAAATCGGCGGGAAAATAGTATTGTGAAAATGCTCAACAGGATATTCTTGATCTATTGGTGAAAATAGGACTGTATGACTTTTGGTTGGCTGTTATATAATCCATGCCAATACCGCCGAAAGGAATCGAATTAAGGCCTACAGGATTGTTTATATAGCAATCTCATAGGACTTAAGGAGCAATCCATTTAGGCTCAAGAGGCGCAGTAAATCCAACCATATCATACGCTGCGGTACATTAAGTGATGATAATATGCTGATATCAACGTTAGAGTGCCTATTACATCATTTCTAGAGCAATTAATCTTTCTTCTCTTCCATTCTCAACGTATATTAATGTAGTCTGAATGCTCTCATGCCGCGCTAAATCGCGGATAGTTTGAATATTTACTCCTGCGTTAGCCAAATTTTTACAAAAGCTATGTCGGAAGCTGTGACAGCTTATATTGTCCATTTGAGCAAGATTTCCATAGTATTCGATCATAAATTGAATACCTCTAGCAGTGAACTGACCATTTCGCTCTGAAACAAAGATATATTCAGAATCAACATAGATTTGCTTTTCTAAAGTCCCTCTTAACTTAAGCCATTTACGAAGATTCTTTGAATGCCTTTCGATTAACGTAACAGTGGCATATTTGCCTTGCTTGCCTTCTCTTATCGTGATTTCGATATTTCCGTTAATCTTAACGTCAGACAACTTGAGATCAGATACTTCAGAAACCCGAAAGCCAGCATATAACATCAAATCGATGATTGCCAAATTCCTTATTCGCTTAAGCACGTTACGTTCCAAATCCACATAACCAATGAATTTATCTTGCTCCGCTTTATTTAACCATTTAACACTGCCATCTGTCTTAACATCATGCCTGATCTTCTGGAGCTTAATTCGTGTCATTGGGTTGTCTGATATATAGCCCTGGTCAGCTAGGAAAGCAAAGAAGCTTTTCAATGCAGCTATATGCCTATTTATCGATGCTTGCGATTTCTTCTGCTGATGCTTTTCAAATGAAATGAAGTCCTTTATGGTTAGGGGCTTAATGGCTGTAATGTAGGTTTCACCGATGCTGTCATTAAGCCACATGAAAAATTGATTGGTTGAAGATTTGTATGCATTTATTGTTTTGGGGTTTTTGCCTTCTTCGGTTAGGAAGGCTATATACTCGCTGATGTATTGCATAGAAAGCACTCCTTTTGATTTCAAAATAATTATGTGATGAATAATGGCCGGGGATACAAAGAATTATATGATGAATATAGCATGTTATTTGGTATAATACAACATATAATATTAGTTATATGTTGTATTATACCGCCATTAGTTTGCCTTGCTTTCATCCAGTAAGACTCTTGGAATGACGATAACAATCTTTGGCTTCTGAAATATACGTGGAATCTCACTAATAGTCCTAATAAAATAAACTTGAAACCAAATATAGGAAGAAATATAATCAAACAGGTATGTACATATCACAGTCTCTACGAATATTCTTTCCAGCAGTACTATAACTAATATCAATGACATACCAGTTAACCACATATCTGGGCTTTGAGCAGGATAACCTGCAGTCTTTTTATATTCATAATCATAGATGAAAGAAGTTATGAGGGGGATGTTTGATGGAACGACTTAAGATTAGTAAGGTATGTGCGTTAGGGATCGCTATTATGCTGATGGTAAATTTGTTTTATGGAATTAATCCTGCACAGGCGGAAGAAGAAAATGGTTTTGTTTACACTGTATCTGAAACAGAGGGGACAGCAACAATTATTGGCTATAACGGGCCTGGGGGAGAAATCACGATCCCTAGCGAGGTGGGTTTAGACAGAATACCCGTTACTAGTGTCAGTGACTATGCAATGGAAGGTTGTCTACAAGTGACAACTATTGACATTCGGCAAGGAATAGAAAGTATCGGCGATGGAGCATTTAATCAGAATCCTAATTTAACCAACGTACACTTACCGGAAGGCCTTAAGAGTATCGGTAGTGGCACTTTTTCTGAATGTACTGCGTTAGTTTCTATTAGTATTCCGAAGTCCGTCACTAACATAGGTTGGCAGCCCTTTCAACGTTGTTCAAGCATGAAGAGCATTATTGTTTCTCCTGATAATCTATTCTATTCGAGTATTGACGGTATACTTTTTAACAAGGCTGGAAATGAGTTAATAGAATGTCCTGGAGGATTAGCCTTATCAGAAATACCTCAAGGAACAACGTCTATTGCACAGTGGGCTTTTTGCTCATGTGACAACATTGCGACCATGGATATTCCGGAAGAAGTCAACATTATGGGTGATGGTGCCTTTTATGGATGTAAGGGATTAACCTCAATTAAGATTCCTGAAGGAATATCCGTAATAGGAGACAGTACATTTACAGGTTGCACCGCTTTAGAGGACGTAACGATACCAGAAGGAGTCACCTGTATCGCAAAAAACGCTTTTGTAGGTTGTTCCCGGTTAAAACATATTACGCTTCCCAATAGCTTGACAACCATTGAGTCTGATGCCTTTTTGACGTCTGGATTAGAGACGATTATCATTCCTCACAATGTCCAGTATATTGGCAATTCCGCTTTTAGTGCCTGCAATAGCCTAATATCCGCAAACTTTTCTGGGAGTGCACCAACTTTAGGCACCAACCTTTTAGGCAGCCAATATGTATTTAATAATTGTTCATCACAATTCGCCATTCATTACTTTAAAGGCGCAACTGGATTCACAACACCGACATGGAATGGATATCCTGCATATGATGATTACACTACCAGCACTCCAATATCCGTCGAACAAAGAAGATTAAATGTGATCAATAATGCTCAGGATATATACCAAGACATTGTTGACAATTATGGAAGTGTAGAGAATTACTGTGTAGTAGTGAGTAACAATAAATACTATTCTATGAAAACGCTGAATGAAGCAACCACATATGAATTACTTCGTAATTATGTAATTGATTATAGTTCAATTGGACTAGAGCTTGCGGTAGCATTTGCCACATCATCATCATACCTAGATATTACGCAAAGTGCTATGGAGGCCAATTTAGGAATTGTCATGGATGAAATGACGCAAGAATTTTCGAGTATGACATTATCTGATTTTGTATATTCACAGGCAATTGCCGGTGGTAATCAACAGGATATAAACGGACTGATGCAGCTTGGGTTTGAAATCCATGATGATTATAATGGGAAAATACCAAATGTGGAAACGGCTGTAGAGTTTATTATGGCTTATAAGAGCATAGAAATGGGAAATGCATCTTTAAATATGGGCAAGAATTTTTATTACGATAGATTAAATGCATCACCATGGGATACATCGTTTGATATCGTAATGACAACACTCAAGTCTAAATTAATAAGTGTTGGAATAGAGATAACTGGATCAACAATTGCTGACCCATATTTAGGCAAAAAAATAATATCCGATTATTTGGATGGATTGGTATCTAGTTACCAGGAGATGGATAACAAATACGTAACAACTTGGATGCAAAATGTTTCCAGAATAACAAGTGAAACGACAAGTTTAATTAAAGGTGATCCTCAAGGAGGAGTTATGTGGGATGTTCCAAACATTGATGGAACGGTTCGGTATCATGAAATTGCATGCCCGGTTTCTGTTGATATAATCGATCAAGATAACAATGTAGTTGCAACTATTTCTGATAGTGAAACTGACAGGCAATACTATGACTTCGCCTATATGTATTGCAAGGAAAGAGAGGGTGAAATAGTCAAAGTAATATATCTGTTTGATGAGTCGTATTCGTTGAGAATTAATGGAACCGGTAATGGTACTATGAATTATACGATTTCCGAAATAGGTCAAGGTGGTAGAATTTATGCAAGCCGAAAATTTATTGATGTTCAGATTACACCCTTGACAGTTATAAAAGTATTGGAAGATGACAATAATGAAATGACTCTTTCGATTGACAACAATGGTGACGGTCATGAAGACACAACATGGGTTTCAGAAGGCCCTAATGTAGACGGTCACGAGGCTGAAACCACGGCATATAACATCGAAATAGGTGCCTTGAATGGCGGAATAATCACCACCGATCCGGCATCTGCCGTATCCGGTGCTACTATAAGTCTTACCGTTACTCCAGACCCAGACATGCAGATGAAGCCAGGAAGCCTGAAGTACAATGATGGCACAAACGATGTTCAGATCGATGAATCAACGAAGACTTTCATAATGCCGGCTACTGATGTCACTGTGACAGCAGAATTTGAACCGATTATTCATTCAATAAGTGTCGTCACCACAACCGACGGCATTATTACGGCCGATCCAATAGAAGCCATGGCGGGTGCAAATATTAAACTGACCATTGCGCCGGAGTCAGGAATGCAGTTGAAGTCGGGTAGTCTGAAATACAGCGATGGAACCAATGATGTTCCAATAGATGAAACAACCTGTGAATTCTCCATGCCAGCGGCAAATGTAACCATTACAGGGGAGTTTGAGCCCATACTCTATGCAGTATCCATAGCTAATCTGTCAGGGGGCTCTATCACAGCTGATTCAACATCAGCGGTATCAGGAACCACGATCAATTTAACCATCAAGCCTGATCCAGGAATGGGGCTTAAAGCCAATAGCTTAATATACAACGATGGCACCAGTGACACATCGATAAGCGGCACAAGCTTTATTATGCCAGCTGCTTCAGTTTCAGTCAGTGCAGCGTTTGAGCCCATCCCGCCAGGTCCAGACCTCAAACTGGCAGTCAGCGATGTATCCAATCAATATGGCTCTGGAGACAAGTTCGATATTTCAGCTCAAGTTTCAAACATCGGAGAAATGGCTTCTCCCGAAACAAAGCTGGTTCTTTACATGGGTAATACAGAAATATGTTCCGCTAAAGTGAAGAACCTTAAACCAGGCAAGTCAGCCAATCTAAAGCTTAAAGGCAAGATTCCTGATGACATGCTACCAGGCACTTATGATATCAGAGCTGAAATAGTACCAGTAGCTAATGAAAAGGATATGGCAAACAATATATGGTCATCTCAATTCGCTGTTGCAGGACTGGACTTGTCGATAGAAAGAGTTGATCCTCCAGCAGTGATTATTGCAGGCATAAAAACTTCTGTAACTGTTAGCGTTGATAATGCAGACAATAGCCCCCTCAATAATGTAAAGGTGAATCTGTATTATTCTGTTGATGGGACGTCAAAAGACTTGCTATTAGGCACAAACACAATAAATGAGCTTAAACATGGCACTGGCAAAGCTAGGATAGAATTCAAACCATCAGCAGATCTCAATTTAGCGAAAAGGTTTATGATAGCAGAAGTAGACCCCGATAATACAATTGCTGAAGAGAACGAAACAAATAATCTAAAATCTATCGGACCATTTGTTGGATGGGATAAATTGCCCTGGTTCTGGCTTGGACCCTGGGCTAACTAGTAGTATCAGGCCTGGCACTTGCGATAGTGCCGGGCCTTGATTTTATACTTCAGAAGTACTTTTTTAAATTTAATAAAATACCTAAATGATGTATGGTTTCAGTAGGAATGGCGTTTAATCTTATTATCAAACCATTTCTGTTCCGCAAGTGGATACAGTGCTTATTGACTTTGCTATAAGGAGCTCCATTGGATGAAGAATGTTACGGCTGCCATTATAATTCAAGGGAATAAAGTCTTCATTGCGAGAAGAGCGCCTTATGAGAAACATCCAGGTAGCTGGGAATTCCCCGGCGGTAAAGTGGAAAATGGCGAAAGTCCAGAGGATTGCTTGTACCGAGAATTATTTGAAGAATTCTGTATTGAGAGCCAGGTCAAAGGCCTATTTGCAGAAAGTTTTTATCAATATCCAACAGGCGCCATTCGGCTCCTCGCATATTTCGTCGAGATCATTGATGGTTCGTTTGTTCTATCAGTTCACGATGATTATGCTTGGGTGGAATACAAAGACTTACTAAAATACGACCTTCTGCCAGCAGACATACCAATCGCACAGAAGCTCATGGAGGCATTTTGATGGTACTTATTCCGACATTCCCGATCGGGGCAACCGTAGAGAATTCAGATTTAATAAGGGCGTTCCAGTGCGGTAACATGGGCGGAATGCGTCGCTCGAAAACGACGAACACTCTGGTCATCATATCCGATCACACAAAAGGCTTATATGATGATAAATGGCAAGGAAACATCCTTAACTATACTGGTATGGGCAAATCGGGTGATCAAAGCCTTGAGTTTATGCAGAATAAAACCCTCTACCAGTCGGGTTTTAACGGTATTGAGGTGCATTTGTTCGAAGTGCTGATACCCGGGAAATATATTTACCTAGGGCTGGTTGATCTATACGCACATCCATATCAAGAGGTTCAGACTGGAGAAGACGGCCAACCGCGAAACGTATGGATGTTCCCATTAGTTTTGAGGTCGAATGCGACCACAATAGACAAGGAGATTCTGCACAAATATGAAGTCCAGAAAGCCAGACAAGTTACGAAAATGTCAGATTCGGCCGTGAAACAAAGGGCAGAAGCTGTTTTGTCCGGAAAAGTCAGCGTTAGAAACGTTACATCATCTAACTATATTCGCGATCCTTACGTGTCAGAATACGCTAAACGCAGAGCCAATGGATGCTGTCAACTCTGTGGAAAGCTAGCTCCGTTTCTAAATAAAGATAAGCAGCCGTATTTGGAAACTCATCATATCGACTGGCTGTCTGTAGGTGGTGAAGATACTGTCTTCAATACAGTTGCATTATGTCCAAATTGTCACCGCAAAATGCATCTTCTCAACGATTCGGCAGCTCGAGACCTTTTGCGTCAGAAAGCCAAACCTATTGTTAGCGCTTTCTGAAATAAGGGTGAATAAGTTAATGCCGATTGAACCGCCTATACAATGTTTGAGATCCACTGTGTTAATCAATCTGAACCACCATATTAATCCTTTGGCCACCCAAACCAAGCAAACACCTCTGCTCAAATTAACTGGCCAAAAACCGCTCACTTAAATGGCCGCTATTTGCTGGCCTCTATTCAGAACATTTACCCCATAAACCTCAACAGTGCTTCCGAAACCAAATCCTTCGCTTTTTCAGGTCTACTTTTAGTAAATACCCTCCATTCCTTCAAAACAACCTCATTAACCCTGCTACTCATCATTACATCTTTAGCATCAGGCAAATCAATAATAACTTGCATATCATATCTACCCGAAAGCACGATATTTTCAAGCTTCTCAATGCGCTCAAGCAAAGTAGACATAGAAGGCAAATCAGTTGACTCTTTATCCACTTGATTCCTTTTTTGTATCTCATTAGTATTATCTTGTATCTTTCGATAATCAATAGCATTGGTAAAATTTCTACCCTGGCTAACATCATGATTCGTTAACTGATCAATCTCTTCCTTAAGCATAAAACGATTTCCATACAGAACATATCCCTTTGCTGCAAGTTGATTGATTAGATCATTGGTTTGTATCTCTAATGTATTACAAAGTATTTCGATATCAATGCCTTGAGTCAATTGATCATTAAGGTATTTGACTCTTGATTGATAGGTAAGTTTTTTGAATTGTTGATGATTCATATTTGACCTCCCGAAAAGACATTACTTTTGTAATACATTGTATCTTTTTATTAGTAATCCCTCAAGCATTGCTTATCTGTTTCTGTTCTCCTGGTATGTTACATAATTTCTCACAAAACCCCACCTACAACCCCTCCCAAATACCCAACCTAACCAACTATACCATTCTCCCAAAACAGCCACCTCACAGGCGATGTTTTCAACCTATAAACACTCAAAACATCAAATATCACTGAAAATATAGGAGTTTATGCAAAATAACATATAATGCTGAAAATAAAGGTGTTTAGATGGATTTTGAGTTAAATATTTCAGAGGTAAGTTGATGTAAGGTTAACGATATAAATCATTGACTGGATCTGAAACTGACATAGTAAACTGACATGCTAAAAATACAGCTTACACCCTAGCCCCCTACATTACAGCAAAAAGCGTTTAATACACAGGCGAATAGCTCAATGTCGTATAGCACATGGGTGTGGATTAGAATTTCGATATTGAAAATGGCTGTAAAGTAGGTAAGATGGCTTTTCAGCCATTATATGTCCTCGCTCTTGCAGGCTCCCTAACGGGCCTGCTTGCTCGGACAATATATATTATCTTTTATGATTACGAATCAATAGCAAACAAAAGAAGGACACGAAGAAAACAAGTAATGAATTCATCGTGTCCATCAATTATACTTGAGAATATTGATTATTATTCATCTCGGACACGGTGACACGGAGATTTGATAAAACTATTTTTTATATCCCTATATATCATATCTGTATGATTTCTACTTTTTCAAAAATACCGTGTCTCCGTGTCCAGAGGGTTTAAATAATCAATAAAATACTACCTTTTAGGAAGGACACGATGGCTTAAATACTCGTGTCCTTCGATGTCCATCGTGTCCATAGAGTTATTAAATGACGGCAGTGTAAAATTTAAGTGGGTAAAGTAAAAGGTCAAAAAATACGAAAAGAGACCTCAAAAAGGGTGATTAGATCACCCCACTCCCGCCCAAGGAGATTGAAGTCTCATGAACATTATAAACGATTTGGCGCCGGTGTTGTTAGAGATTGTTGAAGGCGTGAACAGAATTATTGATGAGGCCCGTAGCTTCGAAGATCTGGAAGCAAGTGTCCGAGAATTAATACAGACCGGTACATTGAAGACGATGTCGGCATGCCTGACAGAACTGGACAAGCGGTTGTATGAGGGACGGGATAAAGCCCGCTACGAACTGTTGGATATGCGGAAAAGGACCCTTGTCACCTGTGGCGGAGAGTTAGTGTTAAAGCGCCGGTATTACCGAGATTTGAACCAGAACAAAAACGTATTCATCCTTGACGACACGCTTGGTTTAGAAGCCCGGAAACGCATTAGCCCAGGCCTACAAAGGAAAATGCTTAGTTTAGGGGTAGACATGCCATTTAGGCAAGCCGCAGTGGTAGTGGAAACCATCGCACCAGGAATCAGCCCCATGCGGATTTGGCAGGAGGTTCAGCAAGCCGGGGCGAGAGCTGCGCAGGAAGCGGCATTAATCAGGCAGGAAGTCTATGAAGATGGTGTTTTCATAAAAGGGCAAAGACAGGTAGAACGTCTGAACATAGAAGCAGACGGGGTTCTGGTCAAAGTGCAGAAAAGCCGCCAGAAACAGGTAGAGATAAAGCTCTTCGTAGGTTATGAAGGCAAGGCTGAAGGCCGTTTAACCGGCCGCCGCAGCTTGGCTGGCATAGGTTCGGGTCATGTCATGTGGGAAGAAGCATCTGCCAAGTTTTGCGAGAACTGGGATCTCCAACATGGTAGTGAAGTACACATCGGCGGCGATGGTGCCGCCTGGATCAAGGAAGGTTTAGAACTGTATCCAGGCTCCCAGTACCACCTGGATCCCTTTCATTTGAAGAAGCGTCTGACAGAATCATTACGATTCAGTGAGTCATCATACAAAGAAATCAACCGTTGTATATCCGATTTAGACCGGGGTGGCCTTGAGCCCGCATTGAAAACGGCGCTGCAAAATGCTAAAAGCCAGGATCAAAAGAAGCGGCTCAACGAACTGAAGACATATCTGGAAAACAATTGGAATGGTTTGAGTCGCCTGCCGTTGGAACAGCGATTAGGGGTAATAGAAGGCCAGGTCAGACATACAATCGCCCGGCGCATGAAGCGCATAGGTGGTCGTTGGACAATCCGGGGAGCCGACCACATGGCCAGGCTGCTGGCAGCCCGAGCCAATGATGAACTGCACGCTTATGCCGAGCCAGGAAAAAACATCAATCGTGGCGAAGTATCCCGTGCCCGGCAGATATCGTCGGGAAGCAAGAAAAAGCATAATGTTCAGGACACCTGGCTGGATGTAAACCTGCCGGTACTAAATGGGCCACATTCTGGCCGGGATTGGGTTAAGCGGATATTGAAGAAACTGGTCAGTTCACCAGCTGTTATGATGTAAACAACTTAAGAAATCAGACAAGCACAATATTTATGGAATATACGTTGCTATGGCACTTGGAGAGTGACTGCCGACGAATACTAGAAGACTCTTCGAAGGCGAACCCTGTCCTGCCGGTGGAACGCAGGAAGCGTGGAACGCGAACCTGGCCACGGATGGCCAGTTGGAGCGGGACCGGCTGACTGGGGAGACGAGAAGCATAGTCTTCTTTTGAGGAGGCCTGGAACGAGCCAAGTCCCATAGCAACGGCATCCAAAACATTTTGCATGTATTATCATCAAACATAAATTTAATAAATTTAGCGGGAGTTACCCACGAAGAGTTGACACGGCCTTAAATGACCAACAACTTGATTTTTAATTGCGACAGGAATATAATTTATCTACAATTTAACGATATCAAGCGGTCTACAGCATATTTCATAGTCAATATTAACGATTTTAGCGGCTTTATTAAAGAATGAATAATAGCAAACTGCTAAATAGTTTCATTCGTAATCAGCAGGTCGGCGGTTCGAATCCGCCCATCGGCTCCAGTGAAAACAACGGCCCCTCCAGCGATGGAGGGGCTTTTATAATAGGGAATGTTTAATGATCAATATGAACAACTATAAATATCAAGACATATTTATTGCAATATTGTACAATCCTGTCTTTGACACTTGCAGAAGGCGAAAAAGCCCCGCAAGCACCTATTATAGGGGATTGCGGGGTTTCTTTATGCAAATAAAAAGTGAGTAACGTTTGCTTAAGACTTAGTAACCTTAAAAATATTTTTCGCCTGTCGAGTGGTCAGTATCTGGTAGTCAGTACGGAAGCCAAAAGCATCATGAAGGCTGTCGGTGAAATCGGTTCTCGTGTAGGTTGGAACGAAGCCTTCGCCCTTGATTTCGTGAAAATTCATGTCCCGCAGACCCTGAACAATCTCGCTGCACGTGTATTGTTCCTCCAGCCGCTTTTCCAGGAGCCTGTATACCACCAAGGCGATAAAACAGGTCATGAAATGCGCCGTTATCCGGTCATCGCGACTAAGGTACACTGGCCGGGCTTTGAACTCGGTTTTCATGATCCGGAAGCACTCCTCGATCCGCCAGCGCCGCTTGTTTATCGCCAGAACGGTTGCAGCGTCGCCATCAAGGTTGGTGCAGACCGCGTAGAAACCGTCAAAAGCCTCCTCTTTCCCAATGACAGTGTTGTCAATTTCATATACCGCCTTGCTGGCCACCTCTCCTTCTGAAGTGACACTGGTTTTCTTGATAAAACGCTTGTAGTCGTTTTGGTTCACCTTATTCAGCTTGCCCAGATTCGTATCCAGGACTTTGTGGGCTCTCTCAATTTGGGCATTTCTGATCTTTCGCTGGTAGTTTTGGTACTTGAGCGAAAAAGACACGATGAGCTTCTGTTCCAGCCCGTCTTCCACAATCCAGCGCTCCTTGTAAAAAGTCTTCTCCCAGTCCTTCTCCTCATCAAGCATATCCAGACTGTATTTTGAGCTGTCGCCAGGCAGGAGCCAGCCTTCAGGGCTTAAGGCCCATTCCTTCAGGTGCTTCTTCAGCTTCTTGACTGACTGCGTAGTTATGAAAGCACGGTCGCCCTGGTTATTGAACTTGCGGTTGCTATTGGAAGCGAGCCCGGCATCAGTACAGACGATGAACTTGGAGCAATTAAAATCGGACAGTATTTTTTCCTCCAGCGGCTTTAGAGTCAGCTGCTCATTAGTATTGCCTTTGCCAATATATATAGCCAGGGGTATCCCGTCCCCATCCATGAACAGTCCCATCTGGACGATGGGGTTGGGGCGATGCTCCTTGGAATAGCCGTATTGCTTGATGCCTGACTCCTGCTCTATTTCAAAGAAATAGTTGGTGCAATCGTAATACAGCACCTTCGTATTCCTCTTTGAAACAGCCAGGCTGTTGGCGTAAAGGGAAGCCTGGATAAAATCGGCCTCCTTGGCGATAACCTCCAAAGCACGGTAGATTTGGTGGAGGTCAAACGAAGGCTGCTCCATGAACATGGAGGAATCCTGGTATGTAGAAAGCTTGGAAGAAGGGTAGATGATCCTGGCGTAGACCAGCCTGGATAGGATGGAGTCCAGGTCGAAAGAGAACTTGTATTTTTTAGCGATGGTTTGGCACATTTTATCAAGCTTGAGCTCGTGATAGATCTTTTGCAGGAACAGGTAGCCGCCATTGAATAACTGCTGCTGGCCTTTATCAATAATCTTGACCGGTGAATACTTGACCAGGACTTCACGCTTGTTCTCTTTTTCCTGCCGGTTAAGCTCCGCGATGTACTCTTTAGCCCATTCATAAGGATCTTGCCCGCCCAACTTATCCAGGAGTTCAGCGTACGTGCCAAGCTTTTCCACGATCTTGGAGGAATGAACGCCATTCACATAGGTGGACCTTATTACATAAAGCGAAGCAGCATTTTTAGATTTAGTAACCTTCAACCGCATCAAAACACCTCCAATCCCTTATATTATACCGCTGTACTCAACTGTACTCAACTGTACTCAATAGCAAAATGGTAAAATTGACAAAAAAATAAGCCCCTGTCGGGCTTTTCAAGGCTTTTTCTTCTATTCAACTGTCAAAGACCCGGTAATCAGCAGGTCGGCGGTTCGAATCCGCCCATCGGCTCCAGTGAAAACAACGGCCCCTCCAGCGATGGAGGGGCTTTTATAATAGGGAATGTTTAATGATCAATATGAACAACTATAAATATCAAGACATATTTATTGCAATATTGTACAATGTGGTTGACGGTAATAATTCTTTTCGGTTTCCAAAAAAGAATTATGAATAAATGGGGATGATACTAGTGCGCAATACTTCAAATGCTATTGGGGATGTTATTAATTCGCTGGTGCCTATCTCACGGTTTAACAAGGGAGAGGCGAGCCGAATATTTGATGAGGTTAAAGAAACCGGCTGGAAAATTGTTCTCAAGAATAATGTGCCAGCCTGTATATTGATTACTCCAGAAGCGTTTGAGGCGATGCGTGAAATCGTGGAAGACTATTATTTGCTCCTGGAGGCAGAAAAGCGGATTGCAAACGCTAAACCGGATGATTACATCTCGTCTGAACAGGTGATGCACGAACTGGGCATTAGTGCCGCAGACCTGGAGGGTGAAGACGTGGATATTTCTTAAGATGTGGAAAGTCGAGTATTTACGAGCCGCCGCAGAGGATTTGCGCAATCTCGATCATTCACAGCGGATTCAGGTTGCGAAGGCTATTCATAAGGTTTCCGAAAATCCGCTTCCCCGGTCCGAAGGGGGCTATGGTAAGCCTCTTGGAAACAAAGGCGGTACATTTTTGACGGGATACTATAAGATCAAGCTTCAGAAATTGGGGCTGCGAGTGGTGTACCGGATTGTCCGAGAGGAAGATACGATGAAAATCATTGTTGTTTCAGCCAGGGAAAATGATGAGGTTTACATCATTGCTGAAAAGCGCAAAGAAGGATGATGGGATAGTAACATGGCTGCAACAAAAAGCGTCTACCAGGCTGTCTCAAGAGAAACCGTAATAGAACGGCTTCATCAGGCGGTGGCAGAACTCAAGGAGTGTATTCCGGTTGATTCGGTGTATCTCTATGGTTCTTATGCCCGCAATGAAGCCAGGCGTTTCAGTGATGTGGACGTAGTGGTGATTTCGCCGTCCTTTGGGCATAATATCATTGAAGAAACCGTGATGCTGATGGAAATCTTTGAAAAGACCGGCTTAATGGTTGAACCACGCGCCTATTCCCGGGAAGAGCTGGCCGAAGCTTATCCTGGCAGTTTTCTATCTGAAGAAGTGATTAACAAAGGCATCAGGATAGACTAAAGGGTATTTTATCCCATTGTTCGTAATCAGCAGGTCGGCGGTTCGAATCCGCCCATCGGCTCCAGTGAAAACATCCGCCCCTCCAATGATGGAGGGGACAGTGTGTTGACAAAGTCAGACCGATGAGAAAACGCGTTCGCCGAGGCTCATCAGACACTTCGTGTCAGATTCGATCCTGCGGCATTCGGTGCAGAACTGCACCTTCGTCGCGTTATGAGCAAAGGCCGCGATTGATTAATGCCCGCGTTTTGACAAAGTCAGTACTTGCGGGCATTTATGCATGCGGCGTCAGATATTTGGTTCCGCCGCAGGTAAACCTTTTTCTTTTGTACGTTGATTGGTCGATGCTCATCAGCCGTGATACTCCTGATTCGATCCATCGACATTTGGTGCCATATGGCACCGTCAGCGGTTTCGCTGCAATGACGATGAGATTCGCTTATGTCATCGGTCTGGGAGGGGATTTATTTTTCCAGCCGAATATGTCAACAAATATAATGACAAGTACATCGACATGAAATAAAGAGCCGCAGAGCTTGACGCAGTCATCTAAACATGATTCTCAAGCAGGGCTCAGCAAACACAAAGTGAGATATCTGCTTCCGGATGTTTTTTCATCTATGGAATCGGTTTGACCAAGCGCCGCAGAAGCCGGATAGTGTTTAAGCATGAACACCGTATACATGGCTATATTTGTTGACATAAGAAGCCACGGGGTTTAGATTGATCTTAATGAAATATAATGCATGGGCGATGGGGCTCTATATCTTCAATCTGATGATATAGGGCCCTTTTGTGTTGCCGGGGTGTTGTAATGGGCAGCAAATGGGGATGGTCACAGATACAAAGGAGGAGTCATCAATGGCAGCAGAATATTTCCCGGATACAACTGAGCTACAAATGAAGAGACTGGAATACTCAAAACAGGCTAATGAAGCAAAGAAAAACGAAAACCGAAGGAGACCGAAGCTCCAACCCAAACAGGAGTCCAATGCCGCCGCTATTATGCGTGAAAGAGAATTGATTATCAGTGAATTCTATCGAAAAATGCAAGCTCTGGGAGAACCATATGATGAAGCCTGGTCTCACAGCCCGTACAAGTCAGCGGGGAAATCCAATTTGAATACGAAAGCTTACGTTATAAACTACTTCATGAGTGACGCGCCGGGTTCAGCAGTTTTGTCGGCATGGGTTTCTGGAGAACGGCTGTTTGCCTACATTTTTAATGATGTGATACCGGATGTTCCTTTTTATACTCGCTCATTAGATTATTCAATCAGGAATCTGAGTTTAATTGATGAGGAAGAATGGAAGGGGATTCTGGGTGGCATGAAAGGCCGTCTTCAAGGCAGGGAAAATATCTGTACGCTGGGACGGGGATAAACCCCGCCCCATTACGATATTCTACGGAACAATATAAATATAATCCATTGATTTAATGACGGCCCCTCCAGTGATGGAGGGGCTTTTTGCGAAAACAGGTGTAGTCACGGGGCTGCAGCCCAATACCACATATCATTACCAGGTAATAGCGCAAAATGACGGAGGATCGGCAAGTGGCCAGGATAAGTCATTTACTACTTCCGCCATCACACCGGTGGTTAAAACCAATGCGGCTTCAGCGCTAAGCCTTTACGGAGCTACCCTTAACGGGACTGTCAGCGCCAATAACGCTGATACCGCGGTGAGCTTCGAATATGGCCCGACAACGGCTTACGGCTCAACCATAACTGCGCTGGAAAATCCGGCCAGCGGCATGACAGCATCTTCGGCGACTGCCAGCCTCAGTGGATTGACCCCGGGAACGGTATACCATTTCCGAATAAAAGGCCTTAATACTGCCGGTACAGTTTATGGTGATGACATGATTTTTACGACCCTGCCACTGCCAACGGATGAGTATTCTCCAGGGACGAACTCATATACTACTCCGTCAACCACTGTATCACAGCAGCCGGCATCAACCGAATCAGAACCCGAAGCCGAATACACGGCCACATTTTCACTTGGTTCCAGCACTTACTATATAAATGGCGAGGCACATGAAATGGATACTGTTCCTTTTGTTCAGGACGAAAGAGTATTGATTCCCCAGAAATACCTGGGCATAGCTCTCGGCATTCCTGACGACAAAGACCATATTTTCTGGGATGGAGCCACCGGCACTGCCACATTGGTAACAACCGCTGGCAAAGAAGCCAGATGCAGCACCGGCAGCATGATCCTGATCTTTGACGGCAAGAATATCCAGATGGACGTCGAGCCGATTGCTCAAGACGGGCACATCTTTCTGCCCGCCCGGTTTTTAACCGAAGCCATGGGAGGCAGCGTAAGCTGGAACGACCTTACCAAAACGGTAACAGTCAAGATTGTTCGTTAGTTATAATACCGGCCATTTATTGAATTGGTTAAAAAAATAAAACGAAGGCTGCGGCAGGTTTATCCCCTGCCGCAAGCTTCGTTAGATGCTCTTATATCAGCCTGGCCGATATTCGTAATTAAAGGATGACCCCTTTGCCGATAGCTTTGAGAATTTGCATTGTTACCGCAGCAAGTCGGTCGCCGATATCAGGCGCTGTATTTCGTTAACGCCTTCATAAATTTCGGTCAGCTTGGCATCGCGGAAGATGCGCTCAACTGGAAACTCGGTTGTATAACTGAACGCGCCCAGGACCTGCATGGCTTTGCTGGCAACCCGGTGGCAGGCTTCTGAAGTGAAAAGCCGGGTTCTTGCTGCATCGGCAGCCAGTTCCATGCCCTGCGAAGCCTTAAAAGCTGTAGCCAGGACTATCTGACGCGACACCATAACATCGGTCGCCATATCGCCAATCAATGACTGGATGGTCGGGAAATTGGCAATGGGTTTGCCGCGCTGCACCCGCTCCTTGGAATACTGCACAGCCGCTTCCAGGGCCGCCTGGCCCATGCCTACGGCCTGGGCGCAGACGGAGAGCTTGCCTATTTGGGTTGAACCGAGCAGCACCTGGAAACCCTTGCCACGCATGGCTTCGCCGCCGGTGGTATTTTCATAAGGCACCCTTACATTGTCCAATACGACATCGGAGACTTCCAGCCCGTGCATACCCATTTTTTCATAAATTCTCGGGGTGGAGTATCCCTTGATGCCCTTGGGTATGATGATGTTGGTGCATTTGCCGTCCATTTCGACGTCTTTGCAGAATATGCCCATCAAGCCGGGCAGGGTGGCGTTGGTGATAAATATCTTTTCTCCGTTGATGACCCATTCATCCCCGTCACGGACACATGTTGTCCGGAGAGCGCTTGGGTCGGAGCCGGTGGCTGCCTCGGTAAAGGCGAAGCTGCCAATCCCGTCGCCATGAAGCAGTTCCGGAACGAATTTCATTTTCTGTTCTTCAGTTGCGAATTTCATGATATTCGCCCCGAGCATGCCGTTTACGGAGATGGTGCATGCGGTTGAACAGTATACCCTTGACATTTCTTCCTGCATAATAACGTACTCAACATAGCTATTTCCGGTACCGCTGTATTTCTCCGGGTATTGGATGGCACACCAGCCTAATTCTTTTATCTTTTTAACCAGATCCCAGATGGTTCTCTTTTCGGTTTCCATTTTTTTAACCAGAGGAGCAATCTCTTTCTCCGAAAATTTCCTCACCGAGTCCCTCAACATGATCTGTTCCTGGGTGTAATTAAAATCCATGCCTTTTTCCCCTCTCTCTATTTTATGTAGTGTTCCTCTGCCTCTGCTCTTTGCTCTCTATGATCCCTGACTACCCTCCTTCGTAATCTTTTAACCAGCATGCAGGATATTATGGTTCTGGCTTTTTTCTTCTTCTAATTATATCACGGGTTATTATTACGTATACATAATTATTAGTATAAACCCGGCATTTCCCCCTGCTGCATATGGAGGAATGTGTGTGTGTGTTTCAGTCGGGCTGCTTTTCAATACATGCAAAATGGCCCCTCACTTAGAGGGGCCATCAAGGCACTGCTATTCTACGACTACATTGAGCTTGAAAATTTTTGCAGGTATTTCATTGGAGCCGGGCCGGGTGTAGTTCAAGCTGAAGCTGGTGCTTCCTTTGGCCACTCCGTCAAATACCCAGCGTTCAGTTCCCGGGGCTCCGGGCACATCCACCGCACCGGGTTCAAATTGAACCGGTGAACTGGATAAAATGGCGGCATCCGGGCCTTGAGCCATGATCCAACTGTAATTGGTGGATGGATTGCTTTCCAGGGCTACGGTTATTCTTTCGCCGACCGCGATGGTAACCGTTTTGTCGCTATCAGCTTCAGTCAATTCGGCTGCGTCAGCCGGCTCTACCGGGGCCGGGGATTTAATCAGCGCTTGCTGGGTGCTTTCGTTCCATTCCACCGTATATCCAAATGCTTCAGCCAGGTAACGGACGGGCAAGTAGATACTTTCGTTGGTTGCAAAAGGTGCGGTGTCCATAGTAACGATCCCGTCATTGACCTGCATAACCTTGTTGCCCAAAATCAGCACTACAATGGTATTATCTTTGCTTAAGCTAACAGTTTGCGTGGGCCCATCCCACTTAATGCGGTCTTCTGGCACTCCCAGGGCACGGGCCATGGAACGAACACCGGTGTAGGTATGGCCATCAGTGGCAATCACGGGCGTATCACCGTAATTAATTTCCTGTCCGTCTACCAGCACCTGAATGCCGGAAGCGCCCAGCGCTGGACCGGCCATCATGGCCAGCAATGCAACCGACACGAAGATAGCCCCCCATGGAACGATTCTAGCTTTCGAACGGGTTTTGATTGTCAATAACATCCTCTCCTTCCTGAATATATGCCAAATAATTGGCCGATATTCTTATAATACTGCAATGGGAGCCTATTTAATACGGTGATAATTATTTCTAAAGGCGCCAACGGCGAAAAGACAGTTTTGAGAGGGCTTTTCAAATCCAAATTCCGGGAGTTCCAGAATAGAATTATTTATAAGCTGGACCGATCTGCTGGTTCAGTCAATCCCTCAAGATTCCGTTCTATAGGAAGCTCCACCGTAAACCTGGTCCAGCTGCCGGGCTCTGAATCAACGCTAATCTGTCCCTGGTGGCTGTTTACGATGACGTAATAGGATACTGACAGGCCCAGGCCAGTGCCGGAACCAGGCTCTTTCGTGGTATAAAATGGTTCGAAGATGTGCTTGCGAGTGCTTTCAGGCATACCTTCACCGTTGTCTTCAATTTCAACAAAGACTGATTGGCTGTTGTGCCAGGTGCTTATTTTAACGGTGGGGATGTCCCCTGCAAATGCCTTGGAGCTCATAGCCTGGGCTGCATTTTTAAAAAGGTTGAAGAAGACCTGTTCCAACTCGGTCTCCGTGCAGGGGATGTTAGGAAGCGGGGAATAATTTTTCTCGACCCGGATGTTTCGGAAATCGTAATTCTTGCCAAGATCATAATCGTTTTCAGCAAGTTCCAGCGTATGCTCCAGAATATTATTGACATCCAGATAGCTAACCCGGGATTCGGCCTGGCGGCTGAAATGCAGCATACTGGAGACAATCCGGGCAGCTCGCGCACCGGCGTCGTGAATTGATTTCAGGTACTGGTCGATTTTGCGCTCCTCAACATATTTTTTAATTAATTCGAAGCTTAATCCGACTTGTTCAGCCACCCTTTGATTGGCGGCAAGATCACCGGCCAGTCGGCGCCAGGCGTTTTCTGAACTCTGCATGATTATTCCCAGGGGATTGTTTATCTCGTGAGCCATGCCGGCCGCCAGCCCGGCTACGGTCAGCATTTTCTCCGACTGGATAAGCAGATCCTGCATATGCAAGCGTTCGGTTATATCGCGGGTGATTCCCAGAATACCAACCGGCTGACGATCCCGGTCAGCCAGGAATCTTATGGTCATTTCAGTCCAGAATCTGTTGCCATCTTTGCGGATCTGTTCTATGTTGAGCATCGCCATTCGGTCAGGGTCGCCGGAATGATTTTTCAGACGCTCCAGTTCTTGTACGAAAAGCTCCTTCAGGACCTGGAGCGATTCCGGGGTTATATATGCTTCCAGCGGCACCTCAAGCCATTCCTCAACCGTCCAGCCCAGCATTTTCTCGACCGAAGGGCTGATATAGGTGCTTTTCCAGTTCATGTCCAGGGTCCAGATGACATCTCCGGCGTGATCGGCCAGCATCCGGTATTTGGCTTCGCTCTGTTTCATCGATTCCAGGGCTTCTTCCCGCTGGAATTCGATCATTTTTTGTTCGGTAATATTAAGTAAAATTCCGTTGAATACTATCTCGTCTCCGCTTTTAACCGGTGTGGACATGCCGCGGAACCAGACGGTCTCGCCGTCTTCCTTAATCACGCGGCCTTCATATTCCCACTGGCATTCATTTTGCACAGCCCGAGCAATTGATTCCAGGAATGTCTCCCGGTCGCTGTCTGCCACATGGGCGGTGAATTTTTCGAAGAATGACTCTGGTACAGGATCGATGCCAAAATAGTCCAGGGCCCGCTCGCCGACGTAATAAAGACCCATTTGGCCGCTCTTCCGGGCATAAAACTGGTAAACCACTCCTGGCAGGTTGTGCGCAATGCTCCGGATCTGTTCATCTCTTAATGCCAGTTCTTTTTCAGCTTTCTTCTGTTCGCTGATATCCATCCCCACGACCAGGAGGCAGCTTTCCCCTTGCATGGAGATCTTTTCGACTGAAACCAGTCCGTAGCGTACTCTGCCATCCCGGTGCATAAAAGGCATTTCGAAGAGCTGGGAGCCGCCGGCAGCAATTATATTGCGGTATTTGCCATAATCATCCGGATTCCCGTACAGGCCCAGCTGGGCAGCGTCCAGCCCCAGGACCTCCTCGCGCGAATACCCGGTGAGTGTTTCGAAGGCTGGATTGGCATCAATGATAGTACCGTCATCAATTCGGCTGATCGAGATGGCCTGACCGCTGGCATAGAATATCTTGGAAAACTTCTCTTCGCTGTTTCTTAGCTCTTCTTCGATTTTTTTCAGGGCGGTAACGTCATGAAGAGCGTTGAGGTGCAGTTCCGCTTCGGGAACAAAGGTGACACTTTCCATGATATAGTGGGTGTTGCCCTGTTTGTCAACCAGTCGAAACTCATATCTTCTGGGCGGCAAATGGGGATCGCGGGGTATGGTAGCAAGTGCTTCCAGCAAGGGAGGCAAATCTTCCGGGCAAATAACCTCCTGCCATTTCATGCGGTTTTCCATTTCTTCCTTGGAATACCCGGTCAGCTTGACCAGTTCATTGTTGACCAGAACCATGGTACCGTCCATACTGCTCATGACCGATGCCGTGCCGGTATTCTCGAATATTGCCCGGTAGAATACTTCCGATTCCGCCAGTGCATTTTCAGCTGACAGCCGGTCAGCCTCGATACGATCGGATAGGATTCTGGCCATTAAGGTAACAGCCAGGGTCATGCCCATGACTGCAAGCGAAAGGATAACTTCGACATGCCACAGCGAGTAGTCTGGATTGAGATTGAGAGTGTAATTAAGATTGTAAGCGACTACCAATACAGAAAGGCAGGAGAATAGCACTACATCGCGCTTGCTTATGGCAAAAAGCTGAATTATCACCAGGTTGACTGCCATTTTAAATATATCGGCAATCATGGCTGAAGAACCGGTGTCGCCGTTGACCAGGCGCAGTGCAACCGCGGCGGCCAGGCTCATGATAATTAAAATGCGCACTCCAGTATCGTAGTATCCGTATGCCACCAGTACCGAAACCAGTATGAGCACCAGGACGGCAATAGCTATGAAACTATTGCTTAATTCGATTTCTGGAATAAAGGATCTGGCCGGAATAAAAAGAGCTGTTCCGAGCAGGCACAGCAAGACGAAAGGAAAAAACACCTTCATCCGTGTTTGGATCGCATATGCCTGGTTTTGATAATGCCGGTCAACCCAGTTCATCAAGCGGTCTCCTCATTATTATTTGACAGGCCGGTCCAGCTAAATCCTCAAAACGTGTGGTTGAACGGGCCTATTCTTCGTAACGGTGGTATATATCCAGGAAACAGGATTGGTTGCTGATAAATACCCTGACCAGTTCTGGATCAAACAGCCCTCCCGAGTTTTCTTCAATGAATGCAGCGGATTTATCCAGGCCCCAGGCTCCCTTGTATACTCTTTTATGGGAAATAGCATCAAAAACATCGACCAGGCAGGTGATTCTGGCACTGAAGGGAATTTGTTCATTTTTTAACCGGCGGGGATAGCCAGTTCCGTCCCAGCGTTCGTGATGATACAGCGCAATTTCTGCCGCCAGCTTGAGTATGGGCAGGGTCGAACGGTTAAAAATGTTGAAACCAATGGTGGTGTGTGTTTCAATAATGGCTCTTTCTTCGGAAGTCAGGGCCCCGGGCTTGTTCAGGATTATATCAGGAATGCCGATTTTGCCGATATCGTGCATAGGTGAAGCCAGCTTGATGGCTAGCGCTTCTTCTTCATTTTTTCCAGCCAGGCGGCATAACAGATGAGCATATTCCGAAACCCGCAAAACGTGATTGCCAGTCTCATGAGAGCGCGTTTCCACCACATCACCCAGGCGCATGATAATCTCCTGCTGGGTGGTTATTATCTCCTGGTTAAGAGCTAATACTTCCCGGGTTTTTTTATCCACTTCCTGTTCCAGGTGCTCCTTATACAAGCGGTTTTCACGAAGCAAGCTTGCCCGTTCAAACGCGCGGTTTAATGTGAACACCAGAACCTTCATGCTGACCAGGGGTTTGGAGAGGAAATCCCAGGCTCCTTTGCGCATGGAGTCGACAGCTTTATCAAGCACCCCGATTCCGGAAAGGGTTATTACCGGAATTTCCGGGAATTCATTGCTCATATGACTGATGAAGGAGAAGCCATCCATAACCGGCATGTTCAAATCCACAATGACCGCATCCGGCGGCGATTTGCGGATAAGCTCCAATCCTTCGGCACCATTGGCCGCTTCTGTTAAGAAACAGCCTTCGTCTTCCAGATAGTCAGATATAGTTTTACGAATGGCTTTTTCGTCATCAATTACCAGGATATGCTTGCCGATGCATTCCAATACTGATTTCTCCCTCCATGTCATATGTTCGGTTTAATTCCAATTTATTTACCGCCTTTATTCAGCAAGACTATTCATTTCAGGATTTTGCCGGACCAGTGCGAGATAAATTTCATGCATCTCCAGAACTGGTTTGTGAATCAGGTTTTCTTCAGTTATTCCGATTTGGCGTAAATCGTCGTTTAAGGCAAAGTTTATAGATCCGGTATATATCACGAATCTGGTGTGAGGTTGCAGGGTGTGAGCCTGGAGTATAAAATCGACGCCGTTTATTCCTGGGAGACGTAAATCAACCGTAATGTAATCCAGCTCAAAACTATGGATATGGACCAGGGCTTCTTCGGCAGATGCAAAAGCCACCACATCCCAATCCATGTCTTCGAAATAGTCTTTTAAAGATTCCCGGATCAGGTCTTCGTCGTCGAGAATAAGCAGGCTGATGCTCATGAATGCCCTCCATCAATCAAATAATACCGGGTGGTTGATGAAAAATCGGGAACTGAAGGCCTGGCTGCGATTGTATGCCCGGCACAGCGTAGAATGTCAGCTGCCAGCGGCAGGTGCTTAATTAACATTTTGAAATACATGCTGACGATTGCAGTCCCTGGTATTTATCACATTATATCATATAGAGGGGCTTCGAAAGAGGGTTAAAACGTACAGCGGGCCGCAGGATAACCTGCAGCCCGCTGTACGTTTTAACTGATAATTATTCGTAACCCAGGGCTTCGGAGGGATTAAGGGCTGAAGCCCGATGCGCCGGGTAATAGCCGAACACAATCCCGACCAAAGACGAAAAGCCGACCGCCAGCGCCATCGCAGTTAAGGACATGGGAATTGCATACCCGCTTATGCTGGCAAATATCTGGCCGCCGCCAAAACCCAAAATTATGCCGATGAAACAACCGGCCAGACTCAACAGAATGGCTTCATAAAGGAACTGGGCCAGAATGTCTATGCGGTTGGCTCCTACTGCCATGCGTACCCCAATTTCACGAGTTCGCTCGGTGACCGAAACCATCATGATGTTCATAATCCCGATTCCCCCAACAATGAGAGATATGGCCGCTATTCCTGCCAGGAAAAGAGTCAGGGTGGTAGTCACGCTTTCGGCCTCAGCCAGCATCTGGGCCATGTTTCTAACCCGGAAATCATCTGAAGCGGCCTCAGCCAGACGATGGCGGGTGCGGAGCAGGCTGGTGGCCAATGCCTGGACAGCATCAATTTTATCAGTGCTCTGACATTGAATCTGTATGGAATCAACCGATTGGTTGGCTGTTCCCAGCAGCCGGGTCTGAGCCGTAGTAACCGGGATATAGATAATATCATCCTGATCGCTGACATCACCGGATGAAGCCAGGGGCGAGAGCAAGCCAATAACCTCAAAGGATACTCCTTTGATGCGGATGGTTTTGCCGATGGGGTTTACTCCGGCCCCAAAAAGGTTCTGATAGGTAGTAGGGCCAAGCACTGCCACGGCTACCGAACTCTGAACTTCCGCCTCGTTAATAAAGCGCCCCTGTTTGATGGACAGTGAAGACATAGCCAGGTAGGCAGAGTTGGTGCCGGTTATGGATGTGGTCCAATTACCGGAACCATAGGTCACCTGTGATGAAGTCTTGACTACAGGGGCAACCTGCGTAACTCCAGAGATGCTGGCCAGGGCATCTGCATCCTGCAAGGTCAGGGGGCTGCTTTTCCCAGCGGTGACCGTGGTTCCCCGCTGTCGTTCCCCTCCTTGAGATATGGTCAAAATATTTGTGCCCATTGAACTGAAGCGCCCCAGAACCTGTTCCTGCATGCCCTCGCCCAGGGAAATCATGATTATGACCGAGCCAACACCGATGATTATTCCCAGCATAGTAAGAAAGGAACGCATTTTATTGGCACGCAGCGCTCTAAATGCAAATCCTGACAGTACGCTGAATTTAACTGACATGTTCATTCCTGCCTCCTTATAGACCTTCCAGGCAAAACGGCACTGGATCGGTTATGGGCGCATCATCTATAATTTTACCGTCCCGGATGTGGATTTGCCGCTGGCAATAACGGGCTACTTCCATTTCATGGGTAATTATGATTACCGTCACTCCGTTTTCCCGGTTCATTCGGCGAAATATCTCCATAATTTCATTGCTGCTTACTGTATCGAGAGCCCCGGTGGGTTCATCGGCCAGAATAACCAGGGGATTGCCAACCATAGCCCGGGCTATGGCCACTCTTTGCTGCTGCCCCCCGGACATTTGATTGGGGCGGTGATGGGCATGGGCGCTAAGGCCGACCATGTCCAGAGCTGCTAAAGCCTTTTTTTCCACTTCCGCTCCCGACTGTCCGGCATAAAAAAGCGGCAGCTGGACATTGTAACGGGCCGAGGTGCGGGCCAGCAGATTGTAGCGCTGGAAAACAAAGCCCAGTTTTTCATTGCGGATGCGGGCCAGAGCCTTAACGTCCAGGCTGCTTACATCCTGCCCGTCGAGATGATAGGAACCTCCGCTGGGTTGGTCCATACAACCTATAATATTCATTAAAGTCGACTTGCCAGAACCGGAGGGACCGATAATAGCCAGCATTTCCCCGCTCACGATGTCTAAATCGACTCCGCGGAGCGCATGAACGTCGACATCGCCCATAGGATATACTTTTTTAATATCATTCAATTCTATCAGGGGCTTGCCGGTAGCTGTTTCCACTAGTCGCGCCTCCTTAAAACATGGGCGGTCCGCCAGAATTTCCATTTGATTTCGATTTTGATGTTGATGTAGTGCTGGTGGAATCGCCAATGATGACCTGATCCCCTTGCTGCAGCCCGGATTTAATTTCCACGTTGATATTGTCAGAAAGGCCGGTTACAACCTCCCGAACCTCGGGAGTGCCGTTGTTGAGCACCACAATGTATTCAGAATCTTCGTTGCTGCTGGATGATGTCTGCTGCATGGTCACGTTATTATTTGTAAAATAGCTTTTTGCGTAGGTAATTGCCGACATGGGTATGGTAATGACGTTTTCAGCCGAATCGGTATGAATATTGATTGAGGCCGGCATGCCGCTCTTCAGCAAGCTCCAGTCGTCGATGGAAAGGGTGCATTTATACACCTGAAGACTGTTGGAAGCGACTGCCTTGGGAGCAATGGCAGTCAGCCGGCCGGTAAATTTCATATCGGGAAAGGCGTCGATGGTGAAATCGACCTTCTGACCCACCGCAACCGCGGCGATATCGGCTTCGTTAATTTCGGCGGACATTTGCAAATCTCGGGAGGATATTTCAATTCCGAATTGCGATGTGGCGGCAGTGCCTACGGGTGGAGCTCCGCCGCCGGTCCATTGGCCGACATTGCCGTTAATCAGGGCTACATAACCTTCAAAAGGAGCAATCATCACCGCATCGTCGAGATTGTTCGAAGCGGTCTGCAACGAAGCTGATGCCGATTGGATCTGAGCTTCGGCAACTGCCAGCGATGGCGGATTGCTGGCTACGATTGATTCCAGGCCGGCCTGGGCGGAATCATACTGGACCTTGGCCAGGTCATAGGCCTTCTGGAAGGAGTCCAGGTCGTTGGACGAAACTGCACCAGCGCTATAGAGCTGCTGGTTGCGCTGGAGAGTATCGGCGGCGCTGTCCAGGTTGATTTTGGCCTGGAGCACCTGGGCTTCAGACTGGGCAACTGCCGGGCCCTGTGTGGCCAGCAGCTTGTCGTAGTTGGCCTGGGCACTGGACAGGCTGGCGCTGGACTGCTGCAGCGATGCTTCCAGATCGGAAGCACGTTCTTCGGCCAGCAGCTGGCCCACGGTTACCGTATCTCCGAGTTTGACGTATTGGGCTTCGACATAACCCCCGGATTTGAAAGTCAGGAAAACATCCTGGATCGGCTCCACTGTGCCGGTAGTGCCTATAGTTTCGATTATGTCGCCTTTAGCCGCCTCAGCAGTCTGATAGGTGACTTTGGTAGAGCTTTTTTTCATGTAATATGTTGTCGCTCCGCCAAGAACAAGAATTACCAGCAAGGCTATCAGAGGCTTACGCCACTTTTTCAGAAAACTCGTGATTTTATTTTTATTTTCAGTAGACACGTGAACACCCTCTTTTTATTTTTACGAAATTGCTTCAAATCTGGCTTGCCTTATGACGGTTGATTATCCTACCTCCCCGCTATTTTCTATGGACTGGTGAAACGGTAGCCAGCCCCCCATACGGTTTCAATGTATTCTGGATTGGATGGGTCGTTTTCAATCTTTTCACGGATCTTGCGAACATGAACGGCCACGGTTGTAAGCTCGCCCACCGCATCTTCGCCCCAGATACGGGTGTATATTTGCTCCTTGCTCAGAACAATATTGGGATTGGAAGCCAGGTACACCAGCAGATCGAATTCCTTGGCGGAAAAAGCCAGTTCAGTTCCGTTGAGGAATACCCGGTGCCCGGCTTTATTAATGAACAGTCCTTTAATCTTTATGTCTTCGTGGTTTTCCTGACGGCTGCCAACCAGGCGCTGGTAACGCGACATGTGGGCTTTAACCCGTGCCACCATTTCAACCGGGCTGAACGGCTTGGTGATGTAGTCGTCAGCTCCCAGGCCCAGGCCGCGGATTTTGTCAATATCTTCACTCCGGGCGGATATCATTATGATCGGAACGCCGGAAGACTGACGGATGGTGCGGCAAATTTCAAAACCGTCCATACCAGGCAGCATTAAATCCACCATGATGAGATCCCAATTTTCGCTTAAGGCGCGAGCCAGCCCGAGATGGCCATTTTGTTCGATCGAAGCCTGGAAACCTTCGATTTCCAGATAATCGCGCTCCAGTTCGGCAATATTAAGTTCATCCTCGATAATAAGGATGTGTTTCACGATTATTCTCCCTCACTTTCAGAATATGCGGACTCTACAGGTTTATCGGCATTATCGCCTGCTTTGGGCAGGCTGAACAGGATGCTGCTGCCGTTGCCTTCCTGGCTTTCAGCCCAGATTATCCCTCCGTGGGCTTCGACGATCTGCTGGGCAATGGCCAGACCCAGACCGCTTCCACCTCCAGGACGACTGCGGGAGCTTTCACCACGGTAATGGCGTTCAAAAATGTGCGGCAGAATATCATCGGCCATTCCCCGTCCGTTGTCGCGAATTTCCACCACAGCAGTATCATCGTTTTCGGACAGAATGATTCTAATAACAGGCATGGCCTGTTCCGGTCCCATGTATTTCTCTGCATTGGAGAGTATATTGCTTATCACTCTTTTCAGCCGCTGGCGGTCTGCCACAACCATGGCGCCACTGGTGAAAAGGTTTTCGAATTCCAGGCGGATGCCTTTTTGTTCCAGTTCGAAGCTTTTATCTTCAGCGCAGTCTTGCATGTACTGCACGATATCCACGGCTTCGAAATCAAAAGCCAGCTGTTTTAAGTCCAAACGGGAAAAAAGGAACAGGTCGTCAATCAGGCGGTCCATTTCCAGAGCGTTTGTGTATATGGTACGGGTGTATTTGGCTAGTTTTTCTGGAGTGTTGGCCACACCGTCCTGAATGCCCTGTACATATCCTCTAATCGAGGTTATAGGTGTTTTAAGATCATGTGAAATATTGGCAAGCAGCTCTTTGCGATTCATTTCATAATGCTGCTGCAGGTTTTCGGCTTCATTCAACCGCTCCCTCATCACTTCGAATGAATTGCACAGCTCGCCAATCTCATCACTGGACCGATAATCAATGGTATGCTGAAGATTGCCCCGGGCTATTTCGCCGGTGGCCTGGTTTAAGAGCTGAACCGGCTTGATTATGCCATTTGCGGTTCGATAGCTAATCCAAACGTTGATCAGGACAGCAACAAAACAGATCGCAATCAGCACGTTTTCACGATCATTATTACCCGGCCGCTGCGGCTTGGTAAGCAGAATGTGGAGCTGCCCTTCGCTGCCGTCCGAAAAAATGAGCTTCTGAAATGGAACCTCCATGTAATCCCGGTAAGGATTGCTGTCATCAGCGGAGTCGTTATGAAACAGACTGTCATAAAGCGATTTATCGTTATGCGGAGTCTCCTGGATCAATCCTTCGCTTTGAAATGCGATTTCGTCTTCCCTGGTCACAGCCAGGAATACTCCGCGGCTGGAGAGGTAAGCGAAGCTCTGCATATATACCGGATCAAGCAGCAGGTCGGGGTGATCATTGCTGATACGCTCCAGTTCCGCCAGGGCCGGGCTGTTATCCAGCAGTTTGCCCACCGGAGCCGCCATGCCTTTTTGCTCCTCTGGAGAATAAGCAGTGTATGCGTCCATACTGGACCATGCAAAAAGAGTCAGAAAGATGAGGGCGGCCGGTATGGCTATCATAGATAGATGAGACAGTGTTAGCTTGTATTTCAATGAGCGATGCTCGGTAAAAAAGGACATGATTTCCTCCAGAGTAAAAACTATTATTGTTATCATACACATCCTTGTTTAATATCGCCTTAATGAATTATAAAGATATTATTAACTGGCTGGAATTCTGATCTGCAGGGCGGTTTGCTCCGGGAAGATTAAGATGAGCTTTTATACAGCCGGTATTATGGTACTATAAATAATATAATTTTAGATGATTGCTCTCGATTAAATCAGGGAGCTTGCCGCATAAGCGGTTCGCCTGAAAGGATGCTTGCCGGAAATGAGTTCTCGGATGCTGGTTGCAGCCCGCTATTTGTTTGTACTTATTATAGGATGCTGTCTTCTGCTGTCAGGATGTGAGAAACCGCAGGCGGGGCAGCCGGATGTTCAGGTGAATTCTGCAATCGCATCTCCTGAAAAGAGGCAGTTGTTTTACAATGACGGCAAGCTGTTATGGGATGGTGAGGTTATACCCGGCCAATGGGGAACAATCAATCATGCCGGGGACTGGACCCCGAACGGCAGCGGCAAAATGTATTATTGCGAAGGGCCTTTGTATTACGAAGGGCAGATGCAGATGGGATGGAGAGATGGCCGGGGAGCGTATTATTCGTTGGATGGACGTTTGCTCTACGATGGATTTTGGAAAAACGACAGCCCCCTGGCGGCTGATTTCGATAACGGCCATCATGTTCTTTATTATGTGGATGGCAGCACCATATTTTACGATGGGGAATGGAAAAACGGCCTGCGCGACGGGCAGGGCGCCAGTTACTACGAAAATGGTTCCGTTGAGCATGAAGGCGGTTATAAAAACGGCCTGCGTTCAGGGGAAGGAAAATATTATACACGGGATGGGACCCTGGTTTATGAGGGGTTCTTCAAGAAAGGCGTTCCATTCGGACACGGTGAGATGAAAGAAGAAGGGCGATGGATAGAAATGAGCGAGCAGTACGAGATCGACTATCCGGCTGTCCTGGGTTCGTTTATCCAAAAACTAATGGGAGACGAGTAATGCAATGACAGCGGAGAAACCGTCCTCACTGCGTGAGCAAGCCGAAAAATCGCTATTTGCCGTATTCAAATGGACCACGCTGTTCTTTGCAATAATAGTGATTTTGTTTACCGCTAGCGGATTTAAGATGCTCGGTACAGCTATGTGCAATCAAACTGGAAATAGCTTGTCCCGGGAGTTAAGTTCAGATTGCTTTGTTCAGTCAATGGGCGTCCACGAGTTCCAGGACCTGAAACCTGAAAACCAGGCTTTCAGAGACTGGACTGAAGAGCTTACCGTTGAAGGAATGGATATAAAGACCAGCGATGCCGTGATCGTGCTTCGCAAACCGATTGTGTTTATAGATATATATGCCGGGGACAAGGTAATATTTAGCAACCGAAGCGAGAGCGTCTTTCTGATTCCCGCGATGAAGGAAGCTGCGCAACACGATGGCAATACGGAAGGCTTTTCTGTGGCCGCGTATTTATACAGGAACTGGTCATTTTCTTCATATTATCCCATCCGGGATAATGACGGCTTGCAGGCGGGCATGGTTAAAATCAGCACCGATCCGGAGTTTTTCCTGTTAGCAGAATTTCTTATCCTGGCTGCTTGCTGTTTTCTTATTCTGGTCCTGATGTATGCCGCCCGCTATTTCAGCCGCTACCTGGCCCAGCCGATAGTAGCATCACTGGCCGGGCTGGAACAGCAAATGCGTGCCCTGGCCGATGATCAGTTCGAGCAGCTGGTTTTAGCCGGGGTTCCGGTAGAGTCAGAAGCAGTGGAGCTTCAATCACTTATCGAGGCTGCCAATATCGTGATCACCAAGCTGAAGTCAATTAGCATGCACGACCCTCTAACGGGCATATACAGCCGCGCATTTTTCGAAGAACAGATGCAGAGCCTTGATTCACAAGACTCGAATGAGTGCCTGGGAATCATCATGTGCGACCTGGATAATCTTAAAGTGACCAATGACTCCCTGGGGCACAAGGCCGGGGACTATCTGCTATGCAAAGCGGCGATGATATTAAAAACCGTGGTGCGCGACGATGACGTGGTGGCAAGAATCGGCGGCGACGAATTCGTAATTTTTCTGCATAGCTGCACAGAAGATGATGTGAAACAGGTTATGGAAAGGATTCGTGATACCATTGCCAGATTTAATGTCAGCAGCAACCTGCAGCTGGGCCTGTCAATGGGTTATGGCCATGGGTGCTTGAACGAGCATGCCGCAGAGGATATTCTGGCCGAAGCTGACAACCAGATGTACATGGACAAGGGTGCGATGGTTCAGGGCATGCTGCCGCTGGTGAATTTGATTAAGGAAGAGCGGCGCGACGGAATAGCGAATGACAGAAAGGATTTTTCCGATGGCTAGATGCTATTGACGATAAAGCCTGTCAATGATATCATAAAATGCTTTTTACTCGCTTTTTAGGCGGGTATTTTCAACGTGGCGTATTGTTCCGCGTTTTGAGCTTTTCGTGTTAAAATGAACGAAAATTCTGTTTATTTTTGCCGGTACCCAAACCGTCATTTTAATAATCGATCAACAGCCTTGCTTCAATAAGGCGAATTATAAGGCATTGGATACTGTGGAAGGGAATTATAAAATGCCGATGTTATTGTTGCCGCCATGCGGCGGTTCCATTTATGCTGCAGTATTGTCCAGCCCAATGCTGGCAGGTATTAGCACGGAATATGTGCTGGCGTTTCTGGCCATTCTTTTATTTGCCAGCTTGTTTCTGGCTGGCTCTAACCGCATGTTAAAAAGGCTGGTTGAAAAGCAGACCTATTCCTTACAGGATGAGGTTGAAGCCAGCCGCCAGGTTCAGAAAGCACTTCAGCGCAGCGAAGAAAGGTGGCGCCGGTATTATGAAATGCCTGTTATCGGTGTGGGCATAGTTAATGCAAAGGGCCAGTGGGTAGATGCTAATGAAAGATTCCGGGAGATTATGGGCTATGCCAATGATGATCTGCAGGCGATATCATGGATGCAACTGATTCCGCCCGAGGAACTGGCCAGGGAAGAGGCGATGTTCACTAGCATGGTGGACGGCAAGCTCGACATAATCCATGAGGAAAAGCATTTTGCCCGCAAAGACGGAGTTATTATTACGGTTCAGGTTTCTGGCCAGGTAGCCCGCGACAGCGAAGGCAACTTCGATTATCTCATGATTATCCTCGAAGACATTTCTGACCGGCAGAAAGCGGCAAGGGAGCTTAAAGAATCACAGCAGAGACTGGCCGATATCATTGATTTTCTGCCTGATGCCACCCTGGCTATTGATCTGGAAGGCAAAGTACTCATATGGAACCGGGCGGTGGAAGCCATGACCGGAATTTCGGCTTCTGAAATGTTGGGAAAAGGCAATTATGAGTACGCCCTGCCGTTCTACGGGGAACGCAGGCCTATTCTGATCGACCTGGTTTTTCGCAGCCATAAAGAAATAGAAGAACAATACAGCTTTATCACCCGGGCTGATGACATTCTTTTCACTGAGACCTCTGTTCCTAAAGTCAAAGGGATCCCCAGGATTTTATCGGGCCGGGCCAGTTACCTTTACGATTTATCAGGTAATGTGGTCGGAGCCATCGAATCTATCCGCGATGTAACCGAACGGCACGAAACGGAACATGCCCGCAAGGAATTATTGAAACAGCGAGAAGAATTAAACACCATTATTTCCAACAGTCCGGCTATAGCCTTCCTCTGGACGCTGGAACCAGGATGGCCGGTAGAATATGTTTCTGACAATATTGTTCAACTGGGTTATTCGGTTGAGGATTTTGTCAGCCGCAGATTGCTATTTGCAGATATCGTCTATCCTCTGGACCTGGTGCGAATCGGAGAGGAAGTGGAGGAATTTACGGCTGCCGGCAAGGAAGAGTTCCGGCAGGAGTACCGCATTCTTGATTCCGAGGGAAACACCATCTGGGTGGACGACCGGACCTGGATACGCCGGGATGACAACGGACAGATTAGAAATTACCAGGGGGTTCTGTTTGATATTACCGCTCAGAAAACGGCAGAAAATGAGCTGGAGATTATTAATCGCCAGCTTCAGGATATTATTGAGTTTCTGCCTGACGCCACCCTGGTTATCGATAACGAAAAACGGGTCATTGCCTGGAACCGCGCCATGGAGATTATGAGCGGCATTCCCAAGGAAATGATTTTGGGCCGGGGCGACCAGGAATACAGCCTGCATTTCTACGGCCAGAAGCGCCCCTTGCTGGTTGATGCAGTGCAACAGGACCTGGATATGATCGAACAATACTATGATGACTGGCGCATAGTGGATAATGTCGTAATAGCCGATCATTTCGTGCCCTTGTTTAACGGGGGCAAGGGAGTATACGTACAGGGCATTGCCACCCCGCTCTATGATACTTTCGGCAATCCCAGCGGAGCAATAGAATGCCTGCGTGACATCAGCCAGCAAAAACAGGCTGACGATCTGCGCAGGCAGGATGAAAAACGAATGAAGACCATGCTGGAAATGTATGTCATGGCAGGAGAAAACACTGATAAGATTTTGGATTTCGCCCTGGAGTCAGGCATCATGATTACTTCCAGCTCGCTGGGCTATATAGCGTTTGTAAATGAAACCGAGGATGTTCTTCAAATTGCAAGCTGGTCCAGGGATACCATGGAAGAATGCGGTATATCTGACGCACCCATCTATTATTACGTGGCGGAGATAGGCCTGTGGGGAGAAGCCTTGCGCCACCGCCGCCCGCATATGACCAATGACTATGAACATAGTGATCCATCGGTTAAGAAGGGTTATCCTGAAGGTCATCCGGCCATAACCAGGCATTTAAGCGTACCGGTTTTTGACGGTGATCGTATAGCGGCACTGATAGGTGTGGCTAACAAGTCCAGTGATTACCATGAATCCGATGTTGACCAGCTGACTCTGCTCATGAGTGGGCTGTGGGGTATAATCCAGCGCAAACAAGCCGAGGAAAAAAACAACCTCTTACAGGAAATGCTGCGGGACATTTTTGATTACATGCCGTCAATCCTGTGCAGTATAAATGCTGACTATTCCATAACCCAATGGAACCGTCAGGCGGAAATAGACTCGGGCATATCCCGCAGTGATGCAATGGGCCGGAATCTCAATGATATATTAGAAAAATGGCCTGTGGTATTGCAGCTGGTTAACCGGACCCTGAATGAGAGCAGGCTGTGCAATGAAGTTTGCGAATTGCCCATGGAGAACGGCAGGATGTGCCAGGCAGATATCACTGTATATCCTCTGGATGCTGCTTCAGGCCGGGGGGCGGTAGTGCGAATCGATGATATAACCGAAAGAGTCAAAATGCAGGAAATGCTGATTCAGACTGAAAAAATTCTTTCTGTCGGCGGGTTGGCGGCTGGAATGGCTCATGAGATCAACAATCCGCTGGGTGGAATCTTGCAGGGCGTACAGAATGTTTTCCGGCGCCTTGATCCTGCTCTCCCGAAAAACATGAAAACTGCCCGCGAGTGTGGAGTGGACCTGGAGCTAATGAGAAACTACCTGGAAGCGCGCCAGATTCTGGAGTTTATGGATGGCATTCGCGAAAGCGGAACTCGGGCTGCCAGGATAGTGGGCAACATGCTGCAGTTCAGCCGCCAGACCGACTCGCACAAATCCATGTGCAGCCTGGCTCCTATTTTGGAGCATGCGCTGGACCTGGCTTCCGGAGACTATGACCTGGGAAAGCGCTATGATTTCCGGCATTTTGAGATAATTAAGGAATATGATTACAGACAGACACCGGTTTGCGGCATTGAGACCGAATTGGAACAGGTGGCGTTGAACTTGCTGAAGAATGCAGCCCAGGCCTTCGGAACGATGGATTTGTCCCAACGGGTGCCGCGCATCATAATGAGAACATATGATAAAGATGACATGGCAGTATTTGAAATCGAAGACAACGGACCGGGAATGAGCGAGGAAACCCGCAGGCATGTGTTCGAACCCTTTTATACCACCAAGCCGCCGGGCGAGGGGACTGGCCTGGGTCTGTCGGTATCGTATTTTATTATTGCCAATAATCATAAAGGACAGATGTATGTGGAATCGTCACTGGGCCAGGGAACTCGTTTTATTATTGAGCTGCCCCGCTCTCTGGAGGAAAATGCCGGGAGCAATTAGGCGCCTGGCATTAACCACTGGCCTTAATTGAGAGCCCACAGGGGATTATTGTCAATGAAAACTGATGGGTCCAGCGGATTACCATCCACGCCGGTTATCCAGTGCAAATGGGGGCCGGTGGAAAACCCGGTCGAACCGACTGTACCTATTGTCTCGCTTCTCTCGACCTCGTCTCCGGCCTGCACGTACATATCATCCAGATGGCAGTAGCTGCTGTAAACACCGCAACCGTGGTCTATTATGACCGTATTTCCGGTTGCGTTAAGCATGGCAGCCAGCTTGACCAGGCCACGGTTGGATGCCTTCACCGGCACGCCGTAATCAGCAGCAATATCAATGCCAGAGTGCGGATAAGGTGCTGCGCCGTTTACTGAACGCCGGGCGCCATATTCAGTCGTGATTGGCCCGCTGCAGGGCAGGAGGAAGGTTTGGTCCCACAGGGCTTGAAGGCTTGAAGTGCTTAAAGCTCTCGCGGTCTTCTCCTGGTCAAGCGCAGCCAGCGCGGGATCACGCCAGGCTTCCAGGCTGCTGTCCACCCAGAGATTCTGCACCGGGTAAGCGCTTTCCTGAACCCTCAACATTCCTGCGGCATCGACCAGCCGGATGCCCTGGCGCTCCAGAATGACACGGTAGCTGTAGTTGGCCGGGGGCACATCAGATTCAATCCCGATGAGCTTGAAACGGTTTTTACCATGTTCGTATACTTCATTGCTGACTCCGGGGATATCGCTGCTGAAGCTTATCCGGTCCGAAGCCAGGCAGGGTTCCATCCACAGCATCATCATGTGTCCCTGAGCTGCAGAGGAACTTGATACATGAAATCCGGGAGCCGACTCCAGAGAGGGTTTGCCAGGCAAGGTATGACCGGGGCCGCTGGTTATTTCTACTCCGTTGTTGCGCCATTCAACCGTTCCCCCGATGGCTTCAACCACGGCTCTGGCTGGCATGAAATAGGCGGCGCCCTGCAAGGTAACAGCTGCCGGGAGCTCCTTTTTCTGTCCATCGCAGTACACAACCGCACTTCCGGGCTTGAAGACCATCTCACGCGGTCCCTGTGTGCAGACAATACTGGAATTAACACTGTTCCAGCTGACCGTTGCCCCCATGGACTCCATTACTGCCCGCAAAGGCACCATAACCGAGGATTTGTCTATATACGGTTCAGGCATGAAAGTGCGTGGAGTTCCGTCTATGGACAGCCCGACCGCCAGCAGCGGATTGGCAGGAAGCAGCAACATCACAGTCAGCAGCATCAGGAGCATGCATGATTTTCGCATATTATTGCTCCTTCAGTGATTTTTGGTAATAGACAAACAGCCATATGAAGATAAAAAACTGGCTTCCAGCAAGCGCTCCGAGTGTTTTGAAAAGATCCAGGTTCACTTCCCATTGCATAGCAGAGGCCGCAATGGCTAGAAAGCATGCTCCAGCCGATGAAAGAGCCACGGTGCTGTATGCGGCTCGGCCGGCAATGCTTATTGCGTTTCCAGCCGGTGCTTCTCCAGCTTGTTCGGATTTGCGCTGCTGAAGAATGGTGTAGAGAAAAACCAATATAGCCGCAGCTATGAAGCCGGTGCCGAAACCGGCGTTGCTCAGGTGCCCGAACAGCAGCATTCCAGTTCCAGATACCAGGAAAAATGACAGGATTATGGCCAGGATGGTTGTTTTTCCAGCAGGCATTATTCACACTCCTTGGTATGTTTCATTCACTTTAAGTTGTTTATTCGATCTCCAGATCGTCCAGCTGGCCGCTGGCCAGGTTATAACAGCGAATCAGATGGTTGCCAGTATCGGCTATCCAGAGCCGTTTTGAGGCATATTTAACATCGCCCGGTTCATTCAATGTGATGCGCAGACAATTTTGGTTTTCAAGGGAGCATTGCCTGCTGAAGGCCGCGTCCTCTCCCAAAAGAGTTTGCACGGTCCGGCTGCGCAGGTCAATGGCTCGAATGGCATGGTTATACGTATCGGCGATATAAAGCATGTCATCGTGGAAATCGATACCGAGCGGGTGCTGCATCAGGGCTTTGTTCAAGCTGCCGTCCCGGTGCCCCCACACAAACAGGTCTTCACCCAGCAGGGTGCGCACATGACCGTTGTCCAGCCCGGCCGAGCGGATGGCCGAAGCTTCGCTGTCAGCGAAATAGAGGCTGCCGTTGCCAAAGCATATCCCTGACGGCTGGGCCAGCTGGGCCGACAGGGCGTTGCCGTCGAGAATGTTTTCTGTTCCACTGCCGGCAAAAGGCCGGGTGATCAGAGTATTCAGATCCAGGCTCCAGAGCTGGTGGCTGCCGGCCATGGCTATGTATAGATAGTCTCGATTACGCAGCAAATCCCAGGGAGAATTAAGCGAGCTGGCAGGACCATAACCGCCCGGTGACATCCAGGGAGCCTGTTCGCCGTTGCCAGCCAGAGTTTTTACCTCTCGTGTCTTCAAATCAGCGGACCTGATGGCATGGTTGCCGGTATCAGCTATATACAAGGTATCCTGATGCCAGTATATTCCCTGGGGATAGTTAAACTCGGCTCTTTCCAACGGACCGTCCAGGAATCCCCTTTGTCCGCTTCCAATGGTAGATTTGACTGCAGCCCTTGACTGTCCGCGGGATTCTAACAGTAGAATGCGATTATGACCGCTGTCCGCTACGGTGATATTTTCGCCGCTGGAGTCAAGCGCAATTTTACCTGGGAATTTCAAGAGCGGATCCGGAAACAGCATCATTTCAATCGCGGCAGGAGTTGATGCCAGCGTTCCTTCGGCCAACCCACGGTCCAGGGATTTAGCGATCGCCTGGTCAATCAGCAAAGCCTTGCCTTCTCCGGCAGCACGCCCAAGTGGCTCACCGTCAGCTCCAATCAGCAGGAAGCTGGGCCAGGAATTGATTCCGAACATAGACCACAGGCGCATATCGCGGTCGTGTATGACCGGGTGTTTAATTTCATGCCTGGCGATGGCTGAAAGGATTCCTTCGGCCTGATTTTCCGCGGGAAATTTAGCCGAGTGCACACCGATCACCAGAAAAGGTTTATCCCGGTATTTGTTTTCCAGCCATGCCAGATCCGGCAGGATATGCAGGCAGTTAATTCAGCCATAGGTCCAGAAATCAAGCAGGATGACCCGTCCGGCCAGTTCTTCCGGTCGCGGCGCTGCCATTGTATTCAGCCATACTGCTTCACACAGTGTCTCGATAATGGTCACAACCAGGCCTCCTTGATATTAATAATCGGTGATGATTTTGCCCATTTGCACTATTTCAAGGTTGTCGGCAGTCACCTGCCTGATGGTTGCCAGCTCTTCGTCATTCCACCTGGCGTCAGGAGCTCCTGAAATATAGAAGCTGGCTCCATTGTCGGCTACATACATGCCATAGGTTTTCAAGCCTTCGAGAATGACCTGCACACAGGAAGGAAAGCCGGAAGTATCAAAATCCTTTTTTAGCCTTATTCGTGCTCCCATCGGCGGGAGATAGGGATCGTAGTCGTCACTGGCGAAATGGGTTGCCGGAGCTACAAAAGCATGACGGGTTTCGTCAACCGTAACCCGCAAGGCGTGGGTGATTTTACCTTCGCCGATCACTTCGTCATAGCGGGCCAGACCGGGCAGCATAGGCAAGCCAGCCGCATCAGCCGAAGTCCAGTATACAGGCCTCAAAGCATTGGAACGCAGGTTGAATATGGCTCCCGAACCCGCAGTATATCCCAAACCCTCTGGCCAAGCATTATAGGTTTCATAGAGAAGCTGGTTGTCGCGGTCCAGTACCAGAATATGCCGGTCGCTGCCCTTTTCAACCGGTGCATCAGCGGGAATGGGATAGGGGCCGGGATCGCTTTCGTCGTTGTATTCAAAAATCATGGGAACCCTGGGCGTGGAACCGTCCACAACGATATAAGGAATGCCGAAGGGACCGCCGTTCCAATTGGAACCGAAGTCAGCTTTCAGGCTCTTGTCAAATCCCATCCGCTCCAGGATCTTATCGGAATCAGGATCAACCGGCCAATCGTCCACGCGCTGGTTCCAGGGATTGTCCTCAGGGAAAAGGCGATAACCATTTAACGAGGCATTGGGACCCAGGCTGGGAACGCTTGACTGCGCTTCTGAACCGTCATCAGCGGGCTGGTCATAATAATCATCAACCGTATCAAGGAATGAATCCGGTTCGGGTGGAGCGGCAGGCAGTTCTCCGTTCAGCAGGGCAGCATTGCCGGCGGAATCCCAGATTACTTCAAGGTTCAGGGCTTCAGAAAGGAAGCGCAAAGGGATGCAAAACCGGCCGTTTAATATCTCGGGAGGGCTGACCAGCGTGCGGGGAGTTCCATTGACCAGTGCTTCGCCGCTGCCGGCTTGCATTTTTATTAGCGGATCACCGAAATCAAGGGCTATAGATTGATCCTCCTGGTGCCACACTGGTTCAATACCCATGTTGTCCGCTACAAAGCGGGCTGGCACCATTATCGAACCATTGGAGCTGACATACGGAGCTTGATCAGGGAAAATGACCTCTTCCTGGTTGATTACCACCCTGATGCCCTGATCAGCGGCAATAACCCGCTCAGAGGTCATGCCCAGGACCGCTGCCAGCATAAACAGCGCCAGACCTACCGCGATAGAAGCTGAAGGCTTTTTCTTCATAATTATCCCCCTCTTTTATCGGCCGCTCATATAGAGCTGGCACTCTTCTTCGTTCAGGCAGCGTTTGATCATTACGGACGGATAGGGAGTCAAGTCGACCCGATGAGGCTTGTCCAGCTTTTGCCGGCTCTTATCGTACAGGACTTTTACAACCGGGCGGTCTGGCTGGTCTTTATTGGAGCTCAAGACCATGGCTATGGACCCGGTGTTCAGTTCGACCAGGCTGCCAGGCGGATAAACCGACACATTGGCCAGCAAAGAGTCGACACAAACGGGATCCAGCTGGCTGCCGGACATGCGCTGGATTATGGCAATAGCCTGGTTGAGGCTGTAGGCAGCCCGGTAAGGGCGGTCGGCCAGGAGCGCGTCGTAAACGTCGGCCACGGCGACAATACGTGCAAACTCATGGATATCGCCATGCTTGAGCTGCCCGGGATAGCCCTGGCCGTCGGAACGCTCGTGATGCTGCAGGGCTATGATGCTGGCAGACTCGGAAAGCTCTTCATATTCACGCAATATTTCATACCCGTCCCGGCAGTGTTTTTTTACCTCCTCAAACTCTTCGGGGTCCAGGTCATCAGGTTTGTTAAGGATATCTTCAGGAATAAAGATCTTGCCCAAATCGTGGAGAAGGGCTCCAGCACCCAGGTGTTGCAGCTTTTCATTAGAGTACCCCTGGTTAATCCCCATGAGAATAGCCAGCAGACCCACATTTACCGAATGGGCGAAAACGTAGTCGTCAAAGGCCCGGATATCGGCAAGGTTGACCAGAATAATTTCGGTGGCGATGATTTCCTCCAGGAGCTGGCTGACGGTTTGCTGGACCATGGAAGTATCAATACGTCTGAACTGGGTGACATCATGAAAGGAATCCCTCACGCAACGCATGGTTTCCAGGCGGGTCTCATCAGAAATGACATTGGGCAGGCCGGTTTTTATCTCATTTAAATCAGGCCAGCTGTCATTGACATATATTGAAGCTATACCGAGTTTCTTAAGGAACTGAACATAATCAGGAGTTACCACCGCACCGGCTGCCGCCAGAATCTGGCCGTCAGAGTTGCATACTTTGCGGGCTATGGTCATGCCCGGCTGGAGCCTGTCAATTCCAACTCTTATCATGATTTCAACTCCTGTGCGGTAAAATTTTCCCGGTAAGCTAACGGTGTGTCCCCGGATGGATTTTATCCCTAGGCCTTCCCCAGGCAATTCAATCATATCAAATAGTGGCTGGCCAGCTCAACGAGTGTGGCCGGCTTTTTAACCCAAACCAGCGCGGGTGTTCCCGGGAGAACAATGAACATTCATTTACGCCGGCAATTGTTGTATGATATATGAGGCTGAAAAGAATGCCGGAATAATTGTGAAAGAGACAGGTGACCAAGCATATATGGAACAGAATCGGATTGTACGAGGGATTATTAACGGCCTGGCTATATTTGGCCTGCTGGTGTTAATTGTTTTCGGGGTGCTGGCATTTAACAACTATCAGAATATCAGTACAGTGAGCACTGTTTTCAGCCTGATCAACGGTTTCTCAATGTACAGCCTGGACAACGGCAAAATGTTTGATGGCGCATTGAACGGCGTTGTTTCCTCCACCGGTGATCCCTACGCCCAGTATATGAACGCATACGAATGGGAAAATATGCAGCAGGATTACCAGGGGCAATTCGGCGGCATTGGCATATATATTGTGCAGGACCGGGAAGGGCGCCTGTATATTGCAGCACCGATCAAGGACACTCCAGCAGAAAAGGCTGGACTGAAATCCAGTGATTTGATTATGAAAATTGACGGCAAAGAAGCATCCGATATGGATCAGGACCAGGCGGTCAATATGATCAGGGGAGAACCGGGCAGCCAGGTAACCCTGCAGATATATCAGAATATTGAAAAGGTCGAAAAGGAATTTGTACTTACCCGGCAAATCATTGACGTACCCACGGTTAGCTCCAGAGTGCTGGAAAATCATCCCGAAATTGGCTATATCGCTTTATCCCAGTTCCATTCTGAATCGGGACGAGAGGTTGAAAAAGCGCTGGGCGAATTGAACGGCCAGGGTGTCAAAGCCCTGGTGCTGGATCTGCGGGATGACACCGGAGGCGATTTTGATGCTGCGCTGGAGATTGCCGACCTCTTTCTGGGTCAAAAGGATATTGTCAGCGAGGTGACATCGCAGGGCAAGCAGCTGGTCCATACCGGCCAGAGCCAGTCAAATGATTGCACTTTGCCCATGGTGGTTCTTACCAATGGATTTTCCGCCAGTGCATCGGAAATCCTGGCCGCGGCGTTGCAGGATAATGATCGGGCTGTTTTAGTTGGCGAGAAGACCTTTGGAAAGGGAGTAATCCAAAACATTTTCCAGCTGTCCAACGGCGGCGCGCTCAAGATAACTACTGAAAAGTACCTGACACCTGGCGGGCGGGATATCGATCGCAAGGGAATCGACCCTGATTACGAAGTCGCAGCGAATATCGCAACTGAAAACGACGAACAGCTGGATAAGGCGGTGGAATTGCTGCTGCCTCAGCTGAATCCGGCTCCATGATTTTGCTAAATTCGGATCAGGGCTTGCCATAGAACAAATGTTCGTGTAGTCTATAGTGAGATAAGTCGATCATCAGGGGTATGGCGCGTGAAAGAAACGGATAGAATCTATGCAGGCGGTGAGCGGCCGTTTAAAATTGCATCTGATTATGTGCCCACCGGTGACCAGCCTCAAGCTATAGAGAGCCTGGTAACGGGACTGGCGAAGGGCTTCAAGGAACAGGTTCTCCTGGGGGTAACGGGTTCTGGTAAGACCTTCACTATGGCCCAGGTCATACAGGCGGTGCAAAGGCCTGCCTTGATCATGGCACCGAATAAGACCCTGGCCGGCCAGCTATACTCAGAATTCAAACAGTATTTCCCGGACAATGCGGTGGAATACTTTATCAGTTATTATGATTATTACCAGCCGGAAGCCTATGTTCCCCAGCGCGATCTATACATTGAAAAAGATTCCTCCATCAATGATGAAATAGATAAACTGCGCCATTCCGCCACCGCCGCCCTCCTGGAACGGCGGGATGTCATTATTGTCGCCAGCGTTTCCTGCATTTACGGCCTGGGTGCTCCGAAGGATTATTATGAGCTCGCTCTTTCCCTGAGACCCGGACAAGCCATGGATCGTGACCGAATGTTACGCCGCCTGGTGGAAAACCATTACGAGCGCAACAGCGTGAGCTTTACCAGGGGGCAGTTCCGGGTGCGCGGTGACATAGTTGAGATATTTCCTGCCAATACCTTCGATCATGCTTTGCGGATAGAATTTTTCGGAGATGAAATAGAAAAAATAGTTGAATTTAATCCACTTACCGGAGAAATATTTGGTAAAGCCCTGCATGCCATGATATTCCCGGCATCCCATTATGTAACCTCCCGGGAACGGATGATTGCCGCCGCCGACGAGATTGAAGCCGAACTGGAAACCCAGATAGCCGATTTCACCAGGGAAGGCAAGCTGATTGAAGCCCATCGCATCGGCCAACGCACTCGTTTCGATCTGGAAATGATCCGGGAAATAGGCTATTGCAAAGGAATTGAAAACTACTCCCGCTATATCACCGGCCGCCAGCCAGGCGAGCCGCCCTACACTCTGATGGATTTTTTCCCGGATGATTTTCTCCTGTTTATTGATGAATCACATATAGGCATTCCCCAGATCAGGGGGATGTTTGGGGGTGACCGTTCCCGCAAGGAAACCCTGGTGGGCTATGGCTTCCGCCTTCCCTCGGCCCTGGACAACCGGCCGTTAAGCTTCGATGAATACCGCGAAAAGATCAACCAGGTGATTTATGTCAGCGCCACTCCCGGCGACTATGAGATGGAAAGGGCCGCCCGGGTAGCCGAGCAGCTGATTCGTCCCACCGGGCTGGTGGACCCGCAGCTAATGGTCAGGCCTACTGAAAACCAGATTGACGATTTGATTCATGAAATAAGGGATACGGTCAGCAAGGGCTTCAGAGTCCTGGTGACTACCCTGACCAAGCGCATGGCAGAAGACCTGTCCGCTTATTTCCGGGATGCTGACATGAAAGTGGAATACCTGCATTCAGATATTGACGCCCTGGAAAGGCTGGATATTCTGCGCAACCTGAGGACGGGCACCTTTGATGTGCTGGTCGGGATTAACCTTTTGCGGGAAGGGCTGGATCTGCCGGAGGTGGCTCTTGTGGCTATCCTGGACGCAGACAAGGCCGGATTTTTACGCTCGGAACGCTCCCTGATTCAGACCATCGGCCGGGCCGCGAGAAATGTTGAGGGACGGGTAATAATGTATGCGGATCAGGTCACTCCTCAAATGCAGGGAGCGATTGATGAAACCAATCGAAGACGGCAAAAGCAAGTCGCTCATAACCAGGCCCATAACATCAGCCCGGAAAGCATCCATAAAGCTATACATGCGGCCGTAGAAGCCACGGTGGCTGAAGACCCGGTTACTTATAAAGTGCCCGCTTTTGCGGGACTGACTAAAGCGGAAAGACGCCGCCTGGCCAAGGATGTTGAGGAAGAAATGCTTAAAGCCTCTGATGCACTTGATTTTGAAAGAGCCGCAGAGCTCAGGGACATGATGCGGGAACTGCTGGGACCGGCTCCGGCTGCTCCCAAATCAGGAGTTGGGCGCCGCAAACGGCAGTAAGGTGCCAGGTATTTTATCAGGAGGTGCAGATTATGCCAGTGGTTAGAGTGGATATGATTGAGGGCAGGCCTTTGCAATACAAAAAGGCGATACTTGACGGGATACACCAGGCCCTGTGCGACAGCCTGCTGATTCCGGACGATGATCGCTTCCAGCGCATCATAGAAATACCCAGGGAGGATTTCGAATATCCGCCCAACCGGAGCGAACAGGTCATAATGATCGAAATCAAGCTTTTCGCAGGCCGCACCGGAGATACCAAGCGCAAGCTATACCGCCATATCATTGACAACCTGGCAAGGGATCCCGGGATTGACGGTATGGATATAATGATAATCCTGTATGAAATACCGATGATTAACTGGGGCATCCGCGGTGGCCAGGCTGCCAGCGACGTAGAAATGGGATTTAAAGTGGTGATATAACAATGCACAAACAAATAGTCGTTAAAGGCGCCCGCGAGCACAATCTTAAAAATGTGGATATAGCTATTCCGCGGGATCAAATGATTGTATTCACAGGTGTTTCCGGTTCGGGCAAATCCAGCCTGGCATTTGACACAATATACAGCGAAGGCCAGCGCCGCTATGTGGAATCGTTGTCCACGTACGCACGCCAGTTCCTCGGGCAAATGGACAAACCGGATGTAGATTACATTGAAGGCCTGTCACCGTCCATTTCCATCGACCAGAAAACCACATCCAACAATCCTCGTTCGACAGTGGGTACGGTAACCGAAATATACGATTACCTTCGCCTGCTTTATGCCCGGGTGGGGCGGCCGCATTGCCCTAACTGCCACTTGCCCATTGAAAGGCAAAGCATTGACCAGATTGTGGATACGGTGCTTCAGTTGCCTGATGGCAGCCGGATTAAGATACTTTCTCCGGTTATACGGGGTCAGAAAGGGGAGCATCGCAAGCTGATTGACAGCCTGCACAAAGACGGCTATTCCCGGATTATTGCCGATGGTTATGAATACACCGATGAAGAAGACATTGAGCTGGTTAAGAATAAAAAACATGATATCAGCGCCGTGGTGGACCGCCTGGTCCTTAAAGAGAGTATCCGCAGCCGCCTGGCTGAATCGGTCGAAAGCGCTTTGCGCCTCAGCGAAGGTTCTGTGGTGGTGCAGCTTCTGCCCGAGTCCGGAGAAGCGGTTGATCACACCTATAATACCGACTTCGCCTGCCCGGACTGCGGCTTTAGCATGCCCGAACTCAGCCCGCGCATGTTTTCGTTTAACAGTCCTTATGGTGCCTGCCCGGAATGCGACGGCCTGGGAGAGAAACGCGAAATATCGCCGGCCCTGGTTTTGGATATGGACAAAAGCCTGGAGGATGGTGCAGTTATACCGTTTGCCACCGCCTTTCATAACTGGTATCGCAGCGTCCTGGAAGGTGTCGCGAAAAAATATCATATACCTATGGACCGGCCGATGAAAGATCTAAAACCTGAACAGGTTAACCTGATACTGCATGGCCGGGGAAGTGAACGCCTGCGAATAAACTATATTAACTCATATGGGGAAGCCGGCAGTGTTAATGCGACCTTTGAAGGCGTGATTAATACTCTGAAAAGGCGCTACCAGGAAACCCGCTCCGACTCTTCCCGGGCGGAATACGAGAAATATATGGCCACCCGCTTATGCCCGGCTTGCGAAGGGAAGAGGCTTAAGCCTGAGATCCTGGCAGTGCTGATCGGCGGCCGTTCGATCAATGAAGTAACTAACCTGTCAGTAAGCTATGCCATGGAATTTTTTGGCGGGCTCCAGTATACGGAGCGGGAAGCGATAATAGCCCGGCAGATAATGAAAGAAATCCAGGAACGCCTCAAGTTTTTGGTGGATGTCGGGCTGGACTACTTGAGCCTGGACCGGGCAGCTGGCTCTCTCTCAGGGGGCGAAGCCCAGCGTATCCGGCTGGCTACCCAGGTCGGTTCAGGGCTGGTCGGAGTGCTCTATGTTCTGGACGAACCCAGCATAGGTCTGCATCCCCGGGACAATGACCGCTTGCTCCACACCCTGAAACGGTTGCGTGACCTGGGCAACACCGTCATAGTGGTCGAACATGATGAAGAAACCATCATGAATGCGGATTATATAGTCGATATTGGGCCTGGAGCCGGGGTGCACGGAGGCGAAATAATCGCCGCCGGCAGCCTGGAAGATATAATTGCGGCTGAACGCTCTCTCACCGGGCAGTACCTGTCCGGGAAAAGGCGCATCGAAGTGCCTGACCAACGCCGGCCTGGCAATGGTGACTTTCTGGTGGTTCACGGCGCGGCAGAACACAACCTCAAGAATCTGGATGTAAGCTTTCCTCTGGGGGCAATGGTTTTGGTGACCGGAGTATCCGGATCCGGCAAGAGCAGCTTGCTGCAGGACATTGTTTATCCCGCATTGATGAAGAAGCTGCATGGCAGCCGAACCAATCCGGGACGGCATGAAAGGATTGACGGCATCCAGCACATCGAAAAGGTAATCAATATAGACCAATCGCCGATTGGAAGGACTCCGCGATCTAATCCGGCCACCTATACCGGGGCATTTGACGGCATTCGCAGTCTGTTCTCGGAAACAGCCGAAGCCAGGATGCGCGGCTATAAGCCAGGCCGTTTTAGTTTTAATGTTCGCGGCGGGCGCTGTGAAGCGTGTTCAGGCGATGGCATTATCAGGATTGAAATGCACTTTCTGCCTGATGTTTATATTCCCTGTGAGGTCTGCAAGGGCAAACGCTATAACCGCGAAACCCTCGAGGTTAAATACCGGGGCAAGACTATTGCCGATGTGCTTGACATGACCGTTGATGAAGGTGTGGAGCTTTTTGCCAATGTACCGGTTATTCACCGCAAGATGAAGGTTCTGCAGGATGTAGGGCTCGGATATATCAAGCTGGGCCAGCCTGCTCCCACTCTTTCTGGAGGGGAAGCACAGCGGGTCAAGCTGTCCACCGAGTTGTCGAAACGAACTACCGGCAAGAGTTTGTACATCTTGGACGAGCCAACCACCGGGCTGCATAAGGAAGATGTCCGCCATTTGCTGGAGGTGTTGAACCGCCTGGTGGACCAGGGCAACACCGTAGTAGTCATTGAGCATAATATGGATGTGGTTAAAAACGCCGATTATATAATAGACCTGGGGCCGGATGGCGGAGACCGGGGTGGAGAGATAGTGGTGTGCGGGACTCCTGAAGAAGTGGCCGCCAATAGCAGCTCATACACCGGCCGATTTCTCAGGCAAGCCCTTGTGCGAGAAATTATTTGATAGGGGATTTAATTAATAATAGACTATTAAAAACGATATCATCGAATGATTAAAACAGGGGGAATAAATATGCCTGATGCCTACAAAGGAATCGAGTTTAGCACCATCAAGGCCTGGGTGGAAGAAGGGATTGCATTCATGCAGTTCAACCGCATCCGGGCTTTCAATTCCATTAATGAAGAAGTGCTGGACGAAGCAACCCGGCTACTCGATATGTACAGCGCCGACCCCGATGTCAGGGTTATTATTATCTGCGGAGGCTCCAGGGCTTTTGCTGCCGGGGCTGATATTGCCTCGGTCACGGAATATAACCCTTTCCAGGCCAGGAGCTTTCTCGATAAAGCACATCGCTGTCTATTTGCCATCGAAGATAATCCCAAGCCGACCATTGCAGCAGTTCGCGGCCTGGCTCTGGGCGGCGGTCTGGAAGTGGTCATGGCCTGCGATATTCACATAATCGCTGAAAACGCCACCCTGGGTCTGCCGGAGATTGACCGGGGCATATTTCCGGGAGCCGGGGGGACTCAACGCTTTCCCCGCATATCAGCTATCAATATAGTCAAAGAATATATATTTACCGGGGAATTTTTCAACGGTGAAGTGGCCAAGCGGATCGGGCTGGCCAACCATGTGGTGCCCTCTGACCAGGTGATGGAAACGGCTGTGAAAATAGCCCGCAAGATCGCCCGTAAGAGCCCGCTTGCCCTGCGGGAAGCCAAGAATGCGATAAACATGTCTATGAATACGGATATAAAAACCGGATGCCGTATAGAACAAATTGGCTGGTCGATGCTGTTTTCTTCAGAGGATCAAAAAGAAGGGATGCGCGCATTTGCCGAATCACGCCAGCCCGATTTCACCGGACGATAAAACAAACACGCTGGTTTTTTAAATTACGGGGACGTTGTTGCATTAACAGCATCCCCGTGATTCTATTATCTAAACATTGGGTCTCGTGAATTATACTCCTTAATACAGATAGCATCGTCCTCGATGTAGGCGATTTCCGGGTAGCTGGCTTTGAATGTATCAGCCGGGGAGCGGCAAATCAGGTCACCGATGCGCAGCTGGCGCGGATAAAGCTTCAGGGCGAATATGTAGTGCTCATTGGCTCCGTAGCAGCCAGCGTGAGCCAGACCCTCCAGCTTGCCCAGCACTACAATGTCTTTCGCGGCCGAAACCTCTGCACTTTCATGTATATCACCCCATACGATCAAGCCGCCTTCGCTGTGCAGGTGCTGACCGCTGCGCAGGGTTTTCCGGATGATCATGTCTTTTGGGATATTTTTCTCCCGGTTGCCGCTATCGCTGTTGTTCAAAAGCATACCGTTATCCAGGCAGCAACGCTGCAAGGCGGCTACCTGTTCTGGAAGCAGCTTGCCCAAGCCATCTCCGTTGAACAGCACCGAAGCACCGCGAAAAAATCCGGGATTGTCGCTAATTTTTTTCTCCAGAGCAGCCTGGTATTCATCAAAGCTGCCCTTTTCAAAGAAAAAGACCAGGCTGTTATTGAGGCCTTTTACGTTAATGACCGCCAAGAGGCTTACCTCCCTTTCAGCGGAATGTTTATGTCCAGGGCGGAGCGGCGTCCTTCAGAAACCAGGTTTACTTCAGGAGTGCCGTCAATATCAACATGTTTCATAATTACCTGGATGATTTCCTCTTTCAAGGTTTCCATCAATTCAGAATTAGCTCCGATGCGGTCGTGGGTTAAAACAACTCGCAGGCGCTGATTAGCGGCACGACGGCTGCTGTCTTCATCCCGTTGGGATATTTTTCTCCAGAATGCTGAAAGCACCTTATCTACCTCCTGTTTATTTTCTACTGAAGAATCCCTTTCTAAAACGCGACCAGAAGCTCTGGTTGTCCATTTCGAAATCAGACATGATATCAATTTCATTACCGATAATTCTCTGTACTACGTTACTGAACGCTTTGGCGGCTGGAGATTTGCCTTCCAGAACCATGGGTTCGCCGCGGTTAGTGGAAACCAGGACATTGCTGTCTTCTGGCACAACTCCGATTAAGCGCAGGGCTAAATGTTCTTGCAGATCTGCGATACTAAGCATATCGCCCTGTTTTACCATATCCGGGCGCAGGCGATTGATAAGCAGGCTTATGTCGTCGAATTGTTCAGACTCTAAAATGCCGGTAATCCGGTCAGCATCACGAACCGCGGAAATTTCGGGATTGGTTACCACTATAGCGGCATCGGCCGCAGATATTGCATTGCGGAAACCCTGCTCGATGCCGGCCGGGCAGTCAATTAGAATGAAGTCAAAATCTTCGCGTAGCTCGGCACAGATTTTCTTAATCTGTTCTGGTTTTAAGTCCTCTTTGTTTCGGGTCTGTGCAGCAGGCAGCATGCAAAAATGCGGCATGTTTTTGTCCTTTACCAGTGCCTGACGAAGAGTGCACTCGCCCTCGGCAACCTGCATAATGTCGTATATGACCCGGTTTTCCAGGCCTAGAATGAGATCAAGCTTTTTGAGCCCGATGTCCAAATCCATAACAGCTACCCTGTAACCCAGCTTGGCAAGCCCGGAACCAATATTGGCGACGGATGTGGTCTTGCCGACTCCACCTTTACCGGATGTTGCAACGATCACCTTGCTGCTGTTCGTCTTTTTTTCCACCAGTATGCCTCCTTAGTAAGATGGGAATTGCTTACCCACCTATCTTATAACAAAGCGCAGCACGAATAAAAGCCATTTTCATGGAAAAAAACCGATTCGTATTAAATAAATATATGAATAAGCGGGGAAAAGAGAGAATCCGTAACAAAAAAAAGGTGGACCTTTCGGTCCTTGAGAGGGAATGCAATATATCAATCAATAATAGGGAGAGTGAATATCACATTATTATAATGACACAATACGACAGAAAATGCAACAATAAGTGAAAAAACACCAAACCGGGTCAAAAACCGGTTTAAAAACCGGTTCAATAGGAAAAAACGCTGGAATTTAGAGACTATTGAATCAGGCAAGCAAGACCAGGTGAACCATGAAGGAATCATATAACGAGCGTGTCAGAGCAATATCCACCACGACGAATTAGAACCGGGGCCGTTCTTCACTCTTAAAAAAGATGAAACCAGTCTTCGTCGCTTTCACTGAAAAATGCCCAGACAGCAAACACAATGCTCATACCAAGCAGCATAAAAAAAGCCAGGATCAAATATATTGGATTAAACTCCATATCCGTTCCTCCTGTGCGCACCATTCTTGTTTATTATAGCATTGACGTTTGTCGATTTACATATTTTCCCCATTATATCAAGATGCAAAAATAACAACAATTTGTGCCCAAAGGCCTAAGGCTTTTTTGTAGAAAAAAATTCCAATCAGATTGCCGGTTATATGGTGTACTGTGGATGAAAAACCGCTATAATATATCTATAACCGCGCGCACAAACATTCAAAACCAGTGTGGAAGCAATTTACATTGAAGGGAGATGTTTAAATGGCAGCTAGACTGCACATTTTCGCCGTATCTGATTCCGTTGGTGAAACAGCTGAAAAAATAGCTGTTGCTTCCGCTTTGCAATATCAGATCGAACGTCAAATTACCAGGTTTTCGAGGGTTATTAAGGAATCCCAGGTTATGGAAATCCTGAACAAGGCAAAAGAGGAAGACGCCATCGTCATTTACACGATTGTTAAATCCAGTCTGGCAGATTTTATGGATGTTGAATCAGCCAAGCAAGGCGTTACAGCCGTCAATGCAATGGCTCCGCTTTTTGATGCCATCAATGCGAAAACCGGTCTGTTGCCGGCCGGCAAGATTGGACTGACCCATAAAATGGACGATGAATATTTCAGCCGGATGACAGCGATAGAGTATACCATCGATCATGATAACGGCCAGAATCTTGACACTTTCAAGGATGCAGATTTAATTGTTCTCGGATTACCTCGGACTTCGAAGACGCCTCTGGCTATGCATATGGCTAACCTGGGGATTAAAGTAGCCAATTATCCAATCAATATGAATAGTGAGGTCCCCGGTGAGATCATGGCACTTAAGGGCATGATACCCATGGTGGGGCTTACAATTGATTTGGAAACACTGATCGATTTGCGCAAGGAAAAAGCGAAAGCCCTGGATCTGCACCACGATATGGACACTCTGCAGGAGTTGGTCGCCGAGGAATTGGACAACGCTTATCGTATTTACGCCAAGCTAAAATGCCTGGTTATTGATGTAACTCTCGACGATATTGAGGAGATAGCATCTTCAATCACCTACAAGTGCAAACTGCCGCTCACGGTATCGCACGTACGCTTCAAATAGCCTGTACACTGGTTTTGTCTACGAAAAGGAGAATAGCGAATTTCATCGCTGGTCTCAATAGCCCCCCTGAACCGGGGGCTATTTTTAAGCCTCGACAGAGACGTCATATGGCAAAGACTGCAGTAATGGCTGATCATGTGCTCCACTGCTGAAGCTTTGGGTGGCCTCGCTTCCGTCTGCCGCCTGGTGTTCCGGTATGCTCTAATTGAAATAACAGCTTGGAAATGGCATAATTAAGATACCAAATATGTGCAACAGAAAGACTATCGTGTATCCCACGCATTGCAACTGCGGTTTGACAGCTTTGTGAAAGGGGGAAACATTATGGTACACCTGGATTTGCCAGAAGTTGAAGCACGAATACTTCGCGAAACGCTGCAAAGCGATTTAGCCCGGGTGCGGCAGGAGTTCGGCAAGACCGAAAGCCGCGACTGGAGGCAGGCACTCAAGGAAAAGGAAGATCTTTTACTAAGGGTACTGGAAAACCTGCAGACCCAGCTGACCGAATAAAATGAACTGAAACAAAGGGCCCGTTCGAAAGGACGGGCCCTTTAACCGCTTTGCCAAAGCCAGGCCAATGAGAAAAGATGGATGTCGCGGAATAAGCGAAGTCCGGATAGGAGTCGTACTATGCGTACGTCGATTGTTCGGGCTTTGCGCAATGACAAAGACAGGCGCTTTTGTCATTGGTCTGGGGGCCCGTTCGATAGGACGGGCTCTTTCCTATAAAAGCGTTTTGTGTTTTAGTATTGTGGGATATAATGAGAACATATTCGCAATTTCATCAATTTTCGCAATTCTGATAAATTCTGCAATCTGCATGCGGATTAACTGGATTCCTGTACATGGAGTTGAGCGTATTGGGGAGAGCCATTAAAATACTGATGGTCGAGGATAATCCCTTTGATGCGGAGCTAATCGTTGCAACCTTGAAGCGTGGCGGTTTTGAACCGGTATTTGCGCGTGTGGACAATCGCAGCGATATGCAGGAGGCGCTTGCACATGCCAGCTGGGATCTGGTGACCTGTGACCACTCCATGCCCGAATTTAGCGCACCTGAAGCCCTGGAGCTATTAAAGGAGCTTGGCATTGAGATCCCGGTCATTATCGTTTCGGGCGAGATTGATCTAAGCCTGGCGGTTGCCCTGTTAAAAAAAGGCGCATGGGATTACGTGCACAAGGGAGATCTGGACCGCCTGCCGGTTTCGATTGAACGGGAACTTGAAAATGCTCTGCTGTTGCGCCAGCGCCAAACCGCTGAAAAAGCCTTGCAGGAATCCGAAAAAAACCTCCGCCTGCTATTCGAAAACTCCTATGATGCCATGATGATTCACGATCTGAAAGGTAAAATACGCGAAGTCAATCCAGCATGTCTCAAGCTGTACGGAGTCAGTCGAGAAGAGGCTATACAGGGATGCCTCGAAGATTATGTGGGTCTTAAAGTCAATTTCGAAAGTGTGAAACAAATCTGGGCCAGAACCATGGAGGGAGACGAAGGGCTCTATGACATGAAAGCCCGCCGGCCTGGCGATGGTATGGTATTTGATATTGAAGTAGGCATTAAAAAAATCTTCTGGCAAGGCGAAAACATGGTGCTTGCCGCTGTAAGGGATGTAAGTGAACGCAAGCTGCTGGAACAAAAATTGCGTGAACAAGAAGAAATCAACCGGCTGGTTACTGATAATATGCGGGATACTGTGTGGATCATGGATATGAACTTTGGCATTTCCTGGATCAGTCCGTCAGTGGTTCGCACCCGGGGGTTTAGCCTGGAAGAATTGAAGTCGATGAGCATGGACCGTCATTTAGCCCCGGAATCACTGGCACGGTCCGTGCAAGACATGGTTGCGGTTCTTACGCCTGAGAGGCTGGCTGATCCTCATGATGAAATTGTGTTTTCCAGCGAATATGAGTATATAAAAAAGGATGGTTCCACTTTCTGGGCGGATACGGTTGTGACCCTGCTTCGTGATGAGGAAGGCAAGCCAACGGGAATGCTAATGGTGGGCAGGGATGTCACTGCCCGCAAGGAGGCCGAACAGGCGCTTCATGACCGGGAGGCACTTCTCCAAGCCCTGGTGGAAAACCTGCCCCTGGATTTCTGGGTGCGTAATAACGAGGGCCGCATAGTGTTGCAGAGTAAGCAAGGGCAGAAAAGCTGGGGTGTCATGGAAGGGCATACACTGGAAGAATTGGCCCTGGATACAGAACTGGCTCAAAGGTGGAACTCAAACTATAAAAGAGCGCTTAACGGGGAAATAATCAATGAAGAAAACAAGTACCGGGTAGAGGGACAGGAAAAAAACCTCCAAGCTTTTCTAGCTCCGATATTGGATAGGGGTTCAGTACATGGCGTTGTAGGCGCCAATATCGATTTGAGCGAGCTGCGGCAGGCTGAAAGCGAGTTGCACGCCTTGCAGGATCGTTTTGGCATAATAAAAGCCAAGCCTGATTTTTTGCATGACGAAGACGACTATATAAAGCTTTATGAAAATATGGCAGAATTTGTATATATTCTTGACCCTGGAGGACGCTTCCGTATGATTAACCGGATGGGCTGCGAGATAATCGGTTATTCAGCCGAAGAAGCCCGGGAGCTAATTCTGCAGGATGTTATCTGTCCGGAAGATTACGAATACCTGAACACACAGGTATGGGCAGAACTAAGGGAAAAGGGCATATGCAGGCATCCCGTGAAGGTGCTGACCAAAAAGGGGGAAATACGCAGCCTGGATTGCATGGCTAGCCTTATATACGGGCATAACGAATCAGGGTTTCTAATCGGTATAGCAAGGGATATGACCGAGCAGAACGATATGCGCAGGCAGCTTCAGGAGAGTGAGGAAAAATTCCGGGCTTTTGCCGAGAATAGCACTGCATGGATGTTTATTATTCAGGATGACCGGTTTATTTATGTGAATTCAGCATTTATGCAGGGTTCAGGGTATGATGAGCCGGAACTGCTGTCGATCAACTTCTGGGATATTGTCCACCCCGATTTCAAAGTCCTGGTCAAAGAACGCGGCCAGGCTCGCTTAAATGGGGAAAATGTTCCGCCCGACTATGATATTAAAATGATTACCAAAGATGGAGCTGCGCTCTGGATAAACATCAGGGTGGGCTCTATGATTCTGAATGCCCGGCCTGCGTCCATGGCAACCGCTTTTGACATCAGCGAACGCAAAGCTATGGAAGAGCAGCTGCTGAAAGCCAACCAGGAGTTGGAGGGCACAGTCGCAGAAATGAGACGTTTGCAGGACGAGACCGACCGCCAGATACTGGTGCTCGAAAACCAGGATCTGGCATTACAGGCCAGCGAAGAGCAATACAAATCCCTGGTGGAACTAATACCCCAGGGGGTTTACCAGATGAATCTTAATGGAGATATTACTTATGCCAACCGCAATGCCCTGCAAATGTTCGGTTACACGGATGAAGATCTCCTGAAACGTATAAATATCAAGGACATCTTTCTTCCCCGGGAATATGAGAGGTCACAAGCCCGGGTCAAAACTCTGCTGGACGGAACCGGGCAAACTGGCAGTGAATACCTGTGCAAACGCAAGGATGGTTCTTTGTTTTATACCCTGGCATATATGGCTCCCGTATTTGAAAACGGCGAGCCCCGTTATATGCAGGGCACGATTCTGGATATCGACGAGCGCAAGCGAATAGAAAACGAGATAATGAGGCTTAACAACGAACTTGAAGTCCGTGTGGAAATGCGCACCAGGGAGCTGGAAGCTGCCAATCGCGAGCTGGAAGCCTTCAGTTACATGGCCAGCCACGACCTGCGGGCCCCTCTGCGCGCCATAGACGGATTTGCCGGAATCCTGTCCAGGGAATTGGGGGATAATACCAATGCGGAGGTTAATCACCTGTTGGAAGTGATTCATCGCAACGTGGAAAAAATGCGCCTTTTGATAGATGATCTTCTCAAGTTTTCCAAAGTTAACCGCCAGTCTATAAGCCTGGTTAACGTTAACATGCAGCAACTGGTAGAGGAAGTCTGCCAGGAAGTCCAGAGTTATGAGCCAGACCGGACGGTTCAATGGGATGTTATCGGTCTGCACGAGGCGCAATGTGACCGCGGCCTGATTCGGCAAGTTTTTTTGAATCTGTGCTCCAATGCCTGGAAATTCACCCGTATGAACAGCGATGCTCGCATAAGTGTTTTCTCCCGGCAGGAAGCGGACGAGATAATATATACGATCAGGGATAATGGGGTTGGATTCAACATGAAATATTATGAACGCCTGTTCAATGTTTTCCAGCGCCTGCACAGCCAGGCAGATTTTGACGGCACCGGCATCGGATTAGCCATAGTCCAGAGGATCGTCAATCGGCATGGCGGGCGGGTATGGGCGGAATCAGAACCACATATAGGGGCACAGTTCCACTTTAGCCTGCCGGTGCCCCGTGAAGAGTTTGCAGCATCGCTGCCGCTTTAAGCAAACCATCTCCTTGCTTACACAGCATAATCGTCCTTTTATGCGTTTGATCAACGCTTCCCACCATGAACATCAATTCTTGTGCCACTGAAGGTTTTCAGACAGACTGACGTTTGCTCTGATTTGGAGTAAAATGGTTCCACATGCCTGTGCATGGATTATAAAGAGATATGTAGCAGCGATGGGGAGGCAGTGAATTTGATACGCATTCTGCACACTTCTGACTGGCATATTGGCCGCAGTCTGGGGGCTTTTAAGCGGTACGAGGAACATGAGAAATTTTTGGACTGGCTGTCAGAGCTGATTATGGAAAAACAAGTCGATGTTTTATTGGTGGCCGGTGACGTTTTTGACAGCAGTACTCCCAGCAACCGGGCGCAGGAATTGTATTTCCGCTTTTTAAAACAGGCTGCCGACCAGGGCTGCCGTCATATAGTCATGGTGGCCGGCAACCACGATTCTCCATCCATGCTTGATGCTCCCCGGGTGCTTTTAAAAACCATGAACATACATATCATCGGAACGGCTCCGGCCGATCCTGACGACAGTGTTATCCTTCTGCAAAACGATCAGGGTGATCCGGAGCTGATCGTATGTGCCATACCCTTTTTAAGGGATCGGGACGTGCGTTCCAGCGAAGCCGGAGAAAGCCCCGAAGAGCGCGAAAAAAAACTGACGGAAGGCATACGCAAGCACTATCAGGAGGTTTGCCGGCAGGCTGTAATATTGCGTGATTCGCTCCCCGGGCCAGTACCTATTGCAGCTACTGGCCACTTGTTTGCGGCCGGAGCCAGGGTGGGTGAGGATGACGGGCTGCGCGACCTTTATGTTGGCACACTGGGCCGGATCGCCAGCGATATTTTCCCGGAAAGCTGTGATTATGTAGCACTGGGGCATTTGCACAGCCCGCAAATGGTATCGGGAAAAGCTCACATCCGTTATTCTGGCGCTCCACTTCATTTCAGCTTCGGCGAAAGAAACGGCCGCAGGTGTGTTATTATAGCCGATTTTAACGGAACCTGGCCATTAATCGAGGAAATACCGGTTCCGGAATTTCAGAGACTGGAACGCATCAGCGGCAGCTGGGACGATATTGCCGGGCGCCTGGAGCAATTAAAGGCTGAATATAGCGACGCCTGGCTGGAAATTGTGTGTGACGATTCCCGCCCGTTGGAACTAGGGGTGCTGTTGAACGAAGCTGTGGCCGGGAGCCGCGTGAAGGTGGTCAAGTCTTTTAAGAAGAGCATTAATGAAGGAGGAGGCCTGAAGGGACGCGACGGTGAAACCCTTGATGAGCTGGAGCCAGTGGAAGTTTTCGAACGGCTCATCAGCGCCCGAGAAGTGGATGAAAGCCTGCGCGATGAGCTGGTGTTCACATTCAAAGAGGCCCTGTCCATGGTGTTAGGTTCTGATGCCAATGCCGAATAGGAGGTGAAAAGGCGTGAGAATACTTGATGTAAGATTTCAAAATCTGAATTCCCTGGCCGGCAGCTGGAAGATAGACTTCAACAGTCCTGAATACCTGGCGGGCGGAATTTTTGCCATAACTGGCCCGACTGGAGCCGGGAAAACGACCATTCTTGATGCCATATGCCTGGCCTTGTATGGAGAGACTCCGCGCCTGGGCATTATCACCGAAGCAAACAATGAGATTATCACCAAGCATACGGTTGAATGCCGGGCCGAGGCGACTTTCGAAACCGGAGGCCAGCGCTTCCGCTGCTCCTGGGATCAGCACCGGGCCAGGAAAAAGCCGGGGGGAAATCTGACTGCGGCAACTCACCAGATTTGCGAGGTGCGGGACGGGAAAGAGGACCAGGTCATTGGCAAGGGGAAAAAGCAGGTGCTGGAAAATGTTGAAGCCATTACAGGAATGAATTTCCAGCAGTTTACCCGATCAATGCTTTTAGCCCAGGGGGAGTTTGCGGCCTTTCTTGAGGCGCCGCCAGGCCAGCGGGCGCCGATCCTGGAGCACATAACCAGGACTGAGCTTTATTCGCGGATTTCCAGCGAAACCTACCGGCGCACCGCGGATTTGAAAAATGAACTGGATAAAATAAAGGCTGAACTGTCCGGCAGGACCGTTCTGGATAACAATGAACTCCAGAAAATACAGGCGCGCATCGCAGAATTGGAAGACCTGAACCGTCAGAACGAAGTTAAGGCCCAAAAACTTGAACACGATTTCCAGTGGCTGGAGCGCATCAGCCGGCTCGAACAGGAACTGGCCGGTTATGTTGAACAGAAAACCCGGGCTGAAAAATGCTGGGATGGTTTCCAAACGGAGCTGCAGCGCTGGCGGCTGTCACTGCGGGCACGGGAGTTGGAACCGGCATTTCAGAAGCGTCAGGACCTGGCCCTGCTTCTGGAACGCAGTATTGCCGAACAAAATGCTTTAGATGTCAGGATTGTCGAGCTGCAAAGCGCTTATCAAGCAGGTATGGCCGAACATGAAGAGCACAGGGAAACATTAGCCGGGATCGATGCCCGTGTTCAAGCAGAGGCCGGGCTGATACAGCAGATCAGAGTGCTGGACCCTTTAATACGGGAAAAGCGCGCCCAAACAGACAGCAAGCGGGTGGAAGCACAGAACCTTAAGACGGCGCTCCAGTCCGGACAGAAGCGTCTGGAGGAGGCTGATGCCCATATCCAGGCGGCATCTGCCGAAATAGACCTTCTAAACGCCTATTTCGAGAATAACCATATCGATGCCAGCCTGTCCGGCAGCCTGGCGGCCTGGGATTTCCGCCTGAATGACCTGCGCAGGCGCTACCAACAACTGCTGTTTATCAAGGATGCGGTATGCAGGCTGGATAAGGAATTGGAAAGTGAGAAACCCAGCTGCGCAGAACTTGACCGGGTTCTTCGCCTGCAGCAGGAGAACCGGATGCAGATCAAGGTGCGCTTGCAGAAATTGGATCAAGAGGCTGAAGAATTGCTAGGCGGCATGGATCTCAGCGCATTACAGGATGAAAACGCTGCATTGCTGGAGCGGCAAAGGCTTTTGACAGCGGCCGAAAGCCTGGCGGCAGGCATAGCGGCCCGGCACGCACAGCAGGCCGCGAAAAAGCATAATATTGTACTTCTGGAAAAACGCAAGCTGGCTGTTGCGGAATTGCTGGAAGAAAGCAGGGGATTGCTGCAGCGGTGCCAGGATGAGATTAGCCGCCAGGAGTCTGAACTGGAACTGGTAAGAACTGTCCAGAGCCTGGAAAACGTCCGGCAGCAATTGGAAGACGGGCAACCCTGCCCCTGCTGCGGCGCCCTGGAACATCCGTATGCAGCTGGCAACATGCCGGAACCCGGACCATGCGAACGTGAACTGAAAGAGCTCAAGCAATGGCGGGGGAATCAGTCTGAAAAGGGGCAAAACCTGCAGCTTGAGCTGGCCGGGATCAGCAAGGAAATGGAGCTGCAGCAAACCAGTCTGGAAGAGCTGGCAGCTGATTTATCTGCTGACGAAGATAATTGCACCGTGCTGTTAAATACCCTGGATATAGCGGCGGGCAGCCCGGTTGAGTATCTGGAATCGGAACTGAAGGAAGCCAGCCACCGCCTGCAGCATCTGGGAGGAAGGATGCAAGCCCTGGGACAGCTGCATAAAAAGCAGGCTGAAGCCTGGCAGGAGCTGGAACAGGCAGATAAAGCGTGTTCTGAAGCTGCGGAGCTACTCCGGCCGGTGCAAGAAAAGCGGCAAAATGCGGAAATCGAGCGCGTCCGCCAACAGGAATTGTATGATGAAATGGCCGCCCAGACAGAAGTTCCGTGGCTTCAGTGCCAAATGGAGCTGCAGGTCTATGGCTTCACCGTGCTGGCGATTGACAGGCTGGATGGTGTATACGCGCAGCTCCAGCAACGAAGAGACAACTGGGAAAGACAGGTTCAGGCCAGGCAGGCATTAATTAACCGGATTAACGATCTGGAAAAGGAGAAAGCCTCGTTACGGGGCGAATCGCTCAACCAGGCCGGCAGCCTGGATAGGGCGGAACAAGAAGCAGCTGGCCTGCAGGAGCAACTGAGCGAGCAGCAAAGCCAAAGACGCCAATTATACGGCGAAAAGGACCCTGATCAGGAAGAACAGCGGATGGCTTCAGAGCTAGAGGCTGCCCGGCAGCACCTGGAACAGAGCGGCAGCAAGCTCCGGGAAATGGATAGGGAAATGAATTCAGCCCGCGATCGGCGCAGTATTGGGGCACAAAGCATAGCAGAACGTGAAATGGAGCTGAAAAAAGCCGGCCTGGAGATGATAACCTTATTGAAACAGCATGGTTTTGAGAGTGAACTGGATTTTACCGGTGCCCGGCTTGAAGATGGCGAACGCCAGCGTTTGCAAGAGCAGCATGAGGCGTTGTTGACAGAAAAAACCAGCCTGGAGGCCGTTTGCGAAAGCGCCCAGAACCGGCTCCGGCAAGAACAAGCCCTGGCTTTAACCAGCCAAACCATTGAAGAAACCGGCAGCCTGCTGGCAGGCATCAAGAAGTTGCAACAAGAAACGTCCCGGCAGCTCGGTGAAGACCAGAGCAAAATCAAACAGGATGAAGCACAGCGAAGCTGGTATCAGGAGCTGGAGAGCCGGATGGAAGCTCTGAACCGGGAATATGCTCGCTGGTCTAATCTCAATCAATATATAGGGTCAGCCCGGGGCGACCAGTTCCGGAATTTTGCCCAGACTCTAACCTTTGAGCTCCTGGTTTCACTGGCCAATCGCCAGCTGGTCCGACTGACCGACCGCTACCAGATGGTTCCCTCGCCATACCGGGAACTGGATTTCGAATTGATTGACAACTACCAGGGAGGAGCGATGAGACCGGTTAAAAACCTGTCTGGAGGGGAATCTTTCATGGTTAGTTTAGCCCTGGCTCTGGGGCTGGCACAAATGAGCGGGCGCAACGCCCAGGTTGATTCCCTGTTTCTGGATGAGGGCTTTGGGACTCTGGATGAAGACAGCCTCGAAGCCGCCCTGGAATCCCTGTCAGGTTTGCAGCGGGAAGGAAAAATCATCGGTATAATATCTCATGTGCAGGCACTAAAAGACAGAATCCCCGCCCAGATTGAAGTAATACCAGTGAGCGGAGGACGCAGCATTCTGCGAGGCCCTGGATGTGAGAGCATTTGATCCCGGGGCGATAGGATGGTCCTAGTAATTAGCGCTTTTACGGAAACGAAAGATTTTTCCTCCGGTGCTTAAAAGCGGAATTTTACGTTTGGGCCGGCTGGTTCCGCCAGAATCTATGTCTGCATTTTTAGGCTTGCATTTGCACAGACAGCGATAGACTTTCTTGGCGATTTTTTTATTGGTAAACAGGCTTTCCACGTTGTGGTTGTTGATGGCATCAGTGAATTCCTGCAAAGATTTTTCCAGATCGCTGGAGTCAAGATTTGACATATAAAAAAACCGGGCAATGTGTCCGGATATATTAATGCGGTTGCAATCTTCGCAACGAAAACATATCGCAGGCTTGCCGTTAGCCAGCAGCCGTTGTCCAACCGAATAAGCGATTTTCATTTCCCGGCCTCCTCGTTTTATCGAAAGCCCTTGCCCGGGCTGATTTGATAAGCTATCAGATGCAAGCTTCAGGACCATTATATAGAGAATTCTACCATCACGCGCCCGCATTTACAAATCCTGAGGAAGTATTATATTAGCGCCAGTTCCGCAATACGGGCGGTGGGTTTATTCGTATAAAGACCGCCATGATAGCAAACCACGGCATCTATATCATACTCCACCAGTTTCCGAAGGGATAACTGGTACTGTTCCTGGTCCAGATTTAGAAATGGCGGGGTCGCCCACAGAGCACCTTCCGAAGCGAAAAGCGCGTCACCGGCGATCAGGAGCCTGGAACGGTGTACATAAAGGCTGATGTGGCCCGGGGAATGTCCGGGAGTGTGAATCACCGTTATTCCACCGCAGTACGGCAGCATTTCGCCATCGGCCAGAAGGCGGCCGACCGGTGCAGACAAAAGGTGATAGTTTTCAAACAGCATCTTTATGGCCTGGCGGTGCAGCAGAGGCAGTGAATCCCACTCCGCTCCAAAACTGGCGACGGACTCGGGATTCCACTTGGCCGGAGGCTTATCGCCTTCGATATAGGGCTTTTCGTCACGGTGAGCCATGACTTCGACTCCCTGCGGCAGAGTCTTTACCAGTTTGGCCAGGCTGCCCATATGGTCTATGTCATGATGGGTGATTATTATTTTATTGATGCTATCGAAGGATATGCCCGCTGCCGTACAAGCTTTGCGAAGGTTTTTCGTTTGCCCGGGATAAGAGGCGTCAACCAGGATTGCCTGCTCATCGTTATAGAAAACAACCGGACAGACATATTCGGTCCGGCCTGGAATGTTTACTGACATTTCCAGCATTTCAATTCCTTCAGCGACTTTCATTTAGCAGCCTCCGTGATGCGATAATATCCGGCCTTATTGTAACATGAAGGCAAATGCCCGGCGAGTCGCTTTGACGAACCGCTGTCGGTTAGATTAACGAAGCTGACCAGGATGCCGCATATCGGATTAAAAAACCATGAATTCGCCATCATCAGGCACTATAACCCGTTCCTGCAGTTCCTTTTCTTCCAGGAAGGATTTCAGAGCGGACCGGGTCAAAACGCAGTGGTTCCAGGCTTCCATATGCACTGCAACAATGCGGGCTGCCGGGGCTGCCAGGCAGACCTGTTCAATATCTTCGGCGTTCATGGTAATTGGATCGCCGGATGCAAAACGGGCTTCACCGGCATAGCAGATGATAATCTGCGGATTGTAGACCTGGAGGGCGTTTTCGACCTCGGAACACCAGATGGTATCGCCAGCGATGTAAAGCGCAGGTTCACCGGTAACCTTGATAATAAATCCGGAAACCGGGCCCATCTTCTGCCCGATTTTGCCCGTGCCGTGCTGGCCGCCGGTGCGAGTGATCCGAACTCCGTTCCACTCCAGTTCCTGGTCAACCGGCTGAACGTTTAGAAACCCGGCCCTGGATATCGCGCCGGCATCCGCAGGCTGACAGAATACCGGCAGTTCTTTGGGCAGCAACTGCATAGCCGCCTCGTCGAAATGATCTCGATGCAGATGGGTTATAGCCAGGGCATCGACATCGCACAGTGTTGAGGCTTCTACAGGAAGCTCCACCAGTGGATTATTAGACGTATTACTGACATCCGGAATGGCGGCCATTTCTCCTGCCGGGCTTAACATCGGGTCAACCAGCAGGCGCTTTCCCTGGAATTCAATCAGCGTGGTGGCATGGCGCAAAAGTTGAATTTTCATGTTTTTCCCTCCGCTTGTTCATGTTATATACTAATAATTGCATAGATTTCGCTTGTTTCGAGAACGAAACCGGGGCGGGCGAGTTTCATCATGAAAGGACAGGGCGGCTAATGCTTGACCAAACAGATATCCGGATTCTGGAAATGCTCCGGAGGAACTCCAGGATGCAGTATCGGGAAATCGGAGACGAAGTGCATATGACGGGCCAGGCGGTGGCTAACCGGATTAAAGCTATGCAGGGAAGTGGGATTATAGAAGGCTTCACTGTAAAAATTGATGAGAGCCGCCTGGGGAAAACGATTCAAGCCTTTATTACGGTTTTTATGAAAACCACCGATCATGCGGCTTTCCAGGCCTACATTAAGAACCAGGAAATTATCAGCGAGGCCAGCCAGATAAGCGGGGAAGGCTGTTATATGCTCAAAGCCAGCGCGGTTGACCAGAACGAGCTGCTGGAGCTGTTAAACGGCATACTTAAGTATGGCAATTACCGGGTTAACGTTTCTATTGGCAGGATTAAAGGATAGAGACGGAAGACGTGAGACGGAAGACGTAAAATGTGAGACGGAAGACGTGATACGTGAGACGTAAGATGTGAGACGGAAGACGTGAGACGGAAGACGGAAGACGGAAGACGGAAGATGTAAGACGTGAGACGGAAGACGTGAGACGGAAGACGGAAGACGTGATACGTGAGACGTAAGATGTGAGACGGAAGACGTGAGACGGAAGACGGAAGATGTAAGACGTGAGACGGAAGACGTAAAATGTGAGACGTAAGAAGTGAAACGTAAAACGTGAGACGGAAGACGTAAAACGTAAAACGTAAGACGTGAGACGTGAGACGTGAGACGGAAGACGTAAGAAGTGAGACGTGAGACGTGAGACGGAAGAAGTGAAACGTAAAACGTGAGACGGAAGACGTGAGACGGAAGACGTGATACGTGAGACGTAAGATGTGAGACGTAAAACGTGTGAAAACTCCGTTTTTAGCAATAAATGCCCCAAAACGTTGTTTTCACACAAGCGTTCTTGCAATCCAGAATCTCTATTGGATTTCCGCTTTTACACTGTTGATAAGCAGGTGCATGGAACCTGACATCATGGAAACCGGATAGAATGTCAGTCCGTCCTTGACATAGCGAGCAAACAGTTCTCTGGCCAAAGCCTTTTCCTCGACACCCTGGGCTAGCTTATCCTTAATGTAATCAAAGCTCTGCTGAGATTCGTCCAAAGACTGCTGGTAGTAAGCCCCAACATCGCCGTCTTTGACCAGGTTGCCATGAGCTGGTCCGGTGATAGCAGTCGGATAGCTCATTAGCTTGCGAATGGTGCCGGTATAATGGCTGTAGCCGGCAAAATATACCGGGGCTATGCTGCCATCACTCAAACGGTAACCGGTGGCATCTGATACCAGCATGACCTGGTCCTTTTCTACGTAAGCGGCTATAGAACAAATGCTGTGACCGGGAGCGTCCAAAAACTTCAGGCTGATTCCGCCTCCGAGGTCCAGAGTGTCACCTTCACCGACTACGATATCCACAGGCATGGTGGCAGGGGCTGCTGCCACGGGTTTGCTTTTAATAATGCCCTGCTGCAAATAGTTTTCCGCTGCAACCTCATCGCTTGAGAATAAATCCGCAACGATTTTTTCCTTGGATAATATTTTTTTTGACAGGGCGCTGCCTACGATTTTGGCGTTGGGGAAAAGCTGTGTTAATATAGGAATACCGCAGGAATGGTCAAAATGAGAATGCAGGACCACTATATACTCTATATTGGGCTTGTTCTGCAATTGTGCCCATTGTTCAGCAAATACCTGGGCGCCGGACCGGGTTCCGCATTCAATAAGGGCTGCTTTTTCTTGACCTGCAATATAGAAATTGTAGTATCCATTGCCGAGCAGCATCACATTCTGGCTGATCATTGCCATGTTATTCCCTCCTGTAAATGTTCAAAATTTTCGATTATACTCACATCTTGTCCCATGGCGGCCAGGATGTCAAATCGAAACCGGCTCATGTTATTTTGGTCGCAATCCCTTGACTGTTACCGTTTCAGACTTATATATTATAAGTGAAACAAAACTGAACGAACATTCAGTCCGTGCAAAGGAGTGAAGGTCTTGAGCCAGCTGGTAGCCGCCAAAATGCAGGAGAAAAGACAGCGAATACTTGAATGTGCGCAGGAGGTTTTCGCCGAAAAGGGTTATGTAAATACTCCGGTCAGGGATATTATTGACCGTTCCGGTTTTGGTACCGGCACATTCTATAAGCATTTTGCCAGCAAGGAAGCGGTCTTGACCACCCTGCTGGAGGATTTCCTGGCCCAGATCGTAGGCAGCGTCAACCAATACTACTCGGGCGAAGATGACCTGTATTTGCGCTTTATTGAAACCAAGAGGGTGATCCTTCAAGTCTACATAGATAACGCCGGTTTATCCGAGATTTACAGCCGGGCAGCTGGGATCAGTGATGGCATTGACCGATGTTTGAATAATTTTGATCGGCAATTCCTGGTTTTCACCAGCAAGAACATTAGGTACGGCATTAAAAAGGGCATTTTTCGAGATCTGCCGGTTGATCCCATTGCCCACTCCATTCTGGCGATCATCAAGTATGCGGTATATAAATGGGTTGTATTGAAAGAGTATTCGGAAGAAGAAATGATTGAAATGGTACTGTCATTTCACCGCTCGCTGGCCACCGGCCTGGTGAAGCCGGAATCGGTTCAGTCACCGGAACAATAGCCAGGACGATGGCGAAGGTTTGGCAGATGGAAGATATGGAAACAACCAGGGGAAACAGGTGCCGAAAGGGGGAAGAAGCATGAGAGAGCTGAATCCAGAGCATATTGACAGGATTATGGACCTCATTAACAATTCACCGTATTTCAAGCTCCTGGCGATGGAAGTGTGTGAAATAGGAGAAGGGCATGCCAGGGTCGAAGTAGAACTGGAAGAACGGCATCGCAATCCTTTCGGCACTATTCACGGTGGGGTATATACGTCCCTGCTGGACACAGCCTGCTACTGGGCATGCTATGGGGAATTGGACGAAGATGCAGGGCTGGTAACCATTGATGTGAACTCCACCTTGTTAGGCTCAATTTGCTCTGGCAAGCTGGTTATCGAAAGCCGCAGAATCAAGATCGGGAAAAGCATTTGCATGTCGGAAGCAACCGTGGCAAGTGATGATGGCCGGCTGATTGCCCACGGAGAATCAAAAATGATGGTTACCCACGGCCTTCAGACTATTGCTGGTGCGGTGGAGGCTATGGGAAAGAAGCCCCTTCCGGTTAAGTTTATTTAAACTTTAGCTGGATTGGAGCGTACATTCTTGCGAAATTGAAAGGCGCCGGGCCCGTCAGCAAGGCAAGGCGTTTTGATAGACGGCAATGTCTGATATTAAGACATAATCGGTGTGGATGGCCAGCAAATGGGGAGGAATCACGATATGGCAAAAAAGAAAATCCTTGGCCTGGTGGCTTCTTACCGCAAAATGGGCAACAGCGAGCTGCTGCTGAAAGAAATCATGAGCAGTATCCCCGGCGATTGCAAGCTGGAAATGCTCCGGCTGACCGATCTGAAGATCGAGGCCTGCAAGGCCTGTTACCATTGCCTGGAAGCCGGAAACGAATGCAAGTTGAAGGATGATTTTAACTATGTTATGAAGAAAATCCGGGAGGCGGATGCTGTTCTGTTTGGTGTTCCCATCTATCTCCTGGGGCCGCATAGCAGTTATAAAATGCTCAATGATCGCCTGGTGGGGGCCTTTAATCAGAGCAAACACACCGCAGGCAAGCCCTGTGTGATAGTCGTTCCTTTTGGCGCTGAAGGCTGGGAAGGTTATACCAAAGCGGCGACTCTGGTACTGCCAAGACTGCTGGAGATGAAGCTGGTGGATTGCTGGCAAGTGCATACCACCCTGCCCGGTGAGTTTCTCCTGGATGATGCGCAGATCCATTACGCGCGCCAGCTCGGGAGGGAAATGTTCAGCGGCCGCGAATACCAGCCGGGCGCGAGGGAGTGCTCGCGGTGCGGTTCAGATCTTTTTCGCCTGCTGACCGGCAGCGGGGTCGAGTGTTGCATTTGCGGCAGTCGCGGAATTTTGGAGGCTGACAATATCCCGGTCTTCGAAGATGACGATCACTGGCGTTTTTCCCATGAAGCCCTGGAGGAACACCTCAATGGCTGGGTAGTGGGCATGAAACAGAAGTTTCGGGAAGAAAAAGATCGGCTGAAGGATCTTTCCAGGCCGTATAAAAACCTGGACTGGTGGATTGGGAAGTAATAATGAACCCCGCCTGAAATTCATCAAGCGGGGCCGGGAAAATGCTTATCAGGGGTCCGGTTTTCGGAGGTTTTAGATCAGGCCAGGGCCGTGCTGCACTGGCTGACCAACTGGTCCATGATTTCGGCCACTGGTAAAATTTCCTTGAGCTTGGACACGTTTTGACCGGAGAAGACCAGCCCATTGTCAATATCGCCTTTTTGCGCGTTCTTGAGGGCTTCAACAATGCAGAAGACATGTGAGCACTCGCGCAGGCATTTTTCACATTTTTTAGGTTTGGGTGGCTCATTGCGCTCCAGCTTTTCAACGAATGCATTGCGGATCGCCCGTCCCGGTAATCCGACCGGGCTTTTGATAAGGGTAATGTCTTCCGGTCTGGAGCGCAGCATGGTTTGCTTGAAGGAATCGGCCACAGTGCATTCCTTGCTGAGAACGAAGCGGGTGGCCAGCTGGACGCCATGAGCACCGAGCTTGAAAAGATCGGCCATGTCGGAGCCATTGCTGATTCCGCCGGCGGCAATTACCGGAATTTTAACCTCGCGCAGGATTTCGGGCAGGATATCCTTGATGGAGCGGTCGGTCCCCAGGTGTCCGCCGGCTTCAGCACCCTCGGCTACCACGGCCAGAGCGCCGCAGCGTTCGGACAGGCGGGCAGCCCGGTCTGAAGAGACGATGGGAACTATCATAGTGGAAGAGCCTTTAGCCCATTTGAAAATGTCCCGGGAGAATCCGGCCCCGGTGAAAATAATATCAATTTTTTCTTCAAGGGCGGTGTGCACTAACTCGGAGAATATTCCGGCGGCGTACATTATATTAACGCCAATGACTCCGGAACCGGCCAGCTTGCGGGCTGAACGGATTTCTTCCCGCAGTTCGTCCAGTTCCATGCCGGTTGCACCGATAACACCTATTCCGCCGCATCGGGCGACCTCTCCAGCCAGGCCGGAAGTTGAGACGCGAACCGCCATTCCTCCCTGGACAATGGGAAACCGGGGAGCATAGGGGCCGATGCGCAGTTGCGGCAGTTTCATAGTTTACCTCCAATTATGCCGAAGGGGGATCAACCGATACAGAATCTGCTCATGGAGCAGTTGCAGAAAGGTTTTGCATCAGGTTCGGTCGATGACCGACTAAATTTACTGCTACATGATAACAGCTTCTGAAGGCTTGTGCAAGGGGGAGCGGCAAACAGCGCACATAAGCGCATTTGCGGGCTGGAAAATCAAGTAAGCAAGAAGCAGGAATCGGCCTGACCCGATAAAGTGGCGGGCGTATTGAGCCGGCATATTGTAGAATGAACCCAAGTACGAAAATAGGAGGAGAAATGAATGATGAAAGTGCAAAAAAAGCCAAATACAGCGTTGTTTCCGGTGCCAGTGGTACTGGTGACCAGTGCTGATCAAGCGGGCAAAGCCAACATAGTTACTATTGCCTGGGCGGGAACGGTGTGTTCAGAGCCGCCGATGCTCAGCATCAGCGTACGGCCATCGCGCCATTCCCACCAGTTAATCACTGCATCGGGGGAGTTTGTGGTCAATGTTCCCGGCGCAGATTTAGTGAAGGCCACTGACTACTGCGGGATGGTATCCGGACGGGATGTAGATAAGTTTGCTACTACCGGGCTTACAGCGATACCCGCTTCGCTGGTGAAGGTACCGCTGATAAAAGAATGTCCGCTGAATCTTGAATGTGTTGTGAAACAGACGCTGAAGCTTGGTGTGCACGACATGTTCGTCGCCGAGATCGTGGCGGTTCATCAGAGTCAATCAGCTCTCAACGAGAAAGGACGCTTCGATGTTCATAAAGCCAGGCCTTTTGTTTATAACGGTGCGGGTGAATACTGGTCGGTTACGGAACTCCTGGCCTGCTTCGGATTTGCCAAAGACCAGTTTTAATCGCGTTTCATGGTATAAATAACGATGCGGTTGCAGAGCAGCAACAATGTCACATACATGATGATACAGGTCAAAAGGCCGACCAGCCCGAAGTTGTAAATGGAATAGCCGTAAGCGGCCAGGATGGCGATTTGTCCCAGTGACGAAATCTGGGCGCTCTGGTACCGATACAAGAAAACCGATGTCCACAATTGCGCAGCCAGATTAATAAAAGCTATGTATTTCCATACAGGATCTGAAACGAATTCCATATATACCGCCTCCATAACGATCATAATTCCGGTTCCGCCGTCAATGGATTAAACGCGGAGTTAAATCATTATAACAGGCTGTACCGCGCTTTTAAAGTTTTCGTTTGGCAATAGCAGGCCCGGCAAAGGGATAAGGAGGGAATTAACTGTGCAGTTCCTTGATTACGCGCAAGACATCATCGACATACCCGGGAGCCCTGCAATCAAGCGAAAGAATAGCGCGAAACAATTCATTTTCGCGTATATAGGTAATCCAACGGCGCAACTCTCCGGGACGCTCCAGCAAAGCTCCAGGATGTTGTTCGATGTTTTCGCCGCAGTGTTTATGCACTTCCACCAGATCTTGCCGGCAATAAGTATTGGTACCCGGCAGAATAGGCTGGCCGCAGATTTGGCAAAAATTCAAACCGCTCACACTCCAAGAAAGGTTGTACTTATGATACAACATTCCAGGGGTGCTAGGAAGCTCCCGATAGTCCCGGGAGCTTGGAATAGGTCCCTGATTTGAAGCAATTGGCCGATTTAATTCAGAAATAAAAAAGAAGCAGAAAAATACCATAAATGGGTCTTGCAATTCACGGGAAAATACAATAGCGAAAATTAGTTGGTTGGCCAAATAAATTCGACATTAATAAGGAATCACGTTTAATGTAAAAATAAGCCATAATACAGGAAAAGCGGCAATGTACAGCGTTCCGTTTTAAGGAGGAGCTATTATGCCAGTATCCACAGGCTATGCCGGACAAAAACTATATGTCGATCTTACAGGCAATGAATGCGTCACCACCGGTCTGGAACCTGATTTTTGCCTGCAATACCTGGGAGGGATAGGGTTTAACGCCAGAATTGTAGCCGACCTGGTGCCGCCAGGAATTGATGCGCTCAGCCCTGAAAATGTACTGGTTTTTGGAGTGGGAACCATGGTAGGTTCGCCTTTTCCTACGGCGTCGCGCACCGAGGCTTCCGCTAAATCTCCTATGACTGGCCTGTTTGGAACCTCAAACTCTGGAATGTTTTTTGGCATCCAGCTTAAAAATGCCGGCTTTGATGTGCTGGTCATAAGAGGCCGGGCTGAGCGGCCGGTTTACCTGCTGATCGAAGAGGGAGGCTGTCAGATTCTTGATGCAGCCGAACTTTGGGGCAAGGATGCATGGGATTGCCTTGATTTGCTTAAAAAACGCTATCCGGGAGCAGATGCCGCTTTAATAGGACCGGCCGGAGAGAACCTGGTGCGTTTTGCCTGCATTGAGAACGGCTATTATGACGCCTGGGCGCGCACCGGGCTGGGTGCGGTTATGGGCTCCAAGAACCTGAAAGCAGTTGTAGTACGGGGAACACTGGGGATCAGGCCGCATAACGTACCGGCTTTAATGGACAGTGTGGTCAAGGCCCGGGAGCTGATCGAATCTTCACCGTTTTTCGAGCCTTTCAAGAGCTACGGAAGCATGAATGCGGCCATTCCCTATGGCAATTTTAAGGCCTTGAACGCCCATAATTTCAGCCAGGGTTGTCTTCCCGACTGGAAAGCCAATTTTGCCCGGCCTAAAATTGAGATTCACACTCGCGGGCATGTAGCCTGCCAGTCCTGTATCATCGCCTGCGCCCATTGGGTGGAGATAACCGAAGGCAAGTACAAAGGCCTGCGGATGAAAGATATGGAAGTTACTCCGATTACCGCTTTCGGCTCCGGCTGCGGCATGAGCGTGGAAGCCTCGGTCAAAGCGGCGGAAATGAACCAGCGTTATGGAATGGAAATGGTCAGCGCCGGTGGAGTAGTAGGCATGGCCATTGAGCTGTTCAACCGGGGGATCATCAGCCGAGAAGATGTGGGATATGACCTGGCCTTTGGCGATGACGACGCCATTTTAAGGTTAATGGACGATATAGCTCATCGCCGGGGTATTGGCAGCATCCTGGCCGAGGGCGTTATGCGTGCCTCCCGTCATTATGCGGGGGGAGAAGACAGCGCCATGCACATCAAAGGGCTGGAAATGCCGATGATTGACCCGCGGGGCCGGTGGTCAACCTGGAGTTTCGGGATGCTGACCAACATTCGGGGCGGTGATCACCTGCGCTGCCGCAATCCCATAGAAAACCTGCGGTTTAACGAAAATGAACATGACTTTTTGAAAGAGCGCTTTGGATTCAATCAAAAGGCTTATGATGCGCTGGATATGCCAGAGGAGCTTAAAAGCCAGGCTATTGACCTGGAGACAGATACCACAGATATCGCGGTCATGTCGCGCTGGGCGGAGGACCTGATTAACCTTTTCAACGCTCTGGGGGTTTGTATACGGCCGCCGGTGGAACACCGCCTGGGTCCGACCATTCTGGCCGAAGCCTATTCCGCGTATACCGGCCTGGAGATTTCTCCGCTGGAGCTGATGCGGTCTGCCGAGCGGATCTGGAACCTGATGAAGCTTTTCAATATCAGGGAGGGCGAAAAACCTGAAGATTCCCGGTTCCCGCGCCGTTTTTACGAACAGGCTGTGGGTGGCAAGAAGCTGGATGAAACCCAGGTTAAGAAGGTCCTCGAACGCTATTATATTGCCCGGGGCTGGGATGGTATGACTGGACGCCCCGGGGCTGAAAAACTCAAGGAACTGGGGCTGGAAGACATTAGCCAGCCGGAGGGGAGCCGGGCATGAACAAGCAGCTGTGGATTATTTCCGAAAAATGCACAGGATGCGGCCTGTGCGAGATGGTTTGTGCTATTGGCAAAACCGGGCAGTGCATGCCTTATCAAGCCCGGATTTCAGTATGGAGGATAGCAGAGCAGGGGATCAATATGCCCATGACCTGCCAGCAGTGCGAAAATCCGCCCTGCGCAGCGGCCTGCCTCATGAACGTGATAAGCAAGGATGATGCAACCGGGCGGACTGTCCGCCGGTTGGAATCCTGTATCGGCTGCCGCGCTTGCCAGTCGGCCTGCCCTTTCGAAGGATGCACCTATGATTATCTTGAAGATGTGGTGGCAAACTGCGATCACTGCGGAGGAGATCCTCAATGTGTGCGTTATTGTCCCGAGCATGCGCTTCTTTATATTCGGTCAGACGAGCTGCTGGAGGAAAAACGCAATAGCATGGCGTCCAGCCGCTGTATGACCGACAATGCAAATACAATCTGGAAATTATAAGGCTTTATGGTTCCTTTTTCCGTAATAAATATCAAATGAAAGGAGACCGGGGATGGACCGAGTAGTAATAATTGGCAATGGCGCAGCGGCCAACAGCGCTGCCGAAACCATCCGCCGCAATGATTCGTCAATCCCGGTGCTCATGATTGCCCGGGAAAGGCTGCCGCTATATTCGGCTTGCGCCCTGCCGGACAGCCTGTCGGGCTGGGTGAAAAGGGAACGGGTTTTCCTGAAGAGCATGCAGGATTATACAAATATGGATATTGACATCCGCCTGGGGGGCGAGGTTGACAGGATAGATCCCGGGTCCGGGCGGCTCGGTCTGGAAGGGGAAGATATTGGCTTCAGCAGGCTGATCCTGGCCACGGGAAGCCGCCCCGTCATTCCGCCGGTGCCGGGCAGCACCCTGAAGGGAAACCATGTGGTTAAGAGCGTTAATGATATTGACGCTATCGAAGCCAGCCATCCCCGCCAGGCCGTGGTAGTTGGATCAGGCAACATCGGCATTGAGACGGCTGAAGCTCTGCAGATTAGAGGTTGCGAGGTCACCGTGGTTGAAATGATGGAGCGCATATTTCCACGCATTTTTGATGCGGAACCGGCCCGCCGTATAGCGCAAATACTTGAACAACACGGCATTCGGCTGCTGACCGGCGAAAAGGTTATGGAGGTATGCGGAAGCGGCCGGGTGGAAGGGCTGGTCACTGACCAGCAAAAGCTGGATTGCGATACGGTTATCTGGGCTGCCGGAGTTAAACAAAATGTGGAGCTGGCGCGTGCGGCAGGACTGGAGATAGGTGCCCTCGGTGGCATCAAGGTGGATGAACACATGAAAACCAGCGCTGATAATGTTTATGCCTGTGGAGACTGCATTGAATCCATCGATATGCTGACCGGGCAGCCGTGCCTGAGCCTCTTGTGGCCCAATGCGAAGCGGCAGGGCGAAATAGCGGGCTTGAATGCGGCTGGTATTGCCGCTGAATATGAAGGGGCAGTCAGCCTGGTGGTCGAAGATATTTATGGAACAACAGCGCTTGCCATGGGTAAGACCGGCAGCGAACTGTCTGGCGATGATTGTACCATCCTGGAAGGAGAAAGCCGCGATGAATACTGGCGGATCGTAATACAGGACGACCGCATCATGGGCATGCAGGCCTTGAATGTTGCTAAAGGCACAGGAGCGGTGATGGCCTTGATGAAAAAAAGGATTACCCTGAGCGAATACCGCGCGGCTATGACAGATCCGCTGGAGATACGCGCCCTCGGCTGGTATTTGCCGGCCCGGCGTTTTTTGCTATAGATATTGGGTGAGTCGTGGGATTCTGGAAGCAGAAGAACCGTCCCCTTGCTTCGAACTTTATCCGGAGGTCAGATGTAATGGAAAGAGTCTTAATAATTGATTACAGCAAATGTGTGGGATGCAAGACCTGTGAGATGGTATGCTCGCTCAGCCATGAAGGCATTTGTTCATCCAGCCTGTCGCGTATAAGGGTGGCAAAAGACGAAAGGGCAGGGTGGTTTGTGCCCGTAAGCTGTTCCATGTGCGAAAAAGCGATGTGTGTAGCGGTATGCCCGGCCGGGGCTATGGTCAGGAACCTGGAAAGCGGAGTTGTGACCGTTAACGAGCAGCTATGCATAGGCTGCAGGCAGTGTGTTATGGCATGCCCTTTCGGTCACGCTAATTTTAACCCGGTGCGCAAGGTTGCTTTCAAGTGTGACCAGTGCGGGGGGGAACCGCAATGTGCCAGCTTCTGCTGGACCGGGGCCATCATTTATGACGAACTGGAAAGGGTTCTGGAACAAAAGCGGCTGGAAGCTGCAGAAAGAGCGGTACGGCAATAATTTAAAGCTATTGTTTAAATCACGGGGACGGTTCTTTTGATTTAAATCTTCAGATTTAAATCAAAAGAACCGTCCCCGTGATTTAAAAGAACCGTTACCCGCGATTTGTCTCCGCGATTTAATCAGAACCGTTACCCTATTGACAAGCTAATATTCTGGTGCTAATTTGGTTATAAATAAATAGATAACATGTTATCTATTAACGTTGCAATAAACATTAGGGTTTATGGCAACGTTGTTTACAGCTGTATCCTAAAAGCGGGCAGTGTACATATTGCGGGACGAAAGCAGTTGCCGGCTCTTTTCAGAACCGGCGGAACGGCAAAGGAACGGAGGTGGCGAGAAGGCGCGCTAAATGGCGCACAGCCAGCGAAATCAATAATTAATCATAATAAATAAAAATTGTATAGGAGGAATACACATGTCATCAACCCTGAACAATACCAGCCGCGATCATAAGTTTATCCTCAAAGAATGGCTGGATATGGACACTATATTTGCCACTGAACGCTTCAAGGGGGGCTATTCAGTGGATGACCTGGATTTTATTCTGGATAACGCCCTTAAAGGAGCCCGGGAAGTAGTATCCCCCTCCTGCGAGGATTCCGATAAAATCGGCTGCCAGTTCGACAACGGCAAGGTGATTACCCCTCAATCGAGCAAAGACGCCTACTTCTTTATTAGCAATAATGGATTTGCAGGCACCAACGCAGATCCTGACGACGAATCCGCTCTTCCCATGTCAGTTGTATGGGCTATGAACGAGTATTTTATTGCTGCCAATCCGTCCATCCAGACCCTGTGGCTGGCTGGTTCCGGGGCTGCAGGCCTGATCAGGGATTTCGGCAATGACGAGCTAAAGAAAACCTATCTGGCCAAGATATACAGCGGTCAATGGGCAGCCACGATGGATCTGACCGAACCTCAAGCTGGCTCGGACGTAGGTGATTCCACTACCAAGGCTACTCCCACCGATGAACCCGGCACTTATATAATTAAAGGAACCAAGTGTTTTATTAGCGGCGGAGAACAGGATATTACCGAGAACATAATCCACCTGTGCCTGGCCCGCATCGAAGGCGCCGCCAAAGGAACCCGCGGACTGTCGCTTTTCGTAGTGCCCAAGTATCTCCCCAATGCTGAGAACAATCCCGGCGAATGGAATGATATCAACTGCGCTGGCATTGAGCACAAGATGGGGCATCGCGGCTCTCCCACCTGCGTTATTAATTTCGGCGAAGAAGGCAAATGCAAGGGCTTTCTGCTGGGTAATGCCCCTGGTGAAGACGGCGGCGGGCAGGGTATGGCCCAGATGTTTAAAATGATGAATGAAGAACGGCTTATGTCCGGTCTATCAGGCTGTGCGCTGGCGGCCTCCGCTTATCATCACGCGGTTCAATACTCATCGGAACGCATTCAAGGCCGGGCCACCACCAATCCCAAGGCTGGCCGCTGTGCCATAATCAAACATGAAGACGTTAAACGCATGCTCCTGTTCCAGAAGGCCAATGTGGAAGCTTTCCGGGCTATGATTCTGCAAACCTTTTACTGGGTGGATGTGGAAAACTGGAGTTCCGACCCCGAACTGCACAAGCAGGCCCGGGTATTTCTGGAGGTCAACACTCCGATCGTAAAAGCCTTCTGTTCGGATACTTCCCTGCAGTGTATTTCGGAAGCCCTGCAGTGCTATGGCGGTTATGGTTTTTCTGAAGAATACCCGGTGGCAGAAATATACAGGGACGCCAGAATTTATCCTATTTGGGAAGGAACAAATTATATACAATCTCTTGACTTTGTAGGCCGGAAGATGACAATGAAGAAGGGCGAAGTATTTAAGGCATGGATGCAGCATATCCAGGATTTCGTCGCAGCCAGCCAGGGGGCGGCCGGTTTCGAAAAGGAATTTGCCATATTGGTTGACGCCCTTAAGAAATACGGGGAATCACTGAAGCTATTGATGGGAGCGTTTGCAACCCCGGGCATGGCCCAGCTGTATGCGACCCGGACCCTGCATGCTAGCGGCAAGATCTGGGCAGCCAAGCTGTTGCTGGAAATGGCCTTAATTGCCCAAAAACGGATTGACGAGCTTGGCCGGGATCACTACGATTATGCATTCTATGCCGGCAAGGTAGCCTCAGCCCGTTTTTATGTACCTAACATTATGCCTGATATTGCCGCATTCCTGGAAGTCTGCCGCAATGCGGACAGCACTGCCCTGGATGTGGAAGAGGAAATATTTTTTGTATAGGACTGATTAGTCCAGCTGGCCAGCATCATCAGTCAGCCATCAAGGCTGATTGACTGGCTGCCGGCTGGATGGCGTCAGCCCTCCTAAATGCGGGAAGGAGAGATAGGCTTGGACTTTACACTAAGTACAGAACAGTTGCTCATCCAGAAAATGGCCAGGGAGTATGCGGCGCAATCGCTGCGGCCCGCGGTCGAACAGATCGAAAAAGAAAACAAGGTGCCTGACGACATTTTGAAGGGTCTGGCCGAACTGGATCTTTTTGGTTTGGCCATGCCGGAAGCCTATGGGGGTGCAGCGGCTGGTTATGACAGCTATGTTATCGCCATGGAACAGATCGCCAGGGTATGCTGCGGACCGGCTATGATCATTTCAGCTCACAGCCTGGGCCTGGGAGCCATCAGCAATTTTGGCACCGACGCTCAGAAAGAGCAATTTATGCCGAAGGCGTGCCGGGGCGAACATATCGCTTCATTTGCCTTTACCGAGCCGGGAACCGGTTCAGATCCCAAGCAGCTTACCACTACGGCGGTCAAAGACGGAGACTCCTACATCTTAAATGGCACCAAACGTTTTATATCAAATGCCACTTATCCAGGTCCACTGGTTGTTTTTGCCATTGAGTCCGAGAGTGGCAAGCCCACCGGCTTCATTGTCGACAAGGAAAGTCCGGGTTACTCGGTTTCTGAGCCCTGGGACAAGCTGGGCTGGCACGGCGGCGATCTGGTTGATATCTATATGAAGGATGTGCGTATTCCCGCAAGCAATGTCCTGGGCGACATCGGCAACGGTTACCCAATTCTCCAGTACGGCATAGCATTTGGCAAGATCGGAATGAATTCGTGCGCCCTGGGCAGCACCCTGGCCGCCTATGAAGAATCGGTCAAATACGCCAAGGAGAAAACCCACCGTGGACAGCCTATCGCCAAGTTTCAGGCCATACAGCTGAAGATCGCCGAGATTGCCGGTCTTTATGAATCATCCCGCTGGCTGGCTTACCGCCTGGGATTTCTGGCCAACCGCACCAAGAACTATCGCGACTTTGCCAGAGAAGCAGCGCTGTCCAAGGTGGTTATCGGCAGAAACGCCATTGATGCCGCCCGTTTCGCCCTGGATATACACGGTTCCTACGGGTTGATGAACGACTACGAAGTAGCCCGGATATGGCGCGATGTAGCCATGGGACCGCAGGTGGAAGGTGTCTTGCACATGCAGCAGGTAATTGTAGCCGGAGATATTCTCTTCGGATAATAAGTAAGATGTTACGTATAATGTAATAATCCTTGAACTAAGGAGGAAAGGCTCCATGAAGATTGTTGTGGCCATGAAACAGATTCCAGATCTTCAACAGGTGAGAATCCGCGACCGCAAACCATTGCTGGATGACGTGCCCTATGGTTTTGGTGCCATTGATAAGAGCGCCCTCGAAACGGCGGTCCGGATCAAGGAACAAACCGACGGGCAGGTAATTGTGTTGTGTGCCGGTTCGCCCGAGCTGGAGGACCTGGTTAAAGAAGCCCTGGCCGCAGGGGCAGATGAAGCCCTGCTGGTAACTCATGAACAGGTATTGGAGAGCAGCCAGAACGCCAGGCTCATAGCTGCAGCGCTCCAGCAAATCGAAGGTGTTGACCTGGTTATTTTCGGCGAAGGCAGTGGAGATAATTACTCTTCCCAGACCGGTTCCCGGGTAGCCCAGATTCTTAATCTTCCCCAGGCCGGTTATGTTCACGGCCTGGAGCTGGGAGAAGGGACGGTGCGAGCCACCCGTTCGCTGGAGGATGGCGATGAAGTGGTGGAACTGTCATTGCCGGCGGTGATTACGGTGACGGCAGATATTAATGAAGCGAGAATTCCTTCTGTAACCCAGATTCTTAAAGCAGGCAAGAAGCCCAGGAATGTTCTGGAAATCGGAGAACTGGGATGTGAACTGCCGGCAGCGGCAGTAGCTACGCTGAGCAACCTGGCGCCTGAAGTTCAGCGCCAGCGGATAAGCGTAAAAACAGCGGCGGAGCTGGTACAGGTCCTGGAAAGCCAGGGCTTTGCAGGGAGGGATTAGAATGGCTGGTATATTATTTTACACTCATACGAGCAATCTCGTTTTTGAGCTCGCCGCAGCCGCCCGGCATCTGAGCACGCTGGAAGGAACGTCAGCTCAAGCCGTGTGCATTAACAACGAGACCCAGGCGGCAGAACTGGCAGCCCGCGGGTTCCAGGTGCGGTTGATTACAGCGCCGGAACTCAATATTGGAGACACAGCGGCGATAGCATCGGCTTTGCAGCAGGCAGCTGGCTTGCTGGATGCGGATATGATTCTGTTGTCTTCGGATCGCCGGGGCAAAGAGCTGGCCGGGCGCCTGGCCGAGGCTTGGGGAGCAGGCTGTCTGACAGACATAAGAGAAATAGAGCAAAAAGACGGCCAGTTAGTATTTGTTCGCAATGCCCTGGGAGGAGCTACAGTTGCCGCCCAGGTATTTACAGGTTCTAAAAAGGTAGCCGCCCTGGCACCGCGCGCCTATGCGCCGGCAGTTCCAGCAGGGGCAGGAAACGTTGAACAGCTCGCTATCGAGCCGGCAGCAGCTTCGGTCAAAGTCATTGAGTTCCGTCCTCGCAGCAGCGGAGAAGCCGATATTCAGGCAGCGGAACGCCTGGTCATAGTGGGACAGGGTCTGGAAGAACAGGCCGATCTGGCCGTGGTCGAGCAGCTGGCCCGGGCTTTAAAAGCCGAAATAGCTTGTTCTAAACCAGTCGCAACCGATAAAAAATGGTTCTCGGAAGAACGTATAATCGGGCTTTCGGGCAAGACCTGCAAGCCCGCCCTGGCCCTGGTGCTGGGAGTATCCGGGCAGGTACAGTTTACAGTCGGAATTCGCGATGCCGGAACTATAATATCCATTAACAATGACGAAAATGCATATATGAACCAGATTTCCGATTATGTGCTGGTGGCAGACCTCAAGGGAGCATTGCCGGAACTGGCGCAGTTACTGAAATAATTGGCAGACAGGCAGCAGGCAACGTGAACCGGAGCGGAATTACCGCCCTGATACGAATGCTGCCAGAGATAATTGTTCCGATTGACAACCGGACAAACATATTTTAGATAGGAGGAAGATCAATTATGGCTAATGACACAGTACTGGTAAGCAAGAACGAAGGGATTTGCACGATAACAATGAACCGGCCCCCCAAGGCTATGAATGCGCTTAATGGAGATCTACTCACCGGCATGGCGGAAGCTATCCGGGAATGCTACGATGACAGCATCCGGGCGGTGGTATTGACCGGAACCGGCAAAGCCTTTTGCCTTGGCGGAGACATTGCCTGGGCCAGCACTTATGGTGACGGCCCCCAGGCTTTCTTTAGAGATTTTACCGTGCCCCTGGCTCGCCTGATTAGCGATATGCGCCAGTTGCCCAAGCCGATTATCGCTAGCGTAAACGGCATTTGCGCAGGTGTGGGCCTGAGCTTCGCCTCCGCCTGCGATCTTCGCATCTGCCATTCCGATGTAATTTTCAAGCAGGCGTATACCGGGGTCGGCATCAGCCAGGATGGCGGGTTCAGCCAGTTCGTTCCATTGATTGTCGGGCTGGGCAGAGCCAGTGAGCTGGTTTTCCTGGATGAAGTTATTACCGCTGACAAAGCTCTGTCCTGGGGTCTGGTCAACAAGGTTGTCGCACCGGAAGCCCTGGACGAAGAAACAATGAAGATGGCCGCCAAACTGGCCAAAGGAGCTACCAAAGCATTCGCTTCTTCCAAGGCCCTGCTGAACCGCGCCCTGCTGCCGTACCTCGAAGTGCAGTTGGAAGCAGAACGCAATGGTGTTATGAGCACTTCTCTAACCGAAGATTACCAGGAAGGTGTGGCCGTATTTATGGGCCAGAAGAAGAAGGCTGAATTCACTGGCAAATAGGGAAGAAAGCCCGAAAGACTGGTTTTATCCAAAAACGACATGAAAGCAAAGAAAACCGGTTTTGAAAGCATCTTAATATAAGATATAAAGGGTTGCCAGGCGGCTGCGGCGAGACCCGCTCCCGCAATATCCAGTCCAAGCCTATATAGTTGTGCCGTGGCCGCCGGCTCCTTTATTATACTATTTACAGCTTGCAGTTATTTGCAGCTTGACATGAACTGCACAATGCATTTCAATTATTAAGTATTAGTTTACATCGAAATAATACATAGAGCTTTAATTTGTGAGGTTGTTGTCATGCTTGAATTTACTACCTTCTGGTGCTTTCGGTTGAACGCACTGTCCCGCAAGGTGAGCCGCTTGTATAATGCGGTCTGCATGGAATACGGGGTTACAGCGCCGCAGACCTTCGTAATATACGATGTTATGGACCACGAGGGCACCAGCGTAAAAGACATAGCCAGCCGCATTCAGCTGGACAGCCCGGCTGTGACGGGCTTGATAGACCGGCTGGTTAAGGAAGATCTGATCGAAAGGATGGAAGATCCCGACGATCGGCGCAGCGTCAAGGTTTACTTGACTGAAAAAGGCCGCCGCCTGGCTGAAGACCACCTGGTTCCCCGGGCCTTGGAATTCAACAAGTATATTCGCGGTATGGTTGAACCAGAAGTATCGGGGATTTTCCAGCATTCACTGGATTTGATTGACCGCCAGATAAGCAAGTCGTTAGATTAGACTATAAAGATCGGTTTTAAACCAAGGGGACGGTTCCAGTAAATCACTGGAACCGTCCCCTTGGTTTAAATGCTTATACTGTTCCTTCGAGCTTCTGCAGCCTGGCTAGCAGCTCTTCATATTGCTGGCGGTCCACATAGCCTTCTTTGCAGGGCAGCCAATATGATTTTTCCGTCCGGCAAAGGTCGCGGACATGTTCAATGTTCTGTTTGCGCTTTTCCTTGAACTCCTGGCAGGCAGGGCATCCTTCCGCCCGGGCGCTTTCACCGCGAGCCGCCAGCTTGTCAATGGTACCGGAGATCTTTTCCTTGTTCACACAGTCGCCGGCGGTAGCCAGCAGTCCAAAACCTACGTTAATGGTCTTCTTCAGGATTCCCATAATAATCCTTCCTTTCTTTTGTTAACCATATTCTGTAATTACTTCAAGCAGCTTTACGCAAGGCTTTATCGACGAAATCCAGCAGTACGCTTTGTTCTGTTGGATTGAGAGCCTCCAGGTTCTTCTGAAAACCAGCCACATAACTATTTAATTGGGTCATCTTCTGGGCTGGTGCGGCGATTTTAAAGAGAATGCCCATGAGCGCTCCGGCAAACAGGGTCAGGCCGGTTTCGGCTTTGACAGCTCCCCTTATAATGGTGCGAATGAGGGCCAGGGCGGTTCCACTCAAGCTTTGGACCTGGGCGATGAGCAACGTAGCCGCATAGGCGCAAAATACCAGGGGGTTGTCGATGGCTGCCAGTTCTGAAGACAACTGCTCCAGCAAGGCACTGGCCGTTCGCCGATCCAGGCCGTCGAAGACTGACAGCAAGCGGTCCCGTACCTGCAACCATTCCCGGCTGGTGGCCTTAACCTCCAGTGCTGTGGCATTAAGCACCTGAAACAGCAACTGGGTGGGTATGAATAGAATCTGGGCCCGGCCGGGGTGCTTCTCGCCAGAATTGACTTCATATTGGCTGGAGAGCAAACCGTCTATTTCCAGGGACTTGAGCATCTCGTATGCGCTCCACTTGCTGATCCCCAGAATTTCCGCCACCCGTACATAATGCACCGGCAGGCTTGTACTGTCATATATCTGCTTAATCGCTTTTAAGAAATCCAGCCGCCTGGAAGAAATAATCATTGCCGGCCTCCATTTTATTATGAGTCTGTATTCGAAAAACCAGCTTCATTTATTATGTTGAGCTTTTGGGGAAAATAAAAACGCCTAAACCCCAAATACCCCAAAAGCTAATTACATTGTCAGGCTGGAATAGGTTTTTGTCAATACGTGCCTTGCCAGACCCCGTTTTCAACAGATTGCCTGCTCCAGATCGGGTCGTTATAAATTGTAGATCCTGGAAACATCGCGCCGAAGGATTGTTCAGCCGGCACATCCAAGCGGCCTTAGAGCGGCAAACAAAAACAGGCCATGCAGGCGCATCACTGGTATATTTGCCTGAAGGTCCTTCTTTAGGCGCAGCTGTGGCTGCCAGCGGTTAAACTGGCAGGTCTCTGAATGGAGGGAATTAGTGAACCTTCTCGATTTTAACTATGTCGCCAGCTTCGATAGCGAAGGTTTGACGGTCGGGTGTCACAATTATGACGGTGCGAGCCTGGATGTCGACCCGCTCTATGTGGCCATTCAGGATTTGATTGTTCCGGGTTTTTATGATCAGGGCCTGGTCTGATTTCTGCAATTCGGCCAAATTCTTAATATCCATGGGTGTTATTGTACCATAATGCAGTCAGCGGGCAAGTCGCTTTCAGGAAGTAAAACCACCAAAAATGGTATTATTATGGAAAAATATCCCTCTTGGGAAAAAATTTAAAATCGGTGGGGCGCGGGTGTATTCATAGTCACAATGATATGGTTGATGCCGGAGTCATGCGAGTATTCGATGTTATCGCTTTTCTTGACTATAAGCTGCAAGGCCAGATCGTCCGCGTCAGAAAACGCAAAAGGATTGCCAGGTGATCCCGCATAATCAAAGAAAATCTGAAAGCCACCCCGTTTTTCTGCATATTCCAGGGTAAAATAAATGCGGCAGTCATCTTCGCCAGCCGGCAGGAGCAGGTGTACCAGGCTTTCCTCCACTACCAGCAGGATGTCCCCCACGGCTTTCTTATCTATGATATACCGGCTACAGAAAGCTTCTATGCCGGCATTCAAGGCGTACAGGTCGAAATCCCGACCGTTGATGCATGCGCTGAAAGTTCGAAGCTGGTGAATAAACGCCCTGGTTTTGGGTTTCTGAGGATTATCGAAAATGGCTTCAGGGCTTCCTTCTTCATAAATGCTGCCTTCATCCATATAGAAAACCCGGTTGGATACATCCCGGGCAAAATCCATTTCGTGGGTAACTATTGCCATAGTCATGCCACCCGTTGCCAGGCGCCGGATAACCGCCAGCACCTCGCTGACCATTGTCGGATCAAGAGCGGAGGTGGGTTCATCAAAGAGAATTATGTCAGGCTCCATGGCCAGGCACCTGGCGATAGCGACCCGCTGTTTCTGGCCCCCGGACAGCTCGTCAGGAAAGCTGTCAGCCTTTTCCAGCAGACCTACGGTTTTCAGCAGTTCCCGCGCCTTGTCTTCAGCTTCGCCGCGCTTTATGCCCAGCAGCTTGATAGGCCCGATAGCCAGGTTATCCAGCACGCTTAAGTGGGCATAGAGGTTGAAGGACTGAAAGACCATACCCATCTTCTGACGGATTTTCGGAACATTGGCGCCCTTCTGGAGGATATCCACTCCGCCAATGTATATATTGCCTGCGGTGGGCTGCTCCAGGAGGTTAAGGCAACGCAGGAAGGTGGACTTGCCAGTGCCGGAAGGCCCGATAATTGAGATAACCTCACCCTGGTGAATTTCTGTGCTTATATCTTTCAAAACAGTAAGATCGCCGAATTTCTTACTCAAACGCTCTACTTTGATCATGCGGTTTTCCTCTTTCTCTTGGGGTCGCTGCTCTTCTGAACGGCATCAAGCAGCCATATCAGCAGCCAGGAAATGGCAAAATACAGGATGGCAGTTAATATAAGCGGGAAAAAGGCGTCAAAGGTGCGGCTGCGGATAATGTCTCCGGCCTTGGTAAGATCCTGAACGGCAATATAGCCGACGATCGAAGTCATTTTGACCAGGGAGATGAGCTCGCCCTGGTAGACGGGCAGCACCTGCCGTATGGCCTGGGGCATAACGATGTAGATAAAGGTCTGGGCTTTGGTGAATCCACCGGCGATACCAGCTTCACTCTGACCCCGGTCGATGCTTTGGATAGCCATGCGGAACATCTCTGACACGTAGGCTGCGAAGTTCATGCTGAAAGCGACAATGGCAACCAGGACGGCGGAAATATTCACACTGCCGAAGACCACGTAGTAAATGATCATTAGGAACACCAGGACCGGGATGCCCCGCAGAATAGATATATAGATCCTGGCAATAAGCTGCAGAACATGGTTTCTAGACATGCGCAGCCAGCAAATAATGGCCCCCAGAATAGTTCCTAGCAAGATGGAAAATATGGATATTATCCCGGTGGTTTTCAGGCCGTCAATTACTAGCAGGTAGCGGTCTTCAATGATCATATTGCTGTAAAAGCGCTGGTACATGCGCTCGGTAAAGCTGGAGGCGTCGCTGGCGGCTAAAGCTTTATTCGAGCCGAAAACGCAGACACTAAGCTCATAATATGGATCAGAAAAATCGATTTGTTTTTTTCGTTCTTCGGTTATCATCATGGTGCTGGTTATCATGTCAATTTTATTGGTGGAGATGGCGGCAATCAGGTTGCCAAATTCCATGTCTATAAATACTGGCTCTTTGCCGAGGAAAGCGGCAAAGCGCTGATCAAATTCTATATCGAAACCTACCAGCTGGTTGTCTATGACCGCGGTAAATGGAATGCCCTTGTCGCTTACATTGCCTATACGGATCTGTCCGTTCGGCGCGGGGTTATCAATATGGGGCATGGTGTAATTCTGGTCCTGGTACCAGCGCTTTACCATGTCGTCATAAACGCCATTGGCCTTGATTTCCTTCAGAAAGGCATTGAACTGTTCGCGCAGCAGGTCGTTTTCCTGGTTGAATCCCATGGCGATAGGCACTTTGAAAACATTATCAGCCAGAATGATCAGGGAGGGGTCGTTTTTCTGAACCTCCAGGAAGGATTCTTTCACCTGGAAACCGGCGTCAACCTTGCCGGATTTGACCGCCAGGATTAAATCCGGGTAGCTTTTATACTGCAGCACATCGCTGCCTGGATAGTGTTCGCGCATGTAGTCATCATGGACGGAGCCCTGCAGAACGCCAACCTTCATATGTGCCAGGTCGTCCAGCTTGAAATTGTCTGTCGTGCTTTTCTCCGCCTGGGCTATGTTGACCTTGAGCGCAATAACGGCTGATTTGGTTACCATTATGGGATCGCTGAAGTCGACCTGTTTCTGACGCTCTTCGGTTATAGCTATGCCATCGGTGATTATGTCAACTTTGCCGGCTGCCAGGGCAGCGACCAGGGAACTGAATTCCATCGAAATGATCTCCAGGTTAATGTGCTCCTGTTGAGCGAAATTATGTATAAGCTCAATGTCAAAGCCAACGTATTGGCCATTGACATAACCAACATTAGGCAGATCGCCGGTTGCCACACCCAGAATGAGTGTTTCTCCCTCGGGAAAGCTTTCGTAATCGGGCATCACGACCTTTTCAATATCACCCGTGAACCACTTTTTATACAAGGCGTCGAGACTGCCATCTTGCTTCATTGCGTTAAGATAGGTGTTGAATTTGTCTTTTAATGGGGGATTGTCTTTGCTGAAACCGATTCCTAAAGGCATTTCAAGGACATCTTCGGTCAAAATGCCTATATCCGGATTGGCTTTAATTATTTCGCGGGAATTCGTTGCAGTATTAATCGCAGCATCAATTTTGCCGCTTTTAATGGCCATAATCATGTCTGAAGGGCTGTTATAGCGCAGAATAGTGGCGTTGGGATAATGCTCCACCGCCCATTTGTCATAAATGGTACCGGTATAGACCCCTATGCGCTTGCCGTCCAGGTCGCCCAGGCTGGCAAGGGGAGGATTGGCGGCTTTATCTGCGGCGCAGCCCGCCAGCAGGGAAAGCATGAATATAAACAACAGTAGTGCAGCAGCCAGTCTTTTTGCCATTAATATCTCCAGCATACTAAATAATGCAGCCTGCTTCAGGCATAGCGGCATTGAATGTTTATTTGCATAACTATAATATTCCGCAAAGACCGAGCTTTGTCAATCACTGTCATGAAAACAGCCGCCTTTAGTATGGCTTCAGAGCGCCAACTACAGCGGCAGTTTGAAAATGAGCAATATTCAATAAAAAAGCCCGACTGTTGACAAAGTCAGACCGATGAGATTGGCTTTTGTCATCGGTCTGCAGCCGGCTGGATATGCTTTTATTGCGCCTTTTCCAATTCGATGGCAACTTCATGCTCGTCGTCATGATGAAGGTGGAAAAGAGGGTGCTTGCGGAAATAAACACTGACACCGATCACGGCGAAGACAAGTATGGCCATGACGGTAACCATGGCATAGTTCTGGGTGTACATGTTGGCTCCGATATATGCTGAACCAACAATGCAGGGAATTCGCCCGATCAGGGCTATTAGAATAAAGCGCCATGGTGACATCGGACTCAATCCGCCGACATATATCAAGGTGTCTTTTGGAAAGCCAGGAATAAGCATTAGAACCAGGATCAAGAGTTCAGCTTTCGGACTGTTCATGATGCGCTTCATTTTAATAAGCTTTTCTGGCTTTACCAGAATCTCCACCAATGGGTAGCCTATCCATCGGGAAACATAGAAGACGGCGATGGTGCCCAGAGTCGTACCGATAAGAAGGTAAGCAGAAGCCCGGGCAGTCCCATAAATGTATCCGCCGGCAATCTGTACGACTTCTCCCGGTATGACCGGAATGAAGATGTGAAGCATCTGGAATCCCATGAATACTGCAACTCCCCAGTCGCCGTAGGTCAGCACAAAAGTCCGCAAGGCCTCTGAACTGGAAAACATTTCTTTTAGAAAGGGGGCATTGGCGACACTGAGATAAATCAAGGAGCCTATGAAAAGTACGGCCAGCGTACCGTTTCTTATTAAAACAACTTTATCTGAGCGTTTCATATATCCTCCAAGGCACTTTATAAAATCCGAAAGAATATTTTAAGCATACATTAAATTCTTATTAACATCTGCGTTTTCAGTTTACCATAGTGAAGCTTCATTGTTAAGGGTGGACATGCTACACCAGGACCCCTAAAGCGGGCCGGCGTCCTATTTTCGAGCAAATAAGCTGTTTTTCTTAACTATAGGCCTAATTTTAATAACAATTCAGGAAGCGGGTTTATTAGTCGTTGATTCCCACCATCCCAGCTTCTGGATAACGGGCGCCTTTTACCGCCTCCGGCCGGAAGATCCGGTCCAGGAAAGTGAGCTCGGGCGCATTGATGGTCAGCTCGGCTGCAGCAATGTTTTCCAGTAGATAGCTCTTACGCCTGGTTCCAGGAATCGGGACGAAATTAGCATCCCGGGACAATACCCAGGCCAGGGCCAGTTGGGATGTCTGCACTCCAATTTCCCGGGCAATTTCCTCCAGCTGTTTGACCAGGATCATGTTCTGCTGGTAGTTTTCACCCTGCATACGGGGCATGCCCTGCCTAAAATCATTTTTCTGGCTGATGATTTCGGTGCTGAGCTTGCCGGTCAGGAATCCTCTACCCAGAGGGCTGTAGGGCACAAATCCAACTCCCAGTTCACTGAGCAGGGGCAGGATCTCCTTCTCTACATCCCGGGTCCACAATGAATACTCGGTTTGAACGGCAGTCAGGGGATGTACGGAATGGGCTCTGCGGATGGTGGCCGGAGAGGCTTCGGATATACCTATATAGCGGACTTTTCCAGCCGTTATAAGGTCGGCCATGGCTCCGACGGTCTCCTCAATGGGCACACTGGCATCCACGCGGTGGATGTAATACAGGTCAATGGCATCTCGCCCCAACCTGAGCAGACTGTCTTCTGCCGACCTTTTGACATACTCGGGACGCCCGCTGACGATCCTTTCATAGCGGCCTTTTTCCCGAACAATACCAAACTTGGTGGCGATAAACACTTCGCCCTTCCAGTCCTTCAAAGCTGAGGCGATGAGTTCTTCATTATGACCGAAACCGTAAGTATCGGCAGTATCCAGCATAGTCACGCCGTTTTCAAGTGCTGCCAGGATCGTAGCCTTTGATTCCTTGTCATTAGCAGGTCCGTAGAATTCGCTCATCCCCATGCATCCTAGCCCGATGCTGGATACCTGTGGGCCGTTAGCGCCAAGTTGCCGCTTTTTCATGAGGCTTCAGCTCCTTTCCCTGATTGAGTTGCAGATGGCGCGGTAATTTTGCGCCAGTTCGGCAAGGTTGAACACTGCAAGAAATTGTGTTTCGAGAATTGCCAGGTTAAATGCTCTTATACCTTATTATACATGAACGCTGCCAGTTGATGACCTGGCAGCGTCTGGGAAACATGAAAAGCAGCTGATGTGTATTACAGGCCCTTGGCCAGATGGTTTAACTGGTCGGCCAGGTTGGCCAGACTGCTCACGGAAGCGGTTACTTCTTCGGTGGCTGCGGCCTGTTCTTCGCTCTGTTTTAGGGTTAACTGCGAAGCCGCAACGGCTTCTTGCACCTTGGTTTCGATTTCACGTATTTGCACACCGATCTGATCGGCGGTACGCCGGGATTCATCGGATAGTTTGCGGATTTCCTCGGCTACTACTCCGAATCCTCTGCCGTGTTCACCGGCACGGGCAGCTTCTATCGCGGCATTGAGCCCCAGCATCTTGGTTTGTTCAGCAACATTTTTAGTGAATACCAGGATTTCGCTGATGCTGGCGGCATTGTCTTTGACGGCCTGCACCCGGTCGGACAGGTGGATTCCAGTGCTGTTTATTTCACTGGCGGAAGCGGCGATTTCTTGCATGACGCTGGCCATTTCAGAGGTGGCGATGTCCAGCCGGCTGGCCATTTCCTGCATATCCCTGGCCAGGTTGCGGGGTACGGTAATTCCAAATGTACCTACCACATCGGTGCCGGTTTCGTCAAAAAGAGGTATTCCGACCATCCGCAGGTTGCCCTGCTTTTTAGTGGAAAGATCTATCTCGGTTTTACGCTTGTTTGCGATTGTTTGGGCCACCACGGGCTGATCGCCTACCTTTTGTCCGACCTGAAGGCCAGCCATGTCAAACTTGTCCGAGCCCATTCGGCAGGTGATTGTTTCCAGGTCGGTGACCCCAATCCAGGCGCCTTCAGGTTGTGAATCAATAATTATGGGGGCGAATATGTCAAAGGCCTTTTCGACTGGATGCATCTGGGGAGTGAACACCCCGTAAGTGCCGGTTACAGGAAGACTTTCCTCGTCGTCTTCAAAAATGGGAACGACCCAGAGATTAAGGGTTATTCCATAGGCGCTGCGGGGCAAAACCTGAAAAATGGGCTGACGAGTGTTAATGCAGCGTTCAATGATGCCGCCGGCCAGAATATTTTCGCCAGCTTTCACCCCGGCCACGGAAATATTGTGTTCCAGAACAAAATCATACTTGCGGGTATCGGTGGTGAAATAAATTGCGCCGTCTTTGCCGTAGGTCTGGAGCAGAAAAGAGGCGGATGTCTGGAAAGCCTGCTTCTTACTGCGGGACCTCTTCAATACCTTTTCATGGCCTTCCATGAAAGTCATCATAATATTGGCAACCGTGGAGTCAACCATCAGGGCATCCGGGGGCTTCAGTTCAGCGGCGATTTCACGTACTTTGTTTACTCCAGTCGCTTCAATAATCACCTCTAGACCTTGCTGTTCCAGCATTACACCAATGTCATTGAATGCTGCGATCCCTATTTGCCGAGCCAGCTGCAAAGCGGGGGCTTCCGGATTGACATCGCATACGCCCAGGATCCGGAACTCATCGATCTGGCTGAATGCGCTAAGCATGGTTGTTCCGCCCTTGCCGCCGCCAATTATTGCAATGTTTATCATTCATGCCGCCTCCTATTACATATTTTATCAGCACATCACCTGTAGGCTGATGATTTCAATAAGTTGGTATTTTTAATTTTACCATTAATTTTGAATTCGACAAATTTTCCGAAAATAATTAGGAAGGGAAAAAACGCACAAGCAAAATAATAAATGATTCTGTATTATTCGACAGGTTCTTTTTAACCAAATTTTAAGGTATATTTCATAATGAAATAGAATTTGAATGTTATATTAAGCTTTTATCGGGCTGATGTAGAAGAACTCAAGGCGTTGATCGTTTATACTGGTTGTTGATCCGCCATGGCTGTATTTCTATCGCTGCTGCCCTAAAATCTAATTTGTTTTTAAAGCCGGGAGGAAAGACATGACGGTTCGGTTTAGAGTATTATCCGGTTTTGCCTTTCTCGCGTTGCGAGCTAATAAACTGCGCTCTTTTCTGACCATGCTGGGGATTATCATCGGCGTAGGTTCAGTAATAATTATGATTTCATTGGGTGAAGGGGTGCAGGAACAGGTTATGAACCGCTTCAGCGCCCTGGGCACCAATTTGTTGACTGTTTCGCAGGGAGGAGAACGTCAGCGGGGGACGGTGGTAGGCACCGGAAAGATAACTCCCCTGACCCTGCAGGATGCGAAGGCTATAGCCGGGCTTCCCGGAGTGGTTCAGGTCGCTCCCACAGTCAGAGCTTCATTGCAGGTTACTTACGGATCCAGCGATTGGACCACATCGATTACCGGCACCAATTCAGCCTACTTGCCCATGTCCTCGTTAACCATTCAGCAAGGCCGCTTTATCAATGAAGCTGAAGTGGAAGGTTCGGCAGCTGTGGCCGTGATTGGTCCAACTACTTACAGCAATCTGTTTGGAGCCGGAGTCAATCCTATTGGCAAGACTATTCGGATAAAAGGGGTAAATTTTCAGATCGTTGGATTGCTGGCTACTCTGGCATCATCAGGGGATGAAAGCGACCAGGACGATGTTGTCTACGTTCCGGTCACCACTGCCCAGACCAGGCTGATGGGCACCTCCAATCAAGCGGTTAATTCCATTCAGGTCCAGTGCCGGAGTACTGACCAGATTGATTCCGTACAGGAGTCTATCACCAGCCTGTTGCGAACCCGCCATCGTTTAGCCGCTACCGCCGCTGACGATTTCCGGATCAGAAACATGGCCCAGATGCTTGCTGAAGCGCAAAGCATCACAACTATTCTGACCATGTTCCTGGCGGGCATTGCCGCGATTTCTCTGGTGGTGGGAGGCATAGGCATCATGAATATCATGCTGGTATCTGTCACCGAGCGCACCAGGGAAATAGGGGTTAGGATGGCTGTGGGGGCCAACCGTACCGATATATTGGCCCAGTTTCTTTACGAAGCGGTTCTTCTCAGTTTGGCCGGGTGTTTTCTCGGTATAGCCCTGGGCTTTAGCGGGGGCCAGATATTTGCCCAAATCAGCGGGTATGAGATTCCCATGTCCTTGTCTGCGGTGGCAATGGCGGTGGGTTTTTCGTCCCTGGTCGGCATAGTCTTCGGCTATTATCCGGCCTGGCGAGCTTCCCGAATGAATCCGGCCGAGGCCTTGAGCTGGGAATAGTGGTTGAGCTTTTCGTGCAGATGATCCGCGACCTACCGGCGATAATAAAATACCAGCGTTCACGATGAGAGCAGGGAAAGATTACAGGCCTTCCTTCACCCACTCGCATATGCCAGTGATTATATCCTGGTGTTCAGGCCGAACGCTGGCAGCCTGGATGCGCAAGACCAGCTCGCCGGGCTTATACGGGCAATTCAACAGGTTTTGCTGGATTTGCCTGATCAGGTCTTCCTCCAGGGCATCGGAATAGACCGCAGCCATGTTAATAAAACCCTTCTTTAGCTCCAAGCCAATTTCGATTTCGCCCCACGCAAAACGCCGGGAATAAGACATGTCGAAAGCCGGGCTTTTTCCATAACGCCATTCCCAGGACTCATGCTTCAGAATATAGCGATCCAGGTTATAAGCGTCTGCGTACAGAAGAAGATCGGATGCCGGGCTGCCATAAGTATTGATGAACTGCTTTTTAATGTTCTGCGATAGCCGGCTTATGTCGATGGTTTGATCCAGCTCCGACAGATTAATCACCCGGGACTGAATGGAATCGATTCCTTTGGAGCTCATCTTGGCGGGTGAAGCATTTAAATATTGGCCGAGCTTGCTCATATCGGTATTAATGAGCAAAGTGCCGTGGTGCAAAGCTGTATGCTGGTCAAAATAGAAAGAGTTGCCGGAAAACTTTTTGCCATCAATTAAAATATCATTGCGGCCTGAAAATACCGGGTCTAGCCCCAGTGCTTGGATTGCCTGCAAAATGACGCCTAACTGACGGGAAAGAGAGTAATGTGATTTTTGCATAATGAAGCTGAAATTCAAATTGCCCAGGTCGTGATAGACTGCTCCGCCCCCCGACAAGCGCCGGGCCAGCTTGCCGCCATTATTTTCCAGCTCTTCCAGGCGGCATTCTTTCCAGGCGTTCTGGTTTCTGCCTATGACCACCGTTTGATCATTTTGCCACAAGAACAGAATTATTTCATCGGCCTCGACGTGTTCGATCCAGTATTCTTCCAGAGAAAGATTGATCCAGGGATCGTGTGAGCTTGAACCATATATTTGCGGTTTTAAGGACACGATCAGGCCCCTTTCCTTTCAGTTACGCTGTCCATACGAAATAGCAGCCCAGAGCCAGCAAAACCATGCCGGATACCATTTCCAGACGTTCTGCCCAGCGCATGATTGATGGCATTCGGGTAAACACGCTGGTAAAGGTTCCGGCCACCACTACCGGCAATCCGCGGCCCAGGGCGTATACGAACAGCAACAGGGCACCGTAGGCAATGTTTCCTTTGAGCATAACCAGTGATAGAATAACTGCCAGAATGGGGGTAGCGCACTGCGAGCTGGCCAGTCCAAGGACCATTCCCAGCATGAAGGCTCCGGCAATGCCGGGCCGGGCTTTATAGCGGGCTTGCAAACCAGCGAACCAGGTCATTTCGAAACTGATGACTTTTAAGAGCTTGAGTCCCATGATGATGCAGACCAATGCTGCCAGGTAAAAAAACGCACTCTGGGCAGTTCCGAACAATCCGCCTATAGAGGCAGCAACAACGCCGAGCAGCATGAAAGTGGTTGCTGATCCGAACGAAAATGACAGCGACAGCCAGAAGCCCCGGCGCTTATCGCCGATCTGTGCTCCAACATAAGCCATAATAGCTGGTATCGTCGCCATATTACACGGGCTGATGCTGGTTACTATCCCTCCCACAAATGCCAGAACCAGGGCCAGTACAGAAAAGCTGCTTAAAAATAGGGGCAGTGTATCCTGAAGCCAAATTTCCATTATTTTATCTCCGTTAACTGGTTCAAGAGCTGCCGCATATCGGAAGTTGCTGTGGCACCGGTCCATTGCTTCCATTGTTTCTGATTGCAATCAAACAGGTAGTTCGCGGGTATATAGACAATCTGGTATTTTTGAACCATTTCCCGGTTGGCGGCATCGTTGACATCAATGGAAATGAACTGCACTTTGCCTTCAAATTCCGGCTGCAACTCATCCATGGTTTTCTGCATGGCGACACATGGCACGCAAGTTTCGGAACGAAATAGCAGCCACACGGGTTTCCGGGGATCAATATTGAAATAGTGTTCCGGTTTGGGTATGCCTGTATCGCTATTTACGCTTGAGCTCGACCTGACCGGGTTTTGGCTGGCACCTGGAGCAGGATTGTCCTGCAAAACGTATTTGTAGGCAAGAATCCCGACAATTAAGCTGACAAGTGCGATGACAAGCAAATATTTCGGATAATTGCTGGCTGGTTGGTTCATATCATCCATCTGTTTATATCTCCTTTTATTGTATCCATATAAAACCTCATTTCCCTGGGTTTAATTACTGTAATAAGCTGTTCCGTTTGTTTAACGCCAACCAGATTAAGTTTAATAAGCGCATCTTTATATTCTGATATACCATATGGTTTTGTCAAACAGTTTAATTGTGAATAATTCTTTAAAAAGTCAAAAAAATTAAATAAATCGATTGTAATATAAGCCAATAGTTATATAATGATTTTAGCAGGATTGTGAGGTGAATTCAATGATAGATAAAACCGCGCAGATATTGAAGGCCCTGGGAGAGCCGACCCGTTTGCGCATTGTCCGCTTGCTGAAAGAAAGAGAATTATGTATTTGTGAATTGGTAGTTGTCATGGATATGAGCCAGCCCCGTATATCCCAGCATGTCAAGATATTGAAGCAGGCAGGAATAGTGAGGGAAAGAAAAGAAAAACAGAGGTGTTTTTTCAGTTTGGATGACCGGCTCAAAGTGGGAAAGCTAATTAGCATGGAAAACCTTATGAATACGAATATTGAAATCATAAGCGAGCTTCAGGCCGAAGGGACAAGGCTGCAAAACATAGACCATAACCAGCAGGTTATTGAATGCAGAAACCAGCTGGAACCGGTCTCAATTTAACGTTTCACATTGAAAGGAGAAATATTTATGTCAAGCAAAGAAGCACTGGTTCAAGTATTTGATGGAGTATCCATGGGTGGAGGCTGAAGCTGCTCTACCGGCTGCGGGCCGGGTGAAGGTTGCGGGCCAACCGTGGAAGTCATGGCGCAAGATCTGCAAAAACAGCTGGAAACAGCTTATGGAAACGAGGTCAAGGTAGAATTCATTGATACCAAAAAGACCGGCTTGAATGAGCACCCTAAAATCGCCCAGATAGCCAATATGGGATATAACTTTCCCATAGTAGCCATCAATGGCCAGCCGCGTCTGGCAGGTGGTGTTGATTTTAAAGCCATTCAAGGCATTATCGATGAAATTGGATAAAGATTAACATTAACATGGAATATTGTATCGATATTATTGCGAGGCGAGAGGAATGATTAAGTGAGTACGGGCGAAAAACGCTTAAACGTTTTTGAAAGATATTTGACGCTGTGGGTTGGGCTGTGTATTGTCGCCGGTGTCTTACTGGGGCAGGCGGCTCCGGGCATGGTTAAGGAAATCAGTCAATGGGAAATCAGCGGTGTTAACCTGGTGATAGCGGTCCTGATCTGGCTGATGATTTATCCGATGATGCTGCGCATTGATTTTGCAGCCATCCGCGATGTCGGCAAGAAACCCAAAGGGGTGCTGATAACCCTTTTTGTAAACTGGGTTGTAAAGCCCTTTAGCATGGCTTTCCTGGCCTGGCTTTTCTTCAATCATGTCTTTATCCGGTTCCTGGGACCTGCACTGGCCCAGGAATACATAGCTGGCTGCATCATTCTGGCTGCAGCTCCCTGTACAGCCATGGTGTTCGTATGGAGCTACCTGGTGGATGGAGACCCGGCCTACACGCTGGTGCAGGTTGCCATAAACGATCTGATCATGCTGGTATTGTTTGCTCCCATAGTTATGTTCCTTCTTGGGGTTACAAATATTGTTGTTCCTAAAGACGTGCTTTTATTTTCGGTGCTTTTGTATATCGTTATTCCTCTGGCATTTGGCTATATATCCCGCAAATGGATGCTCAAAGCCAAAGGTGAGCAGTGGTTCGAAAACGTCCTGCTGGCAGCATTGAAACCGGTTACGATCATCGCTTTGCTGGTAACTCTGGTCATCATTTTTGCATTCCAGGGCGAGGTTATCATGAGTAACTATTTTAATATTCTGCTGATTGCCATACCCATTACGATTCAGGTTTATTTCAACTCCTCCCTGGCTTATGGCCTGGCGCTCTTTTTCAAGGTGCCTTTTTCAGTGGCAGCTCCGGGAGCTTTGATTGGAGCCAGCAATTTCTTCGAACTAGCGGTTGCCGTGGCGATTTCCTTGTTCGGTCTGCAGTCCGGCGCAGCCCTGGCAACGGTAGTTGGTGTGCTGGTCGAAGTGCCGGTAATGTTATCGGTAGTAGCCCTGGCCAACCGGACGCGCTCCTGGTTTGACCAGCAGACCGAGTAACTGCATATAATTCGTTTGGATTTGATAAAAAGCCTTTATACAAGATAAACAATGCTCGAATCGGGGATTTGCCGAATTAAGGACTATAATGAATACAGGGGGAATGGTCATGATCTTTAGCAAGGTTTTACTGGCCACAGATTTTTCAAAACCGTCTCTGCAGCTTTTGGATTGCATTACTGAACTTAATACCCATGGCCTGAAGCAGGTTGTGCTGGTTCATGTCATTGATGTGAACATACCGGGAGGCGCAGCCCTGACCATGATGAAATACGACGAAGATACTCTAACCCATACTAAAGAACGTTTAGAGGCCATTGGTTTGGAAGTGGATGTTAAGGTTGTGGTAGGATTTCCCGCATATGAAATCGTAAGAATTGCTGAAGAAGAAAAAGCCTCGCTAATCGCAGTTGCATCTCACGGAAATAACATTATCAAACGTATATTCCTGGGTGAAACCGCCCTGGATGTTCTTCGCACTAGCACTGTGCCGGTTATCATCGAAAAATTCATAGATATCGACAAAGAGAGCTGTGCTGTCATTTGCGCTAACCGATTTAAACGCATTTTGCTGCCGGTAGATTTTTCGCTGTCTTCTAACCGCGTTCTGGAGGAGATCAAGGACCTGGCCGGGGAGATTGATGAGCTGCTTCTACTATCGGTTATTGAAAAGGCTCGCGACAGCCGGGACCTGGAACGGATAACGGCTGAACGGGAAGCACGCCTGCAAGAACTCAAGAATCAATTCGAAGCGCTGGGTATCAAAACCCGGACGCTGCTGGAACAGGGCAGCGCATCGCCGCATATAGTTGACACGGCTGAACGTGAAGATGTGTCACTAATCGTAATGGGCAGGCGGGGAAGAGGCAAGATTAAGGAACTGCTGCTTGGCAGCACGGCGCATGCCGTAGCAAGAAGAGCAGGGCGGCCGGTTTTGATCATACCCTGATAAGCTAGTGGGGTTAGCTGTCTTCAGGCGAATACCCATTAAGGTTATTGGCAGATGAATATCATTTTGGCAAGGAGGGCGATGGGATGAACAATCATTTTATGGAGTACAGTTACGACAAATTCGAATTCAAGGTCGACAAGCGCTGCTGGTACCATGACTCCGAATTCTGGGTCCGGGAAGAAAGCGGACTATTTATTGTGGGAGCGACTGACTTTTTGCAAACCAACGCTGGAGATGTAGCGTTTTTGGAACTGCCTGAAGCTGGAATGGATGTAACCGCCGGCGATGAAGTGGGATTGATGGAAACAATAAAAACCACGGTTGTGATTGTTGCCCCTTTGAGCGGCAACATTAAAAGGGTCAACCAGGTCCTGGAAGATGAACCCGGCCTGGTAAATTCCGATGCTTACGGCGATGGGTGGATAATGATGATCGAAGCCACGAACTGGGAAGCGGAGAAGGCGGATCTTATCGACGCCGAAGCATATTATCCAATAATGGAAAAGAACATAAAGCAGGCGATGGATAAGAAATAGGCTTTCCGGGAAAGGAGTATTGCGATGGAAAAGAAAATACTCGTCCTGCCATGCAGCGGGATTGGAAAAGCATATGGCGAGATTGCCCGTCAAGCCGCATATTTATTGGCCGATGACCCGAAGGCGGTGGCGGTATCTACAACTTGCCTGGGCAAGGTTATGATTAGAGATCCGGAAACAATGGAGCTTATGGATGGCAGCTATGTCATTACCATTGATGGCTGCGCGAAGGATTGTGCCAAAAAAAATGTGGAAGCCAGCCAGCATAAGGTTGATTCGGCGGTGCGCACTATTGAGGTATTTAAGGAACACAAAGGCTTGAAACCTGAAGGGGTTCTTAATCTGGGCGAGGCGGGTAACAAGCTGGCCGAATATCTAGCGGAAAAGCTGGGCGATCAGGTTGAATGCCTGGAAAAGGAGGGGAATGAATGATGATACAAGAAATAGATGTGAACAGTCCTCCCCCCAAAAAGGTTAAGGTCGGCATTGTTCCCTGCAACGGAGAAGAAATCTGTGAAGGCATGATAACCAGGTTTGCCTGCCGCAAGGTGCTGGACGAGCTGCGGCCGGGGCAATCGGTCACCATATGCCTTCCGCTGTTCATTGCAGGTGATAAAGCCGAACAGGAATTTGCCACCAGGTTTCCGACCATCACCCTGGACGGTTGTGATAAGCGCTGCAGCGCCATCAGCACCGAGAAACTGAGCGGAAAACCCGCGTATTCCCTGGTGGTTACGGATTTGTTAGAGGCTCGCGGCTTGACGCTTTCTGGAAGCCGGGCTCATCCGGATGCGGCAGATCAGGCGGCAATTGACGCAATCGCTGATGAAATTGCCTCCAAGGTGGACGAAATTGTGAAACTCAAGGGGGAATAATAATGCCCGTTTATACCAATCACGTTGAGTGGAAAGGCGAACACCTGGGATTTACAAGTTGCGAAAACGGCACGGCTATGGATTTTTCTGCGCCTCCAATGCTGCATGGGCATCCCAATATGATGACTCCCGAAGATGCCTACATGATGGCGGTCAATACCTGTGTGCACATGATGGTCATATGGGCGGCGGAACGATTTAAGCTCGACCTGGTTGCCTTTGAATGTGAAGCGATTGGAGAAGTGCAGGAATTTATCGACCAGACCTCCTGGTTCAAACAATTGATTCTTAAACCGCGGATAACGGTCAGGGGATCTTCGGAAAACAAGGTGAAAAGGGCACTGGATATGGCCCAAAAGTATTCAACAATTGCTGCGTCACTAAAAAGCGAAGTGCTTATGCAACCGGAGATAATAATTATGGAATGAATGGAGATAATATGGATGTTACCCGACATGACCTGGTTTTTCTCGGCGGAGGACCCGCAGGATATCAAGGCGCTATACGCGCAGCCCAGCTTGGTCTAAATGTGGCAGTGGTTGAAAACCGCGATCTTGGCGGGGTTTGTCTCAACCGGGGCTGTATACCCACTAAAGCTATCAAAGCCTCGGCAGATCTGCTGCACAAAGCCCGTCAGGCTAAAAGCTACGGCATTCGTATCGAATCAGCCCATCCGGACATCAATGCAATAATAGCCCGGAAGAACAAGATTGTAGGACTATTGCGAGGCAGCATCGAGCAGCTTCTGCGGGCAAATCGAATCTCGTTGTACCGGGGAAAGGGGCGCTTCACATCGCCGCAATCCATTCAGGTCCAAACCAATGATGGTGAAATAGTAATTGAGGCGCCTAAAATTGTCATTGCGACCGGAACCCGGCCACATTTGCCACCGCCATTCGATGTTCCCGATTCCCGCATTTGGACATCCGATGAAATACTTGAGATAAAGGATATTCCTGCCCGCTTGGCGATTGTAGGAGCCGGCGCAGTAGGGATCGAGATGGCCTTTATCATGTCAACCCTCGGTTCAGAGGTCACCCTTATCGAAATCCGCAAGGAAATCCTGCCCGGGGAAGATCGCGAAATGGTGGCATATTTGCTGCGCATGCTCAAACGTCAGAAGATTAAGCTATTAACCGGCGTTATGGTGGACCGCTGCCAGGCAATCGACGAGATGCAACTCCATATGAGCAATGGCAAGGAGCTGAATGTGGATGCCATCCTGGTAGCAGCCGGCAGACATGCCAATACCGATGATATTGGATTAGAAGCGGCGGGTCTGGAATGCGAGGGTGGATTTTTGGATGTTAATCAGCATATGGAGACATCTGTACCGGGACTCTATGCCGCAGGGGATGTCATCGGCGGCTGGATGCTGGCCCATGTGGCTTTTGCTGAAGGTATCGTAGCGGCCGAGAACGCTGCCGGACAAAATAGCATAATGGATTATGAAGTGGTTCCGCGCTGCATTTATGGCATACCAGAATTTGCCGCAGTGGGCTCGTCAGAAGAAGAAGCCCGCTTAACGCGTGGGGTGAGAGTCAGTACTTTCCCGCTCAAGACCCTGGGCATGGCCCAGGCCATGGGAGAATGGGAAGGTCTGATCAAGATCATTGCCGAAGAGCCAGGCAAGCGCATCCTGGGCGGTCATATCATAGGCGCTCATGCGACCGATTTAATCGCTGAAATTGCCCTGGCAATGCAAAATGGAATCGGTGTTGAAGGACTTATGAATACCATTCATGCCCATCCCACCATGGCTGAATCGGTGCTGGAGGTGGCTCAAGCATCGCTGAACCGGTCGATACACACTATGCCGCCCGAATGAAGCGGTGATGGCCGGGAAAGGGCATAGTGATGAAATAGGAAACCCCGCATCCCTGTCAGGAAGCGGGGTTTTATCAGGTTATTTTGGTGGGTCATCCGCGACTCGAACGCGGGACACCCTGATTAAAAGTCAGGCAGCCTGTGCTTGTGATGATGTTTGAAATCGTCCATTAATAGGACATTATAAAATTGTCTGACAATGGATATAATCTTACTGTGGCAAAATTTGTGGCAAGGTAATTATTTCACAGCTTTTGCCTTTGGCGGTATCCTGTCTTATTAGATCCCCGAAAGCGCTCCCGATTCGCCTATTTTCATTCGGTATGACTCGGACATAGTACCGTAACGTAATGACAATATCTGCATGTCCAAGTCTTTCAGAAACTTCCTTGATACTCCAGCCGGCCGCAACCAAAATTGAGGCATGTGTATGGCGAAGGTTATGGAAAGAGAATTCTGCCGGCAGCCCATATTTATCGGATAGAACACGGAACCTGCGTTGAACATTGTTATCCTGGTATGGGTTGCCTCCCCTGTTTTTGAATACCAGGGGCAGCTTTGACTCGGGCAACAAGCGCTTGCGTTTTTTACTGGGCGACATCTGTTTGATTTGATGAACTCGCAGTATTTCCATCACGCTGGGATCCACATCTATGGTTCGATGTGATGATTCACTCTTGACGCCTGGCCGGACAGCATTGCCATGCTCTTCAGATATATGCGCGGACTTATTAACTTCGATAGTATTATTCTCCCAGTCAATACAGTCCCAGGTCAGCCCCAGGAGCTCTGACAGCCTCATTCCGCTGTAGGCGGCAACATAGACAAGGGTATAATAGTATTCGTTCTCACAGGCCCGCAAAAAGGCTTCAAGTTGTTGGGCATCCAATACAAGCTTGTTCTTGTCGGTAGCTAGCGTCTTCTTTTTTGCCAGTACTGTTTTCTTTACCGGGTTGGCCGATATCTTGTCCAGATCGACCGCCTGGTTAAGGGCTTTAGATAAAATAGCCCGGTGGTATTCAACAGTACGTGGTGAAAGCCCGCCTTTGCTGTCTTTCCGGCCGTCTTCTAAAACCAGCACTAGATATTTCTGTATATGAGTAGCCGAGAGGGAGGTTAGCGGAATATGACCGATTTCCGGAGCGATATGACGTTTTATTTCGTCCCGATAGCTCTCATATGTTCGTGCCTCTTTGGTTGGCTTGACGTAATTGGACAGCCAAAATTCCAGGTATTCCCCAAGTGTTTCTGGCTTTTTCGGTGGGTTGATGATCTCTTTTTCCATTTGATTCAGCCAGGCCCGAAATTCATAATCGGCTTCGCGTTCTGTTGCCTCTTCACCTTGCTTGGTATTTTTAAAACGGTGACGGACACGCTTCTGTTTACCATTGGCATCCTTGCCCAGGTAGGCGGTAAACATCCACTCGTTTTCAGTTCCACTTATTCTGGCTTTTTTACCAGGTAGACCTTTTTCAGTCATAGTATCACCTGTGTTTTTATCTGAGTATAGCACTCGTTTTATAATTATGATTGTTTTGGGGGAGATTCATCCAGCATTTTTTCAAAGTAATCTACAAATGTGAAAACGCTCTTACTGTCGATGTCATACTCGCCTTGAGTCGTTAATGGGTCCATCCATTTGCACCGTTCTCGTGCCCAGTTTACAAAGTAATCAAGTCTTTTGCGTCCTGTTTCGGTTAAGGTCTGATTAGCGTAATGGGCATCAATCGCCTCGACAAACTGCCGCAAAACCTGGCTGTGCTGCCATTCTTTAGCGATGTTTTCCAACATAAAGAGTGTCCGAATCTCCTCATCGTGTTTAATTTGCGCTTCAATCTGCGGAATCTTGTCAGTAAGCTCTTGTTGGGCTTTCATTTTCATGTCGTGAGCAGCTTTGAAAATAGCCGTAATTATATCTCCAAGATAATTGGCCAGTCTCTTGTGTTTTCTATCAGTCCAATAGGTGCGCCCGGAAACTGAATGCATGATATAGAACGTCAGCTCGTTGCCCCCGGTAAAAACGTTTTCGGATTCATCAAGGTAAGACCTTTGGCGACTTTTGCTCTTTCTCCGATTTGGTCGAGAATACAGTAGCGTCGATTCTGAAATCCGCATATAAATGATTTGCCCATGAATTTGAACCGCGGTACTGCCCCTAAGAACATCAATGTAGACCCTTCCCCCATGCTCTTCCAGGCCGTGTATTAGGTCATTGTAGAAGCGAAGGGTACGTTCGAGGTTAAGTGGGGAGACGCCCATACCTAAAACATAATCCGGAGAATAAATGAAGCGGCCATCTTCTTCTGGCTCTATATGCTCCATCTCTGCAAGTGTTTCCAAAACTAGAGGGTGAGCGTTCTCAATAACAATTGGTTGTAATTCAGGCTGTTGCGGTGGTTCGAGAAGAGGTTCGGGCGGTGTTTGAGGTTTCGTTCTTCTTGATTTTGGTGTGGCTGCGGGAGGATTCTGGATTGGTCCGGTTTCGGCCTCAATATCAATGGTGGGCATGTGGCTTTCTGGCAAGGATGGTATTTTAGGTTCCCCGCCGGCCGCCAGTCTTTGCCAGTATCCCCGGCCAGGCAGAGGGATGTCCATCTGTTTACATATTCGCCGGAGATAAACGTCAGATACTCCGTAGCGTGTGGCCACGGTACTCATGGGCTCGGCCCAGATTTCCCGATACAGTTTTTCGCGGTCATAGGTAGGCATGGCATTCTCTCCTTTACCTTGTTTACAAATTCATGGGTTTCAGACTTGAAAAACCGGTTTATAGAATGGCCTTCTTGACGATGGTCAAGTATGTGTGGCAAACTATTTAGGCTGAACGATTTAATAGACGAAGGATTGATTACGAGGCGATATTATTAATGAGTAGTGGTGTTTTGCTTGATAAGGCAATAATAAATCATATAGTCGGTGACTGGGCCCAAAGGGAAAAATGTTACGATGTCGCTGTAAATAGATATTATTATTCACTATATCAGAAAGCCATTTTTATTCTAGATATTAATAGTCAAAGGGTGACCAGAAAACATCATGACAATATTGAAAAGCTGCGCGATTTACTAAAAAATAATATTTCGGATGAAGATCGCAAACTCCTCGGTAAATTTCATACTATTCGAGAGGTGCGTAATGACGCCGATTATACAACAAATCAAATTGAAACACTTGATGATTTCCAAGACGGATTTGAGCAATATTTTTTAAGCATCGATAGGATCGTCTCATCTATTATTGATGGACAGGGGGGGATTGTATAATGAGTATAGCCCGTCCAACAGACCGCGTCATACGTTGTTTAATTCATGATTTCATTGTTGCAGTTAAACAACTGGGAGAAGAACCGTTATTTATTGAATTAAAGTATCATCCCGAAGAAAACTTGTATGATATTTGGCATGATCGCGCTGACCTCGAGTTTCGGAATCCTGAATTCAACAAATGTGTTGCTGCCCTAATGAAAAATTATTTTTGGAAGAATAACATTGAAAATGTAATTTTCGGTTATGATCATTTCGAAGCTAAGAAAAGAGCAAGTGTGGAGCAAAACAATCCAATTATAAGCAATCTACCAATATCCATATCGGCAGATTATCTGTTACGAGCGTGGGATTCTTGGGTTAAAGTTGTGGGAAATTCTGTCCCAGCAGACTGGATAAACCTAGAATCATTTACGGAAAAATCTAACACAGCTTTATGGAACTATACTGATAAATATCCGGTTAAACTCGAATTAGGCAAAAACGGTTTTGATGGAGCCGAGTTATATGAGGTGCCGGCGGCATGAAGAGCGTATTGCAATTTGAATCATATTATTTTGACCAGATGGTATATAAGAGAAATGATGAATATTGGAACAAGTTTCAACCTGGACAACCAGTATCTATTGAGATTCAACCGACTTTTGAATTCGGTGTACAGATTAACAAGGATAATCCACATAATGCTCGTGTAATAGTTAGCGTGAGTCTTGGCAAAGATCAATTATCGTCTGATTACCCATTTCAAATCGAAGCAGGAATATGTGGAATATTTAATGTTGCCCCGGATGATTCTGATCCTCAAGAGTTATGGACTAAGTTTTCAGGGAATGCAATTGCTATCCTATATCCATATCTGCGAAGCGCGGTAACTGACATTACAAGCAAGAGCGATCATCCTCCAGTTATTCTTCCAGTTCTCAACGTTGCTAAGATCGCAGCGGAAAAGCTACGCCCAGTTGAGCCAGATACCAGAGATGAATTAGAAAAGCAAGTATAACATCCAGGTTATGTCTTTACACAGGGCCCGCTTCGGCGGTCTTTTGCATTTAAAAGATCTGGCTTCTTCCGCGTCAAGGAAGCCGCTTTTTATTACCGTCTATATTAAGCCCCGCCGGTAGTGTCTCAAAATTTTTTGGCCTGTAAGCGCATCGCAGCCTCCAAATACTTCTTCGGGCATTTCACACGATTTTCGCAAGATACTCACGAGATTACTCTTTAACAATTCTTGTTATCTTTTAACAGCCGTTCTCCATAGTTTACGGATTTTCTTGTTGATAGTCTGTATTATTCATATTTTAATCCTTCACTTGTTAGGTTATGTACCAGTTTAAAATTTCCGGTTTCATTCTACCCAGTGGTTCATCGTTATCAAATGCATGCCAATGGACCTCTTCAGGCATTGTTAGGAAGATAACTACATTCTTGTTAATTGGTTTTGTTGGTCTCGCTCTTGCCCAGTTTTTCAACTTCCAACTGTTTTTCTTCGTTTATCTCTGGCGGCACTGGCATGGGGTGCCGAACCGACTTTTTTGCTGTGGGACAAGTAACTGGTCGGCATTGTTCAGCAAAGGCGCGTTTTGTATGATCTTTGGAATAATCATACCCTAGCTGAAGGAAGAATTTACAGTAATTAGGATTATCGTATTTAGCCTGATGGTTTTTAATAATTTGTTTAGATTTTCCCCATATCTTCATGAATTCAACGCCGTTCAGCTCCCAAAAGTCTTCTGCCGGGACGAAATCTTTTATGACATAATAAGCTACGCGATCATATATTACTGCCAGCTGTCTGAGAGAGCGCTCGTATTTACTTCGTTTTTTCCCATTCTCACCAACTTCTTTATTGGCATTATATATGAATTTCTTCCTTAAACTTCGTGCCTCATTACTGGACACATCATCAATAATTGATTTCCATACGTTAAAATGTCTGAGCCGGGATGCTTCCTTGGCTTGACCATATGCAAATACTAATCCAATGAGGAATATTGCGGCCTGAACCAACACAAATAATGTCCCCCAGTCCTGCCAAGAATCTAGAGGTGCATTTAATGCTGAAAAGGTGAGTATAATTACGTTCAACACTAACGAAACTACGCAAAGCAGGAATATTGCTAATACTATATTACCCACTATGTTAGATTGTGTTTTCGGCGTTAAAGCCTCCACGCTTTTTATTTCCATAATTAATACATCTCCGAACTATGTAATTATTATATTTATCATGAATCGATATTTTGAATGTAATTCGTGGTTTCGACAAAAATTCGATCAGCCATTTGGTCATATCCCTGACACATTGTAATTCCTCATTCGGGTTGAGTTGTTTTACGTCAAGACGAGGAAGCAGCCTATTGGACCTTCTCTAGCTTCACGATGCGCCTGACCAGCAGCTTGGTGTCTGCTGCGATATGCTCAACCTGATTGGTGATATGATCCAGTTGCTCGGCTTGCTGGTCGTTCTTGTCGCTCATACCCTGCCAAGCATCGAACAGGACACCTATCTTGTTTGCAACATCGTGTTCCAGCTTCATTTCGACCTTGCTCAAACGATTATCGATATTTCCAACCGTTTCCGTCAACGTGCCAACGTCTGATTTCAGCGTGCCAACATCGGCGGCAACGGTTTCCAACAACCGCAAAATCTTATCTTCGTTATTCATGAGGCTTACCCCCTGATCTATCAACTATTGTGATTATACACTTTTCTTTATTTTGCCTTTAATCATCGTTGGGGTTGAACTCTATTCCATGTCCATAGGGGAAAACACCCTATTATTCCTCTGTATTACCCGGAAGGCTTTTTTGTTGCCGTTTTTCAATCTTCTTTATACTTTCAACGGTTGGCAGCTCCTCGGGCATTGTACCACCAAGTTCTTGAATTGTTTGCCGCACTTTCTGGCCGACCTTATAGTGAGCGAAGTTCGCATTTTTCTTTCCTTGAATTCCTTCGCGCCGGATTTTATCTTCAGCTTGTGTAGCGCGGAAAAGGTTAGCGGCAAGCTCAGTGCTACCCATATGATCAAGAATCTTTTGTGATTTTGATAAGCCTTTCCGGTTCTGGATATCTTTTGCTCCAAGTCCACCATATAGCCCTTTATAGCCATGATCCTGAAATATAGCGAAATCGAGATGTGATTCGACGCCCGCATCTTTAGCAGTTGCAGCCAGCTGAGCATTGTGTTTCTTCATTTCATCGCGGAGTAAAAGCCTTTTATGGTCTTCTACCTGTTGCTCGCTGATCTCCTGTTTGCGAGTTTGGGCAGCAAAATAGGTTTGTCCTAATGCTACAATTTCTTTAGCTGGATCAGCGTTTTGAACTATTAAATAACATGCATATCGTGATAAATGATAATTTTCGATCGTTCTCTTTGCTTTACTTCCGATATCGACCATTTCGTTTATTTGCACGAAATGGTCTTCTGTGTTCTGCCCACTGTTTTTGCAGGCTTTCATGGCTTTTTTAATTACAGGCACAAAATTTCGATATTCAATGTATTCAAGAATGATCATTAAGTCTCTTGCTGACCAGTATTCGGAACTGAACTCATTTACTTTTCGAATCTGCTCAAAAGGCGACTGGCGCCCTATTGGAGTATCCATGGTTTGCTCCTTTCTTTAACCCGCTCGGTTTAATATGTCATTTAATCCTCGTTGGGGTTAAACTCGACAGAGACGACCAGGCTATCTAATTCAAAGTCATCGTTTGAACCCACAACGATAGGCGGGTATTTTGGATTTTCAGCTACTAGTGTGATGGTCCCGTCGAGAGCTTTGTATACCCTTCGAATCAATATATCCTTGTTATATTCTACAAGGTATATTTTACCCTTTATAAGGGCATCGTTAGGCTGCTTATATTCGTAATCAGGACCGAACTCATGGAAACAATACTCCTCATTAATTGTTTTCACCAGTAATTTTGAACCCTTCATTATATTGGCTCCAGACATGCTATCATCCGGTGCGACTAAATACATATAGTCACCAAATCTAATTTTGCTAGCTGCAATCCAATCATACGTTGTTGCATCATTTTCCATATCAAGCACTGGAATCCGACATAAAGGAGCTTCTGCCGCTTTTTGAATTGTGTTTTGAATGTTACCATTTTCAACTCCTAAATCCTGACCAAATTCTATAAGCCAGTCAGGATGAGCGACTGCTGTGCGGTTGAACATTTTGATAATGAAGTCCGCTCTATGCTCTAAAGGCTGTTGCTGCATCATGTCACGAAATTTTGTCGCGAATTCAGCAAGCCTCGCATCATCTTCTTCATCATTTTCAGCATCATAAAACATTGATGCCACAAATGCTTCATAGGAATCCAACTTCTCCACATAATGACGAATAATTGGTCTAACAGCTTCAGGGGCTTTATCAATGTAACCCAGCCATATGAGTTTATCCGCCTCGCAGTCAAGAACCTGCGCTAGTATACGAGTGACTTCCTCTGAAGGAGGAGGAACATCACCTTTTGCCAATTGGCTTATATAAGCTTGTGACACAGGCGTGCCCAATTCTTTACATCTTCTGGATACCTCTCGATGAGATAGTCCGCATTTCTTGAGATAATCAGCTAGCGTTTCACTATAATTCAAGGCAAATCCCTCCTCACTATATTCTATCCCAGTGATTAATAATAATAAATCAAAACGTTCATTTGGATATTGCAAAATGATTAATAAACGGTTATCATTCAGTGGAGGGCAAAACTAATCCCCTAAAGAGAGGTGAATAATCATTATTTATCACGAAATTCTAGCCAAAGCAGTGTCGAGCTGTGGATTAAGTATGAGGCAAATATGTCAATTATCATCTGTAATCAGCAATCGCCAGTCAGTGAAAGACTTCCCGCCCGAAGAACGGCGCTATTTTGATGCCCTGTTTGTTATAAAATCACTCTCGAAGAATCCTCTCACTACATTAGCAATGTCGACCAGTATAATAGACGCATATGGGATGACCAAATAGTATATCCTGTCGTTGATATAAAAAGAGTGGGCATCCCAAGTAAGGTGGCTAGCGCTTTTGAAGCATCGTATAAAGTTCGAAATAGTGACAATGCTATATGCGCAATGTCATTACGCAGAACACTAGAAATGTCTTGTATTGACAAGGGCGCAATAGGCAGGACACTATACGATAAGCTAGAAGATCTTTCGCAAAAGGGAATACTTCCCCTGATCTTGAATAGCATAGCGTATCTTCTCCGCGAGGAAGGGAATGATGCGGCTCACGGCGAAGATAAAGAAATTAATGATTATATGGTGAAAACGCTTTTTGATTTCACTGAAACCTTGCTTGAATACCTTTACGTAATTCCTACGAGATTGGCTGAAATTCAGCAAGAAAAAGATGAGGCGAAGGCATAAACTGAATATAAATTTTAGCCCTGCTGCAAGGCGGGGCTTTTGTTTATTAAAAGATTAAAGCAAAACAAACATTTGTTCGATATTAATTAAGACAACAACATAGTCTATGGAACAAGGAGGTGGTTGTTGTTGGAAAAAATAAGCGGACAGGAGTTATTGGCAGAAATAGCGAAAGCAAAGAAAACAGGATATACGATAAAAGATCACAAAATAGATTTTGTTGAAGTGTGTGAAAATGATATTGCAGAACTTATAAAAAAAGAGGACGGTTGGTTTAATAAGTACCGTGTTTTCCGCGATAAAATTCAAGTTATGACGGTTCAAGTCTTCTTTGAATTGAAATAAGAGAGTATAGTTGGTGATCAAAGGGCCCCGCCAAAAGGCGGGGCTTCCGTTTTACTTTTTACTTACCCTGGTTTTTTAAGAATTCATAAGCCTGGGCTTTGGCTTCTTCGAGATTGTTAGCTGCTATGTCTATCCTTTGGCCGGCACTGACGGAGTTTGAACGATTTTGTTTTATAAGACAGAAAAGGTGTTGATTGTTTTGGATTTGATGCATAAGTACAAATTCGTTGTTAGGATCGACAGAATAATGTTTCAAGATGATATCGGACACGAAGTAATCACTCCTTTGTAATTAGTATGTCTCTGTAATTATACAGCGGTTGCATATATTTGGACATAGCTTTCTAGTCATATACTCTCCTTTTCTGTATTGGTCTGTGGCCGCTTCGGCGGCCTATTTCTTTTTGAGGTGAGAAGCGATGCCAACTAAACCAGCACGGCCATGTAGATACAGAGGATGCCCCGGACTGACCGCTGATAAGAGTGGATACTGTGAGCAGCATCGAGGCGCGGATCGGCGAGCAAGGTCGAGAGACAACCAGAAGAAACCTGATGACAGGTTCTATTCATCAGATGCATGGTCAAGATGCCGGCTGCTGAAGTTGGCCAGGAATCCATTGTGCGAAGACTGCCTGGCAGAAGACCGGCTGGTCCAGGGTGAGATTGTTCACCATGTCATTCACTACCAGGCACGGCCGGACATGGCATTCGATCTGGACAATCTCAAGACTGTTTGCAGAAGCTGCCATGCCCGGGAACATCTTTATCAAAATAATTTTTTGAAAAGATGAAAATTCTTTTTTGAAAATGTTTGAATTCTCTTTTTCTAAAAAGGGGAAGGGGATCTAAATCTCTGGAAGCTGGCGCCCGGAGGCGCGCCTTCGAAGTAAGCTCTCGCGCCCCCGGGTTTTTACGACCCCTTAAAAGACAATATGGGACCATACAAAGAAGGTGATGATATGGGCAAGCGAGGTCCGCAGCCTAAACCGACAGCGCTTCGGGTGCTTCAAGGAAACCCGAGCCATAAGAAAAAGACAACTGCAGAAGAACCAAAGCCGAGACCGCTGGCCCCAGAGCCGCCTGTCTGGTTGAACAAGGAAGCGATTGCCGTCTGGAATGATCTGGCTCCCAAGTTGGAACCGCTCGGGCTGTTGACCGAAGTGGATCTGCTTGATTTCGCTAACCTGTGTGTAGCAGCTGCCCATGTCCGAAAGTGTTCGAAACGGGTTGACCGGGGCATGACAGCGGTTGTCGGCAAGAATGGCTACCGGGCAGCTGTAAGCGGTCAAGTGTTTTGCACAAATTTCGGCCAACAATTATACACAACATAATGACAAAACAGTCTTCACTTGCTTGAGATACGGTGCTCCTCTATTTGAGAATCGTATCCCGGTTCTTTAGGCGATAGCTTTCGCCTTTAAGGTTAAAAACCTCGCTGTGATGGGCAATACGGTCAAGTATTGCGGTGGTGATTACTGGATCTCCCATGAGTTCTGCCCAGTCTTCAAAGCCCTTGTTTGAAGTTATGATCATTGCGGTCTGCTCGTATAATGCTGAAACGAGTTGGAAGAACATATTGGCTTCCTGGCGAGTGATGGGCAAAAAGCCAATCTCATCAACGACCACCAGAGCCGCCGACATCATCCGCTTTAGCATCTGTCGGCTACGCGGAGATGTCTCCTGTGTTTTCAAATAGCGCACGAGGTTTTCCATACTCACAAAACAAACCTTGTAGCCTTTTTTAACAGCCTCCAGACTGATGGCTGTAGCCAGATGAGACTTGCCAACTCCGGGAGGTCCGAGAAAAACCAGGTTGTAAGCTTTGTCAATCCAGTGCAGATCAAGAATCTGATTGACCTGTTTGCGAGTTATGGAACGCTGAAAATTGAAATCGAAGTCCTCAATCGTATGCATTGATTTGAATCCAGCCAATTTCATGCGTCGTTCTTCAGACCGCTGATCGCGGTAGTTATGTTCTCCTTTCAAGATCTCGGATAAGAAATCCAAATACGATAAATCGCTACCATTGGCCTGCTGGAGCAAATTGTCCAGGTTATTATTGGACCAAGCCAGGTTAAGGCTTTTCAGCAGACGTTTCGTTTCGGCAAGCTGGCTCATGGGCTGCCACCTTCATATATGGCGGCATAGATGCCCAGGTCTCTGACTTCAGGTTTGATCAGGCAAGCCAGTGGCAGAGAGGCTGTTTTCTGTATGATTGGCGCAGGTTGCACATCCTTCTGCGCATAGTATTCCGCAGCCGACCGGAATTCAACAGCACTGAATAATTCCCGCTGCAAGCAGTATCCCAGGGCGTCCGCCAGTATTCGCGGCGAATAGCGAACGCAAGTGGCCAGAACCAATTGGAATTGATCCCTTGCGTAGCGGTTTTTCTCGCGGCGGATGCCATTTAAGAAATCTTCGGCATCCGTGCTTTCACCCAGAAATCTCAAAGCCTGGGCCTGAAGTTCATTGACCCGCTTACTATGATCCCGGCGATGATTGCTGTTCTTAATGAGCTTGCCCTTGCCAGTAGAAAGCTCATGGACGGCTAGAATTTCACCGGTTTCAGGATCTACGATCTGAAGTCGCTTTTCCTTTTCAAAGATCTCTACCTGGCGACCAGGATGATAGGTGCCGATGGGCACTGAATAACGATTGCTCAAATACAAAATGGTATTGTCCTTGCGGACATCTCTTGTTAAACTGATTTCAGATTTATTAATCCTGATGGGTATCGGTTGCAAGTATGCGTGTTCGACTTCGAATACTTCGGCCGGTACCTTTTTGGTTGTTCCATGAATCTTGGCATTGCCAGTTCTTTTCAGCCATGCGATACATCCTTCATTGAAATTCGTTAAGCTGTCAAACGTCCGAAACCGGGCATAGTTATACTTGGCATATTTAACGACATTTTCAACCTTTCCTTTGCTTTGAGGGTCATTTTTCCGGCATAAGTACACCTTGAATCCCATACTTTGCCGGAAACGTTCGAATTCTTCGGTGTATATGATATCTCCGTAGTTCTCGCTGACCGCTAACAAGCGGTCCTGGTCAAAAACAAGCTCTTTAGGTATCCCTCCAATGAATTGCAATGCGTTAAAAAGCATCAGCACAAATTCAGCAGCAGTCGGCGCGTGATCAATCCATTCCACATATTTGAAACGACTATGGGCCAGCACCAGGGCCAAGCCCCACAACCTGATATTCTTACCAAAGGTATTGTTAAGCACGATCTGGCCAAAGTCGACTTGGCCTTGAAGACCGGCAGGAAGCTCATCAACAGCTTCATACTGCCTGTGTTGAGTACTTTTCTTGATTTCGTATTCCTCGCGTAATCGAGCTACGTATCGCCTTAAAGTCCTCTCCTTCCCGTAATATTCGATGTTTTTCTCTCTTAACCAATCTTCAATTTGAGCAGCAGAAGCATCAGGAAATTTCTGCAACCACTGAAGAATCAGTGCCTTATACTTTTCTGGCTTCTTGGTTCGAACCCGGCTGCTCTCTTTCAGTTTTGCAAACCCGTCTGGCGTCACCTCCCAATATTTGTCCACGGTACGGCGATTAATATTCAACTTCCGGGCTACTTGGGATTTGTTCAACCCCGTTTCTTTCAGTTGCTGTATTTCTTGATACACTTTCCACTCCTTCAACCGGCAGACCCCTTTCTGGCTCCGTTCCAACCTGAACACTTTGCCAGAATCAGGATACTATACCGCTGGAGATGTTGTGCATTTTAGTTGGCCAATTTCTGTGTACTTTATTTTACCGCTGACAGCAGCCGTCCCTGAGGTAGCGATTTTGCATAAATCAATAGAATTAGTGGCCAAATTATCGGCCAAATTTGGGCTTTCACCAGCTGATAGAGTCGGTTTTGGCATAGCTAATAAGGAAAATGAAGATCCTTTTGAGGAGTTTTTGAAGCGTGGCAAAGGCTAAACACGCTGTTACCGAGTATGCCGAACAGGTTATCAAGGGTAAAATTCCAGCTGGTGAGCTTGTAATTCTGGCCTGTGAAAGACATTTAAGAGATTTGAAGACCGCCAAAATGCGCGGTCTTTACTTTTCTGAAGCGGCTGCCGACCATGCGATTGATTTCTTCCGTTTCCTGCGGCACTCCAAGGGTGAATGGGCAGGCTGTGAGCTGGCACTGGAGTCCTGGCAGCGGTTCATTGTCGGTTCACTCTTCGGATGGTTTGGGGCAGACGGCACCAGGCGCTTCCGGACAGCCTATGATGAGGTGCCGCGCAAGAATGGCAAGTCAACCCTGGCGGCCGGCATAGCGCTCTACCTTTTTGCAGCCGACGGGGAACCAGGTCCTGAAGTTTACAGCGCGGCAACTAAACGCGCCCAAGCTCGGATAGTCTGGAATGAAGCGGCCAGTATGGTCAAGGCTTCTCCGTTCCTGCAGAAGCGGATCGGCGTCTATCCTGGCAAGGGAAACATGACTATCACCGCTAACCGGGCGATGTTTGAACCGCTCGGGGCTGATGCTGATACCTTGGACGGCCTTAATATCCATGGTGCAATAGTGGATGAGCTTCATGCTCACAAAAAACGGGGAATGTGGGACGTACTGGAGACAGCTACCGGCAGCCGAAGACAGTCATTAATCTTCGGCATAACTACTGCGGGTTTTGACCGGAACTCAATTTGCTGGGAACAGCGCGAATATGCAGAGCGAGTGCTTCGAAATGTTATAGAGGATGATACCTATTTCGCGTACATTGCGACCATAGACCCCGGTGATGATTGGCAGGATGAGCAGACATGGGCCAAAGCAAATCCGAACCTTGGCATATCAGTAAAGATTAATGACCTTCGCAGAAAAGCCCTAAAGGCCAAAGAGATGCCGGCCGCCCAGAACGCTTTCATGCGGCTGCATCTAAACATTTGGACCAGCCAGTATGCGCGCTGGATGAGTATGGATGTCTGGGATGCTTGTTGGATATGCCGATATGAGCAAAAATTGGGTATTCCAAAAGCCAAATATAAGAAGCGGCGTAATTACTATTGATTAATGAAAGCCATTAGCACAGATTGCGCGGTCTATTATAAACAAGAATATTGAAAAACAATCAAGGGGCTGAAATGCCCCTCTCTTTTTATCCTGCGGAAGTCGAACAGATACCCCGGCCTTCTCAAGAGCTTGTGATAGACAGAACTTTTGTGGCAAATTTGTGGCAACGCCTGTGGCAAAAAGATTGTTTTACCTGTTGCTTGTAACCAATCACCAGAAATAGGAAACCCCGCATCCCTGTCAGGAAGCGGGGTTTTATCAGGTTATTTTGGTGGGTCATCCGCGACTCGAACGCGGGACACCCTGATTAAAAGTCAGGTGCTCTACCGACTGAGCTAATGACCCAAATGATCTGGCTGGGGTGGATGGATTCGAACCAACGAGTGACGGAGTCAAAGTCCGTTGCCTTACCACTTGGCTACACCCCAGTATTGAAACCATGAAGCGGCTAATCAGCAATAGTAATGGGGTGGATGATGGGACTCGAACCCACGGCCCCCAGAGCCACAATCTGGTGCTCTAACCAACTGAGCTACACCCACCAAAAAAAACGATCGAGTGGCGTCCCCGGAGGGATTCGAACCCCCGACCTACGGATTAGAAGTCCGTTGCTCTATCCAGCTGAGCTACGGGGACCGAAAAATGGAGCGGGTAGAGGGAATCGAACCCTCGCAACCAGCTTGGAAGGCTGGGGCTCTACCATTGAGCTACACCCGCCAGCAACAACCATTATACTTATTTCAAAAAGCCATTTCAAGGAGAAAATGAATTATTTTTTTCTCTGCCCCGGAAGCTGGTTCGATCCGGCTATTTCATCATCCTCAATTATAAGCGATAATATGCAATAGTACGCATCAATGATGAAGAATTGGAGGCGATGGGATGCACAGGGATAGGTTCTTATTAATTATACTTATGGCAGCTCTTATATGTTTTTCGGCTGCTGCTCCGGCTGTTGCACATGAACAGCAGGTTTGCCTGGTAATCAACGGTGAAATTATGCACATGAATGACGAACCGCCATATTATTATCCGGACGGGCAGATCATTGTTCCGGTACGTTATATTGCGGAGCGGATCGGGGGTGCATGCGAGTGGTCAGGTTCAGAACAGAAGGCCATCGTTGTTTTCCCTGGACGAAAGATCATGATTCAGTTGGGCAATCCGGATATTGTGGTCGACGGAAACGTTGTAAGCGTGGCGATAGCGCCTCATGAGATTTATGAGCGGTTGATGGTGCCGCTGTCTTTTATGGAAAGCTATTTTCCAGCTCATTTTGATTGGGATCCCAACTTATCCGTGCTGAGTATCGACACAAAGTAGTGCAAACCATGTCGAAATGCAATGAAAATCGAAAAGTGAGCAAAAAAAAGATTGCAAAAGTCAGCGCCCTTGTCGATAATATTCCTATATTGCATTATTTCTAAGATGAGGGGGAGAAAGCTTGAACAAAGCCGATTTAGTGAAAGCAGTTGCCGGAAAGACCAAGATGTCCCAAAAGGACACTTCGAAAGCCATTGAAGCTACTATGGCGGTTATCAAAGACGCACTGGAATCTCATCAGAAGGTCCAGGTCATAGGGTTTGGCAGTTTCGAGGTTCAGGACAGAAAAGCCCGGACTGGCAGTAATCCTGCTACTGGTGCGAAAATCAGCATACCCGCCAAGAGCGTGCCTGTATTCAAGGCTGGCAAAGGGTTAAAACAAGCCGTATCCAAGCAGGCTGCTCCAAAACCGCTCAAAGGAGGCAAACCCAAAAAGTAGCTTTTCTTATATTCAGTTTGTTTTTAGCACCCTCCCATCGGGGTGCTTTATTTTTCCACAGGCATTTGGTGCAGGCCTGCACTGTAATCGAGGCAGAAAAAATCCGGCTCAATTAGCGTACTTATGCGTACGATAAGTGAGCCGGATTTCTATATAACGAACATATTCTCTTAAGCTACAGGTCTGCTTAAGCAGGAAGCTGGTATTCGGGTTCTAACCGTGCGACCATCATATTTTTGCCGTTGCCGTTTACGCGGTATATGCCGCCGATTTCAATCCCGGCGTTGATAAGCAGGCGTTCGCAGCAGCTGCGGTTGTCGGGATGGAGCTTGACAGCTATGCCACAGCTGGTCGACACTTCACGGGGAGTGGGGATGGTAATGAATTCAGCCCTGGAGGCCTTCAGGGCTTTTTCGGCCTTTAGAGCCCTGGTGGTGGTTGTAAATGCAATAACGACGTATTCGTTTGTGTTTATAAGGTCCTGTGTGCCGTTCATGTGCGTGTTCCTTCCCCTGGTCAAATGTATAACTATAAGTTATATGCTGGCGGTGACTGGCATCTCATTCGTTTACAATACTATAATAGCAAATACCTTTCGCGCTGACAAGCACAGCCAGCCGCATTCCGCGAACAGCATTGGAAGCCGGTATTGACCGGCAATGCCAAATGCCGTACAATTCCATTAGCCTCAGGCGTGTAAATGGTTGTATGAAATTTTATTATAGAAAGAGACATGCCAGTGAAATCTTCTAATCAGCATTCCATAAATGAAATCTACCTGAACAATGCCGCCACCTCCTGGCCCAAACCAGAGGCGGTATACCTGGCCGTAGACACATTCAACCGCAACCAGGGAGGAAGCCCAGGGCGGGGCAGTTCTCAACGCTCACTGGAAGCCGGAGCGGTTATTCTGGAGTGCCGGCAGGCTCTGGCCAGGTTATTTAACATTGAAAATGAGGAACAGGTCGCTTTTACCATGAATGCCACCTATGCTGTCAACATGGCAATTAAGGGCATATTGAAGCCGGGCGATCATGTGATAATAAGCGGCATTGAACACAATGCTGTGGTCAGGCCGATGCACTGGCTGAAGAATGAGCGCGGTATTGATTTTAGCGTTCTGCCGTGCAATTCGGATGGAGTAGTTGATATATCTGCTCTGCAGCCGCTGATTACCAAACGCACCAGGCTGCTGGTGACCAGCCACGCTTCCAATGTATGCGGGGCAATTCAGCCGGTGCACGAACTGGGAGAGCGATGCCGGGAAACAGGCCTGATATTCATGGTGGATGCAGCCCAAAGTGCCGGGGTGCTGCCGCTGGATGTGGAAGCTGATAATATTAGCCTCCTGGCTTTCACCGGCCACAAGGGGCTTTTAGGCCCGCAGGGCATTGGGGGCTTGTATGTACGCCCGGGCCTGTCCCTGAATACGATTATTGAAGGAGGGACGGGTTCCTTTTCGGAAAGCATGGAACAGCCGCAGTTTATGCCGGACATGCTGGAAAGCGGAACACCTAACACCCCGGGAATTGCCGGACTCAAAGCCGGCATCGATTACATTATGTCGCGTGGCATGAAAAATATCAGGGCACATGAGCAGCAATTAACCGCAATGCTGCTGACCGGGCTGTCCGAAGTGCCTGGAATTCAAATATATGGATCGCCGGATTCCGGCCGCAGGACCGCAGTGGTGGCATTTAATCTTGACAACAGGGATTGCGGGGAATTGGCCTTCAGGATGGAACAGGAATATGGCATTATTGGCCGTTCGGGTTTGCACTGTGCTCCCCTGGCCCATTCCACTCTGGGCATTTTACAGCAGGGCAGCTGCCGTTTAAGCATTGGGTGTATGAACTGCGAAAGCGATATTGAACAGGCGGTTCGTGCGGTTTATGATATTAGTAAAAAGTGAAATGTGAAAAGTAAAGAGTATAGAGTGAAGCGCCTAGAGCAAAGAGTGAAAAGGGGAAAAGGAACGTAAATACAGGTACAACAGATGACAAAGATATAACGGATAAAAGCTATGTATCAGAGTTTATATTTGGGAGTAAAGAATGAATAGCGATGAGTGATGAGCAAAGAGTGAAAAGGGGAAAAGGAACGTAAATACAGGTACAACGGATAACGAGGATATAACGGATACAAGCTCTGTTTCAGAGTTTGTATTTGAGAGCAAAGAGCCAAGAGTACAGGATATCAGGCAAATGTTTTGTTCAAAGCTTCAGGGGTTAAGCGTTAATATGTTTATAAACCTCTCGTTTTACCTTTAACATTTGACTTTTAGCTTCGGTGAATTGAGAAAAAAAGGAGTGCTGGAGTATGGAAAGAGTTGTGGATTGCCGCGGATTGGCCTGCCCGGAACCCGTGGTCTTAACCAAGAAAGCCCTGGATGATATGGAAAGAGGCCAGTTGATAACGATAGTGGATAATGAGACAGCTTTGAAAAACGTGACCCGCCTGGTCACCACTGCGGGCCTGGCTTATCAGGTGGAAAACCAGGAAAACGGCTTTTCCATACATATTACGAAAGAGCCGGAAGCCGACAGCCAGGTAGTCAAGCACCAGGGCAGCGCTGCGGTACTGATCTCGAGCAATCTCATGGGCAAAGGCAGCGAAGAGCTGGGGGCTTTGCTGATTAAGAGCTTTGTTTACACCCTTACCCAGTTGGAAGACAGCATCAAATGCTTGCTGTTCATGAACAGCGGGGTCTTTTTGACCACTGAAGGTTCTGAGGTTCTTCCCCATTTGAAGGATCTGGCCAATCGCGGGGTGGATGTTCTATCTTGCGGAACCTGCCTGGATTTTTATGGCTTAAAGGACAAGCTGGCCGTCGGTGAAGTAAGCAACATGTATACAATAACCGAGCAGATGCTGGATGCATCCAGAGTGATTTGCCTGTAAAATGATGGCATATCGAAAATAATTGTGCGCTGCTTAAAAAGCTGGCCATATATCAGCCTTCTTCTATTCGTGAAGGAGGCTGTTTTTGTTATAATGGAAGGCGTAATCCATTTAAACAGCCAGTTATTACTGCTGATTGGCAGCTACAATAGACTTAAATGATTGTGAGGTTGCAGGATAGGTGAAAATTTTAATATGCGGACTGGGTGCCCTTGGCACCGTTTACGGATGCTTGCTTAAAAAACAGGGACATTATGTGGCTGGCCTGGACCGGCCCGAGGTCGTTGGTATAGTTCGAAGCCGCGGCCTGTCGGTTAATGGAATCTGGGGTGAGCATGAAACCATGTTAGATGATGTCTGCGATACGGTGACTTCGCTGGCAGAGAGCCAATACGACATTATTATCGTTAGCGTCAAGGCTTTTCATACCGCTTCTGCGCTGAAGGATCTGGGCGCAGTTCTGGTCAGAGCCGGTTATGTTATGCTGGCGCAAAACGGCCTGGGCAACTACGAAACGGCATTGCAGTTCGTGCCTGATAGCCGCTTGATTGCGGCACGGGTAATATTCGGATCCGTGTCAGAAGCGCCGGGGATTGCCAGGGTAACGGTCATTGCCGATGATGTTCTAATAGGTTCCCCTTCCCATGTTATTGACGAGGCTGCTCTGGAAGAATGGGCTGGCTTGTTCAGGGACAGCGGCATACCGACCCGGACCAGTGACCAGATAATGGGTTATATATGGGCCAAGGTTATATATAACAGCGCCCTCAATCCAATGGGAGCCATTCTGGAACTGCCCTACGGCAAGCTGGCGGAAATAGAGTTCAGCCGCAACGTTATGGATAACATTATCAGGGAAATATTCATAGTCATGCAGGCGGCAGGCCAAACTGTGCCCTGGCCTGATGCCAGCGCCTATCTCGAGGAGTTCTACCGGCAGATGGTGCCAACTACGGCGGGGCATCATGCCTCAATGCTGCAAGACATACGCAATGGGCGCAAAACTGAAATAGATGCCCTGAACGGAGCTATTGTAGTCCGAGCCCGGGAACTGGGCGTCGAGGTTCCGTACAATGAAGTCGTATGCCAGTTGCTGAAAGCCAAGGAAATGAACCGGCTGGAGTCGGTTGATTGAAAGAGGTGCGTTTAATGATGCCTGAGAAGCATCTGGACAGCCAAACCACTGTTCTGATTGTTGACGACGAGAAAACAACGCGCAACATTTTTAAGCATATGCTGGTGGAGAATGGATTCAAGACTCTGGATAGCTCCAGTGGCCGGGAGGGGATTGGCCTTTTTTCTGAGTTCAAGCCGGATGTGGTTTTGCTGGATGCCATCATGCCTGAAATGGACGGCTTCGAAACCTGCAGCATCATCAGGAGTATGGCCGGGGGGCAGGACACTATCATAGTGCTTATAACCGCTTTGCAGGACGATGAGTTTGTGGACCGGGCTTTCCAGGCAGGTGCAGATGATTTTATTATCAAGCCCGTGAAATGGTCAGTGCTGTTGCATCGTATCCGTTTGCTGGCAGCCAGGAAAGAGGCAGATCAAAAAAGGCAGGCAGCCGAAGAAAAATACTGCACGATTCTGGAAAACACTACTGACTGGATATTTCTTACCGATCATGAAGGTTATTTTATATATTGCTCCAGCGCCTGTGAGGCGCTGACCGGACATACGGCGGATGATTTCATGGATGATCGTCATTTACTGCTTAATATTATCTACCCAAACGATTTGCCCTTATATGTGAAACACCAGATGGCGGAGCGCGATATGGAAGACAGCCAGGAGCTGATATTTCGTCTGATCAGGCAGGATGGCCAGATCCGCTATATTGAACATCGCTGCAGGCCGGTTCTGGATGAGCGGGGCAAGCTTTCCACCATACGGGGAAGCAACCGCGATATAACCGAGCGAATACTGGCAGAAAAGCGCTTGCAGGCGACTGAAAAGCGTTTAAAAGACATAATCGACTTCCTTCCTGATCCTACATACGTTTTAGATTTGCAAGGCCGGGTCCTGTTCTGGAATCATGCCATAGAAGTATTTTCGGGTGTTAAAAGCGCGGATATGATCGGCAAAGCCAATTACGAGCACAGCCTGGCAGTTTACGGACGCCGAATGCCGGTATTAGCGGATATGATGCTGGATCCGAACCTGGTGGTCGGCTCCCAGTACACGGTGTGTAATCGCAGCCGGGACAGAATAGAAGCGGAAGGCTGGATAGACAAGGCCAATAATTTAGAACCGGTATATATATGGGCGCTGGTTGTGCCGTTGTACGATGAGAACAACGAAATGGTCGGGGTTATCCAGAATTTTCGCGATATTACCGAACTCAAGCAGGCAGAGAACTTACTCAGGGATCAATCCAAACAGTTGGCCATACTAAATCAGATCATTGTGGAAGCAAATAAGAGCGGCAGCTTGCAGGAAACCCTGGATGTTACGGTGCAACTGGTATTGAACCTCCTGGCATTTGATGGAGGCTGTATTTACCTACTTAACGAAGCTGAGACAAAAGCCGAGCTTTATGTGTCCCGCAACCTGCCGGATGAGATTACGAAAGAGCTGCACAAGGCACAATTTGGTGTAGAACCATATTCCAGCATTTTTCATAAAGGCGAGTCAGTTTTCGCAGAGGATTATTCCAGACTCCGTTCGGATTATACGAGGGATTATGGAATGATATCCGCAGCCAGCATAGCTCTTATGGCCGGCAGCAGGGTAGTCGGGGCCATGAATCTGGTTAGCTACAGGAAACGGGTGTTTTCAGAGGGCGATAAAGAGATTCTGATTGCGATTGGCAAAGAAGTCGGCAGCTTGATTGTTAGCGATCAATCCACCGAAGCGTTGAAACGCAGTGAAGAAAAATTTCGCAGCCTGGTGGAACAATCAGTAGACGGCATCTCTATCCTGGATAGCAGCGGGAGAGTGATTGAATGGAACCGGGGTATGGAAAGAATCCTGGGCATAAGGCGCGAGGAGGCTGTCAATGAAGAATTGTGGGTTATGCGCAGGACGGTTGATCCGAATATAAAAACGGAGACAGATTACCAACGGTTAAAGAACGGAATGATGAAGGCTTTGAATACTGGAAAAGCCCGCTGGCTGGGTGAGTATACGGATATGACCCTGATCAGCCGCACTGGAGTTATAAAACAAACCCAGTATAATTCTTTTATTCTGGAATCCTCACAAGGCAACATGATGGGCATTATCATCCGGGATATAACCAAGACCAAGGAATTGGAAGCGAAGCTGCGCTTTATGGGTCTGCATGACTCCCTTACCAGCCTCCACAACCGCGCCTTTTTCAACGAAGAGATGCGCAGGCTGGAAAGTGGGCGTCTTGATCCGGTGGCCATACTGGTCTGCGACCTGGATTTCTTCAAACAGCTTAATGATACTCTTGGTCACCAGGCGGGTGATCACCTGTTAATAGATGTGGGGCAGATTCTTAAGTCCAGTTTCCGTGAAAATGACGTTATTGCACGCATGGGCGGCGATGAATTCGCGGTTATTCTCAACCGATCCGATGAGGACCAGGCCCTTGCCGCTTGTCAGCGTATTGCACGGAACATTGCCGAATACAACCAGTCAGCGCCGGTCTGGCCCGTCAGTATGTCCATCGGCTATGCGGTCCGCAATGGGGAAAAGGTTACCCTGGAAGAGATTTATCGCCGTGCCGACGCTATGATGTATGCTAATAAATCCGCCAGCAAGTCAATTCTGCCGATATAGCGTTATAAGTGCTTTCCGGCTGGGAAGATTCTGTAATCCAGAAATACATTGAATAATGCTGTTAAATATCTATAATATATAGTGCAAAAACATCTGCAGGCACATTGCTGAAAGTCCCGGTGAGCGTTGGTGTTTCAACCGGGCTGCGATAGATGGGAGGAAGGTTAATAATGACTGAAACAGGTACATTTAGAGTGAAGGCCGGTTTGGCTCAAATGCTAAAAGGCGGAGTAATAATGGACGTTACTACTCCGGAACAGGCCAGGATCGCCGAAGAAGCAGGGGCATGCGCAGTAATGGCACTGGAAAGAGTGCCGGCTGACATCCGCGCCGCCGGTGGCATCGCTCGTATGGCAGATCCATCGATTATCCTGCGTATTATGGAAGCGGTCACGATACCGGTAATGGCCAAATGCCGTATCGGCCATTTCGTTGAGGCCCAGATCCTTGAATCCCTGGGGGCTGACTATATAGATGAAAGCGAAGTCCTGACCCCGGCCGATGAAAAGTATCATGTTAACAAGCACGATTTCAAGGTGCCTTTTGTATGCGGAGCCCGCAACCTGGGTGAAGCCCTGCGCCGGATAGGTGAGGGAGCAGCTATGATTCGCACGAAAGGCGAGCCCGGAACCGGGAATATAGTGGAAGCCGTCCGCCATATCCGCATGGTAAACGAACAAATCCGCTGGCTGGCCACACTCCGGCCGGAAGAACGCATGACTGCGGCTAAAGACATGCAGGCCCCTTACGACCTGGTGGTTCAGGTAGCTGAAAGCGGATGTTTGCCGGTGGTTAACTTCGCCGCCGGTGGCATCGCATCTCCGGCAGATGCCGCATTGATGATGCAGCTAGGATGTGACGGGATTTTTGTGGGTTCAGGAGTCTTCAAGTCATCTGATCCCATGAAGCGGGCCAGGGCCATTGTGGAAGCTACGACTCATTACAACGATTCGTCCCTTCTTGCCAGGGTTTCCGAGGACCTGGGAGAGGCGATGAGCGGAATTGAAATAGCCTCTATAAAGCCGGAAGATAGGATGCAGGATCGTGGCTGGTAAGAAAGTCGGAATACTCGCAATGCAAGGCGCGTTTATCGAACACCAGCGTCTTATTGAGAAATGTGGAGCCAGGGCTTTTCAGGTCAGGACAGCAAAGGAGCTTCAAGAAGCAGAAGGGCTGATTATTCCGGGCGGGGAAAGCACAACCATCGGCAAGCTGCTGTTCAAGTACGGGCTGGGTGAAGCCATCAGGCAACGGGCCCTGGGAGGAATGCCGATCTGGGGCACCTGTGCCGGCATGATACTGCTGGCCAGGACAATTGAAGGCATGAATCAGTACAGCCTTGATTTAATGGATATCGCCGTGGTTCGCAACGGTTTTGGGCGCCAGGTGGATAGTTTTGAAGCCTGGCTGGACATTGACGGCGTGGGCCGCAAGCTGGGAGTTTTTATCAGGGCGCCTTATGTAGACAAGGTCTGGGGATCGGCCCGGGAAATGGCCAATCTGGATGGACGCATCGTAATGGCCGAGCAGGACGGGCAATATCTGGCCACTGCGTTCCACCCCGAGCTTACAGATGACCTGGATATTCACCAGTATTTTCTTTCTATGATTTGAGAAGATCATGATATACAATAACGGTGTACAGTTTCGAAAGGAGAATTATTCATGGAAAAGATACTAGTCGAGGTTTTCAATGGGAAAACCGATACCGGCTCATGTGCAAGCTGTGCGGGCGGATGCGGGGTAATAGATGCTGAAGGTCAGTATAACGATATGAAGGCATCGGTCAGCGCCAAATACGGCGATGAAAAGGTCAGCTGCTCCTATATTGACACTCGCGATTCAGGATTTGATGGTTATCCGCAGATTGTCAACATTGTACGAATGGGCTACACTTTCCCGATAACTGTTATTAACGGCAAACCCAGGCTGGCCGGGGCGGTACCGGCCGAAGCAGTGGAAAGCATAATCGATGAACTCATCTCTGCCGCTCAATAAGCTGGCAGGTTTGATTCCGATAATTGTATAAACTCTGGGTTTGGATATTTCTGGCGTTTGCAGCCGGAATTCTAATTGCGAAGCACAGTAATGCCTTACTGCTGTTGCTGCTGGTCATTATTTTGACCGCCGGCTGCAGGGTACAGCGCGAACTGGCGAAAATCCTGGTCACAGCTTGCTGTGCAGCGGTTTTCGCCTTTTTCTATTATGGCCTGGTGGTGCCGCCGCTACCGGTGAGCCTGCCCAAGCAGGAGCATATACTGATAAACGGAACGGTAGCAGAATTTCCTCAAAATAGCGATGGCAAAACGGTGCTGGTGCTGGCAACCGATTCCCGGGACCCATACATGGAACGAATCAGGTTGAGTGTTTACTCTGATGAATCATTTGCCAAAGGCGAGCGGATTCAGGTTAAAGCAGAGCTGGAAGAAGCCCCCGGACCTCGCAATCCAGGTGCGTTTGACTACAAGCAATACCTGGCAGGTGAAGGCATATATTACCTGGCGCGTTCAGATGGAAAGGGAGAAGTGCAGCGTTTGCAGGAAGCAGGAGCATGGGACCGGCTGGTAAACGCATTCCGGGACCGGGCTCTAACCGCAATCAAGGACAGTCTTAACAAAAAGGAAGCGGGCGTTCTAATTGGCATGCTGCTCAATGATGTCCAATTGATCGACGAAGAGGACTATGAGCTTTTCCAGAAAACGGGCATAATTCATCTATTTTCGGTGTCTGGGCTGCATCTGGGCTTTCTAATATTGCTGGCAGGCTGGGTAAGCGCAATTTTAAGACTCAAGCCACTCAGCCGATTCGTTGGAACCGGTCTTCTGATCGTCTTCTACGCCTCGGTTGCGGGCTGGCCGGTGGCGGTGGCGCGCTCAGTATTGATGGCTTTACTATGCCTGCTGGCTTTTTATACGGGACGCGGCAGCCATATGCTAAACAGCTTGTGCTTGTCGGGGTGCATAATTTTACTGGTTAATCCACAGGCACTGTTTAATACGTCATTCCAGCTGACTTTCCTGGCCACCTGGGGCATTGTTGTCATATTCCCGGCGGTGCGCTCCCGCCTGCCGGAAAAAAGCTGGTGGAGTGATTTGCTGTTTCTGCCGTTGTGCGCAGAAATGCCCATCATACCAGTAATAGCAGCATACTTCAACATGATAAGCCCATGGTCGCTGCTTACCAATATATTGACCGCCTATACATCAGGAGCTGCAGTAACCCTGGGTTTTGTAGGGATTTTTACAGCGGTGGTCAGCACCGCCGCTGCCAGCCTATTTTTTCATCCGGCGGGTTTAATGGTGGAATTAATTGACCAGGCAACGGAATGGGCCGCACAGCTTCCCATGGCCTGTACTGCGGTTAAGACCCCGGGCGTCTGGTTTTTTGCACTGTATTACCTGGCACTGATGGCATTCGTTATCGCATTGCGCCGCCCGGCCTTTGCCTTTAACTGGCTGCCGGCAGCAGCAATAGTGTCATTAATCTGTTTCCTGATAGTGCAGCCAGGGTACGGCGGTGACGGGTTGCTGAAAGTGGTATTCGTGGATGTTGGCCAGGGAGATTGCATATATATTCACACTCCAGGAGGCAAGAATTTGCTGATTGATGGAGGAGGCAGCGAATTTTACGATGTGGGCCGCATGACCGTATGCCCTTTTCTCAGGCAGGAAGGGGTCAGGAAAATGGACCTGGTGGTAAACAGCCATCCGGATGTCGATCATATCGGCGGTGTGGATGCAGTACAGAACAACTTCGAAGTGGAAAATCTTGGCATACCAGCGCTTTTGCAGGACAAACCCGAATACACCCTGCTGGCCGGCCAGGAAAAAATGCAGGGCGGCCAGGTACTGAAGCTGGAACAGGGCCAGGTGCTAAAGGTTGAGGATGATCTCATGGTCACTGTTTTGTCTCCCCCGGCAAACAGTCCGCTGGAAAGCTACAATGATTGTTCACTGGTGCTGGAACTGCGCTACAAAGATTTTTCGATGCTGCTTCCCGGTGACATTTCTGCTGATGTAATGGATGAATTGGCTCAAGAGGGACGACTGAAGCCGTGCACGGTGCTGAAGGTTCCCCATCATGGCAGCCGCAATTCGCTTTCGAGCGATTTCTATACAGCAGTTAGCCCCCGCTATGCGGTCATTCAAGCCGGAGTGCAAAACAGCTTCGGCCATCCGTCTCAGCCGTTGCTGGATTTGCTGAAGGAGCGAGGAATCAAGGCCTTGCGCACCGACCGCCAGGGGGCGATAACATTTCAGACCGACGGGAAAACCCTGACAGTTAATAGCTTACTGATGGATATCCGGTATCAGTAACGACAAATGTCAAATAATAGCAATATTGGGACATAAACCGGCAAAAAACGCCTGTATGTTAATAAATCGACTATTTTCACGCTTTATACGGTTGTGTTTTCGTTAAGGTCAGTTTAACATAGTAATAATAGATAAAGCGGTTCGCGTAGCGCAGAATCGCAGGTTAGTCAGAATTGCCAGGGCGTGAACATAGTTTATACAGAACACTAAAAGAATAGGGGTTGGTATCATGGGAAACTGGTTTTTAGATAACTTCGACAAAGTGGCCCCGTATCTGGTCAAGCTGTACCCCGATTCGGTTGTATACGCAACCGACCTGGACTCGTTTACAGTCGCTGACAAGACCAACTTCAATATTCCGCTGGCGAATATTGGCGAAAAGCTTAATCCCCAGGGAGTGGCTCCCCGGGCCATGAAGTCCCAGCAAACGGTTACCGCGGAACTGAACGCCGATTTGTATGGAGTGGCAATCAAGGTAACCAACATACCCATTTTTGATGAAGATAATCCATCGGCCGTTGTAGGCTCGGTAGGATCGGTGCTGCGCCGGGACAATGCTTTTAAGCTTCGTGAAGTTGCCGAAGCTTTTAAGAACAGCATCGAAGAAGTCAGTCATGCGGTTGATTCCAATGCCATGAGCATGACCGAAATAACCGAAAACGAACAGCAGTTGCATGATCGGATTTTAGAGATTCAAAAGGCCATCAGCACGATATTTGGAGTACTGGACCAAATTCGCAGCATCGCTGATCAGACCAAGATGCTGGGTCTTAACGCCGCGATTGAAGCGGCACGCGCTGGTGAACATGGCCGCGGATTTGCGGTGGTAGCCGATGAAGTGCGCAAGCTATCCGAATACTCGAAGAACACCGCTGGAGAAATCAAAGATATTACCCAGGAAATAACGTCCTCATTGGAATTGATTCAAGGCAATTCTGAAAAATCCATGAGTTCGGTGATGAACCTGGCAGCAGCCACCGAAGAAATCAATGCCAATGTAGAGGAACTAACTGCCATGTTCCAGGCTATTCACAAGGTGGCGCAGGACATATAGCCATTGGATTGAGCTGGTTAGTCCGGCGGGATAGATAGAGCAGACACACAGGGCAGGGGAAATACATTATTTCCTCTGCCCTGTTATTATTTTTGGAAGGCTGTCGTCCTCGCGGACTCTTTGCTATTTGCCGATGGCTTTAGCGTACAAGGGGCCAAAGGGTTTGCCTATTGGAAGCACAGTATAACCGTAATGGGTATTGAGAAGCGTTGCGGCCGAACCATAGAAAGAAACTATTGAAATCAATATTTCGGAATAGGCAGCCAGCTCATGCCAGGCAGCTACACCGGTCAGGTTGTTGGCGAAAAGGCCCAGGAACAAAAGGTCAATTAAGAAGAAAATAATGAAAAGCACCTTGTTGGTTCCCATGGATCCAACTGTCATGAAAACAGTGAATATGAAATATCCCAGGAAGGCAAAACCGAGCTGATGCGGATCAAACCCTGCTCCCTTGGCGATAATTCCCGTAGCCTGCATGTACCAGGTCATGCCAACCCCGAACCAGAACAAGCCATACCCGCAAAAAGCGGTGGCACCGAAAGTATTGTTGTGTTTGAAATCAAGCCAGCCAGCCACGAACTGGGCGGCCGCACCTAAAAAGATTGCCCATGGAATTATATAGGCAGTGCCTTCGGTGATACCGAGTTTCTGTGATGATGCGACCAGGGTCACCATGGCCAGGCCCAGCAAGCCAAGCGGAGAAGGATTCCCGACCAGTTCCTGAATATGACCGGTTACGTGCATTTCTGAAGAATCATTAGCTTTTACCATATGTTACTCCCCTTACATAATATAACAAATTACTACATTAACATAAATTGATCGACTTTTGGTGCACCTCCTTTATCGACAATCACAATAACGCAGTTCCAACGCATATATATTCTACGTTCAGAATGAAATTCCTTTTTTTTCTTAATAATCAGGATTAGCAAAAAGTCAGTTATATTGGGGGTTAGATAGAACTTCGCAATCGGCTTGCATCATGTTCCTTACATCCAGGTAAAAGCCAGAAAAACGTGAATGTTACTACAAGATCAAGGGGGCGTTTGTTCTCGGACGAACACCAGAACTGGGCATAAGCGCCGAAAACTGAGGAAAACAGGCATAAAAAGCAATACTAAACAGGGTACATTATGGACAAGCCAATAAAATTGGACTAAACAAAGCAAGATTCGGGTATTGATAACTACTATTTACACGCGCTGAAAAATGATATACAATATTCGTTGCGTCGGGATGTAGCGCAGTTTGGTAGCGCGCTTGGTTCGGGACCAAGAGGCCGCAGGTTCAAATCCTGTCATCCCGACCATTTTTAGAGAATCAAAAAGCCAGCATTTGTCTGAGACATATGCTGGCTTTTATGATTTTCTTATCCCGCGACTGGAGGCGCTTATGGTCATAGGTGCCGGTGGTCGTCGGGGTTTGATGTATCTTTGTAGAACGCTCACAGTTTATCCGCGCATCAAAAAAATGAAAGGTTTCAGGTGCAAATGAGTTTCGCTGTAATATAAAAAGGGCGTTGAAGCCCTTTTTGTACTGTAGCTGAATAGAGCAAATTCTAATCAAGGCTTGTTTGCGGAACGTCAGTCAACTTTTTCAAAGGTATAGTATATGTCAAAAGCCTGGCCTTGAAAAGATACGTTACATGTCGCGGTTCCCGATAGGGGCCTGGTATCATTAGAAAAGACAAAAGTATAATGTCCGGAAATATTGGAATCCCCAACGGTGAATAACAGGGTATCATCTGCGAGAGTATATGTTGTGGTCTGATTACCGAAGGTAATTATTCCGCTATTGCCTTCTGTGGGCACTATGACACAATTGTTTTGCTCACCAATAGGTGAATGTATCGTGTCTTTCACGTTGGTGCCTGTGCACGTTACAATGTAGTTGCCAGCCAGATCTGCATTTTCCAGTGGCCGTTTAAACCTCTTATAGTAATCCTGCAAGAATTCTTCAGCTTCCGCCTGGGTATTGGCGGCAAAGTAGCCGCGAATCGTTTCGGCCATGGCAGCGGCGCTGATCCGGCCATTTAATTCCTCGGTATTCTGCGGTCCGTTGTAAACTTCAGATACATCCAGATCTTTGTATTTGCGCTGGATAAGGTGTTCCATCCTGGCCATGCGGCTTTCCGGGGTCTCATTAGGTCCGCCGAAGCCCCGGTACCACACCTTGGAACTATCCAGCATATCGCCTTTGTCCAGTTCCTCAAATATCAGATCCAGATTCTTTTTCTCGGCATCAATCTTTCCTTGCAGCTCAATGCGCCGATCAAACTCGCTTTTCAGCTCCTCCTTGACCTTGTTGCGATAGAAGTCCTCTTCTTTCGGGGTCAAAGGAGGCATATCACACATTCGACGGGCGTCATTTTCGGTGGCGATGCGCTCTATGCACAGCTGCCGGGATGCGCCTTTCATATTGTCCCAGACCGATTCGAAATCTTTGGCTTCTATAGAACCATAGCCGAAAATTGATCCGGAGGAGCCATTCCTGTATACTTCAAAGGCCTTTTCGACCTCGCCGTCCCGCCATACATCCAGGGCGTTTTGCATGCCCTGCACCGTATATTTCAATTACTTGCCGAGTGCACCGGTATTATCAGCCGCAGCATTTAAGAGCTCAACCGCGGCCGCCCTGGTATCGCCCCCCGCCAGAGAACCCAGTATTTTGCCGGTGCTGTCGGCTATTTTAATCAGATTGCCGATTTCCTTGAAGGCCTGTTCCCCTGAAGTCAACACCGCACCATCTGCGGCTGTTAGCCCGGTGCGGTTCTCCACCAGGTGGTTGGCCAGCTTGTCGCAAACGGTGCTCATTACCTTTTCATAGGCGGTGTTGCTCCATCCGTCCTGCTGGCATTCGTCAACGACTTTCATAACATCCTGATCCTTCACGATGTCATTCAGCATACGCTTGCCAAATTCGCTCTCGCCAAGACCGAGTTTGGATGCCAGAAGATCCGCTACCGTGCGGGAAGCGGTTTTATCGTCTCCGCCTTTTTCACCCAGCACCTTGCGGGCGGCGAACTGCTCCGTATAATGTTTGGCTGCTTCCAGCTCGCTTTTGAATTGTGCAGGGTAATAGGTACTGAAATGCCAGATTTTGAAGGTGACAGTATGGGCTGTTTCGTCCTTGCTGTCGGCCTGGACATAGGTCCACTTTTTGTCGTCGTGGTAGCCCAAACACAACAACAGGGGATCGCTTACCTTCTGCGGGTCATACTTGTAGGTGAGTGTTCCCGGTTCTTCCAGCCTCTGGGGACCATTGCTGTTCACATCATATGCCTGTCCCGTCATGGTGGCATTGGTCATTTTGGGAGCGATATCTGCTGATTTGACAGTCATGCTGATATTGGCAACCCCGTTGTATGCCTTGGAACTCAAAAGCAGATTGAAGCCTTCGGTGTCCAGCTTCCCCAGTGCAATGCCGCCATCAGGTTTCGTTTCTTTGCTAACGGGTGTCGAGCTGGAGCAGCCTGCCGCCTGCAGAAGCGTCAAGAGCAATAATAGAGCGATGAGCTTTTTCATTTCACAATCCCTCCCGCTAATAGTTAAAGCCATGCTTATATTGGCTGGTCTGAATAACGAGAGAGTGTTATGTATCGAGCGGTGTAGCTGTTCCCGTATTCATTATTTACCTTGCCATTTCGACAAATTGAGTGCAATAAACCCATGGAAGGTGAAACAGGAAATGAATTAGCATCGCATAATAATACTATCGTATTAAGTTAGCATTATTTGATGATAAAGTCACTTGACAGCAAAGTTAGTACCATCTATTGATAAACAGGTTTTTATCAATAGATGGTTTTTGTTTTGCTTTGGACTGATATCGAACTCGCCGAATAATCGGCGAGAGCTAATGAATCCAGATGCTGCATGAATGTATATTGTGAAAAAAACAATAGAAACACACTCGATTTTTAGCAGACATTCTGTTAAGCTGTAAATACGGCATAACAGACAAGAGGTGATTGCGGTGGATTCGCTGATTCAACAGGTTCAGAAAAGGATGCTGGTTAGTCTCTCCCAGTTTTCCAAAATACTTGATTTGCATGAAGGTGACCATGTAATGCTCGAAGTCAAGGATGGCGGACTGTTCATAAAGCCGGTTGCCTGGCATGATAAGAGCCAGGAATATTTTTGGTCTGAAGCATGGCAACATCAGATGCAGGATAGCGTTGAAGACATCAAAAACGGCCGTTATAAAGAGCTCAACAATCCGGATGATCTTTTCAAGGAACTGGATGGTGAATAAATGAGGATTATTCTTACAGATACATTCCGTAAGGGTTACTCACACCTAAATCAAAATGAGAAGAAACTGACCCAAAAAACCATCCGCTTTTTATTGGAAAATCCAGCCCATCCATCACTAAAGGTTCATCGCATAAAAGGTACGAAGTACTGGGAGGCTTATGTCAATAAGGACATTCGCATGGTTTACGCTCAAGAAGTAGATCTATACATCCTTCATACAATCGGACATCATGATATTTTGCGGGATTATTGAGTACAACTATGGCCCGGATGGCGCCTGGATCATAACATATAAAGACTGTCTCATGAATTTTGCTTGATTTATTATATTGGAACCTTTCAGCGGATATGTAGGTGCAAGAGTGCTAGATGTGGCAATCGTAAGTTTCGTAGCGCGCTTGGTTCGGAACCAAGAGGCCGCAGGTTCAAATCCCATACTGCACCAGAAATCTTTGATTTCGTCTGTGCAGTTGTACAAGGGAGGCCGCTCGCAGAGCGAGCCGAGCTAGTAATCCTTGATCCCGACCATCTATTCATACTATTATTGATACAATGAATGCCACCTCAAAAGGGTGGCATTTTGCTGTATTGGGGCTGTTTGAGGTTGCCGGGGGGATTAATTTGGCATTTCAGGCAGCGGAAGCCGTATGGAAATATAAGGATAGCCAGGAGGAGATTGCACACACCCGGCATCGCTTCCAGAGGAAACGTTGAAAAGTGTGGGAATCGTTGAGAGGTTAGTGTCAGAGGGAAAAAGGCGCGTTGGAACCGCGACACTTACCCATTTGGTCTCAAGGCGATGTGACACGAACATGTCGCTCTATTGTGCTATTGTTTAATGCATATTGAAGGAGGCCTTTTCCAGCGGCAGCTCTGCTGACTACATATTCACAAATATCTCCTTGCCCTGCTGGCAAAGAGTGGTAAATTATTTGTAGTGTTATTAAAAATGTTTCTGTTGATGGAGGACGTAATGCTGGTAGGAGAAATACGCAATAAAATAGATAAGATCTGGGAGACTTTCTGGACCGGAGGGATCACGAATCCGTTATCGGTCATTGAGCAAATTACTTATTTGCTTTTTATAAAGGGCCTGGACGAAGTTGAGACGCTCAAAGAAAAGGAAGCCAGCATATTGGGCGTGCCGTTCGAGCCTATCTTCCCACCTGAACACCAGAACTGGCGCTGGGGGCAGTTCAAAAGCCTGGCAGCCGCCAAAATGTATAAGATCATATCCGAAGAAGTCTTTCCTTTTATAAAAAGCTTGCATGGGGACAAAGAATCAGCCTATTCCAAGTACATGGCTGATGCCATCTTTATGATCCCCACCCCGCAAATGTTGGAAAAGATTGTGACTGGTCTCGAAGAGGTTCCCATGAACGACCGGGATACCAAGGGCGACCTGTACGAATATCTGCTGTCTAAAGTGGCCACCGCCGGTACCAATGGGCAGTTCAGAACTCCCCGGCACATCATCAAGATGATGGTGGAGCTGATGAAGCCTGGACCCGAGGATATCATTGCCGACCCGGCTGCAGGCTCTGCCGGATTCCTGGTCGCCGCCAACGAATATTTGCGGGAAAACCATGCTGATTTGTTCTATGATGCCCCCTTAAAGGAGCATTTTAACAACACCATGTTCTATGGATTCGATATGGATCGCACCATGCTCCGAATCGGAGCCATGAACATGATGCTGCACGGGGTGGATAATCCCAATATTGAATACCGGGATTCGCTGTCGGAAGTGAATACCGATAATTCCAAGTATACGCTGATTCTGGCCAATCCGCCATTCAAAGGTTCGTTGGATTATGAAGCTGTATCAGCCGACCTGCTTAAAGTGACCAAAACGAAAAAGACGGAATTGCTTTTCGTGGCTCTGATGCTCCGAATGCTGAAAACCGGCGGGCGCTGTGCCACCATCGTTCCGGACGGTGTTTTATTCGGCAGTTCCAACGCCCACAAAAAACTGCGCGAACACCTGATCGAGAAACATCGTCTGGAAGCGGTTATTTCGATGCCTTCAGGAGTATTCAAGCCTTATGCAGGAGTATCGACCGCTATTATCGTCTTTACGAAAACCGGGGCAGGCGGTACTGACAATGTGTGGTTCTATGATATGAAGGCCGATGGATACTCGCTGGATGACAAACGCAATCCCATCGAAGCCAATGATATACCGGATATTATCGCGCGCTTCCACGACCGGGAGAATGAAACGGCGAGGATGCGCACCGAACGGTCTTTTTGCGTGCCGAAAGACGAGGTTGTGGGCAATGGTTATGATCTGTCCATTAACCGGTACAAGGAACTGGTGCACGATGAGGTAGAATATGAGGCGCCGCAGGTTATACTGGGGCGGATTAGGAAACTGGAACAGGAACTTGTGAAGGGTCTCAATGATTTGAACATATTACTAACAGTGTAGTTTGAAATCCTTGAATAGCACGGAATCATCAGTATAGGAGCATCAAGTTGATATGCACAAACAAGAATATATGTCAGTTGGAGATGTTGTTAGTATAACATCAGGTTTTGCTTTCAAATCTGATCTGTTCAACGATCTTGGAAATGGTTTTCCAATAATTCGAATCAGGGACGTTGTTAGAGGTGCTACCAAGACATATTATTCAGGGGATTATGATGAAAAATACATAGTAAAAGCCGGAGACTATCTTATTGGGATGGACGGAGAATTTAATATCGCAAAATGGGAGTCTGAAGACGCTTTGCTAAATCAACGGGTATGCAAAATCAGTATGGATATCAGAAAGGCTGACGAGAGATATTTGTACTATGTGTTAATAAGAGAACTCAAGAATATCGAGGATCGCACGCCGTTCGTGACAGTAAAACATCTGTCGGCAGAAGATATACGTTCGACTATAGTTTTCCTCCCCTCTCTCGAAACCCAGCGCCGCATCGCTGGCGCCCTGGACCAGGCCCAGGCGCTTATAGACCTGCGCAAGCAGCAGATTGCCCTGCTGGATGAACTGGTCAAGAGTGTTTTTCTGGAGATGTTCGGGGATCCGGTGACCAATCCGAAGGGGTGGAGAAAGGAAAAACTATCTCTATTAGGTGAATTGAACCGTGGTGTGTCCAAGCATAGGCCTAGAAATGCTCCTGAATTGTTAGGAGGGGCTTATCCCCTTTTACAGACAGGTGAAGTTTCTAACGCTGGACTGTATATACAAAACTATTCCCAGACGTATTCGGAATTGGGGTTAAAACAAAGTAAGCTCTGGAAGTCTGGTACATTATGTATTACGATCGCGGCTAACATAGCCAAAACAGGTATTATTGCCTTTGATGCTTGTTTTCCAGATAGTGTGGTCGGTTTTTTACCATCTACAAGAACCAATAGTATATTTATTCATTATTGGTTTTCATTTTTCCAAAGAATATTAGAAATACAGGCCCCGGAAAGCGCTCAAAAGAACATCAATTTACAAATACTAAGCGACTTAGATATCATCGTTCCTCCCCTCGACCTCCAGAACCAGTTCGCCGCCATCGTCGAACAGGTGGAGGCGCAGAAGGCCGTGATGGAGCAAAGCCTGGCCCTGATGGAAGAAAATTTCAACAGCATCATGCAGAAAGCCTTTCGGGGAGAGCTTTTCTCATGAGTTAAACCGTACCGCGCCCTGAACGGAGGGATACAGATCGTATGCCAGATTCCAATTTTGCGTTTTTACAGAGCAACCGCAAGTTTGCGGATATAGTGAAATCAGCTACAGAGGCCGAGGCCACGCTGGGAAGTAGCCCGGCGGCCTGCGCCATCCTGGCCCGCCGCGCCCTGGAACTGGCAGTGCGCTGGATGTATTCCGCCGAGCCTGCTCTGCACCTTCCCTACCAGGATAATCTCAGCGCCCTGATTCACGAGGGCACTTTTATGAAGCTGCTGGATCCCCGGCTGTTTAAACCCATTAAGTTCACCGTCCGGCTGGGCAATTCCGCCGCCCATGCGGGGACCGGCATCACCCGGGGGGAAGCCATCCTTTCTCTGCGCAATATACACCAGTTCCTGGCCTGGATGGATTACCGGTATTCAACTGAACCCGTGGCCTTTCGTCCCTTCAATGAACAGATTCTTCCCGCTGCAGATGAAGTGCAAAGAAGCCAGGCCGAGCTGCACGATTTATATGAGCTACTGGGCTCTCATGACCGCCTGCTTAAAGAACAGGTAGCCGCCAATGAAGCCTTGAGAGCCGAAATAGCCGCCCTGAAAGCCAGCCAGGGCCAGGCCGAACCGTTCCATGTTGACGAGATCAGCGAATTCCAGACCCGGAAACTGTATATCGACCGTGATCTCAAAGATGCTGGCTGGAAGCTCGCTGATGATTGCATATGGGAGCTGGAAGTGGAAGGTATGCCTTACGGCAGCGGTATTGGCTATGCCGATTATGTCTTGTTCGGAGGCAACGGCAAACCAGTGGCGGTGGTGGAAGCCAAGCGCACCTGCCTGGATCCGCGGAAAGGACAGCAGCAGGCATTCATATATGCAGATTGCCTGGAAAAGAAATATGGCCAGCGTCCTATCATATTCTATACGAACGGCTTTGAAACCCACATCTGGGACAATCTTCGCTATCCGCCCCGGCTGGTATCGGGATTCCATACCAAAGAAGAATTGCAGCTCATGATTAACCGCCGCCATAACCGGCTGCCCCTGGAACACATCAGCATCAACAAAGACATAACCGACCGTTATTACCAGCGGGAAGCCTTGCTGGCCGTCTGTGAAAGCTTTGAGGCCGGGGCTCGCAAAGCCCTGCTGGTAATGGCCACCGGCAGCGGCAAAACCCGGACCGTAGCCTCTTTAGTGGAAATTATGTCCCGTCATGAGTGGATTACCAATGTTTTGTTTCTGGCCGATCGCCGCGCCCTGGTGCGCCAGGCGAAAAATGCCTTCAATACCCATTTGCCGACTATGAGCCTGTGCAACCTTACCAGCAACAAGGACGATCCCAGGAGCCGGATTGTTTTTTCAACCTATCCAACCATCATGAATGCCATTGACAGCAGTAAAAACGAAGATGGCGAGCGCCTGTTCAGCATTGGCCATTTTGACCTGGTGGTGATTGATGAAGCCCATCGCAGCATCTTCAAGAAGTACAAAGCCATCTTTGAATATTTCGATGCCATGCTGGTCGGCCTGACTGCCACCCCCAAGACCGATATTGACAAGAACACCTATGGGATTTTTGACCTGGAGAATGATGTGCCTACATACGCCTATGAGCTGCCGAATGCGGTCCAGGACGGATTTCTGGTGGACCATTACCGTCTGGAAACCGTTTTGAAGTTTCTTGACGAGGGGATCGTATACGACGATCTTTCCGAAGAAGACCAGGAAGCTTTCGAAGAAACCTTTGATGATGACATGCCGGAGCGCATTTCCAGCGACGCCTTGAACAAATGGATTTTCAACGATGACACCATTGACCAGGCGCTATCCATCCTGATGGAAAAAGGCCTGAAAGTGGACGGTGGAGACACCCTGGGCAAAACCATCATTTTTGCTCGCAACCATGAACATGCCGTTCATATCGTAGAGCGCTTCGATATACTGTACCCGGAATGCAGAGGGGAATTTGCCCGGGTTATTGATAATGCCGTCAACTATGCGGAAGATCTCATTGACCGCTTTTCGGATAAGAATCAGATGCCGCAAATTGCGGTTTCCGTGGATATGCTGGACACCGGCATCGACATTCCCGAAATACTCAACCTGGTTTTCTTCAAGAAAGTGTTTTCGAAAAGCAAGTTCTGGCAAATGATCGGGCGCGGCACCAGGCTCTGCAAGGATTTATTCGGTCCTGACCATGATAAAGAATGCTTCTATATCTTTGATCTATGCGGCAATTTTGAGTTCTTCAGGGTTAATCCGAAGGGGCGGGAAGGCAAGGAAGCCATAGGACTGACCGAGAGAATCTTCGGAATCAAGGTTGATCTGATCAGAGAATTGCAGGATTTGCGTTTCCAGGATGAGGAGCATATCGCTTACCGTAATCAGTTGATCGCCGACTGCAGAGCGGATATTTCCGCTCTGAATCGGGAACACTTCGCGATTCGCCAGCATTTGCGCTATGTGGATAAGTACAGCCAGGAACAATTCTGGACCGCCATTGGGCATATCGAAAGCGAAGAAATCCGGAGCCATCTTGGCCCCCTGATCATAACCATTGATGGTGATGAACTGGCCCGGTGCTTTGATTACCTGATACTAACCATTGAATTGGCTCACATCGCAGCGAAAAACGTTCGCCGCCATAAGGACCGGGTGGTAGCCACGGCCATTAGCCTGTCTGGAAAAGGCACAGTGCCCCAGGTGGCCCGTCAAAAAGATATCATTGAGCTGGTACAGACTGATGAATTTTGGCAGACGGCTTCGATTCCCGATTATGAAAAGGTTCGGGAAGCCCTGCGCGAGCTGCTAAAGTTCCTGGATAAAAACGATACAAAGACCTATTATACAAATTTTGCTGATGAGCTCCTGGAGATCAACGAAAGCCCCGGGGAATACAGCGTCAGCAACATGGAAAGCTATTATGCCAAAGTGAATCGCTATATTACTGCACACGAGGATCATATCGCGATCTACAAGCTGAAAAACAACAAGCGGCTAAACGAGCAAGATTACCAAACCCTGGAATCCATACTCTGGAGAGAGCTGGGCAGCAAAGAAGAATACAGCCAGGCCTTTGGCGATACGCCACTGACTCTGCTGGTGCGGAAGATCACCGGTTTGGCCGCTGAAGCCGCCAACGAAGCTTTCGCGGAGTATCTGGATGAGAATAGCCTGAATAGCCGCCAGATCCGATTTGTAAAGACCATTGTGGATTATGTGGTCAAAAACGGCTATATCGCCGATAAGAAGGTGCTGCAGGAAGATCCCTTCAAGACCCAGGGGAGTATTCTGGAGCTGTTCCCGACTGAAGCCGCCATGAAAATCGTTAGCATTATTGATGAAATTAAGAAGAATGCCGAAGAGCTGGAGAGCGCGTAGTCTGCTGTCAGCGATAAACGGTCAGCCCGCCAGGCCAATGAATTTATAAGGCCCCTAATTGGTAACATAAGACAAATGCAAAAAACGCCACTAACAAAATAGTAGCGCTTTCAGAGTCTCCATCTACACATGGCAGTTGAGTCAATTAAAGTTTAACTTCACATATTGTGAGTGTCAATCTATTGACCACTTTTGAACAAGGCTTTTATGAGGTGCTGAATGATGACTGACCATAAGATCACTTTCACGGGCATTATCTTGGCTGTACAGCCGCGCATCCGGATGCTTCGGTCCTTTGACCAGCGGTCGCACAACTACCTGGGCTATGCAATCGCAGTTCGGGGCGAGATGAACGCTGTTCAGATGGACTTTTCCGTAGGTATAGGGAAATCCGCACAACAGAAATATGGATTTTGTGTTGGAGAGGGTATTGCCGGTGAATGTCTGCCCGTGCAGGAACCAGAAATGGAGCCCGTTGAGTTCTACAAAGCTTCAAAGCTTAAGAAAACCGCAGCGCAAATGCAAAATAATGACGCTCCCCCACCCTGGCAAATTGTTCCGCCCGACATCGAAATATACCGGGAGAGGGGACATCGTCGCCTGGCAGCCGTGACCTATGACAAGAAGTGCTTTACCTGTATTTGGGGTTGCCGAATGCCGGTGGAAATAATCATCGATCAATGGAACCAGAGCCGCCGGAAGCATCGGTTTGAGACATTTTGCTATGGACCACTGTCCTGCAAATTCTACAAACCGGGGCCTACCCGTAAGGTTGAGGGCCGAAAAGGCATGGTATACGAAGAGGAGGACTGGATTGACATAGATGCCACCAGCCACAGGGATCCGGATGAATAAACCGGGTCGCTCGTCTATCATTCCCCTTTACCACCATCCTTCAGCTTCCACCGCTGACGAAAGGCTGCTGCATTGAGGGCCTTTTGGCATTCTTCGTTTGAACACACTTCCTGGCGGTTGCCGGTTTTAACAAACATCTTGCCGCAAGATTCGCAAATGGACACTGCGGTTTTGGAGTCGCCGAAATCCAGATTTGGGGCATTGGTAGCCATCATGCGCAGTAGAGAGTAGTTGGCGATGTCAAAGACCGAATCAAGCCTGGGAGCCAGATAAAAGCTCTCTTTGCGGTGATCATAATATAGGGCAATATACTGTCGATGATGTCTGGATCTTGAAGATCGATATTGGGCAGGGGATTCATAATCCCTTCTGCTCACTACTTTGCCTCTGCTTCTGTTCACACTAACTCTATCGCCTGTTACCTCTATGACCATGGATTCCGGAAAAATCATAACGAGGCGATATTGATGTTCCGATGTAATGCTGGCCTAACGAGGCTATGGGCAGGTTTTCACCGGATTGCTATGGTATCGATTTACAATACTATCTCTTTGCGTTAGCATGATACTATGATAAAGTCATTTGCCGACAAAGAAACGGAAAAAGTGTGGGCGGGCCAGGTTTCACGAAAGCTTCCAAGAGACATTCAGCCGGTGGCCCGCCGCAAGCTCCGTATGCTTAATAACTCCCATACTCTGGCTGATTTGAAAGTACCCCCTGCCAATCGGTTGGAGTCTTTATCGGGAGACCGCGCAGGAAAGTACAGCATACGTATCAATGATCAATGGCGTATCTGTTTTTCATGGCTTGATGGTGACTGTTTCGATATTGCAGTGATTGACTATCATTAGGAAGGTGTTTAATATGGACAAATTGCCCAACATCCATCCCGGCGAAGTTTTGCTGGAGGAATTTATCCAACCATATGGAATAAGTGTTTATCAAGTGGCCAAAGCCACCCATATGTCGCAAACAAGGATTTCCGAAATAGTAAAGGGACGTCGTAACGTAACGGCTGATACTGCACTTCGCCTGGCCAGGTTCTTTGGGAACAGTCCGCAGTTTTGGCTGGGTTTGCAGGATGATTATGATTTGGAAAAGGCGCTGGAGCGGATTGCAACGATAATTGACGCCATGGAGCCGTTGCACGCTGATCTTTAACCTAGGTTCGCACCATACCGGACTCATTCCATTGTAATACAGCCTGTAGGCTCCTAAGTCAAGATAAGCACAATATTTATGGAATATACGTTGCTATGGCACTTGGAGAGTGACTGCCGACGAATACTAGAAGACTCTTCGAAGGCGAACCCTGTCCTGCCGGTGGAACGCAGGAAGCGTGGAACGCGAACCTGGCCACGGATGGCCAGTTGGAGCGGTACCGGCTGACTGGGGAGACGAGAAGCATAATCTTCTTTTGAGGAGGCCTGGAACGAGCCAAGTCCCATAGCAACGGAATCCAAAACATTTTGCATGTATTATCATCAAACATAAACTTAATAAATTCAGCGGGAGTTACCCACGAAGAGTTGACACGGCCAATTATGATCTATCAAAATCTCCAATAGGAGTAATTGATGTAAAATATAATTAAACGTAAAAGGCAGGTTAACGTTATGCAGAAAATTGTTCCGCATCTGTGGTTTGACAGGGAAGCCGTGGATGCTGCCCGATTGTATACCAGCCTCTTCGAGAATTCAGCAATAAACGGCATCGCAACACTTTCAGGCACTCCCTCCGGTGATGTCGAAATCGTGGATTTGGTACTGGCGAATCTACGGTTTTCGGCCATCAGCGCCGGACCCTATTTCAAATTCAATCCAGCTGTATCCTTAATGGTATCCTGCGGGTCGAGGCAGGAAGTCGATGCGCTGTATTCCGTTCTGTCGGTAGAGGGCAGCATTTTGATGCCTCTGGGTGATTACCCTTTCAGCCAATGGTATGCGTGGATTCAAGACAGATACGGCCTTAACTGGCAGGTAATGCTGGTTGAAAAGGTTGATGAAGCCAACAAAATAAGGCCGAATTTGTTATTTGCTGGACCGGTATGTGGAATGGCGACCGAAGCCATCGACTATTATGTCTCGGTTTTTGACAATTCGGTCCGAGGCTTTGTCAACCGCTATGGAGATGGTGAAGCCATGGATGAGAGGGCGCAGGTAAACTATGCAGAACTCAACATTATGGGAACCCAACTGGTAGTTATGGATCATGGCTTCGGCGGGGATTTCACGTTTAATGAAGCCTTTTCCTTGATCGTATTATGCGACGATCAAGCAGAAATCGATAAATACTGGGAGCGTCTCTCTTTTGTATCGGAGGCGGAACAATGTGGATGGTTGAAAGACAGATTTGGCGTGTCCTGGCAAATCATCCCATCAAATTGGACCGAAATCATGATGAATGGTGACAAAGAGGCGTTAAAGCGTGTCACCGACACGTTTCTAAAAATGAAAAAAATTGATATAGCTATGATAGAGGCAGCCCGCTTGGGCTGAAAAACCAAAGATCATGGCTTGATAATGAAGTGTCAGAGCGCCTGGCTCGGAACTAGGAGGCCGCGGGTTCGACTCCTGTCATCCCGACTATTTTAGAGAATCGAAAAGCTAGCGTTTGTTGGAGACATGTACTGGCTTTAATGATTATCTTATGTATTGATTTAGACCGTGTTAGTTTCCTGACAGAGGGGGATTTTGGCATGAATAGCAGTAGATTGAAGAAGGCGGAAGCGTACTTTCTTTTACGTTATCCTGGCGGCATGGGCAATCCGGAAATGGTGGAGATAGCCAAAAAGCACAAGCCCGAGAAAATGAGCAAATTGGCCCAGGAAAGCTTTGCTCTCCCTAACTTCGAAAATCCCGATAAGATCATCGAATCCATGATGAAAGTAGTCAGTCAAGCATCCATTGTTTCCGTTTTTGAGAAGCCCAAATTCAGAGACCTGTGCAAATCACTCCCCCCCAATGAAAAGGAACAACTCTCCCTGGGGTTGAAGGAATTCCTGCATGGGGATCAGGCGTTTGGCTTTGAATTGATGAACAGCATGCTGGGATTTTACAAACTGGCCAAGTGGCCCCTCTTGACGGTCTGTCCGTTGTTTTACAGACCGGATTTTGAGGTTTTTATCAAGCCCACTACAGTGAAACAAGTGATTGAGTACTTTGAGTTGGAAGGGCTGAAATACAGCCCCAAACCAAGTTTTGCTTTTTACCAGGCTTATCGCGAAGAGATCAACCGGATGAAAACGGCAGTGGACATAAATCTCCAGTCCGACAATAATGCCGCGTTCTGCGGTTTCTTGATGCTGTTCATGGAGCAATCAGGAACTGGTGACGTTTAGTGCTCAATATGGGTGTTGTAAAGGACTTTGAGCTGCCCAGTTTTACGCATAGATGTAATTTTTAAATATTAACACCTTCCATATCTTGGTAACGCGCTCCTATAGCAACTCCCTTCGGTGCAATTTCATTAATGCGCTTTAAGTCATGGCTGGTTAGTTGAATATTAACTGCACCTATATTTTCCTCTAAATGAGGAATGCGCTTTGTTCCCGGAATGGGAATGATGTCTTCTCCTTGAGCAAGAAGCCAGGCCAGTGCGAGCTGAGATGGTTTACAATTCTTCTGTTCCGCAAGTTCCTTAATATAGTCAACCAAAACGAGGTTCTTTTTAAAATTCTCACCCTGGAATCTTGGTAAAAATCGTCTGAAATCATCCTGAGCAAAATCATCAAACTTTTGGATCTGACCAGTCAGAAACCCTCTTCCCAGGGGACTGTAAGGTACAAACCCAATGCCCAGTTCTCGGCAAGCTGGCAAAATTTCATCCTCAACATCACGGCTCCACAAAGAGTATTCTGTTTGAACCGCAGTAATGGGATGAATTGCATGTGCGCGGCGTATGGTTGATGCAGCTGCTTCGGACATGCCGAGATAGCGCACCTTGCCCTCGTGTACCAATTCTGCCATTGCGCCTATGGTTTCTTCAATGGGTGTATTAGGATCTACCCGGTGTTGATAATACAGGTCAATCACCTCTACGCCAAGGCGTTTCAAGCTTGCCTCACAAGCGCTTTTCACATATTCAGGCCGGCCGCTTACCCCCAGGAATTGACCTTTTGCGTTTCTGACATTTCCAAATTTTGTTGCCAAAATTGCTTCACTGCGCCGTCCAGTGATTGCTTTACCCACTAATTCCTCGTTTGCACCTACACCGTACATATCTGCGGTATCCAGCAAGGTTACCCCCAGGTCCAAAGCTTTATGAATAGTGTTGATAGATTCCTGTTCATCACTTCCACCGTAAAATTCTGACATACCCATACAACCGAGACCAATTGCCCCCACTTCCAGAGTGCTTTTACCGATTATTCTCTTCTTCATGGTCTGCCCTGCCTTCCTTTATGTTTTAGTTAAATCCATTGCTTGAATATTAGCTCAATATGGTTTATAAAAAGGCTATCACTTAGAGTTCTATCTAAGTCAACCTTATTTTAATCAAAGGAGATTTTGGTTATGTATTCCATCAGTGATGTAGCAAAAATATATGATATTTCAGTCCATACAATCCGTTTCTACGATAAAGAAGGTCTTTTGCCCTTTGTAACCAGAAATCATAAAGGGAACCGGCAGTTCAGCGAAAGCGATCTTGAAATGATTAAATTGATTTGTTGTCTCAAAAACACAGGGATGCCAGTCAAAGAAATTAAGCAATACATTGATTTATTCATGGAGGGCGATGACACTGCACCCATACGAAAGCAAATGATGATTGGCCACCGCAAAGCGATTTTAAAACAGATATCCGACCTGAAAAAGCAGCTGAATATAATTGAGTTAAAAATTGACATCTATGATTCCTGCAATAATGTTCCACATTCCTGCAATTGTTAGTGGCATATTCATGTAATCAGTAAAAAGTTTGCCAGGGCTTTGAAGCAGGGTGGCTTTCTTCCGTGTTACTCCGTGTTTCAACGCCAATCGGTAGTATCTCTTTGCCATGCTATCGCTTGACGTTAGCATAGTATTATGATTAAGTCATTTGACGACAAGGAAATGGGAAAATTGTGGGCGGGGCAAATGCCCAGGAAGCCTGGTGGAAAACATATAATAAAAATGATAGAATAAAGGCAGAATAATGATAGGGCCTCGGAGGTAGTGCTATGCGAATCAAGCCTTCAACAATGATGCGGCAGGACTACAACGGTTTTTCCAAACTGTGTCATGAAATCGATGAACCGGTCGTGCTTACAAGAAACGGTGAAGCTGACCTGGTTGTCATGAGTCACGAAGCTTTCCGGCGTATGGAAGCACGAATTAAATTGCAGTCGAAGCTGTTAGTGGCTGAAAATCAGGTAAACGAGGGCGATACACTGCTCGATCATAATGCCGTTATGGACCGTGTGCGGAGGAAGCTTGATGCCGCGAAAGCATAAGATTCTCTACACGCCCGCAGCGGTCGATGATGTGGATGAGGTCTTCTCGTATATCACGCAAGAAAACCTCGGAGCGGCGGAAGCTATGCTGTGTAGAATTAATGACGGGATCACCCGGCTGGCAGAGTATCCAAATCTGGGATCAGTTTTATCGGAAGACGAATATACGCTGGTTCATCGCGGCTATCGATTTATCGTAATTCAGCCTTACCTGGTTTTCTACCGCGTTCTTGATGAAGCCGTAGTAATACACCGGATACTGCATGGCCGCAGGGATTATCTGCAGGAGCTATTTTCTGGTGTAGAATAAATGCATTAATACTATTCCCAACCGAAAGGACGGCTCCTCTACGCATGATTGGCCGGTGCGTCTTAAAGTAAGGAATAGTGGGCATTTGTGAAATACACCCACCTGAAGCCAAATGCACACACCCGGCATTGATTCCATTGGAAACGTTGAAAAATATTGAAATAATTAAAAGGTGACGCAAAACGCCTCCTTACCGCTTGTTCAGACCAGGGGCGAATGATAAACTACCGTCAGTGCCATTCAATTTGCGCAGCAAAGCATCACGGAGGATTCCAATAAAATGAATTACCAAATTGAATTAGCTGAAGAGAATGATATGGAGGATATTCTTGAGGTTCAAAAGAAAGCCTTCATGAGCGAGGCCGAGCGTCTCCAGAATTCTGACCTTGCTCCCCTGACCCAAAGCCTTGAGAATCTCCAGCAGGAAGCCTTGAAGAAAACCGTGCTGAAATGCAGCCGCAACGGACAGGTAATCGGATCAGTCAGAGCTGGAGCCGATGAGGAGGGTATATGTCATATTGGTCGTCTGGTGGTTTTGCCTTCGGAGAGCAATCAAGGCATCGGACAGCAGTTAATGACCCAAATCGAAGCCATATTCAAAGATTGCCTGGCTTATGAAATATTTACAGCCGCTGATAGTTCCAGGACCATTCATTTGTATGGCAAGCTCGGCTACCGCATCACTGATCATGTAACCATGGATGTGGAAATGGTGATTATGCGTAAAACAAGGCCGTAGTGACACATGAAGAATCTATCTCAAGTTTGTCCGTTGTTCAGTTAATCATAACCGATAGGGCAAGTAGTGCGGAGTGTGCAGCGTACAGACATTATATGGTCCATAGAATAACGGTTGTCCCTGTGATGGTTAATATGGCCATCCACCAGGTCGTGATTAATAGAAAGATGGATCAAGAGGTACGGAATGATTATTGGAAAAGCCGGAAATATTGATAATAGCACTCCCCACCGGGCGGGGGATTACGATATTCAGGTGCGTCAGACCATCCCCTGCTATGATTTGATTCAAAACCAGGTTCTATGTCTGGTACGCAATATAAAAGCATCGCCTGTCATGTGGTTAGATACCGGCTGCGGAACCGGCAATTTGATATTGTCAGCCATAAATGTCTTTCCTTTAACTCAATTTGTATTGTCTGATCCATCGCCGGATATGCTGGATATATGCCGGTCAAAGTTGGTCGGACCGGATGCGGAACGTGTGCTCTTTTTGCCAGCCGGATCGACCCAGTCACTTGTCTGGGATGAGAAAAAACCATTTGATGTGATTACAGCCATCCAAGCCCATCATTATTTGAATCCTGCAGGAAGAGTAGATGCGACACACCGCTGCTATGATCTTCTAGCTGATGGGGGTTTGTACATAAGCTTTGAAAACATCAGGCCTTTGACAGAGCCGGGCGTAAGTATCGCTCTTAATATGGTGCAGGAGTTTCAGTTAGGCGCTGGAAAACCACCAGCAGACGTTGAACAGCACCGCGCCCGATTTGACACAGAGTACTTCCCAATCACGGTGGAGGAGCACCTGCAAAATTTGCGCTTATGCGGATATACAGTGGTGGAAATGCTGTGGTATTCATATATGCAGGCAGGATTTTATGCTATAAAGTAAACATCGGCAGGTGTTTAGCTCAAAGAGGGGAGCTTCCGAAGACATCCCCGACACCACCGGGCGGTCGAGGCTAATGACCATCCGCTTCAGATAAAAGCAGGTTTTACAGCAATTCCCCATAATTGCGGCCGCCGTAAAAGATTCTCGCCACTTGAACCGCATTTAGGTTTTCTTCAAATCGATAGCCTGCCCATCCATAAAATGGTTCTCCGCCGCTTCAAGTTCGCCGTATACGTCATTTAGAAAAAGAGTCTTTTCGTAGGTTTCCATGCTCACAATAACCATATCGCTATAGCCGTTCTTGGTTATAAATATCGGTTCATTTGACCGGCGGCATCTTTCTGAAATCTCACTGGTGTTTTTCAGATCTCTGATTGGTATTATCTGCGGCACCACACATTGCTCCTTCGGTTGGCCTTATTATGGCCTAATTATGCCATTGTTCTCTGGTGATAAGCATAGTGAAATAGCCGGTGGGATCAGAAGAAGGCCAAGAATTGGGATACTCCTGGATTAGAAAGCATGAATTAGATCTCCTGCCGGTAAGATGGGATGAGAGACATCGGCCTATAACATGGAGTTTACACTAAAATCCATTTTACTTATACTAATAAGAAATTTGAAAATGTGATTTATGATGGTTTGCTATATATTTATCAAAGGGGGGTTCATGTAGAGAACACATAATTATAGACGTTGGCCAAAACGAGCAAGACATAAAATGGGCAATTGCGCTATAAATCCCAGGACAAGGCGGAAGAACTGCCGCGCTATCCACTATAGGGCTAATAATGCGGCTGAATTGTCAAAAAGATTTGCATATCATGTCTTTATTCGTGATTTATTACACGATTCGCTCCTTTCCCTACTTGAATGCGTGTGAAATGACAGTACCTCCGACCAGATTTCATATGATTTATCGTATCGAATTGAATAAGTGACAGTGCTTGTTATTGATATTGAATACAATTCCGACATGAGAGTATTCTTATGCCATGGAAGGAGTACAAATGATGAGATCAAACCAAATTGCGGCTCTTCTTCTAATAGGAATCTTTACTATGGGCATTTGTTTGCCGGTCCAGGCGATTTCAGCCGCCCCGATTTATGAAGACAATATGGCAACGGCATCGACCGGGGGCATCAATCCCGGTGATGAGGGATGGAAGGGTATAACCAGCCAGACACAATTATCTGCAATGAGCGAGACGGATATTAAAACTGACTTCGAATCGTCTCTTAATGATAAACGACGGACCTTGAGCGTGATTGAACTGGGCAAGTGTCCTAATGTCAAAATTTATGACATCAGCAAATTTAATACAGCTTTTTCTACCTCCCATGTAAACACTGATATGGCAGGATATTATTTGAGCAATGGTATTGAAGGCTGTACCTATGAACCCGGCAATAACAGCCTGGGATTTCCCATTACCAAAACGCTAGTGCTGGTAAGACCCAACCCGGAGCCATCATTATTCAACTCATGCCTGCTGCACGAATTTGTTCACGCGGTTGAAATAATTAACAAAGACCACTTGAATCCCAGCGCCGGGAACAAGGCCTGGGATGAACGGAATATTGATTATATGGATTATGGGATCGAGGGCATACAAGATCACTGTCCGCCTTTTGAAAAAGCAGTGAAAGCCAATGACTTTAATGGTGCCAAGGAATTGTGGAACCAATTGGTTGCCCACTTCAACTACCGGCCCGAATACTTTGTGGGAAACAGCTCGGCGGATAAGCATGTCATTACCGCTGATCCATATATTTTAGAGCAATGGTTTGGATACCGGGTCGAGCTGGAAGATATTGAACGCTTTTACAGGAATGACGCTCCCCAGCAATTTAAAGATTTTTTTGACTATCTTGACAATTGCCCCAAGCCCGCTGGTCAAACCGTCATTTTTGATGGCATGACTCCCGGACATGCCTGGAGTACGATCACGGTAGGGCTTGACGGGGTATCCGATCTCCAGAGTGAAAAAGTGGAGGGCTGGCGTAATAATGGAGCATCTTTTACCTGTAATGCAAATGCCGACCAGCCGATCCGGATATCGGGCACAATTGAGGCTATAAGCGGTATAAGTTATTATGACTACACCACTGTTATATCTGTTGGAAGTGATTATGGGCAATCACCAACCATTTCCGTGAACGGAGGTTCTGTAAACTTCGAATACACTTTTGTTCCGGCTGAACATCCCGGTGTATCTCAATTTCAGGTATATGCAAGCTGTACCGGAGGCAATCCGGATTTTTTCACCTATTATGTAGACGGTACTGTAAACATCAATTCGAGTCCGGCAGCCGACGATACCAATAGTCCGATTACCGATTCATTCGACAGCACCAACAATAATGGGCAGTACCAGGTTGCTTCCGATCCTTATCATCCCAATGTTTTCATAAACGGTATTCAGCAGTTTTTTGATGTGCCGGCACAGGTTATCAATGAAAGAACACTGGTACCACTAAGAGGTATTTTTGAAGCCTTTGGCGCTCAGTTCAATTGGGACCAGGCAACGCAAGGAATAACGGCCTTCCGCGGAAACGATGTGATTGAGCTCTGGGTTGGAAGTGCCCAGGCATATGTCAACGGCATAAGTACGATTCTGGATGTACCCGCTATGGCTATGGACGGCCGTACGCTGGTCCCGTTGCGTTTTATAGCGGAGTCTCTAGGGGCTCAAGCAAGCTATGATCCCAATACGAAGTCAGTTTATATTTCTGATACAACTGATACCTCTGATACCTCTGATACAGAAGATTATTCGGATACAATTGACACTCCGGAAACGACAGATACTCCTGATACAAGCGACACCCCTGTAAACAGCGGGCTTGAGACCATTCTTCTCAAGCTGACAAGCGCATCCGGTGTTAGCAGCAACCCGCCCAATAAAACAACCTTCACCCTTTCAAGCGAGAGCACTATAACCAAAATATGGACCTATCACTATAACAACGGTGCTGGTGAAAGAGCCGGCACAATAGGCCTGCGCAATGTCGATACTGATGAAGTCATTGGCACCTGGAATGTAATAGGCCGTAGTATCTCCTTTGATGGCGAACCGGGTGCAGTCTGGCCTCTTATGAGCAGTTCCGAACCCCATCTCTATTGGGGGGTTCAACCGAATGTAACTATACCGGCGGGCACTTATGAAGTTGTAGACTCCAGCCCTGCCACCTGGTCATATAATTCTGATATGGGCAACATGGGTTGTGCCTGGGTGTTTGGCATCCCTCAGTAGCTTGCGATTTATGAGCTTATAAAGAAACTCAGGGGCGCTTACGGCGCCCTTGAGTTTTGTGTCTAAACTTTGTACCTGAACCGTGTGCGAATCCAATGCGAAATATTGGAACCGCACGGAACCACAACGGATTCTGGAGTTGTAACTGCTCATCATTTAGGTTTTCGGCGAAAAAGCATTAGGCTAATGCTTTATATCAGCAGGTGGTTCTGTAGTGTAAGGAAATGTAGTTGAAGCCCCTGGTTCGAAATAGGCATATTTTTCGCTTAATATTACGATATCAACTCGTCGGTTCATGGCCATACTGATGGTATCATTATTGGGCACCAAAGGCCGATATTCTCCGTAACCCGTTCCAGACAGCCGCTCTGGTGACAGGCCGGATTCCGACTGTAATACATGGAGTACACTGGAAACGCGGCTAAAGGACAATTCCCAGTTAGATGGGAATACAGCCGTATTGATCGGTGCATTGTCTGTGTAGCCTTCTATCCGGACTAAATTCGGTATGTTGAGCAGTGACTTACCTACTTCGCGAATAATAATGCGCGCCCCGGGGGTTAGTTCATCCGATCCGCTGGCAAACAGAACCGCGTCTTTAAAACTGATCACCAGGCCGCGCTCCTGCTCCATAATCATAACATATTCGCTGAGTTGCTTGGTCGTAGTAATGCCAGCCGCAGTTTGTTCCACCATTTGCTGATCAGCCAGATACTCCTTGATCTCTTGCTTAATTTCCTGGATCTGTTCCTCGTTCCCAGCCTGATTTTCTATATTTCCTGGCGTAAAAGCTCCGGATAAGCCGTTAACAAGAGCGGGGCCTTGATTCTGCAGCACAGAACGAGATTGGCCGTTTAGCACTAGACTGAGCGAATTAGCTACGGCAGAATACTTCTGGGCATCCACCCGGCTCATGGTGTACATAATTATAAAAAAAATCAGTAATAGCGTAACCAAATCCAAATATGTTGCCATCCAACGTTCGGATGTATCGGGAGCTGCAGCTTTTTGTTTCCGTTTTCCAGCCATGCATTCACCTGCGTTCTATCAGCGATAAAGTACTTCAGGAGGCACGCAAATGATATATTTTAGGTGATATTGGAGGCATCATCGGCATTTGATAACAATGACAGCAACATGTTAAGAGTTTTGATTATTTCATCAGCTTGCTGATCAGTTACCATATGAAAATTGAATACATCGCTGATAATGTGGTCTTTGGCGCTTAACAGGTTCTGATTTTGTGAAGTAAAATGGGGAGTCAATGCCAAATAGACGATTCTACGATTGTTGTCGGGCGTTTCTCGGGTAACAATCCCCCTGGAGACCATTCTGTCTACCAAGCTGGATGTCGTGCTTTTGGCAAGCCCAAGCCTATCAGCTAGTTCTTGAAGAGTGAGGTTAGGTTCTTGATGCAATTCATATATCAAAGTTAACTGAGGAACAGTAAACCCCTTATTGAGAGCATCTGCATACGCAGTATCTCGAAATTTCTTGTGAAGAGCAAGATAGAGGGTATTAAACTGTCTGCTTTTGTCTTTTGAAATCGATTTCATATTGAATACCTCAATGTCCATCAGAAACCTGATTTTTTTTCTGCGTTCTTGCACTAACGGTTCGCATACGAACAATATAGCAATTATACGATAATGTGACGTCAAAGTCAAAAGGCATCTTACATATCCGAGATAAACCCACATTTGTGCCGTCAGGCAGTAACGAAGGCTCTGTATCCTGTTCATAATCAAGCTCGTCTTGTCAATTAAGTGACGATACAGTCACTTTTACTTTTGAGGTCAATGGTCATAATACGTCATATATAATAAATTTCACCAGGTCCGGTGATACTATGGCCGTAATAGGAATAGCCAATGGCACTATAGCGGATGGCACACCTTATGCGTTGGAACTGGTATTGGATAAGCAGAACTGATGCTTCGTAGCTGCCGGAATTGGCTGCTCCGGACTTCAATTGGTAAATTTTAAAGGGCCTTTTACACCCGTTTCATTAAAGCTGCACTCCACCAGTTGAGGGACACCACCTTTTTGGGTAAAGATGTAAATCTCTAAATATTAATACCGCCCATATCCTGGTAACGTTCTCCTATGGCAACTCCCTTCGGTGCAATTTCATTATTGCCATGAATAAGCGGCCAGGAGCCACAGAACACCTGGACTATGCTCTGGCTGGTTACGCCGAAGGAGCCTGGCTGTACAAAATCCGCAAAGAGGATTTCGATGTATGCCACTTGAAAAGGTGGTATTTGCTTGTAATTAGGATTTTCTGATCATTCTTCACGCCCCCTGGCACGCATTTTTTTGATAGATCCATGATTATGGGCTACTATTTAGAGAGAAATCGGCAGACTACCTGTGTATTGATTTAGACCGTGTTAGTTTCATGACAGAGGGGGATTTTGGCATGAACAGCAGTAAGTTGAAGAAGGCGGAAGCGTATTTTCTTTTGCGTTATCCTGGCGGCATGGGCAATCCGGAAATGGTGGAGATAGCTAAAAAGCATAAGCCCGAGAAAATGAGCAAACTGGCCCAGGAAAGCTTTGCTCTCCCTAACTTCGAAAATCCCCATAAGATCATCGAATCCATGATGAAAGTAGTCAGTCAAAACAACGCGTCATAAATTGTATGGGGGGATTAATGTGAAGAAATTGAATCCAGCGCATATCGAAAGAATACTGGACCTGGTTAATAATGCTCCTTATTTTAAGCTGTTGTCGATGGAAATATGCGAAATCCGAGAAGGATACGCACGTGTAGAGGTAGATCTTGAAACGAAGCATTTGACTCCGTTTGCAACCGTACATGGAGGCGTCTATGCTTCGCTGCTTGACACGGCATGCTATTGGGCTTGTTACGGAGAATTGGACGAAGATGCCGGATATGTGACGATAGACGTTAACTCGACCATGCTGGGAGCAAGCAATTCAGGCCGTTTGATCATCGAAGGCCGCAGGATTAAAATGGGAAAAAGTGTTTGCATGTCTGAAGCAACCATGGTTAACGAGGGTGGCAAGCTAATCGCTCATGGGGAGTCAAAGATGTTGGTGACCCACGGTATGCAGACCATTGCCAGCGCCGTGGTAGCTATGGGTAAGGAACCTTTGCCCGAGAAATTCATTTAATTCTGGTATCGGTTTAAAGCCTGAAAGTACAAAGCAATGGCGGTATCCATAGGTTTGCCAATAAGCTTGACTCATTATCTATAATGCTTTTAGGCCTTTTGCGCCCTTTCCGTTCAAGCTGCACTTCACCAGTTGGGGAAGTTGCCTTTGCGCCTATGGTTTCTTCAATTGGCGTATTGGGATCTACCCGGTGTTGATAGTCCTTTAAGGATGATCCCAGATAGGTTAAGATCAAATTATTTTTGGGGGAGGAGGCCGATGTTCTCGGTGGGTTGCTGTTCATATACCGGGTTCGAAGCCTTCCCAGTATATACTTTTTTGAGCCTCCATTCGGTCATACAATTTGGGCAGAACAACGGCAAACTATCCGGGCAGGAACAACATACTGCTTTTGGCACCAGAAAATGATATGACCATAAAAACGAAGGGAGGCATTCAATTGTACGAGGAGGTTTTGTATAGCCTGCGGGCAGCAATTGCAAATTTTGTTGTTATTCCAGACGAGGAATGGGCGTTTTTGTTATCCAAATTAGATTACCTGTACTTTCCGAAGGGAGCTTTTCTGGCCAAGCCCGGTGAAATGGCGGATTGCACCCATACGATTATAAAAGGCCTTGTGCGCATTTTTTATGCCGACAGTGAAGGCAAGGAATTCAACAAGCAATTCGGCGCTGAACACAGCACCGTTGGTTCATACACCAGCCTGGTGTTTGGGCAGCCCTGCCGCTACTATATCCAAGCCCTTGAGGATACCACTACCGCCAGCTGCTCCAAAGAGCTTATCGACCAATTATATGAACGCCACCCTTGCTGGGAACGTATGGGGCGTCTTGGCGCCCAACATTATCTGCTTTTCAAGGAAAAACGGGAAGAGGAGCTTATCCTGGACACTCTTGAAGAACGCTACCGGACTTTTCTCCGGGAAAACCCGGATTTGAGCAGACGCCTGCCGCAGTATCATATCGCCTCCTACCTGGGAGTAACCGATGTAGCCCTGTCTAGAATGCGCAGCCGCTTGAAAACAAACTCATATTAAGACTCTATCTTAACCTGTGTTAATGCATGGAATCCTGATTGCCCCTATGATTACAAAAGATTAATCATCGGGGTAATGAGAGGAGATGAAATTATGTCAGAATATCTGTCCGCTTATAAAAACAAGACCGTAGAGGCACTATTCCTGGAAAAATATGATTTATGTTTGAAATTATGGCCGGTTCCATATGAAGAAGAATACATAGAGACAGAGCTTGGTCCAACCTATGTTATTAAATGCGGAAACAAAGAGGGGCCGGTGCTGGTATTATTACATGGCAAGGCAGCCACTTCCGCCTTGTGGTCACCTAACATTACAGAATTGACCCAAAAATATTATATAATTGCGATTGATATTCCTAGCGATATCAATAAAACCAGGTTTAAGAAGCCTTTTGAAAGCACGGGGGAAGCGGCTGATTGGCTGATTGGCGTTATTGATAGATTGGGAATTGACAAATTCAGCCTCATGGGCTGTTCCTATGGCAGTTTTTTTGCAATGAACCTGTCAGTATTAGAACAAAAGCGGGTTGAAAGCCTGATTATAATCGCTCCCTCAATATCATTTACGAATATTCGCAAACAATTATGGTACTGGGCAATAAAAATGATATTGTCCCCTTTCGATTCCACGAAAATGAAATTTCTAGAATGGATCAATGCGGGCAAACCCCTGCGAGTGCCAAAGGATTTTACCGATTTGCTGATAATGGGCATAAAGTATGCCAATGTCAAAGTAAAGCCCTTGATACACGTGTTCAGCGATAAGGAATTGTCGCAGATCAAAATCCCAGTATTGCTGTTAATCGGCCAAAAGGAAGTAATGACTGAAATTGACGATGTTGTTGCCAGAGCAACAAGAGTGATTAAGAATCTTAAATGCCAGATAATTGAGGATGCCGGTCATACTCTGGCGATGGACAAACCGGAGGTTGTAAACCCCATTGTTCAAAGTTTTCTAAACGGAGTGCATGCCGGAATTAAATCCTGAGACGGTCTCCGGATTTTACCATCGTATTCACTGTAAAGCGAGAATATTTCAGATTTTGTGTAAACCTCCAGGCGGATGTAAAATGAGATCATCTGTTTGGAGGTTTTGTTGATGGCGAAAATGCCAGGGACGAACAGATGTTCCAGCATCAGGTGACTTATCAGAAAGGCGGCAGAATTCGATGCAGCATAATAAAAGTCAGGAAATTCGCATTTTTATTTCATCCACTTTTCGGGATATGCAAAAAGAACGCGATATTTTGAATGCCGAGGTGTTTCCCGAACTCAGATATTTCTGCGAAAAAGAGGGGCTGATTCTGGTTCCAGTGGATTTACGCTGGGGAATCAACGAAAAAGACCAGGCATCGGGGCTGGTATTGCCTATATGTTTTGATCAGATCGATCGCTGCCGGCCTTTTTTTATCGGATTGCTGGGTGAGCGCTATGGCTCGATGCCGGGAAGCGTCCCTCCTGAATTGCTGCTGCAAAATCCATGGCTGGCTGAATCTGAAGGGGCTTCGGTGACCGAAATGGAAATGATGTATGGGGTTCTGAAAGGCACGATTACGGCGATTGAAAGCTTCTTCTATTTGCGCGACCCATCATATGTCGATACCCTCGAAGAAGACCGCCAGAAGGAATACTGCGAGAGCGATTCCAGCACTCGCTTAAAACTAATCGCACTTAAGGATAAAGTGCAAAAAGCCTTTGTGGAGAACCCAGAACGCGTTAAAACCTACGCCCATCCGGACGACCTTGCGGCCCTGGTGAACACAGACATGAGACGCGCCATACGCCGGCACCTCAACCGCCAGCAACATAATCAGGACCGCGATGCGGCCTCTTTCGGGAATAAGAACCTGGAATATTATTTGCGGCGTAATCAATATCACCAGTATTTGGACGATTTCATGGCTGGACCACAAAGGCTGCTGGTGGTCACCGGACCGTCAGCTTCGGGAAAATCAGCGCTATTATCCCAATGGCGCAGTGAATTTGGCCAGGCGCATTCAGATGCTCTTATCGTCGATTACAGGCTGCGTTTCAATCGCAATACCTTGATGAACATGTTGATGATAACCATCAACCAGATAAAAAAGGCTCAGCAGCAACCCCGGGTTCAGGCCTCCAGTACCGTGGAAGCACAGCGCATGCTGAACCATGCCCTGGCCGAATTGCCCGAAAACATCAGCCCCGTGCTGGTCATTGACGGATTGAATCCAGAGCACAGCCGCTATTTAAGCTGGATCAGCCCGGACCTTTCCCCGCGTCTCAAAGTCATCATAGGTGCCAACAAAGGCCAATATCTGGAGCAGCTTTTCGATCGCGGTTTCGTGCCGCTGGCCGTAGAACCGCTTAATGAGAATGAAAAGCGGCAATTCATCACAGATGTGCTGATGAAACGCTATGGCAAGAGCCTGGATGAAAAACATTTGAACAAGATGCTGCAAGCGCAGTCTACCGGTAATCCATTGTTTTTGCGCGCTTTGCTGGATGAACTCCGCCTGCATGGTAATTTCGAAACCCTGGACCAGGCAGTGGCCCTCTATCTTTCTAAAAGCGATCCGGGCGAGTTGTTCGATGAGATACTCGGGCGATATGAACAGCAGTATGGCCGGGAAAGAATGAAAACGATATTGCCTGCCTTGACCGGAACCCGCCGGGGCCTGACTGAAAACGAAATACTGGAAATCGCGTCGGAAAATGGTCAGACATTGCCTTATGCTTACTGGGCGCCAATTTATTACGCCATGTTAAGCTATCTCGTAAACAGCGGCGGCTACCTGTCCCTGTCCAATTACCACATGCGCTCTGCCGTGGAAAAGCGCTATTTAGCTGATCCTGAAGCCCGGCGAGCGATGCATCGACAGCTGGCAAAAACTTTCAAAGACACAGGCAGCGAAAAGCGCCAGCAGGAAGAATTGCCAGGCCAGCTTCGCAAAGCCAGGCAATGGAAGGAATTGGCCGATGTCATGTCGGAGCCGGCCTTTCTGGCTGAACACTATCGCATCGCACCGCAGGAAACAATTGACATATGGCAGGAGCTTAATAGTCACGCATATTCTTCGGAAACGCAATTCGCCGCGATCATTAATGATTGTGCAAGCAATCCCAATGCCGCCCTGGCGGCCGGGGAAATACTTTTCAAGATCGGCCCCGCAGGCACATCTCTGCGTATCATGGAAAGCCTGGCCGAAGCCTGCAGACAGGGTGCAATGCACCAGCTATTGAGGACTGTACTGAGGTCACATTCAAAGATGCTGCAGGAGCAGGGGCAGTATCAAACAGCAGACAGGATTCTCGAAGAGCTGCACACTTTGAACAGGCAGTCCGGGCTCTCTGATTCTGTGGAGAGCGCCCGCCTCAAGGCCGAAGAACATGGCCGCCGCGGCCGGAATTATCTTCGACAAGGCCGGTGGGACGAAGCTTATGAATGTTTCGTCCAGCAGCAGCGATTTTGTACAGAGGCCGGGGACAGTAAAGGCCTGGGGCGCTCACGATATGACCAGGCCCGAGTCCTGGAGGGCAAGAATCGTTGGGACGAAGCGGCGGAAATTTACAATGAAGTGGAAAGCCATTGCTGTAAGCACGGAGATCCTTTAGGTCGCAGCTTTGCCATTCACGGCCAGGCAAGGTACTGCCAATACCGTGGTCAGTACCTGGAAGCCCTTGAAAAATTCCGAGAACAGGAACGTCTTTTGCGCAGCCTATCCGGCGAAGGGGAAAAAGAGCTGTCGTTCTGCCTGGGAGATATGGCAGCACTTCTTAAGGAGCAGGGCGCTTACGAACAGTCTATGGAAATATTGAGGGAGCAAGAAACGTTGTGCCGAAGAATCGGCTCCCGGACTGGATTAGCGAAAAGCCTGCGCCGCCAGCATGACCTGGCGATCAGTATGCATGACACGGTTCAGCAGATCGCATTAAAGAAAAAGCTTGGAAAAGTGGAGCACCTTTCTAAAGAGAGCAGGTATGAACGGCAGCAGCAGGGAATGGGTAAAACCGGCAACAAGAAACAGAAAGACCGCAGTACCGTAAATCACCTGGCCAGGCAATTAAAAAAGGCCGGTGAACACGAGAGGGCTATGCGCTTGCTGGACCAGGAGCTAGAGCTGTGCAGGCAGAACAGCGCCTACAGCTCGCGATATTCCCAAGCCCTCGGTGGCAAAGCCGATCTGTTGTTGGAACAAGGCTTTCTGGAACAGGCCGAGCAGTTGCTGGATGAGCAGATGCCGCTCCTGATTGGGTCTGGAAATGACAAGGGCCTCAATTTTAACCACCGTTTGCGGGCTCTCATCCTGGAGCAGAGGGGGGATTTCAGCGCCGCTCTTCAGGAGATTGATGAAGCAATTGTTATAGCGCAGCGCATCTGCCACGATCAGGCCCTGTCTCTGAATATGACCAACAAGATTCGTATTTGCCGCAAAATTGGAGATTATGAGCGAGCTCTGTCCTTATGCGAAATGGTGAGGCCGGTCAATAGCCGCATTTCCAGCTCCTCCTGGCCTGTCTACCTGTTGTCCGAAGAAATCCAGTTGTATCGCGATCTGGGCTGGCTGGAAAAAGCCGGGCTCGCTAGCGAAGAACGCGACAAACTGCAAAATCAATTTAAGGCCAGACCCGGTTCCGGGATTGATCCTGAAGGAATAGGGAGTACGCGGGATTCCCTGGCCCAGCGCAAAGACCTGGAAACTACATTGATTCTTACCAAAGATCTGACCGAATACTATCGCCAGGAAGGCAATGACGAGCAATACTATGACAGCCTGCTGAATCTCGCCCAACTCAAAGTCAGACAGCAGGCATGGGCGGATGCCCTGCAGAACCTGGAATCATGCCGCAGCTATTTTGCTGAAAAACTCGACAAGCGGGCTGAAGAACACTGCTTGCAGCTGATAGGCAGCGCTCGACTAAACAGCGGTCAGCCCGATACCGCCCTGGCTGTCTTTCGGGATCTTGAAGAGATATCCCGGCGTTTCGGGGGGGGGAAGCTGATCCCGTTTGCTCTGGTAGGCCAGGGCAAAGCCATGGCTGCGCAGGGCAATCTAAGAGCCGCGTTAAACAAGTTAATTGCGGCAGAACAATTGTATCCCATGGTGAAGGCCAACGGCCCGATCCTGTCCAGCCTTGAATCCTTTAGTTTTGCCGAATTGACATCATCAGAACGCCAGACTATCAGCGATATTCTAAACGGTTGCCGAAATGATTCAGGGGGCTGGATGGATTGTCTGCAAAATATGGCCAGTCTGGCGGTTAAAATAAACTGGACCCTGGCCAACCATGCTTATGCTCAGCTTGAACTGGTTTCCCGGATCTCGGAGGACAAGCATAATCTTGCCCGGAATATCGGCGGGAGGGCATTGGTGCTGAGAAATCTGGGGCAAAGCCAGGCCGCCTATGAACTGGCTCGCGAAGGAGTTGCCTTGTGCCGGGATATTGGGCCGGCAGCCTATGGCAGCCTGGTGGAATGCCTTGGGATTCTCACCACAAAGTTAAGGCTGGAGCGCAAATGGTCAGATGTTCTGGAGTTGACTCGTGAACAGATCCGGATCTTCAGGGCTATGGAAAGCGAGTCCCGGTCACCGGGGATCTTCACAAATAAGATTAATTACTGTCGGGCTGACGAGGGCAAGGCGCTAAACCAGCTTAATCACCTCGATGAGGCGGCGGCTATCTTCGATCAGCTCATTGCATGCTATTCCGAAGAGCAGAAAGACAACGAGTTATACTATGTTTTAGGCTTGAAGGGCAAGCTGGAGGAGAAACGCCAGAACTACCAGGCAGCCGCTCAGGCTATCGAAATGCAGGAGAAACTTAACCTGAAAAATGGCAGGCTCAATGAGCTTTCCAACTGCCTGGGGCACCGGGCCACCCTTTTAAGCCGGATCGAGAACTGGGATGAGGCCCTGGAATTGGTCAAACGTCAGGAGAACCTGGCCGAGCAGCTTGATGACCTGTTAATAGCCAGCAAGGCGGTGAACAACAGGTGCAATATTTTGAAAGCCCAAGGCGATGAGCCTGAAGCCCTGGCTTGTTCGGAACGGCTGGTCGAGATGTCTCGCCGCCTGAATAATATTGATTATATGCGTTCCGCTCTGGAAAAACTGGCTTTCCATCTGCGCCGTGCAGCCCGCAACGACGAAGCATTAGCCGTTTATGATCAGCTTCTGGCCATGCAGATGGAAAGCGATCTTCCCAAACGATGCAGTTACCTGGGGCAAAAAGCCTATGTCTTGAAGAAATCACGCCGTATCAATGATGCCCTGTCCGAGTATGCGGCTCTAGAGCAAATCGCCCGGCAAGGCCGTTTAAATCGGAGCATCATTGACGCCTGCACAGGACAGGCCGATGTATTTAGAATCAAGCGTGAATATCGAAACGGCCTGCGCAAGCTTCTGGCTGCCGAAAGCCAATTAATAGAGGGGACCGCCAAGCAGAAATGCCAGTTCTACTTGATGAAGTGCCAGATTCAAATAGAGCTGGAAGAGTTTGAAGGCGCCCTGGGAGCCAGCCGCAAAGCTCGCGAGGTATGCCAAAAACTGAATAACAGATATTATCTGATCAAAGTGGCCGGCTATGAAGCCGAAATTTACCGCAAAATCGGGCAATTGGAGCAAGCGCTCACTTTGTATAAGGAACAAGAGCAGCTGGCCAGCCAGGAGCCAGTGCACTGGCCGGACCTCATGCACACCGTCAGCGAACAGGGCAAGGTTTTCAAAGAAAAAAAGGATTGGGATGGCGCAGTTAAGATTTTCAAAAGGTATCTCGATATGGCCGGGACGCACGGCAGTCAAATGGATACGGCGTATGGCCGGGGCAAGATATTGGAAATATTCCTCGAAGCCGGTCAGTGGGATGAGGCAGCGGCCATTTTAGAAGAAATCGAGCATTCACTGTCTGGCCAGGATGATCTGCGCATTCAAGCTCATCTATGGCTGATCCGCTCCATATGGCACGAACATCATGCAGACCTGGAACAAGCCTGCCGGTGCCAGCGGGAAAGGTCGGTTTTGCTGCGGCAAATCTCTGACCGCCATGCTCTGGCCGAATGTTTGACTGTTCAGGCCGGCCTGCTGAAACATCTTGGTCAGATTGACGAGTGCATGCTGATCTGGCAGGAGACAGCCAGTATCTATGCAATCCTCGCTGATAAAGGCAAAGAGATCGCGGCGCTTGACTGCTGGGCTGGGATTCTGGAGGATAAGCAGCGCTATCAGGAATGTGTTGAAGCGCTTATTCACCAGGGCAGCCTTTATATGGATCTCGGAGATGCAAAGGGTTTGTCTGCCAATTATCTTCACTGCAGTGAACTGTATATCAAGATGGGAGATGAAGAGGCCAGCCGGGCCATATTGAAGCGGAGAGAGGCGATTGATTCCGATTTTTAGCAATTGTCTGCCGTTATGAGAGCCTTAACATTGACAAATGTTAAGGTAAAATCCTGCGAGGACATTCCTGCATATGATGAGTATGAGTGATTTTGAACGAAGGAGTTAATGGAATATGAAAGTATTATTAGTGAATTGCCATAGCCGTCTTAGTAAAAATTAACAGTCTATAGAGATTGGTTCAAAGAGCATTTCAAACCGATCTGACGTTCTTAATACGGATCAAGGATCAATTTCTATCCCCACCAGCCGCATGAGATGATGGGCGTTAGAGGTTGTGCAGCGGCCTTCCCGCAGTTTGTAGTCGAAGCTTAACTGTCCTTCCAGGTATTGTTCTTCGAAATGGCAATTAACAAATTTCCCGGGAAATTGGTCTGCTAACCCACACAGCTCAAAATCATGGGTGGAAATCATGCCGATGGCATCATGGGCTTGCAGGTTGTTCAGCACTGCCCGGGCTCCGGCGATTCGGTCCAATGAATTGGTGCCGCGAAACAGTTCATCGATCAAATAGAACAGACGATGATTGGTCCGGACCTGCTCAGTTATCCTGGAGATGCGCAGCAGTTCGGCGTAAAAGGTGGATATCCCGCTGGACAAATCATCCCGGATGACCATCGAGGTCATGACGTCCATGATTGAGCATCGGAATTGGCGGGCGCAAACAGCGCCGCCCGCATAAGCCAGCACCAGGTTAATACCGGCAGCGCGCAGCAGGGTGCTTTTACCAGACATGTTAGATCCGGTAACAATCCGGGCTTCATGATCAAGCGCCAGATCGTTGCGAACGCATTTAGAAGGCGCAATCAGCGGGTGTCCCAGAGCTTCGGCCGTTAATAAACCATATTCGGGGATCACTTCAGGCCAGCACCATTCAGATTCAAGCTCCCGGATAGGGTTGGCATAGTCTGAAGGTATAATTGCGTCCGGTTTCCTGTTCACTTCCGGGTGAAGGCGCGCTGTAACCGCCACACTGGATAAGGCCTCGAACAGTGCGATGCTCTCCATCCAGCCTCGGATATCTTGCCCGTAGCGCTCTTTCCAGCTTTCTAAACGGAATGCGCAGTGATAATCCCAGAGCAGCAGAACATTAACAACGAAGTAAACGATCGGTTGATATCTCAGATTGATGGCGTCAGAAATTTGATCCAGCCGTTTCATTATTTCAGATGCGGAACGGCCGCGGTTGAAAAGCCGGAGTCTGAGTTGCTTCAGCAGGGCGGTATTGAAGCTGGAGTTTTCGATAAGCAGAAATAATTCTATGTAAACCCCGGCGTTTGCTTTTATCAGGTAGGCATAGCCTAAAACCGGCTCTGTATAGCGCGTTCCCAGCCACACAATAACAGCCTGGACGGCGAGGAGGCCGACCGGGATGTATCCGGAAAAATCCCAAGGGCCTGCAAAATAAGCCGTGATGCAGAGCAATGTGATTAATGGCAGAAGTGCCGCCAGAAATCTGAGCGCAGGTTTGCGGAACAGCGGCTCCTCTTTCTCCGCCATGGTCAGGAGATGCTGGGGATTGCCGGCGACAGCAGGATTAATCAGGCTGCAGCATTCCAGATCTAAAGCAAAATCAGGGATCGCTGCCAGTTCTCGGACTGCATGCTGCCGTTTTTGAATGGTTTCGGGATGCATGTCAGGCTGTTCCAGTAATTCTCTCAGCCGTTGCTTCCCGGTATGGGTATGCGCCACTGACAACCACTGGTAAAGGGACCTGGGGCCGAATATGTCCAGATCGCCGGTATATTGGTGCTCAATAGATGCAAATTCCTGGCCGCAATCCGGGAACTCTGTCCAAGAACCATTGAGCCGGTCCAGGTAGCGGGCATTAACCTGAATCATGCCCCGGCAGTAATCGACCTGGCGCTCAATCAGGTCGTGCCTTTTTAATACTGCCAGAAATAAAGCTAGAAATACGCCGCCGGATATCCACCCTGACCAGGGTTCCGACCACTTAAAAAAGGCCGCGGTAATGGCGATGCCGGCAATAAATACGATAAAACGCACGTTGCTGATAACATCGCTCCGCCGCTGGTGCCGGTTTTTTTCCTGTTCATGGTGCTTGCAGGATTCGGCAAATACTGTTTCAGAGCTCATCGGACCGCTTCCGCAACGTTATTCACGCCGAATAGCCTTTCCGGGATTTCCTGCCACTCGTTGGTCAACATTCATTTTCCTCCGTTGGGTTGTTTACACCTGCTTTGCGCAGGTAGAATTACGATTCATAGCCAGTTCATTGCTTAATGGCGTGAAACCGCAGTGCCCAGAGCGCTCAGTACGTTTTGTATATGTGCTCGTGAGTATGTTGCCGGTTGCGTATAAGTATAACCGTCGGAGTTCTATATTTCATTAAAACATTGACTGTGGTTAAAAATATATGAAAGCTGAATAAATCATAGCCGTTATGCTTATTCTATGCCTGGTAAGCGACTTCGAGCAGGTGCCTGGAAAATTCGTTCCAGTACTTTCGGGGGAGGGTAAAAACGCAGGCATCTGTTATCCTTTCTGTTGATATGCATGGGCAGCATACTGCAATAAGTGTAATATGCTGCCATAAATGGAAGGGGGCGTAGAGGAAATACGGTTTGGAAGCAGAAGTCATTACGGTCAGGATTGGGCCTGGCGCTTTTCCTAATAGCAATTACCGGGCTGACATGGGATTACTTTACCAGGGATAAAAATAGCCTGGCCAGTTCAGGATCGAATTGGAGGCCAGCCATTCTTTCTATTTCAGCTACGGCAGCATCGTGGCTCAAGGCACTTCTGTAGGGACGTGCGCTGGTCATGGCGTTGTATGCGTCGGCCAGGGCCAGAATGCGGGCTTCAAGCGGTATGTCCAGGCCGGCCAGGCCAGAAGGGTATCCCCGGCCATTCCACCATTCGTGATGGGTGAGGATCAAATCCGCCACCGGCATAAGCTCAGTCGACGAACGGGCAATGCGATAGCCACTTTCTGGATGCTGCTCGATCTTCAGGCGTTCTTGATAAGTGAGGGGCTCCTTTTTAAGTAAAACTTCATCGGTAATCCCCACTTTGCCTATATTGTGAAAGCGGGCTAGCATCTGGAGCGAAGCCTGCTGTGCCTCTGATAATTTAAGCGCCTCCGCCATTCGCCTTACAAGCTCCTGCAGGCGGGGGACATTTCCATGGATATAAAAATCTCTGGTAAATAGAACATTCATAAGGGAGTGGCTCAAATCGTCATAGTAAGCTTTCCGATGCCACAACTTCTCCCGGTACATGTTGTCATCGGCCTGTTTGTACAGCTCTTCTATAGTGGTCACAGCCGTATTGCCGAAGGCACTGCCCAGTGAAATACTGAGCGGGTAGATGCTGTTGGCTTTTAAAACCAGGCTGGCGTTGTCTCTGACCCTTTGCATTACATTATCAAGCTTCTCCTGGCCGTAGTCATATAGAATAGCCGCAAACTCATCACCGCCAATCCGGGCGATAAATTCACTGGCCCGCAGAGAATCCTTAAATACCCGGGCCGCCTTGATAAGCATTTCATCGCCGACATCATGGCCCAGTGTGTCATTAACTATCTTCAGCCCGTCAACATCCGCAACAATCAAGCCGATCCAGCGATGGGGCGGTTTGGCCAGATGGGCTGTCTCCAGCTGAAAATATGCTCGGTTATACAGACCGGTCAGAGCGTCATGCATACTCATCATGCGCAACCGCTCTTCCATGCGCCGGCGGACGGTTACATTGCGGACGACTACAAACACGCCATCCAGAGTCGGCACCAGGCGTGCTTCAAAAAAATGCTCATCCTCTATGCGCCGGACTGAATACTCAATGATTTTCAGTTCATTCTTATTGACCACATCCTCCACTGCAGCCGCAAATGGCGAAGCCGACCCGTCCGGATGGATCACTTCAATATGGCGGCCCAGGAGCTGAGCCTCAGGAATATATAATTCAACGGTACTGCCAGCTTTCAATTCCCTTATTATGCCCCGGGAGTCCAGCAGCAAAAAAACATCTGGAAAAGCAATAATGGCCGCATTGAGCTGGGAGTTGATTTCCAGCATTTCCTCTGAACTTATCTCCAGGGCGCGTTCCAGCATTTTGCGGTCGGTATCGAATTCCTCATAAGCGCTGTTGACGCGTTCCAGGAAGGATTCCCATCCTGGAAAACCGGGAAGACTGTCCCCGAAATGTTTATGCAACTGGCGTTTGAGCAGACTGTGCATTTGGTCCATATTAATCCTCGTTTATAACCGTAATGGTCATAGTCTGATTGTGAAATTCTGGTTTGTTCCCGGGTTCAAAAGGTGAAAACTCACCATAGGAATAGAATCCGAGCAGCCGGATGCCAGATCCCAGCACCGCGCTGACGGCTTCCAGTTCTTCTTCGGTTCTTTGTTTGAGTACGCTGCGCCGCCCGATGCAGCTCACCAGCAGAGCCAGCCGGTGAGCGTCCTTCTCTTCGGGTTCACTGCAGAGTTCGGCTGCTTGCACTGCGCTGTCAATCAGGCGATCAAGATTGGCTTTCATCAAACGGGCATAGGTTCCAGAGGGAACATCCCCGGCGAAAATCAGGCTCTGCTCTTTTTCATCCACGGCCAGAATGCTGCGAACCGGATCGTTAATGCCGGTCTGGCCAGCAATAGAAAGGGGGAAAGCCATAGCAGAACCCGGCAATCCCTCCGCATACTCGCCCAGGTATCTTTTGTAAATTTCCAGGGCTGACTGGCCGTCCATTTCATATAGAGTGTTGCCTTCGGAACGGGTTATCAGGCGCCGGGGGCCAAACGGATCGTAGCCTCCCCGGGAAGCCGATTTTACCCGGATGTAAGGGCCATAAAAGGCGATAGCGAAGATCGCAGGCAATTTCGAGGGAGAATCCCAGAAAACCAGAGTCTCGCCAAAGTCATTGCCATCGCCGGCCATTCCTCCCGAAATCGAAACCTCCGGAGGCAGGACTGAAAGCATGCCTTCTAGTAACTGGCTGCCATTGGTGTTCAACCCATCGGCAAATACCAGGACATGGGCCAGATCTTTTGGTTCAATGAGACTGGCCAGTTGCTGTCCGGACTGCAAACTGTCCTGATGCGGTTTTAAAAGAATTTGAAAGCCTTTAATGCCGGTATGTTCAAATTCAACTGCTGCCAGGACAATTGAATCGTCATAAATATCAGTTCCACAAATTTCGCCGGCGGTTGAACTTCCGCAAACATGCGCTTCGGGATAGAAGTCCCGGATTTCTTGCAAAAGCTTTTCCTGCTGTAAACAAGTTCGCGCACCGAAGGCCAGCACCAGCTGCGGCCGCAAACCCTCTATAGCCGGACCCTGACTGGACCAGCCTTTTTTCTGTTCCCAGAGTTTCTTTTCAATACGCAAAATCATCACCGCTTTCTGTATATAAGGATAGTTGTTGCTGGCAAATTTTGCAATAAAAGCCCCTTTATTCGGGACAATTTTCCTATATAAAATTTTTAATGGACCCTGATATTCCAGTAAACGCCCGAGATTTTTGCACAGGGCAGCATTTTTGTGAGCTGAGACAGAATATTAGAGTTAGAATGATATTGAACAAAAACATACATAAAATAACATAAATAAACAAATGGGCTATACTAAACGAACATAAAGTGATAAAACAATAAATGACGCACTGCGATCAGCTTTGGCGGTTGACATGTGATTTGCAGTTACATGCTGAAGACTCCCGGAACAAGAGCAGTGGTTTGTACGGGTCGTTTGGTTTCTACCGGAATAATTGCAGGAGGGGGCGTTTTATGTCAGCTATGCAGGCCAACACATAGCCCGGTTGTTTTATAAATGGCTGAAGTAATTGAATTCTAATAATATCTGGAGGAATCTAAAATGTTAAACATATGGTTCAAGAAGCATGTATCAAAAGGAATGGTCTTCTTACTGTGCATTGCGATGGCGGGTACGCTGCTGACTGGTTGCGGCAGCCTGACATCGCTGACATCGGGAGGCACGGATCCGGCCAGGACCGATTCATCCACCCGGGTAGTAACTGATATGGCGGACCGCAAGGTAGAAATCCCAGCCAGGATAAATACTGTTTATTGTGCCGTGCCGACCGCTGAAGCGATGGTTTATTCTTTGGCCCCGGAAAAGATGGCCGCCTGGGTTAATAAACCTACAGATGAAATGAATGTGTACCTGAGCGACAGCGCCAAGAAGCTTCCGGTTCTCGGCGGCTGGATGGGTGAAAAATGCACAGCCAACCTTGAAGAAATAGCCAAGCTGGCGCCAGATCTCATCGTCTTCATGACCGATCTCGATCCTGTTAGCAAAGCGGCTGCGGCCCAGACCGCCGACAGCATAACACAGCAAACCAAGCGGCCGGTTATCGTTATGGACTCCATGTTTACGTCAATACCTGCAGTCTACAGGAGCATGGGAGACATTTTGGGTGTTAAGGACCGGGCTGAAACGCTGGCCAGTTATTCTGAGAAAAAAATGGCGGCCATCAGCGATATGGTTGCGAAAATCCCGGATGACAAACTGGTGAAAGTTTATTATGCAGAAGGTGCCTCCGGGCTTGCTACTGACCCGGCTGATTCGCACCATGCCGACGTTTTGAAGTTCGTAAGAGGTGTAAATGTTGCCGATGTGCCGGCCAAGGGCGGACAAGGAATGTCAGCCGTTTCAATGGAACAGGTGCTGGCCTGGAATCCCGATGTCGTTTTAGTTAGCTCCTCGACGGGCGGCACCCAAAACTATCAAAGCATATTGACCGATGTCTCCTGGGCAAAAATCAAGGCTGTTCAAAATAAAAAGGTATATATTACGCCTTTGCTCCCTTTTGGCTGGTTTGACCGTCCGCCTAATATCATGAGGATCAATGGAATCGTATGGCTCGGCAACCTGCTATATCCAGAATATGTAAAAGCTGACCTTAATAAAGAAACCAAAGAATTCTTCAAGCTCTTTTTCAACATGGAAGTGACCGATACCCAGGTTAATGAAATGCTCAAAAATGCTATATAACCGCCAGCTGAATCACAACGGCCGGTGAGATAGTTTATATCATCAACCTGAACAGGCGCTGAAAGGCGCCTGGTCAGGCGGTTTACACCTTTGCGAGCGCATCAGGATTACATATAAGGAGCGGAACGACATTATTAAATCAGTTGTACATATCAAGGTGGCAGCAGATGACGAGCCCCCTAAGGTCAAGAGCAAAAGGAGCGGGCTGGTGCTGGTAATTTTGCTGTTCGTACTTATCGCCATATTTCTATGGTCTTTTACGGTTGGCCGTTACGCGGTACCGCTGCCCGACTTGCTCACCGTATTTTTCAGAACGCTGTTTGGATTGCCGGCTACCTGGTCTGAAACCCTGGAAACCGTGCTATTTAATATCCGAATACCTAGAATTATAGTAGCTCTGGTTATTGGAGCTGCGCTGGCAGCATCAGGCGCCGCCTACCAGGGTCTTTTTCGCAATCCCATGGTGTCGCCCGACATTTTGGGAGCATCAGCCGGTGCAGGCTTTGGCGCTGCCATGGCAATTCTATATTCTGCAGATGCATTGACAATTCAATTGGCGGCTTTTGTGTGCGGAACTGCCGCTGTTATGCTGACATATTTTATCAGCCGGCTCATTGCCAAGGGGAACAATTCCGTCCTGGTTTTGGTTTTGACTGGCATAGTTGTAACCAGCCTGTTTGCGGCTTTTATTTCCCTGGCTAAATATACGGCCGATCCCAACAACAAGCTGCCGGAAATATCCTTCTGGCTAATGGGAGGGCTGGCTTCGATAACCGCGAAAAACGTTTCCCGCTGTCTGATTCCGTTTATAATAGGCATCATTCCTATGTTTCTTCTGAAATATAAGCTTAACGCCCTTTCTTTTGGAGAGGAGGAAGCCCAGTCGCTGGGCCTGGATACAAGAAAAATCCGGTTTATCTACATAACTTGCGCGACCCTTCTAACCGCTTCAGCGGTGGCCACCGGGGGCATGATCGGCTGGGTGGGTCTCATTATTCCCCACCTGGCCCGGATGCTGGTGGGTCCCAATTACAAGTACATGCTGCCGGCGTCGGTATTGCTGGGCGGGGCCTATTTGCTGCTGATCGATGATCTTTCACGCACTCTATTTGCGGTAGAGATACCGCTCAGTATACTGACCGCCATTATCGGCGCGCCGTTTTTTATCTACCTGTTATACAAAGGAAGGGAGTCGTGGACATGATATTGGAAATAAATGATGCATCTTTCGGTTACTCCAAGAAAACTATTCTCGAAAATATCTCATTTAAGGTTGGAGCCAGTGAATTCTTGTGCCTGCTGGGCCCCAACGGTGTAGGCAAAACGACTCTTTTTAAGTCCATATTGGGCTTTATTGCAGTGAAAGGCGGGGAGATTAATCTTGATGGACGAAGCATCAAAAAATGGTCCCGGGCGTGTCTGGCCAGGGTAATTGGCTATGTGCCGCAGGCGCATACGACACCCTTTCCCTATACCGTAATAGATGTAGTATTAATGGGGAGAATAGCACATCTGGGCCCATTCTCATCCCCTTCCCGGGATGATGTTAAGATCGCGGAAGAATCCCTTGAAAGATTAGGCATTTCTCACTTGAAAGACAAGACCTATACAGAGATAAGCGGCGGTGAGAGGCAAATGGTGATTATTGCCCGCGCGCTGACCCAAAAGCCTCAGCTCCTGATCCTGGATGAACCAACCTCCAATTTGGATTATGGCAACCAGGTGAGGGTTCTGCTGCAAATAAAAAAGCTGGCCGAAGACGGGATAGGTGTGGTCATGACCTCCCATTTTCCCAACCATGCCTTCCTGTGCTCCTCAAAAGTTGCCCTGCTTAATAAAAATGGGTTTGAGATAGGTACAGCCGATTCACTCATAACCGAGGAAAACATGCGGGAGACTTATGGAATCAATGTGAGGATAACCAAACTTGCCGACAATCGTGGAGTTGATATGAAAAGCTGTGTTCCGCTGGCAAATTAAATTTTAAGATGGAGTGATTTTCATGAACCACAGCGATGACCTTGATAAAATCGCTGATGATACACTCTTTTCGGTAAACAAAGGGGTATTTGAAGATGGAAACCACCAGGATTGCGAATATGAATAGTGCAGACAAGAAACGCAGGCAGATAGCGATTTACGGCAAAGGTGGCATCGGTAAATCGACTACCACTCAGAATTTGGCAGCTGCCCTGGCTATAAAAGGCAAGAAGATCATGCAGATCGGCTGCGACCCCAAATCGGATTCCACCAGGATGCTTATTGGCGGGCAAAGACAGCGGACCATTCTGGATTCTTTGCGCGAAAACGGGGAGGTCAAGCTGGATGACGTTATTAAAACCGGCTTCGGAGGCATTCGCTGTGTTGAGTCAGGCGGGCCGGAGCCCGGGGTGGGATGTGCAGGACGGGGCATAATTACTTCTATCGACTTGCTGGAAAGCCTGGGTGCCTATACCGATGATTTGGACTATATATTTTACGATGTGCTGGGGGATGTAGTCTGTGGAGGCTTTGCCATGCCTATCCGGGAAGGAAAAGCTCGGGAAATATACATTGTTACTTCAGGTGAGCTGATGTCCATGTATGCAGCCAATAATATCTGCAAAGGAATCACCCGGTTTTCAGCCACCGGCGGCGCCCGCCTCGGCGGCATAATCGGCAATTCGCGCCGGGTTGATAAAGAAGAGGAATTGGTTAATGCATTTGCTGAAAAACTGGGGAGCCGGATGATTGAGTTGATTCCCTGGGACAGTATTGTCCATAAGGCCGAAATTAACAAGCAAACCGTGGTTCAATATGCCCCGGAATCTGCTCAAACCCAAATATACAGCCGTCTGTCCGCCAGTATTGACCAGAATAATAGCCTGGTAATACCAACGCCGATGGAGCTGGAAGAACTGGAAGACCTGGCCGGGCACTGGGGGGCATGAAAGAAATGGCGCTGGCGATTGAACCAAAGAACGCGAAGAACAGGGTGATTACAGGCGAGAGAACGCTTAACAGCCTGGTGATGGATATACCCGGTATGGTGTGCAAGCACGGCTGCTCCTATGTCGCCTGCAGAGGCCTGGTGCTGTCGCCAATAAGCGGCATTTTGATAATCACACATGGACCGGTGGGATGTTCGTATTATTCCTGGGGAGGGAATCGCCTCAGGCACCAGGCAGCCAACGCAGAGCATGATTATTACCGGTATAGCTTTTCGACGCAGATGGATGAAAGCGATGTCATTTTTGGCGGAGAAAAAAAGCTCAAACAGGCGATAAAAGAAGTGGTGGAAATGTTTCATCCTCCAGTTATAGCCGTGTGTTCAACCTGCCCGGTAGGACTCATCGGCGATGATGTAAAAAGCATTGCGGAAGAGGCTGAAAAGGAATACGGAGTTAAGGTGATGCCGTTCTCCTGTGAAGGATTCCGCAGTGTGCCCGGCTACCGGCTGGCCACCATGGGAATGGTTGAAAGCGTTATGGGCGGAGGGAAAGGCACAGTGGGGCGATATCCGGTAAACATAATAGGGGAATTTTATAATGGTCTGAAAGCTGGAGAAATTGCTCGGATATTTGATCATATCGGCTATGATATCGTGTCAGTGCTGATGGGAGACGGCAGCTATGAAGGCCTGGAAAACGCTCACCAGGCGAAACTAAATCTATTCGGCAGCGATAAGGCAGTGGCTGATTTAGCGGATGTCATGCGCGACCGGTTCGGTATTGACTGGATGGGATTTAACTTTATCGGGATGGATAATATTGTAAACTCTTTAAGAAACATGGCGGCTTTTTTTGGCAGCCCGGAGTTAATATGCAAAACCGAAGAACTGATTGCCGAAGAACTGGGGATGATTGAAGACAGCATGAAAGCTTGCAAAGCGAAATTAAGAAACCGGATTGCGGTGGTGCAGGAAGATGAATTTGTATCCCGCCATTACCAGGCCCTGTTGTCCGACCTGGATGTCAATCCCGTCATGGTCGGGAATGAGCTGTTTTGCCGCTCAGGGCAAAATGAAATGAGCTTTATGTCGGCCATGGAAAGCGGCTGCGGTGCTCCCGGCGATAAACCAGGCGTGCGCTATGATATTGACCTGGAGCATTACCATATTAGCCTTCCGGCAAGGCTTTACGAAAAAATTAAAACCAGAACAACGATTAGCAGTGGAAACATTGTTCATTCCCCCCTGGCTTGCGATAGGATCATGATTCCCCATCTCGCTCAAAATGAATCTGAACTTATGCTCGATGACATTCGACCGGACATCTTCTTTCCGGGCATAAAAGATAAATTTGCCGGAGTGGGGTCCGGCTACACCTCCTGTTTTTTCAACGCCGACGACTTTAGATTTGACTATGGCGGATTTAGTGGAGCCATCCATTTAGCCCGGGATTTGTCGATGGCTATTGATATGTCGAGCTGGCAAAATAATGTCGCACCCTGGAAAAGCAGGCCAAACGCCAGGGAGGTGAACCAGAATGATTGACCTGAAACCGCAAGAACATACGGCCAGACAAGCTCTGCGCATAAATCCGATAGCCGGCTGTCAGCCACTGGGGGCCATGTATGCCTCTATGGGGATTCACGGATGCATGCCGCACAGCCACGGAACTTCGGGCTGCAGCCGCTTCCAAAAAACCATGCTGAAAAGGCATTATCGTAAATTATTGAAGGTCACGACCAGCGTATTAAAGGAATCCGCAGCCATTTTTGGCGGTGATGCCAGCTTGAAAACAGCCATAGAGAATGTTTTCGCAACATATAATCCGGAAATTATTGCCGTGCATACCACCTGCCTGAGCGAAACCATCGGGGATGATATCAAGGCTTGCCTTTATGATATCCCTGTTCCCGAAGGTAAATATGTCATTCACGCCAATACTCCCAGTTATGCTGGTTCCCATATAACCGGATTCTCTAACCTGGTATCAGGCGCGATCCAGTATTTGGCCCAGGCGAACGGCTGCTCCAATAATAAGGCCTGCATCCTGCCGGGATTCATTAACCCTGGCGATATGCGGGAAATAAAACGAATTAGCCGCCTTATGGGAGTGGACAACATCATGTTTCCCGATACCTGCGGGGTATTTGGACAGCGGGGGGCGGAAAGGCTAAATGAATATCCGGCAGGCGGCACCAGGGTAGCGGATATCATAGACCTGGGAAATTGTAAAAAGACCCTGGCCCTGGGGAAATATGCATCTGAAGCGGGTGCCGCCCAGCTCCAAAACCAATGCGGCGTGCCGTTTGAAGTTATGGATTTGCCCATAGGCATTGACGCTACGGATCGACTGATTATGGAGCTGAAACAGCTTGGGAGGCAGGAGGTTCCCGGTGAGTTGGAAGAGGAAAGAGAACAGGTAATTGATGTCATACTGGATGCCCATCCCTATTTTTACGGTAAAAAAGTGGCGTTATTTGGCGACCCTGACATAATAGTAGCCCTTGCGGAGTTCATTGCCAGCATTGGCATGATCCCCAGGTTTGCGGTTACCGGCACTCCCGGACCATATTTCGAGGAGCGCATGCAGGAGATTTTTAGTATGTATAATATTGATGGCGTTGTTAGAAGCTCGGCCGATCTTTTTGATTTGCAGCAATGGCTTAAAAATGAGCCAGTGGATTTGCTTATGGGTGATACCCATGGCAAACTATTGGCAAGAGCTGAAGACGTACCGTTGGTAAGAATCGGATTTCCGGTCATGGATAGACATGTTCATTCTTACCTGCCGATCGTTGGATACCGTGGAGCCATGCGCATATTGGAGATGATATTAAATGCGCTGATGGACAGGCTCGACCGGGATAATCCGGAAAACGACCTGGTGTTTATTTAGCTATTAATTAATCGAGGTGATAGGCATGGACTCTAATTTGTTTCGCAGGATCGCCGACAAGCAGGAAGCCGGTGAAGAAATGGCTATTGTAACAGTGATCGCGTCCAACGCTATGACAGCCGGCCGGCCCGGAGCGGTCATGGCCATCGACCAGTACGGACAGATAATGGGCGGCTCCATCGGAGATGATTTGCTGACAGAAAAGGTGAGAAAGGAAGCCGAAAAGTGCCTGAACAAAGGCCATTCCCGTAAGATGACCATTGATTCTGAACATGACGGTATGGAGTTGTATATCAATGTGTTCAGTCACCGGGACCGGCTCATAGTTGTGGGATCAGGCAGCCTGGTGCTGGATATTTACCAGATGGCGCTAATTATCGGCTATGACATAACGATTATCGATAGCCGGGCGGAAACGCTCACCCGGGACAGATTCCCTCTGGCCCGCGAGCTGTTGCTGGGTGACATTGTGGAATTGCTCCAGGGATGTGAAATAGATGGAAATACCAGCATCGTCATTGCTTCTCACAATCATGAGTGGGATCAGGTGGCGCTTAAGGCAGTGATTAGGTCATCCGCACGGTATATAGGAATACTGGGCAACAAACGCAAGGTAACCGCATACTTTGCCAAGCTTAATATGATGGATGTTTCTGAAGAATGCATGGACAAGGTGCATATCCCTATCGGTCTTGATATCGGGGGGCAAAAAACAGCGGAAATCGCGCTGGCGGTGGTGGCCGAAATGCAGGCGGTAAAATACGGCCGTTCCGGCGGTTTTCTGACCGTAAAAAACGCAGTAAAGGGGATTGAAAAACGTGATGAACTATTTTGAACAGGACTTGCAGAAGGCACATGATTTCCATGGACACGTATGTTCGGGAATCGTCTTCGGGGTAAGGATGGCCCGAATCGGTCTTAATCATTTGGGTATCGAAGACCCCGGTCAAAATCGGGATTTTATTGTATTTGTAGAAGCTGATCGCTGTGTAGCCGATGCGGTATCTTCGGTTACCGGATGTTCTCTCGGTAGACGGCGTTTGAAATGGCTTGATTATGGCAAAATGGCGACCACCTTCGTGGATATAAACACCAATGAAGGTATCAGAATTGTAACTGCCGCCAAACAGCAGATTGGCGATCAGGATGATGTGGTGGCGTTTTGGAGTGCGTTTCCCGATGAGGAGCTTTTCAGGACCGAGTTAGTGACGGTAAATCTGAAGCCTGAAGACCTTCCTGGCAAACCTTCGCGGAAAGTGTCCTGTGCGACTTGTGGCGAGTTCGTTATGGATCACCGGGACCTGCTGATAGATGGCAAGATTTTTTGCAAGGCATGCGCCCAGGGCGCCTATTACCAAAAACGCCCATAAAGCAGGAGATTAGATATGTGGAATGTATATAACGATATATTGGATTCCATACCGGATCATTTGACAGTCGTTGATTGCATGGTCGGCCTGCATTGGACCCTGGTGCGTTCCGAACAGGGCACCGGTGCAGCCATGACCTTAAAGGGAGGCCGGGAAGGAAGCCCATACGTTGATATTGTTGGCATGCCGCTCCGGCAGCTGGCCGCTTCCATTAAATCATGGAACATGGTCGAAGCGTCGCTGGGGCAGGCTGCTGTCAATTCGGCCTTGAACCACCCCACTAATGTGTCCGTGTTGAGTGGGAAACCATTTGAACGTTCCGCAGATGCCGAAGAGGCCAATGGTTTTGCCCGCTTTTTGCCGGTGATGGAAGGTAAAAATGTCGCGGTGATAGGCCATTTTCCTAATATCAACAGCCTAAAAGACCACTGCCGCCTTTCTATACTGGAAAGAACACCCCAGGCGGATGATTATCCCGATCCAGCCTGCGAATATATCCTTCCTCAACAGGACCTGGTTTTCATTACCGGCACGGCATTGATAAATAAAACCATGCCCCGGCTGCTGGCCCTGTCGGAGAAGGCGCAGGTAATCCTGGTCGGTCCAAGTGTTCCCATCACCCCGGTGCTGTTTGAGTACGGAGTGGATACAATCGCCAGCACGGTTTTATTGGATGAGGAACTGGTCTGGAAAGTGGCCAAGCAGGGCGGGAAAAAGAACATCTTCCGCTACGGCGGGCAAATGGTCAGTATCAGCCGAGATGAGCTTATAACCCTTAATCACTCGAGAGTCTAAAGATATTCGGGGGCGCTAATAACCGCATGGCAGGAAAAAAGTTGTTGGAAATTTTGCATTAGTTGCATTATTATGGTATGTATGCAAGAGATAGAATTACATAACAGATCTGTCAATGTCATCAAAGTGTTAGTGCTAACATAATGATGTATTCTGGGGCGGTAACCTTATCCAGCTTCCAGAAGGGCGAAAATAGCCTTTTAACTCAAGAAAAGTGTGATAAAACAGCATAATACTCAACGGATCATATTATTATGATTCGTATTGAGGGCCCCGAGCCCCATCCGGAGTTTTTTGGATGGGTTTTTTATTTGTGCCAATATCGCGGCAAACAAAAATAATTGCTGGCTGGGAGTATGGAAATATCGGTAAATGCTGGCTTTTACATAAAAAATACGGATAGAAGGAGAGTGTGTTTTTGTTTACTTGGGATCAAATTACCGCTTTTAAGGAAATGGCCCCTTTCACCATCGAACAGTTTCCCAACGGTGCTGCCTATGTTCTGGCAGTAGGAGATGTAATTGAGTGGAGCCTGGTAACCAAACAGTTGAATATTCCGGCATTCAAAGAGGGCGCCCAGCTAAACAAAGATGGAGGAGCCGCCAGGGCTATGCGTGAAAAGCAAATGGTGACAGTTAAAATTCCGCGCGGTGTTTATGGGCCCCGCATGACCATTTCATCGGTTCCCGTTACCCGGGATGGAGAAATAATCGGCGCCCTGTCCATCTGTCTGCCGCGTCTCATTGCCCTGGCCCAGGCATTTGACGACTTCGCTCCCCGAATTTCAGAATTCCTTCCCGAAGGTGGCGTTCTATACATCACTGACCTGGAAAGTGTCGCATACAAGAGGGGTTCGGACAAATTCGATCTGGCAGACCTGGCTCCCGGCACCAAGCTGAAAGAGGAAGCTATCGCACGTCAAACCATGAAGCAGAAAAGAACTGTGGTTCAGGAAGTGGATGCCAGCGTTTATGGCGTACCCGTGCTGGTGTCCAGCGATCCGTTGTTTGATGAAGACGATCCGACCATGGTAATCGGAAGCTTTGGCCTGTGTCTCCCCAAGGCGAATGCCTTGAAAATACGTACTATCGTTGATAATCTTACTCGAAGCTTGAACGAGATCGCCGCTGTTCTGCAGCAGCTGGCTGCTTCGGCCACTGAGATCAATATTAGTGAGCAGGATCTGAATTCCAGTGTTCAGCAGGTTCATCAGCTCACCCAGGAAATCGGCGAAGTCATGAACTTCACCAGGGAGATTGCTGATCAGACCAAAATGCTGGGCTTGAACGCCGCCATCGAAGCTGCCCGGGCTGGTGAAGCCGGCCGCGGTTTCGGGGTAGTGGCCGAGGAAATAAGGAGGCTGTCCGACCAGTCGCGTGACACCGTGGTCACAATACGCGATTTGATCGTAAACATTTTCGAAAAGGTGGCTTCAACCCAGAAGGTCAGCGCCGCCACATTAAAAGCCAGCGAGGAACAGGCTGCCGGAACCCAGGAAATAACCGCCAGCATTCAAGAACTGACCAGTATGGCCGAGGAGCTTAACAGCATGGCCAATAACATGTAGAAACATATTCGTTCTATTCGTGGGCGCCGGCATTTAACCGCAGGCCAGGAGTCGAATCTGCTGCCCGAGCAGCTATTCCTGGATCAGTAGGGTGCTGGCGCCTATCTTTGTCCAGCTGCTCCATTAGTGAAAAAAGCGGGACCCAAACCGCCAGTGGCAAGGTGCGACTCTATACTTCGGTGCCGGCCGCGGGAGCCGAGAGCATCAGGCAACAGTTTGAACTGGACAACCCGGGCATTACGCTTGAAATTGTCAGGGCTGGAACGGGCAATCTAATGAAAATGATCAACTATGAAGCGTTCATGTGATTGGGCTGGCTGATTGCACTGTTTCCAAAGTTATTTAATTTTGCCGGTTGTCATAGCCTGGTTGATTACCCGCATGCAGAAATCTTCGATGCCGGCAGTAATTTGATAGTTATAGACACCGTCAGGAAGATCCGCTTGATTATAACGGCTCATATTGTTCAACGCGTTAAGATGATAATCGTCTGTAGACGTAGTGCATCGAAGTGCAGCCCACTGTGCCCGATCAATGAGATATCGTACATAATCACCCGGTGAACCGGTCTTTCGGATATATGCAATTCCTGCCTGAAGACCTTCGCGTTTCTCGATTTGCAGGGCTGCTTGATATCTGGCAGTGTATTGGGGGGTGCGGACAAAATCCTGAACTTATGAAAGACAGGAGGGTGTCCGTATGTATTCAAGAAACGAGCGGATGAAGGCAATTGAGCTGTACATCAAGTATGACAAAACTATAGCGGCTGTAATTCGCGAACTTGGCTATCCGAACCGCGGGTCATTGCCCAGGTGGTATAAAGCATATCTCAAAGAACAGGAGACTGGTGCCTTGTGGGATAAGTATTCACGGCACCCAAGATTTTCCGAAGAGCAGAAGCTAGCTGCAGTAACCCATTTTCTCGAGCATGGTCGCAATCTATCAAGGACCGTTAGGCTGATGGGGTATCCGTCAAAAGAGACTCTTCGGAAGTGGTGCGATGAACTGGCGCCGGAATGTCGTAAAAAGCGTGTAGGTGGGCTACAATACACAGAAGAGCAGAAGAAAGAAGCCGTGATTGCTCTATGTACTAGAAACGGCAGTGCTAAAGCAATAGCCAGGGAATATGGCGTCTCACGAGAAGCGCTATACAACTGGAAAAAGGGTCTGCTCGGCAAGGAGGATAGCACAGAAATGCCTAAAGCCGAGGCGCAACCGCTAAACAATGAAAAAGATGCCCTTTTATCCGAAATCGCATCGCTGAAACGCCAGATTAAAGGATTGAAGCTAGAAAAGGCGATTCTCGAGGGGACAGCAGAAATTTTAAAAAAAGACCCGGGCGTCGTACCGACGAACCTAACAAACAAAGAGAAGGTGATTCTGGCCGACGCCCTGATAGATGAGTATCCGTTGACTGAAGTGCTTACCCACCTACAAATGGCACGCAGTACATACTTCTACCATAGGAAAATCGTGTCTATGCCAGGTAAATATGATGAACTGCGGAGACGCATTGTAGAGTTGTTTGATGAGAACGGTAGGAGATATGGTTACCGTCGCATCCATGCTTTGCTTGTGAGAGAAAAAACACGCATTTCCGAAAAAGTAGTGCGGCGCTTAATGGGAGAATCCGGGCTTGAAGTGTTTCAAAGAAAGAGGCGGAAATATTGTTCGTATCAAGGTGAGGATAATCCCGGTGCAGATAATATAATCGAGCGTAATTTTAATGCTGATGCACCAAACCTAAAATGGCTTACAGACATCACCGAGTTCTCCATACCGGCGGGGAAAATATATCTGTCTCCAATTGTAGATTGCTTCGATGGTTTGCTACCGAGTTGGTCTATTGGAACCAACCCCGATGCTGCTTTGGTCAACAGCATGCTTGATCGTGCGACGGAAACCCTAATAGAAGGCGAGTATCCGTTAGTGCACTCCGATCGAGGTAGTCATTATCGCTGGCCTGGCTGGATATCGCGAATGCACAACGCAGGCCTCCAACGATCAATGTCAAAGAAGGGCTGCTCTCCCGACAATGCCGCGTGTGAGGGATTTTTCGGGAGACTTAAAAACGAGATGTTCTACAATAGATCTTGGGTTGGCGTAGATATCGAGGAGTTTATAGACGTCCTAGATAAATATCTTGTCTGGTACAATGAAAAGCGTATCAAAATCTCATTGGGTGCAATGAGTCCCGTAGAGTATAGGCGAAGTCTGGGGTTGACTGCCTAATCAGTCCAAGAAAAGGTCCGCACCCCCTTGTTCCGGGTTTTCAGATCGAATGCCTGGTTCCTTTTGCAATAAGAAAGCTGGTTTTTCGCGGAGCTCCAGCTTGCTTGAAACGAGGATGAATGCAAGAAGAGCAAGTATGAGTATGACAAATATCGTTGAATTCATAAACCATCCCTCCGTTCCCGTATTGGCAAAAAATTTAGTATATAGGTCGTGCTAATATAAACATTTTACCATGATTTTGGGCTAACCGTTTAATTAAATGTGTTATTTTTAATTGCTGGCCACAAATACTAAATCTTCAAATGCTTTATAAGCAAGCATGAAAATATAATTATAAATGGTTGTTCACAGCGCTGATCAACGCTGCCACAACCGCTTGGAACCCCGAAGCTGCAGTCTTTCCATGTGGAATGATCTTGATATTATCCGGTCAATTCGCTAGACTCGTAATAGAATATGGTAAAAATCGGAAGGGGGATATCTATGGATAAGTTTACAGTAGGCGAAGCAGTCAGCTATGGATGGGAAGCCTTCAAGGCCAATGCATTGACACTCATCGGAATAATGGTGATCAGCAGCATGCTTAATTCTATTCCCAATGTCTTTGTTCAAATCACCGGAAAAGAGAATGCCGCATCTCTGCCATATTATATTCTTCTAGCAGTAATCTGGCTTTTCAGCATTTTAATTTCCTGTGGAATGATTAGAATCCTGCTGGATATTTACGATGGCCGTGAAGTGGATTTTGTCAGCCTGTTCACGACGCTGGATCCGTTCCTAAACTTTCTGCTGGGAAGCATAGTGGTGGGCATTGCGGTTACTATCGGTACAATCTTGTTAATTATTCCGGGTATTTACCTGGCCATACGTTTTTCCATGTTTCCATTTGCGGTAGTTGATGAGGGCCTTGGCGCCATTGATGCCATCCAGCGCAGTTGGGAAATGACCGAAGGCCAGGTGCTAAACCTGTTGCTGCTGGGCTTGGCCTTCATTGGCATAGAGATTGCCGGCTTTATCGCCCTCTGCGTGGGGCTTTTTGTAGCCGTGCCGGTTACCATGATGGCCTCGGTATATGTCTATCGCCAGCTTCAGAGTAAAGGCGGCCTGGTGTATTAATGGATATAAACCAGTTAATAGCCAGAGAGCTGCAGCTTCCTCTCTGGAAGGTCGAGGCGGCGGTCAAGCTTCTTAAGGACGGGAACACGGTTCCGTTTATTGCCCGCTACCGCAAAGAGATGACCGGGGAAATGGATGAGGTCCAGATCCGCAAGGCCGAAGAGTTGCTCAAGTATCATGAAAACCTGGCCCAGCGCAAGGCGGATGTCATTCGCCTCATCGGGGAGCTGGGCTTGATGACTACGGAACTGGAAGCCGAAATAATGAAGGCTGTCCGTCCGGCTGAAGTGGAGGATCTATACCGACCTTTCCGGCCTAAACGCAAAACCCGGGCCAGCATGGCGCGGGAGAAAGGGTTGGAAGGACTGGCCAATTTTCTGCTCACTTTCCCACTGGAGGCCGAGCCGGAAACGGAAGCCTTAAAATATGTCAGCGAAAAGGTAAAAGACGCTGCAGAGGCGCTTCAGGGAGCCCAGGATATTCTGGCTGAATATTTTTCCGATATTCCAGAGGTTTGGCGCTGGGTCCGGGATTATATGATGAAAAACGGCTTGATAATCAGCAAGGCGGCCAGCGATAAAGCAGACCCGGTTTATAAAATGTATTTCGATTACAGCGAAAGGGTTCGCACTATTCGGCCTCACCGGATTCTGGCCATTAACCGCGGCGAAAAACAGGGCCACCTTAAGGCTGGCATCGACCTGGACAGTGAAGCAGTAATGAAATGGATGAGCGGGCGCTTTCTCAAGGAGGGTACAACTGCCCGGCTGGTGCAGGCAGCCTATGAAGACGCTTACAAGCGGCTGATTGCGCCATCAGTGGAACGGGACATTCGCAACGACCTGACCACGACGGCAGAACGGCATTCTATCAGCATCTACGGCAAGAATTTACGCCAGTTGCTGCTGCAGCGCCCTGTTAACGGCAAGGTCATGCTGGGGCTTGATCCGGCCTATCGAACCGGGGTGAAATTTGCGGTCATCGATCAGACCGGCAAGCTTATGAAAGTGGGGGTCGTATATCCGACTCCGCCACGCAAAGATACAGTCAATGCCGCTAAAGCCCTGGGGAATATGATTGAAGCTTATGGAGTCAATCTGATCGTCATCGGCAATGGAACAGCATCCCGGGAAACCGAAGAGTTCACTGCTGACTTGATACAATCTTATCCCGGGGTGAGCTACACCATAGCCAATGAAGCCGGAGCCAGTGTGTATTCCGCTTCGGAACTGGCGGCAGGAGAGTTTCCAGAGCTGGATGTGGCCGAGCGCAGCGCTGTTTCCATCGCCAGGCGGATTCAAGACCCGCTGGCCGAACTGGTGAAAATCGATCCCCGTTCCATGGGAGTAGGGCAGTACCAGCATGATATGCCGGTTAAAGCACTGGACGAAGCCCTGACCGGGGTGGTGGAATCGGCGGTCAACTATGCCGGAGTGGACTTAAATACTGCCTCGCAGGCATTGCTGCGTTATATTGCCGGGTTGAACGCTGCTACCGCAGGAAATATAGTCAAATACCGGGAAGAAAACGGCGCCTTCAAGAACCGCAAACAGTTGCTGAAGGTTTCCAAGCTGGGCCCCAAAGCCTACCAGCAGGCGGCCGGTTTCCTCCGCATCGCTGCAGGGGATAATCCTCTGGATAATACTCCCATCCATCCCGAAAGCTACGAACTGGCCCGGGCGCTGTTCAAATTAATTGATGCCGGTGACGGGGAATTGGGTCAGGAGAGCATGAAATCGAAGCTGGCCGGCTTGAAGCCAGGCGAGCTTGCTGCCCGCTTGGATGCGGGAGCACCCACTATCAAGGACATCATCGATGCCCTGATGCGGCCGGGAAGGGACCCGCGCGAAGAACTGCCCGCACCGGTTTTCCGCCAAAATGTTCTTAAAATTGAAGAGCTGTCCACGGGCATGGAGGTTCAGGGAGAAGTGCGCAATATTGTGGATTTCGGGGCCTTTATAGACATCGGGCTTAAAAACGACGCCTTGATGCATGTGTCCCAGATTGCGGACCGGCGCATAGAGCACCCGATAGAAGTGCTGTCCGTCGGGGATATCATTCGCGCCCGGGTGGTGGATATCGATCTGGCCAGGCAGAGGGTCGGGATCAGTATGAAAGGTCTTTAGGTTTCTGCTTAAGAAAAAAGTAATTTGTCGGAATATGCAATATACTATTGACATATTCCTCCGTGGTGGTATTATATTAACAACAGGAAACGGAAGCAACTCCAGAGTACTGTTAAAGGTAAACTCAAGTAATTCCTAATCTGGTAAATGACTTTAATCAAAGTTCTGTAAAAAATTTTTCAAAGACCAAAAAGACCAAAAGTCTAAAAAAGTCGAAAGAGAAACCGAATAATCAAAGGCCTTAAATCAAAAAAGTTAAAATTTTAAGGGTAAAATCTTAAAACAACAACCAAAAAAGATTCAAGGGAAAAGATTAAAAGTATTCTCAAAAGAAATCTAAAACGACAGACAGAATAAAGTCAGCATGAAAATGCAATACCAGAAATATTAAAGAAATCTCAAAATTGAAAAGCAATTTTCAAAACAAAAGAAATCTTTAGTAAAGGGAATGAAAGAGAATACCAAAATCCCAAAAAGGGGGTACTTGCAAATTGAGCAAGACAACTCCGAAGTAAGGAAGCCGGAAAGGTATAAAAGCCACCGGCTTTCTTACTTTTAAAACTGTCTTTCGCTGCGTGGACATCAAGCAGTTGTTCCGGTATTATCTGAATTACGAGACCGCACTAATATCCGGGGAGGATTGCATATGATAGCCACAATCGCTCTAACCCCTGCCGCTGCCAAGCGCCTCATAGCCAGGGGATTGATCAACACACCCGAGTTTGCCCGGGCCTATCATTCGGGCAGAATCATCATCAGCGTGGGAACCACCAATGCGTATATTGCAGAAGAGCTGGGCTTGCTGGCCCCGGACGACAAGGTCCGCTTCGCAGCCGGGATTGTTAATCCTGGGATACCCTGCGCCACTGCGGCTGAAACCAGGCTGGCGGCCATCTGCCTGGAACAGGGCGCGCTGGTGGACAAACCATGGGAACAGTTTCTAACTGAATTTGAACGGGATGACGTTTTTATTAAGGGCGCCAATGCCCTGGATTCTGCCGGCAATACGGCGATCTTGCTGGCCAACCCTTTGGGTGGAACTATTGGAACTGCATTTGGCGTCCTGGCCGCCCGGGGCTCCCGGGTGCTAATTCCGGTGGGCCACGAAAAGATGATCCCATCATGCCCGGCAGCGGCTCAAGTTATGGGCATCAGCCGCATGGATGACAGCATGGGCCTTCGCTGCGGGCTGGTATCACTCCCCTTCGGACGGGCTTATACGGAAATTGACGCACTGGATACCCTGTTCGGCATTCAGGCCACAGTGGTGGCCGCGGGTGGAACCGGCGGAGGGGAAGGTTCAGTCATGCTCGCCCTGCATGGCGGAGAAGATGGGGTTGTCGCGGCTCTCAGCCTGGCCAAAGGACTGCTCAAGGAGAAAGCCCTGCGCACCGTGCGCCAGGCCTGCAAGGACTGCTTCATGGAAACAAAATGTTATATTCACCAGTAATCTTAACTGCACAGCCCGGGCTGGCTTAAGCATGAGCCCAGCCGGAAATGATATAATCAAATCAAAAAAAACGGGGTAATTCCATGTGCGAAGAAATGTCTATGCCGACGATTCTGGTGGTTGATGACACACCTGCGAATATTGATTTGCTGGTGGAAATACTGAGCCCCGAATACCATGTCAGAGCCGCTTCCAATGGTGAGCGGGCTCTGCGTATTGTTGACAGCAAACCGCCGGATCTGATCCTGGTGGATATTATGATGCCGGATATGGATGGATACGAGGTCTGCCGAAGGATCAAACAGAATCCGGCCGCCCGGAAAATCCCACTTATCTTTGTTACTACCATGAACTCAACCGAGGATGAACGCAAGGGCCTGGAACTGGGGGCGGTGGACTACATTACCAAGCCTTTTAGTCCGGCCATTGTAGCAGCCCGGGTTAAAACCCACCTGGCACTGTACGACCAGAATCGCAGTCTGGAAGAAGCGGTGCGCAATCGTACTGCAGAGCTCCATGAAACCCGCCTGGAGATTATTCGCAGGCTGGGCCGGGCGGCTGAGTTCAAGGATAATGACACCGGTCTGCATGTTATTCGCATGAGCCATTCAGCCTGGATGGTGGCCCAGGCTATGGGCTTGCCGGCTGACCAGGCCGAGCTTATTTACCAGGCTGCTCCCATGCATGACGTCGGGAAAATAGGGATTTCTGACTATGTATTGACCAAGCCGGGACCTTTAACTGCTGAAGAATGGGTGCAAATGAAGCTCCACCCCGCAATTGGAGCCGAGATTATCGGCGAACATCATTCGGATCTGCTCGACATGGCCAGGATAATCGCCCTTACCCACCACGAAAAATGGAATGGCACTGGCTATCCCTGTGGACTTAAAGCCGCGGAAATACCGCTGGCCGGCAGGATTGTAGCCGTAGCCGACGTATACGACGCTCTGAACAATCGCCGCCCCTATAAAAGAGCCTGGAGCGCGGATGAATCGGTATCTGCCATACAGGAAGGGTCTGGTACGCATTTTGATCCCGAAGTGGTGGAGGCTTTTATGAAGGTCTCCGGTAAGGTTAATATGATAAGCCTGACCTATGGCGAAAAGGAAGTATAAAATGGGTGAATTTCTTTTGTTCAGGGCGCAAACAGCACTGGCAAAATAGTGAAGGAGCGTTAGGCAAATTATGAAAAAACCGTTCAGCCTGGCCAATATCAAGTTTCATAGAAGCCTGCGTTTCAAGGTATTTGCCGCCATTCAATCGGTGGCGTTTCTATCTGTTCTTGTGTTCATGTTCCTGGTTACAGTTGCCACGACCTATATTATCAATGAAATAGGCTGGGGTTTTTCAACTATGTCCAGTGAAATGCTGGCCCGGGAGTTGAATTCGCCTCAAACTTTGAAACAATTCAACGCTGCTTCCCTGCGGGAAGTAGATTTTACCAGCGAAGAAGTGCAGTATTGGATTCAACAGATGGTTAATCCCGGACAGCCCAATATTGGGAATGATGAGGGTCCGGGATCATCGCTGGTTGGACAGTCCCAGGCACCGGGCCAGCCGGCTGAAGTAGCCGAGGAGCTGCGCCAGATGCGGGAAGCCGAGCACCTGACCTTGATGGATATCCGGAGCTGGAACCATGTCCGGCAGTACCTGCTGGATATTTTCCGGGATAACTTTGTCTGTGTGAACATATATGTGGACGGCGAGCTAATTTACCAGAGCGGGGGATATGAGCAAGCGCATATTGCCGAATCTGCCGCCGCTATCCGGGCACTGCCCGAAACGGAGCGCAGTTACTGGCAGCGGATCCAGCTCTGGTATTTCGATTACTTCGATACGAGCGTAATAAGCCCTATCGCTGATGCTGATCTGGTCCAGATAGGGACAGTCCAGGCGGCGCTTAATCACGCTACGGTTAACCTTCTGGTTATTACTCTGGTACTGATTTTGATGGCTATTGGATTTATCGTCAGCATCATATCCCTCTTTGTATCCGCAGCATTTGCCAGAAGCATCGTCAGGCCGCTGGAGGATCTGCAGCACAACATGCAGGCCATGGCTGAAGGCGACCTGGAAGAAGTAATGAACAATCCAATGACCCTTAAAAGCTCCTTCCACGAGGTCGAAGAGCTGGTGAATGTTCGCAATCTGCTGATCTGGCGTTTCAAAGAAAACGCTGATTTGCTGACCGAACAGAAAAACGAGCTGGAAAGCATGGCCGGCAGCCTGCAGGATAAAAATCTGGGATTGCGGGCGGAAATTGAGGAACGTCACCGGGTGGAGGCCGAACTGGTTGAAGCCAGAGAAGTCGCCCTGCAGGCCAGCCAGGCCAAGGGGGATTTTTTAGCCAACATGAGCCATGAAATCCGCACCCCGCTAAATGCCGTCCTGGGATTTACCGGTCTGCTCCAGGAAACGGTCACCGGCGCCAAAGAAAGACGCTATTTGAATAATATTAACGCCAGCGGCAATACTCTGATGCGGATAATCAACGACATACTGGACTTTTCCAAGATTGAAGCCGGAAAGCTGGATTTGGAGAGCATCGATTTCAAGCTGGATGACGTTCTGCAGCAGCTGGCAGATGTAATCGCCACCAAAGCGGCCTCCAAAGGGCTGGATTTGCATTACGACATCCCCGCCGACCTACCGATGGAATTAATCGGCGATCCCTTGCGGCTGGAGCAGGTTCTGATGAATCTGATCAGTAATGCCATAAAATTTACAGATCAGGGCGAGATTGTACTGACCGTGAGGCGCGAATACGAAGACGAACATAGTTTGAAGCTGCATTTTACGGTTCAGGACACCGGCATTGGCATGAATCCCGAACAGCAAGCCCGCCTGTTCAAAGCCTTTACCCAGGCTGACACTTCGACCACCAGGCAGTACGGAGGCACTGGACTGGGGCTGGCGATAAGCAAGCAAATTGTGGAGATGATGGGCGGCGAAATCGGGCTGGTAAGTGAACTTACCGCGGGCAGTACCTTCTGGTTTACGGTGTTGTTCAACAAGCCAGATAGCCTGGCTCAAAATTGCGCAAGCAAAGCGGCTTCCATGGATAAGCTCAAGGTGCTGGTGGTGGACGGCAATCCGATTTCCATGAACATCCTGTCCGCTATGATGAAGAGCTTCAGCTTCGAAACCGAATCGGCCGCCAGCGAAGAACAGGCTGTGGACGTGCTTTCAGGTGCTGAAGAGACCGCGCCGTTTGACCTGGTTTTCATCGATCTGACTGTTCCAGATATGTATAAAGGAAGGCTGGCAGGTGTTCTTTCCCGGGTTCGGCAAGGTCGGAGAGTACCGAAGGTAGTCATTATAGAAGGCCCGGACCAGTCCGCTGAATTAGAGCCTGCTTATAAAAGCCTGGAAGATGCAGCGCTGTCACAACCGCTCAACCCCTCACAGGTGCTAAATACGATACTGCAGATTATGAATCACAGCAACCGTTTCGAGCAGCTCAAACAAGCTGCGGTCAGCCAGGACGCCAGCCGGGATATCGTCCTTGAAGGAGCACGGGTTCTGTTGGTGGAAGACAATGAGATTAACCAGGAACTGGCGATAACCCTTCTGGAGAAGAAAGGGATGAAGGTCAGCCTGGCCCAAAACGGCCGGGAGGCACTTGATATACTGCAAAAGCTGGACTTCGAAGCCGTTCTCATGGACTGCCAGATGCCGGTTATGGATGGATACGAAGCGACCGCAATTATCCGGCAGAATCCTGCCTGGGCAAGACTCCCCGTAATAGCCATGACCGCCAATGCCATGAAGGATGACCAGGAGAAAGCCCGGGCTGCCGGAATGGATGATCATGTTGCCAAGCCAATAGATGTATCCGAGCTATACCGGGTTTTGGATAAATGGATAAGTCCGCAGCTGAAAAAACCACGGTTGGAGAGTGCCTCAAGCGGTATGATGGAGGACAACGCCGTTGGTGCTTCTGACGCTTTAAATGTTGAGGAGCTTAAAAAGCTGCAGGGTGTTGATATCGAAAAAGGTCTGGAGATATCTCAAAACAATATCGAATTGTATGGCCGGCTCATTAATCGCTTCCGGGCTGCCAACCGGGATTTTGCCGGTTCGTTCTACCAGGCGGAACAATCCAGCGATCCGTCCGAAGCGGCACGCCTGGCTCATACACTTAAAGGCAGCGCTGGCAATCTGGGTATTATGCAAGTCATGGATGCTGCGGCCGGCCTGGAAAAAGCCTGCCTGGATAAAGCCGATCAGGCCGACATCTACATGCAGCTGAAGCAGGTAACTGATGCCCTGCAGCCGGTCCTGGAATCAATGGACTCACTGCCGGGATTGCCGGGCTGTGTTCAGCCGCCGGTTGCCAGGCTGGATGAAGCCAGTCTGTTCAAACTGCTGAAGGAGCTGGAGGAGCTGCTGGCGGAAGACGATAGCCAGGCGGTGGCTCTATTCCGTGATATAATGGGAATGGTGAAGGATTCACAATACGCCAAAATCGTAAACATATTGGAAAAGCCGGTCAGTTCATATGATTTCGAAACAGCCCGTGAAATGCTGGTGGAGCTGTTTCCCGACCTGTGAGCAGTTACGCCTGCGGTTTAATCAATGCTAAAGCCAGGACCGCACTAATAGCAATAAATTAAAAGGAGCGATACGTTATGGGTGCCAGGGTGCTAATCTGTTCGTCGGCTCAAAGCAAAATGGCCAACTGCGTGAGGGATATAATACATGAGGGCCACAACATTGTCATGGTGGATACCTGGTCGCAGGAGCTGATAAATCCGCTCACCCTCTCTGAGATGGATGTGGTAATTGTTGAAACATCCTTTTTCGGCGCTCCGATTGATGAAGTGCTGAACCGCATGCTGAAGATTTGCTACAAGGCGGAAATAATAGTACTTCACGAAGAGGATCTGGAGCCGGAATATATGGAAGGCTACTCAGTGGTGCCCGGCCAGCAGTTCGCCCGCAATTATGTCGATGTTCTGAGCCATCATGGGATGAGGCTGGGCAAGGCGATCGCCCGGCGGGAGGCGGCAGTGGGCCGGCACATTCCAGGCCTGGAACCGCCTCGGGTACTCTGCATAGACGATGACGAATCAGCCCGGGATATTTTAAAAGTAATTCTTACCAAGGGTGGCTACCAGGTGGAAGAAACCGACAGCGCCCGGGTGGGACTGGCTTTACTGCGGAGATTTGCCATGGACGGGACGCCCTTTTCCGTAATAATTGTAGACCTGATGATGCCGGGCATGGACGGTTTTGAATTCCTGGCGCAGATGCGGGCCGGCAAATGGGCGGCCAACACACCCGTTATTGTTTCCAGCTCCCGCAATGACCCTAACGCCATCAGCCAGGTCTACCGCTATGATATCGCCGGATATGTGCTGAAGCCCTACCAGCCCAAACGTCTGCTGGAGTCGGTGGCCGAGGCGATGGAACTGGGGGATGTCTGATCGGGCACAAGACGTGCCCCGGCTATCAGCGTGCCCTGGCAGCCGCGATAAAATACACAATCGTGGGTGCAATTGAGGCGGCAATGATAATTATGAAATCATAGGGTGTGCCGCCGGAAATCTGGCCCAGAGCAACCCGGGAGGTCATCCAGACAATATACGCAAACAGGCAAGCGATCATCGCCGCAATATACTTGAGAAGGGTTCGGGCCAGCAAAAATTGACGGGCAGCATTATCGGGGGTTATTTTGACCGGGTAATTGTAAATTTTAGGGAAGCGGCAAAGCACCTCCATCAACACCACCATGAACACACCAATAATAGGAAGGGCTAGCATGCTGGATCTGCTGCTCCAGCCATTGACCTGCCCGCTGGCGTCGAAGTGGCTCGGCACAATTTCCGGCATGTATGGCCAGTAGTAGACGGTCATTATGATCAGGGCCAGGGTTCCGGCAATAGCCAGCGCATCAAACAACATCTCCAGCGGAGAGAGGGGAATGTCCAACTCGGCCAGGTATTCGGCGCGTTCTTGTTTCATAGCTGGAGCCTCCTGACTCTTTTTTTTGCGTTAGGACAATACGGATTGGGTTTCAACTATTTCCAGATTTTTCTTATTGTAGCGCAGATACGGCTGAATGAAAAGACTAGCGGTGATATACGCGATAAACCCAGCCCATTTGTTCCCTTTTAACCATTTTTGCAGGCCTCCGTCTGCAATCGATCAAGACCGATCTTCGCCAGGCTTTTCGAGTTTTGCCGGGTCAGAACGCTCCGGGCGGGGCAGGCGCCCCGCTTTTTTCAGCGCATCCCGGAGCAGGTATTCGATATGGCTGTTGACGCTGCGCAGTTCATCGGCCGCCCAGGCCTCCATGGCGTCATATAGTTTTGGATCAATTCTGAGCAAAAAGCTCTTCTTGCCGGCCATGGCATTATCCCCCGGTTAATAAATCGTTCCCGTGTTGATAATAGGCTGGGCTCCGCGTTCCGAAACAATCGCCACCATCAGGTTATTAATCATTGCCACCTTGCGTTCGTCGTCCAGTTCTACGATATGCTCTTCTTCCAGCTTTTGTATGGCCATGCGGGCCATGCCTACGGCCCCTTCCACGATGGTAGTCCGGGCGGAAACGATGGCAGAGGCCTGCTGGCGTTGCAGCATGGCGGCAGCAATTTCAGTGGCGTAAGAAAGATGGGTGAGCCGGGCTTCAATGACTTCGACCCCGGCTACAGCCAGGCGCTCTTGCAGCTCACGGGCCAATTCACTGGATACTTCGTCGGGGTTTCCGCGCAATGACTGGCCATGTCCATCAAAATCGTCATAAGGATACTTGGTGGCAACATGGCGCAGGGCGGTTTCGCTCTGGATCTCCACGAACTGGTAGTAATCTGAAACATCGAACATGGCTTTGGCCGTATCTACTACGCGGAAAACCACTACTGCAGCGATTTCGACCGGATTACCGATCAGGTCATTAACCTTCAGGGTCTTGCTGTTGAAATTGCTGACCCGCAGGCTTACCTTCTGACGCATAGCCAGAGGTGCCGCCATCCACAGGCCATCTTCCCGGATAGAGCCGATATAGCGGCCAAAGAAGGTCAGGACCCTGGCATTATTGGGCTGAACAATGGTGATGCCGCTGAAAATCAGGATTGCCAGGAGCAGGCTGGCTATAAACAGAATCATCCACATCGTTTCTGCTGAGGAGGTCAGGGCCGAGTCGCCTTCGATTCCGCAAAAAACACAAAATCCCGTTAACAACAGCGCAACAATAACCGCAAAATAACCGTTCATTTTCCAGGCTTGTTTTTCCTGAGTTTTTTCCAACATGGTAATCCACCTCGATATATTATATTTATATCTATATGATATCACTTTGTTATCAAATGTCAACTGGCAGCAAGAACATAAATCAGGGGGACGGTTCTGGTGATTTAAAAAGAACCGTCCCCCTGATTTATGTTCCAATGAGTTATACATACCTCATTATGCGCTTCAGCATATCCAGTGATATTTTGTAAGGTGGATATTTGAAGGCCAGATCCGGCCATTTGGACGCCTTCAGCACGCTTTTCATATGGCTGAAGGTGTCAAAGGAGCTGCGCCCGTGATAGGCACCCATGCCACTGTCATCCACGCCGCCGAAAGGAAGCTGGTGGGGCAGGATATGGCTCAAGGTGTCGTTGATCGAGACCCCGCCGGAACTGGTCCCGTTCAGGACCTGGTCCTGGATTGCCGGGTCGTCCGAAAAAAGGTAGAGAGCCAGGGGCCTGGGGCGCTGGTTAATCACCTGCAGGACCTCTTCCAGGTCCTCATATTCTATTACCGGCAGAATTGGGCCGAAGATCTCCTCTTGCATGACCGGAGAGCTGCAGTCCACTTGATCCATAATGGTGGGGGCTATATACAGGCTGTCCAGATCGCTTTCTCCGCCGGTGATGATCCGGCCATCCTTCAGAAATCCTTCCAGCCGGATGAAGTGACGGGGACTGACGATGCGCCCATAATCCCGGCTTTGCCGGGGATCCGGGCCGTAGAACGCGGCGATGTTTTCCGCCATTTGCGCCATCAGGACGTTCTTTATGTCGCAGTGGACCAGCAAGTAATCGGGAGCTATGCAGGTCTGGCCTGCGTTGATGAACTTGCCCCAGGCGGTCCGCCGGGCCGCCAGTTTCAGGTCGGCGCTTTTATCGATTATACACGGGCTTTTGCCGCCCAATTCAAGCGTAACCGGGGTTAAATGGTCAGCGGCGGCTTTCATGACGATGCGCCCCACGCTGGTGCTGCCCGTAAAGAAGATATAGTCAAAATGCTGTTTTAGCAGGGCTGTGGAGGTATCGGTGTCGCCCTCGGCCACATGCACATGACCGGGCTCGAAGGCTTCCCGCACGATCCGGGCTAGCACCTGTGAACACTGCGGCGCAAAGTGGGATGGTTTGACGATGGCGCAGTTGCCGGCGGCTATAGCGCCAATGAGCGGCATGATTGCCAGGTAAATCGGATAGTTCCAGGGGCTGGAAATGAGAGCTACTCCCAGAGGCTCAGGCTGGAGGTGGCAGCGGGCCAATGGAGCGGCCAGGGATCCTTTTACCGGGCGATTTTTAATCCAGGTGCGCAGGTGCTTGATAAAGTAATCGATCTCTCCCAGGCAGGCACCGATTTCAGTGCTGTAGCTCTCCACGGGAGATTTGGCCAGGTCGGCCAACAGGGCGTCCAGCAGGTCCTGCTCCCGCTCCGTCATGACCGTCTTCAGCCGCCTCAAGCTCTTCATCCGGAAGTCCAGTGATCGGGTGGCTCCTGTATTGTAAAAGTCACGCTGCGTTTGCACCAGTTCGTTCATTTGCTGGTCGAGCAATCATATCCCTCCATCTCATGCTGAAGCGCCGTGCAGGCAGATGCCGTCGCTGGTTTCGACGCTGGTCAATTCACACCTGGTGTTTATGGCTACACCTTTGCCTTTAGCTTTCCCTGGCGAATAAGGATGGTCTGCATTTCATCCAGAGTGCTTTCGAAACGGTCGAGCAGGGCGTCTTCCATGGCAGGATCGGCCAGGTCCACCCCGGCATCCTTCAACACGTTAACCGGATAATCGCTGCCCCCGGCCTTCAAGAATGCCAGGTAGCTCTGAACCTTGGCGGCATCGCCGGATTCCAGCCCCTGGACCAGGTGCTGAGCTGCAGCTATGTCCAGGGCATATTTGTAAACATAAAAATTGTAGTAAAAATGCGGAATACGCAGCCACCCGGCGGCAGAGAATTCATCCACCGCGAAGCCCGGTCCGTAGTACTTCTTAAGCAGATCCGACCAGAGTGAGTTCAGGTTTTCGGGGGTCAGCCCCTCACCCTGTTCCACCCGGGCGTGGATGACCTGCTCAAACTCCGAATACATGAGCTGGCGGTAGAAAGTTCCGACGATGTTATCGGCCAGCAGGCTCAAAAGGAACAGCTTCTCATCATCAGAACCGGCTTGATTAATCAAATAATCAGTTACCAGCAGTTCGTTGGCAGTGCTGGCTACTTCATGAGTGACGATAGGTATGCCCGTATTTATATACGGCTGGCTGCGGTTGGTGCAGTCGAAATACATAGCATGGCCGCCCTCGTGGGCAAGAGTGAGCACACTATCATAGCTTCCGTCATAGTTCATCAAAATGAAGGGATGAATCCCGAAGGCTGCAGTCGCATAGGCGCCGCTGGTCTTGTAATCATCGGGGTAAACATCTACCCACCGATGTTTGAAGCCAAAATCCAGCCGGCTGGTATAGGTGCTGCCCAGGGGGGACAAGCCTTTCAAGATGGTTTGCTGGCCTTCACTGAATGAAAACTGGCGGCTGGAATATGGAACCAGTGGCGCTGCCAGGTCATAGGCTGAAACCTGGCTGATATTGAGCAATTTGGCCCGCAAGCGGACATAGCGGTGCAGCGGATCCAAGCGCTGTGAAGCCGTATCGACCAGGTTATCATATACTTCCCGCGGGATCTTTTCGCTGTCCAACGCCGCCTCCAATGAAGAATCATAATTACGGGCCCGGGCAAAAAACACATCGGCCTTTACCTGTGCCTCCAGCGTAGCAGCCAGCGTGTGAGAGTTCTGGATATATCCGGAGAGGAGCTTTTCGTAGGCCTGCTTTCGGACATCTCTTTCAGGATTGGTCACCAGCGTGGTATATGACGCCTCGGAAACAGCGGTTTCGTCCTCGCCCGGCAGTTCAATGTTCTGGAACTGGATATCAACCGTTGTCAGCTTCGTGTAGATAGTATTGGGCGAGGCCGCCAGGTCCGAGACCGCAGCCAGCAGGGATTCTTCAGGGCCGGACAGGGTGTGGGCCCGCTGCTGGATTAGCCGGTCGAAGTAATAAGCGTATGATTTCATACCCTCCTGCTGGGCCAGGGTCGAGAGATAGGCCGGGTCTCCGGCCAGCAGTTCCGGCTCCACATAAGAGGCGGCAGTAGCAGCCCGGGTGTAAACGGAGGATGCAGCCGACAGCCGCTCCGAGGCGGCAGGGTCGGACTGGTCAAGATCCGCCTGGAGGGAGGCGTATAAATAAACTTTTTCCACTGTCTTATAAAGGGCTTCCTCCGCTTTCAGGCACTTCTGTACACTGGCGGGATCACTCAGCATGCCCTGGTATTTTTCGACTTCAGGGATTAGCTCAACGTCAATCCGGTCGCAGTCCGACTGCCATGCGCTTTCGTCAGCATAAACATCCGGCAGGTTCCAGTGATTTGCAGGACTGGTGGCAGAAGCAGGCGATTCAGAGCTTCCGGAAGGTGAAGATAGTGCAGGCTGGATCTCGCTGGTCCAGGCTTCCGGCATGGCGGAACCGGAAACGGCTAGAGCTGTGCTTCCATACCATCCCGGGGCGATTTGGGCAGCGATTAATAGAAGGAGTAATAGATATTTCGCAAAACGGTTTGGAGTCATGAGTGTATAAAACATACTGTTCCTCCCTGTCCATTGTTTTATGAAAGCGCTGGCCATGATACGGGCCCTGCATAGTGCATTATTGCTAACATACTTTAATTAAAGCAGATTGCGATGGAAAGTGAAACCTTGGCGGGAGGGGAGAAGGGCCTCCTGGCCCGTTTTACAGGTGGTTTTAAAAAGAAGGAATATGCCGGTCTGTGGAAATTGCACGGAAGTCACGTTCGTTGTTTGTGCGAAGATAATCTCCTCCGTTAAGTATACATGAGGGCAAAATGAGTTTAAGGGCGGCAGTAGTTTAATTTGTCAGAAAGTACAGGTATAATTTGCGTCAGAGCTATCAACAACTGTTTATTTAACTCGAAAGGAGAGTAGCGGTATGGATACTTCCTTCTCAATATCCGGCCCGGCATTTTTGGGGCTATACTGGGGATACGCACTGGTAGTTACCGTCGCCTATGTCATCTGGAAAATTATCAGCAGCCGGCAACAAGGCAGGCTGCCGGAGCTCAATCTTGTTGATCCACTGGGCATCGCTTATTTACGGGGTGGAGCCCGGGCGGTGGCAGAAACGGTGGTAACGAACCTGGTTCACTGGAAAAAGATGAGTATAGAGAGCAGCTTTGCAGGTTATATTCTAAGGGACGTCAGTTTCCTGGCATCTGGAGGAGGCAATGCTATTGAAAACGCAGTTGCCAGAGCTTTGGTCAATACGAATCTGTCGGTATCTCTGGGAAAGCAAATGCCCAAAGCCCTCATTGACGAATTGGAAAATAACCTGCAAGGCCCTAAAAAGATGCTGCGCGAGTGCGGTCTGCTCAAGCCCGAAGGGCATCGCTTGAAGGGTGTACTAATCAACCTGGGAGTCAGCGCGGTCATATTGCTTCCCGGCCTGGTGCGCCTGGTGCTGGGGATAATTGCCGGCCGGGATGTGGGCTTCCTTATACTTATGATATTGTTGTTTTCATTTGTCGCGGTCATATCTGTGGTTCTGGCCTTGATGAGCAAGCCGGCCACTTCCGCCGGAGTGAAATTTGCGGCCCAGAACAGCAGGGTGTTTGCAGCTGAATACCAGAAAGTTGCAGCTGGTGAAACCCCGCAGGTTGATCCTTCCATACTGGCCGCTATGTTTGGTCTGGGTGTGCTGGGATTGAGCTTGATGCCTCTGGCCATGCAGATCGCCAATTCTGGCGGATACCTGGGGGCCTTTGCCATGGGCGGAAGAGGAGGCGGCGGCAGCTCTGGATGCAGCAACAGCGGATGCAGCAGCAGCGGTTGCAGCAGTAGCAGCAGCTGTGGCAGTAGCGGGTGCAGCAGTGGATGTGGCGGCGGCTGCGGTGGATAATACCGCAGATGGCAGGCGGTTAATCCGACTGCTGTTGCGAATTATATAAAAGGCCGCAGGCATTAATGCCTGCGGTTGCGACGGACAATGCGGCGAAGAGACGGTGGCCAGACCGGCGGCACGCCCGCTTGACTGGCCCCGTGTATTTTTATACATATTCCTTGGTATTTACATACTCCATACGCAAGCATATCAGGCTTCAAGATTGGTCTTTTCCGGGATTCGGCTTTCACAGGGAACACCTGTCTGACATTTATTACAGCCGAAACGGGGTTTGAAGCGCTCCAGGACCCTGTCCAGGAATGCCGAACAAATGGCATGATTTTTACCGTTTTCGAGTGAAATAGCCTGCACCGGGCAGTTCCGGGCACATGTTCCACACAGGTCGCAATATTCCCGGATTTCTTCATAGCCCCTGGGATCCGGGGGCAGTTCCAGGTCAGTCAGGATGCTGCCAAATCTGCCCGCCATGCCCCGGGCTGTAATTAGCCCGTACGATATGCCGAAGGTGCCCAGCCCGCAGATGAAGGCCACGTGTCGTTCTGACCAAACGCTGGTAAAAGCCAGATCCGGCTGCGCTGATTCCGGGTCCGGCGCCATCCTGGCCCAGAAACGCTCATCCAGACTCGGGCTAATGCTTTTGTAGCCCGCATCCCCCAGTGCTGCCAGCAAATGCTGGCACATCAGGTTGACAAATGCCTGGCCTTCAATGCGCCCGTGCAGCCATTCTTCCGAGGGCCATGCGCCCTGGCTTGCCCCCTTTTTAATTGCTTCGGTAAATGGCAGAAAGATGGACAGCACCGACTTCGCCTCGGGCATCCAGTCCAGGGGCATTATGAAATGCGGGCCGACTACCGAAGGATCCTGGATCATCCGAAAGAGGGGATCATGAGGCGAGCCGACTCCGACCAGCGGAGCATCGTAGATTTTTATTCCCGCTACTTTTTCCGAAATAGCCGTCTGCCGGTCTATGTAATTACTGGCAGAGTACTCTGCAAAAGCAGCCGCAATATCAGCCAAATCCTGTTTGTTCATTGCACTGTCCCCTTTCTGTGGCCAGACTGCTCCCATCCGGCACGCCGATCAATTACTCCAGTGTACTATCTCTAATATAATCCGCAGCCTGATATTTGTAAAATTGATAATAACGATATAAACTATTATTAAATATAATCGGGTTGAAGGGAATTGGGCAAATGGAGATCAAGCATCTAAAAACATTTTCCAGCATAGCCAGAAAGGGCAGCTTCAGCCAGGCCGCAAAGGATCTGGGTTATGCTCAACCGACTGTCTCCACGCATATCCAATCGCTGGAGAAAGAGCTCAACATTCGGCTGTTCGAGCGCCTCGGGCACCGAATTACGTTGACTCAAGAGGGTGAGAGGCTGCTGCGCTATGTAGATGGCATTTTGAAAATGTCCGATGAAGCCATCGAAGACCTGGCCGCTTTTTCAAAGGAGGGAGCTGTCACTGGTAAAATTACGGTCGGTGCCAACGAAAGCTTCAGTGTTGTGCGCTTGCCCGCGATACTAAAAGCATTTATGCAACAGCATCCCCAGGTCAGCCTCAGCTTGAAATTCGGCTCTGTAAAAGGCATCCACGAGCAGTTGCAGAACAATACCATTGATGTTGCCTTCCTATTAACAAGGGAAGTAGCCTATTCCGATTTGCTGGTTGAAAAACTACTGCCCGAGCCAGTGGTTATCGTGGCTGCACCGGATCATCCCGTTTGCTTCAAGATGGCTGCGCTCGATCATGGGAGTGGTTCGTTGCTGGGTCTCCCCGGTCCTTATCCTGCTTCCAAGCCAGATGTGAACGATATTAGCATACTGGAAAACCAGGATCTGATTGTTACCCAGGAAAACTGCACTTACCGGGCTATGATCAACGAGCTGCTGAAAGAAGCCGGGGTTTGCCCCCGGTCTATTATCGAGATCAACAACATCCAGGCAATCAAGCAGCTGGCCATGAGCGGGCTGGGAATAACGATTCTGCCACGGATATCGGTGGAATACGAGCTTTCCCAGAACATGCTGGTGGAAATACCCTGGAATCAACCCCCGCTGCCGGTTTTTACTCAGATCGCATATCATAAAAACAAGTGGATTTCTCCGCCGATTGCCAGTTTTATAGAACAATCCCGAGCCAGCCTGGGGAAATAATCAACGCGGCGCTGCATTAGCCAAGCATGCACAATCACACGGCGATGATTTACATGAAAGCGCAGTATCGGCTGCGGAGCCGACTGCCGGCAGTGTTCTCCACAGCGCACTTATTCGGGAATCTTCCCCGGCAATCCAATCCTATTATCCCCAATAATAATATATTGACTGAACGTTCAGCCATAAAATATAATAAATTAAATATGCAGGAAAAGCTGATTTCGACCGCGACATGCAAAGGAGGAGCAACATGGATCTGAAGTATGATATTCAAGGAGAAGGAACGCCCATACTCCTTATACACAGCCCCGGTGTTGACTCGCGGGAGTGGATGTTTCTGGTCCCAATGCTGGCCAGGACCAACCGGGTGATTACCTTTGACGGGCGGGGAACCGGGCAATCGCCGGCCCCGTTGGAACCTATCAACCTGGTGGAAGATGTGCACCGGCTTCTTCAACATTTGCATCTGGAGAAGGTCGCTTTGCTGGGTCACTCCATGGGAGGCCAGACCGCCACGGATTTCACCCTCACCTATCCGGGTATGGTGGAGTGTCTGATCCTGTTGGCACCGTCACTTACCGGCTTCAATTATTCACCGGAATTTGTTGACTGGATGGCCCAGATCAATTCCCTGGCCCCTGATATTGGCAAGATGGTGGAGTTCTCCCTTTCTGGGCCAAATTACGCCGTTGTTATGACCAGCCCGCAGCGTGATTTCCTCACCGAAATGCAGACTCAATACATGATAAGGGTATTCACTGAATGGAAGAGCTTCGAGGTAATCTGGCCGGAGCCAGCGGCTATCACCCGCCTGGAACAGATCGACTGCCCGGCTTTATTCGTCAGTGGATCGGTTGAGTGGAACGACATGCGCCTGGTAGCCCATGAATTCGAGCGGCTGCCAGCTGTCCGTTTCGTGGAAATTTCGGGGGCCGATCACATGCTGGCTTTGACCCACCCGCAGGAATTGGCATCAGCGGTCCAGGAATTCATGCGCAAGACTGTCGGTTAGAAGGAGAAATATGCCATGCCCCGCAAACCCGAAGACAATGATCGTATCCGCCTGACTGCCCGGGATAAAATTCAGTCAGCGGCCATGGAAATATTTATCGAAAAGGGCTACCATCATGCCACCATGGAGGATATAGCCATAAAAGCCGGAATTTCCAAGGGCCTGCCGTATAACTATTTCAAAGGTAAAGAGGGAGTGCTGTCTGAAATGGTCAGGAGCCGGATCGAGGAAATCAGGATAGTGATGGAAACAGCGGTGTCCCAGGGCTCACCGGCAGAGCAACTGGACCATATTATTGAAGGAGCGCTGAACAACGTTCAACAGTGCCCCAAAGCGTTCCGTTTCTTTCTGCATCTGCAGACCCAGCCCGAAGATGACCTGGTGCTGGCCAAATACAGCCAGATGCTCAATAATGAAGTGGTCAGCCAGTTCGAATTGCAGTGTGATGTATTTGCCCGCCTGGGAGTGAATGAACCCCGCCTCAGGTCCCTGTATTTCAGCTCCTGTTTGCAGGGCGTTATGCTGATGATTTCGACCTATCCGGAGCAATTTCCAGTCCAGAGCTTGATGAAGCAGCTTCGCGATGAGTTTTTATCCGGGCATCAAGGATAAAATTTGCCCCGCGATATCCCAGCGAATCCAAAAAAGTATTGGAATGTATGGTTTCAACTTAGCAAGATAGAAGGCTATTATCGGGCTGAAATGATTTCCTGGTATGGCTTTTGCGGCCGGTGTACCGCTTGACGAGCCTCCAAGCAGCGCTTATAATAGACAAGTAAATATCTGGATTCCGTCATTAGTGCCCTGGCAGCGGTTTTCTTACATACCGAGGCGAGGGCTTTATTTTGCCATAGAATCAGATGCGCAGTGGTGTGTTTGTGGATCGGGTGCGAACCCGGTTGGCAGGGGAGATGAATATGACCAAGCAGAAAAAAGGCATAAAACCAATAGTGGAGAACCGCCGCGCCCGGTATGAGTACCACATCAACGAAACATACGAAGCCGGGCTGGCCCTGGTCGGTACGGAGGTTAAATCCCTGCGCCTGGGCATGGGCAATCTCCAGGACAGCTACGTCAAGATTGAAAACGGGGAAGCTTGGGCAATTAATTTTCATATCAGCACTTATGAAAAAGGCAACCAGTTCAATCATGACCCCAAGCGGCAGAAAAAGCTTTTACTGCACAAGCGGGAGATTCTGAAGCTGAAGGTTCAGCAGGCGGAACGGGGCATGACTCTGATCCCCCTGAAGATATATTTCAAAGAAGGCCGGGCCAAGATGGAAGTGGCCGTGGCCATTGGCAAGAAGATGCATGACAAGCGCGACACGATCGCTGAACGCGATGTCAAGCGCCAGTTGGAGCGGGTTCTAAAAGACCGCTCTCATGAAGACTGATGGCCGGGGAATTTATGAAGCACCGGTAAATTTGACCGGCATGGAACCATTTGACTGCCAGGCAGTCTATAATAGAGGTAGGAACGATGCTTTATCAGACGGCATGGTTCCAGAACAGGTTAAGCTCACGGGGATTATTTCATAATCCCGGGTTCTTATAAAATATGGTGGAATGGCCGCTTTTACCCGGCAACAGCCGCCTTCGCGCCGCAAAGGCGCACACATGGGGGCGTAAAGGTTTCGACGGGGGATAAGGTGGGTCGAGTAGCGAGCCGAGTTGTCGCCATCTCGTTAAAAAGGTGAAAACTTTTATAATTGCCGAAAATAATTTCGCACTAGCGGCTTAAGCCGCTCGTCCGGCCGGGAGTCCTCGCGGCTCGGTGCAGGGCGTCACACAGTGAGGGTACCCTCTGATCTTGAGTCTCAAGGGATCTACAGGGGAAAATAATTGAGGCTAGCCGGACGAAGCCCGTCCTCGGGCGTCTGAAAGGCGAAACTCAAATCGGGGACTGCGCTCGGAGAGACTGGGCTGGTCTTTCTTTCGGACGGGGGTTCGATTCCCCCCGCCTCCACCAGCATTAGCCACAATTCCATCTCGGGATTCCGCATGGGATGGGTTGTTTTGAATATCATATATCATCGAAAAGGGCAGCACGTTGAGATAAACTTCAACGTGCTCTTTGTATATTACGACCTTGTGCAGATACAGGTTAATCAACTGCCGCATTTCATCCAGGCTGCCCTTGAGGTACAGCTCCCGGGCCTGGTCATAAGCTTGGCGGATTTGGGCTTCGGTAATATTGGTCGAACCGCAGCGGGCTTGCTCATTTTGCATTTCTTCCATGTAGAGTGCTTTTTCCTGCTCCAGGCTTTCCAGGGCATTGACCAGGCTGGCGCTGCCGGTGGTGGCAATGGCTGATATGATGTTGTCAATCTTGCCGTTCACTTCGCGGATCTTCTTGTCCAGGCGTTTCAGGCGGGTGCTGGCCGCTTCGGCCGTCTGCTGGTTGAATTTCTGGTACTGCTTGACCAGATCCGGTATGCGCCCCTCGTCAAAGATGATCCCGGCCAGTTCCCGGACCACGAAGCTCTCGATATGTTCCCGGCGGATTTCCTTGTTGCGGCAGGCATCCGAGGTCTGCCGGTCCCGGGTGTTGCAGCGGTAACTTACATACAGGGTTTTATTGCGGCCTGCCAGTTTGCGGTTGCCGATGAAGGTGTTGCCGCATTCGCCGCAGAAGATCTTGCCGGACAGCAGGTAGGTCTCCTTGGCCGCCTGGCTGGGGGAGAGTTTCTTGCGGGAGGCGATGATCCTGGCCACGGCATCAAAGGTCTCCTCGTCAATAATGGCCGGGATGCCGCCTTCGATGCGGATCACATCATCTTCGTGCTTGGGCTGATGGTTATTGCGTTTGCCCCGGTAATCCTTGGCTGCAGCCCGGTTGAATACATAGACGCCTTTGTACTTTTCATTGCGGATGATCTCGTTCAGGCTGTTCTTGCCGAAGTGGTTACCGTTGCGGGTTTTGTAGCCCAGGGCATTCAACTCGCGGATGATCTGATCATAGCCTTTGCCTTCGGCTACACCCTGGAAAATCAGGAGCACCGCCGGTTCTTCGTTTTCATCGATCTCATATTTCCGGGTCTCCGGATTGAGGCGGTAGCCAAAAGGCGGTCGCCCGCCGGTTGAAATGCACTGCAGGGCATTTTCCTTCATGCCCTTTTTGACCTCCCGGGCCAGGTTTTTGGAATAGTATTCCGCCATGGCCTCCAGCACCGATTCCAGGATGATGCTCTCGGGGCTGTCCTCATCCAGGTATTCCAGCACGCTGATCAGAGAAACGCCGTTTTGCTTGAGCTCCATCCGGCAGCCGATGCTGTCATGGCGGTTGCGGGCAAAGCGGTCCAGCTTGTGGACCAGGACAATATTGAAGCGTTCCTGGTGGCTGTCTGCCAGCATTTGAAGGAACTGGGGCCGGTCATTGGTGGTTGCCGACCGGGCCTTGTCCACATATTCAGCAATGACAACAATGCCGTTTTTGTCAGCGTAATCCTTGATCGCCCGCAGCTGGGCGTCAATGCTTTCTTCCCTCTGGTTGTCGGAGCTGAAGCGGGCATAGGCTGCGGCCCGGGGCAGCTGCCCCCGCTGTTTCATTTTTTCAATCGCGCCCATCAGGTGTTTCCCTCCCTGAAGTGATCAAACGGTGCAGGATGCCGAGCATGATTTCATCGGCCGGTATTTTACAGGTCTGATCACTGGTTTCCACCGTGCGCTCTGCATCTTCGCCGGACTGGAAGGCCTGCTTCAACTTCTGCCGTTCAGCCGTCAGCCTGACAATAATGTGCGTCATGGCCCATGTCCCGTTCCCTTTCCGCAGCCGGGCCATGGTTAAACCCACGGTGGAGTCATATATTACCGTGAAAGCCACCGTATATCCACGTTTTTCTGGCCTGCTGCAAAGATTCCGGCTCCGTCATTACAGACATTTGTGGAGCCTTCACTATATAGCCTTGGAAACGGGCAATTCGAACCCCCGGAAATGAAAAAGGCCTGCGAGAGCATACTGCTCGGCAGGCGAGAGTCATAAGGTTCTTGTGTTGACAGGTATTAGTGGTAAGATAATCAGGGTGGAGAGCTTTGTCGCAGAATCAGCTAAACCGTATTCCAGTTGGCCGGGAATCCCATCACATCAAGGATATCACTCCTACTAATTGTATGAATCTTCGGTGCGAGCTTTGTTAATTCATCATCAATTTGCCCAAGGGCTTCCGTCAGTTCACTTCTATGATGGTTTTGTAAGAATTCACGAATACATATTAACAGCGCGAACACATCATTGGTTCCGTTCTGGTACTTGCCAGAACTATTTCTGGGGATACCGAGACGTGCATGAACAGAGCCAGATACAATTTCAACATTGGGTAGATGTGTATTGTAGAGCCTCTCATCATGAGCGCAGATATTTCGGAAAAACGACATAAGTATTAAGTAGCTCTTGAAGACATTTTCGGCCATGCCAAATTCTTTTGATATACTCTGACGATCTGGCAGATCGAGCACTCCATAGAATTTACTTATATTGCCAAAAGATAAAACATTAACCAAAACCCACAAGGGAACATATCCATAATTCTTGACGTAATGAGTCACAGCATTGTGTCTTCCGCTTTGGTTGGCTATTGCCTTCTGGAAAGTAGAAATAACTGCCATAATAGCTTGCAGTTCGCGGTCATTTTTATATGGTTTGAAATTGGATAGCTTGAGATAATTGTCGTGACCGTACTTCTCCGAAAATTTGTAGGCGATAACAGATTTTATGCGGTTTTCTATTATTAGCAGCCGTTTAAGGAAAATGAACCGCAGTTCCCTATCAAACTCATATAAGGCATGAATTTCTGAAAAGGTGGCGTTTTTCTTATAGGTTTCGGTTGGTGCTGTAGTATCCAGAAAAAGGTCTTTGTAGCCATTTACAACATTATAATAGTTCTCAAACATAATGATATTATTATCACTCGGTTGTACAGCCAGTCCCCGAGAAATCAGAATTTTGAGCTGATCATTGTATGTTTGGAAAATCTTGTCTGCCATATATACCCCTACAATAAAACGGCCCCGGCTCTCAAGGAACACCAGGGCACTGATCAACTATGAAACTATATTCTAATACAAATATAGCACACATATTACCGAAGTCAACGATTTGTTAACAAATGCGCTTATTCGCTTGATAGAACAATGTTAACAATTCCCAGCCCCAGAATCAACCATTTTATCTCGTTCAGAACCCATCCCTGCTGGTTGGGTTATTAAAGATCCCCCAGGCAGCCAGGGCGGCGAACAGCAGCGTGGTCAGTTCCTTGAAGCTAGACTCGCTGAGCCCGATCGGCTCAAGCAGGCCATAGGTCTTCAGGACAAACAGGACAACAGCTATCAGGGCTGACCAGGCTACCGGGCTTTTCCAACGTTCTTGAATGTTCATCAGGATCCTCCTTTCAAAATGCGAGCCGCTACCCTTTTGATTAGAATAGCAGCCAGTTCACCAGTAATGACCTTGTTGGCGACAGCGTTCACCCGCCAGTATTCCGGACACTGCATGATGCCCCACTGGTGCAGAACATTGATGGCATCTTCCAGTTCCGGATCCGGCGTAGGCAGGGCTATGCCGAAATAGCCCAAAATCCCCTCGGCCAAGGCTTCACCTATAACCTGAATGTTATCCAGAATCCAGCTGGCATCCTCGAAATTGTCATGGAAGGCAATCTCGATCAAGGCCGCTGGAGCGTCAGTGGCCCGCAGTTCATAAAGCTTCTGGCTATATTTCACCCCGCGGTCAGTGGTTGGTGTTAAGGGCTCGATTTCCGCATAGACCGCCCGGGCCAGTTTCTCGCCTTCGCCGCCCGGTGCATAGGCAAAAACCTCACAACCTCGGCCGCCCCCGGCATTACTGTGGATGGCGAAATGCACATTAGGGCGTTTTTCATTGCTGTCCGCTACAACTTGATAAAGGTTCCAGCCGGGATCATTCCTATAACAAATCACCCCACTTTGCCGAAGTATGGTCTGCAGCACATCCGTAACCTTGTTCATGACCAGTTCTTCGCTGCCGTAGTTGCCTGCTCCGCTATTAGCCTCCTGTGTGGAGGGACTCAAATATATGCTTTTCATTGGATATAACCTCACTTTCCAAGGATCTTCATGGCTCCCACGATGCCCCCAATAATGCTAATGCTAAACATAGCAAGCTTGATGACTTCCATTACAATGCTCTGCCAGAGCAGGTTATTGTCCCGGTTGAAACCGTTCATCACCGGGCGCAGTTCTTTAATCGAGCTCTTAATTTCCTGGATGTCCTCATGAATATCCTTCACATAGACCCGCATCTCCGCCTGGCCGGTCTCCAGGCTGCGGATCCTGACTTCCTGAATGCAGTGGTGCTGTTCCATGGCTTCACTCCTTCCTTATTCGATCAGTATCTTCATAGCGCAGGCAAAGGGAGCCGCGGTTCCAACGGACCAGGTAGCGCCGCTGGCGGGATTGGCATTGTTGATCACTGCGTAGGTGTTTCTTCTCAGCCCGGTTAGCTTGTTGCCGGGAGCGGCGATATAGTCGCCCTTAACCAAAGTGGCGCCGCTGGTGACATTGCTCTGAGCAATCACGTAGCGATGCCCGGCCAGCAGGGGAACCGGAGAGCTGAATTCGTAGATTTGAAGAGCCTGCTCTCCGGCGGCGGTAATATCCGCGCTTTCAGCCAGGGCTGCTCCCACCTGGGTGGTGCCGGATAGCTCGTAGAGCCTCAATCTTATGGTCTGGCTGCTGGCATCACTATTCAACACGCCAATTCCGTAGCATTTCAAATCAACGCTGGGTTCAAAGATGCTGCCTTTGGTCAGGTTGACCGAGACGCTTTCAGATGCTTCTCCTGCATAGGAGAAGAACCACTGCTTCAGGACCGGCATCTCTTTAACCAGAAAGGCCCGCTTGTCGGTCACGCTGGATATAGCGCCGCTGGCCGCGACTACTGTATAAAGGGGGATGCGGCTGGCGGTGAAACCTGCGCTGCCCAGTTTGACGGTGCCATCGGCTGGATCGGCTTCGATGTGGTTGGTAGCATTGTCGGTTAGGGCAACGCTGCCTGCTGCGATGCTGGTCACCGCATTTCCAGACCGGATGATCCCGGCTTTAAAAGCAAAAGACAGCCCGCTGTGGCTGCCTGGATCCTCGGCCAGATGATGGTTTCCTAAAGCCAAATCAATCTGGGTGAGATCGGTATTCAGTTTTTCGCCCCAGGTGCCATTGGAGGCCCCAGGTTCGGGCTGAATAAGCCCCATTCTGGTAGTTGCGCTATCTGCCAATAATCAGCACCTCCCCGCTGCTGGCCGCACTTAAGGTTACTGTCACAGTGTTTTCGTCATCATAGGTTACTGTCAGGGGTGTAATCAGCTGGCGCTCCGGTGTTCCTCCGTAAACACCGTCCCCATAATCCCCCTGGCCGAAATAGCCCACTCCGCCCAAGACCTGGACCACCGGATAACAGCCCAGGTTGTGAGTGACCGTAATCTCGTCCAGGTTGTCAAAGGGGAAGCTCAAGAAGACGGCATCCGGGGGCCGGGCTTCCAGCTCAGCTACCCGGGCTAATAGACCAGTGACCAGCGCTTGCAGGTTTTGAATCTGGTTTTGCATCTGGCCGGGATTCTGAAAGCTGTTATCAGGCTCGGAGAAGCTCCGGGAAGCCGTGGCACTGGACTGAAAGCGCTCCTTCTTGTCGATCATGCGGGATATCTCCCGCACCGGGCTTAACATGGCCATCCCTCCTATCCGATGGGGGCATAGTAATAGTGCTTGGTGGTCAGGTTCATACTGGCCTGGCCATCGGCATTAACTTCAATGTTCATCCCCACAATGCGGTAGATTTCAGATATGGTGGTGCTGGACTCCAGGATCTGGATGCAGTCTCCGAGCTGCAGGTGAAAAACCGGCACCGCGCTAAACTCGGATACAATCACACCCCTGACCATGTCATTGGCAATCTGATCCGCAGCCGCCTGGACGGCTTCAACAGCTCCCAGACCATCCACATCCACGAAGAGGATTTTGTCATCGGGGATGCCGTAGAGCGCCCGGTTGGCAAACCAGCATTCGGCGGAGACTACGGATTCGTCATCAGCGCTGCCAGTGGAGGAACGCACCACCACCTTGCCGTATATGTCCCGCCGGGTTATATGAACTCCCAACCGGAAGATATCTGTCCCTTCCTGGAATACCCAGGCGGCGTAAACATACGAAACCAAGACCGTCCCGCCATCGGGAATGCTGCTGGTAGCCGTTCTAGCCAGAGTCGCGTTATCGCTGTTCGAGCCCTGGGTGGCAGTGTAATCGGTACCCAGTATATACACTACCGAGCCGTCAATACTGGTCACCACCATGCTCTCCAGTACAATAGGCGGCTTGCCTTGAATCCCGCCCCCGGTAATATCCGCTGGTTCGGTGCCGGTCAGGATTACGGCAAAAGGATCCACCCGGGGCTGGCGGTCAGTCGGATAATGGAAATTGAAGTGGCTGTACTCATCAATGAAGAGCTCAAAACCCGAAATATTCAAAAGCTGTTCCAGGGAGTCAGCATAAGAACATCTTTCAAAAGTGATCTCCGAAATGGTAAGGCCAGTGGCTTCAATAGATATATTGGCCGCAGGCACTCCGGCCCGGATCAGTAGATCCCGGACAATATCCTCGGCCGTCATCTCGGTGTAGATCAGGTAATAATCAGCCCCATTGGTGATGTACTTGTCGATGATGGCCCAGCCCGCATCCCGGCATTCCAGTGCAGCTTCAAAGTCCCCGCTGCCATCAGCTTGGAATTCAGCGTCGTCAATCTGGCCTTGAAACACCTGGATGAGATTTGTGCCATAACCCATTTCGCAGATCACACCCCGGCCGGGCATCAGTATTTCGAAGAACTGGTTTCGTGGCTTGCCAAACTCTCCATCCCGGAAGGGCATATAGTACCCGGCATCGGTCAAATCAGCCGGATTGACATTGGCTATCTGGGCGGTGAGCCTTTGGGCCAGGGCAGCTGGCTCACGGTCGATCTTCACCGCTTTGAGGGGGATATATGCATCTATCAGCTGGCGGTCCCCAGCCGATATGAACAGCCCGGTGCAACCGGTAGCGTAACCATAGGGAGTGAAAATATGAGCATTCTGCCAGATGAGGATCTTGCCGGTTTCCCCGCAGCGAGCCCCCAACAGAAAATGGTCGTCGCCGTGAAGATAAGCAATGGGCAAACCCCAGGTGGTGCCCTCGGCACCCCGGCTGAAGGGGCCTTGTTCGCTGTCCAGGGGCAAGGGTTGATTATCCGGGCGGCGATATAGGTAGAAATAATCCAGATGGCCGGTTATATACGGGAAATGGGCAAAGTACAGATAGCCATCCCCCAAGGAAAAATACCGATGCCCATATTGCAGATTTTCCGATCCTTCACCCGTTATGGCGGTGCAAAGATAGGGATGCACATTCCAGGTTGCTCCCTGGTCCGTGGAATACAACATATACACCCGCATTCTTGAATAGCTGGTCTCTACGGCAGTATAGAGATACTCATCGTTTCTGGTCTTGGCAATAGTCGACAGGTTGTTGTAATGGGCATAATCGTATTTAGATATCGCCGTTGGATTCGAGATTATGGCTTGATGCACAGTGACCCACTTATCGTCAGTATAAAAAATGGCATAAAGGGGTCGCCGGTAGCCGCTTATCCAGAATTGATAAAGCGTAGCCCCAATCACTATCCTTCCGGATTCCAATATTATCGGCTCACCCACATGCGGAGACGCTGTGCTCATGGTGCCATTGATGGCGCTGCAGTCATAGTCATAAAGGGTATTCAGCAGAGCGAAATCTGTACCCAGACCGCTCACGCTCTTGTAGACCTTCAAGGTGTTGTGGCTGCCCGGGGTCTTGTCTGCTCCGGGATTCTGCACATACAAATAGAGCTCATTCTCAATGACCTGCAAACGCGAGATGCAGCCGCACAGGCCTGTATACAGCCAATCCACATCACAGAATTTCCAGTCGTCCAGCACCGTGGGGAAATTCTGCATGGTCAGGGATTCTTCGGTTGTGAGGTCCAAAACCGCCAGGCGCACATCGTCATTGACCCCGTCAGAGTAGGTGACCAGGATCTTGCTGTCAGCTGGGCGTTTGACGAAGTTGCCGCCCAGATTGGTGTCGCTTGCTCCGGAGTTGCCCAGGAATATCCGGGATAGGGGAGTGCCGTACACCGGTTCGGTGTAGCCGCCTTCCAGACCAGTGATCTTCAGCCTGGCAGTGGGGGCGTGTTCCCCGATCATAATTCTGCTTTTGATTAAACTCCTTATTGATTCAGGTATGGGCTGCATGATTTCCCCCTTACACTTCCAGAAAGCTGGCCGAATACCAAACCAGATCACTGCCCTGGTTTCGCGATCCAGACAAGGCCGATATGACTGCGCTCATGTTGAAGCCATCGCCAAAAGTGACCGTCTTGACAACACAGGCCAGCATATCAGTTTCCAGGCTGTCATACTCTGCTTTGGTGGCATAGCCCTGGATATTTCGACGCTTTCTAATCCTGCCCCCGCCCATTAATATGCTCTGGGGATCATCTGAGGCAGGATCAGTAATTACATTGACTTCGTTCAGCTTTACTCCGGTTTCGACTCGTTCATAAGCCTGGACTTTAAGGTCCAAAGTGCCCCAACGGTCCATGGCAATTCCTCCTAACGGTAGATTCTACGGGTGCTGGGACTGCTGGCATAACGGTCCTGGTCAACCTTGAGCTGTTTGGCCAGAATTTCTGTTACTCCCATGAGCTCGCCTGAACTATTGACCCCTTCCACCCGGATGACCCCGCTGTGCTCCAAGGACTGGTAGGGGCTGCGCGAATCAGAGCCCGCTGCATCCATCCCAGCCAGGGCCGGTCTTGCGAGAGCGGAGCTATCGAAAGCCGCATTCAAGCTGGCATTGATTTGGGGCAACCCGGCATTAAGGCCGCCCTGCAGCATATTAATGAGATTGGGCGCCCACTGGTCAGCCGATGAGCCTGCTCCTTTCTTGGCAGGGGAGTAGAAACCCAGGTAGTCAGAAATCACTTGGGAAGCCCCGGATGCGGCGTCTTTCAGTTCCTCCAGCTTGGAGCTGATCCCAGAGATAAGGTTGGTCATCAGGTTCGAGCCCCATTCCCAGGCGGAACTGACTACATTTTCAATGTTGGAAGAAATGTCTGCGAAAGCACCGGTAACGGAATTGACCAGGCTGTCTACCAAACCAGTAACTCCGCTGACCATATTCTGAAACCAGCTGAGGATGCTGTTCACCAGGTCAGGGATTATGGAAGCTCCCACCAGGGTGTCATAAAGAACGATGAAATATGAAATGATGCCATCCACAAAGCCCTGAATAAAGCCCAGGATGGTCTCCAGCAGGTTTTGGATCAGCTCCCAGGCATTCTTGGCAATGTCTTTCATGAATCCCCAGGCAGCTGCCCAATCCCCGTTTATGAGAGCGATGACCAGACCAAAGACGTCGACAATAATATTCACGACATTGATAATGGCTTCGATAAAGGGTCCCAGAGCTTGGATTACTCCGTTCAGCACCCCCAAATAGACACCGAAGAGAACCAGAATAATCCCGCCGATTAGCTCTAGAACGGGCTTCAAACGCACCCACAACTGCTCCAGCACTGGCCCCAAAGTAACGAACAGTTCTTTGAGCTGTTCCCAGATTGGCCCAGCCTTGGCAAAAAGCACCTGCAGGCTCTGCCAGATCTGACCATAGACCGTACTCATCACGGTTACAATTCCATTGAATATCTTCTCGACCTGGGCTAATATGGCCGGTCCGTTTTGATCCCACCAGGCCCGGATAGCCGCGATGGCCTCACCCACCTTTTGCTGGATAGCGTCCCAGAGCGGAATCACCCGGTTGCGGAATTCCTCATTGGTATTCCAGAAATATGCAAGCACAGCTCCCAGGGCTATAATGGCAACAATGACCGCGGTCACCGGAGAGATAAGCATGGAAAGCGCACCGACTCCGGCTGAAATCCCAGTGGCCAAGAGGCCAATGATCAGCAGCACGGGACCGATCGAAGCGGCCAGAGCGGCGATCACCAGGATCACTTTCTGGGTAGTAGGTGATAAAGCCTGGAGTTTTTTTGCCAGGCCCGTGAACCACTCGGCCGCACTTCTGAGTGAAGGCAGAAGATTCTGGGCAAAGGTAATGCCGATGGTTTCCAGTGCTCCCTTGAGCTTTTCCAGAGCGCCTTTCAGGTTATTGAGCCTTTCCGCGGCCACACCGGCAGCGGTGGTTTTCTCCATTTCCTTTTGCATGGCATTGACCCCGTCAGCACCTTCTTTATATAGAATGTTAGCAGCCCGGATAGAGTCCGATCCGAACATGACCTCCATGGCTGCCAGCCGCTGGGCGTCGGTCATGCCACTCAGGCTGGTCTGCAGGAGATCAGATATCTCGGCCAGGCTTTTCAATTCCCCGTTCTGGTCGTAAAAAGCACTGGTGCCTTCGGCGGTCATCAGCCCCAGCTGGTTAAAGAGCTCAATTTGCCTGGTGGTTACAGGCTGCAGATTCATGAGCATGGTTTTAAGAGAAGTCCCGGCATCAGAGCCTTTGAGCCCGTTCTGGGCAAAGACCGCAATAGCAACAGACGTGTCCTTGAAAGACATGCCGACTGCTGAAGCCACCGCCGAGCACATTTGCAGGGAGTAGCGCATCTCTTCCACACTGGTAGCTGAGGCATTGGCTGCACCGGCCAGTATATCTGCGGCTTGTTCTACCGAAAGGTTATCTTCCTTAAAGGCATTCAAGGCCGTACTGGCAATCTCAGCCGCATCAGCCAGTTCCAGCTCTCCTGCTGCAGCCAGGGCCAAGGCCCCCTTGAGCCCACCATCGATAATTGCGTCCAGGCTCACCCCGGCTTTGATCAGTTCTTCAATTCCCCGGGCCGCTTCGGTGGCGGAGTACTTGGTTTCGGTTCCCATTTTCAGAGCCAGGTCAGTAAGCTGGGCCATTTGATCGGCGCTGGCGCCGGACACCGCTTTAACCGCGCTCATTCCGGCTTCAAAATCTGCTCCGGCCTTGATCATGGCTATCCCAATGCCAAGTATGGGCACGGTCAGACCGGCGGTTAAGGTGCTGCCGATTTCGGTGAAGCGTTTGCCGGTGCTCTTGAGCGAGCTCTCGGCATCCCGCAAGCTTTGCTGGAGTGAGGATATGTCTGCTGCGATTCTAACCACAATACTGCGGATGATGGCCATGATTTCAGCTCCTTTCCCAGGGTCCGGTCAGGCCCTTGCTTTTAGCGATTTCAATCAGTTCTGCTTGAGAGAGCTTTTTTTGCTGCTTCTTTGTTTTCAAAAGCTTATCCAGCCGGGGCAGCTTTTTATGCCGGGCCAGGGCTTCAATGTGCCAGGCAAGATAAATGAGTTCCTGCTGGCGCTCCCATTGCCGGGCGTTAAAGCCTTGAAGCATCAGGCCGATTTCATAGGGGGTGGTGCTCCATAATTCAGCCGGTGAAATGCCCAGACGGCTGACCGCTGCTTTTAAGAGCTCTCCGGGGCGGAACTCCCGGTCTCCCCCAAATTGGATGAAGACGCATTGCCTCCACTGAAAGCCAGGGTCATGGCTTCACCCAGTTTGGCCGCCGCCCCGGTCAGATCACTGAACTCATCGATGAGATCGGCCACCCGCTCCGGGGTCAATGTCTTGTCTTCATGAAAAAGACCCGCGTAGATCATGCTGCGCAGGTCCTTGATGGAAATGTTCTCTAAATCCATTTTGCTGATGGCCTTTCCGGTCAGCTCCTCGATCTTCACCAGAGCATTCATACCGTAGCGAAGGGTGCGGGGCCGGTCCAATACAATGGTTACACCAGGTTTCAAATTAATCCCCCCTAAAGTACAGTCTGCCGTTGCCTTCAAATTCCACTGACTCGCTAACCACATCATCCACTGCCGTTTCCACGCTGTCTGATGAGATATATGCATAGCCCTCATAGCGGGTGTGGTAGGATGTATTGTCCACATACAGGGCAATGATGAGCTGTTCGCCAAGGCTCTTAAAAAGCTCGAAATCTCCCCAGTAGCTCTCGGCGCTGGCCGAAAATCCCTTGATAGTAGGCAGGTTCTCTTTCCAGCCGTTGCTTTCAAAGGTGGTGGTGTCGGCATTATCCGTGGCCAGTTCGCAGCTCCAGTTGAAGAAGCCGCCCCGCTGCGACACAGTTATACTCTGGCCCGAAACTGTCACTTCATCATCCAATTCCAATGGGGTCGTAAAAACCACCACCCCACCCAGGTGCTCCAGCTCAAAACCAGATGAAAACGGTACATCGTTAACCTGGACTGTTACTGCGGTGTTCCTATCCCAATATCTGTGAGCGGGATCATCAATCTGGTAGCGGGTGAAAGTGAGGTCCCCGCTGCATGGTTCATCAGTGAAAACCACCGGGGGATCATCCGTCTGCAAAAAGACCGCACCTACCTTGCCTGCAATCGCCATTAATACTCACCTGCCTTTAGTTGTATGCGAGAGCGCCGGTGCCTTGAAATTCAAAGCTGACCGAAACCGCGTCATCAACCGGATCCTCAACCGACAGTCTGGAAATGAAGGCATTGCCGGAGTAGTAATTAGTAGCGTTTACATAAAGCCGCAGGCTGACTTCAGTGCCATTCAAAAAAGCATTCTGCAAGGCGGTCTGTCCGGTTATATCTGTGTTAATAGCATAGCTGCCTTCAGCTGAAGCCGACCATTCCTTCAGACCGGATATGAAGCGTTTCCAGTCTTCCCCCAGGGCGGTTACATCATAGGTGTCGCCGCCCAGTTCCAAAGACCAGTTAGCAATATCTGTCACCATAGTAGTGGAAATACTTAGTTTGCCGCTTTTACCGGCAATAGCCATGGTATCATCTCCTATTCTTCATTGAATTGAAACTCGCATTCCAGATGCAGGGCATACTCTTCGGTAGATTCTTCATAAAGAGCCATCTCCAGGTTGATTAAGACTGCCATGACACAAAGCCCCTGCATATCCCCGGAGAAGTCCTGCATAGCGTCCTTGATGGCTTTGCCCGTGGCCACCGCTTCCTCATAGCTTTTGGCATAGCAGGAGAACTGAATCATTGCTTTGACAAAGCCTGTGTCTTTTTGCAAAGCTGGGCTGCGTTCCATGGAGACCAAAGTGTAAGCCACCGCAGGCAGCGGGCATTTTTGGGGCAGTTGCAGGGGATAGAGCCGGTCAGATATTAAACCAGATGCCCCGCTGTCGCTGATGAGCTGGCTGTAAACCGCTTCTTCGAGGCGCATCAGTTAATCCTCCCCAAAGCCCGCAACACCGCTTGACTAACCGCTTCTCCGATTCGGGCTTTGTTTTCATTGACCGCCGGGCGCATGAAGGGCTGGGCTTTCTGGTGTTTGGTGCCTAGTTCCACAAAGGTGCCGTAGTATTCCTTCTTGCCCGGCTTGATCTCTACCAACTGATGAATGTTGGGCTTTTTGCTCTTGCCTTTTTCCATCTTGAGGCTGGCCTTAAGATCGCCTTCGTCCACCGGGCAGCGGCGTTTGGCTCCCTCCAGGGCGATATCTCCCCCGGCTCGGGCTGCAGCCGCCAGTACATCGGAAGCGGCGTCACCCATCTGGTTCAGGAGTTCGATGACTTCCTCGGCCCCTTCGATTTGGGTGGTCCAGCGCCGATTACGGGCGGCTCTGAATCTAGCCATCATTCAGCACCTCCTTACACAAAAGAATCAGCTGTTTGTTGCGCTCTTCGGTGTTCATCACCGCCAGGATTTCAAACACCCGGGCTCCGAAGATAACCCGCATCTCTGGTTTGATGCCGGGACGGTGGCGCATGATCACCTTGAAGGTTATTTCGGCATTAAGCTGCTGGGCGGCAAAGAACTCCTTGCCGGTCAAAGGCTCAACCGAAGCCCAGACCTGAACCACATTTGCCCAGTGCTCAACTTCGGAGCCGAAACTGTCTCTGGCGGGAGTATATGACTGCAATGTGACTCTGTGCCGCAGTTTCCCGATTTTCATATTTCCATCACCAGCTTTCAAAACGGTAAGCGAATAACAGCCGCACCACTGTGTCGGTTAAGGTCCGTATATCCAGGCTCTCCCGCAGTTCATAGAACTGGGCGGTGATGAAAAACACCGCCTGCTCCACCGGCTCCGGCAGAGTGCCGCCACCCTCCAGAAAGTCACTGAGGGGATAGCGCAGCACCCCAGCGCAGATATCCTCAGCGGTTTCGATGAAGCTGGTGAGGAGGGTATCTTCTTCATCATGGTCAATGCGCAGATAAAGCTTGGTGGCTGTTAAATTGGTGATCATCAGGGCTCACCTCCAGTTTTCTTGCCTATGAATAGCGGGGCTGATCAGCCAGGAGATAAATGGAGCCCGATACTGTGGAAGAAGCCACTGCGCTCATCTTGAGCACAACCCGGTCGAACTCCCGGCTGGCCAGCATGGTATCAATTATGGTCACCAGCCAGAATTTGCTGGCTCCGGCTCCGCCACCGATAGAGACCTGCTGACCAGAGGATTCAACTTCGGTATATGCGCCGCCATTTTCTGACAACAGGAACGGAACCGCAGCCGGAGTGCCATCGGCTCCAGCTCGACCTTCCACAGTAATGGTAGTGTTGCCAGCCGTTCCTTCTCCCGATGCAATGAGGAAACTCAGGGTCTGGTTGATGGTCAGCTCGACAATGGGGCTGGTAACCCCGGAAGCAAAGATCGCCCCGGGGACTTTACCTGCACTGATTTTAGGTGTGTTTTTAATCATCTTTCACATCTCCTCCTAGTTTCTCTTGGCCAGGGCTACAAAGGGTGAAACGGTTGCAGAACCCTTGTACGGAGTCAGGGGCTTGTTCCAAATCGGCTGGCCATCAACCCGGTAAATGAAACGGAATACATTCTCGTCATATAGGAATCTCACATGGATAGAACTGGCTGCATTGATTCCGCCTTTGTCGATCAGGAGATACTGGGAAAGATCAGCCAGCATAATATCTCCGGTTTCACCCACCGCAGCGCACTGTTCCAGGGGCATCACCGGCCGACCAAATAATGTGGCATAGGGAGCTTCGGACAATCCACCCGCAGGGATATATATGGGCTTGTCACCGACCATGAGGGTGTAGAGCAGAGGCTCGATTTCCTGGTTCAGGTACCACACGGAATTTCCACGGCTGCGCCCCCACAGCCTGGACCAGATGTTCAGCAGATTGGGTACGGTAATCATGGCGGTTTGGCCGCTGTCTTTGGGAACTTTGACCAGGGCTTCACCGTTGATTATTCCCAAAGGCTGACCGGAACCGCTGCCGTTCAGAATGGCGTCATCGATCTTGAAGCCAAACTCCTCGGCAAATCCCTGGCGCAGAACACTTTCCAGAGCGGCCGCATCCTGCAAAAGTTCATCGGTGGCATAGCACAAGCCGGTAAGCTTTTTAAGGCTGAGGTCCATGGTCCGGAACTTGGGCTTGGAGGCAATGAGCTGTTCGGCTTCGTTTTCCCAATAGGTCTGGATTCCGCCCCAGCGAGCGTCATTGGCCCGGCTGGACTCATCCACGGCATTGATCTTTATGCCATTGGCATTGGTTGATAAGGGAATCTTTCTGACTCTGGAAGCCAGAATGCCAGTCTCATAGGTGCGTTTCAGGAGTTCAGTCACAAAGTCCTGCTGTACCAAAAAGCCACCATCAGAAGGGATGGACTCATTCATTCCGCTGGCTGCCCTGGTGGAGAGCCGGGAATCCATCCGTCCATCTGGAGCAGCAGCCCGGTACACGGCCATCATCTGTTCCCCGAAGCTCATGAAGCGCTGTTCGTTGTTCTTGGGATCGGGCTTCACTGGTTCGGGCTCGGGTTCTTTCATAGCAGGAGCCGGATCCTCGCTCGGTGCAAAGGTAACCGCCCGCTTGATCTGTTCATCCCAGGAGCGCAGTTCATTCTCCCAGGCTTGGAGCTGCCCATCTTCGGACTCGCTCATCAGGCGATCTTCTTTCTGGACTTTTTCAATCAGGGTCATAGCATTCTGACGCACATCCTCGCGCCGGGCGCGCATTTCAAGTAGTTTCATCTGTAGCTGTCCTCCTTCAAAATCAATAACCTGCGCTTTTGCAGGCTTAAAACCTCTTTTTGCCGGGCTTTGCTGGCCTCGGTCTGGTGAGCTTCGTAGCTCATCAGGGCACCCCGGATCCCGACATCGGTCTGCGGATACGCAGGGAAGGTGACCGGAGAGACATCAAAGAGCTTCACTTTACACAGCTCCCGGATATCCATTCCGTCTTCATGCCCCCAGCGGTCCTCTAAAACTAAAAAACCGAAGCTCATCTGGCTGATGTCGCCCCGGTCGATGCTGATATTTAAGTCTCTGGCCCAACTGGTATCCGGCGGATAGATCCGGACCAGCAGGCCTTGCTCGGATTCCACAAGATCCAATGTCCCCGAGCGGTTGCGCCCCAGCACGTAATTGGGGTCATGATTGAAAAGAGCCCTCACATCATCGCTTCCAATCGACTCTGTAAAGGCTCCCGGTAAAACGCGCTCCTTGAAGGGGAAGATGTAGCCCAGTTCCTCGGACCACTGGTTAAACACCGCCGCATGCCCTTCAATGACCGGTCTTAAAGTACTCTCTCCTTCTTCAGGTGCTGGCATTAATATCCTCAGTTCCGTTAAGGGCACCGTCCGGCGCTCCGGCACCGGCTGTTTTACTGCTTTCAAGTGCATCACTTCCTTTCATAGCCGCCTGGCTGGCGGAGATCATATTGCCGTTCACGAGATAAAGATCACCTCCTTGCTCCTTATCCAAGGGATTCATGTCTTCAAGGGAGCGGATATCATTAGCGGAGAGCCAGCCGTTTTGCCGACCGATTGCATAACCGGCCATGCGGGAGTTGAAATCTCCCCGCAGGAGACCATCCACCGTAAACCTGGCGAAGTAGATCTGGCGCTCACTCTCATTAAGCAAGCTCTTGTAGATGGCCTGCTCCCAGCGCACCAGCCAGGGCCGGATAGTATGGACAACAAACTCAATGGACTGATGCTCAATATTGTTGTTGGTGCTGCGCTCCAGGTCGGCGACCAGGTGGGGGGGGACTCTGAATATCCTGCAGATCTCGGTGACCTGAAATTTCCTCGTTTCCAGAAATTGGGCATCTTCGGGTGGAATCCCGATCTCATGGTATTTCATGCCTTCTTCCAAGACCGCAATTTTATGAGAATTGCGAGTGCCCCGGTAAACCTGTTCCCAGGATTCCCTCAGTTTGGCCGGGTCCTTGACCACCCCGGGATGCTCCAGCACTCCACCGGGGCGAGCACCATTGCCAAAGAAACGCGCTCCGAATTCCTCTGTGGCCAGAGACAGTCCGATTGCTTCACGGGCCTGGGCTATCGGAGAGATACCCACGATCCCGTCAAAGGATAGAGCCGGAATATGCAGCACCTGCTCGGGCTTGAACTCGATGCTCTGGGCGCCATCCGCATATTGATACCGCAGCTTTTTGGTGTTCTCATCCCGGGTCACCATCATGTTGGCGGGTTTGAGTGGCTCCAGGGCAATGATTCGCTTCTGCCGGTCGCGAATGATCTGGGCGTAAGCGTTACCCCACAGCAGCAGATAGGTCATCATAAGCTCCCGAAAGGTGAAAGACGTCATATCGCTGTTGGTCAGGTCATGCAGCACCGGGTACAGAGGATGGCTAAATGCCTTGGTCTTGCCGCCACTGGTTTCCCGGATATATACCGGCAGGGGCAGGCTGGCGATAGTTTCTGCCAGCACTTTGACACAGGCATAGACCGCCGAGACCTGCAGGGCGTTGTCCTCGCTGACATATTTGCCAGAATTGGAACCCCGACCATAATCCAGATCGGCGCCCCGGATAAAGTCAGCCAAGGCAGCAGGGGTAGTATTGCGTTCTTCTTTGAACCTGGCCAGAAAGGGGATTTTCATTACTTCACCTCCTGATTTTGGGTATTAAAAAACCACCCTCGGCGGAGAGTGGCGATTGCTAATGCTTTATAATGCGGCTCTTAACGTTAATGCACGTGCCTGTGATGGATGTCGGGTGTATGGTCATGCTCATGTTCTGTCTTTTCATGTATATGCCAGTGCGAATGTTCATTGTCAGCCGCTCCATTATGTGAATGCCCATGGTGTCCATCATCATGACTGTGGCGGTGTTCATGTTCAATTTTGGTATGATGATGCAAATGGCCGTGGTCTTCCCTTAAAAGCAAAACAGTCCCCGCCACCATAATGGGCAGCGATACCAGAAAGGTAGTCCCCGGCCATTCCCAGAAAAGGAGTAGGGAGATGACGGTTCCGGCGAAAGGGGCAGATCCGAAAAAGCCGCTGGTTCTGGCTGCTCCCAAGCTGCGCATGGCCAGGATGAAAAGCATAATGCTTATGCCGTAGCTAATGAATCCCAGCAGCATCGCAGACAGAGTTGAAACCAGACCAGGAATGGCCTCACCTGTTAATAGAGCGATACAGAATGAAACCGTACCAGCTGTTGTGCCTTTCACAGCCACAATCGACAGGGGATCCTTGGCCGAAATATTCCGCGTGAAGTTGTTGTCCATGCCCCAGAATACACAGGCCAGAATAACTCCTGCCGCACCCATAGATAATCCCCAGACTCCCTGGGAATCCCAGGTTAGTATGACGCTGGCCAGGGCTATGAGACCAACAGCACTCCAGACCCGCCTGCCCAGGGCTTCTTTAAAAGCCAGTACAGCAATCAGGCTGGTGGAAACACCTTCAAAATTAAGCAGCAGTGAGGCTGTTGCAGCCGGGGTTGACTTCAAGCTGAACATCAGAACTATGGGTGCCGCCACTCCGCCACATATTATGGCCCCCAGTAGCCAGGGCAGATCCGGTGAAGTAAGCCCGGCTTCCTTATTATTGGCTCGGACTGCCAGTTTCTGAATAAATTTGAAACCCAAAATTCCCAAACCGCAGCCCAGGTATAGTAGAGCAGCCATCATGACCGGGCCGATATCTTCTAGTAACAGTTTGGCCAAAGGGGCGCTGGCTCCGAATAGAAACGCCGCTAATATGGCTTGAATTTTCGGATGAAGGGTATCGCGATTCAATGTTATGGCTCCTATCAATTATTGTCTGTATTATACTTGAACGGTATCGCATTTATTACAAGGTTTATAGAATAAGCAATCCACGATCATTATACACACTGCCACCGTACTGGTGGCGCAGCGACCGGTCCAAGGCCATGATGAGGGCAACAGCGCCGTCAATGCGCTCGGTGCTCTTTTCTTTGTCCGGCTTAATATTCCCTGCCGGGTCTGTTCTGACGAAAATGTTGTCCATCATCCAGCGCAGCACCGGCTGGCCACCATGGGCGATTTTCTCTTCCAGGGTCAGCTTCATCAATTCCTTGGTGGGTGGGCTCATATCTTTGAATCCCTGACCAAAGGGAACCACAGTGAAACCGAGTCCCTCCAGGTTCTGGGTCATCTGCACCGCGCCCCAGCGGTCAAAGGCAATTTCCCGGATGTTGTATCTCATGCCCAGCTCTTCAATGAAGGTTTCAATGAAGCCATAATGGACCACATTGCCGTCAGTGGTCTTCAAATAGCCCTGCTTCTCCCAGATGTCATAGGGTACATGATCGCGGCGCACCCGCAGATCAATGTTGTCCTCTGGAATCCAGAAGAAGGGCAGTGCCTGGTATTTATCATCTTCAGTTTCCGGTGGAAAGACCAATACAAAGGCGGTCACATCTATGCTGCTGGACAGATCAAGCCCACCGTAGCACTCCCGACCAACCAGGGAATCCATATCCACCGGGAAACCGCAGCGATCCCATTTCTCCATAGGCATCCAGCGTATGGATTGTTTCACCCACTGGTTGAGCCGCAGCTGACGAAAGAGATTCTCTTCCGCTGGGTTTTGTTTGGCGTTTTCGCAGGCAACCTGCAGCTTCTCTATGTCAACAGTAATCCCCAGGGAGGGATTCACTCTGGCCCAGACTTTCGGATCGGTCCAGTCTTCATCATCCCCAGCGCTATATATGACCGAATAGAAAGTCGGGTCGTGCTTGCGGCCATTTAGAATGTCCTCGGCCTTTTGGTGCACTTCCCAACAGATACTGTTCCGGTCGGTGCCTGCGGTGGTAATCAGGAAGAACAGCGGCTGCCTTCGAGCATCACCGGAACCTTTGGTCATAACGTCGTAGAGCTTACGATTGGGCTGGGCGTGTAGCTCGTCAAACACCACCCCATGGACATTGTAGCCATGTTTGCTTGCGACTTCCGATGACAGCACCTGGTAGAAGCTGTTCAGCGGCTTGTACACCAGGCGTTTCTGGGAGAGGACTGGCCTGATGCGGCTCTTTAAGGCCGGGCACTGTCCGACCATCTCAACCGCCACATCAAATACTATTGAGGCTTGCTGACGGTCTGATGCGCAGCCGTATATTTCAGCGCCGTATTCACCGTCTCCGCAGGTTAGCAGCAGCGCTATAGCTGCGGCCAATTCACTCTTTCCATTCTTTTTGGCTACTTCAACATAGGCAGTATTATATTGCCGGTATCCGCTGGGTTTCAGAGTGCCAAACAGATCCCGGATGATCTTTTCCTGCCAGGGTATCAGGTCAAAAGGCTGGCCAGCCCATTCGCCCTTGGTATGTTTGAGCAGATTAATGAAAGCCACTGCATGATCGGCTCTGTCACGATCGTAATATGGCTTGGTGCGTCTTCGGGCCATAGCACGATCGCCTCTTTTCTCCTGAAAATCACCAATAAAAAAGGAACCCGGTTAAGGGCTCCTCGATCCTTTTATGTGCTTGTTCGCAGCCTTATTCCGGCAGTTTGAAGCGGATGCCGCAGACCTGGCATTCGATCTCCATCTCGTCGCTGGGCTTGATCAGTTTTTCAAAATCATCCGGGTCCAAGCCATCCTGCCATTCCAGCAGGTCCATGGTGCGGTTGCCGCAGTTCGGGCATCCAAAGCCTTCTTCAACCAATTCTATCTTCATCTTGACCCCTCCCTTGTTAGCGTTTTAGGCCTTCCGGGGGCCGCAGCCCCCGCGTCCTTCATGCTCCTATTCGCCCTTTACATCGTTGGTGATCATTACCTTCCACCCAGGGATTTTCTGTTCCCGCACCTTGTTTTGGGCCAGTCTGATGCTTCCACACCAATTGGCGTCGCTGTATTTGCCGTTCCCATCGGTTGCGACTACGCAGTGGGTGTAAATCCGGTTGCTTTTGCGGGTTTCAATGTGGCCATCCTCAAAAATGGCTGTGTAGCTTGTTTTCATGGTTTCGCCCTCCTCAAATTTTGTTAGTGTATTAATCACTCTGTTCAGCTGTAATAGCAAGCTGCTTGGGCGGTATATTCACCACTATCACAGGTTTAACAGCCCGGTGAGAGAAGGCGGTCAGATCTACTCTTCTCCGGTTAATATGAAACTGGAATATTCGCTTTTATGGCCCTTAAGATAGTCCTCCAGCTCGGTATATTCGAGCCGAGCAGCCTCCTGCTGCACCCGGCGCACATCGAACATGTTGGTGGTTCCGCTGTCACGGATGGCGCTGATCTGTGCCTTGATGGTTTCATTCAATGCTGGTCACCTCGTTCATTCATCAATTTTTCTGATTTCATCCTCTTCGAAGACCACACCCAGCCTGCTGCCGTTGTACCAATCCACGAAAACGGTGCCGGAATCGTCAATGCCGGAAACTTTGCCACGGTCTCCGGGCTTGAGGGTGGTGTAGGGATCCTGCATTCGGACCAGTTCCACCCGGGTGCCGGGCGTATAATAGGAACGTAGGGCCTTCAGCATTTCATGGTGAATCAGTCTCATGCCCCGGTCACCTCCTCGCTGGCAGCCGGGACGGTCTTCCAGGCTGAGTTTCCGGACAGTCTGGACATAAGGATTTTCCTTTCGGTCTGGTACTCTTTCCCAATAAAACCCAGCCGCAGCAGGAAGCAGCGAAAGGCATATTTCTCGTTGTCAGCGGGCTTTTCGGTGGCGGTGACACGTTTCTGGTTCTTGGCCATGGCGCATAGCGTACGGATGAAACGGGCGTAAGCATTGATTTCTTCGGGAGATAGGCTTCCGGAGAACCAGGGGAAGCGGATGGTTTCCTCGGTAACTACGATGGCGAGGCTGTCCACCCCCAGGGCGTTCTTGATGAGGCTGGACTTGCTGGCTAGAAGTCGCTCCAGGTTGATAATGGCGGTTTCGCTGAAGCCTGCCCGGGGCATCTCGATTACCAGTTGGTCCAATTCAATGCCGTTTTCAGCAGGAGCCTCGGCATGGTCTTCGGTGTACGCTTTCGCTTCAGCTCCCGGAAGGTTTTCAGCTTTAAATCCTCGGGCAGTTAGGCCGTCGATTAGCTGCATAACGGTTTCCGGGTCCAAACTGCTGTCAACCAGCAGAGTGCCATTTCTGTCCACCGTGCAGCCGCTAATCATATACCCGAATGTGGGCGGCCCCTGATAGGATGCTTCGCTATTCAGAATATTTGCGATTGCTGTAACCAGCTCCTTGCGCCTTTGGCCGGGCGTATCGTATTTGAATTCCATGGTTTCGACCACCTTTCCTTTTTGGTAGTCATATACATCACTCTAAAGAGCTGTAATAGCAAGCAATTACCGCAGTTTCTGTGCTTCGGCAAAGGGTATTTTATCCGTGCCGCGGAGCAGAAAAAATATCAACATAAGATCAGCTGCAATTAGAAACAGCCGCTCCTTCAAGAAGTCGGCTGCATTTATCTTTTATATCTTCTTTTATTCTTGGCGGCGCTTCTGGGACGTCATTGTAAAACCCATACTCACCGAAGAGAAATCTCATCCCTTCATTGCGCGCCTGCACAGCTTCAATGAAACTCTTAAAATACCCGAGGTGTAATTCTTGCTGAAAATACTTTATCCGAGCGCTATATTTATTTCGCGGTGGATAGAAACTGACTCCGCTGACTCCGGATGTATTATTCTTCTGAGGCGGTTGGTTGCATTGGTTTTGCTGATGCGTGCAAATGCGGAGATTGGATTTTCTATTGTCCAGCGGGTCGAGATTGATGTGATCAATCTCAAATCCTTTTGGGGCATCCAGAATATGGCGATGAATGCAGATTCCAAACCGATCGCCAATATAATGGATGAAATCACCACTCCTATTGCACCGATACCACGTAGTACCCTTTATCCGCGCGTAGTCATCAGCATCGAACATAAACACCTCGCCGGTACTGACAAGCCCATACCCTATAAGCCCATCGCCAGAATACCAATATGTGTTCGGTTTTGCTCTCATTGTGCGTCACCTCTCCGCTGCACACCTTTTGCCAAGTCTTCATACGGAATGGTCACGCCAGCCCGAATCACCGAAACTCCATGTGACCCGCCTTTTAATTCGACATAACGGCGAAGAATAACCGAAGCGTATTTTTCATCAAGCTCCATCATGTAACAAATCCGGTCAGTCTGCTCACACGTGATGAGGGTCGAGCCTGAACCTCCGAACAAATCAAGTACAACGCCGTTAGGCTGGCTGGAGTTATTGATTGGGTAGGCCAGCAGATCCAACGGCTTTGCGGTAGGGTGATCTTCGTTTTTCTTCGGTTTGGCGAAGTTCCATATAGTCTTTTCCGCACGTCCCGCATACCATTTGTGCTTTCCGTTTTTCAGCCAGCCAAAGAGGATCGGCTCGTGTTGCCACTGGTAGGGGGAGCGACCCATGACGAAGGTGTCCTTGGCCCAGACACATACCCCGGACAGATGAAAACCAGCGTCAATAAAAGCTCTGCGAAAATTAAGCCCCTCCGTGTCCGCGTGGAACACATACGCCGAGCCGCCGCTTTCAAGGTTATCCGCCATATTCCGGAATGCGTTCAGGAGGAATTTGAAGAAATCCTCCTTTTTCAGACTGTCATTTTTGATGGACAGCCCGCTGGCACTTTTGTACGAAACCGCATAAGGGGGATCGGTCAGCACGAGGTTTGCCTTGCGGCCGTCCATAAGCCGGGTAACGTCTGCGGCTTTGGTCGCGTCGCCGCAAACGAGCCGGTGCCGCCCGATCGTCCAGACGTCGCCTTGCTGGGCAAACGCCGCTTCTGCTAAAGCCGCCGAAAGGTCAAAGTCATCATCTTTTACATCCTCGCTATCGCACAGCAGTTTGTTAAGTTCTGCATCGTCAAAGCCGAGAAGTAAAACATCAAAGTCAGCCGCCTGCAAATCGGCAATCTCTACCGAGAGCATTTCAGGATCCCAACCTGCATTGAGAGCCAGGCGGTTGTCGGCGATGATATATGCCCGCTTCTGGGCTTCGGTCAGGTGTTCTGCAAAGACACAGGGAACCTCGGTGATACCTTCCTCCTTGGCCGCCAGGATGCGCCCATGCCCAGCGATAACACCCAGATCTTTGTCCACGATGACCGGATTTACGAAGCCGAATTCTCTAATGGATGATCTGATCTGGAGTATCTGTTCCTTGCTGTGGGTACGGGCATTGCGGGCATAAGGCACCAACCTGTCTATATTCACTTTTTCAAAACGTTCAGTTGTTATCATCGGCTCTTACCGTCCTTTCCTGCCCGACAGCAGGGCTTCCATCATGTCGTCCTGGGGATTGCCGATAAAGGCCGTGGTGCAATTCTGCTTGACGATGTCATAAATCTCGTACCAGATGAGGTTGGCCTGTTTTTGAAAGGACTGGCTCATCTGGACAAAAGGGCTGGTCATAGCGGCGCCCGTGGTAGGGTGCTTGCCCAGGAGACCGTAGGTGCTGATGGCTTCCTCACACTGTATGTAACGTGTGAATGCCTGGGCATATGATTCGATCAGCCGTGGATTCACGAAATTTTCACACCCGCGATTCTTTAACCAATTCCAGGTTTCCCTGTATATAGCATCAGCCCCCAGCGGTTTTCCGTCTTTCTGTCTGGCGCTGAGATAATCACTTGGCGCGGGCATATCTTCTCCGTATAAATCCGTTGCGTCGTCAAGTTCATCCGCTTCCAGAATCGTTTCCGGATGCAGTTCCGGTACTTCTAAAACCTTCGCAGCTTTTCCGGATGCGATCTTGTCAGCCAGGGAATCAGGTTTGCCGCCAGCGCGGACGCGCCTGCCGCCCCGGTTCGTTCCGTCTTTTGCCACAAGCCTTCACCTCCCTCGCTGTGCCGGGGTCAATCCCCCGTTTGAACCTGCGATTTCTCACGCGTTACCAGCCGCCCGTCCCTTCCTTCCAAATCCTGGAGGAATTCATCCCCCCTGGCTCCATCTTCCATCTTCTTTGGCTGTTTTTCTCGAATGACAGGGCTTGCATAGAGCCTGCCAGTTCTTTTCATCCCAGAAAAGGAGCCGGTCACCCTTGTGGGGCTGGATATGATCCACCTCGGTGGCTGGGACCAGGCGGTCTTCTGCCAGGCATTGGACACAGAGGGGATGGGCTGCCAGGTAATGCTTTCTGGCTCGCTGCCAGCGGCTGCCGTATAGCCTCTTGACTTCAGGATCCCGCTGCTGGTTGTAGGCCCGGGTGACCTGGGCTTGGTGGCGCTCACAATACTGGCCATCGGTCAACGCTGGACAGCCCGGGGAACTGCAGGGCCGCTTTGGTTTCCTGGGCATTGATCGTCACCTCAATTCGGGCAAAGAAAAAGCCCCCGCGGGTCAACTCCCACGAAGGCTCTGTTGATTACACATTTTGCTACTATCATTCTACATCAGGTTTTCTGAAAAAGCGTCCGGAAAAAATCCGGTTTTCAATGCTCAACGATATGGTTCTGCTAGCTTACCGTCCTTGCCTACAATGCCAGCGCGCTGTAGGTCTTTGATCGCAGTCTCTTTGCTTATAAGTACCTTGGCCAGGTGTTTTTCGACTGCGAGCCGATATTCCTCGACCGTTAACTCTTTCATGCTCTTTTTCATTATGCTCACCTACCCTTGTCAACGTGAGTGTACCGGGTATTCCAGGTCTATTCAATCATAAACCAGGTTTCTTTCTTATGGAAAACAAAGAACCTTCGTCAGGATGGTACCTGGGAAGGTTCCTCGCGCTTTTTCATAATACTATTCTACACTGGTTTTCTGGAAAAGTCGTCCGGAAAAAATCCGGTCTCACTTTCCGAACAGGAGTAAGGACAGGCGGCCGACTGCTTTTTCCTTGCGATAGTAAACCTGGGAGCGTTCAATAGACAGCTGGGTACCGATGCTCTGGACCGCTCCAGTTTTGGTTTCACTGGTCAGGAAGAAGGTCTCCAGGATATAGCGTTCCTCATCAGTCAGGGCATCCCAGGCCGGGCCGAACCATTCCATATACTCCAAGGCCTGGCGATATCGCTCCTTCAGGACATTGATCTCGTCAATGCAGGATGCCATTCGGTCCTCGCTGGCTTTGGGGTTTTGGACCCCGGGCATGCCATTTATAACCGCATTCTTGGGGTTTTCCATCTTGCTTTCCAGGGCATAGATCTCTTCATCGCTGTGCTCGATGATATATTCCATGCTGCCGTAGTCCTTCAAAGCATCAATCGCTGCCGATTTCTTGTCCAGGTACTGCCACGCAATCATTAAATCACCTCCTGCAGGTTGGCTCTGACTGCATCGATCAAAGCATTCTGGGTCTTGTCCTTGCGCTTGAGAGCCCGCATCACATCTTCATCAATAGTGTCCCGGGCAATCAGGTGATGGATAACCACGGTATCATTCTGGCCCTGCCGCCACAGCCGGGCATTGGTTTGCAGGTAGAGTTCCAGGCTCCAGGTCAGCCCAAACCAGACCAGGGTGGAGCCGCCTGCCTGCAGATTGAGGCCATGCCCGGCGGAAGCGGGGTGAATCACTGCCAGAGGGATCTCGCCATCATTCCAGCGCCGGATGGAATCCGTGCTGTCCAGTTTCTCGGCGGGGAAGCGCTCCAGGATCCGCTGCAGGTCATGTTTGAACCAGTAGGCCACCAGCACCGGTTTGCCGTTGGCGGCTTCAATTACATCCTCCAGGGCATCCAGCTTGCGGGCGTGTACATGAACAACTGCTCCGCAATCATCATATACTGCGCCATTGGCCATCTGCAGGAGCTTGCCGGACAGGGCCGCAGCATCACCGCATCAATCTCCCGGTCTTGCAGGGAAAGGACCAGTTCCCGCTTCATCGTCTGGTAATGAGCCATCTCCTGATCAGAGAGCCGGACTTCGATCTCATTCATGACCAGCTCCGGCAGCTGGAGATATTCGGTGTTCTTCATGCTGATGGTGATGTCGGAAATCAAACGGTAAATGGTTTCTTCTGCTTCGGGCCGCGGTTTGTATGAAAACACCGTCTGCGGACCGCGCTTGTCCGGGACAAAATATGCATCCCGGAAGCGGGTGATATACCGCCCCAGCCGCTGCCCCATGTCCAGGATGCCGATTTCCGCCCACAGATCAATGAGGCCGTTGGAGGAGGGGGTTCCAGTGAGACCCACCATCCGCCGGACTCCCGGGCGGACCTTGCGCAGAGCTCTGAAGCGCTTGGAACCATGATCCTTGAAAGAACTCAACTCATCGATCACCACCATGTCGTAGTCGAAAGGCAGGCCGCTCCGATTCACCAGCCAGTCCACATTTTCCCGGTTGATAAGGTAGACCTGGGCTCTTTGCAGCAAGGCCGCCTGACGCTGGGCCACACTGCCTATGGCGACCGAGCAGGACAGCCCTTGCAGGTGATCCCATTTGGCCATCTCCGCAGGCCATGTGTCTCTGGCTACCCGCAGCGGGGCAATGACCAGCACCTTACGGATCAGAAAGCTGTCCAGAGTCAGATCAAATATGGCGGTCAGGGTAATGACACTCTTGCCCAGCCCCATTTCCAGAAGTATGGCTGCGACCGGATGCTCCAGGATAAACCGGGTGGCATAGTCCTGGTATTCATGGGCTTCATATCTCATCCAGCATCCCTCCAATCTGCTCCTCACTGTCAATGACATACACCTTAAAGCCGAGCTTGCGAAGCATTCCATGCCTTAATGTCTGCAAAGGCCGCGGTTTGCAGCCCATCGCCTTTGCTTCCACAAAAGCCATTCTGCCACCGGGAAGCAGCACCAGGCGGTCTGGCATTCCATAAAATCCCGGGGAAGTGAACTTCAAAGCCAGGCCGCCGGACATCTTGACCGCCTTGACCAGCTTTTGTTCGATTTGTTTTTCGCTTATAGGATAGCCTGCCACGATTTATTTACCTCCCGATCTGTTATTTATTGATGTTTGACTGGAACAGAACATCGCCGGGAACATGAGCCGGAACAGCTTTTGACCTCCGATAGATCAAGCGTTTCAAGCGATTGGTGTTCCAAGTGTTCCATGAAAACCTATAGACCCTTACGCGCGGGTTATGCGGGCGGTGATGCTATAGGTATTCCTAAAATCCAAATACCTCATTAGAGATTCCCGGAACACCTGGAACTGCACTTCATAAAATCCCTGCATTCCGAACTTGAAGCCTGTTCCAAACCCCTCTTTTTCCTGGAACAAAGCCGGAACGCCCGGAACATCTGCAGCCTCAATCCCGCTTGCGCAGCCAGATGTTTTGCGGGCCATAGCCAGCCATGCGCATCTTCTTCTCCCCGCGCCGCCAGTCCGTCATTTTCTGCATGATGGCGGTAATTTCATAACTATCGCGGGTCTTGATATCTTCCCGATGTTTATTCAGACATTCGCACCAGATCTCGATATTGCTGACCATATGGCGCCGGTTGACTCCCCGGGGCCGGGTCGGATCCTGCTGATCCCGGATATAGTCGCGCCTGCGATAAATGTCCAGGCTATCCCAGTCCTCGGGCAGGAGCATATCCAGGTATTCGCGCACAAGGCCTTCCCGCTCATCGGATTCCATGGCTTCAGCCTGCTCGCTGACGGCCGCTTCAGCTTCCGCGCCTTCCAGATACAGTTTTTCTCCGTTTTCCCAGAAACGCTTGGCTTCCGCCCATATCTGGAGAACATCCTCATCAGTCACATCCCAGCCGCGCCGGACATTTTTGCCGCTGACCCGGACTGGCCAGAAACGGCGGTTGCCGGTAATATCCCGCAGAAAGCCCGCACTCTCGCTGTTGGTGCTGCCCACCACGATGCACTGCCGGGGATGGCTTTCGGAAACATGCCCGTAGGCCGCCCGGTAATTATCGTCGCGGCGGGACAAGAAGGCTTTGACGTTGTTGACATCCGCTTTGCGGATCCCAGCGAGTTCGGGGATTTCAATGATCCAGAAGCCCTGTATCTTCTCCGGAGCATCCTTGCCTTTGCTCATATCCGCAAAGGTCAGGCTGTCCGAATACCATTCACCAGCCAGCTTGTCAAAGAAGGTGGATTTCCCCAGGCCGGTTTCGCCGTTGATGACCAGCATGTAATCGAATTTGATGCCAGGCCTATAGATGCGGGCCACCGCCGCGGCGAAAGTTTTTCGCGTCACAGCCCGGGTATAGGGGGTTTCCTCGGCTCCGAAATAGTCAACCATCAGGGTCTCCACCCGGAGAATGCCATCCCAGTCGGGCAGACTGTCAAGATACTCCCGAATGGGGTGAAAGGGGCGCGTTGCTGCAGCCGCGATCACCGCATGATTGGTTTTGGTGGGGGCATAGATCCCGAAATGATTCTGCAGGTATTCATACAGCTTGGCGCCGTCTGTCTCGGCCCATCCAGGTTTAAACCGCAGCCAGGGGATTTCTCCGCGCACATCCACACTGTTGCGGAGCTGGTTGAAAACGATGCCGGACAGGCGGGGATCATGATTCAGAATTCGCAGGTAGTTGCCGAAGTTGTCCTTCACTGCGCCGTTCCGGTCCAGTTCCAAACCCTTCTGCCAGTCCTCCTCAATAAATTCTCCTGCAGCCTGCGCCTGGCGCTCCCGGGCAAACTGCTCTTTCACCCGCTCATCCTTTACCGCCAGCTCAGTCATGGCCTTGAAGGAAGGCAGCCTGCCCGGTGGGGTATCCTCAGCAACCCGGTCATCCAGATCCCGGAAGCGGTGGATGCGAACCAGGTCAAAGGCATTCAGCAGTCGGCCGCAGGCCGGATCGGTGGCATGATGGCTGTAGGCGAATTTGCTGTCATAGATCACCAGGCCTGCCGATGAGTCAGCAGGGATATAGTCATAACGGCCATCCATGGCGCTGGGCTCGTAAACATCATGCAGAAAGGTTTCGATAGCATCCTCGATAGAATAGGCCCGGCAGAATGCGCCGACCACACCTTCCTTAACCAGGGGATCGGCCTGCTGCTTAATAGCGCGCTGGATCACTTCGGACTGCCGGGATGAAACCGGCCACTGGGAGGTATCCCGCCAATCGGCATACCTGGAAAGGTAGGCATCCGGATCCAGTGGCATGCCATGGTTTTCCGCAAAGACGAATTCTCCGTTTGACGGCGCGGAAGGCCAATACATCATGCGGTTGGCTTGGTAGGTGGAATCGTCAAATAGGTCCATCCCCAGCACATGAGCCAGCTGCCGCATCAGCGCGGGATACTCATCTTCGCTGACTTCACGGGCCAGAAGCACCGCCAGACGGAAACGGGGAGCTTCGGGGGTGTGCTTGTGGGTTGAATATATAAACCATTCGGTATCCGGCAGCCTTTCCTTCACCAGGGCCGGGAAATCCACATCAGTCGGAACGTGGTCGGCATCCAGCATGCCGATGTAGCGGTAAGTGACATGGCCGTTCTTGCGCAGTCCGCCTTTTAGATGGCCGCCGACGAAACCACCGCAGTCCTTGATGGCGTCCTGCCTAGATTTGGGCAGCCGGGGATATTCCTCCACCGTTTCGGTGGTGCGGATGGGTGTATTGCAGCGCTGGGAGACGGTGCTCCAGTTGCTGTCGATGTTTTTATACTTCTTATCAGTTCGCCGGTCTGCGACCGCAATTTTAACCGGACAATCCATGAGAGCCTCCTTTATGCGAAAATCCCGGGGACTCCGAGCCCCCGCAACTCAATCCTTTTTGTAAAACGAGCATTCAAAGCCATCCGCACGCAGCAGCAATCCTGGTGCCCAGGGCGGGGTTTCACCCATGATGCAGCAAACCTCCTCCGCCGATGCCTGAAGGGGGGCTTCGATGACGATCTCATCATGCACATGCATGACAATGCAGTAGCCCGCGCTGTCGATCCGGCGCATAGCCCAGCACAGGATATCCCGCGAGATGGCCTGGATAATGTTCTCCACAAACTTCGGCCCGTAGCTTTCAATGCGCTCCCACTTCTTGTTGGCACCAATGCCTTCATAGGTCACGGCTTCGCTCCCAAAGCGGTTCAGTCCCATCCGGGGCTTAACATAACCGAGCTTTCTGCCGGACGGAAGGGTGATGAACAGCATCCCGCTGCGATATTCAAAGCGGATACCATGGCTCGCCGTCGTGGTTCGCTCCCTGACAGCCGTCTTGGTAGCCCGGTCCACATCCCACCAGAGCCTGACGATATTGGGATTGGCCAGGCGCCAGGCGGTAACCAGGGGCAGCAGTTCATCTTCGGACAACCCCATATCAAGGGCGCCCATGGCTTTCAATGCGCCTGCTGATCCGCCATAGCCAAGAGCCAGTTCGGCGATTTTGCCTTTCTGGCGGAGCGGACTTCCCCTGGTGATTTCCTCAATAGAAATGCGGAACATCTGCGCTGCCGAGGCCTCATAGATCTTTCCATGAGAGGCAAACACATCATTGCGCCAGGTTTCTCCCGCCAGCCAGGCGATAACCCGGGCTTCAATGGCGCTGAAATCCGCCACCAGGAACTTGCAGCCCGGTTTGGGGATAAAGGCAGTGCGGATGAGTTCAGACAAGACTGAAGGCACCGATTCGTACAGCATTTCCAGCGCATCCGACTGTCCCGAAATAACGAGCTTGCGCGCCTGCTCCAAATCCGGCAGGTGGTTCTGGGGGAGGTTTTGCACCTGGATAAGCCGCCCGGCAAAGCGGCCGGTGCGGTTGGCGCCGTAGAATTGCAGCAGCCCCCGTGCTCGACCGTCAGAGCAGACCGCGTTGGCCATGGCAACGTATTTCTTCACACTGGACTTGGCCAGCTGCTGCCGAAGCTGCAGAACCTGGCCTAGATTACCAGGGGCGTCCTTGAGCAATTCCTTGACCGCTGCTTTATCCAGAGATTTCGTTTCGAGGCCATGATCAGCCAGCCAGGCCTTCATTTGAAGCACTGAATTAGGATTTTCCAGGGCGGTTATTTTTTGCATCAGCCGAGTCAATGTTTCCCGGGAGACTGAATCACAGCGAATCGCCTGGCTGACCAGCGCCATGTCCAGCATAATGCCGCGGTCGTTGATTTCCTGATCCAGAATGTAGTTCTGCCACTCGTCATCAGGAACAGGAAAGCCTTGCAATTTGGCCATCAAGGCCATCTCCGTTTCCACGTCCCGAGCGTTGTAGACCCTGAACTGCTGCCACTTTTCTGGCGCATGGTGGGGAAGGTTGCGGCTGCGTCCATCATTGGTCTTGGTGGGCTTGCAGGGCATGCAGAAGTAGCGGATCAGGTCTTTGCCTTCACCCAGTTTCTGCTTTTCCGCGCCGCTGATCTGGGCGGCACCCTCCAGTGACAAGGGCAGACCGAGATAGGCAGCCCACACCATGGTGCAGCGCCAGGAATCAGGATGCAGCCACTGCCCTAGGTGCCAACCCAGGCATACCCGCTCAAACTGGGTATTGTGCGCCCATTTGATGACGGTTTTGTCAAATAGAGCGCTACGGATTTCCTCGGGCAGTGTTTCGCCATTTACCAGGTCAATGACCTGGGCCGGTCCATCGTCAATGCTGAATCCGAACAATAGGATTTCAAAATCCGGCGATTCACTATAACGGTAAACGCCTGCTTTGGCCAGGTTGATGCTGCTGTAGGTTTCAATATCAATGAACAGATTCTTCATAAGCCCTCAAGCGAAAATAGGGCGGGGGAGAGGTTTGATCCCACCACCCAGTTTCCGTTCTTCCATTACGAAAGGAAATCTTCGTCTACATCAGTAGCAAAGTCATCAGCGGCATTGGCTCTGCCACCAAGGGGTTCACCGTCACGGACTTTCTGGATATTGCCTAGACCGCAGGCGATACCTTTGTTGCCATTGGTATTAAAGGCGTAGAAATTGATGCTGACCCGGGCATAGACTCCGGAGTAAACCTCGGAGCGGTCCAGGATGGGATTGAGCTGCCGGTCCACGATCTGCGGAGCGGTATTGCTGTTGGCATTAACGAAGTAACTGTCAGCATAGGCCTCATCATCAGGACGGTCGATGTCGCCGTCCCGCAGAGGCAGTTTAAGCTGTGAACGGTTAGGGATCTTGCCGCCGAACTTGCCCTTACCTTCTTCGATTGCGGCACCCACGGCAGCGTTTATGGCGTCGAGGGTTTTGGTGTCGCTCTTGGGGATGATCAGGCTGACACTGTACTTTTCGGCCCCGCCATTGATCGATTTGGGATCCCAGACATTGGCGTAAGACAGGCGGACAATGCCGGTGACCACCTTGGTAGGGTTCTTTACAGGATTTTGGTTGACTCTATTTGCTGAATTAGCCATATTGTTAAACCTCCGTAAAATCGTTTTTTGCGCTGGATGTGCTGATTGCTGGACGCTTGTCCGAAAGGGGAACCAGGGTCGGCTTGCCCGGCGGCTTGATGACCAGGCCGCCCAGGATTTCATTGAAAGAGGCTTTGCCCATCAGTTTCTCCATCTCCGTAATGGTGATGAGGCTCTGTTTGAAGATGTCGCGATATCCCGCCACCTTGGCCGCTTCCGCGACCTTCCCCTCATCGACAAATTTACGGTTGGAACGCCCTTCGACCACCTTGAAGCCGGGCCACTCTTTGCCGTGGTTAATAGCGGCATCGGCTGCATAAGCTATAATCGTGGTAGCCCAATTGGTAAGGTCGTCGATCGAGGCCAGTATATTAGCGATTTCCTCATCTGACAGAACGGGCGGGAGGGCAAACTCATAGGAAGCAAGCTTCAGGTTTTCATCTGCCCTGGCCCGGCAATGCACTGATGCCCGGCAGAAGCGGCACCAATCTCCAGGCTGATACTGGCCATCACCATTGAAGGCTAGTTCGGCAATGGGTTTTAGGACCTCATCCGCCCAGTGATACATGCTTTCCTTGAACACGGTGTAGGTGCTGACATTGTCTCGGCGGGGCTGGTAAATGGTCATGGACACGGAACTGATGTCATAGATCCCGTCGAACAGCTCCAGGGCTCCCAAGGCGTATAGTTTCATCTGGGGATTGTCTTCTGCCTTTACCAAAACACCCTGGCCATACTTAAGATCAATAATGTGCAGGGTGCCGTCAGCAATAATCACGCAGTCGCCGGTGCCATAACCATCCGGAACATATCTGGAAAAGTCCAGACGCTGCTCGATCAGAACCAGGGGATCGCTGCAGGTGAACTTGGCCTGGGCAATGGCTTCAAGCACGAAATCCACATAGCCGTCGGTATAGCTGTCCATTTCATCACTGTCATATGGGGACACCGGTTTCCGGGATCGCATCTTCATCGCCCGGCGCAGCTTGTGTTCCGCCAGGGTATGAGCGGCATTGCCTTCGGCAGCCGCGTCACTGGTCTTATTGTCAAACTCCCGCTCCAGCATGGCCGAAGGGGTGCAGTGCATCCAACGGTGGGCGCTGGAAGGGGACAGGATGGCATGGCCCAGGCCAGCTTTTCTTGTGCCTGCGGCACAATTCACCTTTTGTTTGCTCATTTCAGTCCCTCCGCATCTTCCAGGAGGGTAGCGTACCTGGCGGGTTCGATTTCACTGAGCTTGGATGCGCCATGCTTTTCCAATAGTGACCGCACTTCAGCAGTGAAGCCGTCATGACTCTTTTCCGCCAACACTGCCCGGACTTCCTCCAGCGTGACTGCTTTAACAGCTGGTGGTTCGGCAGGGGCGGGTGCCTGGGATTCGGGCGTTTCGTTGGCTTCTATGACCTCGGCAATCGCCCACAGACTGTCAGCCAGATTACGCAGGCTTGCGGCAGCATCCAGTAACAGCTTGATTTTGCTCATGTTCTGGGTCTCCTTCCTTGAGTTCTCTGATTTCCACTGTTTCGACCGACTCGCCAGGCGCGATGACGATCAGTCCTACCGGATCACCCAGCAGCCAGTTCAATAACCGGCGGGGGATCTGTTGGGTTCCGCTGTGCACCACCGGGCTGCGGATCCCGTCTGGTCTGGTCACACTGATAGTGACCTTGTGTTTCATGGCCCTTCACCTCGCTTTCCGAAGGGAGGTTTAAATGCCCTTCAATGTATAAGCCACGGGAAAGGTCAATCCGAACCCCCTAAACCAGTAATTTTTTCATGGAGGCATAGATTTTCTTCAGTCGGTTGCGGATGGCCGCTTCGGACACACCTTCTTCATTGGCAATGCTGACCAGGCTGCGCTGGCAGTAGAAAACCTTGAAGATCAACTCCTGCTGCCGGGGCAGCAGCTGGCGGATGGTATTGCGAACTGCTTCTTCGTCATGGGATCTCATAAGGTCGGCGAAAACATCGGTGCCATCGCTGAATTCGTCTCCTTCAAACAGGATGTTATCCAGCGACAATGGATAGCGGCGGCTGTGCCTGCGGTTCGAGTTGTACTCTTCACGGTCCAGGGCAATGAGGACCTCGTGATCGGCTTCATCGATTTCAATGGTGATGGTCTTTTCGCAGAAATGATATTTGTAGATCATGGCGGGCATCTCCTTTGCTTGTTCCGGATAGCCGGAAACAGGAGATACCGGGCCAGGTTCCTGGACGCAAAAAGACCGGAGTAGCGGCTGTTTCCAGCTCTACTCCGGTCTCATTGGTGGTTGTTGCAAAACCCCGGGCGACTCAGTCAGTAGCGTTATGAAGTTGTCTTGCGCCTCCCGGGAGGCTGTTGCTTGCGTGGGGAGGCTTTGGCCTTTTCCACTTTCATGGTTGCGAAATCAACATGGTAGAAGTTGCTGCATTTTGAACACTGGCAAGAAATCCTGATGTCGGCCTTGCGGTCGGCCAAGGTCTGTCCTTTTTCGCACCAGGGGCACTGTACGGTTATCGGATAGGTGATATCCCGGGTCAAAGGCATCGCCTCCTATCTTTGATGAGCAGTTGATTCTGGCCAAGCCAGCCTATATTCTATCTATATACGGCTCACGCTCCCTTCCCTGTATGCGGTGTGTGGTCTCTGTCAACTCACCACCTCCTCTTTCAGTTTTGTATACATATTTGTCAGCTTTTATGAAGCAATCTTGAAGGCAATTATTGTTTACTTAAACGCGTTATTGTAAACGCACTCCGGATAACATATTCGGGTTTGGGTCTATGCTAGAGTTCCGTGGTAATAATGAATTGCAGCGAATATATCTGATTGGTGGTTTGTTAGAAAAGCATGTTCTGTTCGGGCTCGTTGCGGCTGATCTCGTACTCCCTGATGAATCCTGCTCTGTCGAGTTTTATCTCCGCCGCTTGGCGGGAGACGCAAAATGTTTCGGCAATCAAAGGAGCAAAACCGTGACTTGCAAAGACATCCAGGTCTGGATCCATCCCTACGGGAAGGAAATTGGTCTTAAGGCCTAGTAGATCCCGAAGAATTCTACCCGCCGCAGTCTGAAAAGCGCTCTTGGGCATTGCCAGAGACGAAGCTATCCAATTAGCCTGACGCTCAAGCCAGTCCACATCGCTTATGCAGCGGCCAAATGGATTGGCTGTGATTGACTGGCTCCGGCACACGATGCCTCGGTGTTTCGCACTACTAAAAAGGTTGCCTTGATATAGGTCTATGGCAAAATGCTCCTGATGACACCACCAGTGACCGGCTTCATGCAAGGCAGTAAACCGGAGGCGACCTTCGGCATTGTCCTCAAGAAGTTTACTGTTTAACAGCACTACGCCCCGCCCAACAAGCTCCGTCACAACAGCCTTGTGCATGTCATTATATATAGGTACGGGATAATCATCGAAGGCAGTTAAACCCAGAATGTCATCACCAGGCTCATCGGACCAGATCTGTGCATACTGTAAATCGGTCTTCAAATAGGACTCAAGGAAGTGTTCAAAATCGATCGGCTGCGGCTCGTGTAACAGTTCCGATTTGTAATCCTGAATAAGCATTTCGCCAAGATCTTCGGCTTCGACATAACTCATTACCGGTATACGATTTTTTTGATGCTTTTTCCATTCGAATTTCAACATCAAGTGTCTCCTTTTTTACGATCCAAAATGTTCAGAAACTCATTCCAATCCTCTGTGGTAGCTTCCTTTTTGGCCCGGCGCAGCGCCACCCTCACAATATCTTCCTCCATAATGTAGTTAGGCAGGTCCGGCGCGATTTCCTTACGCGCTCTGCCTGCAAAATCGTACATCAATGCCTGCTCGTCCTCATTCAAATTATAAATAGAGACCAGCAATTCGATTTTGTCGTTGCCCATAGGATAGCGGCGGTCATTTTCTATGTCGCTGAGATAGGCCGGGGATACTTCTAGGCGCTTGGACATCTCGCGAACAGTCATCTCGAGCCGGAGGCGTCGGGACTTTATGTAACTGCCGAAGGTTTCTTTGCTGTCATCCATGTTCATCGCTCCTGATCTTACACGCGGTGTAATTACTGAAATGCAGTAACGCAGTTTTGTGTACAATAAAATGGTAACACCATCTAATTTGATGTGTCAACTCCTAAAAACATATGTTCTTTCGATAGGGTTTGTGACTTATGACAGTGATATGAATAGCGGGGAAAAATTATTTATTTCGAACAGGATATTGATATGAAATCCTGCTAATCTTCATTGGCTACCTTATGTCGCGCTAACCGCAGAGCCTAGGGGCCAGAGAGTTGGACCCAATCAGGCAGTTCAGGTGGTACCTCTTTCTTGTCACTTCCAGCGCTATCATTTGAGGGCTTTAAACAGAGAAGTATGAAACAGACTCCAAATTGTTTAAATATTATCTTATGACGTATTTGGTGTGGAGTAAGATAGAATAAAGAACTGCTTGCGATTTTATGCTAATTCCCACAGGCCAGGTTTTGGATCATACGCTCGTAGTTGCCGGCATATTTATACTCGTTCATTAGTAGCGCGCAGCCCCGGTCAAGATGGCGTTTGATATAGTCTGGAAAGTATTCCTCGTCGGTCAAGCGCCGACCAGCATGTTGAATTATTAAAGCCTTATATAATATATCCTTGCTACCTGTGAGAGTAGCCCGCTGAAATTCAAGCCCGGCACTATTGCTTTCCCCATCTTCAACAGATAATGGATCTAGCAGTGATAGGGCGATTGCAAGACGGGCAAGTACGTTGGGATTAAGATTTGTACAAGTTTGTAAATATTTAAGGTCATTGGCCGTTTTGGCAGAGGTCCGCAAACGAAACTGCATATATATTTACCCCTTCCTGGAATGGCGGCTCTCCCAAGCCTACCGATATAATTCTTATTCGGAAGTATGTCCGTGCCAGCATTTCGACCCAAAGTGACCTATGCTAGGGCTTCTTGTAATTGTCTGATAAATCCGAGCAAATCATCCTTCACAAGGTTTGAATCCAGGCTTATGCGGATTGATTGGCGAATAAGTTCTAGTGGTAAGCCCATGGCCTGCAGGACATAAGATGGTTCGCTGACTGAGCAGGCCGAACCGGTAGCGACAGCGATGTCCTGTTTTCCCAGCCAGATGGCCAGGATTTCGTTACTAACGCCAGGTATTGTTAGGTTTATTAGTCCGGGTATGCTGTGGTGCCAGTCACCATTAAAACAGACTACTGGCATAGCCGCTTGTATCTGTTTTATTAACCAGAAATGTACTTCCTTTGCCTGGCTATAGTTTTCAGTCAAATCACGCTGCGCTATTTCTGCTGCTTTCCCCATTCCAACGATATTGTGTACAGCATGTGTGCCTGCACGGTAACCATTTTCTTGTGAACCGCCATGAATTAGTGGGGGCAGTTGAGTCTTCAAACCCATAGCATCTTTACGGATAATGCAGGCGCCAATGCCTTTAGGACCGTGAAATTTATGCGCTGACAGTGATAAGAAACGCAAAGGTATTGTATCCAACGCTAGGGGTATCTTGCCAATAACCTGGGTGGCATCGCTATGAAATGCAATTTCGTTTTCAAAACATAACGCGGCCATTGTTTCGATATCATTGATAGTGCCGACTTCATTATTGGCCCACTGTATAGACACCAAGATAGTGTCGGAACGCAGCTCTGAACGAAGCGATTCTGGATCCACCCGGCCGGCGTTGTCTACCGGTAGAAAGGTCACATCGTAACCACGAAGCGCCAAATATCTGCATGTTTCTAGTACTGATTTATGCTCAACACACGAAGTTATGATATGGAGGCCTCTGTCATTACATTGTTCCGCCATGCCTTTGATAATCATGTTGTTGCTTTCGCTGGCTCCGCTTGTAAAAATGACTTCGTCGGGTTCCACTTTAAGCAAATCAGCGACCTGGCTGCGAGCCAGTTCAACTGCCTCTCTGGCCTTGACGGCCTTGTTATAGTATTTACTTGAGGGGTTGCCGTATTCCTCTGCCAAATATGGCAGCATAGCTTCCAAAACTTCGCTTTTGACGGGGGTCGTGGCGCTGCTGTCAAGATAGAGCATTTTTACCCTCCTCAGTAACAGACAGATGGAGCCATTCCTCATGCAAAATGCGGTCAATTTGCTTGTATATGTTATGACGGTGCTTAATTCCATAGGTATCTAACTCGGCAGTAAATAGCTTGCGCATGAGTTCTGGTGGGACATTGGCCTCCTGGCATAACTGATCGAGCAGGGCCATTTCTTCGCCCAATAAAAAGGGCCGTTCATCATAAAACCAGTCTAGCCGTTCGGTATAGACCTCTTCATAAATACGAGGTAGGCTATCTCCCCAATCGCCCTGTTCAATCCAGAGTTGGCGAATGTTAATAAGTTCCTCTGGCAAAATAAGTCGGAAACCGACTTCGCGCTCTGTTAACAGTAGGCGACGCAGCATTTCCTTGCGGGCTTCCAGGGTGAAAGGACCCAGGCCCAGCTTCTTTTCCTCACCTTCTCCGACCCAATAAACCCGACCGTTTATACGTTTGTTGTCCCTGAAGGCCTTTTTGTCCCGAATCTCTTGAAGCCAGTTGCGATACTTAAGTAAAGGTATTAGGTCTCGTCGACCGCTTTCAATAAGGCCCATTAAGGACTTGTCTTCCGTCACTACTGTGCAAACCCAGCAACCGAAGCGGCTGTTGCCGCAGGAAGCGGTGCTCTTATCAATCACTAGGGGGCATTCACCGGCATTGGAATCCTTATACAGAGTAAAAAGGGCATGATTGTCTCCTCCCCACGGCGAGGAGGAATTAAGCAGATAAGACCAGATGTCGTCGGTAGTCCAGTCTTCGATCGGAGCCAGAACATAAGCATTGGACAGTGAGCTGTGCTTGCGAAGAATCCTACCGGAAACTTTGTGGTTGGCCATGACCTGAGCGCGGCTAGCGCTCTCATCTTTGCGTGTTCCAATAACCATCACAACTTCGCCGAACTCCGATACTCGGTCCCGCACAAACTCATTGGTAGGCTCAATTTTCAAGCGATCGGTGCACCAGCGGAATTTTTGCCGGGGTGTTGGATAACCCTTACCCAGCATTAGTACCCAGAAGGTTTTATTAAATGGAGGTTTGACTTTTACAGTCTCAATAGGCAAATTAAGCTCCCTGGCGGCGGTACCTATCTTTTCTAAGTTCTTATCGAGAAAGTCCACAATGACAGGAGTCTCGACCAATGTGTCGGAAGACAAAATATAAACTTTTTTTTGCCTTTTCGCTGGAGGCAATTGGCTTAAGGCCGCAAAAATAAGCTGAACAACTCCTGTAGAGTCCTTGCCGCCGCTGTATCCGACTACCCAGGGACGTTGGTCTTTTAAATAGACACTTTGTATCAATTCAACGGTTGTCGCAGTTAAATCCTTGACACGCTTAAGAGGAGAGAGAGACATAATTCGGTCCTCCTTGAACGAATGTACTGAAGAAGCAGTCCGGGTGTATCTGGACGCGACGTTCGGATATAAGGTATTCCATAACGTACTCGCGAGCTATATATGGTTTCAGTCGAGCATAATCGAAATTATCGATTTCTGTATCCGTGGCCAAAACAATTGTTTGACCGCTTGATCGAGGCAGGAATTTCTCAAGGACAGCGCTTTTATGTTGACTGTCAAGCCGCCCGATTAGAGTATCGAAGACCAACGGGAGTTGTTTATGCGAAGCCTGCATCAATGCCCAAATAAGGGATAGAATATATAGCTGTTTTTCGCCAGAAGAGAGATGATGACGCGGTATAATACCGTCTTGGCCAATAAGCTCCATGGCTTCGAAGTGTGGCTCAATGGACATGCCAGTTATAAAACCGTCTTTGCGCATCAGCAGCGACATCATTTGGCCGAAAAGCAAACCCATTTGGTGGGTTTTCTGGGTTAGCTGGAGATCCACAAAACGATCAGCGATACCCTTGACACGGTAACTTATGCCATAAACATTTTCATCTTTTTGCGCAGCCTGCATTTTACTACGAGCGGCCGCCAGCGATGATTCAGAATCAGCTACACTTAGTTTCAAGGGATCCAGATGAGTGGTTAATTTAACTAGCTGACTTATAGATTGCTCATTTTTAGCTTGTAATTCTTTAATGTTCTTTAGTAGGGCGTCTAGGTTTTCGTCATTGGCATTGGTTTCCAGGGATTTGCGTTTATCCTGCATTTCAGCTATTATGTGCCCTATTTCGGAGAAAGACTGGTTTAAAGACTCGCCTTTGAATGCCCTAACATCTACGCATATCTTGTTGATCTGATCTTTGTCTTCCGCGGCTAAGAGATGCATGGGCTGGTAGCTGGTATCGAGTGGGGCTGGCAGAATAGCTTCTCGAATATCTTGAGCTAGACTCTCAATAGAAGCGGGCTCGAGATCCGATTCCTGAAATGCCGGGTGCCCGGACAGTATCTTTTCCAGCGAATTGACATCGATTTGCTTCGTTATCAACTGCCTGATGTTATCGTTTTCTTCAAGTTGTAGCTGTTCAGTGATCATGGATAACAAATTGGATACCATAGAAAAGGGTAGCAATTCTGCAATGGTGTTCCGACACCATTCATGTAGGGTGTTTTTCCTATCTTCCAGGCGGGCCAGCTCGGTCTTGAGCCCTGCTCTTTCCTCGGCCAGAAGGCCGCCATGAATTCGAAATTCCTTTTCAAGCTCACTGATCGCCAGTCGACGGTCTTCAACATCGATCCGCAATTGCTGTATCGATTCTTCCGTGATATTCAGCTCTTGTAGCCGGCGGTTGAAGGCTTCTTCGGCTTCATGAAAGCTTTGTCCAGCTTCAGGAAGCTGGCTATAAGTGTTTTTCTGTTTTATATAGGTAGTAATGTCTTTAGAAAGGGTGGAAAAAACATCCAGGTTAAAGAGATTCAGTGCCGAGTCACGAAGCTCTTCCTCAAAGCGGGTGCCACGAAAGTAGTCATTCAGCCGCTCACCATCAAAGAAAAAGAAATCAAGCAGTGAGGGGGGGCAATTATGTAGGAAATAGTGCATAAAATCGAACGATTCGCGCGAGCTCATCTCTTCACCATTTCGAATTACTTCAAAGCTTTCCTTAATACGACCAGACGAACGGAACCAGCGGCGAGAAATTCGTAATATATCAACCCGCCCACTATTTTGCAGTTCAAAATCAATATCCAGCCCAAATTCATTATCGCCAATGCGAATTGCGTGACGATTTAAACGATCTTCTATGTAATTTAGATACTGACTATTGACGTTTTTCAAGCCAAAAGCAAGAGGGCCGTAAAGTGCCAGTTTAAAGGCTTCGAGCAGAGTAGTTTTCCCGGAGCCATTCTGACCGCCGATAAGGATGATATTACGTTCATCTTCAGGGCGCAAGTCAAGGCGCACGGAACCCTGATATGGTCCGAAATTTGTTAAGGTCATAAAGTTGATTTGCACGGCCAGGCCTCCTTTCGTTCAGAGATAGGAAAAAGCGCATTTCCTATATAATCACATTGCATTACGTACGTAATGCGTTAAGTCTATTATAAATAAAGTTTTAAGTCAGTCAACTTCCCAAATAGATGAACATTTCGACATTGCCGTATTCTTATACACCTCTATCATTATTCACATTTCACAATGACAGTTTATTGTCACTGTTATCAATTAAGATTAGGAATAGCAGAAACCGAGGAGAATAATAGGGCGAACAATGGATTATACTAAATTGGGTCACCCCCTTCATAGAAAATAATCTTTTAGTGTACCTTGACAAGAAGGATTTCTTGGGACGTAATACGAATATGTAAAATTAGTTAAAAGAGTAAATATTAACAGGCCTTTTGTTATGGATACTCTACTTCACCAAGACATACAGATTAACAATTGGCGCATTCTTTTAGAAATGGGTGGTTAAATGGAAAAGCTACTTCAGAAAGGGCAAAGATTTGAGTTCTCTGATTTTTACATGTCTCGGGAGCTTATGTTAACCATTAGCTGGGATTTATCAGAACCGATCAATCAATCCTTCGCTGCATTTTTTCTAGAAAACAAAGGGCAGATCCGTGATCCTGCCGATCTTGTCAGCTTCAAACGCCAAGCGCATCCCTCTGGAGCAATGGCATTCACTGAAACGTTGGGTTCAGAACATGTTCTTTCGTTTAACCTCAATAAGATTCCAACTCATGTAGCTCGCATATCGTTAGTCATATATCAAAAGAAAGCATACATAAAAAATAGAGGGCTCAATGAAGCCAGCAGAGTTCAAATTCGGTTTTTAGATCCTCAAAGCGGTGAGGTACTCGCTAGTTTTACCGCCGAAGAAGGTTTGCAGGGAATGAACGTATTGGTGATTGGCGAAATCTATAAATACTTTCATTCATGGAGATTTAATGCCATTGGTAACGGTTTCGTTTATAGCATTGACACCTTATTGCGTAATTACCTTGTGGGCAATACTTTGGAAATCAACGATTTCCTGCCTACCCTAAACGCTGGACATGCCACTGACGTAAGCGACTTGGAACCACCGACTTCCGATGAAATACATGACACGCTGTCTAAAGAACCAAATGAGGAACTAGCTTTTAGTCTGCCAAACGTAATAGATAACCCTCAAATTCACGCATCCGAAGCCCCTAACATCAACATGCGTCCTGTAAGAACAATTTCAGAATGGGAGACCATTATCTGCAGAGCAGCAATGGCTAGCCAAGAACTGACCGTTCGAGACGCGCTCAATAAAGGAGCCGATCCCAACGCACAAATTACTGTATTTAAAGACGGCGTCTTACAGGATATTTCTGCTTTAATAGCGGGGATCCATGTATGCCATGTCGGCATTGTTAAGCTTCTTCTTGAAAATGGAGCCAATTCCAATGAAAAGAGTTCCAGCGGAATTTGCCCGTTAATCCTAGCAACTCAAAATCGCAATATTAATATTATGAAGTCTTTGCTGGAGCACGGAGCTGATCCTAATTTAAGGGGGTCATCCATCGGAGGGAATGCTATTACACGTGCATTGGCTGTTTACAATAGCGATACGTCATATCCAATTATCCAAGTCATAGGACTATTGATGATGCATGGAGCTGATATTAATGCACTAGTTGGCGAAGCGATTAATGTAAGTATTTTACATGCGGTAGCCTATATGGAATGGACTGATGTTCTGGAAGTGATGTTAGCCCCAGGTAATCCGATACCGGCCAGTATCGAGAATTTGATGTCCCTTTCATCTGCATGCCAGGATTTGGGATTGATGTCAGTACTAGATATTCTTGACAATATGAGTAAACGACAACCAGCATTAACAGACATCAACGCCAGGGAAAGAAATGAAGGTGAGCCTGAATTACATATAGGAACCCTTAACTCCAATTATTCTAGGAATATAGATTACGATGACAAACAAGATGAGGTGGATCGGAAGCCCAACCAGCGAAATGACGATTCCGAAGAGGATTAACGGAGGTATTTAGGATGTTTCAGTCCATATTGAACGGTCAAAGTATGGAAGCATCTTTGTATAATGAGATTCAAATGGTGGTAAACCGTTTGGAGTCAATACGCTATGATGATCTGATAGCACAGATAATTCAGAGCGAGGTTAAGGAGCGAGTCTTTCTACGACGAGTCATATCCTTGACACCTTTGCTTTGGACAGATGAACAACAGCTAATACAATCAAAATCGTCACCAGCCCAAGAACAACCTAGCCTTGATTCAATTCTTGACAGAAACCAAGAATTATTAGGGATCCCAATATCAGTGCTTGATTTATCAGTAAGAGCTAATAATGGTCTATCAAAAGCTGGAATTGATAATATGTTTTCGTTGCTCAAGACATCGGAAGAAGAATTGAGAAATATTTGGAGTTTAGGACAGAAAAGTATAGACGAAATAAAAGCGAAAAAGCATTTATTCATAAAATCTTTTTCGCTTCAAGTTGCTAATCAATGTCCAAGACAATCAGAATCACCGGCGCGAGATCAACCAATCGTTTATTCATTGGTCGACAGAAACAGAAGACTATCAGAAACGCCCGTAGCAGTGCTTGATTTATCCGTGAGAGCAAACAATGGTCTATTTAGGGCTGGAATTGGAAATATGTATCTGTTGCTCAAAATTTCGGAGAATGAATTGCGTAAAATTAGGAGTTTAGGGCAGAAAAGTGTGGATGAAATAGTTGCGAAAAGGGAGCTATTCATAACATCCTATGAGGCATTTTACACCGCTCCGCCAGAAATATTGAGCAAGGCAGAGTCCGTTTCCACTGAAGATGAACGCGAAGATCCCGTCAAAGTTGCTCAAGCTCAATGTTTAGAAGAAATCAGTGCTGAACTATCGGCACTCGATATCGAAATCATTTCCCTGTTGCGAGAGCCAGAAATGGTTCGGGATCTTGCCTGCCATGAACCTGGCTTGTTTCAACGCCTATTGGATTTGATGTTGGAAAGACCAGAAATGCTGGCAACACCATTGCCATCTCATTTGAACAGCATAGTCGGTATCAACAAAACCGAGAATCTAGATGAGATTGCAAACAACATATTTAGCTCTTTGGGAAATCGTGAGCGTGAAATCGTTTATAAACGTATGGGAGTAATAGGTGAATGTAAATCAACGCTTGAAGAACTGGGACAATCTATGGGAGTTACGCGAGAACGCATTCGTCAAATTGAGAGTAAGGCTATGAAAAAGATTAGAAATATAGCCTTTCATAAGAACTTCTACGGAATTAGATTTGTGATATATAGGCATATCTTTAGTAATGGGGGGTTCATCAGTAAAGCCGAATTAGTTCAGCAATTAGAGGAGACCTATACTTCGCACGTTATTAATACTGATGCATTCATCGATTTGATAACAGCCGATGCAACCTGGTTTGTTTCTGCTGAAGCTAGTTTGTTGGCACTAAAAGACAATGAGATTATATATCCCTCAATAATTGAAACCATAAGGAGCTATTTAACGCAAGAAAATGAAATTCGCTCGTTGGAGCAAATTGTTGCAGCGGTCGGAAGTGCCTTCGACGGTCAGTTAACCGGAGCTCCTGAAGCCTTGGAGTGTGCCATAGAATGCTGTATAGAAGAACACCCGAAGTTTGTGATGGTAAGGACAGGAGGATTTGGTCTGGATAGTTGGCCCCAAGTGAATCCGCGTGGCAGACGAGACATGATTTTAAGTGCGATGCGGAAACTCGGCGGGCCGGCCCATTATAGTGAAATAGCTCGATTTGTTAACGAGCTATTTTCCGCCAACTATTCTGTGCATAGCATTCATGCCGCTATCGGTAACTATCCAGATGATTTCGTTTGGACAGGAATAAAGGGACAGTACGATCTGAAGGAACGAGGGGCTGAAAGAGTGGGAAGGTACATCGATCTGGTACAAGAATCCCTTAAACAAGCCGGTGTTCCACAAAAGCTTAATGATATTATTGCTTACGTAATCAAGTTTAGATCAGTTACGGAATCTTCGATTTTGATGACATTGAGCTTCAACTCGGATTATTTTACGTGTCTGCCGTACGGGTATTTCGCTCTGAAACAATGGAACTTGGAACCACAAAGTAATAATGCAGATGCAGATGAAGTTGAACTAATTGACGAGTACTTAGATCTGCTGATGGCAGAATTGTAATTTGTTGGTCCGTGGCAATGTGGGAGGAAATATGATATCTGTTCATGAAAATCGTGTTATTGATAACCGTGGCATTACCATGGTGGAGGCTTTAACTCAATTAATGCCCCAAGGACTCAAACTGGACATAGCGGTAGGGTATTTCTTCGTTAGTGGATATCATTTAATTAGAGAAAGCTTCAATCAGATCGCCATGCAAAGTACTGTGCGTATCATAATAGGAAACCAGACAGATTTTAATACCGTTCAGGAAATCGATGCTGGACTTTGTGGGCACAGCACAATTGGGAAACCCCCATTTGATGCCCTCCAGGCAGAAATATGTGATCTGGCATCTGAACCGCACCTTTCTGTATCAGCTTACATGCTACGGGACCTCATCGCAGCAGGCCAGGTTCATGTCAGAGTATATACTGGCCCAGCGGACTATTTTCATGCAAAAGCATATATGATTGGTCGCCAGGATCAATATGACGGTTATGCAATAATTGGCTCTAGTAACTTCAGTAGAGCTGGTTTTCTAGGAAACAGCGAGTTAAATGTATTGACCAAAGATAGTTATCCTAGCTTATCCAAGTGGTTTGATAATTTATGGGATTCGGATGATGTTTCTGATTTCTCTCTAGATTTAATGAAAATTATCGATAAATATGTACCCATACCGCCCCATAGCGAACGATTGATTTTTGATAAAGGCACCTCGGTTGAAGATGAGAAGCCTTCTGTCCCGTTCATACCATCGAACATAGAATTGCGCGATTATCAGAAAAAGGCGATTATTACATGGATAAATACCGCCAAGGGGCGGGGGCTACTGGAAATGGCGACTGGCACAGGCAAAACCGTCACAGCTATGGCCGCTTCTGTGAAGCTTTTCGAAGGTCTTGGCCGTTTGGCGGTCATTATTATTTGCCCCTATCAGCATCTTGTTACACAGTGGGCTCGGGAGTGTCGGTTATTTGGATTTACACCTATACTATGTTATAAAAGCCGAGGCATCTGGGAAGAAAAGCTTAACGCGGAAATAGTGAACTACAATATTGGTGTAACGCAGGCTGTAAGCATTATTACAACAAATGACAGTTTTGTGTCCGATGCTTTTCAGAATTCGATAGCGAACATAAAAGGTCCCATTATGTTGATTGCCGACGAAGCTCACAATTTAGGGGCTGCCAAGACCTATAGCCGTTTGCCTGATTATATTCCTTTTAGACTGGGCTTGTCAGCTACCCCAGAACGATGGTATGACGAAGAAGGTACACAAGCATTAAAGGATTATTTTGAGAACGGCATTATATTCCGATTCGGACTGAAGGAAGCCATCGCAGAAGGTTACTTAACACCATATTACTATTACCCGCACCTCGTATATCTTACCGATGATGAAAATGAAGAATACTGGAAGATCAGTCGAGCAATTACCAAGCTTACAGCTTTTTCAGGTAAGCTTGATCTCGATGACGAATCCCTTAAGCTGTTGCTGATTAAACGATCACGTCTAGTGAGTAGGGCCGAGAATAAGCTGGTAGTTCTGGAAGAAATAATGCGCGATCAAGCTCAATCCAGCCATACTATTTTTTACTGCGGTGATGCTAAAACTGATGGTGAACGTCAGATTGAAAGGGTCATTCAACTGTTAGGCAAAAAGCTTGGTATGCGGGTACATCCTTTTACTTCCGAAGAGAAGACTGATGAACGAAGTGATTTGCTGAATCGTTTTGAAAGCGGCAATCTGCAAGGATTGGTAGCTATTCGCTGTCTAGATGAAGGTGTAGACGTGCCTGCAACTCAAACCGCATTTATTATGAGCAGCAGTACTAATCCAAGAGAGTTCGTGCAGCGCAGAGGGCGTATTCTACGCCGTTTCCCCGGGAAAAAGCATGCCTTTATCCATGATTTCATTGTCGTACCTAGTGGATTGGATGAAATATCCCATTTGGAACCCGCAGTATTTAATATGGAACGAAATCTCATGAAAAGAGAACTGCGCCGGTTCCGGGAATTTGCGGTTCTGGCTGTGAATGGACCTGTCGCCAAACTGAGTATTATGGAAATAGCTGAAAAGTATAATCTGTTAGATTATTAACCGGAAGGAGTTGGATGTAGTGACTGTAAAAGCGCCAGTGCGAGACATTAAAGAGGTTTTAGAGGAAATGCCCACGGAAATTCGAAAGATCGTATCTCGGGTAATTGAGTTAGAACATGCCAATATCCATCATAAAAAACCACATGGGATTAAAGACGAAATCGCCAAAATCGTGAAAGAGGTGATCAAATCTTGATTTTAGATTCCATACGCGTAAAGAATTTTCGCCAATATTATGGAACGCAAACTATTCGCTTCTCAAAAGACCGAGAAAAAAACGTAACAGTCATCCACGGAGAAAACGGATCGGGAAAGACTTCTTTACTTAATGCATTTTTATGGTGTTTCTATGGTCAAATCAACCTTCCAAAACCGGAAGCAATTATTAGCGAAAGGGCTGAAGGCGAAACTCCTGATGGACAAGAATTGGAATGCTCTGTCGAGATTAAGTTTCGAGACGAAAATCGTGATTACACAGTGTCGCGCAGCATTATTGGTAAAAAACAGAACGGGCGATTCGTTGTATCTTATCCCGTATTTGAAATCAATTACATTGAAGAAACCGGTGAAAGCAAGAGCGCTGGCAATCCACAGGTTATGATCAACCAAATTATGCCAGATAAGATGAGTTCTTATTTCTTTTTTGACGGTGAGCGTATTGATAATTTATCCAAAGAAAGCGGTGCTGATGACATTAAGGAAGCCATCAAAACCATTATGGGGTTAGAAGCACTCGAACGCGCCCAGGACCATCTCGATGATGTAAGACGCATATTTGCTACTGAAGTGAAGAAATCAGCCGACACCAAGCTTCAACAATTAATAAACGAGCGGGAAGCCCTTGAGGACCAAGAAAAGGAATGCCGCCGCCGCCAAGCAGAAACAATAGAAAATAAAAAAGCCAGCCAACTGCAAAAAAATAAAGTGAATGAACGCTTCAGACAGGTTGAGGAAACCCGCCAAGCGCAAGCGGAACGTGATCGCTTGGACATGCAAAAAGCCTCTATTCAAAAAAACATCGCTGATATTGATAAAAAGCTCAAAATCGTTGCTAGCACTCAAGGTTATTTAGCCTTTTCGGACGAGATCACCGTTCAGGCCCACGCATTTCTTGAAGAAAAGCGTTCTCGCGGTGAAGTACCATCTGGGATTAAAGAACAGTTTGTGAAAGACCTCCTCGAAGCCGGGAAGTGTATTTGCGGTAATCCACTCGTGGAAGGAAGCGACCATTATACAACAGTGGCACAATGGCTTACCAAAGCCACAAGCCAGGTAATGGAAGATAAGGTTCTTCAGGTCAGCGCTGATATTAAAAATATGACTAAATACCGCATTGATTTGTTCACATCACTCAAAGACTACATGGATATTCGGGCTAAATATAGAAAGGACCTTACCTCTGTCAACGAACAACTGGATGAAATCGGGGCCAAATTGAGCGGTAAGGACTCTGAAGAAATTAGGGACCTTGAACGAAAACGCAAAGAGCTAGAAGATGAAATTGAGGATGCTAACAAAAAGCTTGGCCGTTTGGAAAAAGAAATTACCGACTTGCAGAAAAGCCTTCTAGCGAAGACTAAGGAAATCAATCAATGCGAAGCAGCCGAAAGCCAGGTAGCTCTTGCCAAAAAGAGAATGGAAGCATGCCTTGATGCCAAAGAGGCGTTTATGAGTCTTCATCATGCACTTGCAAGCAAGGTTAAAAACGACCTTCAAAATCGGATTAATGATGTATATGCGAACTTTATGAGAAAGGGATATCATGCCCGCCTGAATGACGATTACATGCTTCAAATAATTAAAGATTCTGGTGACGATGAAAAAAATGTAGCCATGTCACAAGGGGAACGGCAAATCACCAGCCTGGCTTTCATTGGTGCCCTAGTTGATCTAGCTCGTGTTCAAGGTGAGAAAGGCCAGAACCGATTCTTCCGGGGCGGGATATTTCCAATTGTAATGGATTCCCCCTTCGGAGCTCTTGATCCGGACCACCGTTCTCGGATTGCCGATGGCATACCTACGTTAGCTCGCCAGGTAGTTGTTATGGTCACTGATTCCCAATGGCAGGGAGAAGTTGAAAAAGAATTGAATCCCAAGGTTGCCAGTCATTATTATTTGCGGAATTTCGCCCCGAATACTTCTGCTGGTGTTACCTATGAGTTTACAGAAATAAGGGAGGCGCAGTAAATGGCTACTAGATTTAAAAGGTCTAAAGACAAGGAAGAGATATTTAGACAGCTAGCTTCAAGCGATGACGCTCCCTTTGTGACGTTCAAAGACGTGTTTATGATGGCGGCAATACTTGGATACAATTTGAAGAAACAGGAACAGCTAGCAAGCGGAGGAGAACAAATTGCCTGGGAGGTCTTCAGCGGGGCAACTGACCAGGCAATGCTCAATGCAATCGCCCTATGCGATAGTGGTAATTTCGAAATACTCTTGGATACTGATGAGATGACTGATCAGAAGTTTAAAACCCTTGAGGAATACGCCAACGCTGGCCTCGATATAATTAAGGATAAAGTGTTAGACCGTCCCGGCAATCCACTCGACAACTTGATCGACTTCATTTTGAGCCGAGAATCTGATAATTCATCATCTCTGGACCGTTCAATACTTGGTGATATGAATATAGAGTTTTAATTATTACAGTTCAAAATAATGACATGTAGGTATTTATGCGTTAGCAGGACACCCAGGAAGAGCATTTGATATGTTATCTCGACATTCCCAAGATTATTCGTATTTTCATTATTAAATTTTGAGTAGTTGTTTGATCCTTGCGCAAGTCATGTTTACATTGCTTTTGCTTTTTGAAATTTTGCCGTTAGTATCGAAAACTCGGCCTTCCCAGTCAGTCGTGTTGCTTCGGCTCCAGTCAACGTGGTCCAGTTCACGTATGTAGTCGGCCCAATTGGAATACTCATTTTTCCATAGAAACGCGGCTACCATGCCGATGGCTTCGATTACCACACCATGGGAATGTACATAATGGGATCGCAGTTCACTCGCATTCATTGTTTTGTCGCGCACTTGCTTCCATTCGGATATGTTATCACACAATATCGCCCAAAAGTCGGTAAGCATTTTCTTATTTTTTCCTTCAGGAATGCCTGAATGCAGTATTAGCTGTTGGTTTGTACTATATATATTACTTAAAGTGAAAATTTTATTGGAAAATTTTGATAGCGAAGGTTTTTCCTTGTCAGTAAAGCGGTTCAGCAGAGGATTATTAACGATGATCTCTTTAGTCAACAAAGCCAAATCGTTGCGTGAGTCATATAAAATCCCGATAGACCGGGTGGTGTTGACTGCGTGTTGGTTAAGGTCGGCGAACATCTGCTGACTTTTTACTAATCCTTGGTCCTGATAAAATACCACCGAGATTGTCTCATTGCCTAACTCTGGATTTAATCGGAGGGCTTCTTCGATGGCAGCGCGACGATGCTGGCCGTCATTAATAATAAATGAAGCATCCATAGATACGATTAGTTTGCCGATGTTAGGTTCCCCGGCACTAATGGCTTCAAATGATAGTTCACCATCAATTGAAGCAGTTAGCGATGAAAAAACGTAATCACCAAGATTTTCGGTAATATAGCGTGTCAAAGCCGGAATTCGCGCGCGGTTAATCAAACGTTGAGCCCGGTATTCGGCTGGCACACTTTCTTCGTCAAAGATGAACAATCTGGGCACTAGCTTCAATGGGCACATAGCCACATAGTATTCTTTTTTCGCTTGACAGCCCCTGACCGCCGGAAATGTATAAGTGAAATTATTGGGCATATTTGTCATCGCCTACGTACGTAAGATAGTATTATTATAGTGGCAAAGTGGGTTTTGTCAATTCTCGTATATATACTTATACCAAATAATAACAGTGTGTTACTGAAGCGTTACATAACCAGTGGAATTTCAAGGCAGTCAATTGGGATGAATGGACTCAAAAGGAGGTAAATGAATTTGGATAATGAAACGACCGAAAATGGACTAGCGAGCTCTGAATCCCACTATTCATGGACCATCTGCTCACCAGAAGAGGTTATCAAACATCTAGACAAAACTGCATTTTTACACAGAAGTACGCGTATTCCCAAAGCTGTACGTTCCATCTTCAAGATAGACGATATGCTGCCAGGTCAACGGATAGATTTGATACTCAAGCATAATGGTAAGGACCACTCTGCTTATATTAATAGGGAGGTTCAATCTAGCCACCGCACAGAACTATTCTGGTTCAGTTCATTTTCAAAACTGTTGGAAGTAGCCTTTAAGGATAGCTTTACAGCGGCTCAAAACGGGCGTCTAAAAACAAACAGTGTTCCTTCCGTTATCTTCACCTCAATCAGTGATAATGGCCGCGTATACGAAATTACTCTGAAACCACCGATAGAAATTCAAACAGAAATCGAGTTGAAAATAGCTGCACCGCCGAGCTGCAGTCCAGCAGTTCAGTCAGATTCCACGATCATCCATTTCGGTGGAAATAAAATCGATTTTGAGGGAATGTCTCAAAGTAACAAAATAATAGGCGAATCTGGCGAAAGAAAGATACTAGCCCTTGAAAAAGAGTATTTGCTCATCAAGGGTCGCCCGGACCTTGCCGAGAGAGTTGTTCATACTTCAGAAATCGAAGGAGATGGCGCTGGTTACGACATACTGTCTTATGATTTAGATGGAGGCATTAAGTATATAGAGGTTAAGACGACTTCGGGTAGTGCTAATACCCCCTTTTATATTTCAAGAAGGGAGTTGGCGTTTTCGGAAATAAATCTGGAACAGTACTATCTATATCGTGTCTATGGTTTCGATATAACAACCAATAGTATTGAGGGCTTATATATAGAAAAAGGTTCACTTCGTAATAAATTTCATCTGGAACCGATTCAGTATATTGCCATCAAATAGCCTTAATACTCAATTTATAAAGAAAAAGCTCCTTGGTTGGTAATTAACCAAGGGGTATTTTCTGTTGTTGACGAAATATTTGCATTAGATACACCCCATATAAAATGAAAAGGCAAATGCCTGAATGATAAAAAGTTTATCTTTCAGAGCAAAGCCTAATAAAAAGGGTTCAGGTCAAAGGTAACCTGAACACCATAAGGAGGAGTATTTCATGGTTATTAAAAGTAAAACAAATGTCTCTATGGGTGATCCGGTTGATATCGTCTTGGTTGATAAAGCATTGGAGAGCTTTCGAGACTCAGGATTCGATTTACCTACAGCTGTTGGGGAGTGCGTTGATAATTCGTGGGAAGCACGGGCTACTACAATCAGAATCAACGCATTAAGAAATAATAAGGGAGATGTGATTGAAGCATTAGTGTTCGGCGATAACGGCATAGGCATTGAACCGAATATTTTAGCTTCTGTCTTACAATTGGGTTATTCCACCAGATATAACCAAAGAACAGGACTAGGACGATACGGCGTTGGTGTAAAACTAGCTGCACTAAGCCAGGCTCGAAGACTGGAATTCTATACCAAACCTAAAGGACACCAACAAATTTATCATTCTTTCGTGGATTTGGACATGGTTTCTAATAACGAACAGCAATTCATTGAAGCAAAAGTAGTCGAAGCAGTCCCAGATCAGTATCTCTCCAGTATCCTCGATAAGAGCGGAAATCAATTTGATTCTTGGACAATTGTTGTTTGGTCAAAAGTCGACCGATTGGTGCATGGTGGTAGATACGGCCAGTCTTTGAACCAAAAAGAAAGTGAACTCATGCAGTTTCTTGCTAGAGCATATCGTAAGTTTATAAGTAATGGATTTGTTATTGAACTTAATGGAAAGGTAGTTGAACTGTGTGATCCACTTTTCTCGTTGGAAAGTCCATTTGTAACTAATATTTTTGGTGAAGATAAATGGACGGCTGATAAAAGCGAAACTACTACAATAGACATCGACGGCACCGAAATTCTTATTACCGTTTCTCTTTATCCAGAAATAGTGAGACGAGTGGAAGGTGAAGGAGGTTGGAAGGGCAGTGCCAAACGTTTCGCACCCCTTAAAATTCCGGACAATCAAGGGTGTATAAGTATACTAAGAAATGGTCGAGAAATATACTATGATCAGATTCCAAGAATCCTTCCCAACGGTATAGAAAAGGTAGATAGGTTTATCGGTATCGAAGTAAGTTTCCCGGGAACATTGGATGAATATTTTCAAGTACGAAACGTAAAAAGAGGTGCTCAACCTGTTGATAAACTATATACAAAAATTCAAAAAGCTCTTATAAAGCCTGTCACTGAATATCGAAAGGAAATTAGAGTCCCTTGGGAGAAAACTGATAAGAAAAACAAAAGAAAAGAAGAGGAACATCTTGTCTCTACAAAAGCTGTGACGAGAGCAGAAGAGACCAATCCCAAGGGGCGTGGCGATTCTGGAGAATCAATAAAGGGCATTCTGGATTTGTTAATAGAAGATCTAGACATCGATATTGCACAGGAACCAAAAAGAGTCGAAGAATTAAAAGCAAAGGTTGAAACTCAAGCAATAACAATGATTGATTCTTCTTGGCCCGGTTCGAACTTTCTGGAACTTACTCATTACAATGGCTCTTCAATTATTCGAATTAATGAGCGACATATCTTTATAGCAAAAGTATATAGAGCAATAAAAAACTTGGCCAATCAAGAACCATCTACGATTGATGTAACGGAAACGAGGCGCGTTGCACGACTAGTTCAAAACGCGATCGATGTACTCATCATGGCTTATGCCAAAGCAGAAAACATGCATCCGGATCCAGATCGAGTTTATTCTGATTTGAGAAATTATTGGGGGCAATTCACTGCAGCGTATGTCCGGGAGCTTTTATCTGAAGACTTTGACTTTTAATTAGAAGACACAGGCAACTGTCCGATATATTCGACGAGTCTGGGCACCTTAGGGTGCCTATTTTAATAGCTGTGAAATTTTCGAGTGTCACACCCCCCATAATAAGTGAGAGAGGGTGCAAGATTAACCCAGCGTGCTTGCTGAGCAAATCATGACGTTGGTTCCATATCTTTTGTGTAAATAATATGATACGCTAATTTGACTATGTAATGTATTCCCGATCCATGGACGGTAATACAGAATTGCAAAGTAAAAATATTCGACCTTATGTCCGAGCTATAGTTGCCGGCCATAAAAAAGGAGGAAAAGAGTATGTCTTATTGTGTCTATGCAGCTATCAAACTTCTTCAGGAGAAATCGTTTCACATCTCCGACATCTACCACCAAGAACTGTGTGATCGCGCTATTGATGACCTTCTTAACAATCAGCACCGGCAGGGCGAACCAGCCAAGCTAGCTAACTGCGCTATGGGAAACGCACGCAAGGTCCTTGTAGGGCGGGAAAAGTTCTGGGTTCATTGCCCCGATATTATGGATTATGCCCCAAGCAATGATTCCTATGAGCATCTCGTGATGGAGATCAAAGATTTCATTGAAAAATCAAACCTGAACCCCGGTGACAAGGAAGTCTTGGTACACCTTTTAGAGGGTTTCGAGGCCGAGGATATTGCATCATTATTATCCACTTCTGTAAAAAATGCCAGGGTCCGGATCAGCCGATCCCGGAAACAAGCCTTGAAGCTATGGCGAGGTGTAGCATAATGGGGCGCCGGCTGTACGTATTTAAACCATGGATGGTCAGGGCACTCATACCGGAACAAGTTGTTGGAAGCTATATGCTGTATACAATTGATGGCAAGAGAGCTGTTCCCATATACTGCGGGCGTTCTGACCACGACCTTCGTAGGCGGCTGGTAACGCACCCCTTTTTACGGAAAGCCGCGTATTTCGACTATTTCGTTCATCCTGGTCCAGAGCAGGCTTTTATTAATGAGTCGACTTTATATCATTTATATAAAGGCAAAATTAGAAACTTGATACATCCTGCCGCTCCGAATCATTCGCATATTAAGTGCCCATACTGCCAGTTTGCTGCACAGATTCACGACTTCATTAGCGGTTGACAAATATTAGGATAAATCCGGCATCAATGGCCGTATTTATCATTTCAGCACCTGGTGCATGAAGGCTGCAATAGCTAATAAGGTCCTGGATAGGTTAAAGGTGTAATGGATAAACGAATTAGTAGTTGGCTTTGTCGAGATGCAGAGTAACCATTATCTATAGTATCGGCAGGGATTACATGGCCTGATACTTGATCTTCAACTCCCCCTTCCCAACCCGCAGGATCTGAAGCGCCGGATTACCGAGGATTGTGGCTTTATCATTGTCAGCCCCGCCTCCACCATTAAAAGATATGCAAGGATCTGCTGATATTTATCCGCCGGATCCTTTTTCCTTTCAGGGGCAATCGAATCCGTTTATAATAATAACAAGGTACTGAAAGCAGGATAGAAGATAGGTGTTGCTTTTGTGAGTCAGATTCAAAAACTCATAATTAAAATATTATCCGGAGCAGTGGACAAGAATATTTCTTTCGCGGATTTATGTATGATGCTTCAACATTTCGGATTTGATGAGCGTATTAGAGGAGATCATCACATTTTTTCCAGATCCGATGTGGGAGAAATCATCAACATCCAACCTGACGGAGTAAAGGCTAAACCGTACCAGGTGAAACAGGTCCGGAACATTATTATTAAGTACAAACTGGGGGATTTGGAAGATGCATAAATACGAAATTATTATTTATTGGAGCCAGGACGATGATGCTTTTATAGCTGAAGTGCCAGAGCTTCCCGGATGTGCTGCTGATGGCAAATCACCGGTTGAAGCACTTCAAAATATTCAATTGATAATCGATGAATGGCTTGAAACAGCATCTATAATGGGGCGTGAGATCCCCAAACCCAGGGGAAGGCGTCTGTATGCTTGATTAAGATGAGTTTCCTCGCGGCTCGGTGCAGGGCGTCACACAGTGAGGGTACCCTCTGATCTTGAGTCTCAAGGGATCTACAGGGGAAAATAATTGAGGCTAGCCGGACGAAGCCCGTCCTCGGGCGTCTGAAAGGCGAAACTCAAATCGGGGACTGCGCTCGGAGAGACTGGGCTGGTCTTTCTTTCGGACGGGAGTTCGATTCCCCCTGCCTCCACTAGCATTAGCCACAATTCCATCCCTGCCATGGCCTCTAGCACCGATTCCAGGATGATGCTCTCGGGGCTGTCCTCATCCAGGTATTCCAGCACGCTGATCAGAGAAACGCCGTTTTTCTTGAGCTCCATCCGGCAGCCGATGCTGTCATGGCGGTTGTGGGCAAAGCGGTCCAACTTGTGGACCAGAACAACATTGAAGCGTTCCCGGTGGCTGTCTGCCAGCATCTGCAGAAACTGGGGACGGTCATTGGTAGTAGCTGACCGCGCCTTGTCCACATACTCAGCAATGACAACAATGCCGTTTTTGTCAGCATAATCCTTGATAGCTCGGAGCTGAGCGTCAATGCTTTCCTCCCGCTGGTTGTCCGAGCTGAAGCGGTGCTTCAGTTGCTGCCGATCAGCCGTCAGCCTGACAATAATGTGCGTCATGGCCCATGTCCCGTTTCCTTTCCGCAGCCGGGTGTTAATGCTAGCCTAAAAATGTACCAGCGGGGGTGCGGACCTTTTCTTGGACTGATTAGGCAGTCAACCCCAGACTTCGCCTATACTCTACGGGACTCATTGCACCCAATGAGATTTTGATACGCTTTTCATTGTACCAGACAAGATATTTATCTAGGACGTCTATAAACTCCTCGATATCTACGCCAACCCAAGATCTATTGTAGAACATCTCGTTTTTAAGTCTCCCGAAAAATCCCTCACACGCGGCATTGTCGGGAGAGCAGCCCTTCTTTGACATTGATCGTTGGAGGCCTGCGTTGTGCATTCGCGATATCCAGCCAGGCCAGCGATAATGACTACCTCGATCGGAGTGCACTAACGGATACTCGCCTTCTATTAGGGTTTCCGTCGCACGATCAAGCATGCTGTTGACCAAAGCAGCATCGGGGTTGGTTCCAATAGACCAACTCGGTAGCAAACCATCGAAGCAATCTACAATTGGAGACAGATATATTTTCCCCGCCGGTATGGAGAACTCGGTGATGTCTGTAAGCCATTTTAGGTTTGGTGCATCAGCATTAAAATTACGCTCGATTATATTATCTGCACCGGGATTATCCTCACCTTGATACGAACAATATTTCCGCCTCTTTCTTTGAAACACTTCAAGCCCGGATTCTCCCATTAAGCGCCGCACTACTTTTTCGGAAATGCGTGTTTTTTCTCTCACAAGCAAAGCATGGATGCGACGGTAACCATATCTCCTACCGTTCTCATCAAACAACTCTACAATGCGTCTCCGCAGTTCATCATATTTACCTGGCATAGACACGATTTTCCTATGGTAGAAGTATGTACTGCGTGCCATTTGTAGGTGGGTAAGCACTTCAGTCAACGGATACTCATCTATCAGGGCGTCGGCCAGAATCACCTTCTCTTTGTTTGTTAGGTTCGTCGGTACGACGCCCGGGTCTTTTTTTAAAATTTCTGCTGTCCCCTCGAGAATCGCCTTTTCTAGCTTCAATCCTTTAATCTGGCGTTTCAGCGATGCGATTTCGGATAAAAGGGCATCTTTTTCATTGTTTAGCGGTTGCGCCTCGGCTTTAGGCATTTCTGTGCTATCCTCCTTGCCGAGCAGACCCTTTTTCCAGTTGTATAGCGCTTCTCGTGAGACGCCATATTCCCTGGCTATTGCTTTAGCACTGCCGTTTCTAGTACATAGAGCAATCACGGCTTCTTTCTTCTGCTCTTCTGTGTATTGTAGCCCACCTACACGCTTTTTACGACATTCCGGCGCCAGTTCATCGCACCACTTCCGAAGAGTCTCTTTTGACGGATACCCCATCAGCCTAACGGTCCTTGATAGATTGCGACCATGCTCGAGAAAATGGGTTACTGCAGCTAGCTTCTGCTCTTCGGAAAATCTTGGGTGCCGTGAATACTTATCCCACAAGGCACCAGTCTCCTGTTCTTTGAGATATGCTTTATACCACCTGGGCAATGACCCGCGGTTCGGATAGCCAAGTTCGCGAATTACAGCCGCTATAGTTTTGTCATACTTGATGTACAGCTCAATTGCCTTCATCCGCTCGTTTCTTGAATACATACGGACACCCTCCTGTCTTTCATAAGTTCAGGATTTTGTCCGCACCCCCGTGACGTAAACGACGAAAGTGATATTGATTTGCGCGTGGACAAAGGCTCCCTCCAAGGATTGTTTGCTCTATGCGGCTTATATACGGAAATTGAAGAAGCCCTGCAGACCAGGGTGGACATTCTGACCACCGGCAGCCTGGAAGAAGATTTCCTCAGTCGTATTCGTGACGAAGAGGTTCTGGTATATGGAAATTGATCGTAACGCCGATATCATAAGGCGTATCATGTCTTATTGTTATGAGATCGAAGAAGCGGTAGAACGCTTCGGAGCTGATTACGCAGTATTTTCGCATGACTCTGTGTACCGCAATGCTCTTCCCGGACCCTGGTCAGAAAGGGTATTTTCATGGTTTTACCTCCAGTTGGGCATTAAAAAAGCACCTGCTGTCAACAGGTGCGGTCACTAATTCGAGCTGGTTTATTGAGAAGGCGATTACTTGGCCAGTGTTTTGAATGCTGTCAGATTTTATTTCAGGATCCTTTCGGCCATTTCATCCACGCTTTGAAAACTTCTGCTCATCTTTTCGGTGACATCATCAGAAGATACGACTCTGTCTTCGGCTAGATCAGCCATTCCTTTCTCGATTTCCCCATCGAACTGCTCATTGGAAAGAGTATCGATAGACAAAGGTTTGTCCGGGGATTGCTTCAAATCAAGGGGCGTATTATCCGCCATTAGGTGCACCTCCGATTCTGATAAATTCGACTGTAAGAGACTCTCCTCGGGTAATGAAATCAACCGCCCGCATCAATTATCGGCGCAATCGCCTCATCGATGGTCACTACCCAACGTAGCCGAATTATTCAATATTGCGGATATAGGCAGTGTTCTTACCGGCGCCAATCTTGGTGATATATCCTTCTTTCAGCAGCGCAGCCAGGGTGATTTCCACCGTTGAGGTGCTGATATCCGGGCACTTTTCCAGGATCATGCGTTTGGAAAGCTTCTGCAGGCTGTTGTCAAAGAGCAGCCGGATCCGATCTGGCTTGGATAGATTCCGGTTTTGCATCAGCTCCACCCGGGACGCAAATTCCCGGCAGGCACTCAATATGACTTCCAGGTAGTACCTGACGAAGGGCAGATAGGCGTTGGTTTCCTCACACCAGCCGCTGGAGCTGTCCTGCAATGCCTGGTAATAGCTATCCCTGGTGTTTTCGATAATCGTCTCAATGCTGATGTACTTGCCCACGATAGAGCCCGACCGGTAAAGCATAAGCAGGGTCAACAGGCGGCTCATTCTTCCGTTGCCGTCATTGAACGGGTGAATACAAAGAAAGTCCAGGATAAACATCGATATAAGCAGCAACGGATCGTATTTGTCAGCGTTAATGGCCTCAATGAAGGTGCTGGTCAGCCGGTCCATGGCATCCGGCGTTTCAAAGGCTGACAGAGGTTGAAAACGCACCTGGGTGCGGCCGCTGGCGTCGGTTTCCGTAATAACGTTATCGGAATTCTTGTATCTGCCGCTGTTGGAACCGGGATTGAAACTGTACAGATCCCGGTGCAACTGGAGAATCACGTCGGAACGAGGCACCATGTATTCGTAGCTTTCATGGATTGCACTCAAAACCTGGCGGTACCCGGTAATTTCCCGCTCGGAGCGGTTGCGGGGCTCGGCTCCCTGCTTGACCAGCGCATCCAAACGCTCGTTGGATGTGTAGATCCCTTCGATTCGGTTTGAGGCTCCGGTACTCTGGATGATGGCAATTTCCAGCATGGCGCCTAAAACATCGGGTTTCGCCTCAATGAAGAGCTCTTGCTTTCCCTTGTATTCATGAATAGCAGAAACCAGATTCATTATTTCGTGGTTCATCAATTCACCGGGAAGGGTTGAGTAATCGAAGGTTCTCATCGTCCGGCCTCCGTTCTGGCTAAAATGCACCTGTTCTGCATAATGGTAGCATTAAAATATGCAGAAAGCAATCTGGACGGGGCAGAATGAGACTCTTCTTTCTGCACAATTCGAACGTGTTCTGCACTTTTATGCTGATGCATTATGCAGAAGAATCGGCGTAAATGCCAGATCACAAAATCAGCAGCCCGCGGCCATTATACACGCTGCCACCTTCCTGGTGGCGCAGCGCCCGGTCCAGGGCCATGATAAGAGCCACCACGCCGTCAATGCGCTCGGTGCTCTTTTCTTTGTCGGGCTAAATATTTCCCGCCGGGTCGGTCCGAACGAAGATATTGTCCATCATCCAGCGCAGCACCGGCTGGCCGCCGTGAGCGATCTTTTCCTCCACAAGCCTCACCTCCTCGCTGACACGGGGTCAATCCCCCGTTTGAACACTGATTTTTTCGCGCGTTACCAGCCGCCCGTTCTTTTCTTCCAAATCCTGGAGGAATTTATCCCCCCTGGGCGGAATTCATTGATATGTAATGACAAAGTAAAGCGTTTCCTGGCATTTGCTTGAATAGTTCTCTCTGACACTATATCATCCAAAGTAGAGAGGGGATGACACCATGGGTAAAACAACCAATCTTAACATCCGGGTCGACGAGGAATTGAAACGCGATGCCGAAGCAATCTTTCACGAGTTAGGATTGAGCATGTCATCGGCAATAAATATATTCCTGCGCCATTGTGTCAGGTATGGCGGCATTCCTTTTGAACTTCGTATCGATAATCCCAACGCGGAGACCCTGGCTGCCATTGATGATGTCAATAACAACCGCAACATGAGCAAAGGCTATGACCGCGTCAGTGGATTGATGGAGGATTTGACTGCCGATGAAGAGGCCACCAGGATATCTTCTGATCGCGAGGATATAGTGCATTCCCTGACCGGCATTCTGCCAGGCGACGCGACTCTTGAAATGGCCCGCGAAGAGCGCCTGAGCAAAAACGATAGTTTCGATGAGGAGATCCTGGCCGACTTAATAGCCAGTGGTTTTTCTGGAGAGCAACTCCTGCACGAATTCAAAGCGGTGCGCCGTAAAATCCGGCCCGCTGTTGAAGCCTTGCTGGATGAAGCCCGCCGCGCTGCCCGGGGAGAGGAAAAAGCCTTCAGCAACGATGACATCTTGGGGCAGGATGATCCTAAACGTGACTAACCCACAGCTAACCACACCGGCCGTCTTCTTTAGCCGTTTTTCTCGAATGGCAGGGCTTGCAGAGTGCCTGCCAGTTAGTTTCATCCCAGAATATATTATGGTCACCCTTGTGGGGCAGAATATGATCGACCTCGATAGCCGGGACCAGTCGTTCCTCTGCCAGGCATTTTTTGCACAGGGGATGGGCGGCCAGGTAATACTTGCGGGTTCGCTGCCAGCGGCTGCCGTAGAGCCTCTTGACGTCAGGATCACGCTGCTGGTTGTAGGCCCGGGTCACCTCGGTCTGATGGCGCTCGCAATACTGTCCATCAGTCAATGCCGGGCAGCCCGGGGCACTGCAGGGCCGCTTGGGTTTCCTGGGCATTGATCGTCACCTCAATTCGGGCAAAGAAAAAGCCTTCACAGGATTGTCTCCCACGAAGGCTTGGCCGTTTTCAGTTTTCACTACTATCAGTATATATCGGATTTCTGCAAAAAGCGTCCGGAAAAAATCCGGTTTTTGATGACGGTCATCCTATTTTAATCTGGGCGCATATACCGCTGCATGCGGTTTTCGAGTGTTCCGGCATGCAGCTCGAACAAGTGATTATCGTAATCATAGAAATACAGCGACCTGCCCTCTTCGGGTACTCGTGGCCGGGAAGGGCGGATCTCCAAACCAAGCGACTTTATACGCTCCTCATACATCTCAAGATCGGCATCGGCAATCTGGAATGCTACATGATTATATGTCCTTGATGGCAGGCTTTCACCTTCCATGATGCAGATCCATAGGGCTCCGATGGATAGATACTTCTCCTTGCCTAAAGAAAAGGTTTTGCCTCCGCTGTTATAAAACTCGACCGCATCAAATACCTTTTCAAAAAACATAGCCGCCTTGTCTAAATCCGCCACAACAAAAGTTAAATGGCTGATACTTTGGACCAAGAGCCAGTCCCCCTTCGGAGTAAAACAAAGAACCTTCGTCAGGATGGTGCCTGGGAAGGTTCCTCGCGCTTTTTCATGTTACTATTGTACACCGGATTTCTGGAAAAGTCGTCCGGAAAAAATCCGGTCTTACTTTCCGAAGAGGAGCAGGAACAGGCGGCCGACTGCCTTTTCCTTGCGGTAGTATACCTGGGAGCGTTCAATAGACAGCTCCATTGGCCATCTGCAGGAGCTTGCCGGACAGGGCCGCGGCATTTACAGCATCAATCTCCCGGTCTAGAAGGGAAAGAACCAGTTCCCGCTTCATGGTCTGGTAGTGAGCCATCTCCTGATCGGAGAGCCGGACTTCGATCGCGTTCATGACCAGCTCAGGCAGTTGTAGATATTCGGTGTTCTTCATGCTGATGGTGATGTCCGAAATCAAACGGTAAATGGCTTCTTCTGCCCCGGGGCGCGGTTTGTATGAAAACACCGTCTGTGGTCCGCGCTTATCCGGGAAAAAATAGGTGTCGCGGAAGCGGGTGATATATCTACCCAACCGCTGCCCCATATTGGAACCTTGGCTAATGGTGAACAGAGTGACACGCATGGTTGCGGCAAATCGTTGTTTTGACTTCAGTGTTGCGGGCGCTGACAGCATCAAGGCTTATGATGCTCCCGAGGTCGTTCACCTCGGTGATACGCTGTTTTTCATATCGTGCTGTATTGCGGATCAGTGTTCTAATGCTGCTTTAACCGGCCTCCCAGCCAAAGAGCTCATCGTTGGGTACGATGAAAAATGCATATGCTGCAAAGATGGGCTGTGACAGTGCTCATTGATCAGGATTATCAGTCGGCTTTCACTCGAGACTTTTTCATATTAGATAGCCCAGCTCAACCGGGATAATGTCTTGTTCGTAACGATCGATCTTGGCGTTCAGCCGATCTAGGGTGCTCTGCATTTCAGCGATCTGGGCAGCGATACGGTTACGTTCTCGCACAAGTATGTCCTTTCGCACAGAACTGGTGGAATCTCCCTGTTCAAAAAGCTTTACATATTCGACCAGGGCTTCAACCTGAACTCCAGCATTCCGCATGCATTTGATGAAGTCAATCCATCCGCAATCGTATTCGGAATAATCTCTTATGCCACCCGAGGTACGTTTAATTCTCGGGATTAATCCGACTTTCTCATAATAACGCAGTGTGTCTGGCGTCAAGCCATACGTTGCGGCAACTTCACCTATATTCATACGAAGCAACTCCTACCCTAAAATTTAATGCTTGCAGAAAATATTTCTTGACTTGGAGTTAACTCCAAGTACTATACTCATACTAACACGAAGTTATGACCTGTTCAATAGCTCTATAATCGGGAGGTGGCAAGCAGTTAATGACAAGGTTTCTGACGGTTCTGATCGTTTTCTTTGTAAGCATGAGCATAGCAGGCTGCAGTTCGGATAAATCAGCCCACAATCCGGCCGATACATCTGGAGTCAGCCAGGAGATCACCAATAAAGAGGAAGAGCAAGCAATGAAGTGTAAACTCACAGCCGGGCAAAATCAGGCTACAGCAGTAATATATGACAGCGAAACAGCCCGCGATTTCAGGTCGCTCCTGCCACTGACCCTGTCGCTGAGCGATTTCAACCAGACCGAAAAAATCGCTGATTTGCCCCGCAAACTGAACCTGGATGGCGCACCGGCAGGCTTTGACCCGGATGTGGGTGACATTTGTTTATATGCTCCGTGGGGGAATATTGCCATATTTTACAAGGATTTTGGCTATTCAGACGGTCTGGTTCCTCTGGGGCGAATCGAGTCCGGCCTGGGATATTTTACTGAACAGCCTGGAAGATTTGATTTCACTATAGATCTGGTTGATGAGGAGGATGATTAAAATGGCGACAAACCAGAGCTTTCCCAAAGGTACAAAGATGGATGCATACTTTACCGGCTCGGCATTTGTTAACTTTTTAATCCCTGACAGGGATGGCGTCTACAACTGCCAGGTTTATGATGTGCTGTTTGAAGCCGGTTGCCGCAATTACTGGCATTCCCATCCCGGGGGCCAGCTCTTGCTCTGCACAGACGGCGCCGGATACTACCAGGAAAAGGGCAAACCAGCCAGGCGCCTGACCAAAGGTGATGTGGTGGAAATACCGCCTGATGTCGCACATTGGCATGGAGCGGCGCCAGACAGCGAGTTTTCCCACATCGGTATCAGCCCTAATACCCAGAAGGGCGCGGCGGTATGGCTGGATCCGGTCACTGACGATGAATACTTCGCCGCGACAAAATGATGTAATGAGGACAGGAACAGTTTTCTAAAAGATCGGGAGGATAAAAAGATGTTAGGAAATTTCCGCTATTCAAATCCCACCAAATTGTATTTCGGAGAAAACTCGCTAAAATTCTTGAAAGAGGAACTGCCCGGGTATGGCAAGAAGGTATTGCTGGTTTACGGCGGCGGTTCCATTAAGAGCACTGGTCTGTACGACCAGATAATTGAAATTCTCAAGGACAACGGCAAGGAGGTCTATGAGGATGCCGGAGTTATGCCCAATCCCACCGTCGATAAGCTGTACGAGGGTTGCCAGAGAGCCCGGGACAACAATGTCGATTTGATTTTAGCCGTAGGCGGCGGCTCGGTATGCGATTATGCCAAAGCCGTGTCTGTCTCTGCTTTCTGCGAGGAAGACCCCTGGGACAAATACTTTCTGGGTATGGAAGATGTAAATAATCAGATCATCCCGGTGGGATGCGTTCTGACCATGGTCGGCACCGGTTCGGAAATGAACGGAGGCGCGGTTATCACCAACCCCGCAACCAGGCTGAAGATCGGCCATGTATTCGGCGCTAATGTTTTCCCCAAATTCTCTATTCTAAATCCCGTACTCACCTATACAGTGCCCCGCTACCAGATGGTCGCTGGCTTCTTTGATATCATGTCGCACATCCTGGAGCAATATTTCTCCAACGAGGATGACAATACTTCTGATTACATCATGGAGGGATTATTGAAATCGTTGATTCACAGCTCCCGGATCGCCGTGAAGAACCCCACGGACTACGAAGCGAGAAGCAACATTATGTGGACCGCCACATGGGCGCTCAATACCCTGGTTGCAAAAGGCAAATCCACCGACTGGATGGTCCATATGATCGGTCAGTCCATCGGCGCTTATACCGATGCCACCCACGGCATGACCCTGGCCGCCGTCTCCATGGCTTATTACCGCTTCATCATGCCCTTCGGGCTTCCCAAATTCAAGCGCTATGCAATCAATGTCTGGGATGTAAGAACGGAAGGAAAAACAGACGAAGAGATAGCAAGCGAGGGTCTTGACCAGATGGAAGCCTACATGAAAGAGATTGGCCTGGTGATGAACATCAAGGACCTGGGCGCTACCGAGGATATGATTGACGGCATTGCACAGGGCTCTTTTATCTTACAAGGCGGATACAAGGTTTTAAACCATGATGAAATAGTCCATATTTTGAGGACCAGTATGAGTTGAGCTGGGGTCTTCTGATTAATAGTATTAATTTCTAGACTTACTGCTCCAGTATGCATGTGACAATATGGGGAGCGACAGGCTGATAATAGCCGTCTTTAACTGCCTTTTCCATGGCTGCCAGTTCTTCATCGCTCAGGAAATCAAAGTGATCGGATCTCTTCCTGGCTGAAAGGGTCCCGTTATTCTGGAGACAGAGTTGGATGAACAGGTTAACCAGGCGGTCAGGCATGTCAATGATATCCTGTATCGACTTCCTGGTATGGTCGTAGTTATCGAGAAAGCGCAGCTCTTCCACGAGTTCTTCTTCAATGGTTTGGATTACAAACTCATGCAAAGCTTCTGCCTGGGCCGTCATGTCCATATACTGATACCAGCTGGCAGTGTCATTCAGGACCGTCATTTGCCCCATTTCATCCAGCCGATAATCGATGAGCCCTCGTAAAGGGCGTGAGAAAGCTTCGAGCGATGCATCATAATCCGCCAGATTTTTAAGCATGACGGCCGAAACGGGGAACATAAGCCCCTGAGGGACAATGCCCCGCAGCGCAAGGATATTATGGATCAGGAAGCGATGGATGCGTCCATTGCCATCCTCAAACGGGTGCAGGAATACAAAGCCATATGCAATCACTGCGGCATGGGTGACTGGAGAGACATTTCCGGCCTTCATTCGCTGGTGGCATTCAATTAAACCCGCCATCAGACCGGGCAGGTCATCAGGCCGGGGACATATGAAATGGATGATCTCTTTCTGATAGGCAACGGTCTGTCCCACGTAATTCTGGCTTTCCCTATAATCACTGTCTTTGAATCGCGGGTCAACAATCCGGTTCTGGAGCTCAATCAGCCGGTCCTTCACGCAGAAGTCCACTTTTTCGGCCAGTTCCAGGGATGCAATAAATTTTTCGGTTCTGCAAGCATGGGGCTTGATATGTTCAATTTCAAAGGACGATTTCGTCTCCTTGTTATAAAGGTAAGTCAAAGCCCGGCGCAGAAGCTCGGGGGGATAAGAGCTGACAACATCCTCACACTTTTTGCGCAGATCGGTTGCATCAAGCCGTGAAAGCTTATCCGTCTTTCTGACGACTGGGCAGAAGGACGGGGAGCCCAGAAGGTTGTTAACGACGCGGTGACGCCGGGATTTATCTCCGTTTAGGACGGTGTAATAGCCCCTGGCATCCAGTGCATCTACATAATTGCCGGAAGCAGCATCGTCGATCGGAAGCCGTCTGCCCGTCAGGAATTCATAGAAAAACCAGATTCTGCGGGCATACTTTCCCGTCGGCCGGGATTTGATATATTCAGCCAGCTCTTCCTGGGGAATTTCTTCGAAGATTCGCGCCAGCAGGCCCAGATTAACACCATCATATTTCAAGGCAAACTCAAGGTGATCACCGACTTTATCTCCAGGCCAGTATTGAGCTGTGAAAACCTCATCAACCAGGCCATCCTTAATTCTAGAAAGGTGAGTCCCAGCGGCGGAAACCGATGACCTGTGCCAGTTGGACATACCTGCCAGCCCGAGCTTTTCCAGCAAGCAGGTGTATCCAGCCGGTTTAGTATTTGCAGTGTTTATTTCCATGGGTGATCCTCGTAAAATGATTACTCCACTGCAAATATAGTTAAATTACCGGTTGTTGTCAATAAAATGATTATATAAAGCGTCAGATATGTCAAAAAGATTAAATAGGAAAGGATAGTTTTTAATATTTGCAGACTTCCTTGAAAAACAATTAGTGGTCCACAAAAACGATTAGAAATGAGCACATTGGCGAAAAAATAATTAGTCAGAACCCATCTCTGCTGGTCGGATTATTAAAGATCCCCCAGGCTGCCAGAGCAGCAAACAGTAGAGTAGTCAGCTCTTTGAAGCTGGACTCGCTGAGCCCGATGCGCCGCACCGAAGGCAAGAAGAATTGACTGACTTTTCATAGAGTGATTTTTCCATTCGTAAATGGATAGTGATTTATTCTGCTCGTCAAGCAATATTAGCCAGCCGAACAACCAATCACCAAAGTAACCATTGACAAATTACACATTTAGAATCATTATAAATAAATAACCAATATCGATATTGCGTTTTCGTAAATTCTAGTTTTAGCAGGTACAGAAATGACAAACGGAGCTCAGGAAATCACAGATAAACTTGTGAGCAGGCAGATTAAACCATCGGTCCACAGAATGAAGGTGCTGGAATACCTGATCAACAACCAGAATCATCCCACGGTTGAGCAGATATTTACCAGGCTTAAGAGCGAGGTGCCGACGCTATCCAAAGCAACTATCTATAATACGTTGAATGCGTTTGTTGATGCGCATTTAGCCAGGGTGATCACAATCGAAGACCATGAAACCAGGTATGATCACATAATCGAGGACCATGGGCATTTCAAGTGTGAGTCCTGCGGAGCCATTTTTGATTTCGCCATTAGTTTGGATAGCATTACGGCCGCAGAGTTGGACGATTTCGTTATCAACGACAAGAATGTTTATTTTAAGGGACTCTGTTCCCGGTGCCGTTATAAGAACCAAACGGATATATTGAAAGGAGAATGTATATGCAAGCAGACACCTTCAAAAGTATAATGCAAATGGCTATAAACAACGAAATTGAAGCGAGAGACTTCTACCAGGGAGTTTTGGACAAAGTAGTGGACGCCAGTCTCAAGGATGTCTTTTCCGATCTGGCCAAAGCCGAGCAGGGGCACAAGGAGTTGCTGGAAGGCTTCCTGAATAATGCTGATTTGCCGCTCAAATTCAAGGATAGCGCTGATTATAAGGTTGCGGGAACGATTGAAAGGCCGGCGCTCTCCGTGGGCATGAAACCCGTTGATGGCATTGCCCTGGCAATTAAAAAAGAAGAAGATGCCATGCTGGCTTATCAGCAACTGGCTGATAATACCGACGACCAGGAACTTAAAGGCTTGTTTGCCGAACTGTCCAGAATGGAGCTGGGTCATAAAACCAGGCTTGAAGATTTGTACAGCAACATGGCTTTCCCCGAGGTCTGGTAAACCTTGTAGCTGGATGATTAAGGTTGTTCTGCGGGCTTGCTGCTGAAGCAAGCCCGTTTCTCGATATTGTAGACGCCCCACCGTCAGGTTATCTACATTCTACTAATAATTGCCATATTGATCCCGATACCTGGAATTTTCGTTAGTTCAGATTTCATAACATCACCTCAAGTCTTTAATCATAATGAAATCTTCGTTCCCCACGTGGTCAAGCTTTTCTTCCGTGATTCTATATCCCAACCGATTATATAACCGTACTGCCGGATTATCTTTTTGAACGGAAAGCGAAGTTCGTGCATAACCGTTCGCCCGCAAAACCTCAAACAGTCTTTTCATGAGTTTAGTTCCAATCCCATACCTTCGAAATTCCGGTAATATCGAAATAGCCAGTTCAGGAGCTTCCGCATTTATGTGACCATGAGCGGGAATAATTCGCGTCCACGCAGCCCCGACTACCTGACCGTTCTGTTCAGCGACTACGCCCAGATCACCCGGCCGGGTACTGAAATCCTTCATATAGGCAAATATCTGCGGGTCGTTAATAATACTTCTTGGTGGCGGTTCCACCCCTTGAGGGATGAAAATCGCTTGATACAAAAATTCTGGAAGGCATACATAATCCGATGTCTGTATAGGACGAACCTTCGGGTTTATTGGATGAGCGGTTATGACCGTATTACTTAGAGCGTTTATGGTTATAACCACGCCGCTTCCATACACATACCAGTTCTTTCCCTGCCCAATGATAATATCCGATTGTTTCACAAATTCTTTGCTCCACAAAACAACATCATCGACTTGCAGATTAAGGTTGCGCTTAATTCGCGCCGCTCCTAAATCGGTTGTATGCAGTTTGTCGAGGTTAGCAGTCAAGTTCTGCACTGATATAGATTCCTCACTTTCGGTTTAATCAGACCGTAGCTGCCTGCGACCATGCTCTTTATATTATTCCGGCCTTTTTCTGGTCATTATATCTGGCAGGTTCTGGACAGGCAAGACTGTCAGCTTGGGAGTGCAGACGAAAACCTGGTCTTATAATAAGTCAGTAGGTAGTTCATGTACTTTTATGAAGATCGAATTGGAGCAGTAGAGCTTTACATCAAGTATGACAAAAGCGCTGTTAAATGGTCCACATTCTGGCCTGGAACGAGCCAAGTCCCATAGCAACGGAATCCAAAACATTTTACATGTATTATCATCAAACATTAATTTAATAAATTCAGCGGGAGTTACCCACGAAGAGTTGACACGGCCCTGGGGCTGGTGGTGTGGAACTGGCAGCCCCTTTTTGTGCTATAATTAAGGCAAATCCGCCAACAAACACTGAAACGAGGTGGATAAACGAGCATCGAGTATAGTGGATATAAAGGATGACCCACCCTGCTGCTGCATAGACTTTTCTCATCAACCAGGAAAATCCTCGCTTCCAGGGCTTTGGTCAGGAACCAGGAACGGCCTGTTCATGCACGCTTTCATAATATTTACGGTTTTTCCACAATAAACTTTCTGCCAATCATCGCGGTCAGAAGCCAGTCATGGCATTCACAGTCATAAATCCGGGAATTGGAAGGAGGAACTTGAGATGCGCACCAAGAATAACCTCGCCCTTTTACTGACTTTCATAGCAGTCTTGACGATCATGGGGCCCCCGGCGGCGATGGGAATTGTCGCTGCGCCCACTAGCCTTACAGCAACTGCAGCTTCTGACACTTCTATCGATTTGAAATGGCAAGATAATTCCAACATTGAAGATTGCTTCATTGTTAAACGCTGTGACACGGCCCACCCCTGGACCAATATCGCGCTGTTAGTGCCTGATACAACATCCTTCACAGACACAGCGTTGACGCCGGATACAACATACACATACTGTGTCGCCGCCACACAAATTATCAATTTCACACCCGATTTGGCGGGAGCGAGTGATTCCAATACTGCCTCCGTTAAGACCTGGACTTCTCTTCTGCCGGCGCCCGTGGTACCCCTGGCTTCCGCTCCGGCTGCTCCGGCTGATCTCATTGCCGCCCCCACCGATGCAGGCATTTTCCTTTCCTGGTCAGACAATGCCAGCAACGAACTTGGCTATCGAGTGGAACGGCAGGAAACCAGCGCCGGCAAATGGACCACCATCGGCACCCTTGCCACTGACGCCACATCCTTCAATGACACCGGCTTTACCGCGGGCAGCAGTTATGGCTACCATGTGATCGCTTTTAATAATGACGGCGATTCCCAGCCTTCCAACATTGCCACGGCTACGGCCCCCGGAACTATCCCGGAACCTGCCCGGCTGGACACTGTGGTGATGACATTCTATCTGAATTCTACCCAATACAAGCTGAATGGCGCCGTTCAGACCATGGATGTGGCTCCGATGGAGCAGGATGGCCGGATGCTGCTGCCCATCCGCTACGTAGTGGAACCCATAGGTATAACGCCGGTTTGGGATGGCATCAGTAAAGTTACCATGCAAAATAGCACGACCACGATTGAGCTCTGGCTCCAAAGTAATACCGCTATGGTTAATGGTGTTGAAGTATTAATTGATGCCCACAATCCCGACTTTATGCCGATGTCGGTTCCTCCCGGGCGCATCATGCTGCCGTTGCGCTTCGTGGCGGAAAATCTGGGCTGCAGCGCGGTATGGGATCCTACTCCACCCGGCTCGGCGGTCATCACTTATCCCAACCCGCTCATATGAAACTGTCTTCTTATGGCAGAAAAGCGGTTATAGAAGCTGAAGCGGTTACATGTTACGAATTACGCTAGGATTTCGGTCCATGTGGAATAGAAATTAATTTATTTGAAAGGAATGGCTTTAACATATGAACTCCAAAATGATATCGATACTGCTAATATTGGCTCTGGGCCTGGCGCTGCTGCCCGTTGGGGTGGCGGCGGAGGAAGCTGCTGCTCCCATCGGCACATCCTTTGAGGACATCGCATCTAGTGCGTGGTATTATGACGCTGTGCAGTACACGGTGCAAAAAGGCCTTATGGCAGGCGTTAGCGATAAGAGCTTCGCACCTGATGCCGCGATGACCCGAGCGATGCTAGCAACTGTGCTCTACCGCCTCGATGGCTCAAGGAATACCGGCAAGCCGGTTGAATTTACCGACGTAGCCGCCTCCGCGTGGTACTACGATGCCGTCGGATGGGCAGAGGCGAATGGTATCGCCACGGGATACGGCGGCAACGTTTTTGGCCCTGACGATATCGTAACGCGTCAGCAGATGGCGGTAATGTTCCAGAATTATGCGCAGTACAAGGGCCGCAACACTGCTAATATCGCCGATATTTCCGCCTACACCGACGCTTCTTTGGTTGCGGACTGGGCACGCGGGGCGTTGGGCTGGGCGATATCCGGGGGAATGATTACCGGCACGGATGATGCGGAGCTATTGCCAGATAGTTGCGCCACACGGGCACAGGCAGCTGCTATCCTGATGCGTTATATGAACGGTGCGGACCTGGAAAGACGCACTTCCATCTATGTTGCCCAGTTTATTGAAGGCAATTTCAACGATTTCTATGCAGACAGCAGCGAACAGCTGCAAAAAAGCATCACTCAGGACGAATTGCTGAAAGGCTGGAATTCGATCGTAAAAGTGACCGGGGCTCCCGGAGAGCCCCTCGGCAGTGTGCACTCCAGGCAGAACGATGCGGACATAGTGGCATGCTCTGTCGCGGGCAGGTTGTATAATATCATAGTGACTATTAATTACGGCAGCGACGGCCAGCCCGGTGGTATCTGGACCAGCTATGCGCCCCAAGATCCTCCTGAACCGCAGTCCACGGATAAATGGGAAGAGGTTTCCGTAACTGTCGGAGATAAGCAATTGCCCGGAATGCTTGCTCTGCCGAAGGGTGTGCAGAAGCCGCCCGTGGTAATACTCATACAGGGCTCCGGTTCTTCTGACATGAACGAAGCCATCGGCACCGCTCCCAACCGCCCATTTGAGGATATTGCTCATGGCCTTGCCGAACAGGGAGTGGCGACCTTGAGATACAACAAGCGTACCTACCAGTATCCGGCCGGCGGAGGTGACACGATCGAATACGAGATCCTGGATGACGCGGCAGCCGCCGTGAAATTGCTGGGCAACGACAGCCGGGTGGATGCAAACCGAATTTATTTGCTCGGGCATAGCCTGGGCGGAATGATGGCGCCTAAAATCACGGCCGACAACCCACAGATAAAAGGATTTATTTCTATGGCTGGTTCCTTGCGTGCCCTTCAGGATCTAATCCTGGACCAGAATAAGGCGGTTATCGAGGCGGACGCAAGCCTTGATGATCAGCAGAAAAGAGATTTGCTGGCGCAGGTCGAAGCCGAAATTGAAAAGACGAAAACCCTGGATGATGCCGGCACTGGATACATTATGGGCATACCCGCAAACTACTGGAAGAGCCTTAATGCCATAGACAGCATAGCCATTGTGAAGGGTCTGAATGTCCCGATGCTTATTCTCCAGGGGAGCGCCGATTTTCAGGTCTATTCGGACCAGGACTATGTGCTGTGGCAGAGCACCCTGACGGGCCGCAAAAATGTCGAGTTTAAGCTCTACAACGGCTTGAGCCACCTGTTTATGACGAATCAGATTTCTGCAAACGGCGCACCGGATGTTTCGGTCTATAACGCTCCCAACCATGTTGCCCCCGAGGTGGTAACAGAAATTGCCGCATGGGTTAACAAACCGTAAGGATACTATCGCAGGCTGGCTGGCAATATTGCCGTTGCTGAATATTTGACCCAATACAAACACCTGTCTTATCACTACGATAGTAATTGAGCGCGATGTTTTCCACCTCCCAAACTGGGGCATGAAAAAACCACCCTCGTTGGAGAGTGGCAAATAAATCCATAAATTCTGCTTTATACCTTATTTATCTGCCTGACCGGTCGGGCTTCGATGTATCCCCGATATCCCATAGGGGCAAGCTGGAATCTGGGAGCTTCGTCATCAGCCCATTCGTATCCGTAGATTTCAGGATTGTAGCGTTTCATAACGTCCCAAAGCTCCTCGATGGCTTCACCAAATTTTTTATCATCATAAGGCTCTCCCTGGAATACCATCATTTTGCAGGGGGGCAGCTCGATTTCCTCGTAACCATCCGGAATCGCCTCCGCGAAGTCGGTGGAAACCTCAACTCCTTGGACATACTCTGATGTTCCGGCTTTAACCAGGCTCGGCGGCAGCCACATACCGATGGGTTCATACATCGCATCCTTGATGCCGGACAAAACATTCCAGATTTCGCAGCCAACTTCATCGCAATATTCGAAATAATGGGTGGCTTGAATCCCGCGCTTGAGAATGACTTTTCTTGTTGGACGTTCCACCACTTGAACAAACACGGTTTTTGAACTTTGGTTTTCAGACATTTTAATCTCTCCTTTTTGCAGATTGAGGTAGTAATCACGGATGGGAGCTGGCATGAACAACTGCACAGGCCGAGGATTCCGGCTGAACACCCTGGGGGATACTCCGAACTGCCTGGTAAAAGCCCGGGTAAAACCCTCATGAGAATCAAACACGAAATCAAAAGCAACATCGATTACCCTTATCTGTTCACCCTCAAGGACTTCGGCAGCTTTCGATAGACGCAGAGACCGGATATATTCATATGGCGATTTCCCGGTCAGCTCTTTAAATATTCGGGCTGAATGCCAATGTGAATAACCCGCTGCTTTTGCCAGATCACTCAAGGTAATGGATTGATGCAGGTTTTCGTCTATATACTCCTGCATCCGTTGTACAGACTTTACCGTTTCCCAGCGCTCCAAAATTCTGCCTCCTGCATTCAGGATAGGTTTTTTCGATTGGTTTATCTTGACCGTGCTTGCTAAACGGCATATAGCGGCCTGGTGAATTAAACAGAAATATCTCTCACTCCGCCTCGTCCCGAATCCGGTACGATTTTATCGGTGGATCATTGTTCACCCCTTAAAAATTGGGCCTTCAATCAATCTGCAATGATTCTATATCTTCCATGATCCGCTTCATCTCTTCATCTACGTCAATATTGGCCCGGGTCAGCTTGAGAACAGGGCAGTTTAGATTATAGTCCAGAATCTTTTTCGATATTGCCTCCAACTGTTCGTGGAACTCGCCGCAGGTTTTGGCCTTTTTCCACTCGTAGCGCCGCATGGCTCCACGGCCATGCTTTTCACGGTAAACAATCCGGGTATACTTCTTAAAATACTCGATTTCCTTGTTCAACCGGGCCTTGAGGACATCGATCTCCTTGCTGAGTTCAATCCAATGCGGAGCGTAACCATTGTCCTTGAGGATTTTGTAAAGCATACGCACTTCCTCGGGCACAAAGGGATCTTCACTTATAATAATGGGCTTTCCTATGCCCTCCAGGTTATCAAATTCGCCCTTTTCCATGGCTCTGGATATCATCGCACCCACCAGATCGTGCTGCCTGATGACGTGCAGGGTTCGCTGCATTTCGTACGGGTACTCATTCTTCATGGCTTTTTCCGCTACCCGGTCAGCCAGTTTTTCCATCCGCTCCTTATCAATTCTTTGACTTTGCATAAATGTCCCTCCATTCTAATTCCCTGACCGTGGATTTCCGTTAAAAGCCCGGGAGGCTGCCATTGTCATAAGCCCCGGTTTCACTGCCCGGGCAGAGCTTACCAAATGGACGGAATCAAGCGATAGGGGGTTTCAGCCAGGTATTCCTTGTAGCCGGCAAGCTCTCGCACCAATAATTCTTCTTCTTTCTTTATTCGTTTTATAATTACCGGAATGAACATGGCGGCAAAGATCAGCGCCCAGTATGAGCCCAGCGCCATAGGGGTAAACATCATCATCAGCAGCAACCCCGTGTACATGGGATGTCGAACCAGCGCATAGGGACCGGTCTTAATGACCTGCTGCTCTTCATCCACCTGTATTACCGTCGAAGCATAGCTGTTTTCCCTGAAGACCATGAAAATGAATATATACCCGAGAAGAACCATAGCATTGGAGGCAATCACCAGCCCGACCGGCACCGCTGACCAGTCAAAACGGAAATCGAAGCCGGGCACTACGTAAGCCAGCAGGGATAAAAACGATAGAACTCTTATGATTAACGGCTGGGCTTCTTTTTCTTTAATTTTCATCCGCCGGGACAATAGCCGGGGGTCTTTTTTCATGAAGAAGGCGGTAATAAACAGAGTCATAACTGCAATAATCGACCACCAGGTCCAGGCCTCCCAGAATTTCAGCGAACCTGCGGGAAGGAACAATATCAAGCCCAACACCGCCATAATAATAAGCGGCACAGAATAAGCTTTGGCTGCTGATAGTTTTCTATGATCATCCATTGGAAACACCTCCGGTAATTTATTTCAGGGAATAGACTATTTTTTGAGGATAGTAAGCTTCGTTCAATCCTCGGATGATAGCAATTTTTCAAAAAGCTTCTGGTATTTCAGCTGAGCCGGTGAGAGCACATCTGCCACCATATCTTTGTACAGGCTTTCCAGTGGCCGGCCCCGTTCTGCACTGGTGTACAGTTCCCTGACCGGAGGCATGTTTTTGACCAGTTCGGCCGATTCTCGTGCCAGAGCCTCTATCCGGGGATCATCTTCGTCAAGCCGGGCTATTTCTGCCCAGCGCGCCCCTGTTTCCAGAGCTGCCTGATATTGTTCCGGATGGCTGCTAAAATAATCAGCCAGACTGCGGAAGCTATCCTGATAATCCTCGCCCCACTGGAAATCATCCAGAATACTGTACAGCTTGCGGTGCTGATCATAGATTTCGGGGCAGGTTTGAACATATTTCTCAATCTGCTCCGCTCCCATAATTTCGCTTATCATCTGAAACGAAGGGGAATCGAATATACCCTCATCCAGTATGACCGCCTCGTCATTGAGCAGAGCATCAATTTTGGCCAGGCGATCTTCCAGGACTTGCTTTTCGGCGGACAGTTCGCTGCGCAGAGACTGCAGGACTTCCCGCGATGTTCTCGGGTTTTTCGAATCGCCCACTGTCTCCTTTATATCCTTAAGGCAGAGTCCCAGTGACTTCAGGTGTTTGACCAAGCGCATCCTGTTAAGCTCTGCTGAACCATACAGGCGATATCCTGCTTCAGAACGCTCCGGCTCAGGCAGCAGGCCGATTTTATGGTAATAATTAATTGCTTTCAGTGTGCATCCGGTTAGTTTGAGAAAATCACCGATTTTGACCTTGTTCATCTGTATCCCACCTTCTGTCCCCAGTATAAACCCGACCCCAAGGGTCTGGTCAACATCGTTTGCGATAGCCAGCAAGAAAGAGGTTGAAATTTTGCGCCTCCAGCCAGACGGGTTGTGCTGGCGAAATGACCGCCCTATGGTGTATTATGAAGCCTGACAGAGCAAGCCCCGGGAAGGGAAGAGCTGCGAGTAAAGGCATGTATCGCTCCATGCGAGGAGACATTGGTTTATGGAAAAGGAAACCATCGGAAAGCCTATCGAGGGTCTGCAGGAAAAGGAAGGCATTGAATTGAAACTGATAAAATAGTATAAATATTTTGCGACTAGCAGATGGAGGAAAAGCATGCTCAAGTTAATTGAAAACGGCGTTTATTATCTGAATCAGGAAACACTTTTATCCGTGGGGCCTGGAGGAACTCAAAAAATCGTTGCCGGGCCGGAGCTTGCCCGGGGTTCAGCCATTGATCCCGGAACGCTGAATCAGGAAAGCGCCAGAACAGGCACCATGGCCTGCCGGATTCTGGACAAACATAATAGCAGCGGAAGCCAGCAGCAGTTGGAGATTCGTTTCGATGCCCTGGCATCGCATGATATTACCTATGTCGGTATCGTGCAGACGGCCAGAGCCAGCGGGCTCAAGGAATTTCCCATTCCTTACGTGCTCACCAACTGCCATAACAGCCTGTGTGCGGTCGGTGGAACCATAAATGAAGATGACCATGTTTTTGGGCTTTCTGCTGCGCAGAAATATGGCGGAATCTATGTTCCGGCCCATTTGGCGGTTATCCACCAGTACATGCGGGAAATGATGAGCGCCTGCGGCAGCATGATCCTGGGCTCGGACAGCCATACCCGCTATGGAGCTCTGGGAACCATGGCCATCGGCGAAGGCGGCCCCGAACTGGTTAAGCAGCTGCTACAGAAAACCTACGATATGGCGTATCCACCGATTATTGCGGTGTATCTGCAGGGCAAGCCTCGCACCGGAGTGGGCCCGCAGGATGTGGCCCTGGCCATAATCGGCGCCGTATTCAAGAATGGTTTCGTAAACAACAAGGTCATGGAATTTATCGGCCCTGGCATCGCCGGTCTCTCGGTAGATTTTCGCAATGGCATAGATGTTATGACCACAGAAACCACCTGCCTCAGCTCCATTTGGCAGACTGACGATAAGGTCAGGGAATACTACGGTGTTCACGGCCGCCCAAATGCATATTCACAGCTTGCTCCAGGCGAGGTTGCATATTATGACGGGGCTATCGTAATCGATCTGGACCAGATCGAGCCCATGATAGCACTGCCCTTCCATCCCAGCAATGTATATACGATTGCGGAGCTGAATCGCAACTCTTATGATATTCTCAAGGCAGCGGAACAGGAAGGGATGAAACAGCTGGAAAATCCTGGTCTGGCTTTTTCTCTTACAGAAAAGCTGTCCGGAGGCCGGCTGAAAGTGGACCAGGCCATTGTCGCCGGCTGTGCGGGCGGTACCTTTGAGAACCTGTGGGATATTGCCACCATGTTAAACAACCGTTCCACCGGCAATGGCGAGCTGTCATTGAGCCTCTACCCCTCCAGCCAGCCGGTGTATCTGGAACTCATTAAAAACGGCGCTGCCGCCAGTCTTATGGCCGCTGGAGCGACTATCAAGACTGCTTTCTGCGGCCCCTGCTTCGGAGCCGGAGATGTGCCAGCCAACAGCGCCCTGAGCATCCGCCATACTACCAGGAATTTTCCCAATCGCGAAGGCTCGAAACCCGGGGAAGGGCAGATTTCTTCGGTTGCCCTGATGGATGCACGCTCTATAGCGGCTACTATATTAAACGGCGGCCTGCTGACCCCGGCGACTGAACTGAACTGGCAGCCCGAACCGGTGGTTTACAGCTTCAATAAAACTGTCTACGACAATCGGGTCTATAACGGATTCGGCCAGGCTGATACGGCTACTGACCTGAAGTTTGGCCCCAATATTGCCGATTGGCCTGAAATGATTGCCCTGCCGGACAATCTGCTGCTCAAGGTTGCCACCGTGATCACTGATCCGGTTACTACAACGGATGAGCTGATCCCATCGGGCGAGACCTCATCTTTCCGCTCCAATCCCATGAAACTGGCGGAATTCACCCTATCCCGCAAAGATCCGGGCTACGTGGGCAAAGCTTTGGCGGTTGACGCACTTGAACGCGAGCGCCGCAGCCTGATTAGCAATGATAATCAGGCTGAAATATCCGATGCATTAAAGGAGCTGATCTCCAAAGTTATGGAGCATAACCGCCTTTTTGGAGAGCCGGCGGAGCTACTACGCAGCACGGGCATCGGCAGCGTGGTTTATGCCATCAAGCCCGGAGACGGTTCAGCCCGCGAACAGGCGGCATCCTGCCAGAAAGTGCTGGGAGGCTGGGCCAATATTGCTGTTGGCTACGCGACCCGGCGTTACCGGAGCAACCTGGTAAACTGGGGCCTGCTGCCCTTTACCATGAACGCTGAAGCTGAAGCTCCCTTCGAAGTAGGCGACCTGGTACTTATTACCGGCATTCGCAAGAAGCTCGAAGAAGGCGCTGAAGCCATGGAAGCCCAGGTCATCGGAGCCAGCGGAAGCAGGAATATTGAGCTATACCTGAAGAAGATGACTGCAGATGAAAGGAATATTGTGCTGAAAGGCTGTTTGATCAATTCTTATTCCGGGTAACCGGTCCGGGATAAACGCCGGCAAGATTTAGCGGCAGGGTTTCGGCTTCCAGCTTTACCTTGAAGCTGATCTTGCGGGGAGTGCCCAGCCCATCGAACTTAATCAGGTATGCAGCCAGGTCGCGGTCAATGTCCAACACTTCTCCTACCCCCATTATCCTGTGAACGACCCGGTCGCCCGGCTGGAAGGCTAATTCGGATGAATTTAGTTCCAGCATCCGCTCGCTGCCGCGTATTTTCCACATTGCCTGATCGATCAGGCTGTCATCCAGCTCTTTCTCGTAGGCTAGCAGTTCCCTGTCTATATCGAAGATGAAGCGCGAGGGATATCGGCAGGAACCGTCCAGATTGCGCCCTTCCGAGTCGGTAAGGAACAAAGCCTTTTCTGCCCGGGTAAAGGCCACAAAGGCCAGGCGGCGTTCTTCTTCCATACCTTCCCGGGTGGCGGTCTTTTTGGAGGGGAACACCCCTTCCTCCAGGCCGGTAAGGAAAACATAAGGGAATTCCAAGCCCTTGGCGGCATGCACGGTCATCAGCTTGATAGCGTTCCGGCCGAAAGCCGCGTCAGCGTTGGTGAGCAAAGCCACGTGGGCCAGGTAGTGCTCCAGGGTGCTCTCCTCCCCGCAGGAGATCTCGTATTCATAGACCGATTGTTTCAGTTCGGCCAGGTTGTCCAGCCGTTCCTGGCTGCCTTCGGTGCGCAGCAGCGCTTCATAGCCGCTCTGGTCCAGGATGACGCTCAATATTTCGGAGATAGGCATATCCTTGCAGCCGGCAGTGAAACCCTCGATCAGGGCCAGGAACTGCAGGGCCCTGGTGCCTTTGAATATCTCATCCTCCCAGTTTCTCTCCAGGGCAGTATACAGGGAAACTTTATTCCGGGCGGCGTAATCCTCCAGGAATTTCATCCGCCGCTGGCCGATGTTGCGCCTGGGCTGATTGACCACTCGCCGGAAGGAAAGGTCGTCCCGGTACACGATCAGCCGCAAATAGGAAAGGGCGTCTTTGATCTCCATGCGTCCGAAGAACTGCACCCCGCTATAAATCCGGTAGGGCAGCTGTTCCTTCATGAAGATTTCCTCAAGCTTGCGGGAAATGTAATGAGCCCGGTACAGGACAGTGATATCGTTCAGCCGGGCCCCCTGATCAAGCAATGATTTGATCTGCGCAGCGATCCAGCGGGCTCCTTCTTCGGTGGTTCGGGCATGGCGGTAGAACACCGGAATCCCGTCCGGCAGCACCGGCAGGAGGTCCTTTGAAATGCGGTTTTGGTTCCTGGCGATCAGGGAATTAGCCACCGCCAGAATCTGCGGGGTGGATCGGTAGTTATGCATCATCATGATGGTCCGCACATTGGGGAACTCCTTATCGAAGTCCAGCAGATAGCGCACGCTGGCCCCCCGCCAGGTGTAGATAGTCTGGTCCGGGTCGCCCACGATGAAGAGGTTTTTATGATAATCGCACAGAACCTTCATCAGCCGGTACTGCAGCTTATCGATGTCCTGGTATTCGTCGATCATGATGTATTCCAGCCGCTGCTGCCATTTCAGGCGGATGTCCGGGTCGATGCTGAATATATGAAGGACGTATTTGATCAGGTCGTTATAGTCCAGGCCAAAACATTTCTTCTGCTGGTACAGGTAGCCGTAGAAAATGATATCGTCAGCGGCCACGGCATTCAGGTATTTCTGCTGAAGCTGGTCCAGGGGCAGGGCGATCATATCTTCGTAATATTGAGGTTCCCGGTCCAGCTTGCGCATCTCGATCATATCCCGAGCCCGGGCGAAAGTCATGTGGCGCAGGGTCAGGCCGCGATCTTCATAAATGATTTTTAACATGGCATCGATGTCCGAATTGTCCAATACCAGGAAGCTCTTGGGATACTGCACAGCGTGGCTGTCCTCCTGCAGGACGGACACGCAGAAGCTATGGAAGGTGCTTATATAGCCGGTATCGTTGTCGCCGCTGAGGAGGCGGATGCGCTGCCTCATTTCATTGGCCGATTTATTGGTGAAAGTAACGCAGAGGATGTTGGCCGGCATGATGCCGATCTCATTGACCAGGTAGGCGAAACGGTAGGAAAGGGCGCGGGTTTTGCCCGAGCCCGCCCCGGCGATGACCCGGATGAAGCCTTCGGTAGCGGTCACCGCCTCCCGCTGTGATTCATTTAAACCAGTCAATAGATCGTCCATGATTTCGCCGCCACCTCCCCGGGGAATGATTATATTATGCCAAACATTTGTTCTTTTGGCGACAACAATTTCGAGGTCAGGGATCAGGACAGAGCTGTATTGACCAAAGGGTTGAAACCGGATGGAGCCGCAATATTGGCAGTCTTATGCAGCATGCGGCCCTATTGGGCATCAGGCCAAAGAGCATGGCGGTTGAGAATATAATGAGCTCATATTCATGATATAATGCATTAGCTCATTTAAATGTGTCCTGTGCCAGCGGGCGGACAGGCTGGCCGGTACATTGAAGCAAAGAAATAGGAGGAGATGGAATGAAGAAATCAGCCGGGAAAATGTCGCTTATCGTGCTCTGCGCCTTCATACTTGCCGCCATGGCTACTTGTGCCATAGCGGAGGATACTTACACCGTGACTGTCAATGGAACGGTTGTGAGCTTTCCAGATCAGCAGCCCTATGTCAAGAATGATCGGGTTATGGTGCCGGTGCGGGCTCCTATGGAAGCAATGGGAGTCGCTGTATCCTGGAATAACACGGAACAGAGCGCCACTATGGTGAAGGGCGATATAACTGCAGTTTTCACGGTGGGCAGCTCCAGCTACACGGTAAATGGCGAAGCACTGACCATGGATGTGGCGCCGGAAATAGTTGTTGACCGCGTGGCATTTCCCATTCGCTATTGTGCGGAAGCGATGGGCGGCACTGCAACCTATAACGATAAAACAAAGACGGTGGCCATTGTTACCAACGATGTACCCCTGACCGGCAAAGTAATTGATACAACGGTTGCTGATTCGGGCAAGTCTATAGACATGATGGCGGGCGATGTACTGACCATCACCCTGGACAGCAACTCCTCCACAGGCTTCCTGTGGGCATTCAAGGCCAACCCGGACGAAAGCTGCATTCAGGTTAAGGAAACCTATATCGATCCTCCAACTGATGCGGTTGGCACTGCCGGGCAGCAGAAATGGACCATTACGGCAGCCAAGCCGGGCACGGTTGGAATCGAAATTGGCTATGCCCGTCCCTGGGAGCACGCCACTCTGGAAAACACATTTACTCTTACCCTTAACATCACTGCTGCGCCAGAAGCAGTCGAATACACCATTGGCGACAGCGGCAAGATCGCTACTTTGAAGATGGGTGAGGAGATGACGCTAGCCCTGGAGAGCAATCCTTCCACGGGATTTTTCTGGGCTTTTACCCAGTCACCGGATGCGAATATACTAACTTATTCGGATGTGCAGTTTGAACCTGCCCCGGCAAGTCCTGGATCCCCGGGAACCGATCGCTGGTTGTTCACCCCGGTGGCTCCCGGCACCACCACATTTGAGCTGGCTTATGCCCAGCCCGGATCGACTGCAACTCCTGACAAATTCATGAGCATGACCGTGATAGTCACAGAATAGGCTCTGATTCTGGGTACGAGGAGATAATAGAGGCTTATCAGCGTCTTAGGCAGGTGCTGATAAGCCTTTTTTTCAGGAAATCCCGGTCAGCGGTTTTATGCTATAATTTTAATATATGCCTCTTTGGTTTTCTGGACGGGGAGGAATGCCCAACCACCAGTTTTGACCACTCGCTGCATCTTCAATCAACCTCTGTGCATGCACTGGCCGTTCTTTTTTTCAGGCATGGCGCATCTGTTTCAGAATGTGATTGGACTTCTGCTCAGGTTCTCGTGTGAAAACCGGATTGTCTTTTCTTTCTATGCTATGATTTGGCCGGCTATGGAAGGAGGAACCACAATGACTGGAAATTCCAGCAAAGCATCCCTTATCCTGATGTTCACTGCCTTGCTCATCATTATCATTGCTCCAGCTGCCCTGGGAGCGGTGCTCCCGCCATCTAATCTGGTTGTATCAGCTTCAACTGCCAATACCATCACTCTTTCATGGGTGGACAACGCCAACAACGAACATGCCTACCATGTGCAGCGCTATGACAACGCAGCCGGGGATTTTGTAACCATCTCCCCCGGCATAGGGCTGGCAATGAATACCCAGTCCTACGTTGACACCGGACTGACACCTGGTACAACCTACCAGTACCGTGTTTATGCAACTTCAACCTGGTCAAATATGATCGAGTACTCGGGATTTTCCAATACTGCAACCGGTGTCACCACGGGCGCAGCTGTGCTGCTGTGGCCTCCGGCTGCACCCTCTGATCTGGTCGCCAATACCGTTTCCGACACCGAAATTGCCCTGTTCTGGTTGGACAACGCCTCTGACGAAGACAGCTATACTGTGGAAAGGCAGGAAAGCGGCACTGGAGTATGGGGTGCCATCGCGACCCTGGGGCCCGATAGCACCAGTTACAGTGATCCTGGCCTTGCTCCCGGAACCACTTATTTCTACCGGGTGTTCGCAAGCAACGGGGCGGGCAACTCCACCATCTCCAACACCACTTCGGCCATTACGCTGGGTTTTACCAATCCAACCCTGGTGCAAACCGAAATGAAGTTTTTCCAGGGCAGCACCCAGTATACGGTCAATGGAGCGGTTCAGACCATGGATGTGGCTCCAGTTGAACAACCTGGCCGGATATTGCTTCCCATCCGTTACGTTGTCGAGCCCCTGGGCCTGAATCCTGTATGGGACGGAGTCAACAAAGCTACCATCCAGAATGCCACCACGACCATCGAGCTGTGGCTTAACCAAAATACTGCCCGGGTCAACGGTGTGGAAGTATTGGTGGACCCCGACAATCCTGCAATAATGCCTGTTTCCAGTGGAGGCCGCATATTTATGCCGCTCCGTTTCGTGGCTGAAAACCTGGGCTGCAGCGCCGTTTGGGATCCTGGCCCTCCCGGCACGGCCACCATAAACAATCCTGCAATTCCATAGACGGGATCGTCCCTGATATTGAGAACGGTTCCTTTTGATTTTAATCAACGGAACCGTTCTCTTATGTTTATTTTACGATCGGAACACACAATTCACACAGATTATGGTCTACAAGTTCTTGACGGTAGCGTTCAACCACGACCCGCTTCTCATCAATCAAGCAGCCCGCCTCTTGTGTTCTGGGTAGAATCCATTGCCATGCCTGCTGTGCGGCCTCAACAGTGTGAGCGATCTTAAAAACCGCATACCAGCCCTGTTCGAACCGCCCTTCATTGACTTCCGCATCTATCTCGAAGTCATCATTCAAGGTGATGCACACATCATAACGGCAGTTCGCTGGCGGTGTTAGCGCTGGATTATCCTGAACAATCGCGTAGATCACCGCAGAATCACGCAGCATTCCTTTCTCAGCCGCCCACTTCTTGAGGCTTTCCATGGTCATGTAATTCTCCGGGCCATAAGCGCCCGTACGACGGATATATGCGGTTTTTTGATCGGGTATGAACTCAATAACCGGGTTTGTCATCTTCCCGCCTCGCTTTCATCTGGATACATTCAGCATATATCCAATTAAAATGAAAAACAGTTGAAATTTTAAAATTTCTTAACCGCTTCGCTTGTAATGTCGAAGCCAGTCTCACTGTCCGGGGAAGGAAACAAGCCGCCAGCCAATTATTCAGTCAGCATTTCAAAGCGCACCCCCGGATCTCCGGCAAATACGATCATGCCGTCCTTCGGCAGGACCGCTGTGTTCTGGCCGTTGAACCAGGAGAACTGGGTACAGGTTCCGTTCTGATATACGGCAAAGGATCCGTTGGACGGGACATTGACCCTGATGGTTTTTCCAGCATCCAGCGGGTTGATTTTGTACCATCGCGCATCACCCTCAAGGCCAATGGTGCAGACGGCTTTCCCTGCGGCCCAAATATCCGGGATGTCTTTTTCACTTAAATAGGTGCTTCCACCTGACTGCAAATATTCACAGCCATTTGCTGTATAAAAGTGAAAGTCCACAAGGTCACGGCCCTTGCTGACTGGCACTTGAATATCCATAACCGCATTATTTTTATCGACGATGCGGGCAGAGGTCACATAACCCGGGCATGCATCGAGAAGGGTGATAGTGCTGCCCATAGTGCTTGCATAGCTCTGGGAGGTGTAGCGCTCGCTAATGATAAAATATTGCACCCCGTCCCGGGCTTTCCAGGCCTGCATGACTTCATCGTTCATGGTCACCGCGGGCATTTTTTGAGATTCATACTGGTTCAGGCACAACTGCCCCAGACCCTCATCCACGTAGTAATTCACGCTGTTAAGATAGGTCCGTCCATTGGGCGCAGTGACAAAGCGAATCCATTTGTTGCCGCCTGCATTGACAAAGACCCCGTCTGCAGTGTAGGTACGGGCCAGCCGGTCACGACCAAAGCTGCTCATGGGAGTTTTGGTACTGGTCATATTGAAGGCGGCGGCGATGTTCTGTTCAATATATAGGTGATGTTGCCCGTGGATTTAGTGAAGGTCCGGTAAAGCTCGCTGTTTTTATAGTAGGAGCCGACCTGGGCCGGGTCTACATTGAATTGCTGCTGATAATGATTGAAGCTTGCCTCCACTTCGATATCCAGATCGCCGTTCAGCCCTTCCAAAGGAACTTCAAAATAGAGCTGCCCCATAATAGCATTGGGATCAGGCTGCTGCTTCAGATATTGTTCCGGGGTTACACTAACCAGGGTGACATCACGCTGGCAATCTGTGTTAATGGGGTAAGGGAGCCAAATCTTGAGCAGACCGCTGGCGGGAAGCTTGGAACGTTCGACCTTGACACTCTCCTTCTTTGCCAGACAGTTGCGGGTAATTGGGTATTTTCGGGCCGTTCAAAACATTGAAATAAATTTAGCACATCCTGTCGGATTTTATGGCTGTAAACGAAAAGAGGTGAATGTGCAGTTTTGTCGGGCCCCGTGAGGATGGTTTATTATTGGGCGTTTGAATGGCGGATCTAAAATCGGGGACAGCGGAAAGAGACTGGAACGGTCTCTGAACCGCCCCGAAGGTGGCTGTGATTCAATGGCCGCGGTCTGCTGATGTTGTAACTGGTTTGCGAAGCGATTGCATTACGCAATATAAGGCAGCATAATAGTAGCAGATTATCTGGAATCGGAATAATTGATCCATTCAATACATACGGAGGATTCAGATGAAGTCTATCAAGGAACGATTGGCGTTCTTTCCCTGGCCTCAAAACTTCGGCAAGCATTCCGTGGAAGAAGATGTAAGGACAACCAATGCTTTACGGGTTTTTTGGCTGGCCCTGGCCATTGTACCGGTGCATTTGGCTATTGTTGCAGCATTTGCCTTTAGCGCCCCGGGTCCCAGTGAAGCCGATTATATCTGGCGGCAGGGCGTAATCTTAACCCATGCCATCATGGCGGTGCTGGCTTTGGCGTTATTGGCCACCGCTTATTATATTCTCAAACAGAAGCGCTATAATGGCAGAGCTGCAATTGTTCTCGCAGAAGTCGCCACCTTATCCTATCTTATGTTCGGAGTGGCTCTGGCTACTATTGATCAATTGGTGACTCCAGAAATGACCCCGTATTTAGTCGCCTGTACGGCTATGGCGGTGATTCTTTTAATCCATCCGGCAGTCGCTTCTATCAACTATGCTCTGGCATTACTCTGTTTCATTGCGCTAATACCGCTTACCCAGCACAGTCCCGAGCTCCTCTTGTCGGTTCGTGTCAATGGCATAGCCGCCTCTGCGATTGGTTTGGGTTTATCGGTGGTATTATGGCAGAGCAAGACCCGTGAATTTGTACAACAGCAACAATTAGCACTGCAGACCCTGGAAATGGAAGCTATCAATGAAAGATTGGCTTATGTGGCCTCTCATGATATGCTGACCGGTCTTTTTAATCGCACCATAATAATGGAACTGGCCGATGTTGAAGTGGCGCGAATACGGCGTACTGGCCATACTGCCAGCATGATTCTCCTGGATTTGGACCATTTCAAACATATCAACGATACTTATGGGCACCCGGTAGGAGATATGGTCCTCAAAGAAGTCGCACGCATTATTCGAAGCCTGCTGCGCGAATCTGACCTGGCGGTACGAATGGGAGGAGAAGAATTTATGGTGCTTTTGCCCGCTACCCCTCTGGATGATGGAGTTCGGGCAGCCGAGAGGTTGCGTTCCAGTATTGCGGAATACGATTTTACTGGTTTTGACAAGCCCATAAGTATTACCACCAGTTGTGGAGTCGCTCCCCTGTCGGGAGACGGAGAAGATCCGGTTAAAGTCAGCTATTCGGAAGCGGACCGGGCTCTATATCGTGCTAAAAGCAGCGGCCGCAACCGCGTGGAAGTAGCGGATTCCGGTTCCGGTGAATGCCCGGATCCATGTACAGCACCGTTGGTGCCTTCCAGTTCCGGCGAAAGCAATTCATTTTATTCATTATCACTTTGTCAAACATAATTCTATGGTACTCTGCTCTGAGTAAGTCATGTAAGTCATTAGCTGCAGATATTCCAGGATATCGCTGACAAGGGGAGCTGATGCCCAATATTAAACCCTAGCTGATCTTAAATTGCTATGCAGCGGGTAAGGTTTCCGGGCAACGAATACTACATCCAAAGAGAGACTATATGCGAATTCGCTTCAACTATGGAGAAGGATGAAGTAGTAAAAAACTGTATATGAGAATAGCGCCCGATTCGTCGGACGTTTTTTTTTGGAGAAAGTATGTTTTATGTGATCCTGCTCACATTGTTATCCTGCTGCAGGCTTTATTATACAAACATAAACAAACAGCAACCACGGGTTCACAGCAGAAAGCCTGTAAAATGACCGAAATTGAGGATATCTGCACCGAACAGGCCAAGGATGACCAACAGAAAATTAATAGGGAAAGGAGGCTGGCAAGTGCCTGAACAGAAACAAGCCAATCCAGCCATTCATAATTAGAGGCCGGATAAGAGTAACACCATGATAGAACATAGGTCAATTGAAAATATAAGGAGGAAATTACAATGAAAAGAAAGAGTATTTTTAGTATTGCCCTGACAATTGCCTTGCTGGCAGGCATGATGAGCGCCTCAATGGCTATAGCAGCCCCGAAGCCCACCGGTATTGTCAGTATGTTTCCCGGTAACTACAACGTGTTAACGCATAATCACTTATTTACGAGTCAGCTGACTGTATTGAGCCCAGCCGAAGGCAAATACCTGAAAACCGGCCAGACCTATACCACACAATTCGAATCATGCAGCTGCGTTACTGCCGTTAAAATCCATTTGTTCGGTACTCCTGGCACAAAATCGTATTACCTGGGAAGTGTAGTGCCCACCGGTTCAATCCAGGATTTCCAGTTCACCGTACCGGCCGATATGAGTGTGGATAATGATGTTCACCTGGTATTTTTCATTACCGACAAGTACGGCAACCAAAAGGTGATATACAGTCCCACCTACAAAGTGGGCAAGGTGGATCTGATATATTAAGGCCGCACCCATCAATGACCAATCCCGGAGCCATAACGATTTTCGGAAGCCGAGAAGCCTGCGGTGCCTCTCGGCTTCCGGCATTCTGTTATCCTGCCGCACTCAATGCAAATTTCCTTTGGACCACTCATTCACTTTATGTAATACTGACAGTGTAGAATATAATCGAAGAAAGTCGGTTGTATGGGTGGTTAAACAGGCAAGGTCAGGCATTGACGACCTAACAGCTGTTTTCCCACGGGTTACAGATTGGTAGTAACAAATGTTTCACCGTAACAAATCCCTGGAACCAATCACGATCTTGCCAGCGGGTGCAATTTTCGGACATATTAGAAGGAGTGGGTGAAATGGAATTGAATACCGTAATTTATGAGAAGGATGCCGGGATTGGCATAGTCACTCTGAACAGGCCCAAGGCTTTGAATGCATTGAATGACGAGATGGTAGCTGACCTGGGGCGGGTTATTGAAGAAATAGCTCGTGACAGTGAAGTAAGGGCAGTGATTATAACCGGTGGAGAAAAGGCGTTTGCTGCCGGCGGAGATCTGGCATTCATGGCGAAGGCTGATATGATGGCCGGCGAAAAGTTCTTTGAAGATGTTAAAATAGTTTTTGACAAGATCGAAAACATGAATAAACCGGTTATTGCAGCTATCGGAGGAGTAGCCCTGGGCGGCGGCAGCGAGTTAGCTCTGGCCTGTGATATACGGATTGCAGCAGAAGGCGCATCCTTTGGACAACCGGAAATCAGCGTGGGCATAATTCCCGGAGCCGGTGGCACCCAGCGCCTTAGCAGGATCGTGGGATTGGGATGGGCCAAACATTTAGTAATGAGCGGGCTATCCATTGATGCTGAAACCGCTTTAAGAATCGGTTATATTACAGCCCTGGTTCCCAAAGAGCAGCTTATGGATGAAGCCAGGAAACTGGCCAGAATTTTGGCCGATAAGGCTCCGGTAGCGATGAAAGCTGCCAAGAGTTGTGTGAATTACAGCACGAATGCGGATCTGTCTGCCGGGCTGAAATACGAAATCAAGACCCTGACCAGCTTGTTTGCTACTGAAGACCAGAAGGAAGGGATGAATGCCTTCCTGGAAAAGCGCAAGCCGGTCTATAAAGGGCGGTAGCTGATTTAGTGTTATACGTAGACCTTTATAATTTAACAGAGCGCTGTTATATTATGAACGTACCCGCGTAAAATGCGTAACAAAAGTTAAAGAAAGCGGGCAGCCGGAAGGCTCACCCTTTTTACTGCTCGGATGTTTATAAAATTGTGATTAGACTGCTGCAAGTTGATCTGCAGCTTGAACCTTATGGAATGCGCATTTATAACCCATTAGGGTCCCTATCTTCGGTACACAAGCCGATTTATCGACCTTGTGATGATATTCCGCTAATCCAGGCCAACATCAGATGGATTCGCTGTTTGCATTGAACCGCTCTGTTCCGGGAGTGGTTTTTTTATGCGAATTTTTGTATTTGTCATTGACATTAACGTAACGTCAACGTTTATGCTGTTGATATCAGGGGGTGAGAGCTTGGAATACACGGTTCGCAAGCTGGGCAGGATGGCCGGAGTCAGCACCAGAACCATCAGGTATTACGATGAAACTGGTTTACTTAAACCCGCCCGGATCAATTCATCCGGATATCGGATATATGGTTCTGAAGAGGTTAACCGGCTCCAGCAGATTCTCTTCTACCGGGAACTGGGATTGAGTCTGGAAAGTATCAAGGGTATTATCACCGCACCATCATTTGATGCCGGCCAGGCACTGCTGGAGCACCGGAAAAAGCTGCTGGAGAGAAGAGAGCAACTGGATGTGCTCATTGCCAATGTTGATAAAACCATAGCGGTCAGGGAAGGGAGATTAATAATGGCTGATCAGGAAAAGTTTGCGGGATTCAAGCAAAAGCTGGTGGAAGACAATGAAGCGAAATACGGCCTGGAAATTCGCCAGAAGTACGGTGACGAGATGGTTGACAAATCCAATAGTAAAATTATGAACATGACTCCGGAACAATATGAGTCTGTCACCCGGCTCGAGCAGGAAATGAAGGACAGTCTGCAGGCAGCGTTCCAAACCGGGGATCCAGCCGGGGAAATGGCGCAAAAAGCGGCGGATTTACACCGCCGGTGGATCTGTTTCTTCTGGGATAAATACAGCCCGGAGGCCCATGCCGGCCTTGCTCAAATGTATGTGCACGATGAACGCTTCAGGGTATACTACGATGCACAGCAGCCGGGCACTGCGGCATTCCTGCGTGATGCTATTGTTATTTATACGAGAAATAAATAAAGGCGATACTCGCTGTCCAGGATGTGTTTCCACATTCTGGACAGTGCCAGACTATCAGTTTTACATAAATGCCGATCTTTATGGCAATTCATTCAGTCAAAGCATCTAGAACCAGGGTTTGCTTTTGTTATCTTATTGGAAAAGCAATAAGAGTAACGCATGAAAATAGGCACATTCGATTGAAAGATAAGGAGAACAGGCTAGCAAGGAGTAACTGACCCTTGATTGTTTTGCATATAGCGAATATTGGTCATTTGTCTTACCTGTGGGGAGAAGCTTCGACCAGCGCCGCAAATGCTCGCTGGCCTAAACGCCTGGGAAACCTGACTCTATGGCGTTCCGGCCCGCCCTTCATAAAAGAAATGGAAGGTTACTATGGCCGCACTTCATGCCGCGCCGAAGAGCTGGGAGAAAAGCTCTGGGCTGAAGACTGAACGATATGGTTATCCAGCCTGGCCTGTACATTATTTTGATAGAATAATAGAATTAATTATGGAACAGCCACACCAGCAGGTATAGTGATTGATAAAGGGGAATGGAGGCTGACAGATGAGCAAACAAGTTATGACCGGGGTATGCCTGGCGGTGTTGCTGGCGCTGCTGGTTGGCCTGGGTGGTTGCGGCCTGCCACAGATTGTTACTGATTTAGTAAACACAGATTCGGGGCAGCAACAGTCCAGTACGAGTACCAGCACAAGTACGAGTGCGGACCTGGAAACATCGATTCCTCTGCTGCTGGTGGCCTCGGACCCGTCAAGTCAGAAGGCCTCAAAGGAATCGCGGCAACAGGCTCTGGCCGCAAGTTGGAACCCCTCAACCGGCGATTTGACCATTAATTCTGAACCGGTTTACACGTATAATTCGGGACAGGATTTCCCCCGTATTGCCTGGGATGGCGGGCAGCAGATCTATGCATGTGCCGATCTCCCTGATGCCGCAAAAAATTTCGATCCTGGCAGCGCATCGAATATGATCGTGACCCCGGTAAATCTTACAAAAAGCCATTGGCCGCTGCTTATTCAGAGCTCTTCTGAAGAAAATTCCCTGTTGCTGGCCTGCCCGGCGGGTGTCCCAGGCACCGGGGAGCCAGGCAGCGGGCTCACTCTTAAGGAACAAAAAGATGGCCAAATACGGGTTAAGAATGTGTCGGCTCCGCCCTGGCCTGCCCGGCCGGAATTGATGCCCTATGTCGTATCCGGCAGCTACGATGATTGCTGCCTGCTGGTATTTTACAATGAATTGGCGGTCAGCAATGACAGCAGCAGTGTTCTGCACATGGCCCTGGCTACGGTCAGCGGCTCCCAAACCACCTGGAGCAAGATATCGGGCGAAGGCGGCTATTATATGGCCGGCGCCGGTGCCAGCATGGCCTTTATCAGTTCGAAGATATACAGCGGTGATCCGGCCAGCGTGTTTGATCTCTCCACCAGCTCGCTGGAGCCTCAGTCCTATCAGCCGATTCTGGATTTGCGTGCCGGCATCAAGGACAATATTGCCCGGGCGGCTCCGGATTGGGAGGGCGCAGAGGGGCAGCCCCATCTCGGCGTATATAAGGGCACATTGCTGGTGTCGTTCTGGCTTCCGGAGGAGCTTTTTGTCTGGGAGGTCCAAAATGATAAATGTGTGGCGCAACTGCATTTTGATCAGCGCCGTCACACCTGGAGCTCCACCCGGACGGATGGAAACCAGGCGGGCCAGGAGCGGCCGTTCAAGTATGATTTGCAATATATAGTCATGCCGCATGACGGCTATGGAAACGATCGATAATCACAGTTCCGTCCGGGACTGTGCTTATCGTGTTGACAAAGTCAGGCCGATGACAAAGTCAGTCCGACTGGCCATCACGCCTGGTCAATAATCAGTTTTTTATGGTTGTGCTGATCGGCATATACCTGAACTTCCTGGCCGACACTGAATGAGCCCAGCTTGATTAATGGCACATATTCATTGTGTTCCAGCATGAAGACCGATTGGCCTGGAAGATGTACTTTCAATCGAAAACAGATCTCGGGATCATTGTTAAGGTATGAGCCAGTCTGGCTCATCTGCAGAATAAAGGCATGCCCGTGCAAGCCCTTGGCTTTGAGTTTTTGCCGGGAATTATCAGTACCAATGAAGAAGCCAATAATAATAACCAGGAGCAGCAGGGGAAAGACGACGAAAATAGCTCCCATAATCCATAATAAGATGTGCACCGGAAAGCCGCCTTCGGTCATGGCGGTGGGTGAAACCACGAATCCGCTGTAGATGCACAGAGCGCCAATTATTATAAAAGGGAGCCAAATGATGGCCATGAGCCTTAATGGGCTGGAATTCATAATACTTCCCTTACACAATCATCATTTCTTTTCCGGCCTTTTTACTCCGACGGCATTCAGGAATGAATATCAGTCAAAGTAAAATGGTGTACTGGGCCCGGCTATTCCGTTGGCGACTGAACCCACGCCATCGGCCATGCTTATTACGTATAGGACATATACATGGCCGGGCAGGATTTCTTCCCCATCGGAATCGCACTGGTCAGCACTGATAGTCAATTCGTATTCATCGCTTGAATCCATTTCCACCGTTTCACAAGACCATAAATATGTGGCCTCTTGAACCGAAATAGGAGAAGTGCTGAGTTTGACTACATAAATCTTATATTCTTTAATTTTATCCTCTTGTCCGGGGGCTGCATCGAAGTAAACTTCAACGCCCTCATTGTCGTCATCGCCATAGGCCTCCAAGTCCTGAACCGCCGGGGCCTTGGGATCCCAGGCCAGGCTGACCGGGCCATCCACGTCGAAAGGCGGCTTGAAGCTGATATTATATGATTGGTCACCAATGATTCCCGGCACCACCGCTTCCCATTCCTTGCCATAGCCATCGTCAGTTGGTTCAACGGAATGCACCACTATCGAATCGAGCGATATTTTCCCGTCCAGTTCAGATGAAGCTACAGATTCACTGGTAGTGAAGCGGAAGCCCCCGTAAATGCTGGTAGTTTCAATATCGCTAATGGTGATTGATGGAAGAACCTCGGCAGAGCCGTCCTTATTAATAATCAAGTCTTCTGGTTCAGCATTAAAATAGCAATCGCTGGCGTTCACAGTAGCGGTGTATATTGTGCCGATACCTTTTATATAACACTGGCCATCCAATGTCAGATTATATATTGATGAACCCAGTGAATTACGGATTGTAGTTCCTCCAGCATCAGCCTTTACCATCATGTTCTGGACTGAAGCCAGCGACAGTTTTACGTAAGTGTCTGTGCCCTCAATCGTAACCAAATCAAAAGCGCCTTCAAGATAGGCTACCCCGCCATTCACTATGACCTGCCCTGGTCCGGACCCATCATTGTCCACTTTCAGAAACGTATTATTGATAATCTTCACTATTTTTACAGTGGTACTTCCACCAAGAACAATAGCGACATCCTCCTTATCAGCGATCATGTTCTCAAGCCTGCAGTTATCGAAGGTTACGGAATCCGCTCCGCCACCATATACATACGTAGTCCCTTCTACATGCAAACCCTCCAGGGTCACACTGCCGTCGCCGACATCGGCATCAACAATCAGATCGCCATTGATGATCATATTTCGCAAAGTTGCTCCATCAGCTGTTATCCTGGCATTGGCGTTAAGAATAACCTTTCCGCTATCAGGTCCATAGATCTCTGCCTGGTCATAAATCTCGGCTTCAGCCTCTGCAGCTGGGCCTGTATCCTCGTCATCGAAATTGATAATGGCTTCACTGGTATCTTCGTTCCAATCAACCTCTGCGCCCAGTGCTTGAGATATGAAACGGAGAGGCACTAAAACCGTTTCATCCTCAACCCGGGGAACCACATCCATTTCGATAGACTCTCCATCCTTAAAGGCTTCGGTCTGCCCAAGAACAAAACTGACTCTGCTTCCATTCCTGACGGCGCTCACCGTATTTTCATCGCCCTGCCATTCAACCTCAGCTCCCATAGCCTCGCATATAGCTCTAATGGGAACAAGGATCCGCCCGCTGTCAATTATTGGATCGACATCAGTATCAAGCGTCTGGCCGTTTATCACCACCGTCGGTATTAGCTCTTCGGCACCAGCAGAAACGCACAGGGACAGGCTGAAAATGTTCAGAAGCATAGCTGCAATGGCCAGGTACATGATGTTGCTTCTCTTTATACGGGTCATAATACAAATTCCTTTCAATCCCGATTTTCGAAAACACGAGGGAATTAATATGTCTACAAATTTCCATTATAAGTGAGTCTCAATACGAGATACCGAGGGCTTTTTTCACGGCACCAGGCCGGTTCGGTTTAGAAGCTTTGGCTGGCGGAATCCGGCCATACCCTGCCCACTATATGGCGATATGTATATTATAGACATTGTACAGAAAAGATCGTTGGGAAATATAGGCTTCCTTTAGAATAGTATTACAATTATTCAAAAAATTCGGTTTGCATGTCGCTGCAGAGGGAGTTGTTACGGTGGGCGCCCTGGAAAGCACAAAACCCGGTGTCACCGCATCGTTGCGGATGTCACCGGGAATGATGGCTTGAGATAATGAATATTTACTGTAATTGATTGAACATTTATTTTACCGAAACATTGTCATAGTAAATTACCCGGTTGCTAAGAATGGAAGTGTTATCTTTTCCTTGCGCCCAATCCCATTTGTATATACCTAGCTTCAGGACAGTGCCTTCCTCATCATTGGTGGTGTTGGGACCTTCGACATCCAGGATAAGTTCCCCGTCCTTGTAGACTTGAATACGGGGGTTTTGGGAATCCAGCCAGCCCCATTTAACCTTGAAGGTCCACTGGACGAAGCGCCCTTTGTCGTCAACATAGGAGCCAAGGTCGTGCCGTACGAAATTGCCTTTATCCATTATTTGCTCATCGGTGCTCATTTTAGCATCGTCCCAGATTCTCCACAGTTCGTAGTGGCCTTTATAAGTGTGCAAAGCGAGGGGCGGGTAGGTCCATTCTTCACCGTCATCCGGAGTGTTATGCCACTGGGCGATGACTTCAGAGCCTTCAGGATCAACAGCAAAATCTTCATCACCACCATCTGGCAAAAGGGTAGAGAAGCTGTAAGTGCGTTCTTCCAAAGGCCCTTCCCGTTTCATGAGCGTCAGTTCTGAACGCTTGCTGCCATTAATAATGGGGTCGGATTTATTGAGTTCAATCCGGAAAGAGTTGGAACCGCTTGCGGCATAATTTTTCGAGATGGTTCCGGAGTAATCAGTATCAGCCATTTCCCGATACCATGAACCCTGCAGTTCGCCTTCGAAATCGTCCCGAAATAATGCCGAACCCGCAGGGGCCGAAGCGGCAGATGCAACCGTGGTAACCAGGGCTGACTCCGCTGCAGATTTCGAAACGGAGTCATCAGCGGCGAAAGATATTGATGGAAGTGTGATTGATGATATTAAGAATGCTGTCATACATGCAACGAGAACGTGTTTTTTCATGAGTAATCTCTCCTTTCGGCAACTGGCTGCCATTTAACAGGCCCTGTAGTTTTGCGTCCCAGGGTTTCCCCTGGTTTGCCATTTCGATGAAAGATTCTCGAGCTTCTCAACGGTGAGATGAGAGGGAACGCCTGCGCCTGTGGCGCATGCATAAGTGATTCATCGACTCTTTCACGACTTGTTATCGTCGTGAATCACTAAAAAAACTCTTCATTCGGTAGCTGGCTGCCATCTAACAGGCCCTTTAGCTTTGCGTCCCGGCGTTTCCGCCGGTTTGCCATTATCGTGAAAAGCTCTCGAACTTTCACTATTCTATTTAATTTTATTAAGATTCTATAGCAAGTATAGCACCTCGTCCCGCATTAGTCTACACTATCACCTGAAATGGTTCAATAATCCTAAAAATATATATAAGTCATGACATAGGGCTTAATAAAATTGACTTTATTAACAAAAGCGCCAGGCAAATTGTAGCATCAAACCAGGGGACGATCTTCAGGCCGTGTGAATCCCTGAATTCCGATGCATTTGGCCTTTTCAAAATCAGTCCGGTAGTCTATTATATACATAAGTCCGTAATTGTAGGTATTTTGTGACCTTTAAGGGATATTGAGGTATTAAAGGCAAAATAAGGAGATAATTGTTTTATATGGGCAGATTGCTCAAATTGCAGATAGTTGCTATGGTTCTGCTGCCATTGCTGTTTGGCGGGGCTGGCTATCATCTTACTCAAGTGGCCGTTGCACCGGAATTTACCTCTACAGCTACGGTTGTTGTAAGAGGAACCAACAGCAACAGCGAGGATATGCAGTATGAAGACGTACTCGCCTCGCAGACCCTGGCCAAGATGGTGGTGAGTGTTGCGCAAAGCCGGGAGATTGCAGCGGAAGTATCGGCAACTTTCAACGATCCGACTATCACCCCGGACCGTTTGATGGATTCGGTAAAAGTTACTCTGCTGCCTGACTCCAGCATAGTTTCCATACAGTACATCGATTCCCAGGCGGAGCGATCGGCTAGGGTGGCGAACAAGTATATAGACATTCTCGAGGCGGAAGTGCCTGTGTATTACAAAGGCGCGATACTGACTCGACTCGACTATGCTGTGGCTCCAGAACGCCCCCTCAAGACCAACTCAGTGCTCAACACGCTGGCTGCAGCCCTGGCGGGCCTGGCATTCGCCATGATCCTGGCGTACATGCTCGCCAACCGTACCTATTACCGGTAAATGATACCAGGACCTGGAGGTTTTTTGGATAAGAGAGATAAACTGATCAGCTTTTACAGGGAGTCCGGAATGGTTGCAACGCTGCAGGCATTGGGCAGCAAAGCTCGCGAGAAGGCCTGGCAGAGTGTTGAACGAATTCTGGTGAAGCGCGGGATTAGTTTGCCGAAGCGTCGCTCGTTCCAGGAAGACTGGATTGCCATGGAATTCGGCATATTTAATGGCGGGAGAGTTGCTGCTCCGTCCTCTATCTTCACTGAATCAGAAAGCACATTTATCGTTTCGGCGGCGGAAGCCATATGTGAAGGGCGTTTCGCTATCCTTGGATCAGGGCAGATGCATTTCAGGGACGCTATACCCTGGCATGCGGACGCGATCAGCTGTTACACCTGGCCGGCGGAGTATTTCGAGGATATTGCCGCCGACATAGGCAGCCAGGAATATTTCGATGGCAGCCGCGACATTAAATATCCCTGGGAGCTTTCCAGGATGCAGTTTTTAATTACTCTGGGGCAAGCATATTGGCTGACCGGCAACCGGCACTACTACGAATCCTTCGTCGCTATAAGCACGGACTGGATTGAAAAGAATCCAGTCAAGATAGGATGCAACTGGGCCTGCCCCATGGATGTGGCAATAAGGGGTGCAAACTGGTGCGCAGCAGCGCTCCTATTCAAGGAATGTATCGTAGAAGATCCGCGCTTTTCGGAAAAGCTCTATGAACAAGTATTGAGTACCGGACGTTTTATTTTCGGGCATCTGGAATGTGACCTGGGCGGCCACGGTAATAACCACTACCTTGCAAATCTGGCCGGTCTTCTAATTATCGGGATCATGTTAAAAAATATCGTGCCGGAGAGTGTCCGGTGGCTGGCTACAGCTATAGCAGGCCTGGAGAAGGAAATCCAGTGGCAGGTGAACGATGATGGCGGAGGCTTCGAAGGCTCGCTGTCGTATCATCGCTTATCGACAGAGATATTGCTGCTATGTGCGATTGTTTTAGAACAGAATGGTATCAGCTTTTCCGTTAAGTATAAGCAGCGGCTTGAGAATATGTGCCAGTTCACCCGGAGTTATATAAAACCCGATGGAATGGCCCCTGTAGTAGGCGATGCCGATGATGGACGCTTCTTGATACTGGGCGGATTCGGAAACATGGACATGCGTGATCACCGGCACATTTTGGCAGCTGCCGGTATATTCTTCAACCGCTGCGATTTCTATGAGGCAGCAGGTTCAGCTTGCCTTGACGGGAAATGGCTTTTTGGCAAGCGCCGGCCGGAAGGCACAGAAGCGGTTCCGAATCCATCCCTGGCCGTTTACCCGGAAACCGGCATTATACGCTACCTGAAGGACGGAGTCTACATTCTGATAAAGTGCGGCCCTCTGGGCATTAGAGGAGCCGGAAGCCATGACCATAACGACCAGCTAAGCTTTGAAATGAACATAGACGGCAAGGATATTATAGTCGATTCCGGGTCGTTTACCTATACTCGGGACCGGAGCCTGCGGCAGCAATACAGAAGCGTTTCCGCTCACAATGTCACGCAGTATGAAGAGCATGAACAAAATATTATAAAGAACGAGTCGTTGCAGGACCTGTTCTGCATGTACAGTCATAATTCCGGAGAAATTTTGGAGCTCCGGGAAACCAGCCAGGGATTTGTCTTTTCCGGAAGAATGAAGCAAGGTGAATCAAATGTTGTGCTTTACCGAACCATAACCCTGGATACCAGCAAACGGATAATTAGGATCAGCGATGTTCTTGAGGGCGCCAGTCAGGATTCTCGAAGCCGGACGCGTCTGCATCTGTCCCAAGAAGTTGCAGGACTGGAGTTGCAGGGGGTTCAGGCTGTTTTGAAGACCGGCTCAGGGTATATTACGGTGGAAGCATCCAATTCCATATCTATGGAACGGTGCAGTATATCTCCATCTTATGGTGTCGCCTATGAATCCAGCGTTATTCAATGGTTGGGCTGCCATTCCAGCCATGCAGCCATTAGCTACTGACAGGGTGTTACTATGCTGAATATTTGTATTACCGCAGATCATGAGCTTTTCAGCGGAGAAAACAAGCTGAGCGGTGAAAATGTAACCGTCAAACCGACCAAACGCTTGCTGGCTCTTTTGGAGGAGCAAGGAATACCGGTAACCCTTTTTACGGATGTATGTTCGCTTGAACGATATCGCCAGCTTCTTCCTGATGATCCGTTTCCGGAGCTCATGGAGGAGCAACTTCGGGATGCAGTGAAGCGGGGCAATGATGTGCAGTTGCATATTCATCCACACTGGTACGATTCCACCGTCAAAGACGGCAAGTGGAATATTGATATCAGGCGCTGGCGCCTTCAGGACTGGGGATTCAATCCAGACGACCCTGAAAATGCACAGTCAATCATTCGGAAGGGCAAGAATTACCTGGAAGCGACCTTGAAACCATTGGAACCGGGATATAGATGCATCGGGTTTCGAGCCGGCGGCTGGTGTGTGCAGCCTGAACAGCAGTTGCTTCGAGCACTGCTTAATGAGGGGATTTGGATCGATACAACTGTATTCAGGGGGGGATACAATCCGAGCCCTGATTCCGGATTCGATTTTCGGCAGGCGCCCCATCTGGATTCATGGTGGGTGAGCCCCGATACAGGGTTGATGGTTCCGCTTGAAGCAGGGCCGGACCGGATTTTTGAGGTGACAATCGGATCGGGCAGCAATTTGGCCGTGAATATATTCGCCAGGTGCATATATAAAATGGACCGGGCGCTGACCAAGCGCAAGCCTGTTATTAGCCGGGGAAGCAGCCATGATCAGCAGCCGGGTTCGGAAAGATCCTTTGGCAGGCGTTTGCATGACTGGGTCAGTCAACCCGTTCAGTTTTCCTATGACAACGCATGTGCTCGAGCCATGCTGGATATTGTCAGCCACTATGTCCGCAAGGACCGCAATCAAAGCAAGGACAGCTATATAAGCGCCATCGGGCATCCGAAGACTCTTCAGGAAGATGATTATCTTGAACTGGAACGCTTTTGTATAGAAGCCCGACGCAGGTTTGATGGAGCATTGCGCTTTGTGACCATACGCGATATCGCGGAAATGGAGATCCAGAACCGCGGTATCTAACATAAACCCATTGTATTACTCAGTCGCTGCAGGTTTATGCTCATAGCGGAATGGAAGATATGACAAAAACAATGGTCCGCAATAACTTCATATACATGTTCTCGTCCCTGGCGGCTCAGGGAATAAGCGTGCTGCTCGTTCCCGTTTATACAAAGAATATGTCGCTGGATGATTTTGGCCTGTACAACCTGATGATCACTGTGCAAATGCTGCTCAACATTTTCGCGACCCTGGCAATGTCAGCAGGCCTGACCCGCTTTTTCCACGAATTCGAAGATAAAAATCAGGTAAAGAATACAGCCCTGACATTTGTAGTGGCACTGGGTTTCTTGGTAACCCTCCCGGTGGTATTATTCAGTGACCGGATATACAACATGGTTTTTGGTGCTGGCACAGATGGCGGCCAGATGCTAATTATCATCATGATAAGCACACTATTCCTTTCCATCACCGGCATTTACAACGCCTATTACAACATGTATGAAAAAGCTTCCATTAACGGCATTGCCAATGTCAGCAAGAGCCTGATTTTGCTGGTTCTGTCCGTGGTAATGATCATTTACATGCAAATGGGGCTGATGGGCGCTCTCTGGGCTCAATTGTTGGCTTATGGCATGGTCGCACTGGCTATGTTAGCGGCTGATTTCCGCAATCTCAAGATCCAGCTGGTTCCCAGTATGTTAAAACCCATGCTGAAATATAGCTGTGGATTGATTCCAGGTGAGATTTCCCAGTGGATTTATTCGTTGATCGATCGGTATTTTATCAAGGCCATGCTGGGTCTGGCTCCGGTCGGAATATATTCGATGGGTTTCAGATTGGGGGCACTATTCGAACCCCTGTTCCTGCAGCCATTCAGATCGGTTTTTGCGGCTTTCAAGTACCGGGAGTATAACAATGAAGGCGCCAGGGAAACGATCCGCCAGATTTTCACGACATACACATCGGTCGCATGGTTCGCGGCTTTCGGCCTTTCAGTGTTTGCCAAACCCGGCATTCTGCTGCTGTCGACCGTTGACTATATGGAAGCGGCAACGGTTGTGCCACTGGTTGCGACTGCTTATGTTCTTCACGGCTTTGATGAATTTTTCGAACTGGGGCTCCATCTCGCCAACAAGTCATTTGCATCATCGGCCATACTGGCCATGACAGCATGCATAAATGTTGCCCTGAACCTGGTGCTGATACCGCTGGCAGGGCTGCACGGCGCGGCTTTGGCTACGGTATTGTCAGCAATGGCGATGAATATTACCTGTTATTGGGCTGGCAAGAAGCATTATGATCTGGGAATAAAGTATTGGGAAGGTTTCAAGCCGCTGCCCGCCGTGCTTGCAGGCTATGCGGCCTACTTTTTCGTTTCTCTGGATAAGGCAGGCCTGGCGGAGAACATTATCATTTCAAGCGTCGTTTGTTGCGGCTTCTTACTTGTGGCCTATTACCTGAACGTAATTCCCCGGGAGCTTTACCATCAGTTTTTCCAGCTGGCCAAGAACCGCTTGAGATGGGCTATGAAGATAGGCTAAGCAGCGAGGCGAGGAGAATACGCGATGACAGATTATGAATATGAAGCATGGCTGCCTTTGAATTTGGAAAAATACCTCCTGATCGTTATGGGGCTGGCTATTTTCTTTTATTCAATGCCGGCCCGGTCAGTTATAGCCTCTAATTCGCTTAATGCATACTTCAATATTTTTTGGATTGCGGTAGGAAGCTTTCTGCTGCTTACATATGCAATGGAAAAACAATTATTTCCAGGTATAGTAATCCTGGCATTCTGCTACTGGAGCCTGGCTTTTCTATCCAATATCGTAGGGAATCAGAATTTATTCACTCATTTTGCAACGTTTTTCAATTCGGTCTTTCCACTGTTGTTAATCGGGCTTTGCCTGAAGCCTGAAGTGATCGAACCGGTTGCCGAAGGATTCCTGAAGGGTATGAATGCCATGATCATTCTGATGGTCTGCTTTGGAATTCCCGACATTATGACCGGCGGTATGATCCAGGAATTCATGATATCTCATGTATTTGATCCCGATATGGCGGCCCTGGCTGAAGTAAACCTTGCTGCTGGCGTATATCGCTTGTTCTTCGTATTCGGGCACCCATTGCACCTGGCATGGATATTTTTGCTGTTTTTCTCATTAAACGTTCTTAACAACCGGTATTATAAGGTTTTACTGTCCACACCGCGGGCAGCCCTGATAACATTGCTCGGGCTTGTCCTCTGCAACAGCCGGACGGCACTGATCATCGGCACACTGATGATCCTCCTGCTTAATGGGGAGCGCAGCCGGCGATGGTTATACCTGACTGCAGTCATTGCATTGGCAGCCGCCATTCTTTTTGTGCCGGTGGTCCGGGATAATGTGGCACAACGGTTTATAAACGAAATGCAGGGAGATAGTATCAGCGGAGGGCGCAATGAAGCAGTGCAAATGGTTTTCGAGGGCTATGCCGAACCGCCCGGGATAATTCTGGGGCAGGGATTGGGTCACTCGCGGCAGATCGCGAAGGCTCTGGGAGGATTCATTAACAGCTTCGAGTACCCGATTATTATGTATGCATACGATTACTCGATAACCGGCACAGCCATACTTTATGCCATAATCCTGTTTATACCGCTCAACATATTTATAAGGGAAAAGCGGTGGCTGGAAGCAGGCTTGTTTCTGGCGCTGTCTTTGTATATGAACGGCTTTAATCTACTGGCCGATGACCCTGATGGGATCGCACAATTGTGCTACGGTGCGATGCTGATGATTAACATGAGGAGGAAGCATTGCCCGGAAATGGCCAGCCATTTAGACGAGGACCACGAAAGCCCTGAACAACCTGATGACGAGGAAGTCGAATATAACTGTATTGGGAGTACCGCATGAAGAAAATAGTCATTGGCGATTTTACCGAATATAATTTCCCGACCGCCAAGCTGGGCAACTACCATATTTGTAATCAGTTTGTAAAAAATGGATATGAGGCGCTGTGGATCTCCAACACATATAACGAGCTGATATTCTTGAAGGACAAGGTTGATTATGCCTGTAAAAGGGCCATTTCGAAACCGCATAGGAATATATTGGCTAACAATGTATATGGATTTGCACCATGGTCATGGCGGTTGTACGGGGATTACCCCTTTAGCCGGAATCCGCGCATCATCCAAAACATGCCCGGGACCATCCGGCCCGACATCAAGAAGTCCATGGCGAAAATGGATTTCGATAAGGCTGATGTGCTCTGGATATCGAATCCGAAGCTGTTCTGGCTGGCCGATGTTATTGAGTACGGCCGGTTGGCCTACCGGATAGCTGATGATTATGCTCATTTCAAGGATTTTCCCAATATTGCAGCTCTGGAGGAGCAGTTCATTAAAAAGGCCGATCATATTTTTATGACTTCCCACCTTTTCGAGGAAAAGGTAAGGCGCCTGGGTAAAAAGCCAGTAACGTTGAAAAATGCGGCTGATACGGAGTTTTTTGCCGCAGAACAGCCCGCCCCTGTTGATTACAGGGATAAATCCAGAAAGCGAATTGTGTATGTAGGCGCTATTCGATATTGGTTCGATGTTGAACTGGTGGCCAGGCTCGCTGAGAAAGTGGCTGCCGACATTTATCTCGTTGGGACGGAGCTGGAGAACCTGGATGGGATTCGCAGCCGCCCCAATGTGCACATCCTCGGGGCACGCGATTTTAGTACCGTTCCAGCCTACATGCAGCACGCCGATGTTGCGATTATTCCCTTTAAGACCGGGGAGCTGACTGCGGCGATAAGTCCTTTGAAGCTCTTTGAGTACTGCGCTGCTGGAACGCCGGTGGTGTCAACGTATATGCGAGAGGTGGCACAACTGGATGCGCCGATATGCGTGGCCAGGAATGCTGAAGATTTCATTTCGGGAGTCCAGAAGGCCCTGGATAATCCCAAGCCCACGGACCAATTGCAGGAGTATGCCGCCAGGAACTCATGGGCGGAGCGGTTCAACACGATAAAGGAGGAATTTTACAGGCATGATTGACGGGAATGCTCCATTAATTAGCGTGGTGATACCTTATTACAACCGGCAGGGCACTCTGTTAAGGGCACTCGACTCGGTGAGAATGCAGAGTTTTCAGAACCTGGAGATTATTACTGTAGATGACGGTTCTACAGATGGCTCCTATGAGCTGGTGGAACAATATCGTGTAGAATTTCCGGAACTGAAGGTCACTAACCTTCAGCAGGCTAATGCCGGGCCATCGGCTGCGCGCAATGCAGGCGTGCGCGCAGCCAGAGGAAAATATATAGCCTTTTTAGACTCCGATGATTCCTGGAGGCCTGAAAAATTAAAGTTCCAGATAGAACGGATGAATCAGGAACCCGATTTGATGCTGGTTGGCACTAATTACATGGTTCTGCTTGACAATGGGGATAGCCGCATCGCTTTTCCCAAACAGCAGCAATTTTTGCGCGGCAGTTACCGGCGCATGCTGTTCAAGGTTTTTGTTTGCATACCATCCACACTGGTCGACCGTGAAATATTTACGAAATATGGGATCTGGTTCAGAGAGGGGAAAAACCATGCCGAGGATTCCCTGTTCTTTCTCCAGGTTGCCCGGCATTTCAGTATTGGGCGGCTTCATGAACCGCTTACTTGCATACACAAGCAAATGTACGGCGACGACGGCCTTACAGCCGATATGAAGGGTATGCTCCGCAATGACATCGACAACTGCAGGATTCTGGCCAGGGAGCCCGATCACTGCGGAAAACGGCTCAATCCCGTGCTTGCACAGTTTTTGATAGGCTGGATGTACTTGAAGCATGTAAAACGGGTGCTGATTACCATGCGTCAAAACACCAGCTCATAAGGGGAGGGTTAGCAATGAACGGCCGTAAGCCGCTCGAAATATTAATTACAGGGCTTTGCGCTCCTCCTAACAGTGGGGGAGTCGCTGTATATGTTCGGCGTTTGTTCGAACGCCTGAAAATGCAGGGGCATAATTGCCTTGTCTATGACCAATTTGACCGATCCGGAGATGGGGATCCAGAGGGCATATACCGGATGAAAAGCAAATGGAGCCTGTATTGGCGAATTTTCCAGTCGGGACGCTATGATATCATGCATATCAATGAAAACACCTGGAAGCAGCGCTGTGCCCTGGTAATGCTGGCCAGGCTGAAGGGGATGCAGCCGGTTATAACCATCCACAGTTTCAGAGATGATTACCGGTCCATGAGTATACTGAATCGTCTGGCTATGCGGTGGACGCTGAAAAACGCGGCCTGCCTGGTTGCTTCAGGGATGAATGAGGCTGAACGCTTGCGGGAACTAGAGCCGGTAATCAGGATAAGGAAGATAACACCCTTTATTCCTCCCCTTGCCACAGACGGGCAAACCGGGCTGCCGGACGCCATGCTCGAATTTTGCAGGCGTCATTCCTATACCCTGTGCGCCAATGGTTCGAATATGAATTTCTATGAGGGCAAGGACATTTATGGATTGGATATGCTGGTGGAAGCCTGTGGCATACTCCGGACGGAATGGGATATCGGCTTCATCTATTGCCTGACCCGAATTACCAATGCCGAATACTTCGGGAGCATCCAGGAACGCATCAGCCAGCTGGGGATTGAGGACCACTTCCTAATCAATACCAATGATATTGAGTTCTGGAAAGTGATAGATCAATGCGATATCTTTGCCAGGCCCAGCCGGACAGACAGTTTCGGCATATCGGTGGCTGAAAGCATTTACCTCAAGAAACCTGCGATCGCCAGCGATGTATGTCTTCGCCCTGAAGGAACCACTGTTTTTACAGCGGGAAATGTGGACAGAATGACAGAGGCCATCTCAGCAGTGCTTGCCAGAATGACCAGCAGTACCTGGGATTTCAACCCAGATCAACCGGAAAATGGCTCTATATTGCTGGAATCGCTTTATTATGAGCTTGTGGAGGGGTCTGCCAGGCCCGGGAAGTGAAACGGAAAAACCAGGAATAGTTATGCGAGAGGAGCCGGTGTTACCTGATGCAGAGAAACCGAGCCGATATCCTGGGGAGCCTGGTCGATGAAGTGGATTACGATCAGGCCATGAAAGCGATCACCGCTTTTGTTGCAGGGCGCCAGGGTGCGCTGATTATTACAGCTAACGCCGAAATCATTTACCAGGCCAGCGAAATGCCGGAATACAGGGAAATGATAAACCAGGCCGAACTGGTCACACCTGACGGAATTGGCACCGTATGGGCTGGGCGTCATCTTGGCTATAGCTTTCGGGAACGGGTGACCGGCATAGATCTCATTTTCAAAATCTGCGCCGAAGCTATTTACCGGGGCTGGTCGCTGTATCTGCTGGGAGCGGCGCCCGGGGTGGCGGAACGGGCGGCTGGGGTCTTGCGTCAGAGTTATCCCGGTCTCATAATTTGCGGCACACGGGACGGTTTTTTCAAGCCCGATGAAGAAGCGGATGTTGTTACTGAGATTACGTCTGCCCAGCCCGACATTTTACTGGTTGCGATGGGGGCTCCTCGGCAGGAAATGTGGATTAGCTGCCATCGGGAGGAACTTGGGGTGCCCGTATATATGGGGGTGGGCGGCAGCTTCGATGTAATTTCGGGTCAGAAGAAGAGAGCTCCTCAGTGGATAATCCGTCTCCATTTGGAATGGTTTTTCCGCTTGCTGCAGGAGCCTTCGCGGTTGAAACGGCAGACATCCCGGCTCCGTTTTGTTATAATGGTGCTCAAGGAAGGCCGGTCCACAGGCAAATGAGCTGCTGGAATCAGGCTGAAGCATAGAAAATATGCGGAATGTGTGAATTACAATGGAAGTAAAAAAGGCTTTGCCATTGGTTCTAGCTATGATATGCATGGGTATAGTGCTGCTTTTTTCGTGCCAAACGGGAGCAGCTTCACACGATTTGAGCTTGATAATTGCCAGGCGTATCGGCGAAATCCTTGATTATACCGGTTTTGGAAAACAATCGATAGAGCAGATAGACCTGCTGGTCAGGAAAAGCGCTCATTTATTGGAGTACATGGTCCTGGCCGTTCTCCTGGCCAAAGGATGTGCGAGATTGCTGGGCCGGGTTGGAGTGGGTTCATTGGTGGCCTTTTTGGCCGCGGTCAGCTTCGCTGGTCTGGACGAATGGGTTCAACTGAGTTATCGGGGCAGAACAGCCAGTATGTTCGATGTAATCATAGATGCAGCCGGCGTGTTCCTGGGGATTACCGCTTTTGTGCTATACACAAGGAAGAACCGTCCGCAAAGGCGCGAGGCATGTCTTGAAGGAACGATGGCCAGGAAATCATAAAAATTTACTTTACTGATACACTGTCATAGTAAACCACGCGCCTGGTGAGGATGGATGTGTCATTAGCACCCTGGCTCCAATCCCATTTGGATATTCCGATTTGCATTTTTACACCTTTAATATCATTGGTGGTGTTTGGCCCTTTAATGTCCAGGAGCTGCGCTCCATCCTTGAAAACCTGGATACGGGGATTTTGAGAATCAAGCCAGCCCCATTTAATTATAAAGGTCCACTGTACGAAGCGCCCTTTATCTTCGAGATAGGAGCCCAGGTTATGACGCACAAACTGGCCTTTATCCATGATCTGTTGATCAGTGCTGATTGCGGCATCATCCCAGATGCGCCACAGTTCATAGTGGCCTTCGTAGGTATGCAATGCCAGTGGGGGGTAGGTCCATTGTTCGCCAGGGTCAGGAGTATTATGCCACTGGGCAATGACTTCAGATCCCTCGGGGTCCAGGGCAAAATCTTCATCACCACCGTTGGGCAGCAGGGTTGCGAAGCTATAGGTGCGTTCCTGTAAAGGTCCGTTTTCAACCAGAAGCGTCAGTCCGGAACGCTTGCTATTGTTAACCGGTGGATCGGATTTGTTCAGTTCGATTCTTAAAGAGCTGGAACCGCTTAAGGCATAGTTTCCCGAAATGCTTCCGGAGTATGCAGTGTCAGGCATTTCGCGGTACCATGACTCCTGCAGGCGGCCTTCGAAATCGTCGTGAAAGATTATCGCCGTCCCGGGGGCAGCAAGGATATTATAAACCGGGTTTATAAAGGGGGTTGTTACTGCAGGTTCAGGCGGATTTGAGCACTCTGATATGGAAGAACAGCATTTGGTTATGTAAATAGCTAATGCAACCAGGACCGGAATCAGACATATTATGAGCACGCGCTTTTTCACAGGCAGGGACTCCTTTCGGCAACTGGATGGAATTTGACAGGACCTTTGGCACTGCGCCGGCATTTTATATATGTTTACCTTTTCATCGCCACTTATGAAGTCTATTATATACAAAAATCCTAAATTGTCACTAGCGCAAGGCTGCACTGGAAAATGCAGGATTCCCGACAGCAGGAGGAGAATTTATGTTTAATTTGAGCAGGCTTATCAGAAAGCGGTTCGTGGTGTTGCTGCTGTTGCCCTTGCTGCTCGGCGGGGTAGCATTCTATTATACCAGGATGTACATCACGCCTGAATATTCATCTTCAGCAACAGTAGTGGTGCGAGGAATAAGCAGAAACGAAGCGGATATGCGGTATGAAGACGTACTTGCTTCACAGGCATTGGCAAAGATGGTAGCCGGTGTAGCGCAGAGCCGGGAAATTGCCGGTGAGGTATCGAGAACGCTTGACGATCCGGCTATAACGACAGAATCACTGATGGATTCGGTGACAGTAACGGTTACTCCTGATTCCAGCATTGTTTCCATAACCTGTTTCGATGCTGACGCTGTAAGGGCCGCGAAAGCAGCCAACCAGTACATCTATACACTGGTGGCAGAGATGCCGGAATATTATGATGGCGTTTTGCTGACGCCCCTCGATCGGGCTGTTGCGCCGGATTATCCCGGCAAGCCCAGCATTGTATTTAATACTCTGGCTGCAGTGCTGGCCGGTATGGCCGCCGCTCTGATCTGGGCATATGTGTCTGATTATTACGCCCATCACCGCTAACGGGACGGTATAGGATGCAAATAAACATAAGCTTAAGCAAAGAGGACTAACATATGAATCTGAAGAATAGCAGGATCCTTCAGCCAATCAAAAAAGCCCGGCGAGAAGCTTTGCTCAGCTGGCTGAACTTTCGAGGCTGGTCAACAGACCAGAAATACATCATTTTTGAGTCAGATGATTGGGGCGGCATACGCACTGCATCGCCAGACGCCTACCAGGCAATGATAAAAGCGGGTGACCCTCTGGATAAATATCCTTTTCCCAGGTATGACGCCCTGGCAAGCGAGGATGACCTGGAACTGTTATTCGAGCTTTTATATGGATTTACCGATATACACGGCAATCATCCGGTTTTTACTGCCAATACCACGGTTGCTAATCCTGATTTTGAAAAGATCAGGGAATCTAAGTTTTCCGCTTACTACTATGAACCCTTTACGGAAACATTAAAAAAATATGCGAATCATGGCAGGTGTTTTGAACTATGGAAAAGCGGGATGACTAATGGAATCTTCCATCCACAGCTGCATTGCCGTGAACACGTGCATATTACCAGGTGGCTCCAGGACCTTCAAAAGGGCGACAAGGACCTTCACCGGGCTTTTGAGCACGATATGATCAGCGGAGGAAGCTCGTTTGATGAGAATAACCGTTTTGCTTATATGGATGCCTTTAACTACTATGGCCTGGAATATGACGCTCTGCTGGAAAGCATTATATCTGACGCGGCTAACCTGTTTGCCAGCATTTTCGGCTACAAATCAAGGTCTTTTGTACCATCCTGTTATGTCTGGAACAGCCGGCTCGAAAGCATTCTGGCCATGCATGACATAGAATTCATCCAGGGCAGATATCAGCTCATTCCCACTGAACGTGGATATGGCCAATTTGACGAGAAAAAACATATAATCGGCGAAAAAAATGATAATAATCAGCGATATTTAGTGAGAAACTGTACTTTTGAGCCGTCGCTGGGTTATGGAAGTGCGGCCGTTGATTTGTGCCTGGCGGAAATCAGTAATGCCTTCAGATGGAAAAAGCCAGCGACTATCGGCACTCATCGTGTAAACTACGTGGGCTACATTGACAGAAGCAACCGCGATCACAACCTGCCGTTGCTGCAGCAGCTGCTGACACAAATAATGGCATGCTGGCCTGATGTTCAGTTCATAACATCTGATGCGCTTGGAACGATTCTGGCCGGTAGTGAACTCAATTAATAATGGGTTTGCACCTCTTCCGAGGGCCGTTTCCCGGCGTTGGATATCAGGCATTTCTGCCGCTTCCGATGAGATAATCAGCCTTTTCGTATGCATTGCGCAGGTCGTAAACTGCCATATCTCCTTTGAGCGCGAGCCCTTTGTAGGCGCTATGATTAACCGCAAGCAGTACCAGGTTGGCTCCTTGAACGGCCGAGTCCACGCTGGGACAATAATCTCCATCAAGGCGGACAAATGGATCGTGTATTTGCAGTGTGAAGCCTCCGCTTTCCCGAAGCAGGTGAATCAGCTCAATAATCGGGCTCTCTCTAACATCGTCCACATCGGGTTTGTAGGTTACCCCCAGAACCGCTACCGTGCCACCTGATGGAAGCATTTTTTGAATATTTTGCAGAACATGGCCAGGCATGCCATCGTTTATTTCGCGGGCGGTACGTATGATGCGCGCTTCATCCGGCGCCTTTTCGACGATGAACCAGGGATCCACCGCCAGACAATGACCGCCTACCCCGGGTCCGGGCTGATGGATATTCACGCGGGGATGTTTATTGGCAAGCTGAATGACCTCCCAGGCATTGATTCCGCTCTTCTCGCATATCATGGCCAATTCGTTGGCCAGAGCAATATTGACATCCCGGAAAGTGTTTTCCATCATTTTGGTCATTTCAGCAGTCCGGGCATCTGTCAGGAACATTTCGCCTCTAACGAAAGTTTTGTACAAATCCCTGATGGCGACACTGGATTCGTGATTGATGCCTCCGATAATACGGTTATTGTTTACCAGCTCCATTAGTATCTGGCCTGGCAGTACTCGTTCCGGTGAGTGACCGGCCAGGAAATCAATCCCTGCCTTGAGTCCGGATTCCTCAAGGATGGGAACCACCAAATCATCGGTTGTTCCCGCCGGTGAAGTGGATTCTAAAATTACAATATTTCCAGGGCGTAAGTATGGCACAATGCTTCTGGTTCCGGATTCAACATAAGATAAATCCGCACGCTTGTCGGCGGTAATAGGAGTTGGAACCGCTATGATAAAGACATCCGCTTCTCTTGGAGTATCAGACGCAACCAGGTTTGAAGAAGTCACTGCGGCCTGTACAAGGATGTCCAGGTAAGGTTCTTCAATTATTATCTCACCCTTCTGCAAGGCCTTGATGACCTCGGGATTCAGGTCTACTCCATATACCTTGTGCCCGTGGGATGCGAACATCGCCGAAGTGGGAAGACCTATATATCCTAAACCTAAAACGCAGACGCTTTTTTTCATTATGTGCTCCTCCATTACTATGCTTGCCGTGAATGCAGCTCCTGATAAACCCGTTCCTAACGGGAACCCTTGCCAATGGCAACCACCGCCAGCGTTTTGAATAGAATGACGATATCCGACCATATGGTCCAGTTCTGTATATACTCGTTGTCAAGCTTCACTACCTCTTCAAAATCGGTAATGTCTGAACGCCCGCTGATTTGCCACATGCCAGTTATTCCCGGAGTAATGCTAATGCGGCGTTGATGATGATGTTCATACTGCTTAACTTCCTGAACGGTAGGGGGGCGGGTTCCTACCAGGCTCATATCCTGTTTCAGAACATTGTAAAATTGGGGAAGCTCATCAATGCTGGTCTTGCGCATAAAGGCGCCAATTCTGGTTACACGCGGATCATTGGCAACCTTGAACATGTGGCCGCTCATTTCGTTGCAGGCCATCAGAACAGATTGCTGGGCTTCGGCATTTACTCCCATGGATCTGAATTTCCAAATTTCGAATACACGCCCGTTTCTGCCCACCCTTTGTTGTTTGAAAAGAACAGGACCGCGTGTTTCGAGCTTGATCAGCGGCCCCATTACTATGAAAGCGATACCGAAGATAACCATCCCTACCAGGGCCCCGCATACATCCAAAACACGCTTGGCGAATAGCTGGTTCTCGTTTAGAGACACTGTATGGAATTTCAAAACCGGAACATCTCCCACCATGGAGACCTGGGTTTTCGAATCCGGCGAGTTCTGACACTCAAGTATCATAGTGATCGTAATCCCGATATCCTGGCATTCGTCCAGAATATCCTTTAATCTCATATCAGAATTGAGCGGCAGGGCTACGGCGATTTCATCAATGCGGTTTTCGCGGGCTATACTGGTGAGGTTATCAATTCCTCCCAGCCGTCGCAGGCCTTCGTAGCCATCTGACTCATGGATCTCAACGTAACCGGCAATCTTAAGATTAAGATGTTCGTACCGTTTGATTTCATCAATATACCGGCGGCCTTTGGCCGAGCATCCCACGATAAGAATGTTGCAATCAACCTTATTGGAAGAACCGCTTGCTTTAAGGACATTGAACAGCAGAGTCTTACTGATAATACAAAAGCCCAAATAAATCAGGGAGAAAATCAGAATGAATCCTGGCTCAACCGGAGAATTCATTAAATATAGAAGGGAGGCGCACACCGCGGTGCCAGTTGCAAAGGCCAACAGTGTTTTAATCTGCAGCTGCCTTGCTAGAAAGCTTCTTTGCTTCATTATTTCATCGTATATGTCCAGTGCTATAAAAATGCCGATAAAACCGAAGTGCAACAGCACGATGAGTCCGACCGTCTCAAGGGAGCTGAGATTGATCGCGTTTCCCAGCTGTTCTCTATAGGTATGCAGAGCCACCAGGTAGGCTAAAAATATTCCCAGGCTGTCAATTATAATATATAGTTCCTGTCGTAGTCTTCTTCTCCAGCGTATCATGCTATCATGCCCTCTTTCATAGTAGTGTTTATTAAAGTGCGATCAATATTGTTGTACGGCAAAAAAACAAATCTGGATTTATGTGATTCCATATATCTGATGAGGCTCTGCGAATAACTCCTTGTTGTTATGAAACCGATTCTTGTTCTGTCCATCTGAACTTGGGCCGCCGGACAATGGCTGATGAGGTTTTATCGGATGCCCATTGCACTGCTTGTTCCATCAGCCGCACCATCTCCAGCACACTGCGAAAGGCGATGGCTCGCCGGCCTTCTACCCAGGACAGGCTGCCCTGCCAGCTGGCGTTTTGCCGAAACTGCACCCTTAAAATGAAGCTGGCTAACTGATGGCCTGGTTCAGCTCCGGGGATGAAAACCGGCTCCAGACGGTTATCTTCAAACAGGCCGCCATCCTCATGCAGGTCCCAGGTGCGCAGGTTCATGGATGCCTGGGGAAAACCGCTTTCATTCATCCGGCCATCAATGGCTTCCAGCAGGTTTGCCAATCCACGGAAATCGACAGTGCCGCCACTGCTGCAATGTTCTATGCTGCCTTGCAGGACCTGAGCACTATAATTACTAATTCGAATAATAAAATCCGCTGAATGGCTGTACGTCTTTCCGGAAATCGTATTTTGCATCGTCTAAACTGCCTCCCATTGTATAAAGGTCCTGAACAGCCTTTTATAGTCCTAATTATAATCCCCCAAAGTCACCGTTCGGTCACCGATTAGTCACCGTTCAGTCTCAGTAAACCATGGTGCGCAAATTATTGGCATAAGAAAACAGAATAGGATACGAAACCAGGTAATAATTAGCCCATGGACCTAATTTGTAGGAAAAAATAATACATCGTATGCGTCACAAATTTCTGTCCCAAAAATTGTGTGCGAATTGTTTGTGACGATACCAGCCGCAGTATGGTCCTGGTTTCGCAGGAGAACATCAATATAACCCCTGATAAAATAGAACAAGAATAATTAGACATTTGTAAGAGATTTGTCGACATGGATCTGAATGGAGATGAAGAAGAGCGGGAAAATGCTTGGATAAAAAGCGCGGCTTAAGCCGTTTTGAAAGTATATAGTTATGTATGGTATTTAACTTTATCAACAAACAAAGGGAGGGGCATACACTGCCCCTCCCAGACCTATGACAAAAGTGAATCTCATCGTCATATCACAAAGACTTCTCAATCAACGTACATAGAGTACGCCTTAATCGCAGCCTTTGCTCATAACGCGACGAAGGTGCAGTTCTGCACCGAATGCCGCAGGATTGAATCTGACACGAAGCGTCTGATGAGCCTCGGCGAACCCGTTTTCTCATCGGTCTGACTTTGTTTGATGACAAAAGTGAATCTCATCATCGCATCACAAAGACCGCTCAATACCAACCTTGCCGGACGCGTGGCAGGATTCTGGTTAACAGAGTTCGAATACCCCTGCGCCACCCATTCCTCCGCCAATACACATAGATACTATGCCGTACTTAACCTGGCGCCTTTGCATTTCGTTCATGAGCGTAACTGTAAGCTTGCATCCCGTGGAGCCCATGGGATGGCCTATAGCTATGGCACCTCCATTTACATTGACGATATCCGGGTCGATGCCCAATTCTCGAATGCAATATATCGACTGAGAAGCAAAAGCTTCGTTTAGCTCTATCAACCCGATGTCCTTAAGACTCAGACCGGTTTGTTTCAGCACCTTCGGGATCGCAAGAGCGGGGCCGATTCCCATTTCTTCCGGTGCGCAGCCATGGACTGCCATGCCCCTGAACTTAACAATGGGTTTTAGCCCAAGCTCTGCCGCGCGATCAGCGGACATCATTACCACCGCTGAAGCGCCGTCTGTGGTCTGAGATGAATTGCCTGCGGTTACAGTGCCGCCAGCTACGAAGGCTGCTCTCAAGCCGGATAGTTGTTCATAAGTCAAATCATAGCGAATGCCTTCATCAGCTTCAAAAATGCTTTCCCTGGTAACGGGCTTTCCATCCTTGCCGAGTGTGGTAATGCTCACCGGAACGGGGGCGATTTCGCCTTTGAATCTGCCTTCTTTGGTTGCGGCAGCGGCTTTTTGGTGACTGGCTACCGCAAAATTATCCTGTTCTTCCCGGCCGATTCCATATTTCCGGGCGACATTTTCAGCAGTCTGCCCCATGCCGGTAAAGACATTTCTCAGTACAGGATCAGTGGCAATCACGGGATCAGGTCTGATTACGCCGCCCATGGCGATGAGGCTCATATGCTCAATCCCGCCGGCCAGCACTACGTCACAGCGGCCGCACATAATGGCTTCCGCTCCGAATGCTTCAGCCTGCAGGCCTGACGCACAAAAACGGTTTATGGTCACGGCAGATACGCTGTCAGGGATTCCCGCGTAGAGGGCCGTGATGCGTGCGGTGTTAAGCCCGCACACCTGCTCGGGCGTCGCACAGCCCCAGATAACGTCATCTATCATTTCAGCTGAAAATGCTGGTCCGAGTCTTTTAATGGCTTCTTCCATGCAAATTTTTCCCAGGAATTCCGGCCTGGTATCTCTCAAGGTGCCCCGCGGAGCTCTGCCGCCCGCCGTCCTGACTCCAGAAACGATTACAGCTTCTTTCAATTTCATAACCTCCCCTAATTCAGTTCACGGATTAATTGCGCAACGGTTTGCCGGTTTTCAAAATGTGCGCTATTCTGTCCTGGGTCTTCTGTGTGCCAAGCAGGAAAAGGAATGCTTCCCTTTCTAGATCACACAAATATTCTTCTGTTATCATGGAGCCGGTGATAATATTGCCGCCGGCCAGGATATCAACGATCTTGCAGACAATCAGCCAGTCATGCTCGCTTATAGCACCGGCCTGGAACATTTGCAGGGTGCCAACTTTCAGGAGGGCCACCGCGGTTTGTCCGAAGGCAGGGAATTCAGTCTTGAGCGGAGCTCGATAGCCTGCATCGATCATATTCAGAGCTCTTTTTTTGGCGTCGGTAACCAGGTAGTCAGTATTCAAGGAAATGCCGTCCGCAGAGCGCATATAATTCATATTAAACGCCTCTTTGGCACTGGTGGCCACCTTGGCCATCGCAATATTTTGGAAATAAGGCATAATGATATCCACCGGTGCGGCAGTTGTGCCCTTAATGGTCTCATAGGTTCTTACGATGGCTTCCTTGGTTCCTCCACCGGCGGGAATCAAGCCCACCCCTATTTCAACCAGGCCTATATAGGTTTCACCTGCAGCTTGAATAGCCGAACCCTGAATAGCCATTTCACAGCCGCCGCCTAAAGTCATACCGTGAATAGCCATGATTACAGGCTGGTCTGAATACTTATTAGCAAGGTTAACCTGCTGGTTTTCAGCAAGTACTCCATCAATAAGGTCCCATTTATTTTCCTGGGCCATTTTAGCCAGCAAGCCAAGATCGGCGCCAACGCAGAAATTCGCTCTGGCACCAGTGACAACCATGCCGTCCCAGTTTCTGGCCATTTCTTCCCGGGCTTCTTTCAGGAAAGCCACCAGTTCCTGGCTCATTGCCGAGGTTCTGGTATGACATTCCATGCAAATTATTCCGTCCCCAATATTATAAAGGCTGGCGCATTCGCTTGATTTAATAACCTTGTTCTGCCCATTCAGCGCTTTAAGTACTATCAATCCGGGTTTGGCTTCAATGGGCATGAGCTTTTTGTCGGTAATGGAATAATAGAAGTCAGCCCCCGCTTCCGTCTTGTAAAAGGATTTTATGCCCGCGGCCAGCATCTCTTTAATCCAGGCTGGCACGGTCATTCCTTCCGCTTCCATCCGGGCGGTATACTTATCCAGATCCAGGCCTGACCAGAGTTCAAACGGACCCATAGTGTGGTTGTAACCCCAGCGCATCGCGCGGTCCATGTTGAGAATATCATCGGATACCTCGGGAATTTTGGAAGCTGCATATAGAAACATCCCGCTTAAATGCTTCCAGACAAACCGGGCTGCCTTATCGTCGGCTTCAAAAAAGGCGGCCAGTTTTTCAGGCAGTGTTTTCGCCTGCCTGGCGGCATTAAGGCTGTCGAAATGAGCAGGCTGTATGGGGACATACTCGAAAGTTTTGACATCCAGAACCTGTTTTTCTTTGCCGATTCTTTTATAGAAGCCGCCCCTGGTCTTCGCGCCCAGCATTCCTTTGCCGACCATGGTTTCGAGAAAAGGGGGCAGAGTGTACATCGCTTTTTCTGCGGGATCACTGACATTATGCTGTACTTCGTTAGTGGATAACAAAACTATATCAACGCCGACCATGTCACAAAGCCCGAAGCTGCCGATCTTGGGGCGGCCGATAGCGCTCCCGGTCAGGGCATCAACTTCAGGCACAGTCAGTCCCAGCTCCAGCATCAAATTGGAAATTGATGGCGCCGCCCAGTTGCCCAAACGGTTGGCGACAAAGGCGGGGGTGTCCTTGGCGTAAACGATGCCTTTGCCGAGCACTTTTTCACCAAATTCGGCAAAAAATTGCAGCACTTCGGGCAGGGTATCTTTTCCGGGAATCAGTTCAAGCAGCTTCATATACCGCACCGGATTGAAGAAATGAGTTCCCATCCAATGTTGCCGGAATTCTAAAGGCATATCTTCTACAATGCTGTTGATTGAGATGCTGGATGTATTGCTGGTCACCAGGGTTCCCGGCTTTATATGCAATGCAAGCTGGTTCAAAACGGATTTTTTAATGCCTATGTTCTCAGGCACGACCTCCACTACCCAGTCGCATTCGCCCAGCCAGTCAAGGTTATCTTCCATATTGCCCGTGGTAATCATGACAGCTTCATCCTTGTTCATCAAGGCGGCCGGCTTGGATTTGATTAAGGCATCCTTGTTCATTTCGGCAATCCGATTTCGAAAAGCGGGCTCACTCACTGTGAGTCCCTGGGCTTTCTCTTTTTCGTTGAGCTCTCGGGGCACAATGTCCAGCAAATAGCTGCGGATACCAGCATTGGCCAGGTGGGCGGCAATACCTGCCCCCATCGTTCCTGACCCTAAAACTGCGACTTTCCTGATTTTTCTCTTCACAAACCGCTACCTCCAATCTTGCATTCCGTTTTTTCCAGCTTATCTATAATGCGGGCATAAGCCTTACAGGCGATTGTTATTACGCAAGGCGAATACTACCATTTTTTGCATTAACCTCTCTTTTAAAGAGTTCGGTTTGGCCAATTCCATTCTTTCCAGGTGCCGCTGGGCTCCAGGCGGAATGGGCTTGAGCATTTCCGCAGCCACACCGGTGGCCATCTTCAACGGTGCTCCGGTTCCCAGTGCTTTTAAGACCTTCAAAGAACCTCCCAGTGCAATATCATCATCGTTCAGATCGGTTCCGAAGGGGTAAGGCTTAAAATATCCCTGGCTCTGGTATGGTTTGACCAGGGCGGCCAGCTTTTCCGGATAATTATTGCGATATTCTGCTGGAATCTCGTAGTCTTTGTTGATTTTACCGGCTTTCTTGGCCTGGTCCAGGATTTGCTCCTGAAATCTGGAGTCACAGATATTTAGCATGGCGGCGACGCATTCCGAATCGGTTTTGCCGCATATGTCGGCAATGCCATATTCGGTTACGATGATATCGCGAAGGTGCCTGGGGATGGAGCAATGGCCGTAGCTAAAAACAATATTGGATTTCAAGGTCTTTCCAAATCCCTTGGTGCTCTTGACCATCATGATCAGGCGCCCATCTTCGAGGGCATGAGCCATGGCTACAAAATTATACTGGCCCCCGATGCCGCTGATTACCCGGCCATCCGCCAGTTGGTCAGAAGCTATGGAGCCTAATAACGTAGCTGTAACGCCGGTATTTACGAAGCGTCCATTTATCCTCTGCAGACGGCGCAGCTCTTCTCCTCCGTATAACTGGTTAACCTTCTCTACGCCGGACATTCCGAATTTCTTGCGTTCTTCTTCGCTCATCTCGTTTAAAGCATCATAAAAAGCCTGAGGCCCCACAAAAAAGGCGCCCAGAATCACCCTCCCATTTAATATGCGCTGGCCCAGCAATTCGCGGATAGCCAGGCGGTTCTTCTCATCGCTCATATCCGCAGAATAATTCCTGCCGCCATCCTGGATGATGCCATTCTCAAAGGTCAGGCCGGCTTTAAGGATGCCGAATTCCGTCAGGAAATTGAAATCCCAGTCATTAAAGCAGGTATGGATTCCCTGTATTTCTATTAATTGATCAATAATATCGGGCGGAATACTGTCGGGCGAAAGAGTGCCCCGGTTTATGAGCTTCATAATGGGAACACTTTCAAATACCGGGCGTTTTAAGATGTTATTTTTGTACATTTGCATAAAGGCATCAACAAACATCTCTGACGAACCATATAATCCCTTATGAAAGGGGCAGGTATCACCCCATTCTTTGATCAATTTTCCGTAACGTTTAGGAAGCTCGGCCTTTTCGATAAACTCCTGGTAGACTTTATTTTGATCATTGCGCATAACCAGTCCGGCAACGATGGCATCTCCGAGAGCGCCAATACCCACCTGAATGGTGCCGCCATCCTTTATAAGAGTGCTGACATTGATGCCAATCATGTGATCCGCAACGGCTACTGCGTCTTTGGGCGGGCCGAATAATCGATATTCAAATTTCGGGCCCTGAAGTATAATATCGTACTCGTCGGCGGCTACCACTGCATCACCGTACATAAAGGGCAGATTGGGATTGGCCTCGCCGATGATAGCCACCTTTTTGCCGTTATCCCGAAATTCGTTGATCTTTTTGAGTGAACCGATGCAGATGTCAGTGTTGCAACCCATGGAATACATCATCTTGCCGTCAAATTCCTTGCAACTGATCAACTGCCCAAAAACGTTGACTCCGCGCGCAAAGGCGTCACGGACAATGTGGGTGTAGTTGCTGGAAAAATGGTTCATTTGCGCGTACTCGTCATTCAGGTACCGTCCGGCTTTGCTGAAGGCTTCATGATGCTTTACATTGGGAGGCAGCTTGCCGGCACAGTGATCCAGCATATATTCGAATTCAGGCACGCCATCAAAGACCCGGTCCGAAATGGGCTTCAGGAAGCGTTTTTCTATGTCGCTTTGGCCTCTGGGTTTCTCCAGCGGCAGTGCGGTCAGGATGGTCAAATTGATGGTGGGATCTTCCCGGGCACGGCGGTACAGTTCATTGATAAACAATACCGGTTTACCCAGGGCCAGGGTCATGGCGAAAACGATGTCTTTGCCAACATATTCGATTACTTCGTCTACACACTTACTAACATCATCATAGATTTCTCCGTGCTTATCATGCATCTCGCGCATATAGACATCGCCCCCCATCGAGAATTCAATTCATTCATTGCATGTGAAATGTCTTGAACAAAAGACCGACTGGTGAAAAAGCTTTGCAATTAGATGGTTGTAAAAATACAAGCCGATATCAGGAGAAACAAATGCAAGATTCGACACAATAAGTTAATTATTTACATTATATGAAAAAATCGTGGGAGAAGCAAGGAGAAATGTGATTATTCTGACGATGTTTATTGCCTTCTAAATATGAGTATCGTAAATAGTTTCTGCTTTGAGCCTCTTCGGGGATACTGCACAGCAACTCTTTCACGGGAGGCAAAAAACAGAGCGGGGATACCCAACGACTCCAGGTTGACACTGGTCCAATCTATGTAGAAAATAGGGATATAGCGATATTTACGGGTATTCTGCGGGGTGAATTGGTTCCGGGCGACTTGCTGGTACTGGTGCCGGATTCGATTATAAGGCTGCTGGCACTTGCTGCAAAAGGAGTCCTATAAAAGTTGGCAATTCATTATAAACAAGCCGTTTAATGAGGAGGATACGGATGATAGGGGAACAAAAGCACTTTAACACCATTGACAAATACATCATGACATTTCCTGCTGGAATACAGGCTGTTCTGCTGGAGATGCGCCAGTTGATACAGGATGCAGCCCCGGATGCCGTGGAAAAAATGAGCTATCAGATGCCCACTTTCTGGCTGCATGGCAACCTGGTGCACTTTGCCGCACATCAGAAGCACCTCGGTTTTTATCCGACGCCATCGGGGGTTAATGCATTTACGGACCGGCTTTCCGGCTACGTCACTTCCAAAGGCGGGGTGCAGTTTCCCTACAGCCAGCCTCTGCCGGCTGCATTGATCACTGAGATGGTCAAATTCAGGGTGCAAGAGAATCTGCAGAAGGCATTAGCCGGGAGAGTTAACAGAAGCGGCAGAAAAGCGGAGAAGCGTGCTGACACATTGAAACGGCCCATTCATGAAATGCCCGGTTTTGTGATGGAAGCCCTGCTGGCAGCGGACCTCAAGGAAGTCTATCAGGCGCGCCCACCCTATCAAAAGAACGATTATATAGGGTGGATTATGCAGGGCAAGCGGGAGGAAACGCGCCAAAAGCGTCTTGAACAGATGCTGGACGAGCTGCGCAGCGGCGATGCCTATATGGGAATGTCATATAATCAGCGGAGTTGAGTGCAGCTGCTATATCAGGCTCCCGAGGTGGTGCTGCCGCCAACCTCCAGCACTATTTACGCTTTTTATGTTCAACTTTGTTCTGAATTTTACAATGTCCATGATCGAGACTACCTTTGCTCTGTTGGCAGCGGCAATCTCGATATGGTTACCAAACAAAGCAATCAAGGGCAAGGAGCCGCGCTCGGTTTTTTTGCCTCGTTTGCAAGTCCGGGAAGGATTTTAGGCCCGGAGCCTTATTTGGATTAAGCATGGGCCTGCCATATATCACTGGATCAGCTCTGCTGGTGCTTATTATTCTGGTTGCTGGTAAGAAATTAATCCAGCACCAGGCGCTGGCTGATAGGGGCAAGAGCTCCTATATCGCCCGAGTAAGCAGGAAGAGCGTGTTCGGTCTGATCCAAACCTTCCATTTCATCTTCTTCAGTGACACGAATTCCTACGGTCTGCTTGAGCAAGGTAAAGATCGCGTAGGTAGAGGCAAAAGCGAAAAGCGAAATGCATGCGATGCCGAAGGTTTGAACACCGAGAAGGTGCCACCCTCCGCCCATGAAGAGCCCACTGTCCTCGGCAAAAAGGCCCACTGCCAGTATTCCCCAGACGCCGTTTACGCCATGCACTGCTATCGCACCCACCGGATCATCGGCTTGTATACTATCAAAGCCGTAAACAGCGTAGACCACCAGTATGCCTGCCACTGAACCGACTATTGCAGCAAAAACAGGGGTGATCCAGGCTGCTCCGCCGGTGATAGCCGCCAACCCGGCCAGAGTGCCGTTTATGGTCATACTGGGATCGGCCTTGCCATATTTGTACATGGTGAAGAGGGCCGCCACTGCTCCCCCGGCAGCAGCAGATATGTTTGTGGATACGGCAACACGTGCCAGATTGGTGTCCAGACCGGATAATGTACTGCCGGCATTGAATCCAAACCAACCAAACCACAGGATAAATGTACCGATAAATGCAAGGTGCAGGTTGTGGGGGGGCATGAAATTGACTGAGCCATCGAGATTGTATTTGCCTACCCGAGGCCCTAGAACCAACACGGCTGCCAGAGAGCTCCAGCCCCCTACTGCGTGGACCACAGCCGAACCGGCAAAATCTTTCATACCCATTGTGGCCAGCCAGCCGTCGGGATTCCACACCCAGTGTCCTACCAACGGGTAGATCACTGCTGCGGCGATGGCCGTATAAATAAGGTAGGGCCCGAATTTCATACGCTCAGCGACTGCCCCGGAAACAATTGAGGCCATGGCAATTGCAAAAGCAGCCTGAAACATCCAAAAAGCATATATCGGCAGATTACCGATAGTCCGCTGCAGATGGATAAAGTCACCCTGGATGAAAAAGCCATTGGTACCGATTATGCCTGACGCATCAAGGCCAAACATGATGGCAAAACCAATTGCCCAGAAAGAAAGCATGCCGATAGTGCAATCCATAAAGACTTTCATGACAATATTGAGTGAGTTCTTCGCGCTGATAAATCCGGCTTCCAGAAAAGCAAAACCGCCTTCCATGAAAAATACAAGGGCGGCGCACAAGATAACCCACACCGTGTTTAAGCCGGTAGCAAGCTGGCTTACAGTTACAGGTTCCACAAAATCAACTCCTTAAGATATTAAAATTAAAAGCGCCTGGAGAAATACCCGTCTTTGAGTATGTTCTGCAAGCGCCTTTGCTTTCGAAGTAATAAATATTTAGATTATCCGGTCTGATCAACAGAATCGGGAGAAGCAATGCCCGGAGGACAAAAATAAGCCCTCACCAGTGATCAAAGATCATAGACAAGGGCTGCTTCGCCTTAAAACCTATTTGAATTATCTATAGTTTACCGATTAAAGGAGAGCTTGTCACTAAATATTTCATGTTCACCTGGTGGTTCAAGAAAACTACGTTGCTGGCCTGGATAAAGAAATCAAACGCAGGAAAACAAATGTAAAAGTGAAGGATAATAATGTTCAAAGAGCATAAGCACTGTTACATAAGAACATCCCAATAGAACATGGTAAAATAAAACCAGAAACCATGATAGATGGGCTATCATACAGGGGATCGTCAGCACAGAAGGAAAAGGAGATGAATTATATGGAAAAACAGAGATGTACAAAGAAAGGTGCGGGTTACGGCAGGACCATTCTGCTGGGCTTGGTTCTGCTGGCTTTGATGGCCGGGACAGCCCTGGGGAGTGAAGGCATAAGCGTCTTTGTGGATAATCAGGAAATCGATTATGGTGACAGCCCTCCCATGGTTATAAATGAGAGGGTTATGGTTGGAGTTCGTTCCCTGGCTCTGGCCCTCGGAGTGCCGGAAGAAAATATCTTGTGGGATGGGCCCTCGCAGACGGTGATGCTAACCAAGGTCGATACCGTGATTATTCTTGCCATCGGGAATTCCAATATGATAGTGAATGACTCCTATGTCCAAATGGATACCACTCCGGCTATCAGCAATGAACGTATTTATCTGCCCGCCCGGTATGTATCGGAAGCTCTGGGATATGAGGTAGGTTGGGATGGGCCGAACAACGCCGTGCTGATATCGAGTACGGGAACACCTGCTGTGAACAATAATTCAAACAACAACAATGCGACCAATGGCGATGCTGTAAATCTGATAGGAGGCTGGTCCAATCTGGCTTATTCGCCTACTGGAAGCATGGTTGATCCAGCAACTGGTTTTATACAGGGCAGCTATTCCTCCGGTGAGTGGTATTACTTCAATTCCGATCGCTCATTCAGGCATGTCCTCATTGGGAAGGGGTCAATTATCAGCGGCATGTCCGAAATCTACGGGAATTATCAAGTGCAGGGCAATCAAATATTATTTACCAACCAGGTAGAGAGTTTTACTCCGTATCCTAATGACACCATTCATCCGCCTGAATATGACCAACCGGCTGATGATGAAACGGTGACATTTGTCTATAGAAGCGAATACGATACCATAACGATTGATGGATGGAACACTTTCGACCGAATTCAATAATTGATTCTTTATTGGTGACAGAAGGTGAGTATAATGGAAAACAAAATGTCCGACATCCCGATAATGCTCAAACGCCTGTGATTTTAATCTTCGAGTTTGTTTTGAACTGAATGGGATGCCGGCACCAGGAAAAATAGAATCGAAATAACTATGACGCTGAATTGCAGGGGCAAATAGAAAATATATATCGAACTTATCCACAGCAGGACAAATAAGGCTATTATGAATTTGTTGACATCTGCTATTCGGAATAAAATCAGGCAAGGGATAAACAAAATCAAGAGATCATAGTGAAATAGATGAGGACTTGCCAGGACTGTGCCAATAATTGTCATAGCGTAAATTGACTCAAAGCTATATTTTAGCCTGACTGCCCGGTACATCAGGCACAAGACCAAAACGGCAGTTATACAGGCAACGATAAACTGATCTACACCGAAAGCCAGACCAAAAAATGCGGGAATGGAGTGCATATAAATCAGCAAAGTCTTCCATGCCTCCCGGTAGGCATTCGAAGTCAAAAGAGAGATATAAGTAACAATTACCGAATTGCCAAAGTAAAAATAGTTTGCTGCAGCGAAAATGATAGATCCAATAACAAAACCGGCAAACGCCTTGTATTTTTTCATCATTATCAAAACAATTGGAAGGCACCAAAACATTTGCGGCTTAAGCAGCCCAATGCTCAATACCAGTCCTGCAGGAATGTTCTGGTTGCGCTTCAATAATAAAAATACTGCTGTGTATATACCAAGAGATATAAACGAGTTTTGGCCAAATTTGATGGCCGCAAAAGCAGGATAGCTCACTATTCCAACCACAGCGATGGAATACCATTTTCGGTTGATGCCCAATTCCTGGGCGAGTAAATAGGTGCATAAAAAGAATATGATAATGCCGATCATCCGCCATATATTCAAGGAAATCAGATAAGGTATTTTGGCCAATGGGGACATAAGCAAAGCATATACAGGGGGGTTCATAAAGGCATAGAAACCTCCGGTGGAAACTAGTTTGTTTTGCGTTCGTATATTCTCGTTAACCTGGGAGCAATAAACAAAATCATATAACCGGCTAATATCGCCATTATTGACGATTTCTCCACCCGTGTACAAACCCAGGTAGTCAACATCTTCAAAGGTATTATTCCGGGTTGCAACACAAAAAATGAACACTGCAGTGAGGACAAGCAATAGAATATAGGCATATTTTTCGCGATTCATATAGATCACCTCAACGCGAATTAATATTGTATCAGGCTTCTTCGATCCGGAAAAACCAGGGCATCTATGGACAAAATGCTCACATTATTAGCCAGCTGCCTTTTTACCGGCCAGGTTACGCAATTTTCCTGCATATTGCGATGATGGACAAACCAGGTATTCGTATACCGCATTTATCTAGAAGTGAGCACAGCTGAAAGTCGAAATCCAATAAAGATACGAGGATTTTGGTGACAATGTTAGCCTGGGAATAATTCCACCCGCCAATTCCTCGCTCCTGCTCCTTCGCCTTGATGCCAGTTCTGCCGCAGATAACTTCAGCCAAACGAACAAAAAACAGAGATGAGTAAAAATAATGGCATATATCAATGTCTACTCCATTTTCACGCATGAGATCAATGATCTGTTGGCGCTTATACCGCCGGAAATGTTCCAGGAATGTGTCATGATCCGAATACAAACACTGGTGGGCAGGAACCGTTATAACAATAGTTCCGTTGTCTTTAATTAAATCCAATACTCTTGCAAAAAACGCATGATCATCTTCTATATGTTCCAGAACATCCATTAATATGGCGCAATCGAAGGAAGAGGACTCAAGTTTCGAAATGTCGTCGATGCAGATCAACCCACTAATTGCGGTATATCCTTCAGTATAAGCATTATCAACTGCGACTACTGGTATATCCGTAATCGACTGCAACAAGGACGAAAAATACAAGTCTCCAGCACCTATGTCGACGAAAGAAAATCCCTTCATGCTGCGGGCCATTATGTTTAAAATGCGATTCGCCCGAGAAATCTCCCACGGATGGCGGTTTGTATTTAATGATTGTTCCTTAATATCCATAATATGGTTTGCAGCGGAAAGCCACGCACAAACGAGCCCCCATTTTCATGCATGGATTCTGGCCTTTCTGAGGTTAGTCTCACGAATAATATAAATTGGTCTTCTTTTAGTTTCCAGGTAGGTTTTCGAAAGATATTGCGCAATAATTCCCATACATAGCAATTGTATGCCGCCAATCAAGCTGATGAGCGTTGCCAGAGACGGCCACCCTTGAACAGGATCACCCCATACAAGTGTTCTAATCGCAATGGTGATTATCCCCAACACTGATACAAATGACAGGAAAACACCTAACCAGGCCGAAAGAGCCAGTGGGACAACTGAGAATGCCACTATTCCCTCGATCGAATACTTTAAGAGGTTCAAAAATGACCACTTGGTCTCACCGGCGATACGTTCTACATTCTCATATTCCAGCCACATAATAGAGAATCCTACCCAGCTGAAGAGGCCTTTCGAAAAGCGATTGTACTCATTCATGGATAATATGGCGTCCACAACAGGACGGGTCATTAAACGAAAATCGCGTGCCCCATCAACTATTTCTGTATCTGAAATCAGATTGCAAATTTTATAGAATCTATGTGCAAAGAACGAACGAAGAACTGGTTCGCCTTTTCGGGATATTCTTCTGGCAGCAACGCAATCATAGTTCTCATCTCTTACCATGCGGTACATTTCTGGCAGAAGGTCAGGGGGGTCCTGGAGATCTGCATCCATGAGCGCAACGTATTCGCTATCCGCAGCTTTTAAGCCGGCGAAAATTGCCGCTTCTTTTCCAAAGTTCCTTGAAAATGAAATATAGCTAATGTTGTGGTGATTGTCTGCCAGCTGCTTGATTAATTGCAGAGTGCTATCGGTAGAACCATCATTGATGAATAATATTTCTACCTCTAGTCCTGGAAATGCCGCATCATTTATTACGTCCATCACGGCATCATGAAAGAAGTGCAATGATTCAAATTCATTGAAGCAGGGTACTATTATGGTTAAGGTTTTACTCACTGACATCTTTCCGATTCCACTCCCTCATATAATTAATTAGTCCTGGAAAAGTCCTGGGAAACATGACAATTCGTAAAATAAAAGGAATTACGCCCGATATAGTGGGGGATTTAATAATACAAAAATCTTTAAACTAGGGAAAACATATGTTCAAATGTATTCGGCTCTGCGCCTCTAATTCCTGCCGGGAGGGTAAAAAAAGTTAGAACTGAAAAACGCGCCCTATGATTTACATATTTCGCTGAAGCATCACAATAGACATTTTTCAAATTTAATGTTTCAGGCACAAGAGTATTTGATAGAAAACAAGAGTTGATTAAGGGAGGTCAAGACAGGATAGAATAAATCACCCTCGTAAGCTTTCATCGTGGTGCGATGTTAGCATGCGAGGGTGGCACTGGCGTTCATTTTTTACGATATATTGGCCATGAATTCCTGTAATCAGGCAATGGAAAACGAAAATACTAGTCTACTGAACTGGTCCTTAATGCACTCCAAACCCGGTCGTTTTTGTAGGAATAAGCCCAGGTGGATCCATCACCCATGTGTGCTACGCTGGAGCGTGTTATTAGAACGAGCCCCTTGTGTTGAGTTTCGAACTCTTTTACATCTTTTTTGTTATCGAACATTTTTTGGCATTCCTTGTTGTCCCGAAAAGGTGATGTAATCATTATAGTTTCCTTTCTGCATGCTCGGGTTAAAACCGGCATCTTGTGGAGCGTTAACGGCTGAATCTGTACTCATAAAAGCGGAAGAACCTATTATGCAACCGATGCTTGATATAAACTCGCCTCCAGTTTCTACGACCGAAGCGCCAGGATGCTCAAGGCTTCCTCTTATTATATTATACACCCTGGATGCAAATGTAATTATTAGTGCCCTGAAGAGCAAATTAACTCGCCACATACGCTACAAATGGATGAAAAAATGCCGATAAGGCACCATGGCAGTGCTCCTCGTTCCCTTTACTTCCAGGATGGTTTCGATTTGTCCGGGTGTATAATTGACAAAACCAGGTCGGGTGAGTATAGTTATTTATAATTTGAAACATTACAGGCAATGACGGAGAGAGTACGTTTCAGCTGAACGTTGCAGCGAGCCGGGGATGGTGTAAGCCCGGTACCAGTAATCTGAAGCCGAAAATCACTCTTGAGCTGCGGACCGAACGATTAATCCAGTAGGCTCCGACGGTTTTCCCCCGTTACAGGGAAGGCATATGATGGTATGCTCGTATAAAAATGGGTGGTATAGCGAATGTCTTTCAGGCTTTCGTCCCGCAAAGGGACGAAAGCTTTTTTATTTTTATCAATCTTGATGATTGGAGGAAGAAACAATGGCAAGCAACGATATGGTGGAAGTTCGCTGGCACGGCCGGGGCGGACAGGGAGCCAAGACGGCCAGCCTGATGCTGGCAGATGTGGCTGGCCTGCAAGGGAAATTCGTGCAGGGATTCCCGGAGTATGGACCGGAACGTATGGGAGCCCCTATTACAGCCTATAACCGCATCAGTGAAAAACGGTGCACGATCCATTCCAACATTTACTATCCCAATTATGTAGTCGTGGTGGATGAAACCCTGCTGGACAGCATTGATGTTACCGGAGGACTGAAAGAAGGCGGAGCGATAATCATTAACACACCCGGTTCGCCTCAAGAGATGCGCCCCCGGTTGAATGGATGGACCGGAACAGTATGCACGATAGATGCGCGCCACATTTCTGAGGAGATCCTGGGTAGTTATTTCCCGAATACCCCTATGCTGGCCGCTTTGGTCAGGGTGAGCGGGGTATTGGAAACCGGACGCTTTTTGGCGGACATAGAAGAATCCTATAAGCATAAATTTGCGGCCAAGCCTCAACTGGTCGAGGGCAACATGGCAACCCTGAAGAAATCAATGGAGGAGGTGCAGGTAGGATGATTTCAGCGAAGGATATCAACGAACGTACACCCTGGCAGGATCTGACCCCCGGCGGAGAGATTTACGAACCGGGAACCGCACGGGACTTCAATACCGGTACCTGGCGGACCGATACCCCAGTTTTTCATGCGGATGAATGCAAACATTGCATGCTTTGTATTCCATTTTGCCCGGATATTGCTATTCCGGTGAAGGACGGGAAACGTCTGGACTTCGATTATATGCACTGCAAGGGATGCGGCATCTGTGCGAATGTGTGCCCTTTCCCGGCGATTACTATGGTTACTGGAGGTATGCCCAGATGAGTACATGCTGTTCCGGCAACGAGGCTGTAGCTTATGCAATGAAACAAATAAATCCTGATGTCATGGGAGCGTTCCCGATCACGCCCTCCACTGAAATTCCCGAGCGCTTCGCCGATTATGTAGCCAATGGCGAGGTGAATACTGAATATGTTGCGGTGGAGTCTGAACACAGTTCGATGTCCGTTTGTATAGCGGCGCAGGCAGCCGGGGCCAGGGCCGTCTGTGCGACCTCATCCTGCGGACTGGCGCTGATGTATGAGCTTTTATACGTGGCGGCTTCATGCCGTTTACCGGTTACACTGGCCTGTGTAAACCGTGCGCTTTCGGGGCCAATCAATATAAATCACGATTATTCCGATTCCATGGGCGCTCGTGATTCTGGCTGGATTCAAATCTATGCCGAGAATAACCAGGAAGCCTATGATAATATGCTCATGGCCATGCCTATAGGCGAAACCCCGGAAATACGCTTGCCGGTGATGACCTGTATGGATGGCTTCATTACCAGTCATGCCGTGGAGAATATGGAGTTTTTAGATACGGATATTGTGCGCAGTTTTGTCGGGGAATACAAGCCAGAAAATTACCTGCTGAAAAAAGAAAATCCGCTGGCGGTGGGCCCGTACGATATAAGCCCCTATTACATGGAACACAAAGTCTTGCAGGCTGAAGCGATGAAGGCGGCCAAAGCTCGCATTCTGGAGGTAGCTTCCGAGTTTGAGAAGATATCCGGCCGGCGCTATGGTTTGTTTGAAGAATACCGGATGGAGGATGCGGAACTTGTAATGGTTCTGATGGGATCCAGCGCCGGCACTGCCAAAGCGGCCATCGACAAGCTGCGGGAGGATGGGGTAAAGGCCGGGCTGATTAAAATCCGGGTATTCCGTCCCTTTCCGGGTGAGGAACTGGCCCGGGCTCTGGCGGGCACCAGGTCGGTAGCAATCATGGATAAGTCCGAGGGTTTTTCGGCCAACGGCGGCCCGCTATTTGCCGAGATCTGCGGTGCTATGTATGATCTGAAGGAACGCCCGCATATGATAAATATTGTTTTTGGCCTGGGCGGCCGCGACTTCAAGGTCGAGGATGTTGAAAAAGTGTATAGCCGGCTGGCGGATATTGCAGCGACTGGCGAGATTGGACCGCGATATGTTCATATGGGACAGAGATCAAGGGGGGATAACCATGAGCACCGTATATAACCTGAAACGGGAATCAGAAAAGCCAGCCCGTCTCACCGGAGGGCATCGGCTATGCGCTGGATGCGGCGCCGGTGTCGTGGTGGCCGGGGTTCTGCGCGCCCTGAATCAAGAAGACAAGGCAGTGGTAGTCAATGCCACCAGTTGCCTGGAGGTCTCCACCTTTATGTATCCTTATACTGCCTATATGGACAGTTATATTCATTCCGCTTTTGAAAATTCCGCGGCTACCTGTTCCGGGGTGGAAGCGGCATACAATGCATTGAAACGCCGGGGCAAGGTGGACCAAACCGTCAAATTCATTACCTTTGGAGGTGACGGCGGCACCTATGACATAGGGTTTCAATCCCTGTCAGGTGCAATGGAACGCGGTCATGACATGGTCTATGTCTGCTATGACAATGAGGCTTACATGAATACCGGAATCCAGCGTTCATCGTCAACACCGCGTTTTGCCCGCACGACGACTTCGCCGGTAGGCTCTGTACAGCCGGGCAAAAAACAGAATAAAAAAGATTTGACCGATATTTTAGTGGCCCATAATATCCCGTATGTAGCCCAGACCGCCCCAATTGGTAACTTCCGGGATCTGCACACCAAGTCGTATAAAGCCATTTATACCGAAGGCCCTTGCTTTTTGAATGTATTGGCCCCCTGCCCCCGTGGATGGGACTACCCCATGGCTATTCTGCCGGAAATTACCCGGCTGGCGGTGGACACCTGCGTCTGGCCTCTTTTCGAGGTAGAGGAGGGAGTGTGGCGTCTGAATTATTTGCCGAAGAAAAAGCTGCCTGTGGAAGACTTTTTCAGCACTCAAGGCAGATTCCGACATATGTTCCAGAAAGGTAACGAGTGGATGATTGAAGAAGCGCAACAATATGTGGATCAAAAATGGGAACGCCTGCTCGCGCGCACCAGTGCCTAAATGTATGCTGAAAACGATGATGAATCCCAAAAATATAGTATGATAACTGTTAACAAGAGGGGGAGGGGGTTGCCCGTGGAACTGAAAATGTTTACTAATGAGGTCATGTTGTCCTGGATCCAGTACTTTTCACAAAATGTTGATTTTTGTCTGGCGAAGCTGAAGATGCTGGATATTACAGGGAAGAATAAGAACCTGATTCCGACCGTTATGTGCAACCGGGCAGTGCTGGTTTTTACGGACGCCGGGCATCCGGATATCTTCTACGATATGTGGAACGCGGAATTGGGGGACTGTGATATCTGGTACAACGAGGGTTCAGACCCGGCCGGTGAGATCAAACACGATAAGGTGTCAGACATGATCAACCGCGGGATCAATGCCTCTGCAGCTATGCTGATTCTTAATCCCAACGCTGAAACGAATTATCAGGTAGGAATTGAAAACAGCCGTTTCACCTGCGGATCGGTTCAATATGTGTGCCGTGAGGTCCGGGCGGTTATCATGAATAAGCTCAATCTGGGGGATCGGGACAACATATGTATCATTTCGGGTGAGAGCATTGCAGTGGAGGCCGCTATGATCGCCGCTGAGGGCAGTGTCATTGCGGTGGAATATGATCCCAGGGATCGGGATACCATGAAGGAGAATTCTGATAAATTTGGTCTCAACAACGTAACCATTGTTGATACTCTGGAAAATGGCGCCCTGGAGAACCTGCCGGTGCCAGATATAGCCTTTATAGTGGCTGCTCCGAGGATCGCCAGTGAGTTAAAGACTCTGCTGGCCATCAATCCCAACATGAGCATTGTAATCTACGCGCTGGACTTCAACATTCTGACGTCTATTTATGATTTGTTCCGGGAAAACGGCCTGGAGCGCACTGAAGCTATTCATGTACACGTATCCCGGGTCAACAGCAAACACATGATGGAGCCATTTCCAGCTCCCTGGCTGATCTCCGGCAGCAGGGCCAAAAGATAGCAATTCCGCTTTGCCGGTGCCAGTGGCTCCGGCAATCAGACCATGGCGGTCGGACATGTTAGACAATAGAAATATTTCATTAGCACTTTTTGCGATCAATAAACCGGTACTGCCGGCCATATATTCGTCTCCTTTCAAACAATCCAGCCGAGGCACCTGAACACTGGCCTGATTATCATTTTCCAGGTGCGGCATATTCTGGCTGGCTGAAACACCTGATACAGCTTTTTGCTCTTCATTGAAAACAGCTTTTTATGATTTATCAGGCGTTTATTTGCTATATTATTATATATAGTAATTGTAAGCTCTTCCTTCAAGCAGGTATAGTTCCCATGGTTTTTAACGTGAAATGCCTGCTCGGTACCTTCAGCTCACTCATCGGGGGGAGGCGAAACGCAAATGACCAGCAAAGAAGACAACCGGAGTGATCTTACCGGCAACTCAACCAGCAGAACCCTATCCCAGCTCTGTGGAGCGCCCATGGAGGTTGGTCGTTTTTTGCTGATTGCCATTCAGATAACCGCGTCACTGGAAGAGCTTCACAAGCAGAATATAATTTGCGGCAACATCAACCCCCAGAGTATCTGGATGGATTTACAGGCTGGCACCGTGAAGTTCGACCCGGCCGGATCTGTTTCCCGTTCAACTGATTGGAACCAGGCGGGCCTTACTTATGTGTCACCGGAGCAAACTGGCCGTATGAACCGCATCGTCGATTACCGCACCGACATTTATTCAATGGGGATCACCTTTTACGAGCTGCTGACCGGGACCAGACCCTTTATCGCTGCTGATTCCCTCGAACTGGTCTACAGCCACCTGGCTAGAATTGCACTGCCGCCGGCTGCAGCGGTGCAGACCATCCCCTTGGTGCTTTCCGAAATGATAATGAAGCTCATGGCCAAAGCGCCTGAAGACCGCTACCAAACCGTTTCCGGCTTCAAGGCCGATCTGGAAAAATGCCTGGATCAATGGAAAAGGACTGAAGCTATCGAGCCTTTCGAGCTCGGTCAATACGATATATCCGATCGGCTGCTCATTCCCCAGCGCCTCTACGGACGCGAGAACGACATCGCCGAATTGTTGGCTGCATTTGAATCAGTAGTGGAAAATGGGGAGACGCAGTTTACTTTTGTAGCTGGATATTCCGGCATCGGCAAGACCTCTCTGGTTAGAGAGCTGCACAAGCCGGTGGTCAGGGAACGGGGTATTTTCATAAGCGGCAAGTTCGATCAGTACAAGCGCAACATCCCGTATGCCACGATCGCTGAAGCTTTTACGGGATTGGTGCAGCAGATTCTCACTGAAAGCCAGGAGCAGATATTAGCCTGGAAAGAGCAACTGTTGGAAGCTCTGGGCAACAGCGGTATACTTATCGCTGAAATCATTCCGCAGATCGAGCTGATAATCGGCAAGCAGCCGCCGGTGCAGGTGCTGCCGCCGGTTGATGCCCAGAGACGTTTCAATATGGTATTTCAGCAGTTCCTCAGTGTCTTTACCCGGAGAGAGCATCCCCTGCTGGTTTTCCTCGATGATCTGCAGTGGAGTGATGACGCCAGCCTCAGGCTGCTTGAGCATCTGGCTACTCAACCCGAAATCCAGTACCTCTTTTTCATCGGCGCTTACCGGGACAACGAGGTCGATGCCGCACACCCCTTGATGATTACTATAAATGATATCAGGCCGAAGAATCCTACTTTGAGCCTTATTAGTCTCCTGCCTTTGTCCTTTGCGGATATACGCAAATTGATCGCCGACGCTTTTCAGTGTGATGAGAACAGGGTCACCCAGCTGGCCCAGCTGATCTGTGAAAAAACCGCGGGAATACCGTTCTTTGTCATTCAGTTTCTTTTGATGCTGAACAACGAAAACCTGGTGGAATTTCACAAGGACAAGCGTATATGGACCTGGGATATAGATCGGATCAGGTCACAGGGTCATACTGACAATGTGGTCGATCTCATGGTAAGCCAGCTGCTCAAGCTTTCGGAAGAAACCCAAAAGAGCCTGAAATTTGCGGCCTGCATCGGCAATCGCTTTGAACTTCCAACCCTGATAGCAATAACCGGCCATTCCGAAAAAAATGCCCGCGAAACACTGCGGGAGGCTGTACAAAAAGGCCTGCTGATAAACCAGGCCGGGGAGTGGTTTGCTTTTCTCCATGACCGGGTACAACAGGCGGCCTATTCACTTATTCCGGTGGAGGAGCAAAGCGCAGTCCACCTGCGGATTGGCCGGCTCATGGTCCAGCAGTGTTCAAAAGACAGCCTGGAGGAAAAGGTCTTCGATATTGTCAATCAAATGAACCGTGGATATGAACTTATCACCGATGCGGAAGAGAAAGAACAGCTGGCTCGCTTCAATCTGCTGGCCGGCCGCAAAGCCAAGCTTTCGACCGCCTATGTATCGGCAGCCAGCTATCTGGCGGTGGGAACCGCCCTGCTGCCCGAGGAACCCTGGGAATCTGACTATCAGCTCTGCTATGATTTGCACCTTAACCTGGCTGAGTGCACGTTTATGAGCGGCAAGCTGGACGAAGCCGAGAACCTGCTTTCGCTTATCATCCAAAAAGCCCGGACCAGGACAGATATTGCCACTGCATCGTATATCAAGGTCTACCTGTACCACGTGAAGGGCCAGAGCAACCGGGCGGCTGAGACCGGGATAGAATGCTTGAAAGTGCTGGATTTCGAGCTTTCTATTAATCCGTCCCGAGCGCAGGTAGAGGCTGAATATGCCAGGGTCTGGCAGAACCTCGGCGGACGCGAGATAGAGGAACTGGCCGAACTGCCGGCCATGACCGATCCCAATATGCTGATAGCCATGGATATCCTGGGTGTTATATTCGTACCCGCCATATACACAAACATATACCTGGCCACCCTGCTACTTAGCCATATGGTCAATATCAGCATGACTTACGGCCTTTCACAGATCAGCCCGCTTGGTTTTGTGGCCTTTGCACTGCCGCTGGGGCCGCTGTTCAATGATTATCAAGAAGGATATCGGTTCGGGAAAATGGGCTATGAGATGGTAGAAAGAGCTGAAGACCACCGTTTCCGGGGTCAGGTAAACTTCCTTTTCGCCCAGTTTATTAACTCCTGGGTCAATCATCTACCCACCAGCGTACCGATTCTGCAGCGCGCCTTTGATCTTTCAGTCAAGAGCGGGGATCTGCCCTACGCTTGCTACTGCTGCCAGTCAATCGTTACGGTGCAGCTGGCTTCGGGCAACCCCCTTGAAGAGGTCTTTCTTGAATCTGTGAGCCGTTTGAACTTCGTTCGCGAGGCGAAATTCAAGGTGTCGGAAATTGTGTTGATGACCCACCAGCAGCTAATCCAGAATCTGCGAGGCCTGACTGATAATTTTTCAACCTTCAACACCCCTGATTTTAACCAGGCGGAATTTGAAGCCTATCTTGAAGCCAATATCGGCGACCTTGCTATTGGCGTGGTCCGCTACTATATTCGCAAGATGCAGGCCCGTTATTTCTCCGGTGACTATGCCGAAAGCGTACAGCTGATGCGCAAGGCCACTCCTCTGCTTTGGACTATGCCGAGCTTCGTGGAGATTCCCGAATACTATTATTATGGAGCACTGGCATTAGCGGCCCATTATGACCAGGTTGGCCCCGAAGAACAGTCGGAATACCTGGAAATCCTGCGGGATCACCAGGAGCAGTTCCGGATCTGGGCGGAAAACGGCCCGGTGAATTTCATATGCAAATACACCCTGGTGAGTGCAGAAATAGCCAGGCTCACCGGTGATTACAGCCAGGCTATGCCCCTGTACGAAGAAGCCTGCCGATCAGCCCGGGTAAACGGCTTCGTGCAGAACGAAGGGATTTCATACGAATGTGCCGGCCGGTTTTACCAATCGCAGGGCCATGATTTGTTCGCCAGCGTATGTTTCACCGAAGCCCGGGCCTGTTTTTTGCGCTGGGGCGCTCATGGCAAAGTCAAACAGATGGACCAGCTCCATTCCTACTATCGCCCTTCCGGCTTCAGTGCAGGTGATCTCAACCTGGGCGGACAACTGGACGCTATAGCCGTGGTAAAGGCATCCCAGGCCATATCGGGCGAAATTGTGCTGTCCAGCCTGCTCGAAATCCTGATGCGCACCGTGCTGGAGAATGCCGGGGCTCAAAAAGGTTGTCTGATGATGCTGCACGATGATACGCTGGCAATAAAGGCCGAAGCGGCGATTGCCGGGGAGGAGATTATTGTTTCCCAGCCGGATTCGCCTGAATTGAAGAGCTTTGTACCTGAATCAGTGGCCAATTTTGTACGCCGCACCCGGGAGAGCGTCATTTTGGACGATGCCAGGGAAATGAATATTTTTTCCAATGACAGCTATTTAATGGAAAACCGTCCAGTTTCCCTGCTGTGCCTGCCGGTACTTCGGCAGGCCAACCTGATAGGCTTGCTCTACCTGGAGAATAACCTGATGAAAGGCGCTTTCACCGAGGACCGCATAGCTGTGCTGGAATTGCTGGCAGCTCAGGCGGCAATATCACTGGAAAACTCTTCCTATTACCTGGAACACATGTATATGGAAGAGGAATTGAAGGAACTCAACCAGAGGCTGCTGGATATCATCGATTTCCTGCCTGACGCCACTTTTGTTATCGATTATAACAGCCGGGTTATTGCCTGGAACAAGGCCACCGAAGAACTGACTGGAGTGCCGAAGGAAGATATGATTGGTAAAGATGATTATGCCTACTCTCTGGCCTTTTATGATGACAAAAGGCCGGTTCTGGCTGATCTCGTTCTGGACGAGGATGCAGCTGCGGAAGCTACCTATGATTTTATCAAGCGTTCAGGTGATACCATCAGTGCCGAAGTCTTTGTTTCTCCAGTAAGACAGGGCCGGGGAGCCTATCTTATGGCCGTGGCTTCGCCTTTGCGCGACCATCACGGCAACATCGTGGGTGTAATCGAGTCGATGCGGGATATCACCGAACGCAAGCTGTCGGAAGAAGCCCTGCGGGAATCAGAAGAATACTATCGTACAATATTTGAAAACACCGGAACGGCAACAATTATCATTGAGGCAGAAACCACCATCTCCCTGGCCAACACCGAATTCAGCAAGCTGACCGGGTACACAGCGGAGGAAATTGAAGGCAAAATGAACTGGACTGACCTGGTGGCTCCCGAAGATCTGGAGCGCATCATGACTTATCACTATGCAAGACGGCAGGATGTGCATTCACTGCCGGCCAAATACGAATTCAGCATAATTGACCGCTGGGGTGAGCTCAAGAATATTCTGTTCTCGGTGGCCATGATCCCGGGTACCGGTAAAAGTGTGGCTGGTATCGTGGATATAACCGAGCGCCGACAGGCTGAAGAAGAGAATAAGAGGCTGCAGAGCCTGCTCAGCAATATTATTGACTCCATGCCTACTGTTCTGGTAGGGGTTGACGCCAACCGAACGATTAACCAGTGGAATATGGAAGCGGAAAGGATATCTGGCTTCAGCATCCAGGAAGTTCGGGGCAAGGAAATCGAGGAGGTCTTCCCCTTCATGAACCAGTGTTCCGATAACCTTAACGAAGCCCTGGAGGAAGGGATGATACCGCAAGAAGAAAGGCTGTCTCTCGAGCGCGATGGCATAGTTTGTCACCTTAACATCACTATTTATCCCCTGATCGGCCGCGAGATAGAAGGCGCAGTGGTTCTTATGGACGATATTACCGACAAAGTGCGGCTGGATGAGATCATGATCCAGACGGAAAAAATGATGTCGGTCGGTGGGCTGGCTGCCGGTATGGCCCATGAAATCAACAACCCGCTGGGCGGAATCATTCAAGGAGTTCAGAATATTGGGCGCCGGTTTGATCCCCAGCACCCCAGAAATGTCGAGACAGCACAGTCAATCGGGATCGATCTCGATAAAATGCAGGAATATATGAAACAGAGGCAAATAGATGGATTTTTAGACGGTATTCGTGATAGCGGCCTGCGTGCATCCAAAATTGTGAAAAACATGCTCATGTTCAGCCGGGCCAGCCAGTTTGAAAAGTCTCTTAACCGGCCCGAGGTTTTGCTGGAGCGCAGCCTGGAACTGGCTTCAAGCGATTATGATCTGCGCCGGCAGTACGATTTCCGCCATATACAGCTAATCCGCGAATATGAGCCCGATCTGGGTGAAGTACTCTGCTCTGACATCGAAATAGAGCAGGTGCTGCTTAATCTCATGAAAAATGCAGCCCAGGCTATGCAGGGCATGAGAGATCGCAACGAGACTCCCCGCATAATCCTGCGCTGCTACCAGGAATCTGCCCTGGCGGTGATTGAGGTAGAGGACAACGGACCCGGTATGGACGAGGCTGTAAAGAGAAGGATATTCGAGCCGTTTTACACTACCAAGGCAACCGGTGAAGGCACCGGGCTGGGCCTGTCAGTAGCCTATTTCATCATTACACAGAACCATAATGGGCAAATGCACGTGGAATCCAGCCCTTCCAAAGGCGCTCGCTTCATAATCAAGCTCCCTTTGCCCGGGCCGGGCTACGGGGAATGAGTGCAGGGAGTATTCGTACGGCTCAATAGGGGAAAATATGAAACAGAAAATATTTGAAGAATGGGCCAGGCATAAATACTCCGAGAAACAGCGGATTATTGCTGTGATTCCTGCAGGGTTGTTATTTGTGGCAATCATACCGTTCTTTCTAGTGAGAATATCTAGCATGGATACAAGGCTCGGGATGGACAGCTTGATATTTGAACCATTTAACCTTGTGATTGGCATAGCCCTGGTGGCGGTCGGTACTGTATTTGCTGCCTGGTCCAATCACTCAGTATTCATAGAGGGGCAGGGTACGCCAGTTCCGTTTCTCCCGACCCAGAAACTTCTTGTAAGCGGCCCCTTCAGGTATTGCAGGAATCCCATGGCTTTTGGCACCATATGCTATTATTTGGGAATTGTGTTCTTTACAGGTTCCCCATCCTCATTGGTATTATTCCTGATTCTAGTGGCGGCTCTTCTTATCTATATTAAGCGTATCGAAGAAAAGGAACTGCAGGCCAGGTTTGGACAGGAGTACATAGATTATAAAAAAAGAGTTTCATTTATCATTCCACATTAATTGTTGACCGCCCCTACGAGCCTTTTCCGTGGGCCGTGTCAACTCTTCGTGGGTAGCTCCTGCTGAATTTATTACTTTGTGTTTGATGATAATACATGCATAATGTTATGGATTCCGCTGCCATGGGACTTGGCTCGTTCCAGGCCTCCTCAAAAGAAGACTATGCTTCTCGTCTCCCCAGTCAGCCGGTCCCGCTCCAACTGGCCATCCGTGGCCAGGTTCGCGTTCCACGCATCCTGCGTTCCACCGGCAGGACAGGGTTCGCCTTCGAAGAGTCATCTAGTATTCGTCGGCAGTCACTCTCCAAGTGCCATAGCAACGTATATTCCATAAATATTCTGCTTGCCTGATTTCTTAACCTGTTTATATCATAAAAGCCGGTGAACTGACCAGTTTCCTCAACATCCGCTTAAATGCCTATCAAATGAGAGCGGACCAAAACGGGGCAGTACCCATTTTGATCCGCTCTTACATCCTACATCTCGCACCATAGATTTTTGATCATCCGTTTCTATCGTGCCATATTAGTCATTTGCCTCGAGAATTGATTCCCATTTCACTGAATACAGCTCTTCAGGCCTTACTATACCTGCGCATCACCAGACCGCTGCCGGCAAACATTGAGGCCAGGAGCATGATGCTGGCCAAACTGTCAGCGCCGGTCTTGGGCAGTTCACCTGGTGCAGCCGGTTCAGCGGGCGCTCCTTGAGGCGTTTCCGGAGTAACTGAAACCGGCTGGACTACTGGCTGGACTTCCGGCTTGATTGGTTCAGTTGCCGGCTGTTCCGGGACAGCCTCGGTCGGAGTCGCAGTCTCGGTCACCGTTGCTGGCGGGGTATAGTCATTGCTGCTGGCGGTCCACTCGTCAACAGGTGTGCCGCCATCGCTGACAGCAGGCAGGTTGGGGCGAATGATCTGGTCCAGAACCAGGGTCAAGCCCATGTGGCTATCTTCGTTCCGATCCGAAACGCCTCCACTTTGAACAATACCCGTGCCCCGGGCATACGCAGGATAATTGGGATCATCGCTTGATTTGCCCAGATATGGATCCGGGTCAGGGGGTGTCCCATAATATTCATAAGTGCAGGTCAAATCAATATATTCCAGGGTGTCGTCACCGGTGGTGGTGAGAACCACGGGATCGAAAACCAGCAAGTAATTTATCTGCTCGCCTTCAACCCACTGATATACAATTTTCTGTTTGGCCTCGTCATGCTTGAATACAGCGTTTAGGGTGATACCGGTTAAATATTCTTCATACTCAGGATTGTCGCCCTCACCGCCTTTGGCTGTGGTGCCGGAACCATCGGCCAAATAATCGTTATATAACTGATCAACCCTGAATACCCAGTAAACCGTGTTAGCTGAACCGTCCAGAGCGTGCGTCGTATTTACAAACTCGGGAATACCTGTAAGTTCGGGCAAATTATCATTAACGGAATATGGGGGTTCATTGTAATATTCATAATTGTCATTATCAATGGACCTTTGCCACCAACCAGGATCGTAATTAATTATATTATAATATTGTGATAAGGCTTCGTCCTTGGGCATTTCCCACATAGGCCCAGCGATATCGAATTCTCCATCATCATAAACTTGGATATCATAGAAATTCTGATAATCACGACTATTGATTCCTTGCAGACCGGGGAAATTTTCTGAATAGGTCCTGGTAATAACGTGACTTGCTGTATCAGCAACCGCTGATGTACATACCAGGTTAAAAATCACTTCATCGGGGTCAATGCTATAGTCAGATGAATCATCTCCGTAATGACCTGGGCTGTTATTGCCATTACTATTTATATATTCGGAATCCCCTTCATACATCTGGACTACAGGGTTACTGGCATGCTCATAGCCACCGCGGGCCAGCCCGGAGCCGGTAACATTGCCTGCCGGATCATTAACTGCAGGATTAGTAATAGCATCGTCCAAATCGCTGCTTTCGCCAGTGTTGCCATCCGCAGTATTGCTGCCTGTGGGCAGCGGGCTCTGTTCCTGCTGATTGTCCACACTGCCTTCCGGATGGTCGACAACTTCAATAATTGTCGGTGATTGAACCGTGTTCAATTCTGGTTCAGGCTGAACCACATTTTCCGATTGAGTATCGGCAGGACTCGCTTCATGCTCGTTACTGCAATTGTTGTCAGCGGGTGGTGCGGTCAGGTTCTGTTCAGGTGCAGGTGCCTGCAGTTCCGGTTCCAGAGTCTCCTGAACATCCTGTACTGGTGCCTCCATTACGGTTACAATGTAATCAACCCGGGCTCCCTTGATGTTTGGCACCGAGGTTCCACTGTAATTTACTGCGAATTCCCAGTTCTCCACGGCATCGCTGCGGTTCAGGAACGTGCCGCTGGCCTGTCTTTGTTCACCATTATCGAAGAATATGGTCAGGACCGGTTGTCCCAGGGCCGGGTTGCAGGTCATCTGGAATGTCCAGCTCATAGCAGTGGCTTCTTGCGCGATTTCTGCCGGCTGCTCCAGCCCTTGAATCTGACTGTCATCAAAGCTTTCCGACGCGGGTATGTTTTCGACTGCGACTTGCTGTCCTTCTGTGGCAGCTTGGTCCTCCGCAGTAGCGGCGGGCACTACCAGCGCCACGCTGAAGCTCATCACGAAGGATAGCAGCACCAGCACGGCCAGGTATCGAGATTGTTTCAAGTCATACATTCTCATCCATTACTCTCCCTTCAAATTTGCAGATTAATGATTATTCTAATAATAGCAGCCAGCTGTCACCGTTCAGTCACTTTTCAGTTACATTTCAGTCACAGAAGACTATTCTAGTATGCGTTGTCCATAAAAGGTTAGCATAAACATCGGAATCCAGGAGGATTTAAGGATATTTGCGTGAATAATAAATACAAATTTGGGAGTAATGATATATTCAGCGATCAGACCTGAAGGACCATATTTTAAAATGGATGAATCATGCTTCTTGGTATATGGAAAGGCCTCGCTGCCCGATGTTCCCAGGAATTAAAACAAACTGTCCTGAACCAGCAGCGGCGCTTCCTTTTTCGCGCTTTTACGGGTTCCAGGCTCAATAATTGACTGCTCTCGCATTGGTGGAAACAAGGGGGATAGAGTTTGCGTCCACTGGCTGGTGTTTAAGGCCGCACTTCCTTCATGCCAGGCAGCCAATCGCTTCAAGGCCCGCATTCTATCGGGCTGGCCAGTCCTGGCTTTACGTAGAGCCCGGTTCAGCGTGTTGTAGCTGTTTTCGATATCTGATTCGTTAACCGGAAACGGGTAACCGTCCTTTCCGCCATGGGCAAAAGCGTAGCGAACCGGATCCCGCCGACTGACCTGTACACCAAAAGCCACCTCCGCTACCAGGCAAAGGGCTCGGAGCGTACCAGCCCCCAGGCCCTCGGTTTTCAAAAGGGCTTCGAAGTCATCTGCCTGCTGTTCATAAGCTGCGGTCAAAGCCCGGTTGATATAACTGGAGCGGGGGATGGGATGGCAATGGCGCAGGTGCAGAGCGGGGAGGCTATTAGTTATGCGCAGCAGTTCGGATGTGGTCTTTTCGGGCCTTTCGCGGCTGAGCTGTACACAGGCCTCTTGAAGAGACTGATTATCATGAGCAACCAGATTCAGGCTTTCCGCTTGCTGGTCACAACAGATAGCCGCATGCGGATCAGCGGTGAAAGACGGCATAGTCTCCTCCAGCCAGTGATAGCGGCGGGCCATCCGAATATCCGGGTTCATGCCCTGCTGGATAACTGCCCAGCTGCCCTGGCCAGTGAAAACAAAGAAATGGTGGTATATCTGGTAACCGTCCTGAACCGCTGAACTATCCACTTTCGCCGTAATTCGGCTGGTGTAGGCCAGCTTGCCGGCATCCACCTTCAAGTGATAGCGTTCTCCTGCTTCAGCAATTTCCAGGGGAGTTTTACGCGAGCTTGCTCCCTTGCCACCGGCCATAAACAGCCCGGCTTCAGGCCCAATATTTTTCAAGCCTTCTTTCAAGGCCCCGCAAACTGTTGTGGTCACACCGGATGAATGCCAGTCGAAGCCAGCCACACATCCGAGCGCCTGGAACCAGTAGGGATCTGAAAGTCGCCGCAGAACTTCTTCCACACCGGCATCTTCAATAATGACTTCGACTATCGCTGCACAGAGCGCTTTCATGTGTACGAACAGCCAGGCCGGACACTGCCCGCCGTGCAAAGGCAAGGAGCTGGTACCAGTTCGCATTCAAGCCGCCCCCTTCAATCCTTTTCTTTAATATTAAGATTAATCAGCGCGCAATGCAAACATTTGTTCTTTTAGATTTTATAGAAAGTGTAAAGGACGGTTGGTGGTTCCGTGATTCGGTGGCCAGTGCTGCATTTTAATGGCTGTTTTGGGGGTGCGGACCTTTTCTTGGACTGATTAGGCAGTCAACCCCAGACTTCGCCTATACTCTACGGGACTCATTGCACCCAATGAGATTTTGATACGCTTTTCATTGTACCAGACAAGATATTTATCTAGGACGTCTATAAACTCCTCGATATCTACGCCAACCCAAGATCTATTGTAGAACATCTCGTTTTTAAGTCTCCCGAAAAATCCCTCACACGCGGCATTGTCGGGAGAGCAGCCCTTCTTTGACATTGATCGTTGGAGGCCTGCGTTGTGCATTCGCGATATCCAGCCAGGCCAGCGATAATGACTACCTCGATCGGAGTGCACTAACGGATACTCGCCTTCTATTAGGGTTTCCGTCGCACGATCAAGCATGCTGTTGACCAAAGCAGCATCGGGGTTGGTTCCAATAGACCAACTCGGTAGCAAACCATCGAAGCAATCTACAATTGGAGACAGATATATTTTCCCCGCCGGTATGGAGAACTCGGTGATGTCTGTAAGCCATTTTAGGTTTGGTGCATCAGCATTAAAATTACGCTCGATTATATTATCTGCACCGGGATTATCCTCACCTTGATACGAACAATATTTCCGCCTCTTTCTTTGAAACACTTCAAGCCCGGATTCTCCCATTAAGCGCCGCACTACTTTTTCGGAAATGCGTGTTTTTTCTCTCACAAGCAAAGCATGGATGCGACGGTAACCATATCTCCTACCGTTCTCATCAAACAACTCTACAATGCGTCTCCGCAGTTCATCATATTTACCTGGCATAGACACGATTTTCCTATGGTAGAAGTATGTACTGCGTGCCATTTGTAGGTGGGTAAGCACTTCAGTCAACGGATACTCATCTATCAGGGCGTCGGCCAGAATCACCTTCTCTTTGTTTGTTAGGTTCGTCGGTACGACGCCCGGGTCTTTTTTTAAAATTTCTGCTGTCCCCTCGAGAATCGCCTTTTCTAGCTTCAATCCTTTAATCTGGCGTTTCAGCGATGCGATTTCGGATAAAAGGGCATCTTTTTCATTGTTTAGCGGTTGCGCCTCGGCTTTAGGCATTTCTGTGCTATCCTCCTTGCCGAGCAGACCCTTTTTCCAGTTGTATAGCGCTTCTCGTGAGACGCCATATTCCCTGGCTATTGCTTTAGCACTGCCGTTTCTAGTACATAGAGCAATCACGGCTTCTTTCTTCTGCTCTTCTGTGTATTGTAGCCCACCTACACGCTTTTTACGACATTCCGGCGCCAGTTCATCGCACCACTTCCGAAGAGTCTCTTTTGACGGATACCCCATCAGCCTAACGGTCCTTGATAGATTGCGACCATGCTCGAGAAAATGGGTTACTGCAGCTAGCTTCTGCTCTTCGGAAAATCTTGGGTGCCGTGAATACTTATCCCACAAGGCACCAGTCTCCTGTTCTTTGAGATATGCTTTATACCACCTGGGCAATGACCCGCGGTTCGGATAGCCAAGTTCGCGAATTACAGCCGCTATAGTTTTGTCATACTTGATGTACAGCTCAATTGCCTTCATCCGCTCGTTTCTTGAATACATACGGACACCCTCCTGTCTTTCATAAGTTCAGGATTTTGTCCGCACCCCCTTTCGGTGTGTTTTTGTTGACCGCTCACAAACAATTGCTGAGCAACTTGCTTCCCAGGATATGAGTTCTTTCGACCGCTAAAAGGCTGGTAGACGGATATACTTATAGAGCATAATCGGCCTGGAATTTTCCGGCCTATTACTGCAGATCAATAGAGGGGGGGATGTTAAAAACGCGGTCATGTTTTCAGACAGAAAAGAAATATAGAAAAATCGAGAAGGCAACCAATGGCACTAACCGTGATCGAAAATTTTTCGATTGGGAGTGTTTTAGATATGACCATAAGCGTGTTATTAGATGTTTTTTTTGCTCAGGCAGTTAATAGCTTTCCAGTTGGAGCACTGGAACCATTCGAAAGCGGTCAGGACATGGCTGCGAATGTATTACCAGTCCGGACACGTGAGCTGGAACCCTTTGAAAGCGGCCAGGACATAGCCGCGAATGTTTTGCTAGCCCGGACACTTGATCTGGAACCATTTGAAAGCGGTCAGGACATGGCTGCGAATGTATTACCAGTCCGGACAGTTGAGCTGGAACCCTTTGAAAGCGGCCAGGACATAGCCGCGAATGTTTTGCTAGCCCGGACACTTGATCTGGAACCATTTGAAAGCGGCCAGGACATAGCCGCGAATGTTTTGCTAACCCGGACGCATGATCTGGAACCCTTTGAAAGCGGCCAGGACAGGGATGCGGATATGGCACCAGCCCGGGCTATTAAGCGTATACCTCGTCGCCAGGTGACTTACAAGGTTGAAAATGATGTTATGGAACGGCTGGACCGCATATGCAAGGGCAAGCCGCTCGAATTCAGGTCTCACCTGATAGACACCATGCTGCAAATTTTTGTGACTCGACTGGACACCAATGAGGGTCAGCGGCTGGTTGACCAGATTGAACAGGGTACGAGATAGGAGTTCAGCCCGTAATTATTAGAATCAAAGTGTTGACAAAGTTATACCGATGAGAAAACGCGTTCGCCGAGGCTCATCAGACACTTTGTGTCAGATTCGATCCTGCGGCATTCGGTGCAGAACTGCACCTTCGTCGCGTTATGAGCAAAGGCCGCGATTGATAAATGCCCGCGTTCTGACGAAGTCAGTACTTGCGGGCATTTATGCATGCGGCGTCAGGTATTTGGTACCGCCGCAGGTAAACCGTTTTCTTTTGTACGTTGATTGGTCGATGCTCATCAGTCGTTATACTCCTGATTCGATCCATCGACATTAGGTGCCATATGGCACCGTCAGCGGTTTCGCTGCAATGACGATGAGATTCGCTTTTGTCATCGGTCTGGAGCAAGCCAGCAGGAATAATGGTTTGCTCTTATTGGAGTTATTGGCACTTTATTACATCAAGAAATCCGTCCGCAGGAATGGCCGATTAGTTCAACAGCGCGCCGGCCACGATCATTTTCTGCATGTCGGCTACTCCCTCCACCTGAGGACCCATTATAGCATCACGGTAAAGCCGTGTTACCTTGTAATCGTTCATCAGGCCATAGGAACCATGGACGTCAACCGCAATACGAGCTGCATCCGCAAATGTCTCACAGACAAAGGTTTTGGTAAGAGCCGCTTCCTTGGCAAATGCGGCCGGATCCTTCGCATCATTGGCCAGGCAGCCCAGGCGGTAGGTGAGCCAGCGGCAAGCTTCATATTTCATGGCCAGATCGGCGATTCGCAACTGAATGGCCTGGAATTTGGCAATGGGAGCGCCGCGATGGGTTTTCTCCCGGGCGTATTTGATTGATTCTTCCAGCGCCGACAAAATGCCGCCCAGCGCCACTGAACTTATGCCTACTTTTCCAAAAGAAATGCCATAGGTTAGAACGGCAAAGCCGCCTCCGATCTTGCCGAGAACGCTTTCTGCCGGAATCCGGACATTCTTGAAATAGACATCCAGCAGCGGGCCGCCATGGTATCCGATTTTGTGCCAGGGTTCCGAAAGCGAATAACCGTCGCAGAACTTTTCCACGATAAAGGCAGTGGCTTTGCCGCTTTCGCTGTCATTGGCAAAAAGCACCATCGGACCCGGATAATTGGCGTTGGTGATGAAGCGCTTGCTTCCATTTATAACGTAACCATCGCCATCTTTGACCGCAGTAGTGCTAATTTGCTTGGGATCAGAGCCGGTTCCTGGTTCAGTAAAAGCAAACGAGGCCATTTCCAGGCCTTTGCAGGCCGATGGCATAAACCTGCTTTTTTGCTCGGCAGTGCCGAATTTGTCAATGGCCCCCAGGCCCAGGCAGTTGACGGAAATGGCTATAGCCGGACCGCTGGAAACCCGCCCCAGCTGTTCCATGGCCAGTACGTAGGCATCGTACCCTGCGCCTGCTCCGCCGTATTCTTCCGCAAAAGGCAGTCCCATAAGGTCCAGTTCAGCCAGGCCCTGCATAATGTCCGGCGGGGTGGTGCCTTCCCGGTCAATCTGTTCTGCTGCCGGCTCCAGGTACTTGACGCTGAACTCCCGGGCCATTTTTTGAATCATCAGTTGATCCTTACTTAACGAAAAATCCATGTGCTGCTTCTCCTTTAACCTTTTGTGCATGGAACTGGAAAGGCCGCCCGCCCTTCCAGTTCATTCCGATGCTATCACATGCATAGCAATGCGCATGTTATAGCGCTTATCTTTAGTAAGCAAAACTTTCCGGTTCAATCTCCAGCACCGAGGTGTCAGCCAGCCGGATAATATCTGCCAGAGTTGCCACATGCGGCACTTCGTTGAGAAGGAAATAGCGGGCTGACATGATTTTGCCCCGATAGAAACGGGCATCGAAATGGTCTTCGCCCAGCTCAGCCAGTTTCTTTTCAGCCAGCAGGGCCTGCTCCAGGAGCAGCTTTCCTCCTAGCAGTTCGGCAGTGGCCATCAAAACACGCTTGGCAAATGTGGGTATCAGGCCGCGGAGTTTATCATCCTTCGCAAAGTCGGCCATCAGTGCTTGTATTTCCCTGTAAGCCGCAATCGCCCGGCCGAGCTGGGCAAATTCCTTCTGGAATCCTGGATGTTTGCTGTACATTTGATAAAAATCGGCATTGCCGTCCATCCAGCGCGCGAATACCGCGCCCTTTTCCATGCCCCATTTGCGCCCTACCAGGTCCATGGCCTGGATGTAGGTGGTTCCTTCATAAAGGGTGTTAATCTTGGTGTCGCGAGCCAGCTTTTCACAGGGATAATCCGCTATATACCCGTAACCGCCATAAATCTGGATGGCTTCGGTTCCGATTACATCCCAGGATATTTCACTGCAGTATGCTTTAGCCAGGGGAATGATTACGGCCAGCTCGTCATCGGCCTTTTTCCGTTCTTCCGGGTCGGGGTCCCAGTGGTTGATATCGATATTGATATATCCCTTATAGGTGATGGCGCGGCAGGCTTCAGTGATAGACTTGCTCCGAAGCAAAGCCCGCTTGATGTCCTCATGTTCTATGATGGGCACCCGGCCTTTGGCTGGATTGGTAAAGGGTGTGCCCTGGACTCGCGAACAGGCGTATTCATAGGCATTATAAACTGCATTGGCCATTACGCTGATGGACAATATCCCGCATACCAGGCGCTCTTCATTCATCATTTTGAACATCAGCGCCATGCCGTCGCCTTTGCCGCCGTTTTCTAGAGGGTTTTTCCCCAGCAGGTAGCCCCGGCACGCGTTATTGTCGCCGAAGCTCAACGAAACGGTGGGATTGCCATGCATGCCCATCTTATGCTCCACCCCGGTGGCGAAAACATCGTTGAAAGTCTGGGTTCCGTCCTCATTTATCCAGAATTTAGGTACTACGAAAAGGGAGATACCGCGGGTTCCTGGCAGTGCGCCCTCCACCCGGGCCAAAAACATGTGCACAATATTTTCGGCAAAATTGTTGTCCCCGTTGCTGATAAATATCTTCTGCCCCTTGATTTTGAAAATTCGCGGGTCGTCGGTGGGAACCGCCTTGCTGTTTATTTCGCCCACGTCGCTGCCTGCCTGGGGTTCGGTCAGACACATGGTGCCGGTATATTCGCCGGCGTACATTTTGGGGAGGAACATCTGCTTGATGTCATCCGGGGCCAGCTGGTCCAGCAGCATGGTTGAACCCTGGGCCATAGCCAGAAAGGGCGGCACGAAGGCCGGATTGGCAGCCGAAAACATTTCCCACAAGGGGAACATCATAATCTGGGGAAGTACGACTGCTCCAGGGCTGGTGTCGTTGTTGCTGCATCCCCAGCCTTCGGACTGCAGCTTCTTGTAGACCGGCGGCACGGTTGGGGAAATTATCACCTGGCCGTTTTCGAATTTTATTGGATTGATTTCCCCGTCGTCCGAGGTTGGCTCTACGATATCCTTGGTCATTTTTAGGACTGTATCCAGAATCATGTCGACGTCGTCAACACCGTAATTTTCACTGAAGCGCGGGTAAGCCAGCACCTTTTCCAGGGGCAGCCATTCTTTCAAAATGAATTTAAAATCCCGGGTATTCTTATACGCAAAATTGGAAGCCATACTATAATTCCTCCACTCTCTCATGCATCCCATGGTGCAATGCAAAAAATGCTGCGATTAATAGGCAATCTTGTTGGTCGGAGACCAGATCTTCATTTCCTGGGCGCTCTTGATGAGATCGTCGCGGAAATCGGGATGGGCGAGGCTGATGACGGCTTCTGCCCGGCCCCATATGGTGCGGCCTTTCAGGTTGACGGCGCCATTTTCAGTGACCAGCCAGTGCACCAGCGTACGGGGACAGGTGACCACCGCTCCCTGGGTCAAGAAAGGATTGATGCGCGAGTGGATTTTGCCTTGCTTGTCTGTGTAGGTTGATTCAAATGCCATAATCCCTTTGCCGCCGCTTGATTCCCAGGCGCCGATATGGAAGTCCAGCGAACCTCCAGTTCCGGAGATCTGCCTGAGCCCGTTGGATTCCGAACAAACCTGGGACAGAAGGTCCACTTCGATAATGTTGTTTATGGAGATAACGTTGTCTTCCAGGGCAATATACTTGGGATTATTGGTGTAATCACAGTTATAGGCGGCAACCAGGGGGTTTTTATGCAGAAATTCGTGGGTTTTCTTGTTGCCGAAACAGAAGGTGTAAATGCTGCGGCCCCGGTCGCGGTTTTTGAAGCGGTTGGTGATTTTTCCGGATTCATACATTTCGGTCATGGCATCACAGAACATTTCGGTATGGATGCCGAGATCCTTCAAATCCGACCCGGCAATCAGGGAGCCGATGGTGTTGGGAATGCCGCCGATTCCGAGCTGCAGGCAGGCCCGGTCAGGTATCATCGGCATGATTATCTCGCCGATCTTTTTCTCGACATCGCTGGGCTCTCCGGCCTGCGGCATGACGAAAATCCGCTCATCGCTTTCAATAATATAATCTATGTCCTTGATATTAATGCATTCCATGGCTCCGCCCATGCAGTAAGGCAGCTTTTCGTTTACTTCGACGATAATGACGTCAGAATTAATGAGCTGGGCATAGGTGTCCGAACAGGCCATGCCGAAATTAAAATTGCCATGATCATCCATGGGGGTGGTTAATATGCAGGCGATGTTTTTCTTGTTCCAGGGCTGCACCGCTTCTCCGCGGATCTTCCAGAGGTCATGATACTGGGTGATATGATAAGAGATACGGTTCTTGTCTCCCAGCATGCGGTCAACCCCGCTATAATGAGCGCTGTAGTAAGTGAAGCTCTTCATTTCGGGGTCCTTAACCACAACCTCGGGGCAGCGTACTGAAGCAGCCACATCAATGGTGACATCGGTAATTTCGCCCACTCTCATGCTCAAGGCCTTGTCAAATTCAGCGGGGAAAAGGTTAAACTCTCCGTAAGCCACGTAGTCGCCGGATTTAACCAGCCCAGCGGCAAATTCCGGGGTGACCAGCTTGCTGTTGTATTCATCCATTCTTGTCATGTTCTTTCCTCCGTTTCTAAATCGAATATTTATTATAAATGCAAGGAACATGCCAAAAATGAAATCAAGGGCGGCAGAGATAAACAAAGCCCGCTCAATCAATGTACGTTGAGTACGCCTCAATCGCGGCCTTTGCTCATAACGCGACGAAGGTGCAGTTCTGCACCGAATGCCGCAGGATCGAATCTGACACAAAGTGTCTGATGAGCCTCGGCGAACGCGTTTTCTCATCGGTCTGACTTTGTCAACACACGGAAGGCCCGCATCATGCGGGCCTTCAGGGTATTCGAAAGATATTTATTGTTTTGCTCGGGATTTATTACGACAACTGTCCTTGCTGTAGCGAAGTGTAGCGCGAGCTACGTTCTGCTACATTATGCTACAGCATATGCTACAGCATATGCTACAACTCTATTTGATAGTTTTTTATTTTGCGGTATATGGTGCTGCGGGCAGCCCCCATTGCCCTGGCCACCTGGCTTATATTGCCTTCATATTCGTTCAGAAGCCTGATAATGTTCTCTTTATCGCTCTCGGTGTTCCTAATTCGCCGGGTTCCTGCTGCCTGGCCATCCGTGGAACTGCCTGAACGTTCTTCAACAGCAGCCGCAGCCATCCGGGTGTCAGCCGCCGGATTAGCGCTGTTTCGGGGGAGCTTTTCCTTGATGTATGAAGGCAGTAAATCTTCGGTTATGAGTGGCCCTTCAGTGAAAACCACCGCATTTTCTATAACGTTGTGTAGTTCACGGGCATTGCCAGGCCAGTCATATTCGCATAGAGCTTGCATGGCAGCATCGCTTATACTCAGAATATCGCGTTCAAACTGCCGGCACAGGGTTTGGATAAAATGCCTGGCCAGAGGTGGTATATCTAGCTTGCGTTCGCGCAGCGCCGGCAGCTCAATGCTGATGACGTTCAGACGGTAAAACAGGTCTTCCCGGAAACGTCCTGCGCCCACCTCGGCTTTCAGGCGCCGGTTGGTGGCGGCAATGATGCGCACTTCAACCTTCCTCGGCACCGTACCGCCTATTCTGGTAATCATTTTATCCTGCAGAAAACGCAGCAGGTTGACCTGCATATCGTAAGGCATTTCGCCGATTTCGTCTAGAAAAACCGTTCCCCCGTCTCCTTGTTCGAGCTTGCCGATGCCCCCGCCTTTGCGGGCTCCAGTAAAAGCCCCGTCTTCATAGCCGAACAACTCGCTTTGCAGCAGTTCCTTAGGGATTGCACCGCAATTAATGGCAATAAACGGACCCTGAAGCCCGCTCTCTTCGTGAATGGCCCGGGCGGCTAACTCTTTGCCAGTGCCGCTCTCTCCCTCAATCAGTACATTCGAGGATACCCGGGCGGCCTTCAGGATCAGCTTCTTGATGCCATTCCATTTCTCGCTATGCCCGGCCAGGCTGTTCAGGCCGGAAGTATCATCACCGTATGTGCCAGCAAAGTTGTAGCCTTCATCGGAAGCTGATTGATAAGCGGCTGGCATAAATCCCAGCACAGTCTGCTGGGTTCCGTCCGGATTACGGGTTACACGCCTGCGCACCATGGCGCAGGGCACTTCTTTCTCGGCTCCCTGAAGCGAAAAGGTGCGTACAAATTCATTGGGATTGCTGGATAACAGGCGGGCCAATAAGTCGCGGCCCCCGGTCAGGATGTTGCCCAGAAATTCGCCTATCAGCAGGTCCCGGTTGGCATAACCCAGAATTTTCAGGGCGCTCTGGTTGACATTAATGATGTTGTCCTGGGCATCGACCACAAATACTCCATCCTGGAAAAAGTCAATTATGGAGGAGCAGGTATTGTGATAAACGTGAATCATTTGCGATTGTTCGGATTTATATTCCATTTGATTCTCGATTACCCGGACTCCTAGTTTCAGAAAGTGCAAAATGTTTTCCGGCAGGGGATTCGATACATTGTAAACACCCAGCAATCCCAGGATATCATTCTGAACATCGCGGATTGGAACCGCTGCACCGTGACACCCATGATAATAAGCTGCGTAGTGTTCAAATCCCCTGACTATGCAGGCTGACCCGGTTGCCAGAGCTGTGCCAATGGCGTTGGTGCCGATATCGCCTTCGGTGAAACGCAGACCCAGCAATTCATAAGAATCGGCATCACCTGTCACATCCAAAATATAGCCATCCTGGTCCGCCAGCACTATAAAATCCTGGCCCTCCAGCTCACTCATATCTTTCATCACCGGTCGTGCTATAGACAGCAGGGCCAGGTTTTTGGCCAGCCGGGCCTGCAGCATCCGGTTCGGCAGCTGATGGCGGTGTCCGGTGGAAGGAGCTGCCCCCCGGCTTCTTATCCATGATTCAGCAATGTTTTTTTCAATGCTTTGATGCAGAATGGTGCCTTCCGAGATAAACAACTGCCAGGCTGTCTGCACTTCATTTGCCGAGTAAGCTTTCATATGGCGTTTTCTCCTTAGTACTTAAGCTGATGCTTCTCGTCTCTTATTCATCTATTGTACATAAGATTCGCAGTCAAGCCAGTAATTATTTGGCATCCAAAGTATTTTTCCAGGCATATTAGGCTATGGCCGAATCAAGTGGAGTTGAATTGGACGGCTTATATTCCGCTGGTCTCGACCATGCAAGCAAAGGAAGTTATCCCAGCTTCGTTCCTGTAACCCAGAGCGCAGTAGTGTGGTACTACAACAACTGCATCCAATATACAGCTGGCATTATCATATATACTGTAAACGGCCAAGAAAGGGAGATGGATGCCCTGGCTTACGTTGACAATGGAGCATTTATGCTCTGCCCCAGGTTCCTGTGCGAGCCGCTGGGATTCTCCTATAGCTGGGAAGCAGCAACTCACACAATATGTATTTGTTTCCCATACCAACCATGACGCAACTTCAATTGATATAAATGACAAGGCCGCCTAATTTCCGGCGGCCTTGTCATTTTCGGGTTGAGGTCATTTATAAAATGCTTAAACCAGATTTCTCAATAAATCAGGTTTAAGCATGGAATCTATATAAATGTGTTGCACAGTCCGTTAAGATTGAAGGGTTGGATAGCGTCCGACCCGGGCGATTTTTTTGGCCTGCCGTTTAACATAAAGCGCTTCTCCATGACTCATAAAGTCTATAACAATGTATAAAAGCCTTTTCATGTCTGTTCGCTCCCTTGCTTTCATTTTCCCTTGACTACATAATAAGCGGATTGCCTCACAGCCGCCATGATGGGGAAATGATAGCTCAATCATAAAGTGCTCATTACCGAAACCGACTTCAGTGCATTTGCACGGCCTTATGTCATTTGAACATCGTGATATGATGGCAATGGTCAATGAGCAGATTATTCCCACAAAATTTGAGATGTTTCGAAATTTTGGATAAACTAAAGTCAGGATTGTTTCCACAGGGAGGCTTGGTCTATGCCGCAACTACTACGGATAATTATAGTGGAAGACAATCCCTTTGATGCAGATTTATTAATTACCGTTTTGCGTTCCGGCGGATTCGAGTTGGAATATGTCAGGGTTGAAAAGGAATCTGCTTTACGAGCTGCAATAGCGCAAAAGCACTGGGATATTGTCACATCGGATCATAAGATGCCCTGTTTTAGTGCCCCTGAAGTGCTGGCGGTGGTACGTGAGTTGCAACCAGAGCTTCCTGTAATCGTTGTTTCCGGCGAAATTGATATTGACCTGGCAGTTTCGCTAATGAAATTGGGTGCGTACGACTATGTTCAAAAAAGGGATATGGTTAGTTTACCTCAGGCAATTGAAAGAGCATTGAGAGCGGCTGAAATCATGCGGGCGAATGAGGCACTTTCAGCCGAATTACGAATGAGCGAAGAGAAATATCGCAATCTTGTAGATTATTCAACTGATCCCATCTTCACTTTTGACTATAATGGCACTTACCTGTTCGTAAATGAGGCGTATTCCCGAACGTTTGGTATAAGAGCTGAAGATATCATTGGCCGTAATATGCGGGATATCTTTGATCCAGAGGATCTCAACCAGCGGCTGGAATCTGTCCGAGAGGTTTTCAACAGCAGAAAACCCAGGCAAATTGAAGTAAAAGTGCCGCGCCAGGATGGTTCTATCCATGATTATTTCACGCAGCTCAATCCCATATACAACCATGAAGGCGAGGTTATTGCAGTATCCTGCGTTACTCGTGATATTTCCGAGCTTAAACGTGCGGAATATGAAACAAAGCAAAGCGAAGAACGCTTCAAACAATTGACAGACATATTTCCCGAGGTTATTTTTGAATTTGATAGCGACGGAAACGTCACATTTACCAATCCCAGCGGTTATAGAAAATTTGGATTGTCCCAGGAAGATTTGGACAAAGGCCTCAATATTTTCAGCCTGATCGCGCCCCATTGTGTTGATGCAGTGATACGACGCGTTCAACAGATAATTGCTGGCGAGCCCGGCGCTTATCTAGAGTTCACGGCCCAGTGCAAGGATGGCAGCCAGTTCGAGGCATTAGCGTTCTCCGCGCCGATAAAGTTCAATGGGTTTGTGAGCGGTCTCCGGGGTTTTGTTACGGATATCACAGAGCGTAAGCTGGCTGAAGATAATTTGCGGAAATTGGCAAGGCAATTGCACGAAACCAGTGATTATATCAATAAGATTATCGAATACGTGAATATTCCTATCATTGTATGGAATCAGGATTTGGATATAACTAGGTTAAACCAGGCATTTGAGCGCCTATCCGGTTATCAGAGCGATGAAGTGATCGGCCATAGTCTGGAAATATTATTTGCCCCCGGCAACAGGGAACAATCATTGGCTGAAATAAGGAAAACCCTGGAAGGTGAAATGTGGAACTCGGTGGAAATAGCAATTCTGCGTAAAGATGGGACGGAAAGGATATCCTTATGGAATTCAGCCCAAATATACTCTGATAATGGGGCAAACCAGGCGCAACGATGGCTCATGGTACAGGTATAAACGCATGCAAACCAATGGAAGCGAGGGTAAAAGTGAATTAGAAAAATATATCGACATCGGGGCACGCTGCTGTGCGCGCAAGGACTAAATATAAAGAGATCGGGCATAAATTGACAGAAAATCAGAAGCGAGAATTATCAATAAGATTGCGGTCCTCTCAAACCAGGATGACGAAGCAATGGTCGCTATTAGTGATAAAATACAAAAATTTTACTTACATCGAAAAATATTAGCTGATAAAATTTAATTGCAACGTGTAGTTTTGACAAACGTAAGTCCAGTTGTCATAGCTGCTCGTTTTTTATTTATGGACTATTAGGAGCTATTATTATGGCGCTGACGCAAACACGCAACCGGTATGATGTTGGAGATTTAGTTATATACGGCAGTATAGGCGTTTGCCGCGTTGACGAGATAGGGTTTCTGGATATTTCGGGAATTAATAAAAGCAGACCGTATTATACGCTTTCTGCGCTTTATAGCGATGAAACAGTCTTCACTCCGGTGGACACGACCATCTTCATGCGTCCGTTAATTTCCAACGAAGAAGCTAAAGACATCATTATGAAGATCCCCGGCATACCAGCGCCAATCTATCAGAACCGCAACCTCAAGCTGCTGGAAGAACATTACCAGGCATTGCTGCAATCCCATGAATGCACGGCAATGGTCCAAATTATAAAAGCCGTGTATATGAAAAATGAAGCAGCCAGGAAGAACGGGAACAAACTTGGCCAGACCGATGCACGGTATATGAAACAGGCGGAAGATATGCTTTATCAGGAATTTGCAGTTGTTCTCGGCATCCCGAAAGACGATGTCAAGGGTTATATAGCGGATAGCGTCAAAAAGCTCGAACGCGGAGAAATAATCAACTAAAGATATGTGAAGACTGATATGTAAAAGAGGAAGGCAACTGGACTACAGTATTGCTGCAAGCATTCAGGGATATGGCACATTTCATTAATAGATCGGGCGGGTGTTGAACGGGGGCATATAAGCTGATCGAAGCCAGTGCCATAATCGAAGAGAAGTTTATTAAAGCATGAAAGCTACTGTAAAAAGCTGCCGGTGGAAACTGGCAGCTTTTTATTGCAGAATTCGAAATGAAGCCAGACTGGATGTGAATAGGATTATAAACTGATGAAGTGCGCTTCCTTTTCCATTTTGAGGTATTGGACCCTGGATTGGCTTATATTCCTGAGGTCTTTCCGGTCGCATTCATATTTCTTGATTCGCCGCTGCAAAGCGGCCTCCGTTCCATAGAAAAACCGTCGCTTCTTTTGGCCGTCCCTGTAGAAGTCAAATTGCCAGTATTGTTTCATTTGACCCCATCCTCTCATATGGTGTTGGTTATCACACCGACTGTTATACCGCCCTGACTAAATGCAACCAAACAGTGCTGATAAATATCTAAATATTTACAGAATGATACTAAATGATACTACTTGGTACATAATGTGATTTTACGAAATGTTATAATTATTGACAAGCACATTTTGGAGATTTAGCTTAAATTATTGTAAGAGGTGGTAAAATGACGGATCCCTTATCCTACTCACCGGAAGAAATAGGGAAGCTGCTTAAGATTTCCAAAGGAACCGTATATGAATTGCTGAAACGTGGAGAGATCCCGTCTTACCGGGTCGGCAAGAAGATTCGCATCAGCCAGGCTGATTTGCAGGTATATATGCATGCTGCAGATGCTCCAATAAAGTCAACCACTTCGAACAGACAGCTATCAGTGGAAAGATTGATCATCGAAAACCAGGGCCTTATCATCTGCGGCCAGGACATTGTTCTGGATATATTGACCCGCTATCTTGAAAAAAAGAATTCGATGCTTAGATCGTTGCGATCTTACGTAGGAAGCATTGATGGGCTGCTGGCACTATATAAGGGGACGGCCAACATCACGGCAACTCACCTGTGGGATGGCGAAACAGGAGAATATAATATTCCCTACGTCCGCAGACTGCTGCCTGGCCAAAGGACCGTAATTATTAACCTGGTCTATCGGACTATAGGATTTTATGTGGCTCCCGGCAATCCCAAGGCTATTCATGATTGGCCAGACCTGCTCAAGCCAAATGTAACACTGGTTAACCGGGATAAGGGCTCGGGAACCCGGGTGATGCTCGACGAGAACCTGCGCAATTTAAACATCGACAGCCGAGATATCAAGGGATATCAAAATGAAGAAATGAGCCATATAGCAGTTGCCAGCGCAGTTGCCCGGGGGCTTGCTGATGTTGGTGCAGGCACGGAAAAAGCCGCTTCGCAGGTGCGTGAAGTGGAGTTTGTCCCGCTGACCAAAGAGCGCTACGATCTTGTCATTTATAAGCACGACCTGGAAAAATCTAATTTTCAAACCTTGCTTTCGATTTTGAGATCAGAGGAGTTTAAAGACGAAGTAAATGGAATGGGCGGTTATGACACCTCGAAGATGGGCGATATTATCGGGGAACTGTAATTGCGGGACACAAGGGGACGGCAGGCTGTGTGAAAACCTTGAGTGACCCAGAAACCGATATATTCCGTGGTGGGAAGAGGTCTGTTGATTGGAAGGAACGTTGCGGAAGGCTCTGGCAGCTGTCCGCGGCGGCGATGATGGTAAGCCGCCGTCAATATCAATACCGCAGGTGCTTTGATTCGGTCATCATCTATAGCTTCCCATCTGCGTTTTATCCGTTATTGTTTATATTGTAACCGGTAGTTGTTTTAATCATAATTATCCGGGTAAACTATGAATGAATACTATTATGCAGTAATTGCCCATTGATAATTGGGGAGGCAGGAGCGGTATGACAGCGCAAATCGATAACGAACCGGAGGCAAAAAAGGTCCAGGGCCGCCTGGCGGAGAGTATTGCACTGCATGTATTGCTTCCGCTTTTAACGGGAGGGCTTATATACATAGGTATGCGATCTCATAAGATGCTGATGTTTGAATGGTTTGACCTATTGCACATAACCCCCATAGTAGATTTAATTAGGACGTTTTCGACGCTGCTGTCAGTCAATCTGCCAGGCTGGCTTTTATTCTCCCTGCCGGATGCATTGTGGCTCTATTCACTGACGGTATTATTGGGATTGCTTTGGGTCAATGCTCCTACGCAGGATCGGTATTTTTTCATGGCTCTCGGTCCATTACTGGGGATTGGAAGCGAGATTCTCCAATTTTGGAATGTCCTGCCCGGAACATTTGACATTCAGGATTTAGGTTTGTTGCTGATCGCCAGCATTCTAGCCTTTATGATTGTATATTCCAAACGCAATATTGCCATGGTTTAGCGCCTTTTATTTTTAATAGCAATTGAGTCAGAATGAATTTGGAAACGAAGGAGCGGATTGTATGGGTCACAAAAAACGTTTGGTCGTATCTTTGATGGTATTAGCGGTATTTATTCTGCTCGCAGCAGGAAGTTCCACTGAAAATGGCCTGGATTTGTCACCGATTCCATTTAGCATCAAAAACACCGATGACAAAAGCAGTTCCGATACCAAGAAGGAGCAGACCGTCGACCAGAATAGCACCCAATCCGATAGCGGAAAGGTAAGCCAGAAACAGAGTCAAAGCCAGCCCACTCAAGGTGATTACTCCTGGCCCAATGGTGACAAATACCATGGCCAGCTTGTAAATGGCCTTCCGGAAGGCAATGGCACTTTTAGGGCCTGGTCAGTGGCTTCGGACTATTGGATGGAAGTATATACCGGCGACTGGAAAGCAGGCAAGATGGATGGCTATGGTAAAATGATACTGGGTACGGATGGCTCCTATTACGAAGGAAATTTCAAGAACAATCTGCCCAGCGGTCAGGGAAGGCTTGATGATCCCATGGATAAGACGCTCTCCAATACCGTGGGCAACTGGACAACTTCCAAGAAAAACGGTTCCTGGCTGGCGACTTCGGACAAGGGACAACAATTTGGGCCTTGGGTGCCGGGGGAATAGCAGTCTCATGATGGCGAGAATGCACCTGCTGCGGGCAATATTATAATCTACCCCATTTGGTGGATTATACACCTCGATTCGATGGTGGTGTTTGCCGCAGCGTGAGTTTTAGCATCTGACAATGAGTAGATGCACAATTTGAAGATGAATATTCAGGAGGGTAATGAATGAAAAACGTAGAAATGAAGCTGGAAGGCAACATCCTCACCATCACTGTGGATGTAACCAAAGAATTTGGAAAATCCTCATCCGGAAAGAGCATAGTTATTGCATCAACCGAAGGCAATATTTCTATCCCGGATAAAGAAGAAATTAAAATTGGTTTGAATATTTACAGGAAGGCATAGTATATTCCAGCCCATGAGTTAAGATGTGACAACAGGAAAACTCAACAAAATAATTGGATCAGAAGCCTGATAATCAACATTATTGTTGATTGACTTATATTGGGATATAATTATGTAACCTGATCTAATGTGCGATGCAGGCTCATTAACTGTAATATGTGCCAATAGAGGGGGGATGTCCGAAGCGCGAGCCACCTTTTATCAGGTATCACAGCAGTGCCTTGAATTAACCGGGGCAGCCTGTTCCAGGAAACGCAGCTCAAAAATTCGCGATTAGGAGTGTTTATCAATATGACCATAAGCATAATGATGGATGAGTTGTTTACATCGATAGATACGGGCGTTCAAGCTCCCGAAACTCATCGCCAGGTATTTCACGCGGTTGACAGTGATGTTATTAAACGGATAGACAGGATATGCGAGGGCAAACCGCCCGGATTCAAACCTATCCTGATGGACACAATGTTCCGGATGTTTGTTGAACGGCTTGAAAGCGCTGAAGGTAAAACCCTGGTTAATCTGATTGAACGGGTTGCGCAGTAACAATTTAGATTATTGCCTTTACTTATAAAAGAACAGCAAAATATTTAGCGGCCGCCATTTCCAAAATGGCAGCCGCTTTTATTTACGTGCGCCCGACACCTGCCCTATTCAATTCAGGCTGGCAGGTGAAGCCTTATCCCCGGCATCCTCCATTAACGGTCTCACACATAGCAGGAAAGCCCGCCGTCAGTCATGAAGATATTACCGGTCAGCCAGGCTGATTCTTCGCTGGCGAAGAAAATGATGGCACCGGTCATATCCTGCGGGTATCCCACCCGTTTCATCGGGAACAGTTTATTGAGCTTGTCCATGCTCCCTTTTGATTCCAGCCGCTTCATCCAGGGTTCGATCATCGGAGTGACAATATGCGAAGGGCACAGGCAATTGACCCTTATTTGCGGCCCCAGCTCGGAGGCCATAGCGCGGGTCAACTGAACCACACCGCCTTTCATGGTGCAATAGGCTGTGTTATCAGGGCTTCCCAGCACACCCAGAATGGATGAAATATTGATCACACTGCCGCCGCTGTTTTTCAGCATCAAGGGAATCATTACCTGGGAGACCAGGAAAACACTGCGCAAATCAATATTATATAGGTTGTCAAATTCCTCCAGGGTCGTTTCCAGAAAAGGTTTGACCAGAAATGAGCCGGCATTATTAACCAGTATGTCCAAACGGCCCCAGGTATCTTCGATAATCTGCCGCGCGTTTTCCATCGCTTCCTTGCTGGTCACATCGGCGGAAATGTCCAGGGCTTCGCCGCCCGCTTCTTGGACCAGTTCAGCTGTTTCCCGCAATGGTTCAGGCCTTCTCCCCAGAACTACCACTCGCGCGCCTTCTTTTGCCATGCCCAGCGCGGCATCCTGACCGATGCCGGTGCCTCCGCCGGTAACCAGCGCCACTTTACCCTGCAATCTCATGCCGATCCCTCCATTAGTCAACGTTTGGCTTCATTGTACCCCTCTGACCAGATTTTGCCAATCGCGAACAATAGAACCGCTGCAGCTTCTATTCCTGACTCATATTAGTAACCTCAAATACGCAAGGCAGCGGGTTTTTATCTTTTAGGATGGTTGCCAGAACCTTTGCTTCCGAATCACCCAAATTGCTTGCTATAAGAGCCTGCCCATCATTAATAATGGCCCCAACCACGGGTGCGGAAATAACCTCGTCATCCAAATATATCGTTATTTGCTGACCTGTATATTTGGCGGTAGCGACCGCAAGCTTGTTTTTGCCATCAGGAGTGAACTTGATCAATACCATGTTTTGCATTGTTTTGGGATCTTGCTGTGAAACCGAATCGATGATATCAGCACTTGTAATTATGACACTCTTATCAGGTCCCAATATCTTAATTTCGTTGCGTTTTCCTATAATTTCAGCTTGCGCTTTGGTAAGCTCGTCCCCTGATACTTCGACCTTTAGCTTATTATCCCCGTCCGGCGTGACGGTAACATTACTATAATCGATAGCCTTATAGCGTTCTGTAATAATACTTATAGCATCGTTCATCTGTTCCGCAGTGATAGATTTTGCAGGGGCTTCATAGGTAATCACGTACTTATGCTGGCTGCTGCCGGTACATCCTGCAAATACCGTAATGGCTAGTGCCATCATAATCAAAACGCTGAAAAATTTCTTTATCGTAATATTTTTAACCATTATATTCTCTCCCCGCCATATTTTTATTTGGAATCATTCTGCTGTAAGATCTGCCCGAGCAGTTTTACATAATCTTCAAATTCCCGTCTGCCATTTTTCGTCAGCGTATAGGTTGAACGAGGTTTTTTTCCGATGAACTCCTTTTCCGTATTAATGAAGCCAGCTTCTTCAAGCCTGGTCAGGTGAATGCTCAAGTTGCCGTCACTGGCCTGGGTGACCTCTTTGAGCCGGTTAAAAGTGCTTTCCCCAAGTAGTAAGGATGAAATTATTGCCAGCCTGATTCTTGATTGAAAAGCTTCAGGAATTGAATTAATATCCACATCAATTCCTCCTGATCCTTATAAATTCAAGATATCCGCCCAGGATTAAGAATCCAAGAGGCAGCAAAAAGCCACTTAAATAATCCGTTTTCATCGAAATTGAATAAGGAAGAAGAGCCGGCATCTGCATAAAAAATATGGCCAGAAGCACATACAAAATGGCCAGTATTGAGGGTAGCTTGAGCCGTGTAAAAATGCTGGTGCAAATAAATCCAAAAGCAAATGACACCAATAAGAGCGGAAATACATCATAATGCGGTGCTTGCAAAGTGCCACTCAATACCGTCGGAACAATGGCTACTAATAAATCAATAACAACTATAAACAACCACAGCGTCATCAATTGCCTGCTTAATCCCATTAGCGGACTCTTCCTGGTTATGAAAGCATAAATCATTGCCCCAATCCCCAAAATAACCATACCTAAAAATAGCTGAAAAGCAGCCGACTCAAAAACCGAACTGGGGCTATTGTTCCCTATGATTATAATGATAACAGCGATACATAGCAGCAATCCCCAGCCAATAAAAATCCGGCTAAAAGAGATAAGAGAATTTGACGTCCGGTCGATAATCTCTTTTATCAAGCCAAGGTCTTCTGCAGCCTTTTCTATAATGCTTTTGTTCATACGTGCGCCTCCCTTGTAAGCCAAAGTACTTTGCAAAACAAAGTATGAAACATAGAAATGCCCCTGTCAAGAATTATTTTGCTAAATCAGAGCGACAGGGGCATTTCTTGCGGATGGGATTCGATTAACCTTTCGTTTAATACGTTAGTACGTTAGCTATCCAGAGAGTGTTTAGTGACTTCTGCTGACCGATCAGCCAAAATGAAGCGGAGCAATTTCTTGGAAAAATCCGTATACAGGTTAAGGTCTTGCAAATTGGGCTCTGCCGATAGTTTTTGCATCATCAATCCGTCATGATTAAACCATCTGGGCATTAATCCCGCGAAGAAATAGCCCCGGGAACGCAGAACATCTGTGATCAGGCTGGTGTCTTCACGGTTAAGCGGCAGGTATACCTGGCGGACTCCAGCTCCCAGCCGGTCCATTTCCTGTTCTTGTTCAGCAAAGCGGGCGGTAAAATCCGATCCAGCTTCGAATATCGTCAGCCTGGCCACGCCTGCCTGGTCATAAAATTCCATATTAATGACGCTATCTTTGCCGCTGAAGGATGATGCGGCCGTCTGGATGATTTGACGAGATTTACCGGCTCGCTGGCAAATATCTTGAATCATATCGTGATAACAGTCTGGAACCAGCAACGGTTGAGTGTCGTCAATAAACGTCTTGAAAACCAGAACCGACGATACTCGACCGCTGCTTGCCCCTGATTTGGCATAGGATGATGCCGGCATCAAATCCAACTCGAGCCCGGTTTCATACCATCCGCAGGTGATGCAGGTCTTTTGCATAAATATATGATTGGCCACCGCTTCACCCCATATTTCCGGGATTCCGCACCGCGGTATCACTACGCCGTGATCATATTCCATAGTGAGGTTATTCAGGCCTTTGCCGCGATATTCGGGCAAAACCATGCCATGTCCTTCCTCGTAGATCTGGTCCCAGGGGGCGCTGGTGCGAAAAATGGCCTGATGAGCTGCAACCTGCCCGGCACTGTCAACCACTACAGTCCGATACATGTGCCCCGTTTCCTGCTGCTCAAAAATATATTCCGGGTCATACATTGACTTGATGGGATAACTGTCGCCGTAAACTGCCCGGTACAGCTCCACTACCCCGATAGCCTCATCTTGGCTCATCAGGCCCACTTCAAACCCGTTGTGCTTTTTCCTTGGGAATTCCATGCCGGTCACCCGCCTTTGCTTAAATGATTTTATTCTGCAATTGGTCTTCCATTTCATTAAATAGAATTATGAAGAACTTTTCGCCGCACATCAATACTGGACGGCATAGTCGAGGTCTGCTGATGAGTGACAGAATAGCAAATCAATAGCAATATTGTCATGCAGAACTGCTATAATGACATCACTGGACCTGCGGTTATAGCGGCCCTGGTGAGAAGTGGGCCAGGCTGTCCTGAACCGTATAAAAATGAGCAAATCTCGATTTGGCTGGATTTGTGTTATTATCAAAACAATATTCACATTCTGGTTTTGGAGTGAAGCGCATGAATGACAATCTCGCTAATATTTACCTGCCCGCCGGAACCCTCTTGAACCAGGGCCAATACGAGATCTTGAAGCTTCTCGGTCATGGCGGCTTTGGCATAACCTATCTGGCGGAAGATACCCGGCTTAAGAAAAATGTAGCCATCAAAGAATATTTCCCTCATGGATATGCGCAAAGACAGCCTGGAAGCGGGACTGTACAGCCATATAGCGGCGAACGGAACGAGTTTTATGCTTATGGACTGGAACGCTACCTGGAAGAAGCCCAAACCCTGGCCCAGTTCAATCATTATCCGGGTATCGTCAGCGTTTATTACTTCTTTGAAGAAAACGCCACCGCCTACATGGTGATGGAATATCTGGAAGGTCAAACGGTGGAGCAATGGCTGAAGAAGCTGGGTGAGCAGGTAGAGTGGGATCAAGCGATTAGCATTATTAAGCCGGTTGTGGAAACTCTGGAGTTGCTTCACCAGAGAGGCATCATTCACCGGGACATAAGCCCTGACAATATATATTTGTGCACTGACCACCAGGTTAAGATGCTGGACTTTGGCGCAGCCAGGTATGCTATGGGCGAACATAACCAGAGCCTCTCGGTAATCCTAAAACACGGTTATGCGCCAGCTGAACAGTACACCAGCCGGGGCAATCAAGGCCCCTGGACAGATGTCTACGCGGTCGCAGCCACTCTTTTCCGGATGGTGACGGGGCAGACTCTGCCAGATGTTACCGAGCGCATGGAGGAGGACAGTGTTTCGGCTTTGATCTCCAGTTCCGGGGCCGTTCCGGATGAATGCGAGAGCGTTTTGACCAGGGCACTGGCAGTCAAATCAGCCGAACGCTATCAGAAAATGACCGATTTTAAAACCGCTCTCCTGGCTGTATCAGGTGCGGATGGATTAAATGAAAGCCTGACAATTCCTGGTATTGAAATCGCGGATTCAAGCGATCCGGAGCGGTTCAGTCAATCGGCTCCTACTTTGGATCAGGCGAGTATGAAAACCGTACCGCAAAAACCCGGGGGTCGAACGGACCACGCTGATTCAGAGCATACGGTCCAGGCTTCCTCGGAAGCGCATTACCTGGGAGAAAATGGAGCATATCGCAAGAAAAGGCCTAAATGGCTCGCGGCAGCAGCAGGAATCCTGGTGCTGCTGGTGGCAATTGCCGTGATTGTCTATATGAACCGTGGAGCTGGTAATGATAGTCCTGCAGTTCAGTCTACTGCACCCACCAAGATCGGCGAAGATTTATGCCGTGATTTTGCTGTAGACGGTGATTGGCTCTACTATGGAAGCACCAGTGATGGTACCAAGCTTCACCGCATTAAAACTGACGGCAGCAGCCGGCAGAAGCTCAACGACAACGAGAGCTTCAATGTCACCGTGGCCGATGACTGGATATATTACACCAGCCCTTATAACCAGGGCTTCAAGGTCTATCGAATTAAAACGGATGGCAGCGGGCAGCAGAGCTTATTTGATGACCAGTTCAATACCATGGTTCTAAATGGGGACCAGATATACTATTCCCGGGAAAATGAGAGTGCCGGTATTTATCTAATCCAAAAAGACGGAAGCGGCCGGCAGCAATTAAGTGATGACACAGCCGCAGATATGGTAGTGTCCGGAGAAAAAATCTACTATATCAGTCGCAGTGACGGTAGCAAAATGTACCAGATCACAACTGACGGCAGTGAAAGGCTGAAACTGGGCGATGACCAGTGCAAAGAGATTGCGGTTTCCGGGAACTGGCTGTATTACAGCAATGCCAGCGACAGCGGCAAGCTTTACCGCATAAAAATGGACGGCAGCAGCCGGCAAAAGCTGTGTGATGACGAGGGAATATATATAACCATAGCCGGGGACTGGCTGTATTATAGCAACAAGAGCGACGAATGCAAGCTCTACCGCATCAAAACAGAGGGCAGCGAGCGGCAGAAGCTGAATGACGATTGGAGCGGAAATATTGCAGTAGCCGGAGATTGGGCTTATTACACCAATGGTTACGTAGGCCGGCTCTGCCGCGTTAAGATATAGCCCGCACCGGGTCTATTTTTTCTTATTCGCTAATAACTGGCGTTTGAGCTGCAGATACTTTACCGCGATGATGTCGGTAATAAGCAGTACGATGGCAAAGTAGGCCATAATCCAGGAAAAGGGCATGGATTCTGGCATGAACAGGGTTGACCAGTAGATAATCAGCCATGAAATGCAATACATGTTGATAATGTTATGGCTCCAGCGATTCAGAGTGCTGTTAATAAAGCCCGGAAGCACCGGTGTGGCATAGAAGATCAGGCTGATATAGACCAGCGACAGGGACAGCAGGATCAAATTGCCCATCAGGTCATGATGATAATAGCTTTGCTGGAAAAGACCGTCTGAGGCGCCAAAATCAATGCCGTATCTGTAGCTGAACAGGATGAAAAGCAAGGAAGCCGCCAGGGAAACCAGAAGAGTGGCATTGTAAAAACGTCTCTTGTCCTGGCAGCGGATCAGGATAGAACCAAAAAGATAGCCGAATACCGGGTATTCAATCCAGGTGAAAAAGGGAAAGAACGAATTATCGCTGGTGCCCAGGAAAAGCCCCGAAAAAGCACTGGCCAGCGTAGATGTCGTACTAAAGCCCGCGCCCAGCAAGGTGGCGATGGCAGCCACGGCGGCCGCCATAAGGTAGTGCTCATTTCGGAATTTCAACCGGGCCGCTGCCCCAAAAAACATGAATGTCAGGCCGGCGAATTGCAAAATATCGATACCCCAGAATTCAGTGACCGCCCTGGTTAAATACTCGGGATTTCCAGTCGCAGTCATAAATGCGAAATACAATAAGCTGCCGCGGCAGAAATTGAGCAGGTATCCGATTAGAAAAATCTTCACTCCGCGGCTGAACATTTCACCGGGATTTTTCTTTTGGGTATAGATCAGCCCCAAGCCCATCAGGAACATGAATATGGGCGCTCCCGGGCTGCAGCCAAACTCAATCGCATATGTAGAAATGGTATCCGGCAGGGGCTGCATGGAAAATCGCTCAAAGCTGTGGATTAAGACCATGCCCATGATGGCCAGGCCTTTCATGATGTCAAGTTCGGTTTGCCGCCCCTGGTTTACTGGATGAGAAGCAAAAAGCGTTTGGTCTGGCTGCATATAAACCGTGTCTCCTTCCATGCGGAAATTACATTTAAGGTTCGTGTATATATTAAGAATCATTGTATCGCATAATTGAACTGGCCGGGCAACTGAATCCGGCCATATTGTACGGTGCCGCAATGGCCGAAGACGGAAGAATGGCGTCAGATGCCGAAAATGGGAGCATGAAATGAAACAATTAAGATTACTGGCTATCGTTTTAGTGTGGGCTGTTATCATTGGCGTATTTGTTTCTCAAGAGAAAAATATGGATGTTGTTCAATTGGATAGCGGGCCGATAAGCGGAACCGTGGAAGACAGCGTGTACGTATTTCGCGGAATTCCCTACGCTGCTCCCCCGCTTGGCGAACTGCGCTGGAAAGCTCCGCAACCGGTGACAGCGTGGACAAGTATAAAAAGCTGTACCGGATTTGGCCCTTCCTGCCCTCAACCCAAGCAGAAAGATAACGAAAAATATGATGAGGATTGTCTCTATCTTAATGTGTGGACTCCAGCCCATGAATCGTCGGAACGCTTGCCGGTCATGGTTTGGATTCATGGCGGAGCATTCAATTTTGGTTCGGGCTCGCTGCCCGAATATGATGGCAAAAAGCTGGCAGAAAAAGGTGTCGTGGTGGTGACCATTAATTACCGGCTTGGTCCCCTGGGTTTTCTAGCGCATCCCCTCCTGTCCCAGGAATCCAGTGATGGCATTTCAGGTAATTACGGCCTGCAAGACCAGATCAAAGCTTTGCAATGGGTAAAAACCAACATTGCCGCCTTTGGAGGAAATCCTGATAAGGTGACCATATTTGGCCAATCGGCTGGCTCCAGATCGGTCTCGTTGTTAATGATTAGCCCGTTTTCGGCAGGGCTGTTTCAACAGGCGATCGCCCAGAGTGGCGGGCCGATCATCGGTTCTGAATACTTGAACCCGGCCTTTAATGGTGACATGGAAAATGCTCTGGAAATGGGCCGGACACTGGCAGCCCGGCTGGGATGCGATCAAGATGAAGATGTTCTGGCCGCTATGCGTGCCAAATCGGTTCAGGAAGTGGTGAAGGCCGCCGATTGCCAAACCGATCTTTTTGACGACAGCGGAGTGTTTTTTGCACCGGTCTTTGACGGCCGGGTTCTTCCCGCCAATCCGTGGGCAGCATACTCCAACGGGCTGCAGCATGACGTTCCGATAATCGTCGGCAGCACCTTGAACGAAGGCAATAATTACTTAACCGGGGAAACCGATTTATCCCTGGCAAAATATCAGTCATATCTCGAAACCCATTTTGCAGGTGAGGCGACGGCAGCAGCAGCGGTTTTTCCGGTGCTTTCAGATACGGATGTTGCACCGGCACTCGATAAAATCATCACGGTGGGAGCCAATGCGCAGCCGGCCAGATTTGTGGCCATGTCTATGGAAACGTTGAAATCCAGAGCTTATTTGTATCAGTTCACCCGCCGGCCGGATACGGCGCTGGCCCGGCAGGCTGGAGTGCATCACGGTGTGGATATAGCTTATGTTTTCGGCAATATGAGGGAGGCAGACGGCTATGATTCTGTTGATGCGGCTCTCTCTGAGCAAATGATGAATTACTGGGTGAATTTTGCCAGGACCGGCAATCCCAATGGCCCGGGGCTGGTTGAATGGCCGGCATATGACAGCCAATCGGATATCAACCTGGAATTGTGCGAGAATGTCCATGCCAATCAGCACCTTTTCCAAGCAGAAGCTGACTTTATTACCCGCGTTTCTCCTTATCAGAAGAAATAAGCTTCAGGGCGTTCAGGCAAGGCTGATGCAAATCCGATATGCTCCAGTCCTATATAAGGATGGCCAGGAAAAATCTAATTTTCAGACCGTACTTCCAATCTTCAGAGTGGTCATGTTTAAAGACGAAATGAATGCACTGGGCGTTGCGATACATCACGGATGGCGAGGTTATGGGGGGCTTATATCGGTTCCGGCAGTGGCAGGCGGATACAGAACATTGTCCCCTTTCCAGGCTGCGACTCTACGAAGATCTGGCCTTTATGATTGGTAGTGATTATAAAATAGGATACGGCCAGGCCCAGACCAGTACCCAGGCCTGTTGGCTTGGTGGTATAGAAGGGTTCAAATATTCGACGGCGGGTATTTTCATCCATTCCCGGGCCGTTATCGGTTATTTCCAGCACCGCCCAGTTCTCCTCCTGCCTGGTCCGCAACGATATGCACTGGGTTTTCGCGCTTCCAGCCATAGCCTGGGCTGCATTTTTCACCAGGTTTAGCACCACCTGTTCGATCTCCATTGGTGAACACAAGATTTCGGGCAGATTATCATCATAGTCGCGCACAATATTGATATGGCGGAAGTCATAGCTCTTATTCAAATCATAGTCGCTGCCGGCCAGCGCAATGGTCTGCTCAACCAGAGCGGAGAGACTCGCGGGTGTTTTCTGCGCGCTGCTGGCCCGGCTGAACTGCAGCATGTTGCTGACTATACTGGAAGCCCGTTCGCCACTGCTGCGGATTCCTTCGACAAAGGCAAATATGCCGCGTTCCTCCATATATTTTGTGATCGTATCCATATTAGTTCCACAGTTTTCAGCCGTCTGCTGGTTGATAGTATTGCCTGCGTCCAGCCGGCGCAGGATGTTTTGTGAGCCCTGTAATATGCCGCCCAGGGGATTGTTGATCTCATGGGCCATACCCGCAGCCATACCACCTACTGACATCATTTTTTCGGTCTGGATCATCATTTCTTCCAGCCGGACCGTCTCGGTTACGTCATCCATCCTGATCACCGCGCCCCTGACCTCGCCCCCGACCAGGGGATAAATAACGACCCGGGCAAAATGTATTTCGCCGTCTTCGTAATAAGAAAGCCGCTCTTCGCTCATAATGCTCTGGTCGCTTAATGAGGCATTAATATTGGAGATCATCGGAGTGATAGTCGGAAGCACCGCTTCAATAAGCTGTCCCTGGGCTTCATTGTGGCTGAGCCCGGTTCGCAGCATGGCTTCCCGATTCCACTGGGTTATTCGGCGCCCTGCGTCTATGCCGACCAGGATACTGGGCATGGAGTCAAAAGTATTCTCCAGCAGCAGCCGCAGCCGGTCCCGCTCCATTTCCGCCTCGCGCCTGGAGCCGATGTCTTCGATAATGGCGACTCCTCCGGCCAGGCTTCCATCAGACAGGTATACAGGGGCAGTGTGCAGAATAATCCATTTTTCAATGTTGCTGGAAGTGCCCGTGTACAAGCCTTCATATTGGCCATGCTGGCCCTGAATGGCAGCTTGCAAGGCTGGCAATATGATGGGATCTCTCAAATGCTTCATATCCAGGCCGATCAGCCGGTCACGGTCAGTTTCCAGGATATTTAAGAAGCGATCATTGCTATCGGTGATAATGAGGTCATTATCGTAATTTACTACTCCGACCGGGGTGTGCCGAAACAGAGAACGGTACTTTTCCTCGCTGGCCTGCATTGCAGCCAGGGCTTCGGTCCGGCCTCTTTCCGCCTTTTTCTGGGCGCTGTTGTTTCTGACCAGCACGAAGTCGTTAACTTCGCCGTTCAAGACAACCCTGGCAGGTGATACGACCACATCTATGATGGTGATTCCGTCCCTGTGCTGCAGTTGGGCTTCATAGGGCTCATCCCGGATGTCGCCCTGCAAACGGAGCTGGAGATTATTCGATATGAGCGGCCTGCCCAGTGGGGTATCGGCCATGAACGCCTGGAAATCCTCCAGGTTAAGGAGCTCTTCTTCAGTATAGCCGATCATTTTACAGAAAGCCGGGTTGACATAATGGAAACCATCAACCCGCACAATAGCAAAGCCATCCAGGGCATTTTCCGCGAACAGCCGGAACTTTTCCTCTGAATCCTGCAGGGCGCGCTCCATCTTGGTTCGTTCCGTAATATCCATCACCGTGGTAAGCTGGTACTTCTTGCCATGTATTTCCACATAATCAACACTGAGTACGATACGCTTAACCGTTCCGTCTTTTTTTGTGAGGTTAGTTTCAACGTTCTTGAGATGGCCTTCGCGGTACATGGTCTCTACCAGCATCTTCTGGTCTTCGGGCGAAAAAAGGCCCATCTCGCTCCACTTGCGGCCCACAGCTTCTTCCCGGGAATAGCCAATGTATTTGACTGCTTCTTCGTTGATTTCAAGGTATGGGCCCATATAGGCTTCGGCCAGGGTCATCGGAATAGGGGCGGCATGGAAAGCCAGACGGAACTTTTCTTCGGCCATCCTGCTGTCGGTTATGTCCTGGTGCATTACGACATATGCCTCAGGCTGGCCAAGAGAGTCCTTTATAGGGAAAATGTAGGCATGCAAGTGCTTTTCCGCCTCAGGGGCGCCAGGGATCACCAGGCTGGGCTTGTATGACAGGTCAGGGAATTCGATGCTTTCGCCCTGCTTGACCCGCAGCAGGTCTTCCATCAGGCCAGCGGCTAGAATGACAGGGTCCTGGAACATGCAATAGTCAGGCGGAGCGAATCCGCCAAATATCCTGGCCGTGGCCTCATTGCATTCGACTACATATCCATCGATATTGTAAATCTGGACTGACATAGGATTATTATGCACCAGGTTCTGCAGCATCTGGCGCGAATGTAAAAGCTGATTTTCCAGGTCAGCTATGCGGGCTTGAGCCTCCTTCAGAGAAGCGGCTTCCGTCGAGACCGGCTCGCATTGCCGGTCGTCATCCTCTTCGTTCAAGCGAGTGTTCCCAACTCCCTGGGCGAATGCGGGTGTTTTTATCATATCTGCATTGCCTGCCTCTCCAATCGGCTTCCATTCCTTGCATCGGATCAGGGGTAATCAATTACCCGGGCACCAGGTGTAAAACACCAGAGAAAACTGTTTCGCATTATCGCTCATAATCTCTCGAAGATAAATTTCAGATCAAGCCAGTCTGGATGTGTATTTATCCAGGGAGCGCTTATAACCATTATAGTAAAGAATGGGACCGTTCATCAATAGCTGGTAATACTGCCGGCAGGTGAGCTGAAGCAATTGAAAGGGATGGTACCGAATTTCATCGAAATTTAATACTCGGAAAATTCCTATTGCCTTCTCGCTTTTCTATATATAAAATAAATACAATATTAAATAAATTACATATAGAAAAGATATGATGGAGGGGTTAATATGCTGTTCGATACTCTGTCTTTTGCCGGCCTCGGTAGTAAAAACCGCGTAGTCATGCCCGCTATTCACAACGGTTACAGCGATCGTGGATTCGTCAACGACCTTACCCTGGCTTTCTACGAAAGAAGGGCGGCGGGAGGAGCTGGCATGATTTTTACCGGAGGTGCAGCGATCCTGGCCGCTGACAGCCATGTGGGCATGCTTTCCATTCATGACGATCAGCACATCGAAGGCCACCTGCAGTTGTCTTCAGTCATCAAAAAGCATGGTTGCGTTGCTGGAATTCAGCTTTTCCACCCCGGGCGCTATTCTTTTGCTTATCATTATGGCCATGAAGTAGTGGCTCCTTCGGCTGTTGCCTCGCGCCTGACCGGGCAAACACCCCGCGCCCTGTCCAATGGCGAGGTTTATGAATGTGCCGAAAACTTCGCCCGCTGCGCTGTTCGCGCGCGCGAGTCGGGATATGACATCGTCGAAGTAATTATGAGTGCTGGCTACCTGGTGTCACAGTTTTTATCCCCACTGACCAACCGCCGCGAGGATGAATTCGGCGGTGATTTCACCAACCGTATGAACTTTCCGCTTCTGGTCATCAAGCGAATCCGTGAAATGGCCGGCCCCGATTTCCCCGTGTCGGTACGCCTCGGGGCAAATGATTTCATGCCGGGAGGCAGCACCTTGACCGAAATGTGCCTCCTGGCCAGGAAACTGGAAGAAAGTGGAGCAAGCCTGCTCAATGTTACCGGGGGATGGCATGAAGCCCCGGTTCCACAGCTGGCAGCAAGCGTTCCCAGAGGGGGATATGCCTACCTGGCATCAAGCATAAAGAAACAGGTGAAGATTCCCGTAGTTGCCAGCAATAGAATTAATAATCCCGCCACTGCCGAACGCATTCTGCAGCTGGGCCAGGCCGATCTGGTAAGCGTAGCGCGAGGATTTCTGGCCGATCCTGACTGGGCTAACAAGGCTCAGGCTGGCCAGGATGAGCAGATTCGCGAATGTATTGGCTGTATGGCCTGCATGGACGAAATTTTCATGCATCATCGCCTGGTTTGTGCGGTTAATCCGGAATGCGGCCGGGAAGACCAGAAATTCAGCCCGGAACTGGAGGTTCGGCCCGCTGACGGCAGCAGGCTCCTGATAGTGGGAGCCGGACCGGCTGGACTGGAGGCGGCCTGCCGGGCAGCGGAAAAGGGCTATAATGTGACCCTGGTGGAGCGCAGTGACGTGATTGGCGGGCAATGGCGCCTGGCGGCTGTCCCTCCTGGCAAGGCGGAATTTAGCAGCCTGCTGGATTATTATAATAATGAATTGAACCGGCAGGGGGTTAACCTGGTCTTGAATCGCAATTTTACGGTCGATGACCTGGAAGAGTTTCCGGCGGATCGCGTGATTATCGCTTCCGGTGCACGGCCTTTCCGGCCCGAGATACCTTGCGAAAGCGGTGCGGAAGTGCTGGATGCCTGGGAAGTGCTGGCAGGAAAAATTCCTCGGGGTCCGGATGTAGTGGTGATCGGAGGAGGTTCGACCGGTTGTGAAACCGCTGTTTACCTGGCGGAAATAGGGACCATGAGCGGGGATACCCTGCGCTTTCTCATGCTTTATGAGGGAGAAAGCTTCGAGGAATTGAAGCAACAATTAACCCGGGGTTCCTACCGGGTAAAAATCATCGAACAGATGCCCCGGCTGGCCCCCGATATGGGACCTGCCGGCCGCTGGCCGTTGACGACACACTTGAAAAACCTTAACATCAAAGTGCTGACCGGGCATCGCCTGCAAGAAATACGCTCAAATTCTGTTGTTACCGAGGATGATTCCTCTTGTGAACATTGGACAAAAGCGGACAGCGTGGTATTGGCACTGGGCAGCCGTCCGGAGAACCGCCTTTTCAGACAGGTTCAGGATTTGCATCCTCACTGCTACCTGCTGGGCGATGCTGTTAAGCCAGCCCGCTTGAAGGATGCGATTCATAGCGCCTATTTACTGATCCAGGACGAGTTTTAATCAGCCCGGGTCAGCCGCCGCTGGGTCAGGCTTAATTAATGGCCTTCGGTATTGATATTATCATGGCATTTTCGTATTATATATTCGCGGCAGAATGCTCGCCCTTCACAGACCGTGGCAGCATAGCGGCCGTTATTGTTCGCGCATAACAAGAAGCCTTCTTGTTATCAATCCAAAACCATTATGGAAAGGAGAACTTTAATTGGAAAAGCGGCAATTTAAAGCGGAATCGAAAAGACTGCTGGAGCTGATGGTTAATTCTATCTATACCCACAAGGAGATTTTTATAAGGGAGCTTATCTCTAATGCCAGCGACGCCATTGACAAAATGTATTACAAGGCGCTGACTGATGAAACGATTACTTTTTTAAAAGATGACTACTATATCAAAATAGATATCGACAAGGAAAACCGTGTACTAAAAATAGCCGATACCGGTATCGGCATGACCAGGGAAGAGCTGGATGATAATCTGGGTGTCATCGCGAAGAGCGGCTCGTCTGCATTCAAGGAAGCCAATGAACTGGGTGATGATATCGATATCATCGGTCAATTTGGGGTCGGGTTTTATTCCGCTTTTATGGTAGCTGATACCGTAACGGTCATCAGCAAGGCATTTGGCAGCAAAGAAGCCTACAGGTGGGAATCTGACGGGATTGAGGGCTACATCATAGAACCCTGCGAAAAGGAATCGGCCGGTACTGATATCATCCTGAAGATAAAGGAAGACACAGATGATGAGAAGTACGATCAGTACCTGGAGGAATACCGCTTAAGGTCCCTGGTGAAGCGCTATTCAGATTTTATCCGCTATCCGATAAAGATGGACATAACCGGGAGAAGGCCGAAAGAAGGCAGTGAGAGCGAATACGAGGAATATAAAGATGAGCAGACCATAAACAGCATGGTCCCCATCTGGAAAAAGAATAAAAATGAGCTTTCCCCGGAAGATTATGAAAATTTCTATCAAGAGAAACACTACGGATTCGACAAGCCGCTCAAGCACCTGCATATCAGTACCGAAGGGGCAGTCAGCTACAGATCGATTTTGTTTATTCCGGAAAGGGTGCCCTATGATTTTTATACCAAGGAGTATGAAAAAGGGCTGGAGCTGTACTCCCGGGGTGTTTTGATAATGGATAAATGCCCGGAGCTGCTGCCGGATTATTTCAGCTTCGTAAAGGGCATGGTGGATTCCGAGGATCTGTCGCTTAATATATCCCGGGAAATACTGCAGCATGACCGTCAGCTGAAAACGATCGCCAATAATATCAAGAATAAAATAAAGAACGAATTAGAAGGACTTATTAAGGATGACCGGGATAACTACGAAAAATTCTACCAGTCCTTTGGAAGGCAGCTGAAATACGGGTTATATACGGATTTTGGCGCGCATAAAAATGTATTGCAGGACCTGATCATGTTCTACTCATCGGTTGAGAAGAAAATGGTCACCCTGGATGAATATGTCAGCAGAATGCCGGAAGAACAGAAATATATTTACTATGCATCCGGAGAGTCAAGCGAGAGAATCGAAAAGATGCCGCAAACCGAGCTAGTGGCTGACAAAGGCTTTGAAATTCTGTACTTTACTGACGATGTAGACGAATTTGCCATTAAAATGCTGGGAGAATACCAGGGCAAGGAATTCAAGTCCGTCTCCAGCAGCGAACTGGGTATTGAGGCTGAAGATACTGGTGACGCATCCAATTCCCCTGATGGAGAGAACCAGGAGCTGTTTGCACAAATGAAAAGCATCCTGGCCGACCGGGTTAAAGATGTCCGAGTTTCCAGGCGGCTGAAAAACCACCCGGTCTGCCTGTCCAACGATGGCGAGGTTTCAATCGAAATGGAAAAGATACTCAAAGCCATGCCGGATGGCTCGGGTATCAAGGCAGATAAGATACTGGAAATCAATGTTAACCACGATGTATTTCGCTCGCTGAAAGAGCTGTTTGAAAAGGACGATGACAGGTTCAATCTCTATACCAGGCTGCTGTATAACCAGGCAATTTTAATTGACGGTTTGCCGATAGATGATCCGGTCGAGTTTGCCGACGACATATGCAGAGCCATGATGCAGTAACTTACAAAGCCCGGATAGTGGAGCGTGGCCCACCAAATGGTCCCATGCAAGGCGGGCGGGCAGCGCTGTTGGTGTTGCCGCTCCGCTATTCCACCGGCTTTGCTTATCCTGGTTTCCGCAGCTTCAATTCGATGTTATCTTTCTGTGCTTTTTTCTCAAACAGCATTACTATCTTCGCTATTTTTTCCTTTAACTCAATATCCTGCTTGCTTATGTCAGCATTTATTTCTTCTAATATTTCCAGTAAATCCTCATAGTTTAATAAATTTACCGCCAGACAGTAAAAATTTTTCCTTCTCCCGTCGTTGAAGTTTTCCATCAGGAATTCCAGGATGCTTACTTTCTCATCCAGTTTAATTCTGTAGGCATCAATTCCTTCTGTACGAACCTTTTCAAAATCACTCATGACGTTTTTATACGTAATAAACGAATCCAGGTCCCGCCGCTCACGGTATCTATCACAAGGGTATTCTGAACACTGAAAGCAGAATTCCACATTATCATGTTTGGAATTGCAGGTAATAACCGCACAGGTGGGGTGCTGGAGATGGAAATCAGGGCCTCCGCAGCCTGGACATTTGGATTTGCCGGTGGTTTGATAGCGTGGGCAAAGTCCGCAATTGAGCCCGCACAAAGAGAATAAGGGGCAGTCTCTTATGTATTCTTTCATGGTGCTTACCTCCCGGGAATACAATACGATTACAAGCGCGTTCAACGGAATGTTTATATTGTATCATTCAATAACGCCGATGGCGCCTTCTATGCAATGGTTATATGGACCGGATGACGCCTCCACAACAAATAGAGCGTTAAAGCAGTATCGGCAAGGAAAATCCAAATATATGCTTGCATAATGTTCATAAATGGAAATCAAAACTCAAACGTGATATAAAGAAAGAAAGAGAACATAGACTCGAAAATTATCATTTCCCAGTCACATTAACGGAAGCAATAATCCAAACAATCCGAACGCAGTTAAATAACAGGCGCTGCAAGCTTGCAGAATAATCTGGATCCAGCCATTCAGGTAGGAGGTGTGTACTATGAATGCTTTTATGGAGTCCGTATCCAAAGTCTTCAAAGGCGCTTTCAAGACTTTTCAGACCTTCCCCGCGGTAACAGGCAGTGCACTGGGGTTTGCCATTGTTACAATGATCAGGATTCAGCTGGACTGGCCCCAGCAAGAGCCCTACAATTTATTGTTCAACTGCCTGCACTGGTCTTTCGCGGTGGGCGCCATATTCAGCCTGGCAGCAATCACCGCGGCTCAAAGCCGTTTCGAGCAGGGCAGAGCCTTTCTGATTGCCAACCTGCTCGGTGTCGTGGCTATAATCGTGACCTTCCTGGTGCTCTATTTGTTTGGCGGGACTGATCCTGGCCTGACCGAATCGCGTTATACGGTGCTATCAGGTCTGGCGGAGGCTCGGGCAGGCGCAGCCATACTGATCAGCTTCATTGCTTTTATTATCCTGGCCGCATATCCTCAAGATCAATCGGATTTTTCACGTTCGTTTTTCATGACTCACAAGGCTTTTTTTATCGCCCTGATCTATGGTCTGGTGCTAATCAGCGGGCTCTCCGGGGTAGCCGGCGCTGTCCAGGCACTGCTGTATCACGAAATGAGCGAAAAAGTATACATGTATATCGCGACTCTGACTGGCTTCCTGGCGTTTACAATTTTCGTCGGCTATTTTCCAGACTTCCGCAAAGGGCGAGCGGACGAACACCGCGAAGCCGCCCAGCAACAGCCGCGCTTTGTTGAGATTCTCTTCGGGAATATTATGATTCCGATCGTACTGGCTTTGACCGCCGTACTGCTTCTCTGGGCGGGCAAGACCATGTTGACCGGTATGGGCTCATCTTTTATCCAGCTAAGCAGCATTGCGACGAGTTATGCGGTAACCGGGCTCTGGCTTCATATAATTACTACCCACTATGAAACCGGCCTGGCGAAATTCTACCGTAAGGCTTATCCGATCGCTGCGCTGGTGATTCTGGCATTCGAGGCCTGGGCCCTTTTTATCCAGCTTCAGAAGTCAGGTCTCAAACTAACCGAATATACCTTCATTGTGATCTGGATTATTACGGTGGCGTCGGTTATCTTGCTGCTTATTTGGAAAGCCAGGGCCCATCATCCAATAGCTGCCCTGCTCTGCGCGATGGCGGTTGTATCGGTGCTGCCCGTTGTTGGTTACCAGGCTTTGCCGGTTAAGGCGCAGGTTAGCCGGCTGGAAACGCTGCTGATCAGCCAGGATATGCTGAAGGGAGATCAACTGATACCCGCAGCCACCAAGCCGGAATTGGCGGTGCGGGAGTCAATCACAGATGCGGTTGACTACCTGGCTTACGCTGAAGATGCGAAGCTGCCGGTCTGGTTTGACAAACGTCTGGGCGAAAGCGCCGTGTTTAAATCAAAGCTGGGCTTCGAACAGGCCTGGCCCGCCCCTGAAGAAGCTATTGTACCGGAAGGAATCATCGGGATCTCCCTGGTAATGAAGCCCGAGGCAGTAGACATCAGTGATTATCGCTGGGCTGTCAATATGCAGAATTTTACTGATGAAAAAAGAAGAGAGTCATCGATCGCCATCGATGGCGATAGGGGTGCGTACCGCATCAATTGGCAGGCAAACACCTCGGACGGTATACCGATTTTGAGGATCGAACTGGATGATCGAGTGATTCTGGAACAGGATATGAACGATTATATTGACCGGATTACTGCGAAATACCCGCCAGGTCAAGCAGCATCCTCGGAAGTGAGCTTGCAGGATATGAGCTTGCAGCTGGAAACCCCGGAAGTAAACGTTCTGCTGGTCTTCAGCAACATCGATATTTACGTTGATCCCAGCAATGACATATTCAATTATGGACTCAACTTGAATACGTTGTATATGAAAGAAAAACCATGATCTGAAGGCGCTTTGCATGGAGGAGTATTATAAATAGGGGTCATGGCAGGAACTGGTCTGCTTCCACCAGTTATAGAGTCAATTACTTGGCGTCCATATTATTTGTTGACAACATTTTTCGACATCATATAGAATTCATAATAAGCAAGCCTGGTTCTGGCAAATATTCGTGAGATTACCAGATTGAAAGAGGTGTATTTATGAATTTCAAGCTATCGGATGAACAGGAACTGATCAGGTCAAATGCCCGTGAGTTCGCTCTGAAGTATGTCGAACCTGCCGCGGCGGAAATCGACGCCAACAGCCGCCAACCCGTCGAAATATTTGAGAAGCTGGCCGAACTGGACATGATGGGCATTTCTTATCCAGCCGAATACGGCGGAGGCGGAGGGGAATTTCTGACTACCATGCTGGTTACCGAAGAATTATCCCGCTCTTGCGCCACTACCGGTTTTCTCCATTCATACCACGCCGGCCTGGTCGGACATCCCATCATTACTTACGGCAATGCAGAACAGAAGAAAAAGTGGATGCCCGGGATTGCCGCCGGCACAACCGTAGGGTCTTTCGCACTTACCGAACCGGGAGCGGGGACCGATGTCAGCGCGGCCACCAGCACTGCGGTCAAAAATGGCAATGAATATATCCTGAACGGGACCAAGACTTTTATAACCAATGCGATTATCGCCGATGTATTTATTGTTTTCGCCTATACCGACCGATCTGCCGGTACCAAAGGCATGAGCGGCTTCCTGGTTCCCGCAGGGACCCCGGGGCTTATTGTCGGCAAACATTTTGACAAGATGGGGGTTCGGGGCTCCCAGACCTCTGAAGTGGTGTTCAATAACTGTGTGGTGCCGGCTGATTGCCTGCTAGGCAAGGAGGGTGACGGCTTCAAGATTGCCATGAGCGCTCTGGACACTGGCCGTGTAGGTATCGCTGCCATGTCAACAGGCATTGCCCAGGGATGCATGGATGAATCCATCAAGTATTCGAAGGAACGGGTCCAGTTTAACAAGCCAATCGCCAAGCAGCAGGCTATTCAGTGGTTTATTGCCAATATGGCCACCGATATTGCCGCAGCCCGCTTTCTGTACATGAACGCCGCCTGGATTAAAGACCAGGGCCAATCATATAGCTTTGCTGCCGCTCAGGCCAAGCTGTTCTGCTCGGAATGCGCGGCCCGTCATAGCTCCAAAGCTGTGCAGATCCAAGGTGGCTACGGTTTCATGAAGGGGCAGAAGGTAGAACGCTTCTATCGGGATGTAAAGCTGGCCGAAATCGGTGAAGGCACATCCGAAGCTCAACGTATGATTATCGCGGGAGCGGTTCTGCGCTAAATTTTACCTGTGCAAAGGGCTAAACCCTGTAAAAACAAGGGTCGCATGCAGATGTATAATGATTATACGATGAATGTCTGCCTGCGACCTTATTATCTGACGTCTGTATAACATGCCATGATCTGGCTGTCAATGCCCCCTCTGATCACTTGCCGAATTGCGTGCTCAAACCGGGAATCAGTCCTTTTTCATGGCCATCATGGTGGTTGTGTACTCGATGACCTGCTCGTCGCGCTGATTATAGGCCTTATTTTTATATATCAGCAGGTTCATCTTGGGATTCTTTGTAGGGCGAAAATCAACGACCTCGGCATCTGATCTAAGCGTGTCGCCAAAAAGCACCGGCGTGGTGATTTTCATGTTTTCGACCCCGACATAAGCATAGATTTCATACCCATCTTTTTCTAATAACTCGGCGATGGTGTCCGCATGATGGACCAGGCCGTCCGCAACGACAAAAATGACTGGAGCAGCCAGCGAACGTTCCTTGAACCAGGTTCCCTTGGCATATTCCGAATCGCTATGAACTGCCATATTGAACCAGGTAAGCTGGTGCAAGATAGAAAAGTCACCAACATCAAGAGTCCGGTGTACCCGGCAAGGGATTTTAGTACCAGCAACAACATTTCCACTACCCATAATCTTATTCCTCCTTAATAAAATAATTTTCCCTTCGGTTTATTATGGATCACGCGCGTCTGAACCCCAATAAAAAAGCCCTCCAGACCGGATGGCACAGTCAGTGCCAGGGGGCTCGAAGGCTCTCACACATAATATCTGTGTTTAGTATATTGGAGATTATCTGTAGAAACAACTTATAAATGATAATTATAAGGGGGAATTTGATGTTTTTTATCTGGCTATCGTAAGCGCGTTTGAATAACATTGGGAGCATGCTGTTCTGGATAAGCGTCTATTCAGAAAAGGCAAGTGTACAATTTGTTCAATTCACCCTTTTCATTGTAAATCGGCCATAATGTTATTAGAAATAAATAAAAAGCGAGGGCGGTACTATGGCAGGCATGAATGGGATCATAAGATATTCTCCACCAGGTATCTTACTCATCGTTCTATCCATCTTCCTTTTAACAGGAGCAATGGGCGGTTGTTCCGCCCCGGAGATAAGCTCAAACACCCCGATAACCCCTTCCCAGGATGGCTACAAACTGATTTTAAACGGTCAGCAGAGCACGATTCCGTCCAGCCAGATTTACGAGAGAAATGGCAGGCTAATGATGGCAGTCCGGCCTGCCCTGGAACAGTTGGGTGTACAAACATACTGGGACAATGACTATCACCAACTGTATATGGTCTATCAAGAGCACAATGCATCTTTCTATGCCAACTCCACATACTACACGGTTGATACTCTGGAAAATGTCATGGATACACCCTCCGAAATGTCTGGTAATGAGATTATCCTTCCGGTAGACCTTTGCTTTGGAACGATGGGAGCGGAAGTTGCCTGGGATAAAGCCGGGCAAACCCTTTCCATAGTGCTTCCGCCCGCCCCGGATACCTCCACGATTCAAAAGCTGGCCCGCACCGGGGTCAGTATAAGTACCCGCGTCATTGAATCGTCAACCGTTGAGCAGGTCCTGGCATCCCAGTGCAGCGTTCAAAAACTTCCCGCCATGGGAGGCGCAATCGTCTGGGATGATGGCCGGATTTATCTAGCCACCACTGGTGTCCGGAAGAATGATGACCCTACGCCAGTGACGAACAGCGACTTGTGGCATATGGGCTCCTGCAGCAAGGCTATGACTGCGGCGATGATCGCTTGCCTGGAGGAACAGGGAGTCCTGCGGTGGGATTCGACTATGGCCGAAGCGTTTCCGGAATACCTGCCGGAAATGGATGCGGATCACAGAGCCATTAGCCTGGAACAACTGCTGACGCATACGGCGGGTTTACCGCGCGAATTTGACTCGGCCCAATTTGCACGCGATTTCCAACCGGGAATGAGCGCTATTGATTGCCGGCTATTATTGGCTCGCCAGGCGGCTGTTGGGTCCTTGGAATATCCGCCCGGCCGGGGATATGGATACTCCAACCTGGGTTACATCGTGGCGGGTTCGATGGCCGAAAGAGCTACTGGAGCCAGGTGGGAAGACCTGATGTCGGAACTGCTGTTCAAGCCGCTGGGAGTTACGGAAGTAAGCTACGCCGGTACTGGAACTGTAGGCAAGGTAGATCAACCCTGGCCGCACGATTGGGACCGGCAGCCGATGGCCACTAACGGGCCTTTTGGAGATCCGCTGGCCATGTTCAGCGGCCCCTGCGGTTCTGTCCACATTTCCCTGGAGGACTGGGGCAGGTTTATTATCGACCAGTTGAGGGGCATACAGGGCAAGCCAGCCCTCTTAAACCCGGAAAGCTATCAGAGGCTTATGACTCCCTCATTCGCCAACCCTGAATACGCGCACGGCTGGATGCTGATTGGGACTGGTACGGATGGAGGAACGATCTACGCTCATAGCGGTACAAATTGTCTCAACACCTGCAGCGTAAAAATGTATCCCAGTCGAGGATATGCTGTGCTGGTCACCACCAATGCAGGTGATTCCTGGGATCTTCCCCTGGAAAAATATGAACATATTTACATGGTCTGTGAACAGACGGCCGACCAGCTTGCCAGTGTTGCCGAAAGCGGCAAGTACTAACCCCGGCGAGCTTGTTTCGATAGGTGCCAATTAATTTTGTTATTAACATATAATGCAATGTACTAACCGGATGAAAGGGGGATATTCCATGAAATGGAAGCATATGGCATGTCTACTGCTGCTGTGCGGTATGGTGGGCGGGTGCGGGTGGTGGGATTCCGGCACTGATACTCTGCCTCATAAAGAAAAGAACGATTCAGCCCAGACTGCCGATGAATCTCTGTCCGATCTGGTGGACTCGGACTGGAACTTAAAAGTCGATGATACCGTTAAGAAGCAGATAGATGCAGATAATTTCGTCTATACCCTCAAAATTAATGCGAAGAAGGAGTTCGGTACCGATAACCAGGGAACTTACAAGGGCACAATATACTTCAAGTTCGAGCATATAATACCTGAAGGCGGATACAATTTCGAAGAATGCCCAGATCAAGCAATCACTTTTACACTGGTTCCATATAACGAAAAAGAATATGAAAAATTCGGGCAAAAGGTGGAGCCTGACCCGCTGGCGCCGCTGGGGAAGTATCAGACGATGTGTCTGCAAAAAGAGATGCTCAATGGACAATGGAAGCTGGAAATTCCTGACGAGTCCGGAACTATAAAGAAAGAAGAGCCCCGCACGGTTAAGCTGGATCTCAGGATAGCTGTAGTGGGCAACGATGTGTGGGTTGATGTAATTGAGCCGGCTGCCAGTGTGACCGGTTTCCGCGGCACTATAACCGCTGTACCGGTCAAATAGAAGCTGCTTATTCTATAGATTTGGGTTTTACGACATAGATTTCTTCGGTAGTGCTGACTCCTCCGAAGGAAACAGTTATTATGGCTGTGCCTTCCTTTTTGGCCGTTATTAGTCCTTTTTGTATCGTAACGATGGAGTTGTCAGAGGTCGCCCAGCTGGCTGCCGCAGAGATGTTTTGCACATTCCCGCCGGAAAGAATAAAGCTGGCAGCAAGCTGCTTGGTTTCGTTAATACTCAAACTCGTTGAGGGTTCCCCGAGATATATCTGATTTTTACGGTTAAAATCATAGGTGGTTCTGAACAGTTCCCAGGTACCGTCAGGATACTTGTGAGAAAAGACGCCATTGAATTGATTGTCAAACAGATAAGGCATAAAACAGGCATCATTGTCGATAAGAACCTTGTCAATTTCAGTCGGCTCAAAATCCATGATGGGATTGTCTGAAACAAAAGCCAGGGTTTGCCATTTGAAAACATCATTGACCTTGCGGCAGGTCTCGGTAAAAAACCAGTATTTCCCGTCTCTATAAAAAATGGATGGCGCAGCCAATATGCTGGTGCGGTCTGACATGACCAGGTTTTCAGGAGCCACCGCCAACTGGGTAATATCGGCAGAGTGTTTCTCCTCAATACGATTGTTTTTGCCTATCAGGTGGAAATAATATAAGCGGTACACTTGATTTTCTTCATCGTAAAAAATGAAGGGGTTTTGATTCTTTTCTCCATTAACTGGTGCTACGGCCATTTCCTGCTCGGTGAAATTTTTACCATCTTCCGAGGTTAAACGGACAATGTAACTATAGCCGCCATAATTTCTGGTGCCAAACATATTAATGACGCCGTCTACCATAATGACTGTACCCCAGCGCAAGTCGCGCACTACGGGGGATGAATCATCCTTGACCCAGTTTACCAGATCATTGCTATAAGCCAGGCCCATATTAGTTTGCATGCCGTTGCCATTCCAGCCCGTATAATATCCCCAGAACCGGTAGCCGTTTTTATTTAATTCCACAATGGAGAGGGTGTGGGTTGCCAGGTGGTCAAATGAACCGGCCGGCCCTTTCTTAATGATCACCTTCGCAGGGTTTAATGAATCGTATTCTTCGTCGCTTCCGGAGAAAGCGTCTGTTGCTGTATAAAATCCTGATATGAGCACTACCGCTAAAAATGCAACCAGAATTTGCCTTCCATTTTTGATGTTATCTCGCAATTTCATGAATAAGTAACCTTCAATTCGATGATTAGAGCGTTTTTACTTGATTGGTGCTAACTCTCCGGTTTAATATGCTGCAGGTTTTCTTGACTGCCGCAGATTTACTTGAAGAGCACCATTAACCTCCAGTAATTGTACAGCTTTTTTTATTTACCGGCTTGGAAAATTATTAGCAATTTTCGTTACAAATTGACTTTTTCTTGATAAATCAGACAATATGTACGCGGCCGTCGACGGCATGGGGCTGCGGATGATCTCAATGGACTCATCACAGATAGTGGCCATTCATTTTAATTATGCATAATTGCGGTTGTTTCCACGGTATATTACAATGATTAATACATTAATCTGTGAATGTTAAAATAGATTCATCGGGTATTCATCCTTCTTCTACTTGAACGGTGTTGCTATGCAGTTGCGCCAGTATTCCGGTATTTCCTGTATATACGGTATTGCTTCCGGGAAGGAGGAGAGTGACATCAAACCTATGAATGGACACGATGTAAAATGGAATTCCTCGCTTGATTCAAGTGCCTATAAAATACCATTTCGATATGGGCTGCTTACGTTTTTGCTTGCTATGCTGGTAACGCTAGGCATACTTTCCCAGATTCTAACCGTCATGCAACAAGAAAACCGCCTGTCTTTAATGCGTGAAACAGGTGCAGTGCAAACGGCTATGAAGGGAACTCTCGACAGCCGCCTCCTGCTTATTGAAGGCCTGGTTTCCTACGTGAAAATGCACCCTGATATTAGCCAGGCGGATTTCACTCTCTATACCGGGGATCTGGTTGGACAGGACAAGTATATTCGGACGGTTGGCTTGATAAAAGATACCACAGTTATTTATGTCTATCCGGTCGAAGGCAATGAGGCGGTTGTCGGGGTTGACCTTGCCGCCGTACCGGAGCAAAGAGATGATATCCTGAAGGTCAGGGATACTGGCAATAGCTTGATAATCGGACCGGTGGAGCTGATTCAGGGCGGGCAGGCCATTATATACCGTGTTCCCATATTTTTAGAATCAAGCGACAGCAGCCAGGGCATTTACTGGGGACAGGCCAGCATGGTCCTGAATATCGGAGTGCTGATGGAAGATATTGAATCTGAAGCTCCGCCAGGATTTCGCTTCTGGGTGCGCAACGCCCCGGCGGAAAACGCCAGTAGCAAGCTGGTATGGGGCGATCCTTCCATGCTTGACAGTGCTGGCCAACCGCGCAATGATATCAATGGCACCTGGGAAACCTACTGCATTGAACCGGGTTTTGTCGGTATAGATATCGCGGTCCCGGGTGGGATATGGGAGCTTTATGCGATCAATCCCAATTCCATCAATAATAACAGCCACAGGCCGCTGGGCATCCTGGCTGGTGGCCTCGCGGGGGCAATATTTACGTCATTCCTTATCGGTTACTTGATCTTGTTAAGAAACAAGCTCCGTAACATGGCCTATTTCGACCCATTAACCGAGCTTCCCAACCGAATTCTATTTTATGAGCGCTTTGAAATCAGTTCCCGGCTCTCGATGAGGAACGGCAACAGGATGGGTATTTTCATGATAGATCTGGATAAATTCAAGGAAGTCAACGACACCTATGGCCATTTCGCCGGTGATCAATTACTGAAAGCAGTTGCCCGGCGCCTTCAATCGCATCTGCGTGATTCAGACACGATCAGCAGGGCTGGAGGGGACGAGTTTGTGGTGCTATGCCCCCTTGTTGACAGCGAGTACAAAATTGACATCATCATTGACCGATTGGAAAACAGCATGCGAGAACCATTTCAAATAGATCAGGCAAGTATTAGCGTGTCATTCAGCCTTGGTGCAGCAACATTTCCGGACGACAGCACGGATCTCAATGATTTGATAAAGAAAGCAGATGAAGCCATGTACGATCAAAAACGGCAGAAAAGTGTTATGCAAGGGGAATGCTAAACTATTAGTTGCTCGAAGCCGGATAGGAAAATTACAATGATAGAAAAGGAGCAATTTTAGGGCGGTGTTAAAGCATATTTTTGATAGAAATAATCATAAGCCGCGAAGCGATACGAATGTGTGAAACCCCGCTGGTTTAAGGCGGGAGTATAAAGGAGGTATTTACTATGGGAGACAAATCTCCGAAGAAAAAGGAACAAAAGAAAAAGAAGAAGGAAGAAAAAAAAGCCATTGATCCAACGGCTACTTCTGTACCGCCAGCTAAAAAGCCCAAGAAAACCTATGGATAATTTTATTTTGTGTGGCTGATACCCGGTTGGACTGGTCCAGATGGTGGGGTTTCGAAAACGAGAAACCGAAAGGGGAGGGGCATTTTGGAAACCAAAGATGCAATTATCAGCAGACGAAGCATCAGAACCTATACAGACCAACCCATTAGCGATGCAGACCTGCAGGAGATAATCACGGCCGGATTGTATGCGCCATCGGCCGTAGATCTCCAGCCCTGGTACTTCGTAGTAGTCAAAAGTCCGGAGAAACTTGCGGAACTTCGGGGGCACATGAGCGACGTATATGACATCGTTGAACCCGTGATGCTCAAGCGTTTTGCCAATCATCCTGCTGTTGTCGCCGAAACCAAAGTGTTTCTGAAAAGCCTGGGCGGCGCGCAGTGCTGCATTCTGGCATTTATGCTGAAACCGGAATACCCTGACAAGAAAATAGCAGCGGAGGGCGTTTGCGCTGCTGTCCAGAACATGCTGCTAATGGCGTTTGACCTGGGCATTGGCTCCTGCTGGATGACCGCGCCTATATCTGCGGGAATGGATGAACAACTGCGGCTCAAATACGCGCCGGAGCACGGAGAGTTTGTTGCGGCCGTTACCTTCGGCTATCCGAAATTTACACCGAAAGCTCCGAAAAGGAAAGACGGACGGTACGAAATAATCTGAGGACGATATGTGAGTAAGACGAGCCCCTCAAACGCGCCGGTCTATTAATCAAACCAAGCGGGGAGGATCACACATCATGCAGATAGTTGTTACTCGTGAAGCCGCGCAGACCACCCTGGCGCTTAACGGCCGCCTGGACACCAGCACTTCGCGCCAGCTTGAAGACAGATTGAACGAGGTATTCAAGCAGGGATTTGAGAAGCTGGTACTAGATCTGGCCGGAATCCAATACATTTCCAGCACCGGCCTGCGGATCATTATGGCCGCACAAAAGCTCTGCAAAGCCAGGGGAACCGGACTGGCGGTAAAAAATGTCAGTGCAACGGTGGCAGAAGCATTCGAAATATCCGGTTTTTCCAGCTTTCTTACTTTCGGGTAAAAATTAAATCAGGGGGACTGTCCCGCTGATTTGTTCCTCAGTTGAAAATGAATGAATCTCCGCTGACTGTCCCCATGATTAAAATCGAGCTTCGTCAGCCGCCAGTTTCTTGCCGGGCTTATGTTCTGGTCCGGTCAGTGCAATTTAACAATGTAAAGCATGATTAAATCTCACTCCACCCAGCGTATTTTGCGGGTAAAATCAGGCTCTGGAAATGGCGGCGGATCAGGCCATGCCAGGGGATGACCCAAAGGCGTAACCGCCACAATCTGCTGGTTATCAGGAATATCCAGTATTTTGCGTAAACCGGGCTCATCCCGTAACGGACCGGTCATCCAGCAAGTACCAAGGCCAAGGGCAGTTGCGGCCAGCATAATGTTTTCCATGGCGGCGCAGCCTGTCTCCAGATGCATTTTATTCAGGCCGGGGTTATCGCCGTTGTCGGCTAAAACCACAATTATGACCGGAGCTCCGCCATAAGTTCGCGCATATTTAACAAATCCTTCCGCTGCCTTGGGATCTTCCCAGCCGGCTGTATAGGCGATGCTTATTTCGCCATAGCTTTCGCCGAGAAGTGCTTTCTTCTCTCCAGTAACCACGAGAAATTCCCAGGACATCAGGTTCTGGCCAGAAGGAGCGCAATGGGCAGCCTCCATGATCTTCAGGATATCCTCCCGGTTAACCGGATCAGGCTTGTATGCCCGCACGGCACGGCGCTTCTTGATCACATCAAAAAATTCCATATTTTCATCCTCCTTGTATAATCTTTCGTTTTGGACTTATCAGGGCGCAGGAAACGGGTGGATGCAACCGTCTGGCTGGTACATACGCCTGTTGTTATTATATTATGAAGTGATGGCAGTTAGTAATAATAATCGTTCCTGTGATTATTTGCCTGCCGCCTGTATTAGATGGCTTGCATGGCCTGTATAGTCTGGATAGCCTGGATAGATATGCTTCCAGAGAATATTTGGCCCAGACAAGTGTACGGGCTTGGTGATTGGGAGTGTGAATCTGGCCGGGAGGAATTAGCCGATGGAAAGAATGACCAGAAAAAAGGGAGAAGATGGCATTTATATGGTGGATGAGTCAGTTGTAGAACATACAGCTGACGGGTATGCCGGAGAAGCCATAAACAGGCTGGCGAAGTTTGAAAACATGTACGAAGACCTGGTCGCCAGCCGGAAGCAGATACCGGGAGAGCTGGAGAAGCTGCGCAGCCAGGGGAAAGAGAAGTCAGTGACATTCAAGGAGCTGATGGTCAAAAAGATGATGAACGCCAACATTATTGACCTGTTCAAAATGTACGGACTGGACTAGACGGCAGGCTGTAAAATATATACATGCGGGCGAAATCTGAAGGCGAGCCCGGCCACATGAAAACCGGATCTGGAGGGGAAAATGAACAATACAGAGGTTGAAAACCGGGGTATAGATAAAAGCATTTTCGATGTTATTTGCAGCATCCAGGAACATTCCCCCATGTTTCGGACTTTAGGTTTTAAGTTCGTGTACCTGGGGGAAGGGGTGGCAGGCATGAAAATGTGTCCAGCGCCGGAATATTCGTCTTTGGCCGGGAGGGTAAATGGAGGAATCATAGCCGCTCTGGCAGATAATGTCATGGGTATGGCTGGGATGACCCTGGGACAGGTTGCCCGCACTGTAGAAATGAGCTTGAATTATTTTGCCCCTATTTTCGAGGAAAATGAGCTTCTGGCCGAGGCTTGTGTGATAAATGCGGGGAAGACATTAATAGTATCTGAAGCCAGCTTGTTTAATAATGAGGGGAAGCTGGTAGCTAAAAGCAAGGGCACATTTATCAGAGATGTTAAAACCAGGCTTGCAAAGGACTCTTTGTCAAACGGGAGCTAACCCTGCCAGCCGGCACCAGCGAAGCTGAAATCCGGGCCGGTATCGCCCGAGCATATAATAAAATATAGTTCATTGGAAGCTGTCAGCGTGTATAGTAATATGATAAGTGCATGAACAACGAAATAATCTGATCCCGCGCAAGTAAGATAAAACAATGGATCACTGATATACCAGTATTTGCGAAAGGAATGATCCGCATGGAAATATCTATTTCTCGTCAACCGCAAGCGTTGATTCTGGCTATAAGCGGCCGCCTGGGCAGCTTCGAGGCTCGGGATCTGCAGGCTGCGCTGGATACGCATTTAGGTGAGCAGGACCTGTACCTGGTTCTGGATTTTCAATCGCTTGATTATATCAGCAGCGCTGGTTTGCGGGTGCTGGTGTCAAGCCAGCGGATCCTGCAGCAACGGCGCGGAGGAGTATTGCTCTGCGCACTGCAGTCTTATTGCCAGGATGTTATGGATATAGCTGGCTTTTCCAGTATCTTTCCGTCCTTTATCAACCGTGAAGCAGCCGTTGATTACCTGCGGCAAATGGCCAGCGATGAGCTGTACCGGGCCCATTATGATGATCTTGAGGTTATAAACATTCCCGGAGCCACTTTGACCGTGGTGCCTGGGAGCGATAAAGCTTGCGCGGTCAAAGTGCTGGGAGATGTGAAAGATGTTTTATTTGCCCGGGTAACTCCTGATCATATCCGGTCCAAGCGCTTTTCCGAAACTGAGTATTCAATTGGCCTGGGTGGCCTGGGGCATGAGATCGATGATTATTACGGCATCATGGGGGAAATGATGACCATGGGAGGCACTATGGTATGGCTGCCCACTGATGGCCATGATACTCCGGATTTTTTGATACCGCGCCAGGATCGAGGTCAAATCCATTTGCGCACTGGTTTTAATGTGGCCCTGGAAGGGCAATTTAACGAATCAATGCTGTTTTCGGCCGGGGATGAGAATGGCTGGACTATCAGGTCAATATATCGCGCCCTGTTTGATTTAGCCAGGCAGCGCCGGCCGGATTTCCGGGGAATTATAGGAATTGCCATGCGCGCTGAAATGCCGGAAGTATTCGGTTCAGGCATCACCCGCTCGCCGGTTATCGATTTCTCACCGGCTGACGGAGCCATGGTGACTGCTCCGCAGCATACGGCGGAATGGTTTGATCTCGATGATAAACCCCGCCACGTAAATGTAACCGGCCTGATCTGCGGACTGGGAGCCGATCTGAACGCTGATTTATCGCATTACAAGCAGGATTTGTTAAACTGCGTTTTTTATCTAAATCCGGCCAATACCGGCAGTGATTCAGAAATGCTGCATAACCACGCCGTGCTGTTCGAGTCCATGCCCTTGCCGGCCCGGCCGGTGAACCTGGACCAGGAAATTCGCGATGTTGTTGAAAAGGGCGAATTTGTAGACATGCGGCATCTGCTGGACCGGTCGACCGTTAGCCAGGCATTCATTGGGATTTGCTACATTCAGGACTTCAAACATGATGCCGAGCTGGCCGGATAAAGGGATGCGGAAGAAAGGCAGCAGTGAGGTTCTCAACCGCAAAGAGTAAAACAAATAGCAGGAATTATGCTCGCAGCATCTTTTCAATGGTCAGGATATTTTTACCGTCCTCATATTCATAAGACATAGCGTCCATGCTTTTTTTGACGAGGTATATTCCCAGACCGCCAATCTCCCGTTCTTCGGCCGGCAGAGTGATGTCCGGATCTTCTCTTTCCAAAGGATTATAAGGATTGCCAGCATCGAGAAACCTGATGGTGATGTGGGGCGGCTCTCCGGTAATCTCCCATTGCACCGTGGCCTCTCCCGAGTCCTGCCGATAAGCATAGTGGGCGATATTCACCAGTATTTCTTCAATGGCAATGTTAATCTGCATTTGCGACCTGGTGGAGCAGTTATGCTCGGCCAGGTCAAAGTTTACGACCTCAAGCACATGCTCAAGCTGGTCTATGGTTGCCGGCACGGTGATGGCTTTCATGATGCCGCACCGGTTATTGTGGTTTGGCTTTTCTTGCGGTATTCAAGCGCAAGCATGGTAATATCGTCGAATTGATCCGCACTGCCGACAAATACATCGATATCGGTATGAATATTATGTGAAAGCTCAGGCAGCGGCAATGATTTGCCCTGGTTAAGGGTGGAGCGCAGACGCTCATCGCCATACAGTTTTTTATTGGTATTGGTTGCTTCGGTTACTCCATCCGTATAGAGATAGACCCGGTCACCTTCGTTTAAGGTGATTTCGTCTGAACGGTAGCTCATGCCCTCCATGACTGCCAGGACGAATCCAGGGCGAATTTTAAGGAAATCAAAGTCTCCGTCTGCTCTTTTTATCAGTGGAGGGTTATGACCGGCATTTACATACTCAAAGCAGCCATTGGTCAGATTAAGCACGCCCATAAACGCGGTAACAAACATGCATTCGTTGTTATTCTCGCACAGCTGTTCATTGACCCTGGTAAACACGTCCCCCAGCGGAATGCCCGGCTGGGTTTGGTTTTTGATAAGCGTCTTGGAAATCACCATAAACAAGGCGGCCGGGACCCCTTTGCCGGATACGTCGGCAATCACCACCGCCAGGTGGGTGTCGTCCACCAGGAAGAAATCATAAAAATCTCCGCCGACATCCTTGGCTGGTTCCATGATCGCGTAAATGTCAAATTCGTCGCGATCTGGGAAAGCAGGAAAAACCCCGGGGAGCATATCTCTTTGAATATTGCTGGCAATACTCAGTTCCGCCTCGGTTTTGAGCGCCCGCGACGACCAGAATACCGAAGTAAAAGTCTGCCAGAATTCAAACACAAAAATTAAACAGATAATTGCGTAAAAGCCGATGAAGATGTAGCGCATCCCTGGAACTCCCGGGAAAACCCCCAGGCGATTGGTGATCATGTTGATTCCGTAAAAACCGAAAAACGATACGATAGGACTGGGCAGATATTTCTGCATTTTTCCGTCCAGAGTATCGAGCACTGCCACCACGACTTTCCGAAAGAGGTAATAATAGAGGCTGTAAAAGATGCTGAACCAGATCACCTTGATAATCATGAAAGCAACGATGGTGTCGACGTTGTAGGGGTTAGGGGTGCTGTCGACAAAGCTTAACGTAGTACCGCAAAAGAAAAAAGTCGATACATTGGCGATCAAGGTTGCCATGACCGCTACAAAAAGCTTGCCAGAAGCGCTGCGCTCGTAAAGCAGTATGCAGGCCGCCCATACCATGACGGAAATCCCGATGATACCCACAAAATCGTTGGTGATATCAATGCTGTACGAGAAATAAGCGCCGGCATAGCCCAAAGCCAGGGTTGCGGCCCATCCTGCCGCGGTGAGCAAAGCTGTGTATCTTTTTTTCAGAGTGGCGTCGATAAGCAATACTGACAAAAGACCTGACAGTGATACCGCGAGGGTCCACACCGCCGTAATCATTGGTTCTGCTGTCATGTGCAATGCACCCCTTTCAAGGCCTTATTAAACATCAAAGAAACCGAGGCTGTCCAGGGCGTAGAAGTATTTATCGAGATAGTCCCGGGTAATATTTCCCCATGAAAAGCCATAACCGATTAGCACCGGCGCAGTCAGATTGCTGGTGCAGGGAACCTCCCGCCAGTGAATGTCAGGCTGTTCCAGCAGGAGCCCTTGCACCACTGACTGGGTTTTTTCGTCCTGCGACAGTTGTTCCACCATTTCATCAAATTCCTGGTCCGGACTCCATTCCACCTGATACCCGAACCTGTCCATAGCTTCGAAAAGCAGAGAATAATTGGCACTAGATGGATTGAAGGTATGGAAAACCGTGTTTTGTTCGGGGCTGCCGGCCAGTAAAAATATGGCCCTGGCAGTATCGTCTACCGGCGAGAAGTTCACACTGGCTGTTTTAAGCCGGTCAGGCGCACTTTTCATTAAAGCATACGATTTTAACTGACGCGCAAAAGCGTTGGAGCCCAGATTCATCTGGAACTCCCCATCAGAAAGACGGCCTTGTAAATTGCCCACCCGCATGATTTTAACCTGTAGCCCGCGGGCTGCAGCTTGCAGCAAATGGTACTCGGCCTGGTATTTGCTTAATATGTACGCATTGAATATTTTTTGCCCGATATACAGGCAAGCCTCATCCAATGACATGCCGGTTTTGATTTGCTGTTCGCTGGCACAGCCGCCGACGCTGAGTGTGGATATCTGTACAACGGCAGCGCCCCGTTTTTCGGCAAAGCGGATGACATTCTGGACGCCGATGGTGTTAACCTGCTGCAATGCGTCGCCATAGGCAAAATGGGAGACATTGGCTGCACTATTAATAACCGTGTCGATGTGAATATCCAGGGGGGCGGAGAACAGGTTTTCCAAGGTAACATCGCCCTCTACGGCGTGCAAACGATTATCGCACAGGCGCTGGTCTATTTCTTCGAAATAGTAAAACAGCGAGCCTTTTAAGCGCTGCTCGCATTTCAGTTTTCCCTTGGGCCGTATCAGACAATATATGTTGTCCACGGATTGGGGATGATCCAGTAATTCCTTTAAAATATGAACGCCTAAAAACCCGGTCGCGCCGGTTATTAAAACATTGCCCAGCTTATGCGGCGGGGTGAAAACGGCCAGCTTGTTTCGGTCCAGAACGGGTTTCAGCATGGAATAATTGAGACGGGCCAGGGTGTCGCCTGCTTCGCTGCTTTCAACCTTCTTGCCGGCGGCCGCCAGCAGCTTCGGAGTTGGATTTTTAAAAATATCCGCATATGAAAAACTGATGTTCTTACTGCGGGCCTGCAGCATTACTTTTGCTGCCAGCAATGAGGTGCCGCCGATTTCAAAGAAACTGTCATCAGCACCGACTTGTTCGGCCTGCAGCACCGAGGCGAAAATGCGGCAGAGTTCTGCTTCCTCGGGCGTTTCGGGCTGCGTATAATGATGTTCAATCGCAATGGGATATTCCCGCAGAACCTGCAAGTCAATTTTTCCGTTTAGCGTGGCGGGAAGCTGTTCCATAAAGACAAAGACATCCGGAATCATGTAAGGCGCCAGGTGCAAAGACAGCTGCTCTTTCAGCTCTGCAGCGGAAAGTTCACCCGCAGCGGAATAAAAGGCCGCCAGATGCTGCTGTCCGGAGATATCCCTCACGATCACTGAACACATAGTGATTTCATTATTATGGCGCATGCAGTTTTCAATTTCGGCCGGTTCAATGCGCAGTCCCCGCAGCTTGACCTGAGTGTCGTTTCTGCCCTGGTACATGAGCCGTCCGTCCTCTTTGAGATAGCCGATATCGCCAGTGCGGTATAATCGCTCACCTTCAAGGGTGATAAATTTTTCTCGGTTCAATTCAGGACGGTTCAGATAACCCCGCCCCACCCCGTAGCCGCCGACCAAAATTTCGCCGGCAGCGCCCAGCGGCATATCACGTCCACTGGCATCAGTAATGCGTACAAAGGTATTCGCTATGGGGCGGCCAATGGATATATCATCGCCCGCCTCGGTTATGGTAGCGCCAATAGTGGTTTCGGTAGGCCCGTACCCATTATAAATGCGCACTCCGAAGCGGTCTTTCAATGTGTCAACCAGTGAGGCCGGCAAAACTTCACCCGCGGATAAAACCACCTCAACCCCGCCCAGCGCTTCACAGAAAGAATCTTCGGTCAGATATGCAGAAAGGCGGGTGGGAGTGCAATGCAGGATATTGGCCTGGTTGGCGGCAAGAAGCCCGGCGATCGCGAGCGGATCGGCCATGGCGTCTTCAGGGGCCATTACCACGAACATTCCGTTTAAGAGCGGAACGAAAATTTCGAACATGGATATATCGAAACAAATGGACCCGATAGCGACAATTCCCTTGCCATGAACAATAATGTCCCGGTTAAAGGGGTTATTTTCCGGCCGGGTGATGTTTGCAATGCCTTTATGCTCCAGCAGCACGCCTTTCGGACGCCCGGTTGTACCGGAAGTATAAATGCAATAGGCTGCTTGATCAGGTATGATATCCTGCGGCAGCGCACAATCGCTTCCGCCCAGCAGTTCGGGGACGCTGGCATAATCTCGTCCGCCAGCGGCCGGCAAGGCGGCATCGGAAATAAGCAGCGCGGCTCCGCTGTCTTCGATCATGTAGTCAATGCGGCCCGGGGGATACTGGGGATCAACTGGCATAAAAGCTGCACCGGATTTTAGAATTCCCAGCATGCAGGTAATGATATGCGCCGTGCGGGGGAGCATAAAAGCTACCAGCTGCTCGCGCTGGATGCCTTTTCGGAGCAGTCCGGCAGCGAGCCGGTCCGACAGCATATCCAATTCTGAAAAGGTAATATGGCGGTCATTATCAATGACGGCAAAGCGATCTGGATATTTTGCTGCAGACTTTTTAAACAGGGACACAATCGTTGCGCGGGAATCGTAGGGCACGATTCTGCCATGGCTGATGGTTTTCAGAAACAAGCTTTCATCAGGGGTCAATATGGACAGGTCGGGAAGTTCTTTCCCGCTCAATGCTTCGCCAATGATTTGCATCAGGGAGCCGTGAAAAAACTCGAGGCGCTGTTGATTATACAAATCTTCGCGATAGTCATAATCGATTTGATATTGGCCATTGCCGCTGTCGTCACTAATATTGAGGGTGATATGATTGCCCATGGCACCGCCGGCGGAAAAATCGAGCCTGGCCGGCATAGCTGCCGTCAGCATGCCTTTTTGAAAATTCAAGGTAAATTCGGAAAGATTGTTTTCCAATTCGCCGGCAGCTTTCAAATCACTCATGATCCGGGAATAACCGTAGTCTTTGTGTAAAGAGATTGCGTGGCCTTGATTTTTTATCTGCATGCATAATGCCGTGAAGGTCGAGTTATCCGGGATTGTAATTCTCAAGGGCACTGCCAGCGCATACATGCCCGGTACGTCCATGGTTCGAATGGAACGCCCCAGCCGTGGCAGAATAACCACAGAATCATTGGTCTGAACGACCCGGCCCAGGTATATACCCAGTGCAGCGGAAAAAACGGTGTAAGGGGGCAGCTGGTTTTGAACGCAAAACCGCTGGATTGTGCCGGATAGCTTATTATCGAGCTTTTTACGCAGGCTCAAGCGGGACAGGGTTGCTGCTTTCCCATGTGATAAGACCGGCTTATCCGGCAGTGAGGACAAATAATCCTTCCAAAATGACCGGTGTTCCGATGTTTTATCCTCGCCCTGGATTATGTGTTCTAAAAAATGCGACTCGGGTACTGTGACCGCTTTGTCATTTCTTAAATCGCAATATGCCGTGATGATCCGGTCGCATAGAAGCCGCATGCCATATCCGTCCAGCAGTATATGGTGAATGCGGATGCTCAATACTCCCCGGCCATTATCCAGCGGATAAATGCACAGGTCGTATAGTATGTTTTGATCAAAGGAAAACGGCAGCACGGCGCGTGCATTCAATAATTCCTGCGCCTCAGTGGGGGTGCGGGCGGCTGCCATCTGGCATATGCCCCTGCGGCTGCTGTCCAAATACTGTGCGGGTTCACCTTCGTCGGCAGTGATACAAAGGCGAAAAATATCACTGCGGTCCATAACGACCTGAACCGCTTGTTGAAGCAGACTGAAAGAAACCGGTTCATCCAGCCAAAGAGAACCGTGAATGACATTAATGGCGCTTCCACTGTAAAACTGTTCATTCAGCCAGATATTGTACTGTGCCGTGGTAAGCGGGATATGGCCATCTTTCACGGTATGCCCCCTCTTTTCGAGATTTCTGCAAACAGACTATATAACGGGCGCTCAATAGCCGAAAATAAATGTGCTCGCTTATTCGGTATAATACCTTATATTAGGCGCAACGTGAAGTTCAAAGAAATGGGTTGGTTCAACGGTGGCAGTCGAACTATTCGCAATAAAGGCACACATGCAGATAAATGGGAAGCATTTTGTTCGGCATATTAGCATGGATAAGCAGGAACGGATTGCAAGGTTCGTCAAACGTGACGATGCTGTAAGAGCCCTGCTGGCGGAGCTGCTGATAAGAGCGATTATTTGCTCAAAACTGGGAATCAGCAACTCTGATATCGAGTTTGCCTTTAACGAACATGGCAAGCCATTATTGTCCGGCTGTGACGACTTTCACTTCAACCTGGCGCACTCGGGCGATTGGGTTGTATGTGCTGTTGATTCAAAGCCGGTGGGCATTGATATAGAGGAGATTAAACCAGTGGATATGGGGATCGCGGAGATGTTCTTTGCAGCCCTGGAGTACCAGGATCTGCAAAAGGCCGGGCTGGACAGAGACGCCTATTTCTACGCTCTCTGGACATTGAAGGAGAGTTACCTCAAGGCGATAGGGACTGGTCTTTCGGCGGAATTAAAAGCAGTTCCCTTTCGGGTACGGGACAACGGCGGGATACGCGCTCATTTTCAATGTGGCATGTTTTTCAAACAATACAGTATTAGCCGGGGTTACATACTTTCGGTATGTTCGCATCATAATGCCTTCCCGGCAGAGATAAGCATATTCACTTTAGATGACTTAAAAATAGGCTAACGGGCAGGGATAAGCCAGGCCGGGCTAAAACCCGGCCCGAGTAAGGTTTGTTCCATCTGATTTCGCTCATAATGGTTAACCCGGCCGTTGATGTTTTAATATTCATCATAGGTTTATACCTATGATGAATATTAAAACATCCTATTATTCATATGACAATCGCAGTGCTATCATGTGATTATACAAGTGGTTGCGCTGCTATGGGCAGCAGAAAGGGAGCGATAATATGAATATAAGCGCAAGAAACAATCTTAAAGGTACAATAGAATCCATCAAGGAAGGTGCAGTCCATGCCGTTGTAGCGTTGAAGACCGGTGCTGGCGAGGTTGTAACTGCCACTATATCTCTGGACGCGGTAAAAGAGCTGGGCCTTGCGCCGGGCAAGGAAGCGGCCGCAGTGATAAAGGCGACCGAAGTCATGATTGGCATTGGAGATATGAAGCTCAGTGCCAGGAATCAGCTGGCCGGCGAAATTGTCGGCATTCAAGAAGGAGCGGTCAATGCCATGGTGACCTTGAAAACCGCGGGAGGAAACACCGTGTCATCTGCAATTTCCATGTCAGCTGTGAAAGAACTGGGCCTTGCACCGGGAATTAAAGCCAAGGCTATTATCAAGGCCACCTCGGTTATGATAGCTGTATAAATCTTGGACGAATAAACCAGAAATCATTATATAGGGCGGATACGAAACAGGTTTTACGGATTTTCCGGATGTGCGCATCGCATTCAGGAGTCCCGGGGCCTGTTTCTTTTAATTCGCGCGGCATAGTTGCATGAAATCCAGCATGGCGGTGGTCAGAAACTTGTTTTTATGATATGCAATGGCCAATTTTCTACTGAAATCCAGGCCATTTATTTTTAACTCCATCAAAGTGCCGGCATCAAGATGTTCTTTAACCAACAGCAGGGGCACGACGGCTATGCCGGTATTATGTTTGGCTGCATTAATCAAGGCCGTTGTACTGGTGCTTTCCCAGAAAGGCTTGATGAACAGCCCGGCCTGGTTCATTCTCATCTCGAAAAGATTTCTGACCCCGGCTCCCCGGTCCCTCAATAAAAGGCGCTCACCGGCGATATCGGCAGCGGCTATCTCCTTTCGGGCGCACAGCGGATGCTCCGGGGCGGCGATGATCACGATGCGGTCGTCATAGAAGCTTTCCTGCACCAGGTCTGTTTCATTTTGAACCTCCTCAATCAAAGCCAGGTCCAGTTCATTTTTACGGAGCATTTCTATAAGGAAAGGGGCCTTATTTACAGTCACCCTGATTTCGGAGCGGGGGTGAAAAGCCTGGTATTTTTGAATGTATCCCTGTATAAGGACAGCCCCGGCCGAATAGTTGGCGCCTACTTTCAGGTTTTCCTGCTGCGCGTTTTTCTCCAGGCTCTCTTCCATCTCCTCAATAAGCTTGATTATATGCCGGGCATAGCGGTAGACTTTTTCTCCCGCTTCTGTGACGTACAGCTTGCGGGCCAGGCGTTCAAACAGAATCAAGCCGAATTCTTTTTCCATTTCCTTAATCGCCTGGCTCACCGATGGCTGCGTCATGAACAGCTTGCTGGCCGCTGCAGTCATGTTCAATTCGTCATATACCGCAATAAATACTCTCAAATGGCGTATCGTGGTCATATTGCCCTCCCTGCACCCCCGGCAAGCCGGGGCGCCGCGCTTTGTTTCATTGCTGCAATTTTACCTGACTGGCGGCAGCTCGGCAAACCGGTTGACTATCCTTCTCTGCGGCCGAAGACAGCCACACGGCTGACATCCGGAATTTGTAAATGATTAAATGCGAGGGACGGATCTGATGACTGAAATCATCAGATCCGTCCTGAATGTTTTTCTGGAGCTTAATAGCTGATCCTTATCGTCACGGTCTTGGTGCTGTCATCCCAGGTGGCGGTGCCGCCCAGGGCGTCGGTCAGGAACCTGGCGGGCAGGAAGATGAAGCCATCCCGCGCCAGAGGCTCTACACCCATCTGGATTTCCTGACCGTCAAAAGTGAGCACTTTGCTGCCCAGGCTACAGGAAGCCTGTTTGCCTTCGGCGGTTACGAAGGTGGCGGTTTTGGTTTTATCATCCCAGGTCATGTGAGTGTCGTCATTGGCGATGCCCAGACCCAGGCCCAGGAACCTCTGGGGCACGAATACCCGGCCGTCCTGCCCGAAGACCGCGGTGCCCATGCTGGTGGAAACTCCGTCAAGGGTGCAGCGGTCTGAATCCAGGGTGAAGGTGCTGACATGTTCGGTTTTGGCCGCCCCTGGATTTACCGGTTCGGCTTCGGTTGTTGCCGGAGCGGTGGTCACTGTAGCCGTAGGGCTGTAGGTATTGCTGCTGGGGGAATATTCATCGGTCGGAACAGCAATTGCCGGGGTAGTGATGGTTTTATCCTCGCCATACACGGTACCTGACAGATTAGTGCCCACCGCGCGGTAATGATAGGTGGTATTGGGCGCCAGGCCGGCCAGGATCGCACTGACTGCGGATTCAACATTGCCGGTTACGGTTGCCGGAACCGCTGCTACATTGCTGCCATAAGCGTCCGTGGGGCCATAGTCAAAGGAAACACTGGTATCAATGCCGCGGGCATCAATGCTTCCGTTAACGGTGGCTGCCGTGCTGCTGATGCCGGTGGCCGATAAGGTTGCGACAACGGGCAGAACTACCGGTGTGGGAGGAAGGGTTATTATTGTAATTACATTTGTATTCGGGCTGTTCATCTGGGATCCGTTATACGCGGACAGGCGGTAATAGTAGGGGGTTAACGGCGCCAATCCGGTGACATTCCATTGGGTGACGTTGCCAACGTCTGTATTTGTATAACCGACGACAAAACAGGTAAAGGCGGCATCCTCCGCAACGTCCAGACGATAGCCGGTTGCTCCCACTGAGGTTTGCCAGTTGGCTGTGAAGCTAGTGGACTGTATATTGGTGGCGGCTGACGCAACGGGAGCTTGAAGGGTGGTTGCAGAGGCCTGCCCGGCCCCCAAAGGGATGCCCGGCACCGAGCCGAACAGGAGGAAAAGTGCCATGAATATTAACATCAGTTTATTGCTTGTTTTCAAATCCATCACTCCTAATTTGATTTTTTCTCATTTATCAACAAGGCCGCGGTAAAACAGCCCACTGGTTTGAATATTAACCGCATTATACTACTACCGCGTCACCGTTTGGTCACTACTCGGTTACAATTCAGTCACAAGAAATGGAAGTGATCAACAGACTTGGAAGCAAGAAGAAGTTTTTTCCCTTGTTTCAAAGTTGAGCGGCTGGTACGGTTATAATAAAGGATAAGAAATCTCACCCGAAAGGGCGGTTTTATGTATGCCACGGTTTCGGGAACCGGTTAGCGGATTTACCCATCTGGGCGGCATGGTAGCAGCGGCCGCGGGAATGGCAGTGCTTTTACAGGGAGCCATGAATAAAGGTTCTTTCGATCAAATACTTTCTTTTGCGGTGTATGGAACCAGCCTTATCTCCTTGTATTGCGCCAGCGCCCTTTACCATTTGCTGGTAGTATCCGATGAATGGCTGGATTTTTGGCGCCGCATCGACCATATCATGATCTATGTCCTCATTGCTGGAACGTATACACCGGTCTGTTTGCTGACCATCGGTGATCAGCTGGGATGGATACTACTGGCGGCCGTTTGGGGCATTGCGGCGGCCGGGATTGGCATTTCGATCATCTGGCGCCAGGCGCCGCAGTCTTTTTTTAATGCAGTCTATACCATTATGGCAATCATAATTATCGGATTCATTCCGCTTTTAGTGGCCTGGATGCCTCTCGCACAGCTGGTCTGGCTGACCGCTGGCTACCTGGTTTATATTATCGGGGCGGTCATATATTTGACCCACTCACCGGGCCAAAACCTGTTTGACGGTTTTGGTTCCCACGAAATCTTTCATCTGTTTGTGCTGGGAGGGAGTTTCTGTCACTACTGGTTGATGTATCTATACCTTGTTTGAGCCGTAGCTTGTTCCGGCGAGGCTTCATGGTTCACAATTTTCAGTCCATGTTCCCGGGACGGTATCTATATAATTTTGTGAGCATCCAAATACTTACGACAGGCCTGATTATATTCTTCAGCAGGCAAAACTCGAACTGAAGGCTGAAACAAATCGGAGTGCTCAATCGCTGCTGGTGGCGCTTCGGCAGAAAACTCACTAAGGCGCGATTTGTAGTAGTTTATTAATTTTTGCACGTTTATGGAACGCTGGTAATCCTTCGGGTCAGGCAGCCAGCTTTCATGAAGGCGGTAACTGCCTCCGATATAAGCGACAATGCCAATCTGCTGCAAACGATTCAACACATCGCTGATATCTTCATAAAGATGCACCGCATGATCAATATAATCAATGGTGGAGATTAAGCCATCCAAGCCTCCTTCGGCATCCAGTCCGCGGCACATCCAAATAGCACTCAAGATAACGGCGTCATCAATGATCATAGCTTCATTCGTATACACAACCATACACCCGAACCCCCATGTCACTTATTCGAAGATGAACAACCTGACTGATTGGCATTACTTCTTAATTATACTTGAAGCATAATAACCTGTGGAAAGCACGGGTACAATCACGGGGACGGTTCCACTGATTTATTTTCTGCAGAAAATAAATCAGTGGAACCGTCCCCGTGATTGTACCCAGTCTGTTTTAAGCTTTTTGCTTCATCAGAGGTGATGACACCGCCAGTGTTTCCTCAATGATAAACTCGTCTTCATCACTGTATGGAATGCTTTTGGTGCCGAACATGTCCAGTATAATTCCACTGATTTTTCCGCAGCTAAATGCTAATAGAACAGTAACCGCGATTCCTAGAATTTGAACTGAAGCCGCACCGGTAATAGCAATTCCAGTCAGACCTCCTAATATGCCCGGCATGCCATGCAGGTTATTGATTCCGCAGGTATCGGTGCCTTTGATCAGCTTCTCCAATTTAGGAGAAATTATTGCGTAGCCGATAGTGCTGAGCGCGCCTGCGGATATCCCAATCAGCATAGCGAAACCAGGATTGGTGAGATTGCATATAGAGCCGATGGCTACGCCGCCGGCCAGGGCTGCATTGGCAATATCGGCTATTTCCACCTTGCCACGGATCCAGCGGGAAACTATAAAAGTGGCAAGGGTTGCACCGCATAATGCGAAGACAGTATTTATGGCGGTAAGCACAACCCGATCCGGGGCGACCAGCGCACTCGTAAAAGACGGCCAGAACAGCCACAAGATCATGCTGCCCAGCAGGGCGAACTGGTTGCTGGTTTTATCGTTTTCAGCTGCGGGCAATTCGCTGAATTTCGCCAGCGTACCGGCCGCTACGCCCAATCCAAAATAGGCTCCAAAGGCATGAATGACTACAGAACCGCCGGTATCCAGGAAACCATTAAAAAATCCGCTCTCCAGAATTAGCCATTCGTTTAGTACATAAGCAGGAATGAAGAGCAGCCCCATTAAAAAAAATTGTTCCATCTTCAGTCGGCCCAGCGGTGCTCCAATGGCTATCAGCAAGCTGGCAGCCGCAAATTCTGCCATGATGAAAGTATCTATGCTTATGGTCGTCAGCGAAAAATGATCGCCCCCGAAGCTTTTGATTAGCATATAGGCGGGAATAGCAATGCTAACGGCGAGAAAGGTCACAGTTACAGAGCTATATCCGTGCTTGCGGACAAAAACCATCAGGAAGCCAAACCCGACCAGCAGCATTGCCAGGATATGGATTGAACGCTCGTATTTCAGGGTATCAAAGATGGTGCCGGCTTGAGCCGGGCTGGTTGATATTTGGGTGTTCAGGCCTGAATTGAGGGTATTCATACCCGAAGCGACATTGGAATTGACTGCTGGCAGAAAACCTGCCGCCGACAAAATAACCAGCAGCAATAGCATGGCTAAAATAGCTTTGCCTGAAGGGGCGGGTGCTATTGGGCTATGTAGGCTTTTTATCTTTTTTTGTGACATAAATAGTTCTCCATTCAATTGCAGTTAAGAGATCGGTCATTGTATGGTGATGTATATCACCGGGTTGGTATTTGCCTCAATCCACCTCCTTTGATAAACTGCGGCCACGGATTGTTAAACTTTAGTATTTTAGCATAAAAGGAATGATGCTGACGTTGGATTAGCCCATGTATACGGGATAACGTACATGTATATCGTATGCAGGCATACCGCATCCACTGTCATATCCATGTATCCAGGAGGTTCTGGTAGAGAATGGCAATAGGCCGTGACTCTTCGGCAAATGGAGAGCATATGAGGCGGAGGTAAGCTTGCAATCATGTGTATGAACGGTAATTGGGTGGATTATGCATTGGGCAGGCATGGGGAGTCTCGTGGTCTGGCGCTGATGAGCAAAGATTATGATGCTTCGAGTATAATAAAAAGAGGATGATAGATCAGGAATTGATTAGCTGGTATATTGGCGGGGTTAAATGATTCCTGCTCAATCTTTCACCGGCAGCTAAATGCTTAACAAGAATGAACCGACTCCAGGTATCCATTTGGGAGGTGGTTAAAATGGGAGATAAAAGCCCTAAGAAAAAGGTATCAAAGAAGAAGTCAGAAAAAAAACTGCTTGTCACCGCATCTGATTCATTAGCACCAGCGAAAAAATCCAAAAAAATATATTAATAGCGGGAACTGGTTCTGATAAATGACAAGCAAGCCATTCGTTATCCAATGCGAGAAGATTGAAGCCCCTGCCGTAAACGCAGGGGCTTTTTGCAAAATTAAATTAATCCAGGCTTGACTCTCCAGCCACTGGAGAGAATAAGATACATATGTAAGCTTACAATCACGGCAGGAGGAGTCCTCATGTTTAAAATCGGCGACTTTTCGAGCTTGACCCAGGTCAGTGTAAAAACCCTGCGCTGGTACGATGAGATGGGGATTTTGAAACCGTACCGAGTCGATGCCAACAGTGGATATCGATATTATTCAGCCGGGCAGATCAGCCGGCTGGCCAGAATTCGAGCGCTGAAGAACCTGGGATTCAGCCTGGAACAGGTCAAGGTGATGCTGGACGGAAATATCCAGGCTGTTCAGATCAGGGATATGCTGGAATCCCGGCGCAGTCAGCTGGTTGGGCAGCTGCAACAGGAGCAGGAAAAGCTGACCCTGGTTGAGGTCTGGCTGCAGCAAATTGAGAATGAAGGAGGCGACCCCATGTCGCAATACGAGATATTGATTAAAAAGGTGGAACCTTTAACGGTTTATTCGAAACGGCAGATAGTGCCGACCGAGGATATGGTAATTCAGCTCCTGGAAAGCGTGTGGAATGACATCGCGGCAGCCAATGTCAGGAAAGTCGGACCGTCCATAACCATTTACCACCAGGTAGAGTACAAGGAGCGGGACCTGGATGTGGAAGCTGCCATGCCCATTGCGGCCGGCTGTGGCCTGGAAACCAGCGAACTGCCTCCTATTGAAAAAGCCGCCGCACTGGTATATTACGGCAGCCATGACGGGCTGCCGGCGGCTTATGGAGCCCTGGCCCGGTGGATCGAGGAAAACAATTACCGGATGGAAGGCTTTTGCCGCACTTTATTTTTGACCTGTGCCGAAACCGAAGAAGATCCGGGCAAATTCGTTACCGAGATCCAGGTGCCGGTGGTCAGCCGCTCCGAAGCTTTTCCCTGTGCGGCAGCAGTATCCCCAAAAGCGTAGTCTGGAGGACGAGATTCATAGAGTCCATCCCAATAAGTGGAACAGGGATATAGTATTTAAGCAAGAATGCCCGCTGATTTTGGTTCAGCGGGCATATCCTTACGGGCAATGTTTTTAATAACCAATTGCTAGCAGCAACAACCCTTTTCATGAAGCTTGGTCATGATTTCCGGTGCCATATCGGCCAGTTTATCCACCAGGCACTTGGAACCTAATGAGTATATTTCGACTTTGCCGTCCTGAATGACAATCATGGCTACCGGCGATACCCCGCCACCTGCGCCGCCGCCAGTGCCGCTGCCACAGCCGGACGCTTTCTGACCGGGTGCTCCATGTGGTGCAGGGTGAGTGCCTTCGCCCACTCCAGTGCCGAATGCAAAGCCGGCTTTTATAATAGGGATTATGGTTACATTTCCAACTGTAAGGGGCTCTCCAAGGACTGTTTTACTGGAAACCAGGTTTTCCAGGTTGGATGTCAGGGCGTCTACACTTTCTTTAAACATATGCTTTCTTCCTCCTTATTTTCAGCACAGGCAGCCATTCGGGCCGCCAGAGTTCGGATATACTGCGGGTCAACAGGAACTGGGCAGCCAGGTAAACGATTTGCACAGGTATTATCCGGCCGGACAGTTCACCGTTAACCACCAGGGTTGCCTCTAAAAAGTCTGGTTTTAGATCCAGACGTATTCTGGGAATTCGCAGGGCTGTCAACAGTCCGAAAATGGTTCCAGTTTCGGCTGGATCGCCGGTTCCGTAGATGCCGGATACAGCGGCCTGCAGCCGCAAAGCCCGGCTGAATCTGGGCAGGTAAGACCACACGACCTGAATTCGTTCAGTACTGATCGCAGTCATGGTCCTGTTGATGCCAGATGGACGGGGTTTCCCGCTCGCTGCCGTCTTTTTATGGCCGGGGGAAAAGGGGCGGCGGTATTGCCGGGAGCCGGTGCCAACAGCCAGATTCCAGCCCCCATTTCCGGAGCTCATTTCGACCGATAGGATTCTGAACCAGCTGAGCTGGATTTTTCCTGCCCAGCCCTGGTTATAGCTACCTTGGGCCAGAAATGTCCAGGGAACCGCCAGAACCGTTATTATGAGCGCTATTAATATGGATGCAATCACAAGCGTCGTCATAGTCCCGCTCTCCCTCGTTTTTTAGCATAGGAGCGGGCCAGAAATCCGGCAGTTTTCAAGGCTGACTTGGGGATAGCCGCTGCCAGCGTTCGTCCCGAGCTTCCGAGCATATCCATCCCGGGCACCATTTCAACCGCGCGGGCCAGCGGTTGCCAGGCTATCCGCTGGCTGGCCCAGAAATCCCAGTCGTTAGACTGCTCCCATGTATGCTGAACTGAATTCCGATGATCTTCTTCTGCAGGTTTTTTCAGAGCCTGGTAGATGGCCTGCTGCCTGAATAAAGATATGGCCGAAGGCGTTTCTATATCTCCACAGTGGCCGAGATCGGCCCACAGCAGGCGCATTTCGGAAAGATCCCGTCGGCATGAGCGGCAGGATGCAAGGTGTTCCCGCACTTCTGCCGTTTTCTGTTCGGCCAGTTCATTATCAAGGTATTCTTGAAGCATATCCACACAGCATTCCATTCTTTACGCCCCCCATCCGTAGGCTTCACCCATCACCTGCCGCAATTGACTGCGGGCTCTGAACAAATAACTTTTAACTGTACCGAGCGGCAAACCGGCCGCTTCGGCTATTTCCTGGTAATTCATGTCTTCCTGGTGCCGCATCACCACCACCATCCGATAGAGAGGCGGAAGGGCACCCAGCGCACGCTGCAAGGCATCCCGGGTCTCCATCCGCTCCACCTGACGCTCGGAGCGCGGATCGGCCAGCATCTGGCCCATACTGAGCTCGCCATCCAGCGGCTGGTCCAGGGACAGCAGGTCAGGACTGCGGCAGCGCAAATAATTAATACAGGCATTTATTACGACCTGGCGCAGCCAGGGTTTGAAAGGCCGGTTAACATGGTATGCAGGCAGGGCCAGAACCACTTTGAGCATGGCTTCCTGGCTCATTTCCAGCGCGTCTTCATGATTATCGCTGAAGCGGTGACACAGACTGAAAATGTATCCTTCGTAGCGGGACAACAGTTCCCGGTAAGCATCCTCCTGTCCGGCCTGGCATTTGAGAACGAGTTGACGATCGTCGGATTCCACTCCTGCACCTCCCTTTAGCACCCTTCTCTATCCAATACACCAATTATCACCGGAAAGTTTCAAGGGGGGCAATAAAGTACAGAAAATATCATTTCGTAAAGTCGGGAGCATTGAATATTAAGGGTGCTTGGCTGGAAAAGCTGCCGGTTGTTGATGTATTATTTAAGTACTGGAAGTATTTCTAATCGGTTTTATGAATGTATTTGGCAGTTATTACAGGTGGTGAACGCAGTGGCCGGGATCTCCAAAATAGATATAGTTAACAAAATTGCCGCCATTCGGCAAGAGCTGGTTGAACAGTATTCGGTCAACCGGATAGGTTTATTCGGTTCGTATGCCCGGGGCGAAGAAGGCCAGGAAAGCGATGTCGATATTGTAGTAGAGCTGAATAAGCCCACCTTCGATCATTATTTTGACCTTAAATTCCGCCTGGAGGATGTCTTGCAGCACCCGGTGGATTTAGTAATTGCTGAAAGCCTCAAGCCATTGATTAAAGATCATATAGAACGAGATACAATCTATGTCTAGAGATTCAATGTTATATATTCACGACATAATCGAAGCCATTCAACGGATTGAGGAATATGTAGAAGGCATGAATTTTGAAGTATTCTGCCAGAACCGCAGGACTCAAGACGCAGTAGTGCGAAACCTGGAGATTATCGGTGAAGCCGCCAGTCGAATGGACGAGTCTTTCCGAATGGTGATGGCCGAAATCGAATGGCGCAAGATTATCGGACTACGAAATATTCTGATTCACGAATATTTTGGAATCAACCAGCCAATAATATGGGATGTTGTTCAGAATAAGCTCGAATCTCTGAAGGATGCATGTACACGGATGAGTGAAGAAACAAGTGAAAATTAGGCATTTCCCCTAAGTGTGAAGCATCAGGCATGCTCATCACTTTGTATAATCTGTCCGTCGCAACGTTGCGATCCCTCTAAAATTTCTGCCAGCTTCAAGGTGAATGATTCGATGCAATCGGATTTGTGTTTAAAATGCGCACATGCCAGCATAGCGGCCGAGATGTCTTCGGCATTCTTGCCGTTTTTGAAAGCCAGGCCCATTTCACGCAGATTCTCCTCATTGAAGACATAGCCTCCGTCAAATACCTGCCGGGCGATTTCTCGATGTTTTAATAATTGGTCCGGCATATGGATTCTCCTTGCTTGAGTTCCTCTCGAATATTAATAGTGTGGTGCAAGCCAATAAAAAAATCAAATGGAACCAGGCCAATGCCGGGAAGGCGTGCTAAACTGAATTGGAATATGGTTTTTCGGTTAGAGTTGCTTTGGAAAGGGAGAATCGATTTATGCCAGGCCCGGAAAGGGAACGCAGCAGCTGGGTCCAGTTCGAATATGAGGGAAATCTGTGGCCGATAGTGGATGAATGGGCTCGGGAGGACGGCTACCGCCTTAAGAAGGATGAAAAGGATCGCCGGGTTTATACCCGGGGCCGGGACATTCTCATTGCGCCGCGTTTTCTTATCATTGAAAAACAGGGTATTCTTGTAAGCGTGGAAGCATATATCAAGCCTCACCCCATAAGCGGCTACGAGTTCGAAACTATCGGACTCAATTCGGCGGGCGGCTTGCCGGTCATGTCGAGAGATAAGGACCGCGCCAAGATCAATAGGCTGCTGGTCAGGTTGAATGCCCCACTGATACCGTAGAGGATTTCAGGCCTTATGAGAGCATTTATCGAATTATAGCAGGAAAAGCCGCTGATTGAATTGAGCTTACTCCATATTGGAAAGGAGATGATTTTTTGTGGCTATATTGGATGGTTTGCTAATCCGGCCCATGGAGATCGCTGATATGGAGACGGCTGTGGAATGGGCAGCCCGGGAAGGATGGAATCCTGGTCTTCATGACGCAGCTTGTTTCTATGTTGTAGATCCGGCGGGCTTCATCGGCGCAGAGTTGGAAGGGCAGATGCTGGGCTGCGTATCGGCGGTCCAGTATGATGAGAATTTTGCTTTCGGCGGTTTTTTCCTGGTCAAGCCGGAATGGCGGGGAAAGGGAATCGGCCGCCGGCTTGTAGAAGCTGCTTTTAGCCATATTACGGCTCGATGCGTTGCCAATGACGGGGTGGTTGCCCAGGAACAAAACTACAAAAAAATGGGCTTTGAAACCGCTCACCACAACATTCGCTTCGAAGGCATGGGTCAGTCCTGTCCTGTGCAGCATTCTTCGCTGCTTGAGCTAAACACAATACCCCTGGAACAGCTTAACGCTTTTGACTATACACATTTTAAGGCCCGGCGCGAAAGCTTCATTGAGTGTTGGATACGGCAGCCCGGGTCGAAGGCAGTGGGATTTGTGGAAGATGGGCAGTTGCTGGGTTATGGAGTAATCCGGAAGTGCCGGCAGGGATATAAAATCGGCCCCTTGTTTGCTGCCCGGCCGGACATCGCCGAAGAGATTTTTGATGTGTTATCTGATCATGCTGCTGGTGCAGTAATCGTTCTGGATATACCTGAACCGAATTTAGAAGCCGGCAAGCTGGTAAAAAGGCATGCCATGCGAGCCGTTTTCGAAACGGTGCGCATGTATCGCGGCCCGAATCCCGGGCTCCCTCTGGATCGCATATTTGGAATAACCAGCTTTGAACTGGGATAAGGCATCACCCGGATGACGCTTAATTCTTCTCGATTAAGTGAGCTTGTTTGATTCCAGCGTTTATACCTACCCGCCCAGATTAATACTTGCAAAGAGAATGGTCAAGGGTATGGCAACAAAAATTCCCGGCATAAGGTTGCCTACCTTGATTTCCTTGATGTCAAGGATGTTCAGGCCGATGGCAAAGATCAGCAAGCCGCCGGTGGCACTCATTTCGGTGACGATTTGCTGGGAAAGCACGTCCTGCAATGAGCTGGACGCCAGGGTGATAGCCCCCTGGTACAACAGCACTGGAATGGCCGCCGCCAGCACCCCGATTCCCATGGAGGAAGCAAAGACCATGGCGGTTATGCCGTCCAGCAGCGACTTGGCGATCAGGATGCTGTGATTCCCCGTAAGGCCGCTCTCAATAGAACCCATGATAGCCATAGCCCCGACACAAAAGATAAGGCTGGTGCTTACGAAGGCTCTGGTGAAGCGCCCGTCTTCGCCGCGTCCGAACCTGTTCTCCATCCAGAGGCCGAAGTTCTTTAATCTCAGTTCGATATCGATAAGCTCTCCGATTACGCCGCCAATAACCAGAGAGAGGATTACTATCAGTGGATTGTTGGTCTGCAAAGCCATGCTGCCGCCGATCAGAAGCACGGCCAGGCCCAGCCCCTGGATTACAGTCACTTTCATGTTTTCTGACAGGGCATGTCCGAATAGAAGCCCTAAAACCCCCCCCAGAATAATAGCCGCCGTGTTTATAATTGTTCCTAACATGTGTATTCTCCTTAAGCTCTGTCATTATTGCGCCAGGGCGCTTGCCGCAGATGCTGGTGCATTAGCGCTATTATTTACCAACTGGAAGGGGCTTAATTGTGCGACTTCCATTCCTAAAAGCTCTATTAAAACGGTTACAGGCTGTCGCCGAAGTCAGCCTTGAACCTGGCGGCCAATTTGTTCTGCCAGTCTGAAACCGGCGCCAGCCGGCCAAAGAAAAAGCGCAGTATTTGCGGCTCTTCCACGAAAGTAAGCCCGTCAATCAGTTCGCGGTTTTCGTAAAGCCAGCCGATGCGGTCAATTGCGTATTTCACCTGGGACAGCGTAAATACCCGCCGGGGCATGGCCAGGCGCAAAAGCTCCATATTGGAAAGTGGTTCGATACCGTTTTCATCCCTTTGCTCGGACATGGTGCCTCTTTCCATTCCACGGACGCCGCTGGCAATGTACAGCGCTGTCGCCAGAGCTCCGGCCGGATACTGGGTCTGGGGAACATGGGGCAGAAAGGCCAGGGCATTGAGATGGCATCCCAGGCCGCCGGCAGGCGTTATTACTGGCACTCCCTTTTTCCGGAGCTCCCGGACCATGTATTCGATAAACTGGGGGCCTTGATTAATCATCTCTTCGTCCATGGTTTCGTCAAGACCGACCGCCAGGGCTTCCATCTCGCGCACCGACATTCCGCCGTAAGTAGAAAAGCCTTCATACAACGGCAAAAGCTCACGCATTTTCAGGAATATTTCCTTGTCATTGCAGCAAATCCCCCCGCCTCGGACACAGCCCAGCTTGCGGGCGGAGAAGTAGATTATGTCGGACAGGTCCGCCATTGCCCGGGTAATCTCCCGTATGCTCATATCTTTACAGGCTTCTTCCCGAACCTTGATAAAGTAAAGATTGTCAGCCAGCAGGCTGGCGTCCAACACTACCAGGATCCCATGCTGCTGGCATACCTGGCGGACATCGCGCATATTTTGCAGTGAGAAAGGCTGCCCGCCAATCAGGTTGGTGCCTGATTCCAGGCGAAGGAAGGGTATCTTTTCCGCGCCGTGCTTGGCAATTAAAGCTTTGAGCTTATCGATGTCGGTATTGCCTTTGAAGGGATAGTCGCTTTCGACCTTCAGGCCTTCGTCAATGACGATTTCTTCTACTACGCCGCCATTTATGACTATATGGGATTTGGTGGTGGTAAAGTGGTAATTCATCGGAACTATGGAGCCCGGCTTCACAAAAACCTGGGATATGATGTTTTCACAGGCCCTTCCCTGGTGGGCGGGCAGGAAATACTCGGTCCCGAATATTTCGACGATTTTGTCTTCCAGCCTGGTGAATGTTTCCGAACCGGCATAGCTGTCGTCTGCCACCATCATGGATGCCAACTGCTGATCGCTCATGGCGTTTACGCCGCTGTCGGTGAGCATATCCATGAATACATCGCGGTTTTTCAGTAAAAAGGTGTTGTTGCCAGCATCGGCTATGGCTTGCAAGCGCTCATCAACCGGCACCAGGCGTAATTTCTGAACGATACGGACTTTGTGCATTTCCAGGGGAACCTCGTCACCATAATGAAATTTAATATTTGCCACCAGTCATTCACTCCTTCTGCTTTTTAATCTCTGCTTATGCTCACGCTCATGCTCCAGCAGTTAGTTCGTATGGACTCAGTAAATCCTGGTGACCCGGGCAGCGCGGCCAATAAAAAAGCGCATCCAGAAGGATGCGCAAAATATTTGAGATTCGTCGGGTATTATCCTGCTTAACTGCCATCCTGCCATTAATTGCCATGATATTTACGAGCTGTCACTAACCTGCTTTTCTACACTGACATTATATAACAGTTAATCCTGCAATGTACATAAAAGGAATCAAGGATTAGCTGTTAAATTCTTCGGCAGTGAGCTCGTGGACCTGATTGGAGGATATCAGCTTTCGTCAACCAGTTTGTAATCCCACCGGGGGTGATGATGCCGGGCCCATGCCTGGCTAACCTTTCCATGGATGATAACACCGGCGGTGCCTGGATTGGCCACCGTGCCCAGGTAGGCATGAACCATAACCACTGCCATTAGAATCAGGCTGGTTGCAATATGGACGGCCAGCATCACAGTGCCTCCTTCGCGCAGGTTGTCACCGCTGATGTAAGCGGCCAGGACCAGGATAAGCGACAGCCAGAAAGATATCTTCTGACCGGCGTTGAAGCGGCCGGCGGGATAACTTTCATGGGAACGGGAGAAATAGCCGCCGTTGTGAGCCAGCCATTCGCGGTCATGGCCGCGGGGCAGCATGTCTTTGAACCAGAAAATCACGGCAATTATGGACGCCAGCAAGAACAATTTGACCATCGGCTCGTGGATTTCTTTGATTATCCGGGCATCGCTAAGCTTGGCCGCCAGTATCGCTCCGGTGATGATAGCGGCGAAGAACGAGATCAGCCGCACCCAATGCATGATACGCTCCCATTTATTGAAGCGCCGGATATTTTGGACCGGGGTATCACCAGCAAGCCGGACTGGTCCCCAGACCAGCAGGTGCACAAAGCAAAGGGCAGCCGGAAGCAGTACGCTGACCAGAAGAATTGTCCACACGTTCGAAATAATCCAGGATGACATGTAATCACACCTCTCAAAAATTATGTAGCCGCTTATGTCAGCAAGTCCATACCATAATTCTATGGGGTGATGTTTTCAGTAAGGGTAATGCCAGGTTAAAATTGGGTAAAAATGAGAGACTGATTGTTAATTCGACGACATACGACTGCGTTCGTGCACGCATGTAGAAAAATATAGAAATATGTGATATGCTTATACCCGTGATAGTCAGATAACTTCACAGTCATGTCAAAGACACCGGCAAAAACGCTGAGTCGCCACGGCGAGCGGGAGAACCATCATTGGGGTGAATCTTGTCCCAGGTGACAAGTAGGGTTAGTTTAGCCATTTTCAACCCGAATCCGTCAGCTAATCTCGTAAGCGTTAACGAAAGGGCACCAACGGGGTATTATTGTTGAAATATGATGCTTGATATTGTGGCCAGCCAGAAGGTTGGTCATCTGCTTCGGATTTCATTCAAAGGGCCTTGATCATCTCGAATAACGACTTGTCAAAATCAATGAAGTTCACGTTACAATTGGATATGCTTCATAGTTATTAACGATTCGCTTGATTGGTACTCCTTTTTTGCCATTGTGCTTGTGCTATGGCTAAAAAGGAGTTTTTCGTTGGCGATTTGATATGGCCAAAAAGCCTTATGAATGCCAGGCAGCTAGATTCTAAAACGGCGTCGCCGGCATTCCAGCGAGAGGGGTCTGACGAAAGGAGACTGGAACCATGAAGAAAGCAGTTAAGACAAGGGGCAACCAGCCGGAAACACTTGCTCTAGCTTTCGCTACGGGTCGCAAGCACTTTAAAAATGTTCTTGCTACTTACCTGTCGGCATATAATGCCAGCAGTTCACAGCGGGAAAACCAGAAACTCAGGTTGATAGTTCTGGTGTGCTATGACTTAACCTATTCCGGGGCAGCCCGGGAAGATTTCCTGGATATTGATCCTGGCTCCCTGGAAGGGGTGGATGCAATTCGCTTTATCGGCAAAGAAGACATGTGTGATTTGCGGGAGCGCCTGGTATCGGAAGGCACTATTGATGAGCGCGAAGCTTCTTTGCTCTTTGAGAATGGCTATGCCGCCATGCGCAACGCCCTGGTATACACGGCTCTTTATGAAAATGCCGATTATCTTTTATTTATAGATGACGACGAATATCCCCTGGCAGTCAGCAAGGCCGGCAACGGGCAGGCATTGTGGCATGGTCAGGATGTCATAGGCGGCCACATGGCGCATATAGGAGAAGCGGCCATAACCCACGGTCATCATTGCGGATATGTGTCTCCTATCCCGAGTTTCAGCTTTGGAGCTGATTATACGCAAGAGCAATTCAAGACATTTATCGAAGCGGTCAGCAATGATATCGTCGACTGGGAATCCATACAGCGGGTTATGGCTGATGGGGGGGTTACCTACGGATCGGAGCAGATATTGCATGAACCAAAGGCTTTTGAAGTACAGAAAACCAACGGCGTTAAATTTATCTCCGGTTCCAATCTGTGCCTGAATTTAAAATATTTTTACCAGGGTCAGTGCATACCGCCTTTTTACAATCCTCCCCAGGCTCGTGGAGAAGACTCATTTCTGGCCACTTGCCTGTCGGATTACAAAATACAGAAAGTGCCGGTATATACTTTCCATGATGGTTTCATGCGCTATCCGGGAATTTTGAAGGGGGTTCTTCCTCAAAACCTTGATGTCATTGATTTCGAACAGAAGTCCATTGGCGAGCGCTTTTTAAAAGCTTCCATCGGCTGGGTTCGTTATAAGCCGTTGCTGCTGTATATTACCAATAGATCAGGATTCCAATACCAGGCGTGGAGAATAAGGGAAGAGCTTAAGAAGGCCAGCCGGGATATGGCGGGATACCTGGATGAACCGCGCTTTATGGATCTGGAAGACGAATTTGCATGCTATGCTGGCAAGGTTGAGGAACATAACGATGATTTCAGCATGGCCCAGACAGCCTGGCTGAAGCTCAACCGCGAAATGAACGCCCATCTGGCATGCTGATAATACCTGCAGCTGGTAATAGCTGATCACCGATGATCTGCATCATTTCACCCTGCCATTAATCTTCAAGGAGCAGACCGGTTTCTGAAAGGGAGCCGGTTTGTCTTTTTCGGTGCGGCTTTAAACAATTTTTAGAGAACCTCATACCATGCCCTGACCTCCATAAAACCAGGCTGCATAGGACTAAATACCTGATTTAAGCCGATTATCTATCAATTCTTAATATTAGGTTATATAATAATATCTAGTACTACTGCGACAATTCGCCTGTATCAGGGGGGGAAAATGGGTCAACTGATTTTAAGAAAATTCGTAGCTCCAGAAATAGTATTTGGCGACGGCTCAAGGCACCTGGCCGGCAAGTATGCCAGCAATATGGGAGTCAGCCGGGCGCTGGTAGTGACTGATCCGGGCATAATCGCGGCTGGATGGGTTGATGACGTCACCCGGAGCCTGGAGGAAGCAGGACTGGAGTACCTGGTTTATTCTGCGGTCACGCCCAATCCTCGATCAAACGAGGTCATGAGGGGAGCCGATTTTTACCGCAGCGAGAATTGCAACGGGATTGTGGCTATCGGCGGCGGCAGCCCAATGGACTGCGCCAAGGGAATCGGGATTATTTCGTCCAATGGCGGGCAGATCCTTAATTTTGAGGGAGTTGATACGATTGACTTTCCTTGCCCTCCGCTGATCTTTATTCCGACTACGGCCGGGGCTTCTTCTGATGTGTCTCAGTTTGCCATAATTGCTAATACCGTGGAAAGAGTGAAGATTTCGATCATCAGCAAATCGCTGGTGCCGGATATCGCCCTGGTCGATCCCGAGACAACGACAACCATGGACATGTATCTGACCGCCTGCACGGGTATAGATGCCCTGACTCACGCGGTGGAAGCATTCGTGTCCCGGGGAAGTTCGGCCATGACGGATATACACGCTTTGGCGGCGATACGTTTGCTTAACGCCAACCTGGAGCAGATCGTCAAGAATCCTGCTGATATGGATGTGCGCCGCAATATCACGCTGGGCAGCATGGAAGCCGGGCTGGCCTTTTCTAATGCCATCCTGGGCGCAGTTCATGCCATGTCTCACAGCCTGGGAGGTTTTCTGGACCTGCCGCACGGGGAATGCAATTCTATCCTTTTCGAACACGTAGTCGGGTTCAATTATGATGTTATACCGGAAAAATATGATCAGATCGCAATGGAAATGGGCCTGGAAATCAAGGGCCTGCCCGGCCGGAAGAAGAAAGCCTTGCTTATGAAAAGAATCGTCGAGCTAAAGAAAGCCGTGGGAATAACCAACAAGCTGGGAGCGGTCGGAGTCAGCATCGGTGATATTGGAATTTTATCCCAAAATGCCTGCAAGGACGCCTGCCTGGCTACCAACCCCCGCAGTGCCAGTATACGGGATATAGAGGTCATTTATGAAGAATCCTTATGAACCAGATGAAAATCCGGATGACCAGCTTAACAGGATTCTGGGTTTTGGCGAGCGGTCCATTCATAAGAGCTATTATCCGGAATTGCAAAAGACCATCCTCGATCTGAAGACAGCCGAGGAAAGGTATTATAATATCTTCCATAATGCATTGAATGGCATATTTCAGTTCGACCCGCAGGGCCTTCTTTTGGATGCCAACCCTGCGTTTATGGATATAGTGGGATATGAATCCATGGAGGAAGCACAAAAGGTCACTGGTGATATGGTCGGGCCGCTTTTCAATAATCGGAAGGAACTGCTGGAGATTATCGCCTCTTTGAGAAATGAGCAAAAGGTCGAGAAGCGGGTTGTCCGGATAATTAGAAAGGATAAGCGCCTGATCTGGGTTTCCATAAACGCGATTTCGGTTTTCGATAAATCTGGTCGAATGATATACATTGAGGGCTTTATCGAAGATGTGACCGGCCGGGTGGAGCATGAAGAGTCACTGAAGAAAATGGCCGAGGAACTGGAAGCACTGGTGTCAGAAAAAACTCGTGAATTGGAAGAAGCCAATCGCAAATTGCGGGTCTTGAGCAACACTGATGCATTGACCGGCATAGCCAACCGGCGATATTTCGATGAAATACTGGACTATGAATGGAGGCGGGCTTCGCGGCTCGGGCATTCTGTGGCCCTGGCCATGCTCGATATCGACCTGTTCAAGTATTATAATGATCTTTACGGTCATTTGGCCGGTGATGACTGCCTGCGCCGGATTGCGCTGATTTTATCGGCCCATTCCCGAAGGGCTGGAGATTTTAGCGCTCGTTACGGGGGTGAGGAATTTGTATTGATTCTGCCCGGTTTCGAGGCGGGCCCGGCAGCCGAGCTGGCGGAAACCATCCGCAGTTCCCTGGAGAGCCTGGGCATCTCTCATAAAAGGTCGCCATATGGATTTTTAACCATAAGTATCGGAGTGGCGGCCGGCTTACCCGGCAGCCAGTACTCAACTCCGGAACAGCTTCTTAAAAAGGCTGATGATGCCATGTATAAAGCGAAAAGACAGGGAGGCAACATGGTCGTCCGAGCTGAGTAGAGCGTTATTAACATCATCAGCCCTCTTACCGACGCGGAATATCGGTCCCCGAGGTTCTACAGTACTTTCATCATGCTGTTCTAGCTGGTTTCATCTCGTTCGCTGTTGTCAGTTGAAGTGCCAGCGGATCTCAAGCCACTTCGAATGGCATGTTTCATCTTTTCCAGGGCTTCATTGTGCTCTAATGATTTTAGTCCCGGAAATGCTTTCAGCAAGCGTATATGTGTAAGAGGAGTGGCTTCCAACAGTTCTCTGTAGGTTTTAGAAAGCTCTGCCAACTCTTGCTTCCGATTAGCCATGGCCTGTAATTGCGCATGTTTAATTTCAGAAACATCTGCTTCCAGCAATTCCTTTTGTGCTTCCAAGCGTTCTTCCACATCGGCGGTCTTATTCGCCAGGGCAATGGCTCCGTTAGCCAGGTTTTCGCCCATGCTGTCTGAAGCTTCCTTGATTTTCAGGCTGATTTCATCAATAATTTCCAGGTTTTTATTCAATTTGAAAATGAAATTAACCGTTGCCATCAGATCCACAATGAACAGTGTGCCCAGGACTACCAGTATAATCTGGCTTGCCGCCATCGGTATCAAGCCAACGATTGAAATAGTCAGCGGGTGGATTCTATCTACGATCAGCAGGCATGCCAGCCCCCAGACGAGTGCAAACTGCGGGCAAATATAACCGCCAATGTTGAATGGCATGTCAGAATAATCCCACCATCGGTGATGAAATATTTTCTCCAGCGCAAACCCGCCCACAAGCTCAATCCCGCTGGTAATGAGGACCGAACCTATAAACATATATAGAATATTATTTTGAACCGGGTGTAATAAATAGACTACGAATATGATCCCTGCTCCGTAAATTGGGCAAAGCGGGCCGTTCAGAAAACCCCGGTTTACAAATTCTCCGGATTCGACTGCGGCATACACGACTTCAGTACACCATCCGATGAAAGCATAAATAAAAAAGAACCACAGTATTTCAATCGTCATAAAGCGCAGTGCTCCTCGTATTTCGGACATTTTAACTTCAATATTGGGTAAAAAGTCCTCCTTTCGCAATGGTCACTGATTGCCGTCAGGCCATCCTGAACGACTGGTTAATTATAACTGGAATGACCAGCTTGAAGCAAAAACGCCTCCTCGCACCAACCATCACATGCCGTAGACAAAAAGATATTTTTCTTAAGGGTGAACCATTTTCACAATTGTAGTGTATATACTGTCAGAAGGCAGGGAATAAAAAGCAGTTAGCAAGCCGCCAGCAGTGAATCGTCCGTAGTGCAGGCAGTCTGGGATCGGGAGGGCGCTGTATGCTGCTGCACCCAGTTCGACAAAGATGCAAGGCGGATCATGATGCGGTATGTAGATGAGATCAGGGCAAGAAAAATCCGAAGCGGCGATATAGCCTCATTTGAAGGATTGGTTGAGGAATATAAAAGCCGGATATTCAGCTATTGTTTGCGCATGAGCGCCCAGCCCTCCGATGCGGAAGAGCTGGCCCAGGATGTATTTGTCCAGGTTTATCGCTGCATCGGCCAGTATGATGCCAGCCGAGGCTCTCTATCAACCTGGATATATCACATTGCGCATAATGCCTGTGCTAATTACTGGCGGGCGCGTCCGCCAGATTCGGTGGATCTGGACTCCGCAAGGGGCGTTAGCCTGGAGCATGATCCCTACCCGCGCTGGGATGAGCGGCAGCGCCTGATTGAAGCTCTGAATCGCCTCAATCCCGGGGAGCGAGAACTGGTACTGATGAAAGACTACCTCAATCTTAAGGAACAAAACATAGCGGTAATTTTGGATATCCCGGCCGGCACGGTAAAATCCCGCCTGCACTCCGCACGCCGCAAGCTTAGAGAGTATTTGAAAGAAGGTGACTGAACATGCACACAGACAGGCGACTGCTGCAAGGTATGCCCTATTCCAAATGCCCGGAGGATTTTACGTCCTCGGTCATCGCACGTTGTGGTCTGGCTATGGCAGAACCAGTTGTGAAAAGACCTGAATCACGTTCAGCCAACTGCTATCTAAATAGCTATGTACTGACGGCTGCACTGCTGGCCGTATTGGTTTTCTGCGCTCCCCCGTCGGAACGGCTTCAGGCCGCGGATACGCTGGGACGCAATACTGTAATCCTGGGTCAGCAGTTCCGGCAAAATGTCCAGGCCGGTATTTTAGAATTTGGAAGGAGTGTTGAGCCGTGAAGAAAGCTATGATGGTTGTCCTGGCGATTTTAATCGCTCTGGGCGTATTTCTGATGGAAGGCGGTAATGTGTGGGCCCTGGTGCAGATAAGCGCCGCTATTCCCCTGTTGCTTGGTCCCCTGGTCAGTGCGGCCTTTACCTTTAGCTGGAAAGAAATATCCGCGGCCTTTGCAGATGCCTTTGCCAGCCACCCTGATGAAAATCGCCAGCTAGCTTATCAGACCGGACTGCTGGTGGCGCGCAATCTGCACAGGTCTTGCCTGCTCTGGGCCGCAACCATTTTCATCCTGGCCCTGATTGGCGTACTGTCTGGGATTCAGGAGGTAAGCAAGCTTGGGCCGACCGTGGCCCTGGCCATGGTTGCTCTGCTGATGGGATTTGGGCTTAATACCTTTTTGTTCAGTCCGATGATTTATAGCCTGGAAAAGAAAATTTTGCTTATTGAGGTTAAGATACACTCTTTTTCGGAATATCATATGGAAAAGGTAGAGCAAACAATTTAACCGTTAATCCGCTATTAGATATTAAGGAAATGGGTTTAGACTAGTCCCAGCCGAAAGTCTATCGCCAGCAGAGCTTGACCCAAATAAAATAGGGATGGCTTGCATTTTTGTGCAACTCATCCCTGTATTGATAAAAATCGTTATTTAAAAGTGCTCGAATCTGCTATCAATAACTCCATCGAGTCTGGCAATTCGAAGCATTTATTGCTTATGAAATGTGCTCAAGAATATAGGGCGCAACCTCGTCGGGTGTAATTTCCAGAGCAATTGCCACCTCTTCATACAGTTGCTTTTCAGCGGCGTTCATGATGTCTTCGTCTGTCTTTGCCAGCTTTTTGCCGATTTCTAACCGCGCCTTTTTCTCGTTATAAATCGTCTTATAAATCTTAATCCACTCTTCGCTTTTTCCGGTTTTAAGGGCGGCAAGGAAATTATTCCGTCTGAGCTTGTCATCATCTATCCAAAGGGTCTCTTTATCCGGCATCATCGCAATCAATAAGGGGACATCATCCTTTTTAATCACTTTCCTCATCGAAACTTTAGGATTATTCACAGGGATTTTAATTGTCATATTATTGTTATATGCGGGTTGCAGAATATAGTATTCGGCTTCATCGCCTTTGATGAATTCTTCTGTGCGAATATCTGTAATCTGGCATACCCCTGTGGAACCGTACACAACATAATCATTAACCTTAAACATAGCCTACTCCTTATTGTTCCGGGACTTTCAAACAGCCTATAGGACGCACATTTGAAAAATAAAAAATGCAGCTTCGACAAGTTGATTTACGTTATCGAAACTACACGCCGCCTACTTATTATAACACAAAATAGGTCTTTGGTGTAAGAACAACCTCGATGGTAAATTATCCCATGGCTAAATAGACCCTTTAATTATATTCCAACCAGCCCGTAAATTAAAGCTTATGAAAGCATTGTTTATCCGGCAGTCATTCCCGGGTCTTTGACAGTTGAATAGAAGAAAAAGCCTTGAAAAGCCCGACAGGGGCTTATTTTTTTGTCAATTTTACCATTTTGCTATTGAGTACAGTTGAGTACAGTTGAGTACAGCGGTATAATATAAGGGATTGGAGGTGTTTTGATGCGGTTGAAGGTTACTAAATCTAAAAATGCTGCTTCGCTTTATGTAATAAGGTCCACCTATGTGAATGGCGTTCATTCCTCCAAGATCGTGGAAAAGCTTGGCACGTACGCTGAACTCCTGGATAAGTTGGGCGGGCAAGATCCTTATGAATGGGCTAAAGAGTACATCGCGGAGCTTAACCGGCAGGAAAAAGAGAACAAGCGTGAAGTCCTGGTCAAGTATTCACCGGTCAAGATTATTGATAAAGGCCAGCAGCAGTTATTCAATGGCGGCTACCTGTTCCTGCAAAAGATCTATCACGAGCTCAAGCTTGATAAAATGTGCCAAACCATCGCTAAAAAATACAAGTTCTCTTTCGACCTGGACTCCATCCTATCCAGGCTGGTCTACGCCAGGATCATCTACCCTTCTTCCAAGCTTTCTACATACCAGGATTCCTCCATGTTCATGGAGCAGCCTTCGTTTGACCTCCACCAAATCTACCGTGCTTTGGAGGTTATCGCCAAGGAGGCCGATTTTATCCAGGCTTCCCTTTACGCCAACAGCCTGGCTGTTTCAAAGAGGAATACGAAGGTGCTGTATTACGATTGCACCAACTATTTCTTTGAAATAGAGCAGGAGTCAGGCATCAAGCAATACGGCTATTCCAAGGAGCATCGCCCCAACCCCATCGTCCAGATGGGACTGTTCATGGATGGGGACGGGATACCCCTGGCTATATATATTGGCAAAGGCAATACTAATGAGCAGCTGACTCTAAAGCCGCTGGAGGAAAAAATACTGTCCGATTTTAATTGCTCCAAGTTCATCGTCTGTACTGATGCCGGGCTCGCTTCCAATAGCAACCGCAAGTTCAATAACCAGGGCGACCGTGCTTTCATAACTACGCAGTCAGTCAAGAAGCTGAAGAAGCACCTGAAGGAATGGGCCTTAAGCCCTGAAGGCTGGCTCCTGCCTGGCGACAGCTCAAAATACAGTCTGGATATGCTTGATGAGGAGAAGGACTGGGAGAAGACTTTTTACAAGGAGCGCTGGATTGTGGAAGACGGGCTGGAACAGAAGCTCATCGTGTCTTTTTCGCTCAAGTACCAAAACTACCAGCGAAAGATCAGAAATGCCCAAATTGAGAGAGCCCACAAAGTCCTGGATACGAATCTGGGCAAGCTGAATAAGGTGAACCAAAACGACTACAAGCGTTTTATCAAGAAAACCAGTGTCACTTCAGAAGGAGAGGTGGCCAGCAAGGCGGTATATGAAATTGACAACACTGTCATTGGGAAAGAGGAGGCTTTTGACGGTTTCTACGCGGTCTGCACCAACCTTGATGGCGACGCTGCAACCGTTCTGGCGATAAACAAGCGGCGCTGGCGGATCGAGGAGTGCTTCCGGATCATGAAAACCGAGTTCAAAGCCCGGCCAGTGTACCTTAGTCGCGATGACCGGATAACGGCGCATTTCATGACCTGTTTTATCGCCTTGGTGGTATACAGGCTCCTGGAAAAGCGGCTGGAGGAACAATACACGTGCAGCGAGATTGTTCAGGGTCTGCGGGACATGAATTTTCACGAAATCAAGGGCGAAGGCTTCGTTCCAACCTACACGAGAACCGATTTCACCGACAGCCTTCATGATGCTTTTGGCTTCCGTACTGACTACCAGATACTGACCACTCGACAGGCGAAAAATATTTTTAAGGTTACTAAGTCTTAAGCAAACGTTACTCACTTTTTATTTGCATAAAGAAACCCCGCAATCCCCTATAATAGGTGCTTGCGGGGCTTTTTCGCCTTCTGCAAGTGTCAAAGACAGGATTATATTCCAACCAGCCCGTAAATTAAAGCTTATGAAAGCATTGTTTATCCGGCAGCCATTCCCTTACCGCAATGCGGCAATTTAATCTGAAGTATCCAGCATTTCCTTCTGCGTTTTTTTGCTGAAAGCCCCCAGGATTAGGCGGGAAGAAGCTATGCCATTTATTTAACCAGCATGCCAGGAGCAGGAGGGAACTATGGTTCAATTCTTACCAATTGCCAGATCCAGTGTATAATAAAAATACTAATCGCGCTTGTAGTCATCCATAATGGCCGATGTGATTGGACTGAAAAGAAATCTGCCCAAACGTCAGCTTGTTGAATATGAGCGGATAATAATCCGACGAGGGGTTGATAATATAAGCTCGAATCAAATGGGTTTGATTAAGGCGTTTTGCGTTGTGACCGCTTCTTTAATTGTGTTTGCTTACCTGCTCGATTATATCAGGCCTGAATATCAGTATTACGTGTGGGCCATAGCCATTGCCGGCATGGCGGTTACATTTTCCCTTTATAAGAAATAGCACACATAAAAGCTTCTGTGCTAGGCTATCATCAGCCAGGCGCTCAGGGCGGTCTGGGCTAATGAAACAACCAGTGTCGATGTCAGCAGCACCCTCGACAGGGGAGTGTTAAACTCTGCTCTGCCCTTGATCAGGTGATAGGAATGAAAAGCGAAGGCATATATGCCACCTGCGCTCAGTGCAATTGACAGGATAAGGCCCCAATAGCTTTGATCATGCACCAGCACCAGCCCGCCGAGAATAAGGAACAGCATGGGGACATGAATGATCAGGAAACCGTTGATACCGGACGGCTTCAAGGCTTTGATCAGGTTCCATTCCTGCCAGTAAGCAGAATCGATCTCATGATCGATCAGCAGGACGGCATTGATAAAATAGATGTAAAATAGGGTTTCAAAGCTCATCTCATGGCACCTCCCCGTGCTTATCGAACCGGTTTTACCGGCGATTTTATTCCATCCAGCAGAAAGTCCGCCATCTTCTGAATATCCGCGACGATGGCCTCACGGTCGTGAAATTTCAGAGCGTCCAGGGTATAGGCGTTGATCATGCGTATAACAATGGCGATATCGGTATCCTGGCGCAAGAAGCCCTGTCGCTTGCCTTTTTCGAAAAAACTGGTTATTGCATCATAATACTGGCTGCTGGCCTGGGTGATCTCTTCTTCAATAGCCGGATACTCCAGGAATATTGCTTGCATATTATCAACCGAAAGCCGGGAAGCAAAAAACGCAAACTCAATAATCAGCTCATGGAGACGATCCTCGTATTGGCGGTCATCTTCCAGCAACTGCCGCACCTTTCCCTGGTATTCAATTATTCCGTCGACGACGATCTCCCTGATGAGGGCTTCTTTGGATGGATATATACGGTACAGGGTGTCCTTGGCCATTCCGGACCTTTTGGCCAGGGTGGCCATGGTCCAGCCTTTGCATCCGCTGGTCTTGATCAGGCTGGCTGCTTCATTTTTCACCCGGTTCACCACCAGGAGGTTTTTCACTTTCATAAAACAAACCTTTCAAACCGGAAAAGTATTATGGGTCTTATTATATGTAAGGATATGGGATATGTCAATATGCAAAAGTGTCGTTTACCTTCGATTATCGTGATAAACTAACAAAATAAACACAATTCTAAAACGCTCTATGGCCAGAAGGAATGGATTGTCAGCATGTATTCTGACAAAATAACACGTTAGTGTTATTCGCAATGGAGAGTAAATGAAAGAATCATCCCCTTGTATAATTTCAAGGCGGCGGAATAATCAGGGTAATAAATAATATGAAAGGGTGGTTGGGTGAAGACAAATGTTCAAATCAACAAAAACGGGCCTGGGAGCGCAGCTCGTATTTCAGCTCTGGTACTGTTGGTTGCCTTGGTGTTTGTTCCTGGCGGGATAGCTGCAGCTGCAAGCCCGTTTCCGGGCGGCGGCGAAGTCAGCTATCTTATTAACGGGGACAAGGTCAGCGGAGATGCACCGGTGGTTATGAACGAAAGAGTCCTGGTACCGCTTGATGAGCTCTCCGAAGAACTGTTGATCGAGTGTTCACAGAATAACACGGATCAGAGCATGGAGCTGGTGCGGGGGGACGAGACTGCCGTACTTCCAATGGAGAAGGAGCTGGCGATAATTAACGGCAGACAGGTTGTTCTGGATGTCAGCGCGACCAGCTTTGGCTCCAAGGTCTATGTTCCATTGCGCATCGTGGTTGAATCCTTTGGTGGAACCGTGCAGTGGGATGCGAGCCGTAACTGTGTCCTGGTCAGCGACCAGCCCAGCTTGTATCTTGATGGCATAGACGCCCGGGTAGTGAAGGTTTACGAAGCAGCTGATGTGAATCAATGGTGGCTGGACAAGGGATATGCAGAAAAGCCTTATAAGGGAGAAACACAGGTGGTCGAAGCTGAATTGGAAGCTGATCACACCTTCGGACGGGTTTATGACGGTGATATATCAGGCAAATATGGAGGATGGCTGCTTAACAACAGCGATCTGGATTTACTGGCACCATCAGAAATACGCAATGAATGGGCTCTGCCGGCATTGCCGCTGTACCGGGTGGATGTGATACTGGATGACGGCATTCATATCAGAGCCGGGCTGGCAGCGCCGGTAGCCGGCTGGGGAGACGGCGGCATGGTGCAATTCGACTTGATGGGGGAGAAAACAGGGGATTTCGTTAATGAAAGACCGCTTAACTAGAGGCCTGGCATTAAATGCCAGCCGATGGAATTGGCTCAAACTGCAGCGCTGATTCCCGGAGCAAGCGTTCTATGATCGGCTTCAGCCACTACACTTGAGTGGGCAAAACGAACCTTAAAAGGGCCGCAGGCGGGAGGCAAGCCATTGAGTGACGGCACCCTTCAATACACAGTCCAGGCTGGGGACAGCTGCATATTTTTACGCGATGTCATGAAACACCGGTTTCGCCTGTCGCGCAGTCTTTTAAATCAGCTCAAAGCCCAGCAGCGGATCATGGTCAACGGCCGGTTTACCAGGACTGACTACCGTTTGCAGGCTGGAGATCTGGTTACAATCGATGTTGAGCTGGATGAAGAATGCGGTTTGCCGGCTTTTTATCTGCCCCTCAATATCTGCTACGAAGACCAGGATTACCTGGTAGTGGATAAGCCTCCGGGCTTGAAGATCCATCCCAGCGGAGATCCAGATGAGGTGACCCTGGCTGGAGCCGTAGCCTATTACTGGAAATCAAACGGCCGGAACTGCCGGTTCCGGCCCATCAACCGCCTGGATAAGGACACCAGCGGGCTGGTTCTGGTTGGTAAAAGCCAATACGCCCACCAGGCAGTATATCAGCAGCAAAGGAAGGGCGCGGTATCCCGCAGCTATCTTGCCGTGGTTGAAGGGGTGGTGGGTCCAGACCAGGGCGTGATTGACCTTCCCATAATTCACCACGAACCGCATGTCAGCGCGGCCCGTTGCGTGGCAGCAGAGGGGCGGCAAGCTTTGACCAGCTTTGCGGTGATACGGAGATTTGCATCTCATTCGCTGCTCTCACTGGTTCTGGGCACCGGGCGCACTCACCAGATCCGGGTTCATCTGAGCCATTATGGGCATCCCGTGTGCGGAGATACGCTGTACGGCAGCCCCAGCCTTTTCATTAACCGCCAGGCTCTGCATGCCGCGCGCCTTATTTTTGATCATCCCCGGAGCGGTCAACGCATCGAACTGCAGTCCCCTCTGCCGGATGATATGCTGAATCTATTAAAAAACATAGGGAATCAGGTATGAAACTACCGCCATTGGTCATTTTACCTTGTATATTTCAAATCCCAGTTTTTCCAGCATATCGCCGTAATTGCTGATGTTATTGCGGTCATAGCCAGCGATGTCGGGTGGCAATTGCTCCCAGGGTATTAGCCAGGGAGATATTTTATTGGCAACATCTTTTTCAGGCCCATAGCGCCACCCTTTCTGCAGCCTTTCTGCATTCCAGCGGCCATGTTCGATTTCGGCCATAATCTCGATGTCCTTTTTAGTAAATTTTGGCCGGACAGCATGACCTTTAACTTTCCGGATCGCGTATTGGCGGCTGCTCAATACTTCAACGCAATATGCTGCCTGGTGGCGGTTGGATTCTTTTAATCCTTCGTCAAGCTTGCTCCAGGATTGAAGCGACGGATCTGAAGGAGCCATATTCTGCAGATATTTTTCATGTATTTGCTGAGCGGCGTCATCAAGGTGTTCTGCAAAATCTCCGTCCATTTTGCCACGCAAGGTTTCGGTTGAGATAATCAGGGCGCGCAGCGTGTAAGGATCAAAGGGAACATTGATAAGATCGGGGTTTTGATTAAAGCAATCGTCCCGGAAGATTTCCTGGGCGGCTCGGCCGCTGGATTCAATAATCGCCGCGCGGGCACCCAACGCCAGGGCCATGCGGTATTCCATACTCGCAATCTGCCCTCCGCTAATTCCCACCAGGGTGACATCTGCAGGTTCAATATCTGAAGCGATTAAATCGAACCAATATTGAAGCGGGTGGCCGATGCCATATCCGTGTTCTTCGGTTTGGACAACGGTAAATATTTTATGAACTGTAGTTGATAACACACTGGTTCGGTCAACCGGCACATATCCCCTCAGGGTAATATTGGCTTCTTGATTCTTGTTAAGCTCGCCCACTACCGATGCGATGAGCCCGGGCACCCCTTTGTTGGTTCCTCCAGATATAATCGTACCAGAGAATTCACGCAGCGCGGTTTTAAGCAGGGGTTCGGACTCCAAAATGCGAGCCGGGGGAGATAGAAAAGTGCCGCCAGCCAGGATTAATACGGGCTTCTTGATGGCCCGGGCCATGGTGGTTTCGAGGTTGTTAAGATCTACACTATTTCCCAGCAATAGATTTTTTCGGGCATAGATCCGGATCGCCTGTATTGAAGCGGGTTCTTTGAAAGCCACTGCTTTGCCCAGAATCAAGGTTTTTTCGATCCATGAACATTCCCCGGGGAATAAGCCCTCATATCCGCTATGTTTAATGAAACTCAGTTCATCATTAAAAAGCTCCAGGTGGGTTTGGTCACTATTGATTCTGCAGTACTGAATGGCTTCCAGATAGGCCAGCATGCTCTTTTCAAAATCCCGGGCTGCAAAATGCAGGCGGCCAATGGTGAAATATGCCCCGGGCAACTCCAGGCCAGAGCTAATGTGCCGGCGGCAGGTAGCTATGGCTTCAAGAATGCTCCTGCGAATCAGGTTGACGATGCTGGTCTGTTGCAGGTGGTTGGACAGGCATTGGGCCAGGATATAGGGGTTGCCGGGGTCCATTTGCAAGGCCCGGTCGCAGTGCCTGGGATCATCGCCGTACGGGCCGTGTTTACAGCACCAGGCTAACAGAATGAGCGCCTTGGAATATAGCTTGCGTTCTTTCAAGGTCATGCTTTCCGGACATATTGCACCGCTATCACTCGGTTCCACAACGCTTTGAAGCAGATTCAACCCTTCTAAATATTCCGAACCGTGAGGATCCTTTTGATTGTAACGGCAGCAGGCATAACCGTATTCTATTTTTATCTCGACGGCCAGGTTCTCATCTGATACGGTCGAAGTTTTCGAATATGGTTCCAGCACTTCACAAACCAGCTGCCAGTCGTGGCATGTCTTGGCAATGAAAGCAATCTGCATGGCGATGGCCGGCTTATTCTCACTTTTCGGCTCGTTGGCCAGAATTAGCCTCAAGGCGTCAATCTCGCTTAGGCGTTCATCGGCCTTCATATATGCGCTGTAGTTAAGCTTGTAACGGTCGAAATTGTTGGTAAATTGGGCAAACTCCCGATCAGTGCTTTCTAACAAAGCGGCCAACCGGGCACTGTCCCGCATGCTGGCTTCTGGAACCTTGAAACCGGATTTATAAATTCGATCGTGGAGAATATCTGCCCAGGCGTGCTGCAGGAGGGTTCGCACTTGAATTTCGGCTTTGCGATTCTCGATCATTTTCCATTCCGTTTCAACACCGAGAACAGAATCAGACTTGAGCTGTACAACGTAGTGATGGGACAAATAGCCGAATTCACTGGTGGAAAGGCGGGAGCTTACATCCAGGCTGTTAGCCCAGTCTACTTCAAAATTGTCTTGAATAAAGCGGCATATGTTGTCAACCTGATCTTGAGTGTGCGTGATGATGCGGCCTCCGCACAGGTCAGTGAGCTGGCGGTATGGTTCTTTATACTTATCATGTTTGCGGATGGCCTTTTCCGCAAAGCTGGAAACTGACTTGGGGCGCGCCTGTACAATGGCCAGGGGCGCGTGCAGGTGGCTGGCTGCCTCCAATATTTTCGATAGTACATCTGCGTAGGTTTTGTAGATCTCGTACTCGGTACGATATTTTCTAATCTGATCCTTGTGCCAGGTGCTGGTAGGCATACATTTTCCCCCTGTCCATTCATTTACCATTACAACAACTGCTATATATAGATGCCCGGCGCGGCCTATTTAATCTTATTTAGCTCAAAACCCCTTGCTGCCAGAATCATGGGTATGGCACGCACAAATTCCCGGTCCCATTCCTTGCTTTCCTCCGGCAAATCCAGCCAGGGAAGCAGGCAGTCATGTATTTTGGCATCATCATCGCGCGGTTCGCCATAGCGCCATCCACCTAAAAAGTGCTCGGTATTCCAGCGCTCGTGTTCCAACTCGGCCATTAGTTCAACTTCACTATCGGAAAAAGTAATAATATTGATTGCTGGGTATGTGCTGGCCGCAAGTCTATACCCGGCAGCCCCGGCTTTATTCATTATGTCAGCGGCTTGCTGGCGGTTGGATTCCTTGAAGCATTCCAGCAAGCCATCCCAGGGTTCCAGAGATGGGTCGCCCGGCGGTTTGCGGTCCCGATGCCTGGCGCAGTATAATTCATGCAAAGTCCGGGCAATCTCTTCATTGGCTTCAGCCAGCTTTACACCGGGTTCCATGATGCTGTAAAACATTTCTGCATCGACATGCAGGTCCATTTGCTCCACGGAGGGAAGAGCGGCCTGCTCAAATGCTAGCCGGCCTGACAACATGCTCATGTCGATGATGGCCGCCATGGAGCGGTTGCCGTGTTTATACTCCCGCGTCTTGATCATTGCTCTGAGCACACCTTCGTCTATGTTCAGCCGGTCATCCTGGTCAAATAGACACGGGGTGTTTTTTTTCATCAGCGACCGCAGACTCAAAGCCCTGCGGATCATGTAAAAGCCGTCTAATCCATCACTACCCGGGTTGGGTCCTTTGATATTAACATAACCGCGCAGGCGGCTGACAAAGTCAGGAATCTTGGCCCCTTTGAATTCCGGGTTAGGCTGGCCGGCATCATCGCGGCTGCCTGCCTGGCTGAGTTCCTGGAGGCTGGGAAAGATTCCGCCCGCAAACACAAAGATGGATTTACCCAGGGGATGTACGGTTTCGCCATCTCGAAAGCGTCCGTTTTGCATAGGGGCCAGGAAGCATTTAAGCCAGCCCAGCGATTTACCGTTTAAGCTGCAGTCAAACTCATCGAAAAATACCAGCGGAACCAGGCCGGACAGAACGGCATCCCGCACTATGTGAAAGGCGTTAATAAGGTCTTTTTCAGATGAAAACTCGGACAGGTTGAACTCAATGCTTTTCAAGCAGCCGGGGGCAATGCTTTCGGCCACCTCGGTCACGCCGAAGGACTTGCCGGAGCCGGGGGCGCCAAATACGGCGACAGACAGGGGCTTGCGGGCCTTATCCAAATTAAGGTATTCCTGGATCAGGTTGCCGATGCTCCGGTAGCTTTCGATTTCGGAACGGTCATAGGTTCGCAGGGTTCTAAACTGGCCGCAGGGAACCGCTGTCAATATGTGTTTAGGACCGCGAAGGACATAATCGAAGGCCAGGTTTTCAATATCAGATTCCTCCTGGCTGGTCAGAATGCTCCAGTAGGTGGAGTCAGCAACCGGGTCAGGAACCTTCACCGAAGCTATTACTGCATCATCGGGGTCCTGGGCCTGAAATAGCCGGTCATATGGGTAGCAGAGACTATTAGCGTCTTGCCCGAACCCATATTTCCACAAACGCCGTGCGCTAAGAATACCCTGCTTGATGCCCTCATTTATGCAGGCCAGTCCGCCTCCAGAGGCGATATGAGCCGCCAGGGCCGCAGCGAAGGCCGTGCCGCAACCGGTCATTACCCCGGGAAAGCGGTTTTCGTAATCGTTTTCGCAGCCGTTCGGATCATAGAAAAGTGTGGCAGAAACACTGCCCTGGTTGCGTGTATATAGAACGGCACCATCCAGGCCGAAGCGTACCACCAAACAGGAAGAGCGGCCCAGCGCAGCCATTTTAGGATTGTAGAGCATTTGCCTGATATAATCTTGTGCGGTGCGTTCCCAGGAAAGCTGGCGGCTGATGTTGATGCCCTCATAGCGCAAATGATCGGCGCTAACTACGATTACAAGCCGTTCACCGTGCTTTTTTTGCATTTCCTGCCACAGGCTGCCCGAGGTCAAAGGATAGCTGAGCTTTATGAGTACCAGGGGTTCAGAACCGTCCCTGATTGCGGCCGGCCAGGCGCTGGCATCCTGCCTGAAGCCATTGCCCGCATCGTCCAGAACCACCATGTCAACGGTATGATTATTGCTGTCAAAGGCCAGAGTGGAGGGGCGGCCCGGGGGGCCGGAATAGCCTTTGTATTCTTTGACTCGATATACATTCTGCCGGGATTGGGGCTTTCCCACACTGGATGGGAAGCTCTGCAGACTGGAGAATGAGTGCACTATCTGGCCGGAAAGAGGACTGCCGTCGTCGGGCATTTCGGGGGCGACGATATTTTGGGTGCTGGCGGTTCGCAGGAATTCAGCCAGCAGCAGGGCGCCTCCCGGCAGCACCAGTTGATTCATGTTAGGAAAAGACTGCCAGGTATATCGGGGCTTGCCAGGCGGAAGCGCTATCTCATAGTGGTCGATGGCAACATCGCCGGTTACGGCGATGGTCTGGATCGATGTCACGTATTCATCAGCTTCTGGCATTGCTGTTCCTCCTTGCGAGACGCCGTTATGGGGACAATGCGATTGTGCATGTATGCGATGATCAGGTTTGCACTTTTTATATCGTACTGCATGATTAATTAAAGCTCAATAAATATAAATCCAGAAAATTACAGGAAAATTTCGCAACGGGATTTGCGGTATGCTTTCAGGATTAACCAGCAGGGAAGAGTGGCAGCGGTTTATGCCGGCATGTTAAAATGTCAGATAGGTATTAAAGCTTCACAAATATAGGCATTTAATAAAATAAAGCCTATAATCTTTTTGAATAGAACTGTTTAACTGTTCATCGGATGATTTCATTAAAAAAGGAGCAACTCAAATGGCTTATATACCCAAACCTATTGATACCGGTTCAGTTCAGCTTGATGACGAGCTGAAGCGGCTGACGGAATTGCTGGCGGAAAACACCCATGATGTATGGGCAGCCGGGCGTTTGAACGAGGGCTGGTCACTGGGGCCGGACCGCAACGATAGGCTGAAAACCAATCCCTGCCTGGTTCCATATGATGAACTGCCCGAATCCGAAAAGGAATACGACCGGCAGACCGCCATGGAAACCCTGAAGGCGATTATAACGCTGGGCTACAAAATAACCAGGGAATAGGAATAGCACGGTACTGGTTAAATCAAGGGGACGGTTCTGGTGATTTAAATCCTGCAGGATTTAAATCACCAGAACCGTCCCCTTGATTTAAACAACCGTCCCCTTGATTTTTTTTGAAATTATTCCTGGTTCGGGCAGGAATGTGTTGGCCAGGTCAGTATAGATATAGTGAGGAGCTAATTTTATCGGTATGGATAAGCGGTCCAGGTTGCAAACCAAGGAGAAAGCTTTTTGTTCAACCTGAAAGGGATATTTTGTATAAACCAGCCCGTTCTCGGCCAGGCTTTTGGTATCACCCATCCGGGGCGGGTAAGAGAGCACAACGAAGACGCGTTCTGCATTGCGAAAGATAAGGGCCTTTTCATGGTGGCGGACGGACTGGGAGGCTGCAACGCTGGAGAGGTGGCCAGCCAGACCGCCATTGACGCCGTCATGGAAAATTTTGCCAACCATAAAATGGCGTTGATTCTGGGGATGCCCGCCATTATCCGGTGCCAAATGGAGACCTCCGTCCAGTACGCCCATTCCCGAATACGGCAAAAAGGCCAGGAAACTCCTGAATACCAGGGGATGGGCACGACCATGGTCTTGGCCTGCTTGCAGGGTGCCACATTGCATTTAGCCAGTGTAGGAGATTCACGTGCTTATATTATCAACGCCGCCGGTATTTCAAGGTTGACCCGTGATCACACCATAGCCGCAGAAATGGTGCGTTCAGGGCAGCCCGGCGCTGCTGAAGCGATGAACATCCCGCTGTTTTCCAGCCTGACCCAGGATCTGGGCGCCGGCTTCCCTATTGACCCGGAGTATAGCCGGCATACTCTGTCAAAAGGCGATATTGTACTGTTGTGTTCAGATGGATTATGGAAGATGCTGGACGACGCCAGGATATGTCGAACCGTGCTGGCCTCGCGGGATCTGGAAGCCGCCGGCAAGAAACTGGTCGAACGGGCCAATAATGCGGGAGGAAGGGACAACATTACGGTTGTGTTGTTGCAGGTGGAATAGCCATCTGTCACTGCCGGTTTCTATGCATAATCAAGCTGTAATACGAGATTTATGCAGCAATCAAGGAATCTGCCTGCTACAAGCAATTAGTATGAAAAGATAGGCGATTAATAATGACCGTTGGTTAGGGTAAACGGGGAGGTATTAAGATGGCACAGCGATGGATTAACCAGGCCGTATTCATATCCAGCACTTTCAGGGATATGCAGACGGAGAGGGATTATCTGAGCAAGCGGGTTTTTCCCGAGCTGGAGGAAAAGCTCCGGACCGAGCACTGCCACCTGGAGCCCATCGACCTTCGCTGGGGGATATTCACTGATAAAAATCTGAATACCGCGGAAAAAGAAATGAAGATCCTCAAGGTCTGCCTGGATGAAATTGACCGCAGTCGGCCTTTTATTATCGTTTTGCTGGGCGATCGCTATGGCTGGGTGCCACCCCTGGAAAGAATGAAGCAGGTTGCCGAAGAGGCCGGATACGATCACGAACTTAACGAGCGGAGCGTAACCGCCCTGGAAATCGAATATGGCATTCTGAACACCAAACAGCCGGCTCACCGCAGTTTTTTCTTTTTCCGCCGCCCCCTGCCCTATGAGCGGATGCCAGCTGAGCTCAGGCCAGAATACAGCGATGAATTTGCCACCGGAGGTTCAGATGATTACCAAAGACTGCAAGCCCTGAAAAGACATATTGAGCAGTTATATGAAAAGGAATCCAAAACCGGAGTTCCCCGGATCTACGAATATACGGCCGGGTGGGATGAAAACGATAATCGGGTAACCAGCCTGGAAGAATTCGGGGTGATGGTTAGCAAGTGTATTATGACAGCCTTCAAAGCCGAATTAAGAGAGAAAAAGGGCCAGGCGGACCAGGGCCAGTACGCTGCAGAACGTGAACTTTTAGAACAGTTCATCGAAAGCCGCTATAATCTGCCGGATGATGAAAGCGTCCAGTCCCGGATAAAATCCATCCGCCAGAACAGCATCAATCATTATACTGACTTCCTGCTATTGCCGGGAAAACATGAGGGCAAGTGGGGGATTTGCCTCCAGGGCGAGCCGGGAGCTGGTAAAAGCACGATATTTGCCCGGCTATGCCGGGAATTGCGGGAAAAGGACGATGTATTGCTGCTGGTCAATGCCGCAGGCACCACCAGTAATTCCCAGAATCATGACCAGGTGCTGATGCGCTGGAGCGAGGAACTGCGCCTGCAACTGGGCATGAAGCCGAAGGATGCTAAATTTGGCAGTTTTGAGGCAATTCTCCAGGAGTTCACCTCATTGTTGTACCGGGCTGCGCCCGGCAAACGCGTGGTTATATTAATCGATGCCATAAATGAAATGAACCGGTTTGATTATGTGAAGCATCTAACCTGGCTGCCCGAGCACTGGCCGGCCAATGCCCGCCTGTTAGCAACGGCGATACCGGGTATGGAATGCCATCGTCGCGGGGTGGAAAGCGAAAGCCTGGGGGACCTGAAACCAGGCGAAGCCGAAGATATCTGCCGCAATATCAGCCAGCGATATCATAAAGAATTGCCGCCGGCTATTATCGAAGGCATCCTGGAACATAAGGACGAAGCGGGCCGGTCCGCTTGCCGCAATCCCCTGTGGCTGAACCTGGCAGTGGATGAAATGATTACCATAGATGCCGATGATTTCAAGCAAATAGCCACTTATCCCGGCAATCCCGAAGAACAGATAAAATCTTTTATGTTGGACCTGGTCAAAGGTTTTGAGCCGACCATACCTGTCATGTTCCAGAAGCTGTTCGAACGGCTGGAAGAAATCTATGGCCGGGACTGGGTTGTAGCCGTTATCGGCCTCATTACCGCCGGCCGCAATGGGATGAGAGAGGCTGAACTCACAGGGGCATATAGATTCATATACGGAGTGGAATGGGACGAGCTGAAGTTTGCCGGCTTGCGCCGCTATATGCGAATGCACCTTGTTCAGCGAGGAGAGCTGGGACAGTGGGATTTCCTGCATCGTCAGGCCCGTATTTCAGCGGAGCAGCGCTACCTGGGCGACCAGCGTGCCAGGCAAGCCCTGCATGGCAGGATTGCAGACTATTTAGAAAAACTGCCGGAAGATAATCCCGTGAGGATGCACGAGCTGATGTATCACTATTTGAATGCAGACGACAAGGTGCGGGCGGCCAGATATTACACAGGAGAGCTGGATGATGCCTGCCTGGCCAGCGCCAGCGAAGTGATGGCTTCCCGGGTGATCGAGCCGTATGCCGGGGAAACGGGATCTGGCCTGGAATGGCTGAAGGCGCTTCTGGAGCTGGAAGAATTGGACGATTTCCAGTTGCTGACCTTGTGCCGGCGCTACAGTAAAGAAATTAAAAAACGCATGAATGCCCCCGGCTCCGAAGAAGAACACGAGTTAATTGATATGATTTTTTCGAAATCATTGAGCTTGTATGGCAAAAATTCAGGCAACGCAGATTTCAAGCATGAATTTGCGATGAGCCTGGAAGCTGTAAGCGGCTTTCAGCAAGCCAGGCTAAATTACGAGGCTGCAAACTCCTCCATGCTGAATGAAATGTTCATTCTCATCCAGTTAAAGGAGCAATACCCCGGAACGGTTGAATATCAGCTGGATTTGGTCAGGGTTTATCATCACCTGGGCATGATTATTCAACAATGGCAGGGTGAGCTGCGTGCAGTAGAAGCTTATTGCCAGTCAGCCATGGAAATACTGGAAAATATAAACCGGCATTCTGTCAGTGAAGATGATTATCAAATCCGTTTAAGGGAATGCTATTCGCTTTTTGCGTTCACAAATATAAGCCGGGGCAATACGGATAAAGCCGAGGAGTATCAAAACAGGATTATCGAAATGCACATGGCTGATGCAGCGGATGATTCCAGCGCAGGGGTTCAGAATGGTTTGGCCACGGCCTTTATGCAGATGGGAGACATAAAGAAGATGGGCCAAAAAATGGATGAAGCGGAAGGCCGATATCATCAAGCGATAGAGGTTTTCGAGCGTTTGATTCTTTTAGAACCCGATGCTCACAATCATCGATGGGGCATTGCCCATGCTTACAGAAGGCGGGGAGAAACTTTGCTCGCTTTGGGAAGGCTGGAGGAGGCTGAAGCCAGTTGCCGAAAGGGGCTGGAAACAAGAAAACTGCTGGCCGAATTGTTTCCGGACGATTTATTATTTAAATCGGATTCATTAAATTATTATCAATCCCTCGGAGTCGTTTATTTGAATCAATCCAGGTTGGACGAGGCGCGGGCAGTTTTTGAGGAACGGTTGGAAGCCAACGAAAATCTCATCCGTCAGTCTCCAGACTCTATTCATTTCCGGAGGGATTTGGCTATAAATCACAGGACGCTTGCCGAGATTTGTCATGCGCAAAAGGATGTACAGTCAGCGGTATCCCACTATGCATCGGGAATTGAGATCATGAAAGAAATTGCCAGCCGCAAGGAAGAGCCTGATTCTCCAGAGAAGGAGCTCAAAACAATGGCTCTAAAACATCCGTTCAATTTCAGAAGAATTGAAGAGGATGAGTGCAGCAAAAATGACGATATGATTCTATGGTCGCATTTGTGCAAAGGGCTGGGCGAACTATACCTGGAACAGCATCAGCTTGAGGCTGCTCTTGATACTTCAGGGAGAAACATAGAAATATTGCAATTGCTGGCCGCACAGGATTCTGAAGAAACCATTTACCGCGGCCCCATGGCCGATGAATGCTACCAGGCGGGAGAGATTGCCGAGAAGCTGTGCCACTGGGATGCAGCAGCCCAATATTACGCATTGAACCTGGAATCGCTGGAATTCCTGGCGCAGCAGGCATCTGGCCGGGCGCCCTATTTGAAGAACCTTGCCTTCGTCAGCCAGAAGACTGGCGATATGCAGCTGGCTAACGGCAACAGCGCGGCTGCCGCTGATTACTATCGGAAAAGCCAGTCCCTTCTTCTTGAGATCGGCATAAAAACGGGCACTAATACTGCCTATGACGAAGCCGTACGCGAGATTAAAAGCAAAGTGGAAAAGGTCGAAGGTAGAATAAATTATCAGTCCAAACCGCAGGCACCAGTACGTAATCGCAAATCAGACTCCAAAGAGGAAGTTGAAGAATACTTTCAGACCCAAGCCGAAGCTGAAGCCAAAAAGCAGAAAGAGGCCAATGAGCGGCTTATTGAACAGGCCCGTAAGGAGGTAAATCATAAAAAGACACGCCAGACCAGCGCTAAAGAGGAGGCTGACCGAAACATAAGGTATCAAAAAGCCCTGGCGGAGTGGAAGGCCCTGTCCTGGTTTAAAAAAATGCGTTCGCCGGAGCCGAAACCAGAGGATTTTTAACCGGCATATGTTCGGTGTTCGATTATTTGGCCCCGGTTTCGCACTCTGCTCTATTTGCTTCGCTTGGCCTCCCTGGCGTTGGCGATCCGGAGCTGGGCCTCGTTATAACTGATTTGCTGTTGCTCATTTTCTATAAGCAGGGGCGGAATTTCGTGGGGTCGACCGTTGCGATCCAGGGCCACCATGAAGAAATAACCCTCGGAAACGCACTTGATACTGCCTTTTTCCAGATCTTCAGCCTGGACACTGACCTTGACCTCCATGGAGGTTCGGCCGGTATAGGTCAGCTCGGCCTGGCAGACCACCAGATCGCCGACAAATATCGGCTCAATGAAGGAGAGCTGGGTAACGCTGGCGGTGACAACGTTGGACAGGCAATGCCGCTGGGCGACCACGCCGGCAGCAGTATCCATAAGCTTCATTACTTCTCCGCCGTGCATATTGCCGGCTACATTCGCATGAAAGGGCAAAACAACCTGATTCATGATTACCAGGGATTTGGAACCCGGTTTTGCTCTAAGTGCCACACACTTCCCCACCTTTCAATATGTCAGGATGACTGCTTGCTTAACCCAATAATTATTTGTCATATTGATTATATGTTATAAGGGTAACAACCGGCACCTGAAAATGTAAATTTTAATTATATAGTATGCCGTAAAGGCATTTCCCGATATGCATCACCGGTTATCCAAGCTGCTCCAAGGCCCCCCGGACCAACGTGGCTGCCAATCACCGGGCCAACCTCCATTAGGTTGATAGCGCCTTTATAGACTGTCCTGATCTGCCCGGCCAGTTTTTCTGCTTCTTCTGTGCAGTCAACATGCATTACATATAGCTGTTCAATGTTTTCGGCTTCTTTGGCGATCAATTCCACGATATGGGCCAGGGCCTTATGCCTGGTGCGAATTTTCTGGTAAAGCTCAATTTCTCCATTTTTTAATTGAAGCACTGGCTTAATCTGAAATGCGTCGGCCAGCATTTTGGCCCAGGAGCCGATGCGGCCGCTGCGCTTAAGATATTCCAGGTTGTCTACGACAAAATATGTTCTCGTCAATTCAGGCAGATTGACAAGATGTTGCAGAATCATGCCAGTCGGCAGCAAATCGTCCAGCATTCGCTGCGCCTTGTAAATCATCATTGCCAGCGCAGCCGCCGTCAGGCGTGAATCAAATATTTCTATGCGGGCGTGTGGTTCATCCAGTATTTGCAGCGCTGCATAGGCGGACTGTTCAGTACCCGACAAAGCTGAAGAGATAGTGAGCACCAGGAGTTCATCATCAGATCGCGCTTCCTTATAGATTTCCAAAAAATCACCGGCGGACGGCTGGGATGTCCGCGGGAAAATAGGCCGGGTGCGCATAAGCTGGTAATAAGCCCGGTGGCTCATTCCGCTGCCTTCTTTAAAAACAGCATCATCCAGGTGGACATAAAGAGGCACAACACGGATTTTGTGTTTGCGAATATATTCTTCATCAAGATAAGCAGTGCTGTCAGTTACAATGTTTCTGGCCATGTGGCTCCTCCCGGCAATAGGAATTAGTATTGTGTGAAATGGGTTCGATAAATCAAGGCAGTTATAGAAAAATATAGCATTTTATTGCCGCGCAGGCTATTGAAGTCGAGGTTCTCCATAATTTCAGTTATAATAATTACATGTCGCCAATTATGGTTTATTATCGCGGGGAGGTAGAGTCTATGAGTGAAATGATGTCCTATTGCGGATTGCTGTGCAATGAATGCCCGGCCTATATTGCGACGACTACTAATGACGAGAACCTGCGCCGTTCAACCGCCAATGAATGGTCCGTCATGTACGCTGCTGATATCCCGCCCGAAGCCATTAATTGCCTGGGCTGCAGGTCAGATACCAGGATTGGCTACAGTTACGCCTGCGAAATACGCAAGTGCGCTACGGACCGGAAAGTGGACAACTGCGGATTGTGCAATGACTTTGCCTGCAGCCTGCTGGAGCCGATCTTCATAAGTTCACCCGAAAGCAAAGCCCGGCTGGAAAAAGCCAAATAAACGAAGCAGCAAAATAACGAGCACCAGGGGGCAGTTCTGGTTACAAACCGGAACTGTCCCTCGCTATTTCGCAGCCTTGTTCTCAACATTCCGTCTCCATCCCCCCCGCTCCCTCCAAAATTTTACTATTGACAATATCACAGCCATGATCCAAAATATTTACACAATGTATAAAAGTACATGGAGTGTAAACGCATATGGGGTTTGGAGGTGAATTAATGGTGAATGATACAATGGCCGGGGAGAGCCGAATGGAACGCAAAAAGGCCGGAACCAGGCAGAAGATCATGGAGGCGGCTATGGATTTATTCAACCGACAGGGATTTCACGACACAACCATGGAGCAAATAGCCGAAGCGGCCGATGTGGCCAGGAAAACCCTGTACAATTACTACCCGGTAAAAGAAGCTATTGCAGACGGATACTTGAGGAGCATTTCCATAGGCCTGGCGGAGGAATGCCGGGAGGAAATCCGCAATATGCCGGATACCCGGAGCCGGCTGATGCATTCTCTGGTGAAAGTTTACCACTGGGTATCGCTCAATCCAGAACTGTCGGATATTACCATCCGTTACAGGATGCAAATCGCCGAAACTGATTGCGATAATTATACGGGATCCACCGGAACGCAGATTATCGCTGCCGAAATATTGCGCCAGGGCCAGTTGGACGGCGAAATTCGCAACGAACTGACCGTTGACATGATGGTGAAATATTTGAATTTGCTGCGGAGCTCGGTTTTTATTACCTGGCTGAAGCAGCCCGGCGAATTCTCGCTGGAGGAGAAGATTGGCGAAGTGGTTGACCTGTTTTTGTTTGGTGTCAGTACAACCGTGCCTCTGCCGGCAAGAAGCGCCAGGGTCGACAGCGTCAAGAATCAGGAAAGGAAGTGAGCGGCATGGCGATCAGAAACAAGTATTTGCTTAACTGGCCGGAAGCGATGGCTGCCGGCGCAGATTCAGCAGGAGGCAAGGGATATAACCTGGGCCGCCTGGCTGTATTTGGATTCAATGTTCCTGAAGGGATGGTGCTCAACAGCTCCGCTTACCAGGAATTCATAACATATAATGGCTTGGCTTCCGATATGGAGAGAATATCTTCCAGCATATCAAGTGAAAATCTGGATCAAAACACTTCAGTGCTGAAGGAACTTTGCACCCAAATTGCTTCAGGCAAGCTGCCTGTAAAGATAGAACAAGAGCTGGACAGCGCGTTAGCCGCATCCGGCCTGGCGGGAAAATCCCTGGCAGTGCGGTCCTCGGCGACCATGGAGGACGGCGCCAGATTTTCCTTTGCTGGAATACACGAATCATTCCTGAACGTATGCGGCCGGGAACAGCTTCACCAGGCGATAAAAGAATGCTATGCATCCCTTTGGCTGCCGAAGGCCTTGGCCTATCGTCGGCGCTTCGAGCTGAAAGACGAAGAGGTTCTTCCGGCGGTGGTGATAATGGAAATGGTGCAAACCCGGGCTGCCGGGGTAGCATTTACTTGCGACCCTCAGACCGGGCGGCGCGACCGGGTGGTTATTCACGCCAGCTTTGGATTGGGAGATGCCCTGGTCAATGGAGCCCTCGATCCAGACAGCTATAATCTCGACCCCTCACCCTTTTATTCCTTGCCGCGCATAGTGGACCGCCGGGTGGGGCGCAAAGAAAGGCTTTCTATGCCCGAACCTGGAGGCGGAGTGAGCCTGCAGGAGGAACGTTTCAGTTCCAACATTGAGGCGTTAACAGATCATGAGGTCGTGCAATTGGGAAAGACTGTACTGCGGATATTTGAATCGCTGGGGGAATCGGAACAGCACCAGGATATCGAGTGGGCCTACGATGGAAAGGAATTTTTTATGCTCCAGGCCCGGCCGGCAACAGCCATTCCCAGATACACTTTTGAAGCCATGAAAAACCGCATTGATATCTGGTCGAACGGCAATTACCGGGATGCTGCTCCTATGGTGTTTTCGCCTATTCAGCGCCGAATAATGAAGCATATTGTGGATATTATTCAATACACGTCTTTTGCTGATATAGGTTACCAGATTCCAGAGGGATTCCAGTTCTCCCGCTTTTTCCAGGGCAGGCTGTACTGCGATACCTCGGCGTATCTTTGGGCAAACTATGACTGCAGCGGGGCTTTGCCCGCCATTTTCACTCCTTTCTGGGGAGGGCATCATCCCGACCTGGAAATTGCGGAGGCATGCAATCCTTCGGAAGATCAGGCCCGGGCGTGGCAGGAGCGGGGAGCCAGAGCCTTTGCCGTGATCAGCGAAAAAGCTCTGCAGGCTGAGTCCTGTTTTGCTGAGGTCGGTTCCACCGCGGACGCGATAATGGCTTTGGAATGGGAATCTCTTCCCGACGGAGATTTCGAGCGGGTTTTTAACGAAATAGGGCAAAATGTAGAAGGATTCAGCCTCCAATATACCTGGTTCAGCGGGGTGAACGGCATGGCCTTTATTGCCCTTATGCAGCACCTTTATGGCTATTTTGGAGAAGGCACCATGACAGTGATTAACGGACTGATGGCCGGCAGTTCGACCGCCACCACCAGCGCCGAACACGGCTACCGCCTGCTGGAACTGGCGGAAATAGCGAGCCGTGACACAGATGTAGCGGCCATAATCCGTAGCCAGGATTTCGATCCGCGTGCATGGGAGCAAAGCCTGCCGGAAGGTTCTGCATTTAAAGATGATTTCCGCGGCTTCATCCGCGAGTTCGGTCACCGGGCCGTATATGAACTGGACATAATCAATCCTCGCTGGCAAGAAGATCCCTCGTACATGTTCGATTTTATAAAAAGTGCGATGGGCGGGCCGGGTCTTGCACAGTTGCAGGGCATGCAAGCCGAAAAGTTCGGACGCAGCTGGCAGGAAGCGTCTGGCCGCCTGCCAGAAAACGAAATGCCTGCACTGAAAGAACTGATAAACCGTGCCCGAGAAGGGGCGGTGGTGCGGGAAGCTACCAAGTCGGTGCTGGTCAAAGCGCTGGAGTGCTACCGGCGTATGGCCCTGGAAATGGGCCGGAGACTGTGCGAACGCGGGATCCTGTCCGATATCAACGCAGTATTTTTCTGTACCTGGGTGGATTTGCTGGCCTTGTTCGGCGGCGAATGGGATGGCAAGGGTTTGGAAGACCTGGTTGCTTTCCGCAAAGTCTCACACAGTGCGAATCAGGCTATCCCGGCACCCGATTTTATCCGCGGGGAAGAACGGGTGTTCAGCCACGAATTGCAGCCCTTTACCGGTGAAATGCTTCGAGGCCTCGGATCTTCCGCAGGCCGGGCTGAAGGCCGGGCCTGCCTGATTGCTAATCCAGCGCAGGGCGGCCGTATGCAGAGAGGGGAAGTGCTGGTAGCTCCTTCGACCGATCCCGGCTGGACGCCATTGTTTCTCAAGGCGGCAGCACTCATCATGGAAACCGGGGGTTACCTGTCGCACGGCTCTATAGTTGCCCGTGAATATGGCATTCCGGCCGTAATAAACGTGCCCGGGGCTATGCATCACCTGAAAAATGGGCTAAACGTACAGGTGGACGGAGATGAAGGCAAGATATACATTTCTGGAGCTGTAGCCGGAGAAATGGCTGGATAGGTCAGGGAGCGTGACGTGCACATGACTCTTGCTGCTTACCCGATGATTGCATATTATAAGACTATGACCGGCAAATAATTCCTGGTCAAGTCGGGGATGCTGGCATTTGCATTGTATTTACCGGGGCTACTGCATACGACGGGAAAAGAAAGGGTGATAACATGAAAGTTTTGGTTATTATCGCACATCCCAACCTGGGCAAATCCAGAATTAACCAGCGGTGGAAGAGTGAATTGCAGAAACAGGGCGACGGGGTAACCGTCCACGCCCTAAACGAAGCCTATCCTGATGGCGTGATTGATGTGGAGAAGGAGCAGGCCCTGCTTTTGGCGCATGATCGCATTGTTTTCCAATTCCCCTTTTACTGGTACAGCGCACCTTACTTGATGCAAAAGTGGAAGGAAGAGGTTTTGACCTTTGGCTGGGCTTATGGACCGGGCGGTGATAAGCTCAAGGGCAAACAGATAATGCTGGGCATATCCACTGGCGGACCGGCATTTGCCTACCAGGCCGGCGGTTACAATAATTTCAGCATGAGCGAGTTGCTGAAGCCCTTTCAACAAATGAGCAATCTGCTGGGTGGCAGTTACATGAGCCCTTATATTCTGCACGGAGCGCCATCGTTGAGCGATGAGCAGATTGCTGCCAGCGCGCTTGAATATGCCGCGTTTGTACAGAAGTAGACAGTGCAAGGCAAAATATGCAGGGAAACAAGCGGGCAGCACTCCAATAAGGATTGCTGCCCGCTTTATATGGAGGTCCATGCGTTCAGGGTTTTCAGGCTTAGCCGGGGTCTTGCGCGCTGGCGCACTACGCTCTATTTGGCCGATGAAAGCCCATAGATTCGGCCGTTCCAGTCGTTATCAGCTTGAAGAAAATGTTGGCCGCATCCCTTTCGGAATACTCATCCTGGTTAAGCCACCATTTCAGAATCACGATTAACATGGAAATCAGCGAAAGAGTCAATAGTTCAGTGGGTATTCCCAGTTCGTCGGCGACCGGATTAACGGCCAACAGCTTATTTAACACCCGGTTTCGCAATTTGTCGGTAATTTTAGCAATCAATTCAGAGTTGTTTGCATCATTAAACAGAACCTGGAAAAGCCTCCGCTCGGTGCTGGCGTTATGCACGATTATTTCTATTTCGCTGGGCAGGTCAACTGAGAACAGGCCGTCATCAAAGTCGAGGCTTTCATATTGCAGGTTTGTCAGCAGCAGAAGCAAAGCCTCATTCAAGATTTCATCGAAGAGCGCAGCCTTACTGTCATAATGCAGGTAGAATGTTTTACGATTAATCATGGCCCGATTGGCAATATCTGTAATGGTTATATTGTCATAACCCGTTTCTTCCATCAAATCAATAAAGGTATTTTTAATCGCCTTCCTGCTTTTAACCACTCTTAAATCCGTTTTTATCATACCCAGCAGCTCCTCGCCGTTTCTCGAATTTGTATATATTATGCAACATGATTCCTGAACTATTTATTATTCCACACATCGTTGATTTTTGACCATTGCCAACCGGCCGCAAATTTCATAAATTATTATAGGCAACAATATGTGTAATAAAATACAGCATGTTTATTATTATAATCGAATTTGCAGGAAAGGAAAGATCGGATTGTGGAAAAAGAACGTATAAGAAAAATATGTGCCGCCTTGCTGGTTATCGGCATAGTGGTTTTAATTGGAGCGGAAATGGGAAATATGTCTTTGGGTGACCTGGCCGCCAGCCAATCCTCCAGGCTCGTGGTTCAATCTACCCTTGAAATGACCGAAATCAGTGTTAACTCCCAAATTGCCGGACAGATCGTAGAGCTCAAGGTTGAGGAAGGGGATACTGTTTATGCCGGGCAGACCCTGGCGGTTGTTGACAGTCAAACCCTGCTGACCCGGCAGATGCAGGCCCAGGGTGCTATAGATGCCATAAATGGTCAAATCAGCTCTGCGGAAGCAACCCGCTCTGCCGCCCAGGCAATGCTTGAGAAAGCACAGAACGGCGCCAATGCCGAAGAGATAGCCCAGGCGAAGGCCGCTTTTAACTTGACTGAGGCTAATTTCAAGCGCATACAGGAGTTGTACGACTGCGGAGCCATAAGTAAAAAGGATCTGGATGCGATTTCTACGGAATATGAGGTGGCCAGGCAGAAATACGATTTGATCAGCCGGGGTGCCCGCTATGAAGATCTGGAAATCGCCGCAGCCAATGTTAATGCAGCCGATGCCGCCATATCAGCATTGCAAGGGCAGCTGGAACAGACCCACGGCTCCCTGGCGGAAATCCAGACCTACCTTGATAAAACCATTATTGCCGCCCCGAGCTCGGGAGTAATAACCCAGCTCAATGCTGATGAAGGAGAGCTAATCTCGACCGGCACTCCAGTAGCGGTTGTAACCGATACGGACAAGCCCTGGGTGCTATGCAATGTGATGGAAACCGATCTCGGGCTGGTGAAGCCGGGCCAGCAGGTTGAGGTTTCGTTTCCGGCCTATCCTGGAAAAATGTTCCGGGGGCAGGTCAAGTCAGTCAACCGGAGCGCCGATTTCGCCGTGAAGAGGGCGACCAACGCCAATGGTGATTTTGATGTTCTAGCTTATGGAGTCAGGATCGAACTCGCAGATGTCGACGAACAGCTTTATGCGGGCATGACAGTTTTCGTAGATTTTGGAGAAAAGCCAGGCGAAGCCGACGTTGGAGAGAAGTAACAATGAAATTTTTCGTTCTGCCGGTATGGCTCGACCGTGAATGCCTTAAAAAAGGCCTGCTGATTCCGCTGCTATTCGCGCTGCTGGTGCCGCCGATCTGCAGCTGCATATTAAATTATGAATTTCGCGAGCAGCGTATGAACCACATTCCCACCGCAATTGTCGATCATGATAATTCTGCCTTGAGCCGGTCCCTGGTTGATAAAATCCGTACCAACGAGGTTTTCGATGTTAACAATTACGGGGGGAACGACCAGGAAGTGAAGAACTGGATTGATGCCGGAGAGGCAGTAGCAGGCATCATTATTCCGGAGCATTTTGCCGCCGATTTGCTGGATGGGCAGGCGCCCAGGGTTCTTATTGTCTACGACGGTTCGCAAATGGGAGCAGCCGGTTCGGCCAGGAACCGGATAGCCGAAATTATGGCCACGATTCGCTGCGGCTACTTGATGGAAGTAATGGAAGGGCAGCTGGACCTCACCCCGGAAGAAGCTGAGAAATTTGTCCAGCCTGTCGCTTTTACAACGAGATTCCTGGGCAATCCCGTTAAAAGCCTGGCTTATTTTTTCCTCCAGGGATTAATACTGGGCATTGCCCAGGTGGCGGTTTTCATTCTGGGGGTAGAATCGTACTTTGCCCGGCCGCAGACTTTCCTGCAGCATGTATTGAATACAATTTTTTGCGGATTTGCCGGACTGGTGAGCGCGGCAGTCAGCCTGGGCATCCAGGTTTTCTGGTTTAACAGCCCCTTTACAGGCAGCGTAACCGCAGCCCTGCTGCTTACTTTCCTGAACATGACCGGTATTGCTGGACTGGGCATATTATTCGGCATGATCCTTAATGACAAGCTGAACGCCATATCTGGCGGGTCAGTTATTATGGCGACCGTGCTGTTCTCTGGCTATACCTTTCCGGCGCTCTCCATGCCAGAGTTTTTTCAGCGCATTGCCGCAATTTTGCCTTTTACCCACTATGGAATTCCAATGCGGGACGTGACCTTGCTGGGCTCCAACCTATCCCGGACGGTGCCTGATATCGGCTGGCTGGCATGTTTCGTCCTGGCCGGCTGGCTGGCTATTCTATGCGGAAAATGGGCAGTGGAATGGCGCCGCCGGGCAGATGAAGCTATAGCAGCTGACCGCCGCGAGGTGCCAGAATCATGAATGTTTTGCAAATACTGCGTCATGACTGGAAAAAACTGCTGGTATTCCTGATTCTTCCTGGAATGCTGCCGGTTATAATGTGCTGGTTTTTTTCGCTGGTTTTTGTGGAAAACATCCCTTTCGGAGTAGCCAACTTGGACGATTCGGCCCTTTCCCGTCAAATTGTACAAAGCTTTGAAAACCACCCCGGTCTGGATGTGGTTTACTATGCGTCATCTGAAACCGAGCTGCAGGCCGCCATAGCAGAGAAAAAGATCACCGGGGGCATTATTATTCCCGGAGATTACGGGCAGGAGATCGGTTCCCAGGAAAAATCTAAAATACTAATGATTATCGACGGGACCAACCTGCTGGTCGCCAATAATGCGCTGGGTTACGCCAGTGGAATATTGGGCACCTTCAATGCCAGGTGCCTGGTGAGCGTGTTTGAGGCCCAGAGCGTACTGCCATCGGCCGCCAGCCAGAATGTGACTTCGTTTAGCTACGTGGAGCGCATATTGTACGACCCGCAATTGAGCTATATGACCTACCTGGTTTATATTATTGTTCCGTTGTTTATACAGTTTTTTTACTTGAATAATTTTTTACTGCCGCTGTTGATTAAAGAAAAAGCGGTATTGCTCTCCCGCCAGGCCAGTTGGAAATGTTTTGCAAGCAGAATGGCACCCCTGGCTGTGCGTATTGCCGCTATGTGGATCGCCATTTGCATTTCCAGCTCAATGGGATTGTCGCTGGCGGGCCGCATTTTCGGCCTGCCGGTCCGGGGAAATCTCCTGGCTTATTTTGTTTTGCTGATGACCTTTCTGTTAGCAATAACGATTATGGGCCTGGTTTTGGCAAGTTTTCTTAATGAGAGCAACTTCAGCTATTTTGTGGAGTTTTACCTGATTATAAACATGATGTTTGTCATGACTTCGGGCGCGATCTGGCCAGAATACCTGCTGCCGCCAGGTTTCGCAGCTGTAGTAAAAGGTGTCTGGCCGTATATTCTGATCGCCAATCCATTAAAGTTTCTGTGTTTGAAAGGGAGCGGCTGGGAACTGCTGCTGCCTTGCATCGCCAGGCTGCTCTATTTTGCCGCAGTCTGGATGTTTATAGCCGTCTTCATCTACGCTTCTAAAATATACCGCATTAAACGAACCGCATAAGCTACAGGGCCCTCCGCAACGTTCGTTCCACTCAACAGCCCTCTTCCCATCAATGAATATCGGTCCTTGTGTATCAGAGAAACATCTCTCGAGAATTAATTTTCCCCACTATTTTATTTGGAAACTGAATTTTACTTGAACCCGGATAGATAGCAGTGTACTATTCTTTATAAGTAATAATAAAACACTACCTATGTTTCCGGGCTGGCAAATTTAAGCTTGCTGATGGAGGCACGATATTTCTAGATGAGATAGGCGAAATGCCGCTGGATATGCAGGTTAACCTGTTGCGCTATCTGCAGGGCAAAACCATAATCGGGAAGTCCCGGCAGATGAGACTGTCACGCAATACCCTGTATGAAAAGATGCGATCATACATGATAAATAGATAATCCATGAACTAATTCGGTGTTAAGTGCATGTAAACACGTGTCATTTAGAATGACAAAAAATGCAGCAGAAGGTGACGGTGGCTAACAAGTGTTAACAGCCATTCCAGACAGAAAAACAGCTCAATGTCAGCAGGTGTGTAATTCAAGCGCACCAGGCTTGCTGTTTGATTACTGCCTTCCGGGAATTGTGATTGCTGGCACGAAAAATTGCTTTATAAATAAGGAAAGAGCTTGATTATTCAACCAAACAATATTGGATATCAGCGGGATAAATAAGCAGGAGGCAGGGGTGGTGACAGCTGGCAATTAATATTTGTAAAAATTATTAGTTCGAAAATTTAAAGCAGATCCGGAAATAACATTAAATATGAAAAGGGAGATGACGGATTAATGACAACTTACATGGAAGAATATAAGAGCAAATTGGTTAGTGCGGAGCAGGCAGCGCAGAAGGTAAAATCCGGCGACCTGGTGGCCTACGGATATTTCGGCATACCGCCCTATGATTTTGATATCGCCCTGGGCAACCGGGTTGATGAATTGCAGGACATCACCGTACATGTAGCGGGCAGCGTAAGGATGTGGAATTTCTTAAAGACTGATCCGGAAGGCAAGGTATTCTCCATGATCAGCGACCATTTCAGCGCCCTTGACCGCATGCTGGGTGACAAAAACCGCGCTTGCTATGGACCTACCCAGTATCACGAATTTCATCGCATGCGGCTGGAGCTGCACCAGGCGTTTATTCAGCGCGATGTTATCTGCCTTACCACCACCCCGATGGATCGGCATGGCAATTTTAACTTCGGTCTGTGCAACTCGGACACCTATGCCGAGCTGGCGCACGCGAAAACAATCATCATTGAAACCAATCCCAATCTGCCCTATTGTATGGGTGGAGAAATGGAATGCATTAATATCAAGGACGTGGATTATATTATTGAAAGCAATGCCCCCATTTTCGCCATGCCGCCCGCAGGCAAGCCTTCGCCTGGTGAAATCAAGATCGCCGAGAACATTCTGCCGCTCATTCCGAATGGAGCCTGTTTGCAGCTCGGCATTGGCGGGGTGCCCAACACTATCGGCAGCTTGATCGCCCAGTCCGAGCTCAAGGACCTGGGAATTGCCACCGAAATGTATTGTGATGCTATAACCGAAATGTACAAGGCTCGTAAAATCACCAACAAGTATAAGACCAGGGATGTGGGGAGGAGCACCTTCACCTTCTGCTTTGGCAATCCCGAAAGCCACGCCTTTATGAATAATAATCCCCAGATTGCTTCCTATAACTGCGATTATACCAACAACCCCAAATATATTCAGCTTGAAGACAACATGATATCCATCAACAACTGTGTTGAAGCCGACCTTTTGACCCAGGTATGCTCGGAGAGCAGCGGAACGCGCCAGATTTCCGGCACCGGAGGCGCCCTGGACTTCCATATTGGCGCATTTGAATCCAAGGGCGGCAAAGGCATCCTGGCCTTCGAGTCCACTTATACCGACAAGGCTGGAAAAATGCATTCCCGGATCAAACCGATGCTGACTCCTGGCGCAGTAGTAACCGTGCCCAGGGTAATGGTGCACTACATTGCCACCGAGTGGGGCGTGGTCAACATGAAGCTGCGTTCCGTATGGGGCAGAGCCGAACAAATGGTAAACCTGGCCCATCCCGATTTCCGCGACGAACTGATTAAGAATGCCAAAGAAATGGGCCTGTGGTCGCCGACCAACAAGATCGCATTCTAAATCGAGGCGGTTATTGCAAAGCCAACCAGGGTCAAAGGCAAAGGAGGATGCTATATGGCATCGAACTTTTCATATAAAAACACCCGTGACTTGAAATTTATACTGAAAGAATGGCTGCCGCTGGAAAAGGTTCTGGCCTATCCGCGCTACAGTGACAATTACGGCGTGGACGATGTCGACGTTATTCTGGACACGGTTCTCAAAATGACCAGGGACATTATCGAGCCAAGCTGTGACAGCGCCGACCAGTTCGGGGTCAAGTTTGAAAATGGCAAAGTGTTGGTGGCGCCGTCCATACCGCCGGTATATAAAAAGCTGCAAGCCGAGGGATGGTGCGCCAGCAACGTGGATAAAACCGAAGGCGCGGTAGTTCTGCCCCAGGTGCTGATGTTCCCGCTGTGGGAGCTGTTTTCGGCGGCCAATCCCGCCCTGGTTCCGCCCTTCCTGTGCATGTGTCAGGGATCTTCCATGCTGGTGCAGGAATTTGCGCCTGATGATGTGAAGGATAAGTACCTGGCCAGGATGTGGAGCGGCGATTTTACCGGAACAATGTGCCTGACCGAACCCCAGGCCGGTTCTGATGTTGGGGAGCTGACCACCCGGGCGATACCCACCGCCGATCCGCGGGTTTTCAATATCAAGGGTCAGAAAATATTTATCAGCAACGGCGACAATGATTTCGCCGACAACATCGTGCACCTGCTTCTGGCCAGGGTGGAGGGGGCTCTGCCCGGCACCCGCGGCATATCACTGTTCATAGTGCCCAAGTACTGGATCAACGATGATGGAAGCCAGGAGTTCAATGACGTTGTTCCGACCGGAATCGAACACAAGATGGGCCAGCATGCCAATCCGACTGTGGCTTTGAGCTTCGGTGACGAAAACCTCTGCCGCGGTTATTTGCTGGGTAAAAATCCCCTGGAAAACGATGGCAAAGGTGACGGTATGGCCTTGATGTTCAACATGATGAACGAAGAGCGTTTGGTTATCGGCGTTCATTCCGCCGGATTGATTGCCAACGCCTTTTACAACGCCCGGGATTACGCCAGGGAAAGGGTGCAAGGAACATCATTTACCAATCCGAAAAAGGGCCGGGTGCCAATCATTCAGCATGAGGACGTTAAACGCGGACTGCTGCGGGGCAAGGCCATTAACGAGGCTATCCGGGCAATGACGTATAAGTCATATTTCGATGTAGAGGTGGCTCATTATGATCCCGATCCCGCCGAACGCAAGAAGGCTGATGACGAACTGAACATCAATATTCCTATAATCAAGGGCTATGCGCCCGAAATCGGCTGGGACCTGATTGGCACCGAAGCGGTGCAGATCTACGGCGGATACGGGTATTGCTCGGAATATCCCGCTGAACAGATGGCCAGGGATATTAAAATTAACACCCTGTATGAAGGCACCACCTTTATTCAATCCATGGACCTGATCGGCCGCAAATGGGGCCTGGAAAAGGGCGCCGTTTTTGCCGGCTGGCTGAAAAACATTGAGGCTTTCCTCGAAGCCAACCAGGCGACTGAAGGCTTTGAAAAGGAATTTGCCCAGCTCGGCAAAGCCATAGCAGCTTACCGCAGCATTAAAGAATGCATGGCTGGATTTATGAAGGAACCGGCGTTGCTGGGGCTGATTCCCACTTATTCCAAGCGGGTGATGACGGCTACGGCCCAGTTGTACGGCGGGCAGCTCCTGCTGGATCAGGCTTTGCTGGCCAGGAAGAAAATGCTGGAACTGGGCGAAGAGCACTATGACTACAAATTCTACAAGGGCAAGGTTATGGCCGCACGCTATTTCATGCTTAACGTAGTCCCGGAAATAGCCGCCCTGGCAGAGATAATAAACCTGGCGGACACATCAGTGCTCGATATTGACGATGAATGCTTTGATTACTAGTTAATAAAACCAAACAGCCCTTGCCATCGATCGCATATGCAGCGCAAGCCAGTATTTTGGGAATCGGAACCCTGGCTTGCGCTGTTGCATTTTCGTGCAGATTTATCGTGATGTGCTGATCAGGCTAGCCAAAAGGGCGATAGCGTCTGATTCATAAGTTATGTGTCCTTTGCCCGGGTTCCGGGCGGAGGCGATCATGGCTTCAGCAATGGTGGCGGCCTGAATGCCCCGGTATTTCTGCAGCCCCCCCACGAGCAAAGGCCGGATGATGGGCATTAATAACCGGGCTAATTTTTCGCCCGGACGCTTTTCCTGGCGTTCGCCCAATATGATGGAAGGGCGGAAGAACTGAACCGTTTCTGGTCCCTGCTTTTTAACTGCTTCCTCCATTTCCCCCTTCACTCGAAGGTAGAAATTTCGAGAGGCTGGGCTGGCCCCTAGCGAAGATACGCCCAGAAACTGCCGCGCCCCGCATTCACGGGCGTAAACGGCCAGGTTGACAACATAAGTGAAGTCCACTTTGTAGAATGCATCCTGGCTGCCGGCCTTTTTAATGGTGCTGCCCAGGGCGCAGAAAGCATCATCGATCCGGGGCAGTTCGCATTCAGACAAGCGCTCAAAATCGACGATATGCTCTATTAGCCTGTTATGGCTCAAACCGCTGGCACGCCGGGCCACGGTATGCACTTCTAAATAAGCATCGTCTGCCAGCAGCTGCCTGAGAAGTTCGCCTCCTACCAGCCCGGTACTGCCGGCAAGTAAAGCGGTTCGCTTTTCCATTGTCATCGCCCCTATCAAGAAGAGCCGCAGCTCTCCGGATGATTTTCCATTGACTTATCTATTCCACAAAATGACGGCACTGTCAATAAAAAGACGGCACTGTCAGTTAAGGAGATGTATTATTATAATATTCAGAAAGACAGGAGGCGACACCTATGGCGAAGAAGAAGAGCTGGCAGGAAAAGCTGCACAGCCCCGGCGACTTGCCGAAACTGGTTTCCCTGGCGGACAAGCATTGCAAGGGTTGGGGGGACGGTGTAATGGTTGTGCCGGCTCCCCTCGAAGTGGATGAAATCATGAAATCAGTCGGGGGCCGGCTGGTATGAAAATGGAATCCTTTTCCGAAAATGCACTGGCCGCTCTGGAACTGGTGCTGAACGGCTTTGACGGAGCCCTGGTCATAGATGAAAGGGGCCGGGTTATCGTTTATACCGAGCACTATGAAAAAGTCGCCAAGATACCCAGGGAAGAAGTCATGGGGCGGTTTGTCACGGACGTATGGCCGGACAGCCGCATGCTGGAGGTTTTGTCCACTGGAAAACCTGTTTATGTTGACGTGTGGGAAACCGGTGACGAGTCGGTTTTCGTGTCCCGCTATCCCATCGTGTCCGAGGGTCGCATAATAGGCGTGGTCGCGGTCTGCGTTTTCCGCTACCTTGACGAAGCCAAGCGTTTTGCAGGTCATATACGCAGCATAAGCCGGGAACTGCAGTTTTACAAGGAACAGTTCAAGGAAATGACCGGCGCCCGCTATTCTTTCGACGCCATTGTAGGAAAAAGCCCGGCTATCCTGCTGGCCAAAAAGAATGCCATGAACGCAGCAAAAGCTCCGGTTCCTGTACTGATAGCGGGCGAAACCGGCACCGGCAAGGAACTGTTTGCTCACGCCATTCACCAGGAAAGCTCCAGGAGGGATAAGCCCTTCATCAGGATCAACTGTGCCAGTATACCGGACAACCTGGTGGAATCGGAGCTGTTCGGATACGAAGAAGGGGCGTTTTCAGGGGCTCGCAGCGGCGGCAAGCCCGGGAAATTTGAGCTTGCCAACGGGGGAACCATTTTCCTGGATGAGGTCAATGCTCTGCCACTACTTGTTCAAGCCAAGTTACTCAGGGTTCTGCAGGAAGGCGAGATAGACCGGGTGGGCAGCACCAGCTTGACCAGGGTGGATGTACGGGTTATAAGCGCCACCAATACTGATTTAAAGACCATGGTAAACGCAAAGCTTTTTCGGGAAGATCTTTATTACCGCATAAACGCCTTTCCTTTGAATATTCCTCCTTTAAGAATGCGCATGGAGGATTTGCCCGTCCTTTGTGAACATTTCATAGATGCCAGCGTGTACGAACTGGGCATCAGCCCGGCCGTAATGGACGCACGCGTCCTGGACCTTTTCTCGCGCTACAATTGGCCCGGCAATCTCCGTGAGCTAAAAAACGTTGTGCAGAGGGCTTGTTTGCTGGCGGACGGCCAGACCATTAAAAGACGCCATCTGCCGCCTGATTTTGCCATTAAATCTGATCCGGAGGTTCAGGCTGACGCGGAAGACCTGGACACCTTCATTCGAAATGCTGAAAAGAAACATATTATCAGCGTTCTCCAGTCGGTTCGCTGGAACCGCAACAAGGCTGGAGAAATCCTCGGAATAAATCGGACCCTGCTTTATAGAAAAATGAAAAAATACAATCTTTTAAATGACTGACCAGTGTTTTGCAAATGGCACATTTTGCTACAAAAATGTAACATAATCTCCGGTGTTCTCCAACCGCTTTCTAGTCGCTGGGAAGCGGTTTTTTTGCGCCCCGCAACAGCTGGGAATTGTTTCAAAAAAGATACACAACAGCCGGGGCGAGGCTCGGCAACTCCCATGAAACGGCTGGCACGCTTATTGCAATAAATATGCTAATCGGTGAGGACTGATAAAAAATAAAAGGAGTGGGATCATGAAATCATATCTGGATGAATACAAGGAAAAGCTCATTACCCCCGAACAGGCCGCTCGTCTGGTGGAATCGGGCATGGTGATCGAATATGGACAGTTTGCCACCAAGCCAGTGGATTTCGACCGTGCCCTGGGCGCCCGCGCCGGTGATGAAGGATTGACTGATGTGGCCATACGGGCTACAGGCAGTGTTCCGCCCGTGCCGGAGGTAGTCAAGAGTGATCCCCGCCAAAAGAATTTCCGGTATGGAAGCTGGTATTTCACCGCTCTGGATCGCAAGCTGTCCGACATGGGCCTCTGTGTCCATTTCCCTTTTAACTATCATGAAGCCAATTATGTCGGCTTCTGGGATTCGTTCAAGCATCGCCAGCCGGACCTGTGGTGTGCGCAAACCACTCCTATGGACCAGTCCGGATTTTTCAACTTCGGCCTGGCCAATTCGCATAGTTATTCCCATGGCACATCAGCCCGGTTAAGAATAGTGGAAGTCAATAATAACCTTCCTCGCTGTCTCGGCGGATTTCAGGAAGGCTTTCATATCAGCCAGGTGGATTATATTATCGAGGGCTCTAACAGCCCAATATTTGCAACCCCCGCGTCGTCGCAGCCCAATGAGGAAGAGTGCCGGATTGCAGAGCTCATCGTTGAAGAAATTACCGATGGAGCCTGCCTGCAACTGGGCATTGGAGCCCTGCCCAACACTATTGGCATGATGCTGGCTGATTCAGACCTCAAAGACTTCGGCGTCCAGAGCGAAATGTTCTGTGATGCATTCGTAGCCATGTACGAGGCGGGCAAAATCAGCAACAAGCTGAAATCTGCCGACCGTTTTAAAAGTACATTCACTTTCTGCCTGGGCACCGAGGACACCTATCGCTTTATGCATGACAATCCCCGCCTGGCCTCATGCCCGGTCGATTATACCAATGATGTCGCCCGCATTCGGGCCAATGACAACTTTATGTCAATTAATAACATCTTGGAAATAGACCTGCTGACCCAGGTTTGCTCCGAAACCAAAGGGCTTCGGCAAATATCCGGCACCGGAGGCCAGGTTGACTTTGTCGTTGGTGCCTACGAATCCAAGGACGGAAAAAGCTTTCTGGCCTTTACCTCGACCTTTACCGACAAGGATGGCCAGCTTCATTCCCGGGTGCGTCCGCTGCTGACCGATGGCGCAGTCGTGACGGTGCCGCGTACCATGGTTAACTGGATTGTGACCGAATACGGCAAGGTAAATGTAAAGGCGCTTTCTATCTGGGAAAGGGCTGAAGCCGTGATAAGCCTGGCTCATCCGATGTTCAGGGATGAACTGGTCAAAGAAGCGGAAACCATGAAAATCTGGCGGCCCACCAATAAAATACGCTAGCAAACTCAATCCGGCTGCGGGCGGATCCGCTGCCGGGTGGGCTTTTCGTCCAAGGCCGGGTTGAGCTGCATTTACTAGAAATGCAATAAAAAAGGGGGGGTGCCGCAGCAAGCAGGTTGAATTAATTTGAAACGATGAATGCAACCGATAGACAGAGATTAAAGACCTTGCGGCGAATTGTAATCAGTCCAAAACTAACGATTGTAACGATTAAAACGATTTAATGGGAGGAATATGAAATGGCTAGAGAATTCAACGAAGTAGTAATGGTAAGCGCATGCAGAACACCGATAGGCAGATACGGCGGCACGCTGAAAGATATACCAGCCAACGAACTGACCAAGGTTGTGGGCGCGGAAGCGATCAAGCGGGCTGGCATTGAAGCCGGAATGGTCGATGAAATTGTTTCCGGGATGTGCATGCATCACGGCAACGGTTCCCTCCCGCCGCGTATAGTAGCGATGAACATTGGCATGCATTACCGCTCTGGAGCCACTATGCTGAGCCAGAACTGCGCTTCCGGCATGAGAGCCCTGGATGTGGCAGCCATGAAGCTGATGCTGGGAAAAACCAGCATTGCCCTGGTAACCGGAACTGAAAGCATGAGCCGGCCACCCTATATGGTGCCTGCAATGAGATGGGGCGCCAGAATGGCCGACACCAAAGCCGTTGACCCCATACTGGCCGATGGACTTTTCTGCAGCCTGGCTGGCAGCCACATGGGTGGAACCGCTGAAAACGTAGCTGAAATGTATGGAATAACCCGCGAAGAATGTGATCAGCTGGCTGTTACCAGCCATACCAGAGCGGTCAGAGCGGTCGACGAAGGACGTTTCAAGCAAGAAATCGTTCCGGTAGAAATAAAGAGCAAGAAAGGCCCGCAATTCTTTGAAGCTGACGAACATCCCATCAGAGGCGCCAGCATGGAAAGCCTGGGCAGACTGTCTCCCGCATTTAAAAAGGGCGGAGTGGTAACTGCTGGCAATGCGTCCGGCATGAATGATGCTTCAGCTGCTGTTGTACTGATGACCAGAAAAAAGGCCGACGAGTTGGGAATCAAACCCCTTATGAAACTGATAGACGTCAGCACTGAAGGCGTAGAAGCCAGAGTCATGGGCCTGGGGCCGGCAGTAGCCATTCCCGCAGTGCTTAAATCAGCCGGCATGACTTATGACCAGGTTGACTACTGGGAAATCAACGAAGCATTTGCGCCCCAGGTAATCGGAGTGCAGAGAATGCTCAAAGAAAACAGCGGCATTGAAATGGATATGGGCGATGCCACCCGTGATGGCAACATCAATACCAATGGATCAGGCATTGGCCTGGGACATCCTGTAGGCTGCACTGCACTGCGGATAATCGTCAGCCTGTACTATGAACTCGTAAGAACTGGCAAGACTGTCGGCGGAGCATCCCTCTGCGTAGGCGGCGGCCCAGCCATGGCTTCCCTGTGGACCAGGGACGTATAAGCAATTAAATAGCGTCTTATTCCCTTCCTATACACACTTAAACATGTTTTGTATCGCCCGGCACGATGAAAAGTCACTGCCGGGCGTTTTTTTGCTTCCTGCCGGCAGTAAATATTTTGTTTCACATAGCATTGAGAATCGCCGGTGCGGGTGGTAAACTTAATTCGCTATTGATCCTGTAATGCGGAGGCGTTGGGGAGTGGGAAAAAAAAGTAGGCTGGAGAGCGATATTGTCAACCAGATTGTCAAGTTTCAAAGAGACCTGGTGGGCAAGGGGCCGTCAGATGCCAGGGCTTACATCATTGAGGACATGATAATCCTGCGTTTGAAAGGTGTGTTGACCACTGAAGAGAAGCACCTGTCCAGGACCGAACGGGGGCGGCAGATAGTCAAGCAGATGCGTCACACTCTGCGTGAGACCTTCGCAGCGGAAGAAGAAGCCATCATTGGCCAGATCACAGATTGCGAGGTTATAAGCAGCCACAGCGATGTCAGCACCAAAACCGGGGAGCGGGTGGAAATCTTTATCCTGGATAAAAAGCTGGTATTTACCGGCTAATCAGCTATTGTAATAGATGATAAAATAAATATAAAGGAATGACTGTTAAAACAGGAACCTGGCACCAGCGTTCTACAAGGCGAGCCGGTTCGGAACAGGACCCCGGCGGTCGGGTTTTGAACAGGATACGGGACAGGGGGTTTGGGTTCAGCTATAACAGGTCATAAGACTAGAAGAGTGTAAGTCTGTTTTCAGGACTGTCATTAGGCTAGCTGTTAACCGGTTGTTTTAAGAATGATAACCGCTGCGGCTGGCTTTTCATTTTCTGCCGCAAGCCAATGACATGAGGGGGCATATATTCTGTGCTGAACAGGCTTAGAAGAATTGTATTTGGCCGTGCGCTAGAATCCTATCGTCTTGCTGATGAAAAATTAAGCGTTTTTTGGGGCTTGCCCGTACTTTCCAGCGATGCCATTTCATCAGTGGCGTATGCGGTGGAGGAAATGCTGTGGATCCTGGTGCCGGTAATCGGGGCGGCATCGTTTTTATGGATGCCAAGGGTAGCCGGATCTATCATCCTGCTGATGATTGTGCTGATATTTTCCTATCGCCAGGTAGTGGAAGCCTATCCGGGAGGCGGAGGGGCTTACGTTGTAGCTCATGAGAACATGAAGCCGGTATACGGGCTTATTGCCGGTTCGTCATTGATGGTCGATTATACTCTTACCGTAGCAGTCAGCATATGCTCCGGCACCGCAGCTATTACATCGGCGGTTCCAGGCCTTTATGACTACCGGGTAGTGATTGCGGTGATTATGATTATTCTGGTTGCAGTAGCCAACACCCGTGGCATTCGGGAATCATCCCGTGTTTTCAGTATACCCACCTATGCTTTCGTTCTTTCCGTCATTGCCTTGATAATAGTCGGGCTGGCCAAGCATGCCAGCGGCGCCAATTTAAGCATGCCCGATCCGGCTTTATCCTCGGTTTCTTTCGGGACAGAGGTGGTTACGATCTTCCTGCTGATGAAGGCCTTTTCGTCGGGCTGTGCGGCGGTGACGGGGGTGGAAGCCATCAGCAACGCCGTACCTAATTTCAAGGATCCGGCTCCTCATAATGCCAAGATTGCCTATGCTCTGCTGGGCATTGCGGTCACGATCTGCTTCGGCGGCGTAGCCTACCTGGCCCGGATTTACCATGCAGTGCCCAACCCGGAATTTACGGTTATCGCCCAGATAACTGTCGATATATTCGGCCGTGGCGCGATGTTTTACTTCATGCAGGCCACTACGGCCATCATTTTGATAATGGCGGCCAATACTGCTTTTGCAGGTTTTCCATCCCTTCTGTCCGTTATTGCCAAGGACCGCTATGTGCCCAGGCAGTTTGCCATGCGCGGTCATCGCCTGAATTTCAATAATGGAATATCTATTTTGGCTATAGCAGCGCTGGTTCTGGTAATTGTCTTCCAGGCTGACACGCATCTGCTAATTCCGCTTTATGCCATTGGAGTTTTTTCTTCTTTCACTCTCTCACAAACCGGCATGGTGAAGCACTGGATGAAACTCCGGCCCAGAGGATGGAAGCACCGAGCCTTTATCAACGGTATTGGAGCGGTGGTAACCGGTATGACCGTCGCCGTTCTGGCTGTTACCAAGTTCATGGACGGGGCCTGGATGGTCCTGGTCATTATTCCGGTATTGATCATGATCATGAGAGGCATCAAGCGGCATTATGTAATGATAGCCCGGCAGTTGGACGTTCCGAACAAAACCCTGTCAGAAATCGATCTTATGCCGCAATACAAGCACCATGTCATAATTCCGGTGGACAGCCTCAATGCTATGACTCTCAAGGCTCTGCGTTATGCCCGCAGCATGTCGGATTCGGTAGTGGCTTTCCATGTGGAAACTGAACCAGGGGAAGCCGAAAAGCTGAAGGACAAGTGGAAAAAATTGAATACCGACGTTACTCTGGTAGTCAGACATACTGAATTCCGCGAAGTTGTGGGGCCGCTGGTGCAATATATCGAATCCAAGGAGCATGCTTCCCAGCCCGGTGATATCATCACCATCCTTTTACCCCAGTTCTTTGTTACCAAATGGTGGCAGAATGCGCTGCACAACAACACCAGCCTGTTCATCGCCAATGCCATGTTCAGCCACCGCAACGTGGTTTTATCGGTTTTACCTTTTTACCTGGAAGATTACCAGGAAAAAATAAAGCAAAAAGAGATAGATTTGCAGAATGAGGCAGGAGAACACTGGCAACCGCCGCTTACTTGAGATAAGGCGGGATTTTATTGCTTAAAAGCCTGAAGTCCGCAACCTGCATACCTTCTTAAGCGTCAGAAGGCAGGAGAGGCGAGGTGATTTTCAATGAGCAAGGCAAAAAAACAGGTTAATATTTCGGTATTTTTGGATGACGAGGGCAAGATAAAACAACTGCCATCGCCCAATCGCACCAAAATCCCAGTTCTGGCTTACTTGAGCGGAAGGTTTGAGAAAGGCCGGATATACAGCGAAAAGGAAGTCAACGAGATTATCAGCGCCTGGCACACCTTTGGAGACTACTTCATCCTGCGCAGGGAGCTGATTGACCACAATTTTATGGGACGCACCGCTAATGGGGCCGAATACTGGGTAGTGGAAACAGAGGAAGAAAGCCCGGGCCAGTCATAAGCTTCAGCCCTGGCTTACTTTGCGCTTTTCGATGGTGTAAGGCTCGGCCTTTTCACCGCTACGATACAGATTGATAAATTTTTCGACCAGGCAGGGATCAAATTGCAGCCCGGCGCACCTTTCCAGCTCAGCCAGTGCGTCTTCGTGGCTCATGGATTTGCGATAGGGGCGGTCACTGACCATGGCGTCATAGGCGTCGGCAATGGCGAGAATCCTGCACTCCAGCGGTATGCTGGCCTCTTTCAATCCATTGGGATAACCGGAGCCGTCCCACCATTCATGATGTTTGAGTATCCATCCTGCAATCGGAACCAGCTCGGGAACGGCCAGGGCAATGCGGTGGCCGATTTCGCTATGCTGCTGCATTATGGCCGTTTCTGCAGGAGTCAGGCGGGCCGGCTTGAACAGCACCCGGTCGGGAATCCCAACCTTTCCTATATCATGGAAACGGGCCAGGAGCCGAAGATCGCGCAGCCTTTCCCGGGGCAAGCCCAACGTAGTGCCCAGTGAGACCACGATATCCTGGAGGCGGTCTTCATGACCGCTGGTGGCAAAGTCCCGGGCTTCCATGGCCGATGTCAATGCACTAACAATTGAAGCACGGTTGCTCCGTTTGCTGTGCAGTTTTTCCCGGTACATGCAATTATCGGCTCTCCGGTAAACATCGACCAGGCTTTCCGAAGGATTGTCCTGCACAGCTGAACCAATGGACATGACCAGCGGTATCTGGGGATTGAGCTGATTGTACTCGGCGACTGCCTCGCGAATATCGCTGCAGGCTTTTTCAATATCCGAGGGTTCCTGGCCGGGCAGAACCATGGCGAATTCGTCACCGCCGATCCGGGCCAGTATTCCCTTTTCCGGGATGCAATAACCCAGCACCTCTGCGGCTTGAACCAGCAACTGGTCTCCGGCGCTATGACCCAGTGTATCATTGATAAATTTTAAGCCATCCAGATCGCATACGATTATTCCGGCGGTCGAGCATGCAGCGACGCTCATTTCCTTAAGGCAGCTTTCATAATGAGTGCGGTTGAAAACCCCGGTAAGTGAATCGTGGCTGCTTACGTATATCAGGTGCTCCTCGGCTTTCTTACGCACGGTTATATCATCAGCCAGGATAACCCCGCCTGCGGGCTGGCCGTCCACCAGGATCCGGGAAGCGTTTATCCGCACCAGCATTGGATCCCCGGCTTTATTGAGCACTGGTACTTCAAAGGCGGCTATGGGACCCTGGTTAAGGTACAGGTCGATCATCTGCAGCAATTTCTGCTTGTGGGCTGGCACGATAAATTCATACAAATGCCTTCCCAGAAGCTCATTCGGCTCATATCCCCAGAAATCCCGTGATCTCTGGTTGACATAGATGATCCGCCCGTCCTCATTATATGAGATAAAGAGCTCGCTTAGATTGTCGAGCAGTGTGTTCAGATAGAGCACCTGGTTCTGGAGGTCAATCTGGGCTTCTTCCATGTCCTCCAGCACATGATTGATGCCGGCAGCCAGCGCCGATAGTTCGTCTCTTCCGCCTACTGGCACCCGAAGCCGCAAATCGTTCCCGGCAGGAATTTCTTTTACGACCCTGCTGATGCCCATTAACCTGAACAGGACCAGCCTGCTCACTAAAAATACTATTGCCAATCCGCTAAGGAGGATAACTCCCACCATAATCAGGATAAAAGTGCTCATGAACTGGTAGTTCTGTTGATGCATATCGCGGTTCGCCACTACCTGGACTTCGATGGAGTCTTTTCCAAAGACATCAGGAAGCACGGTATAACCGGCAATGGTTCGTTCATCGACAATCGCTGTCTGTATGCCCTGGGCCGACGGCTCAATTGCCGAAGAGTATGAAGAAGTGCTTACGGGGCCGATCGTTACTGAAAGGCGGGTTATCTCATTCAGATATGCTATTTCATCAGCGTTCAGGTACCGGCCCATAATCAACGTGCCGTGGGGAGGACCCGTGTACTGGCTGGTGATAATTGGACAGGCTGAAACCATCAGGGGGCCGTCAGGCATCATGACGATTCCATTTACATCTGTTTCCGGTGATGAAATCTTTACAAGAGGGCTTCCCGAGGCTATTAAGGTTTCAATACCGTCAGGAGGTTGCATTTCGATCCCGTTCTGGCGATCGAATGCCCGGGCCATGAGCAGTTGCCCGTTGTCGTCGGTAATAATAGCCAGGTCTATATCCAGGTTCTTAAAAGTGGGCAGTACATAATTTGAAGTTATATAATCCTGGTTGCCATGCTGGGCAAAAAAGTATGTATCATTCCAGGAAGCATAGTCCCTGGTGCTGGAGCACAGTTCGTCATTTTCAAGCTTGATGTTGTCCAATGCCCGCTGGACGTTTTGGCGGGTTTCGCTGCTCTCAATCTCGCTAAAAGTCCGGTTTAATATGTAAGTCGACAAAACATAAAGCGTTATCGCCGAAAGCGATACGATCAACCCAATAGCCAGGTATGTCTTGGTGCGCAAACCCATTTAATTACCCCCACAGCTTAGCAATTGGCAATAACCAGTAAATGATATGGAGTTCGATTCCTGATAACAATTTACAACAATATGCGAGGGACAGCACTCACAATGCGTCATGCAAAAGTACTGAAACGTATTAATTTATTGTACATTTAAGGGAAGAACATATACAAGGGTATGCGCTATACTTCACAATGTGCAAAAAACGCCAACCAAACTGAAATAACTGGAATCAGGGAGACGGTTTGAAAACGATAGAAACGTTCAGCTTTTATGCCGGTAGTAAATAATATCTGCACGGGTTTCCCGCTCCAGATCTCCATTCGACTCTAAATAGCGCAAATGGGCGATGGCTTCGCCGATGGCAAACCATTTCTGGGCGGGAGGGAAGCTTTCCCAGTCTGCACAGTCCAGATCCCAGCTCATGCGGGAAGCAACGTCATAGGCATGGAAAGATTGCCCGCCCAGGATTTGCCTGATTTCTTCCAGGCGGTGCCGGTGGTGGGAGATTAGCTGGTCGATGCGGGTTCCCATATCACTTATAAGATTGCGGTGGCCGGGCAACACCAGGTTTACATCAAGCTGGCGAACCTTTTCCAGGCTGGCCAGATAATCCTGCAGGGGATTCAAATGGTCGTAAAAGCATTCGATATTAGGGGTTATATCGCCCAGGATATGGTCGCCGGATATTAGCAGCCGGTGTCCGGCATCGTATAGACAGGTGTGGCCCGGTGAATGTCCGGGGGTGGAGACGCAGCGCAAGTGGTAATCTCCGCATTCAAGAAAATCGCCATCATGCAGAAACTCAACCGTAAACTGGTCAGGAGCCTTGAACCTGTATCCGGGATGGGCCTGAACAGCGGTCTGGAGCTTTACGGGCGGGAAGCCGTTGACGGCGGCGCAGGCCACGTAATCGTCCCAGCCCAGCCAGCCGGCAATGCGCTCTCCGTCGGCCTGGCCGATCAGGAAGCGGGCCGGAGCATGGCCTTCTTCCGCCCATCGCCACATCAAGCCAATATGATCGGCGTGCAGATGCGTGGCTATGAACCAGCAACTCCGCAAATCGATCCCGATGCTTTGCAAGCCCCTTTTAACAGCCTGGTCGCATTCCTCCCGGTTCAGACCGGCATCAATAATCAAGGAATGATCTTCGCCGCGAATTATATATGAATTAATACTGCGCAGAGGATTGCCGGTCAAAGGGACTTCCAGCCGATACAATCCCGGCATGATTTCGTCAGGCATGTGGTTTCTCCTGTGCTCTGGAATTCAACGGTTGCAGGGGAACGAGGAAAATCTATAATAATTGTAACACGGATTCAAATTGTCCCTGATCAGCTGGCGTTGCAGTGCGTTGCGCCTATCGGTGCTATTTCAAAAGGAATGTGATTCTTATAGGCGGCGGCCGGATACAAAAAAGGAATACAGTCCGATGAGCATAATTCCGCCGGCCGTGGCCATCAGGATAATATTAAGATGTTCAGAGGGATGATCGGCCCCCAAAAGGAGCAGGGCAATGCTGATCAGGCCGCCGGCGATGATCAGGCTGGCGCTGATGCGGTTGGCCAGCTGGGTCAGCTTGGCCTGGGTTTGCGCTTTGATTTCGACCTCGTGAGAGAGCTTCAGCTTGCCGGAACCGGCTTCGCGGAAAAAGCTGTTAATATTCTTGGGCATGGCCAGCAGGGGCTTAATATCCCGGTAAAAGCTTCTTTTGGCCATTTTCTTGATTTCGTCAGTATTGAGCCGTTCCTTCAGAACCATGTCTACAACCGGTTTGGCCGCTTCCGAGAAATTAAACCCGGGATCGAGCTTTTTGCCCACTCCTTCGACGGTGATCATGGCTTTCATCAGCGCGGTCAGGTATTTAGGCAGGCGCACCTGGTAGCGAAAAGACAGCTGCATTATATCCTCGCGTAAACGGTTCATATTAATGTTGCCCATGCTGGATGAATAGACCCGGTCGGTCAAATCGTAGAAATCGGCCTCGAAGTCGTCCAGCGGCATTTGATCGTTGATAATTCCCATATCATAAAGGGCGCTTAAAGACTGATCCGGGTTATGATTGTCAATGCCCATCAGCAGCGCGCCCACGCTGATCAGGCGGCTGCCGGTCAGAGAGCCGGTTTCTCCGAAGTCAATGAAAGCAATGCGGTCTTCATCCAGGATCAGCATATTTCCGGGATGAGGATCGGCCTGAAAAAAACCGTGGACCATCACCTGGGTTAAAAAGGCCTTGGTACCGATGAGGGACAGCTTGCTGCGATTCCAGCCCCGGGCCTCTATAGTGGCCAAATCGCTGAGCTTAACCCCGCTAATGTATTCTTCGGTCAGTACCCGGCCGGTGGTGTATTCCCAGTAGAGCTTGGGAATAATCACATGGGGATCATCCACGAAATTATTGTACATGCGTTCAGTGTTCTTGGCTTCACGCGAATAGTCCAGGGATTCGCGAAACATCTTCGCATAATCTTCCACGATATCGGCAATTCCAATGCGAGCCGCATCAGGCGAGTACTTCTCTATCATCCGGGCCAGATCTTCGAGAATTTCCAGGTCATTGAAAACCTGTTCCTCTATATTGGGACGCTGAACCTTGATTATGACCTCTTCGCCACTGTGCAGCCGGGCTTTGTGAACCTGGCCGATGGAAGCCGCCGCCAGCGGCTCCGGATTGATTTCGGCAAAGACTATACCGGGATCGCCGAGTTCCTGGCTTATCTGGGCCTGCACCTGTTCGAAAGGAAATGGCAGGACCTTGTCCTGCAGGGTCTCCAGTTCTTCGATGAATTCCGGCGGGAGGATGTCCGGCCGGGTGCTGAGCAGCTGGCCGAACTTGACAAAGGTAGGCCCCAGTTCCATCAAGGCGTTTTTAAGCTTGTCAGCCACGCAATAATCGGGTTCCCGCTCGCACTTTTGCAGCGAATACACAGTTCCTGCCGGGATCATTTTTCCCAAGCCCATGCGGTGAATGAAATAACCCAGGCCGTGTTTTAGAAAAACCCGGATAATTTGCCGGTAGCGGCGCATATGCCGTATGTTGCGAAATATGTTCATATGTTTTACTATTTCTCCTCCAACGGATCTCGCTGTGCGGCATTCCAAACGTCAGGATCACCGAATGCCACTATATATTGCTTCCATTCTATCGTAAAAAGCGGGGATGTTTTGTTGAAACATGGGAATTGCGGTTTCGTCTCCTGACCCGCCAGGTTATTAAAGGAGAAGAAAGCAACTTTCCCACGTATTAACATGGCATTTCTTTGCATATTAATCCATTTTTAACCTCGGGATAACGGGGCACTAACATTTCTTGTTTATTATGACTTCAAGGAAAAGGAGGTGTTTCAGGTGACCGTTTTATATCGGCGTGAATGGATGATAGGAATAATCCTGCTGGCCGTCTTTGCTGTGTTTGCGATGAGCGGTCCGGCCCTGGCCGCGCAAAGCTGCCCTAAAGGAAAAGTAAACTGCCAGGAGCATTGCCGGGATTGGGTGGACAACAACGGCAATGGCATTTGCGACAAGTCGGAATCGGGCAGCACGAGCAAATCAAACAGTACAAACAGCACTAATACCACCAGCAATACAAATCCGAACCAGAACAATACGCAGTCAAAATCAAGCACGACCACTCAGTCAACCAACCAGTCGAGTAGCCAGAATGCCAGCAGTGCATCTAATTCTGGCAGCACAGTTACAAGCAATTCCACGGGAAGTCAGAACAATGGTTCAAACAATACCCAGAATGCCAAATCGTCAAGCGCCAGCAGTCCTGCGGCTGAAAATAGCCTGAATGGAACCGCTGCCGCTGGAATTATCAACAATGCCGTTGCCATACTCGGGGCAGTGATTATACTGGTGCTGGCCGGTGGAGTATACCTGGGCAGAATATCCAGGAAAGAGTGATGAATTATGACAGCCGGATTATTGGATTATATGCAAACTTCACCGGTTATGGCTTTGCTGGTGCTTCTGACCGCGGCCCTGGCGGTGGTTAAGCTGAAGATGCCGTCCTGGATGCGTCTGACGGTTATGGCTGCGGGGATTGCCTCCCTGGGTTTTTACTATGCAGGCTGCATGTGCCCGGTGGGAGTTCTGGCCAACCTGCCTCTGCACGTAAAAGGCATCTTTAACGGCGAATATACGGAATGGCTGTTATTGTTTTTACTCCCCATACTATTTGCCATCTTCGCTGGCCGGATTTACTGCGGGGGGGTATGCCCCTTTGGAGCCTTGCAGGAATTTATTTACATGCTCGGCAGCAGGCTGGGATTGAACCGCCAACAAGAACAGGAAGACGGTCTGTTCTGGTTCAAATACACCAAATACACATTTTTACTGGCGGTTCTGGTAATAACACCGGTGCTGGGCATGTCCTGGTGGTGCGAGATCGATCCCTTCGGATACCTGTTCAATCTGGGAGGAACAGGGACAGCCCTGGCTCTTCTGCTGGTTCTGGCTGCGGTTTCCCTGCTGGTTTTCCGGCCCTGGTGCCGCCTGATATGCCCTTACGGAGCCTTGCTGGGGATTGTAGCCAGGGATACCGGCCTTCTGGCCGGCGGCAGGAGCAGCGGGCTGTACGGCCCGGAGATTAACGATGACAGCTGCATCAAATGCGGAAAATGCCAGAAAAAATGTCCGGTCTTTGCAATCAAGGAATACCGGATCGATGCTTCCGAGTGTATAAACTGTGGGAGTTGCAGCCAGAACTGCCGCCTGAAAGCGGTGGCGTAAATATATTTGAAAGGAAGTAAAGATAAATGAAGGATATTAAAACTATCTTATTGAACGGAGTATTAGCCCTGGGATTGCTGGCATCAGCAGGTGCGGCCATTCAACAGAACCAGGACACCCAGGCCCTGGCTGCATCACCCCAGGCGGTAGTGGTGGAAAAACAGTCCGGCCAGTCAGCTTCCGGTGATGATGGTAGCAGTATCAACACCGTAACATCCGGCGATACCGGAACTGAAAACAGTTGGGACAACAAAGGCTGCGGGGATTGCAGCGCCTGTGGAGCCAAATGCGGAGTGCGGGAACTGCGCTAAGCCTGTCTTTTTCATCGGTCTACCTCTAACAACAAGCCGGGGCTGAATTGCTGTGCAATTCAGCCCCGGCTTTGTAATGGATTCCCGGTATGAGCTTGTTGGGTGCCTTAACGAGCCGGTTTTAACTGGCTCATTAAGGCGTATAGAGCCTTATTCTTCGTTCGTGGCTTTGCCTACTCTGCGGAGTAGCAGGCCGCTGCTGGCAAACATAGAGGCCAGGAGCATAATGCTGCCCATGCCGCTTTCAGCGCCGGTTTTCGGAAGTGCTTCCGGAGCTGCCGGGATAGCTTCAGCTTGCTGTTCAGCCACTATCGGAGCTGAAGGTGTAACCGTCTGCTGCTGCTGTTGCGGCTGCTGCTGCGGCTGTTCCGGAGCGGTTTCGGTAACTGTCGGTGTTACTGTAGTAGTGCCCGTATAAGTGTTTGTGCTGGGAGTATTATGATCACCGGGGGTGTTGCCGCCCGTACTGTAACTATTGACCACTGCAAAGGTGCCATTGTTGTACGAATCGTCTGCGGTTGGAGTTATCGTTGTAGAATACAAGCCGGCATACTGCTCGTTAGCATTATCGTTAATCGTAACGTGATTGGGGTTGGTTGTATTCAAATCGGACAGAAGGTATATACCGACTTCCGTCACTTCATATGCAGTATAGGGCAGGAAATCATCGTATGACCAGCGATCGCCGTCACCCAAGGCTATTGTCACCGGGAAATAGACCGGGGGAAGCACGCCTCCAATCACACTGCTCATAAAGCCGGTGCCGTATTGGGATATGCGGTTGACGGTTATTACCGCACGAAGATTAGAGACATCGCTCCATCCGTTGCCGGCAAAGTCTTTGGTAACGGTGACTGTGCGGAGGTGTTCGTTGGTAACCGTCACAACCTGGCCAGGAGTGGCAGCTTCATTAATTGTATAGCTTCCATCAAGTCCTAAAGGACGCCATCCGTTGTCAACGATAATCCCATAGGGATCTGAAGAGCTGATATACTGTTCACTTATGGTGTAGGTTCCCGGCTTCAGGTTGCTGAATGTTGCAGTTGCGCCCTGGCCTTCTGATGCTTCAATGATATGAGAATCTACAACTGTGCCATCTTGGAGTAACTCGATAACAATCCGGACCGGATCGCCGTATTTCCAATTCTTAACAACGGTGATGCTGTTGTCCGGAAGGGTTTTGTTGGTCACAGTGACGCAGGTATTTTGGTCAGCGGTGATTACATTATCAATTTCTATACCATTACCAGTTGCGTAGGCTGACCAATATTCTATGCCGCTTGAATTAGTGGTGTTGGTTTCCTTAATGGTGTACTTCAAATTGGCCCGTACAATCAGCTTGGGAGTAAGACCAGTGCTTGTATCGAACTGCACATGGCCGTCCGAATCAGATCTACCCGTGGCGATTTTGTTGCCGTAAGGGTCAGTCACTGAGAATTCAAAGCTGCTTAAATCTGGAGAGGCAACCGTGTCGTCGTCCACTGCCTTATTGATTGAAAGAGAACCGGTTTGTTCAACATTGGTCAGATCAGTGGTGGAGTCAAGGGTTGCATTATTGGTAGCATTTGCAGGACCAAGTATTACGCTATAAGGTGTGCTGGTGAATCCAGCCGGTGTATCCACTTCAGAAACAGTGTAGAGGCCTTCTGGCAGTGAATCGAAGACGGCCGCATTTTCACCGGTTATTTCATCGGAGATCTTATAACCTGGAGCGGGAAGTGCAGTGCTGGAAATTTTAATTTTGCACTTTAAGTCTTTGTAAGGCTGTTTGGTATCGCAATCGTATTTCTTATTAACGGTAATTTTTCCGTTTTGAAAGTTCTTGACGTTTAATATTGTCGGTGTCTCCACTGACTTGGAGAGTGTAAACGTGGGCGAGACCTGATTAAGGATGTTGCCTGAACCATTCAGGGTTGCTTGATAATATTTACCAGCATCAGCCGCGGGAGGGACTTCCTTGATTGTGCATAGAGTATCGGCGTTTATAGTGAACTCCTGGCTCCATTCGCCGGTAGCATTGCCGTTCTGGCCCGAAGTAAAATCTACTTTCTGGGTGCCAACGTATAATTCAAAAGTGCCGTTCATAGGATTATTGGCACTATCGGTTTTGTGGACGGTAATCGTCCGCTTGAAATCTGGCGAGTTGTAATTATTAGTAACTTCATAAGATAGGCTCAATTCATCACAAGGAGGAACAATAATCGGCTGTTCAGTGAAATGAACGCTGGTGAAGCTGCTGGTTACATCAACCCAGATGCTGCCCTCCAGTTTTTCAACTTTGGTTTCTTTCAGGGTGTGTGAAAAAGTGCCATATAAGGGGAAGTAATTATGACTTCCAGTATAAAACATCCAGTCGAACTTGAGGTTCCAATCGATAATTGGTCTGTTAATAAAAATAGCCTGATTACTGCTGTCTGTAACCGCTGTGAATACCTTCGTATGGTTTCCCCAGGCTCCCGAATAATACTGTGTCAATTCAAATGTGGATCTGTAGGTCCCGGCCGGAGCATCAGGGTATGATTTGTTTACAATTACTTTTCCCTTGCCCGGATCCTCAGTAATATTTTTAGTATTGATAACGCTGATTGAATTCGAGTTATGATCGCTGTTGACCGGAACACCGAAAAGGTTGTCCGGGCTTCCGTCATATGAAACAACATATTTGTTCGAAAAAGCGGTATCTTCAACCACCCGGTACTGTCCAGCAGCAAGTCCAGTATAAGTGTACGTGTAAGTGCCATTGTTATTATCAACGACAACTGGCGTTGGTTGAGGGTTCACATTTGACCAGTTGCCGGATACCAGATTTTGAAGTGTAAAGGTTACCTGCTCGGGGCAAGCTGCATTGCCGCTAAAGCTCTTGGTCACATTAAGCGTGCCAGAAAAGGTTGAAGTGTTCTTGGTATTGACCACGCTGATTGAATTAGATTTATGATCAACATTGATAGGAACACCTGAGGAGCTGTCGCTGTATGAAACCGAATCATACTTGCTCGCAAAAGCGGTATCTTCAACCACCCGGTACTGTCCGGCGGCCAGACCGGTATAAGTGTAGGTGTAGGTGCCATCGTTATTATTTACGACATTTGGAGTGGGTTGAGGGGTCACTGTTGACCAACTGCCGGATGACAGATTTTGAAGTGTAAAGGTTACCTGCTCGGGGGTTACTGCATTACCGCTAAAGCTCTTGGTCACATTAAGGGTGCCAGAAAAAGCGGACGGCATCAGAATAATATGAATTTCTGCATCGCTCTTATCGGCTGTGATTTGGATGTCTATAGGAATGCTAGTCGATGCTCCCTGAGGGTGGCCGCATCCTCCATAATTCGCAGACTTGCTCTGAACTTCGTACCCGGCCAGAGTTACATCGGTAGCATCGTAGGATCCAGCCGGCAAGCCGGTTACCTTGTAATGGCCGTCCGAAAGATTGATACTGTAAGAACTGCCGCCTAAAGAAAATCCAACGGTTCCAATGCTGGGAGCTGTAACCGGGTTGGCAAAAGTTACAATAACATCGATTTCGGCGGTGGTATCGCCTCCATTATGTTGGTGGGGGCCTCCATTACTCTCGACAGCCGTAGCTGAGGGCACTACCAGGGCGACGCTGAAGCTCATGATAAACGTCAGCAGGACAAATACTGCCAGGTATTTGCGTTCTTTGGCTTTGTACATGTGCATTTGTTTTTCTCCCTTCGTATTTTTATAATGCATATTGCATCTTTCGTCTCACGTCTTGCGTTTTCCGTCTCACGTCTTCCTCTGGCTATGAAACCGATTCCTTCTGGCTCCATTTATGTGCAGGTCTTGAGACCGGAATTGCCTGTTCCGCACCGGTCGAGTAAAGCAGTGCGCGATCCAGGAGAGTGGACAGCTCCAGGAAGCTTCGGAATGCAATGGAGCGTTTCTGATTCATCCAGAGGAGCTTGCCCTGCCAGCCAGCGTTTTGCCGGAACTGAATGTGGAGCAGGAAGCTGGCCAGTGGTTTTGAGCTAATGACTTGCTCAAAATCAGTTTCGCTCTCTTCTGGATTGTCAGAGGATTTGTTTAGTTTTGAAAGATCCCAGTTGCGCAACGCCATGGTTGCCTGTGGCCCGTTGTTTTCGTCCAGCCAGCTCTCGATGAGTTCGGTCAAGGACATCAAGCCGGTGAAAACGGCGCTGTCCCCGCCAGCAGTGGATTCTACACTTCCTTCCATGACGCGCTGGCGATAAGAGTGGACTTTTATCACAAAATCCGAGGACCTGCCTGCCGGCATTTTAGGCCCCATTATGCCTGTGTCAATAATCTCACCTCCCCGCAGGCAATTAAGCCAGGATTTTACTATCATGGATACCATTCTACAATGCGAGCGTCACCGTTCAGTCACTTTTCGGTTACAATTCAGTCACGAGAAGAAAAATGTGTCATTATTTATGGCTGCGAACGTTTGTAAGCTCGTGTTGGCTGGGGATAGAGGGAGTTGGAAAAACATAAAAATAAATAAAATAATGGTGGGGTTCTGCTGCGCAGAACCCCACCAGGTAAGGTAATCACGATTAACGCCGGGCGTTTCGCATATCAGTTCTTATTCATTTTCATCCTTCTTGCTGGCGGTTCTCCTCAGTACCAGGCCGCTGCCTGCGAACATGGAGGCCAGCAACATGATGTTGGCCATGCCTTCAGCTCCGGTTTTGGGCAGAGAGGCCGGAGCTTCCGGAACCGCTGCTGTTTCCTGCGGCACGATTACTTCGCTCTGGGGTTTTACCACTGCAGGTTGAGGAGTTACTGTTGCCGGAGTTGGAATCACGGCTGTCGGAGTCGGAGTAGTCGTAGTTGGCGGTGTATAGTTATTAGTTGGCGGAGTATAAGGATCTTTGTGACCGCCAGGGTTATTGTAACTGTTGATTGCTATCACGGTTCGGTTTTCATACTTATCATGACTATCTGACCAGGACAGAGTGTACTTGCCGACGAACTGTTGAGCCGCGGTGGGAAGCTCGCAAAGCGGCTCGCTGCCGGCGATATAAGTTATATCGCTCTTAAGGAATACTCCGATTTCGGTGATGTCATAAGTCTCCCACGGAGCGTTGTAGAACGTATATGATTCACCATCGCCAAGAGCAACATATTTAGTGTACATCAGGTAGTAATTTACTACGCCTCCAATAAACCCTCCGCTGCCGGCGGCAGAGCTTTTCACGTCAATCTGAAGCACTGCTACGAGCCCGGCAGCATCCGGAAAGTCCCTGAAGTCTTTGGTGACTGTCGTGGTTGTATCCTTGGTATTAACGACAGCAATTGTTTCTTCTTGCTCAAGGGATTCCATAACAATCGGATTGTAACTATTCACCAGATAGTAGAGGTCACTATTCCAATGGTCCAGGGAATCTTCGAACACATCGGGATTGGTGGATATAAGATACAACTCTTTGATGATATAGCGGCCAGTTTCTTCAACTGCGAACGAGTAAGAACCTGCAGCATCAATGACCGGGGATTCAGCTACCAATGCTTCTGAACCATCTACCAGTTTAAATAATTGGAATTTGACAGGTACAGGAGCGCCATGCTCATACTGTTTGGTTACGGTAATCGTACCAGGCTTTACCTTTGTATTCTTTACATTAATGGTTCCAGCAGGATTCTGGGCCGTTACTTTATAGTCAGTACCGTTCGGATATACTGTGACATAGTGGGGAACGTTTTGTTCAACTACTTTATAAGTTCCACAGGGCAGGTCGGTGAGCTCAATTGAATCTCCGTTGTTGTAAAGAGTGAAAGGAGAGCCGCTTATTACTGCCCCGTCGCAGGTGATATCGAACACGGCTTTAAAGGTGGAATCAGTAATTATGGTGCTCCCATCGTCGCCATACCATGTTTTATCAACGGTCAGCTTGCCCTTCGGATCGTAGGTGTTGGTCACAGTGATATCCGCAGTAGAAGAGTTAAGCGTAACATTTCCGCCTGTAACTGAGTAGGTTGCTTCGAAATCGGCGGGGCCGGAAATTTCTTTAACATTGTAAATGCCATAGGGAAGGTCGTTAAATACTTTTTGAGTATCAGTGCCGGTGAGGGTAAACGAACCACCGGTTATAAGGTTGCCATCCTTTTTAACTTCGAAAGATGCATTCAAAGTCGAAGCGGGGCTGGCCAAAGGACCGTTTTTATCTGCCCACACTTTGTTTACGGTCAAAGAACCCTTTGGGAGCCAAGTATTTGTAAATACGACTTTACCATATAAATTTGATTGACCTAGAATAGTGGAGGTATCAATTGTAACAGTTGGCGGGGCCGACACAACCGTAAAACCGATTTGATCGGCCGGATCTTCTACTACCGAATAAGTGCCGGCAGGCAGATCTGTGAAGGTGTACTTGAGATTCGTGGTCAAAACGTTTGTGGTTGCCGGGCTATAAGGAGCGTTGTCCTTCAGAAGCGTAAAATGAACTTCCTTTTTCAGAACATCAGGGGTATCGGCGGAATAATCCTTTTCTACATCGATAGTGCCTTTGTTGTTTTTCAGGTTGTTACAAATAGTCACTTGATTTAAACATGAAGTCAAATCGAAGCTGGCATAAGAATTTGCCGTTAGATCGAAGGTTTCAGAATAGCCAGCCGAACTGGACGCAACTTCTACAACTTTGAAAGGTCCTTGGGACGGGTCCAGGTTGCTGAACACTGCAGGAACAGGAGGAATACATGTTGCGGATTTTGTATCGATGACGGTTCCGGTATTGTCCTGAAGTTCAAACCAGAAGTAGTCATCATAATCTAAAGGATTCTGTGACATGACGGTTTTAAACACCGTTATTGAACCTCTGGGGATTGGCGTGTTAGTAACCACGGAACATATGCCGGGAGTTGTATGATTCAAGCCGGAGGATATCGTACCAGAAAATACAACGGGGTTGGCTGGCAATACGTATCCGGTCGGAGCATACGTTTCTACAATAGAATAATTATCCCCTGGAGTGATTTGTGAAAATTCAACAGTGCCATTAATCTGAGATGTGGCTGTAACCTGAGGCACCAATGAAATACCGTTCTGTTTTAATTCGAATATAGCGTCCTTTAAAGGAGTGACACCATCCGGAAGCGTTTTCGTAAACGAAATCGAACCTGGTTCTACTTGCTTCAATGTGTTGGTGATGGTGACATACTGGTGATCATTTTCACCCGATAAATCTAAATCACTACTACTGTAAGTGGTTGTGTAGTCACTTAAAGGATGGCCGTTAATTGCTGTTTCCACAACATAGTAATGACCGAACCCGTATAATCCGTCATTATTAGACAGGTTAACTGTCTTACTAGTGTCGTTGGGACCGAAGGTTATTGTCCTGTCGCCACTAACCCATGCGTCACCTGTTCCATTACCATTAAGTTTATGGACTTGGAAAGTAATCGATGTTGGAACACTATTGTCGCATCCTATGAATGTTTTAGTCACATCCAGATAAATCCAACATGCTTCCGCCGTCGGCACCATTAAAGTCATGTTCAAGCTCATGAAAAATGACAGGAGCAGGAACATGGCCAGGTATTTGCGGTCTTTTACTTTGTAGAAATTCATTTGCTTCTCTCCCTTCGAATTTTGGTTTACTTTCGCTGCAGATGAACACAAGGTTCGCCCCTACTAAAGACGGGTGATATTGTTTCCTGGACTGATTATTTGTCATTCTATCTGCCGGTTTGCTGTTGAACAGGCGAACACCAGGTTTGCCCCGGAAATCTGTGCTTTGCGCTGGAATCAGAGGGACAGTCCCCGGATTCTCATTCTCTCTCCGCGCTGTTCGCTTTTAGCGCTTGCCGCTCTGCATCGAACAATATCTGTCTTCCGTCTTTCGTCTCACGTCTTACGTTTTCCGTCTACCGTCTTACGCTCAACATCTGCCTATGACACTGATTCTTGCCTCTTCCATTTATGTGCAGGTCTGTCGACCGGGATTGCCTGTTCCGCACCGGTGGTGTATAGCAGTGCGCGATCCAGGAGGGTGGCCAGCTCCAAAAAGCTTCGAAAAGCCATGGAGCGCTTCTGGTTCATCCAGAGGAGCCTTCCTTGCCAGTCGCCGTTCTGGCGGAACTGGATACTGAGCACGAACGCGGCCAGGGGTTTCAAGCCGCCTTCTGGAACAAAATCAGTTGGACTTTCTTCTGAATTGGAAGCGTTGTTTTTCAGTTTTGCAAGATCCCAGCCCCGCAGGGCCATCGCCAATTGTGGAGCGTTATTATCACCGAGCCTTTTTTCGATGATGTCCATCAAGGCCATGAACTCGGTGAAATGTTTGCGGTCGCCACCGGTTTCTGATTCCACGGTCCCTTCCATGATGCGCTGCCGGTAGGAAAAGACTCTAATTACTAAATCTGTAGACCTTCCTACCGTCATTCCGGCACGAGCTTTGCTTTTGTCAATAATCTCACCTCCCAGTGAACATTGGAGCCATTATTTTACTAGCATGGATATCATTCTACAATGCGAGCGTCACCGTTTGGTCACATTTCGAGCACAACTCAGTCACAAGAAGAAAAATTGATGGTTATTGGTACGTTAGAATTGTCAAAAGGCCGATCTGGAGGCGGATAAGGGGAAAAGAAAATTTTTAATTATAGTTAAAAATTTATTATTTAGTACAATTGAATGGTGCAGTCCCAGGTGAATATTAAAGGTGGGAGTATGAAACGATAATCATGTTAAGCGTGGGGGAAAAAGGCTGTTGATTGGAACGAACATTGCTTAGGGTTCTGGCAGATGTCCGCTATGACGATAAAGGAAAGCCGTCGGAGGCCAGGAAGGCCGAAGCGCGATTAGTTCCACGGATGGATGATGAGCGCGGTGCGGCTGGACATCAAGACGGCGCGGACATCTGCAGAGGCTGGAGCATTGGTGAGTGACATCAATAGCCCTCTTCCACCAAAACGGTCGGGATAACCGGAACGAATGGAATCAGTTTGACCTGGCATCACTCGAATCACGGTTTTCACACAACCTGCTGTTCTCCTGCTCTCTGTTACAGCCACGGCGGCACCATATCAAATGCATTTACATCCACCAGTCCGCGGTCGGTCAGGCGCAGCTCGGGGATGACCGGCAGGGCCAGGAACGACAGGGTGATGAAGGGGGCCGGCAGGGCGCAGCCCAGGGAGTGCGCCGCGGCTTCCAGCTCTGCGCAGGCCGCGGCCACTTCCGCGGCGGGGCGGGGAGACATAAGGCCGCCCACCGGCAGAGCCAGGGAGGCCAGAACCTGGCCACCGGATACAGCGCACAGGCCTCCGCCCAGGCTGGCAAGGGTGCGGGCGGCCAGCTCCATGCTGGCCCCGTCGCAGCCGGCCACGATCAGATTGTGGCTGTCATGGGCCACCGTGGAAGCCAGGGCCCCTTTGCTCAGGCCCAGACCCTTGACGAATCCGGTCCCTATATTGCCGTTCTTGCCATGGCGCTCGATCACGGCAAGGTAGTTGACCCCGGCCGCTTCCAGTTCGCCGGGCGGTATGAGCAAGGCTCGGGTTAGAATCTGCTCCGGAGTCGCTTCGATTACCCGCACCTGTTTGACACCTTCCGGGATTTCCGCTATCAAGCGACCGGCTATATCCGGCAGGTGAACCGTGTCCGCCATGGCCGATTCGCTGACCGCTTGCGGCTCATTAACAGTAGACAAAGTTCGTCCGCTATTTGTTTCGCGCTGGTATGCGATCTGCCCGTTTTTAAACACCATGGCCACATTGAAGTCATGCAGATCGTCAACCACGGCCAGGTCGGCCCGATATCCGGGAGCGACGGCGCCCCGGTCCCGTAGCCCGTAGTGCCGGGCGGGGTTGATGGTAGCCAGCCGCACAGCCTGAACCGCAGGCATGCCCAGCGCGACCGCCTTTCTCAGTATAGAGTCGATTTCGCCATCATCCAGCAAATCTCCGGCATGGCGGTCGTCGCAGCAAAAACAGAAGGAGGACTCATTAGACGTGTTTACAAGCGGCAGCAGGGTTTCTAAAATGCGGGCGCCAGAGCCTTCGCGGATGAGTATTTGCATGCCCAGCCGCATCTTTTCACGGGCTTCTTCCAGGATCGTGCATTCATGGTCGCTGCTTAGGCCCGCCCCGATATAGGCATTGAGGCTGTTCCCGCCCACCAGTGGAGCGTGGCCGTCCAGGCGCTTGCCGCGGTTGGTTGCTTCGCGTAGTATTTCCATTACCCGGGGATCTTTGAAAAGCACCCCGGGATAGTTCATCATTTCGGCTAGAGCGGGCGAGCCGGGGAAAGTGTCAAATGCCGCTGCTATCTCGCCGGCACCCATGGATGCCCCGGATGTTTCCATGTGAGTGGCCGGGACGCAGGAGGGGACTGTGTAGAGAATATCAACTGGCAGGCAGCGGGAAGCCTCGATCATGTAACGCCAGGCTTCCAGACCGCCGACATTAACGATTTCATGGGGGTCGGCGATGACCGCTGACGTGCCGTGTGCAATAGCGGCGGCAGCGAACGCGGCCGGGGTCAGCAGTGAGCTTTCTATATGTATGTGGGCATCGATGAAGCCGGGCAGCAGGAAGCGGCCTTCCAGGTCGATGATTTCGGCAGCGGAGCTGTATTCTCCCAGCCCCGCAATTCTGCTGCCGGCTATGGCCACGCTGACGTTCTCAATTTCACCGCTGAAAACATTGACGACTCTGCCGTTAATCAGCAATAGATCAGCCGGGGCATTGCCCAGCGCCACATCTATGCGCTTCTCCAGATCCATAATCCGTTCTCCTCTAACATCGTTATAATCAGGCTATACGTTAACAGGGCATCCTTTGTAATCTATGTAATTTATTCTACCTTATATTAGCAGAATACTGCGACCGCCAAACGAAACCGCTTGCCTTTGTTTACTTGAAGGAAAATCTGGGTACGCAAATTTTGCAGGTGTTAATGAACGGGAACACTATTTTATATCCGATTTTAGATCGGCGTACCCTGTTTGCTGTCTTTGAATGACCAGCGCTTGCTTTTAATACATGGAAAGCCTGCCGGACCTTATCTGAACTGGTTTGAAGCACTTTAAAGACTGGAGAGGGAATAAATAATTATGAATATAATACGAAAAATAAAATAAAAAATATTATGCAAAATAAGAATAGATATTATATGTATTGTTGCTGTATTTACCCATTCCAACAGCGTTCGCAATGAAAACTTTGCAAAAGGCCAGCCTTCGCTCGAAAGACTGGCCTTTTAAGTCAGCGGGACTGTCCCGCTGATTTATTTAGCAGCAGCCGAACAGTTTGTTGATTAAATCAGACCGATGAGATTTGCTTTTGTCATCGGTCTGACTCGGTTTCGATGAAGCCAGAAATTATGTCCAGGAGTTCGTCCAGTAGATCAGACGGAAGCCTCTCCAGATATATGGCGCTTCGCTTGCTAATATCCAGTGATTTAACCTGTTCGGCCATAATGACCCCGCCGGTAGTGGTGCGCTCATCTAATCCGATATGCAAAGGCATATCACGGCGCGTATTGGTTATCGGGCAGACAATTGCCAGCCGGGTAAAGCGGTTGAAAGTGGAGTTGCTGACAACCACGCCGGGGCGGAGGCCCTTTTGTTCATGACCGGTTTGGGGACTGAAATCCATGGAAATAATATCGCCCGGCTCGGGCCAATAGGCGTTTACCATGCTTCGTTGCCTTCAGGTCCGCCGGTATCCCACTCTGAACATTCATAATGACCGTGGTAATCGGCTAGACGTTCCTTAAGCGTACGGTGCCGGTTTGAAGCCGGGCGAATGATGATGCAATCATTTTCAACGGATAATTCGACCCTGTCGTTTTCACCCAGGCTAACTGCGTCGAGCAGGGGTTTGGGCAGGCGGACCGCCTGGCTGTTGCCCCATTTTTGAATGCTGGTCTGCACATTAATCACCTCAATATAAGTATATACAATGGCTCTACACGCAGCAAGCAGGAAGAAAAGGAATAGTTAAGGGGGCGAATCCAAGGTTCGCCCCCAAAATTAACGTTTTCCATTTCACGTCTTACGTTTCACATCTTTCGTCTCACATCTTCCATTTCACGTTTCTCGTCTCCTGTCTCCTGTCTCCTGTCTCCTGTCTCCCGTCTCCCGTCTTCCGTTTCTCGTTTCACGTCTCACGTCCTCAGTATCAGTAACCGCTGGGCAGTTTGTTGATCATCGCGCTGATCTGTGAAGCCGTATAGGTCTTGGATAAAACGTCATTGTCATAAAACTCGATCTTGTCCATGATTCGGGTGTTGGTCAGGTACAAATTACCCACGATAGAGCCGCTGTGCATGGCTTCTTTGTCAGCACCCAGCACCGGATCCTCGTTAATGTCCAGTCCATGGCGGGTGGAAATAAGATAGCCGGTGCTGTTTTTAGCGATAATGTTGTAGGCAATCAATTCTTCGCCTGCGCTGGTTGTATAATCGCTCCGCGCTATAGCCAGCAGTTTAACCGCAGGATCGGTTTCTGTGTCCGGCCTGATTACGACACTGCTAACACTGTGTTCATTGATAATGGAGGCCTGGTATTGTTCCTGGCCGGGTTCCAGCAAATAGCTCAAGCTGAATGTGCCATCAGAAACGATTCCACTGTCGCCATAACCATATTCGTTCCACAGCATAACCGAGCCGTGGCTGGGGATGCCGATTTTAAGCAGCAAGGCGTATTTTTCGGGGGCATTGGCGACCGTGCCTTTTACTACCAGCATTACGCCGCCGGCTTCAGGGGTGACAGAGCTGAGCTCCGTTATTGTCACTGTTGCCGGGCTAACAATATCGGAATCGCCGTTTTCGTTTTCATCATTTTGATGGCCGTTGTTATGATGTTCGTTGTTGTTATAATGGTAGTTATAATTTTCATGATAGTTTTCGCCATTTTCATGGCTGTTGTAGTTGTAATGGAGGTTATAGTTTTCGTGGCTGTTATTGCCATTATCATGCGAGTTGTAGTTTTCATGAGCATTATAGTTGTAATGGCTGTTGTCGCTGTCTTCGTCGTCAGTGCCATTTTCATCCTCGGCGGCGTCTTCTTCTTCGCTATCGGTGATGTCTACGGAGCCGCTCGCTTCATTCCATTGCACATCCATGCCTAGAACGGTGCTCAAGAATCCTACTGGAACCAGGACCCGGCCGTCCACGATCATCAGGGGCACCTCCAGCGTGACTTCTTCACCGTTGACCATGGCAGTCATGCTGCCCAGAGTGAACTGAACCCTGGTGTCACCTTTGCGGCCTGTCGCCGACTGGTTAAGGTCGTTCCACTCAACGGTGGCTCCCAGTGCATCAAAAATGGCGCGCATGGGGACCAGGGTGTGTTCGTCAACGATCAGCGGAGGGACGTCACTGGATAGCTGTGAACCGTTGATATTGACATTTACATTATGAGATTGGGCTTCTGCCGGGGCCGGTCCGATTATCATGCCAACTACAAAGGCTACTATGGCCATAATAACCAGCATCCGGTTTCTTTCAATCATTATCATTATTTGCACCAGTTTCCTTCCTGCCCGGCATTATTCATGCTTGTCTGCCGGACGCCATATACAATTACATTATAGTTAGATATTTGACAATGCTTAATCGCGGCGGCTGTCTCAATGATGGCTGTTGCCGCTATTGCCGGGTGAGCCGTCATCATTGTTTTGGTCAGAACCGCTGTTATCTTCAGGGCTGTTTCCGTTTTCATCGCCCTGGTTTTCATGACCGCTGTTGCCATGGTCTTCAGCATCACTTTCCGGATGGTTGCTGCTATTGCCGTGAACGTCGAAGTTTTCGTTAGCCTGGCCATTGTTTTCGCCCGGCTCTGTTGGCCCGGGGCTGTCTTCATCGGAGCTGTTGTTTATGTCCTGGTCACTATTTCCCGTGCTATTGGGTTTGCTATGGCTGATGCTGTTGTCGTCACTGTCTGGATTATTTTCGCTGCCCTTTTTATCATCCCCGTCTTCGTGCTTTTCAATATCGTCTTCTTTATTGCTGCTGCCGTTTTGGTCTTTGCCCCGTGCGGCCTGGGTGTCGCGGATGATTTCCTTAACACTGGCATCCTTGTACTGTTCCACCGTTGCTTCGGGATCGACTGCCTGCAGCTTATTGATCAGATTGAGCTTGCCGGCGGTGATGCCGATGGACTGGGCTTCATCATGCATTGACAAAGGAACGTTTTCATTGACTAACCGTGCGCTGGCGCCGCTATATGTCAGGCCTTCACTGGCTCCGTTGTTAGCCAGCCGGTGCAGTTCAGATGATAAGCGTTCTTCATCACTTTCCAGGGTGAAGGAAATAATGCTTGAGCCGTCGCTGGCTATATAGCCCTGATTGGCGGCAGCAGCAATAATGAGCTTGATCGCTTCCTCCACATTCAAGCCCTCAAGCTGCAGACCGGCCAATATCGCCTGGCCGTCGGCATTGTAGGCTTCAATACCGACAACTTTGTTGAAAGGATTCAGTGCCAGCTCGACACTGGGATTGATATCCACGCTTAGATATGCAACCGGCGTTTGATAGTAGTTGTATGCACCGGCGCTGCCGGCGATAAGAAACAATGCCATGCAAGCGACCGCTGCCAGGCCTCTTAACGAAGACCGGCTCAATATTGAATGAGCGGCGGACGGCTTGCGGCCGGCCGGGGATAGAGCTTTATGCAGATAAGCCTCGGTTCTGTCCAGCAGGGCTTGCTCAGCGTCCACCCTGTCTAATCCGGACTTAAAGCGAGTAATCATGTTCGTTTCCCCCCAGCATTTTTCTCATGATTTCCCTGGCACGGTGTAAATGCGAATATATCGTATTTTCATTGCGTTCCAGAATTTGAGCCATTTCCGGCACCGAGTAGCCTTCATAATAATGAAGGTAAACAACGTCTTTGTATTTCTGGGGCAGCGATAGCACCACCTGAAGTATTTCCTTTTCCTCCGGGTCTTCCCAGCGCACTTCCATTTCGTCGGTCAGGTCCACCTTGCTGCGCCAGAAGCTCTTTATGGTGTCCTTGCAGCGATTGCTTGCCACCCGGATTAGCCAGGCTTTTTCGTGTTCATCGCTTTCAAAGGGGGTGTCTCTTTGCAATAGCTTCAAAAACACCTCCTGAAATATATCATCTACGTCAGTCCCGCTGCGGAGATACACGAAACAGAGCCGGCGGACCATATCGGCGTGTTTCCGCAGTGCCTCGGATATATCATGGCTGACATCCGGCCGTGATGTGTCCATTTTTATACCCCCTGTAATAATCAAACGATTGAGCGGCTCAAATCCTTGCATGCATATTCAAAAATATTCTGCACCGCTATATCTGAATTATCGCAGATAAATCCCCAGATCACCTGCCTTCTTCAGAACTTCCATCAAGTTCTCGATATATTTAAGACAGGCTTAATGATCGGGAACGATGACATTAGGTGACAAGCAGAGCCATTCGTTATGCATGCGTGCAAGGAAGCTGCGGCTTACGATGCCTGCCCGAGCATGCCAGACGTGCAGACAGTCAACGATGTCTGCGCTTATTTGCAGGAGGGATGGTTTTATGAACGCTCAAGCCTCTTCAATGGAATTCCTGCCGTATTTAAGAAATCAGTCACTTCTTTATCACGAACAGTATTGCATTCAAAATGTCCTGGGTTACGGCCATTCCAGCTGGAGCTACCTGGCCCTTGACCAGAATCTCGATTTGCCAGTGGTAATCAAGGAGTTTTTCCCCCATGGCCACTGCCAGCGGGTGGCTCTGAACGGCAAGGTGTCTTTATATGACCAGTCCAAACGCGAGTTTTTTGTGTACGGAAGCGAGAAATTCATAGAAGACGCCCGCCGCCTGGCATATTTCAATAATTACCCGGGCACTGTGAAAATATACAATCTCTTCAAACAGAACGGCACTATATACCTCGTAATGGAATATCAGCCCGGGCAGACCCTGGACTTGTGGCTCCAAAACGACATCGAACGCCCGGGATGGAAAGAAAGCGTCCAAGCGCTCACTCCAGTGCTGGAAGCTCTCCAGGCAATGCATTCTGTAGGTGTAACTCGCGGTGATATCTGCCCCGAGGTTATTTATCGCTGCCAGGATGGCCGGCTGATGATGCTTGATATCAGTTCTCCCCAACTCGAAAGGCGCCAGCAAAGGCCGGTTCTGTCCCCAATTGTCGTGCCGGGGTATGCGGCTTTTGAACAACACACCAGTCCGGCTTCGTCTGGACCCTGGTCGGATGTTCATGCGGCTGCTGCCCTGCTTTTTTGGATGATCAGCGACCAGCTGGTGCCGAGTGCGCTGGAGCGGGCTGTAAATGATGCGGTGCCCGCCATGATAATGAATTGCCCGGCTGTTCCGGCCGAAGGCAAGGAGATTTTAACCCGAGGCCTGGCGTTTAAAAAGCGGGAGCGTTATTTATCCAGCCAGGAGTTTCTGGAGGGCCTGCAGCAGTCACTTCACAATGCCAGTATTTTTAACAGCATGATGGATGGTGTTGACGGGAACGAAGCTAATATGAATCCAGAATCGATCATAGATGCCGAACAGCTGGACGACATGGCTGCTGAAGCGCTTGGCGGTGATTATACTGAAGAGTCTTATTCAGGCAAGAGCAGGTTTGGATGGAAGCATGGCCAGGGCAGTCAAATTTATAAGAACGGCGACAAGTATAACGGCGAATGGCTCCTGGGGCGCAGACACGGGTATGGAACACTTATTTACCCCAATGGAGATCAATACAAAGGCCAGTGGAAATGGGACCGGAAAAACGGCCAGGGTACAATGCAGCTGGCCAACGGCGACAAGTACATTGGCGAATGGAAGGATGATCAGCGCAGCGGCCAGGGCAAGGAAATCCTGGCTAACAGCGAGAGGTATGTGGGTCAGTGGAAGAACGGCAAAAGAAGCGGGCCAGGAACAGAGGTCTTTTCCAATGGGGATCGGTATGTCGGAGAATGGCTGTATGGTCTGCGCAATGGCCAGGGTACTGAAACCTTCGCCAATGGAGATAAGTATGCAGGCGAGTGGAAGGCTGACAAAAGAAACGGCCAGGGCAAGGAGTTCATGTCCAACGGCGAGCAATATGAAGGCGAGTTCAAGGATGGCCGCCGGCATGGCTTCGGTACGCTGAAGCTTCCCAACGGTGATGAATATGATGGCGACTGGAAAATGGGCCGCCGCCGGATCAAGGAGCCAATCTTCGAGCCCGATGGCCGATATGAGGACGATTTGTGGCGGAATCGCCGCTATTCAATACATTAGAAGCAGAATCCAAAAACACGCCTTCTCTGGCCAACAGCCGGAGAGGGCCGTAATGTGTTGACAAAGTCAGACTGATGAGAAAACGCGAAGGTCGCGTTATGAGCAAAGGCCGCGATTGAGGCGTACTCAACGTACGTTGATTGAGCGGTCTTTGTGATATGACGATGAGATTCGCTTTTGTCACCGGTCTGAGCCCCCCTCTAGCTAACAGCCGGAGGGGGGCGTCCAGTGCCAATTCATGCGCAGTGCTCGGTCAGTCCACGATGCTAGTCAATCGTAAAGGCCGGGCTGGCATCCCGGTTCAGACCGGTCAGAGTCCTGACCACCACGGTGTAGTCTGAACCAGCCTCAAGGCTTGTGGGCGGCTTATAGGTGCACGATCCGCTGCCGCCGAAAAGGTTCAAGCAGGGGATGAGCCCGATGCTTTTAACCTGTTCTCCGTCTTTGCACAGGCTGACTTGAACCAGGCCCAGGAAGATTCCATAATCCCAGGTGATGGTCTGCGAAGCACCCCTGGTCCAGGTGTCGCCAGAAGAAGGAGAGGTTAACGACAGGAGCCCGAAACCGTTGTCGTTATCGTCGTCATCGTCATCGTCATTGTCTTCTTCCACGATGCAGAAGCTTTCGCTGTAGGCGACGATAGATGAACTGGCTGCTCCGCCAATCATTACCTGGTAGTTGTCTCCAGCGCTCAAGCTGGTGGGTACTTTCCACCGGAAGAGTCCGGCATCAGGATCCACGTTGCTGGCTATGGTTTTAACAGCACTTCCATTCTGAAGCAGAGTTATTGTCAGGTCGCCGGTATCTCCGGCAGCGGTCCAGCTGATATTCTGGCTTTGACCGATGACCGCCTCGGTGTTGGCATCAGGGGAACTGATACTGATGCTGGCAGCAGCCTTTGAACAGCTGAAATTCAGTGTGCTGGACGCAGCGGTGAAATCGATATAAGCGGGAGTATATGCGTATCCGCTGGCTGACGGGGTTACCCGGTAGGATGTTCCTTCTTCAAAGCCGGTCTGAGTCCAGGAACCGGCAGAGTCGGTGCTGGTTGAAGCTGGCAGATTGCCGGTGCCGCTGATTCTGGAAAAAGTGAGAGCTGTTGCCGGGAGAGAGGTAATAGCAGCGTCAGCAGTTACGGTTCCAGATACTGCAAAGGGTTCACCAGCAGGTTCATCTACGATATCTACCATTTCGATGGCTTCCAGCATTTCACTATCGGCATAATCATAGCTTATCCAGCCGTAGCCGCCATCGCCCCAGGCTGTGCCCCAGGAGTTGATGAATTTGAATGCGCCGGTTCCGTCTGAAGTCATGTGATTGTCGTCATAACCGACCAGGCAGATGGAATGACTGCCTGCGTAGTTATTAGAACTGATGTCAGAAGCATTAATTTCGCCGCTCCCGTCCCAGCCGGTATTCCAGTACACTTCGACACCTGCCTGGATCGGGCCGTTTGCCAGGGCGCTTTTCAAGTTGTCCTGATTGTCCACATTCAAGGATGACCAGCTGGCTTCCTTAAATAAAGCCGCCCGCACCTTTTGTTCGCTGCTGGGCTGGGTAGAGCAGTCTGAGTCATAATATGGGAAATCGTCCAGGGTGTCACAACCCTGGGCTACCAGCATGTTGGCGGCGTCAACCGGAGACATGCCCTGGTCATAGCCCTGGGCAGACTGGTTGTAAATATAGGCGGGACTGAACAGGTGATCAGAAGATACTAATCCCCAGTTGCGCTCCTGCTGTTCCTGGTAGCTTTTATAGGCGTAGGCCATGGACCAGCCGACACAGCTGCCCTGGTCGCCCTGGTCTCCCGGTTCCGGCAAATATTCGGACCAGTCGATCGAGGCGGGGAGCTCTGCTGCCATGGTGGGACCGACTTCGGGCACGGTTTGATGCCGTGACAAAGCGGTCTTGTCGGCGCTGTCAATTACCAGTCCCAGCTGGTAACTGGGGCGGGCAGAAGCCGTACTGGCCGGGAATGCCGGCATAAACGACAGGGCGAAGAAAAGCAGAGCCAAAAATATAACGGGTGCTCGGTGGAATTTGGGATTGACTTTGTGCATGTGAAAACCTCCTTCTAGATAATTTCAAGCCTGAATACTGTCAGCCTGGCTGGTGTCCAAGCGCTGGAGCATGAGCATTTTGGCACTTGAGGCGTTGAAGCGGAAGGACCAGGTGTTCTGTTAGCCGGTCCTAAACAGGCTCCTATTGAAATCATATCCACGCGGGAGGTTATGAACCATGCATCAGCAATCACGTTTACATGATATTTCACTGATTGAGCAAAAGCTGGGATGAAAACGATTAAGCAGTTTCAATTGTCGCATAGTTTAGATTTCCGAAAGCTCAATACTTTGTTACAATGGATACATCAACATTTGCAGTACTATTTTGCATATCTAAAAATGTCGCATCGGTGGTTCCGGATGAACGAACAGGTCGGCCACAGAAGCCAGCGGAAGCTTTTTCATATCAGACACTCGAACAGCTCAGCAATTGCCCGCGTGATTACATAGCGGCCTGGATTGATGGGCCAACCCAAAATGATCACAACTGTGCAAAGGAGGGGTCATATTGTTGAATCAGCCTATGGTGCTGGATTTGCGCAAGTTTGTCGCCCCGGAATTTGTGTTTGGCCTGGATGCCCGTTTTCTGGCCGGAAGATACGGCAGGAACCTGGGGGTGCGCAGGGTTTTGGTCGTTACCGATCCCGGAATCGTAAATGCAGGATGGGCAGGTGATGTTATCAGCAGCCTCCATGATGCAGGGATTCAGTATGCTGTTTTTGACCGGGTCGGCTCCGATCCCAGTTCAGAAGATGTAATGGATGGCGCACAGATGTATGCAAGCGAGGGATGTAACGCCATCGTCGCCGTCGGAGGTGGAAGCCCTATGGACTGCGCCAAGGGCATTGGCATTGTGAGCTCTAACAAACGCCATATATCCGAATTCGAAGGCGCAGACCAGGTGCCTGTTCCTGGTCCGCCGCTAATCTGCGTACCGACCACTGCCGGCAGTTCAGCGGAGATATCCCAGTTTGCTGTAATCACCGATAAGCAGCGGAAAATTAAGATGGCGATTGCCAGTAAAAGCATGGTTCCTGATGCTGCTTTGCTTGATCCCCGAACCCTGGTTTCAAATCCGCCGCATCTTTCAGCCTGCGCGGGGATGGATGCCCTCTCCCACGCAGTTGAAGCCTATGTTTCCAATGCCAGTTCAGCCATCACAGATTTACATGCCCTTGAGGCTATCCGAATAATTTCCGGCCATCTGCTGCCTTCGATTCAAAACCCGGGTGATTTGCAGTTGCGCGGGAAAATGATGCATGGAAGCCTGCTGGCTGGAATGGCCTTTTCCAATGCCATTTTGGGTGCAGTACACGCTATGGCCCACAGCCTGGGAGGATTAATAGATCTGCCGCATGGAGAGTGCAAAGCAATTTTATTGCGGCATGTGATTGCCGCCAACTTTGAGGCGGTTCCCGAACGATACGTTTCTATCGGTGAGATAATGGGCCTTTCATTGCAAGGCAAACCCCGGGATGAAAGCAAGGCGTCCATACTTGAAGCTTTTTATCAGCTTCAAAGGTCGGTTGGTATGGACCGCAGCCTGAAAAGCTTCGGGGTAGAAAAGAAAGATCTGGCGGATATGGCGCGCAAGGCAGTTGACAATGTTTGTATGGCAACGAACCCCAGGGAGCTTTGCGCCAGTGAAATAGAGGAGATATATGAGCGGGCGTTGTGATAAAAGCAATAAAAAGGCTTTACTAAGAGAAAAGCTCATTGGCCTTGGTGAACAGTCCATGCGCAAAAGCTATTATCCTGAGCTGCAGCAGCGTTTGGCCGAACTGGAAAGGTTCAAATCCCTCCTGGATCAGAGCAACGATGCAATATTCCTGGTGCAGCTGCCCCATGAATGCTTTGTTGATATCAACGAATCGGCCTGCCGCTTGCTGGGCTATTCCCGCACAGAAATATTGCAGATGCGCATGTATCAGCTGGCAGACATTTCCGCCTCCCGTTTCTTCAATGCCAGCGGGCTGTATGCTGATTATTCCAGCGACGGCGATTATGAGATATTGACTACTACCCTGCGTGGGCGTGCTGATACCAGTATTCCAGTGGAAATGACCATTCGGCTGGCCCATTCAGATGAAGGCGTCTACGCGGTCGTTGTTTCCCGCGATATAACCGACCGCAAGCGGGTGGAGGAACGCCTGCGCATCCTTAACGCCGAGCTGGAGCAGCGGGTTATGGAACGCACTGAACAGCTGGCGATGACTAATTTTACCCTGACCGAACAAATCAAGGAGCGCACCCGGATGGAACAGGAGCTGCTGGTCAGCTATCAGGCCATAGAAGCTGTGAACCAGCAGCTGCACAAGGCCAACGAGGATCTGGAGCGCATGGCTTCCACTGACCGGCTTACCGGAGCCTGGAACCGGCGTTATTTCGAAAAACAGGCCGATCATGAAATGGTGCGCGCCCAGCGTTATAAAGAGTACTGCTCGATTATTATGCTGGATATAGATCATTTTAAAAATGTCAACGATGTTTTCGGCCACCTGGTCGGGGACCTGATTTTGTTCGAACTGGCCCAGTTGCTGCAGGATAACCTGCGCAAGGCGGATTGTCTGGCCCGGTGGGGCGGGGAGGAGTTCGTAGTGCTGGCGCCTCATTTGCGAGCCAAAGAAGCAATGGAACTGGCCGAAAAACTCAGAAGCCTGGTTGAGGTCCACGAATTTCCAGAAGTGGGCAGGATGACAGTTAGCGCCGGTGTGGCCGAGTTTCGCCCTGGAATATCACTGAACAAGTGGATTAAATCATCAGATGACGCCCTGTACCGGGCCAAGACCACAGGCAGGAATTGTGTTCAATTGGGATGAGGGCGATCAGCTAGACGGGCTTCCGCTCCAGGAGCTTAAAATCAGCCTTCAGAGCTTCCCGAAAGCCTTCAACAATAGCTGCGGTAACTTCTTCAAAAGGCAGTTCTCTACCCAGGACTTTTTCCAGGCAGGTAGCGTTTCCCGGTATGAATGTATCGGGCAGGTCTTTGATATTCAGACTGCCTGCGATAATAGCTGCTTCTTTAATCTGAATGGAGCCATGCTGAAGAATAACATCTCCCTGGCGGCACTGGGCGCTGCCGATCAGCTTCTGCCCCTGCCAGGTGAGATCGGTGGGGGTGGACTGCTGAAAACAGCTGACCGGGCGGTGCTCGTTAGGGATGTTATGACCGTATCCCACCGTCAGGCCCAGGCGCTTCAGGCCAAATATAATTCCCTGGCACAAATAGGCATAGGACGAAAGCAGTTCATACGGGACATCGATACCGGCCCTGCTGACGATACTGTAGCTCAAGTCTCCTCCGTGCAATACCGCACCTCCGCCGGTGCAGCGCTTAACTATGCTTATGTCGGCCAATTCATCGGCAGCCATGCCCAGCATACCGGTATCCTGGAAATGGCCCAGCGATATCGCCGGTTTCTTCCACGAATACAGGCGCAAAACCGGCAGCTCATGACCCTCGTGGCCGAAATCGCCAAGCAGGGTTTCGTCAACCGCCATGTTCCATTCGGCTTCTCCTGGAGGATCAATTATAAGGCGCCACTGTTTCAAATTTGTATCCTCCCTCTAAAAGCATGGTACAAAGGCCGGCAGCATTTTCTCTTAACCCCGGTATAACCCCACATTTAATTATAGCATTAGAATCTTTGGAAGCATGTGAAAGCATTCTTAAAGCACACCGGTAATTCACCGTTCAATCAGGAAATGATCTGGCAGCGAAGGGCCAATAACTAAGGGTTAATATTGAAAATAGCCAGCCGGCCAATAATCAGTACAATAAAAATTCGTCAGGTTTATTATGTTCTGCGCACAATATTCAGGCAAAAATCCCGTATAAATGAGCGATCTGAAGTATTCAGACCGGCTTCAGCGAATACAATTTCATCAATACTTGCTACGGCCGTACTGTCAGCGTTAGCTCCATGCTCACGGCTCATTGCCCAGGCTTCCTGGGCCAGCTGGCCCATTTGTTCCCGGGCGAAAGCTCCGAATGGCAAGAGCGGCACATTGGCGATATAGCCGGAAGTTACCATATTTGTACGAATCAGCACACCCCGGATGAAATATGTGGCAAGAGAGCTGTTGAGATAAGCCAGAAGCCACCAGAGCATGTGCTCGTCGCAGAATATGCCGGTGTTAACCCCGAAGGTGGATCCGGGCGGCAGGTAGCAGGCGCCAAACGCCACTCCCATTGAGGAGCAGGTTATGCCTTCTCGGAACAGATAGTCTTTATTGCGGACTATGAAAGTGGGTGTACTGTGGCTGATTTCCAGAAAGGCGCCGGGAAGGAATCCGTCAGGTTCGGAGTGGAAGCGCCGGGTGCCGGGATTTTTATAAAAAGGAACAGAAAAGTACTCATCCCGGCTGCGAGACAGGAATTTTTTATCATTGCCTGTGGAAATGCCGGTCAGGCAGCGGGCTGCATCCCCGAGGCGCGGGCAATCGAATAAGGACCGGACCGCGGGCGGGCAATCGATTACAAACTGGTTGCAGTTGAGACTGGTGCTCAAAGCCAGCTGGTCCTGCCGGGTCTCCTTGAAATCCCCGGCTTCCAAATGTTGTTTTAACAGGCTCTGGTTGAGCGGCCGGTTAAGGGTTTTAACCGTACACTGAAGCCGGGTGGTTTTTTCCAGGATCATGATGCAGGTTCTGACCTCTGCCTTCTGGTTGAGAAAGAGATCGGTAGAGCACAGGATTAAATAGTGGATAGCGCATTTATCCAGGATCTTTTTACGCAAAGGCGCATGCATCCGGGCGGTCAGAAATGAATCGTGGACGATTAGCCCGATAAGGGCCTTCTCTCTGGCACAGTCTATAAGGGCGGACAGAAACATGGCATACATGTTCAAAACGCCGATACCGCCGAAAAGATTCTCTAACACAGGTTTGTTACGGGCAATATAATCGCCCTCATGGCAGTTGTAAGGGGGGTTGGCGATGTAATAATCATAGTCAAGAGCGGGCATGTGCTCTCCGGTCTTATTTCCCGAGCAGTGGTCGGCAAAGAGCTTGATGAAGTCGGCCTGGAGATAGTTCGATTTCGAATAACCGCCATAGTCTACAATGTCCATAGAATCAATGCTTTTGCCGGCCCGGTGGAATGCGTCGCACATCTCTTCGCGTCCCACGCAGGGGTCCAGTACGCTATGCCCAGAAGGATTGATTTCCAGCATTGTGGCAGTAATAAAATCAGCGATGAAGCCGGGGGTGGAGTAGTATCCAGGACCTCGACGATCGTTTCCCGTCTGATCCAGCACGACTTTGGGGTGACGTCCCACTTGCTGTTCCTCCAAGGCAATAATATTTAACTGCAATCCGGTGTTTATAACCGGCTGGTCCAGAGCAAACCCTGGTTAATTCTAACCGAATGAGCACGCCCGTGCCAAGGCTTTGTTCCTGGCTAATCTACTGGATGAAATCCCAATACGTGTTCTGTTCAGGTATGAAGATGTATAATGAAACAAAGGAGGGATGCACATGTTGAAGTCTAAACTAGCTATAGTATTGACATTTACGCTCATGGTAGCGATTTTTACCGCTCCCGGCCCGGCAGCCAATGGCGCGGCATCATTGGAATTCAAATCGCCGACCGACGGAGACTTGCTTAATTCAGGAACTTTGTATCCTATCATTTACCAGGCCAATGATGTGTCGATTTACAGGATTGAGTTTACCTATACCACTGATCATGGCACCACCTGGTATCCGCTCTTTTCGGTTGACAACCCCAACTGGAATGTAAATGAATACTACTGGGCTGTGCCGGAAACTGCCGGCTCCAATTGCTTTATCAGGGCGCGCTGCTCATATCCAGCCACTGATATATATTATGATTCTGATATTTTCACAATTTATGTCACCAACGGAGAATGGCATTATTCATCGGTGAGCAATATGCAGCCGTTGATGCCTACCGATGTTAAAGCGTCTGTCCTCTCCGGGGCGTCTATCCAGGTGAGCTGGAAGGACAATGCCTCCGACGAGAATTGCTACATTCTGGAACGCCAGGAAAACGGGACCGGCAATATGAGATATCTGACCAGCCTGCCGGCTAATACCGTCACCTACGAGGATAATGCGGTTGAAACGGGCAAGAGCTATAAATATCGCCTGAAAGCAAGCAATAATAACGGCGAATCCTGCTATTCCCAAACGGCTGAAGCGGAGCTGGCTGCGATAGTTGCTGCCAAACCGCCGGTTGCTCCGAAGGATTTGACGGCAACAGCCACATCCAGCACTTCGATTGAGTTGGCCTGGAAAGACATTGCCACTGATGAAGATTCCTATATAGTAGAGTACCGGCGGCTGAACCTGGGTTCCTGGGTTGAGGTTGAAACGCTTGCGGCTGGCAGCACCTCTTGTACTGATACTGGCCTGGTGCCAGAGCGGGCTTATGAATACCGGGTCAAGGCAGTAAAAGCGGGTGTGGCTTCTGATTACTCAAATATCGCCAATGCAACAACGCTGAAAGGTCCGGCGACCAGCGCCACCGGCACAATCATAATGAAGTTCTATCCAGACAATACTATGTATTATGTCAATAACAAGCTTAAGACCATGGATACGGCCCCGGTGAACAGCTCGGAAAGACTGCTTCTTCCCATCCATTATGTGGCTGAACCCCTGGGAGCATCCAGCGATTGGGATGATATCGAGAAAAAGGCCACTATTATGATGAACGATATCACCATAGAGCTATGGCTCGATCAGAGCACAGCCCTGGTAAATGGAGTTGAAACCCCGGTAGATCCGGACAATTTGACGATAGCGCCGGTGGCCACACCCTCGGGGCAGATGATGCTTCCCTTGAGGTTCGTGACCGAAAACCTGGGATGTGGAGTGTCATGGGATCCGAGTGCGGGTTGCGCCGTAATCCTGTACGAGCCCGCCGGTTTGGAGGCATAGGATATGTAAAGACAGAAAAGCGCGGGACTGGTTTCCGATACCAGTCCCGCGCTTTTTGTTCGCAGTTCGATGATGACTATTTGTATAGTTCCAGGGACCAGCGGTAAGGCTGTCCGGCGCCGATAACTTCGTACATGACCTGATTGTTATCGGGGATTTCCTTGATTTTTTTGATGACCTGTTTGTTAAGATCAAAGGACATATTGTATATGGGCTCCCTTATCACCAGGTTGTCTTTGTCAACAAAGACGGGGGTCGGAGCAAAATAGTCGCACAAATTGGTTCCGCCCTGATCCGTATGATAGAATACGGTAATCTTCACCTTTTCGCTGTCCGCGACGTCCTTCACAAACTGCTTGAGATTTTCTTGACTGGTCATGTGCATCATCCTCCTCTACTACTACTTGTGAATACAATCCGAACATCGTAGTCATTAACTAAATCCATTTTAATGCATCATTATGTAAAATGAATGTAAAATGAATGTACAATATTGCCCTCGGCTGGCGACAAAATATGCCTTAAAAAGCCTCAATAAGTGAGACTATAATTACTGAAATGGCACAATTTAACATATAGATACATTTTACTGCAAATTTTTCAGCCGCAGAGGATATTAAAATTAACCTTTTTTAACATAGAAGAAAAAATGCTGCCGGAAGTGTTAAAATACTTTTTTCACTTATTCCATCATCCACTTGATATTTAATCGATCAATATAAGAAAAAGCTGCACTCTGATACAATAATAGCAGGGCGATGCTGGGGAACAAGCGCGCTAGCAGCTGCAGCAAAGCACCTGCAGCGCGGTGTGGAACATGAGCTGCGCAAATGCTTATAAATCGGGCTGCTGGAGTGAAGCGAAGGGGGATTGGACTATCATGACTGATGACGGCCAGACTGGTGATTACATAGTATTGGAGTTTCCACAGGTATTTTCGCTGGATTCGCAGGAAGAAGCATTTGTCCTGACTCTGCACCGGGAGTTCAAAACCAAGGATTTTTTTGTACGCTGGGAACATGATTGTCTCAAAGTTTTCCTGTGCCGGCTGGATGTGGAACGATTGACCGCGTTGCTGGTGCAGGCGGATCTGCCTGCGGGCAGCGTTTTTTACCTGCTGCTGGAAAAGGTGGCCGGAATTGGAAGCTATGGAGTGAGGGCCGGCAAACGCATCTATGTCAATTACCAGAGCGAACGCAAAGTCCAGGGCAGAAAAAGTAAGGAAAAAGACCGCCAGCGCTTTTACTACACCCGGGATCACGAATTCTCACAGAATAACCAGCCCCTGCCCGCCGAGTTTCAGGACCGGATCATATGCGCCGACAGCGAGGAGTTCCTGAAGAGTCTTCCAGATAACTGCATTGACTTGATTTTTACTTCTCCCCCCTACAATTTCGGCCTGGAATACCCGGATCAAACCGACAGCAATCAATGGGAGCTATATTTTGACAAGCTTTTCCGGATATTTGCGGAATGCATAAGGGTGACTACGTATGGGGGCAGGATAATTGTTAATGTTCAACCGCTGTTTTCGGACTATATCCCCAGCCACCACCTGATCAGCCAATTTTTTATCCGCAATAAAATGCTCTGGAAAGGCGAGATTCTATGGGAGAAAAATAATTACAACTGCAAGTATACTGCCTGGGGAAGCTGGAAAAGCCCTTCCAGCCCCTATCTCAAATATACATGGGAATTCATTGAGGTTTTCTGCAAAGGGGATCTCAAGAAAAAAGGCGACAGCAGCCGGATTGATATTTCGGCTGATGAGTTCAAACAATGGGTGGTGGCCAGATGGAGCATCGCTCCGGAACGGCGGATGAAGGAATACGGGCACCCGGCAATGTTTCCGGAACAGCTGGCGGAAAGGGTGCTGAAGCTTTTCAGCTACCGGGAGGACGTCATAATGGACCCGTTTAACGGGACGGGCACCACCTGCGCGGTTGCACAAAGGCTGGGGCGGCATTATTTAGGAATTGACAATTCTGCGGAATACTGCGCCCGGGCAGAAAAACGGCTCCAGAACGACGATATAGGCGATGGCTGGCTGGACTTCGTATGAGGCCTCTGGTGTCCCTTATAGGCCCTGGTGCAGGCAGGGTTTTGATATTACACGTTTTGGGTTTACAGTAATAAGAAAAGAGGGGGTATAACTATGAGAAAACGCCTGTTAGCACTTCTCGCGATATTCATGTTCATTCTCGTTCCCGGTGCCTGCGCCAGCGACCTGGCGGTGACCGTAGATTCACAAGCCGTGATCTTTCCGGACGAAAAGCCCTTTATTGATCCCGAGAGCCGGATACAGGCTCCCATACGCTATATAATGCAAATGATGGATGTTAATGTTGAGTGGGACGATGTGAATCGTTCGGCAGTGATGACCAAGGATGATACGACCGCGATCTTCACCATGGATTCGCCCTATTATACTGTGAATGGACAGAGCAGGGTGATGGATACCACGCCAATGGCCATTGGGAGCAGAATGTTTTTCCCCATCCGTTTCGCAGTCGAATCCTTTGGGGCGGTGGTTGACTTTGACGTTCCCAACAACACCGTGCGGGTGGTTTCCAGTCCAGCCAGCAACCCGGCCGATAACAACAGCAATTATCCCCTGGCCATCAACGGATTGCTGCCGGGCCAGACGCTGGATGACGCCAAAGCCTTGTTTGGCGAACCTGACAGCTCCGTTGAAGACCCTGAAGCATCCAACATAGTAATTTATAAGTTCGGAGGTCTGTTTGTGGACGTCTTTAATGGCAGCCAGGTAGTGGCAATCCGCACTGAATCTGCTGCATACAGCACCGGGCTGGGAATCAAGGTGGGTTCCACAGTGCCGGAACTCTGGGCTGCATATGGCAATCCTTATCCAGAGCCATCGTCTTTGCTGGACCCGGCTTATCACAATACCTACAAGCACCATTACGGTTATGTAAACAACACCGATACCTTGCCAACGGAGCTGAATGTGGGCACCGGCTATTACCACATCAACTTTTGGTGCCATGGCACCCAGAATAACGTTCAGATGATTGAGAGCAGTTATGGCTATCGCTGATTGAAAACTCGGAGTTGATGGGATTAAGCCAAAGAATCGTTTCCTTTGCTTCCTGGTGATTGAAAAGGGGGTTTTATATGGTTATTGAAGACCTGAAACCTGAAGATGAAGGGCTTTTCTGCCTTTGCCTGGAAGACTGGTCAGACGAATTGCGGGAGGCCGGGGACCACAAGGCCAGGTGGTGTTCTGCCATGAAAGACAAAGGATTAAGGGTTAAGGTGGCCCGTGACGATCAGGGGGTTATCGGGGGCATGATTCAGTATGTACCCATTGAATGGTCCCCGGCCGAAGGGCATGACCTATACATGATCCTGTGCATCTGGGTTCACGGGCATAAGGAAGGCCGTGGGAATTTCCAAAAACGGGGCATGGGCCGGGCCTTGCTGGCAGCAGCAGAGGAAGATGTCAGGGCTCTGGGAGCCAAAGGCCTGGTTGCCTGGGGCCTGGGGATTCCGGTCTGGATGAGGGCTTCCTGGTTTAAAAAGCGCGGTTATGTCAAGGCCGACCGGGTGGGGGGATTCCAGATGCTGTTGTGGAAGCCTTTCACCAGTGATGCGAAAATTCCCCGGTGGATCCGCCGCAAAAAGACTCCTGATATATCACCCGGCAAGGTGCAGGTTTCCGCCTTTGTCAACGGATGGTGCCCGGCGCAGAACATAGCAGTGGAGAGAGCTAAACGGGCTGCGGCTGAACTGGGAGATCAAGTGGTTTACATCGAATATGACACATTCGATCGTGATTCTGTTAACGAGTGGGGCATAGTGGACGCCCTGTATGTGAATCAAAAGGAAATTCGCACCGGGCCGCCCCCCTCATATGAAACCATTAAAAAGACCATCGCGAAACAGATGCGGAAGCTGAAATAGCAAGCAAGGGTACGGTTCTTCCGTGTCAAATCGTTCAGATTTGACACGGAAGAACCGTACCCTTGCTTTAAGCCGCATCGTAGGGCAGGCGGATGATGAAGCAGGTTCCCTGGCCAGGGGCTGAACGGACCTGTATTTCCCCTTTGTGGTTGTTGGCAATGATGAAATAGGAGACGGACAGACCCAGACCGGTGCCCTCGCCGGGTGGCTTGGTGGTGAAAAAGGGTTCGAAGACCAGCCGGGCTGTTTCTTCGGGCATACCGGGCCCGTTATCTTCCACTTCAATAATAGCCCAATTGTCTAGCGGGTATGCGCGCAGGGTGATCTGCGGCCGATTAATCCGGCTATTGTCCGGGGCGGTACCCAGGGCCTGGGCAGCGTTGGTCAACAGGTTTAGAACAACCTGCTCAATTTCGGTCCGATTGCAGGGAATCGGCTCCAGATGGGGAGAGAATTCTTTAACGAGTTCAATATGACGGAAGTCATATCCGGTATTAATGTCATGATCGGCCGCTGCCAGGTTGAGAACATTCTCCAGCATACAGGCGATATCCTGGCATTCTTTGTGGTGAGCTGCATTCCGGCTGAACTGAAGCATATTAAGGACAATCTGAGCCGCCCGTTCCCCGCTTTCGCGGATGCCGTCAATGAATTGAAGTATTCCGCGTTTATCCATGTAAGTGTGCAGTTTTTGAAGATCTATACCAATTTCTTCCGCGCTTTCCACATTGCGCGGCATCTCAGGATCGAAACGCCGGTAAATATTCTGAATACCCTGCAGAATGCCGCCCAGTGGATTGTTGATTTCGTGAGCCATGCCAGCGGCAATGCCGCCGATGGACAGCATTTTTTCGGTTTGAATTAGAACATCCAGCAGGCGCTTGCGCTCGCTAACATCGTCGATGCGCAGGACAGCGCCGCGTTCCGTACCTGTACTCAATGGATAGGCAGCTATTTCGGCATACCATCGAGCAGTATCGTTGCCGGGTATTTCCAGTTCTTTATGTACTATTACCCCTTGCGCGAGGCATTGCTCAACGATTTCGCCCACCTCTGGCCAGCATGCTATAACAGATGAAAGTGGGCGGCGCATGGCCTCTGCCCGTGGAATCCCGGTGTCATTTTCGGCCTGCCGGTTCCACTGGGTAATGTGGCCCTGGCTGTCAATGCTGCACAGGAACGAAGGCATGTGATCGAAAATATCCTTCATCATTTGCTGAAGCATGGTATTGCGGCTTTCGACCTGGCGCCGCTGAACAATTTCCCATAGACCGCTTACCAGGAGGTTTAATTGCTTCAGATCATCCTGTACATAAGCATCAGCTTTATTTGCCACGCCTACCACGGCCAGCTTGCGATTATTGGTCCACACAGGTATGCTCAAGAACCGTCGTATGACAGAGGGGGGCTGGCCGGGTTTATAATCAATCCCGCCTTCAATTCGGGAAACATCATTGATTATCAAGGGATGTTCACTGGATGCAGCTTGCTTGAACAGCCAGCCGCAGTTCAGCTCGGCTTCAATTTGCTGCTGGGTCGCCTGGTCAATGCCGGCATAACAGATAATATCCAACATGAAATCTTCCAGGCTGCGGTCGAATACCAGCATGAAGCCAACCGAGCTTTCGGTAAGGCTGGTGGCTTTTTGCAAACCGTAGTCCTGCAATTCATTAATGTCCTGGGCCGGATACTGCCAGGCTTCCAGCAGGCTGTTCAAACGCCGCTCATTGAGAGCCAGCTGTTCGGCTTTTTGACGAATGTCTGCTTCGGCCAGGCGCTGCTCGGTTATGTCCAGCACTGCCGACAGCAGCACTTTTTCCCCGCCCAGTTCAATCAGTTCGGCATTAAAAAGGCCTGTTTTAGGTTGTCCGTCTTTGGATAGAAACTCCAGTTCCATATTGCTGGCCCGGCCGGAGGTTTTTATGGCCTCAACAACTTTGCTCCGCTCTTCGGGGTAACGATAGATTTTGACTTCATCGGTGGTTTTGCCGATCATGTCCTCCCGGGAAAATCCCAGGATTTGTTTCAGCGCGTTATTAACCTCGATGTACAGGCCTGATTCCAGCTGGGAAATGGACATGGCACAGGGATTCTCCATAAACGCCTTGTCAAACAATTCTTCAGCCCTGCTGCGATCGGTGATATCGTCGAAGCTGACATAGACCTGAAATGGGTGATTTTCACCTGGTATGAAAAGGGGGATCGCATGAAGGTTGATCCAGCACGTTTTTTGCCTGGCCGGGTTATGAAAGCCCATCACCTGATCGTAGACAGCCTGGCCGTCACTAAATGCTTTGAAAATGGGTGAGTCTTCTGGGGTAAGCCCCGCCAGCCCTTTGCTATAAACCTGCCATGCTGGAGAAAACACATGCCCGCCGATGATTTCACTGGCCGTCACTCCAAGTATTTTCTCGGCGGCAGGATTGCACTTGACCGCTTTGAAGATGTTGTCATATATGATTACTCCCTGGGGCAGGGAGTTGATTACCTGGTATAGAGTATCATTAGCGGTGTCATGTTTCATGTAGATACTCCTGTCATGGAAAATAAATTTATGCAGGGGGGTCACGGCACATTTATTAGAGTATAAACCATTGAAATCGATATTTCACCGAGAATATTTGTATAATCGACATGATTTTTAAAAATGAAATATGGTTATTACATTGGTTGATAAATACCAGAAATGGCCACAAGCTTCGGTTGACAGGCAGAGATTTTGCCCATATAATGATTGAGGATAGTAAAATATAAACATAGCACAAATATGGCAACCGTGTCAAGGACGTTCGGCAAAATAGCTGACATGGTTTGCTGTTCATACTTAAGGGGGAGATGATAATATGTCCGATCTGCCGCGGCTTGCTTTTACATTTGGAGCCCTGTCGAACCGTGTGACCTTAAGCCAGATAACAGATCTAAATACCCACAGCCTTAAGTATGGATTGCATTTGAGCGAAAAGGGCGCACTGCAGATACTGGCGGCGAGGGATGAATCCCTCCGGCGTTCGGGACGGCTGGAACTGGGCAATCAGGTCATACAGAGGATTATCACCGTGTTCAGCGCCTCGCCCTACATCAACCAGGCCGACTATGCGGACACGGTTTGCGAACTGATCGATATATTCTATTATGTGAAAAATGAGAGCCTGGAGCAGATACCGGACGAGGAGCTGATCGATATAATGAAGGATTTTTTTGACAATAGCTGCGCTGGCTCTTTGGAGCTTTTATCCGGACGGGAACTGGAACTGCTGGTAAGAGACCTGCTCTTCAAGCCGATACCCGATTATTATGCTGACTATTTAGAAGAACAATTTAACGGATATACAGAGGAGTAAGCATGGACTTTTCAGTGGCTCGCCAGAACAATATGGACGTCCTGGCCCTGGATGATAACAACTACCTTGTGTCCTTGTTAGAGGAGGCTGTCAGGGTAGAATTAATGAGCCATCAAGAGCTTGACGACATCCAGGCCCAACTCATGGAACTGCTTAAGAAAGTAATTATGAGGTACAACGGCGGGGACAGCAGCTCGGTGCGGGTGGAGACGGCCCAGAACCTGCTGACATCAATATTATTCAGCATTGATGCTTATTGTATTCAAGCCGGACAACCGGAAGCATGCCTAGCTGCCATCCAAAAGACGCCCGTGAGCCGCCTATTTGAACTGGGACAGGAGAAGTTGAAGCAATACCTGGCCGACTCCCGGCTCTTGTGGGAGGAAAATCGAAACAGCCGGGTAAACACCAGCCTAATTGCTTATAATTCAACGCTGGATGAAGCCCTGCCTGATTTTTTCAGGCAATATGACCTGGCATTTTTCGCATATGATATTCCGTGCGCGATTGATTACCCCCTGGCCCAGGAGATTTTAACAGCCAGGGGAGTCGTATATATCAAGCGCTATATGGAAAGAATCAAGCTGGAAAACCAGTTTTGCCAGCATTTTCAAGAAAGCCAGATTGCTGGTTTACTAGGTGATTACGGCAGAACCTGCCGTATAGACTACACCGAGTACCTTTTAAATGTCTTCGAACTGGTTGTGAACAATGCCATATTCGCCTCATTGCTGGATAAGCCGGCTACATGCCTGGCTGTGAGCCGGAATGAATTGGAAACATGGCAGAAACGGCTGGAAAACCTGGATTCTGCCGCCTTGGAGCTGTATGTTCATCTTGCAACTGTTCAGTTGGCAAGCAGTTTGGGAATCCATGACCAGGATTTGCTGGATTATTTAAAACAGTACGAAGCTCTATTTTCTCGCCGCTTGCTGAACGCCCTTCAGCAAAAACAGCTGGAAAGGCTTATTATAACTGAAACCAGGCCGCTGAAGCCCGGGCCCATCAGCTTCACCTCCGGGGTGAACATGGAGGATGAGGATTTGCGGATGCTGGTGGATCAGTTGCTGGATTGCCAGGAAGCGGGGCAAAAGTGCGCCATGCTTTTATCGAGCGTGGGATCACCGGAAGATTTTGTTGCTATCCTCGAATCAGACTGCTTTTTCGAAGATGAATATGCAAAATTGTTTGAAGCCATGGGGGATATGGAGCTCGCCTTGATTGCAGGTATGCTGGTCAGCAGTGAACGCTGGGAGGACGACAGCACTCTAATCGGAATTCTAGAAGAAATGGAGCTTCCCGATGATAATTGGAAGTCAGAAATGGCAGCATATCTTAAGGTATGCCATCATTCCCGCCAGGTCCGGATTGGCGAGCTGGTCCGGGATATGCTGGCGCAAGAGTATATACCGGGGAGGAATGTATAAATGCAGCTGAAAGCGATAGGCATTGTTCACTCGCCCTATAAGAACCGAGGAGAGGCTCCCCGCCAGGGGCGCCTGGGGAATGCGCTTTTCGAGCTTGAAATCTTTCCCGAGTTTTGTGAAGGCTTGAAGGGGATAGATGACTACTCACACCTGATTGTTCTATTCTGGTGCGATCGCACGGAGCGGAATCAGCTGCTTACCACCACCCACTGGGATGAGCGCTTGCGAGGCGTATTTTCCACCCGCTCGCCGGATCGCCCCAATCCGATTGCCTTTGATATTGTCGACCTGATTTCAAGAGACGGCAACCGCTTGCTGGTGACCGGCATGGATGCACTGGATGAAAGCGCCTTGCTGGATATAAAGCCCTATTATTCTGATTTGGATTGCATTTCCGAGGTCCGCGAAACATTTCCAGCAGAAGAAAAAGATCGCGAGCAGGATCCCGAACCGTCCTGATGTACACATTGAACTGATCGCCAAGCGCAACTAAATCGTCGCGAAAATGTTGACATAGCAAGCTGATAGTTGTATCATACAATCGAAATGAGAAATGGAGAGAAATATGGACATTGATCGTAAAATTATCGGGATCTTATATGAACTGGCCAAGGCGGTGCGTTTCTGCAACCAGGAGGATATCTGCGGTGAGGGAATAACCTTTGTCCAATTCAATATTATAAATCATATTTATGAGCGGGGATCCATGCGAATGTCTGATCTGCATCAGGCATTAAGCGTTGAGAAGAGCACTACAACCCGGCTGGTGGGTCCGCTGGTTGAAAAAGGCCTGGTGGTAAAAGGCAAGGCGCCGGATGATTCCCGGGCAATCGAGCTGGTTCTGACCGAAGCTGGCGTTCAGAGCAGAAACCGCGCCTGGGATTGTCTGAAAGGTTTAGTAGATGCTCTGGCTGCCGGTATTCCCGCTGCTGAACTGCAGGTTACACTTGATGCTGTGCAGAGATTTATCAGCTTGTTGCAGGGGGTCTGCTGTTCTGACCGGTGCTGTCCGAGTGTAGTGGAGGTAATAAATGATACAGGAAATTAAAGGTACAACACCGTCGCCGGGGGCGATCATGATATCGGCCGAAGCGCTGGCCTTGCTGGAATCCCCGCCCCGGGCGGACGACATTCCGGAAGTCAGTGCAGAGCTTGGCATTAATGATGTACTGGGAGGCTGGAAAGCGCGTTGGGCCATAAATCGCATGGACTATGCCGTGGCTCCGGGCATCTACCGGGTCGGAGCGCCGGATGAATCATCTCCGGTTTTGGTTTCAGCCAACTATAAAATGAGCTTCGACGCCCTGCGCAAGGAGCTAAAGGGCCTGGATGCCTGGATACTGGTGCTGGATACGAAGGGGGTTAATGTCTGGTGTGCGGCTGGGAAGGGAACATTTGGAACGGCAGAACTGGTTCGCCGCATTGCTATGACCGGCCTGGGTAGCCTGGTTTCTCACCGCACCCTTATATTGCCGCAACTGGGGGCGCCGGGGGTTGCTGCACATAAGGTCAAAGCCCTGTCCGGTTTCCGAGTGGTATATGGACCGGTAAGAGCCCGGGATATCAAGACTTTTATCCAGGCGGGAATGAAGGCAACTACCGCGATGCGGCGGGTAGAGTTTACGCTCATGGATCGTCTGGCTACCTCGCCGGTGGAACTGGTGGGGGTTTTAAAACCAATTCTGATTATTTCCGTGTTGTTGTTTATCGTGCATATGAGTGGCTGGGTGAAGGTGAGCTGGGACGGGATCTATCCATTTCTGGGCGCGATCATCATAGGAACCGTTGTTGCTCCGGCCCTGCTACCTTGGATTCCCGGGCCGGCCTTTGCCTGGAAAGGCGGTTTTGCCGGACTGGCCTGGGCAGTTGGGGTAATATACATGAACAGTGTACTGTTACATCCGCAGGGCCTTTGGATTGCCCTGGCGTATATCTTTCTGCTGCCGGCTATAGCTGGCTTTTTAACCATGAATTACACTGGAGCATCGACATATACGTCCCTGTCCGGGGTCAAGAAGGAGATGAAATATGCGGTGCCGTTGACGGCGATTATGACCATAACGGGTTTGCTGGCCGGAATCATCGGGCTGGCAGGATAAAACCGCACCACTGATTTCGGTGACTTACACCTGAACCAGGTAAAAAAGGAGCCAACAAAGGAGTTGTATGATATGAAACATCACTACTTAAAAAACGTGGTAACACTGGAACTGGATGGGGAACTCTGCACTGGCTGCGGTATATGTCTGGATGTGTGTCCCCATGAAGTACTTGCTGTAGCTGATAAAAAGGCGTATATAGCGGACCGGGACAGCTGCATGGAATGCGGCGCTTGTGCGACGAACTGCCCGTTTGATGCCATTCGGGTTGATTACGGTGTAGGCTGTGCCCAGGCCTTGCTAATAGCCAGCCTAACGGGCAGAGAGCCGACCTGCGGGTGCTGCGGCGCAGATGAAACGGAAAGCACTTGCTGTTAGTCATCGTTATCATTGATGAAAGTTCAAGGTTTAGCCGTGCCATAATTCCCATGTTTGGCTGGAACCGCTGTTTCCAGCCGGTTCCATGCCATCAAGATTCTCCGCGCGCTAAAAGAAAAAGCAGGGGAAGCATTATTGCGCATACTATGGCTGCCGAATGGGTGATAAGGAACCAGAATAGATTGTTAACCGGGGCGAACAGTGAGCTCCGCATTTCTCGGAAGCAATTTAAAAGCTGGTTTTGGGACATTGTGAACACCTCCGCATCAATTCCTGTAATGGGAATAAGTATAAGAAATGCTTCTTAACGCCAAACCAAAGCCGGGTTAAGATTGGGTAAACAAAACACCCTGATTTAATCCTGTTATCAATCGACAAAATATGCTATAATTTATTTCACATATTCAGATACTTTCCGTTAGATACTTCAGATTTTTCAGCATGAGTGAATTCCCCGGAAACCAAGTGGAAACGCCCCTGCCGTCTTTGGCAGTACTCTGGCGCAGCCGGCGGCGCAAGGCATGTCCCCATGTCTTCATGCGATTTCCGGGCGGGACAGAAAGAGTGTGGCTGGCGGCTTATTCAGGTGGCTTATATTACCGGCAAAACATAAACCAATGGATTATTGAAAGGAGTGCGATACTATGACCAATGCCATGGACCAAATGAAACAAATGATGAATATGAACTCGGTGTTATACACCCGCATGCTCAACTCGTGGATGATTGGAATGGGCTCAATGAGCTGGACCCAGGATCAGTCATCTTTTTATGTGAAATCAGTAATGGACCGCATGCAGCTGGCCACTTCCGAAAATGTCAAAGCCCTGGAGGGAGCGTTTCTGCAGATGAAAGAAAGCCAGCTGCAATTGTATAACATCATTATGGAATCCATTGGCGCTGCCACCACTGATGCGGAGATGCCCAGCCTGGATTATCTCACTTCCTGGAACAAGCTGATAAACGATATGGCAGCCAAAGCCGTGTCTTCGTTCAGCGACCTGTCCTCCACGGCAGCCCAGACCGCCAGCGATCTTTCTGCCGGGGTCACGAAAATCTAGAAGACCGGCTTCAAACAGCCGAAAGGCTTAAATTGTGTCCAAACAGCCGCCCTGCGTGCGTAAAAGCCGCAGGGCGGCTTTTACGCACGCAGATTACCACCAGGGGGCTTGGAAAGAGGTTCTTTTACCCGCACTGACAGGGGCTATTATTTAAATCGATAACCGCATGGATCCCCGCAATGCCCCCCGGAATGCTGTATAATACGAACATATGAACCATCTGGCGGCAGCATTCATTAAAGGGGGCACGGCCGGTGCGAACCCTCTACCTGAAGTTATTACGCAACATAAAATCCAACCTGGGCCAGTTCCTCGGCCTGACCTCCATCGTCATGGCCGGGGTGGCCATCTATGTGTCCATGAGCACTGTATACATCAACCTGACCACTTCCGAGCAACAGTTCTATTCTGATTACAATTTCGCCGATTACTATTTCGTGGTGGTCAAGGCCCCGGAAACGGTGATCACGCGGATAGAGGATATTCAAGGTGTAGCCCAGGCGGTTGGCCGGGTGCAAAAGGATCTCACTCTGCTGCGTGAAGACGGGCAGCGCGGAGTGGTCAGGGTCACCGGCTTCACTACCCCACTGGACCAGGGCATGAACCGCATGATGCTGGAGCAAGGCCGAACATTCGATCAGAGCGGCCGGGGCGAGCGGATCGAGTCCGTTGTGGACCCGGCTTTTTACAATTCTCTGCAGAGCGATAATATCGGCACAATAGATATTTTAAGCGCCGGCCGCAAGGTTCCGGTGGATATTGTGGGCAAGGCTACCACTCCCGAGTTCATCTACCCGATGCAGGACGCTAACAATCCCTTTCCCAAACCCGGTTTATTTGGGATTGTAATGATGGAAGAGGTTCAGGCCCAGCAGCTGCTGGATATGCCCGGGCAGGTCAACCAGGTATTAATTAAGCTGACTCCCGGAGCCGACGAGAAAGCCGTAGCAGAGCAGATCGAGGCCTTATTAAAGCCCTACGGATTTTTAACCTCTTTCGCTAAAAAGGACCAGCTCAGCAATTTCGTGGTTGACGCCAAAATACAGGGCATGGCTACCATGTCCACAGTGCTGCCCATCATATTCTTTTTAGTGGCAGCCGGGGTTCAATTCGTTATCATCAGCCGGGTTATCAGAGCCCAGCGCCTGCAGATCGGCATAATGAAAGCCCTGGGATATTCCAGCACTGCCATTATCGCTCACTACAGCGCCTATGCACTGGCGGTCAGCCTGGCCGGGTCAATACTGGGCAGCCTGGCCGGTTTTCTGCTGGCTTCCTTGATTTCGCAGCTCTATGCCCAGTATTTCAATCTTCCGACGGTCATTTCCGGGGTCAGCCCTGACGCTATCATCAAAAGTTTTCTAATCTGCACCAGTGTGAGCTTGTTGTCAGGGCTGCTGGCTTCCTATCGTGTAACCCGCATTAATCCTGCCGAAGCCATGCGTGCCGAACCGCCGCGAATAGTGGGTAAAACCCTGCTGGAGCGCTGGGAGTGGCTGTGGTCAAGATTTGACAGCATACTGAAAATGAGCATTCGCAGCATGAGCCGCAACCAGGCCCGTACCGCAGTTACCATTCTGGGCGTTTCGGCTTCGATAATGGTGCTTCTAATGGGCTATGTAGCCAACGATGCCATGCGTTTCATTATGAACCGCCAGTATAACCAGGAAAACCTGTATAATTACATCGTTCATTTCAGTTCGCCGATTAAAAATGGGGAGATCACATACTGGAAAAGCTGGGACGAGGTGGAATTACTGGAAACCCACCTGGAGTTGCCGGTCACCCTGTGGCCGAAAGGGCAGGAGGACCAGCCGGGTGCAAAAACCAGTGATGATATTTTGATAGGCTTGCCGGTTGACAGCCAGCTAAAGGCGGTTTTGGATGCGGACGACCGGCCGGTGCGCATCCCGGAAGACGGTATCATTTTGTCCGATCGGGTTGGTAAAAAGCTGGGGGTTGGAACCGGCGATTATGTGCAGGGGGAAACCCGGCTTGGTTTAGGCCCAGCCCGGTCTTTCCGGTTAAAAGTAATGGCCGTAAACAGCCAGTATCTTAGCATGGCATGCTACGCTTCATTCGAAACCGCCAACCGGCTTCTGCAGGAAGAGGGATTGAGCAATACCGCGGTATTGAGAGTGGATTCAATCCACGGTGCGCGGTTTGAACAGCGGCTTATGGATATGAGCGGAGTGTCTTCCGTGGTGAGCAAGGAAAAGGAGCAGGACAACGTCAATCAGCTGATGGCCAATGTCATTTACATGATCGGAGTCATGATATTTTTCGCCATGGTGCTGGGGATAACCATTGCTTTTAACGCAGTGACCATCAGCTTCACCGAACGCAGGCGGGAGTTGGCTTCACTGCTTACGATGGGATTTACCCGCCGCGAAATCAGCCGGATGCTGCTCAACGACGTTCTGCTGCAAACTGTGGCTGGCGTGGTCCTGGGCTTGCCTTTAGGGCGGTTTATGTGCCAGGCTTACATAAAGTCTGTTGAAAGTGATTTGTTTTCCCTGCCGGTGGTCATTTATCCTCAAACCTATGTAATCGCCACTGTACTGGCATTTGTTTTTGTCATGAGCGGCTATTTACTTTCTATAAGGAGACTGAAGGGCATAGATATGGTGGAAAGCCTTAAAGGTCTGGATTGATGGGCAGTTGGACGACAAAACGGGCGCCTCTTCTGGGATTTGAGAAGACCTGCATTTGGCCTCCGTGGTTTTCGCTGATAATGAAATAGGATACCGACAAGCCCAGGCCGGTGCCGACCCCGGACTCCTTGGTAGTGAAAAAGGGCTCGAAGATGCGCTTTTTAATTTCATCATTCATTCCCGGTCCGTTGTCTTCGATTTCAAATACGGCATAGCCGGATTCCTCACGGGTGCGAACCGTGATGGTCGGCGGTTCGCCAGTCTTATGCCAGCCCAGCAGTGCATGGGCCGAGTTTTTCAGAAGGTTGAGTATTACCTGTTCTATTTCGGTCAGTACGCATGGAACCGCGCGCATGCCGGGAGCGTATTCGCGGACAACATTAATATGTCTGAAGTCGTATTTCTTCTTAAGGTCGTAGTCATTGGCAGCCAGATCCAGGCTGCGGTCAATAAGCTCGGCCAGTTGAATCAGCTCTTTTTCGGAGCTGCTTCTGCGGCTGAATTGCAGCATATTATTAACAATATTTGAAGCCCGGAATCCGGCGTTTTGAATTCCCTCCAGGATCTGGTACACCTGGCGCTCTTCCATATAGGAGCTCATAGCTTCCATGTCCAGGCCATGCTTGGCGGCGATTTTGCTATTTTGAGGCAGATTGTCGGACAGACGGCGCAGAAGATTCTGGGTGCCCTGTAATATGCCGCCCAGGGGGTTGTTTATCTCATGAGCCATGCCTGCGGCCAGCCCGCCCACCGACATCATCTTTTCGGTCTGGATCATCATTTCTTCCAGCCGCACTTTTTCAGTGATGTCATCGATTCTAACCACTGCTCCGATGATGGCATTGGCCTCCAGAGGGTAAATCATAACCTCCGAAAACCGGGTCTCTCCTTCCTGAACCGTAGTGATGCGATGTTCATGGTGCAATTGGCGGTCTTTTAAAGCATGCTCCAGGTTCTTCATTTCCTTAGTAAATGCGGGCAAAAGATCGGTCAGGGGGTGGTTTACGGCAGAATCGCTCCCAATCCCGGTTATCCTGACCGCCTCCAGGTTCCACTGGGTTACCCGGCCGTCGATGTCAACCGCCACCAGAATGGACGGCATGGAATCAATGATGTTCTTCATAAGGTGCCGGAGCGCATCGCGTTCTTCTTCGGCCAGCTTGCGCAGGTCGATATCCTCAAATATCCAAATGGAGCCATCGTGCGGATTCTTCGGATCGAGAGCTTTGCCGAGGATCCGGCCGTGAAAAGTGCTTCCATCTCCCCGCATCATGCTGCCTTCGTGGTCAAACCAGTCGCCGCGGCCCAGTGCAGCATATCCGTGCACACCGACATCATCGTTTTCTTCGTCGCTGGAATAGATAATCCGGGTTGATGAGCCCTTTATTTCTTCGAAGGGGCGTTTTAACATTTCCGCAATACGCGGATTAGCCCACTCGATCTTGCGGTCACGGACGAAAGCAATGCCAACGGCACTATTTTCAAGAATGAGGGACTGGATTTCATTGACCCGGCGCAGTTCTTCCTCTCTTTCCTTGCGTTCGGAAATGTCTTCGAGGGTTTCAACCGCCCCGATTATCTTGCCATTTTCGTCCCGGAAGGCAGCTGCTGTGAAGTGCAGCCATTTGCCGCCTCCGGCCATTTGCGGAAAGAAATCAACCGCATCGTAAGCTCCCTGGACCTGCAGGGAGCTGCTCGCTTTATCTGCGTAGTATTCGGGGATAAGATCATGACGGCAATCAACCAGCAAATCAGCCAGGATAGGGCGCTCATGGTCATAAAACGCTTTCCAATGGCAATTGGTGCCTATAACATCTTGGGCCTGGACTCCCGAATAGTTCTCCAGAGCGTCATTCCAGTAGAGTACCCGATGTTCGTTGTCAATAACAAACTGCGGAATTGGAGAATTCCTGATAATGGAATTCAGACGGGCCTCACTGGACAAAAGCCGCCTTTCGGAGGACTTCCTTTCCGAAATGTCCTGACTGATGCACAGTACCGAATCATCACCAAATGCCACCATGCGGGCTTCGTAGAATTCTTTTCGCCCGGCCATCGTCAGGCCGTATTCCATGGTCTGAATCTCGCCGGTGTCAAGGGTTTGCCTTATGCATCGCATGGCCGTTTCGTATATATCAGGAGGCATGGTATTAGACAGGTTGTTGCCGATGATCAGTTCCGGGGAAACAGCCAGGGGGGCATCAGCCGCCGCCCGGTAATCCAGAAAGGTGCCGTGGGCATCTAAAACAAAAATCAGATCAGGTATAGCTGATAATAAGGCCCGGTTCTGACGCTCCCGGTCAATCAGTTGCTGTTCAACCAGGAGTTGTTCATTTACGGTCTGCTTTAGCTGACGGTCGCGCAAGCCGCTGGCTGACATCAGCGTTGTGAATTTAACCAGGTAATCCATGAAGGTATTCAGACGCTTGTGGCTAATACGGGGGACGCGCCGCAAAGAGTCCATGTATGAGGTTTCGTCAAAACCATAGCGCCGAGCCTGGACGATAAATGCTTGCTCATCAACCTCTTCATCCTCTAAAAAAAACTGCCCGGCATAAATGTTGCCCATGTGGCAGTCTGCAATATATAAAGGAGTGACCGCATCCCACATCAGGTTGCGGCAGCGGTAGAGGACGTATTGACCGGGGCGGGTATGGCCGCTCAAGTATAGATCGCTTTCCAGGCAATTTTTGCAGCATTCAGGGTGTACACGGTGGAAACGCGTGCAAATGTCAGCCCATCCGGTAGCCACCAGGATATTGCCCTCCAGATCCAAAAGAGCCATGGCCATTTCGGTCAGGCTGGACATATCCTCCATCATGGACTGGATGGCGGGCAAATCAAGAATTGTATCTAAACTGGATGGTTTTAAACCAGAGTTCGAAGCGGTCAGCACGTTCACCCCCGTTCCCAAACAAACTGGATATAGACATGGAATTAATCTAATAATACTAGAAAATGTCGATATGCAACAGCCCTATACAGTAAAAGGGCTGGCCTGTTATTCAAGCCAATCCATGTTATAATTAGTATTATTATCCAGCGCAAGCATCGGAGGAATGGCTGTGGAGGCGTTCAAACAGAAAATCAAAATAGTTGCGCTTGCCGCAATATATGGATTGACTTCGGTTAGGCCATGCCTGGCAGTTACTGGTGAAGAATTCATCGAAATGGTGGTTCCGCGTCTGGGGTCAAGCACCCCGTTTGCTACCAATTTTATTTTCTTCGGGCTGATAACTCTGGCGGTGATTGCCCTTTATATTGCAGTAAAGATCAACCAGGCCCGGCAGCGCCGGGCAGTTGAGGACAATATCCGCCGCTATGAAAACTACCAGGAAGAAGTCAGGTTATCCCGGAGAAAAAAGGTCAGGCGCAGGAAGGTTAAAAAGGTAAAGAGTGAAAAGTGAAGAGACACAAGGGGGCGGTTCTTTTAAATCAAAAGAACCGCCCCCTTGTGCTTAATAGTTCTAATAGCTAATTGACACAAGCACCTGCTGGCTGCTGTCCTTCCATTCGACAGTGCCCCCCAGGGCTTCAACCAGCCAGCGGGCCGGCAGGTAAACATGGCCGTTGACCATCTCTAAAGCCACATCCATTTGAACACTGTTTCCGTTGACTTTCAGCAGTTGGCTGCCGGCAGTGGCCATAACCGTATCGCCGCCCGGAGAATTTATGGTTATGCTTTGGCTGTTTTCATCCCATACAAGATGTTCTGCATCGTTGGGAATGCCCAGCATTTGAGCAAGATATTTCAAAGGCACGAAAATCCGGCCATTGGAAGCATAAGGACTCCCGTCCATTTGCTGGCTGGTTCCGTTGCAGTCGCACACATTCGAGCCAAGGGTGAAACTGCCCTGATATACAGTTGGAGATGACAGCTGGTCTACGCATTCGGCAATTTCAAAGGTGGCAACATTGCGAGTATACAAGGACGGATCATTTCCAGCGGTAATGCTGCTGACTGCGTCAACGGCGGAACCTCGCAGCACGGCAAAGACACTACCTTGGGGCACGGTGCGGTCCACTGTAATCAACAGGCTGGATATGGAGATTTTTGAAGCGCTGCCCGTGCTTGACGAGAGAATGGGAATATCCAGGGTATTATCGCTCCGGTCTTCGCTATTGGAAGTGAGGCGAATATTGCCGCTGTCTATTTTCAAGCTGCCATCCACCGTCACTTCAGGCAGGCTGGCGAAGCTTACCCCGTCAGCGAGGATGAGATAGATATGGCCGGTCTGATTATTGGGATGGGCTGCAATAGCTCCAGGAGAGTTTTCAGTTATCACTATGCTGCGAGCCTGCTGGGCCTGCTTGCCAGGCACGACTTCGGGCAGTTCTCCGGATTCCACATCTACAGCCGTGTCGATAGTGGCGACTTCCACTTCTCCGGTATTGCTGATCTTGGTGACTATACTGCCGGGATCGGCATTGGCTTCGATATCGATGGTTCCCGAAGCCAGCTCAATATCTGATGCCCTGGTGCTGGCCTTGCTCACCAGGTAGTTGATCCGCCGCCCATCGCTGCCGCTTTCTATGTTTCCAGCAGCCAGAACAATGTCACCATTGAGAACCTTGACTGCAGGAACCTGGTTCCAGCGGCAATCGGAAGGAAGCTCCAGGGTCAGGCTGCTGCCGGCAGACAAAGCTCCAGGCAATTTTTCTGTTAAAAAAAGTGAAGCAACCGGCTGGTCAGGAAGTCCGGCTCTCAGCAGCGGAGCATCAGCTGCGCTGATAAGCACAGCGCTGGAGGCGCCAGCAGCGGCCGATGCAAACCAAAGAGTGCAGCCAAAAGCCAGGGTTGTTAAAATGGATAAAGTTCGCCTGTGTAAACGCATTGGAAAACCTCCTCGAATGTTAGATGTAATGCATAAAATATGTACGTCTTTTATCATTGAAAACAGTTCGTCGTACTATAAAGCCGGTCGACTGTTAAATACTGCGTCTAAATATAATAATAACGGTTTGATTCCGGGGGTCAAGCTGGTTTGCTCCGGGTATTTACCATGGAAAACCAATATTCTGCGATTTTATGTATTTTAGGTATGGAAAATCACGAGAATATGGTGTTTAATTCAATACAGACAGAATTGTTTCAAAATTTATGGTTGGCCACTATATATAGTTATTGGTGACATAGAAAGGGAGGGGAATGGCTTTGACAAACATAGCAATCATCGGCGGAGGACAGGGCGGAACCACCATGCTGGGAGCGTTCAGCCAGATCGAAGGATTCACAGTGAGGGGTATTTGCGATGTTAATGCGGATGCTCCGGGAATGAAGTTAGCCCGGGAGCTTGGGATTCCGGCGTTTCAGGATATGGCAGACCTGATGAGCCAGCAGGGGATAGAGGTTATTATCGAAGCTACAGGGGTGGCCAAGGTCAGAGAAATCGCCCTGTCGCTGAAGCCAGAAGACGCGGCCATGGTGGATTCTACGGTAGCCAACGTGATGATGACCTTTATGGAAGGGCATGAAGCGGTATTGAAAAAGTCCCGGAGCAAAAAGTTGGCCTTCCAGACCTCGGCCCCATTTTTGACCCAGACCTATGGCCGGGACGGTGTTGTATATTTTACCACTGATATTGCGAAGTACGATTTTGTACAGGAGCATAACCTGTCCCTGGCGGGAGTCCAGCAAGGCGCAGCGCTGGCACCGGGGGGCAATGTAGAAAAATGCATCAAGTCACGGGAGCCCATAACCGCCGCTCTGCCCCGGGAGCTTTATGGCACCAGGTTGCACATATGGGTCGTACCCATCTTTGAGGATGATGATGAAAGCCTGCCGGTATGCGGCACGTACGGGGTTATGACCCCCCAGATGCACCCGGTGGAAAAGGCCTTCGAAATATTTGCGCCTATTGTCATTGACTCCCAGCCGGAAGGCGCCTGGGCCTGTGTGACTGATACCGAAAAAATTGTAAAACGGATGGGATCGGAGAAGTTCGACATCAAGGCTCTGCAGGTGGGGACCAACATGACTGATAACAATGTGGTCAAGAAAACGCTGGCCGGAGGGCGCCGGTATCAGGACGACACTTACGACAAGATGTTTGGCCACTGCCGTACTATAGGCATTCCGTTGATTGAAGAAGGCTCATCCGATGTTTCAGGGATATTTGCCCTGACGGTTCCGCGCAACCTGGCCAGCAGCCTTCAGGAAATGGCTGGCAAGCTGAAGCAGGCCGCCGGCGAAATGGCCAATGTAATGAATGAAATCGCCACTGCGGCTGGAGAGATAAACAACACAGGAGTGACGCTGGCAGAAAGGGTGCAGGCGGTCAAGGAGAATGCCGCCAGCATTGCAGAAATAACGGAATTTACCAAGAGCGTTGCCGAACAGACCAAAATGCTGGGCCTAAATGCCGCTATTGAAGCTGCCCGGGCTGGAGAGCATGGCCGGGGATTCGGGGTGGTGGCGGAAGAAATCCGCAAGCTTTCTGATGAATCCAAGCAAACTGCCGATCAGATCGGCAAGCAGATCAAGGAAATCGAAGGCAAGGTCGAGGAAGCAGTAAAAGCATCGGCTTCGACTCTCAGACAGAGTGAAGAACAGGCCGCAGCGACTCAGGAAGTGACCGCATCGGTAAGCTCATTGGCTAATCTGGCCGACGAACTGAGTGATGTAGCCGGCAACCTGTAAGCTGCGAGGATAACCCACCCAGCACCGATAAATGCGAAAGCCATAACGTTCAAGAATCCGGGGATTGCCAGACGAAGCGCCCCGGATTTATTTAGATCAGCCAGACCGCCAGCAGACATCATTTTGTCGGGCTGGTGTTTGCGTTTAATGGCGGCGTAGTCTATACTGATATCAAGCAACAGATGGCCGGAAACAAGCCAAGAATGGGCACGGCCTGGATTCCCCGGGATTGCCGCGAACAATGATTCAACTCTAATAATTCCAGCAGGCTTTTACATTTACCCGGTTAACATATTTCTTCATCAAGGAGTCTCTTTATGGATTCAGGTATAATAAACGATAAATTCCGAGCAGTTTCCAGGCAAAACAGCATTTCCAGCCTGCCCAAATCGGCAGAAGACAGCTCCGAACAGGAATTGCGCCGGATCATCAAAGCAGTGGAAAGCGCCAGTAACGCCATATGGCTCACTGATGCCAGAGGCCAGAAAGTCATTTATCACAACCCGGCATTTACCAATCTCTTTGGTTATACGGGCGCTGAACTGAACACTATTGGCGGGACCAGGGTCCTCTACATTGATCCGTCAAGTGCGGATGCAGTGTATGGCACGGTGGCTGGAGGACGAACCTGGAACGGAGAGGTGGCACTGCGCTCCAGAGATGGCGAGACACTGATAATTGCTTTGATTGGGGATATAGTAACCGACGAGAACAATATGACGGTGGGGTACCTGGGTATAGCGACTGACATTACCGCTCAGAAAAAAACCGAAGAAGAGCTGATAGATTCACGCCAGCGCATGGCGGATATTATCGATTTTCTTCCCGATGCAACCATGGTAATAGACATAGAAGGCAGGGTTATAGCCTGGAATCACGCCATGGAGGAAATGACCGGCGTGAACGCCGATCAGATCATTGGCCGGGATAATTATGAACACGCCATTCCGTTTTATGGAGAACGCCGGCCGATATTAATCGATCTGGTATTTAAGCCAGACCGGGAATTAGAGGAGAAGTACAGCTTTATCAAGCGGGAGAAGGAGCTGTTGATAGCCGAGACCCGCACCTCTCGTTTGAAAGGCAAAGGAGCTGTTCTGTGGGGCAAGGCCAACATTTTATACGACACCGCAGGAAACCGGGTAGGTGCAATCGAGGCTATCCGCGACATTACCGACCGAATTCGCTCCGAAGAAAAGCTGAAACAGAGCCTGGACGACCTTCGAGCTACCCTGGAAGGCACGGTTAACGCCCTGGCAGAGACTACGGAAAAAAGAGATCCTTATACTGCCGGGCACCAGGAAAGAGTAGCTCGCCTGTCCACTGCCATCGGCTTTGAAATGGGCCTGGGCGAAAGCCAAATAAATTGCATACGCATTGCCGCCAAGATTCATGATATAGGCAAAATCCATATCCCGGCCGACATACTGGGTAAGCCGGGCATTATCAACAGCCTGGAACGAGCTATGATTAACACCCATTCCCAGGTGGGCTACGAGATTATCACCATGATCCCCTTTAACCTGCCGGTGGCTGAAATTGTTTTGCAGCATCATGAAAGGATAAATGGTTCAGGCTACCCGCGGGGCCTTCGCAAAGCAGATATTCTTCTTGAGGCCAGCATTGTTGCAGTAGCGGACGTGGTCGAAGCCATGTCCATGCACCGCCCTTACCGTCCTGCCCTGGGGATTAGCAAGGCACTGGAAGAAATTAACCAGAAGAGCGGCATTCTTTATCATGAGGATGTAGTGAAAGCATGCAAGACAGTATTTGACAACGGATTTCAATTTTAATTATCGCAGGCATTTTTATGCTGGGAAGCAAGGGAGCCGTCCCTGCTATTAAAATCATCAGAACCATGCCGCCCCAACTCCGTATTAATAGAATCTTAATGATTTATTCACTTCAAAATAAGGTTTATGCGTTAAAATCATGTGATTATGGCCGATGAGGGCCATTGCACGGTGCGAATCAAGCCAATTGAGGTGTTGACTCGCTGAAGCTTAATGCCTATTCTATTGAAGTGGATGCTGTGTACTGCAGCACCCGGACCAGGCATCGTTTTCGGCGGTTAGCTGTCTTATCGCAGCCAGGCGCCTGTTTTGGGGATATTATCAGGAGGATCATACCTTGCAGCGAAAATTAATCGTGAAATATGCAGCCATCGCTATTGTTGTATTTGCCGTTTCCTTTGGACTGGGCACGTTAGTGACCCAGCAGATTATGCAATACGGCATTCTGGGAATGTTAAGCAATACCCTTACCGGAAGTTCCACCCTGGATGGCGAGAGGGTCAACATCCTCATCATCGGCCAGGATGCCCGGCCTAACGAAAAAGTCACCCGTTCCGACACCATGATTGTGGCCTCGATTGACCCCAAGCTGAAAAAAGCGGTTCTTCTCTGGATTCCGCGCGATACCAAGTGGGAAAGCAACAAATATGGCACCCAGAAGATCAACGCATCCAACTCCTTCGGCGGCCCTGAATTGTGCCGGGACGCCCTCGAGGAGTTGCTGGATATTAAGATAGACTACTATGTCCAGCTTAATTTTGACGCCTTCCGCAAGGTGGTCGATGAATTGGGTGGTGTGGAAATTAACGTTGAACAGCGTCTTTATCATGAGGACCCGGAGAATCCTGAACTGGAGATTGACCTGGATCCCGGCGTGCAAACCCTCAATGGCAAGGACTCCCTGGCTTATGTTCGCTACCGCAGTTATCCCATGGGGGATATGGACAGGGATACCCACCAGGCGATTTTTGTCAAAGCCCTGGCTGCCAAAGCCCTGTCCCCGATTACGGTCCTGAAGGTGCCGGAAATCATCATGACGGTAAGGGAAAACCTGGTAACTGATATGACTGCCAGCGATATGGCCAGGTATGCCACCTGGGCTCCATCATTTAAGAGCGATGATATTATAACCCAGACCCTTCCGGGATTTTATGAAAACGGCTATAACAGCTCTGGAGACCTGATATGGTGTTATTGGAAGCCGGATGAGGACCTGGTTCACAAAATCCTTGACAACCTGTTTGCAGGAAAGAAATACGAAGTCTATGATCAATCGGCTGAAGACGACTACAACAGCAGCAACAGTTACTCGGGCGACGATTCAGACAGTGATTCTAAATCCAGCCAGGATGAGACTGAAACAGATAAACCGGGCAAGACAGGAACTGATGGTAAGGATAGCTCAAGTCAGACCAGCACCAATTCAGATTCCCAGAACGCCAGCCATAGCCAGTCCAATACCAACAGTACGCCCGATCCGGCTGTTTCACAGCCATCAGACAATCAAAATCACAGTTCATCCAACAGCACCAACCCATCGCGGTAGCAGGAATGAATCTGACCCACCCTTGACACAAGCGGGAAAGGGGCGTATCTATGCTTCGAAGCAGAGTCAAATCCAGCCTGCCCTGGTTCTATATTGTACTGCTGATATTCGGATTAATTAGCGCTGGAACCACATGGGCCATGAACAACATAATGCAGTCCTATGCCTTCGAACTGGCTGATTCCAAGGTAAGCAGCCTGGTTCATTACCTGGATGGAGAACTGAAAGCGGGCCGCACTTCGCTGGAACTGCTGGCGAGCAACCCCATTATCCGCGACGGAAGCAAGACTGAAGCAATGGATTATCTAAAAGCCCGCCAGTCGATGCTGGAAGGCTTTGATTTTATTCTGATTGGCGATACTACAGGGTATTATGTGACCACTCTCGATTATTACGGCAACATATCTGATCGCGCCTATTTCCATCAAGTTATGAACGGAGAAACTGTAATATCGGATCCCGTTGTTTCTAAAACCACCGGCCAGCCGCAGATAGTTATCGCGACTCCTATTAAGAATGCCAGCGGCCAGATAACCGGCATCCTGGCCGGCACCGTAAGCCTTGCCCGGCTTTCGGCTATTGTAAATTCCGAAAAATTCGGGGACAGCGGTTATGCTTTTATGCTGGACAGCAGCGGGAAAGTTATTGCTCACCCGCTGCCCGAATATTTGATGACTGACCGGCTCAAGAATAGTGAGAATCCGGCGGTAATGTCGACGGTATCCAGCATGAGTTCAGGTCAGACCGGCAAGACCACCTATGAGGAAAACGGGGAAACATATGTCACTGCTTATGCGCCTCTAAACACAGTACCCTGGTCGCTGGGGGTAACGGCGCCATTGGACGAGCTGTATCTGGGAATCAACCTTTCCTGGGCGGTGGTGATTGGAATAGCGATAATGGGATTTCTTTTCCTGCTTCTGATTTTATACCGGTCTTTGCAGGAGGGCGAACACGAGTTCCGAGAGCTGCTGGACAGCATAAACGCTGGTGTGATAGTTTATTCACCCGATTTAGCCGTAATCTATGCCAATCCGCCGGTTCTTGAAATAGTTGCCGCACACAGCACCCACCAGAACCAACAATTTCCACATCAGGTGCACTGGCTGGATTCCGAAGGCCAGCCAATCAGCGAAGACCAGTTCCCAGCCTGCCGTGCCCGGTCTGAACTGATTGCCGTTCATGGATTTGTGATGGGGATTCGCAATCCCAAGGACGATAGTGTAGTGTGGTTTCTCTGCGACTGTTTTCCGATATTCCAGGCAGATGGAGCCCTGCGGCAGTTGGTAATGACCCTGGTGAATATGACAGAGCGCAAACACCTGGAGGAGGAGCTTTATTATTATTCGACCACAGATATGCTTACTGGAGCGGGCAACCGCCGCAGTGGTCTTACCATACTGCAGAAAATGGTGGAGCTTTTTAAGCGTCAGGGTCTCAACCTGGTGGTTTGTTTTTTCGATCTCAACGATTTAAAACCGGTGAATGACATCTATGGCCATGCGCAGGGAGATAACTATATCCGCATGGTGGCAGACATTGTCGCCGAGTCCATACGTGCAGCCGATACCCTCGTAAGGATGGGCGGGGACGAATTCCTTATAATTCTGCCCCAGTGCGATCTGGATCATGCAGCAGAGGTGATGAAACGGGTGGAAAATAGGCTGGCTGCAGTCAATCAAGCCGGTCAGTATCCTTTTAAGGCCAGCATAAGCTATGGCCTGGCCGCATGTCAGGAGGGGAGCTCCTGCAGCTGCGAGGAGCTGATTAATCACGCCGATGCCGAAATGTATCTGCGCAAAGAAGCATTCAGACAGGCTAAAAAGCCCCTGATATAATAACTGAAACCCAGTACACATTTCGATTGCCCTTTATACCTCAAATTCGGAATAATCTGTAAAATTCATGTATTAACCCGGTCTAATCCCCGTGTATTCGGAGCTTGAGCCTATGACAATGATTGCAAGCAAAGGGAATATAAGTAAAATTGGGTCTTGATATAAGTATGATGTAACGGTAGCCTGTTATTGTGGTTCATAAGCAAACCCAGCATTACTAACCTTTGTTCGCGGCACTTTGATTCTACGCTTGAACCTCATCATTGGTACACTAATTCACCAAAGGAGGGGTATCGTGTTAACCTGGGATCAAGTAGCAGCATTTCAAGAAATGGCACCTTTAACAGTTGAGCAGTTTCCCGATGGAGCAGCCTGCACCGTGGTGGTAGGCGACACCATTAAGTGGAAATACGCTTCCCCGCAAATGGATCTGCCGGCAATTCAGCCAGGCAGCAAGGCGAGCCCGCTGGGTGGAGCGCTCCAGGCCATGAAGAAACAGTCCAAGGTAGTGATAAATGTGCCTGCCGAAGTATACGGGCGTCGCATGACCATCACTTCCGTACCGATTGTTAAAGATGGAGTGATTGAAGGAGCCCTTTCCATAGGGCGCTTACGGCTTAACTCACTTACCAGTGCATTCAGCGAGTTTGCCCCGCGGGTAACCCGGTTCTTGCCGGAAGGCGGATTTATCTATCTTACCGATCTTGAGAAATTCCTGTACAAGCAAGGTTCCGAAAAATACGACATGGACATTAATGTGGGAGATATACTAAACGAACAGGCTATAGCCAGAAAAGCGATGAGCCAGAAAAAAGCCATGAGCCAGGAGTTGGATGAAAGCGTGTACGGTGTTCCAGTGCTGGTGTCAGTCGATCCGGTATTTGACGAAGAGAATCCCGACATAGTGATCGGGAGTTTTGGCCTGTGTATGCCTAAAGCCAATTCCGTTAAAGCTCGCAATATTGCCGAAGCACTCAATCGCAGTCTCGGTGAGATTGCCACGGTGCTGCAGGAGCTGGCAGCTTCCGCAAGTTCCATCAACACGACCGAGCGCGAACTCCACGCGGATGTTGAAGAAGTTCACCGCCTTACCGAGAAAATTAACGAAGTAATGACCTTTATCAGGGATATTGCTGATCAGACGAAAATGCTGGGCTTGAATGCCGCGATAGAAGCGGCGCGAGCTGGTGAAGCCGGCCGTGGATTCGGAGTCGTAGCCGAAGAGATACGCAAGCTGTCAGACCAATCCAGGGAAACAGTAGTTGCTATCCGCGATCTGACCACCAGCATCCAGGACAAAGTGGCTGGGACCCAGCAAAAGAGCGCAGCAACACTGAAAGCCAGCGAAGAGCAGGCGGCCGGTACCGAGGAGATTACCGCCAGCGTGCAGGAATTGACCAGCATAGCGGATGAATTGAATACCATGGCAAAAAATATGTAATCCCAGACCGATGAGAATCGCGCCTATCTTTTTCATGCTGTCAAATCCGACCAGTCGACGTACGTTAGGGTACGACTCCCGTTCGGATTCTCCGCATTCCTCGATATGCATCGATTCTCATCGGTCTGCAAGATTAGAATTGCGCTATCTTCGTCATGCTGTCAAATCCGACCAGTCGACGTACGTTAGGGTACGACTCCCGTTCGGATTCTCCGCATTCCTCGATATGCATCGATTCTCATCGGTCTGCAAGATTAGAATTGAGCTATCTTTGTCATGCTGTCAAATCCGACCAGTCGACGTACGTTAGGGTACGACTCCCGTTCGGATTCTCCGCATTCCTCGATATGCATCGATTCTCATCGGTCTGCAAATAAAATCGTGTTTCTTTGCTATTCTCTTTCGTGCAAAGTGCTGTAGCAGCGCCGGTTGGATACGCTCTTATAAGCAGGGCGGATTATCTTCCCGGCGTTGACCAGTTCCTCGATGCGGTGTGCGCTCCAGCCGGCAATACGGGCGATGGCAAACAGGGGAGTGTACAGTTCGGGAGGGATGTCCAGCATTCGATACAACAGCCCGGAATAGAAATCCACATTGACGCTGACTCCTTTGTACATTTGCCTGACACTGCTGATCACCTGCGGAGCCAGCCGCTCCACCCGTGAATAAAGATCGAATTCCGCCTCCATGCCTTTCTCGGCTGCCAGCCGGGCAGTTTGTGCCTTCAAAATGACTGCCCGGGGGTCTGAAATGGAATAAACCGCATGCCCCACTCCGTATATCAGGCTTTTGCAATCAAAGGCCTCGCCGGCCATTATCTTCAGCAAGTAGGATCTTATTTCATCATCATCTGTCCAGTCACTAACATGCTGCTTTATATCTTCGAACATTTGGACGACCTTAACATTGGCTCCACCGTGCCGGGGGCCTTTCAATGCCCCCAGAGCGGCTGCAATCACCGAATAGGTGTCGGTGCCGGAAGAAGTAACGACATGAGTTACAAAGGACGAATTATTGCCGCCGCCATGCTCAGCGTGCAGCACCAGGGCCAAATCCAGCATGGCAGCTTCCAGCGCTGTGTAAGAGCTGTCCGGGCGAAGCATGTATAAAATGTTTTCAGCAATGCTGAGTTCCGGCTGCGGGCTGTGGATATACAGGCTCTTATCGCCGTGGTAATGAGAAAAGGCTTGGTATCCGTAGACAGCCAGTGAAGGGAAGCAGGCGATCAAAAACAGGCATTGGCGTACGACATTACCGATAGATGTATCATCCGCAAGGTCGTCAAAGCTGTACAAAGCCAGAACGCTGCGGGAGAGAACATTCATCATATCCCTGCTGGGCGCCTTCAGTATCATGTCATTTACAAAGTGTTCGGGAAGCTTTTGGTGATCAGCCAGAATCTGCCGGAAGCTCTTCAGGTCCGAAGGGGAAGGAAGATTGCCAAAAAGCAGCAGGTAACAGGACTCTTCAAATCCAGGGCGCTGGTCGCCGATAAAGCCTTGCACCAGGTCGTTGATGTCATAACCCCGGTAAAGCAGGCGGCCAGGCACCGGGATCATTTCATTTTCATCAACTATGTAGGAGTGAACCTCGCCAATCTTGGTTAGGCCGACCAGGACGCCGCGGCCGTCTATGTCCCGAAGGCCGCGTTTGACAATATACTTATGAAACAAAGCGGGATCAATCGAACTGCTGGTTTCCGCAAGATCAGCCAGCATAGCGGTCACTTTCTCCTCAAATGCGTTAAGATTGTTCTTTACCAATGCCAGTCCCTCTTTCAAACAGCTATACCGGTGGCCCGGGCCAATGTACGGCCGTTTATCGCCAGAGCCTTCCGGTATGCAATAATGTGCATACAGAATACCAGATCTCTATTATATCAATACATCCCGTGCGACTGAAATGAAAAAGAAAGATGTGCACATGGTAAAGCCAATCAATGAACCATGAATTACAGAAGCTATTGTTCTGATGGGTGCCGGAGGGCGAAGACGTTGCGGTGAATTGAAACCAGAATTAACCCAGGTTAACTTTTTTATTTTTACCTGAAACCAGGATTTTTTCCGCATTGGCCAGTTGAATTTGTCCATCCTTCTGATCCAGGTAAGTGGTTAGAGGTTCGATGGTGTGCTCGGAATCCTGATTGGATTTGAAAATGTCGTCAAATTCCAGGTTGATGTTAATAAACTTCTCCAGAATCTGTGGATCGAAAAACTCGGGACGGGTGCGGCCGTCACCCTTGGTAATGATTTCCATAGCTCGATAATGGGTAAATCCCTGCTTGTAAGGCCGCTTGCTGCGCAGGGCGTCATACTGATCGCAGATAGCTACGATACGACCCTCAATGGGGATTTCGTCGCCCTTCAGGCCCAGGGGATACCCCAGCCCGTCCCAGCGCTCATGATGGGTAAGAGCGATGGTCTCAGTCATTTGAATCTGGTAATACTTGGAGCCGGACAGAATGGAAGCTCCGGTCAGGGTGTGAGTCTTCATTATTTCCAGTTCAGCCGGATCGAGATTGCCGGGCTTCATTAATATATTATCCCAAATGCCGATTTTGCCGATGTCGTGGAGGGGAGCAGCAAAAGCTATGGCTTCCACAAAGTGCTTGGGCATTCCCAGGGCGTCTGCCAGCCGGGGCGCATATATTCCCAGGCGATGGTTGTGCATGCCCGTTTCCGAGTCTCTGAGCTCGGCGGCGGAGGTAAGCCGCTGAACCAGTTCATTACTGAGATCCTTCACCGTTTGCAGGGCGTCGGTAAGTTCGGTTGTACGCAACTGAACGGTGTGTTCCAGGTCTTTTTTATAGCGTTCCTCAAGGTTGGCGTGATGAACCATCAGAATGGCTTTATTAAGGGTCTCAAGAAATATTTTCAAGTCAAGGGGCTTCAAAACGAAAAAATCCACTCCCATATTGATTAACTCCAGCAGATAACTGGATTCATCATGAGCGGAAACAACGATGACCACGACCTTGCGATCGAGCTGTTTGATGCGTTCCGTCATTTTAACGCCGTTCATGATCGGCATGTTTATATCAGTCAAAACCAGGTCATACTGACCTTCCTTGAACATGCTCAAGCCTTCGCGGCCGTTGGGAGCGGTTGATACATGTTCGAAAAACGTGGCCAGGAGCCGGGCGGTATTAATCCGCAGCTCTTTATCGTCCTCGACATAGAGCACCCGTATATCGCGTGCAGAATCTTTTAGCTCTTTCACGTTAACCATAATCAATTATACCACCGGCAATCTTACGGTAAATACGGCGCCGTCGCCCCGATTTTCCACTAGAAGCTGCCCCCTGCAGTGTTCTTCAACTATCATCTTCGACATGTAAAGACCCAGCCCAGTACCTACTCCAGGGCCCTTGGTCGAAAAGTACGGCTCGAATATGCTGGATATTACGCTATCCGGAATTCCTCCGGCATTATCGATGATTTCCACCTGGTGGTATTTATCCGTTTCCCGCCCGCGAATGGTAATGGCAGGAGCGCTGGCCGAGCTGTCGACAAAAGCGTCGGAAGCGTTTTTAAGGATGTTGAGAAAAACCTGCATGAGTTCATTGGGGTGAGTCAGAATTTCAGAGCTAAATTCATAATCTTTAACAACCGTAATATGGTTGTATTCCAGGGATTTGCCGATGATGCCCAGGGTATTTTCAACCACCTGATCCAGCATGATTGTGTCCATGGGGTTGTCCGGCCGGAAAAAGTTGCGGAAATCATTGATGGTATTGGATAAATACTGGGAATGCTGGTTGATTTGGTCCAGCAAAGTATCGAACTCAGTCTGATCAAAAAGGCCCAGTTCAATATATATCTGCAAATTGCCAGCCAGGGTGCTGATTGAAGATAGCGGCTGCCGCCACTGGTGGGCTATCATGCCGATCATTTCGCCCATAGCCGCCAGCTTGGAGTTATGAACCAGCATTTTCTCCTGGTTTTTGCGTTCGCTTATCTGGTTCTGCAGTTCTTTGTTAAGAACTTCGAGATTGTCCACCATGCTGCTAAGGATCTGCTGTTCGCGAATAAGCTCCTTCTCACGGTACACATAGCAATTTTCCACCTTGTTCAGGCCGTTGAATATGGCTACAGCCATGTCATGGCAGGAATGATAGCCGCAGGCAGCGCAGTTTCTGAAATCATTTTCATCTCCTTTAAGCATCTGCCGGAAGATAAAGCTTATTTCAGATTTGGAAGGTTCTTTTACCTGGCCCAGCCTGGATAAATCATGATACTGATCGTAGAAAAGGTTTTCTGAGGCCAGTGTTTTGTCCAGAAAACGGTTCAGCTTCCTCTTTAAAGCCGGGTTGCGGCCGCGGGCTTCCGCCTCGCAGGCAACTGAAGATTCCAGCGCATGCACAGAAGGATTCAGGTTAAAACAAGCGGCTCCGCTGTTGCATCCGTTCAAACAGCTCAAAACATCGATTATAAGAGGCAAACTGTCATCCCATCCCTCATCGATACTGTTTTCAAGAACCTTCAAATAGCCTTCGAAGACAGCCGGGCCTTCCAGGCGAAGGATGCGGCTCGCGTCAATGTCCTTATAACGGCTCAAATAAGCGTTTTTCAGCCCGCCTGGCATGGAAAAGGCTACCGCCGTGCCAGCCTCAACCGGATTATCGAAAGCGGAGGCTTCCAGCTTATCCAGAACGATGCCTCGCTCCTTCAACAGGTTTTCAATGCTGGGGAAAATTATGTTATAATCCACCGCCTGGTTGCGGGCAAATTCCCTTCTTTTGGCCAGGCAGGGGGAGATAAAAACTTGCCTGGCATGGGGATGCAGCCGGCGGACATACCGTGCCATGTGAAAAACCGGACTGCCCACTGGAGCCAGGTGTTTTAACAACCGGGGGTGATTTAGCTCAATATATGTAACGATGGTGGGACAGGGCTGGGCAATGATAGGAAGTTTCGCGGTTCCAGATGTCAATGCCTGATGATACCCGGCTACGGTGATCTCTGCACCCAGGGAGACGTCATATATGTATTTTATGCCAAGCTCTCGTAATGCTGAAATCAAACGGGGAAGATCAAAATTGGAACGGGCTGAAGGGGCAATTAGTGCGACCAGCTCACGGGTTGGATCCTTCAAACTGGCCAGGAAGGCGTCAGTATCGTCGATCGGATACCTGGCGCTTTTGGTGAAATCATTGCCGTGAACCCTGATACAGGCTTCAATGCAACGGCCGCATCCAATGCAATGATTATTGTTGAACTTGACGACATCTCCGCTGCCGTCACTGCAAATCTTGACAGGACAGACCGCGATACACTGGTGACAGTTGACACAGTTAGCTTCATTGATGCCCACAACTTCTACCAGACTATTCATACAGTAGCATATCTCCCTTTCCAGCTGCATAATGCGACGATTTCAGCATTCGCAAAGCCCTTAAAGGCTGCAGGAGCTTTCAGCTTATCGAACACTAACGGCAGCTGCCCGATATCCATGGTTGCTTCTGAAAACGGTTATTTAGTAATTACTGGCAAATTAATATTAATATGGGTCCCAAATATTCCGAACTGATATGTACCACTGATGAAATCTATGTTCTTATATATATTATTTCACGTAAGCCTGATTGTATAGTTTTTTAAGACGACAATATGCACCAGGGAGGCGCGGTTTTGTCGATAATGGTCGGAATATTATGCTAAAATGCCGTGTAAACCAGAAGAAAAGAGCTTGAAAAAAATAAGCACAGCCGGCTGTGCCAGGGTGTAACTCCGGTACTGCCGGCTTGCGCGGTATAATTGCTTATTATTTGCAAAAGTGGTAAATTGCTATTCCGTGATTACTGCCCGGTCATAAGCCTATTCAATTATGGTAGCCAAATTTTTAGCGGTTACCGCCAGCTTGGCCGACATATCTTCCAGTTCCTGAATGCTGGCCGCGACTTCTTCAGTCAGGGCGGCCTGTTTCTGATTGATCTCCCCGGTTGCTTTCACTTCGGAAGTAATGTCAGTGATGGATAACTCTATATTGTTAAGCACCGGAGCGATTTGAGCTACGGAAGCGCTGCTGTCGTCGGCCAGCTTGCGTACCTCTTCAGCAACAACGGCAAAACCGCGGCCGTGTTCGCCCGCCCGGGCGGCTTCGATGGCAGCGTTGAGGCCTAGCATTTTGGTTTGCTGGGCGACTGATTTAATGAATTCCAGCACTTCGCCGGTTTCTCCCAGGTGATGCTGGGCTTCGTCTGCAGCCTGACCAAGCTGGATGCTGCGGTTGGCCATTTGTTCGGCTGAATGGGCAACTTCATCGATCGACCTGCGCACGGTATGAATGGTCTGGTCCAGCAGGGCGCCGATATCAGCAATCACATGCGCTTCCTTCAGTACTTGTGTCATTAGAACCTCGCGTGATTCGACCATGGTCATTATAATGTTGGCAGCCTGGGCGTCTACCAGTGAGCTTTCTGCGGGCTGGTTTTCGACGATGATTTCCTTGACCTTGCGGCTGCCGGTGGCTTCAATAATAACGTCGATACGGGGAAGGGCTAGCAGCTGGAGCAGATCGGTAAAGGCGGGAATGCCTTTCTGGCGGGCCAGCAGCATTCCAGGAGCCTGGCCGTCTACATCGCAAATTCCAGCCAGTTCTATTGAGTCCAGGCCCATAAAGGTCTTGAGCATGGATGTGCCACCCTGTCCTCCACCAACAATAACCACTTTTGACATATAATATCCTCCTTAAATAATGGCTGCAAATAAAAATGCGGTATTTCATAATTCCCCTGGCAACAAACTGGTCATGGTGTTTACGAACAACAAACTGAATGCGTTCGGCATATTATTGCACATAAGGGAAACATCGCCCGCCCGGTTCATGACCGAACGGAATATCCGTATACATAGCATCACCACTATAACTATATATGAGCTGAACCGGCGTGGCAAGTATTGTTCAAGCATTGGCGAAATATTCTGACTGACGAGAAATAAAGGACCAGCTCCTTAATCGGAGCTGGTCTCAATGCTCGCTGATGTTTATAATATGGGGCTATTTCTTGAATTTCTTCAGAAGCAGCCCGCCGCCTGCCATCAGGCCCGCAATCGCTACGAGGTTGGCTGCGGCTTCAGCCCCTGTTTTAGGCAATTCGGCCGGGGGAGCAACCGGAATTTCCTGGACCGGAGCAGCTTCGACCACAATCGGTTTCACTTCCGGCTTGGGTTCGGGCTTTACTTCCGGTTCCGGCACCACAGCCGTTTCAACAGGCGGTGCTTCCGTTACCGTCGGTGGTGTATAGGTGTTGGTTGAATCAGTGTATTCGTCGGTGTTTTCATCACGGGGGATGCGCCAGGAGTTGGTGAAGCCGAGTGTCCAAACATTGCCGTTCCAGTACTCAGCTGGGCCTGAACAATCATACAGGCTGGCATCATATTTGGGTGTATAGTCAGCAGGATCCCATCCCAAAGGCAACTCCACGTTGCTGCCAGCTTCGGCGTTTCTTTCATAAACGCCGATTTCTTCTGCTGTTACGTTTAGCCAAGGTGGAATGCTGCCTGGAAGGTCGCTATTGTAGATGTCATATACCTCCTGGTCAGCCAGTTGAATATAATATGAATAATCGGATTCTCCGCCAAAGCCCAATGCACTCCGGCCGTTACCATAAGAATAAGGCATTTCAGGTATTGTAATTTTGATCACAGCTACGGTGTTTGTATCATATTCGGGGAAATTGACAAAGGATTTGGTAATCTGGGTATGTGCATCTTGAGCCGGTCCATTGCTGAAGTAGCCGAGGTCTATAACCCCATCGACAATTGTAAAATCGAATAGTGAAAGTGTACCTAAATCACCATCCCCATTAATAGATGCGAAACCTGGCGGGGGCTGTGTTTCATCGAAATCATAAACACCCATGGGCACTTCATAAAAACATACAACCCCGTCGGAACCAGACTCAAAAGGGCCGAAAGAAGGGCCAGCTGAAGCTGTGGAAACCAGTTTAAACCAGGCTCCAGCTAATGGGAAACCGTTACTATCGCGGGCACCTTTAGTTAATTTCACGGTAACCTTAACCGGGTCGTTGGTAATAGTATCCGGTAAATTATTCCCATCACTGTTTACCTCAAAGTTAATCGGTGTCATCGTTTGATATCCAGGGGGAGTTGTTGTTTCGGTTAGCGTATAATTGCCATCATGTAAATCGAAACTATAGTTACCAACCGATCCTGAAATCTGGTTAATATAAGTAGAACCATCAACTGTAAATACGGCACCGTCTATAGGTAGTCCAGTAATAGCGTCAACCTTTGTAAATGTGATATTGTGCGGAACGGGTTGGTTTTCTTCGACCCCCATGGCCGGCGCCACCACCGCCAGGCTGAAGCTCATCACGAAGGCTATTGCCAGGAACAAGGCCAGGCCTTTGCTTCTAGTAAATCGATAAGTAAACATTTATTGTCTCCTTTCACATTATGTGTAAATAAAGGTGTTGGGTCCCAAAAGTCAAAAAATCTAGGTCAAATATACGGAATTGAGATTGAATTATTTTGCTACTGATTCACCTCCGGGCAACACCGATGTTCACGATAGCCACATTATACTACATTCGGTCTGTCACGAGTTGATCACATTTAATACATTATCAATAATTAATGCATCAGGGCTCAAGGAGGCGCACTTCGGCATGTCAGCCAGCATTGCCTGGAACAGCACCAGCTTACAGTAAGTAAGCAACAATCTTTCCATTGGGTTAATTGTTCTCTCATTGCGGACTTGACAAAAAACCAAACAAAAACATATTATGTCTATGGAAAACAACAAGGATTAAGAGGTAGGTTTGCATGGACATTTCTGAAGTCTTCTGGAACGCCTCCCTGGAGGAGCTGAAGCTCGGCTATATTGACGATGGTTCTGTTCTCACCTGCCTGCTTTGCGGGCAGTCATATGAACATGGAAGAGTATATCCGGAAGAAGGGGTGCTGTACGAAGTAAAGCGTTATATGCGCCTGCATATTGAAAAAGCTCATGGATCGGTTTTCAATTGCCTGTTGCAAATGGATAAAAAGCTTAACGGCCTGACCGATCACCAGAAAAGGCTGCTGGAATTATTCTATGAAGGCCGGAGCGATGCCGAAGTGCAGGAGGCAACGGATATAGGAAGCGCTTCGACCATTCGCAATCACCGTTTTGTATTGAAGGAGAAGGAGCGGCAAGCCCGAATATTGCTGGCCATTATGGAGTTGTTAAAGGATAAAGCCCGTTATGCTCCAGCTATGGTCGAAGTGCACCAGGGCGTTAAAATGGTGGATGAGCGCTACAATATTACCGTACAGGAAAGCGAGCGCATTCTGAAGCGGTATTTCCCGGAGGAACTCGGGGGGCGGCTGAAAACCTTCACCATGAAGGAGAAAGCCCGGTTGGTAGTGCTGCGGGAGCTGGCCGGACGTTTTAAGGCAGGCCTCGTATATAGCGAAAAAGAGGTTAACAGCATCCTGATAAGCGCCTGGGAGGACTATGCGACGGTGCGGCGCTGCCTGGTGGATTATGGTTTCCTGGAGCGCCAGCCCGATGGCAGTCAGTACCAGTTGAAGTAACGGCAAGAAAACAGACCCGACATTGAAAGGTTGATATATAATCATGACAGCACCAAATCGGAAGCAGATTATCAGGGAATACAAAGAGGCGGAACTCTCTGCCGGGGTGTTCCAGATCAGAAATAAAATCAATCAAAAAGTGTTTGTTAAAAGCACTATGGATATGCAAACCATTAATGGCCAGCGCTTTCAGCTTAAAATGGGGAGCCACATGAACAAAGCCCTCCAGGAGGAATGGAATCGGTATGGGGAAGAGGCCTTCATATTCGAGATTCTGGAAACGCTGGATAATCCAGCTGAAATCCATGATCCACGGGATGCGGTGAAGAAGCTGGAGGCCAAATGGATGGATAAGCTGCATCCGTACGGAGAACGTGGATATCACCGCCCTCCGGAATAGATGCATATTGGTATGCGAGCAGGGAGGTGGCGCCAGTGCAAATATCAAAGTACGCACTGTATTTTGTTATAACTATACTGGTGCTGCTGATCGCCCTGGCCGCAGGAGCGTCGATAAGCGCCTGGTTCTTTTCAAGCCAACTGGCCGGCCATCTGCAGTCCGGAGTCCGGACTGCGGCTGACAGCGCCATAGACGGGTCCAGAGTCAACATCCTGATAATGGGCAATGACGCCCGCCCGGGCGAAGGCATCACCCGTTCCGACACTCTCATGCTGGTTTCAATTGATCCGCATCTTCGCAAGGCAGTATTTCTGCTTATTCCCAGGGACACGAAGTGGGAGAGCAAGCGCCACGGAGTTCAGAAAATCAATGCCGCCCTGGCTTTTGATGGGCCGGAGGCGGCGGTGAACGCATCTGAAAAGCTGCTGGACGTTAAGATTGATCATTACGCGGTGATCAGCTTTGAAGCGTTTATTAAGATAATCGACGCCCTGGGCGGAGTGGAAATCGATGTTCAGGAACCTATGCACAAAGAAGCGGAGAACATTCATCTGGAAGAGGGGCGCCAGGTTTTAAACGGGGAGGATGCCCTGGGTTTTGTACGTTACCGCGATTACCTGATGGGTGATGTGGACCGCGATCAGCACCAGGCAATTTTTATTAAAGCGCTGGCTGCGAAGATTTTATCGGCTGATACGCTGGTGCGGCTGCCGGAGCTGGTTATGGCTGCCAATGACCTGCTGGTCACTGACATGCTGCTCACCGAAATGCTGGAATACGCTTCCTGGGCCCCGGCCTTCAGCCCGGACTCGATCATAACCCAGACCCTGCCGGGCAGTTTTGACAATGATTATGACGAGTCCGGCAGTCTGATTTCATGCTACTGGATTGTTACCGAGGAGCAGGCCCATGGCATAATCGATGATTTGTATGCCGGGAAGCATTACGAGGTTTATTAGGAGAAGTCGCAGGGCCAGTTCAATAACCGGACCCGTTCCCGCTAATCCAGGGCTGCAGCTATTTCTTCCAGGACTTCCCCGATGGGAATGAACTGTGTGCAGCCCATTTCGCAAACACCGCACTGGGTGCACTGCCCGGCGTCTTTCGCCATGGCCTTCAAGAAGCCATATTGGGCCTTCGTTCCCTTCATATCCTCGTACATGGCCAGGTTGTTCCAGACCTCGAAATTGCCGGGAATATCGACTCCGTTGGGGCAGGGCATGCAGTACTGGCAGTTGGTGCAGTCCACTTTGAACCGAGCCCGGTAGGCGCGTTTGACTTCTTCATAGAGATCGATTTCCGCATAGCTGAGCGACTGCGGGAGGCCTCGACCTGCGCTCTGGATATTTTCTTCGACCTGCTCCATGCTGCTCATCCCACTCAGAACAACATTTACTCCGGGATGATTCCACACATAACGCAGCCCCCATTCCGCCGGGCTTTTTTTTACAGATGCCCGATCCCATATGGACTGTACTTCAGGAGGTATTCGTCCGGCCAGGCTGCCGCCTCTGAGCGGTTCCATGATCATAACCCCAAGCCCTCGATCGACGGCATACTGAAGGCCGCTGGCTCCGGCCTGATATTCTTCATCCATGTAGTTATACTGAATCTGGCAGCAGGTCCAGTCGTAGGCCTCGACAATCTCCATGAACACATTCAGTTCATCGTGAAATGAAAATCCCGCATGCCGGATTCTGCCATCATCCAGCGCCCTGTTCAGGAAATCCCGGACTCCAAGGTCTCGTAATTTAGGCCATTGGGTAGCGTTTAAACCGTGCAGCAGGTAGAAATCGAGATGATCGGTTTGCAGGCGCTCCAGCTGGCGGTTAAGGAAATCGTCCATGTCCTGGCGGGTTTTAACCAGCCAGCAGGGCAGCTTGGTGGTGAGGCTGACTTTCTCGCGGTAGCCATTTTGCAGAGCTCGGCCGGTAAAAGGTTCGCTGCCGCCAGGTTTTGTCATACCGGTGCCGTGATAGGTCCAGGCGGTATCTACGTAGTTAACGCCCTGGTCAATGGCGTAGCGCAGCATTTCTGTGGCCGGTCCCTCGTCAATCTGGTCGTACCTTCCGCCAATAAGCGGCAAGCGCATGCATCCAAAGCCCAGAACAGATAATTCCTGTTTGGTGCGGGGCATGGTTCTGTATAGCATGTGATTCGTCTCCCTGCATAATTTTGTGCTGGCTTCACTATATTCCAAACCCGGTTTAAAATAAATGGCTTAATATTAAAACGATTCACATGTGTCTATGACAAGCTTAATGGCTTCCTCTGGCCGCGGCAGCGCTTGTGGGCGGAAGCCGGCTCTGTTAAGCTGATGGCAGCCTTGAAATGGAGGTACAGACCATTGAAAAGAGTCATTATAGTTGGGGCAGGTCCTGCGGGCTTGATGGCGGCGTCTGCGGCAGCCGAAAAGGGAGCCAGTGTGCTGCTGCTGGAGAAAATGGATCGGGTGGGGCGCAAGCTGAGGATAACCGGCAACGGCCGGTGCAATATCACAGCTGCGGTTGCTCCCGAGCAGTTAATCAAGGGTTTTCCCGGTAATGGGCGCTTTCTTCACAGCGCTTTTAACCGCTTTTCGAATCAGGATCTGATTGCCTTCATCAATCGACTGGGCGTTCCTACTAAAATCGAAGAGGAAACCCGGGTTCTTCCTGCTTCCAACCGGGCAGAAGACGTGGCTGAAGCCCTGCATGAAAATGCGCTCAGGTCAGGGGTGCAGATAATAGCTTCCGTAAAAGTGGACGGCTTGTTAATCGAAGACGGCAAGTGCTTGGGGGTGCAAACCTCTGAAGGAGCGATGGAAGCAGATGCGGTTATAGTTGCCACCGGTGGCAAATCCTATCCCGGCACTGGCTCGACCGGGGACGCTTACGGATGGGCCCGGCAAGCCGGCCACATGGTGGTTGAACCCAGGCCCAGCCTGGTGCCCCTGCTGGCGGCGGAAAAATGGTGCAAATATTTGCAGGGCTTGAGTATGGAAGATGTGGCAGCGAGCGCTTATACACCGGCGTCGAAACCGGTTAACAAACAGCGGGGAGCCCTGGTTTTCACCCATTATGGATTGTCTGGCCCGGTGATTTTAGCCATGAGCAAGGACATTGCTGCTTATCTGCACAAAAACGGATCGCCGGTGCTAATCAAGCTTGACTTCATGCCAGAATGCGGTGCAGAACAGCTCGACTGGCAATTGCAGGCGCTTATGACCCGCAATGCCCGTAAACAAATAAAAAACGCCCTGGCGGAAATTCTGCCTTCCCGCTTGATTGAAATCATAATGGAATTGGCGGAGATGAAAAATGATACAGCCTGTCATACGACTACCCGCAGCGAGCGCGCCATGCTTCTCTCCCTCATAAAGGGCCTGCCACTGACTATCGTGGGCACCAGGCCTCTGGCCGAGGCTATTGTAACCGCTGGCGGGATAGCGGTAAATGAAATCGACCCCCGGACCATGATGTCCCGAAAGGTTGCCGGGCTATATTTTGCCGGTGAAGTGCTGGATGTGGATGGATACACTGGAGGGTACAATCTGCAAGCGGCCTTTTCCACCGGCTATGTGGCCGGGCAATCTGCCGCGACGTAAGCAGCCTGTGAACGAAAGGGTTACTGACTGTTTTGAACCGGACTCTGGAGCCGGGTGAGCAGCAGTCAACAGCCCTTGAGCCCTATCCTTTGAACTCGTCATTTACCCAGGTGCCGCTCTTAACAGTGCCGTCCGCTGCATAGTAAGTGCCCTGCCCGTGGCGCTTGTTGTCCTTCCATTCGCCCACATAGCGGGCTCCGCTGGCAAAGGTGTAGGTGCCGAATCCATTGGGCTTGCCGTGCTGGAACTCGCCCTCGTATTTATCGCCTTCGAATTCGCCCTTGCCCCAGGTATACACGCCCTGGCCGCTCATGAGGTCCTCTTTCCATTCGCCGGAGTATCTGTCGCCGCTGGCGAAATTCTTGACGCCCTGACCCTCGCGCAGACCACTTATAAAACCGCCTTCATAGCGGTCCCCGTTGGACCAGGTGAAGGTTCCCTGGCCGTTGAAGTCATTATTGGCGAATTCTCCAGCATATATTGAACCGTCCTTTGCATAAAATGTCCCCTGACCGTTCCGAATGCCATTCTTGTACTCGCCCACGTATTTGTCACCGTTAGGCCAGAGTTCAGTACCCTGGCCGCTGAACTTGTCGGCGGTCCAGCTGCCATTGTAGCTGTGCCCCGGACTATCTTTCCAGAGACCCTGGCCGTTGCGCATATCGTTTTTCCACAGCCCATCATATACGACTCCATCGGCATACTGCTGCCGGCCGGAGCCGTTGCGCAGGTCATCAGACCATTCTCCCGTGTAGACAGCTCCTCCGGCTTCGGTAAGGGTTCCCATGCCTTCGCGGCTGCCGAAGCTCATCATTCCGGAATACTGGTCCCCGTTATCATATTCCATGACCTGCATGCCGCTGGGAAAAAGCTCAAAAACCAGGAAAACCAGCAGTGCTATTAAAACAACCAGTCCGGATACTGACAACTGAAGCCAATACTTTTGCATCAATGCTGCGGCATTGTTGGCTGCCGGCTGAATAAATTCAGGAAATCCCTGAATATACGGATTGTAAGCAAGAGTGGGGCTGTAGGCAGCGCTGTTTGCTCCGGGTTCGGGTATCGTCGTTGGCAGTGCCGCTGGAGACGGACCAGCAGGTGGAATATATGGGCCAGGATATGGCGGCTTGAGCAAGCCGGGAGCCTGGATCTGGGCCAGGGAAATACCTGATATGAGCAATGCCTGCTGCAAATCGTTTTTGAACTCGGCAGCGGACTGCTGCCGGTCCTGCTCCCGTACCGCCGTGGCCCTGGTCAGTACCCGGGCTGCAGCGGGAGGTATACCGGCGGAGCTGATGCGGAAACTATCGTTTTTGAGGCGCCCGCTGGCTTCAGGAGGGATCTGGCCGGACAGTGCATAATAGATGGTGGCTGCCGCCGCATAAATATCAGTCCAGGGCCCCTGGCTTCCTTTGGAGCTGTATTGTTCAACCGGGGCGAAACCGGGCTTAAGAATCACCGATAGGGTTTGGCTTTTCTCTCCGAGGGCATAGCGGGCGGCTCCAAAATCAAGAAGCTTGACCTGGCCGTTGCTGCAAACGTAAATGTTGTCAGGGCTGATATCGCGATGAATTAGGCCCTGACTGTGTATGCTCTGCAGAGAATCAACCAGAGTAAAAATCAGTGGCAGAGCGGCGGTCAGGGATATGCTGCCGCCCTGCTGTTTAATATAATCACGCAGAGTAACCCCGTCCAGGTATTCCATTACCAGGTAGGCGGTATCATTATCGCGGAAAAAGTTTATAATTGTGACGGTCCCCGGATTTTCATTGAATTTGGCCAGGGTGCGGGCTTCATCTAAAAATTTCTCCAGCCCGTAAACAAAATGTTCGCTTTTTATGCCCGGTTCAGCATGGACAAGATTGCTGCCAGCGCTGCGGCGGGCAATTCCCCTGGGCAAATATTCCTTGATAGCGACCCGGGTGTTAAGGTTGATGTCCAGTGCCAGGTAGGTTACTCCAAATCCCCCGTGGCCCAGTATCTTTCCCACCAGGTACTGGCGGTTCAAAATACTGCGCGGGGCAAGGTATAGTGAGGACGCAGGAAGGCCGTTCTCGGCAAATCCGCAAAAAGGGCAAACACTTTGTTCGCCCCGGTCTTTCATGCATGATATGCAGACGTTTTGCGGGTTCATGCCGATACCTCCTGGCTGAATTAAGAATAGATAAGGCTGCTTGCAGAAATGAAGCAACAAGCAACGCCCTGAAAGCGTCTTTATTTATTATCAGCCAGGAGCAGCCTGCGGTCAAGAACAGACGACGGAAGCAGGGAAGCATTAAAACCGCTAAAACGCCTATCCTATTATTGGTCTGAGTTTATGGGAATCAGTACTCGGACGCTGGTCCCTTCCTCCAGGCGGCTGTCGATATCAATATCAAAACCGTGCAGAGAGGCGATAAACCTGGCTATGGACAAGCCCAGGCCACTGCCGCCGGTTGCCCGGGTGCGGGATTCGTCCACACGGTAAAAACGATCGAAAATCCGGGGCAGGTCATTTTCTGATATGCCTATTCCGCTGTCTTTAATCTCGATTTCGAGCATCCCGTTGTTGACAGTTGAGCTTATGGTAATGCTCCCGCCTTCAGGTGTATATTTTATGCTGTTGTCGATAAAAATGCGCAGCATCTGCTTGAGCTGGGCTTCGTCTGCCTCAATCATCACCGGGTCGTTGGCCTCCAGACTGACCTGGTGCCCGGGCGCTATCAGAGCAGTGTCGCGCACGATCTCTTCTATGAGCTGCTCCATGGCCACCGGACCAAGCAAAAGGGGTTGCTGGCCCTTATCGGCCCGGGCCAGAAAAAGAAGCTTTTCAATCAGGCTGTGCATGGTGGCGGTTTCTGATTTTATGGCATCCAGCCCTTCTATCAAGGCTGATTCATCTTGTTTGCCCCAGCGGTCCAGCATATCGGCATAACCGCTGATCACAGTGACCGGAGTGCGAAGTTCGTGGGAAGCGTCTGATATGAAGCGGCGCTGGCGTTCAACTCCAGCTTGAATGCGGTCCAGCATGTGGTTCAAAGTCACGGAAAGCTCGCGCAGTTCGTCGTCCCCGCCTTTGATATCAATGCGCTTGTCCAGGTTGTGAATTTCAATTTCGGTGGCTGCGGAGGTGATATCTCGGATCGGACCGAGAATTCGACGGCTTAAAAAGCTGCCGGACCATACTGCGATGAACAGGGCGGCCAGGCTGGCCAGTAAAAGGCTAAAAGCCAGCTTGTGCAGAAAACTGTATTGCTGGTCCATGTTGTGGCCGAATTCCAGGTAGTAGCTTTGTTCATTAGACCAGGAAACGGTCTTAACAATGGCGTTGCCAGGGCCGTGCCGATCCCAGGCGGTTTCAAACTCATCCTTTTCCTTCCGGCCGTCCCGAAGATTAACTGGCTGGTCATATGGCGTATCCGGACTATAGCTTTCCAGGATTTCGTCGGAGTGAGGCCGGAGCATGCGATCCCCCGAAATATAAGGTTCGCTATCCAGCAGCAGCTGCTCATCTGAGCCGTAAATTCGCAGGGAAACGCTGGAATCAAGCAGGTTTTGTTGGAGCAATTCCGCATCAATGTCATGTCCGTCATTTAGATAGGCGACTACTTTCGAGGCACTGCTGTCTATATTTGCTTCGGCCTGTTTGACCAGCATGTAGTAAGTGCCACTGACGGCCAAAACGCCGCTGAATATCAGCATGCAGAACAAAACAGCGCTGTACAGAATGGTGAGCTTAACGGCAATGGGCAGCCGCAGGTTGTTAAACCGGTTTTTAATCTTTGACAACATATCCGACGCCCCTCACTGTACGTATATACTGCTGGCCGAAACACTCATCCAGCTTGCTGCGCAGGTGGCGAATGTATACGTCAACTACCTTGGAATCGCCCAGGTAGCTGTATCCCCAGACTGTTTCCAGAATCTGCTCGCGATTGACCACGATATTTTTATTTAGAAGCAAGTATTCCAACAGTTCGTATTCCCTTTTGGTAAGCTCGACCACCTGCCCGGCCACTTTAACTTCGAAGCTATCCGGATACAAAGTCAGATCCTTGACCTGCAGTTCCGGTGTGGCAGCGGTCGGATCGGCACTCGAACGCTTGCGGAAAACCGAGCGGATGCGAGCCAGCAGTTCTTCAATGGCAAAGGGCTTGGTAATATAGTCATCGGCCCCGGTGTCCAGCCCTTCAACCTTGTCCTCGACCGCGTCCCGGGCGGTCAGCATGATGATTGGAACCTCGGTGACTTCGCGCACTCGTTTGCATATTTCCATGCCGTTCATGCCAGGCAGCATCAGATCGAGAAGTATAAGATCATAAGGTTCCTGAATAATGCGCCCCAGGGCCATGCGCCCATTGACTTCAATAACAGCTGAATAACCTTCATGTTCCAGCTCCATTTGTAAAAAACGGGCTATTTTCCACTCGTCTTCGACGATAAGGATTGTTTTGCGCTCTTCGTCCATATATCAGCACCTCCTGGCGGGCGATCTTGCTCTATCTATATAAAAGCATGTTTGCTCCAGATATTAAAGGTCGAAAGGGCATTTGTAATCTAATGTTAACCTTCAGCTAACCTTTCATTAGCTTTGAAAGTATAAGCTAGGCTCATAAACAAAATTGCTGAAGGAGGCAGAATCACGATGACAGAAAAAATAGCAGGAAAAGCAGCCGAAGCGGCCTGCCAGATGAAAAATTGCTGCATGTCACTCAAGGAAACGGCAATCAGGCACAAAAAGCAGATCAAGAACCTCTTCATCGCATTAATAGTTTTGATGGCGCTCTGCGGCATCGGCCACGCCATTTTTACAGTTGATGGAGTTGTGACCGGAGTGAGTGGTGATACTATTACCGTAACCAATTTCTTTGGCGGCACTGACGTAACCCTGGGCGAACCCTGGAAAAGCAATACCGATATCAAGGCAGGGGACCATGTCCGTATTGTAAAGAATCTGCAGGGGACCATAATCAGTGTTCGAACCGGTTCGGAGCGTGATTCTAACCGTGAAAGCGGTGACCGTTTTATGAAAGACGACAAAAATGGCCGGATGGACAAGCACGGACAGCAAAACAACGGGCAGAAAATAAATAAGAATGATCGCAGCAGCGAACAGTGCAACCTTTTCCAGAACCAGAATAAAGACCAGCGTCAAATGAATCAGCCCGGCACGGTTAACCAAAATAGCGCCAACCCGGCTGGTACAGAAAATGCGGTGCCAAACGCCAGCAATACGGCTGCTCCGGCAACAACACCAGCTCCGGCAGCAACTCCCACAAATTAGTAATCGCCAGCTTCAAGCGCCATGCGGAAAGCTAACTCTTTCGCGTGGCGCTTTTTTATCGGTATGGATGGACACAAGGTGACCATTTATTATTTATGCTGCGGGCTTTTATACAAAGAGGTGAATGGTCTGGTAAAAGATGGCTCCAATACATCCGGCTGAAGGGATGGTGAGCACCCAGGCGGTAATGATTTGGCGGGCTGTCTCCCAGCGTACTCCACTGACCCGCTTGGCGGCCCCTACTCCCATGATGGAGGATGATACAACATGGGTGGTGCTAACCGGCATGCCCAGCATGGAAGCGGTGTAAATAATGGTTGCTGAACTGAAATCAGCGGCAAAACCATTTATCGGTTCGATGCGGAATATTTTTCCGCCCATGGTTCTGATGATGCGCCAGCCTCCAACTGCGGTGCCCGCGGCCATAGCGGTGGCACAGGCGATGATTACCCACATTGGAACCGCAAACTCATTCAGCACCCCGGCGGCTACTAGTGCCATAGTAATGATTCCCATTGATTTCTGGGCATCGTTGGAACCGTGAGAAAAACCCATCATGCAAGCGGAGACAACCTGAAGCTTGAGAAATATTCGGTTTACCCGGGTTGCATCGGAAAAACGGAACAGCCAGAACAGGAGCAGCATGACTATCCAACCGACACCGAATCCTATTAGCGGGGAAGTTATGAGAACTGACAGGATTTTGAAAAAGCCAGACCACTGAATGCTGTCCAGACCGAAAGCCGAAATCGAAGCTCCGACCAGGCCGCCGATGATAGCATGGGATGAACTGCTGGGAATGGCAAAGTACCAGGTAATGAGGTTCCAGCCGATGGCTCCTCCCAGTGCAGCTACCAGCACCCAGTCGCTGGCGAATTGGGCTTTGACAATTCCGCTGCCAATGGTGTGAGCAATTGCAGTGCCCATCAGCGCTCCAATGAAATTAAAAGTGGCGGCAATAATAATGGCAGTGCGGGGTTGCAGAGCCTTGGTGGAAACTGATGTGGCAATGACGTTAGCGGTGTCGTTGAATCCGTTAACATAGTCGAAGACCAGAGCCATTAAAACGATGGTTATTAATACGACACTAAACATACTTAACGGCGACTCCCTTTAGAATGTCGCCGACATCTTCGCAATAATCCAGGACCTTCTCCAGGCGTTCAAAGATTTCCTTCCATTTGAGAACTTCGATCATGGCGCTGCTGTCAGCGGTATCAAGCAAAAGGGCGACTCCCGTTCTGTACAGGTAGTCGCCTTCGTGTTCGAACTGACTGATCTTGGAGCATGCTTCAACAACCATGTCATAATTTTTCCCCAGGTTTTGCAGCGCATCCACCGCTTTTTGAATCTCTTGCGTGGACTGTACCAGCACACAGGCCAGGCCGATGATATTCGGGTTCATTGCCCGCCCTATCTTGTACAGGACCATCATTTGCATGATGCCGTATATGGAATCCATGATGCCGTGCAGTTTGCTGGCCAGGCTATATATGTCTTCACGTTCGAAGGGAGTAATGAAGGATTTGCCCAGTTTGGTAATTGTTTTTCGGTATACCTGGTCGCTGCGGTCACCGATAGCGCGCAGCTTCTTCAACTGTTCTTCGCTGTCCGGGTTGTTGTCGATAAAGTCCTTCAGAATCAGGGCTCCTTCACACATGGAATGGGAACTCTCATTCATGTATTTAAAAAATTTATCATTGCTCGGTTTGAGCCTGGGACTCATAAGTACGGTTACCTCCTCGTGCGTAGTATACGCGCTCATTCAAAATTATAGCATAATGGGGACATCTGAAATGTAAAAGCTATGTAAAACGTGTGTTAAGGCATAGTGAAGCGCGAAATTGTGTAGTCCGTAAAGTTATACAAGGCATGAAAAAACTTGACGTTATTGATAACAAGCAATAATATATAATATGATCACAAGGAATACATTTAGGCGGTATTAATTTGGCTGAATATCCTGGGCCATTAGGCTTTGCGGGAATTCATGCATAGATAGGATAGTTCGGGAGCTATCCAAGGTGCTGGCCGGGCAGGGCCAGCACCTCTCAGACCGATGGGAAAAGCGAATCTCATCGTCATATCAGCGAAACCGCTGACGGTGCCATATGGCACCTAATGTCGATGGATCGAATCAGGAGTATAACGACTGATGAGCATTGACCAATCAACGTACGTTAAGTACGCCTCAATCGCGGACTTTGCTCATAACGCGACCTTCGCGTTTTCTCATCGGTCTGAGCTAACGAGTAAACCGATTTGCAACTTTATTAAGGAGGGTAAATCAGCGCCGGTGATTTTAAATTGAGACAGCCTGATAATAATATGTTCATGAAGGGCATGTAAGGCGGACCATAAATGTAGAGCTTCTATAATGCCGGCATTCATGCCGGCTTTATTTTTGCACACAAAACGATGCTTTGGTTTAAAGAGGAGGTGGAGCATCAGGAATAATCTTCGATTGGTTGAGAGTTTACATATGGCTCTCGAAGGATTTATGAACAGTAATGAACCAAATTTTGAAAGGGGGAATATCTTAAATGGCTACCAAGCTAAGTCGCCGCGACTTCATGAAGCTTTCTGCCGGCACTGCCGGTGCGGCCTACCTGGCATCTGCATTATCGCCGTTCATAGCTGAAGCAAAAGCGGCCGGTACCAAGCTGCCAGTCATCCTTTTTGAAGGTCAAGCCTGCACCGGCTGTTCAGTATCCATGCTGAATACCATCAGCCCGGATATCGCAACCGTATTGACCGAGGTTATCGACCTGCATTTCCATGCCACTGTAATGGCTTCTGCCGGAGAAATGGCCTGGGATTATGTGGAAAAAGTTGCCGCCGAGCAAAAAGGCAAATATGTTCTGGTGGTGGAAGGCGCTATACCAAGGGGTGAAAATGGGAATTACTGCATTCTGGGAGAAAACAAGGGCAAGGAACTAACCATGCTGGATGCTCTAATTTCGTACGGTTCTAATGCTGCAGCAGTAGTAGCCCTGGGTACATGTGCCACTTATGGCGGTTTCCCGGCTGCGTCTCCCAACCCCACTGATTGTGCAGGGGTTTCCGAGATTCTTAACGAAAAGGGTATTAAAACGCCGGTAATAAACATTGCGGGCTGTCCGCCTCATCCGGACTGGATTATCGGTACGATAGCTTATGTGGCACTCGGATTGGGTATTCCTGAACTGGACAAGCTGGGCCGGCCGACGATGTTCTACTCGCCGATTATACATGACAACTGCCCCCGCCGGCAGTACTTTGACAATGGGATTTTTGCAGAAAAATACGGTGATCCCGGATGCTTGATTGAGATCGGATGCAAAGGCCCCATAGCTTTCTGCGATGCTACCACCCGCTTCTGGAACGGCGGGGTTAACACTTGTATCGTGTGTGGAGGACCCTGTATTGCTTGTACTTCCGATGAATTCCCTAATTATCCTATCTATGAACGAATTCCCGAAATGCCGCTGGGAACGGGCGGAACGGCCTCGATTAATCAGGTGGGCCTGGTTCTCGGTGGCTTGACCGTGGCAGGGATCGCCGGGCATTTAGCCTGCAACGTGCTGGAAGGCCGCATAGGGCTTCCCAAGCTCGAAGATCATGACAAGAAGGAAGGTGACGAATAATGGCTACAACATTTAAAATCGATCCCGTAACCAGAATTGAAGGTCACCTAGGTGTCGAGCTTACAGTGGAAAATGCGGTTGTCATTGATGCCAAATCCATCGGCACACAGTTCCGTGGTTTTGAACTAATACTCCAGGGACGTGATCCCCGTGATGCCGCCATGCTAATGCAAAGAATCTGCGGAGTTTGCCCGATTGGCCATGCCACCGGTGGTATAAATGCCCTGGACGATGCATTTAAAATAGTCCCTACCGATGCTGGCCGCATTATACGCAATTTAATCCTGGGCTCCAACCTGGTGCAGTCTCATATCCTGCACTTCTTCCACCTGGCAGCCCTTGATTTCGTAAAAGGACCGGCAATTCCGCCTTTTACTCCCACGTATGAAGGGGATTTGCGCCTTCCCAAAGATGTCAATGACGAAGCAGTGAACACTTACCTGAATGCCCTGGATCAGCGCCGCCTGGCTCACGAAATGGGAGCAATATGGGCAGGCAGAATGCCTCATACCCAGACCATCGTAGCCGGAGGCACTACTGAAGTTGCTACCGAGCAAAAAATAGTGGATTTCCTGTTCCGCCTGGAAAAACTGACCAAGTTCATCAATGAAAAGTATATTCCGACCGTCAAGGCTGTAGCCGGTGTATACAGCGACTACTGGACCCTGGGCGCCGGTTGTAAAAATTACCTGGCCTTTGGAGGATACCCGCAGAAGGGTGACCTCGATCATATGAAACGCGAAAACTTCTGGAAACCCGGGGTTATTATCCAGGGACAGAAGGAAGCCTTCAGTGTCGATAAGGTTTACGAAAACATTAAATATTCCTGGTACGATTACGACCAGGATTCAGCTGGCGAAACACCGGATAAGGCCATCATATCTCCCCACTATGGCAAAAAGGAAGCCTACAGTTATGTCAAGGCGCCGCGTTACAATCAGCAGGTCATGGAAGTGGGTCCGCTGGCCCGCCAGCTGGTTATGGAAACCCCGGATGTGGTCGCTCTGGGCGACAAGGCTCATTCCATCCTGGGACGTCATTTTGCCCGTGCTGTAGAGTGTGCCCAGATGGCCGGACAAATGAAAGATTGGGCTACTTCGCTCATAGGTCAGATCGGACAGCCGACTGCAACCCCATACAAGATTCCGGATGAATCCAAGGGAGCTGGCTTGTGTGAAGCTCCGCGCGGCGCACTTGGCCACTGGCATGTAATTAAAAAGGGACGCACTGCTGTATATAATGCTATCGTCCCCGGAACCTGGAACATGTCCCCCCGGGATGACAACGGCAAGCTTGGTCCGCTGGAACAGTCGTTTATCGGTCTCCCTCTGAAAAACCAGGAACAGCCGATTGAAGCGGTTAGACTGGTGCGCTCCTATGACCCATGTCTGGCCTGCGCCATTCACGTGGTAACCCCGGACAAGAAAACGGTTTCCAAATTTATAGTAAGCTAGGAGGTGGCAATGATGGTCAAACAGATGGAAAAAAGGCATTCTCCCATGATTCGGATATGCCACTGGACCAATATGATTGCCATTACAATGCTTATTTTAACCGGTTTCTATATCCACGGCCCTGAAGATTTCCATATCTTCAGTACCATGGACACGGCTCGCTACCTGCACTTTCTATTTGCCTACATCCTGTGCGTAGGTGTAGTTCTGCGAGTGTACTATGCCATTGTGGCCGATGACGCCAAGAACCTGGTATTCAATCCGGTGAAGGACACCCCGAACTTCCCGAGCATGATTGCATACTATACGTTCCTGGCCGACAGCCATCCCGATTACGGCAAGTACAATCCCGGTCAGAAAATGATGTACACAGGCTGGCTGTTTATGGCCCTGATTCAGATCTTTACCGGATTCATCCTGCTGTTCCCGGGTTCCTTCGAAGGAATGGCAAGTGCTCTGGGCGGATTTATCGTGGTCAGAATCATCCACCTGGTTGTAACCTGGCTCTTTGTGTTGTCCGTGTTTATGCATGTGTATCTGGACCTTTCCGAAGGCTTCCCGGTGCTTATGTCAATGTTTACCGGCAAAATCCCGAAAGGCTTCCATGGCAGCCACGAATAAGAAAGAAGCGCAATGGCGCTCCCGTCCTGCGGACGGGAGCGCCATTTTTACATGCTAACGCTAGTTTTCGGTGTAGGCGCCGGTGAACTGGCTGTAATGCAGCTCTGAATAGAATCCGCCCCGGGCCAGCAGTTCTCTGTGGCTGCCCTTCTCAATCAGGCGGCCTTCATTCATCACCAGGATGAGGTCGGCATCCCTGATGGTGGACAGGCGATGGGCGATGACAAAGCTGGTTCTTTTCTTCATAAGAGCCAGCATGCCCTTCTGAACGTAAGCCTCGGTCCTGGTGTCAACGTTGCTGGTGGCCTCATCCAGGATTAGCACAACCGGATCGGCCAGTATGGCGCGGGCGATGGTAAGCAGCTGCTTTTGGCCCTGCGATATATTGGATGCCTCTTCATTCAAAACGGTATTGTAACCGTCGGGAAGCGTGCGGATAAAATGATCGGCATGGGCAGTCCGGGCAGCCTGGATGATGTCATCCTGGCTGGCACCTTCGCGTCCATAGGCTATATTGTCATATATACTGCCATTGAACAGCCAGGCGTCCTGCAGAACCATGCCGAAAACCGAACGCAGTGAACCGCGCTTATAACCCTTGATATCGGCTCCGTCCAGGGTTATACGGCCGCTGTCCAGCTCGTAGAAACGCATCAGCAAGTTTACCAGGGTGGTTTTGCCGGCTCCGGTCGGACCGACGATAGCGATTGAATGGCCGGCCCCGGCTTCGATATTCATGTCTTCAATCAGGGGGGCGTCTTCCTTATAACGGAAATAAACCTTTTCAAAGCGTACATCTCCAGCCAGATTGTCCGGCACTATGGCACTTAAGTCGTCGCTCTCCTCTTCTGGTTCGTCCAGGATTTCGAATACCCTTTCCGCCGATGCAATCGTTGATTGAATTACGTTGACGATGTTGGCGGTTTGTACGATCGGCTGGGTGAACTGGCGCGAATACACAATGAATGCTTGCATCTCACCTATGGTGATCAAGCGCTGGGTCACGAAAATGCCGCCTAATACGCATATAACCACATAGCCTGCATTGTTGACAAAGGTCAGTAAGGGCATGATAATCCCGGAAACAAATTGCGCTTTCCAGGCAGATTCATATAGTTCGTCGTTCAGACGGTCAAAGGCCTCAATAGACCGGGATTCGCAGCCGAATGCCTTGACCACCTGGTGGCCGGTAAACATTTCTTCCACATGGCCGTTAAGTTCGCCCAGAATTCTTTGCTGGCCGATGAAATATTTCTGCGATTTTTTAGCAGCAGCCCGAGTGATCACTGCGGACAGGGGCAGAACCACTGCGTATACCAGCGTCATCCAGGGGCTGATATACAGCATCATGACAAATACGCCCGCCAGGGTGACCAGGGAGGTTATCAACTGGGTCATGCTTTGCTGCAGGGTCATGGCTATATTGTCGATGTCGTTGCTGACCCGGGAGAGGATTTCTCCGTGGGCATGAGCGTCAAAGTATTTCAAGGGGAGGCGGGCCAGCTTGAAATTGATGTCCTGGCGCATGTCATACACGGTTTTCTGTGCAATGCCAGCCATTAAATAGCTTTGAGCATAGTTGAAGACCACACTGGCCAGGTATAAGGCAGCAAGGGTGTAGATTGTCTGCAGGATGAAGCCAAAGTCCACAGCCGCACCCGGTACTCCGGCCAGCCTCAAATTCACGCTGGCAAAGAGGCTGGTGGTGGCCTGCCCCAATATCATAGGGCTGAAAATGCCGAAAACGGTGCTGGCAACCGCCAGAAGCAGCACCGCCAGCAAGCGAAAACGGCAGGGCTTCAGGTAAGATATCAGCCGTTTCAAGCTGCCCTTGAAGTCGCGGGCTTTTTCAGCCGGCTGGCTCAAAGAGCCGATCGGGCCGTGCTGGCGGGCCGACGAATTGCTGAGTCTCTGGCCCATGGTTGGTGAAGATTTGCTGGCCTGGTTCATGCTGTATCCTCCCCGGCCAGTTGCGAAGAAACGATTTCCTGGTATACACCGCAGGTTTTGGCCAGCTCGCTATGACGCCCCTGGGCGACAATGTGGCCTTCGTCCAGCACGATGATCCAGTCGGCGTCCATAACAGTAGAAATGCGCTGGGCGACGACGATCATCGTGGCCTGTGCGGCTTCGGTTTTGAGGGCGGCGCGCAGGCGGGCGTCAGTTTTAAAATCCAGGGCTGAAAAGCTGTCATCGAACACATATAGCAGCGGCTTACGCACCAGGGCCCGGGCTATGGACAGGCGCTGCTTCTGCCCTCCGGACAGATTGCTCCCACCCTGCTCGATCATAGCGTCCAGCCCTTCCGGCAGGGCGTCTATGAACTCCAGGGCCTGGGCGGTTGCCGCCGCTGCCCGGACCTCGCTGCTGCTGGCCTCGTTGCGGCCATAGCGAATGTTGTCAGTGATGCTGCCGGAGAACAATACCGTTTTTTGCGGCACATATCCGATAAAGGAGCGCAGCCGCTCCTGGGACATAGCCTTGATGTCCAGGCCGTCCAGCAGGATACTGCCTTCATTAACGTCATAGAACCTCATAATCAGGTTGACCAGAGAGCTCTTACCGGAACCGGTGCCGCCGATTATAGCGGTTATTCCACCAGGACGAGCCTGGAAGGATATGTTTTCCAGGGCAGGCTGTTCAGCGCCCGGAAAGCTGAAACCGACTCCGCGGAATTCAAGCAAGCCCCGGCTTTGGGACGGTTCAGCCGGAATCGGAGGATCGACGATGCCCGGCACGATGTCCAGGACTTCGTTGATGCGCTGGGCCGATGCTGCAGCTCTGGGAACCATAATAAACATAAAGGAAAAGATCATCAGCGATATCATAATTAACAGGGCGTACTGGATGAAGGCCATAAGCGAGCCCACCTGCATGGCGCCGCTGTCAATGCGCATGGCCCCCAGCCAGATGGTTGCTATAACCGTACAGTTAATAATTAGAATCATACCGGGCATCATAGCCGCCATAATCTTGTTGACCCGGACCGCATTGTCCATCAGGCTGCGATTGGCTTCCTCAAAGCGGGCCTGCTCACGGTCAATGCGATTAAAAGCCCGGATGACCCTTATGCCAGTAAGGTTTTCCCGCATCACCAGGTTGAGGGCGTCCAATTTAACCTGCATCAAGCGGAAAAGTGGAATGGATTTTTTCATAATGATCCCGATGAACAAAACCAGGAAAGGCAGGACAACCAGATAAATCCGGGCCAGGCTGGCGTCTTCGGATACCGCCATGATGATCCCGCCGATGCACATTATAGGAGCGCTGACCATCATCCTCATCATCATGAAGGTCACGGTCTGAATCTGGGTAACGTCGTTCGTAGTGCGAGTGATAAGGGTTGCCGCGCCCAGTTCGTCAAATTCGTGCAGGGCCAGGCTTTCCACACGAGTGAAAATCAAGCGCCGCAGATTCCTGGCAAAGCCGATGGCGGTTTTCGAAGCCAGCAGGCTGACCAGCACCGAACAGCCAGTCCCTCCAGCGGCAATGATCAGCATGACGGCGCCCATCTTATAAATATAGTCAATATTGCCGTTGACAATTCCCGTATCGACTATGTTAGCCATCAGAGCGGGCAGAAAAAGCTCGGCCATGGTCTGGATGAACACCAGCAGCATAACCCCTGCTATTAAAAGCCTGTATGGTTTAATATGCCGGTATAGCTTGATCATGTTTGTTTCTCCTTTGGGCCATGCTGGCAGTACGCTTTTTGCTGCCGGTGCAGAGCGTCGCTTATATCCTTCAGGCCGTCAACAAGGGCATCGGCTTTTTCATCGGGCATATCTGCCACCAGATCATTCAGACGGGTCCGGATTCTCCCGCCGATCGCCTGAAGATGGTCGGTGCCGTGAGAATTCAACTGCAGGCGCAATAAACGCTGGTCGGCCTCATCTGCCAGCTTATCCACCCAGCCCTTTTGTTCCATGTCCTTGATAACATTGGACACATGGGACTTGGCAAAGCCGGTTTGACGGGCCAGCTCGCTAACGGTGATCCCTGGCTGAACCTTAATCCGGTTGCTAATGATCAGCATTGGAAGTGTAAAATCAAAAGCTTCCAGGGTTTCCCTGAAATATAATCCCAGGCCACGGTGTACATCGCGGAGCAATACGGCCAGTAGCTCATGATTGGCAGACAAAGCCAGCCCTCCTTCGGTTGTATTATAGGGTAGGTTCATCAGAAAAAACCGTTTCCCAGAGAACGGTTTTCTAAAACTATTATAAAACAGATAAATTGTTCTGTACAGAACGAAAAGAGAATTTCCGGGAATGAGGTTGGTTGATGGGAAGCTTGAAAAATAAAGGGATGGCGCTATTTGCGGGATGCGCCTGCCTCATCCATAAGCCTGACACCGACTTCCAGCATGTCGTCCAGCGAATACTGGCCGGTTAAAGCATCAATGTCGGAAGCCATGCGCTCCAGGTCCTTGGGCTCGCTAATGAGCTTGCGAACCATCGCTCCGATATTCCGGATATGCTCCACTCGCAATGCGACTCCGCATTGAGCCAGAATTCGGGCATTTTCCTCCTCCTGTCCGGCTATGCAGTACGGGATGACTATGGGGGTTCTTTTGGCCAGCGCTTCTGATATTGTAAGGCCCCCCGGCTTGGTGATTATTATGTCGGCGGCATCCATCAGTCTGGGGATCTCGTCACTGAAACCGAAAATTACCAGCTCCTTGCCGGCGGGCGACTGTGGGAATGCCAGGTCCAGCTTGTTTTTCAAGACAGCATTGCGGCCGCAAACGATCAGCAATTTGACCGGTTCCGGGATCTGCATGAGATTTTCCACTGTTTCAATAATCGCTCCCGGACCCGCATTGCCGCCCATTAATAAAATAGTAAACGGTGGTGATTCAGCGGGCGGAGTTTCGTGGACCAGAAACTCCCTCCGGATGGGTATGCCATAAATGAAGATTTTATCCTTGGGTATGCCGGCTTTGACCAGCATCTCCTTCGAATGCCATGAAGGAGCAATGTATGCATCGACAGCGCGATTGACGTAGGAACTGTGGGCGTCAAAATCCGTAATAATGGAAATTAGCGGGGCAGAAGTGCCTCCTCTCCGCTTGATATCAGCCAAACTGCTTAATGCCAGAGCATGGGTTGCGATGATCAGTTCTGGCTGACTGGATTTGATGATACGGAGCAGGCTGCTGCTAAGGATGGAAGCCATCAGAAATCCGACCACCCTGGTTATGGCGGCATTATTGCTTCCGTGATACAGAATGCCATATAAGAAGTGGGCTCGGATCATTACATTATTGTAACTCCCGGCAATGAGGAGATCGAGAAAGCGGCTGGCATCCTTGAGGAAATCAACTACTTCGACTTCATAGCCCATGTTCTGATATTCGTTTTGCAGGGCGCCTGCAACCTGGTTGTGCCCGGCGCCAGTTGAGGTCGAAAAGACCAGAATCTTTTTCATACAGCGGGCAGTTCCTTATCTTGCATATGTTTAGTGCCTGAAGCTCTGGCCAGGACCCCCGCGCATTTCGCTGCCGCTATGTTGAGCGTCCTGACCGATGCCTCCAACCTGGTAAAATCTTGATTTAGTTTAACGGGAATAAATAAACCCAGGCTGAAAGATGGATTAAAATTTCGTTAAAACGGACCGCCACCACAAATCTTGTCATTCCTGCCGGGAATGACGAAAAATGCTCGGCTGCCAGGGCATTATGTGCGCTGTTGAGAACCTGCCTGCAAATATATTACATAATAAGCTTTCATAAGGTGATTGTCCAGCCAGCATAATTCATGGTAGCGGCTGGAAGCGGCTGTGGAAAACCGGAAGCTGTGCGAAATGGGCGCAGCGTTACAGAAAATATCCCAGGAAGCCAATGCCAGCAATGGCGGCAATGACCACCAGCATGATAATAATGCCGAAGGCAGCCATGAAATAAAGGACTATGCGCACATTGAAAGCCAGGTCGTTGGCATAAATCTCATTGGCCGGATTTTTGGGATTGGCGGTATCGGGCATGGCGTTGAAGCGCACCAGCAGCTGGCCGGTCCACAGGCGAATCTTATCCCGCCAAACAGTCAGCGCAACCATCAGAAAAATGCATGCGAATATTACCAGTACCGCGATAATTATGAGAATAACCATAGCCAGCCTCTTCCTGTCCGGGCTGCCAATAAACAGAACAGCAGCCATCCGGCATTCGCATCATTATGATAAACTAATTATATCAGATCGGATTGGTGCCAAATCCAGTTTTGAACAGCAATAATTGGATCTGATGATGCGATCTAATAAACGGATTTGTTATAATATTTCATAAATTATGTAAAATGGGATACTCGCTGGAAGCAGCAATTAATATGACCGATGGTATTGCAGAAAATTCAGATAGTCAGGATGGTAGATATGGCAGCAGATCTGAAACGATTAAACCAGGAAAAACTTGAAGCAGCCTTGCAAATGGGGCATATGGCGCACTGGGAATTCGATTTTGCTACTTCGAACTTCCTATTGAACGATTCTTTCTACAATCTTTATGGTACCGACATCCAGCGGGAAGGAAGCTATCTAATCAAGGCGGACGATTTTGTCCGGCGCTTCGTATTGCCCGGTTATAGCCATCTATTGCCGGCTGAACTGGCTGCAGCCTATGATCAGCCTTCGCCTGATTATTATCGCGAAATGGAGTTTGAAGTCCGACGCATGGATGGGGAAATACGCCATTTCTTTTCCTTCTATCGCATGGTTATGGGCGAGGATGGAAAGCCCCAGGCGATGGTGGGTATTACCCAGGATATAAGCGAGCGCAAGGCGGTGGAAAATGCTTTGCGCGACAGTGAGGAACGCCTGCGGCTCAAGCTGAATTCCATTCTTCAGAGCGATGATGTGGTCGAAAACAAAGATTTACGCAATCTGATGGATGCATCGACCCTGCAAACGCTGATTGAAGACTTTACCCGGCTGGTCAGGATGCCGATTGCCATTACCGACACCGAAGGCAATCTCATTGCTGGCAATGGCATGCAGGAAATCTGCTTTAAATTCCACCGGGCCCATCCGGTCAGCGCTCGTAATTGCCAGGAAAGCGACACCTGCCTGGCACAGTCTTTGCAGCCCGGCCAGTTCCAGGCCTACAAATGCAAGAACCAGATGTGGGATGTCGCCTCACCAATATATATCGGGCAGAAACATGTCGGCAATGTTTATACCGGTGGTTTTTTCTATGATGACGAGGACATTGACTTCGATATCTTTATTGACCAGGCCGAATGGTATGACTTCGATCAGGCTGAATATCTGCATGCACTGCGCAAAGTTCCGCGTTACAGCCGGGAACAGGTAGACAATTTGATGTGCCTGCTGGTCAAAGGAGTCACCTTCCTATCTCAGCTGGGCTTCAACAACCTTAAGCTTATTCAAGGAATGCTCAATCAGAAACGGATAGAGCAGGAGCTGGGCGAACGGGAGGAACGCTTCCGCAAGCTGGTCGGTTCGGCTGGATACATGATATACCGCATGTCGCTGGCTACAGGCGTATATGAATATGTCAGCGGAGCCGCTGAATCAATAACCGGATACACTGCCGAGGAAATTATGGATTATCCGGTAATCATTCAACGTATCATTCACCCGGACTGGCTGGACTATTTCACCATTCAATGGAACCGTCTCATTGAAGGCTTCATGGAGCCGGTTTACGAATACCAGATTATCAACAAAGCTGGAGAAACCAGGTGGCTGCACCAGGATAACCAGTTAATTAGCGGCAGTGATGGCAAACCGCTGGCGATTGAAGCTCTGGTATGCGATATTACTGAACGCCGTAAGGCATCAGGCCAATAAACGGTTGAGTGATCATCAGGTGTCCATAAATAAAATGAGACAGCCTTAATGTCGGACAGCTCTATGGCAGAACCCTGGCATACAGTATACAAGAATGCTCAAATTGGTGCGAACTGATTGACAGCAACCGAATTGCGGGGTGTAAAATAAGAAGCAGCAGACAGGCATTGTGTTTTGTTATTATTGTGTACATGCGAAAGAAGTTGTCATTTATGGAGGATCCCGCCGCGCAAAGCAAGCGAACCCAAAAAGGCGCCAGGCATATAACATTAGCTCCCACGAATGGGCTTTCATACCCAGCAGAGTTAGAGATGCATTTCACAAAAAGCGTCTGCAATCAGCGGAAAAAATTAATAAAACACCGGGAAGACGGTTCCGATGACTAATCTATTCAGTTCAATGATTAATCATCAGAACCGTTTTATTGATTATTCAGCCCGTTAAGAGAGGAAGGCCAGGCTCATGAGTAAACTGCTTCGAAATAAAATAGAGATGGAAGACGATCTGGACGAGAGGGTGGTAAGCATTTCGGTTGAACGCTGCTGGGCAGTGGTGATGCTTTTTGTAATCGCGATCGTTATTGGAGTGCCCGCAGGGGTATTGACCGCTCAAGACATGATCGGCGGTTCACAGGCGATAGAACCGCGCAGCCTGGCCGATCTGACGGGGAGCTGGCTGATGGCGATTATCGCCTGCCTGATGCTGGGCTGGGTGACCCTTGGCAGGCAGGTTATAACCATATCCAGGCAGGGAATTGAAATCACCAATCGTGTTCTGGGCATCGCTTTTACTCGTTCGTACGAAGACTCCAGGATTCGCAACCTCCGGGTGGCGGATTCGCAGAACATGACCCTGTTTCCGCTGGACAGCAAAGGGCCTTTTTGGAACAAGGATTATTCGGGATTGGCTTTCGATTATGAAGAAGACAGCATCCATTTTGCCCAGTACGTAAAGAGACAGGATGCCCAGCGAATACTGGCCTTTTTAGGAAAGCAGGATCTGCAATAATCATCAGTGAAAAATAATGACCCGGAAGGGCAAACCCGTCTGGGTCAATTGGCATTAAAAGCTTAGCCGGACCGGCAGCGTCCTATTCTTTTTGTTCCATTTGAGCCTGCATTAGCCTTTTTGCGTCACTTATGAATACTTTGTTCCAGTCGACCTTCGCAGTTAGTTGCATGGCTATAAACAGGGACAGGACGCACAGCGCAGTAATGCTGAGGCCGGTGTAGCCTTCGAAGAAAAAGGTATAGGAAAAGAGGACCAGGAACACCAGCTGAGACAGCCCTATTTCGACGAAAGCGAACCTGGAGCCAACTACCAGCCTCATATATGAAAGCACCAGCAAAATTGATACTGCAGCCGATATGGCAAAGGCGGCATGGATGGAAACATGGTCCACCAGGTAGGCCAGTAGCAGGTGGAAGCTGAAATATGCCGCGCAAATAAAGAAGTAATTCACCGGGTGGATGTCCACTTCACGCATAACAGTAAAAACTACCACCATGAACAGAAACAACAGCAGCGATATCGGAGCGAAGAAAATCACCTGTGCCGCCCATGGTCCCGGGTCCAGTTTGTCTGGCAGGTCCATGCCGATCTGCACACCGGTCAGCATGTTTTCAATCTGCCAGGAGATCTCTTTGCCCTGGCTGGTGTCAACGGCTGGCTTGCTGGGAGAAATGCTCTGTTCCGGGTAGTCAATATCCTTGAAGTCGGTATTCATTACCAGGTTGAAATCTTTGACCTGTTTAACGTTCTGGTCGCCAAAAGTATACCACCATTCGTCCATTCCCCGTGATTTGTAGGCTACATTAACCACGGCCTTTTCTCCGGGAGCAAGGTGCAGAGGCGTGCGGATCCGGCCGTCCTTAACATCAATGTTTTCTACCTTCCGCTCTCCTACCTGCAGTACAAAGTCGTCATAAGTGGCTCCAGCATTGGGAAACCTGAAATCGAAGAACAGATCCCTGGCCTGGTCGCTGTCATTTACTATCCTGTATGAGGCGTCGAAGGCCACATTGTAGGTTGTATACCACATCAGCCCTTTCTGGCGGTAATCAAGACCCAGAGCGACCTTAATATCACTGCCATCAAGCGGCCAGGATTCTTCGACCACTTCAGGCACTGTTTTAGCAACATTTTTACCGTCAACCTGCTCCTGCACTTCCTTCAGGACTGTATTCTGAATGACTACCTGGGGAGATGCCTGGTGCTGAGGGGTTCCCCACAGGCTGCCCACCTCGCCGGACAGCTTGCCGTCCATGCTCTGGCTGCGGAATTCCATGCTGGCCCCCAGTATAATCCAGGCGATGCTAACCACCACGAAAATCAATCCGATACCTATTATTCGCTTAACCATAAAACAAAAACTCCTTTCGTACTTGTATGTCCACTTATATTCAAATCCCGTTTTTGCGTGGGCGAACACAAGGTTCACCACTGCGGAAATCCATGTCTCACGTTTCGTTCTGTGCTCTATGCTCTTTACCTGAATTATTTACTTTTAACTCTGAACTCTTTTCTGTCTACCCTTTTCTCTTCGCTCTATGCTCGTTACCCTTAACCTTTGACTCTTAACCTTTGACTCTTAACCCTTTACTCATTGATCTGTCTGCTCTTCACCTTTCATCTTTCACCTTTCACCTTTCACTTTTTACGTTTACGTTTAACGTTTCACCTCTTACGTTTCACGTTTCACCTTTTACGTTTCACTCTCATCAGGCACATGTTCCAGTATATCGCCCGGCTGGCAATGGAGCGCCTGGCAGATGGCATCCAGCGTGGCAAAGCGAATTGCCCGCGCCTTTCCGGTTTTCAGGATGGACAGGTTGGCAGGGCTCAGGTCGATTATGGCTGCCAGTTCCTGCGAGCTCATCTTCCTCCGGGCCATCATAATATCGAGATTAACTATAATCGCCATGTTTTCACCGCCTCCATCAGACCGTCAGGTCGTTTTCCTCTTTAACGGTTACGGCCTGCTCGAAGAGCTGGGCCATAACACTTACAAAGAGTCCGACCACAAAGGTCATCAGCGCAATAACAATGGTTAGAAAAGTGGGGAACAGAAATGATTTGATTATATAAGCCCCGGCGATAAGCAGTGCGGAAAGGGCAATCCGCTTCAGGCTTTGCACATTGGCACGCACAAAGGGTTGGTTTTTATCCACGCTGACCAGCATTTTCCGCGCTTCCCAGACAATTACCAGCAACAGCATTCCAGTGCTCATGAGGAGCACAATCATAAAGAGGCTGCTGCTCTGCCTGGATGCCATCCAGAACACGATCCGGTAATAATCTTTAAGTAGCAAGGGAGTGCCCAATGTCAGGGGTATTCCTGCCAGCAAGGCAAACTCCAGCAAGCGCCTCAACAGGCAGCTCAAACGTCGGGGTTCAAGCAACATGATAATGCCTCCTTTATTTTCCTGGTATCTGGATTATAAAACGATATATATCAAAAAGCAACAAAAATACATCGATAAACGATAATTTAATAGTGATAAAGAATAACTGCATAAACATAGGAACGTTATACAAGCGGATAGTTGCATATTTCCCCTCGAAACCGGTCATGAATGGTGGTATCATTGACCGCGTAAACAGCAGCAAAGGAGAGGTTATATGAAGTATCTGGCCGTTGTTCAAAGGGAACTGCAGGACAACCTGCGCAGTTATAAAACTCCATTTTTACTTATGTTCATTTTTGGCGGAATTCTCATGGCACTATATACGGAGGTTGGTCCTACGGCCAATTCTAAAAGCGTTATGGACCCGTTTTTCGAGCTTTTCGCTATGCTTTGCCCTATGATTGGCATCTTTGCTGCCATGGACTCGGTGGTCGGGGAGAAGGAAAAAGGCACCCTCGAACTGGTGCTGTCCAAGCCGCTGAAGCGCAGCACCATGCTCCTGGGCAAGTTCACCGCTTATGCGCTGATGATCCTGCCGTTGCTGGTTGCTGAACTGATTGGAGCCTACTACTGGGCGCAGATATCGGGAATTTCCGGATATCGCTGGCAGCTGGCAATGCCTGATTTCAGCCAGTGGATGACCCTGGTAGCGATGGTTTCGCTGATTTCTTTGTTTTTTGTGGCCGTGACCATGCTCATATCCATGTTTGCCCCCAATACGGCCGTGGCTGGCCTGGCGGCGATTGTTTTTATGGCTCCGGCCCACCCGCTTGGGGGAGAGTTCCTGCGCCAGGTTGGGCTGCGGTTTAACATAGTCAGCTTCGACCAGGTGCCGGTTGCGGCCAGGTTCTTTATAAGCGTTTTTTCCAAGTATCAGAAATACTGCCTGGAGAGCCCGCCAGATTTTTTGCTCTGCATAGTATCGCTGGCAGTAATGATTTGCGGACTGCTGCTGATCAGCAATGTACTATTTGAACGCCAGAATGTGACTTTCCGAGGATAAGGAGGCGGATTCTTTGAGTCCCTTTGCAGTAGAGGTTAAAAACCTGAGTAAACATTACGGTAAATTAAAAGCAGTGGATAATGTCAGCTTTCAGGTGCGGCGGGGATCGTCGTTCGGACTGCTGGGCCTGAACGGTGCCGGGAAAACCACCACTTTTAAGATGCTGGTCAGTCTCATCAGGCCGGACCGCGGCACTGCGTTTATTGACGGCTTTGACGTGGTGAAAGAGCCCATGAAAGTGAGGGCCCGCATTGGCTATGTGGCCGAAAACCCCAGCTTCTACCCCCGCATGAGTACCCAGGAGCTCCTGATGTACTTGTGCCGCTTGCTGGATGTGCCTCCGGGTGAACGTCAGCCCCGGATCGATCGCAATTTGGACCTGGTAGGCCTGGTGGACAAAAAAAACGAATACATCGGCACCTATTCGCGGGGGATGAGGCACCGCCTGGCACTGGCCCAGGCTTTGCTTTCCGAACCCCAGGTGCTGTTTCTGGACGAACCCACCCTGGGTCTGGACCCGCTGGGCGCCAAAAGCATGCGTGAGCTGATAATCCGGCTTCAATCAGAGCATGAAGTCAGCATTATGATGAGCTCGCATGTGCTTCCCGAAGTGGAAGCCATTTGCAGCGAGGTCGGGATTTTTGACCATGGGCGCCTGCTGGCTCAGGACAGCATAGCCAACCTGCGCAGCACTGCCAGCGATACCATGAATATCGAAGTCATCCTGGATGAACCGGATGAGGCCGTTGATAATGCCTTGCGCAGGCTGCCCGGGGTGCAGGAAGTTGAAAGCCAGGGGGCCAGTTTGACTGTGAGGGTTCAGAAGGATGAAGAAATGAGGCCCCGGGTGCTGGATTGCGTCCGTGAGATCCATTCCGGAATTTTGTACTTTGGCATAAAAGAAAGCAGCCTGGAAGATATCTTGCTGCGCTTGTTGGAGAACAACCGGTCCTGATGGCTGAAATGAGTATTTTCATTATTTTACCTGGCTATTTGAGCGGAATACCCGTATAATATAAAAGTTGCCCCGTATGGGTGAGCGTTTCAAATGACAGGTTGGGAAGACATGTCTGATTAAGCGCATGAACGCCGGCGTAAGGAAGCCTGTTGGGCCGGAAGATGCACAACAGGCATGTCTGTTTTGTGAAAGGAAGCCCCTTGATGAATCAAGAACAAATAAGAAATCTGGCAATTATCGCCCATGTTGACCATGGCAAGACCACCCTGGTGGACGGTATGCTGAAGCAAAGCGGCGTTTTTCATGAGCGCCAGGTGATAGAAGACCGGGTGATGGACAGCAATGACCTGGAAAGAGAGCGCGGCATCACCATAATGGCTAAAAACACTGCAATTATCTACCATGATTATCGCTTGAACATTGTTGATACTCCTGGCCACTCCGATTTCGGCGGGGAAGTGGAACGCATTGTGGAAATGGTGGACGGGGTGCTTTTGCTGGTGGATGCAGTCGAAGGACCGATGCCGCAGACCCGTTTCGTGCTGAAAAAGGCGCTGGCAGCCGGGTTGTCACCCATTGTTGTAATCAACAAGATGGACCGGCCTCAGTCCCGGCCAAAAGAGGTAGTGGACGAGGTTCTGGAACTTTTCATGGAGCTTGAAGCCACTGACCATCAGCTGGATTTTTCGGTTATTTACACCAACGCCAGGACAGGCACTGCCTCGTTGGACCCGGATGAGCTTGGTGAGGATCTCAAACCACTTTTTGAAATGATTGTGGACAAGATCCCGGCCCCGGCAGGCAGCCTGGATGCTCCACTGCAAATCGGAGTTTCAATGATCGATTATGACACTTATGTTGGCCGCATGGCGGTTGGCAGGATCCAAAACGGCCGGGTGCAAGCCCGGCAGGAAGTAATACTGTGCGCCCCGGGCTATGCAGGTTCCCGGCAAAAAATTGCCAGCCTGCATGTTTTCGACGGTTTGAAAAAGACCGTGGTAGACGAGGCGGCTGCCGGAGAGATCGTGGTTATTGCCGGTCTGGACGGATTCAATGTTGGGGATACAATTTGCGAGGTCGATAATCCGCTTCCACTGGATTTTGTACGTATTGACGAACCCACGGTATCTGTGGCTATTCAGGTTAACAAGAGCCCTTTTGCCGGTCGGGAAGGCACCTATGTCACTTCACGCAAGCTGCGTGAAAGGCTTATGAGAGAGCTGGAATCGGATGTAAGCTTGAGGGTGGAAGGCACCGACTCCCCGGATACCTTCCTGGTAGCTGGCCGGGGCGAGCTGCACATTTCTATTCTGATTGAAACCATGCGCCGCGAGGGATACGAGTTCGAGGTATCGCGGCCGCAGATAATAGAAAAGGAAATTGATGGCAAGCTTTGCGAACCCATCGAGGAGCTGGTTATAGAAGTTCCCGAGGAATATGTCGGCATCGTGATGGAAAAGCTGGGGCCGCGGAAGTCAGAGATGATTAACATGAGCCAGAAAAGCGATGGCATGACCTTTTTGGAATTCCTTATTCCCACCCGGGGCTTGTTTGGTTTCCGCTCCGAGTTTATGACCGATACCAGGGGTATGGGGACTATGAATCACCTGTTTAATAGCTATGCTCCACACAAAGGTGAATTGCCGGTCCGGCAGCGCGGTTCGCTGGTGGCTTATGAGACGGGTGATTCCACAGCCTATGGCCTGGACAACGCCCAGGACCGGGGCGAACTTTTTGTGGATGCTGGATATTCCGTATACCGGGGGATGATAGTAGGCGAGAATTCCCGCCCCGGAGATATAGTAGTGAATGTATGCAAGAAAAAGCAGCTTACCAATGTCCGGGCTTCCGGCACTGACACTGCTATCAAACTGACTCCGCCGCGGCTTATGAGCCTGGAGCAGTGCATGGAATTCATTACAGATGAAGAACTGGTTGAAATTACCCCGCAGTCCATAAGGATGCGCAAACAATCGATGAATTAAACTAAAAAAAACATCAGTAAACCTCAAGGGCGGTTCTTTTGCTTCCAAAAGAACCGCCTTTTTAACACCCGCTCTGGTTCCTGGTTCAGCTGAACAGTGCAAACCCGGGAATATTCAGATCATGCTTTTGCAGGATTTCAACGACGCGATTGTCGAGCGGAAGCTTGATTTCCACGCTGCGGGCTTGCCGCGAAAGCTTGTTAAGCTGGCTGATGAACTTGATGATAACCGCTTCCGATGCGTAGCTCAGTTCCTCTGCATTAATTATGATATTCTGATAGACTTCTGGAATATATTTTTTCGTGGAACGGACACACTCGGCCAGTGCAAAGTCATTCAGGCAGCCCTTCAGATTTATCATGAAGGTGTTATCACCGTTAAAAACCTCAATGTCCAGAAGCTTTTCGCTGGCCAGGTAGCGCAGACGCCGCAATCTTACGATTTCAACACTTTTGGTTATCCGGTCCATCCATTGAGGCCGAAGCGGCTTGGAACTGAGCGCTTCCAGAAAACGGTTATACCAGCGATTCTCCCGTTCCCAGCGGCGAATCAGCCAGAAACCCGTAGCGCGAAATATTGCCGATTGCAGGCCGGTCAAGCCGATGTTTCTGAATATATTTGCAAATGAGTAGAATTTTTTAAAAGCGCTGGTCACAGCCTGTTGGAGTTCGGCGGCGCTCATTTGTTCGGGTGCATATACTACATGGTGGGCGTCATACAGGTTCCAATCTGTTGTAATCAGACGATTCTGTGCCTTCATCTCATCAAATGTCCGGCTGCCAGGCAATGGTGTAAGAATTAAGAACTGCACGCTATCAATCCGGTTAACCAGGGAGAATTCCAATGTATCGTTGATTGTTTCTACGGTGTCGTCATCGGCTCCGAATACGAACATTCCGTGCACCATTATTTTGTGTTTATGAAACTGCTGGACACAGTTCCGGATGTCGTCTATGTCCTGTTTTTTGTTATAACGCTCCAGGGTTTTAGGATTGACTGACTCCAGACCGACAAAAACCATGCGGCAGCCGCTGTCATACATAAGCTTCAGCAATTCGTCATCCCGGGCGGAATCGGTACGCACCTGGGCGCACCACCACGAAGGCTGAACCCCGCTCTCAATCATCATCCTCAACAATTCTTTGGTATGGCGAGGATTGGCGGTGAAATTGTCATCCACAAAAAATACCTGTTTGCCATGATATTGCCGAAGTTCGTCTATTACTTTCTCACTGTCACGGTACCTGTACTTGCGGCCAAACATGGCGGTTACACTGCAGAAAGTGCAATCGTATGGGCAGCCGCGGGAGGTCATTACCGGATAAGTTGACATTTTTAGCTTTTCGAACATAGACAAATCGGGATAGGGCACTATAGAGGCGTCAATCCATCCGGGAGATGGATTGTGAATGACAGTGCCAGAGCAATGATAGGACAAGCCTGGTATATCTCCTGGATCCAGGTTGTGTTCCAGGCAATTGACCAGCTTAACAAAGCTGGTTTCGCTTTCTCCGCGGCAAACGTAATCACTGTGCTCCAGTGCTTCATCGCTTAAAAAGCTTGCATGGGCACCGCCCATGACCACTGTTTTGCCCAGTTTGCGGGCAAAGTCGCCCAGGTGATATGCTTCCAATGCGGTGGATGTGGTAGTGGAAATCCCAATCAAATCAGCATCATCAATATGGGAAAGGCGTACATCCTGCCGGGAACCCATAATCAACCTGACTTCGTGTCCGGCTTGCTCCAGCAATGTGCCCAGTATTGGCAAACCCAGGCGGGGCATGTTGACCATGCTGAAAACATGCTTCCCGGGCGCCTTGGGTTCGATAAGGGTGATTTTCATAATAAAAACCTCCAATACGTTATATTATTTCGTTAATCTGCAATGGCAAAGCGCTATGAAAAACCCGCAACATAGTAATGAGAACTATGTTAAGAATATAACAATACTACAACATGAGGTTAACGATTGCAATATCTAAAGGAATCTGTTTTAATTATTGGCAAGGTGCGCCCATAACCTGCCAGTTGCATATTTAAACCACAGGGACAGTCCCGCTGATTTAAATATGCAGGCGGCAGGGCAGACAGCCGAACATGAAATGGAGGCCGAATAATGATGGATGTTAAATCGATAAAACAAATGGTGGAAGAGATTGGCGTGGATGAACAGGTACAGCTTGTGGATATTCCAGATATTGACCTCTATATGGATCAGGTTATCACCTTTATAGAGAGAAATCTAGCCCATCTTAAACGCAATGAAAAGGACAAGCTGCTTACTAAAACGATGATTAACAATTATACAAAAGCCGGTCTTTTAAAAGCGCCGGTTAAGAAGAAATATTCCCGCCGGCAGATAGCTACTTTACTAATGATTTATGAATCCAAACAGGTTCTTTCCATGAACGATATCGGGCAGTTGCTGAAACCGCTGGTGCACAGCCAGGGTGAGGCGGAAAAGCGGGATGCTTTGTTCGACCGGATGTACACCCTGTCACGGGAAATAAACAATGCTGGCGAATGTGGCCTGGAAGAAATATGCATTCAGCAGATGAACGCCATACAGGATCAGTGCCAGACGCTGGAAACCGACAACAGGGAAACTATGGAGTGGTTCTTGCTGGCAAACTCCCTTCTAGCACGGGCTGCCCGGGAAAAACGCCTGGCCGAGAGGATCATAGAGCGCTACATAAGCGCAGAAAACAGTGGCGTAGATGCCGGCTAAAGCACCGGCAGGGCGGATATGAACCTTTCCAGCTCGTCGATGAATCCTTCCCAGTCAGCGGGGTAACCGTCGCCGCGATCCAGCAGGCCGTCTTTTAACAGGAAGGTTTTCATGCCGATTTTTCCAGCTACCAGATCTTCCCGGGTATCATTGCCAATCATCAGGCACGAAGTGGGAGGCACACCGATTATTGCGGATATTTCCTGGTAATACTGTATTTGAGGTTTGCAAAAATGCATATTTTCGTATGTGGTGACCAGCTTGAAGGGGTAAGAGGAAATGCCAGCCCATTCCAGGCGTTGTTCTGTGGCGGTTTTCGGGAAAACTGGATTGGTGGCAATGGCGATGGTATAGCCTCTTGAAAAAGCTTGATCCAGGATTTCCGGCACCCTGGGCAAGGCGGAACAATACTGCTGCAATTGGGGAAAACGGGTGAGGTAAAAACTGTCGAAGAATTCCCGGACATGCTCTTCAGCATAATCAAAATGGGGTATGAACGATTGCATAAAAACTTCTTCGTTACTGCGGCCGGGGTCCAGGTTGGCGATCATGGCCTCGGTGGATTTCCAGACCTGTTCCATCAGCGGTTGATCTGATTGCAAGCCCCATTCAACCGCGTAATCCGTCATAGCTTTAAAATAGTAATTCAAAAACTGATCCATGTCGAGGTTGAGCAAAGTGCCGTCCAGATCGAACAGCAAGGCGGTGATCATATATGTCCCTCAATTCTTAATGATTTGTATGCGAAACAATTATAGCATTCAATACGTTACACTGTCCTGAGAAATATTTCGAGTGAACAACTCCGGTGTTTGCGGTTCAAAGTCAGACTCGCCCGCTATTTTGCGAGCCCTCAAGAGGCCGGTGTGACTGCGTAGTGCTGGTAGTAAAATTAGGTACAAACGCTATATATGGCATAATTCGTCATAATTATAGTTGATTTCAGCGTATAAACTCCTTTATCATATATTGGCAATGAATACAAACGGAGATACACTGTGATTGACATTCTGGCAGGAGCATTTGGCAGCGGCAAAACCGAAATTTGCCTTAATATGGCGTTAGATGCCGCAGGGGAGCAGCCGGTTCTGGCTGACCTCGATATTGTCAATCCCTTTTTTTGTTCGCGGGAATGGCATGAGGAACTGGAAGCCGCCGGTGTGCAATACATCGGGCCGCCGCGCAATATGATGTTCGCCGATTTGCCGTACGTAACCCCGCAAATAGTCGCATTCATCCGTTCTGATCGCCGCCTGTTCATTGATGTGGGCGGTGACGAAAACGGCTGCTCTGTACTGGGATATTTAAGCGGAGCGATTGCAGCCCGGCCTTATCGCATGTGTTTGGTGCTCAATCCGTATCGACCTTTTACCGAGAGCGAGGGCAAGGCGAGCCATTTGCGGCAAGCCCTCGAAAAGATGAGCCGCTTGCGTTTCACCGAGGTTATCAGCAATCCTAATCTAGCCGCAGACACGCAGGTGGAAGAGATTTTTGACGGTCACGCCATGGTGGCTAAAATGGCCCAGGAAATGGACTTGCCCATAAGGTTTTTGGCGGTGGAAGAACGCCTGGCTGATGAACTGCGGTCGAAACTCGATTCAGCGGTAGAAGCCGGACTGATTAAACCGGTGGAGATATGTCCAGTGCAAATGCATTTGCGGCCGGATTGGCTGTAAATGGTCTGTATAGCAAGCCCGGAGAAGTAGAATGATGAATCGGAGGAGACACTGACTTGGCCAGAGGAAGAGTAGTATTTGACGAAGACCGATGCAAGGGCTGCGGACTCTGCATCTTTTTTTGCGCGCGCGGAGTGCTGGGCTTTGATCAAACCCGGTTCAATGCTCAAGGTTACCACCCGGTAAGCGACGTGAAGCCGGAAGATTGCACAGGATGCACCAACTGTTCGCTGATGTGCCCGGACCAGGTTATTACAGTGATGAGGGAGGTATTGAAGTGAGCAGGATACTTATGAAGGGCAACGAAGCCATGGGTGAAGCAGCTATTTTGGCTGGTTGCCGCCACTTTTTTGGATACCCTATCACCCCTCAAAGTGAGCTGTCAGAATATCTGGCCCGGCGTATGCCGGAAGTGAACGGGTGCTTTGTTCAAGCAGAAAGCGAAGTATCCGCTATTAATATGGTTTATGGAGCCGCCTCGGCAGGAGTACGGGTTATGACCGGTTCTTCCGGCCCCGGAATCAGCCTCAAGCAGGAGGGAATCTCATATATAGCCGCAGGTGATCTGCCCTGCGTTATTGCTAACGTACAGCGCGCCGGACCCGGATTGGGTGGCATTCAACCATCTCAGTCCGAGTACTTTCAAGCTACCAAAGGCGGCGGCCACGGGGATTACCAGCTGCTGGTGCTGGCCCCGTCCACGGTTCAGGAAACTGTGGAATTGACCATGCTTGCATTTGAATTATCCGATAAGTACCGCATTCCCGGTATGATTTTGACTGACGGAATGCTGGGGCAGATGATGGAGCCGATTGTAATGCCCGATCCGGTTGTACCGTCCATTCCCAAGCCATGGGCAACTAATGGGAAGGCGGGCAGGCCGGCCAACAACACCACGACCTTTTTCATGGAAGGTGACGTTATAGAAGAGCGCAACCGGATAGCCCAGGCCAGGTATCGTGAAGTGGAGAAGAACGAAAGGCGGGCGGAAACATATATGCTGGACGATGCCGAACTGGTGGTTACAGCATATGGATTGCTGGCCCGGGTGGTTCGCAAGGCTGTCCAGGAGGCCCGTAAAAACGGGGTAAAGGCAGGACTGATCAGGCCTATCACCCTGTGGCCTTTTCCTGATTACTGCTTCAAGAAGAGCTTGAACCGGGCTAAAGCCATTTTGTGCACTGAAATAAGCATGGGGCAGATGGTGCAGGATGTGCGTTTGCTGGTGGCCGGCCGTTTGCCGGTCCATTTTTATGGCCGGATAGCCGTGACGCCAGGCCCTGAAGAAATATACCAGGCCATTATGGACGCGGCCGCCACGGAGGGATTAATATGAAGATCGTACACGGCAAGCCGGCAAGCCTGTCAGACCTGAAAACACATTATTGCGCCGGTTGCACGCATGGAATCACTCACCGCATTGTGGCGGAATGTATCGATGAGCTGGGGATGCATGAAAAGACCGTGGGCGTTTACCCGGTGGGCTGCGCGGTTATGGCCGGCGACTATTTTTCGGTCGACATGGTGCAGGCTGCCCATGGCCGGGCTCCGGCGGTGGCAACGGGGATTAAGCGTTCATGTCCGGAAAATCTGGTGTTTACCTATCAAGGAGACGGCGATCTGGCGGCTATTGGCATGGCTGAAACGGTGCACGCGGCGCTCCGTGGTGAGAACATAACCCTGATATTTATCAACAATGCGATATATGGCATGACCGGCGGACAGATGGCGCCGACATCGCTCCTGGGCCAGGTGACCACTACCTCGCCTTTTGGTCGTGAAGCCCATCGCGAAGGTTATCCGGTCAGAATGTGCGAACTGCTTGCCACAACGGATGGGGCTGCTTATATTGCCCGGGTTTCCTCTCACAATCCAGCCAACGTGCTGAAGGCCAAGAAGGCGGTAAAAAAGGCCTTTCAATTGCAGATGAAAGGCCTGGGATTCAGCATGGTGGAGATACTCTCCACCTGCCCGACTAACTGGGGACTGGACCCTCTGGAATCATTGAAGTGGGTTGAAGAGAAAATGATTCCCTATTATCCGCTGGGTGTATTCAAAAATAAGGAGGCTGAGTAGAGATGTACGAACAGATTCTTATCGCTGGCTTTGGAGGCCAGGGCGTACTCAAGCTCGGCCGTTTTCTGGCCCTGGCTGGCATGGACGAAGGCTATCATGTGACCTGGGCTCCCTCATATGGAGCGGCTATGCGTGGCGGCACAGCCAACTGCACTGTGACCATCTCGGACGAGGAAATCAATACCCCGCTGACCGATTTTCCCATTCAGGCTATTGTTCTCAATCAGCCGTCCCTGGACAAGTTTGAGCCAGGGGTGCTTCCCGGAGGGATGCTGCTGGTTAACACGTCCATGGTAAACCGGGAAGTAATGCGCAACGATTTGAACGTTTACGAAATGCCGATGAACAAGATTGCTGAGGAAATGGGCCTGGAGCTTGAGGCTAACATGGTTTTGCTGGGTGCTTACATTCGCAAAACGGGGATATTAGATATTCAAAACTGTATGAAAACCATTGAAGAGATGTTCAAAGCCAAAGGCTCCCAGATAGTGGAAAACAACCGGGCTGCATTTCTGGCTGGAATGGAATATGCTGATCACTGCTGGGAATAGCGCTGTGGTTCCAGAGCAGGCTGTGGTCTGGAAATGTATCTGGAAAATGGGGTCAAAAGAACAGGGTGGTGTTTTGCGATTATGCAATGCACCGCTTCTTATTTTTCCCTCAAAACCCATGTAATGTTAATTATGGATAGCGACACGATAGTCTCAAAATAGGTAATACGTAATCATAATGTTAACCAATAAAACCTAAAAATGACAAAATATAGCTTGCGAATATGATCTGACAAACGATTTTTGTCCTGCATTCAATCCTTTCTTTAATCCAGAATACAAAAACTATAAACTCGGATATAGCTAACCACACTATCATAGTATAAATAATAATACTGGCATATTTAATATATAATATTTCCTAAAATATATCAGTAAATATTTTATATTAGCTTGCTGTTGCATTTTTGCACCGGTTGTCGAATTGCAGCAGCAAAGAATATATAAAACCAAAAATTATAGCGGATAGTGCATGATTCTGTTGACAAACCTGCTGACTTTACAGATGATATTGTAAGGGAGGGTAGGCTAGAGAAGTCATTTTAATCAACTATCAATTAGAAAAGATTATAAGGAGGATGATTAATGAGACGCACTATTACGGAAGAGTACAAAAACAAATTAATCACAGCAGAACAAGCAGCAAATCTGGTAAAGTCCGGAGACTGGATCCAATATGGAGAATTTGTTCAACAACCTATCGAAATTGACAAAGCCCTGGCCGCCCGCAAGGACGAATTGCATGACGTTAAAATACGTATGGTTACAATGACTTTCATGCCTGAAGTCTGCAAAGTAGACCCCAAGAGAGAAACATTCTGCATGAACGACTGGCATTTCTCGGGTGTATCAAGAAAACTGCAAGAAGCCGATCTCTGCAATTATGTTACCCTTACCTATCATGAAGGCCCCGAACATTACTTAAGGGGTTACGCCCATGTAGACGTATGTTTCCAGCCCGTGACTCCGATGGACAAGAACGGCTATTTCAACATCAGTACATCCAACTCCATTTCCTCGGCGGTTCTTGACAAGGCTCTGGTTAAAGTCCTCTATGTAAATGAATCGGCACCCTGGTGCTGCGGCGGCGATCGCGATGTAGTTCACATTTCCGACGTCGATTATGTTGTGGAAAGCCAGACCAATCATCCGCTGCCCAACCTGGCCGAAATTGTTCCCTCTGAAGCCGATGAAAAAATCGCCCACATTATTCTGGAAACTATGCATGATGGCGATTGCATCCAGCTTGGCATAGGCGGGATGCCCAATGCCGTTGGAGCTATGATTGCCAAGTCCGGATTGAAGGATCTGGGTGTTCATACTGAAATGCTGGTGGACTCATTTGTTGACATGTATGACGCAGGCAAGCTTTCCGGTAAGTATAAACAGATTCACCCCGGCAAAATGGTTTATACCTTTGCCATGGGCACCAAGAAGCTTTATGATTTCCTGGATCACAATCCAGCTTGCGCCTGCTTCCCGGTAAGTTACACCAATAATCCTTATGTAATTGCCCAGAACGATAACATGGTTTGCATCAACAATGCCGTTGAAATAGATCTCTTTAACCAGGTTAGTTCCGAATCATCATCCGGCCGGCAGATTTCAGGGACCGGCGGACAGTGGGACTATATCTTCGGCTCTTACAAATCCAAAGGCGGCCGTGGTTATATCGCATTAACCTCCACGGTCAAGGACAAGGCGGGTAATCTGCAGTCCAGAATAATTCCGGCCCTGCTGCCTGGTTCCATTGTAACCGTACCCAGATCCATGACTTTTTATATCGTAACTGAATATGGCCTTTTCAATACCAAGGGCAAGACCAGCTGGGAACGCGCTGAAGGCGTTATCAACCTGGCCCATCCACAGTTCAGAGACGAACTTATCAAAGAAGCCGAAAAATTCAAAATCTGGAGAAGGTCCAACAAACAGGACGCATAGCAATTTAGAATATTTAACGAAAGCCCCGCATAAAGCGGGGCTTTCGTTTTATTCCCTCTTACTAATCGGTCTTTTTATCTTTCATGTTACAATATACATATCTCGTGTCTCCGCTTTGGAGCAGTGGGGCGGGAGGGCAATAAGCTGCATTTCATGCGCATCCATACGTTTCAATACAGCGGGTGCGGTCTGTCAAAGGAGATATAGTTAAGTTCTGCCAGGATGCCGTCCAGGCATTGAATGAGGCATTCTGAAGGTGTTCACACGCGTATTGTTCCACATGCCTGTCAAACGAAGGGGGTAAATTAATGTTCAATCGAACCAAACAAAAGGGAATTTCTATTGTTTCGGTGCTCGCTTTGTGTTGCATGATGATCCTGGGAGGCACGGCTGGTGCCCTCGGCGCCGATACCAGCCCTCCTGACCAACCTGTGCCGCTCATTTTTATCCATCACTCCTCTGGAGAAAACTGGCTTTCAGATGACAATGGCGGCCTGGGGCTGGAGCTTATGGCCAACAACTACTATGTAAGCGATACTAATTATGGCTGGGGGCCGGATGCCATCGGAGACCGGACCGATATCGGCAATTGGTGGACCTGGTTCCGGGGGCCGGACAGCAGCACTTATTTGAATGCCGTACTGACCGAAAAGGGTCAGAATTCCTGGTACAGCCGCCTGGGTAACTCTCCCGCAGGCAATAACAAAATTGTCATGTTCAAATCCTGTTTCCCTAATTCAGCCTTGCAGGGAAGCGCCAGCGTTGCGGTTCCATCTATCGGCAGCAATCCATTACGAGACCAGGATAGTGGATCGGAATACATGACCGCAGCCAATGCCAGGGGCATTTATATTGATCTTTTGAACTGTTTTAAAAATCATCCGGATGTTATGTTCGTAGCCATAACCGCACCACCGTTGATCGATTCGTCATATGCTGCAAATGCCCGCGCATTCAACCAGTGGCTGGTCAACGACTGGCTGGATGGTTACAGCACCGGCAACGTGTTTGTCTATGATTTTTATAATGTGCTTACCAGCAACGGGGGCAGTCCGGAGGAAAACGATTATGGACAGGAAAACGGCAACCATCACCGGGTATGGAACGGTGTAATCCAGCATCAGGTAGGCGTTTCCTCCAATACCAGCGCTTATCCCACCGAAGATGACCATCCCAGCTGGGCTGGCAACCAAAAAGCAACCGGCGAATTTGTGCCCTGGCTGAACTGTATGTACAATGCCTGGAGGGCCGCCATGCCAGCAGACACTGCCAGCGATGACACCTCCATTCCGGAGGAACCTGTCATAAACGGGAATGAAGAAACAATCAAGGTGTTTATTGATAATGAAGAGCTTTATTGCGAAGTGCCACCGATGGTGCAAAATGAAACGGTATTGGTGCCGCTTCGTGCCATATATGAAGCACTGGGAGCTACGGTGGAGTGGATTCAGGAAACCCAAACCGGCATATTGAACCGCGATGGAACCGAGGTAACTGTAACGGTCGGGGACCACCTGGCCTATGTTAACGGCATATCTCAATTTTTAGAAATACCGCCCCTGGCGGTTTCCAACCGCATTCTGGTTCCGCTGCGCTTTGCCGCTGAGTCGCTGGGCGCCGAACCGATATGGAACCAGGATACGCTTACGGTTGAAATACGGACGGGCAGTGGCGGCCTGGTCATACTGCCGTATGGATCCTACACTAACCTGGTGTTTTACCTGGATAGCAGCACCTATTACGGCAATGGTTCTCCCCTTACTATGGATAGCCCGCCGATCGCCATAGCGGGACGAACCTATATGCCTATTCGCTATGCCACCGAACCGGTAGGCGCTGCGGTTTCCTGGGAAGAAAGCGAACAGAAAGCCGTTATAGAAGCCAACGGCAATGTGATTGAAATCTGGATTGGACGCAATACTGGAATGGTTAACGGGGTGGAGAAGATGCTGGACGAGGACAATCCTGATGGAGCAGCCTTTGTTTCATCCGAAGGCCGAATCATGGTGCCGGTGCGGTTTATTGCCGAAAATCTCGGGTATTCGGTGAGCTACAAGAATCTGGACGGATCAGTAACCATTTCATGCAGTAAATGAAGCGTGTATTAACCGGAGTTTCCGGTATTTATTCGGCTGCATGAATGGCTATGAAGGATTGTTGCGGCGAAGTAAAGCTGAAATTGCTGACATTGGATATTGCGAACTCATCAATACAGATCTATAGTTGAACAAACGAGGAAAACAAGAAAGCGGTTGCGGACAATCAGGCCGCAGCCGCCATCCTTTAAACGGAGGTAATTGCATTGGAACAAGTCCTGGCAGCTGCGGGAGCAGTTGCTCTGCTGATTAGCGGTCTTCTCCTCTGGCTGGCTTCCAGCAAAAGCGCAGCGTTTAATGCGGGATTGGAGCGGTTGGCTACCGGGATGGAACAGCTGGAAAAGAACCAGGTTCGCCTGGAAGGCCTGCTGCAAGGCGCCATGTCGGCTAACCGTATGGAAATGGGGGAAGCCAACCGGCAGACCCGGGAAGAGCTGGGAAGTACGGTGAAATCGTTTGAATCCGCCTTGCTCAGCCGGATTGCCGAAAATACCATGGCGCAAAAGAATCAATTGGATTCATTCAGCTTTCAGCTGGGCAGCTTGACCCGCTCTAATGAACAGAAGCTGGAGCAAATGCGCAGCACCCTGGAGAAAAGGGTAATGGAATTGCAAGCCGACAACGCTCAAAAGCTTGATCAAATGAGGGCAGTCGTTGATGAAAAACTGCATGCCACCCTGGAACAGAGGCTGGGTGAATCCTTTAAACAGGTCAGCGAAAGGCTGGAAATGGTTTACAAGGGCCTGGGCGAAATGCAGGTTCTGGCCAGCGGTGTTGGCGATCTAAAAAAAATGCTCAGCAATGTAAAAAGCCGGGGAACCTGGGGGGAAGTGCAGCTGGGCAGCATATTGAGCGATATCTTAAGCCCCGACCAGTATGCTGCCAATGTTGCAGTTAAAAAGAACTCTGAAAGGGTGGAATATGCCATTAAGCTGCCTGGCCCCGGCGATGGTGTGGAATGCGTATGGCTGCCGCTGGATGCCAAGTTCCCGGTTGAAGATTGGCAGCGGCTGGATGAAGCTTATGACAACGGGGATGCGGCTATGATCGAACAGGCCGGCCGGCAGCTCGAAAACCGCATCAAGTTTCAGGCCCGGGAGATATCTGGTAAATATATAGATCCCCCGAATACTACGGATTTTGCGATTATGTTTTTGCCAGCGGAAAGCCTCTATGCTGAAGTGCTGCGTCGGCCGGCTCTGTTTGAAAGCCTGCGCCGCGATTACCGGGTGAATGTGGCCGGACCAGCCACCCTGGCTGCCCTGGTCAATAGCCTGTCTATGGGTTTCCGAACCCTGGCAATTCAAAAGCGCTCCGGTGAAGTATGGGCGGTCCTGGGTGCGGTTAAAACGGAGTTCGGCAGATTCGGAACGGTGCTGGAAAAAACCCAGAAAAAGCTGCAGGAAGCCAGCAGCACTATTGATGAAGCTACCCGCAGGTCCAGGGCTATGGAAAGGAAACTGCGCACGGTTGAAGCTATGCCCGATGAGCAGGTCCGGTCCATAATTGACACAGAAGAGGACACCGGGATTCGCCAGGCCGATGATGGCCAATGAAGCGATTAATGAGAAAAGAGGTATTGCATATGGATTCGATATGCCCGTCCTGGTTTGCTTTTAGCCTGAATAACCGCCTGCGCCGGATGGTGCAGGATCCTGACCGGATTTTATCCCCGTATATCAAGCCGGGAAGCATATGTGCGGATATTGGGTGCGGTCCGGGTTATTTCACCATTGACATGGCCCGTCTAACCAGCCCTGAAGGCCGGATCATTGCTATTGATATGCAACCCCGAATGTTAGAGAAAATGCGTAAAAACTCTGAACAGGCTGGCGTCAGCGAACACATAACCGCCCATCAATGCAAGGCTGATGATTTGATGATCCCTGAGAAGCTGGATTTTGCCCTGGTATTTTGGATGGTGCACGAAGTGCCGAAAAAGCAGCGCGCGGGCTTTTTCAGACAATTGCGGGCAGCTATGAATAAGAACGGACAGGTGCTGGTTACCGATCCTGAAGTGCCGTGGATGGGTTCTGATTTCCGCTATAGCGTGGAAGCGGCGGTCAATGAGGGATTTACCGTCATTGACCACCCCAGAGTTACTATGAGCCGCACGGCTCTGCTGCGAGCCTGAAAGAAATACCCCGGTGTGCTATCAGGGGCAGTTTCCTCCTCGGCATGCCGAAAGCTGTTTCATTAGTAAGAGTCATGGGGCGGTTTTTAATTCTACCGGGCAGTTGGGAATGGTATAATGGTAGACAGGCTGGAGAGCCGTTTATTACTGCAATTAACGTAAATTAGTGAATCAATTGAAGGAGGGGTATAATGCCAGCGATAAAGATTGTTGATGGGGTTCATTGGGTAGGAATCAGGGAACCGGAGCTGCAGATTTTCGACCTGGTGATGTACACGAAATATGGGACCAGCTACAACGCGTACCTGGTTCAGGGCAGTGAAAAAACCGTCCTCATTGAAGTTTGCGAAGAGAAGTTCCTGGATGAATACCTGGAGAAGGTTAAAGAAGTGGTCAGTCTGGACAAGATCGATTACCTTATCCTGAACCATACGGAACCAGATCACACTGATGCAGTGGAAAAGCTCCTCAAGGTGATGCCGGACCTGGAAATAATGGCCAGCCATACAGCAATTACGTTTCTGAAAGAGATTACTAATAATCGTAAATTCAAGTATCGCGAGCTGCAGGACGGCGACGAGCTGGACCTGGGCGGCAAAACGCTGCAATTTATCCACGCTCCGTTTTTACACTGGCCGGATACCATCTACACTTACCTGAAGCAGGATCGGCTGCTGTTCCCATGCGATTCCTTCGGGAGCCATTATCCGGACGAACGGCTTTTCAACGACCTTATGGAATATGATTTCATGGATACATTCCAGGAATACTTCGAGGTTATTATAGGCCCGTTCCGGCCTTATGTTCTTGAAGCCCTGGACAAGATAAAGGACCTGGAAATTGACGCCATCTGCCCTGGACATGGCCCCGTCCTGCGCAAGGATTGGCAGAAATACGTGGAGCTTTACCGTGAATGGTCCACTCCGCCAGCCATGCCAGAAGACGCAAAAGAGAAAATCATTGTGGCTTATGTGAGCTCTTACGGCTACACTGGGCGGATAGCCGACAGCATTATTGAGGGCATTCAAACCATCGGGGAATATGATATTAAGAAATACAACTTGATCGAGACCGCCCTGGATGAAGAAGAGAAGCTGGCGGAGATCCTGGAGGAGCTAAAAACGGCCACCGGCCTGTTAATTGGTTCTCCCACTATTAATGGCGACGCTCTGCCTCCGATCTGGAAGCTGCTGACCCGCCTTTCGCCAGTTACCAACTCCGGCCTGGTTTCAGCGGCTTTTGGCTCTTACGGCTGGAGCGGTGAAGCTGTGCCTAATATTGAAAACCGTTTGAAAATGTTGCGGATGAAAGTGCTGCCCGGCCTTAAAATCAACTTCAAGCCCTCCGAACACAACCTGGAGGAAGCCTTCACCTTTGGCATGGATTACGCCCGGGCCATAATAGACTTCAAACAGCCGGTAACGGCGGTGCAATGGAAATGCCTGGTTTGCGGCCATATACACACAGGTGCGGAGCCGCCGGATATTTGTCCAGCCTGCGGCGTGGGCAAGGAGAATTTCGTGCGGCTGATGACCGAAGACGAATTCAGCAACGATACCAATGAAAAATTTGTTATTATTGGCAGCGGGATTGCGGCTCTGTCGTCGGCCCAGGCCATTCGGAAACGAAATAAAACCTGCAGCATAACCATGGTTACTGATGAGGACACCAATCCCTATTATCGTCCGATACTTTCGGATATGCTGACCGAGGAAATCCCGTATGACAGTCTTTATGTTATGAAAGACGAGTGGTACAAGCAAAACCGTGTGGATGTTAAAACCGAGGAACTGGTCACTGCCATAGATACCAAGGGTAAGAGCATAGTGACCGAGCATGGCGATATCCTGCTCTACGATAAGCTGATTATTGCAACCGGAGCGCGCAGCAATGTTCCACCAATCCCCGGGGCCGACAAGCAGGGAGTATATACTATGCGCACTCTGCGTGACGCCACCCGGCTCAAGAGTGCGATTTCCATCGCCCAAAAGGCCGTAGTCGTCGGAGGCGGGGTGCTAGGCCTTGAGGCTGTATGGGAAATGCTGTCGGCCGGTTTGGATGTGACCGTGGTGGAATTTGCGCCGCGCATCATGCCCAGACAGCTGGATGAAAGTTCATCGCAACGCCTTCAGGATATTATGCTGAAAAAGGGTTTGCATTTATATTTGGATATGGGAACCGATGCGATTGTGGGCGACGATAAGGTCAGTGGTGTACGCTTGAAGGACGGAACGGTTCTGGAAGCTGATCTGGTGCTGCTTTCCACCGGGGTCAAGCCCAACCTGGAATTGGCTCAGGCGGCAGGCATTGGGATTGATAAAGGGATAATTGTGGACGCAGGCATGCGCACCAATGCCCCCGATGTATACGCTGCTGGAGATGTCGCCCAGTTCGGTGAACGCATGATTGGCCTCTGGCCGGTTTCCATTGATATGGGCAAAACCGCCGGGGCTGCCGCTGCCGGAGACTGGGTAGAGTATCATGAACCCGTAATTTCTACGATGCTGTCTGCCTTCGATATGGAATTTTTCTCGATCGGGGATGTCAATCATCCTGAAGAAGAAGTGCGGGTAGTGGTGGTAAATGATCCGAAGGAGAATTATTTCAAGAAGACGTTTTTCAAAGACGGCGTGATGGTCGGAGAGATTGTGATTGCCCCGAAAGTTGACAGCTCTGAGGCTATGCGCAACCTGGGGCGTGACTCATCCGGAAAACGCCGGGCCCAGAAGTGGGTTTGCCGGGTGTGCGGCTATGTGCACGAAGGGCCTGAACCCCCGGATGAATGCCCGGTGTGCGGAGCTCCTAAGGAGATGTTCGATCCGGTTTTCTAGGACAAGGTTGAGAAATGACAGGCGCAGGAGCCGGTCAAGGAATCCGGTTACTATGATTTGGCTCCTGCCAGTATTATAATTGTTTAATAGTATGAAATGCGCCAGGAACCAATGATTCAAACGTTTGTGTTGCGAAAGGAGCCCGGCCATTGGATAGTATCAAAATAAGACAGAGCTTAATAGACCATACCGGGCTTTGGATGAGCCTGTGGATTATTCTAGCTCTGGACATAATAGTAATTTGGGGCCTCACCTTCAGCTTCAACCTGTTCCTGCTAATCGCTTTCATCATTATCTCTATGGCAGGCATCGCCGTCATTAAAACTATGTCCGAAAGACCGCTGGAAACGGCTGTGTCGGCACCGGTTTTAAACCGAGAAATGGTTCATAACCTGGATCAGCTCATGAAGGAGATCCGGCCGGTATGTGAGGACATATTCGCCCGGGAGATTGACAACATCACCCTTCCTGTAATGGAAAACATGCGGGCTGATTTCACCCTGGCGCGGGGCTGGCTGTGGGAGGGCGGCGAAGCCTTTCTTCAACGTGTCCAGCAGTCGATGTTCGAGATGCGGCACATTGTTCAGCTGGTATCTTCATTGAGTGGTGATTCGCCGAAAATCATTCAGCGCTTGAAATACGATATGGAGGTTCTGGTCAGGGCGGCAGGGGATATACACAAACAAAACAGCAAAGACCACCAGGAGCTGGATCGTTTTCTCGCCAACAAGGTAAATGGTCTTAAACAGAGTATGGATAGGGAAAAAGACATATTTTACGATTATGTCCAGAAAATGCTGATCGAGCATATACAAGAGGAAGAAGCCGGCATTGAGACCCTGGAGCTATTCAATGTATCCCGCCTGGGTGAGCAATTTTCCAATGTCGTGGAAAAATCCGTTCAAGCCCGCTTGGATTATTTCGAAAAATCGGTGCTTTATGATCTGGAACAGCTGGCCGCAGATATCGTGGGCAAGATTCAGAAGGGCACGCTTGACCTTATGACCACTCTCAAGGAAATGGAAGAACTGATGAACAACCTTCTTAACGAGGCCAAGAATGAAAGCAGCATGACTATCAACAAGCTGGCTGAGTCGCGAGACAAGGTCAAGGCCCTGAAAGAAGAATCCAATGATATCATGCTTACTCTGGCCTGGTCGGATATTCTGACCCAGAAACGCTGGCTGGCCATGGAAGAAAAGCTAGCTATAATCAGGGAAAAGGTTCACAACAACCTTGACGAGGAATTTCAGAAATATGTGGCTGGCCGCCTGGACGAGGATATGCCTGATTATTACAACCTGTCCAGCAATAGCGCAACTGCCAGCATATACAAGAGCCTGCTGGACGCAGAATTTGTGTACCACGCCATGCGCAGCGGCCACCTGGATGAGTATAAAAATGAAGGGGTATACGTGCTGCTGGAATATATAAGGCCAGTGGAAACCATGGCGGCATATGTAGTGTCATTTCCTGAAGAAGCCAGCGAGCAGAGGCGCGGATTGAAGGAACGGGCCAGGAAGAATGAATTCCAGGATGTTTTCAACCGGGTCAACCATGAAATGAACAGTCAATGCCCGGAGCTGCTATCATTCATAGACGGGGTTTTCCCGCAGAATTTTACGGCTTTCTGCAACAACCCCCATGTCGGTTCCAAGCCGCAAGATGCCGGGCAGGCAGGCTGGATGGTTTTTATGCGCTTGATTGAGAATCCCGGTCTGCCGCCAGAGTTTTATCTGCTGGCCGGTTTGCTGCTCTATGTTCAGCAAATGCGAAAAAACTATATCCATCCACTAAAGAGCCGGCCTCTGCCCCTGAATAGCGCAGTGGAGATAGAGGATATGCGCAATGCCGCCTTCCGCACTGTAAAAATCCTCATGCTATACGACACATACAAGCACAAGTTCCAGTAGCAGCCCGCCCGGGCCGATTAGCCGGTTGACATAATCAGACCGATGCCATTAACGCAGCTCAATATGCAGAATGTTGAACTTCCCCGTGCGCTTGTAGTTAATATTATTAGCCATGCTGCGTATCAGGTGCAGCCCCAGACCACCTATGGGCCGGTCCTCAATCGGGACGCTGGTGTCGGGAGCCGCTTTTCCCAGGGGATTAAAGGCGATTCCATCATCTGTTACGGTCATTTCTATGCCATTTTCACCAGAGGATATTACCAGCTCAATGTCATGATGCTCTGAATCAGAAAAGGCATAGGAGACCACATTGTTAAAAAGCTCATCTATAATCATGCATATTTTGTAGATTCTCGGAGTCGCTTCCCCGGCAGTGGTCAGGAATTCTTCCACCCGGTCAATAATTCCTGGCAGTTCGCTTAACTGATTGGCAGCTGATATTTTCAGTTGCGGCTGCATTATGAATCACCTCGTTTGTTCTGGTGTTTTTTTACCGCCAGCATGGTTACGTCGTCCGAAGCCGGAGCTCCAGCCTCGAATTCACGGACGAAGGCTTGCAGAGCATCGATCAGGCCAGCTGGCTGCATCTGGTTCTTGTTGCTTAAAAATGAAATCATGCGGCTTGTTCCCAGCAGTTCTTCACGGGCATTCATCGCTTCGGTAACCCCGTCAGTGTATAGCAAGAGTGTTTCACCCGGTGCCAACACCGTTTCCATACGGTGATACTCGTTATCAGAAACAATTCCCAGCGCCATGTCGCCGCCGCGTTTAACCTTGCGGATGAGGCCGTCACTGCCTATAATGAATGGCGGATTGTGGCCGGCGTTGCAGTATTGCAGGTTGCCGTTTTGAATATTCATAATACCGGAAAATATGGTGACAAACATGGCTGAATCGTTTTCCTGGCATAGTTCGCGGTTTACCTGGACCATGATTTGCTCGGGATTGTCGGTCTGTTGAGCTTTGGAACGCAATAATGTGCGGGTGACCGCCATGAAAAGGGAAGCTGGAACGCCTTTCCCGGATACATCCCCGATAACCATAAACAAACGTTCATCATCCAGAAAAAAGAAGTCGTAGAAATCCCCGCCCACTTCTCGGGCTGGTTCCAGCAATGCATGCAGCTCAAATTCGGGGCGCTCCGGGTAAGCCGGAAAGGAGCGGGGGATAATACTCATCTGGATGTCGCGGGCTACCTTGAGCTCGCCTTCCATGAACTGCTTGGCTTTGTACAGGGCTTTGGATTCTTCCACGTTTTGAACAAAATAGAAAAACAAGCCCAGGCCCAGGGAATTGGCAATGATCATTGGCACTGAAACATTGGCGACTATGTCCAGCGATGTGGCGAAATCGCTTCCCAGCAGCAGGGCCATACCCATATGGATGCATTCCATGACCGCCATTAGTATCATTCCAGCTTTAATGCCGATAAAGCGCCGGTGGTTGAATTGAAAAGCCAGACCGCCGAGCAGGCCCGCCATAACCGTGCTAATCGAACAAGCCATCTGGGTATACCCGCCCAGGGTGTAGCGATGAATGCCGCCGATCAAGCCTGCCGCCAGGCCGGCCACCGGTCCGGCGATCAGTCCGGCCAGCATGGGACCCAGATCACGAATGTTGGCGATGACCCCATCGTTTAGCTTAATGCCGCTGACAGTGCCATATATGGAAAACACCCCGAAAATCAGGATTAATAGCAGGAGCTGCCGCAGGCTCGGTTTATCTACGGCCATGATGTCATAAAACTGACTGCGGGTAAGAAAATAACCTACAATGAGAATGACCGCAGTGCTGTTCATAAGACTCAGCGATATAGCTGAAACCTCCTGGAATTCCATGAAAAACCTCCTGCATCAGGCCTGAACAGCCGATACATTATTGCAAGAGCAGCTATTTCATGGCTGCGCCGCTATTAGGATATACGGGTATGAAGCTGTCAAAACCTGCGCACTGTACAACATCTAAGACAATTTCGGACAGACTGCACCAGGACAGGCTCCCCTGGCTTTGCTTGAGCTTTTTAGCCAGGGCCAGAATCACGCGAAGCCCGGCGCTGCTGATATAATCCAGCTGTTTCAGATCCAGTACAATATTATTTTCTCCGTCAGCCAGCCATTTGACGCTGGCCTGCTCAAATTCCGCCGCGGTGACGGAATCGAGACGCCCGCCAATCTCAACCACAAGATAATCCTGGACTTTATTTTGCTTAATTTGCATTGTTCGGCCTCCTTGCATTATGTAGCCGGCAAAATACCGGACTATTCTGGATTTGATAAATGGTTATTATGGATAAATTATACTATAATTTGAATACCTGAGTGATATTTTCATTTGCCGCCGATGTTTTACTGGCAAAATACAGACTGTTTATGGGGGGAGTGCAATAATCGTGCATCAGAAAAGAGAAATCAGCGCACAAATGGATATGGAAGCCGAATATATACCGGTTTTGCTTGCATTTGTTGAAAAGGGAGCCCTTGCCCTGGGTTTGCAGAAACGGGAAACAAGCCAGCTGCAGCTGGCTGCCGAAGAAGTTTTTAGCTATCTTTGCAGTTTGCCAGCCGGGGAGGAAAGGCTGCAGATAAAGATCCGGGATGGAGGCTACTATATCGAAGTGGACCTGCTGCTTAACGACACTGATTTGCCCTGGCCCGCCTTTAACCTTAACTCACCGGCTATCCGGCAAGAAAGTGATGATATTGGCGATATCGGTCTTTTGATAGCGGCCCGCTTTTTGGACGGGCTGGAAGTCGAACGGCTTTCTGACGCCGGGGTGCTGTTAAGAATGATCAAAGACAAGAGCTATCCGGAGGCGGGACCGGCACCAGAGCCTCCAGACAGTCTGCACCGGCCTTTTATCGTATCCGAAGCTGGTTCCGAGTATCTGAAGCAGTTAGCCGGACTGGCCCGGTCAAGATATCCAGCCTTTTTGCTGCCCACCTTTATTAGCTGGCCGGGCCGCCTGGTGGATATGGCTGCCAGTGGCGAGTATCAGGCGATAACCGCGGTTGATCGCCAGGAACAGGTTGCCGGCGGGCTGATCTGGCACAATGTATCCGATGAGCTGGTAGAATTTTACGGACCATTTATTGCAGAGGGGGCCAAAGATACGGCTCCTATGCTGGTGGAACGGTTTATTTCAAGAGTGGCCCGTTCACGGGTAATTGCGCTGTTCTCGCGCAACGCCAGCCCGGATCTTCCACCCGGGGAGTTTGAAAAGATGGGGGAATGGTCGACTCAAAACGGTGATGGACAGAGCCGCAGGCTGGTCTCCGTTTTCCGCCTGATGAAAGAGGACGACGGGGCTTCAGCCTGGCTGCATCCGGTTATCGAAGAAATCGTGAAAGAACGATGCGCGGCCATGCACCTGCCCCGCAAGCTGCACCTGGTGGAGAACCGTGGAGAGAGCCTGAATCCTGAATCGGCCTTTCTGTCCCGCATGGACCGGCCAGCTCGCAGCGCAGTGATAAGGCCGCTGCAGACCGGGAAAGACGCTGAAAGCGTGCTTGAGGGCTATTGCCAGGCTTTAAGAAACAATGACTTTTCCAATCTGTATTTTGAGCTTGATCTCGGAGACTATCGTCATGCTGCACTTGCTCCAGCATTGCTCTCCATAGGATTCACTCCCTTGCATCTGCTGCCGCACGGTGGCAAGGGGGACCTGCTGGTTTTTTCCGCTGGCGAACCGCTGCAAAGCACAGTGAGGTGAAGTAATGAGCCGAGAAATTACCAGTGCAATCGCCAGGCTGGTGCCGGCTCATGTTATGGGCTTTGAGGCATACATACCCAGCAAGCCGGACCATGAGCTAAAAAAAATGTTCGGCATTGAGCACCTGCCCTTATACCGGCTAAATAATAACGAAAATCCACTGGGGCCGCCCCGGGCCGCACGGGAAGTAATTGAAGCCTTCGAAAGCGGCCGGGCTGCTATCTATCCCAGCGGTGATTCCTATGATCTGCGCCAGAAGATTGCCGCTCGTTTCTACCTTGACCCGGATCAGATTATAGTCGGCAACGGTGCCAACGAGGTTATCGCCTTTGTAATCAAAGCCTTCTGCCAGGAAGGGGATAATATAGTCACCGCCGATAAAACCTTCGCCGTCTATGAATGGGTGGCGGAGTTTTCTGGTTACGAAGCCCGGCTGGTGCCGCTGGCAGGGATGGATTTTGACGATGAAAACATGCTGGCCAGCATCGACCGGCGCACCAAAATACTCTTCGTGTGCAATCCCAACAACCCGACCGGCACTTACTGGAGCCGGGACCGGCTGGTTCGTTTCATGGATCGGGTGGGAGGCCGACAAATAGTGGTCGTAGACGAGGCTTACTGTGAATTTGTGGAAAATGATGATTTTCCTGATGGCTTGAGTTTGATTAAACAATACCCCAATCTCGTGGTTTTCCGGACCTTTTCCAAAATGTACGGGCTGGCCGGACTGCGTATTGGCTACCTGGCCGGCAGCCTCGAAGTGGTTAATCTAATTCGCAAGACCTGTGTAGTCTATTCGGTAAACTCCCTGGCCCAGGAGGCTGCTATCAAGGCTATAGACGATGACGGACATGTTGAAGCTACGCGGCGCCTGGTTAGAGAGGAAAAGGCTTACCTGCAGGCTGAACTGCAGCGGTTAGGTCTGAATTTTCACCTGGCGGAAGGACCCTATGTTATGGTGAAACTGCCCATCAACGACACTCTGGCCTATCGCAAGCTCATGGGATATGGAGTAATGGTGCGCACCATGACCGGATTCCGTTTTCCCAATTACATCAGGGTGACTATAGCCCGGCACGAGGCCATGCAAGCCTTTATTGAGGCCCTGGAAGCCGTGCTGGAAGATGTTTGGACGGGCTGATGATCGGAAAATGCAGGTGGTGCAGCCTTAAGCCAGCCCGAGTGGTGCCGGCCAGGTTCTTGGGCCGGTGCCCGTACTGCAGTGCCGCCTGGCAATACTATTCAGATTACACATTGTTGGAGTATAGCCTATGAAGACCAAAAACCTGGACATGGGACGGGACCGGGTGGCAAGAGTGATTGTCATGATGGCTTTGCCAGCCATGTTATCCATGTTTTTCCAAAATCTCTATGAATTTGTGGATACCATGTTTATTTCCTGGCTGGGGCCAGTGCCTCTGGCTGCTCAAGGATTGTCCATTCCCTTGTTTTATGTTGCACTGTCATTGAGCAAAGCCGTGCAATACGGTATTATCGGCCTGGCCGGAGGTGCTCGCGGCGCTGCCGAACACGAGCGGGCCGAGGGGATTCTGCAGGCCGGTTTGTTCTTAATGATGCTTTTAATGCTTCCCCTCATGATTATAGCTGTACCATCTGCCGGGAACTTTTTCTATTCGTCCATGGGAGCCAGCGGAGAATTGCTGGACCAGGCTTACATATACTCTTTTTGGCTGGTAATGTCTTTTCCGGTCATGGCCTATTTTATGCTGGGCGAAGCCATGCTGGTAAGTGCCGGGGACACCCGGACACCGATGAAGGCAATGATCGGCGGCAATATGGTTAACCTTATTTTAGATCCCGTGCTTATGTTCGGTCTGGACATGGGAATTGCCGGAGCAGCGATAGCCACGCTGATAGGCTGGATTCTTTCGGTACTGGTTCTGCTTTATTCAATGGGACGGCAGGGCCTGGCCATGCCATCTTTGCGCTGGAAACGAGCTTACTTGCAGGAATGGGTACAAATGGGGCATCTTTCAGTGTACATATTTTTTGCTCAAATCAGCAGCCCGCTGGCCCTGGCCCTGGTCAATTCCATCCTGCTTGGATTCGGACCTGCAGCGGTGGGCGCCTGGACGATTATGTCCCGCCTGGAGCTTTTCAGCCTGATGCCCTTGTTCGGAGTCGGCTCCGCTTTAATCGCCTTCACCGCCTATAATTATGCAGCCGGGAACCAGTCCCGCATTATCGAAGGCCTGTGGGTGGCCAGCGGAGTATCCGTGGTTTTTGTACTGCCCGTCATGGCATTTTTTATATTGTTTCCCGAGATTGCCGCCTGGCCTTTTCAAGCCGGAGACGAAGTTCGCGGCCTTGCAGCCGGAGCGATTCAAACCGCCGCCTGGGCTCATATTGTCTGTCCTGCCGAGCTAATCCTGTTTGGACTGGCCCAGGGCTTGAAAAAACCGGCCTGGTATCTGCCGGTGGTTATAGTTCGTTTATTCGTATTGCGCTACCCGCTGGCCTTTGCACTGGCTGGCCTTTATGGGCTGTACGGGGTATACTGGAGTCAGCCGCTGGCCAACCTGGGAACGGCGATAGTTTCAGCGGTTATTATCGTAATTTTGATCAAGCCTTTGCGGGCCGCATCTTCAGCTTGAACGGCCACCCGAAACAAAACAGGGGGACTGGACTCATGAGGCGGAGTATTGAAAGGCTATACCAGAAAATATATGAAAACCTCTCTGCGGGCACCGATCTGGTACTGGCTACTGTAGTAAAAGCAGAGGGCTCCACACCCCGTAAAAGCGGAAGCCGGATGCTGGTATTCAGGGAGGCTAGGAGTGAAGGGACTGTCGGAGGCGGCATCCTGGAATTCGAAGTAGAAAGCGAAGCGCGGAAGTGCCTGGACGAAAGGCATAGCAGGTTAATGGTTTTTAAGCTGAACGAGGATGCAGCAGGCGGCTTGCCCATGCACTGCGGAGGGCAGGTAAAGATTCTACTGGAATATCTGTCCCCAGAACAGGGGCAGTTGCCGATCTATAAAAACGCGGCCCGTCTGGAAGCTGATGAGGCCGGTTTTGTAATTCTGGCTGATTTAGCAGAGCTTGAACATGGATTCAGAGAGGTGAAACGGGAATTGATAAACGACGATTGCGCTGCCGAAGCTTTGATGAAAAGACTGGGAAGGGATATGGCGGTGGCTGGAAAGGCGCCGACGATCCTCTCGGAAGAGCGCAGCCTCCTGGTGGAACGAATGCAGCCACGGGAAATGCTGCTGGTCTTTGGAGCCGGCCATGTGGGGGGAGAAACCGCATTGCTGGCCAGCCATGCCGGATTCAGGGTCAGGGTGATCGACGATCGCGAGGACATTCTTAACGTACCGGATTTCAAGCAGGCAGGCATAGATACCATGGTGCTGCCCGAGTATCAAAACGTAGCCGAAAAGGTTCGCCCTCACTCCAGGTGCTATGCCTTGATCATAACCAGGGGGCACCTGTTTGATCAAAGAGTTCTGGAGCAGTTGCTGCCGCTGGACTTGTTCTACACGGGCATGATCGGCAGCCGTAAAAAGAGGCAGGCCATTTATTCCAGCATGCTGGAAAAAGGATATACACCAGAGGAACTGGAGAGGGTATACTGTCCCGTGGGGCTGGAGATTGGGGCTGAAACCCCGGCTGAGCTGGCGGTTAGCATTGTAGCCCAGCTAATCCAGGTCAAGGCGGAACGTAAAAATGGCGCATAAGGTAAAGGCCGAAGCAATCATTCTGGCAGCGGGCCTGTCCAGCCGAATGGGCCAGTCCAAAGCGTTGCTGGATATTGATTCCCGTCCCTTTCTGCAATGCCTGGTTGAAAGCTTTCGGGAGGCGGGAACAGCCCGGATAGTGGTGGTGACTGGACACCGGCAAGCCGCAATAATGCCGCTGATCAAGCGGCTGGAAGTGGATTATGTTTTCAACCCGCGCTACCGGGAGGAAATGATATTTTCAGTCACATGCGGAGTTCAATCCCTGAAAAGCAGTTGCGAAGCCTTTTTTGTCGCACCGGTCGACGTTCCAGAAATACAGCCATCAACCATTAAGAAGATGCTGGATATGTTTCAAGCCAGGCCGAGCCTGGTCATATACCCCTGCCATACCGCACGCCGCGGTCATCCGCCCTTGCTCTGCGCGGCACTGAAGAGAGCTCTTCTGGAATGGCACGGAGTGGAAGGCCTGCAGGGTTTTCTGCGCAGTTACGAAGATCAGTCCTGCGAGCTTCCAGTGGATGATCCCGGTTGCCTGAAGGATTACGACACGCCAGAGGACTTGTTAGCCAGGGGCATTGTGCTTAATCAACCACCGCATATCTCCTGAACTGCCTCGAACCAAGTGCTCTTCCTAATGTCCTCTTATACATAACAAAAATCTGATGGGAGGGACGGTTGTGAAAAATATGCCTGTAGAAATTGGGCTGGCGCTTCCCCGGATGGACGCATATTCCAAGGCTACCGGGCAGGAGCTTTTTGCCACCGATTACTATCCACCCGGCCTGGTATGGCTGGGGGTTAAATATGCTGAATACCCGCATGCCCTCATTGAGCATATCGACTCTTCAGCCGCCCAAGGGTTGCCAGGAGTGCTGAAAGTGCTTACGGCTGCAGACATGATTGGTCCCAACCGCATGGGTATTGTCGAAAGCGACCAGCCCATAATGGCTGACGGACTTGTGCGCTGTATCAGCGATCCTGTGGTTATCGTGCTGGCGGAAAGCAGAGGTATACTGCCCCGGGCGCTGGAGGGGATCAAGGTAAGCTATAAGCCGCTTCCTGGTCTGTTCAGCCCGGCAGCAGCCATGCAGGAAGGGGCTCCTTTGGTTCATGAAGGCCGTTCCGGCGGCAACCTTCTTTTCAGTGGGCGCATCGATCGTGGAAACGCGTCTGTTGCTTTTGAAGAGTGCGCCGCTGTGGTCGAGGCGGTATTTCACCTGCCCTGGCAGGAGCACAGCTACCTGGAAACCGAAAACGGGATAGCCGTATTACGCGAAGACGGAGTTATAGAAATAACCGCGGCGACCCAGACCCCTTTCCGTGACCGCATGGAGTTGGCCAGGGCATTCGGTCTGCCATTTGACCGCTTTCGCATCAAGGCTCCGTACCTGGGAGGCGCCTTCGGGGGCAAGGACGGAGTAACCGTACAAGGCCTGTTGACCCTGGCCGTCCTCAATAGCGGGGGACGACCGGTCAAAATATGGAACAGCCGGGAAGCCAGTTTTCGCTCATCCACCAAGAGGCATCCTGCCGAGGTCAGTTTTAAGCTGGGAGCCAAAGCCGACGGCAGCCTGCATGCTCTGGCAGCCAGGATAATATTGGACACAGGTGCTTATGCCCACCTGGGAGGGCAGGTTTTGGCGCTTGCGATTGAACATTTGCCCGGCGTTTATCGTATACCCAACACGGTGCTCGAAGGTTCTGCGATATATACCAACAATCCGGTCGGCGGAGCTTTCCGAGGCTTTGGAGCCCCCCAAGCCCTGGCTGGAATTGAGCAGATGATGGACATGCTGGCAAATAGATTGAACCGTGATCCGCTGGAATTAAGACTCCAAAACGTGGCGTGCAAAGGAGAGGAAATGGGCAGCGGAGCGCTTATAACCAATTCGTCAGGCATTTATGAATGCCTGTGCCGTCTGCGCGATCATGCGCTTTGGAAGGAAAGGCATGGCTGGGAGAATGCTGCGCCCCCTATGAAACGCCGAGCGGTAGGGATTGCTGCTGGTATGCAGGGCATTGGCTATGGCCCAGTGGTTCAGGACGGTGCCGGTGCGAAAATCGAGCTTGATGGTAAAGGGAAATTCAGAATTTATTGCGGGATAGCCGATATGGGACAGGGCAACAATCCTACCAATATGCAGGTTGCCGGTACCATACTCAACCAGGGCTTCGAGCAATTTGAATTGGTGCAGCCCGATACCGAGCAGACCCTTCCCTCTGGATCATCAGCAGCCAGCCGGACAACATTTGCATACGCAAACGCTCTTATTAAAGCCTGCGGCCAGTTGCGGGAAAATATACTGAAGAAAGCCTGCATGCTGGTGCTGGGAGCCAGGGAGGATGAGATTGGGATCCTCCCCGGGAGAGTTAGACACCTGCCCAGCGGGCGGGAGATCAGCCTGGCTGAACTGGCTTCCATGATGAATCCGGCTGAAAGAGTCGTGAGCAGCTATTACATTGCAGAAGTGGCGCGCCATAATCCCGCCATTGACGATGGGCTGAAGCTGGCCGGTATTCCTCACCGAGTGTTTGCTTATAATTCCCACCTGGTGAGGCTGGAGATTGACGAGATCAGCGGCGGAGTGAAGCTGATTGACTATCTTGCGATTACGGATGCAGGCAAAGTGCTGAATCCTATGCTTCTTGAACAGCAGGTGCATGGCGGAATCGCCCAGGGAATCGGTTATGCCTTGCTGGAGGATTTTAAGATTGAACAGGGGCAGATAAAGACCCCTAATTTGGCCACGTACATTATTCCCGCTGCGCTGGATATTCCCGATATAGAAAGCATAAGCGTTGAAACCTATGAACAAGACGGTCCATACGGCATGAAAGGCGCTGGAGAAATCAGCATTAACCTGCCGCTGCCAGCCATATCCAATGCGGTGGCGAGGGCTTTAGGCGTGCGCTTGTGCAATTATCCGATGACTGCCGAACGTGTCCTGGACGCCATGATGAAGGGCGGTGCATGAAATGAATTTGGACTTCAGGCTTAATGGAAGAGAGGTTAGTATTACGACCGATCCTGGCCGGAGAGTCATTGATGTGCTGCGCGAAGAATTTGGGTTGACCGGGGTTAAAGAAGCCTGCAGCTCCGGGGAATGCGGGGCATGCAGCATTATTGCCGATGGAGAGACACGTCTGGCCTGCCTTATGCTGGCCTGCCAGTTACAGGGAAGAGAAATAACCACTGTCGAAGGACTGTCAGTCGAAACCGGGCATTTGCATAAACTGCAACAGAGTTTTGTAGAGCGTGGAGCGGTGCAATGCGGATATTGCAGCCCCGGCATGTTAATGGCCGGAGTTGATCTGCTGACTCGCAACCAGTGGCCTACTCGCCAGGAGATCAGGGAAGGCATCTCTGGCAACCTGTGCCGCTGTACCGGATACCATAAAATTGTGGATGCCATTGAAGCCGCCAGCAAGATTAGTTCAGAGGCCGAAAGGCAAGGATTGTCCTGGGAAAACCCTGATGCGGTAGTAAATGCAGTCTCTGACCCTTTATCACAGCATGGCGATACAGGCCTGCCGTTATCTTTGACCGGGCAGCCTGGCATCACTGCTGCATGCGAGATTTATCAACCTCGAAACCTTGAAGAACTGCTTCAGCAGCGTGAATCTTTTCCCGATGCCTTGTTGATGGCCGGCGGTACTGATCTGCTGGTGTGGCTGCGGGAAGGCCGGATAAAAGGCCGGCGCATTATCCTAACCGAAAAAATTGAGGGATTTCAAGCTATAGAGCCGGACGGTGACCGGCTCCGAATTGGATCCGGAGCGAGCATTCAGAACATAATCGATCATCCGGTGGTACAAGCGGAGTGGCCGCTTCTAGTCCTGACGCTGAGGAAGCTGGCTTCGCCTCCCATCCGGCACATGGCCAGCCTGGCCGGCAATGTCTGCAGCGCGTCACCAGCAGGAGACAGTCTGCCTGCCTTGTATGTTCTGGGGGCAACAGTTGAACTGGCTGGCATTCAGCGAACGCGGATGCTCCCGGTGGCTGAATTCATCACCGGACCTGGCCGCACCGCAATCACACGGGATGAATGTCTTGTATCCATTCATATGCCTCGGCCGGAACCTGGCCTGAAATACGGTTTCATCAAACTGGGACAGCGCCAGTCACTGGCGATTGCTATTGCCAGCCTGGCTTACCAATACCGCTTAAATGATGAAGGGATCATCGAGAAAATCGCCCTGGCCTGGGGCAGTGTGGGGTCAACCGTGATGCGCTTTCCGATGATGGAAGAGGAATTAAAGGGGCAGCGGCTGGAAAGAAGCCTGCTGGACAAAATAGCCCCCAAAATTGAAGCCATGGTGCAGCCGATAGATGACATCAGGGCTTCTGCAGCCTATCGCCGCACCATGGCCGGCCGGCTGCTATACTATATGCTGGATTAGAATATTGTACAGCTTACAAAGTGTGAGCAGGAGGGCTCAAAAAAACTGCCTTATAATATAAGGCAGTTTAAAGCCGGATTAGTGAAGGATATAGGGGCTGAATTTACGGAATATTTCATCCCGCCAGCCTGCATATATAGGAATAAGCAATTGCTTGACCACGGTGCTGGCCTCATCAAAATTGCCCTGAACATAACTCAACTTGACGAATTCCAGAACCTCTTTCAGATGATCGGTGGAATCACCCAGATCACTATCAGGCATATAGTTCAGCACTTTGGGGAGGGCCCGGTCGATTACCTGCATGCCCTCCAGCACCCCGCTCATTATTTCCAGGCTTTCTTCAAACTTCCCCGCGTCCAGGTGAGCTTCTGCAAATTGCAGACCCTGGAAAATGGTCTCCGACAAGTCCATAGTCTGCTTCATAATCGAAATCTGGCTCGAATTCAAAGTGTGTAACCTCCTGCTGCATTCCATAAAGAGATTGTTGCTATTAAGGTTATAATCCGCTGTTTATATATTGTCCAGCAACCGGGCGGCAATTGCCTCCAATTTGCCGGTTTGCGCTCCGAGCGCATTTGCCGGGCTGGTTTCGAGCTGCTTCTTGAGCATATCCATTAAATCACCGGCTCCATTCTGGTCCGGTATCACTGCTTCGCTGGCGTTAAGATTTTCGTTTACAATCAACCGTTGCGCGTCCAATTGCACAGAATCTTGAACCCCGGCTGGATTTGCGTTGTTGTCTGCAACTGCCGCCTGCTTCGGTTCACCTTTGCTTTGGGCGCCCGGTCCTTGGATTGGACGGTTGCCGTTAGCGACAATGCCGACTAACTGGTTAACTATCATCCCTGATAACCCCCCATCCTGTTCCTGGATATATAACAACTGCATTATAGTTAAATATCGGCATTATTAATAAAAACTGCCAATAACGCCCATTCAGGCACTCTTTCATCAATATATCATGAAAACAAATGACAGGCAATGGGAAATATATAACAAGCTCCAGGCAGCCGCAATTAATAATACAATGACTGACGTTTAAGAAAAACAGCCCAAACCTGTTGGCCAGATTGGGCTGTTTTTCTTGATTCTAATGGCATAAAAATGGTTTAAACTCGGAGTTAACCTCGTCCTGCCAGTTTTCAAATGCGGGTATAAGTATCTCCCTGACGGTGACATGGGCCAGGCCAGCCTCGCCTTCCTGGTAGCTTTTTCTTACTGCTTCAAATATGTCCCGCAGTTCCAGGGTGGAGTAACCCAGGTTGGTGCGGGGCAGGGAATTGATGACTCCGGGAAGGGCTTTTTTAATAACATCCATTCCGCTAAAAACGGAACCCATAATTTCATAACTGTCTTCAAACATGCCGGCATCCAGCTGGCTGCCAACATATTGCAGCCCCTGGTAAATGGTGAAGGATAATTCGACCGTGTGGTGCATGATGTCAAGCTGTTCGCGATTCATATGGAAGCCTCCTTCGAGCCTGTAACCGACCTATTCTTCAAGCAAGCGTGCAGATTGAGCGCTTATGCCCCCGGTTTGGGCCTGCACAGCATCGGCGGCACCGCCGCCAATATCCAACCTCAACGCCTTGAGCAAGCCTTCAGCCATGTCGCCTGTTGCCGTTAAGCTGCTGTTGGCGCTCAGGTTCTCCAGGATGGTTGTTTTCCGATTCAAAATGTACAACCGGTCGCCGGAGGCTTCCGGAACAATATCGGTATTATCAGGAGCTGCTGGTTTGGCAGCAGGCTGATATTTTTGAAAGGCGTTTGGAGTGTTAATGCTGCTGGTAATACTGTTGATTATCATGATGTTGCCCTCCCTAGCTCAAACCGGAAGCAGCCTGAGCTGCTTCCGGCATAATCCTTTAATCTGGTGCAGTTTTACCTTAACAGCTGCAGGATGGATTGCGGCAGCTGATTGGCCTGGGCCAACATGGCGGTCGAGGCCTGGGTCAGTACATTAAATCGAGTGAAGTTCATCATTTCCAGAGCCATGTCGGCATCACGGATACGGGATTCAGCTGCAGTCAGGTTTTCAGCCGTGGCCGCCAGGTTCTTATAAGTGTGTTCCAGGCGGTTCTGTACGGCACCCAGCATGGAGCGGGTGTGAGACACAGCCGTTATGGCCGCGTCAATGCTGGCCAGGGACTCATTGGCCAGGTCGTTGGTGAATACCTGGATGTTTTCCATGCCCAAAGCGGCTACACTCATGTTGCCGATGGCGGCCATAACATCCTGGTGCTGGTTGGCGCCTACCTGGAAGATCATGGAGTTGTCGGCAATATGCACAAAGGTAACGCAGGTTCCAGAAGATATGGCGTCAAACTTGCGGCTGGCTGTGTTCCAGGATACGGAGATCCCGGTGTTTTCCGCAAATTGAACATCAACATTTTTATCAATAACCCCGATTAAGTCATTGCCGGCAATAACCACGTTTTCGGCAACCAAAACGCCGGTGTGGGCGTCGCTGACATCAACAGTGAAGGTATTGTCGACTGCATCCTGGATGGACATCAGGCTCAAGGCTTTGACCACATCATCATCGCCGAAGAAGGAGATTTCACCGCCTCCCCCGGGGATAGCCGAACGAATTACAAATGTTCCGGCGACCGCTTCCTGGCCGGTAGCTGAACCAGGCGGCATAACATAGGTGACAAAATGGCTCCCGTCCCCCCCGGTTAATGCACACTGGCCCAGGTCATCGGCGATGGCATGGTTAAGTTTGTTTATAATTGTGGAGATAGTGTCAGCTTTGTTAAAAGTCACAGTTGTGGTCTGGCCGTCACCCTGCACCAGGGTAATGGTCTTGGGCGGCTCCAGCACGAAATTGCCGTTGTCGTCCCAGAATTTTTCCAGGTCGTAGAGCTTGGTGCTGGGATCGGCCAGAGTTCCCACCGAATTGTTGCTGATGCAGAATGAGGCGTCACAGTCGCCGGATGTGGCAATACAGCTATCCCGCAGCGTCAGCCGGAAAGCGGCGTCATCCACATAGCCGTTGCATTCGTTCATGAAGAAAGTGTGCAAATCGGTTTCAGTATAGTTCAGAGTGCCAGTAAAGAAAGTAAAGGTCTTGGTGTATGAACCATATCCCGCAATGCAGGAGGCTGGACCGGAAAAAGCCACCGTGGTAGGCGCTGAGATCCCGGTTCCAACCGAAAAAGTCGCTGTACCATCTTTAAGGGTGCAGGATGAGAGATCGAACTGGATGGCTGTATCGTTGACAGCGCCGGTGCATGAATTGATATAGAAGGTCCGGAGGCCGCTTACGCAGACATCCAGAGCACCGTTGTCAAAAGTAAAGGACTTGGTTATGCAAGTTGAGCCGGTGCAGCCGGCAGCCGGACCAACCAGCGACAGGCACGTGTCAGCGGTGCCTGCAACGCATACCTGGGCCTGAACATCTATTACGAACTTATCGCCTACACAGAATCTGGTGCCGGCGACGGCGCCCAGACAGACGGTTAAGCCGCTCAAACTGCAGGAAGCTCCAGTTACATAACAATAATCGTCACCATCCAGGCATGAATAAGATATGGTGCAGGTAAGGCTGCCATCCTGTCCAATCTGCAGGATTGTAATTTTGACGCATACGTTATTACCTGCAGCTGCTGCGCCAGTTACTTCAAAGAGAACTGAAGCGTTTGCCGTACTGCATATACAAACACCGGCAACTAATCCCGCATAAGGAGTGACTGCACCCTGAAAGTATTCCCGGGTGGCGCCAACGCAAAAAGTGGCATCGTTTCCGGCGGTTGCCACCTCGCTGCATATGACATAATTGCCCTGGGGAGCGCATACTGCTCCGATATAAGTGAAACAAGCGCTGGCCGCACCCGCACAGTTCCCGAAACATACGGAATTAGCCGAGGTTCCATTGATATCTACAATAAACTTGTCTCCAATGGTATAGTGGGTATAGTTGGCATCCAAATCGACCATCAATCCTTCTACGCAGCCTATGGTCAGAGCGCAGGCTTCAGTGAGCGCATCGATCTGCATGCAGGTGTTGACAATGTTGGTATAGGTCCCGTCAGGAGACTGCTGGTGAGATGTTACCCGGAAAGTAACCAGTGTTGCGCTGACAGCGGTGATTTCAAATAGTATTGAAGCGTTAACTGTATTGTCCTGGGAAACAGTAATGGCTGTTACGGCGCAGGGATTCTGGTAGTATTCTGCCGACATAGCCGCCTGGGAGTTAAAAGGAACATTGGACGTTGATATCACACAGCTGACATCGCCTATTGTATCCACAGTATAAGTGCCGCTGGGTCCGTTAACTGTGGAAATATATTCGATGTTGGTCTGGGCGGCAACAAAGTCCCCGACTTTTTGTACCTCATGTTTGACTTTGAATATATCGGTTTTTTGAACTTGAGAAGCTCCGGTTTCAGCAGTGACTTCTAGCTTGTAGTTGCCGCTGCCGGTTTCCAGGCCGCCCCGCATGAACACCTTGGTGGTGAGCTTGTCGGTGGATGTCAACGCCGAAGTTGAACCATCCAGCAGGTTCTTGGCGTTGAACTGGGTCGTTGAAGCAATTCGATCCAGTTCATCCCGCAGCTGGTCAATTTCATTCTGGATTTCCAGACGGTCACTGGATGTGTAGGTGTCATTGGCTGCCTGGATGCAGAGCTCACGGCTTCTTTGCAGAATTTCGTGAACTTCGCCCAGCGCGCCTTCAGCGGTCTGAATCAGCGAAATCCCGTCCTGCACATTGCGTTCGGCTTGCTGCAAGCCCCTTATTTGGGAACGCATTTTTTCGGATATGGCCAGGCCGGCGGCGTCATCTGCGGCGCGGTTGATGCGCAGACCGGAAGAAAGGCGCTCCAGGCTTTTGGACATTCCCATGTTATTAGATGACAATCGATTATACGTGTTTAATGCTGGCAGGTTGTGATTAATTATCATACCTAGCATCCTCCTAATCTTAAGCGGCCTGACGCTCGTCCTTGAGCGGTCGCCTTGTAATTAGAAAGGATCAGATCATCCGTGATCATACCCATAAAATTAAATAGCAATCCGTTTGGCGGAAATATTAAATTTTTCTTCCCTGAAATTCTCCCCCTCCTTAGATACGTAATATTTCGTTCGCTGCAGATAAGCGAGCATGGCAAGGAAAGGGGCGCAAAGACAATAATGCCTGAAAGCATGAAAAGTAGAATAGAAGGCGCTTCGGTCGTTCAGCGCCTGAAGGCTTCCCAGAAGGGTCCAGCCTTGATTTTCCCTTGCCATTCAACTGCTATCTGATCCTGGTATCGTGAAAAAATTAATATTGCTTTAGATTATATACAAAAAATTTCTGAAAAAGATGGGCGATGAGAGCTGTATTACCATTTATGCGGCCTTTTCGGTCCCATACAAATATGGCAATAAATCTGCGGTCTGAAAGCCTCGAAATATTGTGCACTTCATGTCAAAATAGACACAACCAATATAAGCGATAAACTGTCTGCATGGGATACATTTGAAAACAGGGCGGCAGAATGGCGGGGAGGCAATGATATGGCTGAGAAAATTCATAAACACCTGGCCTGGTTAAAGCTGCTGGAAAGCAGTGATCAACTGGATGAACGTTTTCCCGCTCTAGCCGGGTATATTATCGAGAGCCGCAAATATTTCCAGCATGAACGCAGCATTCATTTGCAGGTAACCATTGCCATCGGTTTTTTACTCATGCTTCTATTGTATATAAATTCTATCCAATTAAACCTCTGGATGGCAGTCCTGCTGGCTTTAAGCGCGTTGTTGGAAGCCGCCTACATCGTCCATTATTACAAGCTGGAAAATGGCATACAGCAAATATGGGAAGTGGAAAAAAGGATATGGGAGAAAGCCTGTCCAACCGATGGCTTGAACCGCCATCAGCCATCATTGACGCCGAATGAGCAAGCTGGCAGCAAACATGAGGCTGGAAATTAAAACAATGGTCGCGCCGGTTGCCGAACTTAAATAATATGAAGAGATCAAACCGCCGATACCGGCCAGCAATCCGATCACAATCGCCAGGATGCTGTACTGGCGTATGTCGGAGGCCAGGTTGCGGGCAGTGGCGGCTGGCAGCACCAGCATGGAATTGATGATCAGAATGCCCACCCACTGGATGGATAGGGTGACAGTCACGGCTAGAATTACACTGAAGAGCATATCCATATTATGCACGTTAATGCCTCTGCTGACTGCCAGCGAAGGATTGATGCTGGCCAGAAGAAGGCGGTTATACATATACAGCCAGACCAGCACTGCCAATATGGAGATAACTGCCAACAGGAGCAGTTCGTTGTCAGCAACGCTCAAAAGGTCACCAATTAGAAAGCGGGTATATTTACTGAAGCCGCCGCCGCGTGAAAGCAGCACGATCCCCAGAGCCACCGCAGTCGAAGCCATTACGCCGATTATGGTGTCCGCCGAGTAGCGGGTGGCGTTTTTCACCATGGAAATAGCCACTGCCAGGCCGGCTGCAAAAACCAGCATCATCCAGAGGGGATTGCCAAATCCCAGCAGAACTCCGATCGCCAGCCCGGTCAGGGTTGAATGGCCGATGGAATCCGAAAAAAAAGCCATTTTATTATTTACGACCATAGTGCCCATTAGGGCCAGGATGGGAGTGACTACGAGCACTGCCAGAAGGGCGTTATGCATGAAATTGTAGTGTCCCCAGCTGAAGGGCAGCAATTGGGTCATCCAAATGTGATAGAAGGCCATGATCAGACCAGGTCCTCCTCTCGGATAAAGTAATCCGGCCCGCCGGGGGTTAATGCGGTGCCAAAATGAGCCGCAAACTGTGGGTCGGCAAATACTTCTAAAGCGGTTCCGCTGGCCAGGATGGTCTTGTTAAGCAAAATCACACGATCGGCGTATTTTGAAAGCAGGCCGAGCTCATGGGAGATGATAATAATGGACAGATCATATGAATGCCGGAAATCGTTCAACATTTGGTAGAACAATTTCATACCATGAACATCCACTCCAGTAACCGGTTCATCCAGGAGAAGCAGGTCGGGAACCGGCTCCAGGGCCATAGCCAGCAGCACCCGTTGCAGTTCACCTCCGGACAATTCCCCCAGTTTGCGGTTAATCAGATGAGCCGCCTCCACCCGCGCCAGTAAATCCATGGTATGCTGGCGTCTTCCAGCAGGCATACCCATCCAGACTGGCCATTTGCCTTGAACTGAAGCAAAAAAGTCGTTTACGGTTAAAGGGATGGTGGGATCGAAATCCAGTTTTTGCGGAACATAACCGATTATTGGTTTGCCAGCCCGCTGATTCTCTGCATCAAGGTAATAAAGCCTGCCGCTGTGAGGCAGTTCGCCCAGCATGGCCTTGAAAAGAGTGCTTTTACCGGCTCCGTTGGGGCCGATGATCGCGGTCAGGTCACCGCAGTGAATATGCAGATGTATTCCCTGCAGAGCGGTATGTTCCTGGTACTTGACCCCGAAATTCTCCAGAATTGTGCAGCACAACCCGCAGGCCGGCCGGATAAGGGGTTCTGAAGCAGCGTTTTTCATTGCAGGGCCTCCTCTGTGCTCGTTAATTCAATACAATGGCTTGATTGAGAGCCTTTGTTAATACATTGAACTGGATGTACTACAGTCGAATCGCTTGAACTGTCATGGTTTTCCGCGGATACTAATGTTATTGCCCGTTTCATCAGGTTTTTTACTCCGGATCATGTTGGTCAGCCGGTTGATTGACGGCTACCTCCGCCGGAACGCTGGCAACCAAAGAATGCCGGGCCACAGCCTGAGCAGCTGCACCGTATGCAGCGGTCACCGGCAAAGCCGCGCACAATGCCAGGCAACAAGCGGCCAGGCGCACTATCTCACCTGCCGCAAGCTCTGAGTTAATAATATACCTTGCTGAATCCGAATAAGCAGAGTAAAAAGCCAGCCAGGGCAGCAACACCCCGCAAAAAGCCATACACAAAACTGAAACAAGGCTCTGCATGCGAACCCGGCCCGCGTTAATCCCCTCCATGAACAAAATCGGCAGGTACATATCAGGTTCATCTCGCCCCAGCAGCGACATTTTACTGGCGATTTCCAGGCAAATGTCAGCCAGCGCTCCCAGGCTAGATAGCACCACACCGCAGAAAAAAATCAGCTCCATGTTAAAAGTGAAATGCTCCATATAGTAGCCCATCCGGCTTTCGATGCTGGCAAATCCGCTTATTGAAGCGCTGTCAAGGCATTTGTATGCGGCTGCGGCTGCCAGCAGGCAGGCGGTGAGCATTCCGGCCAGGGCAGTAAAAGAAACCAGGTTAAAGCCATTGCCGGTCAAAATGATCGCAATGCTCAAGCAGGTACAAACAACGATCAGTACGGTTATGGGATCAGTGCCGGAAGTCACTGCCGGAACCAGGATGCCGAACACTCCGAACATAGCCAGGGCAGCAATAAACAATGCTCTCAGACCATGCAAACCGCCGATTATGATAAGCAGCAGCACAACGGCTACGGTCACCAGGATCAGGGTGTTGATTCTATATGCACCGTCAATCGCAGCGGCGGAAAGCCGGCCGTTGTCCTGATGGACAGTAACCATTACCAGTGCGCCTTTAGTAAGATCGACGTCAACCAGAGGGTTGCCGCTGGTGGTATTGACTGTCTCGATTATCTCACCGCTATACTGGCCTGACAAAATTTGCAGCTTGATGGTTTGCTGGCTGAATGCGGTTACTGATTTCTGGTCTTTAACATATTTGTCTTTTATATCTAGAATCTCCGCCTTTGCGTAACTGTCGCCCGCTGCCGCCGAGGATGTCCAGCTGCTCCATAGAAGGCTGGCACCGGCTACACACGCGGCGGTACAAATCAGCAATACGGAAAGCGCCAAAATACGGCGTTGAACAAAAGTCATAGTACCATCCTGCGCTTGAATTCAACCCTCATTATATCATTTGCCGGGAAGGCTGGCTTTACCTTGACGTAAATTGAATAATGGCTTAGAATATTATAAGATAATGATAATCATTATCAAAAGGGGCGAAAGGTTTGAGAAAGTATGGAATACGTGATCGTGTCTATTATAATAGCAGCCAGCCTGATTGTGCTGTTTCGGCATATACACGCAGATAGCAAATCCTGTGCAAGGGGATGCGGCAGTTGCGGCCGTTTTTGCGATGCATCCTTGCAGTATTTAAGTGATGCCGGTTCAAAGGAGAATAAACGATATGTTGATGAATAAACATGCGCAAAACCCTGCAGGAGGAATGATGAAGCAGAAGAACGGGGAAAAAGAATGTGCCTGCCAGGGCCACGAAAGGTGCCTGCTGGACTTGAAACCAGGTCAAAGCGCATCAGTCAGAAAAGTATGTTGCCAGGCCGGCATCAAGTGCAGAGTAATGGATATGGGTGTGGTGCCGGGGGCGGAAGTGCAGCTGGTACGCTATGCCCCCATGGGAGACCCGGTCATTATTAAGGTGGGCAGTTATCTTTTGTCGCTGCGCAAGAGCGAAGCCGCAGAGATTCTGGTTTAATTGCAGGCCGGGAGGATAACGCTATGAAAAATGAAATCAGGGTCGTTCTGGCCGGAAATCCAAATTCTGGCAAATCGACCCTTTTTAATATGATGACCGGCAGCAACCAGCGGGTCGGCAATTACCCGGGTGTAACTGTAGAAAGAAGGGAAGGTCTGGTCACGCATGGAGGATACGAAATAACTGTTCTTGATTTGCCCGGAGCATACAACCTTTCGGCGCTCTCGCCTGACGAGGCAGTTGCCCGGCAGGCAATAATGGATGAGAAGCCGGATATGGTCGTCAATGTAGTCGATGCGTCAAATTTGCAGCGCAATCTCAACCTTACAGTTCAGCTGCTGGAGCTTCAGATTCCCATGGTGCTGGTTCTAAACATGATAGACGAGGCCGAGGCCAATGGAGCGATTATTGACGATAATATGCTGGGGCTGCTGCTGGGGGTTGTCGTGGTCAGGACTGTGGGAAGGAAAAACCAGGGCATAGAAAACCTTCTGGATGCAATAACTGCGGGCGTAGAATCCGACGAAATTGCTGATAGCAGCTCCATGATGAAGGGCAAACGGATTTCATACAATTATGAGATTGAAGAGGAACTGGATAAGATCATTGCAGCGATACATTCTGACATTGGCCGTAATCGTGGATACAAGCCGACATACCCGGTTCGATGGCTGGGAGTGAAGCTGCTGGAAAATGATCATCTGGTAAGGGAGCAGATGATCGTGGCTGGCCTGTATACGGCAGTACGGCAGGCAGAGCGCAGCCGGGCGCATTTGCAAATAAGCAACGACGAAGACGCTGCTTCAATTATTGCTGAAGGACGTTACGCGGTAATCAGGGGTGCCTTGAAAGAAAGCGTTGTTTTTAACCGCCCGCAGGAAGAAAGCCTTACTGAAAGGCTAGACCGGGTTTTGTTGCACCGCTTCTGGGGTTTTCCCATTCTAATAGTAATTATGTGGCTTCTTTTCGAAGTAACATTCAGCCTGGGGCAGCCGGTGATGAACATTATGGATGGAATGCTGAAGACTTTTCAGGGAGGTCTGGCGGTGATGATGACGGATGGAATTATTAAGTCCCTGGTTATTGACGGAATTGTTGGCGGAGCCGGCGGGGTTCTAATTTTTCTGCCCTTGATAATCATTTTGTTTGCCGGGATAGCTGTACTTGAAGATAGCGGATATATGTCCAGAGCGGCCTTCCTAATGGACCGCATCATGCACGGCGCTGGCTTGCATGGCAAGTCCTTCATACCTATGCTAATCGGCCTGGGATGTTCAGTTCCGGCGGTGATGGCTGCCCGCAACCTGGAAAACCGGCGGGATCGCCTGACAACAATGCTGGTGGTGCCGCTGATCAGCTGCGGAGCACGTCTGCCGGTATATACGCTCCTGATAGCCGCGTTTTTTCCGGGCAATATGGCGGGAACGGTTTTATTTTCGGTCTATTTGATCGGAATGGCAATGGCGGTTTTAATGGCCCGAATTTTTCGCCATACAATGTTTGCGGGGCCGTCGGATCCATTCGTTATGGAATTGCCCACTTACAGGCTGCCCGTACTGCAGAGCATTATTATCCATTCATGGGAACGAGCCTGGATGTATATCAAAAAGGCTGGGACAATAATACTGGCTTCTGCTGTAATTGTATGGGCCTTATTTGCCTTTGCGGTTCCTGGAACGCTTGAAGTAGGAGTTCTGGCTCCCTCGGTTGACGTCAGTATGGCCGCAGGTCTCGGACATGGAATTGAGCCGGTTTTAAGACCGCTTGGGTTTGACTGGAAGACTGGAGTGGCGCTGGTGGCAGGCCTGGGAGGCAAAGAGATGATCGCTTCGACCATGAGCACACTTTATGCCATGCAAAGCCAGGACGGGGATGGAACAGATGGGCAAACATCAGGCTTTGCCCGCCGTGTGCGCGAGGAATCTGGCTTTACACCGCTGGCTGCTTATAGCCTGATGCTTTTTGTATTACTGTACTCCCCTTGCATGGCAACCCTGGCCAGTATTGCCCGGGAAAGCAAGTCGTTTCGCTGGCCGCTGTTTTCAGTTGCTTACGGGATGGCGCTAGCCTGGATTGTCTCATTTGCAGTATACCAGATTGGCATGCGCCTGGGACTTGGTTAAGCACCGCGCTCCTGATTGGCTCCTTTTGCATTGACGGTGCAGCACTGCACTATCAATCAACCTGGCAGCCGCTGCTGCTAACACACAGACCGGCGGTATAAATATAATGGCGCTCCCGGGAAAAACCCAGGAGCGCCATTATTAAAGTCCGGTAGAAAAAAATTGCTGCGATTATTACATGATGTTGCTGCGAATACTTGTGTGACTAAAATTGACAATTACTAGTACGTTGCTGTGATTATTGCTGCATCTGTTGTAGCGAGCCGGACTTGCGGACCTAAAATAACTATTTTCTACCTGGTTACACTATACCTCACTTGCTAGAGATAGTAAATGCATCCCGAGAAAAAAGAGACAAAAAACCTAAATAAATATCGATATTGACATAAACCGGGACCTTGAGCCAAAAACGCCAGGCGAAAAAAGTCGAAAAACACATTAGGTAAAGAAATACAATTAAGGAAATATACTTTGCCACATAATGGCTATACCAATAATCACCATACCAATGAATGATATTATATCACAGCAATTTGCACTGTAAAGATTAAATTAAAGATTAATAATAATTTAAGAAACCACAAGAGATTTGCTTTAGGGATACGGGTCTTTGACAGTTGAATAGAAGAAAAAGCCTTGAAAAGCCCGACAGGGGCTTATTTTTTTGTCAATTTTACCATTTTGCTATTGAGTACAGTTGAGTACAGTTGAGTACAGCGGTATAATATAAGGGATTGGAGGTGTTTTGATGCGGTTGAAGGTTACTAAATCTAAAAATGCTGCTTCGCTTTATGTAATAAGGTCCACCTATGTGAATGGCGTTCATTCCTCCAAGATCGTGGAAAAGCTTGGCACGTACGCTGAACTCCTGGATAAGTTGGGCGGGCAAGATCCTTATGAATGGGCTAAAGAGTACATCGCGGAGCTTAACCGGCAGGAAAAAGAGAACAAGCGTGAAGTCCTGGTCAAGTATTCACCGGTCAAGATTATTGATAAAGGCCAGCAGCAGTTATTCAATGGCGGCTACCTGTTCCTGCAAAAGATCTATCACGAGCTCAAGCTTGATAAAATGTGCCAAACCATCGCTAAAAAATACAAGTTCTCTTTCGACCTGGACTCCATCCTATCCAGGCTGGTCTACGCCAGGATCATCTACCCTTCTTCCAAGCTTTCTACATACCAGGATTCCTCCATGTTCATGGAGCAGCCTTCGTTTGACCTCCACCAAATCTACCGTGCTTTGGAGGTTATCGCCAAGGAGGCCGATTTTATCCAGGCTTCCCTTTACGCCAACAGCCTGGCTGTTTCAAAGAGGAATACGAAGGTGCTGTATTACGATTGCACCAACTATTTCTTTGAAATAGAGCAGGAGTCAGGCATCAAGCAATACGGCTATTCCAAGGAGCATCGCCCCAACCCCATCGTCCAGATGGGACTGTTCATGGATGGGGACGGGATACCCCTGGCTATATATATTGGCAAAGGCAATACTAATGAGCAGCTGACTCTAAAGCCGCTGGAGGAAAAAATACTGTCCGATTTTAATTGCTCCAAGTTCATCGTCTGTACTGATGCCGGGCTCGCTTCCAATAGCAACCGCAAGTTCAATAACCAGGGCGACCGTGCTTTCATAACTACGCAGTCAGTCAAGAAGCTGAAGAAGCACCTGAAGGAATGGGCCTTAAGCCCTGAAGGCTGGCTCCTGCCTGGCGACAGCTCAAAATACAGTCTGGATATGCTTGATGAGGAGAAGGACTGGGAGAAGACTTTTTACAAGGAGCGCTGGATTGTGGAAGACGGGCTGGAACAGAAGCTCATCGTGTCTTTTTCGCTCAAGTACCAAAACTACCAGCGAAAGATCAGAAATGCCCAAATTGAGAGAGCCCACAAAGTCCTGGATACGAATCTGGGCAAGCTGAATAAGGTGAACCAAAACGACTACAAGCGTTTTATCAAGAAAACCAGTGTCACTTCAGAAGGAGAGGTGGCCAGCAAGGCGGTATATGAAATTGACAACACTGTCATTGGGAAAGAGGAGGCTTTTGACGGTTTCTACGCGGTCTGCACCAACCTTGATGGCGACGCTGCAACCGTTCTGGCGATAAACAAGCGGCGCTGGCGGATCGAGGAGTGCTTCCGGATCATGAAAACCGAGTTCAAAGCCCGGCCAGTGTACCTTAGTCGCGATGACCGGATAACGGCGCATTTCATGACCTGTTTTATCGCCTTGGTGGTATACAGGCTCCTGGAAAAGCGGCTGGAGGAACAATACACGTGCAGCGAGATTGTTCAGGGTCTGCGGGACATGAATTTTCACGAAATCAAGGGCGAAGGCTTCGTTCCAACCTACACGAGAACCGATTTCACCGACAGCCTTCATGATGCTTTTGGCTTCCGTACTGACTACCAGATACTGACCACTCGACAGGCGAAAAATATTTTTAAGGTTACTAAGTCTTAAGCAAACGTTACTCACTTTTTATTTGCATAAAGAAACCCCGCAATCCCCTATAATAGGTGCTTGCGGGGCTTTTTCGCCTTCTGCAAGTGTCAAAGACAGGATTATATCACAGCAATTTGCACTGTAAAGATTAAATTAAAGATTAATAATAATTTAAGAAACCACAAGAGATTTGCTTTAGGGATACACATTAAGGGAATGTTTAATGGCTGGGTATTTATACCGTTTGTTACTCTGGGCAAGAATTATCCGGAATGGTATTATCATATTAATAAACATTGGGACTGGTTTTGGGTAAGAAAAGATTTCCGCATAATCACCAATATCGGGCTGGAGGGAGGTGAACAGATGCAAAACATCAGTAAAGCAGTCATATCAGCATTGTTGATGATGACAATTCTAGCCATGTCAGGTTGTGCCAGCAAAACGCCCCTGACCAAGGACCAGGAAGCTTTTGCCGGGAAGTGGGTCGCCAAGGATGGGACATATGTTCAAATCTACCTGGATGGAGGTGGCGACTTGAAAATGTCAAGCACCAGCGTTGAGGGTGGCAGCGCCACTATCGCCAGCGGAACACTGACCATAGGATTGGGGCCGATTAAGAAATCCATGAAAATCACTTCCGAGCCCAAGCAGGTGGATGGCAAGTGGGTGATGGAACTTGATGGAATCCAGTACGTCAGGCAGTAGGCTGAACCCAGAAGAGCCTGCTTTATTCTGTGCCGAAAAGCCCGGGGGACATTTCTTTTTAGCCCACGGGCTTTATTCATTCCGCTGCCCGTTCCTATTGGCTTAAAAGCCAATGACAGTTTCACTTTCTGTCCCATTTATATACAAAGAATGTATGCAAATTGTGATATAATATCCAGCGGATTGTTTGAAAACAAATGTAGAATAGGAGGATGGTTGTTCGTGGATGTATTATTAATTTTGCTCCCTGTTATCGTTGTGCTGGCCTTGCTGGTTTTCCTAAAATGGTCGGCAGATACCAGCGGCCTGGTAGGATGGCTCCTCACTCTTGCCATTGCCGCGGTTGTATTTCAAACCCCCGTCGAAGTTGGATTGACCGCCAGTCTATATGGGCTGCTCCTCTCTTTTCCCATATCATTAATGGTGGCTACCTCGATTTTCCAGATTACCTTTATGGAATCAACTGGTGCCCTGCAGCGTGTTGTAGTATTCGTCAAAACCATCGCTAAATCGGATAAGGCGGTGCAGATCATGATTATCAACATGGGGATAGGGACTCTGCTGGTATCTGTTGGAGCCACTCCAGTTTCGATTCTGCCGCCGATTATGCTGGCCCTGGGTTATTCAACTTTTGTAGCGGTTGCCCTGCCGGCTATTGGTTTTGACTCATTGTGCACATATGCTCTGCTGGGGGCGCCGCTGGTCGCATTCGTGCAACTGACCGGAGGCGAAGTGAATGATACCACCCTGGCTGCAGCCTCTCAGATCTTTTCAATGTACATGCCGGTTATATCAACCCTGATCGGATTCGGGATGCTCTGGATCGTAGGAGGATTCAAGCAGGTAAAAGAAGGCTTGCTGCCCTGCCTGCTGGCTGGATTCACTATGGGCTGTTCGGCCATTGCCGTCGCTTATATCGGAAAAGGGATCGTACTGACCGGTGTTTTTGGCGGTCTGGCAACAGTATGTATAATGCTTTTATATTTATTGGCCTTAAAAAAGCCGATTCTGGACAATTCGGTTTTAACCCCCGCCGATCTGGAAGTAAAGGAAAAAATGTCGCTGGGCGCTGCCCTGGCTCCCTGGATAATCCTGGTGAGTGCTTGCTTATTCATCAATTTCTACCCGCCAGTTTTGAAGCTCCTTCGTGATGACTTGCGTATGGCTGTATCGATAATTCCCACTATTTTCGATCTCAAGGGGCAGGCGCTGGCCAAGCAGGCCAAGCCCGCTGAACTCCGCATGCTGTGGCAGGCTTACACCTGGGTGTTAATAAGCACCTTTGCAGCAGTGGCTTTTGTTCGTCCCTCTGCTGCGCAATGGAAGGACATCTCTAGAAAATGGGTTAAACGGGCTCCTCGACCGGTTTTATCTGCCGCCATCTTTTTTGCCATCGCTTATGTGATGGTTTATTCTGGATACAGTGTGTTCCAGGGTGGCTGGCAAATACATGCCGATATGAACATGGTGTCGATCCTGGCTCAGAGTTCGGCTGCTGTCTTCAAGGGTATGTATCCAATAATCGGGACATATCTGGGCTTGCTGGGTGGTTTTATTACCGGCAGCGAAGCTTCAGCCATCGCCATGCTGGCCAAATATCACCTGGAAACCTCGGCTCTACTCAAGCTTAACGGTATGGTGGTGCTGGCAGGAGCAGCCATTGCCGGCGGCCTGGCCAGTGTCATTTCTCCGGCCAAATTGCAGAATGCTGCAGCAACCATCGATGCCCTGGGAATCGAATCAGAAGTAATTAAGGTTACGGTGGTGATATCCATCATATTTACCGCAGTGGCAGCTGTTTTGACTTATATGTGGGCATAGTGTAATATTGCCATTAGATCTATAACAGGTTACCCTTACAGATCTCTGAAAGGGTAACCTGCCTTTTTGTAACGGAGGGATACTGTTGGATACCATAGTCGGCTGGCTGGCGGGATATGTTACTGCCTTCATCAGTTTTGCTGGATACCTGGGTGTTGCATTGTTAATGGGCATAGAAAGCTGCAACGTGCCGGTTCCCAGTGAGCTAATCCTTCCTTTTGCAGGCTTCTTGGCTTCAACCGGTCGCTTTAACCTTATTGACGTGGTGCTGGTAGGTACGATTGGGCAGACCCTTGGTTCCCTTGTTTCATACTATATAGGGAAGCATGCGATGGATTCCCGCCTGCTGTTCTGGGTGTCGAAAGAAAAAAAGGAATGGCTGCACCAGTGGTTTGAAAAGTATGGTGAGGGTACAGCGTTTTTCTCGCGCCTGATGCCGGGGGTGCGCACCTTCATATCTCTGCCGGCTGGGGCCGCTAAAATGAACGTTATCAGGTTCACTGTCTATTCGGCGCTGGGCTGCTTGATATGGAGCAGTGTTCTGGCTTATGCGGGCTTTGTGCTCGGCCAGAATTGGAGCGAAGTTGAAGAGTACACCAAGTATTTGGACGCGGTCGTAGTCATTGGTGTGCTGGTGATGGCTGTGGTCTTCTTGTGGCGCCGTCGCGAAAACTTCATCAAGTAAATGGGCAACGGGATGGCGGGTAGTCGAATTCCAGGCGGCAGATTATTCTCGCCTGATTTATAGGAGTTAGTGAAACAATGGGTTCAAAATTATCTGGTGCTAACAGCGTTCTGGAAGCCATCCGGTCACGGCGGCATGTACACCGTATATATATTCTGGAAGGCAAAAGCAGCAAGAAGTACGATGAAATCCTGCGGCTGGCCAAACAGCGAGGTATTTTTGTCCAGGAGGTAGAGCGCAGCCGGCTGGACCAGATGTATAAAGAAGGGAACCACCAGGGTGTGGTCGCCCTGGTTGACGATTATGAATATGCCACAGTGGAAGAAATTCTGGAAAAGGCATATATGCAGAAGGAATCGCCCTTCATTTTAATTCTTGACGGCATCGAAGATCCTCAGAATTTGGGCGCCATCATACGCACGGCAGAATGTGCCGGTGTTCACGGCATTGTTTTACCCCGCCATTCCTCATCTGATGTCACTGAAACCGTATCCCGCACCTCAGCCGGAGCTGTTGAACATATGCTGATCGCCCGGGTTAAAAATTTAGTCGAAACGATCAAGCTATTGAAAAGCAAGGGAATGTGGGTTGTAGGAGCCGATATGGAGGCAAATCAGGATTTGTTTTCGGCTAACATACCCCTGCCCGTCGTGCTTGTGGTAGGCGGAGAAGACCGGGGGATACGCCGGCTGGTTAAGGAAAACTGTGATTTGCTGGTGAAAATCCCTCTATGCGGCAAGATCTCTTCCCTGAATGCATCGATCGCTGCTGCAGTCTGCATTTATGAGGTGCTTAAGAGACAGTCAAAATGATTATCCAGTATTCAACAACATTACAAAATGTTATAAAATGTCGAAGGCCAGCCACCAAAAGTGTGAAATATAGGTATTGCTGACGATTTATTGTGCCCAACCAGGCCTTGACCCATCTGGAACAAGGCTCTATAATTAGCGATGTAGCCCGTCTTCAAGCGTATTTTTTTATGCCCATTTTATAACATATTGTGATAAATGGTTGGGAGGATGGCAATGATAGGAACAGCCGTAGCATTTAAGTGCGTGGAATATGTCCATATGGATATGGCCGACGAAGAAATCGTTCTGATCGCTCAGCAAGGAGATACATACGCCGTAGAGTACCTTGTGGAGAAATATAAGAATTTCGTCAAAGGCAAGGCTCGTTCATATTTCCTGGTTGGCGCGGATCGCGAAGACATTATCCAGGAAGGAATGATTGGTCTTTTTAAGGCAATAAGGGATTATCGCTCGGACCGCATGTCATCTTTTCGGGCTTTCGCAGAGCTGTGCATTACCCGTCAAATGATCACTGCAATAAAGTCAGCCACTCGACAGAAACACATTCCGCTTAATTCATACATATCATTGAACAAGCCGATTTATTACGATGAAGAATCAGATCGCACCCTGCTGGATATCCTTTCCACGGCCCGTATGAACAATCCCGAAGACCTGATGATCAGCCGGGAAGAGTTCAAGGTAATTGAAAGGCGCATGGGTGAAATGCTGTCCTCTTTGGAGTGGCAGGTACTGACCGCTTACCTGGAAGGCAAGTCTTACCAGGAAATGGCCGAAGAGCTGGGGCGTCACGTAAAGTCGATTGACAACGCTCTGCAACGGGTCAAGCGCAAGGTGGAAAAATATATGGAAGAGAAAAAGCATGCATAAAAGCTAGCTCAAGAAAGCCGCGGAGCGGCTTTATCAGTGTGTTGACAAAGTCAGACAGATGAGAAAACGCGAAGGTCGCGTTATGAGCAAAGGCCGCGATTGAGGCGTACTCAACGTACGTTGATTGAGCGGTCTTTGTGATATAACGATGAGATTCGCTTTTGTCATCGGTCTGAGCCGCTGTCCGAAAGGCAGCGGCTTTCTTTTAGCCTTGACTTTGCCTGCGCCAGCGTATAGAATATTCGCGTTGGGCCGAGCTAGCTCAACGGTAGAGCAGCTGATTTGTAATCAGCAGGTTGCGGGTTCAAATCCTGTGCTCGGCTCCATAATTAAATATCAAGATATGCAAAGCCCCGATTATTCGGGGCTTTTGTGTTTGACACTATTCCAAAAATCTGCCCTTTGACACCTGCCAGAAATTTTTCCCAGAGGTTGCGAAATAAAAAGCGCGGTTCGTCGGCTTCCCAAGGATGGGGGAGAATACCGGCCATTGATGATATTGTGACCATTGCAAGCGATTGAGGAGCTCTGAATTGGACACCCGTAGTCCTTTCTTTACATCTTTTTTATATCAATAGCTGATTCCTTTACAGACAGGCATTTTCCCGGTTTATATAATGAAAATATGAACCAGGAAATCCAGTTGGTAAGGAGATGCGGTTATGTTTGAAATGCTGGCGTTGGGTGTGATTGTAACCGGCTTGTTTGTCTACTTAATTTATGCTCTTTTCAGAGCGGAGGCGCTGTAATGATTGCTGCAGGCGTTATACAAATCTCTATCCTGATGATTACGCTGGTACTGCTCGCATATCCACTGGGCCGCTATATGGCAGCCTGTTTTTCTGAAGGGCCTTGTTCCGGTGATGCCATTTTCCTCCCAATTGAACGGTGGATTTTACGGATGGCCGGGGTTAAAGCGGAAGTGGAAATGAACTGGAAAGGCTATGCGAGTGCCCTGATCATTTTCAACGCCCTGGGCGCCTTGCTTTTTTTCGTTATTCTATTGTTGCAGGAGAATCTTCCGTTCAATCCCGAAGGCCTGGATTCAGTTCCAATCGTGCTCGCCTTTAATACGGCCGTAAGCTTCACAACTAACACCAACTGGCAGGCTTATGCCGGAGAAAATACGATGAGCTATTTCAGCCAAATGACGGCTCTCACCGTTCAAAACTTCCTGTCGGCAGGGACCGGCCTGGCAGTTGCCATCGCGTTCATCAGGGGCATTGTGCGGCAACGCACCGATCAGATCGGCAATTTCTGGATGGACATCACCCGGGCAGTTATCCGAATCCTGGTCCCCCTGGCTGTGATAATGGCGCTGTTGCTCTTGTCACAAGGCGTGATACAGAACCTTAAGCCATATGAAACTGTAACCACCATGGAGGGCGCCAGGCAAGTGATTGCCATGGGCCCAGTGGCATCTCAGGAAGCCATAAAAATAATCGGAACCAATGGCGGAGGGTTCTTCAATGCTAATTCCGCCCACCCATTTGAAAATCCTAACCCTATTAGCAATTTCCTGGAAATATTGGGTATATTACTAATCCCGGCTGCTCTTACTGCCACCTTCGGCACTATGTCCGGAAATCGACGGCAAGGAACAGTCCTGCTGGCTGCGATGATTCTGCTCTTCCTAGCCGGATTTGGAGCAACACTGAATGCCGAAACATATGGCAATCCTTTGCTGGCAGCTCAAGGAATATCAGCTCCGACTGCGATGGAAGGCAAAGAAATGCGTTTCGGCCCGGTTGACTCAAGTATGTTTGCCCTGGCTACCACTGCCGCTTCATGTGGAGCCGTTAATGAAATGCATGACAGCATGACTCCTCTGGGAGCCCTGGCTCCGCTATTGTTCATAATGATGGGCGAGGTGATTTTTGGCGGTATCGGTTCAGGTTTCTATGGCATACTCATTTTTGTGATAATTACCGTCTTTATTATCGGATTAATGGTGGGGCGGACCCCTGAATACATCGGCAAAAAGATTGAAAGCTGGGATATCAAAATGGCAACCCTGGCTATTCTGGTCCCATCGGCGTTCATTTTGCTGGGTACAGTCGTGGCAATTGCAACCGGCCAGGGTGATTCATCGGTTCTCAATGCGGGGCCACACGGTTTCACTGAAATGATATACGCATTTGCTTCGGCCAGCGGCAACAATGGCAGCGCTTTTGCCGGGTTAAACGCCAATTCAGCGTTTTGGAATTTTGGGCTGGCCTTTGCCATGATAGCCGGGCGTTTCGGAGTCATTGTTCCAGTTCTGGCTATTGCCGGCAATCTGGCCGGCAAACAAAGCGTTCCGCTGTCAGCGGGATCGTTTGATACCGGCAATGGGCTTTTCCCTTTTTTGTTAGCCGCCGTCATTTTTATCGTTGGGGCCCTGACATTTTTTCCCTCATTGGCGCTGGGGCCGATTGTCGAACATCTGATGATGATTTCCGGGGGGGCGTAATAATGAACGCGTTAGGAAGACCTGCAATTGACCACCCCACGTCTTTTCGGGAAAAAAAGCTGACTGAATCTCCATTTCAGCTGGCACTTATTGAAGGGGCTCTTAAGGACGCTTTTCGAAAGCTTAATCCCCGTGTGCAATTTCGCAATCCCGTGATGTTTGTGGTTTTTATTGGCGCACTGACCGCCACTTGCTATGCGATTAAGGATCTGGCTGTTATGTCTGGCACACAGGGTTTTACAATACAACTGGCTTTATGGTTATGGATAACCGTTGTGTTTGCCAATTTTGCGGAGGCCATGGCTGAAGGACGCGGGAAGGCACAGGCAGAAGCCCTGCGCAAGACTCGCAACGAAACCACCGCCAAGAAGATGGCGGAAGGAAAAATAGAACTGGTATCTGCGTCTCTGCTGCATGCTGGCGATGTCGTGCTGGTAGAAGCGGGTGACATCATACCGAGTGATGGTGAGGTAATTGAAGGCATTGCATCTGTTGATGAGAGCGTGATCACTGGAGAATCTGCACCGGTAATACGCGAATCAGGAGGTGACCGCAGCTCCGTCACCGGTGGAAGCAAGGTTTTGTCCGATTGGATTAAAGTGAAAATATCAGCCAATCCAGGAGAAACGTTTATTGATCACATGATCAGCCTGGTGGAAGGGGCGCGGAGGCAAAAAACCCCCAATGAGATCGCCTTGACCATATTGCTGGTGGGTTTGACCATCATTTTTCTATTGGTTGTAGTCAGCCTTGAGCCCTTCGCGGTTTATGCTGGCAGTGCCATCCCGATCCCGGTTTTAATTGCATTGCTGGTTTGCCTGATTCCTACCACTATTGGAGGATTATTGAGTGCCATAGGCATTGCCGGCATGGATCGCCTGCTGAAGCGCAACGTACTGGCGATGTCGGGAAGGGCAGTCGAAGCAGCCGGAGATGTCAATGTGTTGCTGCTGGACAAAACTGGAACCATAACGCTCGGCAACCGCATGGCCGTGGAATTCATTGCAGCGCCAGGAGTCTCCGCCGAACGTTTGGGTGATGCAGCCCAGCTTTCTTCGCTGGCGGATGAAACTCCTGAAGGACGAAGTATCGTGGTATTAGCCAAGAAATTGTTCAATATTCGCGAAAGGGACATGGCAAGCCTGGGCGGAACCTTTATTCCGTTCAGCGCTCACACCCGCATGAGCGGAGTGGTGCTTCCGGAACGGGAAATTCGCAAAGGCGCATATGACGCGGTGGAGAGGTATGTGCAAACCAGTGGCGGGTTTATTAAGCAGGAGGTCCGGGCCGCCGTGGAGTGCGTGGCGAGAGAAGGAGGAACCCCCCTTGTGGTTGCTGAAGGCGCCAATGTGCTTGGAGTTATACACTTAAAAGATGTTGTAAAGGGCGGAATTCGCGAGCGTTTTGCCCAGCTCCGGCGCATGGGCATCAAAACGATAATGATAACAGGAGACAACCCTTTGACTGCAGCTGCTATAGCGGCTGAAGCCGGCGTCGATGATTTCCTGGCTGAAGCTACACCAGAAAATAAGCTGAAACTCATTCGTGAATACCAGGCTGGAGGAAACCTTGTAGCTATGACTGGAGACGGCACCAATGATGCTCCAGCACTTGCTCAAGCGGACGTAGGGGTTGCGATGAACAGCGGCACGCAAGCAGCCAAAGAAGCCAGCAACATGGTTGATTTGGATAGCAATCCGACCAAGCTGCTGGAAATCGTGGAAATTGGCAAGCAGTTGCTGATGACGCGCGGTTCTCTGACGACCTTCAGCATTGCCAATGATGTGGCCAAATATTTTGCGATTATTCCGGCTCTTTTTACCGTAAACTATCCGGTACTGGGGAAATTGAATTTGATGGCTCTGGCCACTCCACAGAGCGCCATCCTTTCGGCGGTCATTTTCAATGCGTTGATTATTGTATTTCTGGTGCCCCTGGCCCTGAGGGGCGTTGAATATCGCCCGATAGGAGCAGCCGCGATTCTGCGCAAGAACGTGCTGGTTTATGGCCTGGGAGGCATTTTTGTACCGTTTATTGGAATCAAAATCATTGATTTGATTCTAGTTGCCCTCCGGCTGGCTTGAAGGGGTGAAGATGATGCTGACTACTCTGAAACATGCTGCACTGATGTTGCTGATAATGACTATCTTGACCGGTTTGTTGTATCCTTTAAGTATTACAGCATTATCGCAAATAGTATCGCCAGATCAGGCAAATGGCTCGCTTGCAGTTATTAACGGGCATATTGCAGGGTCCTGGCTAATTGGGCAGCCGTTTTCACTGCCGCAGTATTTCCACGGCCGACCGTCGGCAGCAACTATTGACAAAGATATGACGATTTCGGGCGCATCTAACCTGGGGCCGCTTAATCAGGATTTAATCGTTCAGGTTCATGACCGGACGGTACAGATCCGGCAAGAAAACAATATTTCAGATGTTTCACCCATTCCATCAGATCTGGCAACCGCTTCAGCGAGCGGTCTCGATCCCCATATCAGTCCGGAAAGTGCATCGCTGCAGGTTGCAAGGATTGCCCAGGCCCGTAACATGGCGCCAGAACAGGTGCAAAAACTGATAGAAGATTGCACTGAAGAACGGACACTGGGAATTTGGGGCCGGCCGCGAGTCAATGTATTATTGCTTAATATCCGGCTGGATTCGATTCAGGACAGTATGAACCAGCGCAGCTAATTGATATGAACGCTGTGTTCAGGTATCTTTCATCAGCCAGGCTGATTATTAATCCGATCATGCTGAAGAGGTATCGTTATGATTGATGATTCGAAGCGAGATCCCGATGCGATCCTGGCCAAAATAAATAAGCAAAGCAAAGGGCGGCTGACCGTGTTTATAGGTGCTGCTGCTGGTGTGGGTAAAACCTATGCAATGCTGGAGGCTGCTCACGAACGACGCTCTGAAGGCATTGACGTGGCGATCGGCTGGGTGGAAACTCACGGGCGCAAAGAAACCCAGGCTCTAGTCGAAGGCCTGCCGGCCATCCCGCCACGTATGCTCGAATATCGCGGCAAACAGCTTATAGAAATGGATCTTGATGCAATTTTAAGCCAGCGCCCGCAGCTGGTTCTGGTAGACGAACTGGCGCATGCCAATGTACCGGGTTCGCGCCATCCTCGCCGCTACCTGGATATCGAAGAGCTACTGGAAGCCGGTATTCATGTATATACAACCTTGAATATTCAGCACCTGGAGAGTCTAAACGATAGCATCAAGCAGATTACCGGCATTCATGTACGGGAAACTGTACCGGATCGTTTTATGGAGAGGGTCGATCAGGTGCAACTGGTTGATATTCCTGTGGAAGAGCTTATTGGGAGGTTGAAGGACGGCAAAGTATATGTTCCAGATATGGCAGAGAAGGCTTTAACTCACTTCTTTCGCCCGGGCAATATTAATGCCCTGCGGGAGCTGGCGCTCAGACAGGCCGCCAGCCGCGTGGATCAGCAGATGGAGGAGTACCGCAAGACTCACGGTATAGATCTTCCCTGGCCAGCGGCTGACCGGGTCATGGCCTGCATCAGCAGCAGTCCCTTCGGAATTCACGTGTTGCGCCGGGCCAGTCAAATGGCCATTCATTTAAAAGCGGAACTTCTGGTTGTCTATATCGAAAAACCTCGTTACAAAGAGAAGGGTTTACAAGCCCAAAAGACCCTTAACTTAAATCTTCAGCTTGCAGAGGATTTGGGCGCGAAGGTCATATCTACCTATGATTCCAATATTGCGGATGGTATTTTGTCGGTGGCTCGCCGTTATAATGTGTCGCAGATCGTTTTAGGGAAGCCCCTCCGGCCGCGCTGGCTGGAAATTATCCAGGGTTCTGTCGTGGATGAGATTGTTCGAGGCAGCGCCGGGATGAGCGTGCATGTTATCCCAGGCGATCCTGAATACATTGAAAAGAAGGAGCAAACCGGCCCGGTCAGGCCTAAACCGCGCTTAATCCCTTATTTTGGGGTCAGCATACTGGTGTCATTAATCGTGCTTTGCGGCCAGTTAGGTGGGGAGCAGCTGGGGTTAACCAATATCGGAATGCTCTTTCTCGTGCCCGTACTAATTGCCTCGGCTCGTTGGGGATTTTGGCCAGCATTATATGCGGCTGTAACCGGTGTGCTCTGTTTTGATATCCTCTTTATTCCGCCGGTAGGGCGGCTTACCGTTCAGGATACACGATATCTGATCACTTTCCTGGTATTCATGGCTGTGGCTCTAACTATAAGCACGCTTTCAGACCGTTTGCGATACCGGGTAAGGGATGCAACCAGGCGTGAAGCGCGTATAAGAACCCTGTATGATTTGGCTCGGGAAACCACCGCAGTGACCGATCTAAATGCTCTAATTAAAACAGTCGTTGAACATATTGCGCGAACGCTGGATGCAGAGGCAGTCATCCTGCTCCCGGACTATGCTGGCGAGCGGATAAATATTGCAGCAGCAAGCCATCCGGAAAGCCCTATGGCCATGGAATCCAGTGAATTGGCAGTGGCCGAGTGGTGTTTTCATCATGAGCAGATTTCCGGTTCCGGCACTGACACTTTGCCAGGAGCTTATGGCCTGTATTTGCCTTTATTGGCGAATGAAGAAAAACTGGGCGTTATGGGAATCCGGACCAGGGATAGCCATCTGACCCATGAGCAAAATGATCTACTTCAGGCTTTGAACGGCCTGGCGGCACTATCGATTGGCCGGTTGAAGCTGGCCCGGGATGCCGAAGAAATCCGCCAGCTGGAAGCGAGCGAACGCCTGCGGACCGCCCTGTTTAATTCCATCTCGCATGATTTGCGGACTCCGCTGTCGGCTATTATTGGTTCAGTGACCTGCTTGCTCGAGGAAGGAGACATATACGGCTCCGAGCAAAGGAAGCAATTGCTGGAGAGCATTAAGAAAGGCTCGTTGCGCATGAACCGCGTCGTAGGAAACCTGCTGGATTTAGCCAGAATAGAAAGCGGTTTGATGAGGCTTCATCGTGACTATTATGACTTGCAGGACATCATTGGCGTAGTTCTTCATCAAAGCGAGGAAGTCGCGCAGGATCATTCGGTACATGTTGAGTTGGCGGCTGATTTGCCGCTGGTAAAGGTAGATTATGTATTAATTGAACAAGTGCTTTTAAACCTGTTGGACAATGCAGCCAAGTATTCTCCAGCCGGCAGTGATATTCTTCTGGAAGGGCGGCTGGAAGCAGGGGAAATTATTCTGACCGTTGCGGATCAAGGCAGCGGCATACCGCCGGGACAGGAAGAAGATGTATTTAACAAGTTTTACCGGCTGCAGTCTCCATTAAGTGTCAGCGGCAGCGGGCTGGGGCTTTCTATTTGCAAAGGGATAATTGAAGCTCATGGTGGAAGAATCTGGTTTGAGAATCGCCAGGAGGGCGGCAGCATTGTATCGATAGCTCTTCCAATGGAGGACACACTGCGCGTACAAATAGATGAATCGTCCGGAGAGGAGGCGGTTTCAGATGGGAGCACGAATCCTGGTCATTGATGACGAAAATGAAATACGCCGCCTGCTTGAAATTGGATTCAAGGCTCATGGTTTTGGATTCTTCGAGGCCGCGAGCGGTGAGGCAGGCCTGAAACAAGCGGTTATGATCAAGCCAGATCTGATTGTCCTTGATATGGGATTGCCTGATATGGACGGTTTGACCGTGATAGAGCGTGTGCGCGAATGGAGTTCCGTTCCGATCATTATCCTGTCCGTGCGCGAGCACGAGTCTGACAAGGTCAAAGCATTGGACAACGGTGCTGACGATTATCTTACCAAACCTTTCGGCATGGCCGAACTACTGGCACGAGTCAGAGTGGCTCTGCGGCATCAAGGCGGCCAAAAGGAAGAACCGGTTCTTGCAGCTGGCGAGCTTGAAATGGACCTGGTTCAACGCCGGGTGATAATCAGGGGTTCCGAGATCAAGCTCACTCCTACCGAATATGAGCTCTTGAAGATATTGATGATTAATTCCGGTAAGGTGCTGACTCATCGTCAGCTTCTCGGTCAGGTCTGGGGAGCGGAACGTCAGGAGGAAAATCAGTATTTGCGCATTTACATCAGCCAGTTGCGCCGGAAAATAGAGGTGGATCCCAACCGCCCCCGGTACATTCTAACCGAACCTGGAATTGGTTATAGACTGATTCCATAACGGCTGCGATGCCTGGCCTTAACAATGCACCTCCGGCTATGGAACAGTTGGAGTCCTGAACATGAAAACAGCCAGCCCTGGTGGCGATGACCGCCAGGATTGGCTGCTTATGTCCCTCGCTTTGACGCTTAAGCCTATCGGCCTGAGGGCAGCTTCCGGGCATGTTCGGTTTCGATACGGATACGGAAGCATAAATGAGCCATTTGATACATACCCCATCCAAATGCAAACATAGCTAATACCTCCTTGTTCTGCCTTGAACTGCACTTCCGTGACTCAAGGCGGTCTCCATCCTTGGATGACAATTGCTGCGGTTTCGGGTTTTATGTACCTGAAGTGTCTGTGGTCATATTATCGTCTCAGAAAAGGGAAATCCTTAGAAAAATGTCGTATTGTGTGACTGCTTTAATTATCTCGCAAATCAAACAAATTGCTAAAAGGCAAGCAATCCCTGCGCTGCTTCATAAACGTGAGCTGTGGCCAAAAAACGATGTCACGGCGAAGACACAATAAAGCAGCCGATTCATTCGGCTGCTTGGTCAGGTCATGCGCTTTCCGCTCATTTTGTTTTCAGGAGTCCCTGGTTACATGAGTCCCCGCTCGCCCCGTTCCTCTCTCCGGTTTCGTCCGCCTTGCGCCCAGCTATTGAGAAGCTCTTCCATGACATCCTCGTAGGAATAAAGAGGCAGACGGTCCATCAAAATTTCAATATTGTCACGAACGCTGGCCAGGTTGAGCAGCATCTCCCTAAGACGGCGGTGCAGTTCCATCAGATCGTAATCCATAAAATGTCGCCTCCTTTTAGAAGGAAATTACAAAACCGGTATATTATCTGACGGTTTCGTAGTTCAGTTTTCAAATTGTCTGGCCGGATAATCAGGAATTAAGCATCACCTGTTTAATTAAATATATTTATTTTATTGTACCATGAATAAGGTATTATTGGGCAATTAGCGCAAGGGTTCCGGACGTTTAGATCCAGGCTGGGAGCAGATTGGAAGGGCAAATCAAGTGCTTAAAAACGTCTGATCGCAGATTTGAAGGGCTACGCAACGGACCCGGAAAAAGTTAAAAAGGCCCTTGCAAAAGCATGTAATCTGTGATTAAATATAAAGGCTGTTAGTAGGGATAACGCAGTTCTTTTGGGGAACAGTGGCTATCCTCACACCGGGAGGGATACCCAAGCGGCCAAAGGGGGCAGACTGTAAATCTGTTGGCGATGCCTTCGAAGGTTCGAATCCTTCTCCCTCCACCATTTACGACGCGGGATGGAGCAGTTGGTAGCTCGTCGGGCTCATAACCCGAAGGTTGCCGGTTCAAGTCCGGCTCCCGCAACCAAAAACACTATGCCCTTATAGCTCAGTCGGCAGAGCGCATCCTTGGTAAGGATGAGGTCACCGGTTCAAGTCCGGTTAAGGGCTCCATTTAAGGCGGCGTAGCTCAGCTGGCCAGAGCATACGGTTCATACCCGTAGTGTCAGGGGTTCGACTCCCTTCGCCGCTACCATTTATAAAATATAAGGAGTGGGCGAAGCCCACTCCTTTCAATTAGTTTTTAGTTTAATATTTTGGTGTTTTCTGCAGACCGATTAGAAAAGACGAAGAGAAATGCTTTTATCATTGGTCTGATGTTCCTGCCGTCAGAGTCCAGACTGATAAAAAGATGATGAAGGAAAGGTGAAGAAAGAAATGGCAAAACAGAAATACGAAAGAACGAAACCGCATCTGAACATTGGTACGATCGGTCACGTAGACCATGGCAAGACGACATTGACGGCGGCGATAACTCTGTGCTTGAGCAAAGTAGGCGGAGCGGTAGCGACGTCATATGCTGAAATAGACAAAGCCCCGGAAGAAAAAGCCCGTGGCATCACGATCAACACAGCGCACGTAGAATACCAGACAGAAACAAGGCACTATGCGCATGTTGACTGCCCCGGCCACGCTGACTATGTAAAGAACATGATAACCGGAGCGGCCCAGATGGACGGAGCGATCCTGGTAGTATCAGCGGCCGACGGCCCGATGCCTCAGACCCGCGAACACATTCTGCTGGCCCGTCAGGTAGGGGTTCCTTACATCGTAGTATTTATGAACAAAGTGGACATGGTAGACGACGACGAGCTTTTAGAACTGGTTGAAATGGAAATCAGAGAACTGCTAACCTATTACGAATTCCCGGGAGACGACATTCCGGTGATTCAGGGTTCAGCCTTGAAAGCCCTGGAATGCGGCTGCAGTTCAAAAGACTGCCAGTGGTGCGGCAAGATATGGGAACTGATGGACGCGGTTGATTCATATATACCGATGCCGGAGAGAGCGGTAGACAAGCCGTTCCTGATGCCGATAGAAGACGTGTTTACGATTACCGGGCGCGGCACAGTAACCACAGGCAGGGTTGAAAGAGGCACAGTCAAGGTAGGGGACGAAGTAGCGATAGTGGGCATGCGCGAAGAAATCCGCAAGCATATAGTAACCGGCGTAGAAATGTTCAGAAAGCTTTTGGACTATGCTGAAGCGGGTGACAATATAGGCACACTGCTGCGCGGCGTAGACAGAAAAGATGTTGAAAGAGGCATGGTATTGGCCAAGCCGAACAGCATCCATCCGCTGACCAAGTTCAATGCAGAAGTATATGTGCTGTCCAAGGAAGAAGGCGGCCGCCACACTCCGTTTTTCCCGGGTTACAGACCGCAGTTCTATTTCAGAACTACAGACGTAACCGGAGTCATTCAACTGCCTGAAGGAGTGGAAATGGTAATGCCGGGCGACAATATCCAGATGGCGATTGACCTCATTACCCCTATAGCAGTCGAAGAAGGACTGAAGTTCTCCATCCGCGAAGGCGGACGCACCGTAGGCGCCGGCGTTGTAACCTCGCTGGCCGAATAAGCGCGTAATATTTAGATTGTTTTAAGTGCAGAAATGTGATAAATTATTTCAGTATTTTTGCGAGCTCAATTGGAGGTGGCAAACATGAGAGTCGGTATAATCCTGGCATGCAGTGAGTGCAAGCAGCGGAATTACAATTATACCAAGGATAAGAAGAAGCATACGGAGAAGCTCGAAGTTAAGAAGTATTGCAAGTTTTGCAACACTCATACACTTCATCGCGAAACCAAATAGGGGGATGTGAAGCGCAGTGGCAAAAGAAAAAGCCCCTGAAGTCAACGCAGTAGTGGTTCGTTATGAAGGTGCCAGGGATTACCTGGTCAGCGTTTATAACGAACTGAAGAAAGTAACCTGGCCAAGCCGTCAACAGCTGCTGGCGTATACCGGTGTCGTTATTTTCACAGTTATCGTTTTTGGAATGATTCTGTGGTTATTCGACAGTGGCCTTGCAATTCTATTGGACAAGCTTTTTGTTGCATTTGGAAAGGCGGGTGCCGCCAATTAGCAGGAAGAAAAAGGACGAGCCCCTGGAAAAGCCGCGAGAAATGCTGGATATTAATGAGATTCTTGAACAGGCCCACGGCGAATGGTATGTGGTTCATACTTATTCCGGCTATGAAAACAAGATCAAGGTGGACCTGACTAAAAGGGTAGAATCCATGGGTATGCAGGATAAGGTATTTCAGATTCTCATTCCTGATGAGGAAGAAATTGAATACAAAGGCGGCAAGAAGCGTTTAACCATGCGCCGTATTTTTCCGGGTTACGTTCTGGTTAATATGCATTTGGATGATGATTCATGGCGAGTAGTTTATCGGACACCTGGCGTTACAGGATTTGTTGGTAGCGGTACCAAACCGATTCCGCTGCGTGAGGATGAAATGCATATTATTTTCCAGCGCATGGGTTTGATCGATCGTAAACCCAGGGTTATGGATGTCGCCATTGGGGAAGCAATCCGGGTTAGAAACGGCCCCTTCGAAAACTTTGAAGGCATCGTAAAAGAGCTCCTGGTGGAACGCGGCAAAGTAAGGGTTTCAATAACTATGTTTGGACGTGAAACCCCGGTAGAACTGGATTACGAGCAGATCGAAAAGATGTAACATAGATTTGCAGCTATTCTCTTATAAGGAGGTGTATAAAGTGGCCAAAAAAGTTCTAGGCAAGGTTTCCTTGCATATTCCCGCCGGCAAAGCGACTCCTGCTCCTCCGGTCGGACCGGCTCTAGGTCAATACGGAGTCAATATCATGGGCTTCGTAAAGGACTATAATGCGCGGACAGCAGATAAGGCGGGATATATTATTCCGGTCGAAATCACTGTGTTTGAAGACCGTTCATTTACTTTCGTGTTGAAATCCCCGCCTGCGTCGGATTTGCTTAAAAAGGCGGCCAGCGTGGAAAAGGGGTCCAGCGAGCCTAACCGCAAGAAAGTAGCCAAGATCAGCAGGGACAAGCTGGTCGAAATTGCCGAGATTAAGAAAGACGATCTGAATGCGTTTAATCTGGATGCGGCAGTTGACATGATTGCAGGAACCGCCCGCAGTATGGGTATTGAAATCGAAGACTAAAGCATACCGCAAATAGACGGAATGCACGCTGCGCTGTCAGTGCAGCAGAAGTGGCAGGATTTATTCCGCAGGACCACAAGGAGGAAACGAGAATGAAAAGAAGCAAAGCCTACAAACAGGCGACTGAAAAGATTGACCGGCTGAAGCTGTACGAACCGCTGGAAGCATTGAGCCTGGTTAAAGAAGTATCCACAGCCAAGTTTGATGAAACCGTAGAAGCCCATTTTAAGCTGGGAGTTGATCCGAGGCACGCCGACCAGCAAGTAAGGGGCACGGTGAGCCTGCCGCACGGAACCGGTAAAGTGGTGCGCGTGCTGGTGTTTGCCAAGGGCGAAAAAACCCGGGAAGCTGAAGCTGCCGGGGCTGATTTCGTAGGCGGCGATGACATGGCTGAAAAGATCCAGGGCGGCTGGTTTGATTTCGATGTAGCCGTTGCTACTCCCGACATGATGGGGGTTGTTGGCAAGCTGGGGAAGATACTGGGACCCAGGGGTCTGATGCCCAATCCTAAATCAGGAACCGTCACTTTCGATGTCGAACGGACGATCAAAGAATTGAAAGCCGGGCGTATCGAATATCGTGTAGATAGAACATCTATTATCCATGTTCCCATCGGCAAAGTATCCTTTGAACCCGAAAAGCTTCTGGATAATCTAAATACTATATCAGAAGCCCTGGTCAAAGCGAAGCCGGCTGCCGCCAAGGGAACCTACATGCGTTCGGTCAATGTTTGTTCTACCATGGGACCTGGAGTCAAGGTGAACCAGTTGACGCTTATGACTGCTGGCCGCAGCTGATTAACCGCTGATAACAATTAAATATGCACAATACAACTGTAGAAAGCCGGTGGCGAAAGCCATAATAGTAAAACTGCCTGCCGAGGTTTAATGATAAAGCCGATATTGATCGGATCACAGCCTCTGCAAGTATATGTGGAGGCTTTTTATATCACCGGGCAAACAAAGGGGGTGAAATGAATGCCGAAAACCGAGCAAAAACAACTTATTGTTCAAGAAATCGAAGAAAAGCTGAAAAAGTCCGCGCTGGTTGTCTTCACTGATTGCCGCGGATTGTCTGTCGAGGAGATTACCGATCTCAGAAACAAGCTGCGTGCTCCTGGTGTGGAATTTAAGGTTTATAAGAACACCATGTTGCGCTTTGCCATGGAAAAGCTGGGACAAGATCCAAAAGCTGAATATTTAACCGGGCCTAACACGGTTATGTTTTCTGAAGAGGATATGGTGGGGCCGGCTAAAACTCTTTTCGAGTTTGGCAAGGCTAGAAAAAACAAGAACTTTTCCATCAAGGCCGGTGTGCTGGAAGGAAAAATAATCAGCGCCACTGAGGTTACTGCACTGGCTGAACTGCCTTCACGCGAAGTGCTTCTTTCTATGGTGGTGGGAACCATGCAGGCTCCGATTGCCAGCTTCGTACGGGCGCTGCAGGCCAATATTACCGGATTTGTCAGGGCCATTGACCAGGTTCGGGAAAAGAAGGCCAGCTAATAAAATGCTGGTCAGAAACAGCTATGCGGGGAGTATTAACATCATCCCCGGACTATTGAGAAATTATGTTTAATTATTAAGGAGGATTTACAATGAGCAAGACCCAAGAAATTATCGATATCGTAAAAGACATGACGGTTCTCGAACTGTCTCAGCTGGTTAAGGCTCTCGAAGAAGAATTTGGCGTATCCGCCGCTGCTCCCATGGCGATGGCTGCACCTGTAGCAGCTGCTCCTGTCGAAGAAGAAAAAACCGAATTTGATGTAATTCTTATGTCCGCTGGCGAAAAGAAAATCAACGTCATCAAGGTTGTTCGCGAACTCACCGGCCTGGGCCTGAAAGAAGCCAAGGACGTTGTAGACGGAGCTCCGAAGGCCATCAAGGAAAAGACCAGCAAGGACGACGCCAATGCCATCAAGGCCAAGCTGGAAGAAGCTGGCGCCAGCGTAGAAGTGAAATAAATAGACTGCCACTTTTGAGCTGATAAATAGGGCGAGCCTTTATTAGAAGGTTTCGCCCTTTTTATTTTTCACAATGAATAGATATATATGGAAAAGAAATGATGCGTGGTATACAATATGTGCAGAGAGTATCAAGGGGGAATGGAATTGAAGAGAATAGGATTACTATTAACGCTCCTGCTCATCATTGTTGCGGTTCTGACCCCGTCAGCCCTGGCCGCCGGTGTTCAGTGGACCCTGGCCTGGCAATACAACGGCGCTTTGGAAGAATCGGTGCTTATTCCCGGCAGGATGCTGGCCGATAATCCTGGAATGCAGAATCAGCTAATCGAACAAGGCTGGAAAAAGGTCAAGGAAGGCGACAGTACGCTTTTTGCCCGCAGCTTTGAAGGCTGGAGGACCTATGAGATCAAGCCGGACGCTCTTCCACTCACTGCCAGCAAGGTCGATTATATGGTGTTTACCATGGTTGAAATTCATCCCGCACCGGAAAAGCTTGCCAATAATCAATTATTGCAGACCCTGGACAAGAACAAAGACGTGGAAATAATTATTTCCATGCCAGGAGACATCCAGGAGAGCAGCGGGAATGCTATTAACGAGAAAGCGATAAGCTTTAGGCCCGGGGAGTTGGCTAATCCCTCTTTCACTTCGAAAACACTGGTGTACAGCAGCTGGTTTCAGTGGTTTGAAATGGGCATAGCCGTTCTTATTCTCGGAACTCTAGGCATAATGCTGTATTTAATGTTCCGCATGCGCAAGGTGGATCGCCTGATTGAAGAAGAATATTCACTGGAAAAAGTTGAAGAAATGATTATGGGTGAAGGCGAAAAACAGAAGGAAGACGAGGAAGAAAAAGAATAAACCAGAAAACATCGAAGCATGAGCCTTGACCGGATTAAATACGTGTGATAGCATTATTAATTGCCATTGGTATACAGTGGCAATTTGTGTTTTTTTACCAGGCCAATGGGCCTCCTATCCAACAGGTGAGGCAGGTAGGGCCTTGCTTTTTGCGCTTTTAAATACTGCAAAGAGGTGATTCAATGCCACAATTCGTAAAATTTGGTATTAGTGAAAGACTCAGTTTCTCCAGGATTGAAGAAACAATTGAACTGCCAAATTTGATTCAGGTCCAGTTAAACTCATTTCAATGGTTTTTAGAAAAAGGTTTAAAAGCTGCACTTCAAGAAATCTTCCCGATCACCGATTTTACTGAAAAACTGGAACTAGACTTTGTTGACTACAAGCAAGGGGACCCCAAGTATACGGTTAAGGAATGTAAAGAAAGGGATGTGAGCTACCAGGCTCCTCTCAAGCTTCGCGTGCGCCTGACCAATAAAGAAACCGGCGAAATTAAGGAATCTGACGTGTATATGGGAGATTTGCCCTTAATGACCGAGAAGGGAACTTTCATCATAAACGGAGCGGAACGCGTGGTGGTCAGCCAGCTGGTGAAATCCCCCGGCGTGTATTTCAACGAACGCCAGGATGTAGCTGGCAACCGACTTTATGGCGCAACCATCATTCCCAATCGTGGCGCCTGGTTTGAATTGGAAATGGATAGCACCGGAGCTCTCTACACCAGGATCGATAAAACGAGAAAGATACCAGTCACCGTATTATTGCGCTGCCTGGGCTATGAAACCAATGAAGACATCCTTGAGTTGTACAACCAGGATGAAACTGTCCAAAAGACTTTGGAAAAGGATAATACAGCCAATCGCAAAGAAGCCCTGACCGAGTTTTACCGGCGCCTGAGACCGGGTGAAATTGCCAGCGAAGATGTAGGCGAACAGCTTCTGGGCAACCTGTTTTTCGACCCGCGCCGCTATGATCTGGCCATGGTAGGCCGGTACAAGCTGAACAAGAAGCTTGAACTCTTCAGCGACGGGGAAAATCGCACGCTGAGCTATGAAGATATAATTAAGACTATTGGCTACTTGCTGGGTCTGGTTAGAAACGAAGGCAAAACCGACGTAATTGACCACCTGGGCAATCGCCGCCTGCGTTCCGTGGGTGAACTGCTGCAGAATCAGTTCCGCACTGGCCTTATCCGCATGGAAAGGGTCGTAAAAGAGCGCATGAGCATTCATGATCCGGAAAACCTTACCCCGCAGCTGCTAATCAATATTCGGCCTATTACAGCGGCAGTCAAGGAGTTTTTCGGGAGTTCACAATTATCACAGTTTATGGACCAGACCAATCCCCTGGCTGAGCTTACTCATAAGCGGCGTCTTTCGGCGCTGGGGCCAGGCGGTTTGACCAGGGAAAGGGCGGGCTTCCAGGTCCGCGATGTTCATCATTCCCATTACGGACGCATATGCCCGATTGAAACCCCGGAAGGTCCGAATATCGGACTAATCGGGTCCATGGCAACCTATGCCCGGGTTAATGATTACGGCTTCATCGAGACTCCCTATCGCAAGGTTGACAAGGAAAAAGGGCAGGCGATTGATGAAATCGTCTATTTATCCGCCGATGAAGAAGAAGAATACGTAATTGCCCAGGCTAACACCCGGCTGGACGAACAAGGCTTTTTTATCGACGAAAAGGCTGAAGCCCGGCATGGTGAGGAAATTCTGGAAGTAACCCCTGATCATATAGACTTTATGGACGTATCGCCGAAACAGGTTTTTTCGGTTGCTACCTCTTTAATCCCATTTTTGGAAAATGACGATGCTAACCGGGCCCTGATGGGAGCGAATATGCAAAGACAGGCAGTGCCTGTAATACGCACCGAATCTCCGATAGTAGGCACCGGACTGGAATATAAAGCTGCCAAGGATTCCGGCAACGTGGTAGTTGCTAAAAAAGACGGGACCGTAACCAGGGTAAGCGCCACTGAAATTAAGATTCAGAGCAAGAACGAACTGATGGAATACTCTTTAATGAAGTTCATCCGCTCCAATCAGGGCACTTGCTACAATCAGCGTCCCCTGGTGAGCGTCGGCCAGAAAATAAAAGCCGGACAGATAATTGCTGACGGTCCCAGCACCGACAAGGGCGAGCTGGCTCTCGGCCGCAACGTGCTGGTCGCCTATATGACCTGGGAAGGGTTTAATTACGAAGATGCCATATTGATTTCCGAACGGCTGGTGGCCGAGGATGTCTTCACTTCAATTCATATTGAAGAATATGAATGCGAGTCACGCGACACCAAGCTGGGACCGGAAGAAATAACCCGAGACATTCCCAATGTTTCTGAAGAAATGTTGAAGAATCTGGATGAAGAAGGCATAATCCGCATTGGGGCGGAGGTCCGGCCTGATGATATTCTGGTAGGCAAGGTTACGCCCAAGGGAGAAACGGAACTCACTCCTGAAGAACGGCTTCTCCGGGCCATATTTGGAGAAAAAGCCAGAGAAGTGCGGGATTCATCCCTGCGCGTGCCTCATGGTGAATCTGGAAAAGTGGTGGATGTTAAGAAGTTTTCACGCGAAAACGGCGATGAATTGCCTCCGGGAGTCAATCGCCTGGTCCGGGTTTATGTAGCTCAGAAGCGCAAGATATCTCAGGGCGACAAAATGGCGGGCCGCCACGGCAACAAGGGCGTTATCTCCAGGGTCATGCCCGAAGAGGACATGCCCTTCATGGAAGACGGCACTCCGGTGCAGATTGTATTAAATCCCCTGGGTGTGCCTTCGCGTATGAATATCGGACAGATTCTCGAATGCCATTTAGGCCTGGTAGCCAAGGAACTCGGCATAAAGGTTGCCACCCCGGTGTTTGACGGGGCAAGCGAGCTGGACATCATTGAGATGCTGGAAAAGAATGGCATGAATGCCAGCGGCAAGGTCACGCTTGTGGATGGCCGTACTGGAGAGCCATTTGACAATGAAGTAACAGTGGGTTATGTCTATATGTTGAAACTGGCCCATCTGGTCGACGATAAGATCCATGCCCGATCCATTGGTCCATATTCACTGGTCACACAGCAGCCGTTAGGCGGCAAGGCGCAATTCGGCGGCCAGAGATTTGGAGAGATGGAAGTGTGGGCGCTGGAAGCCTACGGTGCAGCTTACACTCTTCAGGAGATTCTCACCGTTAAATCAGATGATGTAGTGGGACGATTGAAAACCTACGAATCTATAGTGAAGGGCGAAAACATACCCCAGCCCGGGGTTCCGGAAGGTTTTAAAGTGCTTATCAAGGAATTGCAGAGCCTGGCTCTGGATGTGAAGATTCTGAACCAGTACAACCGCGAAATCGTTATCAAAGATACCGATTACTATTTGAACGAAAGGGAGAAAGCCCGGGAGCTTGAAATTGAGTATCCCTCCATTGAATTGCCTTCGCAGCGGATGACTAAAATGGTTCCTGATAAAGGTTTCTCCATCGAAGAAGCCGAGCCGGATTTTGAAGAAGAAATCGACGAAGAAATCAGCGACGAGATAGTTGCAGAACTGGCTGAAGAAATAGCTGAAGAGATCGCCGAGGAAATCGGCGAAGGAACGGATATTATCGAAGAATAGGCGGGATGGCGAGCATGAGACCAGATGATTCACGGACCACCTCGAAGGGGGAAAGGGCTTTGATGGATGTTAACAATTTTGATCGCATAAAAATAGCGCTGGCCTCGCCCGAACTAATCAGGGCATGGAGCCTGGGCGAAGTTAAAAAGCCGGAAACCATTAATTATCGTACTCTAAGACCGGAAAAGGAAGGCCTTTTCTGCGAAAAAATATTTGGCCCGGTTAAAGACTGGGAATGCCATTGCGGCAAATACAAGCGGGTGCGTCACAAGGGCATAGTTTGCGACCGCTGTGGGGTGGAAGTTACCACTTCCAAAGTGCGGCGCGAACGGATGGGGCATATTGAACTGGCCGCCCCAGTTTCGCATATCTGGTATTTAAAAGGCATACCGTCCCGTATGGGGCTGCTGCTGGACCTGTCACCCAAGATTCTGGAAAAGGTTATTTATTTCGTAAATTATTTGGTTATTGATCCGGGCAACACTCCCCTGGTAAAAAAGCAGCTGCTGAATGAGCGCGAGTACCGGGAAGCCCGGGATAAATACGGGGATGAATTCTATGCCGGCATCGGGGCGGAAGCCGTGAAAGACCTGCTCTCTGAGCAGGAACTGGAAAATATGTCCATAGGCCTGAAAGAAGAAATTGCCAGCTGCAGTGGGCAGCGCAAGAGCCGGGCCATCAAGCGCCTGGAAGTCACTGAAGCATTTCGTCTGTCTGGCAACAAACCGGAATGGATGATTCTGGACGTTCTGCCGGTGATTCCACCGGAACTACGCCCCATGGTGCAACTGGATGGAGGGCGTTTCGCCACCTCCGATTTGAACGATCTGTATCGTCGGGTTATCAACCGCAACAATCGGCTGAAAAGATTGCTGGATCTGGGTGCTCCCGATATCATCGTGCGCAACGAAAAACGCATGCTTCAGGAAGCGGTTGACGCCTTGATTGACAACGGCCGCCGTGGCCGTCCGGTTACCGGACCTGGCAACCGGCCGCTGAAATCACTGTCCGACCTGTTGAAAGGCAAACAGGGACGTTTCCGCCAGAATCTGCTGGGCAAGCGAGTCGATTATTCCGGACGTTCGGTTATAGTCGTCGGCCCCAGCCTGAAAATGCATGAATGCGGCCTGCCCAAGGAAATGGCCCTGGAGTTGTTCAAGCCATTTGTAATGAAGAAACTGGTCGATCGCAGCCTGGCGTCCAATATTAAAAATGCCAAGAAAATGGTGGAAAGAGGCCGGGAAGAAGTGTGGGATATTCTTGATGATGTGATCAAGGAGCATCCGGTTTTACTCAACCGCGCTCCTACACTGCATCGCCTGGGCATCCAGGCCTTTGAACCTGTTCTGGTTGAAGGTCGTGCACTGCAATTGCATCCCCTGGTATGTACTGCTTATAACGCTGACTTTGACGGTGACCAGATGGCTGTGCATGTTCCGCTGTCAGCTGAAGCCCAGACGGAAGCGCGTCTTCTGATGCTGGCGAGCAATAATATACTCAATCCCAAAGATGGCAAGCCAGTGGTAACTCCCACCCAGGACATGGTTATGGGCGTTTATTATCTGACCTATGTGCCGGATGAACCGGAAGCGCTCGCTTCGCCAGCGCCGGCAAAGGGTAAAAGGCGCAGCAAGAAAGACAAAGAAGCAGCCGAAGCCCTGGTCGTGCATTACAAAGCCTTTTCCTCTCCTGAAGAGGCTCGAATGGCTTACGAGCTGGGTCATATTGAGCTGCATCAAAGAATCCGGGTAAACATGAGAGTGCCGCAACGCAACGAAGAAGGCGAAGTGGATTACATCAGGCAATTGCTGGAAACCTCGGTGGGCAGAGTAATATTTAACGAGGTTATTCCAGACAGCCTGGGTTACTATAACGAAGTCATAGACAAGAAGAAACTTGGCAATATTGTGTACGAGTGTTATCGGCGCGAGGAAAACTTCCGCACCGCACTGATGCTGGACGGCATCAAGCGCCTGGGCTTCAAGTTCTCAACCAAGGCCGGCATTAGCGTGGGTGTAAACGACTTCACTCCACCACCGGAAAAGGCTGATATACTGCTTGAGGCCGATACTGTTGTTGATATAATCACTGACGCTTTTCAGACCGGGTTTATTAATGAAAGTGAAAGGCACGACCAGGTGGTTGACGTTTGGAATCAGGCCACTGACGATGTTACAGAAGCTCTGCGCCGGCATCTGCTGCCGACTAATCCAGTATTTATGATGGCTACTTCGGGCGCACGCGGTAACTTCCAGCAGATACGCCAGCTGGCTGGTATGCGCGGTTTGATGGCTGATCCCTCGGGCAAAATTATCGATTTGCCGATCAAGGCCAATTTCCGTGAAGGGCTGACGGTTCTGGAATACTTTATCTCCACTCATGGAGCCAGAAAAGGGTTGGCCGACACGGCTCTGCGTACCGCTGACTCGGGTTATTTAACCCGGCGACTGGTTGACGTTTCACAGGATGTGATAGTGCGTGAAAACGATTGCGGAGCGGTGGAAGGCATGTCAGTGCGCAAGATCACCGAAGGCTCTCAGCTGATCGAACCACTGCATCAGCGTATTGCTGGACGGGTGGCTCTGAATCCCGTATATCATCCGGTGAGCGGCAAGATGCTTATTGATGAAAATGAAATGATTTCTGACGAAGTTGCCTTTGAGATCGAAGGAGCAGGGATTGAAACCCTGAAAATACGCTCCATTTTAACCTGCAAGACCAAGCATGGGGTATGCAAGAAGTGCTACGGCACCAACCTTGCAACCGGGTATAATGTTGAAATCGGTGAAGCGGTTGGAATACTGGCCGCTCAGTCTATAGGCGAACCCGGCACCCAGCTTACGATGAGAACATTCCATACGGGCGGCGTAGCGGGAGAGGATATCACCCGAGGTTTGCCTCGTGTTGAAGAGCTTTTCGAAGTTCGCAAGCCGAAGGGACAGGCACTGGTAGCAGAAGTTGCCGGGACGGTTAAGTTTGGTGAAGCCAAAGGGCGCAGGGAGATAGAACTTTTCAGCGAGAGCGGCGAAAGCCTGGCTCATTATCCCATCGTTTACGGGTCCACTTTAAGGGTGGAAGCCGGTGAGGATGTGGACGTAGGTGACGCCCTGACAGAAGGCCCCCTGAATCCTCACGATATATTGAAGACCAAGGGCCTTAAGGAAGTCCACAAGTACATTCTGCAGGAGGTGCAGAAGGTTTACCGGTCACAGGGTGTGGATATTTCTGACAAGCATATAGAGATTATGATCCGCCAAATGGTCAAGAAGGTGAAGGTTGAATCATCAGGAGACACCAATATGCTTCCCGGAGCATTTGTTGACATTGCGGCATTTGAAGAAGAAAACCTGGCTGTATTCAAAGCTGGCCTGCAGCCAGCAGTATGCTCTCCGATGCTGCTGGGCATAACCAAGGCATCGTTGAACACGGATTCGTTCCTATCGGCGGCTTCTTTCCAGGAAACCACCAAGGTATTGACCGAAGCTGCCATCAAGGGCAAAATCGACCATTTGATCGGCCTTAAGGAAAATGTTATCATCGGCAAGCTGATTCCAGCAGGAACTGGATACAGCCTGTATCAGAACGTAGAAGCAACTGATGTGGTTGACGAATAAACCCAGAAAAAAATAAATAATTGACGGGCTTATTCAGTGATGATAAAATATTCATTGCTCGGTGTCCGGGCCCAGGTTGCTTGCTCATTTTTAGTAAATGGCCAGAGGAGTCGATGTGACGCTGGATACGTTGAGAAACTGCTCAAAAGTGGCAGGCAGCAAACAGGTCAAAAAGGCCCTGGCCGAAGGCCGGGCTCGCAAGGTTTACCTGGCATCGGACGCGGATCAGGCGATAACCGCCCCGCTTCGGCGTTTGTGTGACGAGGGCGGAGTTGAGATTGAGGAACAGTTCGATATGGCTGCACTGGGCAGAGCCGCCCGGGTGGAGGTTAAAACCGCAGCCATAGCCATTGTGGATTGAATCGCGCACTGTGCCCCAGGGCACAGTTGCCGTACTATTTAATCGGTCAATATGGAAGGAGGTGCATGTATGCCAACCATTAACCAGCTGGTACGCAAGGGACGCCAAAAAGTGGAAAAGAAATCAACTGCCCCGGCATTGAAGAATTGCCCGCAAAAACGAGGGGTATGCACCCGTGTTTATACAACCACGCCAAAAAAGCCTAACTCCGCTCTGCGCAAGATCGCCAGGGTAAGGCTTTCGAACGGAATTGAAGTCACGGCTTATATTCCCGGTATCGGCCATAATCTGCAGGAGCATTCCGTGGTTCTGATCAGAGGAGGCAGGGTAAAGGATTTACCCGGGGTAAGATATCATATTATTAGAGGCACTCTGGATGCTTCGGGTGTTCAGAACCGCAATCAAGGCAGATCCAAATACGGCACAAAGCGGCCTAAAGTCAAGAAATAAGCGCAAGACAGGGCCGCATACGCCGTTTTATTTTGTGGCAACAAAGAGGATAGAGGTGAAAATACAGGATGCCAAGAAAAGGACCCGTCCAAAAAAGAGACGTATTGCCTGATCCAATTTACAATAGCAAGCTTTTCACCAAGCTGGTCAACCAGGTGATGTGGGATGGCAAGAAAAGCCGGGCGGAACAAATCTGCTATGGTGCTTTTGAAATTATTTCACAGAAGACCGGCCGTAATTCACAGGAAGTGTTTGAAGAAGCAATTAAAAACATCACTCCTCTTCTGGAAGTAAGAGCACGCCGGGTTGGTGGCGCTAACTACCAGGTTCCGGTAGAAGTCCGGGTGGAAAGAAAACAGACCCTGGCTCTTCGCTGGCTGATTAGTTACAGCCGCAAACGCGGTGAGAAAACCATGGCCGAAAGACTGGCCGGTGAATTAATGGATGCAGCCAATGGAGCTGGAGCTTCCGTTAAGAAGAGAGAAGATACGCACAAGATGGCAGAAGCCAACAGGGCGTTTGCCCACTATCGCTGGTAGAGGCTTTGACGCTTTTCGTCGGCGCCTCTCCTTTTAGCGAAAAGGGAGCTTGGTAATGGATTGTGCCACGGGTCTCAGCAAGATTCGCAACATAGGCATAATGGCTCACATTGACGCAGGCAAGACAACGACCACCGAGCGCATGTTGTTTTATACCGGAAAAGTCCATAAAATGGGCGAGGTGGACAAGGGAACCGCGACAATGGACTGGATGAGCCAGGAACAGGAACGCGGAATAACGATAACATCCGCTGCTACGGCCTGTTACTGGCGCGATTTTAACATTAACATTATCGACACGCCCGGACATGTGGACTTCGCAGTCGAGGTAGAGCGCTCGCTCAGGGTGCTGGATGGAGCCGTTGCAGTCTTTTGTGCCGTGGCTGGTGTTCAGCCTCAGTCAGAAGCTGTGTGGCGGCAGGCAGACAGGTACGGGGTTCCCCGTATTGCTTATGTCAATAAGATGGACCGCATCGGTGCTGATTACTTCAGAGCCATTGAAATGATGCGGAAAAACCTGGGAGCCAATGCGGTTCCGATACATCTGCCCATAGGGTATGAAGATGCTTTCGCTGGCGTCATTGATCTTACACAACTGAAAGCCCTTGAATGGGAAAACGGAAGCGGAGAAAATTATCAGCTCCGCAATTTGGACGAGGCTGAGATGGATGAAGCCCTGGTGTACAGGGATGACCTGATCGGCCGTTTGGCAGACAACGACGAGCACCTGCTGGAGAATTACCTGGAAGGCAAAGAAATAAGCGCTGCGGAAATCAATGTGTCATTAAGGCGGCAGACCATTGCCGGCCAGATTGTACCGGTGCTGTGCGGCTCGTCGTTTAAGAACAAAGGCGTGCAGCCGCTGCTGGATGCAGTGGTTGAATACCTGCCTTCACCCCTTGATCTGCCGTCAATGCAGGGAATGGATACTGAAGGCCGGGAGACCGATGTCCACAATGGCGATATCAGCGCTCCTTTCTGCGCTCTGGCCTTTAAGGTGGCTCTAGACAGTTATGTCGGCCGTCTGACCTATTTGCGGGTGTATTCCGGAAGCGTAAAAGCGGGATCATTTGTGGTTAACGCCGGTAAGATGCAAAGAGAGCGGATTACAAAAATCCTCAGAATGCATGCCAATCACCGGGAGGAGATAGCCGATGTTCAGGCCGGAGATATTGTGGCGGCAGTTGGTCTTAAGGACACCTTTACCGGAGACACGCTTTGCGCCGAAAGCCGGCTGGTGCTGTTAGAGGCGATGGAATTTCCCGTACCGGTTGTGGATGTGGCGATTGAGCCGAAAACCAAGGCAGACCAGGACCGGATCGGTGAGAGCCTCCGCAAGCTATCGGAGGAAGACCCTACCTTCCGCGTTAACAGTGATAACGAAAGCGGGCAGATTATTATATCCGGGATGGGCGAGCTCCATTTAGAGATAATAGTGGACCGTCTGCTTCGGGAGTTTAAGGTCAATGCCAATGTCGGCAAGCCGCAGGTGGCATACAAGGAAACCGTAACCGCGGAAGCCCGGACCGAGACCGTTTTTGAAAAAATGAGCGGCGGTCATGGCATGTTCGCCAGGATAACCCTGGAGATCAAGCCCCTCGAAGAAGGGCAGGGCGTAAGGTTCAGCGACAAAAGCCCTCACGGGATTCTGCTGCATGAATACATCAAAGCGGTGGAAAGCGGCGCTAGAGAAGCGTTGCAGGTTGGGAACCTTGCCGGTTACAGGATTGATGATGTAGAAATTTGCCTTCTGGGCGGAGTTATGAATGAAGTAGACTCTTCCGAGCAGGCTTTTATGATAGCTGCAAATATGGCAGTGAAAGAGGTGATAGCCAAAGCGCAGCCGGTTCTGATCGAACCTGTCATGGAAATCGATATCGTGTCCCCTGAAGAATATGTAGGCGACATCATATCGGACTTGAATGCCCGCAGGGGCAGGGTGGTTGCCTTCGAAGAAAACAAGGACAGCAAGTTGATAAAAGGAATGGTACCCCTGGCAGAGACCTTCGGGTATGCTACCAGCCTGAGATCAGCCAGCCAGGGCCGGGCCAGTTTTTCAATGCGAATTAAAAACTATGGACCGGTACCCGAATCGAAAGCCCGGGAGATAATCACCCGGCGATACGGACTGCCGCTTTGGACGAACTAATAAGGGAATGCATCGCAGCAACATTGAAATAGCAAAGTGTTGTTCAGCATAAGCTTTGAAAGGAAAGGTGAAGAAAGAAATGGCAAAACAGAAATACGAAAGAACGAAACCGCATCTGAACATTGGTACGATCGGTCACGTAGACCATGGCAAGACGACATTGACGGCGGCGATAACTCTGTGCTTGAGCAAAGTAGGCGGAGCGGTAGCGACGTCATATGCTGAAATAGACAAAGCCCCGGAAGAAAAAGCCCGTGGCATCACGATCAACACAGCGCACGTAGAATACCAGACAGAAACAAGGCACTATGCGCATGTTGACTGTCCCGGCCACGCTGACTATGTAAAGAACATGATAACCGGAGCGGCCCAGATGGACGGAGCGATCCTGGTAGTATCAGCGGCCGACGGCCCGATGCCTCAGACCCGCGAACACATTCTGCTGGCCCGTCAGGTAGGGGTTCCTTACATCGTAGTATTTATGAACAAAGTGGACATGGTAGACGACGACGAGCTTTTAGAACTGGTTGAAATGGAAATCAGAGAACTGCTAACCTATTACGAATTCCCGGGAGACGACATTCCGGTGATTCAGGGTTCAGCCTTGAAAGCCCTGGAATGCGGCTGCAGTTCAAAAGACTGCCAGTGGTGCGGCAAGATATGGGAACTGATGGACGCGGTTGATTCATATATACCGATGCCGGAGAGAGCGGTAGACAAGCCGTTCCTGATGCCGATAGAAGACGTGTTTACGATTACCGGGCGCGGCACAGTAACCACAGGCAGGGTTGAAAGAGGCACAGTCAAGGTAGGGGACGAAGTAGCGATAGTGGGCATGCGCGAAGAAATCCGCAAGCATATAGTAACCGGCGTAGAAATGTTCAGAAAGCTTTTGGACTATGCTGAAGCGGGTGACAATATAGGCACACTGCTGCGCGGCGTAGACAGAAAAGATGTTGAAAGAGGCATGGTATTGGCCAAGCCGAACAGCATCCATCCGCTGACCAAGTTCAATGCAGAAGTATATGTGCTGTCCAAGGAAGAAGGCGGCCGCCACACTCCGTTTTTCCCGGGTTACAGACCGCAGTTCTATTTCAGAACTACAGACGTAACCGGAGTCATTCAACTGCCTGAAGGAGTGGAAATGGTAATGCCGGGCGACAATATCCAGATGGCGATTGACCTCATTACCCCTATAGCAGTCGAAGAAGGACTGAAGTTCTCCATCCGCGAAGGCGGACGCACCGTAGGCGCCGGCGTTGTAACCTCGCTGGCCGAATAATGATTATATCAGGCAGCCGGGAAGGGGATGTCTCTTCCCATCTGTCTGCTGTTTAAGGAGGTTTTCAAAGGGTGACATATCAGCAGAAGGTTCGAATCAGGTTGAAGGCCTTTGACCACCGGCTTCTTGACCAATCCGCTCAAAAAATAGTGGAAACGGCCAGGAAGAACGGAGCCGCGGTTTCAGGGCCTATTCCGCTTCCAACCGGGAAAAGCATTTACACAATCCTTCGCTCGCCGCATATTAACAAGGATTCGCGGGAGCAATTTGAAATGCGCACTCACAAGCGCTTGATCGACATTCTGGATCCGAGTCCGACAACCATTGATGCTCTTATGCATTTGGACCTGCCCTCGGGTGTGGATATTGAAATCAAGCTCTAAACGGTCTTAATTGGATTATTTCCAGACCTGGAAGCGCAAAAAAGAGGTGAAGTTGGTAAGCCCACATCCAACCTCTCCCACAGAGAAAAACGCCAGGAGGTATAGCGAGTGAAAACGAAAGTGAAGAAAGCCATTATGGGCAGAAAAGTGGGAATGACCCAGATATTCGATGAAGACGGCAAGGCTGTTCCCGTAACGGTAGTCGAAGCAGAGCCCAATGTCGTGGTTCAAATCAAGAACCAGGAGAATGACGGCTACGAAGCGATAAAAATAGGCTTCGGCTCAATTAAGGAAAAGAATGTTACCAAACCGATAGCCGGCCAGTTTAAGAAGGCCGGATTAACGCCCAAGAGGGTGTTAAAAGAAGTTCGAGTGGAAGATATCAGTGCTTATCAGGTTGGCTCCGAGATTAAGGTCGATGTGTTCGAGTCCGGCGACGTGGTGGACGTTACCGGGAAATCCAAGGGTAAAGGATTCGCCGGCGGAGTCAAGCGGCACAATTTTGCCAGAGGTTCAATGGGTCACGGTTCCAAGTACCATCGCCGCCCCGGTTCGCTGGGAGCGAAAGGACCGGCCAGGGTTTTCAAGGGACGCAAAATGCCCGGGCACATGGGCGGAGAACGCGTAACCGTTCAGGCTTTGAAAATCGTCAGGGTCTATCCGGAAAAGAACCTGATTCTTATAAGAGGTGCAATACCAGGACCCCGCAAAGGTCTTGTTCTAATAAAAGATTCGGTTAAAGCTTAGACATCGGGCTGCTGTGCAGCCGCCTGGCTGGAAAGCCCGGGAAGGCTTGCAGCAGGCGCTAAAGCGATCAGGGAGGTTTGTAGGATGCCTAAATTACAGGTTTATGACATGAACGGGGCTTCAGCCGGAGAAATCGAGCTGAGTGACGCCGTGTTCGGTATAGAGCCAAATGAAGCTGTATTACATCAGTTTATAAAAATGCAGCTGGCTAACAAGAGAACTGGTCTGGCTTCAACGAAAACCAGATCGATGATTAAAGGAAGCACGAAAAAGCCATGGCGACAGAAGGGCACTGGCCGGGCGCGTTCCGGCATGCGCAACAGTCCGGTATGGCGCGGAGGCGGAACCGTTTTCGGGCCCCAACCCAGAGACTATGGTTTCAGGCTGCCCAGGAAAGTAAGAAGGCTGGCATTGAAGTCAGCGCTGTCATCCAAGGTTAAAAGCAACAACATTATTGTAGTCACGGAACTGGCTTTTGACGAGCCCAAGACAAAAAAGATGATGGAACTGCTGGGAGTTCTGAACGCTGGTTCAAAGACCCTGGTGGTCACCGCCGACGGCAGCCAGAACGTGTACAAGTCCGCCCGCAACATCCCCGGAATTAAATCGATGAGAGCTGATTTTATGAGCGTTTATGACATTCTGAATCACGAAACACTTCTTATCACAAGGGATGCAGTTGCTCGCGTAGAGGAGGTTCTGGCTTAATGAGTGAAAGAGACTACAGGGATATTATTTTTAAACCGGTCGTAACCGAGAAGACTATGGATCTACTGGCCGATGGCAAATACACTTTTTATGTTGACCGGAGATCCAACAAGACCGAGATCAAAAACGCTATTGAAAAAATATTCAATGTCAAGGTGGATTCGGTCCACACCATGATTATAAAGGGGAAACCCAAGCGTTTAGGCCGTTACCAGGGGCGGACATCGGATCGCAAAAAAGCGGTGGTGTCCCTTAAACGCGGTCATAAGATAAAGTTGTTTGATGGCGTATAAAAGGCTGTAAAGCCCGTTGGTAAGGAGTGACAAGGAATGGCTGTTAAGAAATTCAAGCCGGTAACCCCCAGCAGACGGCATATGACCATGCTGGATTTCAAAGATATCAGTAAAAAGGAACCGGAAAAGAGCCTGCTGGTTCCGCTTAAGAAGAATTCTGGTCGTAATGCCCATGGCCGCATCACTGTAAGGCATCAGGGCGGTGGCCACAAGCGCATGTACAGGCTGGTTGATTTCAAGCGCCTCAAAGACGGAGTACCGGCCAAGGTTGTTGCGATTGAATACGACCCCAACCGTTCTGCTAATATAGCTTTGATCAGCTATCGGGATGGCGCCAAATCGTATATTCTTGCTCCGCATGGCATAAAGGCCGGCGACATGATAGAGTCCGGACCCGAGTCGGACATCAAGGTCGGCAATACTCTGCCGCTTAAGAATATACCGGTCGGCACGCTTATTCACAACATTGAAATGCGGCCCGGCAAAGGCGGCCAGTTAGCCCGCTCGGCCGGTTCCGTTGCCCAGCTGATGGCCAAGGAAGGCGCTTATGCCCAGGTAAGGCTGCCTTCAGGGGAAGTTAGAATGATTCATGTTACCTGCCGGGCTACCATTGGCCAGGTTGGCAACCTCGATTATGAAAACGTCAGCGTTGGTAAAGCCGGGCGTTCGCGCTGGGCTGGTATAAGACCTACTGTACGCGGTTCAGTTATGAATCCGGTTGACCATCCTCACGGCGGTGGCGAAGGTCGCGCCCCGATAGGACGCAAATATCCGGTTTCACCGTGGGGCAAGATTGCCATTGGAGGCAAGACCCGCAAGAGGAAACCGTCTGACAAAATGATTGTAAAGAAACGCAAGTAAAGGAGGGCTGCTGTTAATGGGAAGATCACTTAAAAAGGGTCCTTATTGCGAAGTCAAGCTGCTGAATAAAGTGGACGCGTTGAATGACACCGGCGATAAGAAAGTTATTAAAACTTGGTCCAGGCGTTCAACCATAATGCCTCAGATGATCGGGCACACTCTGGCCGTACATGACGGACGCAGACACGTACCGGTATATATTACCGAAGAAATGGTTGGCATGAAACTCGGAGAATTTGCTCCTACAAGAATCTACCGCGGTCATGCTGGCAAGAACGAAAAGTCGAGCCGCAGGTAGAAGGGAGGAAAACAGTCAATGGAAAACGACGGCGCCAAAGCAATTGGCAGATACCTGCGGGTATCACCGCTAAAAGCCCGCCAGGTAGCAGATTTAATCCGTGGCAAGGATGTTAAGGAAGCCCTGGGGATCCTGCGCTACGCAAATAAGAAATCGGCACCTTTAATAGAAAAAGTGGTTAAGTCAGCCATCGCAAACGCGGAACACAATCTGGACATGGATTCGGATGCGCTATTTGTTTCGAAGATATGTATCGATGAAGGTCCGACCGCAAAGAGAATGAGACCCAGGGCATATGGCAGAGCTGATGTCAGAAGACATCGTACCAGCCATATAACCGTGGTGCTCAATGAAAGGGAGGTTGAATAGTGGGTCAAAAGGTTCACCCGAAAGGATTTAGAATCGGCGTCATCAGGGACTGGGATTCCAACTGGTTTGCCGGCCGCGATTATACCGACCTGGTGCACGAGGACTACAAGATTCGCAAATATATCAAGGATACATTCTATGCTGCCGGTGTTTCGAGGGTCGAAGTGCATCGTACCGGCAATAGAGTGCGAGTAACCATTCACACTGCCCGGCCGGGTATTGTAATAGGCCGCCAGGGTGACACGGTGGAAAAACTCAAGAATGAACTCATCAGGATGACCGGCAAAAATGTGAATATTAACATTCAGGAAATCAAAAAGCCGGAGCTTGATGCTCAAATCGTAGCTGAAAACATTGCCCAGCAACTGGAAAAGAGGATTTCTTTCCGCCGGGCTATGAAACAAGGTGTTTCACGCACCCTTAGAGCTGGCGGATTGGGAATGAAAGTAGCCCTGTCAGGTCGGCTGGCTGGCGCTGAAATCGCCCGCACCGAATGGTATGCAGAGGGCAAAGTGCCTTTGCACACATTAAGAGCTGACATTGATTACGGTTTTGCAGAAGCCAACACCACCTACGGCAAGATCGGAATCAAGGTGTGGATCAACCGGGGCGAAGTGATGCCTGAACCCAAAAAGCAGCCAGTTCAGAAACATGTGGAGGAGGCAGGTAAGTAATGCTCACCCCGAAACGCGTTAAATTTAGAAAACAGCACAAGCCCAGCCTTAAAGGCAAGGCACATAAAGGCAATGAGCTGGCATACGGTCAATTCGGACTGCAAGCGGAAGAAGCTGCCTGGGTAACCAACCGGCAGATCGAAGCTGCACGTATTGCCATTAACCGCCATATCAAAAGAGGCGGGAAGCTGTGGATTAAAATATTTCCTGACCGGCCGCTGACGGCGAAACCCGCGGAAACGCGCATGGGCAAAGGCAAAGGCTCGCCGGAGTACTGGGTGGCTGCGGTAAAGCCGGGCAGAGTTATGTTCGAATTATCCGGAGTCAGTGAAGAGTCTGCCCGGGATGCAATGTGGCTGGCTGCGCAGAAGCTGCCCATCAAGTGCAAGTTCATAAAACGAGAAGAAATGGACGGTGAGGTTAGTGAAGGCTAATAAAGTACGGGAGCTCACCGACGAGGAGCTGCAAAGAAAGGTTTCTGATTACAAGGAAGAGCTGTTTAATCTTAGATTTCAGATTGCCACCGGCCAGGTGGACAACGCTATGAGGGTCAGAGAAGTACGCAAGAGTATAGCCAGGTGCAAGACCATCCTCAGGCAGCGGGAGATTGAACGAGACATCGAAAGCTAGAAGGAGGTTTGGCGGTGAGCGAACACCAGGGAAACGCAAAATTCAAAATCGGGGTCGTAGCCAGTGACAAGATGAGCAAGACCATAACCGTAAGGGTGGAAACGGTCAAGCAGCATCCACTGTATAAAAAGACCATAAAGAGAAGTAAGAAATATAAGTGCCATGACGAACAGAACGATGCCAAAATGGGCGATGTCGTCAAGATGGTCGAATGCCGCCCGCTCAGCAAAGACAAGCGGTGGAAGCTGGTTGAAATTATTCAAAGAGCCAAAACTCTGCAGTAATTTGGACCTGGTTAATATAAGACGACATAGTAAAGGGAGGTTTGTAGCGTGATCCAACAAGAAACCATGCTGCAGGTCGGCGATAATACCGGGGCGAAAAAGATTCTCTGCATAAAAGTGCTCGGCGGATCAACCAGAAGATATGCCACAGTCGGGGATATCATCGTCGCTTCAGTAAAAGAAGCCTCGCCTGGCGGCGTAGTAAAAAAGGGTGACGTGGTCAAAGCTGTAGTGGTCAGGACCAAGAAGGAGATCAGACGACCCGATGGTTCATATATCGCATTTTCGGAAAATGCTGCAGTAATAATCAAAGAAAACGGCGACCCCATGGGAACTAGAATTTTCGGGCCGGTTGCCAGGGAACTGAGGGACAGGAATTTTATGAAAATAGTATCCCTGGCCCCTGAAGTTCTGTAATTGGGGAGGTGCGAGAATAAATGCGAATTAAAAAAGGCGACAACGTTCAGGTGATTAGCGGCAGAGACAGCGGTAAAAAGGGAAAGATCATCAAGGTCATTCCCAAGGAAAACCGTGTCGTTGTCGAAGGCATCAACAAAATGAAGAAGCACCAGCGTCCTACCAGGGCTCTGCCGCAGGGCGGAATCCTGCAAATTGAAGCACCGCTTAACGCATCCAATGTGATGCTGATATGCGGCAGCTGCAAGAACCCCGCCCGGGTTGGCCATCAGGTGCTGAAGAGTAACGAAAAGGTGCGGGTATGCAAGAAATGCGGAGAAGTGCTGGATTAGTACTCCGGGATAGGAGGGTAGTGTCTTAAATGTCGAGATTGATGGAACAATATAAAAACGAAATGGTTCCCCAGCTGATGAGCAAGTTCCAGTATAAAAACGTTATGCAGGTGCCGCGGCTGGAGAAGGTCATCCTGAATATAGGAGCCGGGGAAGCCATCCAAAACCCCAAAGCTCTTGACGGTGCGGTCAACGACCTGGCAGTTATTTCTGGTCAGAAACCGGTTATCACCAAGGCGAAGAACTCTATCGCCGGATTTAAATTAAGAGCTGGAATGCCCATCGGCTGCAAAGTCACCTTGAGAGGGGAGCGCATGTACGAGTTCCTCGACAAGCTGATCAACATTGTGCTGCCGCGTGTGAGGGATTTCCGGGGTGTGTCGCCGGCATCTTTTGACGGCCGGGGCAATTATTCTCTCGGGATAAAAGAACAGACCGTGTTCCCCGAAATAGAATATGACAAGATTGATAAAATACGGGGCCTGGAAGTAGTTATTGTCACCAGTGCCAGGACGGATGAAGAAGCTCGGGAAATGCTCAGATTTATGGGCATGCCGTTTAAGCAGCAGTAGGCTGGCATAAGAACTCGAAGGTTAGGAGGGTAACAAGTGGCCAAAAAAGCGATGATAGTTAAGCAGCAACGCCCGCAGAAGTTCGAAGTCAGAGCCTATAATCGCTGTAGAATATGCGGCAGGCCCAGGGCTTACATGCGCAAGTTCGGCATGTGCAGGGTATGCTTTAGAAACATGGCTCACCGCGGCGAATTGCCCGGTATTACCAAGGCAAGCTGGTAAAGGTTGTCAAGAGCAAAAGAACGAGTAACCCAGTTGAACCATGTTTCATTACCAAAGCGTTACTCAAAGTTAGCAAAGGAGGCACAAGTTTATGGTCATGACAGATCCCATTGCTGATTTCTTAACCCGTGTAAGAAATGGCAATATGGTGCTGCATGAAACCGTGGAGGCGCCAAGCTCGAAAATTAAGCTGGCCATCTCGGCAATCATGAAAGAAGAAGGTTATATTAGAAATTACGAATACATTGCAGACGGCAAACAAGGAGTCATCAGAGTTTATCTGAAGTACGGAGAAAACCGCAAACAGGTGATCAGCGGAATTAAAAGAATCAGCAAACCCGGACTTCGCGTTTATGCTACAAAGGATGAGATCCCCCGTGTGCTAGGAGGTTTGGGAACAGCCATTATCTCGACTTCCAAAGGCATGATGACCGACAAGAGGGCTCGCAAAGAAGGCCTGGGCGGGGAAATCATTTGCTACATTTGGTAACTGAAGGAGGGAAAAACCGTGTCCAGAGTAGGTAGAAGCCCTATTAACCTCCCCCAGGGCGTAACCGTGGAGATTACGGACCAGGAAATAACGGTTAAAGGACCGAAAGGAAGCCTTTCCCAGAGAATAGTCGATGGGATTTCCATAGAGCAGGAAGAAAATGTTCTAAACGTTAAACGCGCCTCGGACGCCAAGAATCATCGTTCTCTGCATGGCCTTACCCGGGCTCTAGTGGCGAACATGGTGCAGGGTGTAAACACCGGCTATGAAAAGAAGCTGGAACTGGTAGGCGTCGGCTATCGCGCCCAGATGCAGGGCAGCAAGCTGGTCATTGCCATTGGCTTTTCCCACCCGGTAGAGGTGGAACCGCCGGACGGCATTGAGTTTGAAACGCCGGCTCCGACCAAGATTACAATTAGAGGCATAAGCAAAGAACTGGTCGGCAACACAGCCGCTCATATACGCGCAGTGCGCAAGCCTGAACCATACAAAGGCAAAGGCATCAAGTACGAAAACGAGATAGTAAGACGCAAGGCCGGCAAGTCAGGCGCCAGATAGCTTGCTAACGCTGTAAAGGAGTGAGAGCGTTGTTTAAGAGGGTAGACCGCAAAGGAGACCGCCGCAAACGGCATTTGAGAATCCGGCAGAAGATGTCTGGAACATCTTCCATACCGCGCCTTTGCGTATATAAGAGTATAAAAAACATTTACGTTCAGGTTATTGACGATACCGCAGGGGTTACCCTGGCGGCCGCTTCGACCCTGGACCAGGATATGGCTGCATTCCGGGGTAAAACCAACAAGGAAGCAGCAGTTGAAGTAGGCAAAAAGATAGCGGCAGTAGCGCAGGCCCAGGATATTAAATCTGTGGTTTTTGATCGCAACGGATACAAGTATCATGGATGTGTTGCTGCTTTAGCGGATGCTGCCAGAGAAGGCGGCTTGGACTTCTAATCAGTATTAAGGAGGGACATGATGCTGGACAAAGAACAGGCAGGCACCGAGTTAATAGAGAAAGTTGTGACGATTAACCGTGTAGCCAAGGTAGTAAAAGGCGGACGCCGTTTTAGTTTCAGCGCCCTGGTGGTAGTCGGCGACGGCAACGGCAAAGTGGGCGCCGGCAAAGGCAAGGCATCGGAAGTGCCGGAAGCCATTCGCAAGGCGATAGAAAACGCCAAGAGAAATATGTTTGAGGTACCGCTCATTGATGAACGTACGATTCCTCATGCAATCAACGGTAAATTCGGTGCCGGCAATGTCATGCTCAAGCCTGCTTCCGCAGGTACCGGCGTTATCGCAGGCGGGCCAGTGCGTGCAGTGCTTGAGGCTGCTGGACTAAAGGACATTTTGTCCAAATCGCTGGGCTCCAATAACTCAACCAACATGGTTCATGCCACCATCAATGGCCTGAAAAACCTGAAGCGGGTTGAGGATGTTGCCAGAATGCGCGGTAAGACCGTCAAGGAAATCCTGTACTAGGAGGAGAGGACATGGCCAAGCAACTGAAAATAACCTGGACCAAGAGTTCCATCGGTTATGCGGAAACCCAGAAGAGAACCATTCAAAGCCTGGGCTTGCGCAAGCTTAATCATACGGTGGTCAAGGACGACAGTCCTCAGCTCAGAGGTCAGCTCCATAAAGTAAGACACCTTGTAACAGTAACGGAAGTTTAAGATATTTGGAGTTATAGCAAAGGAGGTAATAGCGTGAAGCTACATGAGCTCAAAGCGACACCGGGGTCAGCCAAACGTCGCAAAAGAGTCGGCAGGGGATGTGGTTCCGGACATGGCAAGACATCGTGCCGTGGCCAGGATGGTCAGAATTCCCGTTCGGGCGGCGGAACAAGACCCGGTTTTGAAGGCGGTCAAATGCCTTTGCAGCGCCGCATACCCAAGCGCGGGTTTACCAATGCGATGTTCCGCAAGGAATATGCCGTAATAAACGTCAGAGACTTGAACATTTTCGATGATGGCACTGAAGTCACTCCGGAACTGATTATGCAATCCGGTCTGGTAAGGAAAATGATAGACGGAATCAAGCTGCTCGGAGACGGGGAGCTGGAAAAGAGCCTGGTTGTCAAGGTTCACAAGGTGAGCCGGCAGGCCGAAGAAAAAGTCAATGCCAGGAATGGCAGAGTTGAGGTGTTATAATGTTTAACACAGTTCAGCAGGCCATGAAAATCGGCGACCTAAGGACCAAGCTGCTTTGGACCCTGGGTTTGCTCCTGATATTCAGGCTGGGCGCCTATATACCGGTTCCGTTCATTGATCCGTCGGCCCTGGAAAAGCTCCTGAGCGGGCAATTGTTTGGTTTCTTCGACATAGTTTCCGGAGGTGCTTTCAAGCGCTTTAGTATCTTTGCAATGAGCATAACCCCGTATATCAATGCATCGATTATTATGCAGCTGCTGACGGTGGTTATTCCTAAATTGGAAGAACTGTCCAAGGAAGGCGATGAAGGACGCAAGAAGATCGCTGAATACACACGCTACGGTACAGTAGTACTGGGATTTATCCAGGCTATAGGCATGTCTGTCGCCCTGGGCAGAGCCGGAGCGGTTCTGGAGCCGGGCGTTGCAAACTACTTGATTATCGCCATATCCCTTACGGCCGGTACTGCTATGCTGATGTGGCTGGGTGAAATGATTACCGAATTTGGAATCGGCAATGGAATATCGCTGATAATCATGGCTGGTATCGTTTCCAGGCTGCCCAGTTCCGCGGTTGGAATTGGAGAATTCCTGACTGCCGGTGTTGTAAGCTATTTCAGCCTGCTGCTGGTTGCGGTGATTGTGCTGGCAGGGATCGTCGCGGTTGTGGCCATGAACGAAGGCCAGCGCCGTCTTCCTATACAATATGCCAAGCGCGTTGTAGGACGCAAAGTCTATGGTGGACAAACTACGTTTTTACCGCTTAAAGTTAATGCCGGCGGGGTTATACCCATTATTTTCGGAATGTCCATCCTGATGTTTCCGGCTACTATCGGATCGTGGATGCCTCAGGATTCAGCTTACAACATGTTTTTGAACCAATGGTTCAATTACGGCAGTGTGGCTTATAACTTACTGTATGCGGCCTTGATTATTTTCTTCACGTTTTTCTATGTTGCGATTATTTTCAACCCTCTAGATGTTGCGGATAATATCAAGAAAAACGGAGGCTTTGTACCGGGCATAAGACCGGGACGGCCGACAGCCGAATACATTGACAAGATACTAACTCGTTTAACCGCAGCTGGCGGGGTATTTCTGGCAGTAATTGCCGTATTCCCCACCATTGCGATTTCTATGACCGGTTTGCAGAATTTTGCATTCGGCGGGACCGCGCTTCTTATTGTTGTTGGGGTGGCGCTGGATACGATGAAACAGGTGGAAGCACACCTCTTGCTGCGCAGCTATGAAGGTTTCGTGAAATAGGGAGAGTTGATTTATGATGAACATTATTTTAATGGGGCCGCCTGGGGCAGGAAAAGGCACCCAGGCTGAATTTATCAAGGCTTCTTATCCGGTTCCGCATATTTCGACCGGCGACATCTTTCGGGAGGCAGTGGCCAATCAGACCGCCCTGGGCGTTGAAGCCAAGAAATACATGGACAGCGGTAAACTGGTTCCGGACGATGTTACCATCGGCATTGTGAGAGAACGGCTGCAGCAGGCTGATTGCGGTCAGGGCTTCTTGCTGGACGGCTTCCCTCGCACCGTTGTGCAGGCGGAAGCGCTGGATGAAGTGCTGGTCAGTATGAATAAGAAAATCGACGTTGCACTGAACATTGACGCTCCCATCGATCTTTTGGTGGAGAGAATGACCGGGCGCATAAGCTGCAAGGACTGCAAAACCATATATAATATTAAGCATATGCCGCCGGCCGTTGAAGGAATCTGCGACAAATGCGGCGGAGAACTGATCCAGCGCAGTGATGACCAGTATGATACCGCCAAGAAGCGTATAGAGGTCTATTTTGAACAGACCCGGCCTTTGCTGGATTATTACTCTGATCAGTCAGTATTGATTAATGTTAACGGCGACCAGGGTGAAGCTGTCAACGTTTTCCGTGATGTTAAAGCCGTCCTGGACAACCTGGACCGGCTTTAACTGTGTAGAGAATTGCTGATGTCCAGAGAGGAATTGCTGGGCCGCGTCGCCTATTCACGCGCAGGTCGGGATCAAAACCGGGCTTTCATGATTGTCGCAGTAGTGAACGAAAGCTATGTGCTGCTGGTGGACGGAGAACTGCGCAAGGCAGAAGCGCCCAAGATGAAGAGCCTCAAACACCTCTCGCTGACCAGGCATTATTTGCCGGAAATGACAGAGATGCTGAATGAGGGTAAATATCCGCAGAATTGCGAAATACGGAAAGCTTTGAAGCGCATCCTGAAGGATTGCGATAACATCGGGAAGGGGGTCTAACAATTGGCTAAAGACGATGTCATTGAGGTTGAAGGGAGGGTTATTGAGCCTTTGCCCAATGCAATGTTTACGGTTGAGCTAGAGAACGGCCATAAAGTCCTCGCCCACATTTCAGGTAAGATGAGAATGAATTTTATACGTATTCTGCCGGGAGACCGTGTAATGGTAGAATTGTCGCCTTATGATTTGAACCGCGGAAGAATAACATATCGCTTCAAATAAAAAGGTGTGAATCAGGGACTTAAGGAGGTAAATGGAAGTGAAGGTCAGGCCATCCGTTAAACCTATGTGTGAAAAATGTAAAATTATCAAGCGCAAAGGTAGAGTAATGATAATATGTTCAAATCCCAAGCACAAACAGGTGCAGGGTTAAGATCGAGGAGGTGACAGAGTTTGGCAAGAATAGCTGGTGTTGATTTACCCCGTGACAAGCGAGTGGAAGTCGCCCTGACGTATATTTTCGGAATAGGCCGTCCTTCAGCGTTGAAGATACTGGCCGAAGCAGGAGTCAATGCAGATACCAGGGTCAAGGACTTGACTGAAGACGAAGTATCTCGTCTGAGGGCGGTTATTGACAAGGGATACCAGGTGGAAGGCGACCTGCGCCGTGAAACCAGTATGAATATCAAGCGGCTGATGGATCTGGGATGTTATCGTGGCCTTCGTCACCGCCGCGGATTGCCGGTGCGCGGACAAAACACCAAGAACAACGCCCGGACACGCAAAGGTCCCAAGCGCACTGTAGCAGGGAAAAAGAAGTAAGCGGAAATAGCTTGAAGGGGGTTTCGAAATAAGTGGCTCGTAGAACATCAACCAGAGTCAAGAAACGCGAAAAGAAAAACATTGAACATGGTATTGCCCATATAAAATCAACGTTTAATAACACGATTATTTCTATCACTGATAAAAGCGGCAACGCCATTAGCTGGGCCAGTGCCGGCACCTCTGGATTCAAAGGTTCCAGAAAAAGCACTCCTTATGCTGCGCAACAGGCTGCAGACACTGCGGCCAAGGCGGCTATGGAACATGGTCTTAAGGAAGTCGAATGCTACGTCAAGGGACCTGGATCCGGTCGTGAAGCAGCGATCAGATCATTGCAGGCAGCCGGTTTAGAGGTCAGCGTCATCAAGGACGTGACACCAATTCCGCACAATGGATGCCGGCCCCCGAAAAGAAGAAGAGTTTAAGGAGGTTTGGAACTAAGTGGGAAGGTATACTGATTCGGTTTGCCGCCAATGCCGCCGGGAAGGCGAAAAGCTGTATCTCAAGGGAGACCGTTGCTATTCGGATAAATGCGCAATGGAAAAGAAGCCGTATCCGCCTGGCATGCACGGCCAGCGCCGTCGCCAGAAGGTTTCCGAATATGGCACCCAGCTGCGCGAAAAACAGAAAGCACGCAGAATTTATGGAGTTGCAGAAAAGCAGTTCCGCAATTACTTCAAAAAAGCCGACCGCAAGGAAGGCATAACTGGCGCCAATCTGCTCCAATTACTGGAACGGCGCATGGATAATGTTGTATTCCGTTTGGGCCTGGCCTCATCCCGCAACGAAGCCCGGCAACTGGTTAATCACGGCCACTTTACTCTGAACGGGCGCAAGGCGAGCATACCGTCGATGATGGTGAGAGCCGGGGACGTGGTTCAGGTAAGGGCTTCAAGCATTGATTCGCCAAAATTCCAGGAAGTTAAAGCTTCGGCTGCCTACAAAACCCCTCCGGAATGGCTGGAGGTTGACGTTGAAAACCTGACTGGCAGGATCGTGTCTTTGCCAGGCAGAGAACAGATTGATACTGCCGTTAACGAACAGTTAATCGTCGAACTGTATTCTCGTTAATCAACTGCGTTCCCAATAACGGCACGGGCTGTTGCGGCATGACTGTCGCACAGGCCGTTAACACGAAATACAGGTTAAAAGCAGTATCTATAGCTCTAAACCTCTATTTCATACGGAAGGAGGGCGTGTCGAACCTATGCTGGAAATGATGGAAAAGCCGAAAATCGAATGTGTAGAACGGGATGCCGAGAATCATTACGGGAAATTTGTGATTGAACCTCTGGAAAGGGGTTATGGAATTACCCTGGGCAATTCGCTGCGGAGGGTTCTGCTGTCGTCACTGCCTGGAGCTGCTGTGACCGCCGTTAAGATCGACGGAGTGCTCCATGAGTTTTCGACCTTGACCGGCGTGGTAGAGGATACAACCGAGATTATTCTCAATATCAAGCAAATAGTCCTGGCCTATACCGGCGGTGACCGCAAGCGGATGTATCTAAAAAAGGAAGGCCCGGGCGCAATTTGTGCAGGTGACATTGTTAAAGATGGCGAAGTCAGGATACTTAATCCTGATCTGCATATCGCTGAGCTCGATAAAGACGGCCTAATTGAAATGGAGCTGGTGGTTGAACAAGGGCGCGGATATGTTCCCGCCGATCAACAGCCCATTAAGCAAGATGAGATCATTGGATTAATACCCATCGATTCCATCTATACTTCGGTCAAAAGGGTAAACTACATGGTTGAGAATGCTCGCGTGGGGAAACGGACCGATTATGACCGGCTTACGCTGGAAGTGTGGACAAATGGTTCCATACAGCCTGAAGAAGCAGTCAGCCTGTCCGCCAAGATTATGATAGATTATCTCAAGCTGTTTACAGCCATCAACGATACCTATCGTGATGTGGAGATCCTCATCGAAAAACCCGAAGAGAAAAAAGACCGGATTCTGGAAATGTCCATAGAAGAGCTGGAGCTTTCCGTAAGAGCGTCCAATGGTCTGAAACGGGCTAATATTCACACGGTAGGTCACCTGGTCGAAAAGACCCGCGAAGAAATGAGCAAGATTCGCAATCTGGGACAAAAATCCCTGGAAGAAATCGAAAGAAAACTTTCGGAATACACTCTGACTTTCAAGAAGTCAGACGACTAGTATTAACAAGGTTGGAAGGAGGCTAATGCCTTGACTTATCGCAGGTTTGGCATGAGAAGCGATCATCGCGGCGCCATGCTTAAGAACGCTGTTACCTCTTTACTGGATAACGGCTCAATAAAAACAACAGAAACTCGGGCCAAAGATATCAAGCGTTTGGCAGAAAAAATGATTACTCTTGGCAAGCGCGGAGATCTGCATGCCCGCCGCCAGGCTTCGTCTTATTTAAACAGCGAAAAAGTAGTCAGAGAGCTTTTCGGGAGCATCGCCGAACTGTACAAAGACCGCCAGGGTGGATACACCCGAATTATAAGGACAAATTTCCGCCCGGGCGACGGGGCTCCGATGGCAATACTGGAGATGGTCGACTGGCCGGCTAATGTTGAAGGCAAATAATGTAAGCTTCTTATACCCGGGCAGTTCCCGCAAGGCAGTTGAAAACCTGTCCTGCATGATACAGCCGGGTGAAATAGTTGCCCTGATGGGGGCCAGCGGGAGCGGCAAAACGACCCTGGCCCGCTTGCTGGCAGGTTCTCTGCAGCCGGCTTCCGGCACAATCAGCGCTGATGGCGTATTGAATGAAGCCGGGACCGGGCGCAGTGTTTTCCGGCGTAAAGTGGGCATTTTGCTATCCGAGCCCGACTACCAGCTGATCGGTGAAAGCGTCGAGGAGGAACTGGCCTTTGGGCTGGTCAACGCCAATCTTCCCGCTTCGCTGATTGAAGAGCGCGTAGCCGAGGCTTTAAGTGATAGCGGCATGGGGGATTACGCAGCATATCCTCCGCGTTTTTTATCAGGGGGTCAAAAACAAAAACTGCTGTTGCTGGCTTTCAGTTTGCTGGAGCCAGCTTATCTTATTTTGGACGAACCTTTTCAAATGCTGGATGCTCCCAGCCGGAAGCTGGCTGGCGGCTTTATGCTGCACCTGGCGCGGCAGAAGGGGCAGGGCATCCTGTTTTGCACCCATGATTCTGAAGAGGCTCTGGGGCTGGCCGATCGCATTTTGTTTTTGCAAGGCGGCAAACTGGTTTTATCCCTGGATGTCGGAGATATTTACGGGCGCAGCGCGGAATTGCAGGCTATGGGGTTTCCCTTGCCGGAAACTTTGCGTCTTTTCCTGCTGCTGGAAAAACGGGGCCTGAAGCAAGCAGGCTCCGTCATGGAACCGCAAAGTCTGGCGGAGGTAATATGGCACTGCTGGTTCGAGGAATAGAATACACATACAATCCGGGGACAGCTCTGGCCAGAAAGGCGCTAAAGGAAATCAGCCTGGAATTGCACGCTGGTGAAATCCTGGGATTATGGGGCGGAAACGGCGCTGGCAAAAGCACCCTGATGAGGGCAATATGCGGCGTGCTGCCGGCGCAGGCGGGAACTATTACTATTGACGGAAGCCTGTGGAGCGGTATGAACCGCAAGGCGATGTGGCCTCATCCGTACAGGCCGGTGGTGATGGCCATGCAGTACCCTGAAAACCAGCTCTACGAGACCAGCACAAGACAGGATATGGCTGCGGGGCTGGTAGAAGCCGGCATAGAAAGACATGAAGCCAACCGCCGAGTTGAATACATAGCCGGCCGTTTATTCGGCCAGGCAGCAAAGGAAATCATGGACAGCTCGCCATACATCCTGTCCGGAGGGCAGAAGCGCTGTGCGGCCCTGGCTTCAGTGCTGGTGCAGGACAGTCCTTACATAATGCTCGACGAACCCATGGAGGGCCTGGATCATGAGAAACGGACCCGGCTGGTGGAAATCCTGCAGGACCTGGTCAGGGAAGGAGGCCGGGGCATAATCCTGGCATCTCACCGGATGAGCGATTTGATAGAGCTTTGTGACCGTCTGGCCTGGATGGATAACGGCTGCATGACAGCCTGCGGTGCTACAGTTGAAACGCTGCAGGCCATCGAAAAATGTACGGAAGAACCGCTGGGATTGACCCCCAGCCGCCAGGTCCTGTACCACCTGCGCAGTAAGGGCCTGGCTCTGCCCCTTGATGCCCGCAGTCCTGAACAGGCAGCCGGCGAGATTGCCGCGGTTAGAAAACGGAGGCCAGCCCATGCCTGATATCAATTACTACTGGCCGGGTGATTCCTTATGGCACCGTCTGGATCCGCGCAGCAAAATGTTGGCTGGTTTTTTCATATGCCTGCTGTTGCTGCAGACCCGGGCGCCGCTGATTTTATTGGCACTGGTTCTGCTGACAGTTTGCTGCCTTCTGGTCAGCCGGGTGCCGGCTGGTGTTTATTACCGCAGTTTCAGAATCTTTTTGATAATAATTTTCGCCAGCATGGGTTTCAACTATCTTGCTGCCATGCACCAGGAGACTGCTGCAACGATAAATGGCATAGCCGGGATGGACTGTAATGCGCTGGTACAAAGCGCGATGCTGGGGGCGAGAATAGCCTGTATAATCCTGATAATGCTGCTATTTAGCTTTACAACCTCGCCGGTGGCGCTTATTAACTCTGCTGCCCGGATATTCAACCCGTTGGAGAAAATTGGCCTGCCCGCAGGAGAACTGCAGATGATCATGTTTATAGCATACCGTTTTTTACCTCTTCTGATGCGCGAGAGCCAGAATATAAGGGAAGCCCAGCTATGCCGGGGTATTGATATTAGCACCGGCCCGCCCTTTCAGAGAGTCAAGAAGCGCCTGGCTCTTATTGTTCCGCTAATGCATCGGGCTTTGCTGGGAGCCGAACAACTGGCTGAGTCCATGGAAGCCCGTGCATATATCCCCGGGCAGGTCCGCAGCAGCTGGCGTTTTACCGGCTTTAATACCAGCGATTACATAGTAATAGGCTTTAGTATAATAATTTTTCTGGGTCTGGGTTTTCAATGAACGATTTGCATCGTATCAGGATGATAATTGAATATGACGGCAGCGCTTATCACGGATTTCAAAGGCAGGCTACGGTTAATACCATCCAGGCTGAACTGGAAAAAGCCCTGGCTCGGCTGACCGGAGAAGAGCCTACCGTTATGGGCGCCGGACGCACTGACGCTGGGGTGCATGCATTGGGACAGGTCATCGCATTTGACACCTGTTCCACCATTCCAGAAGATAGATGGCCCATCGCTTTAAATACCTTCCTGCCGGGAGACATCAGGGTATTGGGGGCGAGTTCAGCGGAGCCGGATTTTCATCCCCAGTTTAGTGCCAAACGCAAGAAATACCTGTACAAAATATACCGTTCAGAAGCTGCAACTGCCTTCTACCGTAAATATGCGCTGTGCTTGAACATTCCGCTGGACCTGGCTGAAATGCGCAGGGCGGCCAGCTATATTGAAGGAACTCACAATTTCAAAGCATTTTGCGCCAGTGGTTCCAATGTAAAAAGCTATGTACGCACGGTCAGCCTGTGCCGCTTGGAAGACAGCCCCTGCTGGCTGAACCTGGTTATTGAAGCTAACGGCTTTCTGTATAACATGGTGAGGATTATAATAGGAACGCTTCTGCAAATAGGCCAGGGCAAAAAGACTGCTGACTGCATCCCACAGCTTATCGCCTCGCAGGACCGCACCCTGGCGGGTTACACAGCCGCGCCTCAAGGTCTCTACATGGCGAGGGTTGATTACCGGTCCAAAATTTAAGATATTATTAACATTTGCCGAAACTGCATATGAACCAGGAAGTCCTTGACAAGCCTGCTCCTTGCCTCTATTATATTTAGGTAGTCTCTAGACGTGTGCCTTTGTCTCGCCCCGTAGATGGTGGCGCACTTTAGCGGGCTTTGATTTTCTAAAGCCATATATTATCGAGATTGCCATACAGGAGGGAACGAAGTGAAGAGCTATATCGCCAAGGCGGAAACCGTAGAGCGTAAGTGGCTAGTCATAGATGCCGCTGGTCAGACTCTGGGAAGACTGAGCTCCGAAGTTGCCGCTATATTGAGAGGTAAACATAAGCCGGTTTATACGCCTCATGTTGATACCGGTGATTTTGTTATTATCATTAACGCCGAACAGATTCAGCTGACCGGCAACAAGCTCCAACAGAAAATGTACCGGCACCATACCGGATATGTTGGACATTTGAAGGAAATGACCTATGCAGACCTGATGAAAAAGTTTCCGGAAAGAGCGATTGAACATGCTGTAAAAGGCATGCTGCCGCATAATACGCTGGGAAGCCAAATGTACCGGAAGCTCAAGGTGTATTGCGGCCCTGATCACCCGCATCAGGCCCAGAAGCCGGAAGCTTATCAATTAAGAGGTTAAAGGAGGGAAATCATGTCCAAGGTACAATACTGGGGAACCGGAAGACGCAAGAAAGCTGTCGCCCGGGTAAGAATCGTTCCGGGAAACGGCGTCATTAAAATAAACCAACGTGAATTTGAAGATTTCTTCCCGAATAAGACCAGCCGGTTGATCGTGCTGCAGCCCATGGAATTGACGGCGACTGTCAGCCGTTTTGACGTGCTTTGCAGAGTGCACGGCGGCGGCGTTACTGGCCAGGCCGGAGCGATCCGCCATGGAATAGCCCGCGCGCTGATCAAAGCCAGCCCGGAACTCCGCACCGACCTCAAGAAGGAAGGATTCCTAACCCGCGACCCGAGAATGACGGAACGTAAAAAGTACGGCCTGCACAAAGCCCGCAAGGCTCCGCAATACTCGAAGCGCTAACCGAATATACAATCCAAAATCCCTTCCGGATCACCAGGAGGGATTTTTTTATTTCAGATTGCCTGGAGAAGGAATGCTGATGTGAAAAATGGCAGGAAAGTTGCATAGTCAAAAACGGGTATTCAGGCACCACGGATTGCTGAAATGAATAGGAGTCGCCGGATTATTGGCAGCAAGGGGACTATCCCTCTGTTGCCAAAACCAACTGCACACGATGGTTAAAAACCACCCTCGGATTTAAAACCGGACGGTACTATGATAAAATTAGACACGGCTATTATTAGCATCCGCCGGAAGATCAGTTCCCGAAAGAATAACGTAACAGCACCTCCGGACCTGCAGTTATCGACCTGGACTTAAAGAAGGGGCGTGTGGGTCAGTGTCGGATACAGAATCACAACGTTCCGAGTTAAAAGCACTTCTATCGGCCTTATCCTCCCGTACACAGGAAGGGTCCGTATTTCTGAACGACTTAAAATGGCCCGGGCTGGATATTGGCGTCTTTTTAACCCTGGCTTCCGCAATGGCCGCAGGTCTGGAAGAATGGCATTGCCGGGGGCTGACCTATGCCAACATCAATCCGGACAGTTTTATTTTTGACGCCGGCCGGGGAGAAGTCCGTCTGGCAGAAATAGATCCCCTCCGCTCCTCTTTCCACTCCCTGGCATACATGTCGCCGGAACAGACCGGGCGCATGAACCGGCCGGTGGATTACCGCACCGACCTTTATTCCCTGGGAACCATCTATTACAAGATATTGAGCGACCAGTTTCCTTTCCAGGCCAAAGACGCGCTGGAATGGGTGCATGCCCATATCGCCCGAACACCGCGCCCTCTGAACGAACTGCGCCCTGCAATTCCTCCTATATTGTCAGATATTGTGATGAAGCTGCTTTCCAAAGCCGCTGAAGATAGATACCAAACTGCACTGGGCTTGAAATCAGATCTTGAACGCTGCCTGGAGCAATGGTACGCTCATGGATTCATCGAGCCCTTTACCCTCGGTGAAACTGATGTATCCGAGCATCTGCTGATACCTCAAAAACTCTACGGCCGGGAACGGGACATTGCCGAACTTTGGGCAGCCTTCAACCGGATGATGGAGGGGGGAGACCTCGAGACCATCTTTGTAAGCGGCTTTTCCGGCATCGGTAAAAGCACACTGGTTCGTGAACTGTACAAGCCGCTCAGCCGGGAACGGGGCCTGTTAGTATCCGGGAAGTTTGAACAATACAGGAGCGCGGTTCCTTATGCAACCATCGCCACTGCTTTCGGCGAGCTGGTGCAGCAAATTCTCACCGGCAGCGAAGAGGAGATTGAGGGCTGGAGACGGCTGCTGATGGAAGCATTGGGTGTAAATGCCGGACTAATTATAGATATCGTGCCCTATGTCGAATATATTATCGGCAAACAGCCACCGGTTCCGGAAATGCCGCCTACTGAAGCCCAGAACCGCTTCAACATGGTTTTCCAGAAGTTTGCAGGGGTTTTTGCAAGCAGCTCTCATCCGCTGGTGCTGTTTCTGGATGATCTGCAATGGATCGATCCTCCCAGCCTGCGCCTGATGGATTATATTATCAGCCGCGCGGACCGCATGTGCATGCTTTTCATCGGAGCCTACCGGGAGAATGAAGTGTCTCCTGCCCACCCGCTGATAATGACCATCAATGAATGGCAGAAAAACCGTACTCCGGTCAGTATAATAAGCCTCAAACCGTTATCCTATCAAAACATTTTGGAAATGACCTGCGAGACCGTGCATTCAGATCGGGATGAAAGCTCCAACCTGGCCGGGCTTATCCACGAGAAAACAGCTGGCAACCCCTTTTTCGTGATCCAATTTATCAGGACATTGTATGAAGAGGGCTTGATCAACTTTGATAAAAAGCAGTTAAAGTGGTTGTGGGATATCGAACACATCAAATCTCATGTATATACCGACAATGTAATCGAGCTGATGTTAGGCAAGCTGCGCCGGCTTCTTCCCGAAACCCAGGAAGCACTTAAGCTGGCATCATGCATTGGAAACCGATTCAGCTACGACACCCTGGAGCTGGTAAGCGGCGTTTCCGGATCCAGGCTTCAAACCGCCGTTGCCGAGGCTTTGAAGGAAGGCTTGATTATAGCAATGGAGGATGATCACTACGCGTTTATGCATGATCGGGTGCAACAGGCCGCCTACGCGCTAATCCCCTCAAATGAAAAGGCCCTGGTCCACCTTCAAATAGGCAGGTTGATGCTGGGGGCAGGTGCGGTGGAGGAAAGCGGCGAAGCTGTATTTCACGTAGTCCACCAGTTAAACCTTGGCGCCCAACAGATAAGCCACCCGCTGGAAAAGCTCAATCTGGCGCGCTTGAACCTGATAGCCGGCGAAAAGGCTATCGCTTCGACTGCCTATGAACCGGCCCACCAGTTCTTTGTAGCCGGCATGCTTATGCTGGACAAACAGGCCTGGGCTGAACAATATGACCTCAGTCGGTCTCTTCACACTGGCGGAGCTGAAACCGCTTACCTGATCGGTGATTTTGAAGGCTGCGAGCTTCTGGTGGCGTATATTCTTGAGAACGCCGCCAGCGCCCTTGACAAAGTGAAGGCTTATGAAGTGAAAATGGCTGAATTGACCGCGTGTGGGATGCTGGAGGATGCAATACATGCTGGATTAGAAATCCTCGCCATGCTGGGTCTGTCTCTTCCGCCCAAAGCTGACGAAGGGATCGTAAGAACGGAACTCGAAAAACTGCATATGGGGAGTCTGAACCAATGGAGCGGTGACAATATAGCCGGTTTGGTTGAGCTTCCGCCAATGAAAGATCCCGTGAGCCTGGCCAAAATGAGCATACTGAACGCCCTGTTCTCATCAGCCTATATGTCGGCACCAGGTCTTATGGCCCTGGTAGCAGTCAATATGGTCGATCTATCCGTCAAATTCGGCAATTGTGATGTGTCTCCGGTTGGATATGTATGTTATGGATTTGTATTATGCACCGATGCCGGGGACATTGATAATGGATACCGCTTTGGCCGGCTGGCCGTAGATCTTCTGGATAACATTGATGCGACCAGGTGCAAAGCTAAGACTATTTATCTATTTAACGGCATGGTTCGGCATTCAAGGGATCATTTGAAAGAGTCTATAGCAGGTGCAGTCGAAGCCTATCAGATTGGTATTCAGACCGGCGATTTCGAATACGCCGCACGCTCCCTGACCTTGCGCCCCAGGTACTTATACCTCCTGGGCGAAGAATTGGGGGCGGTCGATCGCATTATGGACGTTAACAGCCGCATCATTGAACAGGTCAAGCAGCAGACCAGCCTGGTGTATATCCAGGTTTTTCAAGAAAGCGTAGCCAATCTGATGGGCAGGACTGGCAACACTGGAAGGCTGGCTGGCGGACATTTTAACGAGGACATTATACTGCCGGCTTTGATAGCCCGCAACAACCGGCTGGGCATATTCCTTACCGCTTATAACCGGATGTTTTTGTATTATCTGTTTCAGGAGTATCCGGCCGCAGTCGAAAACGCCCGCCTGGCCCGGCCCAACCTGGGCAGTTCCAGGGGGCTCTTCCATTTCTACGAATTCTTCGGTTATGATTCGCTGGCGTCGCTGGCAGTGGCCGGAGAGGTTCCCGAAGCCGAAAGGCTGCAAATAATGACCCGGGTGAAGGATAACCAGGACCAATTGTGGCTGTGGGCAGGGGCTGCGCCTGTGAATCACCTGCATCGCTGGCATCTGGTGGAGGCAGAAAAAGCCCGGGTGGAAGAACGGCGTGAGGAGGCGTCATATCACTTCGAAAAAGCAATTGAATTAGCCGGAAAGAGCGGTTTCATTTACGAAGAAGCGCTGGCATGGGAACTTGCCGCCCGGATGCACCAGCTATGCGGAAGGGAAAACATGTCCAGGATGTACCTGCTCGCTTCAATGCTGCTATACCGCAAATGGGGAGCTGAAGCCAAGGTGGAGTGGATGGAAAAACGTCATCCCTACCTGGCGGCGATGCAGGTTTCCCGTCCGGAGGATGCAAGCCCCATCGCTCAAGCCGATGCCCTGAGCGTAGTTAAAGCTTCCCAGGCAATCTCCAGCGAGATCCTGCTGCCCGGCCTGATGGCAATTCTAATGCGCATTGTAATTGAGACTGCCGGGGCTCAAAAAGGAGCCCTGCTCATTTCTACTGACGGTGGCCTTTCCGTATATTCTGTAGCTATTCTCGAGGGAAGCGAAATCAAAGTGTTTGCGGCTCCCGATCCAATGGTGGACAAAAGAACGGTGCCCGAAGGAGTGGTCAACTATGTGAGCAGGGCCCGGGAAACATTGATTCTGGAAGACGCTGCAGGCCATGTTATGATGAGCGGGGATGAATACGTGCAGAGCCGGCGTCCTCGGTCCATCCTGTGTATGCCGATTATCAGGCAAAAAGAGCTGATGGGCTTGCTCTACCTGGAAAACAACCTGGTTACAGGGGCGTTCACACCGGACATTACAGCAGTCCTGGAGCTGATAGCCAGCCAGGCGGCCATATCCATTGAGAACGCCAGGCTGTACATGGCACTGCGTCAATCCGAAGAAGAATACCGGGTTATATTCGAGCATAACGGAACGGCAACTATCATTGTGGAGGAAAACACTACTGTAACTCTGGCCAATACCGAATTCGCCAGGCTCGTAAACTACAGCCGCGAGGAGATTGAAGGCAGGATGAGCTGGACCGTTTTTATTGTCCCGGAAGACCTGGAGAGAATGCTGACCTATCATTATGGCCGCCGTCAGAGGGAAGCCGGGGTTCCGACGAAATACGAATGCACATTTATAGAACGCAATGGCATCCGGCACCCGGCATATATAAGCATCGCCATGATCCCTGGCACCCGGCGCAGCGTAGTGGCCGTTGTCGATATCACCGAAAGCAGACAATACGAGGAGGATCGAAACCGCCTTCAGCGACTGGTAATTAACATACTGAACTCCATGCCCTCGGTTCTGGCCGGAGTTGATCCAGCCGGTATGATCAACATGTGGAATATGGAAGCCCAGCGCATGACCGGGATGAAGTACGATGATGCCATAGGCAAACCGATTATGTCCCTGCTGCCAGTTATGGAACAGTGCCGGGACAGTTTGCACAAGGCGCTTTCCGAGGGACAGGTGCAGAAAGAGGGCAAAGTGCCTGGCATAGTTGAAGGACGGCAGGCATTTCATGACATAACCATCTACCCTTTGCTGGATGATGGAATTATCGGAGCGGTCGTTCGAATTGATGATGTAACCACTTCAGTGCGCATGGATGAAATTATGATACAGACGGAAAAAATGATGTCGGTAGGCGGCCTGGCAGCCGGCATGGCCCATGAGATTAACAATCCTCTGGGCGGAATTATTCAAGGAGTGCAAAACATTACCCGGCGCATTGAGGGCGATCTGCCCGCCAATGCCGCCGCCGCCCAAGAAGCAGGCTTTTCAATGGAGCAGTTGCATGCCTACCTGGAAAAGCGGAGCATCCTGGAGTTTTTGGATGGCATCTGGCAGAGTGGAATCCGGGCATCCAACATAGTCCGCAATATGCTGCAGTTCAGCCGGGGCAGCCAGGCCGGCTACGTCTCCCAGCGCCTGGAAGACATTATGGAGCGCAGCCTGGAGCTGGCGGCCAGCGATTACGACCTGGAACGCAAATTTGATTTCCGCCACATCGAGATTGTCCGGGAATACGATTCCAGCCTGGGTGAGGTGTTGTGCGCCGAAACCGAAGTCGAGCAGGTGCTGCTGAATCTGTTAAAGAACTCGGCCCAGGCCTTTCGCGGCATGGAACGGGAAGGCTGGGAGCCCTGCATAACCCTTCGAACCCATGGGGATAATGGAATGGCTGTGATGGAGATCGAGGACAACGGCCCCGGCATGGAAGACTCAATCAAGAGAAGAGTGTTCGAGCCTTTCTACACCACCAAGCCCACCGGCGAAGGCACCGGCCTGGGGCTGTCAGTGTCATATTTCATAATCACCCAGAATCACAACGGGCAGATGTTCGTGGAGTCAGGCCCCGGGCAAGGGACCCGCTTTGTTATCAAGCTGCCACTGATACCTGCGCAAGAAGTAAAGAGTGAAGGGTAAATCGTTGGGGGCTGTCCCCGAAGATTCCGGGAAGCGCGGGGTTGGTCCCCGCGCTTATTTCGTGACACAGGCCGATAATATGCATCCCCTGGTATCCTATTCGTGAGAAAGGGCTCGCAACAGCTTGCATCCCCAGAATCCCGCCTGTTACAATTCTCTAACCGCATGTTCAGCTATGACCGCCTGGTTTTGTGCTTCAACAGCACGGGTAATGAAGCGATCATGCACGTTAAGGGTTCCCTCCGGCCGGCGCGGCGGCCTTTTGTACAGGCCGTCAGGCTTCAGAATCCTTGTTTTCATGATCTCATCTAAATATAGCTGTAGAGATTCGGTGATTTCAGCACGCAGCTCGGGTGATTCGATAGGGAACATGATCTCCACCCGGCGGTCCAGATTGCGCTGCATCCAGTCGGCACTCGACAAATACAGCATTTCATGGCTGTCATTCCAGAAATAAAAGATGCGGCTGTGCTCCAGAAAACGGCCTACGATGCTAATAACCCTTATATTTTCGCTTATCCCCTGAACACCGGGGCGGAGTGAGCAGATGCCCCGCACGATGAGGTCAATCTGCACCCCGGCCTGCGAGGCCCGATACAGGGCCTGGATCAGCTCGGGATCGATCAGAGCGTTCATTTTCGCAATAATTCTTCCGGGTTTGCCGGACAGGGAATTGCGGGTTTCCTGTTCTATCAGCTCCAGCAGCTTGCAGCGCAGCCCCAGGGGAGCGACCACGATCTTATGCATTTTGCCCAGCCTGGAATAGCCGGACAGCATATTGAAGATTGACGTAGCATCAGAGCATAAATAAGGATCTGAAGTAAACAAGCTGAAATCCTCATAAGTGGATGCGGTTATATCATTATAGTTGCCGGTCGCCAGGTGCAAATAGCGCATGATGCCGTTTTCTTCGCGCCGTACAATTAAAAGCAGCTTGCCATGGGTTTTCAATCCCACCAGCCCGTATATTACGTGACATCCGGCTTCTTCAAGCCGCTTTGCCCAGACGATATTGTTCTCCTCGTCGAACCGGGCCTTCAATTCCACCAGCGCGGTGACCTGCTTGCCCATTTCAGCGGCTCGCACCAGGGCGGCGAGGATGGGGGAATTGCCGCTGACCCGGTACAGGGTCATTTTGATTGCCAGCACATCAGGGTCGGAAGCTGCCTGGCGCACCAACTCAATGACTGGCTTGAAGCTCTGATAGGGCATATGCAGCAATACATCGCGCTCTTTAATAATCGAAAAGTAATCAGTTTCATTGACAAAGGCCGGGTGCATGGCAGCCTGAACCGGATTGTAACGAAGCTGCTCATAACCTTCCAGTGCGCTGATTTTGGCAAGAAAGGTCAGGTCCAGGGGGCCTCTGACATGAATAACCGCCCGGTCTGGTATCTCCAATTTTTCTTGCAGGATGCCCAGGAGGTCAACGCTGATGCCCTTTTCGGCTTCCAGGCGCATGACCTGTCCCCAGCGGCGCTGTCTCAGGCTTTGCTGGATTGATTCCAGCAGATCTTCGGCGCCTTCTTCGTCGTAACTCAGGTCAGCGTTGCGGGTTACTCTGTAATAGCCGCATTTGAGAACGTGCTGGCCTTCATACAGCCGGTCGAGATTGGCCCGGATTACATCTTCGAGCAGGATGAAAACTCGCTGGCTGGTAGCCGAAGGAACCTCGATCAGGCGATCCAAAACCGCAGGCACTTCAACCGTGGCAAAACGCTCCTCTCCCGGATCATCTTCAGAGCTCAACAAAATGGCGATATTCAGGCTGCGGTTGTGTATCAATGGAAAAGGGCGGCTCGAATCCACTGCCATCGGAGTTAAAACCGGAAACACGTTTTTCTCGAAATACTTGCGCACGAAATCCTTCTGCCGGTCACCTAGAAAGGAGCAGGAGGCCAGCTTAATCCCTTCATCCTCCAGGCGGGGCAGGAGATGATTATTAAAGCAGTTATATTGTTCCCGGACCAGTTCCTGAACTCGCCATGATATATATTCAATTTGTTGGCGCGGAGTAAGCCCGGCAATGTCCGGTTCTGAAAAAGCGGCGGTTATCTGGTCGCCCAGTGAACCGACCCTGATCATATAGAATTCGTCCAGGTTGGAGCTGACAATGGCTGCGAATTTCAAACGTTCCAAAAGCGGGGTGTTGGGGTCCATGGCTTCTTCTAGAACGCGGTGATCGAATTCCAGCCACGACAGTTCGCGGTTCACATAGTATTCAGATGCATTCAGATCGTATTCTAGGCCATTGAGATATTCGTCCTGCACAGCCTAGCACCTCCCCTTTGCAATTACCGGGCGGTATCCAATGACTTCTTCAAAAAATGAAGAATTGGATTTGAAATGCCACTCTTCCAGAAGGGTGTCTTCGCTGCTTTCTAGATAGAACAGCATATCGCTTTTTTGGAGGCAGACATTAACATTGCGTATTTTTTGGCGGTGGCTGATATCCAGCGACTCGGCCAGTTTTAAAATGGCGGCCAGCTTCGAAACGGTGAGCTTTTCGTGCTCGCTTAAATAGCGATAGTTGTCATCGCCAGGATGAGGAAAATCTTCGTTGGTGTGATAGCGGGCCACATTGGCGATAACCGTTAAATCGTCATTGGAAAGGCCCAGAATATCCTGCGACCTGATTATATTGTAGGAATGCAGCGCATGTTCGCTGGCGTTGATATATTGCCCTACGTCGTGCATGATGGCGGCCAGCCTAAGATAGCGCCGCTCTTTAGCTTCGCATTTATGGACATCGGTGGTTTGATCGAATATATTCAAAGCCATGTTTTCCACGTGAGCGGCATGAGGTTCATCTATATCGAACTTCCGGGCCAGATACCATGCTGAAGTGATAATATCGTTGGCGAAATCAATTTTACGCATGGTGTCCAGCTTTTCATCGGCAACATCGGCCAGCAAGCCCTGGCGCAAAGACACAGACGGAACCCAGGCCCGGGTCGCCGGTGTTACTTCCAAAAAGTGGTTTAGAATTATCATGGCCGGCAGAATGATATCCGCTTCATTGCGGTGCAGGTTGAAGGAACGCCCGATTTCTTCGGTGTTTAAGTGTTTGATATCATCAAACAACGACCTGATTGCGTTTTTGGAAAGAAAATCCGGATTCTCGCACAATCCTTTTTCAACCGCGATATTAGTGATGGCCTGCATCTGAGCGCCGATAGCCACGAAGTTTTTTACCTTCAGGTTGCTGATCGAAGGCTTGATGAAGTGTATCTTGCTTTCCAGGTATTCTTCCATCAAGCTCGGAAAGTCCAGGGTTTTGCGCTCCAGCTCGGACAAAACCTGCCGCATGCGCAGAGAGCCTACTTTCACGTACTCGGTAAACTGCAAGTTTCCCCGGTCGTACAGAGAAACTTCCACTCCGCCCATGCCGGTGTTGATCAGCACAAAGCCCTCCAGCCGGATTTGACGGGCGCCGGGCAGGTTGTCGCGCAAAGCTTTGTATATATAGAAACGTTCTTCAGCCTGGTTGATTACTTCCACGTTAAGCCCGGTGCGGCTGCGCACCTGTTCCAGCACGTATTCACGGTTGTCCGCTTCGCGGATTCCGCTGGTGCAAACTGCGCGGTATCTCTGGATGTGATAGTCCTTCATAACCTGGGAGAAACCAATCAGGGTATCACAGGTCTCATGGATGGACACCGGGCTGATACGCCCGCTGGCAAATGTATCGCGGCCGATCTTGGTCGGCTTCCAGAGGTCTTCCAGAGGGTGAATCCCACCTTCTGGGCTGATGCTGGCTATCATCATGCGCAGGAAATTCGAACCGACATCTATAGCGGCAATTGGTTCATGAATGCTGAATGACATAGTATTCCCTTCTATCGGTAAATATTCCCCGGCAAATGGCGCTATCCGGAGAAAAGGCGCCTGCAGACGGCCGGCTGGATGAGTCTTTTATAAGATTATAAAGGCTGCGGCCTTTAACAACAACTTAAAGTATAAGCTATTCCGGCGCTCTTCCATAGTAGAAAAATGGCAAAAAATCAACTGTCAGGGGTTTTCGCTGCAGACAAGGGCGAAATAGACCTGTTTTGCAGTGCATAACGCTGATAAATTCCGGGGCAGGAATACAGAATACACCCACTCTGGCGATAGTTATGATAATATAACAATGAAGGTCATAGCGGGGAGGGGAGCAGATTGACAGATCTGGCCGTCATTGACATAGGTTCGAATTCTATACGTATGGTTTTATATGAACTGGGGCCGAAAGGCACTTTTAAAATCCGCAACGACATCAAGGAATCGGTGCGTCTTGAGGAAGGCATGGACGAATCGGATTGCATCAGCGCCCACAAGATTAACCAGGCGTTGAAGACCCTGGCCATGTTTCGCCGGGTGTGCGATGTAATTGAGTGTGACGAAATTATTGCCGTAGGAACTGAAGTTCTGCGTTCGGCACAAAATAGCCAGGAGTTCCTGGACCGGGTGCGCAAGGAAATCGGCATTGAGATCCGGGTTCTTACCGGCGAAGAAGAGGCCTATTTCGATTATATAGGCGTTATCCACAGTATGGAACTCAAGCAAGCGCTGCTGATGGACATTGGCGGGGGCAGCACCGAACTCATCAGAGTCCGGAAAGGGATACTGCACGAATCCA
>OY781889.1:1890000-3227478 GCA_963677185.1 Syntrophomonadaceae bacterium
CTGCGGGTGATAAGGTTCGTAGTCGAAAGGGAAACAGCCCAGACCGCCAGCTAAGGTCCCAAAATCCATGCTAAGTGGGAAAGGATGTAGGGTTGCACAGACAGCCAGGATGTTGGCTTAGAAGCAGCCACCATTCAAAGAGTGCGTAATAGCTCACTGGTCAAGTGACCCTGCGCCGAAAATTCAACGGGGCTAAGCATGGTACCGAAGCTGCGGAATGTAGCAATACATTGGTAGGGGAGCATTCCTAACGGGTAGAAGCTATACCGTGAGGAGTAGTGGACTGTTAGGAAGAGAGAATGCTGGCATAAGTAAGCGAGAAGGCAGGTGGGAATCCTGCCCGCCGAAAGCCTAAGGTTTCCTGGGGAAGGCTCGTCCGCCCAGGGTAAGCCGGGACCTAAGCCGAGGCCGCAAGGCGTAGGCGATGGACAACTGGTTGAGATTCCAGTGCCACCAAGCAAGCGTTTGAGTAATGGGGTGACGCAGGAGGATAGGTGAAGCGCACGGTCGGAAGAGTGCGTCCAAGCACAAAGGCGGTCAGACAGGCAAATCCGTCTGGCGTAACGTTGAAGTGTGATGGGGAGGGAAACGTAGTACCGAAGTCATTGACTCCAAACTGCCAAGAAAAGCCTCTAGCGAGTTTGCCGGTGCCCGTACCGTAAACCGACACAGGTAGGCAAGAAGAGAATTCTAAGGCGCGCGAGAGAACCCTCGTTAAGGAACTCGGCAAAATAACCCCGTAACTTCGGGAGAAGGGGTGCTCTTTGGTGTGATTAACCTTGCACCGGGGAGCCGCAGTGACCAGGCCCAGGCGACTGTTTACCAAAAACACAGGTCTCTGCCAAATCGAAAGATGATGTATAGAGGCTGACGCCTGCCCGGTGCCGGAAGGTTAAGGGGAGAGGTTAGCGGCAACGCGAAGCTTTGAACCGAAGCCCCGGTGAACGGCGGCCGTAACTATAACGGTCCTAAGGTAGCGAAATTCCTTGTCTGGTAAGTTCAGACCCGCACGAAAGGCGTAACGATCTGGGCGCTGTCTCGACGAGGGGCTCGGTGAAATTGTAATACCGGTGAAGATGCCGGTTACCTGCGATAGGACAGAAAGACCCCGTGGAGCTTTACTGTAGCTTGATATTGGGTTTTGGCAGTAAATGTACAGGATAGGTGGGAGGCATTGAAGCGTGTTCGCCAGGATGCGCGGAGCCACCGGTGGGATACCACTCTTTTATTGCTGGGATTCTAACCTGGTACCGTTACCCGGTACAGGGACAGTTTCAGGTGGGCAGTTTGACTGGGGCGGTCGCCTCCCAAAGAGTAACGGAGGCGCCCAAAGGTTCCCTCAGCGCGGATGGAAATCGCGCGAAGAGTGTAAAGGCATAAGGGAGCTTGACTGTGAGACAGACATGTCGAGCAGGGACGAAAGTCGGGCTTAGTGATCCGGCGGTTCCGAGTGGAAGGGCCGTCGCTCATCGGATAAAAGCTACCCCGGGGATAACAGGCTTATCTCCCCCAAGAGTTCACATCGACGGGGAGGTTTGGCACCTCGATGTCGGCTCATCACATCCTGGGGCTGGAGAAGGTCCCAAGGGTTGGGCTGTTCGCCCATTAAAGTGGTACGTGAGCTGGGTTCAGAACGTCGTGAGACAGTTCGGTCCCTATCCATCGCAGGCGCAGGAAAATTGAGAGGCTCTGTCCCTAGTACGAGAGGACCGGGATGGACAGACCGCTGGTGTACCAGTTGTCTCGCCAGAGGCACAGCTGGGTAGCTATGTCTGGAGTGGATAAGCGCTGAAAGCATCTAAGTGCGAAGCCAACCTCAAGATGAGTTTTCCCATTCCGTTAAGGAAGTAAGGTCCCACCAAGACCAGGTGGTTGATAGGCCGGGAGTGTAAGTGCAGCGATGTATTAAGCTGACCGGTACTAATAGACCGAGGGCTTGATCTTAAATCACGAGATTTATCCAGCGTATTTCCCTGTGTGGTTGTCAGAGAACTGATAGTGCTCTGAAAACTAAATATTGATATACATTTTCCTGGTGACAATAGCGAAGGGGCCACACCCGTTCCCATACCGAACACGGAAGTTAAGTCCTTCAGCGCCAAGGGTACTGCGGTTTAGATCGTGGGAGAGTAGGACGTCGCCAGGAATTATTAATTTAAACCAGCCTGACAGGCTGGTTTTTAATTTTATATACGCTGCGACACTAAATTCCGCGATCTTTAACCGCACACTGTGCGGCCCCTTCGCCGAAACCAGGTTCAGGCAGGGCGGTGAGAACCTGGGACAGCCTTTGGGCACGATCCGAAACGCACACAGTTTGGCTCTTTAGCTTCAAAAAAGTCACATTGAGCTATGTTCAGGGTTGGATTTGACTGGCATTAGTTGAGTCCGATATAATCAGTCGAACTGAACCAAGGAATTTAATTGGGTTTACCGCGCTTCTTCACCTTTCTATTGGAGGAACATTTTGATCGAAAGCATATGTTTGCAGACACAGCGATGTATTTTAAGGCCCATAGCAGCGGCTGATACAGAAACAATGTACCGGATATGGTCAGATGTTGAAGTGACCGAATACATGGTTATGGATCCATTTCAAAGCGTTGATCAGGCGGTGGCAATGATAAGCCTGCTTAATAATTTGCCGGCTTCCGACGAAGGAATGCGATGGGCCATTGAGGAGCGGCACAGCTGCCGTGCAATTGGCACCTGTGGATTTCACAAGGCCAGCTTTGAACACAGAAAAGCTGAAATCGGTTATGAAATTGACAGAGCCTTCTGGGGTCAGGGATTAATACAGGAAGCTCTGAAAGCCCTGTTATCTCACTGCTACAGGACTCTAAACCTGAATCGCATAGAAGCCCTGGTGACAAAAGGCAACCACCGTTCAGCGGGCTTGCTAACCAGTTTAGGTTTCCGGCCAGAAGGCATACTTCGAGATTATGAATGGGCGCGGGGCCGTTTTCAAGATCAAATTATATTTTCTTTTCTCAAACGTGAGTGGGAGCTGTGTAGTGCTAACAACAAATCTTGATAAATAAAGCTAACCGCCAGAGTCTCACAAAAGGATTCTGGCGGCTGCAAAAATTACCGGGCCATTATTCTTGATTATTGCTATTTGCAGCAGGTCATGGGATTCATGGGGGCGAATTTATAGAGGATGTAGTAGAAAGCCCCCCATTTATCGGCTGCTCCTTCAACATCACCGGCCTGTTCAAGAGCCACCGCCTCTGTATAGACTTGTTTCATTTGTTCCATCGGACCGCCGCTAATATTGACCGAGTATAGCGCAATGTATTCCTCAAAGGACGGATACTGATATACATAATTATCCCAGTAAGGCTGCTGAATATTGTTCATAGCCGTCCATTTCTGCGAGGCAGCTTCCGAATCGCCGGATTTTTCTAGGGCTACAGCTTCTGCATACAGGCTTTTCATGGTTTCGATATCGCCGCCACTGATATTGAGGTCGGTCAGAGTGCTGCCAAAGTATTCTTCAAAACTTGGCCATATAGTATATGCGGCTATAATTTTATTGAATGCTTCCCACTTGATGGCTGCCCCATCAGGATCGCCACCTTCTTCAAGCGCTACTGCTTCGTTGTAATCCTGTTCCAGGGCAGCCCGGTCGTTTTCGTTCAGCCCCTGCGGCATCCAACCGGTCATGTATTCTTCGAAGGGCGGGTAATCGCAAGGAAGAGCAGGATCCTCAACACTCCAGGCCAGGTCATAGAATTCCTGCCATTTTGCCTGGGATGCCTCAGCTCCCTGGACCTTTTCTATTGCCACCGCATCATTGTAAAGGGATTCCAGCCCGGCCAGATGGTCTGCAGACGCACTGGTCAGCGGCCAGCCGGCAATGAAATCGCTGAAGGCGGGGTAATTATATACCGCGGTAGTCCAGACTTCGTTCATGGCCACATTGAGCAAGTTTAACTGAGCATAGGCATCAAGGTATTGCTCCTGTTGCTCCAGGGTTTTCATCTGGTCGAACTGGTTTTTCATTGCGGCGTATTGCTCATCGCTCACGCTTACGGTGTAGCCACTAAAGCACTGTTCGTAGTACTGGCCGAAATCAGCAGCCTGGTCATAGGGATTGGGACATGCGATACTGGATGTCTTAACACAGGCCAGGGCTGGGGCAGAGCTGCCGGCCAGCAAGGCCAGAGACAAAGTAAGGGCGATCAACAACCTCTTATCCATTTATTATTCCTCCATTTCGTTGCCAGATGTTTATCCAAATGGCACATGCTTGATTATTAATCTACAGAAGCGGTGTGGATATTATGTGTAGTTGCGGTGACCGTGCAGGTGTATTTTATATGTACATTGTGTGATTACCCGGGCATAATCAGAGGACGAATTCCAAATGAGGCCTAACGGATGCTTTAGAATACCCCGGAATTTGTCCCGGCCAGCATTTTCATGCATGTCCTGAAGTGACTGCAAATCTTCGCACGATTGCTTACTTAATGTAAGCGAGTTATAATTAAACGGATATAAACTATAGATTGGCAGAGTTGAACCGGGCTTTATCCTTGCTTTCACCTGAGAATGCAACAGGCTTGCCTCTATTTGCTATAATGTAAGCATAAGATTCCGATATCAGGCAATGATGCGCGCTTTATGATCCAAATGCTCTTTGGCAGCCCGTGTATTTCGCCTGAAGCAAATTGGTACTGATGGGAAGCTGTCCTTTTTTGACCGGGCCTTTAAAGCCTATTTGGCAAGGAGAGACGATTATGAGAGTGAACAAAGGAAATAGCGCACTGGCAGCAATCATGCACTGGGCTGCGCGGGTATGCGGAATTGCTGTTGCGGGTTTTGTTATTGTGTTTTTTATTGGCGAAGGGAATATCAGTCAGATGATGCGGGTGAGCGCCCTGGAAATAGCGATGCTGGCCTGCATCCCGTTGCTTTTGGTGGTCGGAATAATTGTTGCGTGGAAAAAGGAGCTCATCGGCGGTATTATTATTATGGCCAGTGTTCTGGCTTTTATTGTCCTGCAGGTCATATCTTCGGGGTATTTTTCTGGCCTGATGATATTTGCTTCAATGATGATTCCGGGTTTGCTCTTCATAATATCCGACTACCTTTCAAAAATGGAACAGCGGGGCGACTATCATGCCCTGTCTCATTGAAGGCGCCAATTAGTCGGATTGACTGGGGGGAGTCCGGTGTTTAATAGCGGGCCGCGTATAGGATGGACAGCAGGAGGCCTGGGTGGCATGTTATGGCTCCCGGCTATTTCGGTATTGTCCTGGAGCCAGGGCCGGACGGAAGTGGCAGCAGTCGACATGCTCATTCTGATTCTGGGCATTGTGTATTTGTGGATAAACGCACCATGGAAAAGGCCTGATACCCGGATACATTTCCTAATCGCCGGAATGGTTTTACTGCTGTTTTTGGCCGGGGTTTATAACGCTTTGATACTGGTTCCCACCTATGAATGGGGTTTTGATAATCTATGGTGGCTGCTGTTTCCAGTCTTTTTCGTTATTCCCTGCGCGAGCTTCGGAAACAAGACTTGGCGGGAGTTGCACGGCGAAAAGGAATAAACAGTGGCCGCAACCGAAAACCGTTTATGCAGCTGTTCTTAGCAGGTGATTCGGTTATGTGCTGTACGATTATGACCAATATGAGTTTCCCAATCAAAAGGTAACTGAACGCCCATACCAGGCGCACAATTCAAGAGCCATTGCTTACGAAATGCAAGCAATGGCTCTAATAGTTTTCCCGGGCGGTCCTGGTTATTGCAGGGCGGTACGAATTAATTTGTCCAGCAAATCAGGGAACTCGATCCCCACTGCCCGGGCCATTTGCGGGAAAAGACTGGTCTGGGTCATTCCGGGCAGGGTGTTTACTTCCAGGGGATAGATGGCGTCGCCCTTGATTATCATGTCAGTTCTGGACAGGCCTTTGCAGCCCATGATTTTATGAGTCTTAATCGCGATTTCCTGGGCTCGCACAGTATGCTCGGCGCTGATCCGCGCGGGGATTATTTCCTCGGCACCGCCGACGTCGTACTTGGATTCGTAGTCAAACCACTGGTTCTTCGGAACTATTTCGATAATGGGCAAAGCGACCGCATCGTCACGGTCGGGGTCTTCGAACACACCCACCGTGATTTCAATTCCTTTTAAATATTCTTCGACCAGCACCAGGCTGCTGTATTTCATGGAATAGAACAGGGCTTCGTTTAGATCGTCGCGTTTCTGAACCAGGGTAATTCCGACACTGGAACCGTGATCGTTGGGCTTGACTACGCAGGGCAGGCCCAGGGTGGAAATAACCATTTCAGTGAAGGCCTCCAGGCTGTCCGGGTCGTTCAGGGTCTTGTGATCTGCTACCAAAGTGGATGGAACGACTATGCCGTTGGCGGCCATAAGCTGGCGGGATCTTATTTTATCCATGGCCAGCGCACTTGCCAGTACTCCGGAACCGGTATAGGGTACACTGAAAAAGTCTAAAACGCCCTGCAGGGTGCCATCTTCGCCATGCCCGCCGTGGAGGGCGATAAAGACTACATCCACCGGAGCCGGGCTGTCGCTGGAAAAAAGCCGCCATGGAGTTAAGACGCCAGCCTGGTTCTCTTCTAAAATACGGCTTAACTGACCAGAGGGGCCGGGGGCGGCTGCGGCATCCGGCGAACTGGTTTCAGGCACCATCTGCCATTCGGATTTTTCGGTTATTTCCACCGGAAGAACATTGTAGCTATCTGTTTTCAAGGATTTGCAGATCATCTTGCCGGTAGCCAGTGATACGTCGCGTTCGGTCGAAGTGCCCCCCATGAGGACCAGTACGTTTTTCTTCTGCATTATTTGCACCACCTGTATAATTATTCAAATGAGATAATGAAAAAAAGGAATCATTTCAGCCGGCTGCCTTGAGTTATCTGGAACGAAGGCCGGTTCTTTAACTGGCCGTCCGGTCAATGTATAAGCTTTTCCGGCCATGGTAACGGCTTTTATTATTATATTCGTTTTCGGCTCCGCTGGCATGTTCCTTCAAGTTATAATAATCGCATAGTCGCACCAGCAAGAAAAGCGGGAGGGCGAGGATGAACAAACAGGCGGGCCAGCGCTGGGAGGAGTATAGCGAATACGAAATTCTGGCGGCGAACGAGGAAAAATATAACAAGGAGCGGTTCGGCAACCGCCCCCCATTTACCGGCCTGCCGTTATCAACAAGCTTGAGTCGCTGTTTCATGAACTAACGACTAACAATCTCCTACCCAGTTATGGCGCAGGTGGGAGCCGTCACAATATGGACGCCGCTCGGTATGTCCGCAACGGCACAATGCTACACGGTTGCATGTTTCTATAAGCTTTCCCCGGGGGTCGAAAAGCTGGACGTTTCCGTTAATCACTAAAGGCCCGTTAAGCATAACCTTGATTTCTGCACGAGCCGAGGCCGGCGGTTTGGTTTTAATCCAGCCAGGCCCTTGGGCTGAAGCGGCTTTAACTCGGGAACCTTCGGGCAGGTCGTATTTCAAGGCTGCAGACGGGCATAAATCGATAGTCTGAATAATGTCTTCGGGTTCCGCCTGCGACAGGTCTATCCACGGACGAACCTTGGAATTGAATACTGCTGGCTGTCCGAAAAGGCATTCCCGCGAATGATAGCATCGTTCAGGCATCCAATACACAATCAGGTCGTCGGTACGGTATTCTTTCATGTCATTTTCCCCTCTTTCCCGGACGTTTAATCGTGTTGCATATCTCCAAATGGTGTTACTGTATTGTTAGGCAGATAAAAAGTTAAATTATTATAGCACCTACCAGCAGTTGATTGCTACTATATGTTGCACATCCTAGTTTAACCATGGATGACATGACACGAAGTAAAAATATTTTCGTATTTATGGGAAAATATTTAGATTAACCCTTTATTTTTCCGAAAGAATGGTTATAATAAAAGTAATTTACATTAAAAGGAGGATGGTTAGATGAATAAGTCGGAACTAGTTAAGTCCGTGGCAGTCAAAGCCGCAATTAGCCAGAAGGACTCTGCCAAAGTCGTAGAAGCATTCGTTGACACAGTTAAAGACGCTCTGAAAAAAGGCGACAAAGTCCAGCTCGTAGGTTTTGGAAGCTTTGAAGTTCGCGAACGCAAGGCCAGAAAAGTGAAAAGCCCCGCAACCGGCGAAGATATCCAGGTTCCCGAAAAGAGAGTCGCCGTATTCAGACCTGGCAAAGAGCTGAAAGAAGCTGTATTAAAGAAGGGCAAGGGCGCCAAGGCTACTAAAGTTGCCAAGCCTGCCAAGAAAAAATAGTATGCAGATTACCATGCCTTCAGGTCAAGCATAAAACTTGAACCAGGAGAAATCAGCTTTATAGCGGTTTCTTCAGTATTGAGCCTATTTCCTCGTTTTATTATTCAAAGAAGTGCCCGGACTACAGTAATTACTAGTACATGGTTCGGGTAAAAGCATCTATAGAGATATTATGATAAGGCTGTAATTGCGATGAGGTGAAGTGGGCTTGCCGAACTAGCCGATTGAAGCATATCTGCAGCAACATTCGCAGCAAGCAAATACCGGGCACGGCAAGGAACATACACTGTGCCGATGGTGGAGACTATTATTCATGCAACCGGCATATTTTCAAATTTCTATTAGTTGCCGGAAGCCGGCAGCAAGGGCACTATAAATACCAGCCCTGCGGAAGCTCCTGGCGCTCAACCGGAAACATGAGATAGTAATTCAAGTTACGGATAACTTATTGAGAAACATACATTCAGAGCGGCGTAATTGCCGCTCTTTTTCATGGGGTGATAACAGGGCATACAGATATGCGTCCACTTAAAAACAGGGCGCTTGCTGCTTATTCTAATGGATATGGTAAATAAAGGGAAAAGTGAAGAGCAGGGTGTAAGACGTAAGATGTAAAAAGCAAAACGTAAGACGTAAGGGGTAAGACGTAAGAGGTAAGACGTAAGAGGTAAGACGTAAGACGTAAGACGTAAAACGTAAAACGTAAGACGTAAAACGTAAGAGGTAAGACGTAAGAAGTCGGACGTAAGACGTACAACGTAAGACGTACAACGTAAGACGTAATCAAGGATGGTTCCCTTGTGAGTCTGGAGGTAAAAAGCTGGGACCGTCGTTATGACGGTCCCAGCATGTAGACAGCCTCGTTCAGGTTTCAGATATTAGTATTGGAGGGCGGGTTTCAGGAAGTTGTCGATGATGTCCTGGCCGTAGCCTATGCCAGGGACTGCCCATTTGCCGCTCAAGTCCTGCCAGTACAACGATTTGTAATCAGCCGGCGGTGCCATAAAGCGAGGGTCGTACAGGGTGCGGCCTGCCGGAACGGTCCGGTTATCATTGTCCGCATTTATATATGCGTATAAATGCTGTATTTGGGCTTCGACGCCAACCGCTGGAGTGCTGAAGCAGGCGCCGTGAACACCAGTAACATACCAGACATTTTTAGGGTCAGCGCCGTTCAGGCTGACCTTGGAGGCGTCCTCTATAGCCGTGCCGGTGGCGCCTAAACCGCAATAATTGTTTTGCCAGGGCTGGACAATCCCGCCATATTTCCACCAGCCGGTTTCCAGAGCGGCCTGACAGAATGCCACATCGCCCCTTATGCCATAGATTTTGCCAATGGAGAGGTACAGGTCCACTACGTCGGGAGCAGCAGGGTTTTTAACCTTAAGTATTGCTTTGAGCTGTCCGGCAGTGGCGATGGGTTCGCCCTTAATTGTAACATGATAAGGATCGGCCAGGCCGCTGATATCTGTAGTATCGACCGGGTCGGAGGAATTGTCGTTATCAACCGGGGGGGTGATCGGAGGCGTTTCCGGAGCATCGCCGGTTAGAACCACGAAGCGGTTCAGGTCATCCCATTTAGGCGTGAGCTGCAAGGCTTCGGCAGCGGCTCGCAATGGAACTAGAATCCGTTCTCCTTCGACTATGGGAGCTACATCAGTAGGAATGAAAGCTCCGTTAACAAATAGAGCAATTGACTGGCCCGGGTTTTCAGCCCGGGTGAGCCCGCCGTTGTCTTTATTAATCAGCACTGTTTGATGCTCCTGGTCCCAATAGGCGTAATAGCCCATGCCTTCGCTAACAATCCCGATAGGAACCAGCACCCGCTCGCTTACGACCGCAGGCGGAACATCACAGGGGATTTCGCGGCCATTCAGGAACAGGCGGATGGGTGTCGCGGCGTTGGCGGCGGACGCAGCAACTACCAGGCTGCTGATAAAAATCATTACAGTTAAGGTCGAAATTTTTCCTGTAAGCTTCCGTTTCATATTCGCTCTTATCTCCCTATTAATGGTATTTGATATTTCAATATCACGATTAGTATAGAATGAACCGGCAGTATTTGCAAATTATTACTGGTATAAGGCTGCAGCAGGGGGGGATTGAACTTAATACCTATACCATACCGGCCTTCTGCAGGATTTCCCGGGCCTGCTCCGCCTTGTTCATGGTGTAAAAATGGATGCCGGGCACTCCGTTTTCCAGCAGGTCCACAATCTGACCGGCGGCATAGTCGATTCCGGCTTTTACCATCTCTGCCGGCTGGTCTTCATACTTGTCAACCAGGCGGAGCAGATCGGCAGGGATGGAAGCCCCGCAGAGATAAATCGTGCGCCGGATCTGACGGGCATGCAAGACCGGGAAGACGCCAGGCACAATAGGTACATTGACGCCGATGGCGGCAGTACGTTCCATAAATTCATAATAAACCCGGTTGTTAAAAAACATCTGAGTGATCAGAAAGTCCACCCCGGCATCAACCTTTTCCTTCAGATGGTGCAGGTCTTGCGACAACCTGCGGCTTTCGGGATGACCTTCGGGATAAGCGGCGGCTACGATGCAGAAATCCGTCTTGGCCTTGACCTCGCGGATCAGCTCCACAGCGTAATGATAATCCTGGCTTTTAATGTCATAGTCGGGCTCGTTTTCGGGCATGTCCCCGCGAAGCGCCAGGATATTGTCAATGCCCTTTTCCGCCATTTGTTTAAGTATGCTGTCGATATCCTGGCGGCTGTGCCCGACACAGGTCAGGTGAGCCATGGATTCGATACCGTAGTCGTTTTTAATTCGGGAGGCGATTTCCACCGTGTTGCCCCTGGTGCTGCCTCCGGCTCCATAAGTTACACTGATATAGCTGGGATTGAGCTCTACCAAACGATGAAGGGTGTCAAATATCTGAGCCACCGTGTCGATGGGAGCATTGCGGCGAGGTGGAGATACTTCCAGGGACAGAACCGGCTTGTTTTGTTGATAGCATTCTATGAGTTTCATTTCAATCACCTGCTGTCGTAGTAATAATCGGATGTAGGACTGCTTTGGCCATTCCCGGCAGAACAAACTGAAAGGAACGCTAAACAGCGTTCCTTTAGATTCTACCAGTTAGTGCATTTGATTCGCAACGCCGCCGGGCGGATGCGGTGAATTTTCTACATATTGGCGATCAGCGCATCAGCGAACTTCGATGTTTTAACTTCGGTGGCTCCATCCATCTGCCGGGCGAAATCGTAAGTCACCACTTTGCTGGCGATGGTTTTTTCGATAGTGCCTATGATGAGATCAGCCGCTTCTTTCCAGCCCATGTGGCGCAGCATCATTTCTCCCGACAGGATGACCGATGAGGGGTTGACCTTGTCCAGGCCGGCATACTTGGGTGCTGTACCGTGTGTAGCTTCGAAGATGGCATGCCCGGTGACATAATTGATGTTGGCACCAGGCGCGATGCCGATGCCGCCTACCTGCGCCGCCAGGGCGTCAGAGGCATAGTCGCCATTCAGGTTCAGAGTAGCGATGACATCGAACTCATCCGGCCGGGTTAAAACCTGCTGCAGGAATATGTCGGCAATAGCGTCCTTGACCAGGATTTTGCCAGAATCCAGGGCTTGCTTCTGAGCTGCATCAGCAGATTCAGCCCCTTCGGCGTCCTTAATGCGGTCATATTCGTTCCAGGTGAAAACCCGGTCTCCAAATTCCCGCTCAGCCAGCTCATAACCCCAGTTCTTGAAAGCACCTTCGGTGTATTTCATTATATTGCCTTTGTGTACCAGGGTAACGCTGACGCGATGTTCATCCAGCGCTGTCTGGATGGCCGCCCGGACCAGCCGCTCGGTTCCTTCGCGGGAAACCGGCTTGATGCCGATTCCGGAACTCTCCGGAAAACGGATATTGTTCACACCGAACTGTTTCTGAAGGTATTCTATCAATTGCCGGGCTTCTGGAGAATCAGCGGAAAACTCGATCCCGGCGTATATATCTTCGGTATTTTCACGGAAGATTACCATGTCCACCAGTTCCGGTTTTTTAACCGGTGAAGGAACACCCTCGAAATACCGAACCGGACGCAGGCATGTATATAAATCAAGCTGTTGCCGCAGGGCTACGTTCAAAGAGCGGATTCCCCCGCCAATAGGGGTTGTGAGCGGGCCCTTGATGGCAATTAAGTATTCGTCTATGGTTTCAACGGTCTCCTTGGGCAGCCATTCACCGGTTTCATTGAAAGCCTTTTCACCGGCCAGAATCTCTTTCCATACTATGGCTTTTTGCCCGCCGTAAGCCTTGTTCACAGCTGCGTCCAGAACCCGCACAGCAGCGTGCCAGATGTCCGGACCGGTGCCGTCGCCAATAATAAATGGAATAACCGGATGGTCCGGCACTTGCAGAACCCCGTCCTTCATAACAATTTTTTCACCTGAAATTTTTGCCAATGTATTGCCTCCTCAACGGATAGAATTTTTCCGCTATGGTCTTGCTCAAATCTGCTCCCTCTCCTTTAGCATTTCTTCATAAATATACACAATTTCCTTGTCAAACAAGGAACGCTTCTTATCAATGGACATCTGCCGGGCCCGGGCCAGAATTTCCTGGGCGGTTGCAGCGTCAATATCAATCCCGAACTCGACGAACTTAGATCTTATCGCTGCCGAACCCGAATGTTTGCCAATTATTATCTGCCTTTCCAGACCGACTTCTTCAGGTTTAAATACCTCATAAGTCAGAGGATTTTTCAAGACCCCGTCGCCATGTATCCCGGATTCATGAGCGAAAATATTGGATCCTACGATAGGCTTGCTGGCGGAAAGAATGCGTCCGGAAGCGCCGGCTACGAACTGCGCAACCTCCCGATAAATGGTGGTATCGTAGTCCACGTCGATTTTCAGCAAATGCCTGAGCCCCATAGTTACTTCCTGCAAACAGGAGTTGCCAGCCCTTTCCCCGAGCCCGTTGATGGTGACCCCTACCCATTTGGCCCCGGCATATACTCCGGACAGGGAATTAGCAGTGGCCATGCCGAAATCATTGTGGGTATGCATTTCTATATCAATTCCAACTGAATCCCGGAGGGTCTTAATATACCGGAAAGTTGAAAGTGGAGTCAGGGTTCCGACCGTATCGCAAAAACGCAGGCGGTCGGCACCGGAATGTTTGGCCATCAGAGCGAACTCGGTCAGGAAGTCCATTCCGGTCCTGGAGGCGTCTTCGGCGTTGACCGAAACATATAGCCCTTTGTCCTTGGCGAATTTGGTGGCGTCAGACATGCGCTTCAGAACGTCTTCACGGGTGGTTTGAAGCTTGTGGATAATATGAATATCGGAAGTGGATATGGATATGGCGACTGCATCCACACCGCATTCGACTGATTCTTTAATGTCAGCAATCACTGCCCGGTTCCAGGCCATAATGCTTGATTTCAAGCCCATGCGCACCATTTCTTTAATGCAGTCCTTTTCGAAGCCTCCCATTACCGGAATGCCGGCTTCGATCTGATCAATGCCGATTCGGTCCAAATAACGGGCTATTTGCAGTTTCTCGTCATTGGAAAATACTACTCCAGCAGTCTGCTCGCCATCCCGCAGGGTTGTATCGCAAATGAATACCTTGGCTCCTGGTTCATTAAACCAGTCCTTGTTTTGCAAGGTCCAGGTCATAAAATATTCACCTTCCCTTTCGCTTTCTCTAAATGGTTTCGGCCCGCCTATGACAGCTCACCGAGTTTTGTCTTCAGTAATTCGTTAACCAGGGCAGGATTGGCCTGGCCTTTGGTGGCCTTCATGACCTGGCCTACCAGGGAGCCAAAGGCTTTTTCCTTGCCGGCGGCGTAATCTTCAACTGCTTTTGGATTGGCAGCCAGCACCTGGACGATTACTGGTTCGAGGCTACCGGCGTCCGAAATCTGCTCCAAACCCTGCTCTTTGACTATCTGAACGGGATCTTTGCCGCTGGAGAACATTTCTTCAAATACTCCTTTGGCCATTTTGCCGCTGATCCTTCCCTGATCCACCAGTTCCAGCATGTGAGCCAGCCCGGCCGGCTTGATCAGAGATTCTTGTATTTCCATATTATTGAGATTCAGCAGGCGGCTCAATTCACCCATCATCCAGTTGGATACGGACTTGGCATCGGGGCGCAGTTCTACACAGTGGTCGAAGAATCCAAGACTTTCAGGAGTCAGGGTAATAATTCCTGCGTCATATTCGGGCAGCTTATGCTTCTCGACCAGTCTTTTTTTCGCCTGGTCCGGCAGCTCAGGCATAGAACCGGCCACTGCGTCAACCCACTCCCGGCTGATGACGAGAGGAGGCAGATCCGGCTCCGGGAAATACCGGTAATCATGTGCTTCCTCCTTTGAACGCATAGAACGAGTCAGCATTTTTTCATCATCCCAGGTACGGGTTTCCTGAATAACGGTTTCGCCATCTTCAATCAAGGCTATCTGCCGTTTTACTTCATATTCTATGGCTTTTTCCAGCGCCCGGAAAGAATTCAGGTTCTTTATCTCGGTTCTGGTTCCTAGCACACTGGAACCAACCGGACGGACTGATACATTAGCATCGCACCGGAGTGAGCCTTCTTGCATTTTACAGTCAGATATACCGGCAAATAACAGAATGGAACGAAGCTTTTCGAGATAAGCGCGTGCTTCAGCCGCGCTGTTCATATCAGGCTCGGAGACGATTTCCAGAAGCGGCACGCTGGAGCGGTTAAGATCGACCAGCGAAAAGGGGGTGCTGCTGATGTCGCCCTGGTGAAGCAGCTTGCCGGCATCTTCCTCCATATGAATTCGGTTAATATTCACGGTTTTTTCAACATCACCCATCTGAATTTGCAGGTAGCCGCGCAGACAAATAGGCAGATCATACTGCGAAATCTGGTAAGCTTTAGGCAAATCCGGGTAGAAATAATTTTTTCGATCAAATTTGCTGAATTCAGCGATAGTGCAGTTAGTAGCCAGTCCGGCGCGAATAGCCATTTCTACCACTTCGCGGTTGAGCACTGGCAGCATGCCGGGAAATCCCGTGCACACGGGACAAACCTGGGTGTTGGGTTCAGCTCCGAAAATAGTGGAACAGCTGCAAAATATCTTGGTTTTAGTTTTCAGCTCGGTATGGACTTCCAGCCCGATTACCGTTTCAAATTCAGTGGACATTTAGTTCACCCCCAAATCAGGACGAGCTTTATGATAATCAGTGTTTTGCTCAAAGGCATAAGCCGCTTTAAACAGTGTCGTTTCGTCAAAAGCCTTTCCTATAAGCTGCATGCCGATGGGCAGACCGTTTTGAAATCCGCACGGAATGCTCATGCCTGGCAGCCCGGCCATATTTATCGGCACGGTAAGAATGTCATTCATGTATAAAGTCATCGGATCTTCGGTGTTCTCGCCCAGTTTAAATGCAACTGTCGGAGTGGTGGGCGATATTATCAGGTCATAATCCTTAAAAACCCTGGAAAAATCGTCGGCGATGAGTCGTCTGACCTTTAGCGCCTTCAGATAGTAAGCATCATAGTAGCCCGATGACAGAGCATAGGTGCCGAGCATGATGCGGCGCTTGACGTCGGCGCCGAATCCGGACGCCCGGGATTCCGAATACATGTCGATAACGTTTTCGGCTTGCACATCGCGGTAGCCGTAGCGTACCCCGTCAAAACGCGCCAGGTTGGCGCTGGCTTCAGCAGTGGCCACCAGATAGTATGAAGACAGCGCGTACCGGCTATTCGGCAGAGAGACTTCCTCAACCACCGCGCCCAGTTCTTCGTACTTATTAAGGGCGTTCATTACTGCATCCCTGATGGAGCCGTCCACGCCGTCACCAAAATATTCACGCGGATATGCAATTTTCAGGCCTTTGATGCCCTCCTGCAAAACGGCGGTGTAATCTGGAACCAGCAGGTCAGCGCTGGTCGAATCCAGCGGATCGAATCCAGATATGGTTTTCATCACCAGAGCGCAGTCCTCAACGCTTCTGGCCAGTGCACCCACCTGATCCAAAGAAGAGGCATAGGCGATGACTCCCCAACGGGATACCCGGCCGTAAGTGGGTTTCATGCCAACAATGCCGCAAAAGGCGGCAGGCTGGCGGATTGAACCGCCTGTATCGGTTCCCAGCGCAAAAACAACTTCACCAGCGGCGACTGCCGCGGCAGAGCCGCCCGAAGACCCACCCGGCACTCGTTCTTTGTCCCATGGGTTGGTAGTGGGAAAAAAGGCGGACTGTTCTGTGGAAGAACCCATAGCGAATTCATCCATGTTCAGCTTGCCCATAAGCACGGCGTTCTCTTGGATTAATCGGGCTGAAGCGCTGGATTCGTAGAAAGGCACAAAGTTTTCCAGGATTTTTGAACCGCAAGTAGTGCGAATTCCCCGGGTGCAGAAAATATCTTTCAGTCCGTAGGGAATGCCGGTCAAGCCGTTAAATGCACTAGCGCTATCCACCTGGCCAGCTTTGGCCAGCGCAGCTTCAGCGTTCATAGTCAGGAAAGCCCTGATCTGGGGATCGACCTGCCGGATGCGGCCCAGGTGAGCCTGGCACAGCTCCACGGCCGATATTTCTTTGCTCTGCAATTTTTTATTTAGGTCATATATGCCAAGTTCATGAAGTTCCATGTTTGTACCGCCTTAAAGGATTTTCGGGACTTTAAAAAGCCCCTCTTCCGCCAGGGGAGCATTGGATAGGATTTCCAACTGCGTGCTTCCGGGCTTCACCTGGTCTTCCCGGAAAACGTTGCACACCTGGAGTATATGGGTAAGCGGTTCGATGTCATCGGTCGGAATAGTGTTGAGCTCATCGACATAATTTAAAATAGAGCTCAGTTGAACCGCGAATAGCTCTTTTTCCTCATTGGTCAGGCTTAAACGGGCCAGCCTGGCAACGTGTTCCACTTCGTTGATAGACAGCGGCATGGCGCACCTCCAAAATCTGATTCGCTGGTGTTATCGAAAGGGATGACGATGGAGCACCTATTTTCAAAAAACAAAGAGAAAAACCGGCGTTTTTCTCTCACAGGACCCCTATTAACCCTTTGGAGCAATAGCCATATTATTATATCAGAGAGAATGCGTTTTCACTAGTTTTAATTGCATGTTTCCCTTAAAACAATGGCGTTAAATGCGAAGAGGTCCAGGTGAAACGCAGCACATTCAGATAGCAGGCACTCGAAACCAGAAATTTCTAGCATTATTGGCGCTTAATGTGTAAAATATTTGTAGCGGTTTGCTCAAGCCCGGATGACATCACTATTGCCAGGGGCCTGTGTGAGATTTCGGGTGATATAATTAAAAATAATAAGGAGTGTGTTTGAATGCGAAAAACCTTAACGTTCTCTGTACTTAGTGTCTTGTTGCTAGCTTCCTTTGTGATTGCCGGATGCGGTGGAGCTCCGACCTTCCAGGAAATGCTGGATAAAGGCAAGACCGTCAAGGAACTGTCCTACACCATGGTTATGAGTGAAGACGGCAAAGAAGCCATGAAAGCAAAAGTGTATATGAAGGGCCAAAATGTCAGAATGGAAATGTCCGATCCTACCATGGGAGATCTGGTTATAATCAATAATGCCACCAAGAAAGAAAGCTATTTCTATAATCCCACCGAAAAACAGGCGATTAAGAGCGCTCTGGACGAAACCAGCAGCCAGGATATCCCCAATCCCGAAAATCTAATGAAGGAAGCCGATGTTTCGTCAGCTAAATACGTGGCTGAAGAAACAGTAGATGGCAAGAAAGCTTACGTTTATGATTACAAGGACAAAGAAGGCACCACGAAAATCTGGATGTGGGCTGATAACGGCGTGCCGCTGAAGTTCGAAGGAACTGTTGACGGCAAGAAGACCACAGTGGAATTCAAGGACGTTAAAGCCGGCAGCGTAGACGATAAAATGTTCGAACTGCCTGCCGATGTAACTGTGTTCTAGGATAAATAGACTAAGAATATTGGTCCCTCGGTCCTACCGAGGGACTTTTTTTATTTATCTTTGACGATTATTGATGTAGGAAGAGGCAATCCTTGGTATTATATATGTAAGAAGCAAGCGGGATTGGGGGAACGGATATGAGTGAAGAACATATCTGCATGGGATGTATGCAAGCACAGGATCATAAGAACACTGGTCCTTGCCAGGAATGTGGCTTTGATGAAGCCTTCTATCTTCAGCAGCCGGCTGTAACTGAAGGGGTCTTTCTTCCTTTAGGCACCAGGCTTCGCAACGGGCGTTACATAACCGGCAAAGTACTGGGACACGGAGCTATTGGCGTAACCTATACAGGTTATGATACCACCAATAAAACCCGCGTAGCATTCAAGGAATACCTGCCCAGGATCCTTGCCAATCGCACCACTGCAGGGCTTAATGTTATTACATATGGAGACAATGACCATATGGCTTATCAAAAAGGCCTGGAGGAATTTTTGGAAGAAGCCCAGGTGCTGGCGCAACTCAATAATATTAGTGGAATGGCAAGCGTTATCGACTGGTTCCGGGAGAATCAGACCGGTTATCTCGTGCGTCAATATCTGGATGGATTCAGTCTCGGCTACTATTTGAGCCGCCTGGGACGAATGCTTGACTGGCAGGAAGCATTGCTGTTTATCACTCCGGTGTTGGACAGCCTGCAGGAAATCCACGCCGCCGGCCTGATCCACTGCAATATAAGCCCGGACAATGTCTTCGTATGCGACGACGGAAACATCCGGCTGATTGATATAGCAACCGCTCGCATGGCTTTCAGAGATTATGCCCGGAATATCAGCGTGGTTTTAAAGCCGGGTTACGCTGCACTCGAACAATACCGGCGCCAGGCCAATCATGGAACATATACTGATGTGTATGGCGCGGCGGCCTTGCTGTACCGCATGGCTTCAGGAGGTACGGCTCCTCCGGCCAGCGAACGCTGCGAAGGTGATCGGCTGCCAAATATGATGGAGCGAATTCCCGAAGCGTTTCACCCGGTTATGTTAAAAGCCATGGCTTTGACCATTGAGGAACGCTATCAGACGATAGAGTCATTCCGGGAGGGTTTGCAGATTCCAGACTTCCCGGCTGAAAAGCGGCCGCCGGATGCGGCCTTGCATGTGAAGGAACCACGATTGTCACTGGCGCTTGATGACAGGAACGAAGCCGAAGCAGTTACACCTTCAGGTGCTATTGAGGGTAACGCTGTTCCGGCTGACATCGGTTGGCCAGTACCTGAAAGGTCATTCCAGGAAACCGCCAGCTTGCTGGAAGCAGTCGGAGGAGTTGGGAGCGGCAGCACCATGGGAACGGGCCTGGAAACGGTTGCCGATATAAGCGCAAAGACGGTTGAAGGGCCTCCGCCTGGCGCGATTCAGGCCGGAACCGGCTTTACCAATGAATTTTACCGGGAACCGGAAGGCACGGAACAAGCTCCAAATAACAAGCAGGTGGCGCAGAAGGTGACCAAAGCGGATATGCCCCATCCATGGGAGCCGGATCTTGCGGCTGTCGCTGATGACGATGATGACAATGGCCTGCTTCCGCCCGGCTACGAAGCCGTGTTGAACAGCTTGCGCAACGGTTCAGATAATATAGGCAACCAGGGAACCGGTACTGCCCGAGTTTATAAAAAACGGAAGGCAACCCTGGGCCTGGTAATTATCCTGGTGACCATCCTGGGATTGGGGGCCGGTTACTTTTTTTATCTCCGCTTTCCAAATGAAGTATCAGGTCTGGTCAACTGGTCAATGACGATAATCGAACGATACAAGTTCTGGTGATACAGTATTTGCAGGCAAAGGCTGGAATGTAATAAAGGGGACTGAACAGCATGACAGAAGCCAACTTATGCCTGGGATGCATGAAACTAAATAAGGGTGAAGCAACCTGTCCCTTTTGTGGTTTTGATGAAAAAAACCACCTGGAAAAGCTGGGAAAGAGAGCGGCCCTCTATCTCAAGCTTGGTACGATGCTGGCAGGAGATCAATACATTGTGGGAAAGCCTATCGGACAGGGCAGTTTCGGCATCACCTATATCGGGTTGGACACCCGCAGGCACCAGCGGATAGCAATCAAGGAATATATGCCCCGCAGTCTGGCTTTCAGATCGCCTCATGATCAGCACATAACCCCTTTTAATGAAGACAACCGGCTTTCTTTCGCCTTCGGCCTGCAGCAATTTATTAAAGAAGCGGGAATTCTTGCCTCAATAACTGGCGAAGCAGGAATAATCGCGGTTTATCACGGTTTTCAGCAGCACAGCACCGGATATTTCATAATGGAATATTTGGAAGGCAGGACGCTGGAACTGCATTTGCAGCATCACCTGGATGCTATGGACTGGGATGATTCGCGGGAAATTGCGGAATCACTTATGAAGAGCCTGGCAGCTGTGCATGAAGCCGGATTGCTGCACCGGGATATCAGCCCGGAAAACATATTTTTATGCAGCGACGGCAGCATCCGGCTAATTGATTTCGGAGGAGCCCGCCAGGCCTTGATTGATCAGAACAAAAACCTGTCCGTGATTCTGAAGCCTGGTTATGCGCCCCTGGAAAACTACGTCAGCAGAGGCAAAAGAGGTCCATGGACCGATAACTACTCCCTGGCTGCGACCGTGTTCAGGATGCTTACAGGTACACGCATTCCAGAAGCCATGGTCAGAATGAGTAACGATACCCTGGAGCAGAGAATGGCAGAAGCGGCCACCATTCCAGAGGCCGTAAAGCCGGTGCTGCTAAAAGCTCTGTCCATTCAGCCGGAAGACCGCTATGCAGATACCCGGGAGTTTCAAGCTGATTTTGAAAGCGCTGCTGACGTTCAGGGGCCAGCCGCCGCTGTTTCACTGGATGCAAAGGAGAGCAAGTATATAGAATTATCCGGGAGGGTTAACGGCGAAGCAGCCTCTGCAATTGGTGCAACAGCGCGGGCATCAGGGCAAGAACCAGTTGCAGCTGCCGAAGAGACGGCTGACAATGCCGAGATAATGGGGAATATCGCTGCGGACTCAATACTAATGGGGGTTCCGAAAAGCAAGCGCCGTTCAGGCTTCATTTGGGCAGTGACTTTTACTATTCTGGCCTTGCTGGGCGTATACTGGTTGGCGGGTGAAAAGATTTGGGTTCTGTTCAAAAGTTGGATATGAATGATTAAGGCGGCAAGGGCCTATCATAAAGACCCAGCAGGAGCCGTAATATAGAGTCGTCTGGTATAGCAATTTGAAATAGTCGCAGAGAGGAGTGTTTGCGGTGAGCGAGCAGAAATACTGCCTGGGGTGCATGCGGCCCCTTGATGAAAACGGTGAATGCGTCAAATGCAGCTTTAACGAAAGTGAATATAAGGCTAAACTTGGCAGCAACCTGGCTACCCTGCTCCCACTTGGAACAACCCTCGACAATGACCGGTATGTGGTTGGCAAAGTCCTGGGCTTTGGCGGGTTTAGCATAACTTATCTTGCTCTCGATGTCAGATCCCAGTTGCCGGTAGCAGTCAAAGAGTTTATGCCGCGAGCCCTGGCCCACAGGTCTCCAGGGAGTACAGAACTGGTGCCCTACGATGGGGATGATGCGCTTTCTTTCGAATACGGACTGGAGCAGTTTCTAAAGGAAGCTCGGATTCTTGGGCATTTCAGTGATCAACGGGGCATGGCCGCTGTGCATAACTATTTTTATGCCAACCGAACCGGTTACCTGGTAATGGATTACCTGCAGGGAAGCACGCTTAGAGCTTATGCGGCGACGCTGGGCCGGACGATGGACTGGGAAGAGGCCCTGGCTTTCCTCATGCCAGTGGCAAGCATTCTGGAAGGTTTGCATAACAAGGGCCTGATTCATAGAGACATCAGTCCGGATAATATTTTTGTCAGCAACGACGGAACCATGAAACTTTTTGATTTCGGAGCCGCCCGGCTGGCATTGGGCGAATATACTAAAAGCCTGCCCGTTGTTTTGAAAGCCGGCTTTACTCCTCTGGAACAGTATAGCGGAAAGGGCAACCAGGGTTCCTGGACGGACATTTACGCCCTGGCGGCGACTCTATTCTGGCTGGTTAGCGGACGGTCTTTGCCCTCGGCCACTGATCGCACCATAAACGATCGAGTTCCTGGCATGGTGTACAAAACAGAAGCTGTTCCGGTGGCGATGAAACTAATCCTATTAAAGGCCCTGGCTCTGGACGTTGAAGCTCGTTACGCTAAAATCGGCGATTTCAGGCGGGATATTAACCGGGGCTATATTGCAGTTCCAGGTGAGTTTTCCATGGATGAAGCCGGGATGGAAAATTCAGTTAAAGAGGGCGCGCTTGATGAAACCACCGATGAAGGCTATGAAAAAGTGGGCGGGGTGATGCGGAAAAAGACCGCATCGGGGATTGATCCGGTATTTTTGCAAGTTCAAAATGAATTGCTCGAACGCGAGCATGTCGCACAAATGAAAGCGATCAAACGCAAGAAGATCATGCTGATAGCAGGTCTGGGAGTGGTTCTAATATCTTCTACTGGCCTGGTCATATATGTTCTGACTACCTGGTTATAGAAAAAAGTCGCATGGAATGGTTTATTCTATTCTTCTTCGTATTCGTCTTCCCACTCGAATTCTTCCGTCTCCAGGTCCAGTTGAATCTGTTCCTGGGCTTTTTCTTTCTGGATAAAATCGCGCTGCCGTTTAATTAGCCAGGCATTCAGACGGTTTCTTTCAGATTCGGGCATATCATCGAATGACACGCCGATTAATGAAGCCATTCCACCGCTTTGTTCATCGGGGAGAATTCTAACCACCCGGCCGCTTAAATAGAGCGGTTCTTTCTCGTCGGTGTAGAGAATCAGCCTGATCGTATCCTCAAGTTCCAGCACTTCAGTGGTGGTAAAACCGATACCTCCTGCGCTCAGATCTATCACGCGATCCGATTTGTATTTTGGCCGCCTGGCAAGCGAGGGACGATGCGGAGGCAGCCATTCGAATTCCGCTGGCTCTCTCAGCCTGAACCACTGCCTTTTCTGAGCTTGTCCGGCCTGTACGGCGGCCATATATTGATTATGTCGTTTTTTCACCTGTTCGTAGTGCTGGTCCACGTTCTTGATTTCCTTGCGCCAGCCCCATTTAAAACTGACCACAACCAGAAGAGCCAGTAGAATCATTGACACCAGGGCGATTAGATGGTTCCCAGCAAAAGGATCGGATGCGAAGGCGCCGTTAACCGTCGTTGAAAAGTCATCAAAGGTAATTGCCTGGCATTCTCCGGGATATGCTAATAACATAAGCAATATGAAGGCTATGAGCTGGTATCTGTTATGGCAAACCATTAATTAGCACCTCGTAAACAAATAATAGGAAAGCAGATGGACATATACCGGATTAGCAGCCGGGTCCAAGCATAATCTGCGCTAGTATTTCTTTTTACTGTTGCGGCTCATTTTGGTAACCGTCTTGGGCGGGCGCTGGCGGCGCTCCAGGTTGCGCCGGTAAGCTTCGTCAACTGCTTTGGTTTGTTTTTTGGCATTAATTTTATAAACTATATAAGCCACGATGCAGAGCAGCGCTGCTGCTGCCAGGGTCAGCAAATTGGCTGTCATTGAAGAACCCTGGCCGATTTGGCTGCTCACCGACTCGGAAAAATCGCTGTAGGTCAGGGCAAGCACGGGCTTGCCAGGCAGAATCAGCCCTGATATTGATATAAACATGGCCGAAATCTTGATTAATATTCTATTCATGGCATATCACCTCGAGATTCAGCTAATTTCCTAATTTATATTATAATATAGCCAACCTCAAGATGTCCGCCCAGCATTTCCCATTTTGACCATTATGATAAAATAAAGTGTAATTTAGTATAGGAGGAATGAGAGTAATGAAGAAAAACGTACGGTTAACACTGCGAACTGTGCTGCTCTCGTCGCTGCTGCTGGTGATAATGGCGGCACCAGCCTGGGCGGCGATCCCGGCGATTTCGATTGATGGCCAAACGCTGGTTTTTACTGGCCCGCAGCCCTACGTAAAGGATGAACTGGTCATGGCACCGATCCGTGTCATAGCAGAAAGATTGGGGGCGAGCGTAGCCTGGGATGAAAATACCCGTAGCGCCATATTGACTAAAGAGGGCCTGACCGTGAGTTTTCCGCTCAATCAAGCGAGTTATTCGATAAACGGCGAAGCGCGGAACCTGACCGCTGCTACCGAGATTATTGATGGAAGTATGACGTTTCCATTAAAAGCCGGAGCTGAATCCCTGGGCGCAACGGTATCCTGGGACCAGGTTGCCGGAATAATCAGCATCACCAGCAAGCAGTCGGCAGCGCCCTCTGGAGCTGCTATTCAGCTTGGTGTAGAAGCCAGCGGCAGCAATCAACGAGTAAAAGTGGGCGATACCGTGGTTCTGATCCTGGATGAAAACCCCACTACAGGGTATTCATGGGTGCTGAATAGTCCTATTGATGCAAGCCTGTTAGAGGTCAGCGATGAGTATGTAGCTCCGGATACTGCTTTGATTGGTGCGGGCGGACAGCATAAGTGGGTCATGCAGGCCTTAAAAGCCGGCCAGGCTGAAATCAGCATGACCTACAAACAGAATTGGCCGGGTGGCAAAGGAGATGTGACTTTCACCCTGACGGTTGATATTGCCGAGGCTGATACGCCGGTAGCCAGGGAACTGGGTTCCGCTGACAGCGGGCAGAATATCACCATTAATGTGGGAGATCGTATAGTTGCGGCTCTTCTCTCTAATTCGTCCACTGGTTATACCTGGAAGATGACGCTGGCTCCAGATGAAACGGTGCTCAAGAACGTGTACACTGAGTATGTTCCTGGAGCTGCTATTCCAGGAGCGCCTGGAGTTGATAACTGGGTTTTCGACGCACTAAAGGCGGGAAGCACTTCCTTCACGCTAGAATATCAGGGGCCTGATCCTGCTGCAGAGCCGGCTGAAACTTTCAACCTGAATGTGGAAGTGAAATAGTCATAGATGATTTATTCAATGTTTTAAGTGCTTGTCCATATTTCCGGTATGTAATTAATTGACTTTACAAAATGTAAGCAATGTTGCCTCTTTACCCGGTCCTGATGTATTATACAAAATAGGACCGGGTTTTCACGTATACATAACTATTCGCGCATGGAAAACGCATATTCGCGCAAGCAGTATTGTGTCTGTCTGAGGAAGTTCATATACTGATTGTATCAAAAAGAGCGCAAACGGAAGAAATGCTCATCATAACCAGGATATGACATACTGAATTCCTCGTCTGCGGAAAAAGGTCATGGTTGATTTGCGATTGCGGCAACATGGAACGAAAGCGAGCGATTGGGTTGATTCAGGATAATAAAATACCGCAAGGTCATAGAGAAAGAGACGGCGCCCCCGATATGTGGAGCAGCCGGTTTAATGAAGAACTCGCAGACAAAGTCATTCTGGCCGCGAACCGGGCCGAACAGCTGGATGATCTGGGTCGAAATATTTTAGACTGGTGGATAAGCCTGGGAAGTTTTATTGGCGGCATTCTGTATATGTACGATAGCGTGAATGGGTGTTTTACTCCGCTTTGCTGGCAGAATTATCCGGATGAAAATCCAACCGCTACTATTGATTATAACAGCAACAAGGAGCTCTTCGACCGGCTTTTCGGTGAGCGGGTTTTTTTAAGCGGCTGTCATGATGTTAGCAGGAAGCACATTTTTTACATACCTCAAGGCTCCGCCTGGTCTCTTACCATGCCCATAATGTGCAAAGAAGAAAAAGTTGGCATGCTGCAGCTCATGTCCAGCCAGGCTGCAGACTATACACTTGAAGACATTGCATATCTAAATGAAGTGCTGAATGAAAGCGGTTTTCTCCTGCATCGCATGCGTTTAATGGATATTAATCGCCGGCGCCTGAGTTCTTTCCAATACCTGTTCGATCATTTAACCGAAGCAATGATAGTAGTCAATGACCAGGGCAACATATTACAGGTTAATCAGGCTGCGACGCGCCTGTTAGGAAAGGCCAAGAATGAGCTTGCCGGTCAGCCCTGGCTTGATTTACTGGAATTGGAAATCCCCATCCGCTTCGAAGAAAAACCGGAATTTTCGCAAGGCTCTTCATTTAATGCATCTATCAAAAGGGGCGGCAGCCCGAGCAAAGCGGTTCGAATAGGCATGACTCGCTACCAGTGGGATGCCCAGGGGCGCATGCTGATTTTTATTCAGGATGCCGATACCGCCCATGAATTTCCCCTGGTTGATCATGATAACATATATCGCTTGATTTTTGATCATGCCAGCGACCTGATTTGCGTGTACAACTCGGCCGGCAGCATTATTGCCGTTAATCCCACCGCTGTAGAGCTCAGCGGCTACGCTGAACATGAGGTTATAGGGAAAAGCATCTATGATTTTGTGCATGAAAACCAGGTGTCAGAGGTGCGGCGCATGATACAGGAATCCCGTGAACCTGGCCAAACTATCCGATACGATATTGTTTTACGCAATGCAGAAGGTGCAGTGATGGATTTTGATTTTTCGACCCGGATTATTTCCATCCAGGACGGCAGTTGCCAGATGATTGGCCTGGGTCGCAATATAACGGAACGCAAGCGGATGGAAAACAATCTCAAGTATATGTCTCATCACGATGGATTGACTGGTTTATATAATCGCCATTTCTTCGATTTGGAGACCAGGCGTATGGAAAGCGGCGCTTTTGATCCAGTGGGAGTAGTAATATGCGATATAGACGGGCTTAAGATAGTGAATGACACCAGGGGGCATTTTGCCGGTGATGAATTGCTTAAAGCCGGCGCTCGAATATTAAAAGACAGTTTCAGAGATGGAGATGTTGTGGCCAGAATCGGCGGGGACGAATTCGGAGTGCTCATGCCTGGATCCAACTGGAACGGAATAAGAGCGGCAATAAGAAGGCTCGATCGGGCAATTGGGATTTACAACGCCAAGAATCCGATGCTGCCGCTCCATTTTTCCAGAGGATGTGCGGTGCGGTATGCCAGGTTTAAAAGCTTGCGCGAAACCATGGGAGAAGCTGATGACCGGATGTATCACAATAAAACAGGCCAGCAGCAAAGGAAAAGGTGTGCGGTTGCGCCGGCATTAAATAGTGAGCCCGGGGAAAACAGGGACCACAAGGAAAGTGGAGCCTGATTATTCAAAAAGCAGGGGGGGAAGCTGAATGCAGGCAATTCGGCTATTGTTAAACAGCCTATCCACTCAGTGGATGCACGGTATGGAAACGGTAATCAGGGAACTGACGCCATGGGAGATTATTCTAAATCAAAGCACTTTTGAGACCGTTGATCTGGCGGTTAAAATCCAACCGGATATTCTTATATGGAAAGTGGAAACAGATATTAGTTTCCTCGATCTTGCAGAATTGAAGAGTCGCTGCCCCACGGTAATACCCGTGATAATCATCAACGATCCCAATCAATTGGAAATGTCTCAGTTTATCGAATATGGTGCCTGCGGATGTTTGCCGGACCGCCTGCGGCCTCGGCAGATCATTCAAGCTGTAGAGCTTATTGCCATCGCAGGAATATCCTGTTTTCCACGCTTCGTTCCGGTAAAGGCCGGGCGGACGGAAATCGGCCTGGCGGATGGCGGACATGTTGAAGGCCCCACCGGGCTGACCGCACGGGAAAGGGAAATTTTGTCCTTAATGTGTGAAAATCATTCCAACCAGGAGATTGCGGAAATTCTGTCGGTTGCTGAATCAACGGTTAAAACGCACCTGCATAACATATATAAGAAAATGGGCAAGAAAAAACGGGGCGAGGTGCTGGCCGCGGTTTACAGCATCGAAGAAGCCAGGAAAAACATCCAAAGCCACTTATAATCGTAACAACTATAATTCCGCTTCATACTTGATTTGAACCCCAGCTTGCGAAAGCAGGTACAGGATGCATTGCAACGGAACCACAATAAAAAGTGCATAGTAGTAGAGGGGCGTATGCCAGGATGGGGATGAAGGTATTAGTGACAACAGAGGCAGAAGGGGAAGATCCCAGAGTTCCAGGGTGAATTTGGCATACCATATCCAGTCCCAGTATTGTTGCAGGTACAGGACATCGCCGAAGATCAAGGCAAATCCGGGCATTTGCCAGATGAGAGCGACCCCGAGACGCTGATGCCAGAAGGGAAGCCAGGCTGCCTGCTCCCGGGCCTCAAGCGCCATCAGTGCGAGGAAAGCAATACATAAGAATAGGTCCAGACCAGGGAAATACATACCGCCAAGAACAGCCAGCATGGCTCCGAAGTATAATATGTACAACCGTATCAGGCATTTAATCATGGCTTATCGATCCTTGTCATATATGATGTCCACGTTGGGGCTGGCTTTCAGGTTTTCCGGAGAAATCCAGACATCGTTAATCACATCCAGGTCAACTCCTTGTTCGTAGTAGGCTTTCCACAAAATCGTAGTGCAGTTCCAATAACGCTGGCTGCTTTTAAATGCCAGGGGAAAGAACATTTCCCCATGCCGGGCGGAGACGTAATCCACCGCTTTTTGTTTGGCTTCGATACTGCATTTCACTCGAAGGACCGCAACATGCGAGTATTGCATAAAATGGCCGACATACATGCCGGTGACTCCTGTGTCGACCAGTGCTTCCATAACTGTGTCATCTCCAATAAAAATGCCGGCATGAGAATAATGCCCGTAGGCGCAGTCCTCCCAACCGCCCAGAACTATATCGCCGGGCTCCAGCGCCGAAAAATCGGCCGTCATATAAGTGCTGTTAGGTGTGCCAGAAGCAATCATACCGTTGGAGAGGTTAATAATATATGTTTGAATTGATGAAGCCACCGGACTGAAGAACAGGTGATAATGAGAGGCGGTTATGATGGCAATGAGGGCAGCTGCGATCAAAGGCATAGCCAGGAGCCTTCTGGTCGAATCATTCAGCAATCAGTCAGCCTCCGTTTCCGCTGTCGCCCACAGTGCGGCATATTCATCCTGCCCAAGCAATGCTTGCAATCCATCGGTTAGACTGCTGCGCTGTTCGCTAAGCAGGTTCAACATCAGCTGCCGGGTACCGGCTTTTATACCACCGCATTTTTCCACCTTGCTGGCCAGGGTGGCCAGGTCCTGGATCTGCCCGGCTTGATCCTGCAAAATCCGTAATAGTTCAACATTGTCAACTGGCAGAGCCAGCAAGCTATGAAGAGCTTCAACTGAATAGCGCACTTTTTTAGCAGCGATGCGAAAACGATGTACGCTGCGCGGCTGGCCGGGCTGAATTGAAGAACGGCTGGATGCCAGCTGTCTCAAATACTTATCGTAACGGCAGGAAATTGCCTTGTTAAGCCCGGCTTCGTTGTAACGGCTGTAAATTGCCGCGTGGAGGCGGATCTGATATTTGCGTAATATACTGGTGTAAGAGTCGGGGTCCGCAGAAGCCAGCCGGCGCTTGAGCTTGTGGACCATGTTCTCTTCTTCGGTCTCGAGCGCAGTAATTAGTGTCCGGGAATCCAGCAGGGCATCATCGGTGTTTCTCAAAAAGTCCAGTTCCACCTGGCAGTCTCTTATCCGTCCCATTATGGAAAACAGCCGGCGCATCTTTTTTTGTTTGCGCAGCAGCTTTTTATTTTTTAATAAATCCTGGCAATAGGCAGTTATAATGTCAAGACGGCGGGTGGCAACCCTGAGATCATGAATGCGGTTGCTGTTCTGCTTATCCTCAAAGCGCTGCCAGGCCTCGATATAACCGTCTATCCGTTCGCTCAATGCTTGTTCGAGAGGGTGGAGGTCAGCAGGGTGGCGATCCATGAATTCGAGCCGCTCTCTGTCAGGCCCAGCGGTAAAAAACAGCCGCCTTCCATCCGGGCTGCTGCGTAGTTCAGGCAGGGTGTCGATGAAGCCATCATTTTGAAGCCCCTGGCAGCAGGATTCCAGATCGGGACTGAAAAAGGCCAGGTGATCAAAACTGCCAATGCGATGCCGCATTGCGTCGTCACGGTAACAGATTAGTTCCAGGTCCAGTCCGTCTTTGCTCAACAGGCACAGTGTTAAACGCTCGTTTGCACTGCGCTCTTTCTCCACAAATCCCAGGCGGGCTGTATAAAAACCGACCGAGCGCTCAATGTTCGATACCACCAGTGACAGGTGTGCGATACTCAACATGTTTTTCCTCCCAGACCAGGCTGCGCTTGGGCACCCTGCTGCGGTCAGTGCCGGACTTATTAGCCTTGACAATAACTATTATGATATAGATGATTGGCTTTGTAAATGAGTGCAGAAAGGAGCGCAAACGCTGATGGCCGGTAAGATCAGGCATAGGAACGAGATTGCGGAACAATACCGCTGGAATTTGGAAGCGATGTTTGCTAATGAGGAGCTCTGGGAGGATGATTTCCGGCGGGCCGGGGATCTTATAAAGGAACTGGCAGCAATGGAGGGCCGTTTGGGTGAGTCGGCGTCTTCTTTACTGGAGGCTTTGCAGTTGGCTGACCGGCTGTCTCGCAAAGTGGAAAGGCTTTATGTTTATGCCCGGATGCGCCGGGATGAGGACAATCGGCAGAGCGGCAGCCAGGAGCGATTTAGCCGTGCCGAAGGCGTCATGGTGGAAGCAGGCCGCTCCAGCGCTTACATGACCCCGGAAATACTGCAAATAGACCAGGAAGTGCTGGCTGAATTCATGGATGAAGATTCTGAACTGGCCATATACCGCCATCATTTGGAGGAAATTTTGCGCCAGAAAGCCCATATTCTATCCCGGGACGAAGAACAGCTGCTGGCTATGTCAGCCGAGCTTTCCATGGCTATTACCAATACTTTTACCATGCTGAACAATGCCGATCTCAAGTTCCCTTTCATCAAAAATGAGAACGGTGAAGAGATAGAAATAACCAAGGGGCGTTATGGCAGTTTGATGGAAAGCCAGGATCGCGGCGTGCGCGAATCAGCGTTTGACGGTTTGTACAGCTCCTACGAAAAGCTTATCAACACGCTGGGAGCGAGCCTTTCCGGCAGTGTTAAAAAGGATATTTTCTACAGCCGCGCTCGCAAATATCCGTCCTGCCTGTCCAGGGCTCTGGATGGAGATAATATAGATCCGAAAGTCTATAACAGTCTTATCGAGGCGGTTCATTCCAACCTGGATAAAATGTACCGGTACATGGCTTTGCGCCGTCGCATGCTGGGCCTGGAAAACCTCCACATGTTCGATATTTATGTGCCACTGGTCCCCGAGTACAAGATGCTGATCCCTTATGAACAGTCGTCTTCGATAGTTAAGGAGGCTCTGACGGTTCTGGGGCCGGAATATCGGGGCCTGCTGGAGCGAGCTTTTTCAGATCGATGGATAGATGTCTATGAAAACGAGGGTAAGACCTCGGGCGCCTATTCGTGGGGATGTTTTGACAGCGATCCGTATATACTTATGAACTATGATGACCGCTTGAATGATGTTTTTACCCTGGCTCACGAGCTGGGGCATTCTATGCACAGCTACTATTCGGATCGCAGCCAGCCGTATGTTTACAGCCAGTACAGCATATTTCTGGCTGAAGTGGCCTCCACGGTCAATGAATCACTATTAATAGACCACCTTTTGAAGAACGCCAAGGAGCGCAGGGAAAAAATGTACCTGCTGAATTATTATCTGGAGCAATTTCGGGGGACGGTTTACCGTCAAACCATGTTCGCTGAGTTCGAAAAAATAATTCATGAACGAGCGGAAAAGGGTGAAGCAATGGTGCCGGAAGCACTTAACGAACTTTACCTGGAGCTAAACCGCTTGTACTACGGACCGGATCTGGTTTTGGACCCGGCGATTCGCCTGGAGTGGTCGAGAATCCCGCATTTTTACACCGGGTTTTATGTATTCAAGTATGCCACGGGATTTTCGGCGGCTACGGCGCTTAAACAACAGATAAAGGCTGAAGGAGAGCCGGCGGTTAGCCGTTACATGGAGTTCCTGAAAGCTGGAGGCTCTGACTATCCCATCAATATACTGCAGCGTGCAGGAGTGGACCTTACAAGCCCCGAGCCGGTTATTCAGGCATTGAAGCTTTTTGGGGATCTGCTGGAAGAACTGGAGGGATTAGTGGAATAGATGATGGCACGGACAGGATTTCATCATCCAATTCGCTGCGTTGCCGGTCCAGGGGCAGGGTGAAAATGAAGCGGGCTCCCTGTCCCGGGCTGCTTTCCGCCCAGATTTCCCCATGGTGGCGCTCAATTATTTTATGCACTATGGCCAGCCCGATACCGCTGCCGTCGAATTCGTCCTGTCGGTGAAGGCGTTGAAAGGGCTGGAAAAGCTTGATAGCACTGGAATTTTCGAAACCCACACCGTTGTCTTTTATATAAACCACAGTCTCGCCAGGCCTTTCCTCCAGACCCAGTTCAATCCGGGCTTCATCACGCTGGCTGGTAAATTTCCAGGCATTGGCGACAAGGTTGTTCATGGCGATGCGCATCAAGCCGGTATCGGCAATAACTATCATTTTTTTCGGGCTTGTGAACTGCAACTGCCGCCCGGGTTCAGAGCTGCGCAATTCGTCGATGGCTTCCTGGGCCAGCCTGGCCAGGTCGGTATGACGAATGAAAAGGCTTTGCCGGGAGACCTGCGACAGCCTCAGAAGCCCGTCGATCAGCTGGCTCATTTTGGAACTGGCCTGCCGGATGCGGTTCAGGTAATGCCGGCCTTGCTCATCTAATCCGTCCTGAAAATCATCCAGAAGAATGCGGCTGAAACCGTCCATTGCTCGGAGCGGCGCTTTAAGATCATGAGCCACCGAGTAAGAAAATGATTCCAGATCTTTGTTTACGGCGTGGAGTTGGGCGGTTCGTTCTCTCACCCGGGATTCCAGCTCCTGATTGAGATGCAGGATGCGCTGCTCGGCCAGCTTGCGTTCAGTTATGTCGCGGCCTACGCCCAGTATACCACTGACCCGGCCTTCTTCATTGCGAACGAAGCGAAGGTGCGTTTCACTCCAGAAGGTGCTGCCGTCTTTACGGTAGTATTCCATATCAACGGTATAGTTTATATTATCATGATCTTGCTCAAGCTGAAGGCTATCGACCATCATCTGCGTTGCTTTCCGATACGATTCGGCTGTCATATGCCGGTCAAGCGGAATTGATCTCATTTCTTCCATCGTGTAACCCCTTTTCCGATATACTGAAGGGGTGGCATAAGTAAAATTCAAATTGAGATCCATCAGCCAGATCGAATCAATCATATTGTCTGTAACCAGGTGGAAAAGCCGATCCCGCTCTGCCAGAGCCTGGCTGGAGCGCTCGTGTTCCATTTTCAGGCAGGCTTCGTAGGCCAGCATATCCGCCAGTTCAGCATAATAAACCTTTAATTCATTGATATATTCGGGAAATTCCTGCACCGAAGCGGATTCTGCTTGTGGATTGGGCACGGCCTTCATCTGGAGTGCCTGTTCGTGAGCAATATGATATAGAACCAGCCAGCCAGAACAAAACGGTCCGGTCATGATGGGAAACACTAAATTTGCACAGGCGTGCGAGCAATTAAGGACCTGGCTCCGGCTGCCTGGAGTGCTTTTCTGTAACAATGGAATGATGCAGCCATAAGGAGAGTGGCTGCGTTTGTTCCGACGGGCATCTCCGTTATAATCGGCCAGCAGCGTTCCGTCATGACCAATCACGGCCACCGGTATTTTTCTGAAGGAATGGAGCCGTTCCAGTAATGAGCGTAATCGGGGCAGGTCTATGAGTTCAGCCAGATTAACCATTTCGATCATAGAATAACCTCGCGATGGAATGGCTTGCGTTTTCCTGGTTCGATGCAGAAGGAAGATAGCGTATTGAAGGTATTCTCTTTACAATATTTTATTCTGTTTGGCCTATTAATGCAAACATTCAATATCGACAGGGTGCTCGCACCGCCATAGTCCGAAGCGATTGCTCGAAACCGGCAACTCGGTTAAAATATTGGCATGATCTGGTATGAAAGCGGGGGACGAAGATGGACGATTTTAATGGAAATCAACAGAATGGAACCGAAAATATGGATAAATCGGAGCAATATGACAAATCAGGCGATTTTATTTTTGAGGAAAAGTACAGCGAACCGATGAACGCCCGGGAACAGGATTTTTACCAGCGTTTGCGCGGCAGGATGCGCAGTTGGGCTGAATCTGAAGAAGGACGCAAATACCGCTGGACTGAATACTTGATGATGGCTCCGGATTTGTTTCACTTGCTATGCCGTCTGACCATTGATCCGGACGTCCTTTTTACCGACAAGCTCAAGCTTGGTGCAGCTATTGCGTATTTTATATCACCGTTCGATATTATTCCTGAAGTCATTCTGGGGCCTATCGGTTATGCCGATGACATTGTTATCGCCGCTTATGTATTAAATTCTATTGTGAATAACACCAGCCCCGAGGTTGTGAGCCGCAACTGGGCCGGCGAAGGCGAAATCCTGGAGCTGAGCCAGAAGCTGCTTCATAAGGCCGATGAAATGATAGGCGCCGGGACCTGGCAGAATATCAAGGCGATGTTCGGCAAAGGCTTTAAGAAATAGTCAGGGAACCGGACCTGATTGCATTGTTTTGATTTGCAGACCCTGTCGCCGGCCCGATTATTTATTGCGGTTTCGATCCTTTTCCCAGAGAATGAATTCCATTACAGCCCGGCGCCGGTCTTCAGGGAGATCGCAAAGGGCTGCCACAATATCGGCGATTTCCCGGTCGGTTTTCAGAGTAACCTGGCTGCCAGAGTGCTCGGGCGCCAGGCGTAAAAGTACGCGCTGCGGGCGGCCGTCTTTAACGCCGTCATCCATAGCCTCCAGGAAATAATTCAATGGTTTATCAAGGATCTCGGCTACCTTTTTTAGCTGGGCCAGGTAAATACGGCTTTTGCCTTTTTCATAGTTAGACAGGGTCGGCTGCGAACATCCCATCAGGCTGGCCATTTGCTCCTGGTTCAAGCCGGCTTCCTCGCGGGCCAGTTGAATGCGTTTTCCAAGCTTTTTTGAAGCCACATCTATTCTCCTTTCGCAAGGCAAAATCTATGATTAGTGATTGAGTTCCTCCAGTTTTATCAGGGCATCCTTGATCAAGAGAGCGCCTTCTTCCATTAATTGGCTGGCGTGCTCGATTTTATCCGGCTTTTTTTGTTCCATTCCGGTTAACAAAGTATCGGCCGCTTCGTCCATTTTGTCCATCCCCTGAATTAAATCACGGTGGGCAAAGCGGCAGGCATAAGGAGGAGACAAATGGCGGGATTCCTGTACGGCCTTCTTCAACGAGGTGATTTGTTCGTTCATGTCTTTCTTCCAGGCGGAGTTGCCGGAAGAAGGATCGTAAGACAAAGCCAAACGTCCGATGGCGTCAATGGCCAGCCCCGTATCTTCGATAATAAACGCACTTTCCCGGCTGTACTCAGCAATTTCCAGACGTTCACGCGCGCGCATATATTCGCCGGCTACGGAGCTGTCAAACACGCGGTAAATATCGTCGATGGGATTGGAAGCCCCCAGGCTGCCAATCAGGCAAGTACAGGCTAATAGAACCATGACTATTAGAAGGTCGCGAAAGGTGGAGGCAGGATTTTCGGCAACGGTGTCCGCCGTTGTCTGGCTTTCATCAATGAGTGCCTGAACACAACCGCTTACAATTGTATCAGGATTGCCGGCATGGGATGGCGGAGCTTCGACCGATGCTTTGGCGAGCTCGCTTTCGACCGGCGGACATGTTTCCTCGGCCACTTCTTCCGATTGCGTGGCATCGGAAGGAATCGAAGCCGACTCATCCAATTCCGCCGGCTGTATGATAGCAGGATCAGATTCATCGTTCACCTTGCCGGTGGTGAATGGTCTGGCGTCAGTAGACTCGGTCAGGGGAATACTGCCAGATGATTCATTATTAGCCGCTTGGTCAGAATCCGGTCCCAGGCTTTTTTCCATTAATACCCTCCGCAGAGAAGTGTAGCAGCCCCGCCAATATCTTGCAGACTGCATAGCTTAATAATTATAACTCTTATACATCGCGCTGTTCAATCCTGCCGCCAATTATGGGGATTTTAACCGGACTTTAGAAGGCATGACGGCATTGGATTTGCGGGTGGAAATTTTATACCAGCCTGGATATAATAGAAATAACCGGTCGACCGGCTGACAAGGAGTTGATATATAATTGAACAATCATGATGCCAAAAACAGCAACCCAAGCCCTATCAACCCGGCAGGATCAGGCGGTGGCATCACCACCAGGCAGCTGATTTTGGACGCAGCTAGCAATCTCATCATGAGATACGGCGTGGAAGGTACCAGCCTGGCTGACATAGCCAGGGAAACCGGGATTAGCAAAGGCACCCTTTTTTACCATTTCCCATCAAAAAACGAATTGGTTTACGAAGTAACCGACCAGCATTTCAGCCGCATTACCAACAAGCTTATTGACACCGCCAGAGAACTGCGAGCCGCTAAATCACGGACCGACATTTTTGCTCTGGCCTTGAACACCATAATTACCGACGAAAGGCGGGGGAGGCTAAACCTGTACCTGCTGGCAGATGCGGTAACCGACAATGAAGAGCTGCGGCTGCGCTTCCGTGACAAATTCAGGGAATACCGCGAACTTATGAAAGAGTTCATAGGCCTGACCATGCCCGATGAAACCGATAATGAACGCATTGAAGCCCTGGCATCTCTGTATGTTGCAGTGGTAAACGGACTGGTTACACAATGGCTAATTGAGCAGGAGGAAACCCCGGTCAAGCAAATATCTGATATCCTGGCTGCGTGGAAATAAGGGGCCAACAGTGTGGTAAAATATCAGCAGAAGCCTGTTGCGAAGATCCCGGCTGTTTATACCGGCAATCGGAGGGTGCATGGTTATGGATTACTATGTCGCCAGACAACCGATTTTTGATTTGCGAACCAGGGTATTCGGCTATGAGCTGTTATACCGCTCCGGAGCCAGGTTCGGGCATTTGCCTGTTCACGGTGATGTTAAGACCCTGGAAGTGATTAACAACAGCTTCATGCTGATCGGATTTGAACAAATGACCAGAGGCCGCAAGGCATTTGTAAACTTCACCCGCAGCCTGCTCGAACAGGACGTGGCCACTATTCTGCCGCCCCAGCATGTGGTAATTGAAATCCTTGAAGACATCGAACCGGACGATAGCGTGCTGAAGGCCTGCCGACACCTGAAGAAAATGGGCTATACTATTGCCCTGGACGATTTCGTTTATGACAGCAACTATGAGCCCTTTCTGGAAGTAGCCGATATTATCAAGGTGGATTTTCGCGCGTCCGCCACTCTGGAAGAGCGCCGGGCCATTACCAGGATCTCCCGGAACCGCCCGCTGCGTTTTCTGGCTGAAAAAGTGGAGACCAAAGAAGAGGTGGAAATGGCCATCAAGCTGGGTTATGTGTTTCTTCAAGGCTATTTTTATGAAAAACCAGTCTTGATGGTAGCCAAAGACATTCCTCCAGCCAAGCACGTATATTTTAAGCTGCTTCAGGAAGTGAACAAACCGGATCTGGACATGAATAGGATTGAATCCCTGATCGAAAAAGATCCCTCCTTGATGGTTAAATTGTTAAGGTTTATTAATTCGGCTGCTTTCGGATTGCGGAACAAAGTCTCCGCCATCCGTCAGGCCCTTGTTTTGTTAGGGCCAATAGAAGTGCGCAAATGGATATCCATAGTGGTTATGCATGGGATATCCAGCGACAAGACTGATGAGTTGATAGTCAAGGCCATCAGTAGAGCCTACCAGTGTGAACAGTATTCCCGGGCGGCAGGCATGGAAGGCCGCAGTTCGGCTCTTTTTTTAATGGGACTGCTTTCGCTTATTGACGTAATGCTGGAACGGCCTATGGATTATCTAATGGAAGAGCTTTTCCTGGAAGAAGATATCAAAAGCGCTCTGACTGGAAAGGCAGGGAAAATGAAAGACATCCTGGATATGGTAGTCTGTTATGAAAGAGGCAACTGGGAGAAATGCGAGCCGTTGTGGACCCAATACTTTATGGACGGGGGAGACGCAGGAGGTCTCTATTTAAAATCGCTGGATTTTGCCAGTCAACTGGCCGAGTGAAACGATCGGTTCAAAAGCTGTAAAGTATGTACTTTCATGCCGGAATTGACGAATTACTCTTCTAATGCTGGCCAATGAATGTTTTAAGAAGAGCGGGTTGTTCTGGACAACAGCATTTATTAGGTCTATACTATTTCGTAGAATAAATGCCGTTATGAAGGCGGCGGTTCCGTTAGTACCTCTAGTATCAGCAACGAAAGCCATGAAGGCAGAACAGGGCGGAAGCCCTGGTGCTTTATGGCTTTTTTTATTTGCAAGTACGGTTACTATTGTTTAAGGCCTTGGGTAGTGAGCCTGCGGCAAGTGCTGATGGATTAGAGGATAGTTTGCAATACAGGGGAGGGTTAAAAATGCATATTCCAGATGGTTATTTGGCTCCGCAGGTGGCTATTCCCTTTGCGGTTCTGATGGTCCCGGTGCTTGGTGCGGCGGTCAAAAATGTGAAAAAGGAACTCAAGAAAAAGGATGTACCATTATTGAGTGTGGGAGCAGCGTTTTGCTTCACCGTGATGATGTTTAATCTGCCGATTCCAGGCGGTAGTTCAGCACATGCAGTTGGGGCAGTGCTGCTGGCCATTTTGCTGGGCCCATGGGCGGCCTGCATCGGCGTATCGGTGGCCCTGGCCATACAAGCGGTCGTGTTCGGCGACGGCGGAATTATGGCCCTGGGGGCTAATTGCTTCAATATGGGTTTAGTAATGCCTTTTGTCGGCTATTATACATACAAGCTGATAAAGGGTAATTCGGAATCGTTTTCGACCCGTGCCTTGATCGCGGGTTTTATTGCAGGCTATATCGGCTTGAATTTCGCGGCGTTCACGACTTCGTTAGAATTCGGTTCTCAATACAGCCTTTTCCAGGATGCCAGCGGCACTCCGCTCTATTTTATGTTTCCGTTAAAGGTGGCGGTAGCTGCCATGATGTCTGAACACCTGCTTATAGCTGGACCTGTAGAAGGCCTGGTCACATTTCTTGGTTTAACATTCGTAGCCAAAACCTATCCTGAACTGGCATTAAAACCCGGGGAGGTGGCGTAATTATGTTTGCAAGATATAAAATGCTGTGGATCGCCCTGGTTCTGATGGTCATTTTATGTCCTCTTGGATTAGTTGCTACCGGCACCGCTTTCGGAGAGTGGGGCATTGACCAGTTGGAAGAAGAGGCTGGCTTTATTCCAGCCGGTCTGGAACACTATGCTGATTTCTGGGAATATTCAGTGCTGCCGGATTACGGGTTTCCCGATGCGGGAGAAGAAACATCAACAGCCGTTGCCGGATACGTGTTTTCGGCGATAACCGGTATTGTACTGGTGGCAGGGATAATGATAATATTTGGGAAAGCTCTTGAAGAATAACAGAAGAAGGCTCTTTCCCGAAGCAAAGATGGTTTCATGAGCCGATTAAGGAATAATGATAAATGCTGCCAAACTGGATAGTTGATCAGCCAGCGGGTGAAGCGGTTGCTCCTCCCTCCATCGGGAGGAGGACCGCAACCCGCTTTATTGATAGAAGCCTGCGCGAATTGAGACATACGGTTCAATATGAATTGCAGACCGAACATTTGGCCCGGTTGCCGGGCTTTCTCCAGAGTATTGAACCCGGTTTTAAACTGCTGATAATGATTGCTTTCATCGCCCTGGCGTCTTTTAATCACAATATGGCGGTTATGGCCATTATGTGGTTAATCAGCCTGATGTTAATCAGTCTCTCGCGCCTGCCTGTCCTGCGCACTCAAATCCTCATATGGGGGACAATGCCACTGATCACCCTGCTGATATCATTACCCGCCGCGCTTAACCTGTTAATCGCCGGTCACGAACTGCTGGTGATTTATGACTCCGGCCAGTCAGCGATTATGTTTTGGCACTGGACATTGCCGGGAAAAATCTATTTCAGCCAGGAAGGAGTACTGGCCGCAATCCGTCTGGCACTTCGGACTGGGCTATCGATCAGTGCTGCCATTATGATGACCATGACCACACCGGCTGCACGCCTTTTCAATTCCCTGGCGGTGCTGCGCGTTCCCCCTTATTTTGTTATGATTGTTGAGATGTGCTATCGCTATATGGCTGTTTTAATTAATACATCCATTGAGATCTTCGAAGCCCGCAAAGTGCGTACGGTGGGGAGAATTAGTCCCAGTGACGGACGGGCTCTCTTCGGTTCGTCGCTGGCTGCCTTATTCATACGCAGCATGAGGCTTACTGAAGAAGTGTACCAGTCTATGACGGCTCGCGGATACACCGGCGAGATTCAATCGGGCCTGAAGGCCCCTGGGCAAAGCCGGGACTGGTATTTTTTAATAATATCATTACTGGCAATAATGCTGTTATATGCAGGAGGAAGGATATTTGAGCTCAAAAACATTTTCTTTTAGCAAAGCCGCCTTTTCTTACCAGCGCCAGCAGAATATGCTGGAACGATTAAATTTCGATATCCTGGAAGGAGAGAGCGTGTGCCTGCTGGGAGCCAATGGATCGGGCAAATCAACATTGCTCAAGCTGATGGGAGCTCTTCTATTTGTGTCTGAAGGACATTTGCAGGCTTTCGGAGATGAGATCACCGAGAACCGCATGGAAAATGGGGAGTTTGCGCGAAGCTTTTACCGGCGTATAGGAATTGTATTTCAAAATTCCGATGCCCAGTTGTTTAACAGCCGGGTCTGGGATGAGCTTGCTTTTGGTCCTTTGCAGATGAATATAGCGGCATCTGAAGTTAAACATCGAGTTCAGGATGTTCTGCAGATGCTGGGCCTGGAAGGTCTTCAGGACAGATCACCCCACCATTTGAGCGGGGGGGAAAAAAAGAAGGTGGCCCTGGCCTCTGTGCTTATACTCAATCCATCAGTGCTGGTCCTCGATGAACCGACTAACGGGCTTGACCCAAGAAGCGCGCGCTGGTTAACCGATTTCCTGCTGGAATTCAAGAACCTGGGGCGTACCATTATTATTGCCACCCACAACCTGGAGCTTGCCCATGCGCTCAGCGAGCGGGCTCTGGTTCTTTCAGAAGACCATCGCCTGGTTTTTGACGGACCCGCACAACTGGCATTAAATGATAACGAGTTGTTAAGGGAAGTTAACCTTATCGATGAATACACTCATGTTCATGAAGGCCGCCAGCATGTGCACAGGTATATTCACGGCTGATCTGGTATAATGTCTTCAGCTTCTGATAAAAAAGGGGGGCGGCCAATGCTGCGAGTTCTTAAAAATGTCGGCCTTGTATTGTTGGTGCTGGCAGGCTTTGCCTGTATTCTCATGCTGTTCTGCGGCGGTAAAAAGGCTATTGAGAGGCTGTTCCACCCGGTGGACTGCTCTTGCTGCAGCCCCAAATCCTGAAGGCAATATTGCCGCATAAAACAGGGGACGTTCTTTTGGCTTGCTGAGCGGCAAACTAAAAGAACGTCTCTTGTTTTTTACTATAGCAATTGAATGAAAACTGGAAAGGTTATGGCAGGCAAAGCCTGCAGCTGCAGGCTTGAGCAAGGGAGGGAACGCTATGCCGATATTGGACGGAATCAGGGTTTTGGAGCTGGCCCGCTTTGTTGCCGGCACTTTTTGCACCCAGATGCTGGGGGATCACGGAGCTGAAGTAATTAAAGTCGAAGAACCGCCGGACGGTGAAGGCGGACGGACCAGCCCGCCGTTATGGGGAGAAACCGGGGCGGAATTCTACGGCACTAACCGGGGCAAGAAAAGCCTGTGCCTCAACCTGCGCCATGAGCAGGGCCGGGAGGTCTACAAGCGTCTGGCCGCCAGCAGTGATGTAATACTGGACGTTTACCGCCCGGGAATGATGAACCGGCTGGGACTGGGCTATGAAGACTGCAGGAAAATCAATCCCCGGATCATATACTGTGCGATGACCGGATACGGCAGTGAAGGTTCCATGGCGCAATTTGGCGGGCATGATATCAATTTCCTGTCACTTTGCGGCGCCCTGGGAATTCTGGGCAGCAGCGAAGGCCCACCGGTGATCCCGCCGTTTTACCTGTCCAGCATGGCTGGAGCCGCCACCTATTCCTTTGGAGCTATTACGATGGCTCTTTACCACCGGGAAAAAACCGGACATGGCCAGTTCTGCGAGGTTTCCATGTTTGAAAGCGCGCTGAGCAACCTCTGCCATGTTTACGCCGACTGGGCGGGGAGGGGCCGCCTGCCGCGTCGGGGAGATGAACTGTTGACCGGGTCCTATGCCTGCTATAACGTATATGAATGCTCTGGCGGTGGATATATAAGCCTGGGAGCGGTGGAAGCCCGGTTCTGGAAGGGGTTTTGTGATGGCATTGGATTGCCCGGGCTGATTCAAGACCAGTGGAACCCGGAACGCCAGACGGAGATGAAGAACGAGATTGCGGTGCTGGTTCGAACCAGAAGCCGCCAGGAATGGCTGGATCATTTCGAGGGGCAGGATATTTGCCTGACTCCGGTTCTGGACCTGGAAGAGGTTACCCGCCTGCCGATTGCTAGTGAGCTTCGTATATTTAAGACTTTAACGCCTCCGGCTTCCGGTATGCTGCCGTTGTACACCATCTCACCGGTAGTGAAAGTGCCGGACAGCCCTGCCGGTCATAGCCTCGAGTATCCCGGCCCAGGCGAGCACAGCGAGGAAATACTGGACGGTCTGGGTTTCAGCCGAGAGGAAATTCGAATCCTCCGCGAAGAAAAGGTAATATAAATCAGGTAAAATTATGGGGAGACGGTTTTCCCGCGCCCACTATCCAAATATCACCAGGGATTATCCACCAGGGTCTGCGCTGTATTTCATAAAAATTCGCCATGATACTTCAATGGCATTGTTTTTAAAACACTGGCAAGTATATTGTGCCAGATAAGATGTGTTGTGGACATTTATGTGCTAATCGGGAAAGAGGGACTATGGGCATGCAGGAAACCAGGATGATGCTAGCGTTTTTGTCCTCAAATGGACTGAAGGGATAGATATAAAAGTGAAAGCTGTGTAGACTATAATCAGGGTAAAATACGTTTATCAAGGCGGGTGGAGGTGAAATGCTGCCAGAGAGGCAGCGGCAGCTTATGAGAAAAGCAGTTTCCTTGGATAATCTTGCGGTTGGCGAATTGCTCGCCCAGGATATTTATGATCAGGACAACAATCTGCTGCTGCGTAAAGGAACGGTTTTGCTGGACGCTTTGGCCGAGGCATTCCGCAAGCGCGGCCTGTTGGAAATATTTGTGTACAACGATACTGAAGCGGCAGTGGTCGAGGTCGAACCGGAAGAGTTCACCGTGCCTGAACCCCAAGCCATTCCCCATGTTGAACACGAAGAGCAAGCCCGGAATTACGCCCAGGTTGTTGTTCATTATACCCGCTTGATATTCGAAATGCGCCGGGCTGTTCTGCGCGGCCAGTATAATAAAATAATGCAAGACGACCTTCCTGAATCGACCGGCAAGCTGGTCCAGCTTTTCCTTAACCTCGACGACAACCAGATGATTAATTTCTATCTGCAGGTAAAGGAAATGTATCTCGATTCGCAATTTGAAGTGCATGCGGTTAATGTTTGCATGCTGGCTTCGATGCTGGGATTATGGACAGGGCTCAATGAATTCGAGATCAGGGAACTGGCTATCGCAGCGCTTCTGCATGATATTGGAGAAACTCAAATTCCCAGCGGCATCTTTGAGAAACGCTGCAAGCTGACTGAAAGCGAATGGCACGTGGTAAAGACCCATCCATTATTGGGAGCCAAGATTCTAAATAAAAATAAATGGGCGACTCCGCGGATGATCACCGCAATTCTAAGACATCACGAACGGCTGGATGGAACCGGCTATCCGTATAGCTCGCCGGGAACCGATATACCGGTATATGCGCGCATAATAGCCGCTGCCGGTTCACTGGACGCTATGACCACCAACCGGCCCTATCGCCGGGCTAAAAGCCTTTTTTACGCGCTGTCGGAACTCAAGGAACGTTCCTTTGGCCAGCTGGACTCATTAATTACCCGGACACTCTATGAAAAGATATTGATACATTATCAAGGCCAGGATGTGGAGTTAAGCAATGGCGAACGCGGAACTATAGTGGGCATAGATGAAGCCAGCAATTCCAGGCGCTTGCTGGTTAAAGGAGACCGAGGATACTATGATATGTATCAGAGGGAAGCACCGGCGATAAGGAATCTGCTGGAGGTCATGTCTTTCTAAAAACAAACCGGATTGCGGACAAAAAGTAAGCATATGTGAATAATGGGAACAGACCCGCTGATTTATTTTCTGCAGAAAATAAATCAGCGGGTCTGTTCCCATTATTCACATATGCTATAACAATGCTTTGCCGTTGTTGGCCCAAATATTGTGCCATACCATTATGGTTTGATTGCGGTCTTCCATTCTGAGCGCGGCTTCCAGCCCGCCGCAATCCAGATTCTGATTGATTGCTTCCTTGGTGAGGCGCATGGCCATATAGCTCTTTTTAGTCATATAAGCTGCCATTTCCAGGGCGACAGGCATCAATTCATCGAATTCAACGCAGCGGGAGGCAAATCCCAAGCTCATAGCTTCTTCAGCGCTCATAAAGCGGCCGGTCAGCATGAATTCATAAGCCCGGCCCGCTCCAATCAGACGGGGAAGGAAATAGCTGCAACTCATGTCTGCCCCTCCCAGCCCAACATTTACATAATAAGCTGAAAAGCGGGCATCGGTTGTAATAATCCTGATGTCAGAAGCCATGGTCAGGCTGAAGCCTCCTCCGGCCGCAGCCCCGTGAACTGCAGCTATAATAGGCTGGGGAATATTCCGCATCAGCAAGAGAAGCTCCCCGAGGCGGGTCTGAAAATCATAAAAATGTATCGGATCGAATTCTTCAGGTTTCAGGCCATCCTTGACGTCCAGGCCGCCGCAAAAACCTTTGTCGCCGCTGCCGCGCAGTATTACCACCCGGGTTTCCAGGTCATGCTTGAGGTAGTTCCAGATCCCGGTCAGTTCGTCCAGCATTTGGTGACTGATGGCATTCAGCCGGTCGGGGCGGTTGAGGCTGATAATGAGCACTCCGTCTCCCTGTTTTTCCAGTTCGATGGTTTCGTAATTCATATCTAGCATATGAGGAGCCTCCTTGCTTGTCATGGGCCGGTTTCAGCCCTGAACCTGTGAAGCGTTAACTCTGTGGCTGAATTCAGTTATATTATATCACGAATACTCTCATACCCCCGGGTACATGTCTTCGAAAGTCTGGCGGCGCCGAATCAGGCGCACCTGGCCGCTGGAATTAATCAGGACTTCAGCAGGCAGCGGCCGGCAGTTGTACGAACTGGCCATGGCAAAGCCGTAAGCGCCAGCATCATGCACCAGCAGGGCGTCACCGACCTGGCAAAGAGGGAAAGGCCGATCATGGGCCAGTATATCGCCGCTTTCGCATATATTGCCCACCACATAAACCGGCCCATCACACAGCTCGTAAGGCCGGGGTTCGCGCGGAGCCACCTGGATTTCATGATAGCTGTCATACATAACGGGACGGGCCAGTACGTTGAAGCCCAGGTCAGTGCCGACAAAGTGATTGCCGTAGTTTTTCTTGACTGATGTAACCGTGCCCAAAAGGACTCCGCTTTTAACAACTACATAGCGCCCCGGCTCGCATCTGACTTTTATCGGACGGTTGCCAGCCACCCAGTTTTCGATCAGGGCATCCATTTGAGCGCCCATTCCGGTCAGGTCCAGGTTTTCTTCCTCACCGTGGCGATATACGATACCGAATCCGCCCCCGAAATCCACCAGCTCAACGCTGGGAAATTCAGCCGCCACATCCAGCAAGCGACGGGCTGCCTGAATGTAGGGCTCCGGATCCAGGAAAAGGGAGCCAATATGGTGATTGAGCCCGGTTATGGTCATATTATAGCGGGCAGCGGTTTCTCTGGCCTTTTCCAGGTCGGTCAGGGCGATGCCGAATTTGGCTTTCTTGCCAGCGGTAACGACTTTCTCGTGATGTCCGGCGCCAATCTCAGTGTTAATGCGAATACAGACCCGGCCGCCCCGGTTGACTTCACCGAGGCTTTCCAGCTGGGACAAAGAGTCCACACTGACATAGACGCCTTTTTCCACGGCAAAACGGAATTCTTCCTGGGATACGTTATTGCCGATAAACATGATGCGGTCAGGCGTAAACCCCGCTTTTAGCTCCATGAATATTTCGCCAGGACTCATGGCATCGACATCCAGTCCTTCTTCATTGATAATCTTCAGCAGTTCCACGTTGTAATTGGCTTTGACCGAGTAGTTTACCCGGTAATCGCCATATTTCATTAACTGCCGCATTTCCCGGCAACTCTTGCGCAGAGTGTCTTCGTCATACACATAGAGGGGGCTGCCGTATTGCCTTAGCAGTTCGTGGACGTCCGTTGTATCGAAAACCCTGGTTTGAAAACTCAAAATTGCTCACCCTTTCAGTAAATAATGCCTGGCTGAAACGCAAACAGGCCGAAACCGCGGCCAGTATTATCCAAATCCCATTCATTTTAACCATTGTGCCTCATTCTTGACAAGTAAAGCCAGATGATCTGTTCAAGTATACATAATTTCGAGTCGTGCTTGATGACGCCAGCTTCTAACCGGCCTGATACCTTGATAACAAAGCTGGCCGGATGAAATACGCAGGTTGGGTCAGGGCTATGCTTAAAATTTGTTCGTACGCCTGGAGGAATATAATAAGAAAACATAAAAATCAAGCCATTGTTGTGGTCATAATGAAGGTGAAAAGCTATAATTCAAATATGGTGTCAGCGTAATAGCCGCTGTGACTGGAGGGCTTTGCTTCGGTCCGATTATGCCGGGAAGGATTGCCGGCCGGAGATCGGCTGCTCTCGGCTTCACCACGAAAAAGCAAAAAAGATCATTTGGAGTTGAAACATGTACGCAATTACGGCAGGCTCTCCAGAAACGCTGCTGGATCCGCTTTTTGCCTACACCGGCGTTTATTTACTGATTCTTGTTATCCTGGCAATATTCTACTGCATGAAGTCAATCGGCCTGTCAACAATGGCGAGCAACCGTGGCATATCCTTTCCATGGCTGGGATGGGTGCCTCTGGCTGATTTTTACATTTTGGGCTGCCTGATTGGGCCTTTTAAGTTTTTCGGATTTAATATCTACAAATCTTCGGTTTTATTGCCCATGGGATTGCTGGCCGTGATTCTGACCGGATATGTGCCGGTTCTGGGCGTGGTAACCGGAATGGTGTTTTTTTTGTTCATCTTTACCGCTATTTACCAGCTTTTTTCGATTTACACCCCGGAAAATGCCATTTGGTGCATTTTGTTAAGCCTTTTTTTACTTTTCCCGGTGATACTTTACGTAATACGCAACAACTATCCCCAGCAGTTGTATGACGGTGCTGGAAGGCAATAAAGCATGAGAGCCCCGCCGGGGTACCAGCCTGAGTAGAGGCGCTATTGAATATAACTGCGCGGCATTTGCCGCTAGGAGGTGAATAGTTTCCCATTATGGTGAAGCAGTTGTTAATAAATGGTAAATGACATAAGGAGGAATTGAAATGGCAGGCGACAAAGTAAAGGTTCCGGCAATTTCATTGATGGTAGTATGCGGCATAGGCATATTTTTTTCTTTGCTTAGTATTGTACTTAATATCGTAGGTGTCGGCGCGGGAAGCTATGAAATGATGAATGAGTACAGCAGCGTAAATATGAGCCAGTACATGGCTTCGGGGGTTAGCAGCATAATTAGCAATGTATTCTTGATTATTTATCAAGGGATCATTGCTTACGGCGCTTTGCAAATGATGAACATGCGCAGCCACGGTTTGTGCATGGCAGCAGCGATTATGGCTATTATTCCCTGCCTAACTCCCTGCTGCATTCTGGGGACTCCTTTCGGCATTTGGGCCCTGGTGGTACTGATGGATGACCAGGTGAAACCGTATTTCAGATAGTGTCAACAGGAGACCGGGCATGATACTGAATGACCGCAAGCCGGTGGTTATTATGGCCGTATTTGCCGCAGCCGGGTTGCTGCTTGGATTCCTGGCTGAACCGTCGGGAGTGCCTTCGGTGAACCTGTGCCAGTTCAAGCTGGCAACCGGCCTGCCCTGCCCTGGATGCGGCCTGACCAGGGCGACCATCTTAATGGCACATGGAGATTTTACCAGGGCCTGGATGTATAATCCTTTTATATTGGCAATTTTTCCAGCCATGGTGGTGCTGGCGATATATCCGTTCATTATGGCGCAGTTGCCAGAACGAGTAATATCAGGGCTCGACTGGCTGTTTGTCCGCGGCAGCATTCTGCTATTCGGCTTGATGGTTATTTACAATTGCTACCGATGGTATGTGATATTTACTGCGGGAGGATTTGGCTACCTCTGACCGGGTTGCGGGCAAGCAAATTAAGTTTCGGGACCTGGTGATAGAAATGTGCCGGGTGCAGAATGGACAAGGCGGTTTGATATTTATGGACGCACTGCAAAACCTTGATTATCCTTCGGAAAAAGAGAACTGGATGGTCGACATACTGATTGGCTCGCTTATCTCTATGGTGCCGATTTTCAATTTCGTGGCTATGGGTTATATCATGGAGGCCATGGAAATGGGCATCAGGGGAAGCCGCCAGGTGCCGGAATGGCACGAAATGGGCGATAAGTTCATAAAGGGCCTGCTGATGTTTTTGATAACGTTATTGTATGTAATAGTTCCGATCATATTAATGATGGTCTTCATGGTGCCGATGTTTTTTGAGGCCGGAGCCAGCGGAGATATATCTTCGGCTACCGGAATCGTCGCCGTGCTAGGGGTTCTGGCCGGTACTCTATTATCATTAGCAGTGGGCTTCATAATGCCCATGGCCCTGGCCCGCTGGCTGGCCTTTGGAAGCTTTGGCGAAGCCTTCAGACTGGGACCGCTGTTTGCACAGATTAAAGCCGTTTTTACCGACTACCTGGTGGCTTTTTTGCTATTCGCTTTCCTGGGGGCGATAGTGATGTTGTTTGCCAGTTGGATACCCGTCATCAACCTCATGGTTTACTTCTACTGGTCGGTGGCCTTCTACAACTATTTCGGCCAGCTTTATGCTAAAGCCTGCGCCAAGCCGGCGGCTTATTATCCTGCCCAATAAACTGGCTTTCTTTTTCCACAGACGTTGATAAACATCGTATAATCAGTCATGGCCGGGGCTTTTGCGACTCCAGCCATATTCTATCAGGTGGCTCTTATTACTGCGGACCATTATTGTCATCGTAATTTTATCCCTGTGTGTCGACGATTTCTTCATAATGACGGCCTGAATGGGGAATATACAAAGCGGCCAGCAGGTTTACAGCTGCTATGAATGCAGCTGCCAGAAAAACGTAGGTGAAGTGGAATTGTGCCCAAACGACTCCGCCGATAAACGGAATTACCATGGATACAGCGTGATCCAGGGTGAGTCCCATGGAAATCGTAGCTGGAACGTCGTCGCCATTCTCGGCGATGCGGTTCAAGTAGGTGCTGCGGGCCATGCGGACTGAAAACAAGAGCTGGTCCAGCACATAGCAGACCATGACTATCGCCAGGGCCAGTTCCGGGCCGGCATACAGGGGGGCCAGCCCGTAAAAAATGCACATCACCACCAAAATACCCGATTCACAGACAATTACGGTCCGCTCTCCCCAGTAGTCGATGGCTTTGCCCAGCAGGGGGCGGAATATCAGGCTGGCCACAGTGCCTGCAAAGCCCAGGGCGGCAAAGACCTCCACCCCGCAGCCAAAATGGGTTATAAGCAGCCAGGGAGCGAAAGTGATAAAAATCTGCTTGCGGGCGCCGAACAGGATGTTCAAAATGTAATAGAGATTGTACCGCTTCTTGAACACCAGCTTCTGCCGCCGGTGTTCAAGCTGGGACGGGCGGACCGCGTAGAGAAGGATGGCGGCAATCAGGGCGCAAAGGCCGGCCACCCCGAAGATAACGGGGAAGCTAAAAGTAAATACCCTGGCAACGCCGTATACAAATGCCATGCCAGCAAGGGCTCCCAGCGATTCCACGGCGCCAATGCGTCCCAGCAGGCGGCCCTCGTCTCCGGTTCGGGCAAGACGCAGGGCGATGGCATGGGAGAGTCCCATGAACATGTGGGCCCCGATACTCCACAGGAACATCCACACAACCACGGCAGGAACACCTGGGGATAAATAAGCCTGCCCCCACAGCGCAATGCCCACAAATAGGGCGGAAAGCGCGGCCAGCCGGGTATCAGCCAAAAATGACATGGCGGTGAAGATAAATACCACCAGGAATCCCGGCAGTTCGCGGGGAAACTCCAGGCCGCCCCGGACCTGGGCGGATACATGGTGAACCTGATCCAGGTAGTTATTGAAAGTGGGGTCGTAAAGGCCAGAATACAGGCCCATTAGCAGGCTGGCTGCGGCGAAAAAGTACAGGGAGCGCTTGACCTGCCGATCGTAACTATACATAATCCGATTCTCCTGTGCCGGCAGGCAGACGAAACTGTATGCCGCTTAATAGTACCGGTTCATTATAGTACAATGCCGGCAGAGTTTCCAATGCGTAATAACGGTGAATACTTGTATATTGCCAGTTATTTAAACTGGTCCAGGGCAATGAGAATGGGATCCCAGACCGGGCTGAAAGGCGGCGAATAGGCCAGGTCCATGTTCATGAGCTCGTCAACGGTCGAACCGACAGTGATAGCAGTCGCCAGCGCGTCAATCCGCTTGCCGGAGCCGGCAAATCCAGCAATTTGGGCGCCGATAATTCGGGAGCTCTTGCGATCCGCAATAATTTTCAGCCAGATTGCACCGGAAACCGGGCAATATGCGGCTGCGGTGCGGCTCTTAATCGTATGGCTGATAAATTCTATTCCCGCTTGCCGGCATTCGTTTTCGCTCAATCCGGTTCGCGAAACTTCCATATCCATAATCTGGGCGATAGTTGTGCCCAGAACTCCACGAATGGAAGCACTTCCCCCGGCGGCGTTTTCCCCGGCTACCCGGCCTTGTTTGTTGGCATTGGTGCCCAGGGCAATATAGCTGTCCTGACCGGTCAACAGATGGGGGATTGTTGCACAGTCCCCGGCGGCCCATATTCCATCCACGCTGGTTGCGCAGCGTTCATCAACCTTGATGGCTTTTTTAATTCCCAGCTCAATACCGGCCGCAGCTGCTATTTCTGAATTGGGTTCCACTCCGGCGGCAAGGATTGCTATATCAGCCGGACAGCGAATCGCACCTGCCAGCACTGCTTCAATTCGCTGGCGGCCTTCAAAACCGGTCACCTTCGTGCCGGTCATGACTCCGATACCCTGGTTTTCCAGGTATTGTTGCACTTTTATGGCCAGATCGGGGTCCATGCCGGGCAGAATTTGCTGCATGCTCTGAATCACAGTAACCTCGCAGTCATGGGACAACAAGTTTTCCGCCATTTCCAGGCCGATATAGCCCGCTCCCACGATCACCGCCTTTCGGGGCCGATATTTTTGCAGGTAATCGATAATAGCCAGACTGTCGGGGATGGTGCGCAGGGTGAAAACGCCATACAAGCCGGAATTTTCTGCCGGCGGTATGCTGGCCCGGGCTCCGCAGGCTATTACCAGGCGGTCGTATGGTTCATCGTAGAATCCCCCGTCATTAAGGTTCTCTACTAAAAGGGAACGAGCGGAAATGTTGATTTTTCTAACGCTGTGGCAGGTCCGGACTTCAATGGACTGCCCGGCCATTTGCTCGACGGTGCGGGCAATAAGGGCTTCCTTGCTTTTAATGCGGCCACCTATGAAATAAGGTAAGCCGCAGCCGCCGTATGAAATGTATTCGCCCTCGACCAGGACCGTTATCTGCAGGTCCGGGTCTACACGGCGGGCCTTGGCGGCAGCACTCATTCCGGCAGCCACGCCTCCGATAACAGCCAGCTTAATCATGGGTTTACCTCCATAATTCATAAGCCCATTTTAGCACAGCTTCAGCCATACTTAATGCGGGCCGCATAAAAATAAATGGGTATGTAAAATATAGTGTTGGTGAACATGATATTTTTAGGGTGTAATATTTCCTTAAAATAAAATATGGTGTTGTTTTCTGGTGGTCCATGATAGAATCAGTTGTAAATAAATGGTCCACAAAGAAAATCAACGAATAATATACATAACAGTGGCGCAAACAGCATGGCATTTATGGGAAAATGAATATGAATATTTTAGACCTTCCAAACATGGAGGTTGTGTCTTTTGAAGAAAACGAAGATAACAAGTGCTTCATCGTAAAAAACTTGTTTCATCCATCATCCTGTTCGCACTGCGGTTCGTACCCAGCAGAATTGACACGCTGGAGCACAAAGGATCAGACATTCATGGATTTACCTATCCATGGCAAACGAGTCGGCCTCATAATTAGGCGCCAGCGCTGGAGATGCAAGTCCTGCGCCGGCACATTTTTCGAACCCATCTCATGGCTCGATGAAAAGCGTCGCGCCACACGCAGACTGGTACAATACATCGAAAAGCAAGCCACAATCAAAACATTTGCATCTGTAGCCGAGGATGTAGGAGTATCAGCCGTCACGGTTAAGAACATATTTAATGACCACATCAGAAATCTTGAGAAGTCACTGGCATTTAAAACCCCGACAATTCTAGGAATTGACGAGATCCACCTGACCAGAAAACCTCGTTGTGTAATAACCAATATCGAGCAGCATACGATAATCGAAATGTTGCCAGATAGGCATAAAGCGACTGTTATTGGATACCTGCACAATCTGCCTGACAAGCAGAATGTCCGTTTAGTTACTATGGATATGTGGGAACCGTATCGCCAGGCAGTTCGAGAAGTGTTACCGCACTCCCAAATCATCGTGGATAAATTTCACGTAATTAGCATGGCTAACAAAGCTGTTGACCAAGTACGGAAAGCAACCCGGGACAGTTTAACTCTTAAACAGCGCCGGGGACTTATGCATGACCGCTTTCTGCTTCAGAAAAAAGGAACATCATTAACTCCGTTTGAACGAATGAAGCTAGAATCGTGGACATTAAACTTTTCAGCCCTGGGACTTGCCTATAAACTCAAGGAAGATTTTCACGGTATAGCAGGCACTGAATCCCGCAAGGAAGCAATTGAGTTATACGAAGCCTGGAAAGACCATGTAACCGCCGATGTCCGTTCTGCCTATCAGCCGCTGATGACAGCCATCGAAAACTGGCAGCAAGAAATCTGTGCATACTTTGATCAACCAACCGTCACCAATGCCTATACTGAAAGCATTAACAGCTTAATCCGTTTAACTAACCGAATTGGGCGAGGATACTCATTTGAAGCCATCCGGGCCAAGATTCTCTTTTCGGAAAACCTATACAAAGGTAGAAAGCCCCGATTTAGCAAAGAAGCGTTTTTTAATGATTCTCTCAGCAACATTAAGCAAGTGTTCACTACCAAGACGCCGGTACTAAAAGCATGGTCGTCTGGAGTTGATATAGAAGCGCTAATCAATTTATTGGAAGCCAATGAGTTTTAGACAGGGAGCAGTGCGGACAGGATGTTCTGCGATATAGCATACATTTCCTTTCCAATCCCTCATTCCGCTCTCACATTCAACCAGGCGATTAGGCACAAATAGATTCCCATGCAGAATAATTCAGCCGCAGACGGGCCGCCCGCAGCATATTATTTGCAATATGTAACTATTTGCGATGATTATGATAAGGATGTTGCGCAATAATTTGCATATGATTAAAATGCGTGATAGTATGATCGTTAAAGTACACAGGACTTGCGGAGTGCACATACGATCAATTCTTCTTCGCCGCATTAAACCCAACATTTTCTCCCGCTCCGGGTCTACAAATTGTAAGGGGATTATCATATGCGTCTGAATTGCAAGCACCTGTTAATATTGTTGTTCCTCTCCATGGCGGTATTAGCCGTTATTCCATCGCCCGCCCTGGCCGACACCGACGGCAACGACAGCTTCGCAGAAGCCGTGGAGATATTCGCCGGAAGCCAGAACACTACCACCATGGATTTTCGAAGCGATCTGGACTATTTCAAAATCACTGTAGATCAGACCTGCAGCATTTCATCAACCATTTCCCATAATGGCTCATTTATGTATTACCAGCTATATGATTCGCAGCAGCAGTCTTTGCAAACTCGGCCGGTTACATATGCAGGCAGCGTGAAAGCCAGCTACAAGGTCAGCCCTGGAACCTACTACATAAGAATCAGCGATTATGCCACCTCAGGTACTTTCACCCCATATACCGTCAACTTCAATGTTAATGCCGTCGCTCCAGACTCCCTGGAGCAAAATGACACCCCGGCCCTGGCGGTGCAGGCTAAATCTGGAACTCAGTACAATATGTCCATAGAAGCCGTTAACGATTATGAATGGTTCAAGATTGATGTTCCGCAAACCTCCAGTATCGTGTGCACCACCTCGCGAACGGCCGGCAATTATGTTTGCAGCATATTCTCCTCCAGCGATTTAACCAGTCCGTTATGGAGCAAGTTTAATCCCAGCGGTAAAGTAGGCTGGAAAGTCGGTCCCGGGACTTACTATGTCAAACTGTCCGAGTGGGATTCAGGCTCCATCAATTATGAAAACAACAATTTTGCTTTGAAAATCACGGTGGTCGGGCAAGACTCCCTGGAGCAAAACGACACTCCAGCCCAGGCGGTGCAGGCCACATCCGGAACTCAGTACAACATGTCCATAGAAGCCGTTAACGATTATGAATGGTTTAAGATTGATGTCCCGCAAACCTCCAGTATCGTGTGCACCACCTCGCGAACGGCCGGTAATTACATTTGCGGCATCTATTCCTCCAGTGACTTAACCAATCCCATTAAAGGCAAGTTTAATCCCAGCGGTAAAGTAGGCTGGAAAGTCAGCCCCGGGACTTACTATGTCAGACTGTCTGAGTGGGATTCAGGCTCCATCAATTACGAAAACAACAGCTTCAGCTTGACTATAACTCTTAAAGCCCAGGACGCCCATGAAAACAATGATACCCTGGCAAGCGCCACCCGATTTAACCTGGGAGATATAGTATCAGGCGTCAGCATAGAAGCAGCTAACGACTATGACTGGTTCACATTTACCGCGAACAGTGCCGGGCCGCTTAATCTTCAGTTTACCAACAGCTCGAACTACCTGGATTTCGCATTATATAACAGCAGCGGAGTTCAGCTTGACAGCCGCATCATGTTTTCCACCTACACCCGCAACATAGCCAGCGGCACCTATTTCATCCGGCTTAAAGAATACTCAGACATCAACTATCTTAATAGCAATATATCCTTTAGTTCAGCTACCAGCATCTCCGAACTCGAAAAAACCCAGCTGGGCAAGCCGGGCAACTCCTTTGCCTGCAATGACCCGGTGAATCCCGCCCTGGGCAATTTCACCCTGGAGAACACCGACCTGTCCATCCCCGCCCGGGGGCTGCCCCTGGCCGTCACCCGCTTCTACAACTCCCGCTCCGAAGCCGCCGGCCCCCTGGGCAAAGGCTGGCAGTTCAACTGGGGCGGCAAATTGACCGCTAATGCCGACAGCTCGGTGACCGTATCCTACGCCGACGGCCATGAATACCGCTTCCCATATTCCGGAGGAGTATACCAGTCTCCAGACGGCTGCTATGAGACCCTGGTCAAGAATGCGGATAACAGCTATACCCTGACCCTGAAGAACCAGAGCATATACATCTACAATTCCTCCGGACAGTTAATCCAGATCAAAGATATCAGCAACAACGCTACCAACCTGGCCTATACTTCCGGCAAGCTGACCTCAGTTACTGACTCAGCGGGCCGAAGCCTGACCTTCACCTATAACGGAACCAAGATCATCAAAGTCACCGATCCGATGAACCGCCAGGTCCAGTATGGCTATGACACTAACGGCAATCTCAATTCAGTTACCGATGTAAATGGCAAGGTAACCACTTATGCCTACAACTCCTATGGGCTGACTTCGGTTACCGACCCTAACGGCCACCAGACCATAGCCAACAGCTATGACGCTATGGGCCGGGTACTCTCTCAGACCGACGGGGAAGGCAATGTCACCCGGTTCCAGTACGACCTGGCCAACCGCAAAACCACCATGATGGACGCCAAAGGCAATTCTGGCTCCTTCACTTATGATGCCGCCTACCACGCAACCCGGGTGGATTATCCCGGCGGGATCTATGAAGAATACACCCTGGATGCAGATGGCAACCGCCTGACTTCAAGAGACAAGAACGGCAATATCACCACCTGCACCTATGACGGTATGGGCAATATGCTCACTAAAACCGATCCGGCTCCCCTTAACTATGTAACCACCATGACTTACAACCCCGGGGGCCATCCCCTGACCATAGTGGACGCCGCAGGATATACCACCAATTTCAGCTATGATTCTGCCGGAAGGCTCCTGACCCAGAGCCGGGCAGTAAACGGACAGAATGTCATCACAACTTTCAGCTATAGCGACTATGGCCAGATTTCCAGCATCACCGATCCGAATGGCAATACTAAAACCTTCAGCTATGACCAGTACGGCAATATATCCTCCAAAACCGATCCACAGAACAATACTGCCAGCTTCACTTACGACCTGGCAGGCAGAAAGCTCACCGAGACCGATCCCCTGAATCACAGCTGGACTTACAGCTATGACAATGCCGGGCATGTACTGACTGCTACTGACCCCATGAATCACGTCACCACCAGCGTCTATGACAACGAAGGCCAACTGGTGAGCGTAACCGATGCCAGAAGCAATACCAGCACTTTTAGTTATGACCATAATGGCAAGCAAAGCTCTATGACCGACCCGGCCGGCAGAACCACCAGCTATGTATATGATGACAATGGCAACCTGGCCTCCATGACCGAGCCCGGATATGCTACCACTTCTTACAGCTATGACGCCCTGGACCGCCTGGTATCCACCAGCTATCCGGACAGCAGTTCAGAGAGCTTAACATTAGACGGCAATGGCAATGTTACTGCCAAAACGGGTAGAAACGGCTCCACCACCGGTTTCAGCTATGACGCATTAAACCGTTTGGTTCAGAGCACTGACCCTTTGAACGGTATAATCCAGACTGAATACGACCCTCTGGGTAATGTTGTTTCTGTAACAGATCAAAGAGGCCAGGAGAGCACCAGCATTTATGACGCCGCTTCCCGAATGATATCCAGCACTGACCCCGGAGGGCACACCACCAGCTTCACCTATGACCTGGCCGGGAACCGGCTCACCATGACCGATCCTTTGAATGCCGTCTGGAGCTACAGCTATGATAACAACAACCGGCTGCTCACCAGCAATGATCCCCTGAACGCAGTACAGAGCATGGTCTATGACGCGGCCGGCAACATGACTTCCAGCACCGATGCCAATGGCAATACCAGCTCTTACAGCTACAATGCCAATAACCAATTGGTATCAGTCACCAACGCCCTGAATAATACCAGCAGCTACAGCTACGACTCCAATGGCAATCTCATAACGGTTACCGATGGCAACGGCAATATCACCAATTACAGCTATGACAGCCTGAACAGAATTACCAGCTCCAACAATCCTTTGAATCAGAGTATATCCAACTCCTATGACACCGCAGGGAATATTTCTAATCTGACCAAGGCGGATGGAAACAGCGTTTCTTACAGTTATGACTCCATGCACCGATTAACCGGCATTACCGCCTCAGGTCAGAGCCAGGCCAGCTTCAGCTATGACAGCGCCGGAAGACGAAGCTCCATGACCGATAATACCGGCTCCACTTCCTACAGCTATGACAGCCTGAACCGGATAAACTCGGTCAGCAAGAGCGGGCAGAATATATCCTACAGCTATGACCCGGCCGGGAACCTGACCAATCTGAGTTACCCGGGCAGCCAGAGTGTCAGCTACAGCTATGACAATGAAAACCGGCTGCAAAGCGCAACTGAAAACGGCAACACTTCCAGCTTCAGTTATGACGCAGCCGGAAGAAAGACTCAGGAAACACTGGCCAATGGAGTAATAGGCTCCTACCAGTACGACTCCAAGGGCAGATTGACCAATATATCCCATGTCAAAGACGGAATCACCATAGCTAGCGCAGCCTATACCTATGACAGCACGGTCAATCCTCTGACCATGACCAGCACTGAAGGCCAGACCAGCTATCAATATGACGATATCTACCAGCTGACCAATGTCAGCTACCCGGATAACAGCAGTGAGAGCTTCACTTATGATTCAGCCGGCAACCGCAGCTCATACAATGGAATCTCCTATATCTATGACACTGCCAACCGGCTCCTGCAGGCAGGAACAGACGTATATACCTATGACCAGAACGGCAACCGGATAACCGAAAATGCCAAACAGTATCAGTATGACTGGAACAACCGCTTGACCAGCATCACCAATGGGGATGAGACCACCCAATTCACCTACGACGGAGACGGCAGCCGGACCAACCAGGCCAAGATTGTATCCGGAGCCACCATAGAGGCCAGCAGCTACATCTACGACCCCAGCCAGGGCATCCCCAGGCTGCTCCAGGAAGAAATAGTGTCCGGGCCGACCCTGAGCTACGTTTACGCAGGCAGATTGTTAGAACAGACCGGCAGCAGCACAGGCACCATGTTCTACCACCAGGATGCCATCGGCAACACCATGGCTATGACGGACATGACCGGAGCTGCGGTTAATACCTACCGGTATAAAGCTTTCGGAGCCAGTGAACTTATCTCCGGCACTGCTCCCAACAACCGTCAGTTTACCGGGCATGTCTCTGACAGCACCGGTCTTATTTACATGAATGCCCGCTACTATGACCCGGCCACTGGCAGATTTTTGACCCAGGATACTGTGCCCGGAAGGCCTATGGACCCACTGTCGTACAACCTGTATGCTTATTGTAAGAATAACCCAGTGGCGTACACTGATCCGAGTGGGAACTGGGACGTATGTGTGCACGGTAATTATACCTATGAATGGGCGATAGAAGCCGGCTTTTCTCCATGGCAAGCTACAATAATTGCTATTGGGTGTATCAACGTTGACAACAATCCAGATACTGCTCCGGTCAGATTCTTGGAAGACGGTTCTTTATATGTAACCGATGATACTAGTTTAAGTTGGCATTTTGATCGCAGCCATTTTTACAATGCTGGCGGTCCAACGGGAGAGGATACACGGATTACTCACATGAATAGCGAGCTGGATGTTTTTAGGGAGAACTCAGCTAACAATCAGCTAGATGCCTTATTTGCTCTAGGTAGGGCATTGCACGCTCGACAAGATGTTGACGCTCATTCAACAATGGGTGTTTGGTCACCTGATATCAATTCTCCACACAATCTGCCCCCGGAGGATATTGCCGAATACGGTGATCCAACAGACTTAGTAACTTATAAGCCGGAAAGATTTGATGCAACGGCAAGCATTTCTATGGAAATGCTCAAGTCTGCTCATGACAATTATTCGGTTGGTGAAGTAAGTTACGATGAGATGAGTAATTTTGTGCAAAATGATGAAAGAGTAACAATGAAAGATAGAGTATGGGTCAACAATTATGTACTCAATCCCGGACCTGCTACTTCTGGCCTAATAGAAGGCATTACGAATCAGTTACATTAGTATAAAGGCAAGTGTGATTCTCCTGCATATAGTCATAATCATCAAAATAGCCGCAACATGCAGTATTTTCAGCCGAGGGCACCTATGATATGTGCATTTGAAAATGGTGAAATGGTCTTTTTTGCAAGAGAATCATGCGTTAATAGATGAATTGTTGTTTACTCGAAACATTGAAAGCGGTTGAGTTTTAACCGAGTGAGGGGGCAGGCTTGGTGGTGCACTTGTTACCGTTTATTCTGTGGATTCTGTTTATGCTCTTATTACCCATTGGTATTTCATGTTTTCTTTATTATGTGGTTCATCTCATGTCAAATATTAACAGGATAGCAAAGACGCTTCTGTTTACTACATTTTGGTTTCTAGCTATGTGTTGTCAACTTATTTTTCTAGCTTATATTGGATCATTTTGGGGCTTTGCTGTGGTTAAGGTTATGCTACCCTTATTTCTGGTTGCTGTACCATTCTATTTCTGGGCTACAGCATATTGGCCAGGGTTACAAGCAGATGGCCTTCCTGATAGGAGATTCTTCATCATTCAAATTACTGGTTTTTTGCTCGGGCTAATCGTAGGCATATTGCGAGTGATGAGTGACCACTGACCTTTACCCGATTTGGTAGACCCCCAGTTGTTAGGTAAAATAACAACTGGGGGTATATAACATGGGTGGTATTGTGAATTATTATAGTGAGGAATTTAAGGCAGATGCCGTCAAATTACTCCACGAAAGTGGCCGCTCTGCGTATAGCGTCGCTAAAGACCTGGGCATTAATGCTCAAACATTACGAAACTGGGCAAAAGTCTCCGACGAACGGCAGGTTCCAGAATTATCAAGAATTAAAGAACTTGAGTCTGAACTGAAGGCAGAAAAGCGCCGAAACGCAGAGCTTGAAATGTCGGTTGAAATATTAAAAAAAGCCACGGCCATCTTCGCAGCCAACAACCGGAAATAGCCTTTGAAATTATCAAAGAGCATCACTCCGCATTTCCGATTGGGAAGATGTGCCTTATCCTCGAAGTATCGCGGAGCGGTTACCATAAGTGGTTAAATCGGACTCCAGGTAAAAGAAAACTTGAAAACCAGGCAATATTGAGGATTGCTACCAGAAGCTATGAAGACAGTAGAAGAATGTGCGGACTCGATAAAATGTTGGCTGATGTCCGCGAAATATTTCCTCGCTGTAGTCGCAATCGTCTTTACAGGCTCCAAAGAGAACACCGCTTGTATGCTAAACGTAAGAAGAAATTCAAGGCTACAAACGATTCCAAACATAAACTGCCGATAGCAGAAAACCTGCTGAACCAGAATTTCAAAACCGACAGGGCGGCGGCAGTATGGGTATCGGATATCAGTTACATTTTTACTAAGGAAGGCTGGTTGTACCTGGCCAGCGTTAAAGACATTTTCACCAAGCAAATCGTAGGCTGGGCCACTTCCGATAATATGAAAACAGACCTTTGTCTTCAGGCTCTGAAGCAAGCCTTACGAAGATACCGCCCAGCTCACGGACTAATTCATCACTCAGATCGTGGGGTCCAATACTGCAGTAAAGAATACCAGGATCTGCTTCAACAGGAGGGAATTATTTGCAGTATGAGCCGCAAAGGCAACTGTTACGATAATGCCTGTGCCGAAACCTTCTTCAGTGCTCTTAAATCGGAATTAATAAATAATACTCAGTATCTTACCAGAGCCGAAGCTCATGATGACATTTTCTGGTATATTGAGGTTTTCTATAATCGCAAACGCAGACACCAGGCGCTCGGATACCTTACTCCTGCCGAATTCCACAAGCAAAAATCAATGAAAACGGCAGCATAAAAGGATCTCATCCAAATCGGCCAACAATATGGCAATTTTAAGCAAAATGCAGATAACCTAACCCTGGGGCGTCTACTTTATCGAGAAAAGGTCATTAAGCGAAATGGTTGTTTTTGAAAGCAGCGGTTTACCGGTTACATTCCTAAATCTTTCAACGTCATTTCGAAAATATGGAAGAACCACCAACACACATACATATACTGGAAAATCGCCATCTTTAGATCAAAACAACACTATATTTTACATACCCAAATAAATCAAGGGGACTGTCCGAGACCACTGATTTATTTTCTGTCACCCGGCCTGCCCCATCGCAATTTCTCTTATGAATCCAAAGATTCCCCAATGTCATCGGTCTGGCGGGCGGCAATTGATTATTGGCCCGCTGAATGCTACACTAATTCCAGCGGTGTTAAGCCTCAACCGTTTATGGGCCAGGCACTGCTTGCTGCCCAAAATACTGAAAGGTGGTCTGGACATGATCTGTTCCTCATGCGGTCAGGAAAATGCCATGGACGCCAAGGTCTGTGTCGCATGCGGCCAGAGTCTTGCACCCGGATTGAATCTGGATAAAAACGTACCCGATGATGAAGCTAAAACAGTAGCTTTAAATGATGTCGGGCAGGGTCAGGCGTTTGGTGCTGGACCTGCCCCGGTGCCAGGAAGTGGCGGACCTGCTTATGCTCCGTCTTATCCACCAGAGCCTGTGGCCGGGATTCCGCCCTATATGGGACCGCCTCCCCAGGGATTTAACGGACCAGTCAAGCCAATTCGCGATTACATGGCCTGGGCCATCATTGCAACCGTAATTAGCGGTATAACATGCAACATTCTATCGCTGGGGCTGGGTATTCCGGCGATAATCTTTAGCTCCCAGGCCCGTGAAAAGCAGGGACGGGGAGACGCTTACGGCGCGCATTCCGATCGCAAGACCGCTCAGATATTTTTCTGGATTTCATTTGCCATTCTAATGGTTTGGGTGGCTTTCTTGCTTCTATACCTGGGCATCTTTGTTCTGGCATTTTTGGGAGCTGTCATATCATCTGGAAGCTTTTAAAAGATAAATTTGTCTCCGGTGCCTGTATTAGGCATGACCTGCGCGTTGTTTCCTGCAGACAATCCAAGCGAGCCCGGTGGAATGATGCCTGCTCACTGCTGTGGAGCAGCCGCCCTTGCGCGTTCGCATAGTGTCCGTGCTTGTTAAAAGGCGCTAAATGAAGTAAAATGCTCATAGTGAAGGGTTTGCCGGGGAGCCGAGGCCATTTCGATATAGCATGGAGAGTTAATTATGGGCAAGATTAGAATAATGGCTGACAACGCCTGCGATTTGGATCTCAATGTTTTGCAGGAGCTCGGGGTAGAGATTTTTCATATGCCGGTGGAAATCGGCAACGTGTGCTTTCGGGACCGGCTGGACCTCAACCCGGAGCTTTTCTACCGTTTGCTGAACGAGAGCAATGCTTTCCCCAGGACCTCACAGATTAACCCGTTGGAATTTACCGCTCGCTTTCAGGAAATAATGCACGAGGGCGACGACGAAATCATATATATTGCTTTTTCATCTGGATTGAGTGGAACCTTTCAGTCGGCCTGCCTGGCCCGGGAGGAAGTAAACCCGGAGCGCATAACCGTTGTGGACTCGCTGTCGGCATCGGTGGGATATGGATTGACGGTAGTAAGGGCTGCTGAAGCGGCACAAGCCGGCAAGAGCAAGCAGTTGATCCTGGATGAAATAAGGGATAATATACAGCGAATTCAGCATATATTCATGGTGGGCGACTATGAAATGTTAAAGCGGGGCGGGCGTATAAGCGCTACCGCCGCTGCAATTGGGAATCTACTCAATATTCGATTGATTCTCCATTTCGTGGAAGGCAAGATTGTACCGCTGGAGAAGGTTCATGGTTTGAACAAAGCCCACAAGCACATGCTGAATATCATGGAGGAAAGGGGATACGAGTTAAAGGACCAGCTTATTGGCATCAATTATTCAGTTGACAAACAGGGTGCCCTGGAGTTAAAAGACAGCATTGAGCAGCGATTTGGCTGCCAGCGTTTTATTATATCCGAAATCGGCGCGGCTATTGGCTCCCATGTAGGAGCTGGGACACATTCAGTATTTTTTTTGGGTCCGAAGCAATAAGCATACTGGCCGGGCTGACACGAACCTGCAGCAGTGAAGAATGATTGAAGCGGCTTCCATGCAGGCGAAGGAAAAGGGGCGCTATACAGTTACCGATACACTAGGAGGAAATTATTTGGAATACCAACGCTTTGAAGACATGGGCTTAATGCCCGAAATACTTCAGATGATCATTGATAAAGGATACCAGGAACCCACTCCAATTCAAAAAATGGCTATTGGACCTGCCCTGGAAGGCCGGGATATTATGGGCCAGGCCCAGACCGGCACCGGAAAAACCGCGGCTTTCGGCATCCCCATTTTGAACCGGATTAAACCCGGCGGAGGGATACAGGCGTTGATCGTATGTCCCACCCGGGAACTTGCTGTACAGGTGGCCGGGGAATTGAGTTTTCTGGGCAAAAAACGCCGTATCAGGACACTGCCGGTATATGGCGGCCAGAATATTGAACTGCAGTTGCGGGTATTGGAGAAAAATCCCGAAATAATTGTTGGAACTCCCGGGCGCCTGCTGGATCACCTGTGGAGAGGCACTATCATACTGAACGGCTTGAATTACCTGGTGCTGGACGAAGCCGACGAAATGCTGGACATGGGCTTTATGCCCGATATCGAGAAAGTGCTGGTCTGCTGTCCGGCCAAGAGACAGAATTTTCTATTTTCGGCCACCATGCAAGGAGAGGTCCGCGAATTGTCAACCCGGATCTTGACCGAACCGATAGTGATTGAGATTGAACCGGCTGAAAAAACCGTCAACCTGGTCAACCAATTTTACTACCTTACCAGCAGCTGGCACAAAGTGGAAATGATGTGCAGGATCATCGATTTTGAACACCCTGAAATCAGTCTGATATTTTCACGCACCAAGAAAGGGGCGGAAAACCTGGCTCGCCTGTTAAACAGCCGGGGTTATCCTTCAGAGGCCCTGCATGGCGATATGAGCCAACGGGAAAGAGACAGCGTTATGGACCGCTTTCGCCAGGGCAACATCAGGATCCTGGTGGCCACGGACCTGGCGGCGCGCGGTCTCGACATTGACATCATCAGTCATGTTTTCAATTTCGATATCCCGGAAGACCCTGATGTGTATATTCACCGCATCGGCCGCACCGCCCGGGCAGGACGCGGAGGCACCGCCATCACCATGGTGGAAAACACCCAGGTCAGGATTTTACGCACCATTGAAAGGCATATCAACAAGAAGCTGGACCGCGGAACCCTGCCCAGCCTGAGCGAGACCATCGATCGCCGCAAAGGGGTTCTCATTCAGAGAATCAAGGAGACAGCATCTGAAGACATCAGCCAGTATCAAGGGCTGGCCCGGGAAATCCTTCAAACCATGGCTCCCGAACAGGCACTGGCTGCAGCCATCAAGCTAATGTCAAGTGATGAACCGGATCTGGACTCCCTGGAAATAGGCAATGTAGACGATGTAGAAACCATACACATGGAACTTCCGGTCGGAAGGGCCCATGGTATGAATCCCAAAGGCATTGTCGATTTCATTGCCAGCCATACCAGCCTGAATGCCCGCCAGGTAGGAGAAATTGAAATTAATCGCACCTCCAGTTTTGTGGAAGTGCCGATGAGCAACATTGATGAAATATCAGACGCATTTACCAAGCTTGAAAGCGTCAATCGCCGCAATAAGAATTTTGCTGCCGGCAAGCGCAACCGTCCTAAACCCGGACGGCCCAAGCGCATTCAACCGTAATAGGAGCGGAACGGGCAAGCAGCCCGTAAATCAAGGGGACGGTTTTTAAATCAAGGGGACGGTTCTTGCGATTTAAATCTGCAAGATTTAAATCGCAAGAACCGTCCCCTTGATTTAAAAACCGTCCCCTGCTTTGTTTCCGTTTAAATAAAAAGAACGTCCCTAATTTTTTAAGAACGTCCTTTGGCCAGGCCATTTATTCAGTTAAATTGATTTAATTGTACGGGCGGCGGTTTCCGCTTTTGCCTGAGCTGGCTGTTTGCCGATTAAATCCGGCGTTTCTGTTGCCCGCGCTCTTGTATGAAGAGCCGAAGCTGGAAGCGTTGCTCGGGCGTTTGTTGCCCATTCGACGGGGTTGGGCTTCTACGGTCAGGTGAACCTGGTGATTCGGATCGGCTGATTTGGTCAGAAGCTTCAGCGCTGCTGACACCAGGTAAACGGGATCGTGTTTGCTGAGCAATTTTTCGGCGCATCCTTCGAATGCTTCCAGGTCGCCACCGTCTAAAGCCCCGGTGATCTTCTCCATAGCCACCCGCTGCTGGCCCTTGGCTACTTCGTGTACCGAAGGAATAGGGCGGCGGGCAATCTTTTTCTTAATGAGCCTTTCGATGGTGCACAGGTGGTCCATCTCCCGTTCCAGGACAAAAGTTATAGCTTCACCTGTCTTGCCGGCTCGTCCTGTACGACCGATGCGGTGTACATAACTTTCCGGGTCAAGAGGCATGTCCACGTTGAAAACGTGGGTTACTCCGGTAATATCAAGACCCCTGGCTGCAACGTCGGTTGCTACCAGTATGTCAATGACTCCTTCGCGGAACTGCCTTAGCACCGAGTCCCGGCGCGGCTGGCTGAGGTCACTGTGAATCGCTTCAGCGGAATAACCGCGTTTGCTGAGCCCTTCGGCCAATTCATCGACTCTTCGCTTGGTTCTAGCGAAGACAATAGCCATTTCAGGCGAGCGAATGTCCAGTATACGGCATAGTATTTCGAATTTCTGGTATTCTGCCAGTTCGATGCAGCTTTGCTGGATGGTTGGCACGGTCAGGTCCTTGGTTTGAACACTGACTAAAGCCGGGTTAACTAAAAATTTCCTGGCCAACCTCTGGATTTGATCCGGAATCGTGGCCGAGAAGAGAAGGTTCTGGCGGGTCGAAGGCATTGTAGCCATAATGGTTTCAATATCGTCAATAAAGCCCATGTTCAGCATTTCGTCCGCTTCATCCAGAACTACCATTTCGATATTGTTAAGGCGCAGGGTTCTGCGTCTCAAGTGATCCATCAGCCTCCCGGGGGTTCCCACGACAATCTGCGGCTGTTTGGCCAACGCCTTAATCTGGCGGTCTATATCCTGGCCACCATAGATCGGTAAAGTGCGTATGCCTTTAGCCGAAGCGATCCTGTTAAGCTCCTCGCAGACTTGTACGGTTAATTCACGCGTGGGAGTAATTACAAGGGCTTTTACGCCAGGTTCGTCGGGAGATAAGCGTTCAACGAGAGGAATTGCGAATGCAACGGTTTTACCTGTGCCGGTTTGGGCGTGGCCGATGATGTCGCGCCCTTCTAATGCCAACGGAATAGCCTTCTCTTGAATCGGTGTGGGTTCTTCAAAACCCATCTTTTGGACTGCCTGTAATAGGGGCTCGCTGAGCCCAAGGTCTTCAAATGATAACAATAATTCACACTCCTTTATCCTGAAACAGTGTAGTACATTTGGACAATAAAAGCCAGAACAATCTGAAACAGGCTAAATATAGCCAAAAAATCGAGCAGATATTTCCAATGCTTGATCAAGAGGAAGAAGTGGTTAAACCTCCGGCTTTATCCAGGCTGACTGAATTCAGGCTGAAGCTGAATGTGGAGCCTGAATTCAGCTGCGATTCCGCCCAGACCTCGCCGCCATGTCGTTCGACTACGCGCTTTACTATGGCCAGTCCAATCCCGGTGCCCTCATAATCTTCATAGTGATGAAGGCGGTTAAACACATTGAAAAGCTTGCTGATGTATTTCATATCGAATCCTTCGCCATTGTCGCTGATATAATATACTGTTCCGCCCTTTTCGTTTTGCCGGCTGCCAACAGTGATAACAGTCCTGGCCTGTTTGCGGGTGAATTTTAGCGCATTGGAAATGAGGTTCAGCCATAATTGTCTCAACATAGCCTCGTTGCCCCGGCAAGCGGGCAGTTCCTCCGCCGTAAAGTCAATATCCCGGTCGGGTTCATAGATCAGATTCTCGTTAAAGGCAGAACGCGCCAGCTGGGTCATGTTGATGTCCTCTTTTTCAACCGTAAGCCGGCTAATTTCCGTATAGGTCAGCAGATCGTCAATTAGCTGGCCCATCTTGACCGCGTTTTTACTAACCGAAATCAAGTAACGCCTGCCTTCGGAATCCAGCTTGTCGGTGTATTCCTCCAGCAGTATGCGGCTGAATCCGTCGATTGCCCTCAAAGGCCCGCGCAGATCGTGAGAAATGGAATAGCTGAAGCTCTCCAGTTCACGATTTGCCTGCTGGAGTTCAGCGGTTCTCAACATCACCCGGTTTTCCAGTTCTTCATTAAGCCGGTGAAGCTCCTCTCCGCTGTCGGTTAATTGCTGTTCCTTTAACAGTAATTCCTCATTCTGGTGATAGAGGATAAGAGTGCGGGATTTGACCTGCTTTTTCAGCGACCAGGACCAGGCAGCCATTATGACCAATATTACAAATAGAGCCAGGATTCCCCAGGCCAGGTAAGATAAGGCCTGCTTGTATTCATTGGCGTTTTCACGTTCAATTATTCCAAACCACTGATCGTAAATTTTATCATAGGAACCGTCTTCGCGGGCAATGGTCATTCCAGCGTTCAGGCGTGATAGGGTACCCTGGTCGCCTTCCAGCACGGCATAGCAATATGACACTTCGAATAACACTTCCGGGCCGGCCTTGATATTGGTGAAACCCAGCCGGTGTATCCAGTAGAGGCCGGGGAGTTTCTCCATAAGCAGGCAGTCCCCCTGGCCCTGGGAAAGCATACTAAGCCCTTCAGAATAGCTGTCGGTAATAATCAACTGGGCTCCCAGCCCCTGGCTGATTAGATAGTCATGCCCAATGTCGCCGTTGATAGTGATAATTTGATGGGTGGAAAGCTCGGAGGAGGAAATATCAGGAGAATCACTTCGCACAAATAACACGTAGGGTCCTTCATAGTACGGAGCCGAAAAATCATAAATTTCATCGCGCTCTTCCGAATAAACCGCGTCTTGAAGCACGCTGACCCGCTTATTTTCCAGATTGGCCCGGGCATCGGCCCAGGAGCTAAGGTTAAATCGAATGTTAGTGCCGGTTTCGCGAGCTATTTCCTGGGTCAGGGCAGTTGCAAAACCTTCGGGCACACCTTGATCGTCTATGTAGCTGTACGGGGGATAGTCTTCGGAACCTCCGATTATAAGGAGCTGAGTGCTGCTGGTATCCGAGAGGACACTGGCGGTCAAAGCCCCGTACGCAATTGCAGGCACCAGGGCTGCGACAATAAGGATTACCAAAGGCTTAACATGCATGATAAATCCCCTTTTCGCGACGGAATGAACGCCAGGTGGAGAAATGGGAGAAGCGCGAGTTATCTTTTCTCCGGAAGGTCCTGCTGTTGAATCAACAGGAATTCTTTATATTTTTCCAACTTGAGAACGGAGCCAACGGTCAATCCATCCAGATCCATGGCGATTTTGCCGCGGATTTCAGCTGGTTCTTTTATCTCAGTCTGACCGAGCAAATAGTCGGTGGAAACCCCGAATATTCTGGCCAGGTTGGTTAGCATATCAATATTGGGACTGCGCTGGCCAAGTTCATAGAGGGCTATTGCTCCGGGCGAAAGCCGGGCTTTGGCGGCCAGCTGGCGCTGGGTCATTTTTGCGGCCATGCGCAGTTCTCTCAGCCTTGCTGCAAACATATATTGATTAAACCGTGTAGAACGCAACCCCTAACAGGCCTGGACCGGTATGAACGCCCAGAACGGGGCTTATGTCCGAACTGATGATTTCGATAATATTGGGTAAATTCTTCAGCCGCTCATATAAACGCTGGCATTCTTCCCGGGCTCCGCCGTGCAGCACTGCCAGATGGATGGAGTTTTCCTTTACCGCGGTTTCCACTATTTCGACCAGCTTTTCTATGGAGCGTTTGCGCCCCCGGGCTTTGCAGAAAGTGAAATATTTGCCGTCCTCGCCTACCGATATTATTGGTTTAATATCCAGCAGGGTGCCAAGCATCCCCGAAACCTTGCCAATGCGGCCGCCTTTGGCCAGGTATTCCAGGGTTTCCAATATATAATATACGTTTACCCGCGGTTGCAACTGGTAGGCTTTCTCCATAACCGTGTCAAAACTAAGGCCAGCCGCGATGTTGCGGGCTGCATCCAGCACCATCCAGCCGGTGCCGAAGGAAAGGGTCTTGGTATCAAATACTTTGACGGTCATGTTGCTTATTTCGCTGGCTACTGAACGTACGTTTTCGCAGGTCCCGGAAAGCCCGCTGGACAGGTGCATAGCCAGCACATGAGTAAAACCCTCTTCGCGCAGATGTTCCAGCATGTCCTTGATTTCTTGAACGCTGGGCATTGAGGTTGTGGGAATGAGGGCGGGCATTTTGCCATATACTTCATCCGGACTAATCTCCATGCGGTCAGCGTAGGAACCAGTGTCATATACAACCTTGAGCGGGAGGATGCTAATATTGTATTGTTTGATGATTTCCAGGGGAAGATCACAGGCGCTGTCAGCCAGGAGGGCTATTTTTTCTTTCACCTTAAGATATCTCCATTTCAAAAAATATTTTCCTTATACTAATTCAAACACATGGACGAATTATATTCCAGTCGAATGAGCAGAAATTTAGCAAATTATTTAGAATCCAGACACCAATGTATAGCGATTTGTCATAACAATAAGGCGGATTTTCGAGAAAAAGCTGGCATCATGCTGTAATTTGGTCAAACTAATGGTACAATTTAGACCAGATGGTATACTCTGTATTATGTAACATGAAATGCTAAAAAATGGCTGGAGGTGATGGATGATGCGTAGAGAGGAAGCAGCTCACAAGATAGAGGAACTGGCTCGCCAGACTCTGAATGTTGCCAGCCGCTACAGCATGGGAGGCATTGTTGAGGCTGAATCCATAGAAAACGGAGGGGCCTTTACAATTATGTGCGCCATGCTCGCGCCTTATTATAAGCTGGGCAACGACGAACAAAAAGCCATTATCGCAGTTTTTATCAAGGAATACGCTCCAATCAAAGACATGCCCACTGATGACAAGTATTTCAAAGCGCTGGACCGGCTGTATATAGATCTAGACGCCTTGATTGCCAAGCTGGATAAGACCTTGAATTATTAAATAATATGATTAGCCAGCTTCTTTACGCATGAGGCTGTTGTTTTTTTCTATAAGATCAATCATGATCCGGGTCACATCCGGATCATATTTTGTGCCCATACCCTGCAGCAGTTCCTGGATGACTGCGCTTTGCGGTAGTGCAGGCCGGTATGGACGGAAGGTCGACATAGCCTCGACAACGTCACAAATGCTTATGATGCGTATGGACAGGCTTATATCGGGGGCGCAGAGGCCGTGCGGATAGCCGGAACCGTCAAGCTTTTCATGATGGTGCAAAATAATTTCCGAAATGTTCCAGGGAAGATGAGCGTTTTTAATTATTTCGAATCCAGTGCTGGGATGTTCGCGGATAACCGCCAGTTCTGCATTGCTCAGGGCATTAGGCTTGGAAAGTATGTCGCTGGGAATGCCTACCTTGCCGATATCGTGCAAAAGGCCGCCAAAATAAAGGGCTTCCAGCTCCTGCTGGCTCATTTGCAGGGCAAGGCCAATCTGCCGGCACATACTGGCTACTCGGCGCTGATGTCCTGCTGTATACGGGTCTTTTAACTCGACCACTCGGGCTACAGTCTCGGCCAGATCAAAAAAAGCCAGGTTCAATTCCAACTCAGTGTTTTTCTTGGCCTGGCGCATGCGGGCTTCTCCGATTTCTCTGCTGATTGCTGCCGGCAATCGAGCCAGGCTGTCTTTGGATACGTAATCCCTGCAGCCGGCTTTCATGGCTTCCACGGCTGACTCGTCGGCTATCAAGCCTGATACAATTATAAAGGGGATATCCAGCCGGGACCGGTTGACAACATCCAGCGCTTCCAGCGAACTGAATCCCGGCATAATGTGATCGGATAGAATGATGTCCCAGTTCTCCTGCTCCAGGGCTTGGCTGAGATCGCGTTCGTTGTATACCTGTTTCCATTCCAGTTCGAAACCGGCTTTTTTCAGCTCCCGGTTAATAAATATGCAGTCGTCAATGGAGTCTTCAACCATGAGAGCCCGCAACACCATGCTCATTCATATTCACCTGCCTTCAGGATCAATAGAAGCAGCGTCAAGTAATGCAACAACAGCGGTAATGAACCGAGCCAGACCCAATAGTGTATGCAATGATAAAAATAGAGCGCGAAATGTTATTAATTAGACTGGGATTTGTGATGTGTTTATAATATACCATAAATAGGCATCCAAATGATAAGAAATGACCATGAAAAAATGTAGCGGAACGAGGGTTGCCGGGTGCAAGAGCGCATACATTATATAAAAAGCGAAGATTACTGCCAGATAAATATGGAATATAAGGCCATACTTGAGAAGCTGAACGAGGTATATGGGTACCCGCCGGAGATAGTGGTTTTAGACGGAGAGGCTGCCAGTCCTGCCGACATTGCATACAGTCTGGAAGCGGGTGGCTTGTTTGCCAGTTTGCGTCTGGTGTGGTGGAAAAATCCTCTTCTGCTCCGCAGCGGCGGCCGTAAAAAAGTCGCTGATGAAGCCGAATACCTTGAAATGCTGGACGTTCTAGGCCAGCCCGGGGAATCCATTCTGGTGGTCTCTAATTACATTGAAGAAGAGAAAAAATCCGCTCGCCGGCCGGCGAAAAAGAAAGCCGCTCCAGGAAAGGAACCCGGGCCAAAGCGTGGCAAGGGCCTGGAAGCATGGCTGGAGAATAATGCCGTGGTTCATAATCTGCTCCCGCTTTCTCCAGGGGAGATGGAAAAATGGATTGTTCAGGAGATGAAGTTCCGACAGTTGACGGCCAATCCTGAAGAAATCGGCCGGCTGGCTAGAAGCGGGCAGGATATGTATTACCTGCTTACTTTGCTTGACAAGCTAAGCATCCTGGTTCCGGGCGGAATAATTGGCAAAGAGCTTCTCGATGAAGAACTGGAAATAAAACAGGAATCAAGCATATTCCGGATGCTGGATTCCATGAGCGAGCAGAAGCCGGTCCCGGCTTTGCACATGCTGAACGGCTTACTGGAGCAGGGACAGGTGCCGCTGGTTATTCTCAGTATGATGGCAAGAGAGCTGAAAATCATGAGCAAGGTCAAAGCCCTGCAGGAAGCGAAGCGAAGCGCTGATGATATCCAGATTGCATTGAAACAGGCTCCTTTCATAGTTAAAAAACATATTAAAAATGCCCGCAATTTCAGCTGGCAGGATATAGACCAGTTGTTTGCCCGGATGCTGGAGACTGATGTGGCATTCAAAAGCACTGCAAAAAATGAGCGCCTGCTGTTGGAAAACATCATCATGGCGTACGGGCGGCGCAAATAAAAAACGAAGCCCCAACGAGCTTCGTTTTAGTTTCGCTATAATGTTATATAGTATTGAATTAACCAGACGCTTTATTCAGCTGGCTGCAACAGGTTGAATTTTTTTGCCAGAGCTGATTTTTTGCGCGCAGCGGTGTTTTTATGCAAAACGCCTTTGTTGATGCTTTTATCGATAAGGGAAATCGTTATAGTAAGGTTTTCCCTGGCAGATTCAACGTTATGTTCAGCAATAGCCGCGTCGAATTTTTTGACATAGGTTTTCATCGTACTCCGGTACGCCTTGTTTCTCAAGCGGTTTTCCTCTGCTTTGCGTGCTCTCTTGGCCGGGGTTTTGCTTTTGGCCACAGTGTCACCTCCTTGTTATTAAACGGCACTAAATAATATATCACCTGATTTTAATAAAAGCAAGGAAAAAGCAACCGGGGCAAGATATTTTATACGCTCCCCTTATTGTATAGCTGGATAAAAGGCCGTCCATAGGATATACTTTTATGGCGTTATTTTAAATGAACAGGTGGTACACTTTGCGCGAAAACATTCGAAATTTTAGTATTATCGCCCATATCGACCATGGCAAATCAACCCTGGCCGATCGCCTGCTGGAATTTACCGGCGCTCTTACCGGAAGGGAGATGCGTGAGCAGGTGCTGGACAAAATGGACCTGGAGCGGGAGCGGGGCATAACCATCAAGCTCCAGCCGGTGCGCCTGAATTACCGGGCCCGGGACGGGCAGGATTATATCCTCAATCTTATCGACACCCCGGGGCATGTGGATTTCTCTTATGAGGTTTCCCGCAGCTTGGCCGCCTGTGAAGGAGCCCTCCTGGTGGTGGATGCCTCTCAGGGCATCGAGGCCCAGACTCTGGCCAACGTCTACATGGCCATGGACATGAACCTGGAGATCGTTGGTGTAATCAATAAAATTGACCTGCCGGGCGCAGAGCCGGAAAGAGTGATCAAGGAGATTGAGGATGTAATCGGCATAGCCGGCGACGAGATTCTGCCCATATCAGCCAAGCTGGGACAGGGGATTGAAGAGGTTTTGGAAGCCATCGTCAGCCGGATACCTGCTCCGCCGGAACCGGATCACACGGAATTCCGGGCTCTAATATTTGATTCCTACTTCGATTCCTATAAAGGAGCCATCTCTTATATACGGGTCTTTGATGGAGAGATTAAGAAAGGCGAATCCATTCGCATGATGTCCACTGGCAAGGATTTTGAGCTTATAGAAATCGGGGTTTTAACACCTCATATGATGCCGGTGGATAGCTTGAAGGCTGGAGAAGTCGGGTACATTGCCGCAGCCATGAAGAACGTGCTGGATACCAAGGTCGGCGATACTATAACCGCCGCGGCCCGGCCGGCTGTGAGAGCGCTGCCTGGATACAAGGAAATCAAGCCGGTGGTATTCTGCGGTATGTATCCGCTGGAAAACAACGAATTTGAAAAACTTCGCGATGCCCTGGAAAAACTGGAACTGAATGATTCTTCCCTGTTTTATGAACCTGAATCATCTGAAGCCCTGGGCTTTGGTTTCCGTTGCGGCTTTCTGGGCCTGCTGCATATGGAAATTGTCAAGGAACGCCTGGAAAGGGAATATGATCTGACCCTGCTCGGCACAGCGCCCAGCGTAGTCTATCAGGTGAAGCTGACCAACGGAGATATGATAGAAGTGCAGAATCCAGCCCACTGGCCAGAGGAACAGCGTATTGAAAATGTTCTCGAACCATTTGTGAAAGTATCTATCATGGTTCCCAACGATTATGTGGGGACGGTTATGGAACTGTGCCAGGAAAAACGTGGCCGGTTCAGCAATATGGAGTATCTCAGCCCGCAGCGGGTTATGCTTGTTTATTTGCTGCCTCTGGGCGAGATTCTTTATGACTTTTTTGACGGTTTGAAATCCCGCACTCGCGGTTATGCCTCCATGGACTACGAAATGGCTGATTACGAAGTATCCGAACTTATCAAGCTGGATATTTTGCTAAATAATGAACCGGTAGATGCTCTGTCGACCATTGTTCACAAGGACAAAGCCTATTACCAGGGCCGGGCCATGGTGCAAAAGTTGAGAAAGATAATTCCCCGCCAGATGTATGAAGTGGCCATTCAGGCAGCCATCGGCAACCGGGTGATATCCCGCGAAACTGTGAAGGCGATGCGCAAGGACGTGCTGGCCAAATGCTATGGCGGCGACATAACCAGGAAAAGGAAGCTGCTGGAGAAGCAGAAAGAAGGCAAGAAGCGCATGAAGCAGATCGGCCGGGTGGAAGTGCCCCGGGACGCATTTATGAGCGTGTTGAGCATTGATGAAAGCAAATAATCCCCGGGGATTATATATTCATATACCATTTTGCATCCGAAAGTGTCCGTACTGCGATTTTCTTTCCTATGCCCCCGAATGCCTGCCGGCGAGCGGGGGCTTCTGCGTCCCGGACCCGCCGCAGCATACAGCTCGAAAGCTGGTGCCGGATACGTTTATATCCAGTCTGGCCTGTGAAATTGAGTCCTGTGCCGCCTCCAACCCCATCCAGAAACTGGATTCAGTTTTTATGGGCGGAGGAACCCCTTCACTGTTGATGGGTGAGCAGTTTGCAGCGATTATGAATGCGGTCAGGAAGTCTTTCGTTCTGACGGCAGATTGTGAAATCAGCCTGGAAGCCAATCCCGGCAGCTTGAGCTCGGCCAGGCTGGCCGCTTATATGGATGCCGGGCTGAACCGGATTTCACTGGGGATCCAGAGCTTTGTGGAAGAAGAGTTGATTATCCTGGGCCGGGCGCACGGAATCGAAGAAAACTACGCAGCAATCGAGCTGATTAAGAAGGCTGGCGTGAATAATTTCAATCTCGATCTGATATGCGGAGTGCCGGGGCAAAGCCTATCCAGCCTGGAGTCCAGCGTCAATCTGGTACTGGATGCCGCCCCGGACCATATATCCGCCTACATTTTGCAGGTGGAGGAGCATACTCCCATGGGTGGACAGCTCATGCGCGGAAGCCTGGCACTGCCGGATGACGAGATAGCTGAGGCCATGTACTATCAGATTATGGATGCTCTGGCCGGCGCTGGCTACAGGCACTATGAAATATCCAACTACGCCCGCCCCGGCAAGGAGTGCCGCCATAACTTGAAGTACTGGGACGCGGAAGAATACCTGGGAGTCGGACCAGGAGCGGTTAGCTATGTCGCAGGAGAGCGCCGCCGCAACGATACCGGCTTGGAAGATTACCTGGCCGGCAGCCTTCAGTATTCAAAACTTGAAAAAATGGATCATGAACAGCAGGCCATTGATGCCCTGATTTTGGGTTTACGCCTGGCGGATGGGATAGATGCTAAAGCGTTTCGGACGCGATGGGGCTGGGACCCTGCCCGCAGGTTTGCGGTAGAAATACAGGAACTGGAGCAGGCTGGATTGCTTTCCAGCGGCGCTGGACGCCTGGCACTCACCCGAAACGGCTATATTCTTTCCAACCAGGTTTTTATGGCATTTTTGCCATGAGCATTCCATATGTTAGTGCAGTAAAGAGCAGGTCTTGACAAACATTGACTATCATGTTATTTTTGAAAAAATGATTAGCACTCGATAGGGGAGAGTGCTAACAGAGTTGGTGAAGCTATGACCCTTGACGAAAGAAAACGGGCCATATTAGAATCTATAATCCGCGATTATGTTGAAACGGCTGAACCAGTCGGGTCAAGAGCAATCGTTAAAAAACACGGTCTCAAGATCAGTGCCGCTACTGTGCGCAATGAAATGGCCGATCTGGAAGACATGGGCTATCTGGAACAGCCGCATACCTCGGCCGGGCGCATTCCTTCGGAAAAGGGTTACCGCTACTATGTAGATTGCATCATGGAGAAGGAGAAGCCCACCGACGAAGATATGTTTATTCTGCAGGGCCTTTTAGGTGAACACATGAGGGATTGGCAGGCGGTGGCACAGAAAATCGGTCAGTTCATGGCCCAGTTGACTAACTACGCATCGTTCATAGTTCTGCCGGCAGTTCGTTTTGAACAGATCACCAGCCTTCAGTTGGTCCCCTTGAATGAAGGCCAGGCATTGCTGCTTATGGTTACCGATAATGGATTGGTTATGCACCGGACTATCGAGATTCCGGCCACCGTGAGCAAAGCTGATTTAGAGCAAATGGCAGAATCTCTGACCCAGAGCCTGCGTGGTAAGACCCTGGCCAGTGTCCGGCGAGGAGAATTGCGCAGCATGCGGGACGAGCTGAAACGCCGCCGTCAGGTTATTGATAGGGCGCTGGAAGCCATAGAGCAGGTCATGGGCGAGAACGGCGATGACAAGGTTTTAATCAGCGGCATACTGAATATGCTGAACGAACCGGAATTCAAGGATATGGAGATGCTGAAGCGCGTCCTGAAGCTTCTGGAAGAGGAACGGCACCTGAAGCACCTGCTCCCGCTCAAGGCAGGGCAGGAGGTCAATATCAGAATTGGCCGGGAAAACCAGGAAGAATCGGTCCGGGATATGAGCCTGGTCTTTACAGGGTACCGCTCCGGCAATGAAGAAGGCAAACTGGGGTTGATTGGGCCGGTACGCATGGAATACTGGAAAGCCGCTGGAAGCCTGGAGTCTATTCAAATGATGATAGAGGAAGTAATGAAGAAATACTTCACCTGACGCGCGCTGGTTCGGGAATGTACTTGGATAAATACCGGATTTGGCGGTCCAGGATTCTAAATAAATGTCATATTTGTCAAGCGTAAAGGCATTAAAGCCGGCTTGATCTTACCGAGGTGAACAATATGAACGAAAACGACAAAGGGAACAATGCAGAAGCGATGGGAAACAAGCTTGAAATGCCGTGGGACGGCGCAGAAGCTGCACCAGAGCAGCCGGGTGCCGGTCCGGAAACGGAAAAAAACGAGGTGGATATGTTAAGGCAATTACTGGAAGAGGCCCAGGCCGAAGCGGCTCGCAACCATGATTTATATCTCCGGGCTCTGGCGGATGCTGACAACATCAAGAAAAGAGCGGGGCGTGACCGAGAACAATATTTAATGTACGCGAATGAATCCATAATAAAAAAATTGCTGCCCCAGCTGGATAGTCTCGAGAAAGCCATGGAGAACGCCGGAAAGAGCCAGGATTATGGAATCCTGTCCAAGGGCGTGGACATGATATATAAGAATTTAACGGATGTTTTGAAATCGGAAGGCATTGAGTGCATTGACTGTGTGGGTCAGGAATTCGATCCTCATTTTCACCAGCCGCTTATGACCGAAGAAAGCGATGAACATCCTGACAACACAGTAATAGAGGAATTTCAAAAAGGATATAAAATGCATAACCGGGTGATAAGGCCCAGCCTGGTTAAAGTCAACCAGCAAGGCTAATAATATCAGTCAACTGTTACCAAAAAATGAAAGGCAATATTTTGGAGGTGTAATCAATGAGTAAAGTAGTAGGCATTGACCTCGGTACCACCAATTCAGCGATAGCGGTTATGGAAAACGGAGAAGCCGTAATTATTCCGAATAAGGAAGGGGACAGGATAACCCCTTCGGTAGTGGGCTTTTCGAAAAGCGGAGAACGCCTGGTCGGACGTGTGGCCAAGCGCCAGGCGGTCACTAATCCCGAAAAGACCGTTTTATCAATCAAGCGCAGAATGGGAACCGATTTCAAAGTAAAAATAGACGCCAAGGAGTATTCTCCCCAGGAGATATCGGCCATGATCCTGCAAAAGGTCAAGGTTGACGCCGAAGCATATCTCGGCGAAAAGATAACCCAGGCAGTCATAACCGTTCCGGCATATTTTACTGACTCGCAGCGTCAGGCCACTAAAGATGCGGGCACGATTGCCGGACTGGAAGTACTGCGCATAATCAACGAACCAACCGCAGCAGCCCTGGCTTACGGGCTGGACAAGGAAGACATGCAGACCATCCTGGTGTTTGACCTGGGCGGCGGAACCTTTGACGTATCCATCCTGGAAATAGGCGACGGAGTATTTGAAGTAAAGGCTACCAGCGGCAACAACCGGCTTGGCGGAGATGACTTCGACAACCGGGTCATGGACTGGCTAGTGGAAGATTTCAAGAAGGACAACGGTATTGACCTGCGCAATGACAAGATGGCCATGCATAGACTGAAGGAAACAGTGGAAAAGGCCAAACATGAGCTTTCCACTCTGATGAGTACTGATGTCAATGTTCCTTATATCACTGCTACTGGTGAAGGTCCTGTCCATCTAGAAAAGACTCTGACCAGGGCCAAGTTCGACGAATTAACCGCTGACTTGGTCGAAAAGACAATGGGACCGCTGCGCCAGGCCATGAAAGATTCCGGGCTGGACGCCAAACAGATTGACAAGGTAATCCTGGTCGGAGGTTCCACCAGAATGCCGTCGGTGCAGAAAGCTGTAAAAGATTATCTGGGCAAAGAGCCCTTCAAAGGCATCAATCCTGACGAAGTCGTGGCTTTGGGAGCCGCAATCCAAGCCGGGGTGCTTTCCGGCGTGGTCAGCGACGTAGTACTTCTGGATGTAACGCCGCTTTCGCTAGGAATTGAAACCCTGGGCGGTGTTTTTACCCGGATTATAGACCGCAATACCACCATCCCGACCTCCAAGAGCCAGATTTTCACTACTGCCGCCGATAATCAAACCTCGGTAGAGATTCATGTTCTCCAGGGAGAAAGAAAAATGGCTGATAAGAACGTGACTCTGGGACGTTTCAACCTGACTGGAATCCCGCCTGCCCGGCGGGGCGAGCCCCAGGTGGAGGTCAAGTTCGATATTGACGTCAATGGCATTGCCCACGTGAGCGCCAAAGATCTGGCGACCAACAAGGAACAGTCGATTACGATTACGTCTTCCAGCGGACTTAACTCCGATGAAATCGAAACCATGGTCAGGGACGCCGAAAAGCATGCCGAAGAAGATGAACGGCGCTTCCACGAGATTGAGGTTCGCAACGGGGCTGACAGTATGATGTACCAGTGTGAGCGCTCCCTGAAGGAGTTTGAGGAACAAACCAGCGCCGAAGATCGCAGCAAGGTCGAAGAGAAGATCCAGGAGCTGCGCAAGACCGTAGAAGGTGGCGATATTGAAGCGATTGAAAAGAAGACCGAGGAATTAACCCAGGCTATGTATGAATTGACCGCCAAGGTCTATCAGAAAGCCAACCCCGATGCCGGGGCTCATGATGAAAAAGACGACGGGGTCTTTGACGCTGATTACAATATTCCGGACGAAGAATAATCAGGTCTGGACAAAAATAAAGCGTCATTGTTTAATAGTATAGGTTGATTTCCCTGGCGGTGGTCAGCGTTGTGAAAAGGTTGACCAGGTGGGGAGTAGGCAAGCATGTTGCATTTTCAGCATGGGAGCTGGCTACTCCTCATCTTTTGCATGGGAATATATGTTAATTTAACACGGGAAGGTGACATAAATGGCATCGAAGCCGGATGTGTATGAAATTCTGGGAGTATCAAAGGAAGCATCTCAGGATGAGATTAAGAGTGCGTATCGCAAACTGGCCAAGAAATATCACCCGGACGCCAACAGCAACGGGGAAGCCTCTGCTGACAAGTTCAAAGAGGCAACTATGGCTTATGAAATTCTCAGTGACCCGCAAAAGCGTGCGACCTATGATCGATACGGCTTTGACGCATTTGATCCTTCGAAAGCAGGCAATGGCTACGGCGGTTTTGGATTTGAAGATTTGAGCGGTTTTGGTGATTTATTTGACATTCTGTTCGGAAGCTCCCGCACTGGTGGAAATCGCCGGCCCAGCGGCCCTCAAAAAGGAGCCGATCGTGAAATGCGGATTGAAATAACCCTGGAAGATGCCGTGTACGGAACCAAGAGGAATATCGAAATCACCCGATCAGAGAAGTGTGCTAAATGTGATGGCAGCGGAGTTGGCGAGGGCGGAAAAGTGGATACATGCAGCCGCTGCCAGGGAACCGGACAGCATCGCACCGTTCAGAGCACCCCATTCGGAAGGTTTGAGTCAGTGAAGCCCTGTCCGTCATGCCGGGGAGAAGGCAAAACCATAGACAAGCCCTGCCCGGAGTGCAAGGGAACCGGCAAAGCCAAAGCCGTTCGCAATATTAATGTAACCATTCCGGCCGGGATTGAACACGGTTCCAGGCTGCGCATTCAAGGCGAAGGTGAAGCCGGCACCAGGGGCGGACCAGCCGGAGATCTTTACGTGGGTGTGCTGGTCAAGGCTCACCCCAGGTATAAGCGAGACGGAGTTCATCTCTATTTTGAACAGAAGATTGACTTCGCCCAGGCGGCTTTGGGAGCACAAATGACCATAAAGCTGCTGGACAGCAGCGAATACGAGCTGCAAATCCCGGAAGGCACTCAGCCTGGCGACATGATCACCATCAAGGGCAAAGGGGTTCCATACCTGGGAAGCAGCCGCTCTGGAGATTTGCATGTTTTGATTACAGTAACCATACCCAGGAAGTTGAACAAGCACCAGCGCGAGATTCTTCAGCAGTTTCACGGAGAACCTAATACAGAGGACGACAAGGACGGTCGCCGTGGTTTTTTCGATAAGTTCCGCCGTGATGCGACCGGATAAGGAGAAATATAGCCATGATATGGAAAGAAATCAGCGTGCTGACCACCGGCAATTGTGTTGATGCAGTTGCCGGTGTTTTTGGACAATTGGGATCAGGGGGCGTGCAAATCGAAGATCCCCAGGCAGCCCGTACTTATCAAAAGAATGACCACGGACAAAAGCTCCAGGTGGATGAAGACTTTTACAATCACGAATTTGTATTGGTCAAGGCATATTTTCCCCCGGAAAAAGACGTGGTGGAACAGCTTAAGAAGTCAATACAGCTTGTTTCCGAAAGCTTCGGCGAGCGCTGCAAAGTGTTCATCAAGGAAATAAATGAAATAGACGGCGAAGACTGGGAAAATTCCTGGAAAGTATATTACCATGCGTTTAATGTGGGACGCATTCTGATTAAGCCGTCCTGGGAAGAGCGGTTGTTAAAGGAAAATGAAGTACTGGTGGAAATCGATCCCGGCATGGCCTTTGGAACCGGCATCCATGCTTCCACCCGTTTCTGCCTGCGCTTTGTCGACCAGTACATAAAAGGAGGCGAACGGGTGGCTGATGCTGGCTGCGGTTCGGGGATTCTGTCCATTGCGGCCGCCCGCCTGGGAGCTATATCTGTTTTAGGCTGGGATATTGACGAGCTGGCGGTTAGAATCGCCCGGGACAATGTGGAACTCAACGGCCTGAAGAGTATTATCAGGCTCGATTGCGGAGATGCGGTGGAAAATCTGGCTGGAAGTGAATTTGACGTGATTTTGGCTAATATAACCGCAGATCTGGTGGTGGAGCTTATTCCTGAAGCCGCAAAGGTTCTGGTGCCAGGAGGTATGCTGTTCGGATCCGGAATTGTTGAGGGCCGCTGGCCCAGCGTGAGAGACCAGCTGGAAAGACATGGCTTCGAGGTTGTGGAAATGCTGAAGGACATAGACTGGATTGGAGTAGCCGCCCGCAAGCTGCAGCAACAAGCGGAATGATGGAGGTTCCTTATGCACCGTTTTTATATTGAGCCAGATAATATCGATATTCCGAGGAGCATGGTCAGATTCGGAGAAGATGAGGCCCGGCATATCACCAAAGTATTACGTTTCGAATCCGGCGATATAGTATACGCTTTCGATGGAAGCGGAGCCGAGTATCGGCTGGAGCTTATCCGGGCTGGAGTTCTGCTTATAGGAAGAATACTTGAGGTTGTTCGGCCTGAACGGGAGCCCCGGCACCAGCTGGTGCTGGTTCAGGGTCTGGCCAAAGCCGATCGGATGGACACTGTTGTCCAGAAAGCAGTGGAAATTGGCGTAAGTGATATTATACCGGTGATAACCCGATTTTCGGTAGTCAGGCTGGAAAACGGCAAAAAAGGCAGCAAAACCGAACGCTGGCAGCATATAGCCCGTGAGGCCTGCAAGCAAAGCCGCCGCACCTTGATTCCCACTGTCCATACCCCCCTTACTCTTAAGGAGTTCTGGGATGAACTGCCTGCTGGCCTGCCAGACGGACACATTATAATGGCGTACGAAAATGCGGAACCAGGTTCTTTACAAGCGGCGGTGAGCAGAATTAACCTTGAAACCAGCGAGAAAATATACCTTTTAATTGGACCAGAAGGCGGCTGGGATCAGGCGGAAGCCGATCAGGCCAGGGTGCATGGCGCATGTATGGTCAGCCTGGGACCGAGAATCCTACGCACTGAAACCGCCGGGCTGGTGCTGGCATCGCTGGTATTGCAGGCTCTTGGTGATTTGGGATGATTGGGCATATGTTTAAAGTGCCCGCACTTAAAAGGAACATAGGTTGAAAAAAATAGCTGTTTATACCCTGGGCTGCAAAGTCAACCAGGTTGAGAGCGAAAACCTTATCGAAGAATTCAGGCAAAAGGGATATGGCTTGAGCCGCAGTGCGAATGAAGCCGATATTTGCATTATTAACACCTGCACCGTTACTCATGTCAGCGATCGTAAATCCCGCAGCCTCATCCGACGGATAGCCCGCGCCCATCCCGATGCCCTGCTGGTTGTTACCGGATGCCTGGCTGAGCTTCATCCCGAACAGGTGGCTGCCATTGAAGGAGTCAACCTGGTGGTGGGCAACCAGGCTAAAGAAGAGATTCCCAGGATGCTTGAGGAAGCACGGTACAGTCATGCTCAAGAGGCGCAGATTATCCGTGCTTTTTCGGGATGTGAAAATGCGCTTCACTGTGTGCTATATTCAAGCCGCCACCGGCGCACACGGGCTTTTATCAAGATAGCTGACGGTTGTGAGAGCTTTTGCACTTATTGTATCGTACCTTATGCTCGCGGGCCGGTGCGCAGTAAAAAAGCTGCGGATATTATTCAAGAAATTAGCAGCCGGTTATCTCTTGGTTACCGGGAAATGGTGCTGACCGGAATTAACATCGGTTATTACGGCTGTGACCTGAAGCCTGAAACCGGGATAATCTCGATGCTGAAACAGGTGCTGGACCAGGTGCCGGGAGATTATCGCCTGCGGCTCGGTTCGATCAATCCCAACGAAATAGGTACTGACCTGCTGGAGCTTATTGCTGCCGAACCCAGGATATGCCGCCATTTGCACGTGCCATTGCAGAGTGGCAGCGACCGGGTGCTGCAACTCATGGGCCGCGGTTATGATGGCAAGCGTTACCGTGATATACTTACTCAAATCTATCGCCTGATTCCCGAAACGGGCGTGACCACAGATGTCATGACCGGATTTCCTGGAGAAAGCCGGACTGATTTTGAAGACACATGCGGGATGATAGGTGATTTTCCCCTGCTGGACCTGCATGTTTTTCGCTATTCGCCCCGCCCCGGAACCGCTGCTGTTTTGCTTGACAACCAGGTTTCGGAAGCTGAACGGGAAGAGCGCAGCCAGCGCTTGATAAGCCTGGCCGCTGATAAAAAGAAGCAGTTTGTAAAAAACATGCTCGGGAAAAACTGGAGGGTCTTGCTCGAAAGAAGATTTACAGAGGGTGTTTATAAAGCTCTTAGCGATAATTATGTTGAATTTATATATCAAGCCGAAGAGGCGGAAATTGGCAGCTTCGTCGAGCTGCAAGCGGTTCGTTGTGAAGTGAATGGGGCTATAAGGGGAGAAAAAGCCGGTCTGGACTAATCCCGGACCACCTGTTTTGTGCCGGCTTTCTCAATGACATAATGTAATTTATATGCTACGATTTATGTATAACATATGACGATGCGTTGTTTTAGCAGAATTCGTAATTGCGCTTATTTATGTAACCGGACGCTTATGCTGGGACCGGGCTGTGAAGCTCGGGGGATTTCCTGCTGTTCAACGTGACAGCGGGTGTTCAGGCATTATATGGCGGGAGCCGGAAAGGCAGGGCAGACCAAATGGCTTTTAAACAGATCGGCCGCAGACTTCAGACTGCTAGAGAAGAGGCTGGTTTTAGCCAGGAACAACTGGCGACACTGATGGGTTGCGCCCAATCAACCCTGTCTAATTATGAAAAGGGCAAACGGCGTTTGTATTTGACTCAGCTTGAAAAAATTGCTGAGATACTGGACAAGCCGATTGAATATTTTATAGAGAACCAGGAAAAAGCTGAAAAAAGCACTGAAGCCGGGGGACTGAACGGCATCGAACCAGAGCTGTTGCAGATTATTAATTCGCTGTACAGCCTGCCTCAAGAACGGCGGCGATCAGTGATTGATTTTATTAACTGGCAGAAAAACCGAAAATGAGCCACATTCAGATATGGCAGCCATGATAGTTGAAAAAGGCAAAGGAGGTGAACAAATGGCTGACGAAACCTGTATTTTTTGCCGGATTCTAGCCGGGGAGATTCCTGCCCAGGTGGTTTATGAGGATGAAAACGCTCTGGTTATCAGGGATATTCAACCGGTGGCTCCGGATCATGTGCTGGTAATAAGTAAAGAACACCTTGCTTCTCTGGATGATTGTACTGATGAGCAGACCGCCTTGCTGGGGCGCTTGCAGTTACTGGCGGCGAAGATTGCCCGCGAGTTGGGTATTGATAAAGGCGGCTATCGTCTTGTGAATAATTGTGGAGATGAAGGGGGACAAACGGTACCGCACCTTCACTATCACCTGCTGGGCGGTAGAAGAATGATGTGGCCTCCGGGTTAAGCTTGACTGGCCCTGTCATCATGGTTACAATATAGTGGTGTCTAAACTTCCTGATTAGGTGAGGGGAGGGAAATCAATGAGCGAAGTTCGCGTAGGAAAAAATGAAACTCTGGATAGCGCACTCAAGCGTTTCAAGCGTACATGCCAGCGTGCCGGAGTTATGCAGGATATGCGCAAGCACGAACATTATGAAAAGCCAAGCGTAAAGAGAAAGAAAAAATCCGAAGCCGCACGCAAGAAGAAAAAGTTCTAATCAACAGGCAGGTGGTATTGGCCATGACTTTTATGAACAGAGGCATGCAAAGCCGGGGACAGCGGCTGGCAGTGACAGGCATAATCACTTTGGTGATAGCCTCATTTTTGTTCAGCATCGTTTATGGAATGTTCTAGACCTGGCAACAAAAACGACAATAATGGAGCTGATTTCTTTCAGAAATCAGCTCTTTTTGATTCAGGTGATATTGGCAATGAAGCTAAATGTAGTAATTGAACCGTCCCATTATTTCAACAGTGTCCACGAACTTGCACGACTGGCTTTTTATGGCTGGGAGCTCAAACAGGACGCGCCTGATGGGGCGCAGGCCAGTCTGTACATACGCGTAGCAGGAGCGAAAGCCGCAGGACATATGGAGGCCGAAATAGTCGATTCCAGCGGCAAGCATGAGTATTCAGTGCTTCTAAAGCTGGTTCCGGATATGCATGAAAGCGAGATCGAAATCCAGATCCGCAAGGAGCTGAGAATCTTTGTATACAAGCTTCTGTGTCTTTATACCGGGCGCAATATAAATCCTTACGGATTGCTGACCGGTATGAGGCCAGTCAAGGCGGCGCAGCGGCTGCTGGATTCAGCTTCGGATCCAGACGGGTTGGAAGAGCTTCTGGCCCGGGAGTATTTAACCAATGGTGAAAAATCGGCTTTGCTGGCTGAAGTGGCTCGGAACAGCCGCCCTTATTTGCACCCACGCGGAGAAGCGGTCCGTAAGATAAGCCTTTATGCAGGCATTCCTTATTGTCCCAGCCGCTGCCGGTATTGTTCTTTCCCGGGAGCGGTGCTGCGCGATTACCAGCAGGAGATTCCGGCTTTTCTGGCCTGCCTGCATCGCGAAATCGATGAATTATCTGGCTGCTTGCGTGAACTTCGGCTTGATGTGGAGAACATATATATCGGCGGGGGAACGCCCAGCATCCTGAACGATGATGACCTCGAAAAGCTGCTGGAGGCTATCAATCAGGGATTTTCCGGTGATCCTGGACGGGAGATCAGCGTAGAAGCCGGGCGGGCTGACACCCTTTCCCGCAGCAAGCTGGAAATAATGTCAGAGGCCGGAGTGCGGCGCATCTGCATCAATCCTCAAACTATGCAGGATCAGACGCTGGTTCGCATCGGGCGCCTTCACGATACCAGAGCGGTGGAAGAAGCAGTGGACCTGGCTCGCCAGGCAGGATTTAAGACTATTAACATGGATCTCATCGCCGGACTCGAAGGCGAAGAACAGGTGGATTATGAGGCCAGTTGCCGGCGGGTGCTGGCGCTGCTGCCCGAAAACGTTACCGTTCACAGCCTGGCAGTTAAAAAAGGCTCCCGGCTGGCGAGGGAATACGGGTTTAAGCCGGTAGAAGGGGAGATAGGCGCCGTGGAAAAGGCCTTGCGCTATTTCGAAAAGAGCTTCAGAAACGCCGGCTACAGGCCATATTACCTGTATCGTCAGAAATACATGCGTGATAACATGGAAAACATAGGTTTTGCACTGCCAGGTCATATTTGCCGCTATAATGTGCAGATGATCGAGGAGCGCCAGACCATTCTGGGAATAGGGGGCGGAGCCTCCAGCAAGTTTGTAGACAACCGGCAACAACTGAAAGGGGCTTTTTACAATCCCAAGGATCCGTATTTTTATTGCCGGGATATTGAAAGGCTCGTACAGACCAAAGTTGACAAGCTCAGGGCCATATTCTAGAATGAACAGCAGATTTTATGAATGCCGCACCGGAGCGATGCCAGGAAGGCAGGCGGCAAAAGCCCGTACCGGGCAGGAGGACACAGCATGCAAATAAGGGCCCCGCGCGGCACCGCTGATATTGTCCCGCCTGACAGCAGCAGCTGGCAGAGGGTGGAGAGATGTATGCAGGAAACGGCTGAATTATTCGCCTTTCAAGAGATACGCTTCCCGATATTTGAGCATACAGAGCTATTTGAACGCGGTGTCGGAGAAACCACCGATATAGTAAGCAAAGAGATGTACACATTTAATGATAAAGGAGGGCGCAGCGTAACATTGCGCCCTGAAGGAACCGCTTCCTGTGTGCGAGCCCTGGTGGAGCACGGTCTGTACGGAGGCGTGCTGCCGGTCAAATGGTACTACGGCGGTCCCATGTTCCGGTATGATCGTCCAGCTGCCGGACGATTCCGACAATTTCACCAGTTTGGAGCCGAAGTGTTTGGCAGTCAGGAGCCTTCGGTCGACGCCGAGGTGATCCACCTTATGATAGAGATCATGAATCGTCTGGGACTGAGGGATTACGAACTCCATATGAATTCAGTAGGATGCCCGCAATGCCGCCAGGTTTTCCGGGAGCGCCTGCTGGATTTTCTGGAGCCGGTCAAGGATGATTTGTGTCAGGATTGCAGTGCGAGACGGGAGCGAAATCCCCTGCGGGTACTGGACTGCAAGGTACCAAAATGCCAGCAGGCCATATCCGGTCACCCGGTTATGCTGGACAGCCTTTGTGAAGATTGCCGCAGCCATTATGAAAGGGTTAAGGCTATTTTAGCCCATCACGGAACCGGGTTCATTCAAGATGACCGGTTGGTCAGAGGGCTGGATTACTATATCAGGACCACTTTTGAAGTGCATTTGCCGGCTATCGGCGGTGCCAGTGCAGTCGGCGGCGGAGGGCGCTATGACGGGCTGGTTCGCGAACTGGGCGGGCCGGATTTGCCGGGAATTGGCTTTGCTTTCGGAATGGAACGACTGATTGGAGCCCTGGGCAGCCAGGAGGCGAAGGAGCAGGAAGGCCCGCTTTTTATCGCCCTGTTCGACTCCGACTATGAGTTGGAAGCCGACCTGATGCTGGCCCGACTGCGCAGAGCGGGGTTTAAAGCCGAAAGAGACCTGAACGGCAGGAGTCCCAAGGCCCAGATGAAATACGCTGATAAGATTAAAGCCCCGCTGGTGCTGATGATCGGCAGTGACGAGATCGCCGGCGGCTTTTATACAGTGAAAAATATGCGCCAGGGCGGGCAGAACCAGGTGGAATCAGTTCGGATTCTGGAGGAATGCCGCCGGGTCATTGATAACATACGGGAGGCCAGTAAATAATGATGAAAAGAACCCATTACACAACCCAACTCGGAGTGGAGCAAGCCGGCCAGGATGTGGTCATATGCGGCTGGGTAGACACGCGGCGCGATCACGGCGGTCTGATTTTTGTGGACCTGCGTGACCGTTCGGGTATTATGCAGGTGGTGTTCAATCCTGAGATCAACCTGGACGCCTTTCACCTGGCCGAAAGCGTGCGAGGAGAATACGTTGTGGCAGCAGCAGGAAAACTAAGACTGCGGCCTGATGAAACCATCAATCCTAACATTCAGACCGGCCAGGTGGAAATTTATGTTGATAAAATGGAAGTGCTGAACAGTTCCAAAACACCGCCCTTCTACATAGAAGACGGGATCAATGTTGATGAGCTGTTGCGCTTGAAATACCGCTACCTGGACCTGCGGCGCCCGGAAATGCAAAAGATTATGATGCTTCGCCATCGGGTTGTTAAGGAAATACGTGACTACCTGGATGAAAATGGGTTCATGGATCTGGAAACACCCATACTGATGAAAAGCTCGCCCGAAGGCGCCCGGGATTACCTGGTGCCCAGCCGGGTGCATCCTGGTTCATTCTATGCCCTGCCACAGTCTCCGCAGATATTTAAGCAGCTGTTGATGGTGGCGGGATTTGACCGTTATTTCCAGATTGCACGTTGTTTCAGAGATGAAGATTTAAGGGCCGACCGTCAGCCCGAGTTTACCCAGCTGGATATGGAAATGTCCTTCGTTGATGAAGAAGACATTTTCGGCCTGGTGGAAGAGATGATGGCCCGCCTTTTCCAGGCTGGTATGGGAAGGATTATTAACACGCCTTTCCCACGCTTGACCTATGCAGAATGCATGGCCAGATTTGGTTCCGACAAGCCTGATTTGAGATTCGGGCTGGAAATAGTTGATGTCACTGATATTTTGGGTAATTCTGACTTCAAGGTCTTTAGCGGTGCCGTGGCGGCTGGAGGGGTTGTTAGGGCTATCAACGCCAAAGGATGCGGGGAAAAGTTTTCCCGCCGGGAAATAGATGATCTCGGACGTTTGGCGATTGAATATGGAGCCAGGGGTATGGCCTGGATAGTGGTGACGGAAAACGAGCTAAAATCGCCTATTACCAAGTTCCTTAAAGAAGACCAGATTAAGGGCTTGCTGGACCGAATGCAGGCCGAAGCCGGCGATTTGATTATATTCGGGGCGGATAGCACCGAAATGGTTTGCCGGGTGCTGGGTTTCATGAGGCTGGAACTGGCCAGGCGTTTGGAGCTTCGCCACGATGAAGAGCTGAACTTCCTGTGGGTCACTGATTTCCCCTTGCTGGAATGGGATGATGAGGAAAAACGCTATGTTGCCGTACATCATATGTTTACATCGCCCAAGCTTGAAGACATCGACGCTATGGAAGCCGAACCCGCCAAAACCAGGGCCCGGGCCTACGATCTGGTGTTGAATGGAACTGAAGTGGGCGGAGGCAGCCTGCGCATATACCAGCGCAGCTTGCAGGAGCGCATGTTCTCTCTGGTGGGCATGACTATGGAAGACGCCCGGGAAAAATTCGGATACCTTATGGATGCCTTCGAATATGGCACTCCCCCGCATGGCGGCATTGCGTTCGGAATAGACCGACTGGTGATGCTAATGGCCGGGCGCGACAGCATACGCGATGTGATCGCTTTTCCAAAAACCCAGAGTGCGGCCTGCCCTATGACCGAAGCGCCGTCAAAGGTTAGCCTGCGCCAGCTGCGCGAATTATCCCTGAAGATAAGGGAAGAAAAGGCATAACCGCCGTATGCTGTCATTGAACCTTGATGAGCGGTATGATATAATTATTTCCAGAATATAGTATGCATAGATTCCCTGCTGAGTGCGTGAAAAGTTGTTAAATTTTTGCCAACACCAATAATCTGGGAGCGAGTGCTTCACCTATGGAGTGTAAGCCCATTTAGTGGGAAACATAAAGTCCGTGAGACTGCACCCACTTGACTTTCAGGTTTAAATTTGACAGCAGCACGGCCCAGTGGGGATTTATATTTACGGAGGCTTTATGAGCAGCTATTTAGTGCGCAGCACTTTGTTGCTGGGGGCTCATAACATACATAAATTGCAGAACGCCTGTGTTATGGTCGTGGGTCTGGGCGGAGTAGGCTCATACAGCGTTGAGGCTCTGGCTCGCAGCGGAATAGGTCGTATCATCCTGGTTGAACGCGACCGGGTGGAAATATCCAATATCAACCGCCAGATACCGGCCCTCCATTCTACGGTCGGGCAGCTTAAGGCAGATGTAGTGGCCGCCCGAATCCTTGACATCAATCCATCAATGACAGTTGACAGGCATACCATATCTTACGGTGCCAGCAGTTGCGCCGGCATCATGAAGGACCAGCCCGGCTTTGTAGTGGATGCTATAGATTCTATAGGAGACAAGCTGCACCTGGTCCAGTATTGCCTGGCGGAAAACATTCCGATTATCAGTTCCATGGGCATGGCTAACCGCCTGGATCCTTCTTGCATCACCATTGCTGATTTGGCGGACACACACACCTGTCCTGTAGCAAGGGTAATGCGGCGGGAATTAAAAAAGGTGGGCATTGAAGACGGTCTCAAGGTCGTTTTTTCCACTGAAAGCCCCTTCCCGGTACCCCGGCAGGAAGGGGAAGCGGCTGCCCTGGGTTCGGTTGCTTTTGTACCATCAGTGGCAGGCCTGTTTATCGCTTCGTATGTTGTACGCAAGATCTGCGGCTTGATATAGTATTCATCAAATAATGCATATCAGGCAGTTGCGGTAAGGCCGCGCACGCTGCATTCCAGGTCTATGCTGAAAGGCAAGGCACTGCTGCGGCAGGATCGGAGACTATTTATAAATAGCAGGGAGACAGCAGAACCAATGGAAATAAAATCGAATCCACAGAAGAAAAATATCTGGATAAGCCTGGGTTTTGGGCTGCTGGGAGTGTTCATGATGATGGCGCCTTCGCTGCTGGACATAAACATAATGAACGGAGGCGGGGCTCTTATATTTATAGGAATCCTGATTTTCCTCACCTCCATCCCGGTGGCAGTCATGTTTTACAAGCGCTTCAGGCTGCTGGACAGCATTTTGAATGGGAGAAACGTGCTGGTCCATTGGCGATACGAGCCGCAGCTGTGGGCGCAATACGCGGATGAAGAGGAGGTCAGAAACCGGGCGGGCAAAATACAGCTGTTCCTGATTATCGCTGGTTTCGCATTTGTGGTCGGCCTGCTGTTTTTCATAATAGACCCTGAAGAGGGGGGGCTGGCGACTTTTTTGACAATGCTGGGGCTCATAGTGGTGATAGGAATTACGGCGTTTTTAAGCATCCGCATCAAGGCCCGGCGCAATCGCACTGCCGTACCCGAAGTGTACATAGCTCCGGATGGCATATATTTTAACCGGGATCTTCATTCCTGGAAGCACGTCGGCAGTCATTTGGATTCAGTAAGAATTGTAGAAGCCCGGGTTCCAGTAATTGAATTTGTCTATGCCTATATGTCCAAGCAGGGAATGGATTATGTCAATGTCAATGTGCCGATCCCTGCGGGAGAGATGGAGCACGCGTTTCAGATCGCAGGATTTTTTAATAATGAAGGTTTGCAGGAACAATGAACCAGGATATCCAGACTCAAATGGAGACCGAATTTCGCGAAACCGCAGGCTGCAGGATCATGGCCATTTACTCCAGGCTTTTCGACCATTTTGGCCCCCTGAACTGGTGGCCGGGGGACAGCCCATTCGAAGTAATGGTGGGAGCAGTATTGACACAGGCAGTTTCCTGGAATAACGCTGCCCGGGCGGTTAATAATTTAAAAGATGCCGGCCTGTTGTCAGCAGATGCCCTTCTGGAAACATCCCGTGATGATCTGGCCAAACATATTACCCCGGCTTTATACAATCGCCAGAAAGCCCGCAAGCTGCATGAACTGGCGAGCTTTATCAGAGTTCGCTACGGAGGCAGCCTGGAGCTAATGTTTGGCGAAAAACTGGACGTTTTAAGGCCTGCTCTGCTGGGAATATGGGGCATCGGGCCGGAAACTGCCGATTCCATACTGCTGTATGCGGGCCAATATCCGGTTTTTGTAGTAGACGCATACACCATTCGCATCTTCAGCCGTCTTGAACTGGTAGCCGGGCCGGTTAAGTATCAGGAAATGCAATTATTTTTGGAAAAAAACACTGATCCTGATATATACTTGTACAATGAATATCATGCTTTGCTGGTCAATCTGGGCAAAGATTACTGCCGTAAAACGAAGCCGAATTGCCAGGGATGTCCCTTGAAGATGCAATGCGGGCAGGGTATTAAAAATATGTAGTATGGAGGGTTGCACATGTCGTATTGGGATAAGGAGCTCGAATGCATGGGCCGCGAACAGCTTGAGCGCTTACAGTTGCGGAGGCTCAAGGAAACCGTTTTTCGAGTATATTCCTTTGTTCCGGCCTATCGGGAAAAAATGGATTCAGCTGGCATCAAGCCCGATAATATCGAATGCCTGGCGGATCTAGCCCGGCTGCCGTTTACTTACAAGCAGGATTTGCGAGACAATTATCCATTTGGGCTGTTTGCCCTGCCTATGTCAGAAGTTGTGCGCATTCATTCCTCGTCAGGAACCACCGGCAAACCTACTGTGGTCGGCTATTCCCGCAAGGACATTGACACCTGGGCCGAACTGATGGCCAGGGCGCTTTCCAGTGCCGGAGGCAGCAAGCATTCAGTAATTCAGAATTCCTACGGCTATGGCCTTTTTACCGGAGGCCTGGGAATCCATTATGGGGCTGAAAAAATCGGTGCATCAGTAATACCTACTTCCGGAGGCAATACCAGCCGCCAGGTTATGCTCATGCAGGACTTTGGCACCACCCTTTTAACCTGCACCCCGTCGTATGCGCTGTTTATTGCGGAAGTACTGGAAGAAAATGGTATCGATCCTGCCGATCTCAATATAGAATCGGGCCTGTTCGGGGCGGAACCGTGGTCGGAGAACATGCGCCGGGAAATTGAGGAACGCCTGAAGATCAAGGCCTATGACATTTACGGATTAAGTGAAATAATCGGTCCCGGGGTGGCTTACGAGTGCGACGGCAAATGCGGGCTGCACGTGGCCGAGGATCACTTCATACCTGAAATTATCGACCCGATAACCGAAGAAGTGCTTCCGCCAGGTTCACCGGGGGAATTGGTGATCACTACAGTTACCAAGGAAGCATTGCCGATAATTCGGTACCGTACCCGGGACCTTTCCGAGCTTTCCTATGAACTGTGCTCTTGCGGACGCACCCATGTGCGCATGCATAAAGTGCTGGGCCGCTCCGATGATATGGTTATTATTCGTGGCGTCAACGTATTTCCGTCCATGGTGGAAAGCGTATTGCTCAGCATTCCGGGTGTCGAGCCCCATTACATGCTGATAGTAGACCGGGTGGGGCATCTGGACGAACTTGAGGTTCAGGTAGAAATATCCGAGAAGCTGTTCAGCGATGAAGTGCGCAAAATGGAAACCATTGGCCGCCAGATCAGCAAGGAACTGGAAAGTGCCCTGGGTATCGCTGTCAAGGTGCGTTTGGTTGAACCTAAAACCATTGAACGCAGCGAAGGCAAGGCCCGGCGTGTTATCGACAAGCGCAAGCTGTAAAAAGGGTTTGGCGATCTGGAGAAATGCTATTGCGTATGCATTACCGGACGCATGAAGTATAATTATGACAGGATTAATAATGGGCTCTGTCATTCCTGCCAGGCAGGAGTTGCAAGTGCAGAATTAAAATAAAATTTGATTGGGGGTAATGCGATGGCCAAGCAAATTTCAGTGTTTCTAGAGAACAAAAAGGGGCGTTTGGCTCATGTGACCAGGGTTTTGGGTGAAGCCAAAATAAATATTCGTGCCCTGTCCATTGCTGATACGTCTGACTTCGGTATTTTGCGCATTATTGTGAATGATCCGGAACGCGCTCACCGGATTCTGAAAGAAGCCGGCTTTACGGTAAGTGAAACAGAAATTATCGCAGTGCAGATTCCGGATGAACCGGGCATGCTGGCTGCCGTGCTGGAGCATATGTCCGAGGCTGATCTGAATATAGAGTATTTATATGCATTCCTGGGCAACGCCGGCAACGAAGTGCTGGTAATTTTCAAGGTGGAAGACCTGGAAAAAGCCAAGAACGCTTTCGAAGCCAAGGGTATAAAATATCTGGTCAAAGACGAACTCTACGACATTTAACCCAAAATAAGTATAACGTGGGGACAGCCCTTTGGGCTGTCCCTCAGTGTGTTGACAAAGTCAGACTGATGAGAAAACGCGAAGGTCGCGTTATGAGCAAAGGCCGCGATTGAGGCGTACTTGACGTACGTTGATTGAGCGGTCTTTGTGATATGACGATGAGATTCGCTTTTGTCATCGGTCTGGGGGACAGCCCTTTGGGCTGTCCCTGCTAACTTTTAAACCATACCACCTGATTCTACACCCACCTTTAGTCCCCTTTTTAAATGTGACTACCCGCCAGAAAGCTGCGTATATTGCCGATCCCATATCCTGATTGCATCCGGCTGCCCCTATTTTGATTAAAAACACCTTTTCATAGGGAAGATTGTGGTGTAATATGGTTGAAAGTGGTTAATTTGCCCTTTTGAAGGGGAGCGAACGTATGTTTTATGGTGAATATCAGCATTCACTGGACAACAAAGGCCGGATAACCATTCCGGTTAAATACAGAGAAGAACTGGGCCAAGAGTTTATTGCAACCAAGGGCCTGGATGAATGTATTACGCTCTATCCCCGTGATGAATGGGAAAAGTATGAGCAGAAGCTCAGAACCCTTCCAACCGTCAGGCCCAATGCCCGCGGATACACGCGCACTCTTTACTCCAGCGTGGCTGAACTGGAAATGGACCGCCAGGGGCGGGTTTTGCTGCCTGTAAAATTAAGAAGCTACGCCGGAATTGAAAAAGACCTGGTGTTGATTGGAATCGGGCCCAGGGTAGAAATCTGGGCTAAAGAACGCTGGGCCGCATATGATGCGGCACAGGAAAAAGATTTCGTTGAAATCGCCTCCACTCTGGAGGATCACGACATATAAGGGAGCCGCTTATGCATTTGCCGGTTCTGTTTGAGGAAAGCCTTAATGGCTTGATTACTGAAACTGAAGGTATATATGTTGATTGCACCCTGGGCGGAGGCGGGCACCTTGAAGGCTTGCGGGAAAAGCTGGGGCCGGGAGCCAGAATAATCGGAATTGATAAAGACCTTGATATTCTGGCTGGAACGTCCGCACGCTGGAATGACCCGCGCATTAAGCTGGTGCATGGAGATTTCCGCGAGCTGGGTTTAATTATGGAACAGCTGGGTCTCGAACAGGCGAATGGAATTCTTCTGGATCTGGGAGTGTCGTCTTTCCAGCTGGATCAGGCGGTTCGGGGTTTTAGCTATCACGAAGACTCTGCTCTGGATATGCGTATGGATCGCAGTCAGCCCCTGGATGCCGCTGAAGTCGTTAATAACTGGGACGAATTCGAACTGGCCCGCATCATTTATGAATATGGCGAGGAACGTTATTCGAGGCGCATTGCCCGTAATATTATCCGGGCTCGCGCCCAAAACCGTATAGAAAGCACTCTGCAGCTGGTCAACATTATTAAGAGCGCGGTGCCAGGCTCGTACAAAGGAGAAAAACACCCGGCCCGAAAAACATTTCAAGCTTTGCGGATTGCGGTTAACGATGAACTGGGCGCCCTGGAAGCAGTCCTGCCCCAGGCGGTGGAACTGCTAAAAACCGGTGGGAGGCTGGCGGTCATTACCTTTCATTCTTTGGAAGACCGCATGGTCAAGCGATTTTTTCAGGCTGAGGCCTTTCCGTGCACCTGTCCCAAGGACATTCCGGTTTGTGTGTGCAAACGGCAAGCCCGGATCAGGCTGGTGAACCGCAAAGCAATTAAAGCGTCCGCAGCAGAACTGGCAAATAATCCGCGCTCGCGAAGCGCCCATTTAAGAATTGTTGAGAAGCTATAGATTTATTAGCCAAGAACCGCGTGATAGGGAAGGAGGTGGTGAATCGTGAGTTGGGGTAACTCTGGACTGGCAAGGAAATTGGATCACGACCTGGAAGACATCAGGGAAAGCTATTACCTTGAAGACGTTTTTGACGGCATATATGTTAAGGATCAAGTGGCAATCGACCTTTCCCGTACCCGTATCAGAGCATCGGCCTTCGTGAGATTGTTTTTTCTTTTTTTCGTGTACGGGGTGGCTCTGGTTTTTCTGAGCAACACCATCTCTACTCTGGGATATGATATTGCCGGCATGCAAAAGGATATTACCGCTCTGAACGAAAAAAACAAACGCCTGGAAGTGGAGATATCCAGCCTAAAATCCCTGGAAAGAATTGAGCAGGTGGCAGTCAGCGAGCTGCACATGGTTCGTTCGGGACGCAAAGACAGCATGGTGATAGAAAACAGCGCCGCCGGGCGGAACGAAGCGTCAATCAGCAGCGATTCACAATCCATGACCGCAGCAGAAACAGATTGGAGCCAGCGCCTGCTCGAATGGCTGCAGAAACAGATCGACAGCATTTGATCTCATTTGCGGACCAGCAGATTTTTTAGCAACAGGGAGTTCAATCATGAGTGCCAGGCAGCAATATGTAAGCAAAAAGCGAATGATGTTGATATTTATCGGCCTGATTATGGTGCTCGCAGTGCTGGGCGGCCGGCTGTTCTATGTCCAGGTGTGGAGGGGCGCAGAATACGAAGCTATGGCCAGCGAGAATCGCGCGGTGGAAGACAAGGTAGCCGCAGAACGCGGCACCATCTATGACCGGAATATGAACGAACTGGCCATTTCCACCGCCGCGCAGTCCCTGTATGCAGATCCCGGCATGCTTGATAAAAACGAGCAAACAGATAAAGCCATACAAATTATTACAAGCTGTTTGCAGAAGGATGAGCAAACGGTCCGTAAGCTGCTTCAAAGCAATGAAAACTTTGTATACATTGAAAGACAGATAGAGCCAGAGTTGGCTGCCAGAATTGACAAACAGATCAAGGACGAAAAGATTAAGGGACTCAGCTTTCTGCCGGAAAGCAAGCGCTATTATCCATATAAAACCCTGGCCAGTCACGTGTTGGGAATTTGTGGTGTTGATAATAACGGACTTGAAGGTATAGAATTCTACTATGATAAATTGATCGGAGGCACTCCGGGAGAAATCGTTTCGGAAAAAGACGGAAGGGGAACGGTGCTGCCGCAAAGCACTCACAGCTATGTTCCTCCGGTTGAAGGCAAAGACATTGTATTGACGATTGATTCAACTATTCAATATATAGTAGAAGAAGAACTGGATAAAGTGTTCACTGACCAAAAAGCTGAAAAGGCAGTTGCTATTGTAATGGATCCCCAGACCGGTGAAATTCTGGCCATGGCTTCACGCCCCACTTTTGATCCCAACAATTACGAGTCAGTACCTGCCGCAAGCCGTCGTAATCCGGCTATCAGCGACGTTTATGAACCCGGTTCCACCATGAAAGCATGCATCGCCGCGATTGGGCTGGAAGAAGGATTGTTCAATCCCAACAGCCATATTTATTGTCCCGGGTTTATTGATGTTGGCGACAAGACAATTACCTGCTTGCATTCCAAGGCTCATGGCGATCAGACCTACGCTCAACTGGTGGAAAACTCATGCAATGTGGGCTTTGTGCAGGTGGGTCAGGAGATTGGACTGGATTGTTTCTATAGCTATATGGACAAATTCTGCTTTGGGCGCAGTTCAGGAATCGATTTGCCTGGTGAAGCTGAAGGGATTATTATCCCCCGTTCTTCTGCAACCAAGGTGGATTTGGCCACCATGTCAATCGGGCAGGCTAATGCCGCAACCCCGCTTCAAGTGCTCAATACCATATCTGTTCTGGCTAACCAGGGCAAAATGAACCGGCCGCATCTGCTTAAATCTGTTATTAACGACAAGGGCGAAGCGGAAGATAAGAACTATGGGCCGTATGAGGAAGAGATTATATCGCCATCCACAGCGGCCCAAATGATGACTATTCTGGAAGGTGAAGTCGAGCGGGGTACCGGCATTAACGCACAGTTGGAAGGTTACCGTGTAGCTGGCAAGACCGGTACGGCAGAAAAGGTGGGACCGACCGGAGCATATTTGAGCAACGAATACGTCGTGTCTTTCATTGGAGTTGCTCCATGCGATAATCCCAGGCTGGCTTGCCTGGTAGTAGTGGATGCTCCAAAAGGAGACCCATGCACCGGCGGTGATATAGCCGCTCCGGTGGTGCGCAACATTTTCAAGAAATCGTTTGATTACCTGCAAGTGCCTTTTGATAAGCAAATTGCAGCATCCAAGGATGAAGGCGGCAGTTCTGATATGACCATAGTTCCGGAATTGACTGGCATGTTTAAACAGGAAGCCGGTCAAAAGCTGGATGATAAAGGTCTGTCTGCAGTATTTGACGGCAGCGGCAATATGGTCTGGAAACAAAGTGTTTTAGAGGGCAGCAAGGCCGAAAGAAAATCCTCAGTGGTTTTATATCTGGCCGATATTGAACCAGGCAGCGGTCTAACCGTTGTGCCTGATTTTACTGGAATGTCGATAAAAAAGGCCGCCTCACTGGCAGCGGGCATGGGATTGACAATGGTGCCTGAAGGCTGCGGGCGGGCCGTGGAACAGAATCCGGAAGCGGGAAGCATTTTGGGTGAAGGTTCCAGGGTCAGCGTGTCTTTTACATCAGATTAGCGGCTCTGTTTTATACCACTAAATTAGGGAGGTTGGGTGATGAAACTTAAAGAGCTTCTTGACGGCATCAATGCCGAACTCGACCAGAGCTTTTATGAACTTGACATTAATGGAATAAGCTATGACTCCCGCAAAACCAGACCAGGACAGATATTCGTATGTGTGAGCGGATTCAAGACCGATGGACACGATTATGTGTCCCAGGCCATCGCCAACGGTGCGGTGGCTGTTTTAGCGGAAAGGGATATTGAGGTGCCGGACGGGGTCGCCCTTGCTGTAAGCCCAGAGAACCGTTTGAATATGGCCCGGCTGGCGTCAAACTTTTTCTGCCGCCCGTCCAGCCAGATGCGGTTGGTAGGTGTGACCGGAACCAATGGGAAAACCACGATCACCCATCTAATTCAAGCCATGCTGAACCAGTCCGGACACCTGGCCGGGATCATCGGAACACTTTATGCCAGCCTGGGAGACTACCAGAGGAGTATTGGGAACACTACACCTGAATCAGTTGTTATAGAAGATTTTTTGGATTATTGCCTGGCTCAGGGCGCCGATTATTCGGTTATGGAGGTTTCCTCTCACGCGATTGAGCTGGGAAGGGTTGCCTGCCTCGATTTCAAGGCAGCCATTCTTACCAATCTGACCCAGGATCACCTGGATTTTCATGGGGACATGCAGAAATATCTGGCAGCCAAGCTGAAGTTTTTCAAAATGATCGTAAACGCTCCGGGATGCTACACGGTAGTCAATGCCGACGATCCGGCCGCCGGTGCATTTATATCCGCTTCTCAGGCGCCGGTGATTACTTACGGCATTTACAGTCCTGCGGACGTTAAGGCTTCGGGAATCCGCAGCACTTTGAAAGAAAATGTATTTGACGTCGATTTTGCCGGGGGCAGGTTTGCCGTCAAGACCGGCATGATCGGCACTTTTAGCGTTTACAATGCTCTGGCGGCTATCTCGGTTGCTTTGCAGGAAGGGGTTCCGGTGGAGGCTATTCAAAAGGTTCTGTTGGCTACCAGCGGAGTTGTCGGCCGCTTTGAACAGGTTGACGTCGGACAGGATTTTACTGTGGTGGTTGATTATGCCCACACGCCCGACGGATTGGAAAACATTTTGAAAACCGGGCGGGAGCTGGTGGAGAAGCGCTTGATTACTGTCTTCGGGTGCGGAGGAGACCGCGACCGGACTAAAAGGCCAATAATGGGTGCCATCGCTGGAAAGTACAGCGATTTTTCCATCGTGACTTCAGACAACCCGCGCAGTGAAGAACCTCCGGACATTATCTCCGATATCGTGGCCGGCATGGGAAATGTCGCCACGGACAAGTACCTCGAGATTGTGGACCGGGCCGAAGCGATCAAATACGCGATCAACATGGCCGAGAATGGTGACCTGGTTGTTATCGCCGGCAAAGGCCACGAAACATACCAACTGGTGAAGGATAAAGTGCTGGATTTTGACGACAGGACAGTGGCAAGGAATATGATACAGGAGAAATTGGCCAATGCAATTCAATAGAGACCAGATCCTTAAAGCTTTAAAATACGAAGACATAAGGGGAGGCCTGCCAGATAGCATGGAGCTGAAGGTAGGCACGGATTCGCGCAAGATAGGGCCGGGCATGCTGTTTTTTGCCCTTCAGGGCGAGAGCTTCGATGGTCACAACTATGCAGGATCAGCCATGGAGCAGGGTGCGCTGGCAGCTGTTGTATCCAAGAATCTGGATGAGTTTTCGTTGGCTGGCGAAGGACAGGCGCTTATTAAAGTACACAATGTGCAGGAGTCTATGCAATCACTGGCCAGGGAGTATTTGAAATGGCACCAGGCTGTGTCCACCGCAGTTACTGGCAGTGTAGGCAAAACAACCACCAAAGACCTGGCCGCGCACTTCTTGAGCAGCCGATATTGTACTTTAAAGACGAAGGCCAATTTCAACAACGATGTGGGCTTGCCCCTTACAGTTTTTGAGCTGCAGGCTGAACACAAGAGAGCCGTTTTCGAGATGGCAATGCGGGGAGCGGGAGAAATAGCCCGGCTGGCAAGAATCGTGCAGCCTAAATACGCGATCATAACCAACGCTGCGCCTGTTCATCTCGAAACCCTGGGCAGCCTGGAAGCCATAGCCCAGGCTAAATGCGAGGTGCTGGAATGCCTGGCTCCTGACGGAGTGGGAATAATTAATGGCGATCAGGAACTGCTTATGAAAACCGCGAAAAAAATACGGCCGGATCTTTTGACTTTTGGCCGTGCTGATAAGTGCAGCGCCAGGATCGTAGAGGTGACCTGCACCAGGGATGGCATGATGATGGAACTGCTGATCGAAGGACAGCCTCTGTCATTAAAATATCCGGTGCCAGCGCCGGCGTTGGCGCCTAACTTTGCTGCTGCCGCCCTTTGTGCATATCTTCAGGGAATATCTATAGAAGAGGTGGCGGAAAGCCTGAAAACATTTGAGACTTCGGATAAGAGGCTTAATATTACGAGCTTTGCCGAAGGCGGAGCTATAATTAACGATAGTTACAACGCCAGCCCGCTATCCATGAGCGCTGCTCTGGAAACACTTATTTATAAAGCTGGCGGCGGCCGGGCGGTAGCTGTGCTGGGAGACATGTTTGAACTGGGTGATATAGAGAAGTGTGCCCACCAGGATTTGGGACGGGAAGCAGCAGCTCGCGGTGTTGATTTGCTGGTATGCATCGGCAAACGAAGCGGAGATATGGCCGAAAACGCCATCGCCAGTGGTATGAAAGCGTCTCAAGTGCATCATTTTTTAGACCGGGACAGTGCTCAAGACTTTTTAGATAACAGCATCGATAGAAGCGATTTCGTATTGTTCAAGGCTTCGCGGGCTATGCAGCTGGACCGGTTGGCTGCTCATTTTACCGGTTCAGATGACCGGCAGCGGAGTTAACTGATGATGGATGCTGCTGCAGTGAGGTTTTTACTGGCGGGTATAATTGCCCTGGCCGTGGTTTTAGCCAGTGGACCGATTGTTATTCCATATTTGACTCGTTTGAAGGTTGGGCAGGTTATCCGCGACGATGGACCGCAAAGGCATCTGAACAAGGCTGGAACGCCTACTATGGGCGGAATAATGATAATAGCAGGGATCGCGGTTGCCTCCATAATATGCGCGGGCAGCTCCCCTTATGTTCTGGCTGTGCTGGCAGTGATGCTGCTGCACGGAGCAATCGGCTTTCGCGATGATTATTTAAAGGTTGTCATGAAGCGTTCACTGGGCCTTAAGGCACGGGCCAAGCTGGCCGCGCAACTGGGCATAAGCCTGCTTTTCATTGCCTTTCTAATCATATACAGCGGGCGCGGAACCGAAATCCTGATTCCTTTTAGCGAAAATTGGATAAATCTATCCTATGGATATTATGTACTGGTTATACTGGTGATACTGGCCACTTCGAACACGGTTAACCTGACTGACGGACTGGACGGACTGGTATCCGGGGTCACCATATGGGTGGCTCTGGCCTATTTGCTGGTTTGTTGGATGGCTCCATTCGATCATATTGCCGACCTCGGAGTAATTGCCCTGGCTATTACCGGAGGATGCCTGGGATTTCTCTACTATAACCGTCATCCAGCGCGAGTTTTTATGGGTGATACTGGTTCGATGGCTCTGGGAGGAGCAGTGGCGGCCATCGCCGTGCTCAGTCGTTCCGAAATATTTCTAATGATAATTGGCGGGGTATATGTTCTGGAAGGATTAAGTGATATTATCCAGGTGGCCTATTTCAAAAGAACTGGAAAGCGGGTTTTCCTGATGGCGCCATTGCATCATCACTTCGAACTCAAGGGATGGAAAGAGACCAAAGTAGTGAGTGTTTTCTGGCTGTCATCTTTTATACTGGCCGGAACTGGCACCCTGGTATACTATTTTAGCGTATAGGACGTGAAAAAGTGGATTTTAATGGCAGGAAGGTCCTGGTAATAGGCCTGGCGATTAGCGGAACTGCCGCGGTTGACTTGCTTCTGAACCGGGGCGCCGAAGTAGATGGATATGATTACAAGGATACCCGGGAGCTTCAGGAACGAATGGCCGGCGTTGCTTCCCGGGGAGCTCGTATGTTTACCGGGGACAACTGGCCGCCTTTTGGGGAGAAGGTATACGAACTGGCAGTGGTCAGCCCGGGTGTTCCATTGGATGCGCCTATTGTCCTGGCCGCTCTGGCTGGAGGCGTCAGGGTAATTGGCGAACTGGAGCTGGCTTATCTGGCCAAAGACCCCCGGGTCGAAATATATGCCATCACAGGGACTAACGGCAAAACGACCACCACCTCCCTGCTGGAACATATATTTCGCAAGTCCGGGCGTCAAGCCATTGCAGGAGGCAATATCGGAGTAGCGCTGAGCCAGTTGGTGCAGGCTTTTCCAAAGGGATTGATCGTGACTGAAGCCTCCAGTTTTCAGCTCGATACCATCCAAAGCTTTCATGCCCACATTTCGGGTATTATCAACATTACCCCCGACCATCTGGACCGCCACAAGAATATGATGAATTATATAAAAGCCAAGGCCCAGATTTTTGTAAACCAGGATGAACAGGATTTCCTGGTGCTGAATTTTGAAGACAAGGTCGTGCGCGAAATGGCGAACTACGCACGGTCCAACATCGTATATTTTTCTACAGAACGGGTGCTTAACAGAGGAGTATATGTTCGGGACGGCGTTGTCACTTTTACCTATGGCGATCAGCAGCAGCAAATATGCCCGGTAAAGGAGCTTAGCCTGCGGGGCAAACACAACCTGGAAAACATTTTATGTGCAGTGGGAATTAGCTGCCTGGCCGGTCTGGAACCGGAGAGCATCGGCGCTGCTCTCCGTGATTTCCCGGGTGTCAGGCATCGCCTGGAAGAAATAGCCCTCTTCGAAGGAATACTATATATCAACGACTCAAAAGGCACCAATCCGGATTCTACTATAAAAGCGCTGGAGTCGTTCGAACAACCGGTGGTATTAATTGCGGGAGGCCGGGACAAAGGCTCGGATTTCAGCAAACTGTCGCGTCTCATTGCCAGCAATGTCAAGGCACTGGTTCTCCTGGGAGAAGCTCGGGAAAAAATAAAGCAAGCGGTGCTGGATGAGGGCTTTAAGGAAATATACGAGGTCAGCGATCTGATTGAGGCAGTGGCCCGAAGCCGGGAACTGGCGAACAGCGGCGAAGTAGTGCTTTTATCGCCGGCCTGCGCCAGTTGGGATATGTTCAGGAGCTATGAAGAGCGTGGCGATCTGTTTCGCGAGGAAGTAATGAAAATGATTACCGCTTCACCTAGTGGGGTGAGATAAGCATGAACCTTAAAAAGGGACCAGTTGACCTCTGGCTGCTGACAGCCGTTGTTGTACTGTTCGGGATCGGCCTGATAATGGTTTTTAGCGCCAGTTCAGCCTATTCTTATAATAATTATTCTGATCCTTATTACGTCATCAAGAAGCAGGCTCAGTGGGCTATCATTGGGATTATTGCCCTGGCTGCAGCTATTAAGGTGCCTGTTGATTGGCTGAAACGATTGACACCGGCGCTGATGCTGCTGGCCCTGGGTTTACTGGTCGCGGTTATAGCCGGATTGGGAACCGAAGTTAACGGTTCCACGGCCTGGATCGATTTTAAGATTGGCCGCTTTCAGCCGACCGAGCTGGCCAAGCTGGCCCTGGTGCTTTATTTGTCCCGCACTCTGTCCACCAACATTGCTTCGGTGAGGAGTTTTAAGGATGGATTGGCATCGAATCTATTTGTTCCGGTTATCGCAGCGGCTCTTATAATGAAACAGCCAGACCTGGGAGGCCTGTTGATAATTGCAGGAACCGTTTTTGTGATGCTGATTATTGCCGGTTCGCGCCTGGACCATCTAAGCCTTATGGCTGGCCTGAGCGGACTGCTGGGCTTTATCTACGTTTATAACTCCAAATTGCGCTGGGAAAGAGTGCAGGTCTTTTGGAATCCATGGACTGATCCCGACGGAAAAGGTTTCCAGCCCATTCAAGCCTTGCTTGCTCTGGGTTCAGGGGGGCTGAACGGAGTCGGACTGGGGAAAAGCTCTCAAAAACTTTTTCACCTTCCCGAACAGCATACGGATTTTATCTTTGCCATACTTGGTGAAGAACTGGGATTTATCGGAGCGTTCACTGTAATCCTTCTGTTTGGAGTCATTGCCTGGCGCGGCTACAGAGCTGCGATGAGGTCATCCGATCTCTATATAAGCTTTTTAGCAGCCGGTTTGACGACTATGCTGGTATTGCAGGCCATTGTCAACATCGCTGTAGTAGTCGGATTGATGCCGGTTACAGGAGTGACCCTCCCCTTTGTTAGTTATGGAGGTTCATCTCTTTTATTCAGCATGCTGGGGGTGGGTCTTTTGCTAAATGTAACCCGTTATCTCCCTTCCGGAGCAGAGAACCAATGAAGGTAGCGATTAGCGGGGGAGGCACCGGTGGTCACATTTATCCTGCTCTGGCGGTGGCTGACGAGATCAGACGGCGCCGGCCGGATGCACAGATTAGCTTTATCGGGTCTCAGGATGGAATGGAAGCAGCCATAGTACCCGGAGCCGGTTATCCATTTTCAGGAGTGCGTGTAAGCGGGATCAGCCGGGCTTCATGGTGGAAAGCTGCTAAAGCGTTGGTCATGGTGCCAGAGGCTATACGGCAGGCCGAAAGCCTGCTGCAGGATATAAAGCCTGATCTGGTGCTGGGAACCGGTGGTTATGCGTCGTTTCCAGTATTGACGGCCGCAGTTCGGCAAAAAAGAAAGACCTTTATCCACGAGCAAAATGCGTTCCCGGGTTTGAGTAACCGACGCCTTGCCAGCCGGGTCGACTGCGTTTTTCTAACCTTCCCGGAGGCTTTGCAATACATGAAGCCGCGAAAATACAAGGTTACGGGATTTCCCGTGCGCCGGGAAATCGGCTGCGTGGATGCCAGTACGGCCAGGAATACCCTTAACTTGAATGAAAAATTGTTTACCCTGCTGGTTTTCGGGGGCAGTCAGGGGGCACAGAGCATAAACCGGGCGCTGGTGGATTATCTGGAAATTTGCGCAGAGAACCTGGATATGCAAGTTCTGTGGGCTTGCGGAAGCGGGCATGAACGCGATATATTGGATTCGCTGAACCAGCGCCTGCCGGATTTACTACGGGAAAGAGTGATACTTAAAGACTATATTCATGACATGCCTTCGGCCCTGGCGGCCGCTGACCTGGCTCTATGCAGGGCTGGAGCAGGTACTATCAGCGAAGTGGCTCTAGCTGGACTGGCTGCCATTCTGGTGCCATATCCATATGCAGCCGAGGATCACCAGCTGAAAAATGCTGTGGCTATCGAACAAAGCGGTGCAGCCGTTGTTATAAGAGATCAGGATTTGACCGGTGCTTGCCTGGCCCGCACCATCACCGGATTGCGAAGCGCTTCCGGACGCCTTGCGCAAATGAAGGCGGGAATGAAGTCACTGGCCAGGCCCCGTGCTTTAGACGAAATTGTTGATACCTTAATGGAAGCCTGTCCGGATTAAGATGTGCCTGCGGCCAAGGCCGCAGCGTTTAGGTAAAACCGAGGATTGAAGAGGAAATGCTTATGAAACAGCTTGAAGCGAAATGGGTTCATATGATAGGGATTGGCGGGGCCGGAATGAGCGGGATCGCCATGGTTCTGAAAGAAAACGGCTATCAGGTAAGCGGCTCTGACCTGAAACTCAGTTCCGTAACCGAGCGCCTGGAAAAAATAGGTATAAGAGTATACGAGGGACATCGTTCCGAACAGTTGGCTCGAGAAGTGGATACAGTGGTCTATTCGAGCGCAGTCCCGGCCAGCAATTCTGAACTGGTTGAAGCACGCGTCCGGGGACTGGCAATTCTGGGAAGAGGTCAGATGCTGGCCCTGCTCGCTAATTCTCACCGGGCAATCAGCATCGCCGGAGCACATGGCAAAACGACAACTACATCAATGATTGCTACGGTGTTGCTGGATAGTGGGCTTGATCCCTCCTTCATTACCGGAGGTGAGCTGCAGAGCAACGGCATGAGCGCCTATACTGGCCGGGGCGATTATTTTGTGCTTGAAGCAGATGAGAGCGATGGTTCTTTCCTGGAATTATTCCCGTTTATTTCTGTAGTAACAATGTTGAAGACGACCATCTCGACCATTACAAAAGTCTTCAAGCTTTGCAGAGTGCTTTCGCGCAGTTTCTGGCCCAGACCCGGGAAGGCGGAATGGCTGTCATATGCGGCGATGATCCCTTTCTTCAAAATGCCGTCATACCCGAACAGGTACGCCGGATACGCTATGGACTGGACGAAAGCATGGAATACTCGTTGCGGCACTGGCAGGCTGAAGGTACGGGTTCCCGCTTTGAGGTTCTACGCGAAGGCCGACCGATGGGATGGCTGGAATTGGCCATACCCGGAAAGCACAATGGATTGAACGCCCTGGCGGCAGTGGCCGTAGCCACCGAACTGGGGGCGGACTTCGGCGCGATCAAGTCGTCACTGAAGAAATTCAAGGGAGCGCGCCGGCGTTTTGATGTGCTTCTGGAAGGGCCGGTAACCGTGGTTGACGACTATGCCCACCATCCCACCGAGATTCAAGCTACTATCCTGGCGGCCTGTCAATGTGAGCACCAGCGGCTGGTGGCAGCTTTTCAACCGCATCGATACAGTCGCACCAGGCAGTTGGGCTCCCGTTTTGGCGGTGCTTTTGTAAATGCAGACCTGGTAGTCATAAGCGGCATTTATTCGGCGGGAGAAAAACCGGAGGAGGGAATCACCGGCGAAATAATCCACCAGGCCGCGGTTGAATCTGGAGTAAACAGCCGATATATCGCCGATATGGAAAATGTCGAGCTTTTCCTTAAAAACGAACTGAAGCCGGGTGATCTTTTATTGATGATGGGAGCCGGAGATATATGGAAGGCAGCTTACAATCTGGCCGAGCACTTTGGGAAAAAGCCGGAATAAGCGGCGGAGAGGCAGAGACTGGCGATGAGCAAAGGAACAGGTTTCGGACGTCTGGTTGTCAAGCTGCTGCTGTTGATGCTGCTGGCAGTCGGCCTGTATATTTATCTGCGGAACAGCGCCTGGTTGAACATAAAAAGTATCGAAGTAAAAGGCAATCGTCAGGTTGCTTCAGGGGAGCTGCAGGAACTATCCGGGGTGGAAATCGGTCAAAATATTCTGGAAGCAGATATTTCTGAAGCGGCCCGGGCCATAAGCTATCATCCTATGATTCAAAAAGTGACCATAAGCCGCTCATATCCAGATAAAGTAGTGATTACTGTACAGGAACGCAGTTTGTGGGCGGTAGTGCGGTATAAGCAGTCCTTCCTTTGTCTGGACCCTGAAGGTTATTGTATTGATAAAGCCGCCAGCCTGGATATCGGCTCATATGTATTGATTTCTTTTGATGAGCTTCCCGATTATGTTACCCTGGGAAGGCCCTTCCAGCCCGAGGCGGTCAAGGCGATCGGCAGTGTGTGGGAAGGATTGAGCGCTTCAGAAAGGGCTGACATATCAGAATTCCATTATATTATGCAGTCCAAGGAGATAACTATTTTTCTGGTCAATGGCACTGAGATTCGCTTTGGCGACCTGAGCCGGCAAAGTGAAAAAATGGAACTGCTGAAAAAATGCATGGACATGGATACGGAATTCAGAGCTAACGACGGAGATGTGATTGAGTACGTTGATCTACGCTTCAAAGGCCAGCCCGTCATTAAGACGAAAACATAGCCTTGATGCTGAAGAAAACCGTAAGTTGAAAAATGAAGCAGGCTGCACCTGCACCAGGCGAGTAGAACATGCTTGAAGAGAGGATTGTTATGCAGAAACACGGAGCGCAACTTTCAATCGCTATCGTATGCATAGTGCTGGGATTGCTGATTTCCATGCAATTTCGCACAGCCCAGGATTATTACTCTGGCGCCAGGGTTGAAAGAGCCGAGGATTTGAGCTTGAAACTCAACACGGTTACTCAAGAACGCGATGTTCTGGCTCAGGAAGTAGTGTCATTACGTGAAAAGCTGGGAAATGTGCCCAGTGGGAGTCCAGATGTCAGCGGATTGCAGCAAGAACTGAAAAAGGCCCAGATGATAGCCGGTCTGGCTCCGGTGCAGGGCCCTGGTGTGGTAGTAACTCTGGATGACAGCCTGCGCAGTCCCAAAGCCGGCGAAAATCCCAACAATTTACTGGTCCACGATACAGATATACTCATGGTGGTCAATGAACTAAAAGCGTCAGGAGCTGAAGCCATAGATGTCAACGGCGAGAGGGTAATCGCTATGTCAGAAATCCGCTGTGCTGGAACGACGATACTGGTTAACAGCAATAAGATCGGAGCTCCTTTCATAATCACAGCGATAGGAGACCCGGATAAGCTGGAAAGCGGCTTGACCTTAAAAGGCGGGTACATGGAGAGCATTAAGCTTTATGGGCTTCAGTCGCAGATAAAAAAGGCTGATAGTCTATTAGTTCCAGCCTACACCGGTATGTTCAAATTCGTTGAAGGATCCATGGCGGAATCGCAGGAAGGGGTTGAATAGGAGCAATGTGGCTGATAATCATATTTTGCCTGCTAACCGGCCTGCTTATAGGATTTGTTATGCCTTTTATCGTCCCGCTTTTATATATGAAATATTTGTCCATCGCCATTCTCGCCGGTCTTGATTCCATTTTTGGAGGAATCAGGTCCTACATGGAAGATTCATTTGACAACACGGTATTTATTACCGGCTTCTTTGCCAATACTTTGCTGGCGGTAGGGCTTTCCTATTTAGGCGATCAAATTGCCCTGGAGCTATACCTGATTCCCATAGTCGTTTTTGGCGTGCGAATATTCCAGAATTTGTCTATAATCAGACGCTATTTGCTTAAAAAATAAGGACTGCGGAAAAGCCAAAAAATTTCCCGCATTCTTGATAAATTGATACATTTTATACTTTTTCTTTGTTTTTACGTATCTTTGTGCTATCATTTTGTATAATGTATCTATATATATGTATGCCCGAGAACAAGCTGATTATCAGTAGTTCATATTGAACTACTGCCCATGACTTCTGCATCTAACAGGAGTAATAGCGCTAATTAATAGTGAGGGGTGATATTTGTGCCATTGGACTTCGATGTTGAGCTGCACCAATTCGCAAGAATAAAGGTTATTGGTGTGGGCGGTGGCGGCAATAACGCGATTAACCGAATGATTGAGGCTGGCCTTAAAGGCGTTGAGTTTATTGTTGTTAACACCGACGCTCAAGCGCTATATGTATCTGAAGCCGAAAAGAAAATTCAGATAGGAGAGAAGCTGACCAAGGGTTTAGGAGCAGGGGCCGATCCAGAAATCGGGAAAAAAGCCGCCCAGGAAAGTGAAGAAGAGCTCGTGCGCGCTCTTCAAGGAGCCGATATGATATTCCTCACAGCTGGAATGGGGGGAGGAACTGGAACCGGTGCTGCACCGATCATTGCGCGGCTGGCCCGCCAGCTGGGCGCCTTGACTGTTGGTGTGGTTACCAAGCCATTCACATTTGAAGGCCGCCGGCGTGGAGCGCAGGCCGAATTGGGGATTGAAGAGCTGAAAGCCGAACTGGACAGCCTTATTACTATTCCTAACGACAGACTTTTGCAAGTGGTCGAGAAAAGTACCGCCTTTAACGATGCTTTCAAGATCGCTGACGATATTCTGCGCCAGGGCGTCCAGGGTATTTCTGATCTTATTATTAAACCAGGTATCATCAACTGCGATTTTGCAGATGTGCAGACAATTATGCGTAATACAGGAACCGCTCTTATTGGTATAGGCAGGGCCAAAGGCGAAAACCGGGCTGTGGAAGCAGCCAAGCAAGCCATATCCAGCCCGTTGCTGGAAACCTCAATACAGGGAGCCAAGGGAGTTCTCATCAACGTTAGCGGCAGCAACGACCTGGGATTGCTGGAAATCAACGAAGCTGCAGAGATTATTCACACCGCCGCCGATCCCGAAGCCAATATTATCTTCGGTGCCAGCATCAATGAAGACCTCGGTGAAGAAGTGCGCCTGACCATTATTGCTACCGGTTTTGATGCGGTCGCGTTAAGACAGCCGCAGAGAGCCAAGCCCCGGCCTACTACTCCTTCCGGACGTGATTTCGGACGCGAACCAGGCTACCAGCGCGAATCTGGATATAACCGGGAACAGCCGTACGGACGGGAAGCGCCATATACAAGAGACCAGCCCGCTGGAAGAGAGCAGCCATACAACCGCGAACAGCCCTTTGGAAGAGAGACTCCGCCGAAAGACCAATATTATCGTGAAACGCAACAAGTGCGTGAAACACTTAGAGACGCTCCTCCCAGGGATGCCGATCAGGATTCGCGCACCTATATTTCCGACAAGGGAGACCTGCAGATCCCGGTATTTATCCGGAAAAATAAATAGTTATACGAAATCAAATATGACAATCAACTGGCCCGCCTGAATTGGCGGGCTTTTTAAATCAGGGTGAAGTTCTAGTTGCACAGGTAAACAATTCGTATGATTCAAAGAATCGTCAGCTTGTGTAACAAGAACGCGGTGTAATAAACATTTTGTTTGAACTTAAGTCGAAAAATAATGTAACCATTAACAAAAAACTGGCGCATATATTGCTCATTATCCGAATTTGTGTTATTAATGGCAGTGGAGACTGATGTTTTTTAGCAGGAGCAACAAATTCTACAGCCGGGAGCAAGGTTTTGAAAGACAGGGACAGGCCATATTTATTATGGTTTCACCGGATATATAACCTGGGAAGACCAGGCATGGAGAAAATATACAGCTGTTTTGGCAGCTTTGAAAAGGCCTACCAGGCTGGGACCGAGCAATGGATTGCTGCCGGAATTGGCAGCAGCCTGGCCGCAGCAGTGGATCAGGAGCGAGACAGAATAGGCCCGAATGAAATAGCCCAGTTGCTTTATCAATGCGGCCAGAAAGTGCTCTGCTGCACCGATATGGAATATCCCGCTCTTTTAAAAAGCATTCCCCGATATCCTTATGCCATTTACTATATAGGCAGCCTGGAAATGCTGAAGCGTCCGGCTATAGCCATAGTGGGTGCACGCCAGGCAAGCTCTTACGGGCGGGAGGTGGCCAGAAAGCTGGCTGCAGACCTCTCCAACGCGGGGACGTCAGTAGTAAGCGGAATGGCCAGGGGAATTGATTCCGAAGCCCACCGGGGAGCATTAACCGGAGTAGCATCGACCATAGCGGTGCTAGGCAGCGGTCTGGATATTGTTTATCCTGCAGAAAACAGGGGATTATTCAGGACGATTTGCGAACAGGGACTGGTTTTAAGCGAATATCCGCCCGGGACCAAACCCTTTCAGACCCATTTTCCCGCCCGCAACCGCATAATATCGGGATTGTCCAGCGGAATCGTGGTAGTAGAGGCGCGGGCAAAAAGCGGATCGCTAATTACAGCTGATTTTGGGCTGGAGCAGGGCAGGGACGTCATGGCAGTTCCAGGTCCGGTTACAAGCAGGTTAAGCGAAGGAACTCACGGCTTGCTCAAGCAGGGAGCGCGGCTGGTGGCCAGCGTCGAGGACATATGGGATGAAACCGGCCTGCATCCCCTGCATTCCGGTGATTCAAACGGAACGCGGGAAGCCTGCCGTCAGATGAAAATTGATTACGAACCGCTTCGGCTGAATGACAAGCAGAAAAAAATTGTTGAATGGCTGGAAGACGGCCCGAAAAACGTCGATGAACTCATGGCTGCAAGCGGATGGGACATAGGCTCCCTGGCTACGGTTTTACTTCAAATGGAAATATATGGACTTGTCAAGAGCAAGCCGGGAAATTACTATATCATGAGTACAGACCAATAAAATATGAAGAGGTGTGGTTATTGTCAGATGCAACTTTGGTCATCGTTGAGTCGGCCGCCAAAGCCAAAACCCTGTCCAAGTTTTTAGGAAAGAACTATAAGGTTAAGGCATCAGTGGGACATGTCCGGGATTTGCCCAAAAGCAAGATGGGCATTGATGTCGATAACAACTATGAACCGCAATATATTACCATTCGTGGCAAAGGAGACCTGCTGAAAGAACTGCGGGCCGAGGCGAAAAAAGCCCGCGCAGTATTGCTGGCAACTGACCCTGACCGTGAAGGGGAAGCCATCGCCTGGCATCTGCAGCACCTGATGAATATCCCGGAAGATGCACGCTGCAGGGTTGAATTCCACGAAATTACTAAAGAAGCTGTTACTATGGCAATCAAGAAATCACGCACCGTTGACCGGGACCGGGTTGATGCCCAGCAAGCCAGAAGAGTTCTGGACCGGCTGGTAGGTTATAAGCTTTCTCCACTGTTGTGGGCCAAGGTTAAAAAAGGCCTTTCCGCAGGACGAGTGCAATCGGTAACCGTTAAGATTATTTGCGACCGCGAACGTGAAATAAATGCCTTTGTACCGGTTGAGTACTGGACCATTGAGGCGATGCTGGCCGAAGGCCGGAAAAGCGCTTTCAAAGCCAGGCTGGTCGGATATAAAAAGGAAAAAATAGAGGTGGGCAGCGAGGCGGAAAAGAAGCGCATCATGTCAGAGCTTGAAAAGGCAAAATTTGTGGTCGCTGGATTGGAAAAGAAAGAAAAGAGGCGTAAGCCCAGCCCTCCATTTATCACCAGCACACTTCAACAAGAAGGTTCGCGCAAATTGAACTTTTTTGCCAAACGCACTATGAAAGTGGCCCAGGAGCTTTACGAAGGCCTGGAAATAGGCGGGGAAGGAACGATAGGGCTTATAAGCTACCTGCGTACCGATTCGACCAGGGTTTCCAAAATTGCCCAGGATGAGACTCTTGATTATATTGGGCGTTTTTATGGCCAGGAATACATTCCGCCGGTTCCTAATGAATATAAAAGTAGGAAATCAGCCCAGGACGCTCATGAAGCCATTCGGCCCACTTCGGTCTGGCGCAGCCCGGACAGCTTGAAAGCTTATTTAAGCCGGGATCAGTATCGCCTGTACAAGCTCATCTGGGAGCGTTTTGTGGCCAGTCAGATGGCCTCCGCTGTTTATGACCAGATGACCATGGATATAGCCGCCGGCGCTTATGATTTCAGGGCCAGTTCCTCCCAGCTGAAGTTTCCCGGATACAAAAAAGTATATGACGACAGCGACGAAGAGCAGGATAAGAATCCCCTGCCCGAGCTTAAAAAGGGAACCGGCTTGCAGGTGAAATCGCTGGAGGGAGAACAGCACTTCACTCAGCCGCCGCCACGTTTTACCGAAGCCAGCCTGGTGAGGTTTCTGGAGGAAAAGAATATCGGCCGGCCGAGTACCTATGCTCCTACAATTGATACCATCTTGAAGCGCAACTATGTGGAGCGCCGCAACCGGCAGTTTGTTCCAACGGAACTGGGATTTATCGTCGTTGATATGCTGAAGGACAACTTCAGCAACATTCTGGATATCGATTTTACAGCCCACATGGAAGAAGAGCTTGACCAGGTGGAAGAGGGCGCTATGGCCTGGAAAAAGGTAGTGGGGGAATTCTATGGGCCGTTTGCCGTCGAGGTCGAAAAGGCTTCTGTGGGTCTTGAAAAAATTGAAATCAAGGATGAAGAGGCGGGCAGGCCCTGCCCGAAGTGTGAACAGCCGCTGCTTATCAAGAACGGCAGATTCGGCAAATTCATCGCATGTTCCGGCTTCCCGACCTGCCGGTATACAGAATCAATGAATATGGAAACGGGAGTGCCCTGTCCCCGCTGCGGCAGCCCGGTAGTACAGCTGAAATCCCGCAAAGGCCGAATGTATTTCGGCTGCAAATCATATCCCGAGTGCGAGTTCCGTTCCTGGAACCGGCCCACAGGCAAGAAATGCCCGGTTTGCGGGGACGCCATGGTTGAGAAAACCAGTAAAGGCCAGATTGTAATCAGCTGTCAGAACAGCCAGTGCAAATACAAGGATGAAGAAAATGCCTGAACCAGTCGCGGTCATCGGTGGTGGATTGGCAGGAGCGGAAGCCGCGTTCCGCCTGGCCTGCGAAGGAATACCGGTTCGCTTGTATGAAATGCGTCCCGGCAAAATGACCCCGGCTCATCGCACTGGTCTGCTGGGAGAACTGGTGTGCAGCAATTCGCTGAAGTCAGAAGCGGAAGCCAGCGCTCAGGGCATGCTGAAACAGGAGCTGCGGATGTTTAATTCACTGATCTTGCAGTGCGCGGACAAGGTCAGGGTGCCAGCAGGAGCGGCTCTGGCGGTTGACCGCGAGCGTTTTGCAGGACTGGTAACGGAAACATTGTCGGCCAACAGCCTGATTGAAATAGTTTGTGAAGAGGTCCAAAGCATACCGGATGCTGGAGTAGTGATTATAGCTACCGGCCCGCTGACTTCCGATGCTATGGCTTCCTGGCTGATGAAAGCCAGCGGCTCGGATAATCTTCACTTTTATGATGCTATAGCCCCCAGCCTGCTGCTGGACAGTGTTGATTTAGGAAAAGTATATAAAGCTTCGCGTTATGACCGGGGAACAGCCGACTATTATAATTGCCCGATGAACCGTGAGGAATATGAACGTTTCTACCAGGAACTGGTTGAAGCTGATACAAGAGCCGGGCGCGACTTTGAAAAGGGCGCTTTTTTTAATGCCTGCATGCCGGTCGAAGAAATTGCGGCCAGAGGCATTGACACATTGAGGTTCGGCACCATGCGTCCGGTAGGTCTTGATAACCCTTCCAGCGGAAATAAAGCTTATGCAGTTGTCCAGTTGCGTCAGGAGGATTTAGAGGGCAGAGTGTATGGCCTGGTTGGTTTTCAGACCAGACTTAAATGGCCTGAACAGCAGCGTGTATTCCGGATGATTCCCGGTCTCGAAAAGGCGGAATTTGTACGTTATGGAGCCATGCACCGCAATACGTTCATTAACAGCCCCCGTCTGTTAAAAACCAGCCTGCAATTCAAAGCGCGCCCTTCATTATTGGCAGCTGGCCAGTTGATTGGAGTAGAGGGCTATATGGAATCGGCTGCTACTGGCATTCTGGCCGGGCTCAATGCCGCCCGGTTGTGCAACGGGAAATCTCCACTGGTTCTGCCTGATACCTGTATGCTTGGGGCGCTGGTGAATTATGTCTGTACTGCGAGGGAAGATCGCTTTCAGCCGATGAATGCCAATTTCGGGCTGCTGCCGGTCCTAAATAGTAGGATAAAAAATAAACAGGAACGCTATTTGGAGATGTCCCGGCGCGGCATACAGGCATTAACAGAACTTTCAGAATTGTCGCCAAAATAACTTGTAAAAAATTATTTCATATGATAAGTTTCTATTTAAGCAAGTTGTTGGAAAAAGCCAGCATTAGAAAAAATTATCCTTGATGTTGATATCTTGAAATTATTGCAGTATGGTGTATGGCTGGCCATTAATGCGGATTCGGTCAAGGAGGGCGGTTTATGATTATTGATTACGTCGACGGCTTCATTCAGAACCTGAAATCCAGCAAGAATGCCTCAGATCTTACCCTGGTCAGCTACCGAACAGACCTGAAACAATTTTTTACATTTTTGACATTGGAAAACCAAATTGATGCAAGGTCCATTAGCAATGAACATATTAACTATAAAAGCGTCAAAAAATACCTGGACGGAATCCAGCGTGATGGTTTCAGCCGGGCTACTATGGCCAGGAAACTGGCTACATTGCGTTCGTTCGTGCGTTTTTTATGCTGCCAGAACGTAATGCCTGGCAATCCCATTGCCAGTGTCGAGGTCCCGAAAAGCGACAAAGCAGTGAGCACCATTGACCTTGAAAATATCGAAGTCATCCTGTCAGCGCCTAATGAGGCCAAGGCAGCAGGAATGCGGGACAAAACCATTCTGGAGCTGTTATACTATACGCGCCTTCGCATTAGCGAGGTGGTCAGCATTGATCTGGACGATATTGATCTTAAAAAGAGGCTGGTCCGTGTTCGCGGCAAAGGAGACCGTGAAAAGCATTTTAGCATGGGGAAGCAGGTGCAGGCTTCGGTCGGGAAATACCTTGAACATGCAAGACCGGCCCTGGCATCAGATGCCAGCAAGAACGAGGGAGCTCTTTTTGTAAGCAAAAATGGCGTTCGCTTGACCGTGCGAGCAGTAAGAGGCATAATCAACAAGTACATTGATCGCATAGCAGCTGAACGTAAAACCAGTTCACAGGCTTTGAGATTTTCGGTTGCCTCCCAGTTTATTCTCGGAGGAGCCGACATAAAGACAGTTCAGGAGATGTTCGGTCTGGCCAGGGTGTCGGTTAGCCACCTGTATATGCAAATCGACAAGGAGAGACTGACACAGCAGCACGAAGAAATATTCAACCGGAGGTTGTAGCATGTATAAAGCGACCACCATTGTGGCAGTGCGGAAGAACGGGCAAGCCGCCATCGCCGGAGATGGGCAGGTAACATTCGGGCAGAACATAATCATGAAGAATAATGCCAGCAAGATTCGCCGCTTGTATAACGGCAGGGTGATAGCCGGATTTGCGGGTTCAGTAGCAGATGCTTTCACCCTGTTTGACAAGTTTGAAGAAAAGCTGAAGGAATATAACGGCAATCTGACCAGGGCGGCCGTCGAAGTATCCAAGGAATGGCGGACGGACCGAGTTCTTAGGAGGCTGGAAGCCCAGCTGATTGTAGCCGATGCGGATAAAATGATAATTTTGTCCGGAGGCGGAGAGTTGATTGAACCTGATGACGGAGTGGTGGCCATAGGTTCAGGAGGCCCATTTGCTCTGGCTGCCGCCCGGGCTCTATGCCTGCACACCGATATGCCGGCGGAACAGATTGTCACGGAAGCCCTGAAAATTGCGGCGGGTATATGTGTATATACTAATGAACACATTACCGTTGAAATTGTTAACAGCGAACAAGGAGAATGATTGTTGAATACACTGACACCAAGGGAAATTGTCGAAGCTCTTGATCGTTACATTATTGGACAGCATGAAGCCAAGCGCGCAGTGGCAATCGCCCTGCGCAACAGATATCGCAAAAAGCTTCTGCCAGCCGATGTAGGGGATGAAATCTATCCCAAGAATATCATCATGATCGGTCCGACCGGGGTGGGCAAGACCGAGATCGCCCGGCGGCTGGCCAGGCTGGTTAAGGCTCCTTTCATTAAAGTAGAAGCCAGCAAATTTACTGAAGTTGGTTATGTAGGCCGGGATGTCGATTCGATGATCCGCGACCTGGTGCAGATAGCGGTGCGCATGGTCCAAAACGAACAGATGGAGATTGTGGAAGCCACTGCCCGCCAGCTGGCCGAAGAGCGTATTCTGGACTGCCTGGTGCCGGTTCAGCGGGCGAAGAGTAAAAACGCCAAGAATCCGCTGGAGCTGTTTCTGGGCAATATGGCCGAGGCTGCCGGACAGGTACAGGATGAGGAACAGGAAAAGAAAGCATCTGAAAGAGAAGAGAAGCGGGAAATTCTCAGGCAAAAGCTGAAACGGATGGAGCTTGAGGATGAAACAATAGAGATTGAAGTTGAAGAACGCAACCAGGCTTTTATGGAGATGTTCTCAATGTCAGGTGTTGAGGAAATGGGATTCAACGTACAGGATATGTTAGGAGGATTGGTGCCGAAGAAAAAGAAAAAACGCAAAGTAACTGTAGAAGAAGCCAGGAAGTTTCTGCAATATGAAGAGGCTGAACGCCTGGTGGACCACGATGAAGCCAATCGTGAGGCGATTCGTCGGGTGGAAGAAGACGGGATAGTCTTTCTGGACGAGATAGATAAGATAGCATCCAGAGAAAGCGGATATGGGCCTGATGTATCGCGGGGGGGCGTACAGCGCGATATACTGCCGATCGTAGAGGGTTCGACGGTGATAACCAAATATGGACCTGTAAAGACCGACCATGTTTTGTTTATTGCTGCCGGAGCGTTTAGCGTGAGCAAGCCGTCGGACTTGATTCCTGAATTGCAAGGCCGGTTTCCCATTCGGGTTGAGCTGGAGAGCCTGAGTAAGAATGACCTGGTAAGAATACTTAGAGAGCCGGATAATTCGCTGCTCAAGCAATACACAGCCCTATTGTCAACCGAGAATGTCGAAGTGGTTTTTGCAGAAGAAGCGATAGAGCATTTGGCAGAGATTGCGTTTGAAGTCAACGCGCGTACAGAGAATATAGGCGCCAGAAGACTTCATACTATAATGGAAAAAGTCCTTGAGGATCTGCTGTTTGAGTCGGCATATATGGAAGGGCAGGCTGTGACCATTGACAAGCAATATGTTGAAGTGCGGCTGCAAGAAATCGTTAGGAATGATGACTTGAGCCGATATATTTTGTAGGAGGTTATGTGCAATGGAAAGACCATTATTAGAGAAGTCCCGCTCGCTAAATAGAATACTGCAAAAGATCGCTGGCAATCCGGTGGATTTTAAGGAAACAGCCGAGGTTATGGCCGGCAATCTGGAATGCAACTGTTTTGTTGTTGGACGGAGAGGCCAGATCGGTGGTTATTCATTCTACGGAGGATTTGCCTGTGTCGAGATAGAAAGGCTGCTCAGCCATGCTGAACGTTTCCCTGAAAGTTTTAACCAGGAGCTGATGAGTGTTCAGGAAACCAAAACCAACATAATTTTAGAGGATGGCCGCAAGTGCATATTTAATGTTGACAACACTAATTGCGACTGTTCGGACATGGTTTGGATGATATCTCCTGTTTTCGGAGGCGCCAGGCGCATAGGCACCCTGATTCTTTCCAGGCAGGGCAAGCGTTTTAACGATGACGACATAATTTTAGCCGAATATGGCGCCATGGTTGTAGCCAACGAAGTAATGAGGATGAGGACGGAACGCATTGAGGAAGATTCACGGAAGAAAGCTGCCGTTCATATCGCCATAGCCACCCTGTCTTATTCGGAAAAGGAAGCGATTGAACATATAATGGCTGAACTGGATGGAACCGAAGGTCTGCTGGTGGCCAGCCGCATTGCTGACAAAGTTGGCATTACCCGTTCGGTAATTGTGAGCGCCCTGCGCAAATTCGAAAGCGCCGGAGTAATAGAATCCAGATCATTGGGGATGAAAGGGACGTACATCAAGGTTCTGAATCCCTATATTTTCGAGGAATTGAAGAAGGGCAAATAAATTCTTTGCCAATCAGCTTATAGACAAGTACAATACTAAATAGAATTCAGCTTGCTATCGATATATTAATCATAAGGTTGACTTATTTTCATAACAGGGTCAGGCCGATGGAAATGATAAAGATCGAGGCATGAGAAAAGCCCGCGATTGAGGCGTGCCAGGGCACGTCGATTGAGCGGGCTTTGCGAATAACGATGGAATTCGCGATTGCCGGGGCGCACTTCACAAGGAGGGTTTGCAGATGCTGGAACGCTATTTTAATACTCCTAATTTGACTGTGCTTAACAAGGTTCTGGATGCAACCACCATTAAGGGACAGGTTATCGCTAATAATATCGCCAATGTAGATACCCCGAACTTTAAGCGCAGTGAAGTTTTATTTGAAGACAAACTGAAAGAAGCGCTTACTGCTAAAAAGTCGTATAATAGATTGAGGATCACGGACGATCAGCATATTCCGCTCGGCGATAGGAGTGCGTCCCTGGAGTCATTCCAGCCGGATGTCAAGACATATAATACGCTGACCTATCGGAATGATGGCAATAACGTTGATATTGACTTCGAGATGGCCGAATCGGCCAAGAATAAAGCTGTATATGACGCTGTGGTGCAGAGTATGAACAATGAATTTACTCTGCTCAGACTGGCTATTACAGGAAGGTGATAATGCCATGGGATTTTTAAACAGCATTGATATAAGCGCAACCGGACTAACAGCCCAGCGACTGCGTATGGATACCATAGCCAGCAATATAGCCAATGTTGAGACTACCAGGACGCAGAACAACTCGGGGCCGTATCGGCGGCAGATCGTAATTTTTGAAGCGACCGCTCGCCAGTCCAACAAAAAGTTCGGCAGGGTTCTGGATCAGGAACTGCAGAAAATGCGCGGAGTAAGGGTAGCAGACATACGCGAGATGAGCGAGGCTGAAGCACCATTTCGCAAGGTTTACGAACCTTCCCACCCTGATGCCGATGCGGACGGGTATGTGAATTATCCGAATGTCAATGTGGTTGAAGAGATGGTTAATATGATTTCTGCAACCCGCTCATATGAAGCCAATTCAAAGGTAATCGAAGCAACCAAAGCCATGGCGGCGAAAGCCCTGGAGATTGGGCGGTAAGGAATAAAGTGCTATGAAAATGGATGGAATCGAAGGAGCAATTCTGACTGCGCTTGATCAATCATCTAGCGCCAGGGAAACCGGTTCAAGCTCCTCCAGCAACCAAACAGGCTTTTTAGATGTCCTGTCAGCAGCGATGCAGGATGTAAACACCGCCCAGTTGGATGCCTCGCAGAGCGGCACTAACCTGGCACTGGGCGAAGAATCTTATCTGCACAATACAATGATTTCATATGAAAAAGCCAATCTGTCTTTGCAGTTGCTGCTTGAGGTCAGAAACCGGCTGGTGGAAGCCTATCAGGAAATCATGAGAATCCAAGTATAATACAGGAGTCTAAGATATTTATGGGAGCATTTTCGGACCGGCTGCGAACGCTAGCCGGGCAAGTTCGTGATTTCTGGACAAACCTAAGTATGAATCTAAAGGTCCTTTTTGCCGGGGCGGTCATCCTGATAGCGGTGGCAGCCGGCTTTGTCATCTTTGGAACCACTACCACTTCCAGCTATGAAGTCCTCTACACCAATCTGTCGGAAAAGGATGCCTCCGCTGTAACCACCAAGCTGGACGAGTTAAAAATACCCTGGGATACTGCCGATAATGGCACCACAATTACGGTTCCAGCTGCTCAAAAATACGATGCCCGCTTCCAGTTGGCTGCAGAAAACATACCCCAGGGGCAATACGGTTTCGAACTATTTCAGACCACGAATTTTGGAGAAACACAGAGCGATAAGGCCGTTAAATATCAGATGGCCCTGCAGGGAGAACTGGGACGGACCATACAAAGCCTGGATAAGGTTCAGTCCGCCCGGGTGCACCTGGTGATGCCGTCAGAGAGTCTTTTTACTGAACAGGCAAAAAAACCCAGCGCTTCGGTGGCGATCACGTTTAAGAGCGGCGAAGAACTGACCAAAAAGGAAATCAAGGGCATAATAAACCTGGTGGCCAACAGCGTGGAAGGATTGGCACCTGAAAACGTCGTTATTGTAGACCAGAACGGCACCATGATTTCCGAGGGCGTTGTAACCGATGAAACTTCTTCCGACAGCATGGAACAACAGGCCTTGATGAAACGCAATTTTGAGAAGCAAAAACAAGAGGCCATTCAGAGCATGCTGGATACAACACTGGGAGCCGGCAACGCCGTAGTCAGAGTAAGCGCTGAACTGAACTTTGACACCAAGCACGAGGAAAGCGACATATACAGCCATGATCCCGAAGGCCAATTCACGCGCAGCGAGCAAATCATTAAGGAATCAGGAACGGATGTAACCACCAACACTGAGAATGTTCCAGGAACAGATACCAACATCACAACATACACTCAATCTGGTCAAACATCAGGGACTTCTTCTTATGACAAAAGCGATAAAACTGTTAATTACGAGATAAATAACATCAAGACACAGACTGATTATGCCCCCGGTGCTACCGAATATGACTACCTTACGGTATCAGTTCTGGTCAACAACAAGGTGGCTCAAAACCTCGGCAACACCGAAGAACAGAGGGTTGCCAAGATTCAGGATATTGTGGCCAAGGCGGTTGGCTTGCGGGACAACCGCCCCAATGAGACCGTTAAAGTCGACGACAACGTGTCCGTAGCCTTTATTGACTTCTATACCGAGCCCGAGCCCGAACCGGTAGGCGGCAGCGAGGCTTTCCCCTGGATGTACGTGGCAGGCATAGCGGTTGCAGCGTTTATTGCCCTGTTCATTCTGATAATGATGATCAGCCGCTCACGCAGGGCAGCTCGGGAAGAAGAATTCGAAAGGGGATTTGAAGAGGTTATTGAACAGGAAATCCGCATCGAAGACCTTATTGACAGGGCTTTAACTCCGGAAGAACGCGAAGCCCAGAAGATCCGGGAAGAAATCGACAAGCTCATTGCGGAAAGCCCCGAGAGCGCAGTGCAGGTAATCCGTACCTGGATGCTTGAAGACCAGAGGTGATATGAATGGTTCAGTCCAAACCCCTTACCGGCAAACAGAAGGCAGCCAATTTTTTAGTCTTTCTGGGTCCGGAAAAATCAGCTACGCTTTTTAAGCTGATGAATGACGAGGAAATTGAACAGTTGACCCTGGAAATAGCCAACCTGCGCAAAGTGTCGGGTGACCGCATGGACGAAGTATACCGTGAGTTTTTTGAAATGTGCCTGGCCAGCCAGTTTATCGGCCAGGGCGGCATAGAATACGCCAAGGAAGTGCTGGAACGCGCTTACGGTTCAGACCGCACCGTGGAAATAATCGGACGCATATCGGCATCGCTGCAGGTTCGACCTTTCGATTTCACCAGGCGGACCGAGCCCACTCAACTGCTTAACTTCATCCAGGGCGAGCATCCCCAGACCATCGCCTTAATCCTGGCTTACCTGGAGCCGGACAAGGCATCACTCATACTATCGGCTCTGCCACCGGAAAGGCAGTCCGAAGTAGCTCGAAGAATAGCGATAATGGATACTACCTCTCCAGATATAATTAAAGAAGTAGAGCGAGTGCTGGAGCGCAAGCTTTCTTCAGTAGCTCCCCAGGAGCTCCGCCAGGCCGGTGGGGTCAAGTCGGTGGTAGAGATAATCAATCGGGTGGATCGTGCCACAGAAAAAACCATCATGGAATCGCTGGAAGTGCAGGATCCAGAACTGGCCGAAGAAATCAAGAAGCTGATGTTCGTATTCGAAGATATTGTGATGATCGACGACCGTTCTATCCAGCGCATACTTCGCGAAGTAGAATCGCAGGATCTGGCCCTGGCCTTGAAAGGTGCCAGCCGGGAAGTGGGCGAAAAGATTTACGGCAACATGTCGACCCGCGCTTCAGATATGCTGCGCGAGGATATAGAATTCATGGGTCCGGTGCGGCTGCGTGACGTTGAAGAAGCCCAGCAGAGAATAGTCAATGTTATCAGGCGCCTGGAAGAAACAGGAGAAATTGTGGTGGCCCGGGGCGGAGGAGATGAGATAGTTGTCTAAAATCATCAAAAAGACCGATCTCATAATGTCGTCGCCCAAAATACTCAAAGCTTTCAATCACCTGGAAAGGGAAGTAACGGTGGTTCAGCAGGCCGAATTGAAGGCAGGAGCTGATGGTTTATGGGGAGCGGAAGGTGGCCAGCCCGATTTACTGGGTGACCAGCGCCGCGAGCTGGAGATGATCAAGCAGGAAAGTGTTCAGATTCTGGCCGAGACCGAAGAACTGGTGAAGGAATTGATGAACAAGGCTCGGGACGAAGCCCGGGAAGTATTGAGCCGGGCCGAAGACGAAGCTGGTGTAGTGCGGCAGCAGGCAGCCAGAGAAGCGGAAAAGCTGTTAAAAAATACAAAAGAACAGGCCTACCGGGATGGATTGCGGCAGGCCAATGAAGCCATCGAAGCCGACCGGCAGATGGCCATGGAACAAAGCCGGCGAATCATGGAAGAAGCGGAACGCAACAAGTATGAAATCATGCGTTCGGTTGAGACCGACATGGTTCGCCTTATTATTGCTATCAGCAAAAAGGTTATCGTACATGAATTGAACACCCGGCCGGAGCTCATCGTGGGCATTGTCAGAGACGCCGTAGCCAATCTGGATAATCCGGAAAACATGAGAATTTATGTAAATCCTCAAGAGCTGGAAATCCTGGTTGATACCCTGGCTACGGAGCGGCTGCTCATCGACGGCAATCGCGACCTGGCTGTGGTCATTAAAGCCGATGGAGGAATAAGCGCCGGAGGCTGTGTAATCGAAAGCGATGGGGCCTCAGTTGACGCCACCGCCGAAACCCGTATCAGCAAAGTCGAGCAAGCCCTGATTGAAATACCAGGAAGCGAGCAGTGAGTGCTGTGAAGGATGTAAATCCCGATTTTAATTTTCACATTGAACATTATATTGATCGGCTGGAAAAAACTAACTGCTGCGAGCTCAAAGGCCGGGTATCCCAGGCCATAGGCCTGACCCTTGAAGCAATAGGTCCCAAGCTCAGCCTGGGTGAGCTGTGTCATGTCAGAACCAACCGTGCCGATCGCAGTACGATTCCCTGTGAAGTCGTAGGATTCAAAGACAATAGAATACTCCTGATGCCGCTGGGGGCGCTTGAAGGGATAGGTCCGGGAAGCGAGTTGCTGGCATGCGGGGAAGAGCTCAAGGTTCATGTCGGAAGCGGCTTGATTGGAAGGGTTCTTAACGGCCTGGGGAGTCCGGTGGACGATCTGGGGCGCATAGATTTTGAGGGCTATTATCCAGTTATGAACCAGCCGCCCAATCCGCTCAGGCGCAAAAGAATCACTGATATTTTGCCAGTCGGTGTGAGAGCGATCGATGGCCTGATAACCATAGGCAAAGGACAGCGCATGGGCATATTCGCCGGCAGCGGGGTGGGCAAGAGCACCTTGATGGGCATGATAGCCCGAAATACGACTGCCGATGTTAATGTTATCGCCTTGATTGGAGAGCGCGGTCGTGAAGTGCGCGAATTCTTGGAGCGCGATCTTGGTGAAGAGGGCCTGGCCCGGTCGGTGGTCGTGGTGGTAACCTCTGACCAGCCGGCCTTGATTCGCTTGAAGGGGGCCTTTGTGGCTACCAGTATAGCTGAATACTTCAGAGATCAGGGCAATGACGTGCTGCTCCTGATGGATTCGCTAACCCGTTTCGCCCTGGCTCAACGCGAGGTGGGGCTGGCTATTGGAGAGCCTCCAGCTACGCGAGGCTATACGCCTTCAGTGTTTGCACTTTTGCCCAAGCTGCTGGAGAGGGCGGGGACCTCCGAGCATGGAACCATTACCGGATTATACACGGTTCTGGTGGAAGGCGACGATATGAATGAACCTGTAACAGACGCGGTGCGCGGTATAATCGACGGGCACATAGTGCTCAGCCGGGACATTGCAGCGATGAATATGTACCCGGCTATAGATGTTCTCAACAGTGTCAGCAGGGTGATGATCGACATTGTGGAACCCCAGCACCTTGATGCAGCCAACCGATTCCGCAGCATGCTGGCCACTTATGAAAACGCCCGCGACCTCATCGACATAGGCGCTTACAAGAAAGGGGCCAATCCTCAAATTGATGAATCGATCCGTCTGATTGACCGGCAGAGGAACTTTATCTGCCAGGGGATTTACGACGAAGCCGAGTTGCAGAAAACCATCGACCTTTTGAACGGTGCGGTAAAATAACCGCGTTTATGACGCTGGCAAGCTTCAGGCGATGAGACTGCTGATTGGATACGGACCGCATCGGAAGCGGATAATTGCCATAATCACAGTTGCATACATAGGGAACACTAAATTTTAACAAATGCGAATCGAGGCCTGGCATGAAAAAATTCAATTTTCGCCTGCAGACCGCTCTCGATATTGCTGTTCGGCAGGAGCAGATAGCCCGCGAGGAACTGCTGCTCTGCATAAAAGACCGGGATACCATCGCTGCAGAATTGCAGGATCTGAATAGCCGGCTTCAAAACCTGGAGGATGAAATCCGGGAAGGTATGAATACCTCGCTGCCACTGGAGCGCTTATTGCTGCTTCGCAACTTTCTGCCTGTTTTAAGAAAGAGGCGCGATGAAAAAAACCAGGAGTTGTTTATAGCCGAAGAGAGAGTGGAGGAAGCCCGGCACATTCTGGTGGAACGCATGAAGGAAAGCAAGACCCTGAACCGGCTGAGGGAAAAGGAGTGGGCGGCATACCTGCAGGAAATGCTGCGCGAGGAACAGAAAGAAATTGATGAAGTGGCTACTACCAGGCATCACCGGCAAAGCCGGGAAGAAAGGGTCTAGTATCCTTGAGCCTGGTTCGATCTGGCCCTGAAGGAGGACAGCATGGCAACTGTAACCAGCAAAACGGCTGCAGCCGCTTCCGTTCAAGATGAACAACCCAGGAAAAAGGGAATATTTCTAAAGCTGATTATTATGGGCGTTATCCTGTTCGTTTTAGCCGGAGGCGCACTGGTAGTGCTGGCCAGGTATCAAATCATCACCGTGCCCTACATAAGCGATTTGCCTTACATTAAACAGGCGGCTGATGAGAACGCTACAACTCCTGAATTGACCGAATTACAGAAGGTTGCCCAGGAAAACGACGGTTTAAACAAGACTATAAAAGATCAGAAGGTAGAAATTGAGGCATTGAACGAAGACCTTAACAAGCTCAAACAAGAGAACCAGTCAGCGGTGAAAAAACAAACTGAATATGAAAAAACCATTGAAGATTTGCAAAAACAGATTGTGGAGCTGAAAGGTGGACAATCTGGCCAAAAAGCGGCGTATAAGCAACTAGCGGTCTATTTTAGCGAGATGAAAAGCGCTGATGCCGCTAATATCATGGCAAAACTCGACGATAATGATATCATAGGCATTCTGACCGAGATGACTGATGACACAGCGGCCGGAATCCTTGGCAAACTGCCGGTGGACAGAGCCGCCGTCATATCCAAGAAAATGCTGGCGATCAGCCCTTAATTAGAGCTGGGCGCCGTCATTTATATTTTGCATTTATGGGGAAAGGAGGTGAAAAAGTGCAGACAATTGACTTTCAAGCGCTTGCCAGTTCTTCCCGTATGACGCTCAAGGCAGTGAACGGCACGCTGAACTCCCGGGCAGCGGGCAAGGGGTCGGAACAGTCAGCCTTCTCCAGGACCCTGCAGCGCTGCGAACGGAGCAACCGCTCTGATACCGGTGAAATAAATACAGCGAGCAGTGAAAATGTCAGCAGAGGCACAAAGAGCCAGGAAAAGAACTACGGCGCAGGGAATGCGCCTGAAGCCCAAGCACCAGTAGGCAAGGAAGCCTCACAGAAGAGCACGGAAGCAGGGCAGCTTGAAGTCAAGGATGAAAACGGAAATAGTAAGGATGTAAACGAAGAACAGGCTGTACAAAGCCAGAGCAGCGATAGTGAAGATGTGAGCGAAGAAGTCGAAGAGGCATTGGAAAATGTTGCCACTGAAATTCAGGAGCTTATTGCAGGCTTGCAGGCCATGGCCCAGGAAGCTGTAGCCGGAGCATCTGGTGAAGAAACCAGCGGAGAGGACAGCGACAAAATTCTGTCCGGAGCCATGCAACAAGGGCTGGAGGATATTATGGGCGATGTTGAGGATTTGGAGCAAGCCATCCTGAAGCTGTCCCAGGCCCTGAAGGAAGAGAACACAGGGAATGCTGCACCAGCAAGCGACAGCGATCCAGAATCTGAAATTTCAAAATTGATGCTTATGATCAATGGAAACAAAGTTATGATCAAGGCGAAGATTTCTGAAGGCAATGAAGAAAAAGGCCAGGGCAATTCAAAGGTCGAAGGCGGCCGGGGAGGCGGGAACCAATCCCTCCATCTAATGATTAAAGCCAGCGGACGCAGCAACTCTGAATCGCAGGAGCAATCCGGGACGACAGAAGGCGATGCAGATGAGCAATCCAGCCAGACCGATACTGCCAACGGGGTTAAGAAGATCATGATGATCGAGAATCACAAGCTGAATATGTTTAAGGTGCATGTGGTTGAAGACGGAGAAAAGACATCGGACAACGCTGCCACGGATACGACAGCGGTTAAAACCACTTCCATGGACGGACAGCTTGCAAGCAGCGTATTTAAGACCGTTGATGATGCCAGCCTGGCATTGAACGGCAAGGATTCAGATAAAAGCGTCGATCCCAAACAATTAATCGACCAGATCGTTAAAAAATTCGAGCTTTTAACCAAGCCGGAAAGTTCAGAGATCAAAATCCAGTTGAAGCCAGAATTTCTGGGCAAGATGACCATTAAGCTCAGCATGGAAGACGGTGTCCTTTCAGCCAAATTCGTGACTGACAACCACCAGGTAAAAAGCATGCTGGAGAGCAACCTGGCTTTATTCAAGCAGCAGCTCGAAGCGGCAGGGATCAAGGTGGAAAAGACCGAAGTGTCAGTTCAATTGAGTGGTGGGACCGATTACAATTCCATGACGGGAGATCAGCAGGGTCAGTGGCAGTTCAGCGATCAGGCTCAGGCAAGCTTGACCCGGAGCAGCGGGGTTTATCAGGACGGCTATGCCGATTATTCAAATGAAGACCTGGAAACAGCCGTGATAAATTCTTTGAATGATGAAGTAAATGAAGATTCATCAGTTAGTTATTTAGTTTAAGGCGGTGATGAAATGACAACAACTACCCCTGCAACCGCAACGGTACCCTGGCTGGAAACAGATACCAGCAAAGTTAAAAAGATCAATGGCTTTGACGTAGTGGATAAAAAGGAATATGGCACACTGGGGCAGGACGCCTTTCTGAAGCTGCTGGTAAAGCAGTTGGAGTGCCAGGACCCTCTGAAGCCGATGGAAGACAAGGAATTCATCTCCCAGATGGCTAATTTCAGCTCTCTGGAACAGATGAAGAACATGGTAAGTGGGCTCACCAGCCTGTCCTCGACCGTAAACGACACCCTGATTCCCGCCATGAGCATGCAGCAGGCTGCCGGCCTGATCGGATTGAACGTCAAGTACAGCAATACGCTGGCGGATGGCACCGTCGAGGTTAAAAGCGGCATGGTAGATTCAGTGGTGGTTAAAGACAAGGTGGCTTATTGCATGGTGGGCGACAAGCAAGTGTCAATGGATTCCATCACGAAAGTGTATTACTAAACCCCGGAACAATGATGTTGCAGAGTCAGGGAAGACTGCATCAGGGGCCAGACAGGGGTGATTATTAATGGACAAGCGGGTATATTTTCCCGAACAACCGATTGTACCGATTGGTAAAAGCGGCAAGACAAACGGGGCGGGCGCTAATCAAGCCATAAGCGGTGATTTCAAGCAGATTCTGGATGACAAGCTGAAATCACAGGTTAAGATTTCCAATCATGCCCAGGAACGCTTGCGCAGCCGGGGGATAAACCTGTCGGCCGAGGATATGGATAATCTCAGCCAGGCGGTTAACAAAGCCCGGCAAAAAGGTTCAAAAGATTCTCTGGTGCTTATGAAAGACATGGCCTTTGTGGTGAGTGTCAAGAACAATACTGTTATAACAGCGGTGGACAGCGACAATCTCAAGGAAAATGTATTTACCAATATTGACAGCGCTGTAATAGTGTAAGCAGCAGACTTAATTGGGGCTGGACCTCCGAGAGGAAGCCCTGAGATGCGGAATGATCGAAGCATCTCTTTCTCCTGGTTGATAGATTACAAGGAAGTTGGGCAGCCAGGCTGTCAGCTATCAACTATCAACATGATAGGAGGGCACTCGCTTATGATGCGTTCAATGTACTCTGGTGTGTCAGGTCTGAAAAACCACCAGACAAGAATGGATGTCATTGGCAATAATATCGCCAACGTAAATACCGTAGGATATAAGAAAAGCCGCCTGGTATTCAAAGACACCCTGTACCAATCGGTGCGCGGGGCTTCAGGGCCCACGGAATCCAGAGGCGGCACCAATTCCATGGCCATCGGTTTGGGTATGAAGGTGGGGACCATCGACCAGATCCACACCGGGGCCCCGGCTACCATAACCAACAAACTCACGGATATGGCTGTTGACGGCAATGGCTATTTTATCCTCGACAACGCCGGCACCAAAATATATACTCGGGCGGGAGCCTTTGATTTTGACCAGAAAGGCAACCTGGTCAATACCTCCGACGGCTATTTTGTCCTGGGCTGGAACGCTGACGAAACAGGGGTAATTGATACCACTTCAGAGCCGGCGCCAGTGGACCTGTCCGCCAAGAAAACCATCGCCCCGGTATTGACCAGTACGATGGAATGGACCGGCAACCTGGATTCCCAGGCGACGCTTCTGACCCCCACAGAAACCGATCCCGCAGGATGGAATGCCATCAGCAATACCAAGGAATTTTATGACAACCTGGGCAACGAGCGTAAAATCTACTTTAGATACGACAAGGTATTCCAGCGCGATAATATCCCAATCTCTACAGGGCCTCCGGCTGTGGACACTAACGGCACCGTCTGGAGAGTAAGGGCCAGCCTGGACCCGACTATGCCCAATCCCACCACTGCTCCAAGCCAGACAACTGATTATTATGTTTTATTCGACGAGAATGGTAAGGCTGTTGCCTCGGTTGTAAGCTCATTGCTTGGTGAAACCACCGGGCCGCTGCCAACTGATTATCAGGAGCCGACGGAGCTAACAGTTCCTCTTCCCGGCGTAGGCATGGATTACTCCGGGTTTACAGCGACCCAAATCGATGTTGGCGCCCAGACATTTGCCGTTGGATATACTAATGACGGGGTTCCCAATACTCAGAACATCAACCTGGATTTCGGTAAAATTACCCAGTACGATGCTGACAGCACTGCCTGGGCCAAGGTGCAGAACGGTAATGGGCCGGGCGAGCTGACCTCTTACTCGATCGGCATCGACGGCACTATCCAGGGCGTGTACAACAACGGCAAGGTATCCAACCTGGCCCGGGTGGCCCTGGCCACCTTCCAGAATCCCTCCGGGCTTATCCAGGTAGGCAGCAACCAGTTCCAGGTGTCCAACAACTCCGGGGACGCTGATTTCGGCCCTCCGGGCGAGCAGGGCATGGGGGCCATTATCCCTGGCAGCCTGGAAATGGCCAATGTTGACCTGTCCGAGGAATTCACCGATATGATCACCACCCAGCGCGGCTTCCAGGCCAATTCCAGGGTGATAACCACTTCGGATGAAATGCTCCAGGAACTGGTAAACTTGAAACGCTAGCAGTCATGAGTTTCCGGGAGCCCGGCTCCCGGAAACTCCATCATAAAGTATGATTCCGGGAAGGCGGTTGATGGAGCCAGGCTTCCGGAAACGGCAATAAATGAGGTGATCCCTTGATAAGCTTAACCCGGTTGAATGGAGTCTGTTTTGTTCTTAACATCGACCTGATCGAAAGCATGGAGGAAACCCCGGACACGGTGATAACCCTGACAAGCGGCAAGAAGTTCGTGGTGCGGGAAAGTACAAGACAAATCAGGGAAGATATAATAAAATTTAGAAGAAGAGTCCATACTCATCTAAAAAAGTAGTAGCAGGGAGGAAATGCCGTGGCCGACGCCGAAAAAGTAGTGGTAGAGAAAAGCTCCGGTTTTGATATTAAGATAATTGCCGTAGGACTGGTGTTTTTTCTGTTGGTCGTGGGAGCTTCATATTTTATAATCCGCAGCCTGATAGCACCGCTTTTGCCACAAGATGAAGAAAAGGTCGTTGAGACCGAGGTTGTGGAAGGACAGATAGTTAAGGCGGGTGACTTCACTACCAATATTGAGGATGTGAAAGGCAACCGCTATTTGAAGGTCATTGTATATGTCCAGTTTGCTGATGCATCCGCCGGGGAGGAGTCCAAGGCCCAAATGCCGATTATTCAGGACACCATACTGGGGATTCTGAGCTCGAAGAAAGTGTCAGAGCTGGAGGTTTCTAAAAGAAACGGTCTGAAAATTGAAATGAAGGAGGCCCTCAATGCCAAGCTGGGTGAGGGCAAGATCCAGGAAGTATATTTCACTGACTTTATTATTCAGTAAATATTAACAGGGACGTGTATAAATGAGCGAAATTCTCTCACAGAGTGAGATAGATGCCCTTCTGTCGGCTCTCAGCAAAGGAACGGTCAATGCGGAGGAGCTCAAGGAGGAACAACGCCAGAAGAAGGTCAAAGTATATGACTTCCGGCGGCCTAACAAGTTCTCCAAAGACCAGATCCATACCCTTCAAGTAATATTCGAAAACTATTCTCGCAGTGTGGGCACTTTTCTGTCCGGGCAATTGCGTGTGCCTGTCCAGGTGGACGTGCTGTCGGTGGAACAGGTCACTTATGAAGAATTTATTCGCTCTATACCAAGCATCACGATTTTAAGTATTTTTTCCCTCTATCCGCTGGAAGGTTCCGCGATCATGGAGATCAATCCCAATTTAGGCTTTGCCTTTCTGGACCGTTTGATGGGCGGACCGGGCGGAACACCGGAAAAAGTGCGTGGTCTGACCGAGATTGAGCAGACTGTAATGATGAGACTGGGCCAGAGAATGCTGGATTACTTGCAAGAACCATGGGGTTCCATCATAGAAATGGAGCCGGTGCTGGAGAGGGTGGAAACCAATCCCCAGTTTACCCAGCTAGTTTCGCCCTCCGAAATCATGATAATCGTATCGCTTGAGACAAATATGGCTGATGTGCTTGGCATGATCAACATATGTATACCATTTCTGGTTTTGGAGCCCATACTAAGCAAGCTTAATGTTCACTACTACTATGCAGGCTCCACCAAGCAAAGCAGCCCGGAAAATGTTGCTACTATCCGGAAAAAGCTGGAAAACACCCAGGTGCCGGTCAGAGTTGTGCTGGGCAGGACGATTATTTCGGTTAAAGACCTGATTGAGCTTGCCCCCGGAGATGTTGTACCTCTGCACACCGGTATTAATGATGCCCTGGAAGTCCTGGTCGGACAGAGCCCCAAATTCCTTGCTCAACCAGGCATGTATGGCAACCGCATGGCAGTACAAATAACCGGCCTCGTGAAGGAGGATGAAGAAGATGAATGATGGAATACTTTCCCAGGCAGAAATAGATGCCCTGTTAGCGGCAGACACCGGGTCACCGCAGGATGATGGCGGTTTTGACAGTGTTTCTGAACAAATGACTGATTTTGAAAAAGACACCATAGGAGAAATAGGCAATATCAGCATGGGCAGCTCGGCTACGGCCCTTTCCACCCTGCTGCGCCGCAAGGTCTCCATTACCACTCCAAACGTTGATATTACCACCCGAAATCAGCTTCAAACCGATTATCCGATGCCCTATTTGTATGTTGAAGTCCAATATACTGAAGGAATAGATGGCAGCAACATACTTATTATCAAAGAAATTGACGCCAGTGTGATCGCGAACCTGATGATGGGTGGAGACGGCACTGTGGATGAATCTTTCGAGCTGGATGAAATCCACATGAGCGCGGTTGGGGAAGCAATGAACCAGATGATGGGATCGTCAACAACCAGCCTTTCCTCAATGTTCAATAAAAAAATCGATATAGCCCCGCCAATAGTAAAACAGATTGACCTGTCCAGAGACCAGCTGGAGGTTGAATCCGGTTTCGAAGAAGTAGTAAGGATACGCTTCCAGCTGGAAATTGAAGACCTGGTCAACAGCGAGATTATGCAGCTTATGCCGATTGAAGCAGCTAAAACCATGATCCACAACTTGCTGGGCGATACCATGATGGAGCCGGAACCGGTAGCAGCAAAGACGCCTCCGGTGAATATGAACAAGCAACCCGAACCGGTTTATGCGCCGCCTCTTCAACCGGAAGTACAATACGCCCCTCCGCCGCAATATGCAGCCCCGCCTCAATATGCAGCTCCTCCGCAGTATGGAGCCCCACAGCCGGCTTACTCTGGAGTGCAGCACGGAGAGCAGTACGCGGTTCAGCCGGTGCAGTTTGCCCCCTTGCATGAAGGCTATGGAGCCGATATACCTAATAATATCGGTCTTATTATGGATGTTCCTCTAGATGTGGCGGTTGAACTGGGCAAAACTAAAAAGACCATCAAAGATATCCTCGATCTTACTCAAGGCTCAATAATTCAGCTGGATAAAATGGCTGGAGAACCGGTTGATCTGCTGGTTAACGGCAAGCTGATCGCTAAAGGCGAGGTAGTGGTTATCGATGAAAGCTATGGAATTAGAATAACGGCAATTTTAAGCCCTATGGACAGGATGAACAAACTTCAGTAATGTTCTGGTATAATAGGATTAATTGAAAATAGGAGGTTTAAAATGGGCAAGAGGGTTTTGATTGTTGACGACGCTGCGTTTATGAGGATGATGATTAAAGACATCCTGGGCAAAAACGGGTACGAAATTGCCGGTGAAGCCGAGAACGGGTCAGTGGCTGTGGACAAGTACAAAGAAATTAAACCGGACATTGTTACTATGGATATCACCATGCCGGAAATGGACGGCATAGCGGCTGTGAAGGAAATAATGGCTTTTGATCCGACTGCCAGAGTAATAATGTGCAGCGCTATGGGGCAGCAGTCCATGGTTATCGATGCCATACAAGCCGGCGCCAAAGACTTTATCGTCAAGCCCTTCCAGCCAGAACGTGTTCTTGAAGCAGTTGCCAAGGCTATTGGCTAATAGCTTTGGCAGTAAAGTAATGAGCTCATTGATTGCAAGGAAGCTGCTGGTGTCGTTCGCGGTGTTCCTCATACTGTTTTGTGCAGCGGGCACATGCCTGGCCGTGGACGATATCGAACAGGTTAACATGGCTCTGGACCAGGAAAGCACACCCCAGCCTGAAGATAATTATCTGCTTATCAGTTTTGTTAAACTGGTGGCGGTTCTGGTGGTGATAATCCTGGCGGTCTGGCTGGTTATCCGTCTTTTCAGCAAACAGATCCGTTCCCGAATGCAGGGCAGCTGGTTGCGGATAATCGACGAAGTGAGCCTCGGACAGAACCGGGGTGTGGTGCTCTGTGAGATCGGGGGCAAGATATATGCCCTGGGTGTGACTGATCACCAGATCAATCTGCTCTTTGATCTGGAAGATCCTGATCTGATCGCTGACATAGAACTGGCCGGCATGGAAGCTGCCACCGCCGGGGATACGGCTTCCACAGGCTGGGAGGCGCGTATCAACCATTGGCTGAGCTTGCTGGGAGGCAAACATTATCAACGCAATGCGGCTCCCCGCGATTTTCACCGTCTCGTTCAGGAACAGGGCCGGCGTATGAAGGATATTTATGAGAATGACGTACATATCGAGCGATATGAAGATAAGAAAAAGGAACAATAATCAAGCATACAAGCAATACATGAAAACCAGCCTCCTGATTTTGACGCTGGCTTTCTTTTTTGTGGCCGTTTCGGCGTCCTGTGCTGTTGCTGAACCCGTTCCGCCTTCGCCTCCGCAGTTGCCCAGTGTCAGCCTTCAGATAAACGGGAATGAAGCAGATAACAGTCCGGGAAACTTTTCATCGGTTCTCAATATTGTCGTACTGCTAACGGTTTTAACCGTAGCGCCGGCATTTGTCCTGATGATGACGTCCTTTCCCCGGATTATTGTAGTGCTGGCATTTCTGCGCAATTCCCTGGCCACTCAGCAGATGCCGCCCAACCAGATACTAATCGGGCTGGCCTTGTTTCTGACCTTTTTTATAATGATGCCCACCTACCGGGAGGTTAACGCGAATGCTATCCAGCCCTATTTGGCAGGGGAGATAAGCTGGAACCAGTGCTATACCAGGGGCATGCAACCGGTGCGGACATTTATGATCAAGCAGACCCGGGAGAAGGATCTGGCTTTGTTTATTCGCATGGCCGAATGGCCGCGGCCTGCCAATTTTGACGACATACCCAACCGCATATTAATTCCGGCATACATAATAAGCGAGTTAAAAACCGCCTTCCAGATTGGTTTCGTTATTTTTATACCGTTTCTGGTTATAGACATGGTTGTGGCCAGCGCTTTGATGTCAATGGGGATGATGATGCTGCCCCCGATGATGATCTCGCTGCCGTTCAAAATATTGTTGTTTGTGCTGGTGGACGGCTGGAACCTGGTTATTCAAGCCCTGGTCATGAGTTTCCGCTAATGGAAGGCCTGGGCCGAGCCCGGCTGCAATTAAGCAAGGTTTAAAACCTTTAAATTTGGCGGATATTTATTATACACGGACAGGGAGGAGCTGAGGCATTTTGTTTGAGGATCAGGTCATGGGGATTGCCTCAACATCATTATGGACAGTGCTGCTAGTATCGGCGCCGATTCTAATCGGCGGCCTGCTCGTAGGTCTGGCTATCAGTATCCTTCAAGCGACTACTCAACTTCAGGAAATGACCCTGGTATTTGTACCCAAGATAGTGGCCGTTTTCATTATTATTATCGTGTTTGGGCCATGGATGCTTAACATCCTTACCAGTTTTACATATGATTTGTATGCCAATATTCCCAGCCTGATCGCCAATTGAACTGATGCTGAACATTAAAGCAGGAAGGTGCGCTAAATGCCCATTCCGCTGGACAATTTCTTATTTGCCTTCGCAAGGCTTACCGGCTTATTTTTAAGCGCTCCGATATTCGCCAGCCAGCAGTTGCCGGTGCGTATAAGGGTACTGATGATAGTGATACTGGCGGGGTTCATGGCGATGTTCATAAAACCCAGCTATGGTATTAGCATTTCGTCGCCGGGCTTAATGATAGCAGCGCTGGCAGTCGAACTTATCATCGGATACACGCTTGGTTTTGTCGCATATTTATTTTTCGCATCGGTTCAATTGGCTGGCCAGCTGATGGACATGCAGCTGGGATTTGCCATGGTGAACGTCGTTGATCCCATGTCAGGTATGCAGGCGCCGCTTATGGGCAACTTCGGTTATTTGCTGGCCTTGCTGACCTACCTTGGCATGAACGGCCACCACTATCTATTGGAAGCCATTTATGACAGCTACAAGTACATACCGGTGCTGGGCTTCTCGATGGATAGCAATTTTTTAGCCCTGTTGATGGAAGTGACCGCGGTTATGTTTGTACTGGCCGTGAAGATTTCGGCTCCAGTAGTCCTGGCCGTACTCATATCAGATATATCGCTGGGCTTTATCGCCCGCACCGTGCCGCAAATGAATGTGTTTATCGTTGGCATGCCGCTGAAGATAATAGTGGGCATGTTTATCCTGTTTATGATACTGCCGGCATTTGTGTGGTTTACCGGCTATCTGGCATCTATGTCATTCGATTATGTTGGCTTATTGTTAAGAATGCAATTGTAATGGTGAATTATGGATAGCATGGATAAAAAGCTCCTGTTCATGGATTTGCAGCTCTTTGCAGACAGCGGAACCGGAGAAAAAACCGAAAAAGCCACTCCCCGGAGGAGGGAAGAAGCCCGGAAAAAGGGCCAGGTATCCCGCAGCCAGGACTTAAATGGCGCGGTCATTTTAATTGCCGGGATGGCAGTCGTTTTCGTCACCGCTCCTTACATGATGGAGCAAATAGAGAGCTTTACCAGGCTCTATTTCCTGGAAAGAACCCTGGAGACCTTTGATGATGCCTTTGTTATGAGCGTTGTGGTGGAATCCTGTTTCCTGATGGCCAAGGTGTGCCTCCCTGTAATGGGAGCTTGCTTTATCGCCGCTCTGGCTGTCAGCCTGATGCAAGTCGGATTCGTGGTGAGCCCAGAAGCGCTGGCGCCCGACCTGAACCGAATGAATCCGATTGAAGGATTTAAAAACAAGTTTTCCCTGCGGGCGGTGATGGAACTGCTTAAATCCCTGGCCAAGATCGGAATTACCGGGTATATCGTCTATACTGTCCTTAAAGACAAGTTCTATGTTTTGCCAAGGTTCATGGATATGAGCATTAACGCCATTCTGCCGACGCTGGGGGATATTGTACTGGAAATGGCCATCAAGGTTGGCATAGTGTTTCTAATAATTGGAATCATAGACTTTATCTACCAGACCTATGAACACGAAAAATCGCTGAAAATGAGCAAGTACGATATTAAACAGGAATACAAGCAGATAGAGGGCGACCCGCAGATAAAGTCCAAACAGCGGCAGAAACAGCGAGAAATATCGATGAAGCGGATGATGACGGAAGTGCCGAAGGCCGATGTGGTCATTACCAACCCAACCCATTACGCAGTGGCATTGAAATATGAAGCAGAGAAAATGGAAGCGCCGGTAATGATTGCTAAGGGGCAGGACTATTTAGCCCTGAAGATAAGGGAAGTTGCCGAAGAGCATAAAATAACCATAGTAGAAAACCCGCCCCTGGCCCGTATGCTGTATGCCAGCGCTGAAATAGGACAGGCCATACCCGAGGATCTGTACCAGGCCGTGGCTGAAGTGCTGGCTTTTGTTTACAAGCAGCAGAAACGGGCAATGTAGTTATTGAGGTAATAAAATGGGTGAGTCATTTATTGAAAGCATGAAAAACAACAGCGACGTGCTGGTCGCTATGGTCATCGTTGCAGTAGTAATGATGTTAATAGTGCCGTTGCCTACCTGGCTGCTGGATATCCTGCTGACCTTTAACATAAGCTTCGCGCTAATTATCCTGATTGCCACCATGTTTACCCGGGATGCGCTGGAATTTTCGGTATTCCCGTCTATGCTGCTGGTGACTACTCTTTTCAGGCTGGCTCTGAACGTATCAACTACCAGGCTTATCCTGCTCAACGCTGATGCGGGAGATGTTGTCGCCACTTTCGGTTCTTTCGTGGTCGGAGGCAATACCGTGGTCGGCTTCATCATGTTTTTAATCCTGGTGGTAATACAGTATATAGTAATCACCCGCGGCGCTGAACGTGTTTCCGAGGTTGGCGCCAGGTTCACCCTGGATGCGATGCCCGGCAAGCAGATGGCGATCGATGCTGATCTGAATGCCGGTCTAATCGATGAGGTGGGCGCCCGGATGCGGCGCCAGAAGATACAGGACGAAGCTGATTTTTACGGTGCTATGGATGGGGCCACCAAGTTTGTCAAGGGGGACGCCATTGCCGGGATTATAATCGTCATAATTAACATTGTCGGAGGTTTCATCATAGGCATGCTGCAGCGGGGTATGGAACTATCGCAGGCTAGCATGACCTATACCATTCTGACTGTTGGAGATGGCCTGGTAACCCAGATACCAGCCCTGCTGATTTCTACCGCCACCGGCATTATCGTTACCAAAAGCGCTTCTGAAACCGGTATAGGCCGGGATATCGGCGCCCAGATTTTTGGCCGGCCCAAGCCGCTGCTTATTGCGTCGATTATCCTGGCAATCATGGGAACCATCGGTTTGCCAATGGGGCCGATGTATGGCCTGGCTATATTTTTCGCAATTTTATTTTTTGTGACCCGTTCCGGGGAAGCTGAACTTGAAGAAGCGGCTGAAATGGAGGAAATCAGGGAAGCCGAAGAGATTAAAAAACCGGAAAACGTAGTGGAATTGTTGCAGGTGGAAAAAATGGAGATGGAACTGGGCTATGCTTTAATTCCGCTGGTGGATGTCGACCAGGGCGGCGATCTGTTGGATCGCATCGTTATGATCAGGCGGCAGTGCGCGGTAGAGCTGGGCTTTGTCGTGCCGCCCATTCGCATCAGGGACAACATGCAGCTCAAGCCCAACGCCTATAGCATCAAAATTAAAGGCATGGAGATAGCGGGCGGGGACCTGATGCCGGATCATTATTTGGCTATAGGACCGGATATCGAGTCTGATGCCGACATACCGGGAATGGATACCATAGAACCCGCTTTTAATCTTCCGGCCAGGTGGATTGAGCTGGCCGAGAAAGACCGGGCGGAAATGAAAGGCTACACGGTGGTTGATCCTCCGTCCGTTCTGGCCACCCATCTGACCACCGTGATCAAGGAGCATGCTTTCGAATTGCTGGGCCGCCAGGAAATCCAGAACATTCTGGATTTTGTCAAAGAAAACAACCAGGCGGTAGTGACGGAACTGATGCCAGACCTCATGAGCCTGGGCGAAATTCAAAAAGTGCTGGGCAACCTGCTTAAAGAACAGGTATCCATCAGGGATATGCTCACTATTCTGGAGACTCTGGCCGACTATGCCAAGATTACCAGGGATGTGGACGTTCTGACCGAATATGTGCGCCAGGCCTTAAAAAGGCATATTAGCAAGCAAGTGGCTGGAGAGGCGCGCAAGCTTTTCGCATTGACTCTTGATCCTTCACTGGAAGAAGCTCTGCGCGATTCGGTCCAGCAGACGGAATTTGGTTCCTACCTGGCCCTGGAACCGGGAATCGCCCAGTCCATGATTGACAACCTGACCAATCAATACAACACTTTTTCCAGGCGCAATATGACCCCGGTAATCCTATGTGCTCCGGTATTGAGAATCTATTTTAAGCGCCTGGTTGAAAAATTCCTGCCCAATCTCCTGGTTCTTTCATATAATGAGATAGAATCCGGAATTGATGTAGAAGTCATTGGGATGGTATCAGCATGAAAATAAAGAAATATTTGGCCAGGGATTTTCAAAGCGCGCTACAAATGGCCAAATCAGAACTGGGACAGGATGCAATAATCCTTAATTCCCGCTATGTTAAAGGAAAAGGTTTTTTCGGCTTTTTTGCCACCTCAAAAGTTGAAATAACCGTGGCAGCCGACAACGAACTCAAGGTAGCCCGGGATAGGCTGCGCCACATAAATGAGCGGGACCTGGTACAGGGCAACCTGTGGAGCTATGAGTCCCCGAATCCCAATCCAGCGCCAGCACCAGTGCGGCAGGACATAATCGTGAAAGAAATGCACGAAGTTAAAAGCCTGGTGTCGGAGCTGCAGGCCAAGCTGCTGGAGATGGAGAAGAACAAAGACGGTTCAGATATTGTTCATTCTTTCTATGAACTGCTGTTGTCCAATAATATTGACCGGGAGATGGCCAAAAAGATATCCGTTGCCGTCGAAAACCGGCTGCCTGAAGATCTTCGCCACGACAGCGACTGGGCGGAAACCGTAATACTCAGAACCTTGCAGGAATTTTTTCCGGAAATCTGCCCGATTGACCTGGAGGGGCGCAGCCGTTCCAAAGTGGTCATGATGCTAGGGCCGACCGGAGTGGGCAAGACCACGACCATTGCCAAGCTGGCGGCTAATTTTACATTCGTCCACTGTAAAAAAGTGGCTCTGGTGACCCTGGACACTTATAGAATTTCTGCGGCGGAGCAGTTGCGAACATTTGCAGACATAATAGGCATACCGATTACAGTTGTTTTTACCGCGTCCGAGCTGGCTGAAGCACTGGATGCATACCGGAATCTGGACCTGATATTTGTTGACACTGCGGGGCGCAGCCCTTTTAACCTGGAACATATGGATGAACTCAGGGACTATATGTCAGTGGCCGCAGTGGACGAGAGAATCCTGGTCTTAAGTGTGACTACCGGGACCAGTGATTTGATGGCCACCATTGAACGATTCTCCAGCCTCGGTGTAGATAAGCTCATATTTACCAAGCTGGATGAAAGCATGACCTGCGGACAGATTGTCAGCATCAGCCACAAAGCCAGAAAACCGGTCGCCTATTTTACAACCGGACAGAACGTGCCGGAGGATATTGAAGTGCCGGATTCTCTCACCTTTGCCAGGATGCTACTGGGTAAAAAGGGGGACAGGCATTGAAAGACCAGGCTTTTAGATTGAGAGAGCTGGCCAGCAGCATGAAGAACCAGATCGAAAACGAGATGATGAGGGATCGCAAGCTTACCCGGGTGGTTGTAGTATCCAGCGGAAAAGGCGGGGTCGGCAAAAGCACGTTTTCCTTGAATCTGGGGCTGGCCCTGTCCTCGTTTGGCCTCAAAGTGGTCCTGGTGGACGCTGATATGGGTATGGCCAATATTGATGTAATGCTGGGGATGGTTCCCCAGTTCAACATTTTTCACATGATCAGCGGTGAAATGGGATTAAGAGACATAATTATCAACGGACCGATGGGAATGGATATAATACCAGGGGGTTCTGGTATTGCCGAATTGGCCAATTTGAAGGATGATGAGCTTAAGAGAATCCTATTCGAAATGGGCAAAATGGATGGCGACTATGATTATATGATTGTAGACACCGGGGCGGGCATATCGGAGAGCGTTCTTCAGTTCGTTCTGGCAGGAGATGACGTCATCGTGGTGACTACTCCTGAACCCACCTCGCTGACCGATGCATATGGATTGATAAAGAACGTGGCCCGGGATGGATACGAAGGAAATATTTTTGTGGTTGTCAACCGGGTAATAAAAGAAGCCGAAGGCCAGATGGTAGGGCAAAAACTGCAACTGGTCGGAGAGAAATTTCTGGGCCTGGAGCTGTTTATGCTGGGACATATTGTACAGGATTCAGCCGTGGAACAGGTAATAAAAGAACAGAAGGCACTGTTGCAGGAACACCCGCGTTGTGAAGCCAGCCGCAACATTGTTGCTATCGCAGCCAGGCTCAGTGGTCAGACAGAGGAGGCAGCTGTGCCGCAAGCGAGCAAAAACGGAGGGATTCGCTCTTTCTTCAAAAAGATGTCCTTCTTTAATCGAAGCTGAAAGTGAGTGAGAAGGTATGAAGGTGGAGGATATAAGGATCAATCAGCTGATAGAAGTCACCGTGGACGAAGCGAACACGGAGTACCATTCTATGGCCAGCCGGATTGAAGGAGTGGACCGGGATTTTTTCCATATTTCGGTTCCTACATACAGGGGCAGCGTTTTGCCCCTTTCCCTGGGTACGCATTTGCTGGTTTCCATGATTCACCGGGGGGATGTATTCAGGTTCAACACCGTGATAAGCGGCCGTAAAAGGGATCCGATCCCGATGCTTACGATTAAGAAGCCGGATGATCTTCACAAAATTCAAAGAAGATACTGGGTAAGGCTGGCTGCTACCCTGCCGGTCAAAATGTCCGTAATTAAGGAATCCAACGAGGAAGTACATGAGAGCACTGCTCAAACTATAGATATAAGCGGCGGAGGTTTGCTGCTGATGACCAGCCAGCCTCTAGAAGTGGGGCAGGTTCTGAATATGCAAATAGAACTTCATAGCAATGAAGTTTTTGGCTGCAAGGGCAAGGTTATCAGGTCATTCCGCGATGACAACACTGGCAAGGGCAACCTGAAGACAGCCATTGAGTTTATTGAAATTAGCGAGCGGTCGCGGGACCGAATAGTGAAATTTATTTTTGAAAGACAGCGGGAATGGATTAAAAAGGGAGTCCAAAAGTCTTAAACTGGAAGGAGGTTGGAATATTGACGAAGTATAAAGTTCTAGTCGTAGATGATTCCGCTTTTATGCGGAGGATGATCGCCGATATTATCAACAGCGATCCCGGCCTGGAAGTTGTAGAAAGGGCCAAGAACGGCCGGGACGCCCTGGAAAAAATCGCTCAATTCGACCCGGATGTGGTAACCATGGATGTAGAAATGCCGGAAATGAACGGAATTGCCACCCTGGAAGCCATCATGAAAAGCCGGCCCCGCCCGGTGGTCATGCTATCCAGCTTTACCCAGGCCGGAGCGGAACAGACCATGCGCGCACTGGAAATCGGAGCGGTTGACTTTATTGCCAAGCCATCCGGCCAGATTTCTCTTGATATAGAAAAAATGAGAGACGAGATCATCGGCAAGGTAAAAGCTGCGGCTGCTCTAAAGTCTCGAATTGCGGGGCTAAGCCAGATGTACAGAAACACCGGGATGCAGGCCAGGGCGAGCTCCGCAGCAGTTCCGGCGGCAATGAAGACGCCGGATAAGCCCTATTCTGGAGCAGTTTCGGTCATACTGAACAAGCTGGTGTTAATTGGGACATCCACAGGAGGTCCCAAGGCTCTTCATGAAGTAATTCCTCAATTGCCCGCCGGACTTCCAGCTGCAGTTCTGGTGGTCCAGCACATGCCGCCGGGTTTTACGAAGTCGCTGGCCGACCGTCTGGACACGGTTTCAAATCTGCGGGTCAAAGAAGCTGAACAGGGTGATATCATTCGTCCCGGTTACGTGTATATCGCTCCGGGAGACAATCATTTAAATGTTCTTCAACAAAATGATACAAATGGCAAGAAATTATTGGTACAATTAACAAAGAATCCTCCCCGTGGAACTCTGCGCCCCTCGGTCGACGAAATGTTTGAATCCGTCGCCGACCAGTTCTGGTCGAAGATGATAGGCGTGATTATGACAGGAATGGGGAATGACGGGGTTCTGGGGATTAAGTATCTTAAGGAAAGAGGGGCTGCTTTAATTGCGGAAGATCAGTCTACATGCGTTGTTTTCGGTATGCCCAAAAGTGCGATCGATACCGGGCTTGTAGATCGGATTGTACCCCTGCCTCGGATAAGCCAGGAGATAGTTAAACTTTTACAGTCATAAAACATAATCAGGTGGTGCGAAATTTCGAGTAGGAGGTTTTTTCATGAAAATGGATATGTCGCAGTATCTGGATGTATTTCTAGAAGAAAGCAAGGAGCATTTGGACAGTCTGAATGATCGCCTGCTGCAACTGGAAAAAAATCCTGGTAATACTCCAGCCTTGAATGAGATATTCCGGGCAGCCCACACTTTGAAAGGCATGTCATCCACTATGGGCTTCGATGATGTCGCCGACCTGACCCATCATATGGAAGACGTATTAAGCGATCTGAAGGAAGGCAAACTGGAAGCGACGACCAACGTAGTTGATATTCTCTTCCAATGCTTTGACAGGCTTCAGGCCATGACCGAAAACATAGCATCAAACAGCAATGCCAAAATTGACGCATCTGATCTTACCGAGAAGCTGGCAGACATAAAAGCCGGACGCGCAATTTCGGCAGGTGCGCCCAAAGCGGTTCAAGATTATGTCCAGGTTGAAACACCGGAAGCGGCTGGCCAGACCGCAGCGCTTGGCGTTGAGTCCTTCCAGTTCAATGATTATGACCGGGCTGTATTTGACGAGATTATATCGCAAGGTTTTTCTCTGAAATACGTTAAAATCGGGGTCGACAAGGAATGTTTAATGAAATCCGTCCGGGTATTCATGATCTTTAAAGCGCTGGAGGAATTCGGAGAAGTCCTGAAATCCATTCCCGATTCCCAGGAGCTGGATGAAGGCAAATTCGAAGAATCCTTCGAAATAGTATTTGTAGCTAAAGTGCCGGATATGGACGAGTGGGTGGACAGCCTTAACAATATTTCCGAGATAACAGTCCTCGAAGTCAAGGACCTGGATTTGGATGAAGGTTTAGAGGTCGATACAGAGCCGACTGAAACCATTTCCCAGGCTGGCGCCGCAGTCCGGGAGGACAGCCCGGCCGCAGAAGCCTCCGAAGCTGAAGCAGCCCGCCCGGCGTACAAGGCCAAACAAACGGTTCGTGTCGATATTGAGCGCCTGGACAGCCTGATGAACCTGGTGGGAGAACTGGTGATGCACAAGGGCCGCCTTGAGCAAATTGGGGCAGTTCACCGCATCGGAGAACTGAACGAAACCATTGAACAGATTGACCGGGTCAGTGCTGATTTGCAGTCGGTTGTGATGAAAGTACGCATGGTGCCGATAGAGCAGGTGTTTAACCGCTTCCCCCGCATGGTTCGAGACCTGGCCAAAGACCTGGGCAAGGAAGTTGACTTCATTATGGAGGGGAAAGAAACCGAATTGGATCGAACCGTTATTGATGAAATCGGCGATCCGTTGGTTCATTTATTGAGAAATGCCCTTGACCACGGGCTGGAGTCGGCTGATGAGAGATACAAAACCGGGAAGTCGCCGCGCGGAACCCTGGTGCTCCGGGCCCGGCACGAAGGAAACAACGTTTATATAGAAGTAGAAGACGATGGCGGCGGAATTGATCACGATGCCGTCCTGGCCAAGGCGGTCAGCAAAGGCCTGGTTACCGCAAAAGAGGGCGAAAATCTGACCAAGGCCGATATAGTTAGTTTTCTTTTCATGTCTGGTTTTAGCACCGCAGTCAACATCACTGACGTTTCAGGCCGGGGAGTGGGCCTGGATGTCGTAAGATCCAAAATTGAGTCTCTAAACGGAGAAATACTGGTGGAAAGCAAGCCAGGTGGCGGTACCAAGTTCCGGGTCAAGCTCCCGCTTACCCTGGCCATTATTCAAGCCTTGATGGTAGCGGTGCGCGACGAAATATACGCCATTCCATTAAGCTCGGTCGATGAAACCACCATGATAACCAAGAACGAGGTCAAAATGATTCAGAAACAGGAAGTTATCACCTTGCGGGGCAATGTACTTCCTCTGTTCAGACTGGGAGAGCTAATTAAGGTGCCGGATTATGGCAGCGACGAAGAGGAAGATATGTATGTGGTCATTGTTCGAAAAGGCGACAGACAGATCGGGATCATGGTAGACACACTGATTGGCCAGCAGGAAATAGTTATCAAGTCGCTGGGCAAGCTTATGACCGGCATTCCCGGTCTGGCCGGGGCAATTGTCGCCGGCGACGGCAACGTGCGTTTGATTTTGGATATACCGACATTGTTTTAAATAGGAGGTGAAAACCATGGAAAATGCGATAAGTAATGTTCCAACATTGGTAGCCGATGAAGATACCATTCAGGTGGTAGCCTTTCAGCTGGGCGAGGAAGAATACGCCGTTGACATTCTAAATGTTCAGGAGATCAACCGGCTGTTAAAAATTACCCGAGTGCCCAGGGCCGGCAATAATATCGAAGGCGTGGTTAATCTGCGCGGCAATATCATTCCGGTTATAAACCTTCATGCGAAATTTGACTTGAAATCAACCGGAGAATCCGGTGACAAGAGAATAATTGTGTTTCAGCTGGAAGATGGCAAGGCCAGCATAATCGTTGACAGGGTTTCAGAGGTGCTGCACCTGGAAAAAAGCAATATTGAGGAAGCCGACAAGATCTACACCACTATAGAAGGTGAATATATCAAGGGTGTGGGCAAGGTTGGAGACCGTTTGCTGATATTGCTAGATTTGCAAAGGCTTCTAAACGCATAATACATCAGGAACTTGATTTATATCGAGGTGAGACAATATGACTAAAGATCTTGGCGAACTATCAGGGATGCAGCTGGACGCGCTGCGTGAGATAGGTAATATTGGCGCAGGCAATGCTGCCACTGCCCTGGCGCAGATGGTGGGCGCGAAAATCGACATGAAAGTGCCGAAAGTAAAGATAGTTCCTTTTTCGGAGGTTCCTGAAATGATCGGTGGAGCCGATCGGCATGTGGCAGGCCTGCATTTGACGGTGGAAGGCGGAGCGCCCTGCACCATTCTTTTTGTTTTGCCTGTTTCCCAGGCTGCTTTGCTGGTTGGGATGCTGATGGGCAATCCGAATCCGGACACCACGAAAATCGAGTTTGACGAAATGGAATTATCAGCTATGATGGAACTGGGAAACATACTGGCAGCTACATATTTGAATGCGCTGGCCATGTTTACCAACCTGGCTTTCATACCTTCAACCCCGGCACTGGGCATTGATATGGCAGGAGCGGTTTTGGATGCTGTTCTGGCTCGGTTCGGCGAGATAGCCGATCATGTATTAATGCTGGAAACGGAATTCGAACGTGAGGGTAATGAAGTCCTGGGCGACTTCTTCCTGCTTCCCGAACCGGAATCGCTCAATACGATATTAACAGCGCTCGGGGTGAATATCTGATGAGTAAAATTATTCAGGTGGGCATGGCGGACCATAAAATGGCGGCCATTCCTGACAAGTTAATGACTGCGGGGCTTGGTTCCTGCATAGGGATTTGCGTGGTTGACCGCAACAAGAAATTGGCCAGTCTGGCCCATATCATGCTGCCATCCAGCATTCAGTCCCGCAATCCAGGCAATCGAGCCAAATTTGCTGACACCGCTATTGAGCTGGTTATCGAAGAGATGCAAAAGAACGGTTCAAGCGTGTCGTCTTTAACGGCAAAAATTGCTGGCGGAGCTCAAATGTTCAAGTTTTCTGGCGAAAGCGACATTCTAAAGATCGGTGAACGCAATGCCGAGGCGGTTGTCGAGCATCTGGAAAAATTCAGGATTAAACTGCTGGCCAGGGATACCGGTGGTAATTACGGCAGGACCATTGTTTTTGACCCCGAAACTGGTAACCTGCTGGTACGAACGATAGGACACGGGGAGAGAACAATTTAAATGGACAAAGACCTGAACAGCCTCTGGGTTCAATACAAGGAGGGTCGTCAGCTCGTTGCAAGAGATGAGTTGATTGTTCATTATGCACCCCTGGTAAAATACGTAGCCAACCGCCTGGCTATCAATCTGTCCACCGTCGTTGAAGTAGATGAGCTTTATTCATACGGGATAGAGGGTTTGATCGACGCCATTGAAAAGTTTGATCACAAACGCAATATAAAATTTGAAACATATGCTAACCTGCGCATTCGGGGCTCGATGATCGATGGATTGCGGGCCATGGACTGGATTCCGGTTTCGGTGCGCCAGAAAAGCAAAGAGCTGGAGAGAGCCTATAGCCGTCTGGAAGCCCAGCTGGGCCGCCCTGCCAGCGACCAGGAAATATGTGCAGAACTGAAGATCGGCCTGGATGAACTGGCCAATTTGTTGAGAGAGACCTCCACAACATCCATTTTATCGCTTGACGATTTTTTGGATGGTGACGATACTGGAGACAAGAAGAAACGCATAATTGACATGCTGGAAGATGATAAATCTGTTTCCGCTCAAGAATTGGTAGAACTGTCGGAGGTTAAAGACCTGTTGGCCAGTTCTATCGGTAAATTACCGGATAAGGAGCGCACAGTGGTTCATCTTTATTATTATGAAGGACTCACTCTTAAAGAAATCGGCCTGGTGCTCAAATTATCGGAATCGCGCATTTCCCAGCTGCATACAAAAGCCATTTTAAGATTAAGAGGCGGTCTTGGGAAAAGAAAATCCATACTTATGTAGCTTGATTTGTTATGAGGAGGGCATATTGTGGCAGACGTAAAAGGAAGTGTCAAAGTCGTTGTTGATAAAGACAACATGACTGCCCAGCTTCAGATTTTGCCTCCTGAAGGTGATGGGGAACCTGCCAGCCATGAAGATGTTATGAATGAACTGGCCGAACGCAAAGTGGTATTTGGCATTAATGAGGATATAATCAAGGAAGCATTATTGCCTGATAACGCCGGACTATGGTTGCAAGTGGCCAAAGGCATCCCCGCCGAACATGGAACCGATGGACGGCTGGTATATACATTTAAAGCCGGCCAGGGTCAGAGACTGGCTGCCGATGAGCATGACCGGGTCAATTATCATGACCTGGGAGCTGTTAACAATGTCAAGAGAGGCCAGTTGCTGGTGCAAAGAATTCCGGCTGAACCTGGCAGCCCGGGAACCAATGTATATGGAGTGGAGCTTTTGCCTCGCATGGGCAAGGATTTTGGCTTGCCCCGCGGCCGCAATACCGTATCCAACGAAGATCAGACCGGGTTATATGCAGTTATTGACGGCCATGTGAGCATGGTCGACAACAAGATTACGGTCGAACCGGTTTTCGAGATACATGGAGATGTTGATTTCAGCACCGGCAATATTGATTTCGTGGGTGATGTTAATGTTCATGGCAATGTTGTGAATGGTTTCAAGGTTATTTCCAAGGGAACGATTCGCGTACAGGGCTTTATCGAAGGCGCTGAAGTCATAGCCGACGGCGATATCGAGGTCAGAGGCGGGATCAAGACCGGCCCGCGCGGCCTGGTGAAAGCCGGAGGAACTATTAGCGCTCATTTTGCTGAGAACTCGCGGCTTGAAGCCGGCAAAGACATTCTAATAAAAGAAGCGGTGATGCAGTCTCATCTAAAAGCGGGTGAGCGGGTAATCGTTTCCGATAAAAAAGCTTCCATAATCGGTGGCGTTATTCAGGCATCAAATCATATCGAGGCCCGGTTGATCGGTTCCCAGCTTGCAACTCAGACTATAATAGAGGTAGGGGTGAATCCTTATTATCGTGAAGAATACCAGCGTCTGATTAAAACTCGCACCGAACTGAAGAAGGCCTTTGACAACATCAATCACAGCCTCCAGGCGATTCAGAAAGCGGGGGTTTCACCGCAGGATCTGCCCGATAAAAAACGGATCCAGCTTATTAAAATGCTGGATGAATACAAGACCACTCACCAGGAATTAAAAACCGTGGAGGAACGCATTGAATTTCTGGAAAAGGAGTTTCACAAAGTGCAGGCTGCCCGGGTTAGAGCCCATGGCATGGTTTTTCCAGGAGTTAGAATAACCATCGGCAACGCGATATACTCGGTTAATGATGCAATTCGCGAAGTAGATTTTGTACTCAAGGAAGGCGAAGTGCAGTTGCAATCGATCCGGTGACGGTTTGAGGAGGGATTTATATGACCATCAGAACCGTCGACATGCAAGTATTAATCCCTAAAAGCAGCGAAATTGCCAAGCTTCAGCAGGTCCAGCAGCAGGAAAACCAGGTCCGGCAGCAGGAAAATACGCAGCAGATAAACGCAGAAACGGTTAAAACCACTACAAATGTGAACGACCCGCAAAAAAGCGAAGCCTCTCACATTTATGACAAGCAAGAGGAAGAAAAGCGCCGGCGCAAGGCCCGCAAGGGCAAGGCCGGCGGCAAAGACGAATCAGAAGAGGAAAAGGGCAAGCGAAGCTTGCTGAACGCTTCAGGTCACCTGGACATTACCGTTTAGGAAAGGGGGAGAGCGTCATTACTACATGGGTTGTAGTGCTGGCTATAGTTTTCAGCGTTTTTTGCCTTACGCTGGCGGTTCGTCAGAAGCTTCAAGTTGACGTTTACAAAGACGAGCTGGGTCTCATTCTTCAGGAAGCATCAGCGGTCAAAGACGAGCTGGAAACCATCATGAGCAGCACCGTTGAACTCTCCAAGAGCGTCGCTGACAATATAGACAGCCGCCTGAACGAGTATCGCCAGGTTGTAGAACAGCAATCGCCAGCCGGGGAAGCATCCCGTTCCATAAATTTGCCCACTGGTTTAGATTCCTCCAAGCCTGCGCCAGGAGGAAGGAGGATATATGAAATAGCCCGCGATATGAACATCACCAGCAAAGAACTGATAATTATTATTCGCAGCCAGGGAATAAAGGTTAAAAATCATTTGAGCGTCGCCGACCCTGAAATTGTTACTTCTGCTGTCAAACAAGCGAATGGTGCAAATATACTGCCCTCGGCGGGGATTCGGGCCAATGCCGGGGAAATCCAGACAGTCCAGGGTGACGGCCCAGGCGAGACCATTCGTGTTGTGCCGTTGCAGACGGGAGAATCCCAGGAATGGCCGCCGGAAGAGGATGCCTATGTTGCCGTACCGGGTTCGTATACTGGAGTTCGTGACGGGATGGATTTCTCGATGGAAGAGTTGAGGCAGGCTCATCCGTATATCGCGGTAAGGACTTTGCATGAGAGGGGCCTGGCTGTCTGGGAGATTGCCAAGCTTTTAGACCGCGGCCAGGGTGAGATTAGCTTGATTCTCAAGCTAACCGGAAAGAAACAGGCCCAGTCTTTTTAACAGAACAGAAAGACTGAAAGCTCACAGAAGCACGATTTCGTAATATTATCTACATACCCGGCCCGTCTCGCCCGCATGTATGCATCAACATTCCTTGCCAAAGTATTTTTTTCTATGTTATATTATTAGGTGGCTATTACACACGCATGCCTGACTCGATGCTCGGTGCCCGTTCTGCGGGTTGGCTGAAGGGATGAAGCTGCGGAGGAAAAACTGCAAGGAGGAGAACTATTATGTCAGTTATTACTATGAAACAGTTGCTGGAAGCAGGGGTCCATTTTGGACACCAGACCCGGCGCTGGAATCCCAAGATGGCTCGTTTTATTTACATGGAGAGAAACGGGATTTATATCATCGATCTCCAGCAAACAGTTAAGAAATTTGATGACGCTTACAATTTTGTCAAGAGCGTCGCCGGTGAAGGCAAAGGAGTCCTATTCGTGGGTACCAAGAAGCAAGCCCAGGAAACAATCCGTGATGAATCCCACCGCTGTGACATGTTTTTCGTTAATCAGCGCTGGCTGGGTGGAACCCTTACCAACTACAAGACCATACGCAAACGCGTGCTTCGCCTGAAAGAGCTGGAGAAGATGGAACTGGACGGAACCTTTGATGTTCTGCCCAAGAAGGAAGTATCCAAGCTTCGTAATGAAATGGAAAAGCTGGAACGTTTTCTCGGCGGCATTAAAAACATGGACAAGCTTCCCGGAGTAATGTTCGTGGTTGATCCCCGCAAAGAAAAGATAGCGGTTGCTGAAGCCCGCAAGCTTAATATACCGGTGGTGGCCATTGTTGACACCAATTGCGATCCGGACGAGATCGATTATGTCATTCCCGGCAATGACGACGCCATCAGGGCAGTGAAACTGATTACCTCAAAAATTGCCGATGCGGTAATTGAAGGCAAACAGGGCGAGCAGATGACAGCGTAGATACCCTGGAAATTGGAAAAGGGTACAAAAAGTACCCTTTTTTTATGAGATGAAATGAAAGAAAAATCGATAAATTGGGAGGCATAAGGGTGATTAAAGCGGAACAGGTTAAGGAACTAAGAGAAAGAACCGGCGCGGGCATGATGGACTGCAAGAAAGCTCTTCAAGAAGCTGAAGGCAATATTGAAAATGCCATTGATGTGCTTCGCACCAGGGGCCTGGCCAAGGCGGCGAAAAAGGCCGGCCGAGTTGCCAGTGAAGGCACAGTAGCCTCTTATATCCACGGCGGCGGAAGAATCGGCGTGATGGTCGAAGTCAACTGCGAAACCGATTTCGTGGGTAAAACCGATGAGTTCAAGGCTCTAGCTTACAACATCGCCATGCATGTGGCTGCATCTAATCCCCAGTTTTTGAACCGCGAACAGGTTCCGGTTGATGTGCTGCAACGCGAGCAGGATGTTCTGGCCGCACAGGCCCGTGAAGAAGGCAAACCTGAAAAGGTTATCGAAAAGATGGTTCAGGGGCGGATCGACAAGTTTTACAAGGACAACTGCCTGCTGGATCAACAGTATATAAAAGATCCCGATATCACGGTTCAAGAACTGGTGCTGCAAAGCGTTTCTAAAATGGGAGAAAATATTAGCGTAAGACGTTTTGCCCGCTACGAGGTTGGAGAAGGAATCGAAAAGGAAGCAGTGGATTTCGCCGCTGAAGTAATGGCCCAGATTAAGAGTTAATAGGAGTGATTTCTGGTGCCCAAACCAAAGTATAAAAGAGTTGTGCTCAAGCTTTCCGGAGAGGCTCTGGCCGGGGACAAAGGCTATGGTATTGAACCGGCATTTTTAAGCTCGGTGGCCAAGCAAATAGGCGAAGTGATCCACAATGAAGTGGAAGTAGCTATTGTGGTTGGCGGAGGCAATATATGGCGCGGCGTTTCTGGCAGCGCCAAGGGCATGGATCGTGCTACCGCTGATTATATGGGAATGCTGGCCACGGTTATTAACGGACTGGCTCTTCAGGACGCCCTCGAAACCGAAGAGATCGAAACCCGGGTCATGACTGCCATTGAAATGCAGGAGGTGGCTGAACCGTATATACGCCGGCGGGCTATGCGTCACCTGGAAAAGGGGCGGGTGGTTATATTTGTCGGAGGCACCGGCAATCCATTTTTTTCTACCGACACCACAGCCGCTTTGAGGGCGGCCGAGATTGAAGCTGAAGCGATATTAATGGCCAAGAAGGTAGATGGGGTATATGACAGTGATCCGGCCATCAATTCCGATGCAGTCAAATATGATGTGCTGGATTATATCGATATTTTGAACAAAGGGCTGGGGGTTATGGACTCTACTGCAGCATCCCTCTGCATGGATAACAACATTCCTATTCTGGTGTTCAACCTGTTGGAACAGGGCAATATCTTGAAAATGGTGATGGGCGAAGAAATTGGAACTTATGTAGGGAGGGTTTCTGATGGTAAATGACATTATTCAAGACGCTGAATCCAGGATGAACAAGGCTATAGAGTTCCTGGTCACCGATTTTGCTTCTATGCGGGCTGGTCGTGCCAATCCGGCAATGCTGGACAGGATAACGGTCAGTTACTACGGAACACCGACCCCTTTGAATCAAATGGCCAATATAAGCGCTCCAGAAGCCAGGCTGCTGGTCATTCAGCCCTGGGACAAGACCGCAATCGCTGATATTGAAAAGGCAATTATGAAGTCAGATCTGGGAGTGAATCCTAACAATGACGGCAATGTGATTCGAATCGCTATTCCCCAGCTGACCCAAGACCGGCGCAAGGATTTAGCCAAGATCGCCAGAAAAAAGGCGGAAGAAGCGAAGGTTGCCGTTCGCAATTTACGCCGGGAAGCCAACGACATGGTGAAAGCCGGGGAAAAAGACAAGATGTTTTCTGAAGACGAAGGCAAAAAAGGCATCGACAATATTCAGAAAACCACCGATAAATTTATTAAGGATATCGATGCAATCCTGGCCGCCAAGGAAAAAGACATTATGGAAGTCTAGCATTTGTACGCGGAAAGTAATATAATTGATGCTGTGATAATACAACACCCCCCATTTTTACGGGGGGTTTGTTAATTGTGGTGATTGTCGATGGCGAAAAAACCGAAGAAAAACGAGCCCGGATCTGAACCTGTGCCGAAGGAACTGCTTCCCCGGCATGTAGCCATTATTATGGACGGCAATGGACGCTGGGCTCAAAGGCGTTTAATGCCCCGTACATACGGGCACAGGGAAGGCATGAAAGCCCTTAAGGAAGTGGTGAAAGCCAGTTCCGAAATGGGAATTGAGGTGCTGACCGTTTATGCTTTTTCCACTGAAAACTGGACCCGCCCTCAAGATGAGGTAAGCTTCCTGATGAATCTGCTGGTCGAGTTCATTGAAAAAGAGCTGGAGGAAATGCATCAAAACCAGGTGCAGGTGCACTTCATTGGAGAGCGCAGCCGGATTCCTGCGGCCTGCCTGGACGCTATAGACCGGGCAGGAGTAAAAACCAGGGATAACCGCGGAATGGTCTTTAATGTGGCGGTCAACTACGGCGCCCGTCAGGAAATGCTGCGGGCGGTGCAGACCATCGCTGCCGAAGCGGCGGCAGGCCGAATTCTTCCCGATGAAATCACCGAGGACCGGATCAGTGCTGAACTTTTCACAGCCGGTCTGCCCGATCCCGACCTCCTCATCCGCACTGCGGGTGAGATGAGGGTCAGCAACTACCTGCTGTGGCAGATTGCTTATTCCGAGTTTGTGGTGGTTGATAAAATGTGGCCGGATTTCGGCAAAGCTGACCTGTCGGAGGCCATACGCGAGTATGCCAGGCGCGACCGGCGTTTTGGCGGCCTGAAATCCTAGGTGATACTGGTGAACAGGTGGTAAACAAATGTTAAGGGAACGGATTGTCAGCAGCATAATCGGCGTTTTGGTCATAGCCGTCTGTATATGGGCGGGCGGATGGGTGTTAAAAGCCGCCTTTTTATTGCTGGGCATGATTGGAATCTACGAGTTTTTAGAAATGATGAAGGTAAAAAAGCTTAAGGGCTTTTATATACCGACTTATGTGATGTTTTTAATTATAAGCATGAGCGGGGCCATGGGAAAGTATTCCCTCCTGGCCGTATTTATTGTACTTTTGTTATATATGGCGGAACTATTTTTCAGCTATAGCGAAGAGCGGATAATTGAGCTGGCCCTGAGCCTGACTGCCGCGCTATACCTGGGTTTTGGCATATATTTCGCCATGGAAATAAGCTCCATGTCCGAATATTTGCCGGCTATAATTCTAGCCTTAGCGCTGACCTGGTCAAGCGATATCGGGGGCTATGCAGTGGGTATCCAGATTGGCCGGCATAAAATGGCTCCGGCGCTGAGCCCCGGTAAAAGCTGGGAGGGAGCCGCTGGTTGTGTGGCGTTTACCGTCATAGCCAGCCTTGTTTTCGCCCGGGCAACCGGCCAGAGCGGGTGGATGTTATGGGCTGGCCTTGGGATAGCCGCCAGTGTTGCGGCTCAAATGGGTGACCTGCTGGAGTCAGCATTTAAACGCTATTTCGGGGTCAAGGATTCCGGATGGATTATACCTGGCCATGGCGGGGTTCTCGACCGTTTTGACAGCTTATTATTTGTCCTGCCGCTGGTTTACTATGCCGTTATTATGAGCAGCCAGTTATCAATATGGTAAGAATCGGCGGCCGGACCGGGCTTCCAGCTGCAAGCCGGGTTCAGAACGCTGGAAGCGCTTAATGCCATTATTGCAAGGAGGTTTCCGGGATGAAGGATCATCAAATGAACAAGAGTCTAAAACGCCTGATTTCGATGACCTATGTGGTTATGGTCATGGTAATGCTCATTCTGCTGTTCAATTATGTTTTCCCGATTCTCGGGGAACTGCTGAATTTCGTACCCAGCTTGCTTATGCCTTTGATAGTTGCCATCGTTCTGGCGGCGCTAATGGAGCCTCTGGTATCCTGGCTGGATAAATACATCGGCAGGTTATGGGCTACCCTGGCTTCATTTGTGCTGGTGCTGGGCGGCTTTGCGTTATTCATCAGCATGATCGCTGTGGTGGCAGTCAAGCAAATCGGAGACCTCTATGAATACACTATGAAGCATTCCGACCAGATAATTGCACTGACCATGCAATCGGTCAGCAGCGTTCAGCTGTTTTTTGTAAACCTCAACATTCCGCCTGAAGCCCGTACATTTATTGAAAACGCCCTGACCAACGGAGCTGCTTCGCTGAAAGACCTGTTAAGCAGCATGGCCCAAAGTCTGGGCAGCGGCATAAGTTCAGTTCCCGAAGCCCTTTTGTTTATACTCATCGCTGCTATTGCGACCTTTTTTGTTATTAAGGACCAGACCCTGCTGATTGCTTTTCTGGAAAAAACGCTGCCCGACAGCGCTATGGAAAAAGCCTCCATCTTTACCAACCAGCTTTTTGACACTCTGCGCGGCTGGATTCGCGGATATGCAATTCTGACCATGATAACAGCGGTCATAACCGTAATCAGCCTGACCTTTCTGGGGATAGAATCAGCTTTTATGATTGGGATCATAATTGCGATATGCGACATAATCCCGGTGGTTGGCTCCGGATTCATTTTTATACCCTGGGTTATCGTTAATATTGTCATGGGCAATCCCCTGCTTGGAGCCGAACTGCTGGTTCTATGGATAGGTGTGGGCGTGGTCAGGCAGATGAGCGAGCCCAAAATTGTAGGGGATAATATTGGGCTTCATCCCCTGGCGTCTTTGCTTTCGCTTTATGTGGGGGTTAAGCTGGCCGGGTTCATTGGCATGATTTTAGGCCCCATAACCCTGGTAATTGTGCTGTCCATGGCTCGGGGAGGTCTTTTCGATCCATTGTTTCCCTGGCTTAATATCCCGGTAGCAGTAATAGATGAAATCAGTTCAGATGAAGGAGCAATACCTGATGAACAGGCCTAAACGGATCATAATCCTGGGTTCAACCGGATCAATTGGCAGCCAGGCCCTGGAGGTTATTGCCATGCATCCGGAATCATACGAAGTGCTGGCTCTAGCAGCATGGAATGAACATGAAGCGCTGCTGGAGCAGATCAAGGTGTTCCGGCCGCGTTATGCGTTGTTGTCCGAAGCACAGGCCTGTAGCGAGCTGAAAAGGCAGGCTCCGGCCGGGGTGGATATCCTGTGCGGGACCGAACAAATGGAGTCCCTGGCTTCCCTGCCGGAAGCGGATGTTGTCCTGGTGGCCCTGTCCGGTGCGGTAGGCATCAAGCCTACCCTGGCAGCCATACGCCAGGGCGCCCGGGTTGCGTTGGCCAACAAGGAGACCCTGGTGGCGGCAGGAGATGTCGTTATGCGCGAGGTCCGTCAGCGTCAGACAGAGCTTATTCCTGTTGACAGCGAGCATTCCGCAATTTTCCAATGCATCAGGGATGAAGGGCGGTTTCTGGAGAATATATGGCTGACTGCATCTGGAGGGCCGTTTTTTAGCAGCACCGTGGAGGAATTGGAAGCAGTTACTCCCGAATTAGCCCTGTGTCATCCCAACTGGGCCATGGGACCGAAGATAACCATTGATTCGGCGACCCTGATGAATAAGGGGCTCGAAGTCATAGAAGCCCACCATCTTTTTCAGCTGGGCTATGATAAAATAAAAGTGGTGGTGCAGCGTGAAAGCGTGATTCATTCCATGACGGAGTTTGTTGACGGTTCGTTTTTGGCCCACCTGGGAGCAGCGGACATGAGGATTCCCATACAGTACGCTTTCAGCTATCCTGAACGGCAGGTTTCGCCAGCCCGCCACCTGGATTTCAGGACATTGGGCACATTGCAGTTTGCCCGCCCTGATACAGAGCGCTTTCCCGCCCTGGCACTGGCGTTTGAGGCCGGCCGGGCCGGAGGAACGATGCCCGCGGTGCTGAATGCCGCCAATGAAATTGCCGTTGGCCTGTTTATGGAAGGACGCCTTGGTTTTACTGGTATCCCAGCCCTGGTCAGAAACGTAATGGATCGGCACAGCATTGAAAAGGCCGATTCTCTGGAAAGTGTTCTCGAAGCCGACGCCTGGGCGCGCCAGTTGTCTAATGAAATAATTAGCAAAGGCCTGTTGAAGATATAAGTGACGACCGCCAGCCAGCATGTTGAGCTGGCCGCAATGAACCACCGCCGCAGGAGTATATGCAGAACAAACAGGAGGATCACCCATGAACATCGTTGTAGCTCTATTAGTTCTCGCCGTTTTGATTATAGTTCATGAAATAGGTCATTATTTTGCCGCCCGTAAGATCGGCATTCCCGTGTACGAATTCAGCGTTGGATTCGGCAAACTGCTGTGGTCGCGCAAGAACAAGGACGGTGTACAGTTTTCACTGCGCCTGATTCCCCTGGGAGGCTATGTGAAGATGGCCGGCGAAGAGCCCGGCGATACTGAAGCCCCGAATGGGTACAGCAGCCGCCGCCCCTGGGAAAAAATGCTGGTTTCTTTTGCAGGGCCGTTTATGAACCTGGTGGCGGGCGCCGTAATATTCATCATGGTTTTTGCAGTGATTGGTGTGGCTATGCCCAGCGGAGAGCCGGTTATTGGCTCCGTTCTGGCCGGCAAGCCTGCGGTTGAAGCCGGATTGGAAGCAGGAGACCGGGTGATATCGATTAATAATCAAGATATTGCAAGCTGGGAAGCGCTGGTGAAAGCAATTAGCAGTCAAGCCCCTGGAAGCATCATTTCTATGGAAGTGGAAAGGGCTGGTCAAACTAAAAGCTTCCAGGTGGGCACCGTCAAGGCCGACGGGGGAGAGCATTCTGTAATCGGGATAATGACTCAGGTCATTTATGTGCGCGAAAGCCTGCCCAATGCCGTTAAGCTTGGTTTCATCCAGACTTATGACATGACCATGCTGCTCTTTGACAGCTTTGGCATGATTTTCTCGGGTTCGGTTCCGGCTTCGGAAATATCGGGACCGGTAGGCATAACCAGCATGATTGGCGATGTGTACCAGAGCGGAGCGGCCAGCTTGCTGATATTCATGGGCTTTTTGTCCATTAACCTGGGGGTAATGAATCTCCTGCCCATTCCCGCACTGGACGGCAGCCGGATTGTGTTCGCCGTTATTGAGGCGGTGCGGCGCAAACCGATTGACGCCGAGAAGGAAGGGCTGGTTCACATGATTGGCTTTTTCCTTTTAATCGGGCTGATGATATTTGCCACTTACAACGATATAGTCCGCCTGATTCGCGGATAAAATCACAGGATATATATATGGACGCGAGAAAAAAGAGTAAAACCATCAAGGCCGGGGATTTGTGTATCGGAGGCGGTCACCCTGTGGTTGTGCAATCCATGTGCAGCAGCGATACCAGGGACGTGAAGGCCACAGTCGATCAGATCCGGCGCCTTCAGGCTGCCGGCTGCGAGTTAATCAGGGTCGCCGTGCCGGATCAGGAAGCCGCACAGGCCATTAGCCGTATAGTAGCGCAGATTGAGATACCCCTGGCCGCAGATATTCATTTTGATTACCGCCTGGCCCTGGTTAGCATCGAGGCAGGAGCAGCTGCACTCCGGATTAATCCGGGCAATATCGGCGAACGGTGGAAGGTAGAAACGCTGGTAAGCGCCTGCCGCGAGAGGTCTATACCGATCAGAATTGGAGTAAACGCCGGATCGCTGGACAAGGAGCTTCTCGCCAAATACGGCCATCCCACCCCGGAAGCCATGGTGGAAAGCGCCTTGCAGCACGTCAGGATTCTGGAAGACCTTAACTTTTACAACATGAAGATATCACTGAAAGCCTCTGGCGTCTTAAACACGGTTGAGGCCTACCGGGCCATGGCGGCAGCCGTTGATTACCCATTGCACCTGGGAGTTACCGAAGCCGGCACCCGGGAGCGGGGTTTGATAAAATCAGCCCTGGGGATCGGCATGCTGCTGGCGGAAGGAATCGGAGACACCATACGGGTGTCACTGACCGCTGATCCGCTGATTGAAGTGTGGGCTGCATACGAGATTCTGCGCAGCCTGGGTCTGCGGGAACGGGGCGTGGAACTGATATCCTGTCCGACCTGCGGGCGCTGCGAGATTGATCTGATTGGCGCCGCTGAAGAGATAGACGATTATGTACGCGGAATCAGCGCCCCGCTTAAAGTGGCGGTGATGGGATGCGTGGTAAACGGACCGGGTGAAGCCCGGGACGCTGATGTCGGACTGGCCGGCGGCCGGGACCAGGCCTTAATATTTCGCCGCGGCGAGATCATCAAGAAGGTTCCGCAAAACGCCATGATTGCTGCTTTGAAAGAGGAGATTGACCGCTGTTTAAACAGCCAATAATATACGGAGGTGTTCCATGAGGTATACTGAACTATTCTGCCCGACTTTGCGCGAGATTCCCAGTGAAGCCGAGATAGTAAGCCATCAGCTGCTTCTGCGCGCCGGCTACATAAGAAAAAGCGGCTCCGGCATTTATTCCTACCTGCCCATGGGTTATAAAGTGTTGAAGAAGATTATGGCTATCGTCCGCGAGGAAATGGATGCAGCCGGAGGCCAGGAATTAATGATGCCTATAATTCAGCCCCGTGAACTCTGGGAGAAAAGCGGCCGCTGGGCGGTATACGGCGATGAAATGTTTCGCCTGAAAGATCGTCACCTGCGGGATTTTGCCCTGGGTCCGACCCATGAAGAATTGATAACCTCCATTGTGGATGCCGATACTCATTCCTACAGGGATCTTCCCCTTCTTCTCTACCAGATACAGAACAAATACCGTGATGAAATACGCCCGCGTTTTGGAGTGATGCGCGGCCGCGAATTTATAATGAAAGACCTGTATTCCTTCGACCTGGATGTTGAAGGCATGAATGAAAGCTATCGAAAAATGTACCAGGCTTATAGCAACATATACAACCGGCTGGGCTTGGAATACCGGGTGGTGGAAGCCGACAACGGAGCCATTGGCGGCAGCGAAAGCCACGAATTCATAGTTCTGGCTGGCAGCGGCGAGTCAGTCATTGTTTATTGCAGCGAGTGCGACTATGCAGCCGATGTTGAGAAGGCGGAAGCCATACCCGAAGAAGCGATTAATACTGGAGAAGCAGCTCTGCCCATGGAAAAATCAGCCACACCCGGGCAGAGAACCATAGCCGACCTGGTGGAGTTTTACGGACTGCCGGAAAAAAGGCTGATCAAGACTTTGATATATGAAGCCGACGGGGAACTGGTGGCAGTAGTCATCAGGGGCGACCGTGAGCTGAATGAGATCAAGCTCAAGAATTATCTCCAGGTCAATGAGCTGGCCATGGCCGGAGAAGAGCGGGTGCGCAATACCTGCGGAGGAGGATTTGGATCGCTCGGACCGGTCGGACTGCAGGTGAAAACCTTTGCGGACCGGGAAGTGGAGAACATGATCAACACCTCCTGCGGAGCCAACGAAGATGATTTCCATTATATAAACGTCAATCCCGGCCGAGACTTTGGCGCAGCGGCATTTGCCGATTTACGCAACACCGTAGCCGGGGATGCCTGCCCTGCTTGCGGCAAGGTTCTAAAAGAGACCAGGGGCATTGAGGCCGGGCAAATATTCCAGCTCGGCACCAAGTATTCGGAAGCCCTGCAGGCCACTTATGCAGACCGTGACGGCAATCCGCAGCTAATGGTGATGGGATGCTACGGTATCGGGGTTTCCCGCACCATGGCAGCCGCCATTGAACAGAATCACGATGACAACGGCATAATTTGGCCGCTTTCGATCGCGCCATACCAGGCAATTATTATTCCGGTGAATGTAAACAAGGCAGATCAGATGGAAGCTGCCGAAAAAATATACAGTGAGCTCCTGGCAGCAGGGGTGGAAGTGATTCTGGACGACCGGGACGAAAGGGTCGGAGTCAAGTTCAAGGACGCCGACCTGATCGGCATACCTCTGCGGGTTACGGTAGGTCCGAAATCCCTGGCCGAAGGCAAAGTGGAATTCAAGGAGCGGCAGGGGAAAGAAAGCGAACTGGTGCTGGCAGGCGATATATGCAAAAGGATTTTAGACCTGGTAAAATAGGAAAAATCTATAAACAGGCGGTATGGATGTGGAAACATGGGAAATGATAGTAAGACTGGTGCTGGCAGCGGTGCTGGGAGCCTTAATCGGCGTAGAGCGCCAGAGCCTCAGCCGCCCGGCCGGGCTGAAAACCTACACCCTGGTTTGCGTGGGTTCAGCCCTGGTTATGATTGTTTCCATTGACATGTTCGAAACCTATAAGCACTGGGTGACAGTGGACCCCGGGCGCATAGCCGCCCAGGTGGTCAGCGGTATCGGTTTCCTGGGAGCGGGAACGATTCTGCGAGAAGGGGTAAGCATCAAGGGGCTTACTACTGCCGCCGGGCTTTGGGTGGTTGCCTGTATAGGGCTGGCGGTTGGTTCGGGGATGTACACTGCTTCCATTGTCACCACGGTAATCATTCTGCTGGTCCTGGTCTACTTTTTCAAAATGGAAGACTATTTCACCGGGCTGCGGGTTTACAAGGGAATTGTGCTGATAGTGAAGGACCGGCCAGGGCAGATAGGGATTATAGGTTCGATTCTGGGCGGCATGAATGTACATATTAAAAGCATCAGTATGAATCCCACCGATGAAGAAGGCCGCCTGGAAGTAGAGCTGCTCATGGATCTGCCCGCTGACCTGCCGGTTGAAAAAGTCGTGGAGGAACTGGGGCATATGGACGGGCTTTACCGCCTGGACCGGCTGAACTAACTGGAGCAAGCGGGCTGATGACTTATGCTCACCCGGCTCCAGAGATGGCATCTGTATCCACGCCATCTCGCGCTCCGGCACATCGCTGCAAATATTGCTTACATAAAATCACCAGGGTTTAAGGAGTCAGGGTTTTGGAAGCTGCCGACATAGTAATAATAGGAGCCGGGGTTATTGGCCTGGCCATAGCCGCAGAGCTTTCCCGCAACCGGGATTCCTCCATATTCATTCTGGAAAAGAACCGCAAAAGCGGCCAGGAAATCAGTAGCCGCAACAGCGAGGTAATTCATTCCGGCCTTTATTATCCCTCTGACATGCTCAAGAGCCGGCTGTGCGTAGAAGGCCGCGGCTTGCTCTATGATTATTGCCGCACACACAATATTCCCCACCGGCGATGCGGCAAGCTGCTCATTGCCTGCCAGGAAAGCGAACATGAAGAGCTCCAATGCCTATCCGAACAGGCGGACCGGAACGGGGTGGATTGCCGCTGGATATCAAAAGAAGAGATTCCTAGCCTGGAACCGGATATATTTGCATCAGAGGGCTTGCTGTTCCCGGAGACGGGTACCATTGACGCCCACAGCCTGGTTCAGAGCCTGCAATATGAAGCCAGCAGCCGCGGTGTCAGCCTGGTTCTGGATTGCGCTGTGCAATCGGCGGAATGGGACGGAGCTTATTATCACCTGCAGTGCGGGGGTGAGCGAATCAGCGCCCGCCGGGTGATCAATGCGGCCGGATTAGGGGCTGCGCGCCTGGCGGCCACGCTGGGCATTGATGCACAGGAAGCCGGGTACATAATGCATCCCTGCAAAGGGGAATACTTCAAGCTGCGCTCCCGGTGGAAGATAAACCACCTGGTCTATCCTGTGCCTACCGACAAAAGCCTGGGCATTCATTTAAGCTTTGACCTGTCCGGACAGCTGCGCCTGGGGCCCAGCGCCGAATACATAAATGATTCTGACTATACCGTTGACCCCACCCATCTGAAAGCCTTCTACAATGCGGCTCGGCGCTACTTGCCCGGATTGCAGCCCCAGGACCTCAGCCCCGACTTTGCGGGCATCCGGCCCAAGCTGCAAGGTCCGGGAGAACCCATGCGGGATTTCATCATTGCCGAAGAAAGCGGCCGGGGATTTCCTGGCTGGATCAACCTCATTGGCATCGAATCCCCCGGACTGACCTCCTGCCTGGCGATTGCCAGATATGTTGCCAGCATGCTGCCCGGGAGTTAAAGCCCAGCACGCACGTATCCAGTCATTCCAAGGCTTAACCGCAGGCACTAGACGTCACGAAACTCCACTATGATCGCGCCATTCAACAGCCTTTCACCATAATATTTCCGAAATGCGCATATATCTATTTGACCCTGACCCTGGGTGGGGGTTTATACTGGTTGAAAAGTGAGGTGCTGACATGAGAAGCAAGCTCTATATCGGGGAATTTGCCCGCTTGAACCGCCTGAGCGTTAAGACTGTCATTCATTACCACAAGCTGGGATTGCTGCCGGAATGCGGGCGCTCTCCGGCGGGATACCGATTATATGGACTTGATGACATGAAACGAATACTTCTTATACGGAGATTAAAGGAGTTGGGATTGAGCCTCAAGCAAATCGGTTGCCTGGTTGCGGATTCTGATGCCCGGAAGCTCCTCCAGGAATATCTCAAGTCACGAGAGCAGGAGATAACCGGGCAGATCAGAACGCTAGAATCTCAGCTAGCAAGCGTACGCATGATGATGGCTCAGCATTCAGCCGAGCTGAGTGAGTCGCTGGGGGATCCCCCCAGTTACCAGTACATACGTGGTGCTTTGGGAAGGGAACTCTACGAATCCAATCCGGGAATGGCCCGCCAGGAAAAACAGCTGTGCGAAATCCTGGATGGTTACGAATGGGATACAGGCCATGAGCAGTTGCTGTCCGATGTGGCCGCTCATTTTCAGAATAATCCCGACCTTTTACAACGCTTTGTTGACCTGGGCATTCGTCTGCATGAGCTGGCCGCTGTCCCGGCCAACAGCCTGGAGGTTGAGGAGCTTGCACGGGATTATGCGACCGCCCTGGCCGAGCTTTCCATACCGGGCCTGCCTTCTCCCGGGTCTTACCCGGAAAGCCCCTTCGCCAGCTTGATGGATGAAATGTTGCAAGATGCGCTTTCCCCATCCCAGGCACGTTTTATGGAGCTCTGCCACTCAATGTTGAAGCCGTCAAAGGAGGAGTGAACCATGGATTCCAGTTTGATTCTAATTCTTGCCGGGATATTTGAGCTTCTGCTGATCCTGATTTTCGTGGCCAGTTTTTTGCGCGTCTATCGCCAATTCAGGTTTCAACGCCATGAGGGCCGATATATTCTTGATGCCTGGGAAGAAGCCCTGGCAGTAATAATGCCAGCCCGGGCCGCCCGATTAATAATGCTTGAACCCCGGCTATATTTTGCCCTGATTTGCCCGATCAAGAAAGCAGCGCCGGCCTGCACCGAAGGCTGCTTTTATACACGCCTCGACAGCCACCGTCTGCTGGTTATGGTTATCTGCGGCCTTTGCGGTCTGGAAATTCTCCTGGTGGCGCTGCTGCTGCCGCAGGAGATGCAGATGTGGAAGCTCCTGCATACGGGACTGGGCCTATGGGCCATTCTGTGGCTCATGGGCTACTATAAAGCCATGCGCATATATCCTCACCAGGTTTTAGAGCGCGGTATCGTCTTTCGCCTGGGAGTTCACGTTCACCAGGAGATTAACTGGAAGGATATCTGCGGAATCAGCCGGGTGGCATGCTCCCCTCCCGGTTATGCGCCGCAGCCTAGCCGCAGCGAACCTGAAGCCATGTTTTTGGCTGCCGGCGACAAGTGCAATGTCTGTGTTGAACTGGCTGCTAAACATGATTTGCCTGGATTCTTCCGTCCGATTATAGGCATCCAGCGCTTCTACCTGTCCCTGGAAAAGCCTGACGAATTTATTGAATACGCACTGAACCAGGTTCCAACTGCCGGGATCAGCACATAATTTGACTGCCAGTAATGAACAGGCGCCAGAAGTCAGCGGCTTGCTGATTCAGCTTTCATAACGGCAGTTGTACAATGTTTACCTAACCACTATTTCCTTTCTTACTTCCGCTTAATTCTCTCAACAAGCCACAATAACGAATGAGCGGGGCTTGACCGTACCTGTAAAATGATATATATTTTTCCATAATTTAATATAGATTGAAAATTCGGAATAGTCAGACAAAAAGGCACTGCACATGTACAAATGTGAACAAGTGTTATCTGAAGCGGAATATTCGTGGTTATATATTACTTTTTGTATGGAAACCCCCGGACGTTAACATAAATCGAGCAAAAATAAGGGGCAGGCTGGAGAAAATAATCAGGATTGGCAAAGGGGGGATTGATAGTTGGGGAGGATTTGCAATTAGTTCAGGGATAATGGTCGATGAGAGAATTCAGGTCGTGTTGGATATGGACCAGGCAGGTGTCATCGCGAAACAAGCCGGTGATAACAGCCAGGATCTGTAAGCCAAGTAATTAGAGAGAGAATTAAAAGGCAACCAGGGTGTACAGATTGAAAGGAGCGCAACATGATAAATCGTTCAGATGCAGAATCATTTAAAGTAATAGCACCGTTGATGCTTGACCTTTTTCCGCAAGGGGCGGTTGCCACGGTGATAATCGGCAAGCGTTTTGATTGGGTGGCGAATGCCAGGAGTTTTCCAACCCGGGTTTTTGTCGAAGGCGATACGATAAGTCCAGACGGAGTGGCAGCCCGGGCCATGCAAAACAAGCAGATAATGACCGACAAAGTCGCAGCCATAGTCTACGGTGTCCGTCTCGTAATTACGGCTGCACCGATAATCGAAGGAAATGAAATATTAGGATGCGTGGTAATTGCTGTTCCCCGCATTAATCCCCTGGAAATGGCCTTCAAGGACTTTGCCCCCATACTTTCCGGGGTTTTCCCAGATGGCTGTTTTACTTACCTGACCGATGTTGAAGCATTCACTCACCGTTACGGCGACAGCAAGTTTGATTTGCCATCCATCAGTGTTGGCTCCAAAATCAGCGAAGGCGGGGTCGCCTATCATGCAATCAGGCAAAAACAATCCATAGTCAAGGAAATTGACGCCAGCGCCTACGGCGAAGAGTGCCTGGTAGGAAACTTCCCGTTATATGATGAGGATGATCCCACCCTGGTAATAGGGACCTTCGGCATCGCCACTCCCAAGCGCACCGCCATGAGACTGCGGGGCATGTCACATAATTTGCATGAAGGCATGGGGCAGATAGCCTCGGCCATCGAGGAACTGGCGGCTTCGGCATTTGAAATAAACACCAGTGAACAGGCCTTGAATTCCAATGTTCAGGAGATTGCACTTCTATCCGAAGATATTAACGAAATACTGGGATTCATAAGGCAAATAGCCGAAGAAACCAAAATGCTGGGTTTAAATGCCGCTATAGAAGCTGCCCGGGCCGGGGAAGCGGGCAGGGGGTTTGGCGTAGTGGCTGAAGAGATCCGCAAGCTGTCCGACGAATCCAAGGATACCGTCTCCAAAATCCGCGGCCTTACTGATGCCATCAAGGTGAAAATCGAAGAGACGATCAAAGGCAGTTCGGTGACCCTGCGTTCCAGCGAGGAACAGGCTGCAGCCACAGAGGAAGTGACGGCCCAGGTGGAGGAAATGACCAGCATGGCAGAAGAATTAGAAAAGATCGCCCGGGTGGTATAACCGGGGCTTTTCCAAACGGACTCCCGGGGGGATTGGGGGCGGCCAGCTTATGCGGCCGCCCCTTTTCAATGGTTTTTATAAAGGTAAGCGTCAAATGGCCGACACCTTCAAGTCTTCGCCAGATCCTGGGTCTTCATGGCCAAACCTCCTTCGATCTTGAGTTCAGCCTCTTGTCTCATCCACGGGCGAAGACTTGAAGGTGTGGTCTATTTGACGCTTACTTAGAAGCCATCACCGAGGTGTATCCGGAAGCCAAGTACCAGCGCTGTACAGTACATTTTTACCGCAATGTATTCTCGGTAACGCCGCGCTCGAAAATGAAAGAAATAGCTGCCATGCTCAAAGCTATTCACGCCCAGGAGAACAAAGCTAAAGCCAAAGCAAAGGCAGAACGAGTGGTCGCCAAGCTACGTGAAATGAAGCTCAAGGAAGCTGGCAGGAAAGTTGAGAACAGCATTTTTGCATCCTTGACCTACATGGATTTCCCGAATGTTCACTGGTCAAAGATCCGCAGCAACAATGTGATCGAGAGGCTCAACCGGGAGATCCGCCGCCGAACACGTGTAATCGGCGCGTTCCCGAACGGCAATTCTGCGTTAATGCTAGTATGCGCCAGGTTGCGGCATGTGGCCAGCCAGGCCTGGGGCACCAAGCGATACATGAGCATGAACCATCTGTACCAAATGCAAGAAGAACATATTGGTGAGTATGCCGGCTAGTAGCCGGTTACCAAGCGGCAATCGAATATGCGCAACATTCTTGGCACAACCATAATGAGCGGCGTATTACGCTATGTGGTTTCGCACCCCGCGTGGGTGCGTGGATTGAAACCACGTAGACGGCTCTTCTTCGTTAGGTTCGACATCGTCGCGCCCTCCCGTGGGTGCGTGGATTGAAACAATCTAACTAGCAGATTGTGTGCAAATTGAGAAGGTGTACAATAAAATGAGCCGGGCGATTGTGCCCGGCGATATCAACATTCACCGATTTCTAATTATTTATCTACCCACATTACGGGGCGAACAGCAAGACCATAGAAGACCGTGAATCCACCGCCCTCCATAATGTCGCCGTTGACATCTATATACGCGGCGACCCTGTCGTGTGCGCCTGATGACCGAAGCCACCAACAGCAATTACCATTCATTTGCATTAAAGGCGCTTGTTGTGAATTAAATAGCACGACTCCCTGCGCTACAGCATAATCGGTTGCATTCAAAAACCTTAAAACATTAGGAATAGAGTATTCCTTAGCGATGGCTTCAGCACTTTGTTCCCGCGGGTCGTTAATATAGTATTGCTTTGCTTCATCAATACTCAATAAAAACACTCTGTCTTGCGTATCATTACCGCCGTCTCTCCCATATATGGGATTCACAGGATTTTGCACCATTGTTATAGCTATTCGCTCCTGTTCCTCGATAGAAAATGCGGCATTGATAAAGTCTCTGTTAAGCCACTGCCGAAGGGTACTCTTTTCCCATGTGATTGCGGTATCTGTCTCGTCATATTTCATACAATCGAGGCCCTCTTCGGCTATTAACAACATTTTATTATTTTTTACTTCCAATACTTTCCATGCAATAGCTTCCGGTCCGTTGGCAGTATTGTTATCCTGCTCGTAATTGCCAAAGTACACGGTTTGCCCAGTCAATGAATTTGGTATGTAGCTATCCTCTGGTTGAGAATTTGAGGTGCTATGATCCAGCATCCCTTCATTATCGAATGTTATATCGGCGGTCTTGGTGGATTCATCCCATTCAGCTATGTAACCCAAAGACTCTGCTACGAAACGCAGAGGGGCTAAAACACGCCCGCCCATAGCGACCGGCGCAACACTCAGAGCTTGGGGCACGTCATTTACATAGGCTCTGTAGTTTCCAACCTGCGTTACGACTTTAATGGAGCCTTTAATTGCTGTGGCCGTCTGAGAATCTCCATCCCAACTAAGAGTGGCGCCCATGACATCAAATATAGGCCCCATAGGAACCATCACACATTGATTAATGACTTCCGGCGATTGGTCAAAATCCACCTTAACCCCATCCACTTTTACAGTGATTGTTGTTCCCGGCTCTGCTTCTACCTGGTTACAGCAGCACAATAAAGAGCCCACCATGATTAGGCCGATTAAAGCACGATTAAGTCTTCCAGTTCTAAATAGCTTCATCAAATATCCCCTTTAATGTTTTCCCATCATCCTGCGACTGGAATGTTTGTTTTCTGTTTATTGAACATGCGCGCCCCCTTCAACACGTTTGCCAAATCCGCCCTGTCCAAGAAGCTTGTCTATAACATATTGGCCATTGTTCAGCGTGGTCCCTTGAGGCAGCGCCTGATTATTATTGCTAATCACAATCCACTCCATTTTGCAGTACTGGGCATAATTATATACGAGGACTATTTAAATGCCTAGCAGCCTGTGTGAATACAGCTTAACAAAATCGAAGTTTTAGAACAAAAACACACTTAAAAGGAGCAATATGCCGGAGTTTTGGCGAATATATACAACATGAAAAATGATAAGAAGAAGAAATTCAGAGATTACCAACCAGATTAAATCATGTTGTTTCCGCCATAAGTGCGTGACTGGTTACCCGCAAATCATCTGGCCCATTTTATCGACGAGGTGGTGTCAATCATAGACCTATCAGCCATTTATGATAATTACACTGAACTGTCCGGTCAACCTCCCTACGATTCTGCAATGATGGTTGAAATACTGCTTGATGCTCAAGCCATAGGTTTCAACTCCTCACGGAAGATTGAACAGTCTTTGTATGAGGATGGCGGATTCCGTTTTATGTCATGCAACCAACAACCAAATTTCTGGACTATATCAGAGTTTAGGCGTCGTCATCGTTTAGTACTGGAAAACCTTCTCGGCGAAAGTGTTTGTCTTACAGACGAAACAGGGCTGGTTAAGATGAACCAGGTTCCGTTGATGGCACTTATATTAAGGCCAATGCTTCTAAACACAGTGCCATAAGCTATGGCTATATGGTCAAAAAGGAAGAACAGTGGCAAAAAACAGCTCGGGAATACCTGGACCAGTTAGATTCCAATGACCGTGATGATGACGAGCAAATGGGTAACCGTGCGGGTTGGGAACTGCCAGATGAACTCGCAACAACGGAAAACCACATCGCCGCCATAAAAAAGGCCAAAGCTGATTTAGAAGCCGAAGCCATCGACAAAGCAAAACGCAAACAGGAACAGAACCGGGCAAAGGCTGCCAAAGATGGCAAGGAGTACAATCCTCGCAAAGACCCGGAACAGGCTAAACCAGATGACAAAGACCAATATAACTTTACGGATCCCGAGTCGCGGATAATGGGGAACTCCGACAAAGCATCTGTTCAGGCTTACAATGCCCAGGCGACTGTGGATGTTGAAAGCTATATTATCCTGGCAGCTGACGTAAGCAGTGCAGCAGCCGACTGCAATCAACTTATTATCCAAATGGAGCAGGTCAAACAAAACACCGGGCGCAAGCCGGTTAGATGTTGTGTGGATGCCGGATGCTTTAGCGAATATAATCTGGAATATTTGGAATCCGTACAAGTGGAGCCCTTAATACCCCCAGACCAGATAAAGCATAACACCTGGCGAAATCCCAAACGATATTGGGGCAGAATTCCGAAAAATGCCAGCCGAGCCTACAAGATGAGACGAAGACTGAGTACCAAGGCAGGCCGGGTTCTGTACAAATTAAGAATGGCCTCGTTTGAGCCAGTATATGGGTTTATCAAACAACAGCTGAATTTGAGACAATTTCTGCAACGCGGCATAGATAAACCACGCTCCATTTGGTGATTTACATGTGCCGTTCACAACATATTAAAGCTATATAAGACTGGTATACGGTACCAAACCGTGTAAACCGTCCCAAAACCAGTAATATTGCTATTTGATTATTACCAACAAGTGGTAAACGCTAGATGCTTGGCATCTTTTGATTCAGCAACCTCGGATACCAACACAGGCTGCTAGCCATTAATCCAGCTTGTCTCTTCGTCGCGCCCCGCGTGGGCGCGTAGATTGAAACATAAGTGGACTGGGCATGCAAGCCAACTGGTATTTTTAATCGTATTACCGCTGAAAACATGCCCGTATACGTTTTCGTAGCGGCATTATCCAGCAGTAAATATACCTATGAAGAGAAATTCCCGTCGATGAACCATGAAAGCTGGAGCGGCGCCCATGTTAACGAATGTTATTTAATTGGCGGACTGCCTCAAGCTGTTGGTGCTGGGAAATAGGCTTAAAGCAGACGTTCTTGTATGTCCAGAACCTGATGGATATTATGACCAAGGAATATATGGAAGGGAAGCATTGATAATAAAGTGCAGTTCCCAGCACTATGCCCTAGAAATTGTATGAACATGGAAGAGCATTTCTGTTCCACTGCAAAAAATGACTGAAAGTTTGGGAAAATCAACTGCTGCCTTGAAAATGAGAACTGTATAATAATATATGGGAAACTCTATCGAGCAGATGTCCCGGAAAATACAGTTGCGGAGGTGTCCGTATGGCCCAGAACCAGCAGAGCCGCATAATGTATGTGGCCAGCCAGGCTGTTGCTGTTCATCAGTATCTAATAGCACGGGAGCGGGTGGATGAGGAAGTGGCCCTGGCTGAACTGGGTATCAGCCGATCTGACCTTTACCGGCAGTTGCACAATCTGAAAGACCGGCCGGAAATATGTAAAAAAGGCCGCTTCAATGTATTTAGAAATGATAAGCGTCTGACGGATAAACAGCTGGATGAAGCTATTAACAGTGGAAACCGCCATTCGAAAGGCCCTCATCCTATTGAAAGGGTCTTGTACCTCTACCAGTATCTGCAAAATCATACGCATAGCGGAGGAGTCGATCTGACTGATCTAATGTCCCTGTACAGGCACGTTATTTGGGAGAGTGAGGGCCAGCCTGCGGCAGATGATGCCCTCAAGCGCATGATATATCGTGACATCAAGGAACTAGAAAAGATTCATATTCCGATCACCAGGCCCGCCAATGGCCAGCGTTATGCCCTCATCAACACCTTCTTGCCAAAAATGAAGCAAGAACATAACATCCTGATGTATGTAAGCACCTTGCTTTTCAAGGACACGCTATTGGATGAGTCTACCAGCTGCGTGCGCGACCAGATGGAGAAAGTCTGCCATAGCCATCTAGCCCGCAATACTGCGAATTTGCAGAAAAGGGTGCGGGTAGTGGGGGATACCCTGATAAATCCGGGCAGCTTTTGCGGTGTCCTGGAAACTTTAATTAACGGATTGGTCGAGCAGAAGGCCCTGCAGTTCCAGTACTTGAAGCTGGACGGCTCTTCGATGCGACGCACCCTTGAACCGCTGGGGCTTATCTGCAAGCGGGGCGTCTGGTATCTGGTGGGGATGGACCGCAAACACAATAAATACAAGACTTTTCGGATTGATCAGATCGCTTCGGTCAAATTGCTGCAACAGACCTACAATTATCCTGAATATTTCAATTTAGACACATACCTTAACAACAGCTGGGGTGTGTTCAACGATGATGAGTTAACGAAGGTGATTATCCGGTTCAAGCCGGAAGTGGCAGAAAGGCTCAAAATTGTCCGCTATCAAGACAGCCAGGTTATTCAAGAAATTCAGCCTGATGGCAGCATTATTGTCGAGTATAAAGTGAGCGGGCTAATCGAGATGAAATCCTGGATAATGCAATGGGGCGATGCGGTGGAAGTAATTAGTCCGCAAAGCCTGCGCGGACAAATCCGGGAGCAGGCGAAAAAGATGCTGGCGTTATATAAATAAGATGAGATGACAACGGTGGGCGCGTGGATTGACACAAGTGGCTGGCGGTCAGGCGCGAATTAATCAAGGTCGCGCCCTGCGTGGCTGTAACAACACAGTATGTATAGTCCGCATTCTGGCCTGGAACGAGCCAAGTCCCATAGCAAGGGAATGCAGAACATTATGCTATTATCATCAAAAATAAATTAAATTATTTCGTAGGGAGTTACCCACGAAGAGTTGACACGACCTAGATGCTGCTTCTCTGAAAGGGGTTCAGCAATGATACAATATAATTTAACAAATAGGATGAATACGGGCAGGATAAACGGAATCGGCAGAATATCCGCTTCCTGCAGGATGAGCGGGATCTACCCCAACATATCGTCCACATTAAGGTCTGGGAGGCAGCGCGATGGAGGAATACCGGGTATTTATCAGTTATTCTCATGAAGACCGCCAGATGGTTGATGAGCTGGATGAACTGTTGCGGAAGCTGAAGGTCCGGCCCATGTGGGATAAGGACTTTTCCCCGGGCTCGGGTTTTCATAAAGAGATCAAGCAGTCTATAACCCATGCTCACATTTTCCTGCCGCTCATTACGGAATCGTCCAGCCAACGGGGCTGGGTGCACCAGGAAATCGGGTATGCGATGGCCTATAACATCCCGGTATTGCCGGTTGCGAAAATTGTACCGCTCGGAGAAATGCTCCAGGGATTACATGCCCTGCAAATAAAGGATTCCGTAAAAGAGATCGAGGGAACCCTGACTAGAAATGCCCTGGAAGGGCTGGTTGCCAGTTTTTCAGAACCGAAGTTCACGCTTTATCAGTGCGCTGAATTGGGCGAAGACCGCACCATGATGATGATTGCTTACGCTGAACGGGTGTCAGAAATGGGAGTAAGCGGTTATGTGCGGCAGAAGGGGGCCTTGAGCTCTTTCAATATTCCCGATAAGTCCATCACCCATCCGGACTGGAAAACGCGTTATGGCAGCATGTACAAAGGAGCCTACCATTGCCGCCTCCAACTGGGCGAGCGGCTGGCCCTGGAGCAGCATGCCAGAAATGCCGGCTGCCGGCTTATTGTCAATCCTGATCTGGATTACCATGACTATGGTGTGGAAGCTCGCATCGTCCGGCTGCAAACCCTGCTCCAATTTCTGAAGTCCATGCCAGCCGGCATGATTCAGGTGGCCATCAACCGCCGCATGGATTCTATGGAAAGCGTTACCATGGTGGATGACTGGTTCTTTGCCGAATCCATATCCTCAGCCATGGGAGAGGGCTACCGGCAGACCATGTTCACTCATCACGCGCCCAGCATGAGGGCCAAGATAGAAGCCTTTGACAAAGTGTTCTTCGAATTGATCGCCGAGCAGGGGTGGACTGCGGAGAATTCCCGGGACGAAGCGGTCCTGGTTATAGAAGGCATTATCAGCCAGTTAGGTGCGAATAGATCTTAAGCTTCTTCCAGCCAGCAGTGTTCAGAGATCATCCCCTGTATGCTCTTCGCAGTACGCATCTATTCCGCCTCCGGCCTTCTTCGGGCCGGTATCCCGGACTCCGCCGCGCTTGAAATCCTTGAGACCGATGCCCGGGGCCTTGTAGCGGGCCCAGTAGTAGGTCAGGGATGTATAGACAAAGAAGCGGTTTACCAGGGGATTGCGAAGCAATGCAAACATCAGTACATATAGAACATAGATAATAGCCAGGGTGAACAGCCAGGTGAGAGTGCGGTCAGCCATGTAGAAAGCGGACTCGCTCAATACCAGGCTGGTTTTGTTTGTAAAAGCCGTTAAATAGTATGCAACCGGCAGGGAAGCGGTTATTGCGATCATCAATGCGGCCATGGAATGGGATGTTTCAATGGCCTGCTGTGGGCAGGTATTCATGCAGCGCATGCAGCTCTCGCAATAGAAGGTCCAATAGGGGCGATCATCGATTATTCGGATCGCTCCGGCCGGGCAATATTCAGCGCAAATCTTGCAGCCGTTGCATTTTTTCGAGGCAAAAAAGGTCTTGGCCAGGAAAAAGCGGCCCAGGCACAGGTACAAAATGCTGATCGGACTTACAACCAGGTCCAGGGGAATAAAAACCAGGAAATACCAGGGAAAGGCACGCTGGCCGCTCAAGATTTTTTCACTGAAGCGATTGGTTTTGGCATGGCATTTTTGAACAATAAAATCAACTGCGCTGGGAAACAGGCCGGGATGGACGGAAATCCAGTTAGAAGGCATGTCCAGGGACATCACGCCGCTGATATGATAGCCTTTTATGAGCAGAATTAGTATCGGGAGCAGGAGGGCCAGGCCGGACAGGCCGGGGGTGTTCCAGCTGCCAATTTTCATGCCGGCGCGGGTGTTAAGCAGAAACACCGAATTGCAGCCCCGGGGGTAAAAAATTATGTATTTCAGCATGAACCAGGGCAGGGCGAAGCCGTGGGTGGGATAGGCAAAACCAAGCACGGCACCAGCGGCCGGTCTCGCGATCGCATGGCGATCAAAGCGGTCAATAGACTGAATATGCGCTTCCATGCCCCGGTTGCGGGCATTTTCCGCTATCCAGCGACTGGCGGTTAAAGCGTTGCCGGTTCCAGAGAAATAATTGATCCACAGTGAAGAGGCATTATTCATGCAACAATTATCCTTGCCTTAATTGAATATCATCAGTGGAAGTATTTCTGGCGCAGTGCACGAAAGATCCATTATGATCATCACTTCATAATAATTTTATCATAATTTTTTACGCAGCCCTGCATTTATAAATCACCGGAAAGATCTCGGTGATTTTGCCAATTACTACCCAATTTTTGCGGGCGATTTCTATTACGGCATTGAAAATTCATATGGGCAGTAATACAATAAGATTATTATTGTGAAAGGTGGGATGATTATGCCCGGCCTGAAAAATGTTAGCTATTCTCTTCCAGCAGAGTTGCTGGAGGCGGTTAAGGATTGTGTGCAGGCGGGGCGGGCGGCTTCCGCCAATGCTCTGGTCCGCAAGGCGATTGAAGAATACCTCAAGAAGCTGGAGATGCAGGCTTATGAAGCAGCCATGGCTGAAGCTGCCAGTGACGAAATGTTCATTAACGACATCAACCAGTGCATGGAGGATTATAAATGGGTGGACCGCGAGGATGGTGGTTCAAAATGACAGATCAGCAATACCAGTGGGCTATCTTCTGGGTAGACCTTGATCCGGTTGAAGGTTCGGAACAAGCCGGGCGTCGGCCTGCCCTGGTTATTTCTACCGAAGCGGCTAACCGTCATCTGCCGGTTGTAACCGTGCTTTCCATCACCTCAATGAAGCCCGGACGAAAGATATATCCTACTGAAGTGCTGTTAACAAGGGAAAGAGCTGGCTTGAGTCAGGATTCGATATTAATGGCACACCAAATCCGCTCGGTTGCCAAGGAAAGATTGACTTCAATATGCGGCTGGATAGAAGATGTTCAGCTTCGCAGGGAGATTCGCGAGACGGTCAGCCGCTACCTGGAAATGTGAAAGCTTTAAAAACTTTGAACTGCCAGGCGATCAAGTTATAATAGTAACGAGCAAAAATACTTAAGGGTGCTGCCCGGAGGCGGCATTCACCTATATTGGGAGGTTAAGATTTGCAGGCAAAAGATAGAATCATAGTGGCCCTGGATGTTGACACCAGGGAGCAGGCCCTGAAACTGGCCGGGGAATTGCACGATCTGGTGGGAGCATTCAAAATCGGGATGCAGCTTTTCAACAGCGAGGGCCCGGATATAGTCAGAGATATTAACGCCCTGGGCGGCAAGGTTTTTGTGGACCTGAAGCTGCACGACATTCCCAATACCGTGGCCCAGGCCGGCAAGGTGCTGACCCGGCTGGATGCGATGATGTTCAATGTTCACGCCGCCGGAGGCCGCCAGATGATGGAGGCCATGGCTGAAGGGGTCAAGCAGGAAGCTGCCAAAACCGGCCGCAAGGTGCCCATCGTACTGGCAGTCACCGTTTTGACCAGCATATCCGAAACCCAGCTGGAAAAGGAACTGCTGGTGAGTGGTATGCCGATCCGGGAAGTAGTGCAGAAATGGGCCTTGATGGCCAAGGAATCAGGGATGAACGGCGTGGTGTGTTCTCCGCAGGAAATCATCGCAGTGCGCGAGGTTTGCGGGCCGGATTTCCTCATCGTGACCCCGGGAATTCGCCCCCGCTGGTCAGAGAAAAACGACCAGGTGCGGGTTACGACCCCGAAGGACGCCCTGGATATGGGAGCTGATTACATGGTTATCGGTCGGCCTATCTGCCAGGCGGAATCACCGCGGGATGCTGCCCATAAAATTATTGAAGAGCTGGAGGGATAACATGCTGAACAAAGATGAAGCCACTAAAATATTTTCGGATTCAGGGGCCTTGTTGAATGGGCATTTTCGCCTGACTTCGGGCCGGCACAGCAATCAGTATATGCAATGTGCCCAGGTGTTGAAATACCCCGTGTACACTGAACAGTTGAGCCGCCACCTGGCTGAAAAATTCGCTTCTGATGGAATTGAACTGGTGGTTGGACCGGCTATGGGTGGGATTATTATCGCTTACGAAGTGGCCCGGCAGCTGGGAGTGGAAAATATATTTTGCGAGCGGGAAAACGGGGCCATGGCCCTGCGCCGCGGATTTGAAATTAAACCCGGGCAAAAAGTGCTGGTGGTTGAAGATGTTGTAACTACCGGAGGTTCAGTGAAAGAGGTTATTGAAGTCATAAAAAGCCTCTGCGGCGTAGTGGCCGGAGTGGGCGTGCTGGTGGACCGCAGCGGCGGAGCGGTGGATTTCGGAGTGAAGACCGAAGCCGTTTTGACTATGGATATCGAATCATGGGAAGATGCCGCCTGTCCGTTATGCCAGGAAGGCAAATTGCCGGCGGTTAAACCGGGCAGCCGCACAGTATAACTGTCTTAATGAGTAAAATTTATGTAAAATGGCCAGTATATCGCTTCCTGATGTTGAAGATAGGCGGTTGCTGTGTTAATATAAAAATGTCTATTCAGACTGTAGTATGGTAGAAATGGCTCAAGTTATTGCAAAGGGTAGGACGGAATGATAGTGGGTTATATGGATTGGTTGATCCAGCTCATGGTCTTTTCCATGGGCTTTTTCGTTTCATTTCGTTCGCCCGGAGAGATGGAGGATTGGTAGTTATGGTCGTTGTAATGGAGAAAGGCTGCAGCGAAGAGAGAGTTCAGACAGTTGAGAAGAGATTAGAGGAGATGGGTTTCAGCGTGCATTTATCAAAAGGCGTGAATCGAACCATTATGGGTGTCATTGGTTCGGCTGGACCGGAAGAGAGGGAAAGGATCGAGTCTTTTCCCGGAGTAGAGAGAGTCGTGCCGATTATGAAGCCGTTCAAGATGGCTTCGAGGGAGTTTAAAGAAGAAAATACCGTGGTAACCGTCGGGCCAGTGTCCTTCGGGGACGGCAGCCTGGTGATAGCAGCCGGGCCATGCGCTGTGGAAGGGCGAAAAGAGTTTTTGGAAGCAGCCCGGGCAGTCAAGGCTGGAGGCGCAGATCTTTTGAGGGGCGGAGCTTTTAAGCCGCGCACTTCGCCGTATTCATTTCAGGGATTGGGCGAGGAAGGCTTGAAGATAATGGCCGAAGCCCGCGAATTGACCGGTTTGCCGTTTGCGACCGAGGTCATGGACCAGCGCAACCTGGAAATGGTAGCCGAGTATTCAGACATTATCCAGCTGGGCGCCCGAAATATGCAAAACTTTTTCCTGCTGAAGGAATTGGGCCAGGTTAACAAGCCCATCCTGCTCAAGCGGGGGCTCTCGGCCACTATTGAAGAGTGGCTGATGGCGGCCGAATATATTCTGAACAGCGGAAATCCAAATATTATCCTGTGTGAACGCGGGATCAGGACCTTCGAAACCTATACCAGGAATACGCTGGATTTGAGCGCGATAGCCCTGGTAAAACAGCTCAGCCACCTTCCGGTTATTGTCGATCCCAGCCATGGAACCGGCAAGCGCTCCCTGGTGGAGCCCATGGCATTGGCCGCTGTGGCAGCCGGAACTGACGGACTCATCGTGGAAGTGCATCCCAATCCAGATGAAGCACTTAGCGACGGCCCGCAGTCCCTGTATCCAGCAGATTTTGCCAGGTTGGTCAAAAAGGCCCGCAATATCAAGGAAGCGGTAAGCAACGGAGTTCACTGATGAATAATAGAATCAGGCAGATTGGAATTATTGGCCTGGGTGTGATCGGAGCCTCTCTGGGCATGGCGCTCAAGAATAAAGGCTCCGATGTGCATGTCTGCGGCCGGGATATGGATGACAGCGTAGTAGCAAAAGCCAGGGAAATGGGAGCCGTTGACGGTTTTTTGGACGGAGCGGCATTGGGATCCTGCGACCTGGTTATCATTTGCACCCCTCTGGGAGCGATGGAAAAGACGCTGCTGTCTATCAAGGATTGGTTAAAGCCGGGTGCGGTCGTAAGCGATGTGGGCAGCGTCAAGGCCAGCATAATGAAGGCATACCAGGAGCTTCTGCCCGGCAATGTATATTATGTCGGCGGCCATCCCATGGCCGGCTCCGAACAGAATGGCATATCAGCGGCCGACAAGTTCCTGCTCGAAAATGCCGCCTATGTTTTGACTCCTCCGGAAGAGTTTCCAACCGATCTTCTGACTGAAGTGACCGAGGTTATTGGTGGAACCGGGGCCAGGGTGATTTGCATGAGTGCGGAGGAGCACGACCGAGCGGTAGCCCGGGTAAGCCATTTGCCTCATGTTATAGCTTCTGCCCTGATGAACAGTTTCTGCTCATCGCCGCAGACTCTGGCTATGGCCGGGGGATCTTTGCGGGATATGACCCGGGTGGCCGGTTCAGACCCGGATTTCTGGACTGCGGTGTTTACCGCCAATAAGAAGGCCCTGGTTGAGGAAATTGACCGTTTTGTAAGCGGCATGTACGAAATGCGCGATCTTATAAACGACGATGCATGGGATGAAATCCGTATGCTGCTGGATAGCTCCAGAAACATGAAGCAGGGCATGGTTCCAGCCCGCCCTTGCCTGGAAGATTCGGTCGATGTGGTGGCAATTGTGCCTGACCAGCCCGGTATGATCGGCAGGATCGGGATTTTACTGGGTGAAGAACAGATTAATATTCAGGATATACATGTATTGAGCGTTCGCGATGAGGACGAAGGCAGCTTGAAGCTGACCGTGCCCCGCAAGGACGGGGAGCAGGCCTGCAAAACCCTGGCCGCCCATGGCATGATTAGCTGGCTGCGCGACTAGGGTTCGAAGGCTGCTACAGGTTCTATACAAGCTCCGCTTCGGTGTCGGCGATCATTTGCTGTACGGTGGGGCTATTAGGATCCACAATTATGGTCCAGTACTGATGGTATATGACCATGCCGGGCTTGGCTCCGGGCGGTTTCTGAACCTGGTGGCGGAAGGTGTAATCCACTTCCACCTTGGAAGAATCCCGGCCCCGGCTGTAATAGGCCGCGATTGCCGCCGCCTCCTCCAGGCTGCGGTCAGGGACATCGTGGATGCTATTTATTCCGGCCGGAAGGCTCAATATGACATGCGAGCCTGCCATCTGCCGGCTGTGAAGCCACAGGTCGGAACGATTGGCGTCTTTCAACGTGAGCCGGTCATTTTGCCGGTTGTTGCGGCCTGCCAGGATAGTAAGGCCGTCTGAAGAGATGAATTGGCGCGGCTGGCTTTTATCTTTGGCTGGGGCCTTTTTGCCGGCTTTTGCGGTCAGCAGACCTTCCTTTTCCAACTCCTCGGTGATCTCCAGCAGTTCGTCCAGGCTGCCGGCCAGCTCTATTTCCAGCAGCACAGACTCCAGGTAGGCCATATCCGTCTCTAATTGCTCCATCAGGCCGGCGAGGTGCCTCTGGGTACTGACGCTTTTATTATATATTTTGTAATAGCGCTGGGCGTTTTGTATCGGCGAATAACGGGGATCAAGCGGAATCTCCAGCTTTTCGCCGCTGGAATAATCATCCAGCACTGCTGCCAGGTCTCCTTTTTTAAGCTGGCTGGCATAGGTAGTGAGCAGTTCACCCCACATCCGGTACTTTTGATTTTCGCGGGACCTTTTCAAATCCCCCTGCTGTGCGGCATATTTCTTGCAAGCCTTATCCTGGCGCTCGCCCATTTTCTTTTTCAGCACTGCCCGTGCGCTGTCCAGGCGGATGGAAGCCATGCGTTCTTCATAAAACCTGGCCAGGGCTTCGTTCATTGATGGAAGGCTCTGAATCCGCTCCTTGAATTCGGATATAACCATGTAAGGGGCAAAATCCATGGCCCGGCCCCGCCGGTAAACGATGCAGGGGCGCCGTTCCGGAGCGGCCACCAGGGCTATCAACTTGCGGCTTTGTTCGTATAAACGCGATAATTCCAGCTCACCGCAGTTGGCTACGTCAATATTTGGATTCAAGCCGGCTTGAAGACAGACCTGCCGGGCGGCAAAGGGCGAAAGTCCACAATAGGTGTGCAGCAGCGCTGTGGCTATAATCTCGCCTTCGAATTTCCAGATCGCCGCCGCAAAATCTTCATATGATTCGGTCAGCGGATCGAGTTTTTTCTGAGGGGGCGGAGCCAGATATTCGCGACCGGGGAATACTTCGCGATAGCTGCTTAATTCGCTGCCATAGCGTTTGATGGCATCGATAATCTGGTTATTTTCAGGATTGACCAGGATAATGTTGGAGTGCTTGCCCATGAATTCACAGATAAGTACCCGCTCTTTCCAATCGCCAAGTTCATTCATAGCTTCAATGTGAAACTCGACAATCCGCTCCAGCCCAATTTGCCGTACTGACTTTATTTTGCCGCCTTCCAGGTATTTGCGCAGAAGCATGCAAAAAGCTGGTGGCTTGGTTGGATTGGGCCGTTTGCTATTGTCAAGGTGCATTCGCGCCCAGCGTGAATTAGCGGAAATTACCAGGCGGACATTGCCCCGGTCGAAGGTGCGGATGCCAAGCACCAGCTCTTCACGATCTGGCTGGTGAATTTTGTCAATGCGGGCGTTTTGGAAAGTCTGATCAAGTTCCTGGCTCAAGGCCAGGATAGCAAGACTGTCGAATGGCATTATAATAACCTCGCTAGAATATTTGCCACATGCCTGGAAAGCACCGGCCTTTCGCGGATATCAAAATCACACTCTAGCATTATAGCAGTTTTCCACCTGAACAAACAAATAACTGGATCATCAGTTCAGTAAGCGCGTGAATAACATGAAGATGACATTTCTGATTGACAAAATTGATCATTGATGACGTTATTGGCTGCACTTGTACAAATTTACGGCAGTAAAGGCTTGAAGCCGGGCAAAAGGTTTCGATTGCACCGGAGTCTAATTTTCGTCATTGATCAGTAAAGAGGGACAATCTGATCTCCTTAAACAGGTCTGCACAATAGCCCGGGCGTATGTTTTATGAGCCGCCGAAACGCTTTGATGCAGTACTTGCATTTGATTGAGAATTATTGAACTACGCTTCCCGAATCATCTGGCATGGTTTTTGCAACTTTACTAACTGTGGCTTTGTTTCTCATTCCATCCTTTCTCAATTCTTTTATAAGCCACATAAGCCTGATGAGGAACTGTCCAAAAACAATCTCGAGCCTGAAGCCAGCATCGTTTTTCTAATCATTGAGCATTATAACTATATGCTCAATCCGTTATCCGGTCTGCAGTGCAATTTTGAGAAAAAGGAAGGTGAGATTACCGTTAAAACTGTATTGCTGGTTGATAGCGAACAATCCTGGCGGAAAAGATCTGCGGGAACTGGAAAGGCTGGTGGTGATTTCAGCATGATCGGCAAGCTATTTTCACTTTTCAAGACGCTCCAGAGGCCATATGGTTAGGAGGTTAGCGGGTATGCAATGGTATAACAACATGAAGCTTTCTTATAAGCTATTGCTGGGATTTGCTTTGGTAGCGATGATCACTGGCATTGTGGGTGCCGTAGGAAGCGTTGAAATGAATGGAATGAGTCAGAGCGATTCAGTTCTGTATAATAACATGACCTTGCCGATGGAGTATTCATCGGTTATCTATAAAAATTTTGAACGCATAAATGTAAAAATGAGTACCATTTCCTATCGCAACGATTCCGCAACGATTGAAAAGGAAGTAGCCAATGTAGAGGCGATGACAAAGGAGATCGCCCAGCAGGAGTCACTTTATAAGGGTACCATTTCATCAGAGCAAGATAAAAAGAGTTTTGATGCTTTTTCCGCTGCATATCAGGCTTATCAGCCCAGGGTTCAGCATATAATTGAGCTGGCCAGGCAGAACCGGGATCAAGAGGCATACGATTATTACTACAGCGCGGAAGTCCAGGCTAACCGCGACCTGGTACGCGCATCGCTTGACAATCTCATCCAGGAGAAAGATGACAGCGCTGAAGCAGCGGCGGCCAGGAACAAGCAAAACGCACAAAGCGCAATTATGCTTATGATAGGGCTCGTACTAGGAGGCATTCTCCTGGCCATAGTCCTGGGAGTGTTTATATCCCGCCGCATAACTCGTCCGCTGCAACAGTTGGTTGACGCTTCCAACTTGCTATCTATGGGAGACGTTGACATCAGGCTGGATTATTCAAGCAAAGACGAGGTGGGCATCCTGGTGGATTCATTTAAGCGCATGGCCGACAACATCAAGGAACAGGCTCAGACGGCTTCAGCAATAGCCAAAGGAAAACTGGATGTAGACTGCAAGCCCCGTTCCGAGGCGGACCTTATGGGCAAAAGCCTGTCGGCGATGATACAGACAATCAATGCTGCGCTGGCAGAGGTCAATAAGCTGATTAAAGCCGTTCAAGAGGGCAAGCTGGATATACGTGGAAGCGCTTCCGGATTTGAGGGCAGCTGGGCCGAGCTGGTAGGTGGCTTAAACGCTCTGGTAGATGCGTTTGCAGGACCGATCAATGTTACAACTGAATATGTGGAGAGCATAGCCAACGGGAACATTCCCCCTAGAATTACCGACGATTACAAAGGCGACTTCAATGAAATAAAAAACAACCTGAACGCCTGTATAGATGGCCTGGGAGGTCTTCTGGAGGCTAATGAGGTCCTGCAGCTGATGGCGATAAATGACTATACCCGGACCGTAAAAGGAAGCTATCAAGGAATATTTGCCCAGGTGGCAGAGGCAGTGAATGGCGTACAGCTAAGAGTTGGGAGTGTCAGTGATGCTATTATCCGCATGTCAAAAGGTGACCTGAGCCGGTATGCAGAAGCCAAAGCGGTCGGCAGGCGCTGTGAAAACGATAATATTGTTCCTGCAATTGTAAGCTCATATGAATCGCTCAAAGAGCTGGTGGAACAAGCTCAGATGCTGAGCGATGCAGCTATTAATGGGCAGCTCTCAACCCGGGGTGACATTAGCCGGTTTAGCGGAGTTTACCAGGATGTTATCAAGGGCTTCAACGCCACTCTGGACGCAGTTATCAATCCGCTCAATGTGGCTGCGGAATACGTGGACAGGATCTCCAAGGGTGATGTGCCGCCGCGGATAACCGACAGCTACAATGGGGACTTCAACGAAATTAAGAACAACCTTAACTCTGCCATAGATGCAGTCAACCTGCTGGTATCGGATGCTAAAATGCTGTCGACCGCGGCGGTGGAAGGACGGCTGGATACGCGAGCCGACGCTTCCAGGCATCAGGGTGATTTCAAGGCCATAGTTCAGGGTGTAAATGAAACATTGGATTCGGTTATCGAGCCAATTAAGGAAGCGGCTCAGGTATTGGAGGAAATGTCCAAGGGCCGGCTGGATGTTCAGGTGGCCGGGAACTACATGGGGGATCACGCCAATCTGAAAGAAGCCCTGAATTCCACGATAACATCAATCAAAGCATATATTTCCGAAATTGCCAATGTACTGCAAGAGATGACCCAGGGCAATCTGGATGTTGCCATTATCGGCGACTATCGCGGTGACTTCATCGCATTAAAGAGTTCGCTTAATGCCATAATTAATGCTTTCAACGATGTCATCGGGGAAATAAACCAGGCTGCCAGCCAGGTTTCAGCCGGTTCGAACCAGGTCGCTGATTCCAGCCAGAGCCTGTCCCAGGCTGCGACCGAGCAGGCTGCCGCCATTCAGCAGATTACCGCTTCAGTGGCCCAAATTGCCGGACAGACCAAGGAAAATGCTTTTAATGCCCAAAAAGCCAACGAGTTTGCCGTGACTGCCTGCGAACAGGCCACTGATGGCAATAAACAGATGCAGGAAATGCTGATTGCGATGAAGCAAATCAATGAAGCTTCATCCAGAATATCCAAGATTATAAAGGTCATTGACGAAATCGCATTTCAGACCAATATTTTAGCCTTGAACGCTGCGGTGGAGGCTGCTAGGGCCGGAGAACATGGAAAAGGCTTTGCGGTGGTTGCTGAAGAAGTGAGGAATCTGGCCGCCCGTTCCGCAAATGCCGCCAAGGAAACCACCGATATGATTGAAGGCTCCATGCGGACGGTTGAGGTAGGCACTGGCATGGCTCAAAACACAGCCGATGCGCTGGATCGAATTGTTGATGGAGTATCAAAAGCCACTGAATTAATGGGTGATATTGCCGTAGCCTCAAACCAACAGGCTACAGGTGTAACACAGATCGATACCGGCATCACCCAGGTAGCCGAAATCATTCAAATGAATACCGCTACATCGGAACAGAGCGCAGCGGCCAGTCAGCAGCTTTCCAGCCAGGCGGAGGTTTTAAAACAGCGGGTTTCGCACTTCCGGCTAAAAAGAAGAAGCGTTTCAAGAGACCACAAAATGACCGCAAATTACAATGTTATGCAACCTGTGATTAACGTATCGCCTTACCATGGAGGAGCCAATGATGTTTTGGGTTACAATGCCGGAAGAAAAGTGTTGATCGACATGGAAGACCATGAGTTTGGTAAATATTGACAAGCCAGAGGGGCCGGCGCGGCCGGCTCCTTTACATACAGAAATTTAGCGCAGATTCAGCGGCGCAATAATTTCACCATATCTGCAGGTCAAAAAATGATAACCAGGATTTTCTGCAAATACCATTGATATTTGCTAAACTGAAAGTAATCAGGTTCCCCTGGCGAAAGCCTGCAGGAGGATGTGAAATCATTCCCGGAGCTTGACGGGACAGGTAAAATGGTTACAATGGTTGATACATTGATACAATGTTAAGGAGTGATATGATGGCAAAACACATTAAAGTGTTGGTGGTGGGTGCTCTCGGCAAGATGGGTATCGAAACAGCCAAAGCCATTTACAGAGACAAGGATTTGGAATTGTCCGGTCTGGTGGACATCAGGGCCAAGGATGAACGCTTCTCTGAACTGACTGGAATTAAAGGCGTGGACATGACGGTTGGAAAGGATCTGGCCGAATTCATCGAGCATCATCAGGTTGATGCCATGATAGACTTCACCAATCCGGATGTGGTATACAACAATATCGATATATGCCTGGGCAACAAAATTAATTGTGTCATTGGCACTACCGGGCTATCAGACGAGGAGCTCAAGCAGTTGGATCGCAAAGCCCTGGACAATCAGGTCGGGCTGGCGGTTATCCCTAACTTCGCCATTGGTGCGGTGCTGATGATGAAATTTGCCCGTGAAGCGGCAGCCTATTTGCCTGATGTGGAAATACTGGAGCTGCATCATAATCAGAAAATGGACGCTCCTTCAGGAACGGCCATAAAAACTGCGGAAATGATCAGTGAAAAACAGTCTCGAAAAACGGCGATTAATCCCAGTGAGTTCGAAAAAATAAAAGGTGCCCGCGGAGCTGACTGCAACTCGATTAAAATTCACAGCGTCCGCCTGCCGGGGCTAATCGCTCACCAGGAGGTTATTTTCGGCGGCATGGGGCAGACCCTGATCGTTCGCCATGACACTTATGACCGGTCAGGCTTTATGCCCGGGTTGTTAATGGTTACAAAAAAAGTTCTGGATATAAAAGGGCTGGTGTACGGCCTGGAAAAACTGATCTAGCTTGGCTTACAATTTCATGTAAGGTGAAAGCAGGGTCAACGCCCTGCTTTTTGCTGTCGATTGTGCGAATGTGGCGTTTGTCGGGCGATAAAGAATTGTGTTAATATAAGCTTTAAAGTTAAAACGGCAAAGATAAGATAGGAGGAAATCGCGTGTCCAGCTCAATTAAGCTTGCCGTCATCGGCGCGACCGGGGCGGTGGGGCAGGAAATGTTTAAGATTATTGAAGAGCGGAATATCAGCATAGACAAGCTGATAGCCACTGCAGCCCCAGAAGAGGCGGGATCTGTGCTGAAATTCCGCGGTGAGGATATAATAGTCCGGGAAAGCTCGGAAGCGGTTTTTCGGGAGGCGGATATTGCCCTTTTCGCTATTGACAGCGACATCAGCAAAAACCTGGCCCCGGTGGCCAGAAGCCATAATTGTGTCGTGGTTGACAATAGCTCGGCCTTTCGCCTGGCCGAGGATGTGCCACTGGTAGTGCCGGAGGTCAACCCTCAGGATATCAAGCTTCACCAGGGATTGATTGCCAATCCGAACTGTTCCACCATAATTATGGTCGTGGCAATTAATCCTCTGCACCTGGCTTTTGAAATCACCAGGGTGGTTGTATCGACTTACCAGGCCGTATCTGGAGCTGGCAAAGCCGGACTGGACGAGTTACTGGATGCCACCCGGGATTACCTGGCCGGGAAGCAGGCCGCGGCCAAGGTATTCCAGTATCCTATAGCCTTTAACCTCATCCCACATATTGATGTGTTTGCTGACGACGGTTACACCAAGGAAGAGTTGAAAATGGTATATGAGACTCGCAAGATCATGCATGCGCCGAATCTCCAGGTCTGTCCGACCACGGTCAGGGTTCCGGTGCTGCGCAGTCATTCAGAATCGATAAACATTGAAACCGTTAAACCATTTGATCTCGACGCCGTACGCAGGGTGCTGGAGGCTGCTCCGGGGGTCGTCCTGCAGGACAACCCCGCTGAAAAGCTGTATCCAATGCCGTTGACTGCTTCGGGAACTGATGAAGTCTATGTGGGCCGAATTCGACGAGATAATACCATAGCCAACGGTCTGGTCATCTGGGCGGTCGGCGACCAGATACGCAAAGGTGCAGCTACCAATGCGGTTCAGATTGTGGAAGAACTGGTCAGGCAGAACCTGTATTAAAAATGAGTATTGAATACTGGCGCCGGCGCTGGCTGACAGCCCGGTTCATGAAAAGAGAGAAATAATATTTAAAGGTGGGAATTGTATGACGGTGGCAAGATTGATGACAGCTATGGTTACCCCTTACAACGATGCATTGGAAGTGGATTATGACCGGGCTGCGAAGATAGCCGCCTGGCTAGTGGAAAACGGCAGCCAGGGCATCGTGGTCTCCGGTACGACTGGCGAATCTCCCGTGCTGACTGATGATGAAAAGCTGGGGCTTTTTTCAACGGTATGTAAGGCAGTAGGAATGCATGTGCCGGTCTGGGCCGGAGTGGGTTCGTACAATACGGCTGAAACCGTGCACCTGGCGAAAGCTGCTGAAAAAACCGGGGTAGCCGGGGTAATGATGGTGGCCCCTTATTACAATAAACCCACACAGGAAGGTTTATACCGGCATTTTAAAGCGGCAGCCGAGGCTGTTTCCATTCCGGTTATGGTATATAATATTCCCGGCCGCACCAATGTTAATGTATTGCCGGAAACCATGCTGCGCCTGGCTGAAGTGGAAAATTTCATGGCTATCAAGGAAGCCAGCGGCAGCATGGACCAGGTATCCGAACTGCGCAAAATCCTGCCTGAAAAGGTGCGCATATATTGCGGCGATGACGCTCTGACCCTGCCGATGATGTCCGTGGGTGCCGAAGGCGTGGTCAGCATTGCATCGCACCTGGCCGGAAAAGAAATACTGCAGATGATCAACAGTTTTGTGGAGGGCCGGGTCAACGAAGCCATGCAAATGCACCTTAAGCTTTTCCAGCTTTTCAGGGATTTGTTCATATGCACCAATCCCATTCCGCTCAAGGAATGTCTCAACATGATAGGGATGCCGGTGGGCGGGCTTCGCCTGCCGCTTTGCGAGGCCAGCGACGCCCAACGCCAGCAATTAAAAAAGATGCTGGCTAATTACGGGCTGCTGTAAGCTCAAAGCTAACAGCAAAAATCTAAAAGTGAAGAGTGTAGAGGAAAGGTTAGTGCGATACCGGGGGCTGGAACGCTGCAAACAGCGATTCAGCCCGTTCTTATGAATAGGATGAATGGGGGCGCAACCGGGCAAGAATCCCGGCATAAGGCCGTTCAACAGCCCAATATTGTATGGTTTATCTAAATCAGCTATAATGTTTTTACCTTATGATGAGCGGATAAAAACTAAATACTTCGAGGAGGCTATGTGGTGACAGACAGTGATTCCCGCATTAAGATCATTCCCCTGGGCGGTTTGGGGGAGATCGGCAAGAATATGACGGCTGTTCAGTACCAGGATACCATACTTGTCATTGATACCGGTCTGATGTTCCCAGAGGACGAATTACTCGGTATTGATGTCGTTATTCCTGATATTACCTACCTGATTGAAAACAAATCCAAAATCAAGGCAATTCTTTTAACTCACGGGCACGAAGATCACGTGGGGGCGCTTCCTTACGTCTTGAATGAGCTTCAGCCCCCGGTTTACGGCAGCAGGCTTACTCTGGGCATTGTTGAAGGCAAGCTGCGTGAAACCGGCATCGATGGTGTGAAAATGAATCCGGTCAAACCCCGCGATATTGTCAAAATAGGTTCTATGGATGTGGAGTTCTTCCGGGTCAGCCACAGCATTCCCGATTGCCTGGGTATTGCCATTCATACTCCCCTGGGCATATTGGTTCATACCGGTGACATAAAGCTTGATCAAACGCCGGTTGATGGTGAAATCGTGGATTTCCGCAAAATGGCGGAGTTTGGCGAAAAGGGCGTCCTGGTCATGCTCAGCGATAGCACCAATGCCGATAAACCTGGATTCACACCTTCGGAGAAGGTGGTGGGCAATACCTTTGTGGAGTTGTTCGGAAAATGCCAGGGACGAATAATAGTGACGACCTTTGCGTCCAATGTTCATCGCATTCAGCAGGTGATCAGCACCGCCCGCATTTACGATCGCAAAGTCGCCGTGGTGGGCCGCAGCATGGTTAACAACGTAAGGATATCCAAAGAATTAGGCTATATGGAGATTCCAGATGAGATAATGATCGAGATGGAAGAAATCAATAATTATCCTGACAATCGGGTAGTTATTGTGACCACCGGTTCTCAAGGCGAGCCGATGTCGGCTTTGACCCGCATGGCTACGGCTGACCACCGCTGGGTGGAAATTAAGCGTGGAGACACGGTTATTATCTCGGCAACCCCGATCCCCGGTAATGAGAAGCTGGTGTCACGCACCGTTGACCTGCTTTTCAAACAGGGCGCCCAGGTAATCTACGAACGCGAAATGGGGGTGCATGTTTCCGGGCATGCGGCCCAGGAAGAGTTAAAAATCCTTTTGAACTTGTGCCGGCCCAAGTATTTTATGCCCGTACACGGTGAATATCGGCATTTGATCCGCCATGCCAAGCTTGCCCAGGACCTGGGAATTCCCGAAGCGAATATTTTTGTAGCCGAAAATGGCCAGGTTATCGAAATTGGCCGTAAAAAGGCCGGCATAACCGGCCGGGTGACTGCTGGCAAGATCCTGGTGGACGGGCTCGGTGTCGGAGATGTCGGCAACATTGTATTGCGGGACCGCAAGCAGCTATCGCAGGATGGGATCATGATTGTGGTCGTAACCCTGGAACGCGCTACCGGAGAGGTGGCTGCCGGGCCAGATATTGTAACCCGTGGTTTTGTATATGTCAGAGAATCTGAAAAGCTCATTGATGAGGCCAAAATGAAGGTCAAGGAAGCCCTGGACAACTGTTTTGCCCGCAATGTAACCGAGTGGGCGATGATGAAATCAATTATTCGCGAAAAACTGGGCCGGTATTTGCATGAAAAGACCGGCCGCAGGCCCATGATTTTACCGATAATTATGGAAGTGTAAGATCCTGGCAACGGAGATTGCAGGAGACGAGGGGCGCGCCTTTCGTCTCCTGAATGTTTTCATATATAGGAGACGAAAGGTGCGCCCCTCGTCTCCTGCAGTCCAACCATCCTGATGCCTGCTATACGGGAGAGGAGAACCGCACGGTGACCGACCTGATTTTATTAATGGGAACCAATCCGCTGACCGACTATATGGTGGCGATTTTTTTTATGCAGCAGCGGTGTGAGCTCCAGCGTATCTGGCTGGTGGCCAGCGCCAGCCGCAGCCAGAGCCGCATCAGGGGCAGCGAGCCCATAGCCCGGGATTTAATGACCGTGCTGGAGAAGCGGATAGACAAAGGATTGCATTGCGGAAAACCGGCAGTGAAGCTGTGCCTGTTGGAAGATGCCACCCGGGCAGACAGCGTGGAACAGGCCATTGAACAGCAGATTATCAGGTATTTACAGGAAGCCAGTGAAGAATGGCATGTGCATCTCAACTATACCGGTGGCACCAAGGTAATGGCAAGTCACAGCTGCCGGGTGATCAGGGCAAGCTGCAGCGGGTGCTGCAGCTTTTCATATTTGGACCGGCGTACCTTCAAGCTGTGGAGCGAAGAGCCAGAGCAGGTTTTGAGCCAGGATTTGCGCCAGCAGGCAGCAATCGCTATCGACGAGTTGTTTATGCTCCACGGCATGGAGCATTTGGGCGATCGTCCCGATGCCTGCCTCGACCAATTCGCCCGCCTGCCCGAGCAGCAGCGCTGGCCCATCTACCATGCAATGCTGGCCATGAGTCAGCTGCACTTCCCGGTTAATAGCGAAGCCCGCGGCAATACCCGACGGCGCACCGTCATCAAGGATGGAATAGATCTGTACAAATTCTGGAACCGCCATTCTGAACGAAGCGGTCTGTGGGAGCCGGGCGGATTGCCTGCCCAGCTAGCCAATCCGGCAGGTCTCCGCAAACAATGGGATATCCTGGTTGGTTCGCATTCCGGGGTGCGGCAGCTCATGAACTGTCTTCCTGGAGAAGGAGCGCCGCCGATGGATTTGAATCTATGGCAGAACTTCGTAGACGGCCGCTGGCTGGAAGCATATACAAAGGACCTGGTGGTGCGCGAGTTGGCCAGATGCAAGGAGCTTAAAAGCCGCCGGGAGATTGTGGTCGAAGGGAACGTGGAAGCGCGGGTCGAGAGTACCAAAATAAAAAAGATGGAAATTGATCTCATCGTGTTAAACGGATGCCAGTTATGCGGCATTTCCTGCGCCAATGCCGCCGGCGACGACCAGGCCACTCTAAAGAATAAGGCCTTTGAAATTCTGCATCGCACTCATCAGCTGGGCGGGGATGAAGCCAGGGCGGTTCTGGTTTCGCGCATTAAAAACGAAATGCCCGAGTTCGAAAGCGATTTGTGGGAGCTGGGGGATTTTATCAACCGCCGTCTGCTGGTAATCGGCAATGAAGACCTCGAACCCCGGAGATTTTGGAGCAAGCTTTCCGCCCACATTTTTGGAGCTTAAGATGACTGCTAACCGTTATTGTTTATAACATAAGGCCTGGACGTATCCGGGTTAAGTATTGCAGCGGATCTGCCCCGAACGGAGATTTACTCGACAACAGCCGAAGAATATTAAGTTTGTTGACAGGTTGTTTTGTTATTCGTATAATGATATTAACAGAATGACAATAACAAGGTGAAGGCTATGAAGAAAGACTCGAACGACATAAAACTAGAAAATGATTTCTGGCGGGATTACGATCCGGGACAGTTCGAAAAGCTTTCGGTTGCTGTAGATGTACTGATTTTTGCCATTGGGGAGAAACAACAGGACAATGCCCGCAAGCTGCCGGAAAAGGAATTGCGAATCCTGCTAAAAAAGCGGACAGAGTTTCCTGACAAGAACAAGTGGGCCTTGCCGGGCGGCTTTGTTGCTCCTGCCGAAAGCCTGGAGCAGGCCGCATATGACAAGCTGAAACAGAAAACCGGATTGACGGATCTTTATTTAGAACAGCTTTATACCTTCGGAGAAGTCAACCGGGATTCGCGCACCCGGGTGTTAAGCTGCAGTTACCTTGCCCTGGTTGACGCCGCCCGGGTGGATATTCCCGGAAAGCCATCAGACGGCGGGGAAATCGGATGGTTCACGACAGTATGTGCCCTTATAGCTGATAATAGGAGCTTTACTGAAGATGGCTATGTGCGAGAAAAGCAATATGTACTGATCCTTGAAGGCCCGGAGCAGTTGAAAGCTCAAATACAGGTTAAGGAGACCTTAAACGGCAACATAATCTCCCGCTCGGAGGAACTGGTGTATAACGAAGGCCTGGCTTTCGATCACGCTGCCATGATTTGGACCGGCATTGAGCGGTTGCGCAACAAGCTGGAGTATACAAGCATAGCTTTCAGTCTATTGCCCAGGCTGTTCACCTTGACTGAACTCCAGCAGGTATATGAAACGATACTGGGCCGGGAATTGACCGCTGCCAACTTTCGCCGCAAGATTGGACACCTGGTTGAAGAAACCCGGCACACTCGCGCCGATTATCAGCATCGTCCGGCCAGGCTTTTTCGGTTCAATCCCGAAGGAGGCCGGCAATAAGATCAGGAGGCCGAAGCTGCAAATAGAAGCTAACATAGTGGGATTGGCGACCGGGAGCTTGCATAACCAGAAGAGAAGAACATTCTTTATTTGCATCTTGATATTGTCAAAAAGACAATAACAAAAATGAACGGCATTGCCAATATAACAGCTGATACGAGCGTGATAAGGGAGGTGTTAACAATGTTTGGATTTCGATTCTTCAAGTTTCAGCCCAATGAGTATGTGCTGCGTTACAAGCATGGCCGCCTATTTTCCGAAGGAGCCGGTGCCAGTTTTTGGGCTTTCATGCCGGGAACTACCCTGGAAGTTGTACCCACTGGCAGCATGGAAGCGCCGTTTTTTGTGGAGGAATCCACAGCTGATTACCAGGCCATTGCAGTGCAGGGGCAGATCGTTTTTCAGGTTAGAGAACCTGGAGCAGTTGCCCGATTGCTGAACTTCAGCATCAATCCTATGACCCGCAGTTATGTGTCTGAAGACCCTGAACGTCTGGGGCAAAGGCTGGTCAACCTGGTAAGGGTGGAAATCAAGCGCTGCCTGGAAAAGATGGGGATGGACGAGGCAATTCGCTCTTCGGAACAGGTGTCGGCCTCAATCATGGGAAATGTTCAGGCTAACGCGGAAGTATTAGCTCTGGGCCTTGAAATACTCGGCGTGTCTATCCTGGCCAATAAGCCCACCAAAGAAACCGCCCGAGCCCTGGAAGCCAACAAGCGGGAAACAGTGCTGAAAATGGCAGATGAAGCCATCTACGAAAGACGCAATGCCTCCATAGTGCAGGAACGGTCCGTAAAAGAAAATGAGCTAAACACCGAAATTGCTATGGAATTAAAGAAACGGGAAATTCGTGAAACCCAGATCGAAGCCGAGCGCATCCTGCAGATGAAAGAGCATGAATTGCGGCAGGCTGAATTGGACAATGCTATTGTGCTGGAAGAAAAGCGCAGCCGGCTGGTGGAATTGAATGTGGAGCACATCAGGGTGGAAGCGGAAGCAAGAGCCTTCGAACTGTCGGTGATGGTTAAAGCCCTGGCAGGAACCAGTCCCCAGGTAATTCAAGCTTTGGCCGCCTCGGGAATGCAGCCCGCCCAGCTTATCGCCCAGGCATTTCAGGTACTGGCCGAAAACACCGGAAAGATCGGTCAGCTCAACATCAGCCCCGACCTGCTGCAGCAACTGCTAAAGGGGGAAGAATGAAATGGAAAGACTGACTGAGAATAAAATTGTTCTGGTCACCCGGCAGACCCGTTTGGAGGAATTGATTCTGCGCTTCAATACCCAGGCCCAGGCCAGTTTTTATGTTGAACACCTGGGTGCAGATTTTTCCGACTATCAAGAGGAGCACCAGGTGTATAGAAAGGCGATAAATGAAGCGCAGGCCAGCCTGGCCAGGCTGGGAAGGGTTCAAGTCGTGGACCGAAGCCATCTCCCCAATTTTATTTTCGGCCCGGACGATATTGTGGTTGTTGTAGGTCAGGACGGGCTGGTGGCGAACACCCTGAAATACCTGCCCGCCCAGCCGCTGATAGCGGTTAATCCCGACCCTCTGCGCTGGGACGGCATCTTGCTGCCGTTCCAGCTGCGCGATTTGAAGCCGGTGGTTCGCGATGTTTTTCAGCAGCGGCGCCAGGTTAAGGAAATCAGCCTGGCTCAGGTCTGCCTGCTTGACGGACAGATTCTGCTGGCGGTTAATGATCTGTTCATAGGCCAGCGCACCCACGTTTCGGCCAGGTATACCGTTAACTACGGAGCGACCCTTGAAAGGCAGTCTTCCAGCGGTATTATTGTATCTACCGGCCTGGGGTCAACTGGCTGGCTGAAATCGGTGGTAACCGGGGCTATAGCTATCAGCAGCCGACTGAACTATCCGATCAGCGCTGAAAAAAGAGACCCGCGCTTTGCGTGGAATTCTGATTACCTGGTGTTTTCCGTAAGGGAGCCCTTTCCAAGCCGGAATTCAGGAGCCCAAATAATATACGGGCGCATTGACAGCGAAAATCCCTTCAGTGTTCGTTCAGAAATGCCTGAAAACGGGGTGATATTCAGTGACGGTATTGAAAGCGACTACCTGGAGTTTAATTCTGGCATGGAGGCCCGCATAGAAATCGCCGGCCAGCGCGGCCGCCTGGTGGTTTAGTACTTGAAATGTGACCGGTATGATTAAAAGGTGCAGACCAGGGCTGGCATTGGACTGCTTTATGGTATAATAGAACAGATGTTTGGCCGTTTAATTGCAATTCAATAAATCACGATATATTAAGGAAATACTTGGCGCAGGGGATTGAAGCTATGAGAGAAGCTGCCGGCCGAAAAACCAGCCGGAACAACATTAAAACCCGGGGCAAGAAAGAAAATGTGTCATTTCCAGTAATCTTTAAGGCATTGCTGGCTAAAAGACCGGTTCGGGAAATACTGGCAGTGTGCACCACCTTGCTGGGGGCGTATATTTTTATAAGCCTGGGAAATCATCCTAATACAGGCTTTAGCCTGGTGCCCAGCGGGTACCTGGGATATCTTCTATCCTCGGGATTGTTCGCCTTGCTGGGCTGGGCGGCCTGGGGCATTCCGGTGCTGGCCCTGGGATGGTCATGGCTGCTGCTGAAAAGCGATTATTTATGGAGCCATCGTCTTAACGGCTTGATTATACTAATGCTGGACTGCTCGCTGCTTGCTGGCAGCGGAATGCCAGATGATTTAACCATTCTATGGCAAACAGGCCTTGCTGGTCTGGGGGGCGGCATTCTGGGCAACTGTGCCCGTTATGCTCTGCTGGCGATTAGCGGCAGAGCAGGCTTGTACATATTTTTCCTGGCCCTGCTGGCTGTGGCGGTTATTTTAATTGGCAACCGCTCCATCGCGGAGCTATGGAGCCATTTGCGCAACGGGCTGGGAACCGCTCGAAGGCTGATATTACGGGCCAAACAGCCATCAACCGATAAAACTGAAGAAAATCTGGAACCAGTTAAGACTCGGAAAGGGCCAGCGTCTTTGTCGAATACATTTCCGGGCGGGGATATTGTCATCAAGCCGGAACCGTCAGCAGCTGATGCCGCGAGAGCCGGTCATTTGGATCCAGCCGGCAAATTATTATCCCGGGAAACGGCCAGCCGGGAAGACAAAGACCGGTCCATGGAGACAATAGCCGGAGAAGCGCCGCCCAGAGCCTCCGGAGCGCCCTTTGTCAAGCCGCCGCTGGATCTTTTGCGGGAAATGGCTTCTGAACGGGCCATCGATCGCCAGGAAATCCAGAACAAAGTGCAGGTGCTGGAACAGACCTTTGCCAATTTCGGGATTGAAGTCAAGGTGCTGGAAGTAAGCTGCGGACCAGCCGTGACCAGGTACGAGCTTAGCCCGGCTCCGGGAGTCAAGGTAAGCCGCATTAGCAGTCTCGCCGATGATTTGCAGTTGTCTCTGGCTGCCCGTGGTCTGCGTCTTGAAGTCCCCATCCCGGGGAAAGCTGCGGTGGGTATAGAAATACCCAATGACAAAACCTCTCCTGTAGGCCTTAAGAATATTTTGTCATCGCCGAAGTTCGCAGAGCTAAAAAATCCCTTGAGCCTGGCCCTGGGTGAGGACATCGCCGGCAATATAGTAGTTGCCGAACTGAATGAAATGCCTCATTTGCTGGTGGCTGGGGCTACCGGATCCGGCAAAAGCGTGTGTGTTAACTCCATGATCATGAGCCTGCTGCTAAATGCTCATCCCGACCAGGTCAAGCTCATCCTTATCGATCCGAAAAAGGTTGAACTCACTGCCTATAACGGTATACCCCACCTTCTGGCGCCGGTGGTCACTGATCCGAAAAAGGCGGCCCGGGTGCTGAAATGGATGACTGCAGAAATGGAGCATCGCTACCAGCAATTCACCGAGGCGGGAGTCAGGGATATTAGCCGATATAATGAACATGCTGAGGAGAATCTGCCATTTATAGTGGTTATTATTGACGAACTGGCTGACTTGATGATGGTGTCTCCTGGAGATGTCGAGGATTCCATATGCCGTTTGGCCCAGATGGCCAGAGCGGCAGGGATTCACTTGATAGTATCCACGCAAAGGCCATCTGTGGACGTAATAACCGGGCTGATTAAGGCCAACATCCCCTCACGTATTGCGTTTGCGGTATCATCACAGATTGATTCCCGCACTATTCTGGACGGAGCCGGCGCTGAAAAGCTGCTGGGCAAAGGCGACATGCTTTATTTGCCTATGGGCGCTATCAAATCCTGCCGGGTGCAGGGCGCTTATGTATCTGATGCAGAGATTATTGCCGTGGTGGAATTTTTGAAATCTCAGGGAATGAATGTCGAAAAAACAGACGAGGAAGTTCAACTGGATACGGTAATTGAACAATATGAAGCTGATGCCGATGACGACTTGTTCTGGGATGCAGTTCGGCTGGTAGTAGATGAGGAGCGCCTTTCAGCCTCTTTTTTGCAGCGCAAGCTAAAAGTGGGATATTCCAGGGCGGCCCGCATGGTGGATATGATGGAAGAAAGAGGCATCGTATCAGCAATGGGTTCAGATCGCAAAAGGCGTATTCTCATAAGCTCGGAAGAACTCGAACAAATACTGGTTAGAAAAAGGTTTTAATATGCTACCATATTAATAATGTAATGCTAGTTTTGAAATGTTGCCAGGGAGGTAAAATGTGCTTCACTTTGGGGAACAATTAAAAACCGTGCGGCAGGCCAGGGGTTACAGCCTGGAATATGTGGAAGAACAAAGCAATATACATATGGCCTGGCTGGCAGCTCTGGAAGAAGGCCGTTTCATTCAGTTTCCAGACGAAATGACAGCGCTGCGCGCCGTACTCAGATATGCCGCTGTCCTGGGCATGAGCGTCCGGGATGCGGAAGAGGACTTTGTCAGGCATATGCATTCACTTCGAAGTGCTCCATTGTCCGAGAAGCCGGAGATTCAATACCGTGAACCCCAGCCTGAAACCAGGCCGTCTTTCAAATCTTTCATACCCGGGGGCATACCCCTGTTAAACATTGCAGCTGCAGGAGTATTTTTAATTGCGGCCATTTGGTTGGGCAGCAGCTTTGTAGCTCCATTTTTAGCCGGCCAGATTAGTGGATACGGACAGCAGAGTCCAGTTCTGACCGAAGCTCAAAATAATGAAGAACGGCTGGAAAGCTTAAAACAAGCCCAGCCATCAAGGGGCGAAGACCCTTTGACTGCGCTGGGAGCGGTGCACGGACCTGGAGCAGCCAGCCCGGCTGCATCTGAAAACGGTTTGGTTCTGGATCTTTATGCCCGGCAGGAATGCTGGATCAAGCTCACCGTTGATGGCCAGGTGGATTTTGAAGGTATCTTGCCGCAGGGGCAGAGCCGCAAAGTGAAGGCGGAAGACGCAATTAAACTGAAAACGAGCAATGCCGGCAGCCTGGGAGTGACTTTTAATGGACAGGCTCTTAAGGCGATAGGGGATGCCAACGAAGTAGTTGAAAAAGAATTCAGATAGCCCGCAACTGAATGATAGAGGAAATATGCATTTGAAATTGGGATTTATTAGCCTTGGATGCCCGAAGAACCTGGTGGATACGGAGATAATGATAGCCAGAGCCCGGTCATGCGGGTATCGGATTGTTAATGATAAGAGCAAAGCAGACATCATCATAGTAAATACCTGTGCTTTCCTTGATTCCGCCCGGGAAGAAGCCATTGACACCTTGATAGAATGCGGCGAATTGAAACGGACCGGGCGCCTGCAGTATCTCCTGGCGGTTGGATGCCTGCCCCAGGTTTGCGGCGAAGAGCTTATCGCCGAGATGCCGGAATTAGACGGGGCAAGCGGAATCGGTGCCCACCAGAATATCGAAAGCCTGTTGAAAGAGGTAATTGATGGTCATCGCCCTTGTATTGTGAACGAAGCGAACTCAACGGGGCTCCATTATGCTCCGCGCTTTTTATCTACGGCGCCGGGCATGGCTTACCTGAAAATTGCTGACGGATGCAATAACTGCTGCAGTTACTGCTTAATTCCGTCTATTCGCGGGCGGTACCGATCCAAAACCGCTCCGGAAATCATGCTTGAGGTTAGGCAGCTAGCTGCTTCCGGAGTCAAAGAACTGGTTTTAATTGCTCAGGATAGCGGCTTATATGGCAGTGATCTGGGCTGGAAAGATGGTCTGGCTGAACTTTTGCCGGACATATGCCAGGTGGATGGTCTGGAATGGATTCGAATAATGTACCTGCATCCCGATCACATCAGTGAACGCCTCCTGGAAACAGTAGCCAGCCAGGAAAAAATTGTCCCTTATCTGGAGGTTCCTGTTCAACATGCCTCCTCGAAAGTTTTGAAGGCCATGAACCGTAATTATTCGCAGGATTATCTCATAACAGCCTTCCAGCAAATGAGGGAGGCGATTCCCGGGTTGACCATTAGAACAACATTAATGCTGGGCTTTCCAGGTGAAACCGAGCAGGATTACAATGTACTGAAAGAGTTCGTTAAGTCAGTCGAATTTGACTGGCTGGGTTCATTTGTCTACGAACCTCAGGAGGGAACACGGGCGGCCACTTATGGAGAAGACCTGGTCCCGGCTGAAATTGCCGCCAGCAGGCAGAGCGAGATTATGCAGATACAACAGGGGATTACCCGCAAGAAGAACCTGGCCCGGATCGGGTCCACAGAGAGGATCCTGGTTCAAAAGCGCCATTCAGCGCAGCTTTTTTCCGGTCGAGGCGGCTGGCAGGCTCCCGAAGTTGACGGAATAACCATGATCAAGAGCGAAACCAGGCTGGAGCGCGGGCAGATGGTGGAGGTCACGCTGAAAGCGATTCGACGCTATGACATGATTGGAGAATATGTCCAATGAACTGGAATATACCGAACAGCCTGACCATGCTGAGAATAATGCTGGTGCCGGTCTTCGTGATTGTGCTGTCAACCAGGGTTTCATATGGAGAATACGTGGCCGCCGGCATTTTTATAGTGGCATCGCTTACGGACAGCCTGGATGGTTACCTGGCCCGAAAATGGAAGCAGGTTACCAAGCTGGGGATAATTCTTGATCCACTGGCTGATAAGCTGCTGGTGACCGCAGCCTTGATCAGCCTGGTGGAATTGCAGAGCCTGGCCGGCTGGATTGCCATAGTTATCATCGGCCGTGAATTTGCTGTAAGCGGGCTCAGGGCGTTGAAAGCTGAAGAAGGGGTCATCATTCCCGCCAGCAAGCTGGGCAAGGTCAAGACCATGACTCAGGTAATTGCCATAATTCTATTGCTCGTGCAGGGGGCCTATCAGCAGCTGCTTCCATATCCGCTGGGTGAGTGGACCATGTACCTGGCTGTGATTATTACCATAGTGTCAGGCATTGAGTATTTTTACCGCTTTCGCTACTAAGTTACTGACCTGGTCACACCGTGAATAATTAAGGTGTTCAGGGGCCACACGGCAAAACATATGGTGGGGGTAGAACATGCCCAGGGCTTACATTATAAGTACCGGAACAGAGCTTTTGTACGACGGGAAAAAAGACAGCAATGCAGACTATTTAAGTGCTGAATTAATAGAGATGGGATTTGAAATATCCGGACGGACTACGGTTGGAGACGAAAAAAGCAGCCTGGTCAGGGCTTTTGCAACCGGGTTGGAACAGGCCGATATGGTGATATCCTCCGGCGGGCTGGGTCCCACTTTTGACGATTTAACCAGGGATGCAGCCGCACAGGCTGCTGGCTTGGAGCTTTTCTATAACGCCAATGCGGCTGAAGCCATAGGGGCTTTCTTCCAGCAGCTGGGGCGTCCCATGCCTGAGTCCGCCCGGGTTCAGGCAATGTTCCCGCCCGGTGCGAAGGTCCTGGAAAACCGTGAAGGCACTGCCCCCGGCACCTTTGTTGCCAGCGGCGGCAAAATCATGGTGTTATTGCCGGGCCCGCCCCGGGAGATGAAAGCCATGTTCGAATCGGAAGTAAAGCCGTTGCTGCTGGCCAGATATAAAGGAGCTCTACATCAGTTGTTCAAGCGCCCGGTAAGAATCTTCGGGCTGGGAGAATCCCAGGTCGAAGAGAGAGTGGCAGACCTTCTGGACCAGGCTCCACAGATTAAAAAGGCCATACTGGCATCGAATACTGAAGTAATGATCAAGCTGTCGACTGGCGACGAATCACAAACCGTGAGCATGAATGAACTGGCGCAGAGGATCGCCGTCCGGCTGCCAGGATATGCGTACTCCTTTCACGGGGAGGACAGCCTGGCTTCAATAGTCATCCAACGGTTAAAAGAGCGCAGGGCGAGTCTGGCCCTGGCAGAATCGTGCACCGGGGGTCTGGAGGCCAGGATGCTGACTGATATACCCGGAGCATCGGATGTGTTCTGGGGCGCGGTGGTTTCATACAGCAATCAGGCGAAAATCAGCTGCCTGCAGGTCCGGGAGCAAACCCTGGAGCGTTATGGAGCGGTAAGCGAAAATACCGCCCTGGAAATGGCCAGGGGGATCAGAAATCTGTCCACAGCGGACTGGGTTCTATCCACCACCGGCATAGCCGGTCCGGGAGGAGGAAGCCCGGAAAAACCTGTTGGCCTGGTGTATATTGCCTGCATCGGTCCGGACCGGGAGCTGGTGAAACGCTTCCAGTTCGGAGGCGGCCGGGAGCGCATAAGGAATCTGGCGGCCCGCAGCGCTCTTTCCATGCTGCTTCGCCAGCTGCCAGGCAAAATGGAAATGTGAGGGGAAAAGCATGAGGGCATTCATAGCGATACTTCTATCAGATAACTTGAAAGAGTATGCCAGTGAATGCAGAAAAGGGCTTGTCCCGATTGATATGCCAGTAAAATGGGTGGAACGCGATAACTATCATTTGACCGTCAAGTTTCTGGGCGAAATCAATGAGAAGAAAACGCAGGAAATAAAACATGTTTTGAAAAACCGCTGTTTACAGTGCCAGCCCTTCAGGTTAAATGCCCGGGGTTTGGGTTGTTTTCCAGGCCGCGATCAGCCCCGGGTGATCTGGCTGGGCATGGAGGGAGAAACCACGAAGGCCCTGGAAATGATGGACAAGGTGGACCGGGCAATGGCCGGGCTGGGTTTCAAGCAGGAAGGACATAAACTGCATCTTACCCTGGGCCGGGTGCGCAAAGGCCGGGAGAAAGATTGCGGAGGATTGATCGCCGCTAATCCCGGAGCGTTTGAACACAATTATGCGTCACCGGTTCAGGAAGTGAATGCGATTTTTTTAATGGAAAGCAGATTGTCATCTGCCGGTCCCAGCTATTGCATTGTCGAAAGCTTCCCGCTGGGAAAAGCCCCGGCCGGGGATTAATGGCCGGAAAGGACAGATTGTATTATTCTGCGTTAGATTGACGATAAATCCAGTAATGATTAGGAGGATAAGATATGGCCAGCAAAGAATATAAAGACCCCAACCCGGCGGTTGCCAATGATGCCGACAGCAGCGCCCGGCAGGAAGCTCTGAATAACACCCTGAAAAATATTGAGAAACAGTTTGGTAAAGGAGCCATAATGCGCCTCGGGGATAAAGCCCTGGTGGAAATAGAGGTGATTCAGAGCGGATGCATTTCGCTCGACCTGGCTATGGGAGTAGGAGGATATCCGCGAGGCAGAGTCGTAGAAATATATGGTCCTGAATCATCAGGTAAAACCACCCTGTCTCTGCATGCCATAGCTGAAGCCCAGAAAGCGGGGGGGATGGCGGCATTTATTGACGCTGAACACGCCCTTGATCCCTTGTATGCACGCAAACTGGGTGTTGATATCAGCAATCTGCTGGTGTCACAGCCGGACAGCGGCGAACAAGCCCTGGAGATAGCTGAAGCCCTGGTCAGAAGCGGGGCTGTCGATATCATAGTTATTGATTCCGTGGCCGCCCTGGTGCCTCGCGCCGAACTGGAAGGGGAAATGGGCGATTCCCATGTAGGCCTGCAAGCCCGCCTGATGTCGCAAGCCCTGCGCAAGTTGACCGCGATTATCAGCAAATCCAATGCAGTGGTAATTTTTATCAACCAGATTAGAGAAAAGATCGGGGTTATCTACGGAAATCCCGAGACCACAACCGGGGGCCGGGCGTTAAAATTCTACGCGTCCATAAGGCTTGAAGTCCGCAAAGGCGAATCCATAAAGCAGGGCAATGAATTAATCGGCAACCGGACCAAGGTTAAAGTGGTCAAGAATAAGGTAGCGCCTCCGTTCCGTACGGTGGAGTTTGATATTATGTTTGGAGCGGGCATTTCCAAGGAAGGCGACCTTCTGGACATATCCAGCCAGATGGATATCGTACAGAAGAGCGGAGCCTGGTATTCGTTCGAAGGCGAACGTATGGGCCAGGGCAAGGAAAACGCCAAGGAATATCTGAAGAACAATCCCGATAAAATGGCACAGATTGAGCAATTGCTCAAGCAAAAGCTAAGCGACTTGAGCCGGGAAGCCAGCAAGGAGTAAGCGCTACACAGTTCAGTTGACACTGCAATGCAAAACAAATACAATTTTATATAGGCTTAAGTACGGAGTTATACTGTTTGGCCATGACATATATATTAATTTTGACGGATTGTGAGTTTTTGCCAGCAGGCTTTCGCTGGTTTTGAAATAAACTGGATGAACGCACGCGCGTGATATAAACAGGAAGTTGCTGCTATGACACCGGTTGGAATAGCGGGCGTTAATAGTATGTTTGGCAGTGGAGCGGAATACATGGTGCCGCTTTGATTAACAGTTGAATTCTTCGAAAAGCCGAGTTAATACTCGGCGTTTTTATTGCCTTGAATTATTTAAAAATCGAGACAATACCAAAGGAAGGGAGGGACACTTATTAACAGCTGGATTTATGTATTTATAGTTATTGCTGCCATAGCTGGCATTGGCGGAGGCTATTATGCCCGCAAGAATGTGGCGGAAAAGAAAATCGGATCGGCCGAAGATCAGGCCGGAAAAATCATGGAAGAAGCACAGAAAGAGGCTGAAGGGCGCAAGAAAGAGATACTGATCGAAGCCCGGGATGAAATCCACAAGAATCGGCACGAGGCTGAAAAAGAAATCCGGGAACGGCGCCGCGAAGTGGAGCGGTTAGAGAGAAGAGTAGTTCAAAAAGAAGAGCTTATTGAGAAAAAATCCGACAACATGGAAAAAAAGGAGCAGCTTCTGCAGGATAAGGAAAAAGATATTGAGAAAACCCAGCAGGATTTGCAGATGGTAATAACCCGGCAGCTGAAAGAGCTGGAACGCTTGTCTGGCTTAACTTCAGAAGAAGCGAAGGAACTGTTGTTGAGCAATACTGAACAGCAGGTCCGCCAGGAAATGGCAATTCTAATCAAGAGTGTGGAAAGCGAAGCCAAGGAAGAGGCTGAAAAAAAGGCCAAGAATTATATTAGCCTGGCCATTCAAAAATGCGCGGCTGATGTAGTTTCTGAAACGACCGTCTCGGTGGTGGCGCTTCCCAATGACGAGATGAAAGGCCGCATAATCGGACGTGAAGGCCGCAATATAAGGACCTTCGAAACGATGACCGGTGTGGATTTAATTATTGATGATACTCCGGAAGCGGTAATCCTGTCTTCGTTTGATCCTATAAGGCGCGAGGTCGCCAAGCTGGCGCTTGAAAAACTGATTTCCGACGGGCGCATACACCCGGCCCGGATTGAAGAAATGGTCGACAAGTCTAAAAAGGAAATGGATCAGGCAATCAAGGAACTGGGCGAAGCGGCCGCATTTGAAGTCGGCGTACACGGACTGCACAATGAAATCATCAAGCTGCTGGGCAGGCTTAAATACCGTACCAGTTACGGACAGAACGTGCTCAAGCACTCGATTGAAGTTGCCCATTTAGCCGGAGTGATGGCTGCTGAACTTGATGTAGACATTATGCTGGCCAAAAGAGGCGGACTGTTGCACGATCTGGGCAAGGCAGTTGATCATGAGGTTACCGGTCCTCATGTTGAGATCGGCGTTGACCTGGCTAAAAAATTCCGGGAAAACAAAGATGTTATTCACTGCATAGAAGCCCATCATGGAGATGTGGAAGCACACAGCATCGAAGCAGTACTGGTTCAGGCCGCCGACGCCATATCTGCATCCAGGCCAGGCGCCCGGCGCGAAACCCTGGAATCATATATTAAGCGCCTGGAAAAACTCGAGAACCTGGCGGACTCGTTCAGCGGAGTTGATCGCTCCTTCGCCATCCAGGCGGGACGCGAAATCCGCATTATCGTCAAACCTGACGAACTGGATGACCTGGCCACAATACAACTGGTCAAGGAAATTGCACGCAAGATAGAGCTTGAACTGGAATACCCTGGCCAGATCAAGGTGACCGTCATTCGAGAAACTCGCCAAACCGAATTCGCAAAATAAGCTACCACTTGTCCGGGGGATTGCTGTCCCCCGGATATATTTTTTATTCAGGGCGATTATAGTCGCTTCTATCATTGCTCTGAAGAGAGGAATTGAATATTGAGGGTTCTTTTTATTGGGGACATAGTCGGCCGCCCCGGCCGCCGCATTGTAAGGAAAATGCTTTCCCAGATTCAGCGCGAACACCAGGTTGATTTTACCATTGCCAACGCCGAAAATTCTGCTGGAGGCAAGGGCATTACCAGGGATGTTTTCAGGGAACTGTACACCTGCGGTATTGATGCATTTACAATGGGAAATCACATCTGGGATAACCGGGCGGTTTTTGAATTTATCAATGAAGAAGAACGCCTGATCCGGCCGGCAAATTATCCTGATATTTGTCCTGGAAGAGGTTATAATATATATCAATTATGTTACAATAAGACAATTGCTGTTATTAATGCCTCCGGAAGAGTATTTCTTCCGGCGCTTGACTGTCCTTTTAGAACCGTGTCCGAAATCCTTTCTACTCTCAAGGATGCTGCGGATTATATTCTGATAGATTTTCACGCGGAAGCAACGTCTGAAAAACTGGCCTTTGCCCGCTATTTTGAAGGCAAAGTGTCTGCTATAATTGGAACCCATACCCATGTTCAGACTGCTGACGAGTGCATACTCCCCGGCGGAACGGCTTATATCACTGATGCTGGCATGACCGGGCCATCTGATTCGATTATCGGCATGGAAAAATCCACCATAATTAACAAATTTATAAGCGGTATGCCGGCCAGGTTTGAAGTTGCCTCTGGACCTGCCCAAATGGACACTGTGCTCATAGAGCTGGACGAAAATAGCTGCCGGGCCAAGAGCATCAAACGTCTTAAATTCACTTGTAATGAGCATGATTGATAAGCTAACATATTGAATGTAAGTGATGGTGTGATTGTATGACTCAAATGCATACCTTTTTGTCACCACGAGAAGAATTGAACGAGATACTGTCTTCCATCCAAGTGTAGAGATAAAAATCGTTTTCAGCTATTGGTTGTAGGATTTTAGGGGGAGGTAGACGAATGGAAGTATTGAAGGTCTCAGCAAAATCCAGTCCAAATTCTGTTGCAGGAGCTCTTGCAGGTGTTTTACGGGAGAAAGGCGGTGCAGAGATACAGGCAATTGGCGCCGGGGCAATTAACCAGGCGGTTAAAGCCATAGCCATTGCCCGAGGTTTTGTGGCACCCAGTGGGATGGACCTGATTTGTATCCCTGCTTTTTGTGATATCATGATCGACGGTGAAGAAAGAACCGCCATCAAGCTTATTATCGAGCCCCGATAAAGCTCAGGCAAACATATGCTGTTTAAATCTTCTACCATTGTTATAACCAGCCTGATAATCAGGTGGAGACAATAATGAGCCCTTATTATGAACGGTTGTATGACCTGCATATTCATTCCATCCATTCTGACGGACGTTTAAGTGTCAAAGACCTGGTTAAGGCGGTCATTGACACTGGTCTGTCCGGATTCGCATTGACCGACCACGATACCATCGCAGGACTGGATGAAGCCAGCTGGCGAGCAGAAGAGGCCGGCATCGCATTTGTGCCTGGAATAGAACTCAACACCGATTACGGAGAAGGTGAAGTTCATATTCTGGGTTATTTTATTGATCCGCTCAGTAAACTGCTGGGCAACCGCCTGGCTGAATTGAAAAATAAGCGCCTGCAACGGGCCGGCCAGATCGTCGACCGTATGAACGGGCTGGGTTTCCCTCTGGACATGTCCAGGGTGGAAGAACTGGCCGGGGGTGGCATCATTGGCCGCCCGCATATAGCCCGGGCCATGCTGGAACGAGGCTATATTAGCAAGGAGTACGAAGCCTTCGAGTATTATATAGGGCGCGGCAGGCCTGCTTTTGTTCCGCGCTACAACTTCACTCCTCGAGAAGCGGTCCAGCTAGTTCGTGACAGCGGAGGACTTCCATTTTTAGCCCACCCTGGTAAAATCAAAAACAATACACACATATTAACCGTGCTTGAGATAGGATTATCTGGCTTGGAGGTCTATTATCCCGAGCATAGTGCGGAAGAAATACAATATTATTTAGGTTTGGCGGATAAATACGGGCTATTAGTAAGCGGAGGGTCAGATTTTCACGGACCTGGAAGTGGCGAAAACCGTGAAACACTCGGTTTATCCGTCATAAATGAAAATGAATTCCAGAGGATACTGGGAAATTATAAAGAAAAAACCGATTAAAGACAAATAATTCCGCCTCATCCAAGGAGAACAAGATATATGACCTGTGACCAATTTGTCAGCACGGCTGCTTTTTGTATAAAATTGCACTAACCTAAAAGGAAAGGTAGGGAACCGATGAGAAAACGCCTTATCATCTGCCTGCTAGCGTTATCGATGCTTGCAATGGCGGCCACAAGCGCTGTAGCCACCAACAGTTATATTATGCAACCCGCTGATACATTGACTCAGGTTGCCAATGCTTACGGAGTCAGTCTCGAAGCCCTTATGATTCAGAATGAATTAGACAGCACTTATGTCGAACCCGGCACCCGCCTTGTTATTCCTCCACCGGTTCAGCCTTCACGTTCAGGCAGTATAAGAGATGCTGCAGGTTTTCCCGACTTGCTCACTTATGCAATGCAGTTTATTGGAACGCCATATGAATATGGTGGCGAGTCTCCTGGCGGTTTCGATTGTTCAGGCTTTGTTCAATTTATCTATTCCAGCTTTCTTGGTATTGATTTACCCCGAACTGCAGACAGCCAGTTCTATAGCGGCGAATTCGTGGAACAGGCCAACCTTATTCCCGGAGACCTGGTTTTCTTTAACGGCTTGGGGCATGTAGGGATTTATATAGGCGAAGGTCAGTTTATTCATTCCAGTTCACCGAGTTCAGGCGGAGTAATCATATCAGCGCTGGATGAATCCTACTACGAAAGAGGGTACTATGGCGCCACCCGCATCAGTTATTAATAAAGTAAAATATAAGCATATAGAGGTCGCTGCTTGATAGCAGCGACTTGAGTTTTTGACAAAGTCAGACCGATGAGAAAACGCGAAGGTCGCGTTATGAGAAAAGTCCGCGATTGAGGCGTACTCAACGTACGTTGATTGAGCGGTCTTTTTGAAATGACGATGAGATTCGCTTTTATCATTGGTCTGAGTCGCTGCTTGATAGCAGCGACTTTTTTTGATACATTATCCCTTATTACGTATAATATTCTTGAGAACCAGTATATATTTAACAGACCGATGATTAGCATGTGAGGAGATGGTTACTTTGACTGAAGAAAGCGAACAAAGCGGACTGAACGCACCCGGCCAACCAAACGAACAAACCCTGAACAGTCCTGATTTATCAGGCACTTTTCTGGATACGGTAATGGGAACCCGGGCCTTCCAGGATATTACTGAACTGGAGTACAAGATTGGGGTGGAGCCTCTTCTTGAAGAGATTCTCGGGAAAAAAGTCTGGAGCAATGCCGAAATGATCTGGGTATTAAGACAGATAATGATGTATTATGGACGCAATGATGAGCTGTTGAAAAAAGCGCCACCCGAAAGAATCTTTCTTAATATGGTTGACATCATCAGGGCGTTTTACATGTTGCTGGACAATTCCGATCCGGATTTAGACGAAAACATGCGTTCCTACATGAGCGCCAAGATCGGGGACGCGACCTGGGGAATCACCGGCAATACCAGGATATACCTGGAGAAAATGCCATAAGTCAGAAAACACTGGCAGCAGGGCAGAATCATGCTATAATCTTGATGTGCGCATATCTGCATGGTTTTAAGCGAATTTGGGCTACGGAGGTCGGCAATGGAGAAGGGTGTCAGAGAAATGAATATCAAGCGAATTATTGATATGGAGGAAAGGATTGTTCAATGCAATCGCTGTCCAGAGCTAACCCGTTGTATTCGCAAACCTTCTCTCGGGAAGGGTGATCTGCAACCACAAATAGTGCTGGTTTTCGAATGCGAAAACGATGCAACCCGTGAGAACGACTATCTCATGGAACTGCGGGGCATGATAAAAGAACAGTTTAACAACAGCAAGATCTACCATACATACATGGTGCGCTGTCAGCCCAAATCCTGCTCCAGCCGGCAAAACACCAGCTTCTATCTGGATACGAAGCTTATTGACAAGAATTACGCCTGTATTCTCACCAATCGGCCCTGTGAAGGCATAGCCATCAAACCCGGCAACGAACAGATTATGTCCTGCCTGCCCTTCCTGCTGGAAGAACTGCAGATCTTAAATGCTCCTACCGTTATCCTTTTTGGACACCGGGTGGCGGAATACGTCCTGAAATCCTGCGGAGTGTATTTGCCAGTGGAGATTAATCATGCATATCGTTGCGGAGAAAGCACCTATCTTGTGGCCAACGAAGAAAAAAATGTTGCTGCCGAGGAACTGCGGCGTTTGTATCTGCTATCCGGCCTGGAATCATAAACATAAATACGTAAGAACGAATGTAGAGCGATGACATTAGATGAAGATCGAGGCAAGCGCAAAGGCCGCGAATACTGGTACATTGATTGAGCGGATTTACGCATAACCAGATATTCGCTAATGTCATCGCTCTTAAAGATATTGTATACCAGCTTCCGCACTGCTTTCATTTTGGTTCACCTGTGGTAAAATAGGCGTGATAATGGTATTTTATGCAGTTCAAAAAAGAGGAGTGGGATTGTGGACTTTACCAAGATGCAAGGCCTGGGCAACGATTTCATAATTGTAGAAGCCATTTCATGGGAAGAGGCCGGGAAGTATCAAGTCCATGCAGAAAAACTGTGCAATCGCTTTTTGGGCATAGGCGGAGACGGCCTGGTGGTTATTGGCAACGATTCCGAAGCTGATGTGTTTATGCGCATTTTTAATTCGGACGGCAGTGAGGCTATGATGTGCGGCAACGGTATTCGCTGCGTGGCTCGCTATGTTTATGAAAAGAAGCTGGTCAGCGGGACTGCCTTTTCGGTTAGAACCATGTCTGGCCTCAAATATCCGGTTCTGGAGTTGGATAGCGATTCTGTAAGTCAAGTCCGGGTGGATATGGGCGAGCCTGTTTTGCAAAACCAGGCAATTCCGGTCAATGCTCCCGGCAGCAACCTGGGTTTGGAAGTATTGCTGGAAAAAGGCTGTTTGACTGGAACGGCGGTTTCCATGGGAAATCCGCATTTTGTGGTGCTGGTTGATTCGATTGAGGCAACTCCGATCGAAGCCTGGGGTTCTGAAGTGGAAGTTCACCGAATATTCCCGGAAAGAACCAATGTGGAATTTGTTCAAGTGCTGAATAGCGATGAGATGATAATGCGGGTATGGGAGCGCGGCTGTGGTGTTACCCAGGCCTGTGGAACCGGTGCCTGTGCATCAACAGTGGCCGCAGTTCTCAATGGCAAGACCGGCCGCAGGGTTACGGTTCACCTGCTGGGCGGGGATTTGTTAATCGAGTGGGACAAAGACAACAACCGGGTATATATGACTGGTCCGGCTGAAAACGTATTTTCCGGCCGTATTGAGCTTGCCTGACCGGGGCGCGACGGCCTTAAATATTATATTACTTGCGTGGAGGGAATGTTTGTTATGAAGGAAAACATCGCGATGCAGGGCTTGCCGCCCTACCTTTTCGCCCGGATCGAAAAGAAGATTGCTGAAGCCCGGGAAAGAGGGGTTGATATTATCAGCCTGGGAATAGGCGACCCCGATTTGCCGACCCCCCAGCATATAATTGATGTGATGGCCCGTGAAATCTATAATCCAGCCAATCACCAGTATCCCAGCTCTGAAGGCATGATGGCCTATCGCCAGGCTGTAAGCAGCTGGTACCAGAAACGCTTCAACGTGGATTTGAATCCCCGCACCGAAGTGGTTTCGCTGCTGGGTTCCAAGGAAGGCATCGCTCATATATCGTTCGCATATGTTGATCCGGGTGACATCAATTTGGTGCCTGACCCGGGATACCCGGTCTACCAGATTGGCACCCTGCTGGCCGGAGGCAGTTCCTACTTTATGCCGTTAAAGGCTGAAAATGGTTATCTGCCCATACTGGAGGATATTCCGTCTGATGTGGCGCGAAAAGCCAAATTGCTATTTGCCAACTATCCCAACAATCCCACCGGGGCTGTTGCTGAGGATGCTTTTTATAACAAGCTCATAGCCTTTGCCCGGGAGTATGATATCCTGGTCTGCCATGACGCCCCCTACTCGGAAATGAGCTTTGATGGCCTCAAATGCCGCAGCATTCTTGAATTTGAAGGAGCCAAAGATGTGGCGATTGAATTTCATTCTCTTTCCAAGACCTTCAATATGACCGGGTGGCGTGTTGGCTGGGCCTGCGGCAATTCCGAAGCAGTGCAGGTGCTGGCCCGTATCAAGTCTAACGTCGATTCCGGTGTATTTCAGGCAGTGCAGTACGCAGCCATCGAAGCATTGACTGGTCCGCAGGAATGTGTTGCGGTTAATACCGAGGTGATTCAAGCCCGGAGGGACATCGCAGTTAACGGCCTGCGCCGGATGGGCTGGAAAGTGGAGCCAACGAAGGCTACTTTTTACATGTGGCTGCCAGTTCCCCGGGGATTTACATCCGCCAGCTTCGCCGAAGAGGTTTTCGAAAAGTCCGGAGTGGTAATTACTCCGGGGAATGGATATGGACAAGAAGGCGAAGGCTATTTCCGCATAGCCCTTACGGTTCCGGAGGCACGCCTGCAGGAAGCTTTTGATCGCATGTGGAAAACCATCGGAAAGGTAGAGTTTTAATATGGCTAAAAGTATGACCGGGTTTGGCAGCGGCCAGAGTGTCACCGAAGCCTACGAGATCAGTTGTGAAATCAAGTCAGTGAACCATCGTTTCCTGGATGCCCAGGTACGTATGTCAAGAAGGTATATGCGCCTTGAAGAACCGGTGAAAGATTTGCTCAAGAAATATTTTACCAGAGGCCGTCTGGACGTAAATATCAACGTAAAACGAAGCCTGGCCAGGCATGAAGCTGTTAAAGTTGACAAAGAAATGGCAATGGCTTATTATAAATCATTGAGGGATTTGGCGGATTATCTTCAAATTTCACCGGATTTTGGACTAATTGATGTTTTCCGCCTGCCGGATGTGTTTTCACTGGATGAACAAGAAGAAAATCTCGACGATCTGTGGCTCCTTTTAGAGCCGCTTTTGCATTCATCAGCATCGCGAGTGCTGGAGATGCGGATTGTTGAAGGGGACAGCCTGGTGGCTGACATGCGGCAACGCTGTTCGTTTTTGCTAGGCCAGGTTGACTGCATCGAAATCCGCTCACCGCAGGTGGTCGAAGATTATCGAGCCCGGGTGAACAAGCGGATTAAAGAACTGCTAGGCGACACTGATTTGGACGAACAACGCCTGATGCAGGAAGTTGCAGTATTTGCTGACCGTGCCAGCATAACCGAGGAACTGGTGCGTTTGCGCAGCCACATCAAGCAGTTTGACGCACTGATGATTCAGAATGACTCCATAGGCCGCAAGGGGGATTTCCTGATTCAGGAAATGTTCAGAGAAATCAACACCGTGGCCTCGAAAGCTAACGATCTCGAAATTACCCGCGTAACAGTCGAATGCAAAGCAGAACTGGAAAAGATTCGCGAACAACTGCAGAATCTTGAATAATACCACACCAGAGCAGGAGGTGAGCCCGGGTATACCGGGGCTAATGGACATTAGACTTGTCAACATAGGGTTTGGGAACATAGTTGCCGCCAACCGGATAATTGCCATAGTCAGCCCGGAATCGGCGCCAATTAAGAGAATTATTCAGGAAGCCAGGGAAAAGGGTGTTCTGATTGATGCCACATATGGACGCAGAACACGCGCAGTGGTGGTTGCTGACAGCGGCCACATCATCTTGTCAGCGGTGCAGCCGGAAACTGTCGCCAACCGGTTGACTTCGAAGGACAGTGACAGCTCGGAAGATAAATAGGCAATCCAGCTTCATGCTGCGCATTGTGATTGGTCAAGGGGCTTGAAGCAGGTGCAGCCCGGTAAGCAATATGGTGATGCTTGAAAGCGAGATGTATAGATGGGCCGCAGAGGCATTCTCATCGTTATGTCCGGACCTTCCGGGGTAGGAAAAGGGAGCATCAGGGAGATGCTGGTCAGCCGGATTTCAGATATCGTAGTATCCGTGTCGGCCACTACCCGCCCGGCTCGAGCGGGAGAGGTTGAAGGAACGGATTATTTTTTTGTGGACTCAGATCACTTCAGGCAGATGATCGACGCGGAAGCGTTCCTGGAATATGCCAGGGTCTATGAGAATTATTACGGCACGCCCAGAGCCTTTGTGGAAGAACAGCTGGAGGCGGGTCAGGATATATTGCTGGAGATAGATATCCAGGGTGCTATGCAGGTAAAGGCCAGGATGCCGGAGGGGGTTTTTATCTTCATCAAGCCGCCCGACAAGGCGGAAATTGCCCGGCGTATTAGATGCAGGGGCAAGGATTCGGAAGAAATGATCGCCTGCCGCCTGCAGGCATACGATGAGGAAATGAGCCATTTGCCCGAATATGATTATGAAATCCTGAATGACGAGCTGGCGCGTGCCGTCGACAAAATCGAGGCCATTGTCATCGCCGAGCATTGCAGGATTCGTAAATAAATTATGACAAGAGGTGATCATATTTGCTGCAACCATCTACGAAAGAGCTGATTGACATCGGCGGCAGCAAGTACGCAGTTGTAGTGGCGGTTTCCAAACGAGCGCGCGCAGTTTCAGAAAAGCGGCGCAACGAGGATTCCTATCGTTTATCGTCAATAGTATCTGGCGTTTTAGATGAACTTATGTCCGGAAAAGTCGTTATTACTGGAATGCCGGAGCCTGATGAAGGAGAGGCGGAATAGCCTATGCCAAGGCTGGTCGGAATAGGAGTCACCGGCGGGATCGCCGCATATAAAATTGCTGATTTGGTCAGCCAGCTCAGCAAACAGGAAGATATCGAAGTATCTGTCATTATGACCGAATCGGCCACTCGTTTTATAAGCCCTTTGACCTTCCGGACCCTATCAAACCGGGAAGTGCATACCGATCTATGGCAAGAGAGTCCTGGACACCGGGTTCAGCACATCGGGCTGGCCCAGTCAATGGACCTTTTTGTAGTAGCGCCGGCTACCGCAAATATTATTGGCAAAATGGCGGCTGGCATTGCTGATGATTTGCTTTCTACGATGCTGCTGGCCACTAACGCCCCGATACTGGCAGTACCTTCGATGAATTCGGGTATGTATGAAAACCCTGTTGTGCAGCGCAATTTGAATACGTTGAGAGACATGGGCATTCACATTCTGGAGCCGGACAGCGGGTACCTGGCCTGCGGGGATGCTGGTAAGGGACGCTTGCCCGATAACAGCGCCATATATGAACGCATAATGAGCATGCTGCAGCCGGGCAACGATTTGCAGGGATTAAAAATCATGGTTAATGCCGGAACGACTTGCGAAAATATTGATCCGGTACGCTTTATCACCAACCGGGGAACCGGGAAAATGGGATTTGCTATCGCCAGGGCCGCCCGGCGGCGTGGTGCGAATGTCATACTGGTAAGCGGGCCATCACAGCTGCAGCCCCCGCCGGGAGTGCTGTGGGAATCGGTGTGGAGCGCCGAGGAGATGTGCGAAAAGATGCTGGGCTACCAGGATGAATGCAATATTATTATTGGAGCTGCAGCGGTGGGCGATTTCAAGGTGGCTCGTACTGCGGATCAGAAGATCAAGAAGAGCGGCAACGCTTCTGACCGCATCACCCTTGAACTGGTGCAAAATCCGGATATTATCAAAACCCTGGGAGCGCGCAAAAAAATGGGTCAGATCATTATAGGATTTGCGGCTGAAACCCAGAACGTCATGGAAAACGCCCGGAAAAAGCTGGAAAGTAAAAATCTGGATTTCATAGTTGCCAACGATGTAACTATGGAGGGAGCAGGTTTTGCCATAGATACCAATATTGTTACCATAATAACCAGGGACGGCGAGATTCGCCCCTACCCGAAAATGACCAAAGACCAGGTTGCCGAAGCCATTTTGGACAAGGCTGCTGATTTATTTAAGACTATTAACTGTGATATTTGAAAGGAGATTAGCGGATGAGCAAGAGGTTGTTTACTTCGGAATCGGTAACCGAAGGGCATCCCGACAAATTGGCCGATCAGATTTCTGACGCCATACTTGATGCCATTCTTGAAAAGGATCCAGAGGCCAGAGTGGCCGCTGAAACCCTGGTTACAACCGGGCTGGTTCTAGTAGCCGGGGAGATAAGCACCAGAGCAACAGTGGATATTCCCAACATTGTTAGAAAAACTATTGTGGAAGTGGGTTATACACGAGCCAAATTCGGCTTTGATGCTGCTACCTGCGCGGTGATAACATCGCTGGACGAACAGTCCTCTGACATAGCCATGGGAGTCGATCAGGCCCTTGAGTCCAAAAAAGGCGAAATGAGCGACGAAGGTATATCTGCTATCGGCGCCGGGGACCAGGGCATGATGTTTGGTTATGCCACCAACGAAACCCCGGAATATATGCCCATGCCCATCAGCCTGGCCAGCAAGATGGCCCGCCGTCTTAGCGAGGTTCGCAAACAGGGGATAATCAGCTATCTCCGGCCAGACGGCAAGACCCAGGTTACGGTGGAATATCATGGCAGCCAGCCAGTTAGAGTCGATACCGTTGTGGTTTCCGCTCAGCATCATCCTGAAGTGAGCCGCGAACAAATGGAAGCGGACATCATGGAAAAGGTTATCAAGGCAGTGGTGCCAGCTGAAATGCTGGATGAAAAAACCAAGTATTATATCAATCCCACCGGGCGTTTTGTAATTGGCGGACCGCAGGGAGACTGTGGCCTGACCGGACGGAAAATTATTGTGGATACCTACGGCGGTATGGCCCGTCATGGCGGCGGAGCCTTTTCCGGCAAAGACCCGACCAAGGTGGACCGTTCAGCCGCTTATGCAGCCCGGTATGTGGCTAAAAACGTTGTGGCAGCCGGACTGGCTGACCGCTGCGAGATTCAGCTGGCTTACGCAATAGGCATAGCCAATCCGGTTTCCATCTGCGTGGAAACATTCCGGACTGGCCGCGTGCCTGACGAAACCATCATTGATTTGATAAAGAAGAATTTTGATCTTCGCCCGGCTGCGATTATCAGGGACCTGGATCTGAGACGGCCAATATTCAAAAAGACTGCGGCATACGGCCATTTTGGCCGCAACGAAGCCGAGTTCACCTGGGAACGAACCGACAAGGCAGAAACCTTAAAACAACAGGCCGGGCTGTAAAAGACGGCCGCAAGACAGCGCCGCGACCTCCGAAGATGCCAGTTGCTTCTGGCGCATCACCGGAGGCTGCGGCGCCGTTTTATTTAACCTCAATTTGGAGAACGCCATGATCGGACAAGTGGAATATGTAGATGTGATGCTCCTGCTGCCCCGCCGCCTGGACCGGGCGGTATATGTTTATTCAGTACCGCCCGCCCTGCAAAAAGACCTGGCTTTCGGTAAAAGAGTCCGGGTGCCGGTGGGGAGCCAGCGCCACGACGGGATTATCCTGGGACCGGCGGTTGCCGCTCCGGCAAGACAGTGCAAGGCCATCATTAAGATACTGGACCGGGAAGAGGTTATCAGTCCGGATTTATTGGAACTGGCTGAATGGATGGCCTGGCATTATGCATGTTCGCTGGCTCAAGTCCTGCGCGGCATTATACCCGGATTTTTACGCCATCGGCAGGAGGATTGCCTGGTGCCGCTGGTTCAGCGGGAAGATTTGCTGTACATGGATTCAATTGAGACCGGTTTTGATCTGGAAGAATTCATGGAACGGCTGTGGGATGCCGGGCAGGAGAGTATTAAATCAGCCCGTAAGAGCATCGGCGATGAAGGGATAAAGCAGCTGGAAGAAGCCGGCTGGGTGGCTTCGCTTCAGGATTACGGCTATATAAGACCCCGGGAGGAAGCAGTGCTTTACAAAGTCCGGTGTGCCGACCTGAATGCTATTGAGGCTTTGCAGAAGAAGGCTCCGCGCCAGGCCGATTTCCTGGCCATCCTGGCGGCCAGCGGCAGCATGCCCGGCGAAAAGGCCGAAAAGCTGGCCAGCCGGCGAGTGATAAAAGCTCTCCTGGAAAAGGGTTTGTTGGAAACTGAATTGCTGACCAATGAATTTATACCGGAACCGGCCTTCGAGTTGAGCTCTGAACAGCAGGACGCCGTTCAGATCCTGCAAGCCGCATTAATGAGATCAGAGTATTCAGAACATCTGCTTTTTGGGATAACCGGCAGCGGCAAGACCGAAGTCTATATAAACCTGAGCTTAAAAGCCCTGGCTGAAAACAAGAGTGTTTTGCTGCTGGTTCCGGAAATCGCTTTGACCCGGCAACTGCTTGCCATGTTTACTGCCCGGATCGGCGATGTTGTAGTTATGCACAGTGATATGCCCGCCCGGGAAAGGTATGATACATGGATGGCCATTAAGAACGGGTCCAAGAGGATGGTAATTGGAGCTCGCTCGGCCGCATTTGCTCCGCTCCAGGATATCGGCCTGATAATAATAGACGAAGAACAGGAAAGCAGTTTTAAGCAGGAAGAGAGCCCGCGCTATCATGTTCGTGACGTAGCCAGGATGCGCGCCCGGCAAAGCAGTGCAATGCTGCTGATGGGCAGTGCCACTCCGTCGCTGGAAAGCTTTCACCGCGCGATGAACGGCCAGATGCGGCTGCTGGAACTCAAGCAGCGCACCGGGGGCGGTGCAGAACCGAAGATTATACTGGATGATCTCAGACAGGATAGAAACTGGGAGCGTAATGACCTGATTGCACCCCTGCTGGCTTCAAAAATCAGGGAGAGGCTGGATTCCCTTGAGCAGGTTATTCTGTTTCTTAACCGGAGAGGTTTCAAGCCGCATACCTTGTGCCGCTCCTGCGGACGCAGCCGGAACTGTCCGCATTGTTCGGTAAGCTTGAACTATCACCTGGAAATGGAAGCTGCCATATGTCACTATTGCGGCTACCAGGAAAGCCCTCGCCCGGTTTGCGAGTTCTGCGGTTCGACGTTCATGGATATGGCCGGGTTTGGCACCCAGACCGTGGAGGAGGAAGCGCGCCGTATGTTTCCGGCTGCCAGGGTTGCCAGGCTGGACACGGACAGCAGCCGTCGCCGGGGTGAGCAGGAACGGATTCTCAAGGCAATGAAGAACGGCGAAATAGATATTCTGGTGGGTACCCAGATGGTGGCCAAAGGACTCGATTTCCCTATGGTTTCACTGGTAGGAGTGCTGGGAGCGGATCAAATGCTGGCTCTGCCCGATTTTCGCGCCGGTGAAAGGGCGTTTCAACTGATTGTTCAAGCCGCTGGAAGGGCTGGACGCGCCAAAGGCGGTGCTGAAGTCGTAGTTCAGACTTATAATCCGGATTCACCCGTCATACAAATGGCGGTTAAACAGGACTATTTTGATTTTTACCTGGAGGAAGCCGGTCAAAGGCAGGTTCTTAACTATCCGCCGTTCTCCAGCCTTCTGCGGGTGGTGTTAAGCTCATCCAATGAGGACTTCTGCAGTAAACAAATCGCTGATATAATAGAATACGCAGACGAGTTAACGGATGCCCGGGATGAGGAGCTGGTTTTTCTCGGCCCGGCCGCCTGTCCAATATACAGGCTTCGCAATCGTTTCCGGAACCAGTTTATTGTCCGCAGCTGCCACGAAGAGCTGTTATCCAGCCTGGGACGATATCTCGCGGTAATGCATCTGCAAGATGACCTGAAGCTGGAACTGGATATAAATCCGCTCAATCTTATGTAAGGAGGAAGCAATGAGCGTTTATAGGATACTAACGACGACTGATCCGTCACTCCGGGAGAAATCCCGGGAAGTAACCAATATTAACAATGGCGTATTTCGCCTGCTGGATAACCTGATGGATACGTTGAAGGCGTCAGAGGATGGAGCCGGCCTGGCCGCGCCGCAGATCGGGGTTCCCAAAAGGATAATCCTGATCAACCTCGAGGATGAAGAACAGGACAATTATATTGAGATGATCAATCCGGAGATTCTAGAGCGGGAGGGCGATCAGACCAATGCGGAAGGGTGTCTGTCAGTACCGGGCATTATTGGCTGGGTGAATCGCGCCAAAAAAGTCAAAGTGAGGGCGATGGACCGGAAAGGACAGAGCTTCGAGCTGGAAGCCGTCGACTTCGGAGCCCGCCTGATTCAACACGAGATCGACCACCTGGACGGCATTCTATTTATTGACAAGGCCACCCGAACCAAACGAGTGGATTAAATCCAGCCTGCGTCGAAGGTTCCGACGGCTGGATGCCATAACGCCGGAAGATTTTACTGAATATGAGCTATGATTATGAGTCAGGCTGTCAATGCAAGCCTTGAGATTAGAGCATGGGAGGATAGTCTTTTGCGGATAGTATTTATGGGAACTTCGGAATTTGCCGTTCCTTCTCTGAACAAGCTGCACAGCAGCGGCTTTTCCATTGAAGCCGTAATTACCCAGCCGGATCGTCCCCGCGGAAGAGGCCGCAGGCTGGCATATTCAGCCGTGAAGGAACAGGCCATGCATCTGGGCTTGACCGTACTGCAGCCTCTGAAAGTAAGGCTTCCGGAGTCGGTGGAAATGCTGCAAGAAATCGGTCCCGATTTGATAGTGGTGGCATCTTATGGCCAGTTAATACCCCCGGTAATATTGCACATGCCCCGATATGGATGCATTAATGTTCATTCATCCCTGCTGCCGGCATATAGAGGAGCTGCACCCATTCATCGGGCAATCATGAACGGAGAGCGGGAAACCGGGGTTACCATTATGCTAATGGACGAAAGCCTGGATACGGGAGATATGCTGGCTCAGGTCCGGATGGAGATAGGTGAAACTGAAGACAGCGGCAGCCTGGAAGCTCGGCTGGCGCAAAAGGGAGCTGAATTGCTGGTGCCAACGATTGAAAGCTGGGTCCAAGGGAGCATACAGGCAATCAAACAGGACGAATCCCGGTCTACATATGCCGCCATGCTGAAATCCAGTGAAGAAACAATCGACTGGACCCGTGAGGCCCGTGAGATAGGCAATCAGATCAGGGCATTAAGCCCTCAACCGGGGGCGTATACACTCTGGGAAGGTCGCCGCTTGAAGCTTTTCAGCCCACTAATCCCTGAATTCGGCGACTGCCCGGAAGCTGTTCCGGGCCAGCTGGTTGAAGTGAGCCGGGACCACTTTGTGGTCAAGGCTGGAACCGGCTGCCTGTCTGTCTATGAAGCCCAGAGAGAGGGCAAGAAGCGCATGCCTGCCAGCGAGATTGTCAAGGGCGCAGGTTTTATCACCGGCCTTATCCTGGGCCGATAAAGCAGGATCAGAACAAGCAGGAGAAATTAATGAAAAAACATGGAAAAGCGGGTCCAGGCCCCAGCCCCGCCCGAAGGCTGGCTGCGGAGATTGTTTACCAGGTTCTGGAAAAAGGAGCCTATACCCAGGTGGAGCTTGACCGCCGCCTGGATGCATCTTCTGCCAGCCCGGAAGACCGGCGTCTGGCAGCAGAGATTGCCCAGGGCAGCGTGCGCATGCTCCGAAGGCTGGATTGGCACCTGGAACGGCATCTAAAGAAGCCGCTGAACAAACAGCATCCATGGTTACGGACCATACTGCGCATCACCGTCTACCAGATGGTTTTCCTGGAGCGCATACCAGTCTATGCCGCAGTTAATGATGCTGTGAATCTGACTTCTGAAAAGACCGGTCCGGCTGTTGGAGGGCTGGTAAACGCCGTCATGCACCGGGTGGCCGAAGATATTGAGAAAGGCCTGCAGCCGCCAAGACAGGATACGGATGCCGGGCTGGCTCTTTGGTATTCGGTGTCTGACGAGCTGGCATCAATGCTTGTGAAATCCTTCGGTCTGGCCAGGGCTGTATTAATCCTGGAGTATTTCAATTCGGTGACGCCCCAGCACCTTAGAGTCAATCAATTGAAGACCAGCCGGGAGACGCTGAGGGAACGACTAAGGGAAGAAGGTTTGCCGGTCGAAGACTCACCGCATATTCCCTGCAGCCTGCGCCTGGTTCAGGGTGGTATGGCGCCGGCGCGCCTGGCAGCCTGGCAGGAAGGCCTGGTTTATTATCAAAATGAAGCCTCTATGCTGGCATCACTGATTCTTGAGCCCGCATCAGGAGAACATATAATTGATCTGTGCTGCGGAGTGGGTGGAAAAAGTACTCACATGGCAGAATTATGCGGCAACCGGGGCGCCATTCTAGCGGTTGACATCTATTCCTGGAAGCTGAAAATACTGCAACAGGCGGCCGACCGGCTGGGAATTACCTGCATCGAGACTCGGGAGGGGAATGTCCTGGAGCTGAAGGAAGAAGCATGCTATGACCGGGTGCTGCTGGATGCTCCTTGTTCAGGCCTCGGCGTTCTGGGACGTCGTCCTGACCTGCGCTGGAAGATGCAAATGGGCCAGCTGGAAGAACTGCTGGGCTTGCAAAGGCAACTGCTGAAGAAGGCATCGAGCTTATTAACGGTTAACGGGAGGATGCTATACGCCACCTGTACCCTTAATCCAGAGGAGAATGAAAAACAAGTTCAGGTTTTTCTGGAAAATTATCCGCAATTCGAGCTGGATGGTTTTGCCGAACGCCTGGATTTTATGAAGCTGCTGCCGGAAGACGAAGCTGCCGCCCGCACCGGAATGCTATATGTGCTGCCGGGAGTCTATGGCACTGACGGCATGTTTTACGCTTGTTTAAAAAGGAACGCTTAATGGTATGGAAATTTATGAACCGGTTAACTTAATAGGCATGGATATGAAGGGCATGGAAGAGCTGTCCGCAAGCATGGGGCAGCCATCATACAGGGGGCGTCAGCTGTACCAATGGATTTACGCCCGCCACATTGATGATCTGGACCGAATGAGCGATCTTCCGGTCAAATTTCGCAAGCAGCTGCTGGAAGTCTGCAAGCTGGGTTTGCCAGGGGTAGAAAAAAAACAGATCGCCGAAGATGGAACCAGCAAGTTTTTATTGCGCATGCAGGACGGCACCGGCATAGAGACGGTAGCTATCCCCCACATCAGGGGAGAGCGGTCCGGATTCACTCTGTGTGTTTCAACCCAGGCGGGTTGCCCGCTGGCCTGCGCATTTTGTGCAACCGGCGCTTCGGGATTTAAACGCAATCTCACCGCTGCGGAAATCATCGGTCAGGTACTGCGGGCGATGCAGGACATGGCCAGTGAAAGCGACAAGGACAGCGATAAGCTCATAAGCAATATTGTTTTCATGGGCATGGGGGAGCCTTTGCTGAACTATGGGCAGTGCCTGAAGTCGATCAGGCTAATAAATGATGACGCCGGAATAAATATCGGGCAGCGCCATATAACCATATCCACAGCCGGCGTAGTGCCCGGGATAGAACGACTTGCCCGGGAAGGTTTGCAGGTGACCCTGGCAGTTTCACTGCATGCCGCGGATGACCGGACCCGGGACCAGTTGGTGCCGCTTAACCGGAAATATCCCCTGGCCATTTTATTGAAGGCGGTAGACGCTTATATTGAATCCACCGGTCGAAGGGTCAGCTTCGAATATGTTCTGCTGAAAGGGATCAACAGCTCGGTGGAGGATGCCGGGCGTCTGGCCGGGATTGTTAAAGGCCGCCGGGCCAATGTCAACCTGATACCGTTCAATGCAACACCGGGAAGCAGATACCGGCCTCCTGGCCGGGATGATATAAGACGCTTTGTCAAGCGGCTGGAGGATGCGGGTGTGACAGTAACGCTGCGCAAAGAGCACGGGGCCGGTATTGACGCCGCCTGCGGCCAGCTTGTACTGCATTCCAACGATTGACAGCGGACACTATTAAGTGTATAGAATAAACAGGGGATTTTGCCCTGAGGCCACATGTAAAGCGCCATTTTATTGGCCGGATGAAGACAGGTGGTTAATAACCAGTTAAGAGGTGCTATATGGAAGCAGTAGCCGTGACTGATCGTGGTTTGATCAGGGCTCGCAATGAAGACAGCTACTATATCAATGATCAAAAGGCCTTGTTTGTATTGTGTGACGGCATGGGCGGGCATAAAGCAGGCAATGTAGCCTCTCAACTGGCCGTAAAGGTGATCAGCGGCGAATATGAGTCAGGCGCTGCCGCCAGTATTCCCGATGCGCTTCAGGAAGCCATCCAGAAGGCCAACCTGAGTATATGGACGACTGGAAACAGCAACTTTGATTATAAGGATATGGGGACGACGGCGGTAGTGGCAACGATCAGCAGCCGCAACGGGGAATTGGTCATGAACATCGCCAATGTAGGCGATAGCCGCCTGTATCTGATCCGTGAAGATCGGATTCGCCAGGTTACAATAGATCACACAGTAGCCGAACAGATGCGCAGCCAGGGCGTGCTCACCGGGGAGGAAGCCATTCACAGCCCATTTAACCATGTGCTTACCCGGGCGCTGGGAACCCACAAGGATGTTTATGCGGATATTTTCGAAGAGCCTCTCGTATCTGGAGACCTGGTTTTAATGTGCAGCGACGGATTATCAGACATGTTGAGCGAACAGGACCTGCTCCAAATCAGCCGGGAGGAAAAGAACATTGACCGGCTGTCGCAGCTGTATCTGCACGCTGCTCTTGAGAAGGGCGGACATGACAACATTACCTTAATAATAATAGCAGCCTAGACTGGGCGTTTCCGCCGCACGCGGCCTTTATTGTGCTCCCTTTTTCCCGGCGGAAATGAATTCACATTACATAATACATTCAAGGCAGTCCAGGAGGTTAAATATTTGATTGGACAGATATTAGGAGGGCGCTACGAGCTCAAGGAGATCATCGGCGATGGCGGCATGTCCACAGTCTATAAGGCTCATTGCCGGGTGCTGGATCGAATTGTAGCAGTAAAAGTGCTTAGAAGTGAGTTCAGCCGGGATGCTGGTTTTGTTGAAAGATTCAACATCGAAGCACAGGCTGTCGGTAAAATAAATCACCCGAATATTGTCAATATATTTGACGTGGGGCAGGACGGCAACGTTCATTACATCGTCATGGAGTATGTGGAAGGCAAGTGCCTTAAGGACCTGATCGTGGAGCAGGGCAGCATTCCGGTGGAAACAGCTCTGGATATTATGGTGATGGTGCTGGACGGTCTGCATCATGCCCACGAAAAAGGTATAATCCACCGGGATATCAAGCCTCAGAATATTCTCATTACCAGTATTGGAATGGTTAAAGTAGCCGATTTCGGAATTGCCAAAGCGGTTGGCAGCGGCACTATAACCGCTGATGATGATCGGGTTATGGGAACAGTGCAATACATGGCCCCGGAGCAGGCTCGCGGGGAGCCTGTAACCAGAGCTGTGGACATATACTCCGCCGGTTGCATGATGTATGAAATGCTCACCGGCCAGGTTCCGTTTAATGCCGATCAACCGATGACTATTGCCATGAAACACGCACATGATGAATTGCTGGCGCCCAGCGAAATCAATCCGGATATACCGGCGGGCCTGGAAGGCATAATTTTTCGGGCGATGGAAAAGGTGCCGCGCAATCGTTTTGCAACTGCCGAAGAGATGCGTAATGCACTGGTAAGCTTTCGTAGCCGCTACCTGGGCGGGGTCGGAGCTGGAGTTCCGGGAGAAGACTATTCCCGCTACCGGCAGGGAACTGCAGTTCTGGAGCGTTCTCAACTAATCAAACGAGTTGTGGCAGCGGCTATAATAGTAATTGTCCTGGGAGTGGGAGCGGGAGTGCTGTACGTGTTAAGTGATCGTTTCAGCCTGTTCGGGCAGGAGGTTCCGGTGCCGGACCTGACCGGTATGACAGTGGCCCAGGCAACCGATGTCCTGGCCAAGAGCAGTCTCGGTATCAATGTTCTGGCTGAAAAATACGATGAGAAGATTCCCAGCGGGCAGATTACGACCCAGGATCCCAAAGCTAACACCAATGTTAAAGAGGACCGGGTTATAAATGTTACCGTGAGCAAAGGCACCAAGGATGTGGAAGTGATCGACGTCACCGGCCTGAAGCGGGCTGATGCCATTTCCCGCCTGGAGAAATCCGGCCTGGAAGTGGACAAGGTGGAAGAGGTATTCGATACTGAAGCCGCTGTCGGCACAGTTGTTTCCCAGACCCCGGGTTCAGGCAAGAGAGTGAAGGCTGGCAGTTCGGTCAGCCTGCAGATAAGCAAAGGCCCGGAAAACCCGGGGAAGATAGTTATTCCGAACCTGGTCGGCATGGATGTTACCGAGGCTGCCGGTGTTTTGAAGGCAAACAAGCTGGTTATGGGCAACATTGAACAACGCGAAAGCAATGATTACTACGTTGATGAAATTATTTCGCAGGCCGCTGAAGCCGGGACCGAGACCAAGGAAGGCGCTGCCATTGATGTAGTTGTAAGCAGCGGACCGGGACCGGTGCAAAAGAACCGTATAATTGAGATTAAACTGCCTTCGGAAAAAGACATTTACGATGTCGTAATCATTGTCCATGACGGAAAAGGCGATCGAACCGCCTATGAGGAAACCCACCATGGCAATGATACTGTATATGCAGGTATTGATTATTACGGCAGCGGGACTGCAGAAGTATACTTAAACGGACAAAAGCACCAGAGCATCAAACTGTGAAGCCGGGTTAGGGCAGCTTTTTCTTTGGAGCGCCGGCAGGGAGGCGAAATCAATTTCTGTATCTTCACACGGCGAGATAGCCGGCATTGAGGGTTTGGTGATAAAAAAATACGGCGGATTCTATTACGTGCAGGATCAGCACGGCCAGATATTCGAGTGCCGCACCAGGGGCAAGGTCAAACAGGATGTCCTGAGTGGGGACCGGGTGCTAATCACCGAAAGTGGGCCGCTCAAAGGAGCAATCGAGAAGGTTAAGGACCGGCTCAACCAGCTGGATAGGCCCCGGGTAGCCAATGTCAGCCTGGCTTTAGTAATTATGGCCCAGTCTGAACCGATACCCAGCCTGATGCTTCTCGACCGGCTGCTGGTTAGCTGCCAGCACCATCGCATCAAACCACTGATTGTATTAAATAAAACCGACCTGGATTCTAATCCGGCTAGCCGGGCTATCAGCCTTCATTATCCTTCGGCTGGCTTCATAGTAATTCCAGCATCGGCCGAAACCGGCGAAGGGATCGGCGATATTCAAGAACAGATAATAGATGAAATTGCCGTGTTAACCGGGCCGTCCGGAGCTGGAAAATCCAGCATTCTTAATGCGGTCTTGCAGAGTCATGAAGCAGCAACCCAGGAACTGAGCCGGCGTTTGCGAAGAGGCAAACATACCACCCGGCATGTGGAACTATATCCTCTTAAGTCAGGGGGATGGCTGGTCGATACTCCGGGATTCAGCATGCTGGAATTGCCGGTAATGAAGCGCGGAGAATTGTCCGGGCACTATCCCGAATTTGCTCATTATAGCGGCCAGTGCCGTTTCAGAAACTGCCTTCACTACAAGGAAAACGAATGCGGGGTTCGCCAGGCCCTGACCGAAGGCCAGATCATACGCTCCCGATATGACAACTACGTTTATATGCTGGAAGAGATTCTGGAGAATGAGAGGAGATATCCATGATCATTGTTGCTCCCTCAATACTGTCAGCTAATTTTGCCTGTCTGGGAGAGGATATCGGCCGGGTTGAAGCGGCTGGAGCCGAATGGCTTCATATTGACGTCATGGACGGACACTTTGTGCCCAATATCACCGTAGGTCCGCAGATCGTTGCCGATTTACGCCCAATCAGCCGCCTGTTTTTCGATGTCCACCTTATGATAGAGAATCCAGATCAGATGGTTGAAGCCTTTATTGAAGCCGGGGCCGAAATGGTGACTGTGCATGTGGAAGCGTGCCGCCATTTGAATCGCACTCTGAATCTGATCAAAAGCCGGGGAGCAAAGGCGGGAGTCTCCCTTAATCCGGCGACCCCGGTTTCCATGATTGAAGGTGTACTTGACGAAATCGACCTGGCTCTAATCATGTCGGTCAATCCAGGCTTTGGCGGGCAGGCATTTATCCCCGGGGCCGTCCGCAAGGTGCAGCAGATCAGGCTGATACAGATTGAGAGCGGCCGAACTTTCCATATCCAGGTGGATGGCGGCATCAATCCCCAGACCGGGCGAGAGGTTGTTCAGGCAGGCGCCGATGTGCTGGTAGCCGGTTCTTATGTATTCAAATCCGGCGACATAGATGAGGCCATCAAGAATCTTCATGCTCTAGGTTGACCCCGGAGCCGGGAGATGCTAACATACATTCATTGAAATAACAGAATAAGGTACTTTCTTCGGGGATGGGTGAAATTCCCTATCGGCGGTAAAGCCCGCGAGCCGAAAGGCAGGATCCGGTGCAACTCCGGGGCCGACAGTAATAGTCTGGATGGGAGAGGAAAGCATCAGGCTTATTGTGCTCTAAAATAGCCATAGGCCTGGCTTCATATGGACCCATAGCCCCTGGAAAGGGGCTTTTTGCTATTTAATAAGACAGCGGAGAGGCGAATGGTTTTGTTTACATCGGATGACACCAGGCATATGCGGCGGGCTTTGGAACTGGCCCGCCTGGCTGAAGGCTGCACCAGCCCCAATCCCATGGTAGGAGCGGTGCTCGTAAAGGATGGCAGAGTGGCCGGTGAAGGCTTCCATGTAAAAGCCGGCCAGGCCCATGCTGAGATCATGGCGGTGCAGGAGGCAGGCGAAGCCGCCCGAGGAGCGACATTGTACATCAACTTGGAGCCCTGCTGCCACTTTGGCAAGACCCCGCCCTGTGTAGATGCGCTTATAGCCTGCGGCATTAGCAAAGCAGTAGTGGCTATGACCGATCCCAACCCGCTGGTGGCTGGAAAAGGGCTGAAACGGCTTCGAGAGGCGGGTATTGAAGTAGAGGCCGGATTGCTGGAAGATGAAGCCCGTCAATTGAATGAGGCATTTATCAAGTATATCCAAACCCGTCATCCGTTTGTTATGGTTAAAGCCGCCATGAGCCTGGATGGCAAGATTGCTACGAACAGCGGCGACTCGCGCTGGATCAGCAACGAAAAATCCCGAGCTTTCGTGCACCAGATCCGTAATTGCACCGATGCCGTTCTGGTGGGAATAGGAACTGTTTTGAAAGACGATCCCATGCTCAATACGCGTCTGGATGGCATTGAGGGGAAAAATCCGCAGCGGGTGATTCTGGATGGCAGCCTGGATATTCCCTTGTCCAGCCGGATAGTTCAGACTGCAGCGGAGATACCGACCATGGTTTTTTGTGCCGCATCGGCCGATTTCAGAAGGGAAGAGCAGCTGCGTTTAAAAGCGGTGGATGTGTTCCGCGTTCAGGGGAGCGCAGAAGAGCTGGACTTAAAAGAAGTGCTGGATGCTCTAGGGGCGTGCGGCGTTACCAGCCTGCTGGTTGAAGGCGGGGCTGCCATTAACGCATCGTTTTTCGAAGCTGGACTGGTTGATAAAGTTACCTGGTTTATTGCTCCCAAGATACTGGGCGGCTTCAACGCTCCTTCGCCGGTTGGCGGCCGGGGAGCCGGGAGCATAGCCGGGGCAATTATACTGGAACATATGGAGATTCGGCGATTTGACGAGGATATTTGCGTTAGTGGATATATTAAAAGCGGCGGCAGCGCTGCGAAGAGGTGATAGCTTTTGTTTACGGGCGTTATTGAAGAACTGGGGTCAGTTGCCGGCATGCAGCGGGGTGCGAATTCAGCCCGGCTGGAGGTACTGGCCGGGAAAGTGCTGGAAGATGTCAAGCTGGGAGACAGCATTGCGGTCAATGGCGTATGCCTGACGGTTGCGGCTTTCGACCGGCATAGTTTTACTGCAGACGTAATGGCAGAAACCCTGGCCCGCAGCACATTGAAAGAAATCAAGCCCGGTGAGCGGGTCAACCTGGAGAGGGCATTGCGCCTGGCGGATCGCCTGGGGGGGCACCTGGTTCAGGGTCATGTGGATGGCATAGGACGGATTATTGACGAGAAAAGCGTTGATATTGCCAGGCTGGTCCGCATATCAGCCGAAGCGGAGGTTCTCAAGTACGTAGTCGCAAAGGGTTCGATCGCCATAGATGGAATCAGCCTGACCGTGGCTGAATTATTTGAAGACAGCTTCAGCGTCTCGCTGATTCCTCACACCGCAGGTCTTACCACCCTGGGTTTCAAAAGACCGGGTGATCAGGTCAACCTGGAAAGCGACATTATCGGGCGCTATGTGGAACGGTTGCTGGGGGCTGGAAAAAGCGGGGCAGATGGCGAACGAAACCGCGTGAATTTACAGTTTTTAGCCGAACATGGCTTTGCATAAACAGAAAGGAGCAGACACATGAGTGGATTTAACAGCATTGGCGAGGCCATACAGGATATAAAGGAGGGTAAAATGGTCATTCTCGTGGATGATGAAGACCGCGAAAATGAGGGTGACATTGTTGTTGCCGCATCCATGTGTACCCCTGAAATAGTCAACTTTATGGCCAAGGAAGCCAGAGGACTCATATGCATGCCTATGCTGGGAGAAAGGCTGGATGAACTGAAAATCAGCCCCATGGTTGTTCACAATACTGATAATCATCAGACGGCTTTTACCGTATCAGTTGATTATGCTGGAACGACCACCGGCATATCCGCCTTCGAGAGGGCGGAAACCATTCAGCGGCTGATCGACAGCGATTGTTCCGGCACCGATTTTCGGAGGCCCGGGCACATATTCCCACTGAGATACAAGGATGGCGGGGTGTTGCGCAGGACGGGCCATACAGAAGGCTCCGTCGATCTAGCCCACCTGGCCGGATTATACCCTGCTGCTGTAATCTGCGAGATTATGAATGATAACGGCACCATGGCGCGGGTTCCTGAATTGAGGGAATTCGCTGCGGTGCATAACATCAAGATAGCCACTATTGCAGATCTAATTGAATACCGCCGCCGTAAAGAAAAGCTGGTGGTAAGGGAGGCCAGTGCTCATCTGCCGACCGAGTTCGGTGATTTTACGGCAGTGGCTTACGAATCCATCCTGGATCATAAAGCTCATATTGCCCTGATCAAAGGCGAATGGGAGGAAGATGAACCAATCCTGGTCAGGGTTCATTCCGAATGCCTGACCGGTGACGCATTTCATTCCAAGCGCTGTGATTGTGGAGAGCAGATGGCCCGGGCTTTGCAGATGATAGAAGCTGAAGGCAAGGGAGTGCTGTTATATATGCGCCAGGAAGGAAGAGGTATTGGACTGGTCAACAAGATTAAGGCTTACAATCTGCAGGATAATGGGCGCGACACGGTCCAGGCCAACATTGAGCTGGGATTCCCTGCCGACCTCAGGGATTATGGCATTGGTGCTCAAATTCTGGGAGATCTTGGGATTTCCAAGATGCGGTTGATGACCAATAACCCCAGGAAAATAAAGGGTTTGGAAGGATATGGCCTGGAAGTGGTCGAGCGGGTGCCAATAGAATTGCCGCACAAGCCCGAAAACGAAAAATATCTGAAAACCAAAAAGAGCAAGCTGGGCCACTTGCTGGAAATCATATAACAACCGGATCCAGACGACAAGCATCGGCAGAGACCGGTCGAAATAATAACGACTTTTAAGGAGGTAGCATTCAGTGCACAAGGTTTACGAAGGCAAATTAATTGGAGAAGGCTTGAGGTTCGGAGTGGTAGTATCACGTTTCAATGAGTTTATTACCAGCAAACTGCTGGGGGGCTGCCTGGATACGCTGAAAAGGCACGGTGTGGATGATGGCGCCATAGAGATTTCATGGGTGCCGGGTGCATTCGAAATGCCACTGGCCGCTAAAAGAATGGCTGCAAAGGATTATGATGCGGTTATATGCCTGGGAGCGGTAATAAGGGGAGCCACCCCGCATTTTGACTATGTTGCAGGAGAGGTTACCAAGGGCATAGCCCATGTCGGCCTGGATGCGGACAAGCCGGTAATTTACGGCGTTGTTACTGCGGATACGCTGGAGCAGGCAATTGAAAGAGCCGGAACCAAGGCGGGCAACAAGGGAGCAGATGCAGCGCTCACCGGTATTGAAATGGCCAACCTGCTTAAGGCTCTGGGATAATATTCACAGGCTGGAACAGTACAGAACCGGAATAATTTGTCATTTTACTATTCCTATAGCTGGATATAAATGATAAAATACCTTAACAATTGCTGGAGCAAGCACGGTGCAGTGGGGTGTTCACTGCAACAACACGACAGGGGAGGGCATATCGTGATAATTGCTGTATATGCGGGCAGCTTTGATCCAGTGACCAATGGTCACATTGATATACTAGAGCGAACCAGCCGGATGTTTGACAAGGTTGTTGTAGCGGTGGTTCATAATATCCAGAAAAAGGCTCTGTTTACCCTTGATGAGCGGGTTCATTTGATCAAGGAGGCTTGCAAGCATATTCCCAACATAGAAGTCGAATGCTTCTCCGGACTGCTGGTGAATTTCATGCGGGAAAAGAACGCCACTGTCATTATAAGAGGCCTGCGCTCCATAACTGATTTCGAATACGAATCGCATATGTCGATGATGAATAAGCACCTTATTCCTGATGCCGAAACCGTGTTTATCATGTCTGATTATAAATATATATACGTCAGCTCAAGCGGGGTAAAGGAAGCAGCGCTGCTGGGGGGCAACATTAAGGGCCTGGTGCCGGAGATAGTCAGTCGCGGATTGGAAGAAAAGCGTAAACACATGAGAGATATTGATATGCTATAAAGGAAATAGTACGGCCGAGTAAACTATGGTTAGTCTCTTATAAAGAATTATTGATGGGAAAACGCGAAGACCGAAGCTCATCCGGCGGATAACAACGGATGAGCTTAAATATTAGTTGACGCAATGAAGGCATTCCGAAGCTGCAGGCGCGCAGGGGCCGCAATCCTATTGCCCTTGCCGCGTAATTGTCGCTCCAGGGCAGCTAAATATTTGCTCTAAGCGGCATAAAACCGGTATAATTAGATAGTTCCGGAGGGAAACCATGAAAGATCGCCTTTTAAGAATTGTAGATGATCAGAACCAGGTCAGGGTGTTTTTAGCTCGAACCACGATGCTGGCTGAAATGGCACACCAGTGCCACCAGACCTCGCCCACTGCTTCGGCAGCCCTGGGCAGGGTTTTAACAGCCGCCCTGATTATGGCCAGTGATTTCAAAAATCAGGATGATTTCCTGACCATAAGAATTGACGGTGGAGGCCCGGCCGGGCCGATAGTGGCCAGCGCTGATGCCCAGGGCCGGGTTCGTGGCTATGTCACCAATCCCAATGCGGATTTGCCGGCCAGAGCGCCGGGGAAGCTGGCTGTGGGTGAGTTGGTCGGACAGGCGGGATACCTGGAAGTCAGCAAGGATATGGGCCTAAAAGAACCGTTTAGTGGGCGCACCGCCCTGGTCAGCGGGGAGATTGCCGAGGATCTGGCCGGTTATTTCTTCTATTCGGAACAAATACCATCCCTGGTGTCATTGGGAGTGCTGGTGGATACTGACATAAGCGTCAGGGCGGCCGGCGGGCTGCTGGTACAGGCCATGCCCGGCGCCAGCGATGAAGCTCTTGAGCTGCTGGAGAGCAACATCTTAAACAGCGGCCAGATCAGCACCCTTATAGACTCTCATGAGAAGCTGGAGGATATCGCTGCCATCATAATGAAAGGCATGTCCTATTCTATTGTGGACAGTATGAATTTGGAGTTCAGATGCAATTGCGAACGGGAGAGGATGCTTTCCGTGCTGGCATCATTGCCTTATGAGGATCTGGACAGCCTGAAGGATGAGCAGATAGAAATCGTCTGTCATTTTTGCAATACGAGGTATTATTTCAACTATGATGAGATTGCAGCCAGAAAAAGCAAAAGCCCCGGCCATTAGCCAGGGCTCCAGACAAAGCCTGGGTCAATCAGATGGCTCTGGTCACTTTGCCGGAGCGCAGGCATCTGGTACAGACATAAAGCCTTTTGGGGCTTCCGCCGACACTGGCTTTAACTCTTTGAACATTGGGTTTCCACTGACGATTGGTTCTTATATGGGAATGGCTATATTTTTTGCCGAAGCTGACGCCTTTTCCGCAGATATCGCATTTGGCCATATTCATTGCCCCCTCTCGTATGAGTTGCCTTGACTATTCTAGCAAAATAACAATTAAAGGGCAAGGAAAAGTCAAATTAAATAAATTGTTAATACGATGTCAGACCCGATTATTCACAAAGGAGGAGAAGATTATGCTTACAATTATTAACAACGATCTGGGCCAGATAACCATCAGCGCTGAGGTTGCGGAAACCCTGGCTGGAATGGCCGCACTCGACAGTTATGGGCTGGTAGGCATGGTTCCCCAGGACTGGCAAACCAACATATCATCACTTTTGGGCATAGAAAACGTCAGGAAAGGCGTAAAGGTAACTCAAGGCGAAGACGGGCTGGTGGTTGACGTCTATGTTATTATTGCTTATGGTATGCCCATAGCGGAAGTCTCTATGCGCGTGATGCAGAATGTCAAGTATGCCCTGGAAAACAACGCCCAGATCCCGGTTGGGCAGGTAAATGTCTTTGTCAAAGGCGTCAGGGTCCAGGAAGACAACTAGGCAATCGTGTAATCTGATAAGCTGACGCACCGGGGCATTGCTCCATATTTAAAGATTGAACTCGGAATTGTTGAATGGACATGCGTTTTAACACTTAGAAGGATGTTGGGAGGAACGGTCTTTGCAGTCAATTCAAATAAACGGCAGAGACCTGGTCAGAGTGGTTAAAAACGGCTGCATTAATTTGGAGCTCAACCGCGAACAGGTCAATCTGTTGAACGTCTTTCCCGTACCTGACGGTGATACTGGTACAAATATGTATTTGACTCTTTTGTCAGCTGTAAAAGAAGGCGAAAAATACGCTGGCGAACCGGTCAGCCGCGTGGCCAAGGCTATTTCAATGGGCTCTCTTATGGGGGCGCGTGGAAATTCGGGGGTGATTCTTTCCCAGATTTTCCGGGGCATGGCTAAAGTGCTGGAAGACAAGACCTACATTGATGCACAGATAATGAGTGAAGCCTTAAAATCGGGGACCGTCACCGCGTATAAAGCGGTTATGAAACCGGTCGAAGGCACCATTTTAACGATCATTAAAGTGGTCGGAGAGGCAGCTGAAAGCGAAGCCGAGAAAGGAAATGACCTGCTCGGGACAATGCTGTACGCTGTTCAGGAAGGATACAAAACCCTGGAACAAACCCCGGAAATGCTGCCGGTGCTCAAAGAAGCCGGGGTGGTTGATGCTGGCGGTCAGGGCTTGCTGTTTTTCCTGGAAGGCATGATCGACGGAATTGCTTCAGGGGCGGACGTCGATTTTGAAGCCTATAAGGCTAATATCACGGTTTCGGAGGAGCGCACCAGTTTCAAAGAGGCGATTCCGCTTGAATTTCATTATTGTACAGAACTGCTGATCAAAGGTTCAGAGCTGGTCACTGACGATATAATCGCACATCTAGCGCCACTCGGCGATTCTATGCTGGTTGTAGGGGGAGAGGACCTGATTAAGGTCCACATTCATTCCAACCACCCGGGGAAAGTGCTGGAAACTGCACTGCAATATGGAACCATTAGCGATATTAAGATCAACAACATGGCTGAAGAGGTTCATGAACAGAGCCAGCTGCTGGCTGAAATTGCTGAAAAGGCCGAAAATGAAAAGGCTTCAGCAGCCCAGATTCGCGACCGTATTGGAGTAGTGGCCGTGGCCGCTGGCGAAGGTGTGGCTGATATACTTAATAGCCTGGGGGTTGAGGAAGTGGTTCAGGGAGGTCAGACCATGAATCCCAGTGCCGAAGACCTGCTTCGGGCCTGCAAGCGGCTGCCTACCAGCAAGGTCATCATTCTACCCAACAACTCCAATATTATTTTAACCGCTGAACAGGTCACCCACTTGTGCGAAGAAAAAGAAATAAGGGTGCTTCCTACTAAATCAGTAATGCAGGCTCTGTCAGCGATGATCCCATTCGAACCCGATGCGGACATTGATAGCATGATGGCCGAGATGAAGGAAGAAATGCGGCGGGTGCAGTATGGAGAGATAACCTTTGCGGTTCGAGATACCGTAATCAACGGACTTGAAATATCCGAGGGAGACATACTGGGCCTGGTCAATGGCAATATTTGCTGCACGGCCGGCAGTTATGATGAAGCTCTGGATATGATTCTGGATAAAATGATGAATGACGATGCAGAAATAGTTACCCTTCTTTATGGAGACGGGGTCACCAGCGAAATGGCCGAAGTGGCCTGGAAAAGACTGACGGAACGTTATCCAGCCTGCGAAATCGAGCTTCATTACGGCGGGCAGGCTTACTACGCGTACCTGGTCTCTGTGGAATAGGGCATAACGGCAGTGGTTAATATCAAGGGGACGGTTCTGCTGTGGAAGCAAAAGAACCGTCCCCTTGCTTCCCCTGGAAAAACGATTGAGGTGATTATCAATGAAATATCGCAGCGGTAAAATGGGAAGGATCTTTGTAGCCAGGCTCGAAGAGGGCGATGACCTTTTATTGGAGCTGAAGAATCTGCTGAAGGCGGAAGCCGTTGGTGCTGCGGTGGCCTTTGTCATTGGAGCTCTGCGTGAAGCCCGCATTGTGGTCGGCCCCAGGGTGGCAATGACCCCGCCCGATCCGGTATGGAAGAGCTTTGACGACGGCCGGGAGATCCTGGCCATCGCCACTGCTTATCCGGAAAACGGTGAGCCGGCGCTTCATGTTCACGCCTCGGTTGGGCGCGGTGACCAATGCCTGACCGGCTGCATCCGCGAACTGGCAAGGACCTACTTGACACTGGAGCTCATAGTCATGGAAATTGAAGGCACAGGCGCCTGCCGCCAGTTCGACCCGGGCACCGGACTAAAATTATTGGACTTTATTTAACGATAAGTATTTAGTGAAGAACAAGGGGACAGCAGGTTGAGTGAAAACCCCGGTTAGAGTGATATTAGGTCAAGCTGATTTCGCTTGAATCAGCGGGACTGTCCCCCTGATTTAAATCACGATTCGGATGTCTTCAAGTGCGTTTCATTATTTGGCCAGATTATAATTGCCCTGCTGCAGTCCAGCGGCCCATGCCTCTGGCAACTTGGAATAGGTTATGACCGCCGAGCCGGGCGGGGTTAAATCCCAATTTGTGGTGCAGCCCAGATTTTCAGCAACGAAACGCAGCGGCAGCATGATCCGTCCGGGAGGAAGCGATACCGGTACCAGATCAGGATTAGCCGGATCGATGAATACATCCGCCCCGTTGACTCGGGCTGTATTCTGGCCCAGCCAGAGCTCAATCATAGTAGTGCTGTTCTGAATAGTGGCTTTACTGACACCATCCCATTCAGGCGTGATTCCCAGCGGTTCAACCACATAGCGAATGGGAAGCAGAATCCGGCCTTGCTTTTCAACCGGGGCTACGTCCATGGCATGCGGGACGCCATCAATCGTGTACTGGGTATTTCCCAGAAAGAATCGCATTATGATTGATCCCGGAGCAGCTGGTGTTGGGTTGGTCCCCGGTGCTGCTGCGGCGGCAATGTTGGACGGCTGGGAATCCCCGTAGTTGTTGAAAGCGGTCACCCGGTACTGGTAGCTGGCCCCAGCGGTAAAGGCAGTATCGGTGAAGGATTGGGTATCCGCAGGAAGGGTGCCGATGATTGACCATATGCTGCTCCCGGTTTCTTGCCGTTCTGCTCTGTAGCCCAGTTCATCACTGGCATTGTCAGACCAGGACAATGAAATGCCAGCATCGGTGGCAGCAGCAGTTAAATTGGTCGGATCCACAGGAACAGAACCCAGGGGCACGGCAGGGACAGGCACAAGCGTTGTTCCTGTCCTGGCGGAAGCTACGTTAGATACAGTGGAAACCTCAACTATGAGGCCAGCCGTATCTATGACCGCATCAACGGCGTATTGGTAGATAGTGTCAGGTGTCAGGCCCGTTTCCGTATAGGTTTCAACGTCAGGCAGCAATGAGGCAACAATGATCAAGCTGCTGCTGGCGGGATCATAACGATAAACACGGTAGTAAGATTCATTGTTAGCATTGTCTTTCCAGGTCAATTTTATCGACGAATCAGAAATGGCTGACGCGGACAGGTTAGACGGCGTGGCCACAAATCCCATCGCCACCGGGGCAAGGCTTATCGTGAAAATTGATACTACGGCCAATAACAGGCCGATTTTTTTATGGTTAAGCATCTCTACTCCTCCGTCCCAATCACGGATACAGGCCAGCGATTTCATCGGCTGGCTTCTCATTACGACAATCGGTGCAGACGTCTTAAAACCTGAATTGCGGCGTCACATAAGAATAGTCATCTGCATATCACTAATTTTACGAAGGCCCGGAAAATAAAGAACTGCATGAACGATGATAATTATAGTTGCGGTGGTTGGGCGGATTATCAATAGTTATCAATATCTGCGACGCCGGGGAATCCACCTCGCTTTCTTTTAATACCGAATTTGTTTAAATTATAGCACCAATCTCATGCGTACCCTCCGAGTTCTTGTAGTTGCACATATTCGCACCAACTTGAACAATCGCCGTTCATGCCGTTTTTCCGATAAGAATGTAGTATACATGGAATTTGGCCCTGCACACTGCTTTCAGTGCCGGGGTTAATGCACTATAATATTGAAATGGCCAAAAGAACCGGATTTACCTTCATAATAGAAAGGGGATTGCCGCCTTATGCAGTGTAGCTGCAAGCCTGACGCCGAATGCAAAAGCACGATAGCAGACGACGCAGATCTTCATCTTCTCAATGATGTATTCGAACACTACCGGGAGCAAAAGGGCAGCCTGGTGACTGTTCTGCAAAAAGCCCAGGAGATATATTCCTACCTGCCCACAAACGTGCTGTATCTCATAGCCCGGGAGATGAATGTTAAACCTTCGGTAGTCTATGGTGTGGCAACATTTTATACCCAGTTCCGGCTCAAGCCGGTAGGCAAGAATGTTATCCTGCTGTGCCAGGGAACAGCCTGCCATGTAAATGGCGCCGAACGGCTGGAAACCGCGATCGCCCAGGAACTTAAAATCAAGCCGGGGGAAACCACTGAAGACCGTCTGTTCACCCTTCAGAGCGTGGCCTGCCTGGGCTGCTGCAGCCTGGCACCGGTAATGATGATAAATGGCCAGGCCTATGGCCCGCTTACCACTGATTCGGCCGTAAAGATAATCCGGGGGATACGCAAGGCTGAAGGCGCTTCGGAAGATGGGGGTGATGCCGATGAAGATTAGAATAGGGATGGGCAGTTGCGGTATTGCAGCTGGAGCGCTGCCGGTTTTGGAAGCCATTAAATCGGAACTGGCCAGCCGCTCCCTGGAATCAACTCAGGTACAGATCGCCGGATGCATCGGCATGTGCCACAACGAACCCATTATTGATATTATTGACGATCAGGGTCGGGTCTTCACGTATGGGAAGGTTGACGCCAAAGCCATCGCCCAGATCATGGACTCCCACTTTCAAAAAGGTGAGCCCCTGGAAGCACGGCTGCTAGCAGGACCCGGCCTTAAGCCCCCTTACCTGGCTCGCCAGGTCAAGGTAGCCCTGCGCAACTGCGGGATCATAGATCCCGAACAAATCGACGAATATATTGCTGTGGGGGGATATGAAGCCCTGACCCGGGCGCTGAAGTCCTTGAGCCCTCAGGAAGTGATTGAAGAACTGAAAAGGTCCGGATTACGCGGCAGGGGTGGAGCCGGTTTTCCCACCTGGCTGAAATGGAAGTTAACGGCACAGAATGCTGGTGATTATAAATATGTCGTTTGCAACGCCGATGAAGGCGACCCCGGAGCGTTTATGGACCGGAGCCTGCTGGAGAGTGATCCCCATTCCATGCTGGAAGGGATGATCATTGCGGCTTATGCGATCGGAGCCCGTGAAGGTATTATTTACTGCCGGGCGGAATACCCCCTGGCTATTAAACGCCTGGAAATTGGCATCGCCCAGGCCTATGAAAAAGGCCTGCTGGGCAGTGGGATTATGGGCACCGATTTTTCTTTTGACATTCGTATCAAACAAGGAGCAGGCGCTTTTGTCTGCGGAGAGGAAACCGCTTTGATAGCCTCTCTGGAAGGCCAGCGCGGCATGCCCCGGCTGAAGCCGCCTTATCCATCTGACTCAGGATACTGGGGCCGGCCTACCAACATTAACAATGTAGAAACCTATGCCAATGTGCCCTGGATAATGGTTAACGGTGGCCCGGCATTTGCCTCTATGGGCAGCGCCACCAGCAAGGGAACCAAGGTATTCGCTCTGGCCGGCAAAATCAAACACGGAGGTTTGATCGAAGTGCCGATGGGCTTGACCCTGCGCGAAGTAATATATGATATTGGCGGGGGAATAAAAAATGATCGGGGATTCAAGGCTGTTCAGCAAGGCGGACCTTCAGGGGGATGCATTCCGGCCAGCCTTTTGGATACACCGATTGACTACGAGTCGATTACCGCTACCGGCGCTATTATGGGCTCTGGAGGAATGGTGGTCATGGACGAAAGCACCTGCATGGTGGATGTCGCCCGCTATTTCCTGGATTTCACCCAGAAGGAATCCTGCGGTAAATGCGTGCCCTGCCGGATAGGCACCAAGCGCATGCTGGAGATACTGGAGCGTATTACGGCAGGACAGGGACGGGATGGTGATATTGAGCTGCTGGAAAAACTGGCGGTTGAAATCAATGCCGGCTCGCTGTGCGGTCTGGGAACCAGTGCTCCTAACCCGGTGCTGACAACGATCAGGTATTTCAGAGACGAATATGAAGCTCATATTTATGAGCATAAATGCCCGGCTATGACCTGCAAAGCATTTATCCGCTATTTTATTGATGCGGAAAAGTGCAAGGGATGCGGATTATGCGCTAAAAAGTGCCCGGCGGACTGTATCAGCGGAGAAAAGAAAAAGCCTTATTCTATCGATCAAGAGCTATGTATCAAGTGCGGCAACTGCATGGAAGTATGCCCGGCCAAATGGGCGGCAGTTGTTATTGAACAGGGAGGAGGGATATAGATGTTGCGTATTAATATTGACGGAAAAGAATTGCAGGCCTTTCCGGGGCAGACGGTTTTGGAAGTGGCTCAGACGGCCGGCATCCTGATTCCCACCCTGTGTCATAACGAAAGGTTAAAAACCTACGGAGGCTGTGGCCTGTGCGTGGTAGAAATGGAAGGCAGCAAAAACCTGTTCAGAGCCTGTTCGACCATGGTTGAGGATGGGATGGCGGTAATTACCGACACTCCGCGTCTGCGCAGTTCTCGTCAGACGACACTTTCATTGCTGCTGTCAGACCACAGCGGCGATTGCAAAGGGCCCTGTGTTTTAGCCTGCCCGGCCCAGACCGATGTCCAGGGTTATGTAGGGCTGATTGCCAATGGATTATACCAGGATGCGGTGAAGCTGATCAAGGAAAAACTTCCCATACCAGCCAGCATCGGGCGTATTTGCCCTCATCCCTGCGAGGCAGTTTGCCGGCGTCAGCTGGTGGAGCAGCCGATATCCATTGCCTATCTAAAGTATTTTGCTGCTGACAAGGATTTGCGCAGCGGGCAGCCTTTCCGGCCTCGGTTGGCCCCGAGTTCAGAGAAAAAAGTGGCCGTTGTCGGAGCCGGACCTGCAGGGCTGACTGCTGCCTATTACCTGGCGGTAATGGGCCATGCGGTTACAGTATATGACGCTATGCCCCGTGCCGGAGGCATGCTCCGATATGGAATTCCAGAATACCGGCTGCCCAAGGATGTGTTGGACCAGGAAATATCACTGATTGCCGATCTGGGTGTGCAGTTCCAGTTCAATTGCAAAATAGGGCGGGATATCAGCCTGCCCTATCTTACCACGGCTTATGATGCGGTATTTGTAGGCATAGGCGCCTGGAAAAGTTCGCCTATGCGCTGTGAGGGGGAAAACCAGCCCGGCGTATTCGGCGGGATTGATTTCTTGCGCATGGTTGCAACCGGTGAGAGCGTAGAAATCGGCCAGAGAGTAGCCATTGTCGGCGGAGGCAATACAGCCATGGACGCAGCTCGAACTGCTGTCCGCCTGGGAGCCGAAGAGGTAATGGTTTTGTATCGCCGCACCCGTGCGGAAATGCCTGCTGAAGACATTGAAATCAAAGAAGCCGAAGAAGAAGGGGTTGTCTTTCATTATTTGGTAGCCCCTCTGGAAGTGCTGGGGACTGACGGAAGAGCCAGTGCAGTCAGACTGCAGAAAATGGAGCTTGGAGCCCCGGATTCCTCTGGCCGCCGCAGCCCGGTACCCATTGACGGAGATGAAGAGACCATAATGGTTGACAGCGTAATTAGCGCGATCGGTCAGGCAGTGAACAGCGCCGGTATAGAGGGCATCGAACTGGATAAATGGGGAAGCCCCCGGATCGATTCTTTGACTATGCAATGTTCCGATCCGAGAGTGTTTGCAGGCGGGGATGGAGTCACCGGGCCTGGAATAGCCATAACAGCAGTGGCTCATGGCCGCCGGGCGGCGCTGGGCATCGATGCGTTCCTGAAAGGACAGCCCATGCCGGAGCAATCTTCTTATTTGGTGGAAAGACTGGATGCCAGCAGTGACGACTATTTGGAAATACCCAAAGAAGGACGCCTGTCGATGTCTCACCGGACTGCCGGCCAGCGCAGGATTTCATTCACCGAGGTCAATTATGGCTTTAGTGAGGCTGAAGCGCTGCAGGAGGCCGGCCGCTGCCTGGAATGCGGCTGCAAAGACTATTTCGAATGCCAGCTGATTGAGAACGCACAGCGCTATGATGCCAATCCTGGCCAGCTTGAAGGAGAAAAACACCATTTCCAGATTATCAATGAACATCCCTTTATCGAACGCAATATGGAAAAATGCATACTGTGCGGACAGTGCATTAGGATTTGCGAGGAAGTGATGGGACCGGCGGCTCTTGGACTGGTGGGCCGAGGATTTGAGAGCGTGGTAGTACCCGAATTTGGCTTGCCGTTAAAAGAAAGCTCTTGTATAAGCTGCGGCCAATGTGTTTTTGTTTGTCCTACCGGGGCGCTGGTGGAGAAGCATCCGCTTAGCAAGACCATACCCCTGAAGACCGAGGAATGTGGAACGGCATGTGCGTTATGTGGCATGGGTTGCGCCCAAACAGTTCATTTGTACGGTTCCACAGCTCTGAAGATAGAACCGGCTGGCGGGGGGCTTTTGTGCAGCAAGGGGCGCTTTGCTTTCGAATACTGGAACCGTGATCGAATCAAGATACCGATGATAAAAAAGAACGGAGAGCTGGTGGAGGCATCATGGGAGGAAGCCCTGACTGTGATGGGGCGCTCGCTAAAAAGCATTCGTCGGGTGGCGGGTAGTCAGGCCTGTGCGATATCGTTTTCACCGCTTCTGTCCATGGAAGAAGCATTCCTGCTCAAGAGCTTTGCCGTTGAAGCCCTGGAATGCAGCCAGCATTTCAGCTTCACTCGTAACACCAGCCGGGGATTGGAAGCGGTCCTGGGGGAAAACCGCCCGGTCAGTTCTCTGGATGAACTAATAGCTGCTGATTTTATCCTGGCGGTGGGTTCTTTGAACCAGAGCCAGATTGCTGCTGTAAAAATCCGCCAGGCGGTCCAGAATGGGGCCCAAATGGTGCTTATATCCAATGAACCCGGTTTGCTTGATGACCTGGCCAGCACCTGCCTGTATCCGGAGGACGGCCTGCAGACATTGAAGGAAATAATTGCTGCCTTGATTAGCAATGATCTGGTCAACACAGAATTTATAGAAAAATACTGCACTGGATACGAGGAGCTCAAGCACAGCCTCCAGAGCGTGGAGCCATCTGCCGCTGCGGAAAAGCTGGCCCGCCTCTATGCGGCAGCGCGCAGGGCGATAATTGTTGCCGATGGTTCGACTTTAAGCCGAGCTGCAGTGGAAAGCCTGGCTCAGATAACAGTCTTGTGCGGGCGTGTTGGCAGCCCCAGAAACGGTATAACGGTGGTCCATTCCGATGCCAATCAGGTTGGCCAATGGGCTTTGCAAATACGGGACTGTTTCCACCAGCATATGAATCGCATCCGTAATGGAGAGATTCAAGCTCTGATCATCGCCGGCGAAGATCCGGTGGGTGCTGGACTGGTTACGGACAGCGATCTTGCGCGGATAAAGTGTCTGGTTGCGATCAGTCCTTTCCGGACAGCAACCACAGATCTGGCTGATATTGTATTGCCAGGCAGCCTGCCGGTCGAAGCCGCAGGAACCTTTGTCAACTATTCCGGCCGGACTCGAAAAACCAGTGCAGTTTTCCAGCCGCCTGCGGGCGTTGGCACTCTTGAGGCGATTGGCCGTGTGGCCGAATGGTTTGATATATTGTTGCCAGAACCGTCATTTAGTACGGCCTTGGAAGATATGAACCGGGCGCTTTATTATCAGAATGGAATAAACGACATCCGATCATACCGGCTTAATCCCGTGGAAGGGCAGGAATGTTTCATGCCGGTATTCTTTGCAGACCCGGTCAAGAGGCTTTTCGCAGCAAGGTTGGCGCATGAAGGGCTTGATCGAAAGTAGTCCGACAATTACTGATACTAATAAATATTAATATTGGATATTTTTCAGCCGGAATAATTCCGGCTGAATTTGTTGACAATGCCTCCCTATATTAGACAATATTTATGCTGTCAGGCCTGTATAATTAGTAACAAGAGAAGAGTCAGTTGTTAAGAACAGACACTGACTTTGTTCGGAAAGTAGCAAACTGGTTGTGTCTTGAGCGGAAACGGGACCCGGTTAAACGCGTAAAATGTAGCATGGAGTGCAGCTTGTAATTGTCAGGAATTCTTGAGTGTAAACAGCCCTATGGCGTTTGTTCGGAAGGAGGTCATGACATATGGATCCACTTAATATTATCATTATCGCATTAATCCTAGGTAATGCAGTTGTCTATTCCCTTGTCTACCGCCGCAAGAGAGCCTATGAAAAGATGAAAGAGGAATGGAGACAGCGCGAAAACACACTGATGGTTCAGGATCTGGGCCATGGATTTCAGCAGATTGCCAAATAATAGCATCGAGTTACTATGATGTCAAAAGACAAAAAGGTGGAAAAAATGCACATAGAGTATTAAGGGAAATCCCGTCTGCAGACAGGATTTCTTTTTTTTTTGGGGCATCAAGCGGTCAGGTGCCTGCAAACCAACCTCGATTATTACATACCTCATTTACCTTCAGGCTATCGCCATCCAAAACCACAAATCACTGTTTTGTGAGCGTTCTGAGACGGTTGCGTAATGGTATAAAATCATGATTCTTCGTATTATCAAAGTATAGAAACACCAATGCGAAGGAGATGAAAATTATGCGCAACCGTACTGTTACTCATGCAATTTTCTTTATTCTGATGGTCGGTTTAGCCAGCGCGCTGATAGCAGGTCTATTCGCTATTGGAACCGCGGCCCTGGCCGATAATGGAGTGACTTTTTCTGCAGTCACCGGAAATCAGACAGATGCAGGCCAGATTAAAACTGCGGCCAGAGACGGCGAAGACAGCAGCTATAAACATTTGAAAAAGCCTTTCGCCAGGTATGACACGGCTGCAGTTGGTTGAAACCAACTATCGATTAATTGTCTATCATGATATTATCATTGTCCTATCATTGTAAACAATAAAGGCATGATCCATTATGTTAATAAGAATGAGAATTTCGAGAGGAGTTGGACAGCGTGTACGGAGAGGGAGTTAATAGCAGCTTTGGAGTAACGGCTTTTGGCGTTATCAGTCTCGGGCTTCTGCTGGGTTGGCTATTTAAAGGTCTTATTACAGGCAACATTGATCTGACTTTTATTTATGAGGCAATTGTCTGGGTAATAAAATTTGTCGGATAAATTATTCGACAGTAATTCCGTATAAAAAAACATAAATTACCATTACTCCATCAGACCCTGCGCGGGTAAAATCCCGGCTTGATTCTAACCTGTTTCACAAGATACCAGCATTCAAAAAGGTCTTTTTAGAAATGCTATCGTTGAACACATTGAAAGTGCTGGAGCTTGTGATGGACTTGTGACAAAAGAAGCGTGACGAAATATGTCAAATAATATATAATATATACATGTAAACCCCCGGCCGAAGTTCTCCCTGGAACTGTTACAGCGGCGGGTTATCCTATATCAAATCTGGTTCAATACAATTCCCGAACAATGCACAAAATGTCGAAATTATTGGCAGCCCACCGAGGCGCAAACGTCATTTCCATTTGCGTGCTCAAACCAGTTTGCCGCGAATATTATCAAGTGAGGTGAGGAACAATTCTGAAAAACAGGCATAAGCAGGCATCGGTCCTGCTTAAAGGTGGTGCGGAATCGGAAGTCCTCATCTATCAAAAGATATAAATTTGGCCAGATATAAATAAAATGAGACCCTGGTCATAGTGCGAACAGGCGGGATATATCTATCCAATATTCAGAAATCTCTTTACTCCGGGCTTCCGCTCCATGGAACAATTCTAAAATACTGTAGTCTAAAAGATTACCCTATCAAACAACAAGGGAGTGGGCACTATGAGGAAGCTTTTGGATAGGTTTCTTGAATTTATCAATTATGAACATTCTTATTACATCGATCGCGATTACTTCCGCATTACCCGTGTAGGAAGATTTGGCAAGCTGGATATCTAGTTATATATAGTCGATAAGGCCGGGCGCGCTTGTAAAGGAGCAGCCCGGTTTTTTTATCGCCCAGCGGTAGGATCATGGCTGTCGCTGATGTACAATAAAACCAGTTCAGATCGGAACAATGAAAGGGAGGTGCCGCAATGTATACCGAACCGCTTTGCCCCCAGCCCTGGCTGGCGCCACATCTGAAAGCGGAGGAGGAAGTGCTGTGGACCGATAATCCCGATCCACGGAAAGTCGTAAATACCCGGGATATAATATTTATTCCTTTTGCGCTGGCAGTGGGCATCCCGCTTACCATAATTCTTCCCGGCACATTCGCTTATAACCTGGCTGCAGGACTGGCCTGGGCGGCGGCAATAATTTATGTCCTGGTATTCAGATATTATTTACGATACCGGGAAAAAAAGCGCACTAAATACATACTTACCAGCCAGCGGATTCTGATCATGCTTCAGACGGGAGATGAAGCGGTTATTAAAGAAAGCCTGCCCTTTGCTTCCATAGTGACGATGAACCATAACCAGGTGTCGGATGAACTTGGGACGGTGGTGTTTGAACCGGTTATGCCGGCCAGGAAACCCATAGCCCGGGACAAATATGGAATGGGGCTTCAGAATCCACTATTCAGCAGCGATATTCTGGCCTTTTTCGATATAAAGAATTCCCGGGAAGTGTTTGACACCATTTACCAAATTCGCTTCCGCAATTACCGCCAGATCCTGGGCGATTGGGATGCCAAGCCCCGGCTGCCTGTGTAGCCGAAGTGTGTTCATGATAAAATAGTATTGTGAAGGAGGCGATTATATGAGCAAAAGGGTGTTAAAACTGGCTATCGTTATGGTTTTTGGGCTTTTATCAGCGGCCCCGGCCCTGGCCGAAACCCCGGTTTACATTGGCGATACTCTGATCAAATGGACTGCAGCTCCCGAGATAGTGCACGAAACTATGCTAGTTCCTGTAGCGGATGTTTGCGATGCCCTGGGAGCAACCTATCAATGGCACCAGGAAGATAAAACAGTTACTCTTACCCGTGAATTTGATGGTGTCGGGATTTGGATGCAGGTTGACAACCAGGGGGCATATATTCATGATATGCCGGTTAGCCTGGAAGTGCCGCCCATGATTTTTGGGGAGCGGATTCTGGTGCCGTTGCGTTTTTCAGCCGAAGCAATGGGTGAGACTGTCGTTTGGGATGAACAGAACGGCATAGCCCGGATTACTGATACTCACACTCAACCCCAAGGAAATGAAAACCGGGTCTGGGCTGGAACCTGGTTTCTGCGCGACGAGAATGTCGAGGTATATATCCGCTGTGATGGTGATGTTCTGTATGGCAACTTCATTGATCGCGATACCGGCGGGGAAAATTTGTTTGCTGAATTCGAGGGCAGCGGCAATGCCACCACTGCGACTTTAAATTTTAATGGCAAGGACGGCAGCAGCACCATCAAGGGAGTGCTGGAGCTGACGATGATGCAGGAAGGCAACTATTTCGAAGGAACCTATGAGGATTCTAAAAACCTGTCCACCAAGCGAGATTGGTTCGGAATCAAGCAATAGCATTACGAGGAGCAAAATTAGTGCAAAGTCGAAGCATAGATTATAAGGCCGGGATTGCATATGGAATCGTATGCATTGCCTGGGGATCCACCTACCTGGGCATAAGGATCGGCATACAGGAGATGCCGATCTTCCTTTTTGGTTCAGCCCGATTTATCATAGCCGGGCTGCTCATTTTGGGTTTTGTGCTGGCCACCGGAAAGAAAATGCCCGCCAGCCGGAAGGAACTGGCGACGATTGCGATCAGCGGCTTTTTACTGCTGGTGGTGTCACATGGGTGTATTTTGTGGGCGCAGCAGGTTGTTCCCTCTGGCCTGACTTCGCTTATATTGAGCATGACTCCTCTGGTTGCGGCGGTTATAGATTATCTCGCGCCTGGAGGTAAAAGGCTTGGAGCCCGGGGATGGATAGGCTTGCTGATTGGATTTGGCGGGATTGCGCTGCTGTTGTCACCGGGCAGCGGACTTCAGGATGTAAGCCTGCCAGTAGTGCTGGTCTTGGCCCTGTCCTCGGTATTCTGGGCCGGAGGTACAGTGTATTCGTCTCGCAAGCCGGTACAAGCTTCCATGTTCACGGTTGCCGCCCTGCAGAATCTATTTGCCGGAGCCGCCCTGGGCATAATGGGCTTATGCACTGGAGAACTGGCTGTGTTCAGCTGGAGCTGGAAAGCGATGTATGCAGTGGGATTCCTGGTTCTGGTCGGTTCGTTGATGGGTTACCTGGCTTTCATCTATGTCGTGGATCATATGCCGCCTTCGATCGGAATGACCTATTCGTATGTAAATCCCGTAGTAGCTGTTATACTGGGTTCGCTGGTGTTAGGCGAAGCTGTAACTTCCGGTGAAATCCTGTCATTTGCCATCATTTTGACCGGGGTGATTTTAACCCACAGCGCTCGTTTCGGGCTTCAACCATCCATATCTGAAAGCGCCTTCCGACCAATGGTCTCGGAAATAAAGCCACTGCGGGCAAGTGAAGCTTTTATCCAGGGTGAAGAAGGCGAGTGTTAACTTCCGGTTTTCATCCGGTCGGACCAGATTTAATCGTTTTCAATGCTAATAACCTGGTTGCGTCCTTCGCTTTTCGCAGTGTATAAGGCGCGGTCGGCATAATCCAGCAGGATGCTGGGGTCCTGGCCGACTTCAGGACAAATGGTAGCCGCACCCAGACTAATGGTAACATAGGGGCAGATAGATGAAGCGCCATGTTCTATCTGAGCTGTCAGCACCTTCAAGCGCATTTTTTCAGCCACTTCGACAGCTCCTGTGCTTTCGGTATTGGGCAGCAAGGCAACGAATTCTTCCCCTCCATACCGGGCGATCATATCTCCGGGGCGGCGGGTGGACTCCAGGAGTGCCTGGGCAACAGTGCGCAGGCATTGATCACCTTCCAGGTGGCCATAGCGATCGTTATATGCCTTGAAAAAGTCAATGTCGCCCATAACCACCGATAAGGGCTGCTTCTCACGCCTGCAACGCCGCCACTCTGTTAAATATGCCTCGTCAAATAATCTGCGGTTAGGAATCCCAGTCAATCCGTCCGTATTGGATATTTCGCGCAGCTTCTGGTTGGCATTTTCCAGGCTTTTATTCAGTTCGGCCAGTTCAGTCTCGCGAATCTTGCGCTGGTCCATTTCCTCTTTAAGCCGGAGCACGGAACGGACCCGGGCTAGCAGTTCCAGCTTGCGCACCGGCTTATTGATAAAGTCAATAGCACCGGCTTCAAATGCCTGCTCGATCTTTTTTTCGTCGTCCAATGCGCTCACGACAATAATGGGTATGTCGGTCAGTTCCGGATCATCTTTCAGGGCTCGCACCGCTTGCAATCCGTCCAGACCGGGCATGATAATGTCCATAAGAATGAGGTCTGTCAAGGAACGGTGGTGAATGGTCACCTGGGCTTTAAGCAATTCCATCCCTTCCTCGGCCGAACCGCCCAGAAGGACGTCATCGTAACCGGCTTCCTCCAGAAGGGCTTTGAGAGCCCGGCGGATGGTTTTAGAATCATCGATTATCAGGATAGTCAACTGCTTCACCTCCTTGCAATCAGGTTTGCATACCGCTAATAGCAATGTGAACGATTCTTATTCCCACCAATGCAACCTGGTGCCCTCCTGATAGAGGGTTTTGGCGATGAAATTCATGCCTCTGGCATTCCAGTGCAGCAGGTCGTGATAGCATTTCAGCCGGCCAGGGTTGCCCTGCATGGCTGCATACAGATCGATAAAGGGAACATTCAACTCGGCGGCAAGTTCGTCTTTTAGCGCGTTGTAAAGTGCCATCAGGCTGACTCCGCCGGTTTCAAGATGCCGTCGGTAATCAAGCTGGAGCCCGGCCAGATTGGCGGCTTCGGCTTCCAGATTATCCAGAGAGTAGACTGGCACCGGACCTGTAATATAAACGGGAATACCCCTGGCGCTGGCCAGCTTGTGCAAGTGGCGATATGAATTAATAATGGCATCCTGGCATTTATTCCAGTCGATTTCGGTAACCGTGCTTACCCATCCAGCAGGTTTGGCAATGATCATGCTAAAGAAATGATAAAGGCAAATATGCTGGAGAATCCAGTCGGCACGGCTTTGTTTGTTGACCGGAGGGCGTATCAGGGATTCCGGCCAGGGTTTGCCGGGCTCCCAGGCCTCGCCCAAGACCCAGGCCAAGCCGATATCGTTGCCGCCAATGTTAATTAAAAGAACTGAAGGCTGGATGGTGTCAAGGGCGTCAGACCAGAATTCAGCTTGCTGGCAGCTGTTGTACATCGGAAACCCTCCGTTAATGACTTCCCAGTCGCCATGGCCGTTTTTATCCAGCAGTTGTTCCAGCTCCCGCGCCCAGATTTTATCTTCATTTTCCAGCTTGGAACCGAAAACGGGTGATTCTCCAATGAAAAGAAAGCGCTTTTTGCTGCCGTCGTTGGCTGGTTCGAGTCCACGCAAGCCAAAGCGGTTGATGTTGACCAGAGCTGAGCGAAAACCGGGCTTAAAGCGGTAATACAGAGGGGGGGAGATGTTTTCAATGAATTGGTTTGCGGGATAGTTTATCTGGCGTTTAACCCGGTATGGCCCGCCAAAATTGCGTCGATATGAAATACGGGCTCCCAGTTCGGTCATGAGGAAAAAGGTGATTATAAGGAAACCCAGGGCGGCAAGCTGTAACTCCGGTGACATATTAAGGACTCCTTTTCATTGAACTGGGCAATTAAAGCGCAATCGCTTGTGAAATAGGCCAATGGATGGATATGTCTTATTATACATATAATCGGCCCGGGAAACACCCTGTTTAATTCCAGTAAAAGCTTATTGGCCAGAATATGATACGACTCTGGATATGAGGGGGATCATCAACGGGTACGGCTTCATATGGAAACCGTACCCGTTGTACAAAAAGAAAGCGGTTAGCTTATAGTTACTGCAAATAAAATGCCTGGCTGCCGGTGCTGAAAACTTTGATGCTGCGGCTTCCATCGCCCAGCATGGTCCGGAATTCAGTCAGCGACGGACTGACTTGAGTCTGCTGGCGATTGATGTTGTTATCAGGAACGAGAGCGTCTGAAGTGGCAGGAACGGTGTTCTGCGGAACGGTTTTCCACTGCAGGCTTCCTTCAGGTCCCTTGTTGGCATTGTGGCTGAAGCTGGACACCATTGCGCCAGTGGTGGGCGGCAGGAATACCGTCACATCAGAGCTGCCATCTATGGTCAGGTTGCTCCCAGGTCCGCTGCCGGTATAACGGATAGAACCTGAAGTGCCTTCGATTTCCACGGTGATGCCTTCCGGGATCACCAGGCTGTATCCGGTTTCATAAGTAGTTGCGGTCATATGATTGTAGACGGGCGGTGAAGACAGATCGATTTGGAGCATATTGCCGTTTATACGGCTTGAAAAGCTCTGCTGTTCTTCCTGAACCTGAATTGCCGCATCCCGGTTGGGAGCTTCTACGACAGCTGTGCCAGTTATCGTGCAGCTTTTGACGGCCGCAGTGCGAATATCCGCATTGCAGCGATCCGCTTTGATGACGATCCGGTCGACCCCTTCCGCCACCGGAATATCCTGGCCAGCCATGGGAAGCGTATAAGACCTGGAGTTCATCTGCTCCTGAATAACACCAGCCAGGCCGAATTCACTGAATACCTGTAAAGCCAGGCCGCTCACAACAATGAAAAGAATGAGCAAAATACTTATAAAATCGTATTTCATAGGAATCTCGCCGTTTTTCCGGGTATAGAACTGGGCCAGGAGTTCGATGCCGAGGACGATGAAGATTAGCGGCCACCATTTAGTAATTAGTTCAGCGGCTTTGATCTGGTTCAACATGGAGTAAACCAGGCCGGTGCCCAGCACCAGCAGTGTCATACCCAGTGAAATAGTTCCTACCCGCCATTGTCTCATGATAGCGCCTCCTCTTTGCTCGTTTCGTCTGCATGGTTCCGAGTTCCCAGCACCAGCTTGATCCCGCCGGCTATTAACACCAGGGCGACAAAGCCGGTTTCAATATTGTTGACTGCAGCCTGGCTGAGGAACTGCATGACCACCGGGCCGGCAATTTTAACCGTTATTATCATAACGCCTACAATAATTAGCCCCCAGCCAATCCATTTCGGACGTTTTAGAAGCCAGCTGGAAATATCAAAAGAATCAGGCTTGATAAAGGCCCCGTTGCGTTCGATGATATGATAGGCTTCAAAAACACTGTAAAACCATATTACCGGAATTACGAACCCTACCAGCGGCACTTTCAGCCATCCTGTCAAAGTCAGGGACGCAAAGAACATGGCCATCAGAAAGGCGCCTTGTTTCAGCCTGCCCATGTACATGTGGCCGGCTCCCGGTATCAAGGACAGGGCCAGGGTAATGATCTTGCGATTCTCTTTTTCAATGTACTTGATGTTGTTCAGCTTATCGATATCGTCAGGACCTTCGGGATCCTCAACCATGCGGCGGAGGCGGTCGGTCATATTAAGGGCGTCGGCCAGGGAAACGAACCAGACCAGTGGCAATATGAACAGCAGCATGGCCAGGATCTGTTCGCTGTTGGCCAGCATCGCCAGGGCACTGGCTCCTAAAATCGGCCCGAAAAACAGGACGAAGAACAGTATCGCACGCTGATTCAATCCCAGATATAATTGCCCAAGTCCTGGACAAAGCGACAGGCAGAAGGCTAGAAACTTGCTTTTCTTTTTCACGGGTTAACCTCCTTCAGGCTTTCAGATTTAATATTTAAAAGGTTCAAATACCTCTGGTTGGTTAGATCAAGACTGGTGCTGTATTCATCAATCAGCATCTTTTCACGTTCGGCCAGTATTGAGAAAGGACTTTCAAACAAGTCCTGGTTTTGGACGTTGCCGGCTGCCGCGCTGCTCAAGCTGCTAAAAACCCCGTTACTGGCCAGAAAAAGGGTGACTGCCGCCGCCGAAGCATAGGCGGTGAGCAGGTTAGCCCGCTTGCGGCGATGGGATATGCTGGGTGCTGTCACTGATGTCGTGGCAGGGAAGTGTTTGACTGCAGCGGCCAGGCCGGTGCTAAAATCTGCTGGAACGAACATTGCGGCCTCCGCTATTTCAACCTCGTCCACCATTTCAAGAAATACAGCCAGACAGTCGTCGCATTCCAGCAGGTGGTCTTCAAGAATCAAAGACTCGGCGGCCCCGGTCAGGCCTTTTTTATATGCGGAGAATTCGTCGCGGCTAAAATGCTTCATAATCTGACTCACCCCATTTCTGTCTGAATAAATGCCGGGCCCGGTAGAGCCGGGACTCGATGGCTCTCACGCCCAGGCCCTCCTGGGCTGCGATGTCCTGATAGGACATTTCCTTGAAATAATAATCCTGCAATACCCTTCGGTAATTTTCGGGAAGGGCGGCTATGGCTTTCTTAACCTGGTTTCGCTTTTCGCCCCTTATAAGTGATGCTTCCGGGTCATCGCGTCCTCCGGGGCTTTGAAAGGGCGCTTCCTGGTCAGAGAGGAGTTCGTTTTCGCTACGGGCCGCATGCCGCCTTTTCCAGTCGATGGATTTATTAACGGCTATTTTGCCTATCCAGGCCTTCAGGTTATTGGCCTGGTAAGAAGGCAGTGAACGATATACTTGCATCATTGTATCCTGCGCTATATCCTGGGCATCCTGCGGGTTGGAGACAAAGTTAAGGATTATAGCGAAAATGTAAGCTTCATAGCGGCGAACGATCTCGGCGAAAGCTTCCGGGTCGCCTCTCAGACAGCGCTCGACCCATAAATCTTCGCTGGCGACTTTAATCCCCTCCTTCCCGCTTTGATAATAATAACGATATGTATTCCATTTACCCTGCAGCTATTCCTTTGTAAATACAAAAAAAGAAAACCACGCAACAAGGCTTCTGCCTTATGCGTGGTTTCCGTGCATGACATGATAAAATGCTACGAAATAAGCGCTGCCCGAGGATTGATGCTGCCCACTTTCCCGTATGTTTTACTGACATCTTTCACCGCCATGTTGAGGCGGCCCTCGGTTTTCAACATTTCATGCAAATCATTAAGCTCACGGCGAGGTACGACCACGGTAATAACCATGCGTTCGCGCCCTTCAGCCCCTAAACCCATAAAACTGGTGGCGGAATAGCCCTGCTCCCGCAGGCGCTCGGCCAATTCGGCTCCGTCTTCAGGGTGTTTGTATATGCTGACTTCCATCATGCCGAGGGCCAGGCGTCCTTCAATGTGGTTGCCCAGCCAGACGCCGCTAATGCGCCCCAGGGCAAACACCAGAACGCAGGCCAGGCCCGATGAAGTGCTGAGCATTCTTAATGCATAGGCGCAGACCAGGGCATCGATGAAAGTGGTCATATACAGAGGCTTAACCAGTCTTTTGTTCAAAAAAATAGACTTCAGGTTGCTTATGGTGGTACTCGTCGCATTAAGCAGGAATACTACCAACAGGTATTCAACCGGCTGAAGGCTGTTTTTTATTAAATTGCATAGCTCTGCCCAATTTTGGGATAAAAGTATTAACATATTAGACCTCCTTTGGAAAAACGGGGTTGTGGGATGTTATTGTGACGGTAAAAAGGGGGATAAAGTTCCGATATTAGATTAAATAGGCCATAAAATGGACTTATACGGAGTTAACTGCCGCATAACCACGTATTGCCGAGCATTTTTGGCGAGAGCTCCGGACGGGGACAAATATTGAAGAATAAGTGCTGATTTTGGGCTGAACCGAAAGGATGTTCCGGTTATTTCGACCCGGACTGTCCCTGCTATTTGGAAACCCTGGAAATACCGGCCGGGCGTTGGTATAATATAGCCAAAAGCCGGGAAAGAAGGGATAGTTATGTTGAAAGATATGGATCTGAACAAGCATATCGAAAAACAGGAATTCAAAGCCCGCATGGAGGAGCTCGAACCCCGCCTGGCTGAACTGCAGCGCCGCATAAAGGACGCTGGCATTCCGGTAATAATTGTTTTCGAAGGCTGGGAGGCATCGGGAAAAGGGACTTTTATTAATGAACTGATAATGCCGCTGGACCCGCGCGGATTCAACGTGTATAGCATTCATGAAGCCAGCGAGGATGAGGTTTTCCGGCCGTTGATGTGGCCTTTTTGGACAAGGACTCCAGCCCGGGGGCGGATAGCCATATTTGATCGGAGCTGGTACAACCGCACTGTAAGGGAATATGGACGCAAATCCGGAGTTGCGGATGGATTGGCCCGGCATATCGAAAGCGTCAACGATTTTGAAGAAGAACTGTCGTTAGATGGCACTCTCATCATTAAATTCTTTCTGCATATCAGCCAGAAGGAGCAGAAGCGCCGCCTGCGCAAGCTGGAATCGGATCCGGCCAGTGCCTGGCGAGTGAAGGATTCTGATTGGTATGAAAACCAGCACTACGAAAAGCTTTTGGAAAGAACCCAGAGAATGTATGAAGCAACTGATACGGACATTGCACCCTGGTGCATCGTGGAGGCTGAAGACCGTCGCTTCGCCCGGCTGAAAATATTTCTTACAGTTATAGAACGCATGGAGGAAAGGCTGGCCAGCCAGGGCGCATCAAGCAGAAGAAGTGCGGATGCGGCCGTATCGGCAAATGCTGGCGCCGGTGAGGCGGACGTAAAGGTTCGTTCTTCAGTGCTTGACCATGTGGATATGAGCTCGAGCATTGACGATCAGCATTATGATCGGGAGCTTAAGCAGCTGCAAAAGAAGCTCCGCAGCTATGAATACCGGATTTACAAGGAGCGCATTCCGGTCTTAATTCTTTTTGAGGGCTGGGATGCAGCCGGCAAGGGTGGAGCTATACGCCGGCTTACTGCCAACCTGGACCCGCGCGGCTACGAGGTCATACCTGTATCGGCACCCTCTGAAGCTGAAAGAACCCATCATTACCTGTGGCGTTTCTGGCAGCGCATACCCAAGGCCGGACATATAAGCATATTTGACCGCACCTGGTACGGGCGGGTCCTGGTGGAGAGGGTGGAAGGCTTTTGCCGCCCGGATGAATGGCAGAGAGCCTACCCGGAGATCAATTCCATGGAAAAGCAGATTGTGGAGTTCGGAGCTGTGCTGGTTAAATTCTGGCTGCAGGTGGACAAGGACGAACAATTGAAGCGCTTCGAAGAACGCCAGGGCAATCCGGAAAAGCAATGGAAGATTACTGATGAAGATTGGCGCAATAGGGATAAATGGGAAGGATACTGGGCAGCGGCTGATGAAATGCTTCTGCGCACCAGCACCAGCTTTGCTCCCTGGACCGTTGTGGAAGCAAATGACAAGCGCTTCGCCCGGATAAAGGTGCTGAGAACGGTGCTTGAAGCCCTGGAAAAGAAATTGTTCTAAATCAGACGCAAAACGCAGCAATAACTATGCAAATAATGGAGGCATTATGTCAAACATACTGGGTATCGACGCGGGTTCAGTTGCCATATCTCTCGCCCTGCTGGATGACAGCGGAAGGCTGGTTTATAGAGATTATCGTTTTCATCATGGAGCCATAAAAGCCACCCTTTTAGAAATGCTCACCAGGATTGATATAAGCCAGACCGGCGGAGTTGCCATGACCGCCTCTGGTCCTGATCTCCTGACCAATATTGAACGCTATGATCAGCAGATTGCAGTAATCACAGGGGTTCGCCATTATCACGTTGAAGTGGGCAGCATACTGTTCGTGGGAGGAGAGAACTTCGGCCTTATCACTTTCAATGAGAGTGGCAAGTACGAACGTTATCGTTCCAGTTCCTCTTGTGCGGCCGGGACCGGAAGCTTTCTAGATCAACAGGCCAGCCGGCTTAATCTTAAAAGCATTGAAGTATTGAGTTCGGTGGCCTTCTGCAATCAGGACAGTGTGCCCCGGATCGCCACCCGCTGTTCCGTGTTCGCCAAAACCGACCTGATTCACGCTCAACAAGAAGGCTATTCCATCGGGCAGATCAGCGACGGTTTGTGCGCCGGGTTGGCCAGAAACGTCATCAGCACCTTGATGCCCGGCCAGGAGGTGCGCCAGCCCATGATCCTGGCGGGCGGAGTATCTATGAACCAGGCGGTGGTCAAGCACCTTGCCAGCCAATTGCAGACCAATCCGGTTCTGGGAGAATACAGTCATTTGTATGGAGCTATTGGAGCTGCCCTGCTTCACCAGGAAGAGGTGTCGGTTCCGCCTCTAGATGCCAGCCGCTGGAATGATTTGTTTATTGACGATGATCGGGAGCGCCCCTTCGGCTATCCTCCTCTTCAATTTAACCTGTCCAGCTACCCGGAATTTGAAAGCCTTGACAGCAGCGTTTTCCATCCGTCCAATGGCTTGCACCCTGTAGAAGTGGATATATTTGAATCATTTACTTCCGACCAGTCCGTTTACCTGGGTATCGACATTGGTTCGACCAGTACCAAGGCCGTCATAATCACTGAAGAAAGACAGGTAATGGCCGGTTTATATACTCGCACTTCAGGCCAGCCGCTTAAAGCCGTGCAAACGCTTTTCGAAAGCCTGGAAGACCTGGAGAAGCGTTTCGATACCAAACTGCGATTTAAGGGAGTTGGAACCACCGGTTCCGGTCGGCGATTCATCGGCAGCATCATCAATGCCGACCTGGTGATCGACGAGATAACCGCACACGCCCGGGCAGCTTATGAGCTGGACCCTGAGGTTGACACCATAATCGAAATCGGGGGACAGGATGCCAAATTCACTACCATGCAGCAGGGTATGGTCACCTTCTCGGTGATGAACAACGTTTGCGCTGCCGGAACCGGGAGCTTCATCGAAGAACAGGCAACCCGGCTGGGCCTGACGCTGTCCGAATGTTCGGAACGAGGTATGGGCGCTTCGGCGCCTATGTCCAGCGATCGCTGCACTGTGTTCATGGAGAGGGATGTTAACCATCATCTGAGTGAAGGCTATTCTGTGGATGAAGTAATGGCCAGCGTTCTTCATTCGGTCAGGGAGAACTATCTGTCCAAAGTGGCGGTTGAAGCGCGCATGGGAGATAAAATATGCTTTCAAGGGGCAACGGCTCGCAATCCCGCACTGATAGCTGCGTTTGAACAGAGGCTGGGCAAGGCGATCTTTGTGTCCCGCTTTTGCCACCTTACCGGAGCTCTGGGAGCGGCACTTATCCTGGCCGAAACAGGCTCGGGGCAGTCGATATTCAGAGGATTGTCATTGCACCGGGAAAACATTCCGGTGGAAAATGAAATCTGCGAACTATGCCAGAACAACTGTAAAATCAATAAAGTGACCGTGCAGGGAGAGACCGTGGCCTTTGGTTTCCTGTGCGGCCGGGATTATGATACCCAGAAATATGTAGGGCCTGACCGGGAACGCTACAATATAGTTAAAGAATGGGAACAAGCATTCAAGAGTGGGCATAAGACCTCACGCAGCCGGAGAAAGCTCAAGATAGGGATACCCGCCGCTCTGTATTTGGCCGAAGAGATGCCACTATGGAAGCACTTTTTCCATATGCTGGGCTTCGAAACCATCTCCAGCGAAAAGTATAAAGGTGCGGTCAAAAGCGGAAGGTTGCTGGCCGGGTCTGATTTTTGCGCGCCCATGAATGCTTTCTACGGGCATGTTAAATACCTGGCAGGCCGCTGTGATTATCTCTTTTTGCCCCTGTCGCTGGAGGGCGAGGAAAGACAGAAGGATATCATTCGGCATTATTGCTATTGCACCCAGTATGCGGTGCCGATTGCAGCCGGGTTGAAAGAAGGGGCGATCAAGCAAAAAACCTTGATGCCCTTGATCGAACATGGTTCATTTCAGACCATGATTGAGCTGTTCAAGGTTCTGCGCCCGGCACTGGACCTTGGCTACTGGGAGATCTACAATGCATATGCGGCCGCCCTGGATTTCTATTCCGAATGCCAGGGCAGGGCAGGGCGCATATTTGATCGCGAATCAGCTCCAATATCAGATATTAGTGTCGCGTTGCTGGGGAGGCCGTATATTGTTCTGCAAAACAGCATGAACAAGCAAATCCCGGATATCCTGGATAAGCTCGACATAAAGGCGTTTTATGAACAAATGCTGCCGCTGGAAGGCTTTGATTGCAACGAAATTGAACCGCTGCTCAAGCGCATACACTGGCATTATGTTGTGAAAAGCCTGCAGGCTGCGCTTTTTGTGGCCCGGGCAGACAACCTGTATCCGATTTATATAACCTCGTTTAAGTGCAGCCCGGATTCTTTCGCCCTGGAATATTTTAAAAGAATTATGGAACAGTATGGCAAGCCGTACCTGATACTGGAGTTGGACGAACACGATTCCAGCGTGGGCTATGAAACCCGCATCGAAGCGGCAGTGCGCTCTTTCCGCAACCATGCCGGTAATAAATATGTGCGGCAGCCTGCCATGAGAATTTTGCCAGTGAATGCGGAAACCACCAGCCGGATGGGTGCCAAAACTCTACTTTTACCGTGCCTGGACCCGATTTGCTCCCAGCTGATGGAAGCGGTTCTGATTCGTGAAGGAATTGACGCCCGCATGGTGCCCCTTACCGAAAACGCCATTCAAAAAGGGCCGCGCAGCAATACCGGGCAGTGCCTGCCAGTAAACATCATTATACAGAGCTGCATAGACTATGTGGAACAAAATCAACTGGAACCTGATATGACCATGATATGGATGATGGACAGCCATATTGCCTGCAATATACGCATGTATCCGCAATTTATTAAAAGTTTGCTGGAATCTTACGGGCAGGGGATGGAAAATGTCGAGGTGTATATGGGCAATCTGGGCATGGAAGAAATTTCGGTGCAGGTATGTATAGAAGCCTATTTTGCATATATGTTCGGGGGAATGCTGCGTAAAATGGGATGCAAAATCCGGCCTTACGAGCGTGAACCCGGTCTTGTCGACAAGGTGATCAGCCAGTCTATGCGGATCATATACAATACTTTCCTGGGCGGGCGCAACAAGGCTGATGACCTGGCCAGGGTAGTCAAGCTATTCCGCAACATCGAGACTGTTCCAGGGCAGCGCCCTAAAGTAGCTATTTTCGGTGACATGTACGCCCGTGACAACGATCTGTTCAATCAGTCGCTGATCCATTGCATTGAAGAGTATGGCGGAGAGGTTATTACTACTCCGTTCAGCGACTATACGAAGATAATTATCAATCCCATGACCCGCCGCTGGGTACTGGAAGGCGAGTTCAAGGACGCTTTTGTCGCCAAATCAATGATGGCGGTGGTCGGCCAGCTGGAACGCAGTTATTACCGATTGTTCAACGAGATCCTGGACGAGCCCGCGGTGCGCAGTGATACCAATTACGACGGAATCCGCAGCCGTTTTCATATTCGCTCCCAGCACGGAGGCGAAGCAGCCGACAACCTGCACAAGATTGAAGCCTTGATGCGGCATTATCCAGATATATCGTTATTTGTACAGACCAATCCAGCGTTTTGCTGTGCAGGAATGGTTACCGAAGCCATGATTGAAAACATTGAAAGCTACACCGGGGTTCCAGTAGTGACCCTGAATTACGACGGCACTGGCAAGAACATCAACGATAGGATCCGTCCGTATATTCGTTATGCCAGCCAGGGCAAGCCCGGGGTGCAGCTTTAATCAGCCTGCGTCCTGACCGCATAATATGTCAGCGCTTTATTATTATTCCGTGATGATGCCGTCATGGCGGGAAGGTTGTGATGGGGTTATTATATAGACAGGGAAAGAAAGACACGGTACATACAAAATATCTACTGTGCAACACATTAAAATAGATTTCATATTTCAGCCAGGTTGAGAAACCTGGCTGAAATATTTTGCAGTATCTGCGACTGCGAACGCAACGATAATCATAGCCAGAGACAGAATGATGGAAAGCAATATTTAGACAAACGGTTTATTCATAATGATGAATGATAATGAATGCGTGGACCGCACCTGCCAGGGAAACGGCATTAAACCGTCGTTTAGAGCATATCTGCCAGGGCTTGCTTGAGCGCTTCGGGAAGCAGTGTGGTCTCGTTTTTAGGAGGCCGAGCCTGGTAGAGATTATCGACGACTATCGCTTGCTCCAATTCCTTATAGTGTATGGCCAGGGGCGGGGCAAGGCTTTCGGCACATTCATGTACTTCTCCGTAGGAGCGAAAGGCCCAGCAGTTGGAAGGGCGCACCGGATAAACCGTGCACAGGCCATTTTCATCCAGCAGCGGGCACATGATATCCATGCTGCGGTACTTTTCCCGCATCTCCTGGGAGTTGAAGGTATTGCGGGCTACAGTCGCCGAACCGAAGGCTTCTATAATAACGCGTGCAGACCGGACGGATCGGTCGTATACCGCTCTTACTTCGTGCATATCTGCTTTTTGCAGATACGCTTTGATGATGTCAAGTTCGACCCGCGTACTCCAGATCATATTGCGGCAGCAAGACGAACAACCAGGCTTGCATGTGGCTTTTATCCCGGATAGCTTCTCCAGGCGGTCAATTTTATGATCAGCCCAGGCGGCTTGTTTTTGATACCATTTCATAAGCGCCAGGTTGTTGGGCCGTCCGTCCAGCTTATCAGGACCGGTTCCCATTCCGGTGGGAGAACCGGCAAGAGCTATTAAGGCATCCACCTGTTCGCGAGTAGCTGGCATTTCATCACCCCGTTAATAATATTAGCTTGTATGGCTTTGCCAGTACATGATACCTTAAAGGCCGGTGCTGCGCAATTTGCATGTAAAAATTGGCAGTGTCAACTCTTCGTGGGTAACACCAGCTGACTTCATTAACCGCTTACCTTTATTGATACTGGAATACATATTCTGTTGTGGGAAAAGGGCTATTGATTGGAGCATTGGTAAGTGACTTCAACAGTCCTCTTTTCACCAATACGGCAGGTGCAACCTGAACGAGTGGAATTAGTTTGCTCTTTAATCACTCGAACCAGAGTTTTCAAACAACCGGCCGTTCCTGTGCATTCAAAAGAACAGTCCCCGGGATTTAATGCTGAAACCTTGTGAAAGCCCTGGCATTAGAGCGTATTGATTATTGCGATCAGAGACGGTATCGTTAATACCAAGGATTATTGCGCTGCAGATCATGAAAAGAAGCCAACAAGGGGGATTGATTGATGAGCATTAAAGTAGTTATTGTAGGGGGCGTGGCAGCCGGGGCCAGCGCTGCGGCCAGGCTGAGGCGCATGGACGAAAACGCGCAGATAGTGATGTTTGAGAAGGGCGAGTATATATCATATGCCAATTGCGGCTTGCCGTATTATGTTGGCGATGTTATCCAGAAGAGGAACAAGCTCCTGGTGCAGACTCCGAAAGCGATGAACCGCCGCTTCAACATTGATGTCCGGGTCATGTCCGAAGTCACCCGTATAAATGCAGCCGAAAAAAAGATTGAGGTTAAAAACACGGTGAGCGGAGAGACCTACGAAGAAACATATGACAAGCTGGTCCTTTGCCCGGGAGCCAGCCCCAGAATCCCGGACATTCCAGGGATTAACAGCAGCAATGTTTTCCTGGTGCGAAATGTGCCAGACAGCGACATGATCAAGGAATTCATCAGCGCAGAGCACCCGCAGAATGCGGTGGTTGTCGGCGCTGGTTATATAGGGATGGAAATGGCGGAAATGCTGATGCATGCCGGTATGGAAGTGACGGTTGTTGAAGCTTCATCGCAGATCCTGGCGCCTTTTGATCCCGAAATGGCGGCCATTGTGGCGAGATATCTCAGGAAGAAAGGCGTAAAGCTTAAATTAAACAGCACGGTTGCATCCCTGGAAGGGAGCAAAAGGGTTGAACAGGCGCTCCTTTCAGATGGAAGCAGCATACCAGCAGGCCTGGTGGTACTGGGCATGGGGGTCAGCCCTGCAACCGGGCTGGCGGTGGAGGCAGGACTGGCAATCGGCGATCGGGGAGCCATTCTGGTGAATGAATATCTGCAAACCTCCGACCCAGACATTTATGCTGCTGGTGATGCCATCCAGGTAAAGGATTTTATTACTGGCCAAAGCCTGTACCTGCCGCTGGCTGGTCCGGCTAACCGCCAGGGCTGGCTCGTGGCCAACAATATTTGCGGCCGGCAAGTCAGGTACAGCGGAGCCCAGGGAACATCAATCGTTAAAATACTGGATATGACCGCTGCGGCCACGGGAAAGACTGAAAAGTATCTTAAGGCCCAGGGTATTGACTACCGGGCGGTGCACACCCATCCGGCATCCAGCGCCACCTACTATCCAGGCTCCACCGAGATGACAATTAAGCTGCTTTTCACTCCTGACGAAGGCAAGGTGCTGGGTGCCCAGATAGTAGGCTATGACAAGGTGGACAAGAGGATGGATGTTCTGGCTACAGCTATTCGAGCCGGCATGAACGTATTCGACCTCCAGGAGCTGGAACTGGCATATGCACCGCCCTTCTCGTCGGCCAAGGATCCGGTGAACATGACCGCTTATGTAGCGGGCAACGTGGTCAGCGGTATGATGGATGTAGTCAGCTGGGCGGATGTGCCGGGCCGGGTTGCGGCAGGCTCGTTTCTGCTGGATGTAAGAACTGAAGCGGAATGCCAGGCGGGGATGGCTGATGGGGCAGTGAATATTTCCGTAGATGATATACGCAAAAGGCTGGATGATCTGCCTCGCGACCAGGAAATTCTGGCCTATTGCCGAGTCGGATTGAGGAGCTATATCACCTGCCGCATTCTAAAACAAAACGGCTTCAATGTCAGGAACATCAGCGGAGGCTATTTGTCCTACCCTGATTATCAATGATCTTTCTTATGCAGCACCATTCCCACCCGGAGCTGGTAGGGCGGCACATAATCGGGGTCGGTGGAATCCCACCATTCCAGGGGGGAATCGGAATAATTAGCCATCAATTCCTCCACCTTGACCCCGCAGCCTCCCAGGGAATAGACCCGGGCTGCAGGCTTTATGCACGCTAAACCGCCTTGCTTGAAGCTGCAGCTGCGGCAGCCGGTGCAATGCCCGGCCGTTATCGGGAAGCCATTCAAATTGCGGGCCAGTTCCAGCACCTGCCTGCGCATAAATACCGGTAAAAAGGCCTCGGTGTATTTCCAACTGGCCCTGGATTTGCCTTTAATGGTTCTTACCGGGTAGTGCTCGGCCTGTAATTTGATGTAGATAACTGTAGCCAGACCATATTCCTGCAGAAGAAGTGAAATATCGGGCGAGAAAGGGGGGCAGCCCCCATTTTTGCCATAGGAAGGGCAGCCGTTGGCGCAGTGCCCGGCCATGGCTGACTTGTCAACCGGGACATCAGAAGCTGAAATTGTAAAGCTGTTTACTTCTATTGGATAGACAGCAGGAGTTTTTGAGCGGGTCCGGTGATAGACAATCCGGTGATTTATGTTCGCAAGCAAGTCATTCGCCCCTTTTATCCATAGCCGGATCTAATCATTGCTATAAAAGAATTTGCCCGGAAACATTCCAGGAATTGTGCAAGTGCTGAGTTTATTATATGTAAATAAGCCATGCCGCTTCGTTCAGTGAATAAAAGGCATGGCTGATGGTGACTACTCTATCAAAGTGAATCTCCAGGCACAGTAGCAATCATCGGGATGGTCGTCGGGAGGGCAACAGATGCACTCGGTTTTAATACGGGCATCAATGGATTTCGAAAAAGTCTGGTATTCAATTAGACCGGCCGATTTGCAGGGATAATCATCCAGTTTTTGTTTCTTTCGAGCGGACTGCACCCGGCAGTCGTTCATGCGGAATACAAAGCTGTTGGGACCATCATCTTCGAAGCTCTGTACATTTATGCGGGCATACATTCTGTGTTCCAGTGCGTCTTTAAGACCTTCGAGTCCGGAATTTTCACCTAATCCGCGGAATCTTTTAATTGCCCAGGCTTCGAAGGGCGAGAATCTTACCCAGCAGGAATCGTTGCATCGCTTGGCATCAAACATGCCATGTTTGAATTCGACCGCCTGGAACCAAACTCCATCATTGGTGAGCCAGTTTATAGATATGTTGTCGATCAGGTTGAGCAGTTTTTCACGTGGCAGCTCCACCAGCGGCTTTGGCAATCCATCTACGAGTTCAATGCCGAGAGCTTTAGCCAGACGATTGATTTGGAAAGAGTAGCTTCGTGGGTAAGCATCACTAAGTATATTGAGAGCTTCATCAAATCCCATCTGGTGCTCTACTTCCATGAACCATATCATGTGATGGGCCAGAATGCAGTGATACATTTCTATTGCAGCACGGGCCAGATCGGATTGACTTAAGTCAGCATCCCAGGTTTTTTCTTTTTCTTTTAGATCAGCCGACATTGGCATACCTCCTAATAAATTCCATAGAATAATAGTGTTGGAAGAAACCATCTTGATTTTTATCTTACGTATCATTAAAACTTGATAGACGACGTTATTCTGATTAAAACTGCCAGCACCATCAGGCAGTCAGGTCCAGGTAAGCTTCTATTACAAACTCGGAAGGGCTTTTGCCTGAATAGGGGAAAGCACCGGCATTTTTCATCGCCACGTCCAATACCGTCCACAAATCCGGGAATTCCGGCTGTTTGCATATGATCACAGATAGGCGCTTTTCATGCAGAAATGCGCTGTCCAGCAAGCCGGCGGAATCAAACCCAGGCAGGGTTTGTTGGTGGCAAAGGCTGTCAGCCAGAACCGTGAAAGTACCGCCCAAACCAGCATAAATCCTTTCGTCTCCTCCGGCTCGGACCATGATTATTTCGGCTGCATGTCCGGAAGTTTTTGGCAACATCTGAATCTCCTCCTGAAGAATAAAATCATGACAGGACAACCAGGTCGTCAGGAAAATCGCTTATCTTTTCTACCCCGTCCTCGGTCACCAGCCAGGTGTTTTCAATACCTGCCATGCCCAAATCGGGAAAGATGAATTTAGGCTCCAGGGCAAATACCATGCCTGCTTCCATGGGAACCCGGTAGCCTTTGGCCAGCAGTGGCAGTTCATCCAGTTCCAGGCCTATTCCATGGCCGATGAACCGGGTTTGATTGGGGCCATATCCCATAAAGAATTTATCCAGGCCGGCTGCAGCAGCCTTAATCAACGCAAGCTCATAGAGCTCCGCCGGAATTACACCGGGTTTGACCGCGGCCAACACAGCATCCTGAATCTCCAGGGCGGTGCGGAAAGCGAAAAGCAGTCGTTCCGGCAAGGAGCCAAATACAAACATGCGAGTCTGGTCGACTCCATAACCGCCGAATACTCCAACATAGTCAAGCGATATGGGCTCATTGGCAAGGATTGGTTTCAGGCTTGCGCTCTGAGGAAAGAACGGCCCCAGGCCGGAACCGCCGCTGGCTCCATCCACGAAACTGGGCACCCCTCCGCTGGCCCCGGACAAAAAGTGGCCGTAGAAAAGCTCCTGGTTGAAGCCCCGGAAGCGCACCAGCCCTTGGTGGCCCAGTTGTCTGGCCCGTCGTTCCACGGCGCTGGCGCAATCCACTTCACTGGATCCTTGCTTAATAAATTCAGGAGCTTCCTGATACACTCGAGCCATGATCCGCCCGGAATTTCTAATCAGCTCTATCTCATGCGGGCTTTTTATCGAACGCAGACGCTTTATCCACTGGCTTCCGTCGATAAGCTCCGCATCAGGGTAAGTTTGGGACAGGAACTGGTACATACTGGCGGGTATAACGTCCAATTCCAGGGCCAGGCGCTGCGGGACGGAATGTCCCAAACCGGCCAGCTTTTCCGGCAGAAACTTGAAATTGGATAGCGGGATTACTTTCCAGGGAGACTCCTGGCTGGCCCGCTCGATGCTTTTTCGGCAAAACAGCAGTGGATCCCCAATTGACGGTACGTATAGCTGGGCATTCTGAATGGTTCCGCTGAAATAGTACTGATCAACATTCTGAATAATTATAGAACCCTGGCATTTATTCTCCGTCATTAAGGCTTGGAGCCGGCTTATGCGTAGTTGAAGTTCGTCTCTGAGCGTCATCGTTTGACAACTCTCCCTTCCTCACCGGGGTTTTGCCGGGAAACTAATCCCTGGTTGATACTTTGAGCTGAATGCTGCGGCAGCATTCGTCGTTTTTGATTACAAAATGGTCCTCTTTTTCAATAACCACGTAAGCGCCGCTGGATTCAATCTCCAGGTTCTCCAGGGTGAGCTTTCCGTCTTTGGGCACAAAAACGGGGCGTCCTAAAGGGACGACAACGTCTTTAATAACAGTCATGGCTTACCTCCTGTTGCTATTTCCAGTATTGGTCAATGGTTACAGGGCTAAATACTCCGCGGTCGGTGAAGATTTCTGTCACCAGCTGCGGGGGAGTAACATCAAAGGCGGGATAGAAGCCCCGCACTTTTTCGCCGCTAATACGGGTTCCCTTGAAGGTTAAGACCTCTTCGGGATTCCGTATTTCGATAGGTATGTCCCGGCCGCTTTCGCATGCGCGGTCCGGACCTCCATAGCCCAAAATATAGAACGGCAGGTTGTGATAATGAGCTGCCAGCGCCAGTTGGAAGGTGCCCACTTTGTTGGCGACCGAGCCGTCCATGGCGATGCGATCCGCTGCTGTGAAAACTTTGCTGATCATGCCCTGACTCATGCAGTAGGCGGCCATATTGTCGGTTATCAAGGTTACCGGTATGTCCATTTCCGATACTCCCCAGGCGGTCAGCCGGGCTCCCTGCAAGTAGGGGCGGGTCTCTGTGGATATGACTTCGATTTGTTTGCCCTGGGAACGGGCGAAAGCCAGCATGTAAAACAATGCTGCACCGGGAAAGCAATGGGTGAGAATTACATCGCCGTCTTCCAGGGTATCACTGGCGCATTTGCCGGTCAGTTCCGACCGGCGCTGCTGCTTCTCCACCGCCGCATCAATGTTTTTTAGAAACTGGGCTGGCCATCCGGGCCGCTCCCATTCGGCCTCATTCACCATTTTATCAAGCAAGCCTTTGAGATGATGCCCGGTCGGCCGCGTGTCTATCAAGCGTTGCTGGGCTTTTTTTATGAACAGAATGGCGGCTTCCTGGTCTGGCAAATAATCCCTCTCGGCTTCCAGTGCCGCCAGGTAAAGCCCGTAGGCGGCGGTAATGGCAATGTCGCCTGCTCCTTGCACTACCATATTCTCGATGGCTGCGGCCACTTGCTCATAGTTGGCTGCGTTTACCTCCAGACGGGCTACCGGTAGAAAACGCCGGTCAACCATGGTAAGAACCTCGTCGCGTAAAAAAACCGAGTTATTAATGTGCATTAATAGAGGCTGCTGCATGCTCACTTACCCCCTGTACAATTGTATCAAACCAGCCGCACGGAGTGTTCTGACCATGTTTTACGCTGGGGCGGGCTCTATTCTTTGCCCGCCATGTTCTTGCCAAACACCTGATTGTAGCCTTCGGCATTGCCCTGGTATATGAATTCCACGGCCATAGCCGCAGATTCTACAACAATATCCATGCATTTGCGGAAGCGGTCTTTCTGAAACCAGTCAGGGTAATCCTTGTTGAGTTCAGAACACTGTGTAGAACCGAACTTTTCCGCAAATGTGCGAGGCATCTGGTTAAAAAAGCGGTATCGTCCAGGATTGCCATACAGCTCCTGGATGACTTCATCCATGTTGCTGCTCTGGCCAGGGTGGGGACGGCCGTGAACCGAACTGACACCGGCTGCAGCCGCTACCAGCGCTCCGCACACTCCTCCCGACAGCCCGATACCTCCTCCGAAGGCAGTCATCAAGGCGACAGTTTCCGGCGGGAAATCAATTAAACCGGCTTCCTGAAGAGCCAGATAAACTGATTCCGAGCAGTTCAAGCCTTTACGGAAATTGCCCTTGGCCAGCTGGCGCACCTGCTCTTTCATTTCTTCCAGAGGTATATCCATTTTATCTTTGCTCACATTTGTTCCTCCGTTTCTCGAACCGGACCCTTTCGGCCAGCGCTAGAGTCTGCCAGCCTGATTTTTTTTGTTAAGAGCATCCCGTATCCAGGCGATTACGGTTTCGATAGAGCTGGAAGGACCGAAGAACTCGGAAATAATCCCTGAATCTTTGAGCGAATTAATGTCCTGTTCTGGCACTATTCCACCCCCAATCAGGATGATATCCCGGTGCCCGCTGCTATCGACGCTGTTCCGTAATTGCGGGAATATATTCATTTGCATACCAGTGTGAACGCTGATTCCGACCACGTCCACATCGTCACGCAAGGCCTGTGCCGTTACTTCTTCGACACTTCGGTACAATCCCGTATATGTGACCTCCATGTTGCCGATATCACGTAAACCGCGCGCCACCAGTTTGATCCCTTTATCGTGTGGGTCCAGTCCGACCTTGGCCAGAAGCACCTTGATGGAATTGGACATAAACGGTCTTCCTTTCCCAGCTATTATTGCTTGCGGCTTCATAACCCGAAATCAAGGCCACATCCTGCCGCCCATTAAGGCAGCAGGATATAGCCAGGGCCGGGTCTGGTCTCATTCACGTTTTGTATATAGTACGGACCTTATTTCATAACTTTTTTGGCTACAGCTTCGGCCAGTGTATACGGGTCGCTTTCTTTTCTAATCAGAGTTTGCAGCATCTCGTCCCATTCGCCTGAAGCGACCAGGGCTTCAACGACTTTATCAAAGATGGCTAAATGGAGTGAATCATTCAGTTCAGTGGTCACCTTGCGGATAAACCTGCTGGCCAGCAGGTTTTTATCAACCAGGTGCTGGTAGTGAGCGTCAATTTGTTCACATAGCTCGCAAACCGCTGTCGCAAAAGTGTGCGGCTGAAGAACGCTCTCCACCATCACTATTGGCGGTTCCCACCCATCTTCAAAGTGTCCCATATGCAGCATATTCTTGGTTTCCTTGTATAGTTTATTAGCTCCGTCCCGATCGGCTTTGTTAATGACAAAAATGTCGGCGATTTCCATTAGCCCGGCTTTGATTGCCTGAACATCATCACCCATGCCGGGAACCAATACCACTATCACGGTGTGCGCATGGTTGATGATATCAACTTCCTGCTGGCCTACGCCAACAGTTTCGACGATTATCTTGTCTTTGCCCATGACGTCAAGAATATGGATGCCATCTCCCACTGCTTTGGACAGGCCCCCCATGGCTCCGCGGGTGGCCAGGCTGCGGACAAAAACGCCTGGATCGCAGGCATGACGAAGCATGCGGATTCTATCACCCAGCAAGGCTCCGCCAGTGAATGGACTGGTCGGATCTACAGCAAGAACGCCAACGGTTTTTTGCTTCTTTCTCATTGCTACGATCAATTCGTCCGTAAGGGTGGATTTACCAGCCCCAGGTGCTCCTGTAATTCCTATTACGTGTGCTTTTCCCGTGTGTGGAAAGATGTGCTTCATGGCCGAGGCCATCTCCGGCATATTGTCCTCAATATTACGGATTAAACGCGAAGCTGCGCGCACATCACCTTCCATGGCTCTACTGCTTAAGTCCTTCATAAAACTCACTTCCTCGGAGTGATATTTGTATTTATCCAGGTAACAATGTCATCCAGCTTGGTTCCAGGGACAAAAAGCGCCTTCAGGCCGGCGTCATAAAGCCCTTGCATGTCTTTATCAGGAATGATTCCGCCGCCAATGACCGTGATATCTTCAGCGCCTTGCTCCTTTAAAAGCTGAGCAACTGCAGGGTAAAGATAATTATGAGCTCCGGACAGGCAGCTCAATCCCACTACATCGACATCTTCCTGAATAGCTGCGGCTGCTATCATTTCCGGGGTCTGGTGACACCCGGTGTAAATAACTTCATATCCTGCATCGCGAAAGGTGCGGGCCAGCACTTTAGCGCCTCTGTCATGGCCATCAAGACCCGGTTTTGCCAGTAATATACGGATTTTTTCGCTAGACATATTTACTACCTCCTCCAACTATTATTGTATTTGCAATTTAATATATGCCGGGGTCACGGTAGGCTCCGTATACTTCCCGATACACATCACAGATTTCCTGAACACTGGCATATGCCTTAACGGCCTCGATGCAGAAGGGCATGACATTGTCGCCTGTTTCGCAGGCCTTTTTGATGTCTTTGAGACATTGCGCTACATGCTTGCTGTCTCTCTTTCTCTTAACCGCTGCCAGACGTGCTATCTGATCTTTTTCTACCTGGTCATCGATTTCAACCACGGGGATTTCGACCGCATCCTCAGTATTGTATTTGTTGATGCCGATCATGATTTTTTCTCCGGCATCGATTTGCCGCTGGTATTTGTAGGCGGCATCTGATATTTCCATCTGCGGGAAGCCTTTTTCAATAGCTTTGACCATTCCGCCCATTTCATCGATCTTATGAATGTAGTCCCAGGCCTTTTCTTCCATTTCATTGGTCAGAGCTTCAATAAAATAGGAACCGGCCAACGGATCGATAGTGTTGGCGGCGCCAGTTTCTTCAGCAATGATCTGCTGAGTCCGCAACGCGATTTGCACGGCGTGTTCCGAAGGCAGGCAGAGCACTTCGTCCAGCGAATTGGTGTGCAGGGACTGGGTTCCTCCCAGAACTGCCGCCAGGGCCTCAACCGCGGTCCTTACCACGTTGTTATAGGGCTGTTGAGCGGTCAGCGAGCAGCCTGCGGTCTGGGTATGGAAGCGCATCCACCAGGAGCGTTCATCCTTGGAACCATAGCGTTCACGCATCGCTTTGGCCCAGATGCGGCGGGCAGCCCGCAATTTAGCAATTTCTTCAAAGAAATCGATATGAGCGTTGAAGAAGAAGGACAGACGGGGGGCAAATTCGTCCACGTGCAGTCCCTTGCGCCTGATGACGTCTTCCACATATTCCATTCCATCCCGGAGGGTGAAGGCCAGTTCCTGGACCGCGGTGGCTCCGGCTTCCCGGATGTGATAACCGCTGATGCTGATGGTGTTCCAGCGGGGAACATACTTGGTGCCAAATTCAACCGTGTCACTGATTAGCTTTACGGAAGGTTCGGGAGGGCACATCAGGGTTTTCTGGGCTATGAATTCTTTCAGCATATCATTTTGAATAGTGCCGCCGATTTTATCCAGCGGTATTCCCTGTATTTGGGCGGATGCGCAGTACATGGCCCATAATACGGTGGCGGGCGGATTAATAGTCATGGAAGTGGTTATTTTATCCAGGGGAATGTCTTTTATCAGTGCCTGGAAATCATCGATGGTGTCGATGGCTACCCCGCATTTCCCGCATTCGCCCCGGGCTTCATGGGCATCGGTATCATAGCCCATCAAGGTGGGAAAGTCGAAAGCGGTGCTGAGCCCGGTTTGGCCTGAATTCAGCAAATAGTGCCAGCGGTTGTTGGTTTCCGCAGCGCTGCCCATTCCCGCAAACATTCTAAAAGTCCAGTATTTGCCGCGATAGCCACTCACCTGGTTGCCACGAATAAACGGATACTGGCCAGGATATCCGATATCCTTCTCGAAATCCATGTCCTTGATGTCTTCCGGCCCATACAGCCTTCTGATTTCCAGATCAGATACGGTGGTCCAAGCGGGTTTCTGGTCGGGATACTTGGCGACCGATTTTTTGACTTCGTCTTCCCACTTCTTTCTCATAATGCTGGATTTGTCTAATAAGTCTTTAGTAAACACGCAATATTCCTCCTTACATATAATTTGGCCCCCTGGTTTTAAAACCGCATGGCTTTATGCACTTTTGCTGCTAGTACTCTATGCCGGCCCGGTTCTTTATTCCGGCGTTATAGTGGTGCTTGATCTCGGTTACTTCGCTGACCATTTCGGCCATGTCCCGTATTTGATCTGACGCGTACCGCCCTGTGAAAATGAGATCCATCTCCGGGGGACGGTTGCGGGCCAGCTCCACGATTTCGTCCAGAGGCACCAGCTTGAAATCGCCGACTACGTTAATTTCATCAAGAATAACCATGTCGAAATCGCCGCTGTTGATGACTTCTTTGGCCTTTTCGAAGCCTTCCCTGGCCATCTCGATATCGACCGGAGCGGGATTGTCCCTCATCACGAAACTATCCAGACCAAATTGATAAAGCTTGATATCCGGCAGATACTTTTTCAATGCTTTTACTTCGCCGTATTCCCGTCCTTTCATGAACTGGATAATGCATACCCGGAATCCCTGACCGGTTGCACGCAGGGCCTGGCCAAAGGCCGAGGTAGTTTTACCCTTGCCATTGCCGGTAATGACCATTAACATGCCCTTTTTAGGCTTCTTTGCTGATGCATCCATTGCAGACAAAATCTTCAACTCCTTTATCCTTCAAATAAAGCAAGCAGTGAAAGAATACTGCTATCACCTCCTTTAATAGAGATATAATTTCCTGGCAACATTGAAACGGCAGGATTACCCTGCATATATTTGGTTTTTACACTGTGGATATAAGTAATACGGACTACGGTGATGGCGAGAAATAATAGAGCGAATAAGCAAAACGAACTGGTTCAATGTTTCAAAAGGGCGATTAAACGGTTAAGGACCGGAATAGAAAAAGCCTTCGCGCCCCACTGACAGTTATAACGCCATGGGGCTCGAAGGCTCTCGTTAGCATGGTATAGTAATAGTATATTCGAGATATTCTGTAGAAACAACGATTTAATTACAATAAATCAGAAAATATTGTTAGTTTTTAATATATACGACGGGAAAATTGATTATCCTTCTTTCCGGTACGTGAATTTCGCAAGTTAAATATTTAACAAGATATAATGATGGATATCCATGCAAATTTTATTCATATATTTCCAATAAGATATCGCCGGACCAGTATGCAAGACCAATCAACAGGCAATAAACATCATTAATAACGGATAATGTAAAAAATGAGATATTATCACTATATGTGTGGGGACGGTCGTCTTAAATAGCCGGTAATTCTATGATACGGGCACATGGCATGATACAATGCTATTAGGGATTCCATTTGAAAATACCAGGCAGCACGGATTTCCGGTTAGAGTCAGTATGCCAGGCCAGAAGAGAATGAGGGGTAAGCATTATGGAACTGGGAGATCGCATTACTGTAAATGAACGTACGCATCCTTTTTACCGGTTCACGGGAACCGTTGTTGGCATCCGGGGGTTCAGAGTACCGGGCGACCCGATGCTGCTCATTCTGATAAATGAGCGCCAGCGCAGCTACCTGATTCCAGAGTCCATGGTGTGCCGTATGGAAGATGTGGAGCGTTCGCCCAGCCTGTCGTGAGACGTAAGACGTAAGACGGGAGACGTGAGATGTGAAACGTAAAACGTAAGACGTGAGACGGAAGACGTGAAACGTAAGACGGGAGACGGGAGACGGGAGACGGAAAACGTGAGATGTGAAACGTAAGACGTAAGACGTAAGACGGGAGACGGAAAACGTGAGATGTGAAACGTAAAACGTAAGACGGGAGACGTAAGACGGGAGACGTAAGACGGGAGACGGGAGACGGAAAACGTGAAACGTAAAACGTAAGACGGGAGACGGGAGACGGAAAACGTGAGATGTGAAACGTAAGATGTAAAACGTAAAACGTGAGACGTGAGACGTAAGACGGGAGACGTAAGACGGAAAACGTGAGACGTGAAACGTAAAACGTAAAACGTAAGACGGGAGACGGGAGACGGAATAAGGATGAAGGCTGGAACGCGGCTTGCAGCGATTTCATTATTGCCCGCAGTGCGGGGGAAAGCTTGAATACGGTGAATATCAAGGCCGGCGTCGATTGGTCTGTGTCCAATGCGGTGAGGTTCTGTATGAGAACCCTGTAGTAGGGGTGGCGGGGGTATTGCTCAATGAAAAGGGGCAGATCCTGCTGGGCCGCAGGAATACCGGCCCTTATGCCGGTCTGTGGTGCATTCCCTGCGGTTATCTTGAATACGACGAGGAGCTGCGCCAGGGGCTGAAGAGGGAATTCCAGGAGGAAACCGGCCTGGAAGTTGAGATAGGCGAGTTGTTTACGGCTCTGTCTAATTTTCATGATCCCCTGTGCCACACGGTGGGCATCTGGTTCATGGTGAAGAGAGCGGGCGGGGAGTTGAAGGCCGGTGACGATCTGAACCAGGCCGCATTCTTCAGCCTTGACAATATCCCCGGGCTGGCCTTTCCCACCGATCAAACTGTAATCAATATGCTGCGGGAGAGATCAACAACGCCTGTAATCGGTGTCTGCATGCCGGGAGGTCAGGATTGAGCCACATTATCTAAATTTGTCGAGCCGCAACAATTTTTCTGGTATTATAAGGTTTCAAAGCATATAATGGCTATATTGCAATACGACTGGTCTTTCATTTGACCGTATGCATTGTGAATGGGCCTTGCAGGTGAAGCGGCTGGAGCCGCTTAAAAGGGAAACCGGTGAGAATCCGGTGCAGTCTCCCCTACTGTGAGCCGGGACGAGTTCCGCCGAAAGCCATTGAGCCTCTGCTTGAGAAGGCGTGGAATGAGAATGACCGGCGAGCCAGGAAACCTGCCTGACAGGGTCGGTATTTCTTCTGGGAATAAGAAGAAACCTGGCTATAAGGGTAATCAGATCCCTGGATAGGTTTTTTTCTTATTCAGGGATTTTTTATTTTGCAGGGAGGTCTAGGCAGCTTGCGTAAATAGTCTAAAATAGTATAATAGTGTATAGGAGTGATGTTATGAAACTATACACTATGCAAGAAACCAAGAAGCTATTAAACGTAACCCGGATGACGCTGTTGTCCTGGGAGCAAAAAGGTAAGCTCCATCCGGTGAGGACCCCGGGCGGCACCCGGAGGTACAGAGAGGAAGAAATCCACAGTCTGTTAGGCGAAACCACGGAAGAATCCATCGGGCGAGTATATGTCTACTGCCGGGTGTCCACGAAAAAGCAGGAGCAATCCGGCAACCTGCAACGCCAAAAAGAACGTCTGGTTTACCACTGCCACACCAAGGGCTATACGGTTGTTAAAGTGTTTGAGGAAGTGGCCAGCGGGATCAACGAGAACCGCAAAGAGTTGAAGGCCATGCTTGGCAGCCTGGAAAGTGTAGAACGGATCGTGGTTGAGTACCCAGATCGTTTAGCACGTTTCGGATATCGCTACATTGAAATGTTATGCGCCCTGGCTGGTGTTGAACTGGAAACGGTGGAGAAAAACGCCGTTCAGGAACCGGACAAAGAGATGGTCGAAGACCTGATTGCGATAATCACTTCGTTTTCGGCCAGGCTATACGGAGCAAAGGGCGGCAGAAAAATTAAAAAGTGTTTAAGTGAGTTAGAACGCGAAAGGGGCGCGAATGATGAAAACCACAATTAGGGCAATCGCTATCAACCTTTCGGACGATGACGCAAAGGCAATGGACCAGATGTTAGCGCTGTTTTCCTCGGCTGTGCGCTATTCGTACAAGCGCCTCTTGGAAGGTAAAAAGAAAGCCGACATCCAGAAATTAATCCAGGCGCAGTACGGGCTCAATTCCCGTTATGCTTCGGACACAATTGAGCAGGCCCGGCAATTGAAAGTGGCGCAGCGGGAGCTATTGAATCTCCAGATCGCAAACTGGACGGCCAAAATCAAGGCAGTAAAAGAGAAGATTCGTAAGTGCAAGAAGCCCGAGCAGCTTCCCAGCCTTGAAGCCAAACTCGCCAAACGCCAGCGCAAACTCGCTTATTGGCGGCGTTTCGTGGATGCCGGTACACTGCCTAAAATCATCTTCGGTGGAAGAAGGCTGTTTAAACGCCGCGCTAAAGGCGAGATCAGCCGGGAAGAATGCCGGGCCGCGAGAGACAATCGGCTGGCTTCCCGGGGTGATGCAACTAAGAAAGGCAATCCCAACACCCGGCTGGTGGTAGAAGACGGCAAAACTTATCTGGTCATCAACACAGACAAATTTGAAATACACGGTAAGGTGCGGCGCTACCGTCAAATCAAGATCGAGGTATATTTGCCACAGAAGCTCTCGAAGAAAACAGGGTGCGTCAATGGCCGAGACTATCGCCAGTTGGTATTGGATTATCTCGAAACCGGCGCGGCTTATCAGGTGGAGATCATACGGCAGAACGGCCAATACTACTGCCACATCACCATCGAAGAACCGGAAGCCGAGGTAGTGACTACCGGACACCAGGGCCTGATCGGGATAGACACCAACCCGGACGGGCTGGCGCTGACTCTAATCACCCGCGACGGTAACTTCAAGCAGAGCTGGTGGATCGGCGATGGTGAGCTGATATGCATCCGGTCGCACCGAAGAAGACACCGTATAGGCTCGGTGGTTAAAGAAGCTGTGGCGCTGGCCTTGAACCAGGGCGTGGGTATTGCCGTCGAGGATCTGAAATTCAAAGACGACAAGGACTTAAAACCCAAAACGGCCAGGAAGGTTCACAACTTCGCGTACATCCGCCTTTTACAAGGACTGGAACGCGAGGCCAAACGGCAAGGAGTAGAGATAACCAAAGTCAAACCGGCCTATACAAGTGTGATAGGCGAAGTCAAATACAAACGTCAATTTGGCTTGACAACGCACGGGGCAGCGGCTCTAGTGATCGCCCGGCGTGCGTATAGGTTTAAAGATACACTGCCCAAGGCAACGAAAAAGACACTGCCGGGCAAAGCAAAAAGCAAGCACCACTGGTCGCAGTGGGCTGCAATAAAGAAACTAAATAAAAGAAAGGCAGGTGTAAAACCTGCGTTCACGGTAGCATAGGAGATCTGCCAGAGGGCGCCACCTGGAAGGAAAGGCACTGGCAGAAAGATTATAGGAGGCGGGTAACACCCGCAGTCTTGCAGTACGGTCAAGGGTAACACTCTTGGCTGGCAATGAGACTTCTGTAGCGATACAGACTCCAAGGTAGCGAATCCTGTGGGCTACCCGGCCTGTTTAGTCGACAGGCTGTTGAACTATACACTTTTGTATAGTTTTTTGAACCAGGTATTGCAATGAATGAGTTGCAAAAAGTACTGGATGGCATTGCCGCGCCCAGTGCGGAATGGGAGCGGAAAGCCCAGGAGCGCCTGGACCAGTTGACCAAGCCGCCGGGAAGCCTGGGGGTGCTGGAAGACATCGCCGTACAGTTGGCCGGAATTCAGGGCACGGTCTTTCCGGAAATCAAGCAAAAGAGCGTTTTAGTGATGGCCGCTGACCATGGCATAGCCAGGGCTGGCGTTAGCGCCTTTCCCCAGGAAGTTACCGGGCAGATGGTGCTCAATTTTCTGAACGGGGGAGCTGCGATTAATGTTCTATCCCGCCAGGCCGGAGCCAGGGTGGTGATTTGCGATGTGGGAGTGGCCAGCGATCTGCCTGACATGGAGGGCTTGAGCCAGTGCCGTATTCGGAATGGCACCGCCAACATGGCTGAAGGTCCGGCGATGAGCCGCGAAGAAGCTATTGTGGCAATAAAACTGGGTATCGGATTAGCCCAGGCCGAGATAGACAGCGGAGCGAACCTGCTGGCAACCGGAGAAATGGGTATCGGCAATACGACAGCCAGTACAGCTATCCTGGCCGCATGCACGGGTTGTGATTTAGCTGAGATAACTGGCCGGGGCACCGGCCTCGACGATTCAGGGGTCAACCGCAAACTGGAACTCATCAGGCAGTCGCTCCAGCTCAATAAACCCAATCCTGATGATCCATTGGATGTTTTAAGCAAGGTAGGCGGCCTGGAAATAGCCGCCCTGGCCGGGGTTATCCTGGGAGCGTCCCAGCGCCAGGTGCCGGTGGTAATAGATGGATACATTTCCAGCGCAGCCGCGCTGATCGCCAACCGGATGCAGCCCTTGAGCTTGCGTTATATGATGGCGTCCCACCAGTCGCAAGAACCCGGCCATGTCAAAATGATGGCTGCTCTGGGGCTCAAGCCCATGCTGCAGCTTAATATGCGCCTGGGCGAAGGTACTGGAGCGGTGTTGGCCTTTAATCTGGTGGAAGCAGCCACGGCCATCATCAAGGAAATGGCCACTTTCGATGAAGCCGGGGTCAGCGGTTCCTGAAACAGCAACAGTTAATGAAACGATTTTAGATGAAAGAAAATGGACGGCAGCATGATTATGGACAATTCAATCAAGCTACCTCGTATAGTAATCGCCGGCACCCATAGCGGCGCCGGCAAAACTTCGCTGACCCTGGGGGTTATCCGGGCTCTCAAGGATAGAAAGCTCCGGGTTCAGCCCTTCAAGGTGGGGCCGGATTACATCGACACCGGCTGGCATTCAGTCGCGGCCGGCTTACCTTCCCATAACCTGGATTCCTGGATGGGGAACGCCGGGTTATTGATGGACCTGTTTTCCCGGCACGCTTCTCAAGCTGACATATCTGTTGTTGAAGGGGTTATGGGCTTATTTGATGGGGCTGGTCCGGAAGGAATCAGGGCTTCCACCGCCGAAGCCGCCTTGCTGCTGGAAGCGCCTGTGGTGCTGGTGGTCAACGGACACGGCCTGGGTTACAGCATACTGGCGATGATCAAAGGCTATCGTGATTTTATGCCTTCTGTTCGCCTGGCCGGGGTTATTATCAACCAGGGCGGGGATTATCATCGCCGGATCATGGCTCCGCTGATCGAAAAGGAGCTGGGGGTGGCTGTTCTGGGCTGTTTGCCTCATTGCGACGGCATCGAGCTTCCTGAACGGCACCTTGGCTTGCTGCCTGCCGGAGAAAAGCTTGCCAATGAAGAAGTCATTTCGACCATGGCAGGCATGGTTAATGAATACGTTGATCTGGAGCGGCTGGAAAGCCTGGCTGCATCTGCTCCGCAATGGCAGCGGCCACTGCCGGAGGTTAATCAACCGGCGCCCGATTTTGTTATTGCGGTTGCCAGGGATGAAGCATTCAGCTTTTACTATGAAGACAACCTGGACTATTTAAGGGAATCCGGAGCGGAGCTGCGCTTTTTCAGCCCCCTGCGCAGCAGGGAACTGCCGGAAGCCCATGGTCTCATTCTGGGAGGCGGCTTTCCCGAAATATTCTTGCCCGAACTGCAGGCCAATCAGCTCGTGAACCAGGCATTAAAGGATGCCATTCAGGGGGGGATGCCGGTGTGGGCGGAATGCGGGGGCTATATGTATCTTTGCGAAGGCATAGAGGATTTTCAGGGGCACTGCTGGCCCGGTCTGGGCGTTGTGCCGGGACGGACAGCGATGGGGCACAAGCTAGCCCGCATGGGATATCGCAACGCCTGTGCCGTGCAGGATTCTCCCCTGGCGCTGATAGGAGAGGCTATAACCGGACACGAGTTTCACTATTCAACCATGAGCCAGGAAGGGGCTATTAGTCCTGCTTTTTCTTTCACCGGGGTCAGCGGGGGAGACCGCTGGATGGAAGGCTTTGCCACCCCCGCAATATGCGCTTCGTACCTGCATATTCACTTGCGCTCCAATCCCCGGGCAGCCAGCCGTTTTGTGGAATCATGCCGCTACTACCGGGACAGGAATGGAGCGCAAGACGGTATGCCTGGATGATTGCTGGATGTGAACCAGGCGGCGACGTTCCGAATGTGGTCCGACAATAACGGCCGCTAAAAAACCTCACAGAAGCCAAAGGAGGAAAATGATGAAGAAGGGCATTGTTGTTCTGGGCCACGGCAGCCGGCTGGAAGCTGCCAATGAAGAGTTCCGGGCTATATGCGGCCTGCTGGCCGCAACTGACCGGGATTCTGTGTATGCACCGGCCTTTTTATCCATGAGTGAGCCCGGGCTGATAACCACCGCCAAGCAGATGTATGAAGATGGGATCAGGGAGATAATTGTCTTGCCGGTGTTTGTGACCACCGGGAGCCACGTGGCGCGTGACATTCCAGAGATAATTGAGGTGCTGAAGAGCTCCTGCACAGGGCTTAAAATAGTTATGGCCGAGCATTTGGGAGCCGATTCCGGCCTGGTGGAGCTTCTTCACCGGAAGATCGAACTAGCTGGCGCAGCCCTCCAGGAATGCGAGGAAGAACGATGAAAAAGATCCTGGCCGTGGGCGGGAGCTCCAGCGGTAAAAGCGAATGGGCCGAGGAACAAGCCACAGTCTGGGAAAGATCCTGCGGGAAGCAGGTGGTGTATGTGGCGACAGCGCAGGTGTGCGATGAGGAGTTTGCGCGGCGGGTGCAGCGCCACCAGCAGCGCCGCCCGGATGGATGGGGCCTGGTGGAAGCCCCGCATGAACTGGCTTCAGTTTTTGCCCGGCACACGGGTGGCGGGGCCATCCTGCTGGTTGACAGCATGGGGGCCTGGCTGGCCAACCGGATGTGGCAGGATGGCCAGGCAAGCGGCTGGAGCCCCGAACAGCAAACCCAGCTGCACCTGGATATTGAGCAGCTCTGCGACGCTATCGGGGCATATCGGGGCGCTTGCCTGCTGGTGGCGGACGAAGTTGGCATGGGAGTAGTTCCTGACAACGAAATGGGACGGCTGTTTCGAGACCTTAACGGCTTGCTCAACCGCAGCCTGGCTGGCGTGGCCGATGAAGCCTACCTGGTGAGCTGTGGAATACCATTAAAACTGAAATAGAAGATGGCCAGGTATTTGTACATAAGGTTGGCATTTGCCATATTCAGGATATGACCAGCGCTGAATGTTATCTATGATGGAAACGTCAGGACGACGGTAAATGCCGGTCACTAATCAAGGAGGTAACCGGTTTTGACAGTTGCCAGAACAATTATGATTCAGGGCACAGCCTCGCATGTCGGTAAAAGCCTTGTAGCCACGGCCTTGTGCCGGATTTTTTACCGGAACGGTTATCGCACCGCTCCCTTTAAGGCCCAAAACATGGCCCTGAACTCGGCGGTAACCATCGAAGGCGGAGAGATTGGACGGGCTCAAGCTGTTCAGGCTGAAGCGGCCGGAATTGAGTCTCATGTAATCATGAATCCCATTTTGCTCAAACCTACTGACGATATGAGCTCCCAGGTGGTGGTGATGGGCCGCCCTTTGCAAAATATGAGCGCCAGCCAGTATCGGGAAAGCTTTCTGCCCGGAGCGGTCAGCCTGGTGAAGGATTGCCTGGACCAACTGCGGCAGCAATACGACATAGTAGTGATTGAAGGAGCCGGCAGTCCGGCCGAAGTCAACCTGAAAGACCGGGATATAGTCAACATGAAAACAGCTGAACTAGCTGATGCTCCAGTAATTCTTGTTGCGGATATCGATCGAGGCGGCGTGTTCGCAGCGATCGCCGGTACCCTTGACCTGTTAGAGCCCCATGAGAGAGCCAGGGTCAAGGGCATAATAATTAACAAATTTCGGGGAGACCTGGATTTGCTTCAGTCCGGAATCAAGTTCATAGAAGAACGTTGTGGAGTGCCGGTGCTGGGGGTTTTGCCCCATATCAGAGAAAGCCTTATTGACGAGGAGGACTCGGTCAGCCTGGCCGATCAGAGCAGCTGGGGCGATCCGTCCGGTCCGGTGGAGATCGCCATGCTGCAACTGCCCAGAATATCGAATTACACTGATATCAACGTTCTTAAAAAACTGCCTGAGACCAGAATTCGCCTGGTCAGGCCCGGAGAACGCATTGGGCAGCCCGACTTGCTGATAATTCCCGGAACCAAGAATACTATCGCCGATCTGCAATACCTCCGTGATAACGCCTATGATGAAGAGATCCTGGGACTGGCTGCAAGTGGAGCCATGATTGCCGGCATCTGCGGAGGCTACCAGATGATGGGGATGAGCCTGCATGATCCGGAAGCGGTGGAGGGGCTGGTCATCGAAATGTCCGGTCTGGGATTGCTGCCGATTAATACCATATTTTCAGCCGACAAACGCACCCGCCTGACCAGAGGGCGTTTGGAGTCGCAGGAGGGTTTTTGGCAAAGCCTGAAGGAGCGGGAGCTCTGCGGTTACGAAATACATTGCGGCCAGAGCACACTTGAAGCAGGGAAGCAGGCCTTTATGCGATTTGAAGATGAGGATGGCAGTATAGTTGAAGATGGAGCCGCAGCCTTCAACGGCAGGGTCTTTGGAGCTCACCTGCACGGATTGTTTGAAAATCCCGGGTTTCTGCAGCTGCTGGTGAACACCCTGCGCGGCGAAAAGTCCTTGTCCCCGTTGGACATCAACAGCCTGCCTCTGCCCCAGCGGGAACGCAACTTTGAACTGCTGGCCGATATAGTCGAGCAATCCATTGATTTTCGGTGCCTGGAACAAATAATGGGTTTGGATTAGAATGAATGGAAATGTTGAAACTGGTCTGGATGGCCTTTTTACTTGATTTAATACTGGGAGATCCCCGCTGGATGCCTCATCCTGTCTCTGCAATGGGTTGGGTTATTGCAAAAGGGGAAGCCGGATTGCGCAAGCTGTTCCGCTCACCTCCGGGCTTGAGAGTAGCCGGATCCTTGTTGACAGTTAGCCTGGTAGGCGGAGTATTCGTTTCCTATTGGGCTTTTATAAGATTAGCAGGGTCTTATCATCCCATGCTTGCTGTATTGTTTCAGGTTTTTTTCATCAGCCAGTGCCTGGCGGTTAAAAGCCTGGGGCAGCATGCCCTGGCTGTATGGGAAGCTTTGACCGACCGGGATCACCCCCGGGCGCGCCTGGCGGTAGCAAAAATGGTGGGAAGGGATACCGCTCTTCTTGATGAAGGGGAAATATCCCGAGCAGCCATTGAAAGCGTGGCAGAAAGTACCGTGGATGGTATTATATCCCCGCTGTTTTTTGCTTTTCTAGGCGGAGCCCCTCTGGCTATGGCATTTAAAGCTGTAAGCACACTGGATTCCAGCATTGGATACTTGAACGACCATTACCGGGATTTTGGCTGGGCCGCCGCCTGGCTGGACGATATTGCCAACTACATACCCGCACGGCTGACCGGTCTTTGCTTTCTGCTGCTGGCTCCCATGACCGCAGGCGGTTTGCCGGGAGTGGCTGAAGCCCTGTGGCGAGACTCCGGCAGACATCTCAGCCCTAACAGCGGGATTCCTGAAGCTGCAACCGCCGGAGCTCTAGGGATTCAGCTGGGGGGGACCAATTGCTATGGCGGGGTGCCATCGCATCGAGCCACTATGGGCCGGGCCTGGAGACCGATTGAAATTGCAGACATCAGGCGCAGCCTGGTTCTTATGCTGTTTGTAACCCTGTTATTTTTATCCGGTATGACAGTATTTATCGAATATATACAGGTGCCAGCATGGTACTAAAAACAGTGATTTATGGTTTGGGAAAAGCAATTTTACATGGAGGATGCAACGATGATCCAGGTATATACTGGAGATGGCAAGGGAAAGACCACTGCAGCTTTCGGCTTGGCTATGAGGGCTGCCGGACAGGGCATGAAGGTTCGGATAATTCAATTTATGAAAGGCAGCACCTACACCGGCGAATTGTCAGCAGCCGAGCGGCTGGGCATAGAAGTTTTCCAGTTCGGGCGGACCTGCCCTCATGCAGCGGTAATTAGAAGCGGCTTCATGGAATGCCAGCAGTGCAGGCAGTGCTGGATTGGCTTGGAAGATGCTACTGAACTGGACCAGCGCAAGATTCGAATGGCATGGGAACTGGCCCTGGCCACGGCTGGCAGCCAGGAGCATCAAATACTGGTTCTGGATGAAATCATGGGAGCAATGGCCCGCAAACTGGTTGCAGAGCAGGAGCTGCTGGATTACATGGACAGTTATCCCCATGACCGGGAGCTGGTATTGACTGGCCGGAACGCGCCGCTTCAGGTAATCCGGCGAGCCGGTCTGGTATCGGAAATCAAGAAGGTCAAGCATCCTTACGACGAAGGTATCGCATCAAGACGTGGAATTGAATACTAAGGAGGACGCCAATGCAGAGTCTGCGCTTTGCGTTTAGTTTTTTAACCATTTTTCCGGTGGGGGCGTCTGGAAACGTTGATGAACGGACCATTGCACGTTCGCGAGCCTTTTTCCCGGTAGTGGGATTTGTGCTGGGCCTGCTTATTGCCGGACTGGGCTGGATTTTACAAGCCTCTCCCTACATTGCGCTAAACAGCGCTATTGTCCTGGCCGCCTGGATTATATGCACCAGGGCTTTGCATCTTGACGGTTTGATGGACAGCTTTGATGGCCTGCTTTCCGGCCAAGAACGGCTGCGGAAGCTGGAAATAATGAAAGACAGCCGGGTTGGAGCCATGGGAGCGATTGCCCTGGCGGTTCTGGTAATGCTGAAATGGTCGGCCATAGCTGCGCTTATAAAGGCCGGGCACTTCTGGGCGCTGGCAGCAGCTCCGGCCTTCGGCAGAAGCATGATGCTGCCGGCGATTATCTTATACCCATATGCCCGCCAGGAAGCTGGGTTGGGGCAGGCTTTTGCCAGCAGCTCCGGCAAAGGTGCCCTGGTGATAGCCGGGATTATTCTCGCCGGCGGAATTTACGCACTGGGCCAGGTGCCGGCTCTGCTGATAATGCTGGCAGCCCTGATCATCTCGCTGGTGCCCATGCACGGCATTGCGGCAAGCCTGGGGGGACATACCGGCGATACATATGGTGCGCTTTGCGAAATTTCCGAATGCCTGTTTCTAATTGCAGCAGTGATGGTGCCGCTTTTCAGCGGCCTGTAGAGAAAGGGGATGCGCAGTAATGAACACCCTGGCGGAAAAGCCTGTACATGGCGGTGATATATGGATGGCCGCCGCCAAATACCATCTCCAGCCCGAACAAATAGTGGATTTCAGCGCCAGCATCAATCCGCTGGGTCCTTCTCCCATGGCCCGGGCAGCAATTCACGAGGCGACAGCCTTGCTTAACCACTATCCAGAGCCTCAGGCTGCCAGCCTGCGCAGAGCACTGGCTGGTTGCCTGCGGATTGATGAGCCATGCATTGTTCCGGGCAATGGCTGTATGGAGTTGATGTACCTGGCAGTAAGGGTTTACGAGCCACGGCGGATTGTCTGCCTGGCTCCATCGTACAGTGAGTACGGAATGGGCAGCCTTGAATCGATCCCCAGGCAAATGATAAGACTGAATCCGGAAGACGGATTCGAGGTGGACATTGATGAGATAGACCGCCGGCTGATTGCCGGGGATATGATATTCATAGGTCATCCCAACAACCCGACCGGCCGGCTGCTGGATGAGGGACAGCTGCAGGCCCTGGCTGGCCTGGTGGAAGAGAGAGATGCTTTTCTGGTTGTGGACCAGGCTTTTCTGGATTTTGCCCTGCCGGAAGCATCCACGGCGGTTTCTCTGGCGGCTAACAGCCAGCGGGTGCTGGTGCTGGGTTCCCTGACCAAGTTTTTTGCCCTGCCAGGCCTGCGCCTGGGTTATGCCGTGGCTCATCCGGCTCTGGCCAGAAAAATGGAGAAAATGCTTCCTCCCTGGCGGGTTAACAGCCTGGCTATAGCCGCCGGGGTTGCCAGCCTTAAGGATGAGAGGTTTATCCAGCAGACCAGATCCTGGCTGCCACTCAGTCGCGGCCAGTTGGCGGATGCCCTGCAAAAGATCGCAGGCTTGAATGTTTTTGATTCCGCTGCTAATTTTATCCTGGTCAACAGTTGCTTGAGCGGGCGCACTGCAGACCAGATCCAGGAGCAGCTGGCTCCTCAAGGGCTGCTTATACGCAACTGCCGTGATTTTGAAGGCCTGGACGAGTACTATTTCAGGGTAGCTGTTCGCGGGATGGAAGAAAATCTCCGGCTAGCCGGAGCTCTGGCGGAGGCGCTATAATATGTCACGGCTTATAATGATACGGCACGGTGAAACCGAATGGAACCTTCAGCATCGCTATCAGGGACATACCGATATTCCCCTGAATGAACAAGGCCGCAAGCAGGCCCGGGCTATTGCTGCATATATGAAGAAGTCCGAGAGTATCGAGGCCGTATATAGCAGCGATTTGATGCGCTGTCGGGAAACCGCCGGGATAGTAGCAGCTGAGTTCGCATTGACCGTAAAAGTCGAACCAGCGCTGCGGGAGTTAATGTTTGGCAGCTGGGAAGGTTTGAAGTATGAAGATTTGTACGAGACATATGCAGACGATTTTCAGAAATGGTTCCGGGATCCGCTGAATTGCCAGGTGCCGGGCGGGGAATCATTCAGGCAGGTTCTGGACCGTTTTCTGCCAGTGATTCAGAGAATTGCCGGGCAGCATAGTGGCACAGCAGCCGTATGCAGCCATGGTGGAGTTATCCGGGCATTTATCAACCACCTGGATCCTGCTTATGGATTCTGGGATCGTACTCTGCATCCCGGTTCAGTGAGCATTTTTGAATACGAAGCTCAAGGCTTCCGGGTGCTGGCTGCCGAGTTTCTGGTGGAATGACCAGCGTTGATCCGGAGCCGGCAAGCCCGGTCCAGATACAATGTGATGGTTTTTGAATCTGTAGTTATGAGACACACGGGGAATATTGGGACATAAAAACAGCTTCTATTTCTGGCCAGTGAATATACACCAGCCAGGCCAGCCCGCCCGCCAGGAGCAGCCATACAGCGGCGACAGCCAATGCTGCCAGCGGCATTGAGGGCTTTTCTCGCTGGAACCTTTCCTCCGCCTCATTCCGGCATTCTTCCATTACCGTTTCAGGAATCAGCTTGATAACCAGATATATTCCCAAAGGTACCAGTATAAGGTCGTCCAGGTAACCGATTACCGGTATGAAATCCGGGATCAGGTCAATAGGGCTGAACGCGTACCCCGCCACGACTATGGCCAGGAGCCGGGCATACCAGGGAACTCCAGGGTGCCTGAACGCCAGGTACAGGGCCAGGGTATCCCTTTTTATCGATTTTGCTTTTTGTTTAAGCTGCTCTATCATCTTTGTCATCCCGACCATTATTGCTCCGGTGGTGCGCACTTTTAGCAATTACACGTAGTAATTCCATGTGATATCATACATCTAGATGAAATGAAAATGTAAATGGTGCTGAATATAGCACGCCACGACCATATTTGCCCTCCCACACGATGAAATGAAGCCTTGCTGGGAACCGGGCAATTCGTTATCTGGTCGTTGATACGCGAAATTGGCTGCCGGGGAAAAAGGTTTTAATTTCACCAGTCAGGTTGCCTGTGATAACCATATTTTAGGCGACTTTGCCCTGTGGTATGGCTAAGGCCTGGCAACCCATAGATACGGCTATCAATACCATATCATATGAAAAGTATGATATGGTATTCGTCATTATTAATGAAGACCAATAATATATCACCTTTGTTATAATTCGCTAAAGTGGTAAATTATTACTAAACATATAGATAAGAACCATAGAAACTGGTCATATCAAGCAGGAGGTTAACAATGGCAAACGGCAATGCTGCCAACCTGGGTTTTGAAAAGCAGCTGTGGAGTGCGGCGGATGCGCTTCGATCCAATATGGACGCCGCCGAGTACAAGCATGTGGTGCTGGGATTGATATTCCTCAAGTACATATCGGATGCTTTTGACGAGGTTCATGCCCGGCTGGAATCCGAGCGCGACCAGGGAGCCGATCCCGAAGATCCGGATGAATACAGGGCTCTGAATATCTTCTGGGTACCGAAGGATGCAAGGTGGGCCAGCTTGCTTGCCAATGCCAAGCAACCCAAGATCGGCAAGCTGGTTGATGAGGCGATGCTGGCGGTCGAAAGGGACAATCCCTCACTCAAGGGGGTTTTGCCCAAGGATTATGTACATCCCCGTTTGGATAAGGCTCGGCTGGGACAGTTAATAGATATGATCGGGAACATCGGGCTGGGTGACAAAGAGAACCGGTCCAAAGACATCCTGGGCCGGGTCTATGAATATTTCCTATCGGAATTCGCCAGTGCTGAAGGCAAAAAGGGCGGACAATTTTACACTCCTCGTTGTGTGGTGCAGGTGCTGGTACAAATGCTGGCTCCTTACAAAGGCCGGGTTTATGATCCCTGCTGTGGATCCGGCGGGATGTTTGTACAGTCGGAAAAGTTCGTGGAAGCCCACGGCGGGCGGATCGGCGATATCAGCATATACGGGCAGGAATCCAATCATACTACCTGGCGTCTGGCCAAAATGAACCTGGCCATTCGCGGGATCGACAGTAACCTGGGCAAGGAACACGCGGATAGTTTTCACCGAGACTTGCATCCTGACCTCAAGGCTGACTATGTCCTGGCCAATCCCCCTTTTAATGACAGCGATTGGCGTGGCGACCAACTGCGCGACGATCAACGCTGGCAGTTTGGGACACCGCCTACCGGCAATGCCAATTTCGCCTGGGTGCAGCATTTTATTCATCATTTAGCGCCCACCGGCATGACTGGCTTTGTTCTGGCCAATGGTTCCATGTCTTCCAATCAATCTAATGAAGGGGAAATCCGGAAGAATATTATTGAAGCTGATATGGTGGATTGCATGGTGGCCATGCCGGGACAGTTGTTTTATTCCACCCAGATTCCGGTTTGTCTGTGGTTCCTTACCCGAAATAAGAAAAATAACCGCTTCCGAGACCGGCGCGGTCAGACGCTCTTTATTGACGCTCGTAAAATGGGTACTCTCATTGATAGAGTGCACCGCGAGCTGTCTGATGAAGATATCCAAACCATCGCGGATACCTATCATGCCTGGCGGGGTGATCAGGAATTCCAGAAAACCTATGAGGACATTGCGGGTTTCTGTTGCAGCGCTTCACTGGAAGATATTCGCCAGCATGGGCATATTCTTACGCCGGGGCGCTATGTCGGAGTCGAGGAAGAGGAAGACGATGGAATTCCCTTTGAAGACAAAATGGCGGAACTGACCGCTAGACTGTATCAACAGATGCTGGAAGCCGAAGCGCTGGATGTTGTAATTAAGAAGAACCTTGCTCGACTGGGTTTTGGAGAATAGATATGGATAATGGTGAACAACAAAAATTGTCTTTTCAAGACCTGGTGCTGGCGATTCGTGATATTAGCGTTCAGATGTCCTCTCAGGCGGTGCGGGCGGTGAATATCAGCCTGACCCTGCGCAACTGGCTGATCGGATGCTATATTGACGAATTCGAAATGGTGGGAGCCGATCGGGCAATTTACGGAGAGCAGCTTATTGATGCCCTGGCAAAGGGATTGAACAAGTACGAGCTGCGTATTGGAAGACGGCAGTTGTACAATTGCCGGGCCTTCTATAAAGTATACCCGCAAATTGTGCAGACACTGAATGCACAATTGATGGAAAATTTACCCAGAAAATCAGAGATTATGCAGTCACTGAATGCACAAATCCCGGGAGAGCTTTTTGCTCCGGCGGTTGCAAATAAAGCAATTGTGGAGACAACGTCTCCACAATGCGGCTTATCCGGTAGGCAGCTGTTGGACAACCTTTCCTTTTCTCATTTTGTGGAGCTGATTAATATTGAGGAGCCGGTCAAACGCGCATTCTATGAACTGGAATGCATTAGAGGCGGCTGGTCAGTGCGGGAGCTGAAGCGCCAGATCAGCAGCTTGTATTGTGAACGGTCAGGGCTGTCCGTAGACAAAGCGAAATTGACCGAGATAGCTCAAAAGGACGCCGAAAAGAACGATCTGATGATGGCGATCCGCGACCCTTACGTCTTCGAATTCCTGGGCTTGAAACCAGCCGAAGTGATGAGCGAATCCCTGCTGGAAGACCAGCTATTGGATAAACTGCAGGCTTTCCTGCTGGAACTGGGGCATGGCTTCTGCTTCGAAGCCCGGCAAAAGCGGATCTTGATCGGAGACGGTCATTACTTCGTGGATCTGGTCTTTTATCACCGAATTCTCAAATGCCATGTCCTGGTGGAGCTGAAATTTGAAGACTTTTCTCATGAGAACATCGGCCAACTCAACACTTATGTGAGCTGGTTTCGGCTAAACATGATGAGTGAAGGGGATAGCCCGCCAATTGGCATTTTACTCTGCACCCATAAGAACCAGGCCCTGGTGGAATATGCCCTGGCCGGTCTGGACAATACCCTCTTTGTCTCCCGTTACCAGCTCGAACTGCCGAAAAAGGAAGAGATGCAGGGTTTCCTTCAGGAGCAGATGAAGGAGGCCGGTTATGGGGAGTGACTGGTGTGCTATTCCTTTAGAGGATTGTATGGAAGCAATAATAGACTATCGTGGTAAAACACCAAATAAGCAAGCATCTGGGGTTCCACTGGTAACAGCCAAAATTATCAAGAACGGCACTATTATGCCTTTTCAGGAGTATATAGCCCATTCTGATTATGACTCATGGATGAACCGCGGATTACCAAAGCAGGGAGACATAATAATGACCACGGAAGCTCCCCTTGGTGAGGTAGCTCAACTAGACCAAAAGAAGGTTGCATTGGCCCAAGCGGCGGGCAAGGCAAGACTGCCCTCGATCAAGAAGAAGCTGTATGGATTATGATGGAGAAGTATGAGATATGCAGGGGCCTTTTCGGTGGCTTCGACTGGTCGCCATGGTTGCGGGGATCTGCCCGGGAACGCATATCGGTTCTGCCGGCGGCCCAGGAACATGTACTCGGTCAGGAGGATGGCAAACAGCGTTTGTCCAATACGGTGAGCGAACTATCGAAAGCCTTTGCACTGGCGGTTCCCCACGACAAAGCCCTTGAGATCCGCGATGATGTGGCCTTTTTCCAGGCCGTAAAATCGGTCCTGACGAAAAGCGCCGGTGCGGATCAGAACCGGTCCTATGATATTGAACATGCCATACGCCAAATTGTTTCCAGGGCCATTCTGTCCGATGAAGTAATTGATATTTTCGAAGCTGCCGGCCTGAAGAAGCCGGATATATCGATTTTGTCTGATGAATTTATGGAGGAAGTCCGTCAAATGCCGCAAAAGAATCTGGCGGCGGAATTGTTAAAGAAACTGCTGGAAAACGAAATCCGGACCCGCAGCCGCCGGAATGTGGTTCAATCACGCTCTTTTGCCGAATTGCTGGAAAATTCGCTGAAGCGTTATCAGAACCGGGCCATTGAAACCGCCCAGGTCATTGAAGAAATGATTACCCTGGGCAAGGCTATGCGCGAAGCCCACCAACGCGGAGAAAAGCTGGGTCTTTCTGATGATGAGCTGGCCTTTTATGATGCCCTGGAAGTCAACGATAGCGCCGTCAAGATACTGGGGGACGAGGTTCTTCGCTATATTGCCCAGGATCTGGCCCGAGCCGTGCGCAATAACATCAAGATAGACTGGACCCTGCGTGAAAATGTGCAGGCTGAAATGCGAGTGATGATCAAGCGCATTCTGCGTAAATATGGATATCCTCCCGATAAGCAGGCAAAAGCCACTGAACTGGTGATGGAGCAAGCTGAAGTCATGTGTGAGGCTTGGGAATATTAGTCATTATGACGCAAGAAGAGCGATTGTGGTCAAACATGTGTCCAATCCAGGGTGATAATGAACTGTAATACTATGTCGTTGCCCCGGGTGTCTCTGCCAAACACTTGTTTTAATGGCAGGGGAGACAGGGCTCGAACCTGCGACCCTCGGTTTTGGAGACCGATGCTCTGCCAATTGAGCTACTCCCCTGCGTACCTGCCGCGGCATCCCGCCGCGCCCAACAGATGCAAAAGGAATTTTACCACAGTTATTTATCCTGTGCAAGTGAGTTAGAGGATACTATTGCGTCTTTGATGATGTATAATAAACCTGTTATAGATGCTGGTTAATGGCTGAAGGAGCGTGTATACGCCTTCAGGGGACAATAAATTCTGGAAGGTGAGCGGCTTGCGAAATGAAAAGGTCATGATCCTAATGGGCGGGGAATCTGAAGAGAGCGTTATTTCCAGGCGCAGCGGAGCCAATGTGCTCACGGCGCTTCAAAACATAGGCTATGATACTTTGTGCGTGGAGCTAGACCAGGACTTTCCCAATGTCATATTGGATTATAAGCCTGACCTGGTTTTCCTGGCCCTGCACGGAGAAAAAGGTGAAAACGGCTCTGTACAGGGTTTTCTGGAATTGATGAATATTCCGTATACCGGATCTGGAATCGCGGCCAGCGCCATTTGCATGGACAAGGTCCTGACCAAGAAGATGCTGAACTCCGAAGCCATACCGACTCCGGAATTTGCCGTATTAAAAATGGCTGACTATTTTGAATCCTCCCGGGCTATCGAGGAACTGCAGGAGCGCCCCGGATTGCCGCTGGTGATCAAGCCAGCCAGCCAGGGTTCCAGCATCGGAGCCAGCATAGTAAAAACACCGGAAGAGCTGAAGCCCGCCCTGGATTTGGCTTTTGACTTCGACCAGAAGGTGCTGGCTGAAAGGTTCATCGAAGGAGTGGAGCTCACCGTGGCCGTAATGGGCAACAATGAAGGCTATGTGCTGCCGGTGCTGGAAATCGTACCAGAAGCAGGGGAGTGGTATGATTACGAGTCTAAATACGCAGCCGGGGGAAGCTCGCACATATATCCTCCACGCATTGCGCCTGATCTGGTGCGCAGAGCGGAGATGATCAGCAAGCAATGCTACGAGAGCCTGGGCTGCCGCGGCTTTGCTCGCATAGACGTGATGGTTGATACAGTTAAGCAAGAGGCATACATCCTGGAAGTGAATACGATTCCGGGGATGACTGACACCAGCCTGGTTCCAGATGCGGTCAGGGCGGCCGGAATGAGCTGGGAAGAATTCGTGGAAAAGGTCGTGCGTCTGGCTCTTCAGAATAGATAATATTTGTGATTTGTGAAAGGTGAACCTTATGGAAGCCAGGATGGAGGAAATCAGGGGCAAAGTGGCCCGAAACGAACGACTCAGCCGCGAGGATGGCATTTTTCTTTACGAATCGTCTGACATTATAAGTCTTGGTGAAATGGCCCGCAGTCAAAAAGAGCGGGTTTCAAGCCGCCAGGTCTTTTTTAACGCCAATCATCACATTAATCTTACCAATGTGTGTGTCAACGCTTGCCGATTTTGTGCTTTCGGAATCGATGAGGACGCCCCCGGTGCCTATCTTATGAGCGTGGACGACGCTCTGGAATGGGCGGCCAAGGCTGAAGACAGCGGAATAACAGAATTTCACGTGGTTTCTGCCTGTCACCCGGAAATGGGCTTCGAATACTACGAAGAAGTTATCTCCCGTCTCCATGAACGCTGGCAGGAAGTGCATATTCAGGCATTTACTGCGGTGGAGATTGCTCATTTTGCCAAAATATCCGGATTGAGCCTCAAGGAAGTGCTGCTTCGCCTGCAAAAAGCCGGCCTGGGTTCTATACCCGGCGGCGGGGCCGAGATATTGAAGGACTCGATTCGCACCCAGGTCTGTCCGAAAAAGGCCTTGACCGATGAATGGCTGGAAGTGCACAGCATAGCCCACGATCTGGGGATTAACACTAATTGCACCATGCTTTACGGGCATATTGAAAGCCATGCCGATCGGATTGATCATTTTATTGCTTTGCGTGAGCTGCAGGACCGGCATCCTGGATTCCAGGCCTTTGTCGCCCTGCCGTTTCTGCCGGATAATACCGGGCTGGCCCATATCGAACGCACCAGCGCGGTAGACGACATTAAAACCATAGCCATATCCAGGCTGATGCTGGACAATATTCCTCACATTAAGGCATTTTGGGTTATGATGGGGGTGGATGTGGCTCAACTCGCCCTGCATTTTGGGGCAGACGACTTTGACGGCACTGTTTTTGAGGAAAAAATCATGCATGCCGCTGGTGCGAACAGCAAGAAGGGCTTGAGCAGGGAGGAAATCCTGCGGATAATAAAAGATGCGGGCTTCCAGGCTGTGGAACGCGATACCATTTATAATATTATCAGGGAATACTAGCGCCAGGAGCTGTGCTTGCGGGCGCGGCTGGCGGCGGAGGTTTATCCGGGCCCTGCGCCTGGAGCGAAAGAGAGATGAAGACTAATGAGACCCCGGGTAGGGCATATACAGTTTTTAAATTGCTTTCCGCTCTTTTACGGGTTGATCGAGAAAAAATTCCTGGTTGATATCGACCTCATTAAGGGCAATCCCACTGATCTGAACCGGATGCTGAAGGATAATCTCCTCGACCTGGCTCCCATATCTTCGATAGCTTACGCCCAGAACTATCGCGATTATGTGCTGATGCCTGATATTTCCATCAGCTGCGACGGGGCGGTTAAGAGTATATTCCTCTTTTCCAAATGCCCGATCGAGGAGTTAAATCACAAAAAGGTTGCTCTATCTAATATTTCCGCCACTTCCCACGCGCTGTTGCGGATCATTCTGGCCCGCAAGTATGGGCTGGTGCCGGACTACTTTATATCAGCCCCCGAACTGGGAGCCATGCTGGTCGAAGCGGATGCCGCCCTGCTGATCGGAGACGACGCCTTGAGAGCCTGGTATCATCGCGACAAGCGCTTGTATATTTATGATCTGGGCGAGGAGTGGAAAGCCATGACCGGCCTGCCAATGATGTTTGCGGTCTGGGCAATTCGCCGGGAATACGCCGCTAAAAACCTTGATATGTTGCGTACCATCAAAAATACTTTTGTGGAGTCCAATCGATTCAGCCTGGACCATCTGGACGAAATGGCCGAGAAGGCGGCGGCATGGGAAGATTTCCCCAGCTCTTATCTGGTAGATTATTTTCGCACCCTGCGTTACGATTTTGATGGCACCAAGCAGGAAGGATTGCTGGAATACTACCGCCAGGCTGGTAATCTGGGCTTGATCGAAGATGTACCGGCCCTGGAGATACTGGATATTTAGCTTCAGGAAGAGCATTAAACTGAAAAAATTGGGAGGAATGTCAATGCAGAGCAGCAATGTGGTTCTTAAGAAAATGACCGATGGCAACTGGGTGGCGGCTGCCGAAAGAATGAGCATCGAAGGGGTAATCAACAAGAGCTTTTTTCTGCTTACCCTGTTAATAGTGTCTGCAGCGTTAAGCTGGATTGTAGCCGCCCGCATACCAGGGCTTGGGACAGTTGAGATCATGGCTGGTATTTTGGTAGGCTTTGTGCTGGCGCTGGTAATCAGCTTCGTTCCCCGGCTGGCTCCGGTTCTGTCCATTTTTTACGCCCTGGCAGAGGGTCTGGCCCTGGGGGCGATATCCCAGGTGTTTAACCACCAGTATCCAGGCATTGCGCTGCAGGCCTTTGGAGCAACTATCGCAGTATTTCTGGTCATGTTCGCCGTGTACCGGCTGCATATTGTAACCGTCACCCAGCGTTTCCGGGCGGTGATGATGGGAGCCCTAATGGGAATCATGCTGTTCTATGCCGCCGCAATAATCCTGGGTTTCTTTGTGGATACGAGTTTTGTCTTTTCTGGCGCTATTGGCCTGGTAGTTTCGCTGGTCATAGTGGTCGTAGCTGCTTTCAGCCTGATGCTGGACTTCGATATGATTGAAAGCGGCATCGAATCGGGAGCGCCGGCGAGCTTTGAGTGGTATGCCGCTTTTGGCCTCATGGTCACCATTATCTGGATTTATATCGAGATTTTGCGCCTTTTATCGATATTGAGAGGCCGTGATTAACAGCGCCTGAACGCCGGGAGGAAGGACGGGATGAGAGCTTGATTCAGCGAGACATACTATCCGGCCTGGCAGCCGGGGAGCGTATGAGCGATGAGGAATTCGAATTTCTCTTCAATGAAGGCGATTGCCTGCAGATAGCCGCCACTGCCTGCCTGGTCCGTGATCAAAAATATTCGGACCGGGTGGTTACTTTTATTATTGATCGCAACATTAACTACACGAATATCTGCAGCTGCCGCTGCTCGTTTTGCGCTTTTTACCGGGATAAGGAAGCTGAGGACGCCTATGTTATCGAACCGGCAGTCCTCATGGCAAAAGTTGACGAGGCGGTGCGTCTGGGAGCCAACCAGCTGATGATCCAGGGAGGCCTTAATCCAGATCTCCAGATTGGCTTTTTTGAGGACATGTTCAGGTCGATTAAGCAGCGCTACGATATTACCATCCACTCGCTGACTGCTCCGGAAATAGACTACATAGCCCGAATATCCGGTTTAAGCATTGAAGAATGCCTGAAACGCCTGCAGAAGGCCGGGCTGGATTCCCTGCCTGGTGGAGGAGCCGAAGTTTTACATGATGAGATCCGCGAGCGCATCAGTCCGAACAAGATCAGCAGCTCACGCTGGCTGGGTATTATGGAGTCTGCTCACAAGCTTGGTATTAAGGGTACCGCCACAATGATGATGGGCAGCACTGACCGCCTGGAACACCGGCTGCACCACCTGGCTTCCATCAGAGACTTGCAGGACCGTACCGGCGGCTTCCGCGCCTTTATTGCCTGGACCTATCAACCCGGCAATACGGAATTACAGGGAGAAAAATATCCGTCCTTCCTGTATCTGAAATTCCTGGCTTTATCCAGGCTGTATCTTGACAACTTTGCTCATATTCAAGGCTCCTGGTTAACCCAGGGGCCCCGCATTGGACAGATGGCGCTATTCTTCGGAGCAGACGACCTGGGCAGCATAATGCTGGAAGAAAACGTGGTCAAAGCGGCCGGAGTTGCCAATACCATCAGCACCAGCCAAATGGTCAGGCTGATAAGGGAAAGCGGCATGCGGCCCGCGGAGCGCAATAGCCGCTATGAACGCTTGAAGTATTTTTAATGAAAAGGTGGCCGAATGATGATTCCCTGCTGCGATTTTGGATTTATTGGCGGGTCCAGCACCCTCAATATCAGCATTCCCGACGATCTGAACCTGGAATATGTCAGGTGCCTTGACCAGGACCTGGTTTATGAAACCCCGTTCGGTCCCAGCCCGGCTTTCAGCCTGCTGGAAGTGAACGGACCGTTCGGAGCGCGCCGGGTATTGAACTGTCGCATGCATGGCTGGCGGGACCGGGTCAGCCGCGCTGACGCCTCCCGTCAAATATTCTGGGTATTCCGTCAAGCCGGTGCAGGGCGGATCATTTCCGAAGGTGGGGTAGGAGCGGTCAATCACCTGCTCAAACCGCGTGATCTGGTAATTCCCAACGACTACATAGATGTGTCGCTGCGCAAGGATGTTTCCCTTGATAACCGCTATTTGCTGGTTATGCGGGAAGCACTGTGCCCGAATATGAGAAGGATCATATACGAAAAAGCCCGGCAGGAATGGGATGGTTATGTTTTCAGCCGAGGCATCTACGTTAACACTGACGGCCGGCATTTTGAGAGTCCAGCCGAGGTTCAAAGCTACAAACAGGCAGGAGCAGACGCGGTAGGGCAGAGCATTTGCCCGGAAGTTTATCTGGCCCGGGAAATCGGGGCATGCTATGCCGGCTTGTACATGGTGGTGAACTATGCCGAGGGAATAGTTGAAGCCTGGCAGCATGCTGAACTGGAAGACATTTTTATTAATCAGGGCGTTGCGCTGGGGCGCCTGGTGTTTTCGATACTCCGGGACATGCCGGAGGTAAAGGCCTGCAATTGTGCGGAATTAAGGAAAGATACCCTGCTATCCAGCGTTTATAACGAGGAGGTTTAATATGCAAATAGAGCTGTCAAGACGGGTTGTTCAATTATGCATAGCCATTCTGGCATTGATTGCATTATCCATGCTCGGCACCTATTATGTAGACTGGCTCTGGTTTGAATCGATCGGGTACAACAGTGTTTTTCTAACCATGTTGTTCAGCGAGTGGGCGGTTTACCTGACTGTTTTTGCCTTCTCTTTTCTGCTTATCGCTTATAATTTGGACTATGCCCGCAAAAACATGCCCCCGTCTGGAGATGATTCCCGCGCTTACGAACAGGAAGACGATGTAATCTATTTGCATCCGGTAGCTTCTCCGTGGACCCGGTTTATGGAAGGTCCTTTGATGCGCTGGAGCCTGCTGGGTTTAGCCCTGGTTAGTGCTTTTCTGCTATCGGCATCTACGGGCAGTGAATGGCTGACGGTTCAACAGTATCTGCACAAACAGCCTTTTGGAATTACTGATTCCCTTTTTTACCAGGATCTTTCATTTTATTTCTTCGATCTTAAATTCTATACCCTGGTATATGATATCCTGATGGCGATCCTGGTAATGACCCTGACGCTGGTGGCGGGGCTGCACCTGCTCAATGCCGGCCGCTCGCTGGCAGTAGCCAGTTTTGTTCGCCACTCGTCTGGCAAATCCCATATGTCAGCGCTGCTGGCCTTGATAATCCTTTTGAAAGCCTGGGGTTACAAGCTGGAGACCTATGGGCTGCTTTTTGATCACAACGGAATCGTTTTTGGCGCCACCTATACCGATATTAGCGCCCGGCTGGTTGCTTTCAACATTATGATAGCCGTCGCGGTGGCCACGTGTTTGTTCATCGCCTTGAGTATTTACAAAAAACGCTTTACATGGGTTGTATACGCTTTCGGGGCCTGGCTGCTCCTGGCGCTGTCTCTGAATTCCGTTTATCCCTTCTTAATGCAGAAATTCGTAGTTCAGCCCAATGAGTTCAACATGGAAAAGCCATATATCATGGAGGCAATTAAGTCCACTCGCGTAGCCTACAACCTTGACGGCATAGAGACCAGGGAATTTGATATTAAGTACAACCTGGATGCGCAAAAGCTGGAAGACAACCGGCTGATCGTTGACAATATTCGCTTATGGGATTGGCAGCCGCTGAAAAGCACCTATAAGAGCCTGCAAGAGTTGCGCTTGTACTATGTTTTCAACGACATTGACATTGATCGGTACCTTATAGACGGCAAAAAGCGGCAGGTGATGCTGTCAGCCCGCGAAATGGAGGAAATGGACCGCAATGCCAGCTTGCCGGCCGAAGCCAAAACCTGGGTCAACCAGCGTTTGATGTATACCCACGGTTACGGAGTGGTAATGAGCCCGGTCACAGAAGTAGCCCAGGAGGGTTTCCCCCAGTTTTTCATTAAGGATATACCGCCCCAGTCATCGGTTGATATAGAAGTCAAGCAGCCCCAGATATATTTTGGGGAGAGCACTGACTCCTATGTCATCGTCAACGGCATACAAAAGGAGTTTGATTACCCGCTGGGTGATACCAACATGTACACCAACTATTCCGGAACCAACGGCTTGCTGGTAAATTCCTTCGCCAGGCGCCTGCTTTTTGCCTGGGAACTGGCTGATTACAAGCTGATTTTAGCCACCGACATCACCAATGACAGCCAGATTCTGATGAACCGCAATATTATGGACCGGGTGGAAAAGCTCGCCCCTTACCTGTCTTACGACAGCGATCCCTATATCGTAATAAACAAAGATGACGGCAAGCTTTACTGGATGCTGGATGCCTATACGGTCAGCAACCACTTTCCGTATTCCCAGCCATACAGGGACAGCGGCGAGAACTATATACGCAACTCGGTGAAGCTAACTATTGACGCTTATTCCGGCGAGGTTAATTTTTATATTGCAGATGCTGCGGACCCGATTATTCGGACTTACGAGCAAATCTTTCCAGGCATGTACAAGGACATCAAGGATATGCCCGCGGGGCTGAAAAGCCATATCCGCTATCCAGTGGACATGTTTGCCATTCAAAGCCGCATATATGGGACTTTTCACATGCAGGACCCCTGGGTTTTTTATAACAAAGAGGACAGCTGGATATTTGCCAACGAGATAGCCGACAATAAGGAAAAAAATATGGAGCCGTATTATATAATTATGCGGCTGCCCGGCGCCCTGGAACCGGAATATATCCTGATGCTGCCGTACACACCCAATGGGAGGCCCAACATGATTGCCTGGATGTGTGTGCGCATGGATAATGACGAATATGGACAGATTCTGGTTTATACCTTCCCTAAAAAGGAGACTGTATATGGACCGATGCAAATAGAGTCGCGCATCAACCAGAATACGGAGATCAGCAAGCAGCTGACCCTGTGGGATCAAAAAGGCTCCAGTGTATACCGGGGCAATCTGCTGGTAATCCCAATCGGCGAGTCGTTATTATACATTGAGCCGCTCTATCTTCAGGCGGCTTCCAGCCAAATGCCAGAAATGAAGAGGGTTATCGCTGCCTATGAAGACAATATCGTTATGGAGGAATCCCTGGCCAAATGCCTGCAGCGCTTGTTCGGTTATCCTGCTCCCGATGGCTCCACAGTTGCGCCTGGGGTTCAGGAACCGGATAATGGTGTGGTAATTGATTCAGGCACTGATCTCATGGCCCTGGTCGAACAGGCCAGCCAGTATTACCAGGCAGCCGATCAAGCTGCCCGAAATGGGGACTGGGCGGCATACGGAGATAATCTGGACAAGCTGGGCAAAGCTCTGGATGACATGAAAGTTCAGCTGAACCAGCCGTAAAAGAGCAAAAAGTAAAAGGTAAAAAGCGAAGAGCAAAAGGTTGGATGCAAAGAACTAATACCGACGGAACCGGGGCTCCCACCTTGATATGATAAAGACATATCAAGGTTAAATGATGGTGGTTCATGGGGTGATGCATTCGGAAATCACCGGGGACTGTCCCCGTGATTCCTCCGATAAGGGTGAACCCTGGGTTCGCCCCTTGTTGATAAAAAACCGCTGCACAGGACCTGCGCCGGTGCTGACATTGATTTGCGGAGGAGAACAAAGGGATGATTCAACAGGTTGACCGGCGCTTGTACATGGTAATGAACGAGGCTGGATTTACATACTGTAATTGCGTATTGGTAGACGACGATGTCCGGGCGGTTATCGACACGGGAGCGGACCTCAAATCCATGGAGGAGACCCGGCCGGAATCCGTGGACCTGGTAATCAACAGTCATCACCATTATGACCATATTCGCGGCAACCACCTGTTCGCACGGGCTGAAAAAAAGATTCACGCCCTGGATTTTATGGCTACGCAAAACGATGATGAATATAATTTTTATAATTCCTTTGATCGCTGGGAGCAGCTGATGCCCGGTTGTGATTACGAAGCGAGCCGTCAGCAGATGAATATCAGCGACAGGGTAAACGTCAGTGATCTAAAAGCCGGGAGCAGCTTCGAAAACGGAGACACAATCGATTTCGGCCATGTAAACTGTGAGGTGATTCATACCCCGGGGCATTCAGCCGGGCATTGCGCCTTCTGGTTTCCAGATCAGGACTTTATGTTTCTGGGGGATATCTGCCTGACCGCAGCAGGTCCCTGGTATGGGGAGATATGTGCCAGCCCTGCCGATATGGAGGCTTCCATCGATAAAATTATCGCGATGAAGCCGGGGCGCATTGCTACCGGTCATGTCAACAAAATCTATACTGATGCAGCCCCCCGGTTGACTGCATACAAGGAACGTATTGCCAGACGCGAAGAGCGCTTGCTTGAGTATTTGAGGCGTCAGGAAGCCGACCTGGACGAGCTGGCCGATCAACACCTGATTTACCGGCTGCATAGCACCATGTTCGTTCTGTTCTGGGAAAAGCTAATGCTGGACAAACACCTGGAGCGCTTGGAAATGGCCGGCCAGGTCGCAAAGTCGGAACAGGGCAAATATCGGGCGATTTAAGTTGTAGACACAAGGAGAGAAAACCATGACCGATCTGAAAATGAGAGTCGTCTGCCTGGGAGACAGCATAACCTGGGGCTGGCCCCATGGAACTCAATATTCCTGGGTCCGCATGCTTTCCGAAGCTGTCGATGCTGACTTCATCAATCAGGGCATTCCTGGCAACACCATGGAAGACATGCTGGAACGATTTAACCGGCATGTAGTCAAATACAATCCCACTCATGTGATAATTATGGGCGGCGGCAATGACGTGCTGCAGGGGGAATCCCGGGGCAGGATCACCTGGAATATCGCAAAGATGGTGGAGATGGCCGACGAAAGCGGGATCAAGGTGATATTTGGATTGACTCCGCCTATGGATTATCCTCCCCAGGAAAGGATGCTGGCGGCGCTGCGGGCCTGGATGACCGAATTCGCCAGTAGCAGGAGCATTCCCATCATTGATTTTGTCCCGGCCTTTTGTCATCCTGACGGGCGGCTGCGCGAGAATATGCTGCTGGCCGACGGTGCTCATCCCACCCGGCTGGGCTACGAAGAAATGTTCAAGCAAATCGACCTCGATATTTTCAAATGAGTCCTGGGGACTCCACGCTTGTTTATAGAAAAACTACAGACTGGGAGGCATTTCCGCTCGATCCCGGGCTTCCACTTCCACATATCCGATTTCTTCGCCGCGAACAATCCGCACTTTTACTAGCGGCAGGTCTTTAGTGTCGCTATAAGATGCGACAATCGAAGCTGCCAGGCGCACTGTGTCATTATTAGGTGTGCTTCCTCCCCGTATCAGGCCCTGCGGTCCAGGCCGCTCCTGGGTTTTAAGCAGGCAGTCGCCAGGCATGGCCAGGGCGGCGATATTATTATTATCAGACTGGTTGCGCCCTACCAGCAACAGGCTGTTGTCATTCAAAAGAAAATGCCGGCCGAAGCTCAATATTTTCAACTCCCAAAGGGTGCTGGCCGGGAAAAGGCTTAAATATTGGCGCATCCGTTTGCCATAGTTTTCCTGGGTCAGGCTGCAGCCTCCGGCAGGGGAAGGATAATCGCTAATGCCAATACGTTCGGCCATTTCCATCTGCACTTTGCGGCTTCTTCCGCTGATGTCCATCAAGCGGCTAACATCGATCCATCCTTCGCGCGCAGGAACGGTTTCTGGCAGCAATAAAGCCGACAGGGGCCTGACGATCAAGCCTCTGTAACCGGAAAGCTTGTCCACAGCCTGGATGGCATTTTTTGTCTGGCTCATAGGCCTCTGGCCCAGCACTTCTCCGCTGAACAGGAAGGATGCTCCCCTTGCTTCCATTATGGCTCCCGCCTGGCGAAACATAAAGGCATGGCAGTCGATGCAGGGGTTGATGTTTTTACCGTGCCCGTAAACTGGCGCCTTAACCATTTCCAGGTAATCCTGTTCCAGTTCCACCGAAACCAGTTCTATGCCCAGTTGGCGGGATGATGCTTCCGCCTTTTCAGGGATGCCAAAAAACGGCGAAACAAAATGCACCGCGATGACTTCGATGCCCTGTTCTTTTATTAAATAGGCGGCCAGAATGGAATCCAGGCCGCCGGAAAAAATCTGGACTGCTTTCACGTTTTTCCTCCACAATTATAAATTTAGCTTTGGATGTCCGCCGCCTGCGAGCTGCCCATTTTCTGCTCACGGCGGATATGATGTCACTGGCTGCCGCCTGGTAAAGCTTAAATGCTGCGGCCCTGAACTTCAGAATATACCGTGATTCCGTTATGCCGAAGCAAAGCGGTGGTGACCCCATCGCCTGGAATCAGCGTTCTGGAAAAGCAACCGTCATAAATGCTGCCGACTCCACAGGAAGGGCTATGCGCTTTGAAAACCGCTTCCTTGATTTGGCAGCATTGCGCTATGTACAGGGTTTCAAAGGCCCCGCGGACAAAGGTTTCGGTATGATCTAAGCCGTCAATGCCGGCCACCCGGGCATGTCCTTTAATAACAGATTCACCGTCGCCCCCGATAATTTCGCAAGTAACACGGGGTGTGGGCAGGCCGCCCAGCTGTTCCGGGCATACGGGCAGGGCCATTCCGGCCTTCAGCCAGGAAACAAACAACGGGTCCCGGTTATTGGCCCCGTTATATTTGCAGTTTACGCCGCACAGGCAGGCACTGATCAGGTACAAATGCAAAACCTCCAATACAGCATTTTATTATGGAGGGAGGGAAAATGCAAGCGGCGATGAGCTTTGCTGTCAGGGGCAACATGCCGGTATACAGCCGGTGAACAACCTGATGATATTCAATTCGCCTGAAAACAGTGCTAATATTTAATGTAAATGGTTTATAATTTGATTATCACAAGGATGAAGGGAGAGCACCAATGAGCCAGAACAGCGGATCCGGTAGAGTTAACAAGGCCTTGATTCTGTTAATTTTTTTATTGCTGGTAGCGGGCACTCTTTACATTATGTACATGAACAACATGCTGCCCCAGAAAGCTATCGGTCCGGCCAAGGTGGATACACCAGCCACTCAAAACACCCAGACCATTGTGATTGGTCCCTCTGATATTCCCCAGATGGTTGAAAAAGCCAGCCCAGCCGTGGTTAATATTCAAACAGTGGTGGCTACTAGCGGCAATTACCAGGATTTCTATAATTATTATGCACCTTTTTTGGGCCCGGACACGGCTATACCCGGCGACGAGTATTATTCTGAAGCTCAGGGAAGCGGCTTTATAATCAGCGAGAAGGGTCAAGCCTACGTCATTACCAACCAGCATGTCATTGACGGCGCCAGCGAGATCAATGTTACCATTGTCAACCAGAAAGAGCCGATCAAGGCCACCGTGGTGGGAGAAGATTACGAATCCGACCTGGCAGTTTTGAAGCTGGAGACCGGGCAGAGTCTGCAAAGCCTGGAGATGGGTGATTCTGATAATATTAAGGTTGGCGAGTGGGTCATAGCCATCGGCAATCCCTATGGCCTCGATCATACCGTGACGGCAGGCGTGATCAGCGCCAAAGGCCGCCCTATGGAGATAGAAGGGCGGATTTACAACAATCTGATTCAGACTGATGCCGCAATTAATCCCGGCAATAGCGGAGGCCCGCTGCTAAGCGCCAGCGGGCAGGTTATAGGTATCAACACCATGATAACTGCGGAAGGGCAGGGACTGGGTTTTGCTATTCCCATCAACACGGTCAAGGATGTACTGGGGGATCTGATTGAAAAAGGCAAGGTGGTCAGACCTTATATAGGCGTTTGGATGAGGGTTATGGACGCTCAAACCGCAACGCGTATGAATGTCGAAAACAAAGGAGTTATTATCCAGAGCGTTATAGCAGGCAGCCCCGCAGCCAAAGCCGGTATTACAACCGGAGATATAATCGTCAAGGCCGACGGACAGGATGTGGAGAGCCCGGATTCTTTGCAGTCCATGGTGAAGTCCAAAAATGTAGGCGATACTATGGAATTGGAGATTGTACGCAGCGGCCAGACTGAGACGATTAAGGTGGTTCTGGAGGAAAAACCAGCTGAAACCAGCCGGCAGCCATAGCATATAAATAAATATCGCAGCAATGCTCATTGTTGGAGGCAGTATATGGCCGAAATTAAAAGAATCGGGGTCTTAACAGGCGGAGGTGATTGCCCGGGGCTGAACGCAGTAATCCGGGCGGTTGCCAAATCAGCTATCAATGTTCACGGCCTTGAAGTCATAGGTTTTCTGGACGGTTTTAAGGGTCTGGTTGAGAATTCCTGGATCCCCCTGGATTGGGAACGGGTGTCGGGTATACTTCATGTAGGCGGGACTATCCTGGGGAGTTCCAACCGGGATAATCCCTTCAACTTCTATATTGAAGAAAATGGCCAGTTTGTGGCCCGGGATATGTCCGCAACGGCGGTAGAAAACCTGCACCAGCTAGGCATCGACGCCCTGGTAATTATTGGCGGAGACGGCAGCATGCACATTGCCCAGGGATTGGCAGAGCTGGGCGTCAAGGTGGTAGGGGTTCCCAAGACCATCGACAATGATTTACTGGCTACAGACTTTACCTTTGGCTTTAACACGGCGGTAGCCACCGCTTCGGAAGCGCTGGATCGCTTGCATACCACGGCTGAATCCCATCACCGGGTTATGGTCCTGGAAGTTATGGGCAGATATGCGGGGTGGATCGCCTTGTATTCCGGCATATCCGGGGGGGCAGACGTTATTCTAATTCCTGAAATCCCCTATGATCTGGACCGGATAATAGACAAAATCCAGGAGCGGTACCGAATGGGTAAAAAATTCAGCATAATCGTCATCGCGGAAGGAGCTGTGGAAAAAGGCGGTCAAATGGTAGTTCAGAGAACCGTTGACCGCAGCCATGATCCCATCCGGCTGGGTGGCAACGGGCAGAAGCTGGCTGATCGCATTGAAAGCCAGAGCGGAATAGAAAGCCGGGTTACGGTGCTGGGACATCTGCAAAGGGGAGGCAGCGCAGTTCCCTTCGATCGGATTATATCGACCCGCTACGGTGTGGCAGCGGTTGATGTGCTGATGAAAGGCATTTATGGGCACATGGTCGCCCTCTCCGGCACCAGGATATGTTCGGTGCCCATTCCGGAAGCCATTAAGCATTTGAAAAAGGTTAATCCCCAGGGGGAAATGGTTGGAGCAGCCCGCGCGGTGGGCGTTAGCATGGGAGATTGAGACAGAGACGGAGGTTCCATAAGTGAAGCAAATTGCGGTTTTAGGAGCTGGATTCATGGGTGCCGGCATAGCTCAAGCGGCTTCTCAAGCAGGATATAATGTGGTTATGCGGGATCTGCAAATGAACCTGGTGAAAACCGGTTGTAAAGCCATAGAAAGCAACCTGCTCCGTATGCAGGCAGCGCAGGAAATTACCCGGGAAGAATGTGACGCCATTCTGGGCAGGATCAGGGGCACAACCGACCTGGCTGAAGTCCGGGACGCAGACATGGTGATTGAAGCCGTCGTAGAAAACATGGCAGTTAAAAAACAGCTGTTCACGGAATTGGATATTATTTGCCCCGAACACTGCATCCTGGCCAGCAACACCTCGTCATTTTCCATAACTGAAATAGCATCGGTGGTTAGGAGAAAAGGCCGCATTATAGGCGCGCATTTTTTCTATCCGGTGCCGCTGATTAAGCTGGTGGAGGTAGTCAGGGCGGTTGAAACCAGTGACGAAACCGTGGAAAAAACCAGGAAATTCGTGGACAGCCTGGGCAAGGAATGTGTGCTTCTGAACCGTGAAAGTCCGGGATATATAGTCAACAGGATTCTGCTAACCTTTATCAACGAAGCCATCCATGTTTACGGGGAAGGCATGGCATCGGCGGATGACATTGATACCGCGATCATGACGGGCACCAATATGCCGGTTGGGCCGCTGGCCCTGGCTGACAGCATAGGCCTGGATACGGTTTACAATGGGCTGGAAGCCCTTCAAAATGAATTCCGCGACAGTAAATACCGGACTCACCAGTATTTTTCCACCATTATCCGTGCAGGCCGCCTGGGCAAAAAAAGTGGCCATGGATTTTATAAATATAATTAACAAGTGAGCTTGTTTAGGGTACAATATAGCGTATTGTTTTTTAAAATACGACAAATAAATGTGGGATCAAGGGAGATGTAACCATGGTATTCAAACCCCAGAAGTCTTATGGACCCTGGATTGGGCTGCTGGCAGGAATAATTATTTTTGGTTTTGTTTTTTGGGGGATCAACTATTCACTGGGCCCCGAAGATCAGATCCTGAAGATACTCCTGCTGCTTCCGGCGGTAGTGTTTGCATTTGTAGGCGCTTACCTCGTATTCGGTGCATTTAACACCAGATATGTTATTGAAGACGAACGCTTGCACCTGCATTGGGGTATTTTTCACAAAACCGTTGCCTGGAGCGAGTTTAGCGAAGTAATACAGATTAAGGGCGAAGCCACTCTTTTTCCCTTCCTGTCAGCTTCCTGGCCTGGATACATAGCTGGCCTGTATACCATGCAAGGCTTCGGTCCAGTACGCATTTTTGGGTCAAAATGGGAAGACGGATTTGTATATATGAAAACCAGCCGGGGATTTTTCGGAGTGACTCCAGGGGATGACCGGTTTATTCAGACTATCGCCGAAAAAACCGGCCTGGAGATCCAGGAAATAAATATGGATGAAGTGCCCAAGCATGTCAAGGGAACCAGCCTGAAAAACGACAATGTGTTCAGCATGTACTACAAAATGAACGTTATTGCCCTGGGCATGCTGGCCCTGTATATCGCTATATTCTACCCCGGTTCTTCTGCTCCGCCCTTTATTATCCTCCTCCTGGTAATCGCCCTTGCCCTATTTTTCTTTACGGTAAGCAATGCGGGCCGCCTGGTGCAGTTCAGCGCCATAGGAGGCTATGCGACTTTGCTAATGGGGGTTGCTGTAACCGGTGCGTTTCTGATCATGTCTTTCGCAACCATAAGCTTACAGTTATAACGTTTCGACATTGAAAGGAATGGATAATGCAAATAGGTATTATTGGTATGCCATCTACCGGCAAGTCGACGGTGCTGGAATTGATGGCCGGCGGCCGCAGCACGGCAGGCGGACGCGGCAAAGCGGCTATAGCCATGGCCCAGGTGCCGGATCGCCGCATAGAATATCTTTCCGGCTTGTTCAAGCCCAAGAAAACCAGCTATGCTCAGCTTGAAGCCATTGAAGTTCCGGGCCTGACACCTGGCGGCGGCAAAGGGGCCAATGTGTTTTTAGATACCGCCCGCAAAGCAGATGCTTTATTGCACGTGGTTAGAGTCTATGAAGGTGAACAAGGCCTTTATCCCTTTGAAGAAGTCGATCCCCTGAAAGAAATCAATGATATTCGCTATGAAATACTGATGGCCGATTTAGAGCTGGTTGACAAGCGGATTGAACGTATTAACAGCGGCAAGAAAAAGCCCCCTCAGGCAGTTGAGGAAGCCCTGCTGGAGCGATTGCGCATTGCTCTGGAAGAGGAAACCAACCTGTCCACGCTTAATTTGAGTGACGAGGAGAGCGTCCTGCTGTCCGGTTACCAGTTCTTAACCGTGAAACCCATGCTAATCTGCCTGAACCTTTCCGAAGAGCGGCTCAAGAACAAACAATATCCGAAGCAGGCGGAGATTGAAGCTCTGGCCGCCGACAAACACATGCCGCTGGTTACCATATCGGCCAGCATCGAAAAAGATATCCTGGAGCTCGAAGAAGAAGACCGTGAGCTTTTCATGGCCGAGCTCGGGCAGGAGGAAACCGGCCTGGTGCGTATCATCAGGGGCTTATATTCCATGCTGGGGCTGATATCTTTCTTTACGGTAGGCGAAGACGAAGTAAAGGCCTGGACCATCCGGGCAGGCACAGATGCCCGAACCGGAGCCGGCAAGATTCACAGCGACATAGAACGAGGCTTTATTCGCGCCGAAGTGGTTGCATATAACGATTTCGTAAGCTGTGGCGGCATGCATGGAGCCAAGGAAAAAGGCTTGTTCCGGCTGGAAGGCAAAACATATGTAATTAAAGACGGCGATATCGTGCATTATCGCTTTAATGTATGAAGCGGAAAGACAAATATCAGGGACCAAATCTCAGGGACGGTTCTCGTGATTTATTACAGATATGTCAGCTTACGAACTGACATATTTGTAATAAATCACGAGAACCGTCCCTGAGATTTGCGTTTAACCTGCGGTATGGAAATATGAGTATTGACAACCTCTTTGAAGATATCCAATACATTAAAGGAGTGGGCCCGGCCCGGAAGCAGCAGCTTAACCGGTTGGGTTTGGATACTCCGATGGATTTGCTCTGGCACATTCCTCGCGATTACCTGGATGCTTCCGGAGCCAGCAGCCTGGACAACCTTGCCGAGATGGCGGGCCAGAGGGTTTCCCTGCTGGGCGTTATTGTATCGGCCTCATCGCGCCGGGCGGGCCGGCGCATGGAAATTGTCAAGGCAGAACTGGATTTCAACGGGATTCCGATTAGCGCGATCTGGTTCAACCAGCCTTATGTTAAGAAGCTGCTCATAAGCGGTGAAAGTATTTTTATCAGCGGGGTTTTGAAACTCAGCCAGCTGGGTTATGAGATAAATGTCGCTGATTACAGCCTTATTGACGACGGCGACCGGGACCTTCCGATGGTTCCCATCTATCCTCTTACCGCTGGCTTAAGCCAGAAAACGGTCAGGAAGATAATTAATAACGTATTGCTGGAGCGCCTGGTTCATTATCCTGAAATCATTGATGACAGCCTCCGCCTGGAACACAATCTATGCGGAATTCAAGACGCCCTGCGCTGGATTCACAATCCCCCGGACCGCTGGTCAGCGGATACAGCCCGCCGCCGCCTGGCATTTGAAGAGATGCTTCTGTTCAAGCTATCCCTGGCCTTCGACAACAGTGCCGCTGAAGGGGAAGCCGGAATAAGCCACAGCCGGGATCATCATCTGGTTGAACGCCTGATCGCCAACCTGCCTTTCAAGTTAACCGGGGCTCAATTCAGAGCGTCCCTGGAAATATTCGCGGATATGGAATCATCCCGCCCCATGAATCGGTTGCTGCAGGGAGATGTGGGGGCAGGTAAAACGGCGGTTGCAGCCCTGGCCATGGCCAAGGCTGCTGGAGGCGGATACCAGTCGGCCATGATGGCCCCTACCGAGATTTTAGCCGGCCAGCATTATCAGAGTCTGCAGGCGCTTTTTGCCGGCCTGGATGTATGCATTACCTGGTTATCCGGTTCATGTGCTGCCAGCCGAAAAAAGGAAATGCTGCAGGCATTGAAGGAAGGTCATATAGACATTCTGGTCGGAACTCACGCCCTGATCCAAGACAGAGTGAGCTTCAGCCGTTTGGGATTGGTCATAATTGACGAACAGCACCGCTTCGGTGTCCGGCAGAGGGAGAGCCTGGCTGCCAAGGGAATCAACATGGATGTGCTGGTAATGACGGCAACGCCGATTCCCCGGACTCTGGCGTTAAGCTGTTACGGAGAACAGCATACCTCCTGGCTGGATGAAATGCCTCCAGGACGCAAACCGATCAAAACCCGCACGCTTTCGCGGCGCCTGGCCAGGCAGGCCTACGATTTCATGGCCGGAGAGGTAAAACGGGGACACCAGGCATATATAGTGTGTCCGTTGATTGAAGAATCGGAAAAAATTGATCTGCAAAACGCCGGCGATTTATTCGCCAACCTCCAGAAATTATATCCGGAAATCTCTTTAGGACTGCTGCATGGCCGCATGTCAGGGCAGGACAAGGAGAAAGCGATCAACTCATTTAAGAATGCCGAAATTCAGGCGCTGGTTTCAACTACCGTAGTTGAGGTGGGGGTGGACAATCCCCGTGCAACAGTTATGATCGTGGAGCAAGCAGAACGCTTCGGGCTGGCTCAGTTGCACCAGCTGCGCGGCCGGGTCGGGCGGGGCGATGAGCAGGCTTATTGCATTCTGTTGTCGGATCCCGCTTCGGAAGACGCCGGGTCGCGGCTGGAAGCCATGGAAAATTCCAATGACGGGTTTGAGCTGGCAATGAAAGACTTGCAGATTCGTGGTCCTGGTGACATGATGGGAATGAAGCAGCACGGATTTACCGGATTTCGAGTTCTGAATCTTAACGATGACCTCGAAATTATCGCAAGCTGTGATAAAGCGGTCCAGTCGCTTGATTTGGAGCTGTATCGAAATGCTCCGGACCTGGCCGCGTATATTTCAACCCTTGGCAAGTACAGTACAGTATTATAATATGCAGGAGAGCCCATGTTAAGAATTATTTCAGGAACTGCCCGGGGCAGAAGGCTGAAAACGCCCCCGGGCTTAAATACCCGCCCCGTAACTGAAAGGATAAGAGAATCGCTTTTCAGCATTTGGGGAACGCGTCTTACCGGTGCGGTATTCCTGGACCTGTTTGCTGGCAGCGGATCGATGGGCATTGAAGCCTTGAGCCGCGGAGCCCGGAAAGCCGTATTTGTGGAAAATGACGCCCGGGCAGTTAAGATTATCAAGGACAACCTTGAGTTGTGCCAGTTTGAGATATCAGGCAAGGTTATTAAAAGTGATGTTCTATGGTCGATCAAGAAATTTGTGCATGATTCTGAATCATTCGATATAATCTATATTGATCCGCCCTTCACCGTGCCGGAACTATTCGGGCAGGTTATGGAAGAGCTGGATCGCTACCCAATTCTGGCAAAGGATGGTACAATAGTAATTCGAAGCCAGAGGAAAATGATTATGCCCATGGAAACCGGATTATATGTATGCAACAGGCATGACAAGTACGGAGAATCCGAGGTTAACCACTATAGCACCCGCTAGGAGGTACGTTCATTATGATGGAGATCTTTCGTATCCTCGATGAGATGGAAATGTTTCTCAAACAGAGCAAAAAGGTTCCATTCACCGGGGGGCAGAGGCTGGTTGATATCGACCGCTTCCTGGATAGAGTTGACCGCATCAGGGCGGTGCTGCCTGAAGAGCTGGAAGCTTCACGAATTCTGCTGGCCGAGAAACAGGATATCATTGCCGGTGCTCAGATGGAAGCGGATCAGTATTTTGAAGAGTCCACCAGTATGGTGGATCGTCTGATTGATGACAATGAAATTGCCCGCCGGGCGCAGACCAGGGCCGAGCAGATTATCACCGAGGCCCAGGAAGTTGCCAGACGCAATAAACGCGATGCTGACGAATACGCAGACGGGGTTCTGACTCATGTGCAGTTGGTGCTGCAAAAGGGTCTTGATGCGGTTATAATGGGCAAGGACGAATTGAGACGAGCCGATGAGGAAAATGATTACTAATCATCCTGGCTGAAGAGAGCTGATGATTGACGATAATCGGGATGTCCCAGGCGCTGATCATGGCCGGGATAGGCAAGGGTGTACAGGTTGCCAGCCCTTATGTCCAGTTCCAGCATAGCGGCGGACAGATCCCCGGCATGCTCCATGCAAAAGCGTTTGGTGTCATGACCGCGACCCAGGACAGGCAAGCTGCCGCTTGCCTTAATTTTTTTAATCAATCTTTGTCCGGTGCGGGAAAATGCCAGTACGTGCGCATATAGCGGGCCGCTTTCATCAAACTGCCTCGCCGTTTTAGAATCATATTCTAAAAGAGCATAGAGTAGAACACGGTTTACCCGGGTCATGTTGTAGCGTTTGGATTTGATGGCCTGCCTCAAATCTTCGTAGGTTCCGGTGTTAAAAGCCGCATCGTAGATCCGGTTGTGCAGTCCTTCGTTGATATCGAGGAGTGAAGCCAGCTGCTCTCTGGAGCTATTGCGCAGCTTCGACAGGAGCGGAGCTTCAAGCGATTTTATGAAGACGGGAGCCCGGCCGGCCTGGATTTCTTTATGCAGTGTATACAAGGCGCCGGCAGGCATGAAATCAGCCAGTTCGGTGCTTTCACATCCGCGGAAAAGCGCCTGGCGAATGGCTGTGGCACTGGCCATGCCGGCCAGCTGTTCATCGCTGTAGCCGCGCCCGGCCCGTTGGAATGTATATGGACGGATGGAACTGCCCAGACGCTGCAGGTTGATTAAATACTCAATACCCAGGATGTTATTTGGTTCAGAGACTATATATGACATATCGGTTTCCTGTTGTCCGGGGATTTGTTGTAGAGCCAGGGAGCGGGCCAAAGGGAAGCTGATGCCTTCAGACAGGGCGTTTTGGAGATTTTTCTTGTACTGCGGGCTTTCGTCAGCCAGAAATCCAGCGATATTTTGCAGTGCATCCAGGCTGCCGCACTCGCTCCCAAAGGCCAGATAGTCAGTAATACCACAGGCATCCAGAAGCTGAATGCCTCCCCGGGCGAAATAATAAGCGCTGCGCACGGCAAAAGCCAGGGGCAGTTCGATGACCAAATCCGCTCCAGAACGCACTGCCATTTCGGCTCTTGACCATTTGTTGCAGATTGCAAGCTCGCCTCGCTGAGTAAAATTACCGCTCATAATGCAAACGATGCAGGAAGATTGAAAAAGACGGCGAATACTATGTAGAAGAAATTGGTGACCGAGGTGAAACGGATTAAATTCAGCAATGATACCGACAACATTCACGGAGTTTTCCTTGCCTTTCCAGGTATAATAAGATATTATCGTAATTTATGTTTCAATACTATGAATTTCAACATCAATCCGTTTTAGGATAGCAATACACAAAGGGGGAATGTTCAATTCTGGATTGTATTAACTAGATTATATTATTTTTAGGAGGTTAAATGATGAGTCTTCTTGCCCAGATTCGCGAAAATGCCGCGAAAAAAGGAAAAACTATCGTTCTCCCTGAAGGTCTTGAAGAGAGAACCCTGAAATCGATTAAAGATATCGTAGCCAAAAAAATTGCCAATCCCATCATTCTTGGCGATGTTTCCGCTGTTAAGGCTAAAGCTGCCGCCATCGGAGCCGATCTCACCGGCGCAGAAATTATTGATCCAATCAAGGCCGCTTTCTATGATGATTTCGTTGAAGCGTTTTTTGAAATGCGCAAATCCAAGGGTATGACCAAGGACCAGGCTGCAGCCCAGCTGTTAGATCCCCTTTATTTTGCTTCCATGATGGTGCAAATGGGCAAAGCTGACGGCGAAGTGGCTGGCGCTGAAAACACCACCGGCAATGTGCTTCGTCCCGCCCTGCAGATAATCAAAACCGCTCCTGGCATCTCCGCCGTATCCGGCGCCTTCATCATGATTGTTCCCAACTGTGAATTTGGCGATGCCGGAACTTTCGTCTTTGCAGACTGTGCAGTAACACCCGTGCCCACCATGGAACAGATGGCGGACTTTGCCAAAGCTTCAGTAGGTACTGCCACTGACGTTTGCGGCATGAAGGATCCCAGAGTAGCTATGCTGTCATTCTCCACTGTAGGCAGCGCTTCACACGAGCTCGTAGACAAGGTAGCCGGGGCCGCCAAGCTGGCCAAGGAAAAATTCCCGGAAATCAAAGTTGACGGTGAATTCCAGGCTGATGCCGCCATGGTTCCCAGTGTAGGTTCATCCAAGGCTCCCCAGAGCTTAATCGCTGGCTCCTGCAACGTTCTGGTATTCCCGGATCTGCAGGCTGGCAACATCGGTTACAAGCTGGTTCAGAGACTGGCCAAAGCCGAAGCTATCGGTCCCATACTGCAGGGCATGGCCAAGCCGGTCAATGACCTTTCCAGAGGCTGCAGCGTGGAAGATGTTGTTAATGTTGTCGCTATGACTGCCGTCAGGGCGTAGCATATATTATTTATTTGAGGAGGTTATTTACTTAATGAAGGTTCTTGTAGTAAACGCGGGAAGTTCTTCCATCAAGTATCAGGTCTTTGATATGACCGACGAATCAGTATTGGCCAAAGGTCTGGTTGACCGTGTTGGCATTCCTGGCACCAGCCTGGAACACAAACCCACAGGCAAGGACGATGTTGTAATCAAGAAAGACATGCCGGATCATACTGCTGGCATGAAGCTCGTACTAGAAGTTCTTACCAATGCAGAATACGGCTGCATCAAGAGCATGGACGAAATCAGCGCTGTTGGCCACCGCGTGGTACACGGCGGTGAAGAATTTGCTGCTTCAGTTATCATTGATGACAAAGTAAAGAAAGTTATCAAAGACTGCTTCGAGATTGCTCCTCTGCACAATCCCCCGAACCTTATGGGTATTGAAGCATGCCAGGCCCTGATGCCTAATGTACCGCACGTAGCTGTATTTGACACCGCATTCCATCAGACCATGCCTCCTTCCAGCTACATGTATGCTCTGCCTTATGATGTTTATGAAAAATACAAGGTTAGAAGATATGGCTTCCACGGAACATCACATTTCTATGTAACCAACCGTGCTGCCGAAATGTTAGGCAAGCCTCTTGAACAGACCAAGGTTATCACCCTGCATCTAGGCAATGGTGCTTCCATGGCTGCTGTGGATGGCGGCAAATGTCAGGATACTTCCATGGGCTTCACCCCGCTGGAAGGCCTGGTAATGGGAACCCGTTCCGGTGACATCGACCCGGCTATCGTGTTTTACCTTATGGAAAAACTCGGCATGGATTCAAGTGAAGCCAACAACTACTTTAACAAGAAGGCTGGCCTGCTAGGTCTGTCCACCGTGTCCAACGACATGCGCGATATTGTAGACGCCAGAGCTTCCGGCAACGAAAAAGCCGCGATTGCCCTCGAAGTCTATGTTGACAGAATCAAAGGTTATATCGGCAAATACATGGCCAAGCTTAATGGCTGCGATTGTATCGTATTCACCGCTGGAATGGGCGAAAATGGCATCGATGTCCGCGAAGAAATTTGTGCGGATATGGATTTCCTCGGCATTAAGATGGACACCGCCAAGAACAAGGTGCGTGGCAAGGAAGTGGATGTATCCGCTCCTGATTCGAAGGTTAAGATATTCATTATCCCGACCAACGAAGAACTGGTTATTGCTCGCGACACTTATGGCCTGGCAAAATAATCATTCAAACAGTATAATGAATAGAGGGGCGGGCTCAGGTCCGCCCCTTTTACCGTCAGACCGATGCGAAAGACAGGCGGTTTTCTCATCGGCCTGCAGCTGTGGTTGACATGGCGGCTGTGTGCGGTATAATATAGTTTGTTATTTTTTAAAGGCGGCGACTATGCGAATCAATATCCAGGCGATTAAGAAGAGGCCTTACGAAAAAACCAAAATGCTGCTGGACAGCGAAGCCGGCCCCAACTTCCTGGAAATCGATACTTGCTCCATGGCCGGTCCCATCAGCCTGGAACTCAATATAGAGTTCACGGGCAGGAGTTATTATGCGGACGGAGTGGTAAGCAGTACCGTATTGATGCAGTGCTCGCGCTGTCTGAAGGATTTTGTGCTGCCGATTAGCGGCCAGCTCAGCCTGAACATTGTAGAAAGCGAATTTCTCAAGGAATTTAGCGATGCTGACGATGTTGTTCCAGTGGTGAACGACGAAGCCGATTTAACCAGGCCTGTTTACGAGGCTTTGCTGATTGCTCTGCCGGTGGCGGCTACCTGCCAGCCGGATTGCAAAGGTTTATGCCCGACATGCGGCCGGGATCTGAATACGGAAGCCTGCCAGTGCGTCAAAGAGACTATTGATCCCCGATGGGAGAAGCTGGCTCAATTAAGTGCAAGGAGGAATACCGATGGGAGTACCTAAAAGGAGGCAGTCTCATTCCAAGAAGAACAAGCGCCGTTCGGAATGGAGAAAGATAAATCCGCCGGGGCTGGCCAAGTGCCCTGAATGCCACGAGTTGATGATGCCTCACCGGGCTTGCTTGAACTGTGGATTTTATAACGGCAAGAAAGTGATTTAGCACAGGAAATGTGGAAAGGTAAGTAACCGGTCCCAAACAGGCCGGGGAGCTTACTTTTTCTTTTTAAGGCCTGCTAATCTTTTATTATGGACGGCAATGAGGTGATTGGATGATAATCGCGCTTGACGCTATGGGTGGCGATTATGCGCCAGCTGAAACCATTGCGGCAGCAGTGGAATGGGTCAATAATCAGGCAAGTCAACTGGTCCTGGTTGGTGACGAAGAGATAATATCCGGGGCACTCAAGGCATATGCCTATCCGGAGGGGCGCTTGCGCATTGTGCATGCGCCGCAGGTAGTCGAAATGAAAGAATCAGCGTCAGCAGCGCTAATGGGGAAGAAAAACTCCTCCATAACTGTGGCCACTCAGCTCGTTAAGAACGGCGAGGCCGATGCTCTGGTTTCCTGTGGAAATACTGGAGCTCAAATGGCTGCGGCCCTGTTTGTCCTGGGGCGCTTTCCCGGTATCGACCGGCCGCCAGTTATAGCAGGAACGCCCAATCGCCTGGGTAAAACCACATATGTAATTGATATTGGAGCCAACGTTGACTGCAAGGCAGCCCAGCTGGTGCAGTTCGCGGCGCTGGGCAGTGTTTATGCCGAGCTGATGGCCGGAATTGCCAGTCCCCGTATTGCTTTGCTCAATAATGGTGAAGAGGAAAGCAAGGGCAATGCGGTGGCTGCAGATACCCACCAAATGCTAAAAATGGAAAGCGGTCTTAATTTTATCGGCAATGTCGAAGGCAAGGACTTGTTTGATGGCAAGGCTGATGTAGTGGTTTGTGACGGCTTTGTCGGCAATATACTGTTAAAGACCATGGAAGGAATGGCGGCATTTCTTATGGAGATCCTGGGAAGCGGCGGCAGCCAGGTCAGGGTTCTCGATGCTTATGACAAGGATAAAGTCGGAGGTTCTCCACTGTTGGGCGTGGAAGGAATCAGCATCGTCTGTCACGGATCTTCCAAGCGTAAAGCAGTGTATAACGGCATCAGGGTTGCCGTAGAGTGCCTTGAAAGGCAGCTGGTAGCCGGACAGAAACAGATTTTAGCCGGACTGGCCGGAACGCCGCAGGACCTGTAGAGGCTGAGCAGAGTAGCGAGGATGCAAATGGAAGAGCTTTTCTTGCTGGCCCGCGCCTTTTTGGCCAGGCAGCTGGACAATATTGCCGATGAAGAAATTACCATGGACAGTTGTTTCGATGACATCAATGCTGATTCGATCAACATAACCGAAATGATAATGTCTATTGAGGATGCATACGGGGTTGAGTTTCCAGAATCAGATTTGGAAGACCATCCTCTGATGAGAGACCTGCTGCAGGAGTTGTACTGTTACCTTCAATCGGTGGACAAATGAAACATGCCAGGGATTTTTCTAAAAATTTAGGTCTGCATTTCAATGAGCCGGCTCTGTTAGAAACAGCGCTGGTTCATCCATCCTATTGCCAGGAACGCGACCAGGTGGAGCACAACCAGCGCCTGGAATTTCTGGGAGACGCGGTTCTGGATTTCCTGGTCGCCGAATATCTTTATAACAGCTTTCCTACTCACGCAGAGGGCGAACTGACCAGAATACGGGCCAGCCTGGTTTGCGAGCGGGGCCTTTATGAGCTGGCGCAACGCATCGAACTGGGGAGGTATCTCATCCTGGGCCGTGGGGAGGAAAAATCCGGCGGCAGGCAACGGAAATCGATCCTTGCAGATGCGGTTGAAGCCATACTTGGAGCGATTTACCTGGATCAAGGGCTTGATGCGGCTCGTGATTTCATTATCAAGCACTATGCTGATAAAATTGAAGAAGCGGCTCTGGGAGACTGCCAGGATTATAAATCCCGTCTGCAGGAAACGGTTCAGGCTCACTACCGGGATAACGTAAAGTACCGGGTTTTGAGCGAAGATGGACCACCTCATAATAAAAATTTTGAAATTGGCGTGTTCTTTCAAGAACACATGCTGGGTTCCGGATGGGGCCGCAGCAAGAAAGAGGGCGAACAAAAAGCAGCCCAGCAGGCTATTGAAGCCCTGGGTGATCTGACCGGGCTATGATCTGCAATCAACGCACCGGCATGCGCCGGCACGTCAACCTCCCCATATTTATCCCCGAACTGGCATGCCCTCGGCGCTGCATATTCTGCAACCAGGGCCGCATTACCGGCCAGACTCACATTCCTGCACCTGTCGAGGTGGAAGGAAGGATTTCCCAATACCTGGCAACGGCTCCAGCCGATGCCGACATTGAAATCGCCTTTTTCGGAGGAACATTTACAGCCCTGCCGCTGGCAGCTCAACAGGAATATCTGGCTTCAGCCCGGCATTTTATTGCTTCCGGCCGGGTCAGCTCGATCCGTATTTCCACTCGTCCTGATTTCATAAGCGAAAGCATCCTTGATATGTTGAAAATGTATTCAGTTGCCACGGTTGAGCTGGGGATACAGTCTTTTTCCGATGCCGTACTGAGCGCCAGCCAGCGGGGATATGACCGGGCAAGGGCCGAAGAGGCCTGCCGCATGGTAAAAAATGCCGGGATGGCACTGGGTGTGCAGCTGATGATTGGCTTGCCCGTCGATAGCCGGGAACAGTGCCTGGAGAGCTGCAGCTTGAGCGCAGCAAACGGAGCCGATATGGCGCGTATTTATCCCGTGCTGGTGCTGGCCGGAACTGAACTTGCATCCATGATGGAAGATGGCCGGTATTTGCCTCTAGATCTGGAAGAAGCCGTGGAAAGTTCAGCCGACATGCTGCTGGCATTGGAAAATGACGGAATACAGGTGATCAGGATCGGTTTGCAATCCAGCCAGGATTTGATTCCCGGACAGAGCGTAATAGCAGGTCCATATCACCCTGCTTTTGGCGAATTGGTGGAACAGTGCCTGTATTACCGGCTGGCCTGCGCTGAAATTGAAAGCCACGGCCGTTCAGGAAAGCGTTCGGATTGCATTCACCTGGAAGTGCCTCGCGGCCAGCTGTCAAAACTAATTGGCCAGCGCCGCGCCGGTATAAAGCGCTTGAAAAACGAATACAGGCTGCATGAGCTCACGGTCTCGGAGGCTGCGGAACGCAGCTTGACACGGCGGGTAGTGCTTAAAACGGATGTTTGAATATGCTATACTTATAGACGCAGTATAGGAAGGATGGTGATTGCAGCGTGAACGGGGACGAATATTTGACACTTGACCGGCTTTGCCTGGATCTGGCAGGAATGGAACTAATCAAGGAATTTCGATATTTCCGGAAACTGGATTCCACCAACAACAAAGCCAAAGAGCTTTTATCCAGCGGCGAACTGCAAAGCGAAGCCCTGATTCTGTCAGAGATACAGACCGCCGGCAAAGGGCGCCGAGGGCGCACATGGATCTCTCCGCCGGGGGGGCTCTGGTTTACCCTGGTGCTGCAATGCCCGCCTGCAACTGAACATATGGCCGTGATTTCCCTGGCCAGTGCTCTCGCAGTAGCCAGTGGCCTGGATGCCCACCTGCCGCAAGCAGCCGATTTAAAGTGGCCCAATGATGTTCAAGCTGGGGGAAGAAAGATTGCCGGCATACTGGTGGAGACCTCAGAGCACAGTGAAATGGGTCCTGTGTTTATCATTGGAGTCGGAATCAATGTAAACAATGATATTGACGATCAATCCGGGCTTAAAAATACCGCTGTTTCGGTCAAAGAATGCTCCGGCAAGGAAGTCCGGCTGGAAAATGTTCTCATGGATGTGCTTAAAGCATTCGAAATATATTATGCGTATTTTATGAACGGCCGGCATGCGGAATTAATCAACCTGTTTAAAAAGCGCTGCAGCCATATGGGGCAAGAAGTGCGGATCCGTCAGGATGATGGGGAAATGACGGCTTTATGTCTGGACATAGCATCAGACGGCAGCCTGGTAGTCGAAGAAGCCAGCGGGCGAAAGCGGCATTTGAGCTCGGGAGACATATCGCTGGCATAGTGCCTGAGGTGGATGTATTGTACTTAAAAAAACTGGATATTAAAGGATTCAAATCCTTTGCCGATGCAACTGACATACATTTCTATCCGGGAATCAACGTAATAGTTGGTCCCAACGGCTGCGGCAAATCAAATATCGTGGACACGGTGCGCTGGGTTCTGGGTGAAGCCAACGTTCGGAATCTGCGCGGCCAGAAGAATGAAGACATAATCTTCAGCGGCAGTGACCAGAAGCGTGCCCTGGGTATGGCCAGCGTCACCATGCTGATCGACAATGCCGATAGCGGTCTTCCGGTTGATTATACGGAAGTCGCCGTGGGCAGGAAGCTGTTTCGCAACGGGGACAGCGAGTTTTATATTAATAAATCCCGGGTACGCCTGAAGGACATGGGGGCTCTGTTTTCCGGCACCGGCCTGGGCAAGAAGGGCTACTCCATTATCAGCCAGGGGGAACTGGAGCAGGTGTTAAACGGTCAGCCCTTTGACCGCCGTTTGATTCTGGAAGAGGCGTCGGGAATCGTTAAATACCGCCAGCAGAGAGATGAAGTCATAAACCGCATGGAAGCGACCGGCAATGACATGGATAAGCTTACTGAATACCTGTTTGATCTTGAAGAGAGACGGCAGGTGCTGCAGGAGAAGTCGCAGCGGGCGCTTTCTTATCAGGAAATCAAGCAGCGATTGCATTTCTACCAGCGGTCGATTTTGGAATTCGAAAGCGCCGAAACTCTTCGTAAATATCGGGATAAGAGCCTGGAATTGAACCGCAGCCTCGATGAGGAAGCGGCTTTGCGGCGCAGGCTGGAAGAAATGCAGCAGGGCCTGGCCGGACGGGAAAAACGGCAGGATGAGCTGCGCCAGAGCATTGCGGCCACCAGGGAGCAGCGCTTCGAGATTGAGCGAGAACTGGCCGGACGTGAAGCTGACAACCGTTTGCAAATGGAACGGACCGGCAATGCCGGCCAGCGCCTCCAGTCGCTGCGGGAGGAAAGCCAACGCCATCGCACGCTGCGGGCCAGGATAGAAGCCGATATTGCGCAGGCGGAAAGCGACTGCCGCAGAGCCGAACAGGAGTGTGATTCGCATCAAGAAGATTTAATCAGGCTGGAGTCCGCCATCGAAAGCTTGCAGCAGGAACTGGATGCTTGCCGCGGCGAATGCGAAGCCTATATGAAGCGCAGCGCTGATGAAGCTGAACAGGAAAAAGACCTGGAAGAAAAAATGAATAATGGCCGGGAAGCGTTGCGAAGCGCTGAAGAACAACAGCGCTTTGCCGGGATTTATTATGAAGAGGCCATGCGCCGCGAAAGCCAGGCCAGAACCAGGAATGCGGCCATAAGAAGAGAGCAGGAACAGCTGGAGGTTGAACTATCCGGCATAAATGCCCGGATTGCCGGGAACAGCCAGGAACGCGACCTGCTAAAAGTGGAAATATCCAGCTGCAGCCGGAAGATCAAGCAATCTGAAGAGCAAATCCGCGATAAAACCGCGCGATTATCTCTCCTGGAAGACCAGGAACGCAATTACGAAGGCTATTCAGAAGATGTTAAAAATGTCTTGCGGGCAAGCAGTAACGATAATAGCAATTTCCAGGGCATGATAGGTATGCTGGGCACTCTCATTGAAGTGCCGGATGGCCTGGAAACCGCTATTGACGTGGCAGCAGGACGCAGCCTGGAAAATATAGTAATAGAGAGCGAACTGGGCGCCAGGCGCGCTATTCGTTACATAAAGGAAAGGCAGCTGGGCCGGGTCACATTTTTACCGCTCGATCTTCTGAAACCCCAGCACCTTCCGCACGATGCTCTGGCCCGGATTCTGGAAATGCCCGGAGTGGTCGGGTTGGCTTCACGTTTGATTAAATTTGACAACCGCTGCCAGAAGGCAGTCGATTATCTTCTGGGCCGGGTTCTGGTAGTTGAAAACCTGGACCGGGCGGTTGACGTATTCCGCCAGGCCAGGCTGGGCCTCAAGATTGTCAGCCTGGAGGGGGATGTGCTCAACACCTCGGGAGCCATGACCGGAGGGCAGACCCGGAAAGCAAGGCGCAGCCCCCTGTCACGCCAGGTTGAGAAGCGCTCCCTCGAAGAGGGACTGTCAGTGCTGAAACGGGGCTTGAAGGATCTAAACGACATTCACGCCGGGCAGGAAGCCGGCTGGCAGGATTTGCAGCAGCGGATGAACAGCCTGCATCAAGAGAAGGTCGCTCACGAAACCCGCCTGGGTGTGCTTATGCAGGAGATAGCCCATCTTGGCGCTGAAGCCGCAGCCAGCCTTGAGGAAGCCGACCGGCAGAAGAAGCTGATCGAAGCAAGCCAGGCGCTGGCCAGAAAGCTGGAGGCAGAGCTCCAGGAGCTGCACGGGAAAAAGCAATCCATGGTGCGGGTTATGGACGGACAGCGCGAAGAATTGGAACGCCTCAAACGGAAAATAGACGATTATCAGCGCAGTCTGGCCGTTAACCAGGAACGGCGGGAGGCGTACGGGCAGCAGAGCGTTTTAAAAGCCAGGGAGCTGGAACACATCCGTTCCGCCCTGCAGCAATATCAGACCTTGAAAGAGAGCCATGGCCAGGCGGTTATGGAACTGGAGGCCCAGGCACGGCAAATAGAGGCCGATATGGAAAAGGTGAGCCAGGACAGCAGCAATTCGGATGAACTCATCCTTCAGGCTCAAAAACGCCTGGTCAGTGTAAATGCCGAAATGGAGAGCCTGGTTGAGGCAGAAAACCATGAATTGCTTTCCATGCAAGAAGTACGGGCTGCCCACCTGGATATGCGCCAGGCGGTGCAGGATCAGGAATCAGCCACCCGCTCGCTCGAAATGAGCCGGATTCGCCTGGAAGCCGAATTGGAAGCGATAGGGCAGCGCTGGACCGATACACTTGGTCTGGAAATGCCGGAAAATCTGGAAAGCGCTCATTTGTCTCGCGATGTGCGTGAATACCGGAACAACGCCAGGGATCTGGTGGAGCGGCTTGAAGCTATTGGCCCTGTAGACCTGGATTCGATTCCCGCTTATGAGGAGATCGAACAGCGCTATCAATTTGTCAGGAAACAGTATGACGATTTGGAGGAAGCCCGGCAGGGACTGGAGCGGCTGCTCAAAGAAACCGAAAAAATAATGGATGGCGAGTTTGGCGCCTTTTTACGCCAGGCAGATGCCAGTTTTAAACGGACCTTTGTGGAGATTTTCGGCGGGGGTGAAGCCAGCCTGGTCTTGAATGAGCACCAGCAGCCATTACAGGCGGGCATTGAAATCGTAATCAAACTGCCCGGTAAAAAGCTGCAATCGCTCAACCTGTTGTCCGGCGGCGAAAGGGCTTTAACCTGTATCGCCTTCATATTTGCGCTTTTAAGACTGCAGCCAGCGCCGTTTTGTCTTTTGGATGAAATCGATGCCGCCCTGGATGAAAACAACCTGATCAAATTCACCCGCTTTCTAAAGCGGCTGTCGGGTAGCATACAATTTCTGGTAATCACCCATCGCCAGTCTACAATTGAAGCAGGAGACATTATTTACGGTGTAACCATGCCCCAGGCTGGAGTGTCCAGGGTATATTCGCTGAATATCAGCGAAGCGGTCGACATGGCCGGATAAATTAAAATCTATCACGGAGGTGCAGCAGTGGCTTTTTTTGATAAATTCAGGAAAAATAAGAACAAGGGCCAGGAGGAAGCTGAAGCAAGCGATTTGGAATTGCAGGGGCCATCTGAAGAGCCTGATGCTTCTGCAGCCGGAGGGGAAGGCCTGCCCGGGGCAATTTTGGAGATTCGGAGCCAGGTGGCAGTTGATGCAGTTGCTGGCCCGGGAACTGCGGTTGAGACAGTTGTGGAAAATGAGCCAGAGACGCAGGAGCCGGAGGCTAAAAAAGCCGGGCTGTTTGAAAGATTTAAGAAAAGCCTGGGCAAGACCCGAGATAATATCGGCAGCAAGATTGACAACCTGGTGAAACGCATTCGCAAAGTGGATGAGGAATTCTACGAAGAGCTGGAAGAAATTTTAATCCAGGCCGATGTAGGATATGAAACCTCTATGGAAATTGTTGACCGGGTAAGGACTCGGGCCAGAAAAAACAAGATTGTGGACAGCGACCAGATCGGGGCTGTAATTCGCGACGAAATCCGTGACATCATGGAGCAGGAAGAATGCTCCGTCGCGCTGGTGCCGGGCGGTCTGACCGTAATAATGGTGGTTGGAGTCAACGGATCCGGCAAAACCACTTCCATCGGCAAGCTGGCCCGGAAGCTTAAAAATGAGAACCGGAAAGTCATGCTGGCGGCTGCCGATACGTTCAGAGCTGCAGCAATTGACCAGCTGCAGATCTGGGCGGAAAGAACCGGGGTGGATATTATCAAGCACCAGGAGGGCTCTGATCCCGGCGCGGTGGTGTTCGACGCCATACAGGCCGCGAGGGCCCGCAATATGGATGTGTTGATCATCGATACTGCCGGCCGTTTACAGAACAAGACCAATCTTATGAAAGAGCTCTCCAAAGTATGGAAGATTATTAACCGTGAAATTGAGGACGCTCCCCACGAAACCCTGCTGGTTATTGACGCCACCACGGGCCAGAACGCGATAAGCCAGGCCAAGGTTTTCAAGGAGGCGACCAGTGTTTCCGGTATAATATTAACCAAGCTGGACGGTACAGCCAAGGGTGGCATAGTCATTGCCATCGCCAGGGAACTGGGGCTGCCGGTGAAGCTGGTCGGAACCGGCGAAAGCATCGACGATTTAGCCGATTTTTCCGCCGAGGTGTTCGCCAGCGAGGTGCTGGGTGATATTTAATGACGGAGGATGGCGCTATGATTGGAATAATTGGAGGCACCGGGTTTTATAATCCAAATTTCCTCGACGGGGCAACAGAATATTTGGAGAAAACCCGATTCGGGCAGGTTAAAATAATGATGGGCAGTTATAAAGGAAAGCAGGTGGCTTTCATTCCCCGTCATGGGTCCAAGCACTCTATTCCGCCGCATCTTATTAATTTTCGGGCTAATATCAAAGCCCTTTCCCAGGTCGGTGTGCACAGCATCATCGCCAGTTCGGCGGTGGGTTCGCTTAATCCCGGTCTGCCCCCGGGCAGTTACGTTTTACCGGATCAGTTCCTGGATTTTACCAGGAGCCGGGTCAGTACCTTCTATGATGGTGAACAGGGCGTTATTCATTGCGACATGACCGTTCCTTACTGTGCGGAGCTGCGCGAAGCTCTGGTTGCAAGCGCAGCCGGACAGGGGCTGGCTATAAAAAACGGCAGCACTTACGTATGCACGGAAGGACCGCGTTTTGAAACCGCGGCCGAGATTAAAATGTTTGGCTTATTGGGGGGAGATCTGGTAGGAATGACCAGCGTGCCTGAAGTCGTACTGAGCCGCGAACTGGGCTTGTGTTATGCTACTCTGGGCATTGTAACCAATTTTGCGGCTGGCATAAGCTCCACGGAACTGAACCACGCCGAGGTTCTGGCCATCATGAAAAGCAGTCTCCAGAACGCCCGCAACATAATTATGGGTTGCCTGGAGCATATAAATTCTGATAAAAAATGCCACTGTGCGGCGGTTCTGAACGAGCTGCCGCTCAACGGTTCTATTAATCCAAAATAGAGCAGGAGTAGATAATAATGATTAATGCATTGGAAGCAGGGGATGGGCGGGTAACGATTATCGACCAGTCCCGCCTGCCTCTGGAAGAGATCCGGCTGGAAATCCGCACTGTTCAGGAAATGGCGGAAGCAATAACCGAGATGAAGCTTAGAGGGGCACCGCTGATTGGTGTTGCGGCAGCCTATGGAATGGTGTTGGCCTTGAATGGCAGCGCGAGCGGACCTGCTGAAATGGAGGCCCTTTATGACCTCTCTGAAATGCTTCTGGCTTCCACCCGTCCGACTGCGGTCAACCTTTTTTGGGCCCTGGCGCGGATGCGCGAATCTTTCAACGAAGTACGCGGTTCCGATCTGGAAACAATCCGCAGCCATTTAAGAGTGGCAGCGGACAGGCTGTATCGCGAGGATATTGATGTGAATATGGCTATTGGAGTCAACGGCAGCACTCTGTTCGAGGGTGCGGTGGAAATCATGACCATTTGCAATGCCGGCGCCCTGGCCACTTGCGGTTACGGAACCGCCCTTGGAGTAATTCGGAGGCTGCACCAGGAGGGACGGATAAGCAATGTCTGGGTCTGCGAGACCCGCCCGGTTTTACAGGGGGCGAGGCTGACCACCTGGGAGCTGCATCAAGACGGGATTCCTTATACCCTGATTACGGACAGCATGGCCGCCCAGGTCATGAAAAGCCATTCCGTAGCAGGCGTGATTGCCGGTGCTGATCGGGTAGCCGCCAATGGAGACACCGCCAATAAGATCGGCACCCTGGGATTGTCCATCCTTGCAGCTCATTACGGAATACCGTTTTATGTCGCGGCTCCGCTGTCTACAGTGGATATGAAGGTGGACAACGGCGGCGGCATAACCATTGAGGAACGCCGCGGGGACGAAATCAGGGTCGTCAACGGCCGTCACATAACTGTGCCGGGATCTCCTGTGTATAATCCGGCTTTTGATGTTGCTCCAAACCAGCATATTTCTGCTATTATTACTGAAAAGGGCATAGCTCGAAATCCGTATTTTGACAGCTTTCAAGCGCTTTTTGCCGGCGCTTGACCTGAACAGGCGAAATGTAAAAGGGGGTAGGCTCGCTATGAAGTGGATAAAAGAGCGCAGGCTGGTATTGGAAGCCGCCCGCGAGATATCCGACAAAAAAATGGTTATTGGCACCTGGGGAAATGTCAGCATGAGGGCGTTGAACGATCCATATATGCTGATCACCCCCAGCGGCATGAGTTATCGCAGCATGTCAATCGACGATATTGTGGTGGTTGATTATGACTGCAACGTTATTAAGGGCGAGTGGAAGCCTTCTGTGGAATCGCCCCTGCATGCCGCATTATACAAGAGCAAAGATAGAATCCATGGTATTGTACATGTACACAGCCCTTACGCCACGGCTTTTGCGGTGGCGCGCCGCAGTATCCCGGTTATTTTGGAAGAGACAGCCGAGGTAATCGGGCATGAGATACCAGTTCTGCCATATATACAGAGTGGCACCATTGAGCTGGCTCAAAAGGCTGCCGAGTTGATTGATGGCAAGCGGGCGCTGCTCATGGCCAATCACGGGCTGATCGGGGTAGGTAAAGATTTGTTTCAGGCCATGAAGGTGGTTCAGATTGCTGAACGCACTGCCATGATCGCATTTTTAGCCGAGAACCTCGGAGGAGCTCACGTGCTGGACGAGGAAGACACCAACGATTTATATGAAAAATTCCGCGGATATGGGCAGAGCAAGCCAAAATTCTAGTAAGCGTCGATTAAATGCCAGAGAGGGGAACCGCCTTGAGAATTCTTATTAAAAACGCCATGATTTTGCCGATGGATGAGCCCGGACACCAGATCAGCAATGGGTATATAATTGTTGAAAACGGACGGATCAAGAGCCTGGGGGAAGGTGACAGCGCCGAAACAGCATTTGATAAAGTTATAGATGCGGATGGAAAAGCCGCTTTGCCCGGGTTCGTTAATGCTCACACTCATGCGGCCATGGTTCTTTTACGCGGTTATGCCGACGACATGCCTCTTATGGACTGGCTGCAGTATAAAATATGGCCGGTGGAGGCCAAACTGAACGGAGACGACATATACTGGGGCACGATGCTGGCCGCGGTGGAGATGATTAAATCCGGCACTACTTGTTTTAACGATATGTATTTTTATATGGACGATGCTGCCAGGGCGGTTGAAGATAGCGGCATAAGAGCCGTTATAAACAGGGGTATGATTGGGGTCGGACCCGAAGCTGAAATAGCATTTCCCGAAAGCTCCAGAATGGTTGAAAAGTGGCATGGAGCAGCGGGCGGCCGCATAACCTGCAAGCTGGGTCCGCATGCGCCCTACACTTGCCCGCCGCCCTACCTGGAGCGGGTTGTTAAGCTGGCTGAAGAGCTGAAAGTAGGTCTGCACATACACATAGCCGAGACCCTGGCAGAAATTGAGACGATTAAAAACGATTACGGCTGCAGCCCCGTGGAATACCTGGAACGCTGCGGCATTTTCAAGCTTCCGGTTACTGCTGCGCATTGCGTTCACGTTAGCCCTTCGGACATGGAAACACTGAAGAAGTATAATGTCGGTGTAGCCCATTGCCCGGAAAGCAACATGAAGCTGGGCAGCGGCTTCGCCCCGGTCAAAGAGATGCTGGAACTGGGGATCCAGGTGGGCCTGGGGACCGATGGGGCCTCCAGCAACAACGACCAGGATATGCTGCAGGAAATGCGCTCGGCAGCTTTTCTGCAAAAGGTGAAAAATTATGATCCCACCGTTATACCGGCCTATACAGCCCTGGAGATGGTTACTCGCAATGGGGCTATTGCCCTTGGCCTGGACGATGAGATCGGGCAGCTGAAACCCGGCTATAAGGCGGACTTAATCCTCATTGACTGCGCCGGAGCTCATATGCAGCCGCTGCACGAACTGGCCGCCAACCTGGTTTACTGTGCCCACTCTTCCGATGTTGAAACTGTCATTATTGACGGGGTTGTGGTCATGGAAAATCGCACAATAAATACGCTTGATGAAAAAGAAGTGATTAAAAAAGCAGCCGCTGTGGCCAGAGACCTGGTAAACCGTCCATGAAACCGGTGGTGTCATTCGTAGGCTATCATAATTCGGGTAAAACCACCCTTATTGTCCAGGTGGTCCAGGCCCTGAAGACCAGGGGCGTAAAAGCTGCGGTAATCAAGCATTCCTCCCACGGCTTTCACCTGGCGGCAGATAGAGATACTGAAAAGCTTTTCGCAGGAGGAGCTGATCTTGTATATGCGCTGTCTCCGGAAACCAGTATCTGCTACCGAAGGTATACTGAAGAGCCAGAGCTGGAGCCTATTTTAGAAAGCCTGAGCAATGACGTTGATGTCCTGATTACCGAAGGATTCAAGAAACAAAAATATCCGAAGATCGAGGTTCTGCGCCGGGAAATCAAATCAGAACCTATGGATGCCGTAAACAAAATTGCTTATGTTGCAGATTTTGAGCTGGACAGCCATCTGCCCGGATTTCGTTTCGAAGAAAGCGCAGCCATTGCAGATTTCATAATAAACAGATGGAGTTTATGATTCCGTCTTGACAGCCAGTATAAATTAAGGTGCAATCTTCATCAAGGGTTAATGAATCCGCCAGCGGAATGGTGGTTCAGGAAAGGGAACAGCAGCATGGAAGTGGGTAGCAAACAAGTCGCATCAGCCGCGATTCGCATGGCCTTAAGTGCAACACGCGCCGAGGAGGGCCGGCTTAAGAAAGAACTCATGGAAGAAACCCAGATTAAGGGTGTAGCTGTTGATTATGGAGGAGAATTCAGCTCGTCCGCTTCGAAGGTTATTGAAAGAGCCGTAGTTGCAGCCAAGAGGGAAGGCGTAATCAGGGATACTCATGCTGAAGAAGGCGCGGTGGCCGGTGCTACACACGAAGCCTTCACCCAGATCCTGCCCAAAGCGCTGGGTTTTAATGTGGGAGGCAAGATCGGTATCGCCCGTTATCGAGACCATATCAGCGTGGCGGTTTTCATGGGCATAGGCCTGCTGCATCTGGATGAAGTTGCCATTGGCCTGGGTCACCGGGCGGCAGCCGCACCGGATAGATAAGTCCTGCCCGGCAGGCGCAGGCATCGAACAGTACAGAGGGATGGAAGTTATCAACGAACGGCGGCAGCTGGTTCAGGCAAATCAAGGTAAAAGGCAGGAAGGTAGTATGAGCAGGGTTAGAGGAATACGCGGAGCCACAAACATTCCGGTGGACACAGCTGAAGAGTTGATTGAGGCCACAACCGAGCTGTTATTGCGCATGCAGCAATTGAACAGCTTCGAGGTGGACGAGATTGCCAGCATTCTGTTCACAGTCACGCCGGACATCCGTTCGGCTTTCCCGGCCGAGGCCGCCCGCCTGATGGGCTGGACCATGGTTCCATTGCTGTGCTTTCAGGAGATTGAAATATCGGGTTCTATGGAACATTGCATCAGGGTGCTGCTTCATTGGAATACTGACAAGTCGCAGCAGGAAATCAAGCACGTGTATCTGCGGGATGCGGTGCAGTTGCGGCGAGATCTCTGCGAAGAGTAGGCTCGAGGACTGATGATTTTAATGGGAAAAATCATCGGGTATAGACCGCTTGATTTGTTCGAGGTTTGTCCCTTTATTCGGTGTGCAAGTGTTGCAATGAGGTGATTGCCGTGATGATTTCGGAAGAAGGATTGACCGAGTTTTTGTCGCTGGTCCAGGATAAAGCCCGGCAGCGCGGCTGCCGATTCTATTTGAATGTGCCAGAAGGGCGATTTATGCACTGGCCGGAAAGAGAAATTGAGCTCTGCGATGTTTCTGGCTGGATGGTGCCTGAAAACGAGTGTGCCGAATTCGAACCCTTCTATTATGGATATTTCGAAAATGATCTTATCCTGCACGAAGAATTCAAACAAAAATACTTAACCCGGCTGCAAATGGTGGAATGGAAGATCGAAGCAAACGGACAGCTGGATTTCGCAATTTTTCCCCGCCCTTGATGTCACTCCTGCCAGCTTTTCCCACTATCTAATATAAACCTGCGACCAAATTCGATTGGTATCTGCTGCCAGAACTGCTACAATATATTTATCATGCATGGCCATAATGTGAAGTAAATTTGTGAATAAATACCGGGATAGGTTCACAAAATAGGACCTGGAGAAAAATATGGTTCACTGAACGATAGGTTCTGTCGAAGAGAAGCCCCGGATATGCAGGTGATGCTGATAAATGTTGGAATAGGAGTTGACGGTATGATAAACGCACTGATTATTATAAGCGCCCTGGTATTCGCAGTGATCAGCCATGAGTTCGGGCACATGCTCATGACCAAAATTTGCGGGGTGTCTGTTCCCGAGTTTGGAATCGGTTTTGGCAAGAGATTGGGCAGCTTTACAGTCCGCGGGACCCGCTATCAGGTAGGTCTAATACCTCTGGGAGGTTACGTCAAAATTGATGATGAGGCCTTTTTTAAATTGCCAGCATACAAAAAGAACCTGGTGTTCCTGGCGGGGCCGTTTGTAAACATAGGTTCAGCAGCCTTGCTGATGTGGATGTACTGGATGTCAGTCGGGATAAACATGGGCAAAGCGCTGGATACGCTGGTTATTAAAGCCGGTGAAGCCTCTTTAACGGTACTGGGGATTTTGCTGCAAGCAACAGCAGAAGCCGTTCAGACCATGGGAGCAGATGCTTTAATGGGACCGGTGGGAGCCGTAGGCGTTGCGGCCCAGATAAGCGATCAGACCGGTCTGTATATGACCTTAATGGTGGTTATGCTTTTCTTGAGCCTGGGTATTGTTAACCTTCTGCCTTTGCCGGCACTTGATGGAGGCCAGGTGCTTATGACCGTACTGCGAGTTCCGGTCGCTATTCACCAGAAGGCCGCGCAGGCCGGACTATATGCGATGCTGGTGCTGGGGGTTGTAATAATGGGCTGGGATGTTTATCGTATAATTACCGGCACTCTAGGAGTGATAAACTAATAAAAGTGGCAAAATGAAAGCGGATTTCTATAGGACACCTTTTTCAAGTCCAGTAGATTTCCGCTTTATTATTTGTTTCCGGCAGACCGGATAGCGGTGTGACTGTGTTCGCCAGGAACACCGCCAAAAGGGTTTCACTTTTTCATGTACCATACATTTCTGTTATATTCCTGTATATACGTGTGATATACTATGAAAACAGAGCGTTTAGGGGGTTTTACGATGGAAGAAAACAACCGGGATCTCGAAATCATGCGCCAGTTGATTCAAAAGAAAAAGGACAAGAGCGCCAAGCAGGGAAGTCTGAAAGAGCGTCCCGAGGATCGCTTTGGAACGACCAGCAAAAAAAGTAAAAAACAGGCGAAGGAGAGCGAGGGCGAAGCTCCAGATGACAGCACCGCCGCATCGCCAGAGAAGGAATGACCGGATCCAGCCATTTGCAAAGCCCGAGCCGGGAGGATATCAGCCAGATGATGGATTCTATATACCTTCCGGAATGGAGGGTGGTCAGCCAGACCTTCATCATCAATGACATTAAGCAATTTGCGATCGACATGAAGAGCTTCGCTGCTGAAAACAGCCTGGATGACGTAACCGCCTGGAGCGATATGATTTTAACCAGCTGCGCCGAGTTTGATATCCTTCAGATTACCGATGCACTGGCTGCTTTTCCGACTCTAATGCAGGATATTTCTGGCCGGACAGAAGAGCTTTAAGGAGGGCTGAACTTGAACGACAATATTCAATATTTAGTGCCTCAGGCCAGCCCGCTGATTCTTCTTATTGATGAACAGGCGGACCGGCTGCAGTCCATGGCCAGGATTTTAGGCCCGGCAGGATACCGGCTGTCAGTTGCGATGAGCGGTTATGACGCCAGGAGCCGGGTTCAGCTTATTAGTCCGGACCTGATAATAATGGATGAAGAGATGCTGCAAAAGGCTCGCTTCGAAGCGGGTGGCAGGTTGTACATAACGGATCAGGCCGTAAGTACGCCTGTAATACTAATGGTTGATCGCCTCTCCGCAGCAGCTTGCGAACAAGCCTTTGAGCTGGGAGCCGCGGATTATGCCGGCAAGCCTTTGAACCCGCAAGAATTGATCAGCAAGACCGCTGTTCAAATCCTGCTGCGAAGGGCTCAAGCGTCCGAGCGGAGCTTGAGGGAGGAATTGCAGGTGGCCCGGGAACTGATCGACATGATGTCGGTCACTGATTCATTGACCAGCCTGTTCAATCACCGGGGGTTTATCACCCTTTCAGAACAACAGCTGAAAATTTGCAAACGCCAGGCCAAGCCGGCTTTGCTCGCATATATGGACATAGACGGATTGCAGCGAGTAAACGAGCAGTTCGGGCACCTGGTAGGAGACCAGTTGTTGATTGATGTTAGCACTATCATACGCAAAGCATTCAGGGATTCAGACATTATTGCCAGGATGGGCGGGGATGAATTTGCTGTATTTCTGGTGGACAGTGAAGAAAAGACTGCAGGCTTGCTGACTGAACGCCTGGCGATGCATACTGAACGCTTTAACAGCTCCATGGCCAGGGATTACAAAATATCATTGAGTATGGGCATAGTGCCCTGCACGCCGGAAGCCTCGCCTTCGATTGAAGAACTGCTGACCATGGCCAGCGCGCTGATGAAACGCAATAAAAAATCCGGGGATTGATAAATTTCCCCGGGTTGACGGTATTGAAGCCTGGCAATTCCAATCTCTCCGAGCGGAGGATTTTTATTACTGCAGCGGGCCATTAGCTGCCCGGGTGGTTTCCCCTTCGAGCTGACTCCTTGCGCACTCCCTTGAAAGCTTTATGATCATGCTTAATACTTGCCGGATTTACCGGCTTGACTTCGTGAATGTGCCTATTAGTTTCGGCACGGCCTTTATGAACTGGATCAGGCGGGTTAATGACGGCTTGAGAGGAACTGTGCACAAGCCCCTTGCTTCTGGTCATATGCTTCATCTCCTTCAATACTCTGTCATAGGCCCGGAGAGATAATTGCCAGTGGCCTGTTTCTATATCTTTACTTTAGCATGGAATGTGGTCATCAAACAAACCGAGGCAAGGCCGTTTTGATTCGATTTCCGGAGAATAATCGGTTCGCAACCGATAAATCGTTTCATAATCCAGATTGGGGAGCAGGCCTGCATTATTCTGCTTCTTCGAGTTCTGACATGGCATATTCCCATTCGTTCAGGGTATCCAGCAGAGCATCTCTAACCTGCTTGAGTTCCAGAGAAGCATCGCGGGCTAATTGCTGATCCTGGTATGTTTCGGGTTGCGAGAGAGTCTGTTCCAGCATTTCCTGGCGTGTTTCCAGTCCTGTGATTGAAGACTCGAGCTGTTCAATTCGGGCCGCCTGTTCCCGGCGGGTTCTCCGGCGGTTCTTTTCCTCTTCGCTGATTCCTCCCCTGGTCCGCCTGGGTTTGTTTGAAAAAACGGCTTCAGCAGCCGTATTTCGCAGCCGGGCCGCTGCTTTCTTATCCTGATAGTCGCTGTATTTGCCTGGATATCGCACCAGGCGGCCTTCTTCAATAGCCAGAATGGTGTCAGCCAGTTGATCCACAAAATATCGATCATGGGAGACCAGCAGAATGGTTCCGGGATATTGGGTCAGAGCTGCCTCGACGGCTTGCCGGCTCTCAATGTCCAGGTGATTGGTCGGTTCGTCCATAATAAGCATATTGCCTTGCAAAAGGAGCAGTTTTAACAAGGAAAGCCGGGCTTTTTCACCCCCGCTCAAATCGCAGATCCTCTTAAAAACATCATCCCCGGTAAAAAGCATGGAACCCAGCCGAGTGCGGGCCTGCTCCAGGTTAAGATCGCTGTTGTTTACAATCTCCTCCAGAACCGTTCCGTTCAGATTCAGGTTCTGGTTTTCCTGGTCAAAAAATCCCAGGCGTACCCGGCTTCCCAGGCGTACGCTGCCAGAATCAGGCTCGATTCTTCCAGCCAGGATGCCCAGCAAGGTGCTTTTGCCGCAGCCGTTAGGGCCAACCAGGGCAAGGCGCTCGCCCTTATTAATAGTGATTTCCGCATCCGCCAGGATTGCCCGGCCGTTGTATGATTTGTTTATCGAATCGGCAGCGATTACAATATGACCGCTGTAACTGGCCGGACGGGTGGTTTGAACAGATATGGAACCGTTCCCATCAGGACGTTCCAGCCTTTCCATCCGGTCAAGCTGTGATTTACGGCCCCGCGCCTGTTTGGATTTTATCCCTGCCTTGTAGCGCAGGATGTATTCTTCGGTTTTTTGAATATGGCTTTGCTGCCGCTCGTAAGCCCGGAGGCGAGCCAGGTCTTCCGCTGCCTTCAGTTCAACATAACGGCTGTAATTACCAGGATAAGAAGAAATCTTGCCTTCGCTGAGGCAGACGATGCGCCTGGCGACCCGGTCGAGAAAGCGTCGATCATGGGATACGACCAGCACAGAGCCGGCAAAGGACTGAAGAAAATCCTCCAGCCATTCCACCGAGCTAATGTCCAGGTGATTGGTGGGTTCGTCCAGCAGCAGGATATCCCGGCGCATTACCAGAAGCCGGGCCAGGTTGAGCCGGGTTTTTTCTCCACCGCTGAAACTGGACCAGGTTTGTTGAAACTGGGAGCTGTTGAAACCAAGACCAGCCAGCACTTTTCTGGCCATACTTTCACAAGCATAACCGTTATTGCGTTCATAGTCCTCGGTCAGCCGGGCATAGCGGGCCATCAACGGCTCGAGCACAATGCCGGGAACAGTCATCTGGATTTCCAGTTCGCGCAGGGAGGAGCGCTGTTCCATCAGTTCTGGAAAGCCGCTCATGATTGCATCCCAGGCGGTGAAGCCTTCAGGAATATCCGCCATCTGGTCCAGGCAGCCTGCAGTTGTATGGACGGCCAGAATGACATCCCCCGAGTCAGGAGTAACCGAGCCGGCCAGGCACTTTAGAAAGGTAGACTTGCCGCAGCCGTTCGCGCCTACCATGCCGACACGCTCATGCTCGTTGATTACCATGCTGGCCTCGGACAACACCTGCTGAATACCGAAAGATTTTTGAATTCGATTAGCCTGAAGGAGAATCATATCTATTTCCTTTACCTGGCCGTGCCAGGCAGTTGTAATGCAAATGAAAAACCCGCCACCGATGCGGGTTCATTGTACATTATATCATATCGCCGGTGATTTGCGTATGCCGGCTTCAGGATTCCGAAACGCCATTGATAGGGAGACTGAAGTGAAATTGGCTTCCCTGGCCGGGCTGGGAGGATGCCCAGGTGCGTCCTCCGTGGCGGGACACAACTGTCTGCACTATGGCCAGGCCCACCCCGGTGCCTTCAAATTCCTGATTGGTGTGCAAACGCTGGAAAACATTGAACAAGCGCTTGTAATGCTTCATATCGAAGCCCACGCCGTTGTCCTCAAAGGTATAAACCATTTCACCGCCTTCGATCCATGAATATATCGTTATGCATGCATCCGGGCGGGTCCGGGTGAATTTCCAGGCGTTGGATATCAAGTTGCGCAGCACCTGGCGTACGGAGGGCAGGTCGCAGATAACCGGTTCGATGTCAAAAACCTGCCATTTCACTTGCCGCTCGAGGTCTTCTTCCTGGATTTCGCGGATTATCTCCCAGACCAGCCGTTTCATATCGGTGAAGGATTTTTGCATCGACTGGCGGTTAATGCGGGCAAATTCCAGCAGGTCATCGATCAGAAGCTTCATGTTGCCAGCATTGCGCTCAATGGCAAGTAAAAAATGGCGTCCTTCAGCAGGCAGCAGGCCGCCGTAATCCTCGGAGACAATTCTCGCAAATCCGTCGATGGCGCGCAGCGGAGCCCGCAGGTCATGACTGGCCATGTAGGTGAATGCTTCTAATTCCCGATTGGCCATTTCCAGTTCCTGGGTGCGTTCCCTGACCCGGTCCTCCAGTTCATCGTTCAAACGCCGAATTTCAGCTTCGGTGGCGATTCGTTCGCTGATATCCATAGCGGTTCCCATGAAACCACGGGTTTTTCCGCAGTCATGTAGGACGGTTACCGAAGCCAGAACATGGAAAGCGCTGCCATCTTTTCGCTGGCACAGGTATTCGCCTCCACCGGTTTTTCTTCCATTCCGCAGCTTTCCAATATCGGTGCGAATCCTGGTTTTCTCATCAGGAGGGAATAGCCCCCATATGTCCAGGCCAGCAGCCAGGTCAGATTCATCATAACCGATCATTTCCAGGATTTTTTTATTTGCATAGATTAACCATCCTTCAAGATCGAATTCAAAAAGGCCCTGCGGCAGCATTTCCACCAGGTTACGGTATTTAGCTTCGCTTTTTTTTAACTCCAGCTCCATTTGCAGTCGATCTGAAATGTCGCGTCCCATGCATAAAAACTCGCTGGGCCGGCCTTCATCATCCCTTATCAGCTTAAAAATAACATCGGTCCAATAGGTGCTGCCGTCTTTGCGGCGAAATTCAAAATCGGCGGAATGTACAATTTCCCGGGTAAGATCACTCAATTTTGCTGGTTCCAGGACATCTGCTATCTGGTTCAGCGCCTGCTGAAAAGAGTGCTCGCTCAGGTGCTGGTCTAGAGACATGCTCATCAGTTCATCCAGAGAATAACCCCGGGTGCGCATTACGGCTGGATTGGCCCAGGTCAGCATCAAGTCGAGATCCATTGTCCACACTGAATCCCAGAGGTTGTTGGTTATAAAGCGGTAGCGATGTTCGCTTTCGCTCAGGGCTTTTTCTGCGGCAGCTTTTTGATGGATCAGACGGGCATTATCAATTTCCCTGCGTATGCTGTGGGTAAGCCTGCTTAATTCGCTCTTGGGGACATAGTCCCAGGCGCCGCTCTTCATGAGTGCCACCAGCCGCTCGGCTTTTACCTCGTCACATACGATTATAACAGGCGTTTCCGGCTGGAGCGATTGTAATATGGCAAGGGCTTCGAAAGCATTGAAAGACGGCATGGAATAGTCGCAGGTTACAATGTCCCATTCGCTTTCCAGCGCCTGGGTGAGCCGCTCGGCGCTGTCCACCTGGATATATTCCAATACAAATCCTCCGCGGTGAAGTTCGCGCAGCAGCAAATCTCGGTCGAAGGGGTTATCTTCAATTATTAACAGCTTTAAAATAGTCTGCATGTGTTCATCCTTTCGGATTGTCTTCAAGGATTGCACATATGGAAGCCGTCTGGAGCAGGCTTGTGGTCGGGCTCTAGCCGGGCGGGAAAGGACTGGAGCTTTGCTCGTGCTGCTTTTTAATGTATTCAAGGGTTTCAACAGCCAGTTCTGAATGGGGATGGATTATATCATATTCAATGCTGATATTATGCAAAAATTGAAGCACCAGGGCATCCTTGCCGCGATTGCTTCCATAAGGAATGATTCCTGCAAAAATATAGCCCCGCTGTTTGCATTCCTCGGCCAGGGCTTCAGTCGCCGGATTCTGCAAATCCAGGTACAGATAAACCACCAGTATCTGTTCCCGCAGGTAGTTGCCCAGGCGCTGTGTCAATTCGGAAGCTGTGTCCGGTCCGGCTTCGACAACCTCGATAACGGCCATGCGGGCGTCCGGATTCATAATTGCATGGATCACGCTGCATGACGATTCCGGAGGGGGGGCGGCGCTGTCAGTGCCAATGATGACCGGAAGCTGCATACTGGCATAGATTTTTTTAATGATTTCCCGGTCTTCAGCCGGGGGATATATAACCACTGGCGGCCGCGTTTTCAATGGCAAAAAGCCCAGGAACAGGCTTTCGCGCAAACCCGATGTCTGCCGCTGGCCCTGGGTGTCAATCCGGGGAACGGCGCCCAGCCAAAAGCCGCAATTAATCGAACCATAGGCGCCACTGGTTTTTTGCATAGCCCTATTGGCAGTGCAGATCCGGGCATAGAGGCCAGCCAGACCCAGTTCCTGGGCTTTATTATGCAGATATTCGAAGATGCGGGCAGAAATACCGAGCCCCCGGTATTCTGGCCGAACAAATACTACTCCTATTTCTGCGGTTTGCCCGCCAGCCCGGGGAAACTCCAGAGCGCCGTGGCCAATTATATCGCCGTCTGGGCTCTGGGCTACCACGGAAATAAGCTCTCCGTTAATATTTTTTTCCACCAGCGCGGCCGGGTAATACACGTATTCGCCATATAGATAACCAAAGGCCTTAAAAGCATAATAAGAAACCTGAACCGCTTCAGAATAATCAAGCGGCCGGACAATCACCATATTGGGATTGAAATGAACTGGAATTTCAATTCTCTTATGAACGGGGTTTTTGGTGCGTTCATCAGCCCGGAAACTGCTGATATGTTTTATAGGAATGTGCTTGTTAAGACGGATCTCCATACCTTGCCTGCCCACGGTATTAAAATGAACCGCGTCAAAAGCGTTGTCAATCAGGTAGAATCCAAGACCGCCTACATTGCTGTCTGTGATTTGCTCCAGCGGCTGTTCGATGACCGGTGGTTCGTAGCCATCGCCGTCCAGAGAAGAGATGCGGCGGATAATAATTGAAAGCCCGGACGGGTTGGGTTCGAATTCAATGCATATTCGGCCCTTGATTTCCGAATCGGGCTGCGTTTGCTGCATGACATTCAGGACTGCTTCATGCATTGCTTTTTCAATTTGGGCAGTATCGCGGCTTTCAAAACCAAGCTGTTCCGCAAACTCACGGGCAAAAGCCAGGACCGCCTGTGCGTAACCGGGGTTGCCGGGTAGTTCAAGCTTCAGAGTATCATTAGACATGACAGCTTTTCCTCCATGGGATATTTGGGTGACCAGTCCATCAGCCTGCGCAAGGGTATAGATACAGTATATGTCAATCAGCGGCGAATTTCTAATATTTGATAGATATTTTGTCATAATATGCAATGCCGGTAGTGGTGACTGTTCTGTATTCGTAGCTGGCAAACGTCCGGTGCCTGTAAAGGGTTATGCGGCCCTGGAAGCATTTGATTTGCGGGCTGTGCTATACTATGTCCAAAGATGAGGAAAAATTTTACTTAGTGAGAAGGGGAAAGCCATGAAATCGCTGGTATTGGCCGAGAAGCCCAGTGTTGCCAGAGAGCTTGCCCGGGTGTTGAAGTGCAGCCAGAAAGGCAAGGGTTACCTGGAAGGTTCGAATTATGTGGTTACCTGGGCGCTGGGGCATCTGGTAACCCTGGCCGAGCCGGAGGATTATGACAATAAGCTGAAGGAGTGGCGGCTGGAAGATTTGCCGATGCTTCCCGAACGAATGAAACTAAAGGTCATTCGCCAGACCTCCCAGCAATTCAACGTCGTAAAATCATTGATGAACCGGCAGGATGTCAAAGACCTCATAATCGCCACCGATGCTGGAAGAGAAGGTGAACTGGTAGCGCGGTGGATTATGGAGATGAGCCGCTGGAAAAAGCCTTTCAAGCGCCTTTGGATATCGTCTCAAACCGACGATGCGGTGAAGGAGGGCTTTGCCCGCCTGCAGCCCGGAAAGGCTTATGATAATCTGTATGATGCCGCCGTATGCAGGGCGGAAGCTGATTGGCTCATAGGGCTCAATGTAACCCGGACTCTTACATGCAAGTTCAATGCCCAGCTCAATGCCGGAAGGGTTCAGACCCCGACCCTGGCAATGATGGTAAAGCGTGAAAAGGAAATCAAATTGTTTAAACCGGTTGACTATTGGACGGTCCGGGCCGATTTTGGCGATTTTTACGCCGATTGGCAGGGGGCAGGGGGCGGCCGGCTTTTTGATGAAAAGCAAGCCCGTGATATTGAACAGAAAGTAAAGGGCCTATCCGGAACGGTAAGTGAGCTGAAAAGCGAGACCAAGAGCGAGCCTCCGCCACTGGCTTATGATCTGACCGAATTGCAGAGGGATGCCAACCGGCGTTTTGCCTGGTCTGCCCAGAAAACCCTGTCTGTTTTGCAGGACCTGTATGAAAAGCACAAGATAGTAACTTACCCGCGCACCGATTCCAGGCACATTACCACCGACCTGGTGCCTACGCTGCCGGCTCGTTTGAAGGCCATCAATACCGGGCCGTATGCCGGACTGGTCAAAACCCTTATGGAAAAAAGCCTGTCTCCCACCCGGCGCCTGGTGGACAACAGCAAGGTAAGCGATCATCATGCCATCATACCTACCGAGCAGGCGGTCAATCTTAATTCACTGGACGGTGATGAAAAGAAATTGTTTGACTTGATTGCCCGCCGCTTCATTGCGGTTCTATATCCGCCTTTCCGTTATGAACAAACCACCATCGTGGTCCAGGCAGCCGGGGAGACCTTTGTAGCCAGAGGCAAAACCGAGCTGGCCAAGGGCTGGAAAGCAGTGCAAACGGCAGCTCCCGATCGGGAAGCCCAGGTTGACGATCGATTACCGGAGCAAAACTTGCGCCAGCACAGGCAAGGCGAGGCAACCGCAGTTAAAGGTGTGAAGATCGGGAAACACAAGACCCAGCCCCCGCCGAGATACAATGAAGCAACTTTGTTGACAGCAATGGAGCACTGCGGGCAGATGGTGGATGATGAGGAACTGCGGGAGTCCATCAAGGGCAGCGGCCTGGGAACTCCAGCGACCCGGGCTGAAATAATCGAAAAGCTTATTCACACCAGCTATATTGAACGCCACGGCAAGGAACTGCTGCCCACTTCGAAAGGCATGCAGCTAATCGATCTGGTGCCAGCTGCCCTGCGCAGTCCTGAATTGACGGCCCAGTGGGAGCAACAGCTGACCCTGATATCCCGAGGCCAGGCCAGTAAGGCGAAGTTTTCCGCCGATATCCGCAGGGATGCTGCCGCTCTGGTTCAATTCATAAGACTGGATGAAGCTGTTTATAAAGCCGATAATATCAGCAAGCAAAAATGCCCGCTATGCGGCAAAAATATGCTGCTGGTTAATGCCAAGCGGGGCCGGATGCTGTCCTGCCCGGATCGCTCCTGCGGCTACCGGCAGCCGGAGAAGACAGGGGAATTTAACAAGCTGGGCGGAGCCAGCCGGGCGGAACAAAAGCTGATCGCCAGGTATAGCGACAAGGAAGAAATCGGTACTAGCCTGGGAGATGTTTTCAAGGCGGCTCTGGCCCGAAAAGAGGCGGAAAAAGGCGGGGAATAAACGATGGACGATAAAATCAACCAGGCCCGGGATATATATTTTAACAACCTGGGCAGCACCTTTTTTATGATCAGGGATGGTGTACTAAAGGAATATCGATCGTTTAACATATCAGAACAGCAGGAAGCGGAATGGCGTCAGGAACTGATAGCAGAAATGTCGTTGAGCCTGGATAATGAAGACTTTACCAGGCTGGACAAGCTGGGAACGATTGCCCAGTATCATGGAGACTCCGTCATTCTGGAGGCAATAGTCGCATATATAATTAAAAACCTCCATACTATGGACTCATATGCACAATTGATCTATGCCAACCATTTATGGGAATTAGCCGGGGCGGCCAGCCAGGAACTGCCTGGAGGACCCTACAATCAGGCCCGCAGCATCGCAATTCGCCTCTGGCGTAATATTATTAAAGGCCAGGTGACGCTGAAGGCGGAAAGAGCCGGAGAAATAGAGTCTGGCGAAGAAAATGCGGAAGAATATGTCAAAAAGTGGGCAGAAAGGCAGCTGAAGGCCATTGGAGCCAGCAAGGAGCCTTGAGTTGATTTTATATCTGATACAAGTTATTTAGAATGTGGTAATATAATTAAAGCACTGTGGACCTAATCGTCTATAGTTACATACAGCCGGCGTTGCAGAAGGCCAACGGCGCGGACAGGCGGGTTAATCTAGCTGTCAGGTTGTATCAGGTTGGATGAATTGCGATTATACCTTAATTTTACTAATAATTATTACCTGGGTAAAAGGAGGTAGAGTATGTCTGATAAATCCAAGGAACAACGTCGCTCACAGGTATTAGAGGTTCTGAACAAGGCACGGGCTGGAGAATTGCAGGCGATTCACCAGTATATGAACCAGCACTACAATCTTGACAGCCTCGATTATGGGGAACTCGCAGCCAATCTCAAGCTAATCGCCATTGATGAAATGCGGCATGCTGAACTATTCGCAGAGCGCATTAAGGAGCTGGGAGGAGAACCGACCTCGGAACTGGCGGACAAGGTGCAAAAAGGCCAGGAGCTTGGGGTTATCTACGGTTTCAATTCGAATTTAGAAGATGTAACTATTGACGATTATAACCAGTTTCTATTACTTTGCCGGGAAAATGGCGACAGCATTTCTGTAAAATTATTTGAAACCATCATCGAAGAAGAGCAAAGCCACTTAAACTACTTCGACAATGTAGGAGAGCATCTCCAGAAACTTGGTCCAGCATACCTGGCGCAGATAGCCGGCACTCCTGCCGATTCCGGTCCTCCATCAAAAGGTTTCATTATGATGAAAGGCCAGGGCTAGCCGGGGCAGATCATTTATTTACCAGATATCCATCGGGCAGAAATGCCTGGAGTTTATACCCTGCCGTCGCCCTGTCCGGCATTATTTCCGTGTTTATGGGCTTTAGCGGCAATGTATAAGGTAAAGGTCTGGATATTTAAAATATTTGGTATTACAATGGGTTGAAGATTTGCTATAATGCAAAAGTTGGTGTGCGACAAACACGAATTCGGTCGCGCAAAGCAGGGATGAAAGGAAGGCAGGCATGGCGCAAGCAGCACAGGTCCTGGGATTGATTGTTTTCATTACAGGATTATACTATTTTATTATTTCGTTTTTTGGATTGTTCAGTAAACGTTTACCGGAGGGATTGGAAGGTTATAACCGGTTTGCCATATTAATAGCAGCTTATAATGAAGAACGGGTCATTGCCGCACTGGTTGAGAATCTCAGGCACGTTGAGTACCCTGATGACAAGTACGATGTTATTGTAATTGCCGATAACTGCACCGATGATACTGAAGGTGTCGCAGCACGAGCTGGAGCAATGGTTTGGGCCCGGCACAATCCGGCTGAAAAAGGCAAAGGATACGCTCTGCAATGGGCTTTTGACAGGGTAACCGGCGGAGATAAGCATTATGACGCTGTGCTGGTAATTGATGCCGACAACCTGGTGGATCTGAAGTTTTTGGGAATTATCAACCAGCATCTGCTGGCTGGCGAAGAAATAGTCCAGTCCTATCTGGATAGTAAAAATCCCGGCGATACCTGGGTTACACGCAGCATTCATGTGGGCTATGTCATAACCAACCGCTTGATGCAGCTGGCCAAGTATAATTTGGGATTGAGCTGCGCCCTGGGCGGAACCGGGATGTGCATTAAAACCGACTTGATAAAACGCATCGGCTGGGGTACGCAATCCCTGACCGAAGACCTGGAATTCCAAATAAAAGCATTGCTGCACGGTGTTCCGGTATGCTGGGCTCATGATGCAATAGTGTTCGACGAAAAGCCCCTGACCCTTATAGCTTCGTGGAATCAGCGCAAGCGCTGGATGCAGGGACATTTTAGCGTGGCCAGGCGCTACGCTCCGACGCTTTTTGCAAAAGGCCTGAAGAACATGAATTGGCCACTTCTGGATGCCGCTTTGTATTGCGTTAATCCGTTTCTGCTGTTGCTGTCAGGGATCGGTATGGTGCTGGCCCTGGCTGCTGGAGCTGAAGCCATGAAAACAGCCTGGTCGCCCATTCTCCTCGGCGCGACCATTGTTCAGTTCTTCTATTACACCATACCGTTATTTATGGATCCCAGCGGGCGCAAAGGCATCGCCTGGGTTCTGATATTCCCGTTCTTTGCCATTACCTGGATCCCCGTGGCTTTTGCCGGCTTTTTCACCCAGACCAACCAGGTCTGGAACCATACCCTGCATACCCGGCAGATTACTTTCCATGAGTTGGCCAAGCTTGAAAATCAAGTGGGCGAACTGGAGGTTCCAGGACTGCAGACCCAGAGTCCGGAAATGGTATCTGGCGGTCGCTAAACCAGTTAAAAACTAAAAGCTGCCCCTTGTAAATCAGGGGCAGCTTTTTATTTTGTTTTAGAACAGCATAGTCAGAACTACAACAGCCGCCATTATGAAGGCGTCGAAAAAATCTTCTTCATCAGAATTGTCAAATCCCAGGTTTTCAGCCCCGGCCGCCATAGCCAGCAGTTCTTCGGTTTCATAATCATACATATCGAGGATGTATGTGTCACCAGAAGAAGGATGTTTTTTCTCCAGCCGGGCGATTTCCTCTGTTTCCTGAAAAATGGCATAGCTGGATGCCGTAAAATCCCCTTTGAAAATGAATACACCATAGTCACTGTCAATTTTAATTTCGCCAGGTTTGCGAGCCATTTTTTTAGCGATGGTGGCTATGACGTCATCTTCTGTGTCAATAATTTCATAGGCTTCTGTTTCCTGTTCGCGGATTTGTTGTATAAAGAATATCCTGCGCCCGGCCGGGTCAGTTAATTCCAGTCTTCCAACCTGGGAAAACGCTTTTCCGTCTACTAAATAGACGATTTTTCGGTCTTCATACTGGATTGCATAATCATGAGATGCGGGGCTGCCGCTCTTTTTTATGATGAAGCGCATTTACAAACTCCCTTCAATGCCCCCGCTGAGCAAACACTTATTGATTTATTATATTACATCCTTTCCAAACGAAAAAGATTGGCCGGGTAATAATCCAGTGGCGTAAGAGCATGGCGGCATTGACGATCCTATTCGACAATTGTGAATTATATCTTTTTGGAAAATGCGACAAATTGATATAAGATAGGAAAAAGAAGAACTTGGCTATGGAGGAGAACATGCGGTTAGCAGATTTGTTTGATTCAACGCACATGGCGGTTCTCGTGCTGGATAAGGAAGGTTATGTACGGTACATTAATCCAACCTATCTAGGCATTCTAGGGCACGGAAAAGAAGAAGAAGTTATAGGGGCGCACATAGGTGCAATAACCCCGCAAAGCCGCGCCTTGATGGTAACCAAGACCGGCAAAGCCATAATTGGGTACCCCTGGATAGTTAATGGGCACAATATGATTGGCTGTGCTGTGCCTCTTATCAGGAACGGCGAAGTGAAGGGCTGTTTTGCTTATAGCCTGTTTATGGATATATTGGAAGCCAAGGACCTCGTAGATAATCTCATGTCTGAATTAAAGATGTACAAGGATGAAGTGCGCAGCTGTTATGCGTCCCGTTATACATTTTCCGATATTGCCGGGCAGGGGCCTGCCATGGCGGATATTAAGTTTCTAGCGCAAAAAGCCGCTCTTCATCCGACTATCACTGTTCTTCTCAATGGAGAAAGCGGCACTGGCAAAGAACTCTTCGCTCATGCCATTCACCAGGCCAGTTCCCGTTCCCTCAGCCCGTTTATACGGGTGAATTGTGCGGCTATTCCTGAAAACCTCTTGGAAGCGGAGCTTTTCGGCTATGTGGACGGGGCCTTCACTGGTGCAAGAAAAGGCGGCAGCACTGGCAAGCTGGAGTTAGCTCACGGAGGAACCGTTTTTCTTGACGAGATCGGAGAAATGTCCACGGCTATGCAAAGCAAGCTCCTGGTTTTTCTTCAGGAGAGGGAGTTCGAACGTCTGGGCAGCCACCAGCCAGTGCGGGTCAATGTGCGCATAATAGCGGCTACCAACCGCAACCTGGAAGACATGGTTGAAAACCACGAGTTTCGGGAAGACCTGTATTATCGGCTAAATGTCCTGCGGCTTGATGTTCCGCCCTTGAGGGAGCGGCTTGATGACATTCCAGCCCTGGTCAGCCACATAATTCCCTATATTAACCGCAGTGCCCGCTCTGGTGTTAATGAGATAAGCGACAGCGGCCTGGCCATATTGATGCGCTATCGATGGCCAGGAAATGTCAGGGAACTTATTAATGTGCTGGAAAGGGCTATTCTGCTGGCTGATATTGACGGAGCCAGGACCGTGCAGCCGGTCCATCTTGGCTTCATAAAAACCGAAAACGCTATAGCAGATGCCGGAGATCAGGCGTCATTAAAAAACCGGATGCGTGATTATGAAAAACAGCTAATCAATGCTTCTCTGGAAGAAAACCGCTTTAACAAGGCCAGAACAGCCCGCAGTCTGGATATTGACCTGTCGTGGCTGTATAAAAAAATGAAACAATATGGGATGAACAGCGATTGATTTGCTTTTTCGCCAAAATATATGGTCCGATCGAAAAACGATTTAATAGGCTGGTATGAGTCGTTTTATGTCGTGATGAACAGTTGGTTTTCTGCTCTGATTCGTCTAAAAGGCCAAACGGCATATTGAAGCCATTTCAATAAGTTCGATTATACCGGGATTATATCCCGGTTTTTTTATTGGCATATAAATTGCAATAATAACAACTGAAATAAATTTTCAGGAAGGAGGCTCGGGTTGTTTTTTTACTAACTGGTTCCTACATGATGGAGGGGGTATACGCAATATGGCTTTTGGTTTTACTTACAACGAGGATCAGTTGAATTTGCAAAAAACGGTGAGGAAGTTCGTGGAAAAAGAAATCGTCCCGGTTCGAGCTTCATATGACGAGTCAGAGGAATTCCCCTGGCCGGAGGTCAAAAAAATGTTCGACCTGGGACTTAATTGCATGAATGCACCTGAAAAGTACAATGGCATGTCCTTTGGCAATGTTGGATTATGCATGGTGGCTGAAGAGCTTTGCCGGGGTTGCCTGGGAATCGCCATTACGCCGTTGGCCAATATGCTGGCATCTGAACCGGTTCTTTACGGCGGCACCGAAGAACAGTGGGATTACTGGTATCCTGGCCTTTGTGAGGAAGGCAAGCTGGCTGCTTATGCAGTTACTGAACCGGGAGCTGGTTCGGATGTTGCCGGTCTTTCGACCAGTGCCAAAAAGGACGGGGATTACTATATTCTGAACGGTTCGAAGTGCTTTATAACCAATGGCAAACACGCTGACAAGCTGTGTGTGCTGGCGACCCATGACAAGAGCAAGGGTAATCGCTCCCAATCGTTTTTCATGGTGGACACCAAGACTGAAGGTGTTTCATTCGGTAAAAGCGAGCATAAAATGGGAATGCGATGTTCCGAAACTTCAGAGGTCATTCTCGACAATGTTAAAGTACACAAAAAATACCGTCTGGGCAATGAAGGGGACGGTTTCAAACTGGCTATGAAATCGTTTAATTCTTCCCGGCCTTTCATTGCTTCAGCATCGGTGGGCGTGGCAACCGCGGCTTTCGAATTTTCTCGGGATTATGCGAAAGAACGCAAAGCCTTTGGCACCAATATAGCCAATTTTCAGGCCATTCAGTTCATGCTGGCGGATATGGCTATGGATATCGAAGCCTCGCGCCTTTTGTGGCAAAAAGCAGCCTGGCTGTTGGATGAAAAGCTTATGGCTTCAGACCTTTCGGCCATGAGCAAATGCTTTGCGGCGGACATGGCAATGAGGGCAACCACTAATGCAGTGCAAATTCTGGGTGGATACGGTTTCTGCCGGGAATATCCAGTCGAAAAAATGATGCGGGATTCCAAGATCCTGCAGATTTTCGAGGGAACATCCCAGGTCCAGAGGATTATAATTGGCAAAAGCGTGTTGGCCTGATAATGGCTACTTGCGAAGCAATCGTCAATTAGCGTTGGCGAAATGGTAGATTTTTGCCAGGGGACGCAGAAAAACAGTCCTTGAACAACAATAAGGAGGTTTTTTATGAAGTACGAGCCTATTATAGCCCAAAAGGGGAAGGCCAAGCCCCCGACCAACAAGGTTATGACCGCCAAAGAAGCCGTAGCGAAATTAATCCATGAAGACACTTACCTGGGGATGTCGGTTAGCGCCGCACCGGCTGCGCTGATATGGGAAATGGTGAGGCAGAGGGACCGGATCAAGACCCTGGATCTGGTCATTACCAGCCAGATCGGGATGTCCTCCGTCCTGATAGGGTCCGGCCTGGTTAGAAAACTCGAGATGGCTTACAATTGGGGAGGAATTGAAGGCGAGGACAAGGTTTTCCGGCGGGCAGTGGAAAAAGGCATCCCCCGGCCCCTGGAAGTTGAAGAATATAGCAATTACGGTGCTGCTATGCGCTGGCTGGCGGGTTCCATGGGCTTGCCGTTCATGCCAACCAAATCAATGCTGGGTTCGGAAATCCCGAAATACAATCCCCTGGTCAAAGTGGTCGACGACCCTTATACCAACCGGCCGGTGGCACTGGTTCCGGCTTCCACTCCTGATGTGGGCATCATGCATTGCGCTCGCGCTGATGAAATTGGCAATGTGCAATGTATTGGGCTATACGGGAACACCGATACCCTGGCAAGGGCTTCCAAGCACGTAATAGTAACAGTCGAAGAAATAGTCACCCAGGACGAGATCCGGCGCATGCCTAATATGACCACAATTCCATACTACTATGTAGATGCGGTGGTTCATGCTCCCTTTGGCGCCCACTGGAGAGAATCCAGCTTCTACTATCACCACGACCTGGCCTATGGTCTGGACGCTTATCAACAGTTTTCCACCCAGGAAGGCTGTGAAGCATGGCTGGATAAGTTCGTTTTAGGCACCGAGGATTGGGATGATTATTGCAAAATGGTCGGTTTTGACCGGCTCAACCGCTTGCAGCAAAGTGAACACAAATATCAGAAATTTGGAGAGATGAGGTGATAAGCATGAGTGAATATGCAAGCAAGTATTCATTGCCGGAACTAATGGCTGCAACGGTGGCCCGGGAAATTCAAAACGGCGAATTGGCTTTCATAGGGGTCGGCATGCCCTTGATGGCTGCTACCGTGGCAAAATTTACCCATGCGCCTGACTTCAACATGATGGTGGAATACGGTGCGGTGGGGCCTTCTCCCCGGCGCCTGCCCATGTGCGTCAACTGCGCGGTTAATAATGAAAGAGCATATTATGTCGGCTCCCAGCGGGAAGTCATGGGCGCTCAACAATCGGGTCTGGTTGATGTAGGCTGCATAAGCGGAGCCCAGATCGATAAATTCGGCAATCTTAATTCAACCATGATCGGTCCTGATGTGGCCAATCCCAAGGTTAGATTGGCCGGCAGCGGAGGTGCCAATGATATCGCTTCCTCGGCCAGCCGCACCATAATCATGATGCGTCAGGACGGCCGGAATTTTGTCAATAAGCTTGATTATCTCACTTCTCCTGGACACATTTATGGTCCTGGACAACGCGAAAAGGCGGGGCTGCGTGGAGGCGGTCCGGCGGCAGTGGTAACCACCATGGGGGTTTATCGTTTCGATCAGGATACCTGCGAAATGTTTTTGGAAAAAATCCATCCCGGAGTGGACCTGGACAAGGTCAAGGCCTCGGTTCAATGGGAGCTGGCTGTTTCACCAAAATTATGCGAAACAGAACCTCCTACCGAAGAGCAGGTGACAATTATGCGCACCCTCGACCCGCTGGCGGTGTATCTGGGCAATGGCCGGGCGTTGCTGGCCGGCGATTTTGAGGCATTCATGGGAATGTTCGAGAGCAGCTATCAGCCCATGATGGATTTGATGAAATCCAAGGGCATGTAAACGATACTAATCAAGGCTTTGGAGCCCAACGCAGCGCTGCTTGCCGCAGGTTTGCAGCACCTGCTACGGGAAGCTCCATTTTCCCGCACTATTTGTGCGATTAATGATTGGACAGAAAGGTGGATCTGGAATGCGTGATGTAGTAATAGTAGCAGGCAAGAGAACTCCGATTGGAGATTTCATGGGCACTCTCAAGGACTTTACAGCCGTTCAGCTGGGCACCATAGCGTTCAAGGCGGCAATTGAGCAAGCCGGGATAGAGCCGGCCCTGATTGAGGAGGTTGCCACCGGGCATGTTTATCAAGCCGGATGCAAAGGGAATCCCAGCCGCCAGGTAACTATCCATGCCGGCTGTCCCGTGGAAACGGTGTCGGTTACGATAAATCAGCAATGCCCCTCCTCGATGAGAGCGGCAGAGATCATCAGCCAGGAGATTCAGCTGGGCAAAATAGATATAGGCGCAGCCGTGGGTCATGAGAGCATGACCAATATTCCATATTTGCTGCTCAAAGCCCGGATGGGCTATCGCATGGGCTCTGATAAATTTGAAGACGGTATGATGTATGACGCCTTTATTGATGCTTTCTACAATTACCATGCCGGTGTTACTGCCGAAAATTTGGTGGAAATGTACAGCATTCCTCGTCAGGAACAGGATGATTGGGGTTTAATGAGCCATCAAAGAGCATGTGCAGCAATTGCGGCGGGTAAGTTTAAAGACGAAATTGTTCCGGTAGAAATTAAAACCAGAAAGGGCATAGTATCCTTTGATACCGATGAACATCCCAATGCCAAGGTTAGCCTGGAGTCCATGGCCAAGTTGAAACCGGCTTTCAAGAAGGACGGCTCGATAACCGCCGGCAATGCTTCCTCGATCAATGATGGAGCATCGGCCATGATTCTAATGGGAGCGGATCGCGCCAAAGAACTGGGTATTAAGCCACTGGCCCGTATCGTAGCGACCGCTTCGGCTTCGGTGGATCCCAAAATAATGGGGATCGGAGTAGTGCCGGCTGTCCGCAGAGCCTTAAAGCTTGCCAACATGAATATCGACGACATTGAATTATGGGAAATGAATGAAGCCTTTGCGGCTCAGGTAATTGCCTGCAACCGCGAGCTAAAGGTTGATGTTAACAAGATCAATGTTTTAGGCTCCGGTGTTGCCCTGGGGCATCCAGTAGGCATGACCGGTGCCCGGCTGATAATCACTCTTATGAATGAAATGCAGCGCAGCAAGAAGCAGTTTGGATGCGCGACACTGTGTGCGGGCGGCGGTCCAGCCATGGCTACAATTATAGAAGCATTGTAATTATTGAAAAGGAGGTTCCAAAATGACAGTGAAAAAACTGGGGGTCCTCGGCGCTGGCTCAATGGGCGCAGGAATAGCCCAGGTCGGTGCGCAGTCCGGTCTGGATGTTGTACTGGTGGATTTGGAACAGAAGCTGGTGGATAAAGCCCTTAAAAATATGACTAAAAACTGGGATAAGGATGTAAGCAAGGGCAAGCTGAGCGAGAAGGACCGGGAGCAGAACCTGGCTAATATTAAGTGCAGCACCCACAATATTGACCTCAAAGACTGTGATCTGGTTATCGAAGTCATCGTAGAGAACCTGGATATTAAAAAAAGGGTTTTCCAGGAATTGAACGATATCTGCAATCCTAACACGGTGATTGCTTCCAATACCTCGGGATTCAGCATAACTGAAATTGCAGCAGCCAGCGGGAGGCCGGACAAGGTAGTGGGAATGCATTTCTTCAATCCCGTTCCGGTTATGAAGCTGGTCGAGGTCATACCCGGAGTTGAAACCAGCGAAAAAACTGTAAACCTGGCTATGGATGCCTGCTTGAAAATAGGTAAAAAAGCCATCAAAGCCAAAGAATCCCCCGGATTTATAGTCAACCGCTTGCTGGTGCCGTATTTAAACGATGCAGCCTGCGCATTCCAGGAAGGGGTGGCATCTGCGGCCGAGATCGATGAAGCCATGAAGCTTGGAGCTAATATGCCTATCGGTCCCCTGGCTCTGTGCGACCTGGTCGGTATTGATATTCTGCTGATGGTAGTGGAGTATTTTTATAAGGAGTTTGGCGACCCGAAATTCAGACCTTCGCTGGCGTTAAAACAAAAGGTCAGGGCAGGCCACTTCGGCATTAAAACCGGTAAAGGATTCTACGATTACGCAAAGTAGCTAGATGAGATGTCTACAGGCAGGGAAAACCTTTTCCCGCCTGTTTATATCATACCCGGCGCCTCATTATTCATTGTATTGACTTTACACACCCTCTTGGGCTTCATCGCATGTATGCGCTGAAGCCAATTTTTTTGTCTGCAGCCAGGCGATGGGGATGTCCCTGCCCTGTATCCGGACTGTTACAGGAACTATTGTCATACATATATTGGCAGGAATGAAAGAAAAGATTAATAAATTACATTTGGCACCATCTAAAGATGAAATAGCTTGCCAGTAATGTATCAGGTTCTATTACAGATACCTGACTGCTGGTTCAGTCGTTCAGAACATCACCGTGGAGCAATCTATGTGTTGCCCATTATGACTGTGTTTGCACTGGTTCCTATCTATAGAAAATCAGCTTTACAATATATTACCAGTGTGATAGATGTACTAAAGGATAGAACCGGATTGGGGTCGCAAGAAGGACCTGGTTATTACATATAGTTCCTGTAAGTCAGCGACAGGGATATTCTGGTGTGAATAAAACAATAGAATGGGGAGTGAACGGGTTAATGTTAAAAAAAAAGGCAGTATTGTCCCAGGTCGCGATTGTTATGATGGTTGCTATGCTGGTGCCATTGAGCGGAGGCCTGGCTTTAGGAGCGGTAGTACCGCCCACGGTATCCACCGGATCATACGGCAGTGTTACTGAATACAGCGCCTGCGTATATGGGAGCGTCGATAAAAACGGCGGTGATTATATAACGGAATATGGCATCAAGTACGGAACCAGTTCTTCTAACATGGATAAAATTCCGGTTGGATACAGCCATATATCAGGCTCCTATTCGGCTGACCTGAGCGGTTTACAGCCGGGCACAACATATTATTACCAGGCCTATGCCTGGAATTCAGCCGGGCCTTCCACGGGCGGCATCCAGACATTCCAGACAGACTCGCTGCCGGTCGCTACCAAGCCTTCGGTAACTACTTATGACCCCTCGACTTATGATACTACCACAGCGACCATACAAGGCTATGTCAGCAGTGACAGCGCCTTGAGCAGCTTCTTCTTCAAATATGGCACCAGTTCCAGCAGTTTAAACCAGACCTGTTACGGTTATGGTCTGAACGGACAGAACAGTGGCACGTTTACTGGCGATTTGACCGGCCTGCAGCCGAATACAACCTATTATTACAAAGCCTGCGCGGTAAATTCAGCAGGGCAGAGCGAAGGCTACACAGCCAGCTTCAAGACTCAGGCTTTGGTTGTGGCCAACAAACCCGCGGTTACAACCTATGACCCCTCTACTTATGGAACTACCACAGCGACCATACAAGGCTATGTCAGCAGTGACAGCGCCTTGAGCAGCTCCTTCTTCAAATATGGCACCAGTTCCAGCAGTTTAAACCAGACCTGTTACGGTTATGGTCTGAACGGACAGAACAGTGGCACGTTTACTGGCGATTTGACCGGCCTGCAGCCGAATACAACCTATTATTACAAAGCCTATGCGGTTAATTCAGCAGGGCAGAGCGAAGGCTATACAGCCAGCTTCAAGACCCAGGCTTTGGTTGTGGCCAACAAACCCGCGGTTACAACCTATGACCCCTCTACTTATGGAACTACCACAGCGACCATACAAGGCTATGTCAGCAGTGACAGCGCCTTGAGCAGCTTCTTCTTCAAATATGGCACCAGTTCCAGCAGTTTAAACCAGACCTGTTACGGTTATGGTCTGAACGGACAGAACAGTGGCACGTTTACTGGCGATTTGACCGGCCTGCAGCCGAATACAACCTATTATTACAAAGCCTGCGCGGTGAATTCAGCAGGGCAGAGCGAAGGCTATACAGCCAGCTTCAAGACCCAGGCTTTGGTTGTGGCCAACAAACCCGCGGTTACAACCTATGACCCCTCTACTTATGGAACTACCACAGCGACCATACAAGGCTATGTCAGCAGTGACAGCGCCTTGAGCAGCTTCTTTTTCAAATATGGCACCAGTTCCAGCAATTTAAGCCAGACCTGTTACGGTTATGGTCTGAACGGACAGAACAGTGGCACGTTTACTGGCGATTTGACCGGCCTGCAGCCGAATACAACCTATTATTACAAAGCCTGCGCGGTGAATTCAGCAGGGCAGAGCGAAGGCTATACAGCCAGCTTCAAGACCCAGGCTTTGGTTGTGGCCAACAAACCCGCGGTTACAACCTATGACCCCTCTACTTATGGAACTACCACAGCGACCATACAAGGCTATGTCAGCAGTGACAGCGCCTTGAGCAGCTTCTTCTTCAAATATGGCACCAGTTCCAGCAATTTAAGCCAGACCTGTTACGGTTATGGTCTGAACGGACAGAACAGTGGCACGTTTACTGGCGATTTGACCGGCCTGCAGCCGAATACAACCTATTATTACAAAGCCTGCGCGGTGAATTCAGCAGGCCAGAGCGAAGGTTACACCGCCAGCTTAAGGACCGAACCGCTGTCTGGCCAGTATTCGGTAACGACATCCAGCCCCAAGGCTTATGATGCTAGTACTGCAACCCTTCAGGGCTATGTAAACAGCGACGGCGCCCTGACTGATTTCTATTTCAAGTACGGCACCAGCGCCAGCAATTTGAGCAAGGTTAGCTATGGATATGGCCTGGACGGCCAGAGCACCGGGAATTTCTACGGGGATTTGAGCGGATTGCTGCCGAATACGACCTACTATTACAAAGCATTGGCAAGTAATTCAACTGGCAGTATTGAAGGCAGTGTTCAGAGTTTCACGACCAAATCCGCTGCAGCCGCAGCCATGGAATTTGTGAGCGGCTCGGTTGCGGTTGAACCCGGAACAGGAGTGGTAGGAGACACTTTCAGGTTCACGGCCGGGGTTAAAGGCAATCCAGCTTATGCTTATGTATGCTTTGACCTCGGTCTGGGGAAATATGGCTCCTGGGCGGATAAAGCAAGCTGTAAAGCCAATTTTAAGATGCAGGAAGAATCACGCAGCACTGATGGCACGGTGACGTACTCATTTTCCAAAGCGTTAAGCTCTTCGGGCTGTTCGGCGGAGAGCTTCAATCGTTATTTCAAAGTATGCGCCGTTGATGGCAGCAACAACGAGATAATTAGCGAAATCAAGTCATTCCAGGTTAAAGCAGTCAGCACACCTGCCGGAACAACAGCTATTGGTGACATCGGGGTAAACGGAAAAGTTTACAGCACCGGGTCCATATATGAAGGATACGCAGGCAAGGAGTTCCTTTTCACCGCCAGTATCAGCGGCGCTCCGTCGTCGGTGGTAATTCAGTTCGATAATGGCAACGGCTCCACCTTGATGGCAGACAAGATGGCCATGAGCAAGGATGGGGCGCCGGCCAGTGACGGCTCTTCGATTTACAAATACAAACTAACCGTGAATTCTCCCGGACCAGCCAGCAGCTACAAACGAAAGGTGCGAATAACCGCAGGCACCGTTAATAAAGAGGCCTTTTTCGTAGTGCGCCCCAATGAGGCTCCGGCTGTTGAATCAATCAGTATTAATGGAACACCGGTCACTAAAGATGACCAGGCTTTTTCGGTCGGCACGTTAAAAATTGAAGCGGCTGCCAGCGGAAATGCCCTGGCCATGAATCTTTACAAGATGCTTGATAAAACCCCGGAAAAGCTGATCCCGGGCCAGGTACTGGGAAACAAGCTGAACGTCTCGGTTCCATTTACGTCCAGCGGAGTATATACTTTGCGCTTCACGGCGGTAAATAGCGAGAATGAAAACATTCCGAAGGATGTTCGCATTGTGGTGGGTAATCCCAAACCGGTGATAAGCGAAGTCGATCCCATGAGCGGTGATCCCAATGCCGGGATCACCCTGACCATAAAGGGAACTGGATTCGTCGGTTATTCAGATAAGGTAGAGGTGGTTGCGCTGACACCGAAGGACGCTTCGGGAACCAAGTATTCAACCAAAAACACCGGTGACACACAGATTAAAATGCTTTCAGCAACGGCAACCTCTACAACGGTGACCCTGCCTAAAGGCATGAAAGACGGCGATTATGCGGTATGGATAGCCAAGAATTGGTCTGGCAGCGAGTCCTGTTTTGAAAAAGACGGTCAGAAGCTATATTTCAAAGTGCAATCTGATTCCAAAGCCAAAATAACCAATTTATCCCCCCTGAGCACCGACCTGCTTGGGACGACCAAAATGGTAATTGACGGCACCGGGTTCAAGGGGCTGTATTCCGGTGTTGACACCCTGACTCTAATGGCTGTGGATCCGGCCGGTACTGATTATTCAACTAAAAACACCGGACAGACTAAAATCAGCGATTTGCAGATAACCGATACAAAGATAACCGCAACTTTGCCGGCCGGAATGAAGCTGGGCGATTACGAGGTCTGGATCAGCAAAGTCAGCGCCGGGAGCAAGGTGGCGGTATGCTATGAACAGAACGGAGAGAAAGTGCTGTTCAAGGTTAGCCTTATTGCAGTTCCCAGCATTTATGTATATCCGGTTGCTCGCGAGACCGCGCAGGGCATGGCCGCGATGGCCCAGCCCCTGTTCGACATAATGCCCCTCGATAATGTTTATGCAGGTGACAGGTTAAGATTCCGGGTCAAGCTGGACAAAGGATCCGAAGGGGCCAGCGTGAATGTTTTGCTAGACGGACAGTACCGGATTGAGCTGCCATACCAGTCCAGTGATTTGGTTGATGGCCAGCGATTATATGAAAAGACGATCCAGATAAACACACCGGGTTTGAAAAGCAACGGCTATGTAAGGGACGTGAAGATCGAGCTGGTCAAGAACGGCAAATCTGAATTTAAAAGCACCAATGACTATGATGGCAAATCGCTAAATATAAAGGTTATGCCAGACGAGCTCAGGCCGTTGAACACTCCGGAACTGAAGGTTGGTGACACGAAAACCAGCAGCATTGAGCTTTCCTGGAATTCTGTGCCGGGTGCGACAAGCTATGTGTTGCAGCGCAGCACAGACGATAATTTCAAAGTGAATCTGCAAACGTTTACTATACCAGCAAGCACTGAAAATACGGTGCATTATTCTGACAAATCCATAGTAGTCGGCGAAGTCTACGGCTACCGGGTTTTAGCAAGAGGTGACAGGCCGGACAGCCCATTTTCCCAGGTAGCAGTTGCTATTGCCAACGAAACCAGGACCGTGGGGATTTTTACTATCAGAAATGCTTTGAAAAATACTTCGGGAAGTCCGACCGTTAACTGGCTGACGGATTCATTTATAATTGATTCTTTTAAAGCCCAGAAGAGCGGTCAGAACGGATGGCTGGTGGACATGAACGTGTTCAACCGGAGCCTCCAGTTGACCGAGATGTCCTGCGATGCCGTGGTTATTATTAAAGACAAGTCGAACAAGATAAAAGGGCTTTATCCGGTATCAGGAATATCTACTCCCGGTGGCACTTTTGAAGAGCTATACGAAGGATTTTCCTTACTCGGGCAGAGCTTCACCGACAGCTATGAATGGGGGGACGTTCGTGAACAACTGGGCAGCGCCAGGCTAACCCCGCTCACCGGTCTCAAGGTTGAGGCAGGCGATCAGATTATCATAACTAAAACCGATGATATGGCGCTGGGATTGTCGACCTACACCCTGGTGAAAGCAATATGGGGCATGAAGGGCAATGAGCTTTTTACCAAAGATGACGCGGCAGAAAAGCTGATGATCGAGAACATGGGGGAAGAGGTGTGCAAAGACGGGGTGAAAAAGCTGGCCCTGGCATACATTAACGATGGATATATATCCCTGGACGAGATCCCCGAAGTGGGTCAGCTGTTCGTGGACGCTGCCATCAAATCGGCCCCGGGAGAGGTTCAAAAGCAAATGCTGAAGAAATTTGCCGCTAACGCGCTGATCGATCTAGATGATATTGACAAGAAGCCGGCGGCAACTATAGTTAAAACAATGACTAAAACCCTGGCCTGGCGGGAGCTCATTATGCAGGTGGCCAGATGCACCGGAGACTTCCAGGAGCTGTTGAAACTGATTTCCGATCCCAGCCTGGCTAAAGAGGATATAACCATTACGGTGCCCGAACCCAGCCTTTATGAAAATTAAGCCAAGGGCAATTCGGAAATGCCTGACTATATTCGGGCTATTCGCGCGGGCTGCGTACCAGTTCGAGGGTAACCGGATTGCTCGGATCAGGGCAGATAAGAGTAATGGTATCATCCTGCCACCAGGGCATGCTGCCTCCGAACTGGAAGGTCTGCAAATCGCCAAAAATGGTATGAAAGAAAAAACCGCATAAATCGCCTGGATTAAGACAACTGATTTCGAACTGCTGGCCTTCCTGGTGGCAGGCTACGCAGTGCCCCTTGACACTAACTATGCGTGCTGCAACCTTCATGCCCAGAGTGCCGTGTATTGACATGGCTGACTCCTCCCATACCATAAATCACGGGGACGGTTTAAGCCGTCCCCTGTGTTTTATTGTGCCTTTAACCCTCGCTATTTCTGATTCAAATATTCTACATAGCGGACCATTTGTGGATTTTCTTCAACATAACGGTAGTTAGGATTATTGTCTCCCCGGGCCGCCTGGCAGAAGGGGCAGAAAAAATGAAGGCGTATTTTCCCCGGACTTTCCACAATCTCCCCCATGAATTTAATTGTTGCCGCCGGAAATTCCTTCTTGCAGCTGTCGCAATGTAATAATACTGCCAACACTCATTCTCCTTCGCAATACAATTTTACAAATTTTAATCTATGACCAGCGATCGAAACGAAGCATGTCTTTAAGCGTGCGCCGATCAGGAGTTTCCGGTTGGGCTGCGGCCTTGCCGATGGGAATCAGCGAAACCACTCGGAAATCTTCAGGCAAGCCGAGCACTTCGCGCATCGCTTTGGGATCAAAGCCGCCCACCCAGCACGCTCCGTAACCGAGAGCATGGGCCGCCAATAGAATATTCTCGGTAGCATTAGCGGCATCGAGGGAGCTAAAATAATTGCGGCCTTTGTCTCCATATTTGGCGGAGCGCTCTGGATCAACGCAAACCGCTACCACCAGAGAAGCAAGGGAGATAATTTCCTGGTCGAAGGCCGCTGCCCTGACCCGGGCTTTCTGTTCGCTATTTTTCACTACGATAAAAAACAAGGGCTGCAGATTGCCGGCCGAAGGCGCCATGCGTCCTGCGTCTAGAATGGCCATCAGATCATCTTCGGCTACCACCTCGCCAGCCTGAAAGCTCCGGATACTGCGACGGGTCATTAAGGCTTCCATTGCATCCATCCTGTAAACACCTCCAATGTATCTTTTACTGGAAAAATTAGGTCATAAGCGCTAAAAAGTGTGAATAATGAATATATACTACAATCTATCATATGATGACAGGTATCGCTATAATTTGATAAAGAGTTTTTTTCTTTCTGGTTAGTTGCCAGCGATAGGCACCAGAGAACGGAAGGAGATGCTGCCAGCTTGAAAATATGGACGACTAAAAGCGGGCACCAGGTGTTTCGGGTATTAAAAGGGCGCTGCAACGTATTCCTGGTGTATAACGGCAGTAATTATTTTATGGTGGACACCGGTGGCCGCCTGCAATGGGACAGTCTGTTTAACTCCCTTGACGCACTGGCCATAAATGAAAAAGTACTTCAAGCAGTGATAATGACTCATACCCATTTTGATCATGCAGAAAACGCCGCAAAAATTAAGGAATATTATAAGCCCTCATTTTATGTACACCAGAGCGAAGCTGCTTATCTGGAAAAGGGGGATAGTCCTTTGCCGGGAGGAAGCCTGGTAATTACCCGCTGGTTTACGAACCAGCTGGCCGGGAGACCGGGGATGAGATTCCCGTATCAGCCGGTGATCCCGGATATTATGGTGGAGGATTCATGCAATATGGATTCAACCGGTTTTAACGCGGTTATTATGCATACTCCGGGTCATTCATCTGGTTCACTTAGTGTGATTGTAGATGGAGAGATCGCTATTGTCGGCGATACCATGTGGGGGCTCACGGAAAACGCTGTTTTTCCGCCTTTTGCCGACCAGCCTCGTTTGCTCGTGGAAAGCTGGAGAAAGCTGCTGGAAACCGGGTGCCGCCTGTTTCTTCCCGCTCACGGAAGCGAACGCAAACGCTCACTGGTGGAGAAACAGTTCCAGCGGTTCAAAGTCATATACGATCTGGAGTAATATGCGGACACGACAAAAGGTGACGGTTCTTTTGCATCCAAAAGAACCGTCACACCGGCAGTTGATCAGTCAAAAGGGCAGCTCGTATAGCACTTGAAGCAAAAATACTGGAATCCAATCAGCTGGGCCTGGTACATGCGCATGAAATCAAGGCTGCTGACCATCTTTTTCTGTTCTTCAGGAGTGCTGCCGGTAAAGCGGCGCCAGAAGCCGATATTTGCCCCCAGTCCGTATGGCTGGGAAACCCGGAGGCATTTCATAACGTCAGTTTTGCCTTCTTCATCCAGGGCTCCAGCCGGGCATTCCTCCACGCAAAGCATACAGTCGTTGCATAAAGATTCCTCAATCACCGGATCGGACTCCAGTTCCAGGTCGGTTAACACTCCCATAAATAGAATTCTTGAGCCCAATCGGGGATGGATAACCAGGTTGTGCCGGCCAAATGTGCCCAATCCAGCGGCAACCGCGGCGTGACGCAGGGATACTTCTCCGACCGTGCCCATGGCCTTGGGCGTAAAGCTCTGGGGATAAGACAGTGGAATGCTCATAGCTCTGCCGCCCAGACTTTTCTCGACAAAGCGGGTCATTTCATAAGAGCTATGACGCGCATATTCCATAACGTCCAGACGGCCGTTCATAGCCAGCTGCGGGCTGGGGCTTTCGCAATGAGACATTTCTTTTACAGTCATAACAATAATGGAGCGCGCTTCCGGGAACAGATCCTTTATTGGGGGAGAAAGCGGGCTGTTGTAGCGCTCCACCGAAGTGATCCCCACGTCGTCTGCACCCAATTTCAGAGCAAATGCTTTGATTTTTTCCTTCATAACTTACATCCTTTCTGTAAATATAATTAATTGTCATTAGTTGTATATACACATAATATGGCAACAAAATCAGGGCAGGCGCCGGTTTAACTCTTTTAACCGGTTCAGCAGGCCATCCAGCCATTCCGCGCCGAATTCGCTTTCCAATCCAGCCTGGGTTTGCTGCCAGACCGGGATAGCCTTTTCGAGCATTTCCCATCCGCTTTCTGTAAGAGCGATCAGTTGCTCGCGCCGGTCTTCGCCGTCCATCAGCTGAATCAGACCCTTGCTGGCCAGTAAACGGGCATTGCGGCTGAGAGTGCTTCTATCCATGCCCAGGGCTTTGGCCATATTTTTTATGGAAGCCTTTTTTTGAATTGCCGTCCCCATCATAACCGAAAACTGGGTGCTTTTAATGCCCAGCTCGCTGAAGGCCTGGTCATAGGCGTGGCTTACCAGACGAGCACTCTTGCGAAGGTTGAAACTGACGCAAGAACGGGATATTTCGCCTGCCAGACGGGGATCAATCCTGGGGTTTTCCTGACTCATAATTAGCCACCGCTTTTCGTCGCCATTTCTTAATGAGAGTATATACACGTATCGGACGATCTGCAAGTGGAATTGTTTCACATAAGCGGTTTATAATCTGGCGATGTTATTATCGTGCAAATACTGTTATTTACTTCGATGAATTTTGATATAATAGCGGCATCTGTCAATGGAAAGGATGAAAAAAGTGAGTAAAAATCCAGTTGTAACCATTACCATGGAAAATGATAATCAGATCGTTTTAGAGCTCTATCCCGAAATCGCCCCGATATCAGTTAAGAACTTTGTCCAGTTGGTCCAGCAAGGCTTTTATAATGGAGTAGGATTCCACCGAGTTATCCCGGGATTTATGATACAAGGGGGATGTCCGGACGGAAACGGAATGGGTGGACCTGGGTATCAGATCAAAGGTGAATTTGCTCGCAACGGTGTAACCAACGATCTGTTGCACGAACGCGGAGTGCTTTCCATGGCCAGGTCAGCTATGCCAGATTCAGCAGGTTCCCAGTTCTTTATCATGGTGGCTGACGCTCCGTTCCTGGACGGCGATTATGCAGCTTTTGGACGGGCTATTAGCGGCATGGAGGAAGCCGACCGCATAGTGGCAAGCAAAACCGATTATTCTGACAAGCCGATTCAGGCCCAGATCATGAAAACGGTTACTGTCGACACCTTCGATGCCGAGGAGCAGGACGGCCGTTAAAATGGATTCACATCCACCTTACCCGCGCCAGAGAGCGCAGTACACCGCGCTGGTAACGGAAGCGCGGGTAACCGACGATCATAGATGCGGTTACTTCCTGGTCGTCTTCGAGTTGCAGCATTTGCCTGAGCTCCGGTGATCGACTAATGGCCGGAGGGATCAGGGAAATCGCCGTGGCCCCGAGACCCAGGGCATGAGCAGCCAGCAAACCGTATCCGACCGCGATATAAGCGTCATTAGTGTGGCTTTCGGCCAGCTTCTTTGCATGAAAGAGTATTAGAACAGGCGCGCCGCGGGCTATTTCGTCCCGGCCGCCTTTTTTCATATCAGGCATTTTAATCTTTAGAATCGGTATCAAGTGATTCTGCATGGAGGAAAAGGTTTCGGGTCCGGCGTCACGCTTAATAAAGAAACGCTTCACGGGGTTGGCGAACCATTTCAAGAGACGGTCATAGAAATCGATCATATAAGGCAGCATTTTTTCAATCTCACCCCGGTTCTGGATGACAGTCAGTTCAGTTTTATGAGGTGGGAAACCCATCGGGGCCTGGGCGATGGCTGCAACAATTTTTTCCAGGAGATCGCGCGGCACGGGCTTATCTTTGAAGTTGCGTATTGAACGCCTGGAAGTGGTCAGGTCAATAAAGTCCTGGTAGCCAATGTGTTCCCGGGCCAGCGGAGTAAAATCAGACTCATAGTTCATATCCCCGGTGATAATCGATTCATTAGGGCAGACCGCCATACACTGACCGCACTCGATACATATCTCCCGGCGCACCGGGTTTTGCACGGGAAACTGACCCTTTTCCCAGCTGATGGCCATAGCCGGGCATACCTCAAAACACAATCCGCATTTGCTGCAGGTTTCATTATCTATTGTCATGACAACAGCCATTGCAGGGCCTCCTTCTGGTTTGGCGGCAGGTTGCCGCACTGACCGGACATGATTTATGTACTATTCTACATGCTCGCATCGGACATATCCAGCCCGGCCAGGAAAAATCATTGGATTAACATAATATACGCGCAGGTACTTGCCTGCAAAGATGGTAAAAAGCAGAAATATCTTATCGCATTATGTCATTTGATGTATTATATTAATATGGCCATTTAGTAATAAGCATTTCCTGTCAAATTCACATTGGATAGCCGGCGGCATATGTTTGTACAAGCATATGCTATCATCATCGTGATCATGGTTATGAAAACGGAGGTGATGAGATGCAGAAAATCCGGGTTGCCATTATAGCCGTATTAACAGCTGTAATTTGCTCTTTTCCCTGTGCCTGCAGCCGCACCTCAAATATGGTAGAGACACGAGTTGCCATTGGTGTTATCCTGCCCTTGAGCGGAGACCTTTCAGACAAGGGCCGGGACAGCAGCAGGGGAGTTATCCTGGCTATTGAAGAAATCAATGCGGCCGGCGGCATTGAGTCAATGGGAGGGGCAAAGGTAGAAGCTGTTTTCGCAGACAGCGCCGGTGATACTGGCACTGGCATCAAGCAAGTGGAACACCTTATAAATAACGAAAAAGTATGCGCCGTGATTGGAGCATATCAGAGCAGTGTCACCAAATCCGCAACCCTGACCGCAGAAAAGCTCAAAACCCCCTTTATCGTCGAAATGGCTATTGCTGATGTTATCACCGAGCGGGGATTCCGCTATACCTTTCGCATTGCTCCCAAAGCATCGGATTATGGAAAAGTCCAGGTTGAGTTTTTGGACAGCCTGGGTTCAACTTCCGGTTACACAGTGAAAAAGGTAGCCCTGATCCATGAGAATACTGATTTTGGCACTGCTGCCGCCCTGGCCCAAAAAGAGGCCTTACGGCAGCATGGCATGGAACTGGCGGCCGAGATCAGCTATGTAGCTGAAGGTGTCACCGATTTGCACCAGCAGGTGAATGATTTGCTGGCATCTCAACCGGATGCAATCCTGGAAGCGGCCTACCTGTCCGATAGTGTTCTTATTAAACGTGAGCTTTCTGCTTCTGGAATGGACATTCCGATGGTGGATTCAGCCGGGGGGACGGTGTCTCCTGAATATGTAGAAAGCCTGGGTGTGCTGGCAGAAGGAAGCTTTACGGTGGTTGAATACTCGAAATACGATGAGAGTGGAGCGGCGTTGAATAATCGCTTCAAGGAGCGTTTTAACGTTGATATTAATGGAGACAGCGCCTATGCCTACCAGGCTGTATGGCTATTAAAAGAAGCTCTGGAGAAAGCTGGCTCTGCCGATCGGGAAGCGTTAAGAAGAGAGCTGGCCACAACCGACATGCCCAGTGGACCGCATATGATTCTGCCGGCCGAACGCTTGCGCTTTAATAAAGACGGCCAGAATGAATATGCTCCACTTTTTATATCCCAGATCCAGAATGGCGAAATGGTTCCCGTATGGCCTTCAGACATAGCGGTCAGGCAGGCATGGATTAATGGCAGGTGAGATAAATGCCGGATGAATTACCAGTCAAAGAAAATAATTTGCCATGGCTGAAGAGCCTGGCAGGCAAACTGAGCCTGGCCATGGTGCGCCTTTTGGTAGTGATTTTACTGATCATGGGGCTGGGATTAGCTGGGATTGCTATGCAGGCAGAAGAAAAAAGCGCTTATCAACTGCAACAGCAGCGGGCAAACCAGGTATCAGTAGTTATTTCATCCTATCTGGTCGAAGCAATTGACTCTCTAGAACTTTTTTTGTCCCTGGAATCAATAGAAAATATGAATGCGGCTCAAAAGAAGAGCGCTCTGGAAAGGCTGCTGATGGAAAGGCGCCTGCTGGTCAGCCAGCTGATTCTGCTTGATTCTGAAGGATACGAGCAAATCAAGGTTTCGCGGAATCATACTTACCTGCCGGATGAACTGGGCTTTGCCGGAGATACTGATTACTATCGCGAGGCTATGGCTGGCCGGACCTACATCAGTCCCATTTATTTATCGGATGACAATGGCTTGCTGTCAGTTCTGGCAGTTGTTCCGGCAATCAAAGAGAATGGCTCGCCGGACGGAGCATTATGTGCCGAAGTAAATTTGAGCCTGTTGTGGCAGGAATTAGCCGGCATTCAAAACGGAGAAACCGGTTACGCATATATCGTTGATAATAAGGGGCGGTTCGTAGCCTACCAGGACCTGTCTACAGTTTTGCAGCGATATGGGGAAGAAATGAATAATATACCTGCAGTGGCTGCTTTTATGCATGCTGATGGCAAAGATAACGGCCAGATTGGGAAATATACAGGATTAACCGGTCAGGAGGTTATTGGAGCCTACGCGCCCATTAGTGAAACCAACTGGGCAGCAGTGGTGGAAATGCCTGAACAAGAGGCCTATGCGGGCATTAACCAAATGCGTTTTTATTCGGGCTTCCTTATATTGGCGGGTATTATTGCCTCGATTTGGATTGCTTCAGTCATGTCACGAAGCTTTGTCCAGCCCATCCTGGTTCTGGCAGATACAGCCAGGAGACTGGGCGATGGGGAGCTGGATGCCATAGCCGCAGGCAGTGAGCGGCCTGACGAACTGGGGGTATTGGCGGGAGCCTTTAACAAAATGCGAGAGCGACTGGTTGAATTGATCCATACCCTGGAAAAAAATGTTAACGAGCTGGGGCGTTCCAGGCAAGAACAGGCCGAACTCATTGTCGAACAAGAAAAGCGCAACACCGAATTGGTCAATCTGAGAGAATTACTGAAGAACATTATTGATTCTATGCCCTCAATCCTAATCGGGGTTGACCAGAATGGCCTGGTAACCCAGTGGAACGCAGAGGCCAGCAAGCTGACCGGTCTGTCGGCAGAACAGGCGGTGGGCAGGATACTAAGGGATGTTATGCCCGCTCTGGGCAATCAGATGGCGCTCATTGAAAAAGCCATTGAAGAAAATATGGTGCACAGGGAAGATCGGGTGCTGCTGCTTAACAACGGTGAAACCAGCTTTTCGGAGTTGATGGTCTATCCCCTGACTGCCGATCATCTGGAGGGGGCTGTGGTCAGAGTTGATGATATCACCGAGAAAGTGCGTCTGGAAGAAATGATGATCCAGACCGAAAAGATGATGTCAGTCGGAGGACTGGCGGCAGGTATGGCTCACGAGATCAATAATCCCCTGGGAGGCATCATTCAAGGGGCACAAAATCTGGAAAGAAGGCTGGATCCGCTGAACAAAAAAAACCAGAATATTGCTGACGAGTGCGGGATTGATCTGGATAGGTTGCATGATTACCTGGAAAAGAGAATGTTAATAGAAATTCTGGACGGAATCAGGCAAAGTGGAATACGGGCGTCAAAAATCGTTGAAAACATGCTGCGGTTTAGCCGGAGCAGCGAAACCAGCCATAAGCTTTGCGACCTTAACCAGCTGTTGGATAGAAGCATTGAACTGGCATCCAGCGATTATGATCTTAAGAAAAAATATGATTTCAGGTACATAAATATAGTGCGAAAATACGATCCTGAACTGCTGCCAGTTGTTTGCGCAGATATGGAGATCGAGCAGGTCATATTAAACATCGTCAAGAACTCGGCCCAGGCATTGGGCGGCATGGCCGAACCTGAACAGCATCCGTCCATTATTTTGCGAAGCTGTATGGAAGACGGCATGGCGGTAATCGAAATCGAAGACAACGGACCTGGAATGGATGATGCTGTCAAACGGCGAATTTTTGAACCGTTTTTTACCACCAAGGCTTTAGGCGAAGGCACCGGTCTGGGGCTTTCGGTATCATATTTTATCATCACCAACAATCACAACGGCCAGATATATGTGGAGTCCAGTCCCGGGCATGGAACCCGCTTCATCATTAAGCTTCCCCTTTAAAAATCATTGCAATTGACGGCTTATCACTATCAGTCATAAACTGTTCGCACTATTGGCTGCATCCATGACTAATTAAGATGCCGGCGTTATCATTGTCATATGGATTGGCCCGGGCAGCCTTGCGGGAGTCATTTGTCAGTGTATCGGGATTTACAACGCCAGCGGCAAGATGTAGAATGAATTGCGTATTCGGTGTGGACCGGATTGCAGGAGGGGAAATATGGTCGGTTTCATAATTGACAACATAGGCACCTGGGAGTTGCTGATAATATTAATGGTCGCCCTGATGGTTTTTGGGCCTGAAAAGGTGCCGGAACTGGCGCGCAATGCTGCCAGGATGGGGAGGAAGCTCAGCAAGATGACCAATGAGTTGAAAAATGAATTCGGCTCCCTGGTTGATTTGGATGATGATGAAGATTTTCACCGGCGGGTTAAGCCGAAGGTTGCCGAGCGCGAAATGTTAAAAGAGATCGTTGAGTCGAAGGTGAATATGAGTGCTACATCTATGAGCGCTGCACCAATAATCAAAAGAGACCAGGCTCTGGAAAGTCCGGATGCGAAAGAGCCGGCAGCCAAAAGGACGAACCTGGAAAAGACTGAAGCAATAGAACCGCCTGAATCTGCAGGAGAATAGCTCATCTAGCTGCAGCATCCGGATACCATTTCGATCACTTCGTTTTCACTGAGAACCCTCCGGATGAATACCGTGCTGTATTCTTTAAGATCAACGCTGTGTTTTTTCCTGGTGGCCTTGCGGCAGGAATCATATATTACCTGTACCGTTGGACGGGCTGGATGCTGGCGGCTGACGCCGGTGACAATGGCCAGAGAGCCATTGTTGAGTTCTACGAGGCTGCCCAGTGCGTATACTGAAACATTGGCTAGAAGCGCTTCAACGCAATGCGGGTCGAGATGTGAGCCCGCCAGTCCTCTGACGATTTTCAAAGATCGCTGAAGGTCATAAGCCGGCCGGAAAGGACGGTCTGACATCAGGGCATCAAAAACGTCGGCTGCCGCAACGATTCGGGCATATTCATGAATGTCGCGCTTGCCCAGGTGGCGGGGATAACCTTTACCGTCCCAGCGTTCATGATGCTGAAATGCTACATGGGCTGCAAGCAGTGAAAAATTCTGCTGTTTGCGCAGGACCTGGAAGCCATTCGCTGAGTGCATTCTGATTTCATCTATTTCTTCTACGGTCAGGGAACTGGTCTTATTTAATAAGCTCTTCGGAGTGAAACAATGGCCCAGGTCATGAAGCAGGGCTCCCATGCCCAGCTCCTTCAACCGGTTTTCAGGATAGCCCATGGTGAGGCCGGTCATTAGGGATAAGACACATACATTGACCGAGTGGCCAAAAAGATAATCGCGGAGGCTGCGGATATCCATCAGATTGAAAAGAAAGTCGTCATTGGCCAGTATTTCCTGCAAGATGGCATGCACAGAGTTGGTGGCCTTGGTAATGTCTATCATGCTGCTGCCGGCTGCTTCAACAAATGCGTCTTTCATCGTGCGTACGGTTTCTACCCGCAATTCTTCAGTAATCACTTCTGGTCCTAATTCGAAGCCAATGAGTTCCCGCCCGGAATTAAGCACGTAAATGGATGCAAAACCCAGTGCGGAGAGGCGCTCTACATGTGTGCTGTTTAATTCGCTGCCGGCTCCGATCAGGAGTTCTCCTCCATTTATGAAGATGTTGCGGGAAACTACCATTCCTGGTTTAAGCTGTTCAATCAATAGTCTTTGCATGTTGGAAAACCTCCTCTGCCATAGCGTTTTATTAGCGATCTATAGCTTATGTACCGGATGATAGCCCTTGATTATGTTCAAACCTGGTGATATATGTGGTATTTCTGTATGATTGGCGGTGTTTATCGGCTGATGCCTTTCATGGAAAACCAATTTGTATGTCCTGCATTGCCTATATTAATAATACAAATTGGGACCATGATTTAGTATATTGGCCTGGTGATAGATTTATGATAAAGCAGTGATAAAGAGAGCGGTTAACCTCCTTAATTTCGTGCAGTTTCAGCACGAGATATGAGCTTTAATTAAATTGATCAGCAAATCAAATATATCGTATTATTTAGAAGTTATTAAAAGTGAGCCGAAGAATGGAAAGAATAATGAGAATGATGAAAATAAAAGATATAATGAATGCCCAGCCATTGGTCTTATTGGCGGCGATGAACGTAGCGGAGGCGGTCCGGAGCCTGTTGCCTGACCAAAACGGACCCTTCCCACTGGTTGATGAAGAGGGTGCTTTTATATCCATAGTATACATTCCAGAGCTGTTAAAAGCGGTTCTGGATGGAGAGGCTGATAATAGGACCCTGGCCTCTCTCGGGCAGGCTCCGAAACGGTTATTAGATCCGGATGACAGTGCGGATCAGCTTTTGGGCAAACCGGTTGATAGCTTGCCGGTGATTGAGGACGGTAAACTTGCAGGAATCGTAGGCGTTCCGGAAATGGCAGCATATGCACTGTCGGTGCGGAGCCGGGCGGAGGAGCTTTCCAACCTGGTGGATTATGCATATAATCCCATCGTAGCCGTTGACCTGGATAACCGCATTTGGGTTTACAACAAAGCCCTGGAGCGGGTGACTGGATTAAACGCCGCTGATTGCCTGGGACAGGATATCAATAAGACACTGCCTATGAGCCGTCTGCCCGAGGTTCTCGAAACCGGGCTTACCCAGACCACACAGAAGGTTGTATATGGGAATACCTCATTTCTATCCAACCGTGCGCCTATTTATCATGACAATCAAATATCCGGCGCTGTAGCCATATTGCAGGAGATTTCAGAGCTGGAAGCGGTATCTCAAGAACTCGAATATGTAAAACGCCTGAATTGCGAACTAGACGCAATTATAGAATCTTCTTTCGACGGCTTGTATATCACAGATGGACAGGGCTACACGATTAGAGTGAATAAGGGTTTTGAACGCATTACTGGCAGTCCGGCCCGTGAGCATTACGGCCGGCATATGGCAGAACTGGTCGAAGAAGGGTTTTACTCCCGTTCGGGAACCCTGCTGGCGCTAGAGGCCCGGGAGCCGGTAACCATCACCCTGGAAACGATTACCGGTAAGAATGTATTGGTTACCAGCAGCCCCATCTTTGACGCTAAAGGCGAGATAACCCTGGTGGTGACCAATGTCCGTGATATAACCGAGTTGAACGAGTTGCAGCGCCGTTTGGACCAGGCTGAAAGCCTGTCCCACTTGTATCAGAACGAATTGCAGCAGCTTAAGGTTGTGGCATCAGGAGAGATTATTATGCGCTCTCCCAGGATGGAAGAAATATTCGGTCTGGCTATCCGTCTGGCCGCAGTTGATTCGACCGTGATGATCAAAGGTGAATCCGGGGTTGGCAAGGAAATGATTGCCGACCTTATTCATTCCAGCAGCCAGCGCAAAAATGGGCCAATAGTCAAGGTGAATTGCGGGGCCATACCGGAAACTCTGCTGGAGTCTGAACTGTTTGGCTATGAATCGGGAGCCTTTACTGGTGCGCGCAAAGAAGGCAAGCCTGGATTTTTTGAAGTTGCTCACGGAGGCACCCTGTTTCTGGATGAAATCGGCGACCTGCCGCGCAACCTGCAGGTCAAGTTCCTCCGAGTTCTGCAGGATCGGACGGTGACGCGGGTGGGAGGAACCAAGCCCATTCCGGTAAATGTGCGCATTTTGGCGGGAACCAATCGGGATCTGGACGTTCTGGTGGAAGACCAGCAGTTCCGCGAAGACTTGTATTACCGCCTTAACGTTGTCCCGCTGGACGTACCGCCCCTCAGGGAAAGACGCGATGACATTACCCCGTTAATCGACCACTTCCTTGAATACTACAACGAGCGCTATCATATGAATAAGCGCCTGGCCCCTGGCGTAATGGAAATTTTGTTAGATTATCACTGGCCGGGAAATGTTCGTGAACTGCAGAACCTGGTCGAAAGACTGGTGGTAGTAACTACAGATAATCTAATTACTGTCGATGATCTGCCGCCGCTTAACCAGGCTGCATCTCGTACTGCGGCGATAAGGCCTCTTAAGTCCGTGGTTGAAGAAGCCGAACGCGACCTGCTGAATAGCGCTTTTGCACGCTATAATTCAACCTATGAAGTTGCCCGGGCGCTCAAAGTAAACCAATCCACAATTGTGCGCAAAGCGGCGCGATATGGGATTAGAACTGGACTGCGCCACGATCGCCATTCTGCAAACTAATAAAAGGGTATTTTCAAGGCATTTTAACATTTCCAATGAAGTGAAATATTTAAATGCCTTTTTATGTTCAAAAGAAACGGCGGCAGATAAACTGCCGCCCATATAGAAGGGTTTTATGGCTAAAGACCTGGGGTCTCCGGCTCCTTGAAAAATGGCGGCAGGCTTTCTACCGCCCATATAGAGGGTTTATGGCTAAAGACTTGAAGTCTCCGGCTTCAGAAGAATGATCCTTACTTCATTCCTATTGATAGATCTCCAGATGCCAGCCCCTTCAGTCCCCCGCATTATACTACTGCAATTTGCATGCCAACTATGGGCAATAATTATCAGCATTATTTCTGATTTTAACGAAGCCATTTTTGACTACAACAGCATGGCGGCGCGTGATTATCAATATGGGATCATATGGCATTATGGCAAAAAAAGGTAAAATCCGAGAGAGAAAACGCCCTCGATGCTGTTTGGCATCACCGCTAATGCAATAGTACATTATTTAATGCCATTTGTCATTGCTGGCTGGCAGTGCTTTCAGGATGTTTTCCATGCTATTAATTTCACTGGATGAGCCTACCTTGAGGTATCAATTGATACATTTTTGCATCGAAATCATTTTAAGACGACGGTTTACCAGAAACGCGATATGATAATAAATTCACAATAAGGTTAACCAGTATTCTAAGCCCGGTTTGCATCGGAGTTTTAAATTCCTTATATTGTTGCATAGCATCCCTGCCTTAAGCGGATATTGAAGAAACTGGTCAGTTCACCAGCTGTTATGATGTAAACAAGTTAAGAAATCAGACAAGCACAATATTTATGGAATATACGTTGCTATGGCACTTGGAGAGTGACTGCCGACGAATACTAGAAGACTCTTCGAAGGCGAACCCTGTCCTGCCGGTGAAACGCAGGAAGCGTGGAACGCGAACCTGGCCACGGATGGCCAGTTGGAGCGGTACCGGCTGACTGGGGAGACGAGAAGCATAGTCTTCTTTTGAGGAGGCCTGGAACGAGCCAAGTCCCATAGCAGCGGAATCCAAAACATTTTGCATGTATTATCATCAAACACAAATTTAATAAATTCAGCGGGAGTTACCCACGAAGAGTTGACACGGCCGCCAAAATAAGGTTAACAGGCATTAAAAATGCGCTTGTACTATCCTGTCTTTGACACTTGCAGAAGGCAAAAAGCCCCGCAAGCTCCTAATACAGGGGATTACGGGGTTTCCTTATGTTAATAAAAAGTGAGTAATCTTCTCTTAAGACTTAGTGACCTTAAAAATATTTTTCATCTGCCGTGTGGTCAGTATCTGGTAGTCAGTGCGGAACCCAAAAGCATCATGAAGGCTGTCGGTAAAATCGGTTCTCGTGTAGGTCGGAACGAAGCCTTCCCCCTTAATCTCGTGAAAATTCATGTCCCGCAGACCCTGAACAATCTCGCTGCACGTGTATTGTTCCTCCAGCCGCTTTTCCAGGAGCCTGTAGACCACCAGTGCGATAAAACAGGTCATGAAATGCGCTGTTATCCGGTCATCGCGGCTAAGGTACACTGGCCTGGCTTTGAACTCGGTTTTCATGATCCGGAAGCACTCCTCAATCCGCCAGCGCCTCTTGTTTACCGCCAGAACGGTTGATGTGTCGCCATCAAGGTTGGTGCAGACCGCGTAGAACCCGTCAAAAGCCTCCTCTTTACCAATGACAGCATTGTCAATTTCATATAACGTTTTGCTGGCAAGCTCTCCTTCCGGGGTGACACTAGTCTTCTTAATAAACCGCCTATAGTCGTTTGGGTTCACCTTATTCAGCTTGCCCAAATTCGTGTCAAGGACTTTGCAGGCTCTCTCAATTTGGGCGTTCCTGACCTTGCGCTGGTAGTTTTGGTACTTGAGCGAAAAAGACACGATAAGCTTCTGTTCCAGCCCGTCTTCCACAATCCAGCGCTCCTTGTAAAAAGTCTTTTCCCAGTCCTTTTCCTCATCAAGCATATCCAGACTGTATTTTGAGCTGTCGCCAGGCAGGAGCCAGCCTTCAGGGCTTAAGGCCCATTCCTTCAGGTGCTTCTTCAGCTTCTTGACTGACTGCGTAGTTATGAAAGCACGGTCGCCCTGGTTATTGAACTGACGATTGCTATTGGAGGCGAGCCCGGCATCGGTACAGACGATAAACTTGGAGCAATTAAAATCGGACAGAATTTTTTCCTCCAGCGGCTTTAGAGTCAGCTGCTCATTAGTATTGCCTTTGCCAATATATATGGCCAGGGGTATCCCATCCCCATCCATGAAAAGTCCCATCTGGACGATGGGGTTGGGGCGATGCTCCTTGGAATAGCCGTATTGCTTGATGCCTGACTCCTGCTCTATTTCAAAGAAATAGTTGGTGCAATCGTAATACAGCACCTTCGTATTCCGCTTTGAAACAGCCAGGCTGTTGGTGTAAAGGGAAGACTGGATAAAATCAGCCTCCTTGGCTATTATCTCCAGTGCACGGTAGATTTGGTGGAGGTCAAACGAAGGCTGCTCCATGAACTTGAAGGAATCTTGGTATGTAGAAAGCTTGGAGGAAGGGTAGATAACCCTGGCATAAACAAGCCTGGATAGGATAGAGTCCAGGTCGAAAGAGAACTTGTACTTTTTAGCGATGGTTTGGCACATTTTATCAAGCTTTAGCTCGTGATAGATCTTCTGCAGGAACAGGTAGCCGCCATTGAATGATTGCTGCTGGCCTTTGTCGATAATCTTGACCGGGGAATACTTGACCAGGACTTCACGCTTATTCTCTTTTTCCTGCCGGTTAAGCTCCGCGATGTACTCTTTAGCCCATTCATAAGGATCTTGCCCGCCCAATTTTTCCAGGAGTCCATCATATGTGCCAAGCTTTTCCACGATCTTGGAGGAATGAACGCCATTCACATAGGTGGACCTTATTACATAAAGCGAAGCAGCATTTTTAGATTTAGTAACCTTCAACCGCATCAAAACACCTCCAATCCCTTATATTATACCACTGTACTCAACTGTACTCAATAGCAAAATGGTAAAATTGACAAAAAAATAAGCCCCTGTTGGGCTTTTCAAGGCTTTTTCTTCTATTCAACTGTCAAAGACCCGCGCGAACCTGGCCACGGATGGCCAGTTGGAGCGGTACCGGCTGACTGGGGAGACGAGAAGCATAGTCTTCTTTTGAGGAGGCCTGGAACGAGCCAAGTCCCATAGCAGCGGAATCCAAAACATTTTGCATGTATTATCATCAAACACAAATTTAATAAATTCAGCGGGAGTTACCCACGAAGAGTTGACACGGCCGCCAAAATAAGGTTAACAGGCATTAAAAATGCGCTTGTACTATAATAGAAATCAAAAGCCGGCTGGCTGGGAAAGAGTGGATGAAAGCTGTGACAAGTCTTAACATGGAAATCCGTCAACTGTTGAAGGAAAAGGGAGTAAGCCTGGTGGGCTTTGGCGACTTGCAGGCCTTGCCAGCCAGTGAACGCTGTGATTTGCCCTATGGCGTTTCTCTGGCCATCGCACTGGATCCTGAAGCTGTAAAAGGCATTAAGCAAGGACCTACAATGGCGTACTGGAAGGAGTACCAGCGCCTTAATGAACTTCTGGATGCGGCTGATGAAAGCCTGGCCGAATTTATCCGCATGCGCGGCTTCCAGGCTATGCCTCTCACCCGCTCGTACATGACCTGGGATCGTGAACAATACCAGACATTTCTGCCGCACAAAACGGTTGCCACTCGCGCTGGACTTGGTTGGATTGGCAAGTGCGCTTTGCTTATAACCTGGACCCACGGCCCCATGGTCAGGATATCATCGGTGTTGACCGACGCTCCTTTGGATACCGCCCGTCCGGTTAACGAATCGTTGTGCGGGAATTGCAATGTCTGTGTACTGGCCTGCCCGGGTAAAGCAGTCAGCGGTAATCTCTGGGAACCGGGAATGAAGCGGGAAGAGTTCTTTGACGCCTTTGCCTGCGCCCGGACCTGTGAATCACTATGTAAAAGCGCCGGCATTGAAGATTCTATTTGCGGCCGCTGCATTTATGTCTGCCCCTATACTAAAGAGTATATGAAATCACAACATCTGGTTATGGAATAACATATACCGAAATAAGTGTTGGTTATTTTGATACGGTGCCAGGCTGACGCTGGCCCGAGCTTAAATTAATATGCCCGGACTGATCCGGATATGATAATGGTTCTGAAACGAAGGCTCAACAGCCTGCGCGCCAGAACCATTATTTATTAAGAGAGCACGCCTGGCATAATGCTTTAAGGGTGTTGCGCAATGTAAGCAATAATAGACAATGTGCAATATAAAACGTATGATGAACGTGAAAGGAGCTGTCCTGTTTGAAAAATAAAAAGATGAAGATCGCGCGTATAGAATCTGATGTATCCCAGGAACAATTAGCCGAAATCGTTGGAGTGACCAGACAGACAATCGGCTTGATTGAGTCTGGCAAATATAACCCAAGCTTGAATTTATGCATTGAGATCTGCAGGGCGCTAAATAAAACACTGAACGATTTATTTTGGGGGAATGAGGAATGAATAATGATCGATGCCGTCTTGGTTTAGAAGTACATTTGTGCTAGGATTATGCAAGGAAAATGGTTGAAAACTGGTAAAAACTTTGCACTTGAGATGAAATTTTGATACTTCAAGCCTGGATTGAAAAGGACGTATTGTTTGTTCCGGAATAATATGTAAGGTTTTTTCGCTTAACACCATAATCGGTGTCACTTGTTACCGTTTACTGTTTACTGCAGGAGGGATAGGTTACATGAATGATGAATATCCGATAGTTGAAACAGGAGAAGTTGAATTACAGGACGTCAAAACGGAGGGCATGTCCTTTGGCGCCCGGGTAATCGGCGTGCTGGTTTCTCCGTTTGAAACCATGCAGGATCTGGCAGAACGCCCGCGCATATTGTTTCCAATTGTCTTGATGGCCCTGGCTACTCCGTTGATGTTTTTAAGCCGTTATTCGCTCTATGAGTCATATCTGCTCAAGACTATGAACAGCGCCATGAGCGTTCAAAATGTGCAAATGCCGGCGGGACAGTTAGAGGCTATGATGGAATGGCTGCCCATGGTTAGTATCATTAGCGCGCCTTTCGGAGCCCTGCTCAGCTGGCTGGTTGTAACCGGGATTATTTTTGGCCTGGTGAAGGCCTTTAAGGGAGCCGGCTCTTTCAAACAATACCTTTCGGTAACCGGCTACGCCTATGTCATTACAGCCCTTTTCTGCCTGGTCAGCGTTATTGTATCCTTCTTCAGCGGGGAGATCATTTTTAACAGTTCCCTGGCGGTTGTGGTTCCTGGCTTGAAAGGAAGCTATCTGTACGGGATATTGCGCAGCATAGAGCTGTTCGCACTTTGGAATTTTATTGTCACCGGTATAGGGGTTTTTGTGGTCAGCAAGCTGTCCTGGCAAAAAGCTGCCATTATAGTAGGCGGCATATATGTAGTCAATATATTGATATCAGCCTATTCCGCCCGGTCAATATAGAGGGTGCGTACAGTACAATAAGACGGTGGCCCAAGCCCAGATCCGGGGGAAGCCCCGGAGCGCTGCAGGTTCACGAGCAAATCAACAGTCCGGCTGTGAAGGAACATATATGGAAATCATCAACATTACTGACTTGACCAAGGTGTACGACACCGGCAAAGTGAAGGTCGAAGCCTTGCGAAACATTTACTTCAAGGTTGAAGAGGGCGAGTTTACAGCCGTAATGGGTCCGTCCGGTTCTGGCAAATCGACGCTTATGAATATAATCGGTTGCCTGGACAGGCTTACCAGCGGCAGTTATGTTCTGGAGGGCAGCGATGTTTCCTCTATATCAGAGGCGGAAATTACCAGGGTAAGGAACCGGAAAATTGGTTTCGTTTTCCAGTCCTTCAACCTTTTACCTCGAATGAATGCACTCAAGAATGTTGAACTGCCCATGGTATATATGGGTGTTTCCAAAGAGGAAAGGTTGCGGCGTGCTCTGGCAGCCATTGAAAGGGTTCAGCTCTCGGATCGCCTGCAGCATTTCCCCAACGAATTGTCCGGCGGGCAGAAACAGCGTCTGGCCATTGCCCGAGCTCTGGTGGGCAATCCCGCCATCATTCTGGCTGATGAACCGACCGGCAATCTGGACAGTACTACCAGCATGGATATAATGTCTCTGATGAGCGAGCTTAACCAGGAGGGCGCCACCATCATTCTGGTTACCCACGAGGCTGATGTAGCCGCTTTTGCCCGCAGGGTAATCACTTTACGCGATGGGCTCATTGTATCCGACAGCAGGAATTCCATATGATAATATCGGGGAAATTGCGAATAATTATCTGAAAACCGGATTTTGCCATCAATGATTGAGCAACGAGAGGGAATTTGAAGTGACTAAATTATCAAAACAAAAGATCGCCGTCGGAAGTGTTGTTATTGTTCTTATTGCGGGACTGGCTGCTGTTAACATTATTCAGAGCCAATCGGGCAGCCTGTGGAATACCGGTCCGGTTATAGATGTTGAAGCCAGGGCCGTGGAAAAGGCCGATATTAGTTCGGAAGTCGTAGCCAGCGGGGTAGCCGAGCTGGCCGTACAAGAAGAAGTATATCTTGAAGCCGGCATCAAGGTTAGGGAAGTGCTGGTAGACGCATTTGACCGGGTCCAGGAAGGCCAGCAGATTATGGTGCTGGATCTCGACGATCTATACATACAACTGGAGAAAGAGCGGATCAGCATGCAGATTCAGCAATATACTTATGAGCAGAGCGCCGGCCTGGAAGATGGCCAATCGATAGGTGACCTGGAAAGTGCCCGCATGCTGGCCGAGAATACGGTGAAATCCAGCCAGCTCGGCCTGGATGAGGCCAAAGCCAATTTTGAAAGAATTCAAACCCTGTATTCGGCAGGAGGAGTTTCCCGGGTCGAGCTGGAGGCTGCTCAGAAAAAGCTGGATGATGCACAAATAACCTATGAAAATGCCGTTATTCGTCTGGCCAATGCGATAAATTCGGAAAATGCGGGTACAGGTATTCAAAGCGCCAATGTAGCTGCCAGCCAGTTGCGGGTAGAGGAGCTGGAACGGAAAATAAGCAAGGCCGAAGCGTCGCAGTATGCGACAAGCGCCGGGATTGTTACGGCGGTCAACGCCAAAGACGGAGAAATGGCGGCAGGAACGGGGCCCAGCGTTATAATATCAGACTTTAATTCGCTGCAGATCCGAGCCAACGTGAATGAGGCTGATAAGAACCTGGTTAAAATCGGGCAGGATGTATCAATAACCAGCGACGCCATAGATAAAAGCTCTGCAATTAACGGCACGGTTAAGAAGATTGCGCTGCTGGCCAAGACTCTGGAAACCACCACCGGCAAGGAAAAAATATTTGAGACCGAGATAAATATTCAGGATGCGATGAAATACTTGAATGTTTTGAGTCCGGGGCAGAATGTCGACTGTTCAATAAACACTGGCATGTCATCCGATGCGCTGGTATGTTCATATGACATGATAATCGAGGGCAAAGACGAAGAAAAATATGTATTTGTTATTGATGAAAAGCAGCAGACCGTGGCCAAGCGGGTGGTTAAACTGGGCATGATAGCCGACCTGGAAGCCGAGGTTTTAGACGGGCTGTCGGAAGGCGATGTGGTCGTGGTTAATCCCCCCTTGAATCTCAAGGACGGCTCGCGGATTAAGATAACCGTTCCCGGGGAAGCCTCTGAATAGGTTAAGCCTCCCATTGAATCCATAAAGTATAAAACGGTGGCCCCGCATGCCGGAAAAGGATGCCTTTATGTTTACTGAAAACCTGGCCCAGGCTTTTACCAGCCTCAAAGCCAATAAACTACGTTCAATTCTTACGATGCTGGGAGTAGTGATGGGCGTTTTCTCCATCATTACGATTTTAGCCATCGGTAATGCCGCTCAAAAATACATTGATGCGCAATTCGAACAGTTGGGAGCCAACATTATCTCTGTCCAGGAACGCACCAAATCACCCGATTCAGCTGATTGGCTGAAACTTGAAGATATAGAAATGATTAAATCCATGGTCCCCAACCTCAAAAACATTCATGGCTTTGTTCAACAGGTGGGAGAAATAAGGATAAGCAGCAAAAAGTCTCAGCAGGTCTACATTGTTGGAATACAGCCTCAATACCGCAACTTTGAAGCTCTGGAGCTTTCTTCGGGACGTTTTATCAAGGAAAACGACCTGGAAGCCAATAACAGGGTGGTTCTGGTCCAGGACAAGTTTGCCAGGAGGTATTATAACACCGCAGATATTGACGGCGAAGTCATTACCTACATAGATCAAAAGGGCAGCATCGCCAAGTTAAAGGTGGTTGGCGTGATTAAAACCAAGCCCGGAATTTTTGGCGATTCGCTGGATGAATACATGCCGGCGATAATGTATGTGCCTTTAACCACCGCCCAGAATCTGAATGGTTCCAAACGCCTGGACGGCATCGAACTGGCAATTGACGACCCCAAGGCCGATTTGACCAGAATAGGGCAGCAACTGGTCAAAGCCCTGGAATTCAAACATAAGAATGAAGACAAATACTTGATTCAAAATACGGCAGATATACAGGCTTCTTTCGGTGAGATAACAATGGTAATTTCCCTGGTCTTTCTGGCCATTGCCATTATTACCCTTATAGTAGGCGGAATCGGCATTATAAACATTCTGCTGGTATCGGTGAAGGAACGCACCAGGGAGATTGGGATTCGCAGGGCATTGGGAGCTGCTAAACGCGATATAGTCATGCAGTTCCTGGCCGAATCCATTATTTTAACTGGTATAAGCGGGGTTTTGGGTATTGTTATTGGAATTGCAGCCGGCCTGATTATTTCCAATGCCATTAATATTCCACCGGTAGTGGACATCAAGATTTCTATCCTGGCATTTATAGGCTCAATATTGCTGGGGGTGCTTTTCGGAGTGTACCCGGCCAAAAAGGCCGCTGATCTTGATCCTATAGAAGCCCTGCGCTATGAATAAGCCACGTTCAAAATGATATAATTATAGAACATGTCTCATTAACCATCCGGTGTATGGAAGGCCGGAAGATTTATCTCGCATGGTTTTTCTGCAGCCAGGTCATTATTAATAGCTGAATGGAAAAGAAAAAGGGGGGGGCCGAATGAAGAAAAGATTCCTGGTGACGGTAATGGTGTTGTTGATGATCACAGCATTCTCAACAGCTGCCCTGGGTCTTGAATCACAGGAACAAGATGCAATCAGGGTATTTGTGGATGGAGAACAGCTAGTATTCGATGTTCAGCCCATAGCCACCAGCGAAAGGGTACTGGCTCCGATGGGGCCTGTCCTGGACAGCCTGGGCTACGTTCTGGACTGGGAGCCGCTTACGATGACCGCATCGGCGAAATACCTGGATCAAATTGAAATCGTGCATGTCATCGGCACTGACATTGTATATGTCAATGGAGAGGCTCGGCGGATGGATGTAGCTTCTCTGGCAATGGATGGCCGCACCATGGTCCCATTGCGCTTTTTTTCGGAAATCCTAAATTATAGTGTCGAATGGAATGGTGCGGAAAATGCCGCTTATATTGATACCGGCGCTCCGCTTGCTCCACCCAGCGGCCAGCTGAACGCATCCAGCTATTTTCCTATGACTCAAGGTAACAGCTGGGATCTGAGCAACGGAGGATTCGAAAATTCGGGTTTCAAGGAAAACGTTTCATGGGGTTCGGGCCCCTATTATCAGACCTGGTGGGAGGTTCCGGGAATTAGCCAGGATGTGAAGGTCTATGAAATCCAGCCGGATATGGTTAAAATAATTTTTCGGGAACAGGAAGAACCGCCTAATCCCAGTCTTCCCATGGAACACTGGGCCACTATGTGCGTGTTTCAACAGGAGGGCTTCACTGCTAATGTCAGCCAGGTAGTACTGCAGGGGCCGATTGCACCGGGAACCGAGTGGTCAGACGATTATGACAGCTGCACTATAGTGTCGGTTGATGAAATCGTGGAAACTCCGGCCGGGACCTTCGATGGCTGTGTCAAGGTGGAACGGGTCAGCTCCAGCAGCGATACGGTCATATTTGACTACTATTCTCCCGGCGTCGGACCAGTGAAACGGGACTACGTTATGGATGGCCAGCCTTCATACGCGTCTTCGCTGCTCGAAGCCTACACGGTCAAATAACAACCGCAAAATAAAACAGACCGGAGAGCTAACTGCTCCGGTCTGTTTTTTTAACCTGAAGATTTCATTATTAAATTACACTGCCAGTTGCAGCACCTCGTTGACAGCGGTCCAATCCTCGCGCAGTGATTCCGTACCCATCAGGGTTCCAATATGACCGCCTTCGGTCAATATCTCCACCACGTCTTCAGGAGGGGTAGAAACCAGGTTCTTAAGGGCAAAAGCCTGGGCTGGCGGAGTTATATGGTCTTTCTTGCCAGCCATGATTATTACCGGGCAGGTGATGTTGCCCAGGTTAACCGGTTGTCCCAGCACTTCAAAGGCGCCTTTTTTTGTCAGATTGTTTTCTTTGAAAATATTTTTTATTATATCGAGATAGAAGCGGCCGGGAATCATCTGTGTGTAGCCGTACCAGTCTTCAAAAAGGATAAATCGCTTGATAGCGTCTTCATCATGATTTTTCACCATTTCCCACAGGCGGTAGTATTTACGGACGTAATGCTCTTCGCATTGCATATTTTTAAATCCGGTCAACAGATACTGGCCGTTCATCAGTCCGTTTCCCGTGGATACGAGGTACTCGAAAAAGGACATGGGCAGCTGGGCGTTGTCCACTATGGGTGATGGCGAGGCATGAACGTCAATCGGCGCAGCCGCGCTGACCAGGGTTGCAATCTTGTCAGGGAACAGCGAAGTGTACAAAGTAGCCTGCCAGCCCCCCTGGCATTGGCCAACGATATGGATCTTAAAAACGTCGTTCCGCTTGCGAATTGTTTCAACCGCTTCATCAGTCAGACGCAATATGTCGCTCATGGATAGATCCCTGTACTCATCGGTGGCTGAAACCCATTCGCAAACATAAACATCGTATCCATACATATGGAATACTCTTACGAGACTCTGGGAAGGCGAGTAATCCGCCAGGCAGGAATGGTGGCCCGCCTGCGGGGGAAGAATTAAAACCGGCCTCTTGGCTTCGGAGACCCTTTTATTGGGGAAATGCCGGAGGCGCAGGGTTTGATGCTCATAAACAATGTTGTTTGGAGTTGCCCAGGAAACCTGTGGTGACTCAATCCGGGTCAGTATTTGGATATAACGTTCGACGTCCGGATTCTTTATCATGGGCGACCACCAGTGCATGCCGTAGTCCATAGCAGACCCGGTTATGCTTGGCGGCTTTAAATATACCGTTGAAGCCATCGTTTTTCCCCCTCTGTTCTGTTATAAAGCTATATAAACACGTTACCGGCCAGGATTTCATCGTAGATTTGCCTGGTCAGTCTCATATACTGATCCTTGACCGTGTCGTAAAAATACATCGTATCCTTAATATTTTCGATATCCAGGCCCTGGTTCTGCAGTCTTTTCTTAACAGATTTCAACTCCGGCAGGGGAATGCTGGGATCCAGCATGCGAATAAAGCGGGGGCGGGCATGTTCTGGCATGCGGCGGATCATATATTGGCTGAAGTTGGTCCAGTCCAGTTTTTCGCCTTCAAGCATTTGAATCGCGGCCATGCCGCAGCGTCCTTCAAATCCAGGCAGCTTGAGGCTGAAAACCACGGCATCGTCAATGCCGCCAAAAAATTTAACAATGACGTCGGCCACATTGCTGGCGGATACGGTTTTACCCTTCCAACGGTAGGTATCACCGAGGCGGTCAATGAATCGAATGTAGTCGTTGTCATATAACTCGACCAGATCGCTGGTATTGAAATATTTGTCTCCGTCTTGGAATGCATTGCATATTATGCGTGTTTCGCTGGCATCAGGGTCGTTGATATATCCTGGAAAATCATTAAGCCTGTTGATTTCAGCCATCAGCACCCCGGCGTCGCCAGGTTCGCATTTGATTAAATGTCCTGCGTTATCGGTCACCAGTTCCTCGCTTTCCGCGTCATAACAGGCGACTTCACCCTGGCGCATGCCACTGAAGGTAAGGTTGCCGCACATGCCCGGAACTTCGTCATAATTAACAAAGACGCCCACGCCTTCGGTGGTGCCGTATAGCTCAATTACATGGTCCAGGGCGAAGCGCTGCTTGAAAGGTTCAATCAGGTTGCCCCACATGCCGTTGCAGGCCATGACTTTTAACGGATTGTCAGCATCATCTGGGTGACTGGGCTGCCTGATAAGATAGCGGGCCATTTCGCCGATACCCATCCAAAAATCAGCTTTATACTTGCGTACTTCTGACCAGAAGCGCGATACCGAAAACTTTCGGCGCAGCACCATGGTGCTGCCGGAAATAATCATGCCGGAAAAACAAATATTGAAACCGGCGTTCATGTACAGGGGAACACAGACGTATTGAATGCTGGAAGGATTCATATAACTTTGCATGACTATTCGGAGACCCGCTCCCAGAAAACGCTTGTGAAATATGGGGACCGCCTTGCGGGACCCGGCTGTACCGGATGTGTACATGTATGCCAGCGTGTCATCAGTTGTGATGCTGCCGGTAGTGGCTGGATTATCTAATGGCTGGGCATCCAGCAAAGGTGTCAGGTGACTCATGCCTGGAGGCAGAGCAATATCAAGATTGTCGCCTTCCACCAGGATAGTTGCGGGTGAGCGAAGGCGGATTCGTTCCTGAATGGTATCGAACACGTCTAACAACTCGTGTCCGACGATTACTGCCCGGGCTTCGACAATATTAATCGCATAAGCCAGCACTTCACCGCGCAGACCGATGTGCAGCAGGGAGCATATCACTCCTATCTTGGCCATTCCGGCTACCGCGGCCAGGTATTCAGGTCGGTTGTCCATAAGCAAAGCGACGACATCGCCCCGGACCAATCCCAGTGATGCAAAGTAATGAGCATACTGGTTAGCCTGGGAATTTAACTGTGCATAACTAATGCTCTCGGCATCATATAGTATAGCCGGCTTGTCCGGCTGTTCAGCAGCCCACTTCTCCAGGTAAGAGCCCAGGGAAAATTTCTGTGGTTCCTGCATGCTCACGAGTGTTTGCCGGTGGGGATTGTCAATTAGTCTGCCGTCCACGCCTCTACCCCCTCATTTACTTGCCGCAGTGGATTATCACGGCTAAATAAGCTATTGCATACGCAAATAATTCGGCATTTTTAATTCGCCGTATTCTTCAAATACTGACGATTTAGCCGATTACCAAATTTATTATACTTGAGTGCCGCATTAATCGCAATTTAATCCCGATACAGTACTTGATATTTTTGTAACCCATTCTTTCAGCATTTGGTGTTTACATATTCCCGAATTGATACAGTTTGTAAAATGCAGTCTGAACAATGAAAAATAGGGATGATTATAAATTGTACTTTTTTAACATAAAACGGTAAAAATACCAGGAATGAGCGTGTGATGCAGAAAAAACTTGTTATTTTCAGTGGATTGAAGTATAGTAATAAAGGTTAATGTGTGTTTGTGGATGACCGCCAGCCCCTTCTCGAATATCAGTTAGTTGCGAGGGGATTATTGCGAGATTTTAATCCCTTTTGCACGACCAAAGATATTTAGAGGAGGATTTTTTATGTACTCAGACAAGACTCTCAACTGCAAACAGTGTGGTGTGGATTTCGTATTCACAGCTTCAGAGCAGGAATTCTACGCGGAAAAGGGATTCACTAACGAACCCGGACGCTGCCCAGAATGCCGCGCGCAGAGGAAGGCAGAAAACAGATCTCGCAGTGGCGGCGGATTTAATCGTCCCGAGCGTCAGATGTTCCCGGCAGTATGCGCAGCCTGTGGCAAGGACACCATGGTTCCTTTCCAGCCCAGTGGCGATAAGCCCGTATATTGCAGAGACTGCTTCAAACCGCAGAATCGCAACAACAGCTGGTAAACAGCCGACAAAAGGCCCTGACGCAAGTCAGGGCCTTTTTTTTTTACCCCAGACCGATGCGGAAAGCGCATTTTGTTGCCATTTTACAAGAGATGAAAGCTGAAACCCTGATGTAAGTCAGGGTTTTAATAATAAGATTTGATATAATTAATCGTGACTCCCGACGCCAGCCAGGGGTCTATTCTTACAACAGGGAGGCATGAACATGGAATTACAGCAGTTGGTTGCAGCAATCAAGACCCGGTTGGAGGCAGAGGCTGATCCGGAACTGGCAGTCAAGTATTCGCGGTATTTCAAAGAAGGATATGACGCCTACGGTCTTGCTCAAGGCGTACTGAACGGGCTGGCCAGGGAATTGCTGGACCTGCATAAAAATGAGCTGGGCATGCTTGGATTTATGGAGCTGGGCGATTTGCTGATGCATGACGGCAAATACGAGGAAATCATGCTGGCGATTATACTTATGGCCTCTTTCAAAAAGCAGTTTGATAAAAGCGTTTATGAACGGTGCGGCCACTGGCTGGATGATGGCATAGTCAACTGGGCTCATTCTGATGTTTTATGCGGCGAGGTTATGAAAATCCTCTGGCAGCAAGAAATCATTACCCTTGAAGATATTGCTAATTGGCGCAGTGCAGACAGCAAGTGGAAGCGACGGTCTGTTCCGGTGAGCATGCTTACATTACTGAAAAAGGAGCATAACATTTCTGAACTTTTGGATTGCATTGAACCATTGATGATGGATGAGCAAAGGGTCGTGCATCAGGGGACCGGGTGGTTTTTAAGGGAAGCATGGAAACTTCATCCTAAAGAGCTGGAAGCCTTTCTTATGAAATGGAGGGAGACAGCTCCACGTTTGGTCTATCAATATGCCACTGAAAAGATGTCCAAAGAAGAGCGGGAAAGATTTCGCCGGTCAAAAAAGAAAAAACAATAGCGCTGGAGCGCTGCCATTTCACCAGATTGAGTCCTCTCGTTTCCAGGCAAATAATAAATGTAAGACTGGTAGAAAAACCGTGAGGAGGTTTTGAACCCTCCTCACATGTAGAATCTATTCAGGAAGCACCGGTTTTGCCTCAGGGGGATTGGCCAGCATTCGTGCCAGAAGCACGTTGATGAGCGAGCCGTTGTCGCCGCCAGCCATGATATCCGGGGTTATTTTTACGCTGCCAGAAGAAATGAGCTTCATTATTTCGATTAAGGCCACCGATTCCGGGCCGATGGCTTCGCGGGTCAGGCGGTATGCTTCGGAAGTAGCCTTCCCGATGGACAGGATTTTTTCGGCTTCGCCCTGTCCTTCCAGTTTCACCCTGTCGGAATTCCCTTCGGCTATGGTGATGGTTTTTATCTTGTCCTGCTCGGCTACTTTGACCCCGATTTCCGCAGCCACAATGTCCCCCTGCTTATTGGCCTGGGCGGTAGTCCGTTCCATGTCAATGCGCTTAATCTGGGCTTCTTTTTGCTGGGCGTACATGTCCTGCTGCTGGGCGGCGATGACCTTATTGGTCTGGGTTTCCATAAGGGCTTCGGGGATCTGGATTTGGCAGATGAGTACGCTTAATACATCGACATGGTATTTTTCCAGCTCATGCTGGACCTTTATCAGGGCCAGTTCCTGCTGCTCATGCCGGTCTTGCAGAAACTTCATGGCTTCCGTGGATGAGGCCTGGTTGCGGAAGCTGCTGTCTATCAGGGGATGAATGACGTTGGTGACCAGGTTGTCTATGCTGCCGATGCGGGCTACCATGTACGGTGCCTGTTCTGGCTGCACCCGTATGACCACCTTGACCCCGACTTTTATAATGAAGCCATCCTTGGATGTGACGTTAAGGGGATTGAAACCGCCCTGGACTTCATCATCCCAGTCAATGGTAATATTAGTGGTTTTAACGATTATCGGCACATAAGCCCTCTTATTAAGAAAATATGTTCCGGGTCCGGCAACATCCAGTTGAATGCCTCGATAACCGCGTCCTACCACATAAGATTCTACCCGATCCCCTGAAATATCGGCAGCGCCTACTGCAGCACTGCGATCGGGCTGCTGGCCGACATTGGAAATTATTACAGCTACTTCACCCTGGCTGACTACAGCGGCGGCATCCAGGTCTACCGTGAACATCATGGGATTGATATAGAAGGTTCCCGGAGGTAGTACATCCAGTTGCGGACCGCGCTGTCCGCGGTTGGATAGAAACGCTGCTCCGTTTTGATAGCTGTCGTGTCCTGGTACGGATGGTGCAACTACTTCGGTCGAGGGCAGAGGCGCTCCGTCCCGGGCAGTTACCAGGCCAACCTGGCCTGAATTAATTATAATGGCAGGAGTCGGGGTAACCTGGAACATCTGGATATTAATCCTGTATTTGCCAGGCTGCAGTATATCCAGCTGGGGTCCTTTCTGGCCGCCGTTGGCAATAAAGGCGGCTCCGTTCTGGAAGTTGTCATGTTCAAGAACGGACTGGGCCAGCAAGCGGCCCGGATCCATAGGCGAGCCGTCCTGGGCGGTTATTATCCCGATAGTGCCCTGAGGAATAACGGTTATAGGCTGCAGGGTCACCCTGAACAGCTTGGTGTTAATGCGGTAAGTGCCCGGAGCGATGTAGTCGATCTGAGGCCCCTTCTGTCCGCCGTTGCGCAGAAAAAGCTCTGAATCCTGGAAGGCGTTGTGTCCTTCAACTGAAAAGGCAAAGATATGGCCAGCCAGCATAGTGGCGCCGTCCGTGGCTTCAACGAGGCCGATAGCGTCTTCCGGTATGCTAATTGATTTTACTACGGTGATATTAAACAAACGGGTGTTAATGCGGTAAGTTCCGGGAGGGACAACATCGACCTGAGGGCCCTTCTGCCCGTCATTTTGAAGGAAAGCTTCCCCGTCCTGAAAAAAGTTATGTCCGGTTACCGAGCGTCCAAATATGTGGCCTGCCCCGACAGGGCGGCCATCCACTGATTCCACCAGCCCGATTCCGTCTTCGGGAATGACGATAAAGCTTTGCTTGGTAACCCTGTATAAATAAGGAAAAAACAGGTGAATGCCAGGCCCCAGCGTGGCCGCCTGCAGGCCGATTTCCCCCTTCTGGGCTATGACCCGGTCGGGAGGCAGCGGATGTCCAAAGTATTTGCGCTCAACCAGGCCGATTTGGCTGCCACCGATAACGACAATCATGTTGGAAGCCCAGGTAAGTATTACTATGATGACCACACCGAGTAGAATAGCTATACCAGCGATCAACCATCCCATGATGACACCTCCTTCAAAATAGTGTGTTAAAATAATAGAATAAGTGCAGAAAAGCGTGTAATGAGCAAGATTGCTTGAACGAATCATACCATAAAAAGGGAATGGATGGAAGATGCAAACCCCGCCTCGGCCTTTTGCTTGACTGGGTAGAGTATCTGTGCTAACCTTTCTAAGGTTTTCCCGATTTTTTCAACCGCACGGGGAAGGTTCTTAAATGGCTAAAGGCCTGCCTTGGCTCCGGCGAGTCTAAAAGATATGGAGGAAGAAAGATGTACGCAATAGTGGAAACCGGCGGCAAACAATACAAGCTTGCCGAAGGCGACGTCGTCAAAGTGGAGCTTATCAAGGGCGAGGTCGGCGAACAGGTGAATCTGGACAGGGTTCTCCTGGTAAAGAGCTCTGAAGACAACATTCAGGTAGGGAGTCCGGTAGTAGCGGGCGCCACTGTGGCCGTAAAGATTCTGGAACACGGCCGGCACAAAAAAATCCTGGTAATGAAGTACAAAAAACGCAAGGATTACCGGCGCAAGAACGGGCATCGGCAGTGCTATACACAGATTCGGGTAGAGAAGATTTCGGCTCCCGGTGTAAGCATTTCCAAGTAACAGCCATGATTGAGATTTCTGTATTCCGGACAGGCCAGCAGATAGAGGGATTCAAGATCAGCGGGCATTCCCGTCTGGCGAGGAAAGGCGAGGACATCTGCTGCGCCGCGGTTTCAGCCGTCAGCCAGACCGCCCTTGCGGGCTTATTGATGCAACTGGACAGCAAACCGGAGTATGAAATAAAAGAAGGCTGGCTGGAAGTCCATTTGAAGGATTTCAGCAGCGCAACAGACCTCGACAAAGCCCAGATAATAATGTCGACTATGGAAGCCGGGCTTCGCATGATAGCGGATGAATATTCCCGGGCAGTCAGAATGAAAGATGAGCATGCTTCATAGAAAGCTCATTGGATAAGACGGTTGGAAAAGACCACGAATAGATTGTCAAGCAGGAGGAGCGGAATTATGTTCAAGCTAGATCTTCAATTATTTGCACATAAAAAGGGTGTCGGCAGTTCGAAAAATGGCCGCGACAGTAAATCGAAGCGCCTGGGAGTCAAACGGTCGGATGGACAGTTGATAAAGGCTGGCACCATTATTATTCGCCAGAGAGGCACCAAGATTCATCCAGGAACCAATGTGATGAAGGGTAATGATGATACCCTGTTTGCCACTGTTGACGGACAGGTGAGATTCGAACGCAAAGACAAGACCCGCAAGAAAGTCAGCGTTTATCCGGTACTGGAGAAAGCCACGATTTAGTTTCTGGTTTTTTTTAGTTCGACAGGTATTCAGGATTAATGCCGGGGCGGAAAGACTCTGCGGCGTGCAGGGAGACATCTGTCTGCGACAGGAAACCAGCTGCTAACGAGGCTCAATGTCATTCTATCGTAAATGATGTTGAGCCTCTTTGTTTTGGTGTGCATTGCGGATCTTCAGGCTGGGCCCGGCGAACCTTTTTAAAGCGCGCTCTGGCTTTCGCGGAATAACAGGAATTATGTACCGGGAAATACCGCGAATTATAAAAGGATTCAGAGAATCATGACGAGAGCCCCTTTATCACCCGGCCGGTATTTGATATGATGATAAGCAGCATTTACACATATTTCGTGTGGAGAGTGATTCAAATGGACATGAAAGGCGCCTTAAAGCTGGTCAGAAGGATACGGCATGATTACGGAAACCACCTGCAGGTTATCAGTGGATATATCGACATGGATATGCCGGAAAAAGTCAAAGAATATATTCGGGTAATTGTCGAACAAATGGAAGCTGAAAGGTCTGTATTCAGCCTGGTCGATGCAGAGACCGCAATGCACTTCTACTGGCAGGTGCTTAAAGCCATAGACACAGGGATTGTTTTGCGATATGATGACCTCGACCTCGAGAACAGCCAGTTGTTTATTGAAAATGATGAGCCTTTCCAGAGCCTGATTGAAGTATGCCGCGATATTGCCGACAAAGAAGAAGAGCCGGTAGTATTCTTATCGATTTTTGAGGACGCAGACGGCTATGATCTTCTATTCGGCTGCGAACGCTGGGGTGAAGAGGATAAAAAAGTAAGGTTAAACCGGTAGTTATTAAATGTTTGTAGATCATGCCAAAATATATGTAAAGGGTGGAGACGGCGGCAACGGCGTAGTAGCTTTCCGCCGCGAAAAATACGTTCCCATGGGAGGGCCTTCCGGCGGAGACGGAGGCCGGGGCGGAAACGTCATATTTATTGCTGCTGAGGGGCTCAGAACCCTCATTGATTTCCGTTATAAAAAGCATTTTAAGGCCGGCCGGGGTGTTCACGGACAGGGCAAGAACATGCATGGGGCATGGGGAGAGGATCTTCAGGTCAAGGTGCCCATCGGAACAATAATTATTGACGATGATGATGGAACCGTCATTGCTGACCTGGCCCATCATGGGCAGAGCGCTGTTATTGCCAAAGGCGGAAGAGGCGGGCGAGGAAATGCCCGCTTTGCGTCTTCAGCCCGCAAAGCACCTTCCATAGCTGAAAACGGTGAACCAGGAGAAGAGCACTGGGTCAGACTGGAATTAAAGCTTCTGGCCGATGTTGGCCTGGTGGGATTCCCCAATGCGGGCAAATCTACCCTCATATCGAGGCTTTCCGCCGCCAGACCCAAGATAGCCGACTATCCGTTTACCACTCTGGAACCCAATCTGGGTGTGGTATTAACCAGGGATAAAGATTCCTTCGTAGTGGCCGATATTCCAGGCTTAATAAAAGGAGCCCACCTGGGAGCGGGATTGGGGCATGATTTCTTGCGCCATATCGAACGCACCCGGCTGTTGTTATTTGTTCTGGATGCTGCGGAAACTGAAGGCCGGGATGTGGAAGACGACTACGAGACTCTGTCGTATGAACTGGCTATGTATAATCCACGGCTGGCCCACCGGCCATATCTGATCGCCGCCAATAAGATGGACGTTCCGGAAGCACGGGAACGTTTCGAAGCTCTGAAAGCCATCCACGGGGATATTGTTTATCCGATATCAGCGGTAGACGGCAGCGGAATCAGCGAACTGGTGCAAGCCCTGTATGAACTGCTCATGACGTCTCCGGTTGAGGAGGAAGAAGTGGTTGAGCGCGTGCTACACAAATACAAAGAGGACGAGGGATTTCAGATTGATGTCATTGATGGGGTGTTTGAGGTGTCAGGCAACCGCATCAAGAAATTGATGGCCATGACCCGTTTTGATCAGGAAGACGCATTAAGAAGGTTCCAGCATATAATGAAGCAGATGGGTGTGGAACAAGCCCTGAAACAGCAAGGAGCAAAAAACGGGGACACGGTCAGAATAATGGAAATGGAGTTTGATTTCAGCGAGTAAGGGGTGTTCTGGCATGGAAGAACGCAGCAGACTGGCAGAGTGTAAGCGGGTTATCGTCAAAGTCGGTACCAGCACACTTACATATACCAATGGCAATCTTAACCTGATGAGAATAGAAGGCATAGTTCGGGCTATGTCCGACCTGCATAATCGGGGATTGGATGTTATCCTGGTTAGTTCAGGGGCGGTAGGTACCGGAGCCAACCGCATGGGATTGAAGAAGATCCCGAAGACCCTGCCGGAAAAGCAAGCCCTGGCCGCAATCGGGCAGGGCGCTTTGCTGCATATATATGAAAAGATGTTTGCCGAATATAATAAGACTGTAGCCCAGGTACTCCTGACCCGCGACGATCTCAACGATCGGGAGCGCTATCTCAATGCTGCCAATACCCTGGTTACGATATTGAAGATGGGCGTTATTCCCATTATTAATGAAAACGATACCGTAGTGTATGACGAAATAAAGTTCGGAGACAATGACACCCTGTCTGCACTGGTAGCTGGTCTGGTGGACGGGGATCTGATGGTGATACTGTCCGATGTGGACGGATTATATGATAAAGACCCGCGCAAGAACCCTGATGCCATGCTGCAGGGGGAGATCCGTGAAATCAACGAAGCTATGCTGGCCAGTTCCATTAGCAAGGGAGCAACTTTCGCCAGTGGCGGCATGTTTACCAAGTTGAAAGCCGCCGAAATATGTATGTCTTCGGGTATTCCCATGATTGTTGCCAATAGCGGCGAACATCATGTGGTAAGGCGCATTCTGGAAGGGGAATCTATCGGCACCTTGTTTATACCAGCCGAAGAAAAAATGCAGGCCCGCAAAAAATGGATTGCCTTTGGCAGCATGCCCCAGGGACAGCTTATTATTGACCAGGGTGCCGAACAGGCGCTGGAAAACCGGGGCAAAAGCCTGCTGCCATCTGGTATCAGGAGTCTGGAGGGGGAATTCGGACGCGGTGACATTGTTGCCGTGGTCAGCCCGGATGGGCGGGAAATCGCCCGGGGAATCACGAACTACAATTCCACCGAGGTGGAACTGATAATGGGCCGAAAAAGCAGTGAGATTGAACGCTTGCTGGGCTGCAAGGACTATGACGAGGTGATACACCGCGACAACCTGTGGGTCAAAACACCGAAATAGCTTGCGAACAGCAATTAAATAACCATTCAGAGGAGGTTAATTATGGATGCCTTGATGATAAAGACCATGAACGAGATGGGGGAAAAAGCGCGCATAGCCAGCCGCATCCTGGCCACGCTTTCGACCACGTTAAAGGACCAGGCTTTGATGGCTATGGCTGCGGCACTGGAGAGCAATAGCAGCCGCATAGTTGCGGCCAACCGGATAGACCTTGAAGAGGGCGAAAAAATGGGGCTCACTAAAGCATTGCTGGAACGCCTGACCCTGGATGAAGCAAGGGTAGGCGCAATGGCGGATGGATTGCGAGAGATCGCGGCTTTGCCAGACCCGGTGGGTGAAATGATAGAGATGCTGCGCCGTCCCAACGGGCTTGAAATTGGCAGGGTAAGGGTGCCGATTGGGGTAATCGGAATAATCTACGAATCACGACCCAACGTTACTTCCGATGCGGCTGGTCTATGTCTGAAATCAGGCAATGCGATCATTTTAAGGGGCGGAGAGGAAGCCATTAATTCTAACCGGATAATCACCGAGGTTATATCCAACGCAGCTGAAGCCGGCGGAATACCTGCCGGCTCGATACAGATGGTGGACAGTGTTGATAAGGAAGCCGCCGTTTACCTGATGAAAATGTACAACTACCTGGATGTGCTGATCCCCAGGGGTGGAATCGGATTGAAAAAAGCGGTCATGGATAATGCTTCCGTGCCCTATATCATGACCGGTATGGGCAACTGTCATGTTTATGTTGATGAAGCCGCTGACCAGGAAAAGGCTCTGCCCATAGTGATAAATGCCAAGGTTCAAAGGCCTTCGGTGTGTAATGCGGCAGAAACCTTGCTGGTGGCGGAGTCGATCGCCCCAGGTTTCATTCCGACTGTTCTGACTGCATTGCAGGAACAGGGGGTTGAACTGCGCGTATGTGAAAAAACCCGGCAAATATATGGGAATAACGTTGTTGCGGCCACCGAACAGGACTGGGCTGAAGAATACCTGGATCTCATCATGGCAGTTAAGATTGTGAGCGGTGTGGATGAAGCCATTGAACATATCAACCGCTATGGAACCGGTCATAGTGAAGCAATTGTAACCGAGAGCTACACAAATGCCAGGAAATTCATCCATGCCGTAGATGCAGCGGCCGTCTACGCCAATGCCTCGACCCGTTTCACGGATGGCGGAGTATTCGGACTGGGAGCGGAAATGGGGATTTCGACCCAAAAGCTTCATGCCCGAGGGCCGATGGGAATCAGAGAGCTGACGACTTGTAAATTCGTGATATACGGAGACGGACAGGTGCGATAAAAGCAGTAACAAAAGCAGGGGCGAAGGTTATTCTGCCCCTGCTTTTTTATATCCGATTTTATTCAATAATCTCAAAGTTGAACTGTGCCAGGTGTGCCTTGTCTTTGTCGGACATAACGTATTCGCGGGGGTTGGGCTTGCGGACCGCATCAGGTGTGCACAGCACCGTGGACAGATAGCGCAGGCCGTTGTCGTTGATGACGGTAACAATTCGTTTCATTTCCGGGTATTTTAAGGCCAGCTTATGGGCTGCGGCCACATTCAACCCTGAAGAAATGCCACAGAATATACCTTCTTTACGGGCGAGGTTGCGCGAGGTTTCAATTGCTTCATCAGAATGAGCAAGTATGATCCCGTCAATCAGCTCCAGTTCAAGAATTTCCGGCACTAATCCATCGGCAATGCCCTGGATTTTGTGCTGGCCGATTTTGCCGAAAGAAAGGATGGGGGATTCGCTGGGCTCTGATATATATATTTTTATATCCGGGTTTAGCTGTTTGAAGGCTTTGGCCGTACCTGTCACCGTGCCCCCCGTGCCCTGGCACATTACGAAAGCATCTATCTGACCGCCGGTTTGTTCCCAGATTTCCACAGCGGTGTTTATTTCATGAGCGCCAACATTTCCAGGCCGGAAAAATTGTCCGACTTCGAAAACCTGGTCGCCCATTTGCTTTTTTATTTCCGAGACCCTGTCAAGCACCAGGTCAACGTCGGTTTCGCCGCCGGGTGTCAATACCAGCTCCGCGCCATAAGCCAGGATGGTTTTCTTGCGTTCTTCGCTCATGCCTTCAGGCATTACAATTATTACCTTATATCCCAGCGCAGCGCCCGCCATGCAGGTTGCTATGCCAGTATTGCCAGTGGTTCCTTCCAGAAGAGTGGCGCCTGGCTTAAGCTGTCCGTCCGCCTGGGCTCTTCGGACAATTTCTAAAACCGTACGGTCTTTCAGGCTGCCGCTGGGATTCATATATTCCGCCTTAACGCAAATATCCGGGCGAACATCCTCATAAAGTCGGCTGATGCGCACCATGGGCGTAAGCCCGATGGCATCCATAATGCTGTTTTGAATATTGCGGTTACGATCCCAATCCATAATTAGTCCTCCTAATAATATTTATAGAATCCATTCCGAGTCTGGATTAATGGTAACCTGAAGCTCAACGCTTTCATCTTCAGCTCTTCCGCTCAGCAGAACCGGGGGATGAGCCCATAGTTCATCCAGCAAATGGCTGGCCAGGATCATTATTTGTTCCTGCTGGCTGGGATTGCGCAGGCTGAGCCCGCGGGCGGCTATTATTTGCGCCCATTCATTGTTGGTTTTAATTTCGAAATTGGCTAAATCCTCAAAGAAATCAGCCCATTTCTGCAGTCCGGGTTCATTTTGCCAGGGAACACCGCAGCAGATGAAATGCCGGCAGATTGACTCGCGCATTACTTGCGGCAGGCGGCATCCGCTGGATTTATCCAGCAGCTGGCATATGAACCCGCTTTCATCCGGGATCTTATTTATCGTAACCGATTGATCCAGCACCGTCAGATTCGGCATGGAAAAAATGAGTTCGATCAGGTCCGGACGTACCTGGTAAAGAAAAGCCAGGTCCAGCAGGTAGAAAACCGGGGAATACTGGCCGCAGCATCCCTTCATATCCTTGCGGGGACAACGGGAGCACAGGTCCAGGTCTATGTAGCTGCGTAATCCGCGCTTTCTGAATATCAGTGTAACAGTGGTTTCCTTATTCATATTATTAAAATCCTATGTATCGGCTGTTTGCCTGATTGCTCTATCATAGCCTTCCGGGTGCTGAACCGGCTAAAATATTTTTGCAGTCTGGACAACAAATAGTTACCACGCTAGAATAAATGATTTTGCCGCAAACATCAAGATTCATGAATTTGCAATAATCGACTATGATGGTTAATATAATGATGACATGCCCGGACAGCATAGTATAAACACCTGCATCCAGCCGCCTGCAATCATGCGGATGCAAGAAGTATAATGGAGCGATTGATGTGGGAGACAATGCGATGGAAAAAATAGGCTCTCGCAGAGGCCGGGAACAAATCGGCATTCTCGGCGGAAGCTTCAATCCCATTCATAATGGGCATTTGCTGGCCGCCGAGGCTTTCATGGAAAAGCTTCGGCTGGATCGGCTGTTTCTAGTACCGTCAGCCCGGCCGCCCCATAAGGAGTCAGGTATTCTGGCCAATGCAAATCACAGGTACATTATGACCCGCATGGCAGTTTGTTCACAACAGCGTTTCGAGGTATCCGGCATGGAGCTCGAACGCCCCGGCCATTCGTTTACCGTGGACACGATCGGGCATTTTCGCAGTCTTTATCCTGACGCGGATTTGCATTTCATGATGGGCTGGGATGCCTGGCAGCTGATTGGAACCTGGAAAGAACCGGACCGGCTCGCGGCTATGTGCGCATCCATTGTCGTTGTAAACCGCCCGGGCAGCGGGCTGGAATCTCCTGACCCGCTCCAGACTGATTTTGAAAACCGGCTGGCAGAAAAGCTGCTTTTCATAGAAATTCCCTTAATCGATATATCATCTACGGTTATTCGCCGGAGAATAAGGGAGCAACTGCCTATTGCCTATATGGTGCCGTCTGCGGTAGAACGATATATAATTAGTAATGATTTATACAAGGAACCAGGCGATGAGGGAATACGCGGACATCAATGAAATTGAGGCCTGGCTGGCCGCTCATTTAAAAGCCGAACGCTGCCGGCATTCTCTGGCAGTAGCGGAGACTGCTGTTATGCTGGGCAGCCGGCTGGGATTGGATAACAGGAAGCTCAGGCTGGCAGGTCTTGTTCATGACCTGGCTAAAGGCTTAAGCGATCAGCTCCTTCTGGAAATTGCAGAAGAACAGGATTTGCTCACCGATGACGTTGAACGGTTGGTGCCTGACCTGCTTCATGCTCCGGTAGGTGCAGTAATGGCCCGGCAGCAATTTGGCATCAAGGACGAAGAAATCCTGGCTGGGATCGCAGCTCATACTCTGGGCCGGCCAGGGATGAGCAATTTTGAGAAGATTTTATTTTTAGCAGACATGATTGAACCGGGACGCAGCTATCCAGGCCGGGAAACCCTGGCCGCTCTGGCTGAAACCGATTTGGATGCCGCCATGTTGTCCGGTTTGGATTCCACCATTGAGCACTGCTTAAGGCGCGGCCGGATTCTTCACACCCGAACCGTCGACACCCGCAATTATTTTTTGCGCTTGATAAATGAACGAGCAAAGGAGGATTAATAATGCCCCATATTGATGTGAAAATGCTGGAGGGAAGAAGCCTGGACCAGAAACGGGATTTCGTAGCAGCAGTTACTGCAGCAGCTGTAGATATTTTGAAAATTAGCCCTGAATCGGTTACCATAGCTATCCAGGAATACCCGAGGGAAAACTGGGGGCTTGCCGGGGTGCTATATTCTGACAAGGGGAAATAGCCCTTCAAGCTGCATGTATCTCATTTGGCGGCAATCATTAGCAACAGGTGTACGGATTGCCAGTAATTAAAATATATCGAATTTAGGAGGAAAACATTTGCTTAATCCGGAAGAACTGGCCAGGCGCCTTGCTGAACTGGCAGAGGACGAGCAGGCCATCGACACACAGATATTACACATTGCCGAGCTGACTATCATTGCAGATTATTTCGTTATTTGCAGTGGCCGCAATGTTGTTCATGTAAGGAGCATCGCGGAAAACATCGACCAGAAGATGAAAGCCGCCGGCATGGCTCCCATTCGTCGTGAAGGTCTGGAACAGGGCATCTGGTCCGCATTGGATTTTGGAGCTGTCATTGTTCACGTATTCAGGGAAGCAGAGCGGGAGCATTATAATCTGGAGGATCTCTGGAGAGATGCTCCAAAGCTGGAAAAATAGAATTATTCACCTGATTCAGTTGTTGACAAAAAATCATAGCATCGCATATAATTCATAAGGTCAGTTTACTGAACAAGCGTTTTGTGGGGCCATGGCGAAGTTGGGATCGCGCTTGAATGGCATTCAAGAGGCCGTGGGTTCGAATCCCACTGGCTCCACCATTATCTTGTCAAAATGAAGCTCTCGTCCAGATGGAGGAGAGTTTTTTTATGTATTTTACACACTTACCGGGAATTATCAGATATTATATAAGCGGGAAAACCGGTGCTTTTTGCATAGAAAAATCCCGAATTCCTGATATGCACCGGATAAATGTTGATTGCCGGCCAGTGGGATTTTCATTTCTCATAGAACGGGATTCCGGGTAAAGCCGGTGCTGACACAACTGTAAGGAGGCATGACATGGAGACTCACAACTACGATGCAAGTGTTATCGAGAAGAAGTGGCAGACTGCATGGGCAGATGCCCGGTTGTTCAAGGTCGTTGAAGATCCAGAACGCCCAAAATTCTATGACCTGGAAATGTTCCCGTACCCTTCCGGCAACCTGCATATGGGTCATGTGCGCAATTATGCCATTGGGGACGTGGTGGCGCGCTTCAAAACCATGAACGGATTTAATGTATTGCATCCGATGGGCTGGGACGCTTTCGGGCTTCCAGCTGAAAACGCAGCGATCAAGCGCGGCCAGCCTCCTGCAGACTGGACCTACGCTAACATAGTGAATATGAAGGACCAGTTAAATACCCTGGGGATTTCCTATGACTGGGATCGCGAGCTGGCAACATGCAAGCCGGACTACTACAAATTCACCCAGTGGATGTTCTTAAAGCTTCATGAAAACGACCTGGCTTACAAGAAGCAGGCCGCAGTAAACTGGTGTCCCTCGTGCCAGACTGTGCTGGCCAATGAACAGGTGGTTGACGGCGCCTGTGAGCGTTGTGACACTACAGTTGAAAAAAAACAGCTGGCCCAGTGGTTTTTTAAGACAACGGCTTATGCCGAGCGCCTGCTTGCAGACCTGGAGAAGCTTCCGGGCTGGCCGGACAAGGTCAAGATTATGCAGCGCAACTGGATAGGCCGCAGTGAAGGCTGCCAGTTCAGAATGCAAATTGACGGAACTGAAGAATTCATTGAAGTGTATACTACTCGTCCGGATACGGTATTTGGCGTAACCTACATGGTTCTTTCGCCGGAACACCCGCTGGCGCTCAAGCTTTCGCAAAAAACGGCCCAGGCAGCTGCGGTTAAGGACTTTGTTCACCGGATGCAGTTTGTCAGCGATATTCAGCGCACTGCGGCCGATACCGAGAAAGAAGGGGTCTTCTCCGGAGCATACGGGATTAACCCGATGAACGGAGAAAAAGTGCCGATATGGATTGCTGATTATGTTCTGATGGATTATGGGACCGGGGCTATCATGGCTGTGCCCGCACATGACCAGCGCGACTTTGATTTCGCTAAAAAATACGATATTCCGATCAGGGTGGTTATCAAAGCGGATGATTCTCCAGGCGAAGCCAGCCAAATGGAAGCCGCCTACGTAGGAGATGGCCTGATGATCAACTCGCCTGGCTTTGACGGCTTGCCGGTCACTGAAGGCAAAAAGGCCGTAACTGAATACATGGAAGAGCAGGGAATAGGCAAAGGGGCCATTAATTACCGGCTGCGGGACTGGCTGATTTCCCGGCAGAGATATTGGGGTGCGCCCATTCCCCTGGTTTATTGCGAACAGTGCGGTATTGTCCCTGTCCCAGAGGCTGAACTGCCGGTGTTCCTGCCGGAAGACGTGCAGTTCAAACCCACTGGAGAATCGCCGCTAAATTTCGTGGAGTCTTTCTACGAGACGGATTGTCCTTGCTGCGGGAAGAGCGCGCGTCGCGAGACCGATACCATGGATACCTTCGTGTGCTCGTCCTGGTATTTCACTCGCTTCTGTGATCCCAATAATCCTGACCAGCCCTTTTCCCGGGCGGCGGTTGATTACTGGATGCCGGTAGACCAGTATATCGGCGGGGTGGAACATGCCATACTACATTTGATGTACGCCCGTTTTTTCACCAAGTTTTTATATGACATTAAAATGATTTCCTGTGAAGAACCCTTTACCAATCTGTTGACACAGGGCATGGTGCTTAAAGAAGGGGCCAAAATGTCCAAGACGAAAGGCAATGTAGTCAGCCCTGAGGAAATCATTAACAATTATGGAGCAGATACAGCCCGACTGTTTATCCTTTTTGCCTCTCCTCCAGAACGAGATCTGGAATGGAGCGAGCAGGGGGTGGAGGGCTGCTACCGCTTCCTCAACCGGATATGGAGAGTGGTGACCGAATGCGCTCCGGTTATAAGGAGCGGGGGCGGAAGTCTCAAGAACCTGGATGAAGCAGCTCGGCAGATGCGGTTTAAGACCCATGCGACAATAAAGAAAGTAACCGACGATATAAGCCAGCGTTTTAACTTTAATACGGCTATTGCGGCCATCATGGAACTGAACAATACTGTCATGTCTTATCGCAATAACCAGCCGGCAAATGCCGCTGTGCTAACCGAGGCCATAGAAAATATGCTGATTATGCTCAGCCCGTTTTGTCCGCACATTTGTGATGAGCTGTGGGATCTGCTGGGATGGAAAGGCTTTATTTATCAGCAGGCCTGGCCTGTTTACGAAGCCGCAGCCCTGGTTCAGGATGAAGTGGAAATAGTGGTGCAGATTAACGGCAAGATTCGCCAGCATTTAACCGTGCCTGCCGGTGTTGGCAAAGAACAGCTGGTGGAACTGGTCAGAGCTGATGAAAAAGTAAGCCAGCTTCTGGAAGGCGGACAGATTGTAAAGATCGTGGCCGTACCTGGAAAGCTGGTTAACATTGTAATAAAATAACCAGCCGAAGACTGGCCAGGAGAGCGGGGAAATCGCGATCAACCGTATGCCAATTGCCCGAGCCTGGCAGGGTTGGGAACTGGAAATGGTAGAATATGGAGCCCGGCTGGGTTTAGTGCGGAGGAACTTGACTTGAGTGCGCTTATATGCGAGGTCAGGCAGGGCAGTATTGCCGATGAACTGGGAATTAAGGCCGGAGACATTCTGGTGAGGATCGACGGCCGCAAGGTAATGGATATTTTGGATTACCAGTTTTTTTCAGTTGATGAAGAAGTCGAGATTGAAATTGAAAAGCCGGATGGGCAGATGGAGATCATTGAGATCGAAAAGGATGCCGGGGAGAGCCTGGGATTAGGATTTGACCGGGTCATTTTTAACCGGATGAAAAAGTGTGCCAATCAATGCCTTTTTTGCTTTGTGGATCAGTTGCCGCCGGGAATGCGCCGCAGCCTGTACTTCAAGGATGACGACTACCGCCTTTCGTTTTTATATGGCAATTTTATTTCATTGACCAATCTGAGTGCCGCAGATCGAAAAAAAATATATGCGATGAAGCTTTCACCGCTCTATGTATCAGTTCACAGCATGGATGCCTCAATAAGGTCAGAGATAATGGGGAGTTCGAAGGCAGCCTTAATAGCCGGGGAAATTGAAAAGCTGCAGGAGCATGGTATATCAATTCACGCTCAAATAGTGTTGTGCCCGGGCATTAATGACGGGACCAGCCTGTATAACAGCATCGAAAAGCTGGCTTTTTACTATCCGGCAGTGCTTTCCATAGGAATTGTGCCAGTGGGCATAACCCGCTGCAACAGCCGTTTGGATCGGATCAGGCCGGTCAGCAGACAGGAAGCGCATACACTGATAAAACGCGTTGAGGTATATCAAAAGCAATTTCGAAAGAAGCTCGGATGCGGATTCGTTTACCTGGCCGACGAGTTTTATATTAAAGCCGGCCTGGAGTTTCCTGATGCCGAATATTATGATGACTTTTGCCAGCTGGAAAATGGCATCGGCTTTTGCCGCATGCTTCTGGATGATTTTCAAGCCATGGAAGGTGATTTGCCAGAAGAACTGCCGGAACGGGAAATATTCCTGACGACGGGAATTTCGGCGGCTGGCGTTTTGAAACGGATTGCCAGCCGGCTTAACCAGGTTAAGGGCTTGCATGTGGAGGTTCTGCCGGTGGTCAACCATTTCTTTGGAGAACAGATTACTGTAACCGGTTTACTGACCGGAGTGGATATTTTACAGGCGCTTGGATCAGGTTATTCGGGCAAAACCGTTATTTTACCCGAGGTTCTCTTGAAAGAAGGGGAGTTAGTATTTCTAGACGGTATGACCGTTGATGAACTGGCCAGGCAAAGCGGAGCTGCAATAGTAATAACGGATGGCAGCGCCGCCGGATTAATAGAAAGCGCTTTGAACAGCTGAGGAACCTGGAGGAAAACAAGTTGAAACCTGTTATAGCCATTGTAGGCCGGCCTAATGTCGGTAAATCAACCCTTTTCAACCGCCTGGCAGGAAAACGCAAGGCTATTGTTGAAGACATCCCCGGTGTGACCAGGGACCGCTTGTATGATTCCAGCGATTGGGAAGGCCGGGATTTCATAATTATTGATACCGGAGGAATCCGCTATGACGACGAGGCGCCCTTTGCCAGCGAAATCCGGATGCAGGTGGAGATCGCCATTGAAGAAGCTGATTTAATCCTTTTCGTCGTTGATGCCCGGGAAGGCGCAACCAGCGAAGATGCCGAAGTCGCTCAAATGCTTCGTAAAACCCGCAAACCCGTGATTCTCATCGCTAATAAGGTAGAAGATTTTGGCAAGCACCTGGACTACTATGATTTTTATAAACTGGGACTGGGAGAGCCAATCCCATTTTCGGCCATGCACGGTATGAACATTGATACGATTCTGGATGAAGCCATGGAGCGCATCGATATTCAGGACATAGAGGATGAGGCCGGCGATGCCACCCGCATAGCTATTGTAGGCAGGCCTAACGTGGGGAAATCATCGCTGGTTAATGCCTTGCTGGGAGAGCATCGGGTCATTGTCAGCGAAGTGTCCGGAACTACCCGGGACTCAATTGACACTCCCTTCGCTTTCGAAGGCAAAGACTATCTGCTGGTGGATACTGCCGGCATCCGCCGCCGCTCGCGGATCAGGGATGCCGTGGAAAAATACAGCATAATCAGGGCGTTGAAGAGCATCGATCGAGCCGACGTTGCTGTACTGATTCTCGATGCGCAGGACAAGGTGACTGAGCAGGATCAGCGAATTGCAGGGTATATTCATGAACAGGGCAAGGCTAATATTATTGTGGTTAATAAATGGGATTTGATAGCCAAGGACACCCGGACCATGAACGAATTTGATCGCGACATAAGGGAAGAACTCAAGTTCATGGCCTACAGTCCGATACTGTACGTATCTGCACTGACCCGGCAACGGATTTTTAAGATTATTGAGCTGGTGGATTTTGTAGCTGATCAGCACCACCGGAGGATAACAACCGGTGAACTCAACCAGGTGATCAACGAAGCCATGATGCTGAATCCGCTTCCTGGCGGAGGCAAGAAGCGCGCGAAGATTTTCTACTGCACTCAGGTGAAAACCGCGCCCCCGACCTTTGTATTGTTTGCCAATGACCCAGATATGATTCATTTTTCATATATCCGTTATCTGGAGAATGTATTGCGTAAAAACTTTGGATTCGAGGGTTCGCCGGTGCGGATAATAGTAAGACAGCGGTCGCAAAAGGAAGAGTAAAGGAGACAGTCCGGTGACAGAGGCTATAATAATTTTCGCATGTTATATTCTGGGGGCGATACCCTTTTCTTATCTAACAGTAAAGCTTTTTTCCGGCAGCGATATCAGAGAGAAAGGCAGCGGAAATGTAGGCGCGACCAATGTTCTGCGTATTATGGGCTGGAAAGTTGCGGCGGCCGCTCTGGCTGGCGATCTGCTCAAAGGCTTTTTCGCTGCGATGCTGGCCTATTATTGCAGCATTCATTTCCAGGTTCAGCTTGATCCCCGCTTTATGTCAGCCTTTGGAGGACTATTCGCCGTTCTGGGACATTGCTGGCCGGTTTTTCTCCAGTTTCGAGGCGGCAAGGGCGTCGCAACAGCCGCTGGAGCGTTGCTTTTTATTATGCCGGTAACCGTATTAATCCTGGCGGCCATTTTTGCCGCTGTGATTGCTATAAGCCGCTACGTATCACTGGGCTCAGTTACGGCGGCCTTTTTATTACCTCTGGCAGTGTGGATAACAACTGATTACCCGCCCTATTATAAAATTTGCATGGCTATTACCCTTATTGTAGTTTTCAAACATCGCAACAATCTGGCCAAGCTGATGAGCGGCACTGAGAGAAAGCTTGGAGAAAAGGCATGATGGAGTTGAACGGGGATAAAATATGCATAGCCGGATGCGGCAGCTGGGGCACGGCCCTGGCAGGCATGCTGGCAACCGGCGGACGCGATACCTGGCTGTGGGGTCGTGAACAGGACGGCATCGGCACCATAGCCAGCTTGCGCAGAAACGAACGCTATCTTCCTGGCGTTAATATCCCAAAAAGCTTGAATGTTTGTTCGGACCTGGCCCAGGCATTGAACGGAGCCCGCTTTATAATAATTGCGGTGCCGGCACAGTCGGTCAGGGATTTTATTATTCGTTTGCAGCCGCTGCTGGCTGCGGGCACGATACTGGTTAATGTTGCTAAAGGACTGGAAATAGGGACCGGCTGGCGCATCAGCAAAATATATCAAGATATTCTGGGTGATTATGACTATCGGTATGCAGTGCTTTCCGGTCCGAGCCATGCTGAAGAAGTAGCCCGGCAAATGCCCACGGCAATTACCGTTGCCTCTGACCGCCGAGATATTGCTGCAGCGGTCCAGGATATCATGATGAATCCGTTTTTCCGCGTATATACTAACGATGACGTAGCCGGAGTAGAGCTGGGCGGCGCCCTGAAGAACATATTCGCCCTGGCCAGTGGAATATCCTATGGATTAGGCTACGGAGACAACACTGCTGCCGCTTTGCTGACCAGGGGATTACAGGAAATGATCCGAATAGGTGCGGCCATGGGTGGTGATCCCCGCACATTTACCGGATTATCAGGAATTGGCGACCTGGTCGTCACCTGTGGCAGCCGTCATTCCAGGAATCGCCGCGCTGGTGAATTGATTGGCAGCGGCTGCAGCCCTGAACAGGCGATGAATGAAGTGGGCATGGTGGTTGAAGGCATATATACGACCAGGGCTGTTTACGATCTGGCCGCAGACATTGGAGTTGACATGCCCATTTGCAACGCATGCTACAATGTATTGTATAATAAAGCAGACCCGGCTGCGGAGGTTGGGCGTCTTATGCAGCGCGACAAGAAAAATGAAACCGAGGAAACGCTGTACATTACTCTTAACGAGAAGCAATGATAGGCCGGCAGGTTCTGAACGGGCTGGGCCGGCAATATCTAATGCAAGGAGGAACTAAAGTGGTCAACATAGCTTTACTGGGGTGCGGAACAGTCGGTTCAGGCGTGGTCAGGCTGTTTGCTCAAAATAGCGAACTGATAGAAAAAAGGATCGGCACCGGAGTAGCCATTAAAAAGGTTCTGGAAAAGGACCCTGACAAAGCCAGGGCTTTTGGGATACGTGATGAACAACTGGTTGCCAGTATTGATGAAATTCTGGCCGATGAAGAAATTCAAATAGTGGTTGAGCTCATTGGAGGCATAGAACCAGCCTATTCATTTATCATCAGGGCCATGCAAAACGGCAAGCATGTGGTGACCGCTAACAAGGACCTTATTGCTGTAAAAGGCAAGGAAATATTCGAGACCGCTGAACAGAACCAGGTTGACTTTTATTTTGAAGCCAGCGTAGCTGGAGGGATACCCATTATCGCAGCATTGAAACAGTCGCTGGCCGCCAATCGAATTGATACGGTCATTGGGATTCTAAATGGAACAACCAACTACATTCTGACTAAAATGAGCCGCGAAGGCCTGACCTTTGATACGGTACTAAAAGAAGCTCAAGAATTGGGATATGCCGAATCTGACCCTACATCCGATGTTGAAGGATTAGATGCGGCGCGAAAAATTGCCATCCTGTCGTCCCTGGCATTTAACACCCGGACTACTTTTGAAGATGTTTATGTAGAAGGCATCAGCGGAATCAGCCCCCTGGACATAGAATACGGGCGGGAGCTTGGTTATGTCATTAAGCTTCTGGCCATTGCCAGGGAGGTTGATGGCAGGATTCATACCCGGGTGCATCCGGCGATGCTGAAACGTTCGCACCCGCTGGCCGTAGTGGACGATGTTTTTAATGCGGTATTTGTTCAAGGAGATGCTGTGGGAGACCTTATGTTTTACGGGCGGGGAGCAGGCCAGATGCCGACTGCTAGCGCTGTTGCCGGAGACATAATGGAGATATGCCGCAATATCAAGAGTGAATGCCCGGCCCGTCTGGGCTGCACCTGCTTTGATAACAAACCGGTAATCAGCATAAACGAGTTGATTAACTGTTTCTATATCCGCCTGGAGGTAACTGACCGGCCGGGAGTGTTAGCCGAAATAGCCAGTGTATTTGGCAAAAACAATGTGAGCATCGCTACCGTGCTGCAGAAAACCAGCGGCGATCTGGCGACTCTAATTCTGATCACTCATGAGGTTAAGGAACAGTACCTGCAAGATGCGTTGCAGATCCTGAAAAGCCTTGACGTAGTGGCTGAAATCAATAATGTTATCCGCCTGGAAGGCTAACCAGCCATGAAGGTGCATTTGCGGGTGCCAGCCACCACCGCCAATCTCGGCCCCGGATTTGATTCTCTGGGCCTGGCTCTAAACCTTTATATTGAGCTGGTCATGAGTTCTGGCAACGATACTGATTCTGTGGAACTGCTGGGCGAAATGGATGGCATTGGAACAGAACCGTCCAATAACCTGATAATGCGCGCATCAAGCCTGGTATTTGAACGGGCAAGAAAGCGGCCCGAAGGCTTGATGCTGAAAATATTCAACAGTATTCCTATTGGCAAAGGGCTGGGGAGCAGCGCTTCGGCCATTGTCGCCGGTATGTTCGCCGCCAACCGCCTGATTGGGGATCCCTTCACCCGGGACGAACTGATGGATATGGCCGCAGACATGGAGGGGCATCCGGATAATGTTGTTCCCGCAGTGGTAGGAGGTCTCACGGCCTCGATGATTTCCGGCGGCAAGGTTTATTACCACCGCCTTGATCCCGGTAGCGATCTAAAGATAGTCGTGGCCGTGCCTGATTTTGATCTGCCGACCAAGACGGCCCGGGCGGTCCTGCCCGAACAAATAAGCCGCACTGACTTCATAGATGGAATTCAAAAGACGTCATTTTTGCTTATGGGTCTCATTATCAGAGACTACAGCAATATTAAAATGGCCCTGGAAAAGATCCTGTTCCAGGAGATTAGAAGCACCTTCATTCCGGGATATAGTAAGATTGTGGAAAAGGCTTGCGAAGCCGGGGCCTTAGGTGTAACCTTGAGCGGAGCCGGACCTTCTCTGGCTGCATTTACCCTGGTTAATGAGAGTGAAATCTGTCATGCCATGAGCCAGGCCTTTAAGCTGGAGGGCATAGAATCCCGCTGCTATATTCTGTCTCCAGAAACGGAAGGGGTCAGCTTTATTGACCGGCGATCGGCTATGATATAATCGGCGCCAGAGTAACTAATACATATAACAACCTATGAAAAGGAATCGGGAGTGGATTGTCTTGTCTTTAATCGTGGCAAAATTTGGAGGAAGCTCGGTTGCATCGCTGAAGCGAATTGAAAATGTTGCCAGCCGGGTCGCAGCACTGAAAAAGGAATTCGATGACATTGTGGTCGTGGTCTCCGCTATGGGGGATACCACAGATGATTTGATTGAACTGGCCCAGGGGCTGGGTAACGGTCACAGTCCGAGGGAAATGGATATGCTTCTTTCCACCGGGGAACAGCAGTCGGCAGCCCTGCTGGCCATGAGCCTTGCGACCAAGGGTGTTATGGCAATTTCTTTAACCGGCTGGCAGGCTGGCATCGTAAGTGACGAAGTGCACAGCAAGGCCAGGATCGCGCATATATTGCCAGAGAGACTGGCCGCCGAACTGGAAAAAGACCAGGTGGTAGTTGTGGCCGGGTTTCAAGGTATAACCCCGGTAGGCGATATAACGACCCTCGGACGGGGGGGCTCCGATACGACCGCAGTGGCTCTGGCTGCCAGCATCGGGGCTGAACGCTGCATAATTTTTACGGATGTCAATGGCGTATATACGGCAGATCCACGCCTGGTTTCCAATGCCCGCAAGCTGGACCGGATTTCATATGAAGAAATGCTGGAGCTAGCCAGTCTGGGAGCGGTGGTTATGCAGCCGAGGGCAGTGGAATGCGCTATGCATAACGATGTTGAGGTTGAAGTTAAAAGCAGCTTCACAGATGTTCATGGTACGTTAATAACGGAGGTGACCAAATTGGAGAAGGAAAACGTAGTTACAGGAATAGCCCACGATGGAAATGTTGCCAAGATGGCCCTATTTGACGTGCCTGACCGGCCTGGGATGGCGGCGCAAATATTCAAGGCTCTGGCTGAAGTTCATGTAAGTGTGGACATGGTTATCCAGTCCGCTATGCGTGGAGATCGCAACGATATTGCGTTCACGATAGAACGCGGGGATCTGGAAAAGGCAATACCTGTGGTAAAGGAAGTTCTGGGCGATATGGGAGCCACCGGAATGGCTTACGGGCAAGATGTGGCCAAGGTTTCCATAGTGGGAGCGGGTATGCAGAGCAAGCCCGGCGTGGCCGCCCGAATGTTTGAAGCCCTGGCCGAAGAGGGCATTAACATTCAGATGATCGCGACTTCAGAAATCAGGGTTTCATGCATTATTGATGAAAACGAAATAGAAAAGGCAGTACGGGCTCTGCACAAGAAATTCGAACTGGACCAGGAATAGCACGTATTGATGAATATCGGTAAGAACCAATAAAACATATTCCATTAAGGATGTCGATTTTTGGTATAATATATTAAACCTCAAGCGCCGGATCATAATATGACCAGTCTGGAGGTAATATACCATGACTGATACCAACAGCTTCAGCCAGGCCCAGCAAGAGCATCCTCCATCCTGTGAATCAATAGATGCCAGTGTGCAGTCATATCCTCTCACGGATGTTGCCGGTTCGCTGAGCGAACCCGGACAGTTCCTGGAAATCGCCATTGAATGCTCCCGGTCGTTATCTGATTATCATTCCCGCCATCTTGTTTACCAGCATATTAATCCGCAGAATCTTCTATGGGATGATCAACGGCGCCGCATCATCCTGAAGGAACGATTCAGCATTTCATACAGTGCCGACCAGGAGGGTGAAGCCTACCCGGTTTCGCTTTCCGAAAACGATCTTGCCTATATGTCTCCCGAACAAACGCGCAGAATGAATCGCAGATTAGATTATCGCACTGATTTGTATTCCCTTGGAGTCAGCCTGTATGAGTTGCTGGCCGGTAAAAAGCCGTTTATGGCCAGTGATGTGCTGGGATGGTTTCACCAGCATATTGCTCATTCTCCACCGCCTCTCTCCGTGGTTGTTCCCGGTATGCCCGGCATGCTGTCTGATATTGTCATGAAATTACTGGAAAAAAATCCGGAAAACCGCTATCAAACTGCACAGGGACTCAAGCTGGACCTGGAAAGATGCCTGCAGATGTGGATGGAAGGAAAGGAAATCGAGACTTTCGTCCCCGGGGAATTCGATATTTCTGAACGCTTGTTGATCCCGCAAAAGCTATACGGGAGACGGATGGAAAAGAAAACCATGATGAACGCCTTTCAGCGTATTTGCGATGGCCGCTGCGGGCTTATGCTGGTTAACGGATATGCTGGAATTGGTAAAACATCACTGGTTCATGAGATATGCCAGGAGGTAGTCAAGAGGTCGGCTTTTTATACCGAAGGTAAATTTGATCAATTGCGCCGAAACATTCCGTACAGTGCCTTGATAATGGCATTCAGAGGGCTGGTCAGACAGTTGTTGATGGGGGATCGCTGGGCTCTGGACAGGTGGAAGTCTGCCTTAATGAATGTCCTCGGAGCCAACGGGCAGATCATCATAGACGCCATTCCTGAACTGGAGCTTATTATTGGCAAACAACCAGCGATAGCAGCCCTTAATCCCGATGAAACCAGGAACCGTTTCAACCTGGTTTTCCAGAACTTTGTCAAGGTCTTCGCTACAGCTGAACATCCCCTGGTAGTGTTTATTGATGACTTTCAATTTGCCGACTTCGACTCTTTCAAACTGCTGGAAACCCTGCTGACTGACATACGCAATGAATATCTGTTGTTTGTTGCAGCTTTTCGGGATTATGAGACAGAAGGCGAGCACCCCATTCAGCTTTCGCTGGAAGCTATTAGAGACGCAGGTGTCGAAATAACGGAAATGCATCTCAGAACCTTGCACGCGGAATCTATTAACAGAATGCTGGCTGATGCATTGCATCTTCCAAGCGCACAGACCGACAGACTGGCCGCGCTTATTACGGAAAAAACCATGGGGAATCCGTTTTTTGTCAACCAGCTGATTAGAAAAATCCATGAAGACGGCCTGCTGTACTTTAATCCGCCGAAAGGACGCTGGGAGTGGGATCTTGAAGGGATCAGGGCGCAAAGCATGAGCGACAACGTAATTGATTTGCTGGCAGTAAAAATCGGCAAATTGAGCCCGGCAACCAGGCACCTGATTACCCTGGCGGCATGCATTGGCATCAGGTTCGATCTGGATATCCTTAATGCTCTTAGCGGATATTCTCAAGAGGAAACCCGAAACAGTCTTGGAGAGATGATTAGGGAGGGCCTGGTGGCACCTGATCAGGGTTCAGATATCCTTGAAACCCTTGAAGGTTTCGAACGGGAAGACTTTTTCCAATTCCAGCATGACCGCATTCAGGAAGCGGCTTATTCCATACTGGACCATGGGGCCAGCAGTCACATCCACCTGAAGATAGGCCGCTTGCTGCTGGTGGATAAGGCCGAAGAAATGAGGCCTGAAGAGATTTTTACCGTAGTCGACCATATGAACCGTGCCGTGGAATTGATAGTCAGTAACGATGAGCGCATCCTTCTTGCCAGGCGGAATCTGGCCGCAGGCCAGAAAGCCAAGGAATCCACGGCCTATTCACAGTCAGTCAATTATTTTCGCTGCGGCATTTCAGCACTTCCAGGAGACAGCTGGGATTCCTATCATGAACTGGCCTATGTCCTGCACCGGGAGCTCTCCGAAAGCGAATACCTGGTCGGGCATCATGAAACGGCTCAGGAGCTTTTCGAACTGGTTCTGGGCAATTGCCACAACCGGATAGAAAAGGCCGAGATGTACAATATCATAATAACCCTGTATGGAGTTCAAGGCCGTTTTGTAGAAAATAATCGCGAGGGCATGAAGGCGCTGGAGCTTTTCGGATATAGTTTCCCGGAGCTTGATGACCAAACGGCCATAGGAGCGGCAATTGCTGCTGAAATTGAAGCTTACCGGCATACTCTTGGCGGGAGGGAAATTCGGGAATTACTGGCTATTCCAGTGATGGCCAGTCCAGAGAGGGATGTATGTGCGCGCATAATCAGGAATATGTTCACCCCCGCTTTTATTAGCAATCCCGCCTTGCTTACCCTGCTTTGCCTGAAATCCATCAATGATAGCATCGAATACGGTATTCAACCTGACCAGGACTATGTTTTCGCGGCGGCGGCACTGGTACTGGGGACCTACCGAGGCGATTATGAAACCGGATACGAGTACGGGCAGATGGCATTCAAGCTCAATGAGCAAAACCGCATGATTGTTACTCGAGCTGTGATCTTTCACACGGTGGGGATGATGGTTCATCACTGGCGTCGGCCTTTCAATGAGAGCCTTGAATATTTGCGCGAAGCCTTTCGGAGCGGTCAGGAGTCCGGAGATTATGTTTACGCAACTAACGCAGCCATAGGTTACGCGCGTATGCTGCTTTCGTACGGACACCATAAGCTGCAGTATGTGCTGGAAGAAACCGACCGAACCATCTTCTTTATGCAAAGGATTCGCAATTCGTTGTCTGTCGAGCGGCAGGAACTGATCAGGCATGTTATTTTTAACCTGATGGGAAAAACCGATGATGCAACATCGTTTAGCGGCGACGGTTTCGATGAGTCAATGCATTTGCAGAGCTTGAAAGATCATAACCACGGTACTGGAATCGGCGGCTACTACCTGTACAAGACAATGAGCAGCTGCTTGTATGGACGTTACTTGAGCGCCCGGGAGTTCTCCCTGGCGGGAGAAGCCTATCTTCCGTTTTTGCGCAGCTTCCCGCTGGAAGCGGATTATTGCTTTTTCCAGTCCCTGGCCATGGTTGCATGCGCCCGGGAAGAAGCAAACCAATTTGGCCAGCAAGACCAGGAAAAAATCGCCGGCAATATTAAGAAGCTGCGCATTTGGTCCGAGAACTGCACCGAGAATTACTATGGCAAGTACGCCCTGATCATGGCCGAGAATGCTGCTCTTAACCGGCAATCAATAGAAGCTGAAGAATGGTTCGAACGAAGCATCAGTTCATCCCGCGAAAACGGTCGGCTAATGGACCGGGCACTGGCCAGTGAAAGAGCTGCTATTTTTTACGAAAGGCGCGGACTGCAGGGTATTGCCACTTTTTACCTGGGAGAAGCTTGCCGGGCTTATGCTGACTGGGGGGCTGAGGCGCTGGCGAGCCGGCTTGAGCAAAGCCGTCCGGGCATTGCTGGTGAAGACCAAGTGGAAAGCGGTGGCACAGGAGCGTCCCTGGTCAACATTGATGCTTTCAGTGTGGTGAAGGCTTCACAGGCGATTTCGGGTGAAATCGAAATAACCCGGCTTTTGGAAGCTTTGATGGGTACCGTGCTCGAAAATGCCGGCGCTCAGAAAGCGGTTCTGATATTGACAACCGGAGATGAAATGCAAGCCCGGGCTGAAGCAGTCCTGGAAAACGAAAAATTTGAAATTCATCATATGGATGATTGCCAAAGCAGACTTCTTTTTCCACAATCGCTGGCCAACCTGGTTCACAGAACAGGGGAAGCAGTTATATTAGAAGATGCGACCGAGCATAGCATGTTTTTCAGCGATCCGTATTTTATTAATTTTCATCCGGTATCAATTCTGTGCCTGCCGGTTATACGGCAGGCCAATATGGTTGGCATATTGTACCTGGAAAACAATCTGATTAAGGGAGCATTCACTGTTGAACGAATTGCGGTGTTGGAGCTTTTAGTTTCGCAAGCGGCGATTTCCCTCGAAAATGCCTTGCTGTATGAGCAGCATGTCATTATGGAAGAAGAGCTTAAAGTACTGAACCGGCGGCTTGTCGATATAATAGAATTTCTACCGGATGCCACTTTCGTAGTGGATATTGAGGGCCGGGTAATTGCCTGGAACCGGGCTATGGAAAAACTGAGCTTAACCAGTTCCTCTTATATGCTGGGCAAAGGCCATTATGAGTATTCGGTCCCTATATATGGAAACAGAAGGCCAGTTTTACTCGACCTGATCGTCAAACCAGACGAAAAAGTGGAACAGCAGTATAAATACATCCGCCGTGAAGGAGATTACATTTACGGCGAAGTCTGCCTGGCGGACAGTACGCATTTGGAAGCTGCCGCTGCGGTTTTACGAGATGCCGAGGGCAAGATTGCCGGAGCTATTGAGACATTAAGGAATGTTAGCGAAGCACGAAGGGCCGAAGCAGAGCGCGATCGGCTTCGCTACTTGCTGGCTAATATCATTGATTCCATGCCTTCGATCCTGGTGGGAATTGACCGTAACAGGCAGGTTACACAGTGGAATACGGAGGCGGCCAGAGTAACAGGCGTCAGCGGTGAGGAAGCGATTGGAAAACCCATAGACGAAGTCTTTGGCATGTTTGAAGCACAAATGGAAAGCCTGGGTCGGGCATTGGCCGAACAAAGATTTCAGCGGGAAGAACTGGTCAGCTTTGATTCCGAAGGCGGCAAGCATTATGCCGAGGTGATGATTTATCCTTTAATTGCTGACCAGGTTGAAGGAGCCGTGATCCGTATCGACGATGTTACTGACAAAGTGCGCCTGCAGGAAATGATTATTCAAACCGAGAAGATGATGACCGTGGGAGGCCTGGCAGCCGGGATGGCGCACGAACTGAACAATCCTTTAAGCGGCATTCTGCAGTCTATTCAAAATATTGAAAACCGTTTTTCACCGGAACTGAAGAAAAATATTGAAACCGCAGAAGAATGCGGCACCAGTATGGAAGCTATTCAAGCCTATATTATTCGTCGGAATATCAGTGAGTTTTTAAAAGGCATTCGGACCAGCGGAGCCCGGGCTGCTCGCATTATTAGCAATATGCTGCAATTCAGCCGCAGAAGCGAGGCCGGCAAGACTTTGGTCCAGCTGTCAGCACTGCTGGACCGGACGCTGGAACTGGCGGCCAATGATTATGATTTAGCCAGGGGATTTGATTTTCGGCATATCGAAATTATAAAGAAATATGCCGATGATCTGGGAGATGTTTACTGTTCTCCAACGGAAATCGAGCAAGTGGTATTGAACCTGCTAAAGAACTCCGCCCATGCTATGACCGAACCGCAGCAGCCACAGCGAAAACCGCGGATTGTTATAAAAGCCTACCAGGAAGATGATATGGCGGTGATCGAAGTCGAAGACAACGGTCCAGGAATGAGCGAAGAGATTAAGAAAAAAGTATTTGAACCCTTTTTTACCACAAAAAGTCCAGGCCAAGGTACTGGTCTGGGCTTATCAGTATCATATTTCATTGTGGCCAACAATCATGACGGGCAGATGTCCGTAGAATCGACACCCGGCGATGGCACAACGGTCATTATCCGTCTGCCCATTATGCAAAAGACCGAAAAATAAACTGTTCGCGAGAGGGTCTTTCGCTCAAGCCGAGCGATGTTTGCTGAGCTGTCCGGGGATTTTTCTCTGCATGCGCGGAGCGCTGGCAGCTGCCATGTTGCGATTCTTGCGGGCCTGGGCCCTTTCGAAAGCTTCGTTTATCTGCTGCTGGCGTTTTGTCTTAGAGACCCGGGATGCCCAGTAAAGAGACAGGATCATGCCAATGCTCCAAATACCTGCAAATATCAGATCGTAATCGGATTGATTTCCGAATCCTCCGGACATGGAGCTGGATAGTTCACTGTAGGTTAATCCCAGGCTTGGTGATGCGCTCATCATGGTCAGCACCAGGCTGGAAACCAGTACAAGCAGTGCATTGAACCTATTATTCATGTATGCTCACCTCTTCAAGTCCGCCCATCCGTGGCATATGTTTATTGCTTATCCCTGCATGTACTATATCGAACATTTGCCTGTAATACTAAAATGCATATAAAACCGGTAAGCTTATGCTGCCCATCCTCTTGACCTTGCCGGCCTTCTGTTATATACTAATCTTCGCGTCGGGGTGTAGCTCAGTTTGGTATGAGCGCTACGTTGGGGACGTAGAGGCCGCTGGTTCAAATCCAGTCACTCCGACCATTTAATACTCACATTCGATAGCTTTGCGGGCTAGATTCCGCAAAGTTATTTATTTTTAAAAGGTTAGGCGCTTAAACCAGGAATACCTCATTCGGCCGGATACGAAGAGGCAAGTGTCACAAAAATGGGCAATTGAAGCCGTTTCAAGTTAAGCCTATAATTAAATCAAGAATTCATTATGGGAAAAGAGGCAGGAACCCATGCACACACGAAATAATAAGATACTGGCCGCAGCAATTATTATATTTAGCATAGCCCTTTTACAGGTGGCTGGAATTCAATCCGCTGCCGGCAGCATTATCAGTGTTATTCCCTACGGATATAACGATTGGTACCTTTATGGTTTCGAAAAGGGCCAGTTTGATGCGGAATACGGTCATTCGAACGATCCAGACTACTGGGACAATAATGGCAGCGACGATTACTATGATGGATACGCCAAGGGCTATGACACCGTGATTCTGGTGGATTGGTTCGGCAATGGCCTGTCCAACGGCCGGGCGGACAAGAACCAGAACTATCCCTATCAGCCAGAAGCCTGGGCCAATGACGGCAGCGAAAACTATTACGTGGGCTACAGCAACGGCTACAAGGGAACTCCGATCGACTGGTTCAGAGTCGGCTGGTGGAACGGATTCAACGATGGCAACGGGGGAATGATATACCGGCCGGATGCCTGGACCAGCAACAAGGTTCAGGAATACTATGACGGCTATTACAATGGATACTACAATCCCACTTCGGTCGGCTCTCCGCCCGCTTCCAGCAGTAACTCCACTACTAATGGAAATGATCAAAGCTCAAAGCCTGCTGCTGTAGATGCCATATTTGAAGTAGGCAATCCGGTTTATTCCCTGAACGGGGCCGCAGGTCAAATGGACACTGCGCCTTATACCTCCAATGACCGGGTATATGTGCCTATGCGCTATCTGGGCATGATCTGCGGCCTGGCCGATGCTGACATGCACTGGGACAGTGCGACTCAAAGCGTCCTCATGCAGCAGCCGGAAGGAGTGACTTTGATGTTCAAGATGGGAGAAAAATCATACAGTATCAATAATCAAAGCCTGGTGATGGATGTTGCACCCGAAGCAAGCGGTGAAAGGGTTTTTTTGCCCGCCAGGTATGTGGCTGAAGGCCTGGGCTACAAGGTGGAATGGTATGCCAGTAGCCAGGCAGTGCGAGTGTTCAGACCCTGATGAGTTGTTATCATAAATTTATCAGCACAGCAGCTTAATAGCCCGGGGCTTGACGGTGAATTCAGCATCAAGAAATCCGGGCTGTTCGCCGTCCAGATTCAGCTTAACCCTGTCGACAGTGCTAACCAGCAGGTGAGCACCTCGATGGATCTGCACTTCTGGAAGGTTCAAATGAGTACCTTTATACAGGCGGGGCACGGATGCTATAGTCTTCCTTTTAGTCATTTCACCGATGATAATTACGTCGAAAAGTCCATCAGCAAGATCGGCATCAGGAGCGATATGCATGCCTGATCCTATGTACTGCCCGTTGGCGACGATTCCCGATAATATGCCCCCGGCGTAGATCATTTTGCCGTCGAGTGTCATGCTGACTTTTTTATTTCGGTAGAGCAACAGACCAAGCAGGGTGCCTTTGAGAAAGGAATAAAAACCACCCAGGTACTTGGAAGCGTTGTTTACGCGATCGACTATCTCTCCATCGACTCCAAATCCAGCTACGTTGATGAAGTATCTTTCTTCTTTCCGCCGGTAGATATTATGAAACCGGATATGCCCCAGGTCAATGGAACGGGTTTGGCCGCGACAGATAATATTTAGAGCGCTGCGTATGTCATCAGGGATGCCGCTGCTCCGGATAAAATCTCTGCCGGTACCGGAACTGACCACAGCCAGGCTGGCATCAGGATTAATTGCCGTCCCATTTCTAAAGAAGCCATTGACAACTTCGTTTAAAGTTCCGTCGCCTCCAATAGAAACGATAGTATGATAACCGTATTCGAGAGCTCTGCGCGTTTCAAGGGTGGCCTGGTAGGGCGCTTCGGTTATGTAGTAGTCGTAATTCAGGTTGCGGATCTTTATTTTGTTTTCAATTTCCGGCCAGTATCGGGCAGTTTTGCCATTGGCAGACGCCGGATTGACAATGCAATAAATGCTATTCAATCATGGACCCCCCCGTTTTAGACGCTTATTCCCAATTTGCGCAGGCTTTGAGCAACCTTGAGAGGATCGGGAACCTCGTTAATATTAATTTTCATATAAGCATAACCTGCTGCCTCCACTGCCTTTTCAGTGAAAGTCTCTGACAGCTGCTGTTTTTTGCTGATGGTTGCTTCCTGCAGGATTATGATTACTCGCGGAGTATATTCGGGCATTTCGAAAATGACCAGGTCTAGATTTTTTTCCTGGGCGCGGCGGTAGTATTCGAGCCGGTTATTGGTGCTGCCGGGTATGGATATAATTTCCGAAAGCGGTATTTTCGGCAAGACCCGGTAGGGAGCTTCAGAGAGAATATTTTCTATTTCATGATAAAATGCCAGCTCTGACGGCGACATCAGGGTTTCAACCCGGCGATAAGGAAGCGAATCAACGTTAATCCACTGCTCGCTGATGTCAATAATGCGCCCCTTGGCACTGCTTTTGCCGTGGGGGCGTCGGTAGCTGGAGAACAAGTCGCTCGCCAGCTTAATGATAAATATCAGGATCAAGCCTCCAACAATATATTGCACGGCAGTTCCTCCAGACAATGCAACTCGTGAAATCAAGCGGGTGTGCTGATTACTATGATATAGTATTCGCAGCCAGGGAGATATATAATATTCATGTCCTATGTTACTAGAAATGCAGCCGCTTTTAAATCGCATATTAACTTATGACGGGTACTGAGTTTATCGAAGCGGCGGAAACGGGGAGAAAATCAATGCGTTATATAAGCACCAGGGGCGACAATGATGGCCTGAACGCCGCCCAGGTTATTATAAAAGGGCTCGCTCCGGATGGGGGTTTGTTCGTCCCGGAATACATACCTGAGGTTCGGCTGGATGCGCTAATAGACTGCAGTTATACAGAACTGGCCGGACGGATATTTGCGCTTTTCCTGGACGGGTTTTCGCAGGCGCAAATCAACGACTGCATTGCCGGCGCATACAACGAACAAAACTTTAACCACCCGATATTGCTCCACTGGTGCAGCTCCGGGACGGGTTGCATATTCTGGAGCTCTGGCATGGGCCTACCTGTGCGTTCAAGGACATGGCTCTGCAGATGCTGCCCCGGTTGATGGTGACCAGTGCCAGGATAGAAGAGGAACGGGATGAGATAGCCATCCTGGTGGCTACTTCGGGTGATACGGGCAAAGCTGCCCTGGAAGGATTCAGGGATGTGCCTGGAACCAGGGTTATTGTCTTTTTCCCGGCCACCGGAGTTAGCGCAGTTCAAAGGCTTCAAATGGTTACTCAAAAAGGCCGTAATGTAAATGTGGCTGGAGTTGAGGGGAATTTTCGACGATGCCCAGAATGGAGTTAAGGCCATTTTCGCTGATATCGGGCTTGGCCAGCGTCTACTAGAAGAGAAAAATTAAGCTTTCTTCGGCCAATTCCATTAATTGGGGCCGCTTGCTGCCCCAGATAGTCTATTATGTGTGGGGCATATTTACAGCTGGTGAATCAAGGCCGGGTCAAAGCCGGAAGTCCGATTAACATAGTGGTTCCGACCGGCAATTTCGGTAATATTTTGGCCGCGTACTATGCAAAAAAGATGGGCTTGCCTGTCGGCAAGCTGATCTGCGCTTCTAATGTCAACCAGGTCCTGACAGATTTCATTAACAGTGCCGTATATGACCGGCGGCGGTGTTTCAAAAAAACCATATCGCCGTCAATGGATATCCTGGTTTCCTCCAACCTGGAACGCCTTTTATTCGAACTGGCGGATCATGATGCGGTTCGGGTGGCTGGATGGATGAACGATCTGGCGGTTAATGGATTCTATGAAATTGATGAGCAAAACCCGTGTCCGGGTAAGGGAATTATTCTGGGGCGGATTTGCCGATGACCAGCAAACAGTTGAGACTATCAAGGCAGTATGGGAACAATACCAGTATCTAATCGATCCCCATACTGCAGTGGGTATGAACGTATATGAGCAGTACTTGCAGGCCACGGGCGACAATACGCCGGCAGTGGTGGCTTCAACAGCCAGCCCGTTCAAATTCTCCAGTGATGTGGCCGGCGCCGTACTGGACGGCGGTGAGCTGGCCGGGCTGGATGAATTTGCTGTAATGAGCAAGCTGGGAGAGAAAGCAGGCTTGAATATACCGGGGTCACTGGCAGAGCTTTCGCAGCTGCCAGTCAGGCACCAGACCGTAACCAGCCGCGATACGATGCTTGATACCGTGCTGGAATTTCTGAAATAACGTAAAATATAACAAAGAAAAAAGCTGCCGGGTTGTGTCCTGCAAAGGGTCGAAACACAGCAGCTTTTTTGATCCAGGCAGACTAGAGCTGGTTGAGGATAAAATAATCCATGAGCTTAAATCCTTCGTGGATATAAATGCCACGGGCGGCAGAGTTTTCATTGAATGAGCTGGGGCCATCTTCAATGGGGCTGGTTTTTATCCCAGATGAGGAATGGCACCGGTTCGCGGCTATGGGTTTTCAGGCTGACCGGTGTGGCGTGGTCAGGGGTAATAAGAACCTTAAGATTATCAAATTGATCTGCCTGTGACATCACATAACCGACGACTTCACGGTCGATTTGTTCTATCGACCAGCATTTCAAGCTGGCATCGCCTTTATGGCCGCACTCATCCGGCGATTCAATATGCAAATACACGAAGTCCTGCCCGTTTTTAAGCTCGTCAACGGCGGCCCTGGCCTTAGCGGCGAAATCAGTCTTTATGCCTCCGGTAGCGCCGGGGACCATGACTGGCTTCAAGCCGGCGCAGATTCCCAGGCCTTTGACAAGATCAACGGCAGCGACTACTGAACCCTTCAATCCATATTTATCTGAAAAGCTGTTGAGGTTGGGCTTATGGCCTTCTCCCCACAACCAGATAGAATTGGCTTCGTTTTCGTTTCGGCTACGGCGTTCTATATTTACTGGATGAACCTTCAAGATAGAGGTGCTGCGCTTCATCAAATCGTATATTTTGGAAGCCTGGTCTCCCTGTGGCAGGTAAGGGCCAACGGCCCGGTCAGATATGTCATGGGGCGGAGTGAGAACCGGCTTTATGTGACCGGCGCCTCGCCAGACCATCAGGTTCCGGTAGCTGACGCCCGGATGAAACTCCAGGCTGGTTTCCGATAAATGCGATGCCAGGTCAACAATAAGGGCGGCCGACTCTTCTGAACTGATCTCGCCCGCGCTGTAGTCCAGCATAGTCCTGGTTTCGTAGGCATCTTCAGGCGAAAGAGTAACCAGATTACAGCGAAAAGCCAAGTCCTCCGGCTCCAGCCTGACGCCCATGCTGACCGCTTCGATAGGGGAACGGCCGGTATAGAATTTTTGAGGATCATATCCCATTACTGAGAGGTTAGCGACATCGCTTCCGGGAGGCATGCCGTCGGGAATCGTGTTTACCCTGCCGACTGCTGATTTGCGGGCCAGAGTATCCATATTAGGGGTCTGGGCGCTCTCCAGCGGGCTCTGGTTATCCAGGCCAGGTACTGGATAATCTGCCATGCCGTCGGTCAGAATCAGCAAATATTTCATTTTGCTCTCTCCTGCGTTTTGAAAATTGCTTATCAGAATCGAACATTAGTATAGCATTTTAAAGGTTCTTTGTAACGCCCAATACGCAAGTTCAACCGGGTTATCACTCTGCGGTTATGCTTAATTCAAGTCTTGACTAGAGGCCCAGCAGATGCTATACTCTATTTCGTTGCGGAGCTGTGGTGTAGCGGTTAACATGCCGGCCTGTCACGCCGGAGATCGAGGGTTCAAATCCCTTCAGCTTCGCCATATTTATTCAAATCATTGGTTTTGCCTCGGTAGCTCAGTTGGTAGAGCAGCGGACTGAAAATCCGCGTGTCGGTGGTTCAAGTCCGCCCCGAGGCACCATGACTGGCGGAAGTGGCTCAGTGGTAGAGCATCGCCTTGCCAAGGCGAGGGTCGCGAGTTCGAATCTCGTCTTCCGCTCCAGCAAATCCAGGCTGTCCGAAAGGGCAGCCTTATTTTATTTCAGGATCATAATGTTCATCTTTCGCTCCGGCTTTCTTGCCAAGCAGGTACTTTATTGATATAATAAATCCCGCTGATAAGATTTAGATTCAGCGCCACTTGGGGGCGGATGGCGAAGTGGCTAACGCTGTGGTCTGCAAAACCACCATTCACCGGTTCGAATCCGGTTCCGCCCTCCATCTATTTTTCTACATCAATAATGAGCCCGGATGGCGGAATAGGCAGACGCACGGGACTTAAAATCCCGCGATGGCAACATCGTGCCGGTTCGACCCCGGCTCCGGGCACCACCCACTTCTTCGGACTTACAACGTTTTGATTTCCCATTTCTTGCTTCCCGGCATTTACGGCTGAGCTATCATGCCAAACGCCGTGTTTTCTGAAGCAGCTGGAGATTTAGAGGCACTTGTCATGACGGCTTATAGTATTCGTTTGGCAGGGAGCTTGATGGTGTGCTACTGGCAATGTCGGAATGGCAAATCACCCGGTCTCGCCCAAGTTCCTTGGCGTTATAGAGTGCCTTGTCGGCAGCTCTAGTGATGGAGTCAGGGGATAAATCCTTTGAAGCCGTCACGCAGGCGACCCCGGCGCTTATGGTTACGAAAGGGCCTACCAATGATTCGGCGTGAGGTATCTGAAGAGAATGAATATTTTCATGGAATTGTTCGGCAATTTTTATAGCACCATCCATGTCCGTAAAGGGTAAAATGCATGCGAATTCTTCGCCTCCGTATCGCGCAATCAGGTCAATCTTTCTTCTTAATGTGGATTCCAGAGTTCGAGCAACTGCGATAAGGCATAGATCGCCTTCCTGATGTCCGTATAAATCGTTGTATTTTTTAAAATAGTCTATGTCCAGCATAATTAGCGAAATACTTGAGGATATACGGCTCGCCCAGTCCCAAGCTGAAGCCAGGTATTCATCGAACCGGCGGCGATTGGGAATATTGGTCAGACCGTCACGAAGCGATTGATTTTCCAGGTAATCACGGTATTTTTTCAGTTCAGCATGGGTTTGCACCCGTGCTTTAACAATAACCGGGTTAAAGGGCTTGGTGACATAATCAACGGCACCGACTTCAAAGCCCTTGATCTCATCCTGTTCGCTAATATTTACTGTTATAAAAATTACCGGAATCTTTCTGGCGTTCAAATCGGCTTGCATTCTTCGGCATACTTCGTAACCATCAATCCCCGGCATATGAACATCAAGCAGGACCACATCCGGGGGATTTTCTGACATAATAATGTTGAGCGCCTTTTCGCCATTGTTGGCCACCTGCACCTTAAAATCGGAATGCAAAAGCGCTATGAGCACTTCAATATTTCCTGGTTCGTCGTCCACAATCAATAATTTCTGAATATTAGTCAGTTCCATCGTTTTCAACCTCCTTTAAAGAAATGTTCAAATCGTCCGCAATCTTCTGCAAAGGGGGGATGGCCAACTCAAAATCAAAGTTTTTTATATGCTTCTCAATCTCTTTGAGCTCTTCCGTATATTGCGCATTGCCCACGTGGCCTGTTAACAATATTAAACACGCTTTTACGTCCGAATCATAGTCCCGAAGCATTTTATCCATCCGGATGAGTATGGAAGCAATTCCCGCTTCTTCACCTGCTATTGCGGCTTTCGGCGAGGCTGCCGCGCCCTGCGAATTCATACGCCTTATAAGGTCTATAACGGGCTGCAATGACTCGTCAAGATTGTCGGCAAGGCGAACATAATTTGCCTGATCCCCGCGGTTGATGCTCATTTCCAATTCGCCGGCTGCTTCATAGACCCCATAAGCTGATAAATTCCCCGCAATTCCGCGGACGGTATGAGACAAATGCTCCGCCGCTTTCATATCGCCTTGAGCTATTAAATCCCGGATTTCTTCTGTGACTGAGCTATATCGATCAGCAAAACTATCAAGCAGCTGCCTGAGCAGAATCATATTCCCATTGAGCCTTTTAAGCGCAGATTCCACATCTATATACTGAAGGCCATTTGCCATATTATGCACATCTGTCCTGGCTGAATTTTCTGCAAGTACCTTCGTTTCTTCACTATCATATCTCGGCTGGAGGGGGAGCCAATCCATAATGACGGATAACATTTGGTCAGGATCTATAGGCTTGGCGATATAGTCATTCATGCCGGCTTCGGCACAGGCCTCTCTTGCTCCGCTCATGGCGTTTGCCGTCAGGCCGATGATCGGCAAAGCCTTGCATCTTTCGTCTTTTCTGATCAGCCGGGTTGCTTCGTAACCACTCATGAGCGGCATCTGTACGTCCATTAAGACCAGGTCATACGATGTTTGGCCCACTTTTTGCGTGGCTTCCTGTCCATTATGGGCGATGTCAACCTTAAAACCAGCGCTAACCAGCAGTTCCGCGGCTACTTGCTGGTTCATAATATTGTCCTCAACTAATAGAACCCGGGCTCCCTTTGTACGCGCCAGAATTCCGGAGCCTTTCGATACTGGTCGCCTGGGATTGACACTTAAAGGTGATTCCAGGCCGAATACCTGCATAATCGTATCCAGCATTAAAGACGGACTGACAGGTTTCATAAGAAATGCTTTAATATCAGTCTTTTTAGCGAGATTCATCACCTCTTCACGGCTGAAGGCAGTAATCATGATCACCAGTGGAAGGTGGCTAATGCTGGCTTTTTGTTTTATCATTCTGGCTGCCTCGATTCCGTCTATGCCGGGCATATTCCAGTCCATAAGCACCAGGTCATACGGCTTTTCTTCGGCATGCTCAAGCTCCCTGAACGCTGCCTCGCCCGATTCGACGGTAAAAACATCGAATCCTAATGATTTGACCTGCTCGGCCAGAACCTCTCGCGCCATGGGATTATCATCGACCACCAGTATTTTAAGATCGGCGATATCTTCCGGAACAATCTGGTGCGAAGCCCTTGTTTCACCTGTATAAGTAAATTCAGCGGTAAAAGAAAATGTGCTTCCCTGGCCCGGTTCGCTTTCCACGCTTATCTCTCCGCCCATCATCTCAACCAGGCGTTGGGAAATTGTTAAACCGAGCCCGGTTCCACCGTAATTGCGAGTTATAGAGCTATCAGCCTGAGAAAAGGCCTCGAAAAGCCGGCCGCTCTCTTCCTGTGTCAGCCCGATTCCAGTGTCAGAAACGGAAAATCTGAGCGTGCATTTGGAATCATACTTATCTGCCAGCACCACCTTAATCAGAATATGTCCTGATTTCGTAAATTTTACGGCATTGCTGGCCAGGTTGATTAATACCTGCCCGAGACGCAGGGAATCGCCGACAATGGTTGCCGGTACATCATCCGCGATGGAAGTGATTAACTCGATGCCCTTCTCGCCAGCTTTAACAGAGACGATATAGGCAATGTTGCTTATGACCTCATCCAAATCGAATTCAATGGATTCCATAGAAAGCTTCCCTGCCTCGATCTTGGAAAAATCAAGAATGTCGTTAATTATAACCAGGAGTGATTTGGCCGAGGATTCAATCTTCGACAGGTATTCGTATTGTTTGGCTGATAATTCGGTTCTCATAGCCAGACCAGCGAAGCCAATAATCGCATTCATAGGGGTCCTGATTTCATGGCTCATGTTGGCCAGGAATTCGCTCTTGGCCCGTGTCGCGCTTTCAGCTTCTTCTTTGGCATTCTGAAGCCGCAGGTTGGCGTCGGCAATATCCCGGGTTCTTTCCTTTACGCGGGTTTCCATTTCGCTGTATACTTTTTTGAGATTATCACTCATCCAGTTGAACCGTTGCGCTAAAAAGCCCAGTTCATTCTGAACGTCGACTTCAATTTGGTAATCAAAGCGCCCAGCAGAGATTACTTCGGTACCTTGAACCAGCTTCCGTATAGGCCTGCTTATGCTATAGTTTATCACCCACAGATTGGATGATGACAATAATAAAAGAGCTAACAGGAAGACCACGATGACCACAGCAGTTAAAAAATTCAGGTCGATTAGTATTTCGCTTGCCGGAACGACCTTCACGATTGTCCACGGAACAGAAGGAATGCGTTCGGAAAAAAGGTATTCATCAGTTCCCCCGTAATTTACTTCCTGAATTAGATGGTCACTGGCTACGGCATTCTTGAAATACGGTGCCAGCTCGTAATCATAGTCTGTGAATATATTCCGTTTCATCATTAGTTCGGCATCAGGATGGTAGATTATGGTTCCATCATCGGTTATGAAAATAACATAGCTCTGCTCTCCAACCTTTATATTCGAAGCGATTTCCTGGATATCGGTAATATTCAAGTCTATGCCTGTAACACCGATAAAATCAGCAGAATCATCATATATGGGAGTCGATATGGTAACCATAAGTATATCAAGCCAGGGATCTATGTATGGAGCAGTAATGTATGTGCTTCCTTTCTTTCTGGCGCCGTGATAAAAGTCATATTCAGGATCATCAGCATACTTCAAGTCAGTATAATCGAACTGTTCATATGAGCGTACCGGTTTAGATATCCTGCCATTTTCAACCATATATTCGGTTTCTTTGGCTATGCCGTTTACAAAATCGTAATCGTAACGTTCATACCAGGTCGCCTGATCGTTGTTATTGACGTACCAGTTGTTCAAATATCCTTGATTTTCATATTTGGCATCACCTGCAAACCAAATGCCTCCAGTACGGTTTCGATATTTGCCCATATTAAATACGGTATCTTTTACTATAGGCTGGTGTTCAGGCTGTTTGTAAATGCTGCTGATGGAAACAGCGAGAGTATCGACATTGGCTATATTCTCTCTGAATATGCTATCCACTTTTTCAGATGAAGACTGGATTTCGCTCATAGCACTGTCGCAGGCATATTCTAGTATCAGGGTCCGCGCCCCGACATATATAGTGGACACAACCACTGCAAGGGCGATACATATAAAAACAGTAATTGGAATAGTTAATTGCCATTTAATGCTCTTGCCATTGAATTCCATGGCGATCCTCCATCAAGAAAAACCAATATTGTGTCCGCCCTCTCCCCGTTGCCGGGCGAGTTTGCCGCTATATCGCGTTTATATAATAAACCCCTCCCATGTTTAGGGAGGGGACTATATCAAATTGACGATGTGATTTTACATTCCGTAAATTGCCAGTAGCCCAGCGATATCACCTGATTCAAGTCTGCGTTTTTCAATGTCGCCTTCCCGCGAATAACCGTACATGGTTTGGGCGATATACTTATCCCTGTATAGATCGTCCAGGCCTATTATATGGCCAAATTCGTGGGTGGCAATATTCTGCAGGTCCATTTCAGATGTTGAGCCGGTGGCATCCAGGCTCCATGTGTAATAAGTGTTGAACTGCATGTCCGTATCCAGTATTTTGTGGGTCTTCCGGTTGAACCAGATGGATGTGACCGCAATCGTGTTACTATCGCTTATTGTACCGAAATTTATATAGTTTACATAGTCAAGATCTCCGTGATTCAGACCGCTGGCGGGTGCGACAACGTCATTGAATACTTGGGCATTGCTTTGCGCATCCCACGCTTCAGCCGCAGTTTTAATCTTATCAATAACAGATGAGGAGTCCAGATTGGATCCGGATGGATCGATCACATAGGTTACCGTGGCGTCTTTTCCCCAGGAATATCCCAGCAGTTTGAACAAAAGATCCCCGCTGGGTTTTTGACCGGCATTGGCATTTTTATGATGGACAAAATCAACCCTCACTATGTCAGGATCAGAAGGCACCTGCTTGGCCAGGGCGCAGGGAACCAAGGACAGGCTGAAAACAGCTGCCATTAATAATGCTGTAAATAACCGTTTCTTATTCATATAAACTCCTCCTCAATGTGTTGCAGGCGTGACCTTTGTACTTATAATATAGGACATCAGGCCAGCAGGTTCAATACTGCATTTATTGGAGTAAAAGCAACCGGCCGGGGTTTCTGTCTTCTGCAATGCAATAAAAAAGCGCGCCAGAAAAAAGCATAGCGCACTTTAAAACCTGTTTGTGACAATACTATGCTGGCGGAGTGGCAGCCGGCAGTGCTTGTGGATCACGCAGCAGGTTGCCGTTTTCCTGGATCCTGAAGTAGTATTCCTCCAGCCATTCCACCGGCCAATCTGATTGCTTGTCAGGATGAACGATAAGTGCAAACCCTTTTTCATCAGCCCAGGTGCAGGCCTGATCCAGGAGTATTGAACCATGACCCTGCCGTCTGAATTCCATGGGGATCTCAATGCGGGTTATCATCCAGCGCCGGGCCTTTAGTTCGTGAAGAACTAACTTGCACTGCTTTTTATTGGGAAGCTCTTCGGAAAAGATCTGGTTGCTCATGATGAACTCCTTTGCTGTACGTATATTCATATATTACAATCATACACGTATCGACAAAAACAGACAATGTTAATGGCGCATATAAGGGGGAAAGCGCGGCAGTTTGGCATTGTGATTGAATCATTCCCAGGTCAGACTATTCAGATGCAGGTCTTAAGTGATCAATCCTGCAGCGTCCAGCAGGCAATCGGCAGTGAAAAGCCCTTTACCTCGGCTTCACCCAGGTATTTCAAGCGTGGCCTGAACGGCCCCTCCTGCATGAGCTCTATAGTTCTTCCCGATATTATGAGAGGTGTTCCGTATTGTTTGCTAAGTCCTTCCATGCGCGAAGCAAGGTTGACGTCTTCTCCGATTGCGGTATAGTCCATGCGAACAGTGCTGCCTACGTTGCCGATAACTACCGGGCCGGTATTAATGCCGATTCCTATGTGTAATGCAGGCTCCTGACGTTTAGTCCATTCGGCATTTAAAACCTCCAACTCAGCCAGGATTGTTTCAGCCGCAGCCAGGGCTCTCTCTATATGATCAGGATAGAATACCGGGGCTCCGAAAATGGCCATGAGTCCGTCGCCGAGATATTTATCCAGGGTGCCGTCATGTTTAAGTATCTCTTCAGACATCATACTCAGGTATTCATTAAGGCGGGCAACCACATCTTCGGCCTGGCGATTTTCACTATAGGACGTGAAACCGCGTATATCTATGAACATTATAGTAATAGTGCGCTTGAGTCCGCCCAGTTCAACCAGATGAGGATTGCGCATGATCTCATCAACCACTGCCGGAGAAACATAGCGGTTGAAGCTGGCTTTTAGAGCGCGGCGGCTTAATTCGGCTTCCACGTAATCCCGGGCTGTACTGGCTCCATATCCCACTATAATAGTTACAAACACAGGTGTTCCATGCAGCCACAGGCCCTGCTTCCATAAAAAGAAAATTGCTGCTCCACTCAAGATAATCATTCCTGCTGTAATGGCTGCACTGCGAGCGGGGTGGCGCCCGGATAACAGGTAAACGCTAATAAACGCCAGGACAACAAATATCAGCAAATGGACCGACGGCGGCATATCGCTTTTCCAGCGCCTGTTCAGCATATCGTTAATGATGGCGGCGTGGAGTTCGGCTCCCGGTGTAGGGGGGGAGCCGTTCATTACCAGGTTGGAAGTGCTGAAAGAAGTGTCATAGACATCGCGGCGCTCCTGGGTAGTACTGCCCACTATTACAATTTTATCATCGAAATAGCTTCCGGGATAAGCATCATTTACAATGTCCGTATAACTGATAGTTGTAAATGTGCCAGAAGGTCCCCATTGGTCTATTAGTGCCTGGTTCAGTTTATCTATCGGAACGCTTTGCAAACCGATCATCAGCCTGCCGTCTTCCAGCTTAAGGGCTTCAGGATCGACGGCTTCAGCCTGCATGTAAACGGCCAGCGCAAAACTGGGAACGGGGATGTCTATGTCGTTGTTGACATCCACCAGGGTAGTGCGGCGTACTATTTGATCGATGTCAGACGGCATGTTGACAAATCCCAGGTTGGCGACGGACTCCACAAATAGACGGTTCGGCATTTCGTAACTCTGCATGTAGCTCCCATCTTCTTGGGCAAAGGATATTTTCACCGGTAAGACTACATTGCCATGTCTGGACATGGCGAGGGCGAAGGCCAGATCTTCGGACGGATCAGAAGAGCTTTCGAAGGTAAGGTCGAAGGCGACAACCCGGGCTGTTGCCAGCTTATCAAGCAGTTGTGCATGGGTGGAACGTGGCCAGGGAAGGGGGCCCAGTTCATTAACCGATTTTTCATCCATAGCGGCAATCACAATTTGGTTTCCAGGTGCAAGCGGGCCGCGGAGTCTGAACCAGGCGTCATATAGCATCAAGTCAGGACGCTCAAAAAAGCCCGATAGATATAATAAGGCGATCATAAAGGCGATGGCCAGGCTTATCAGGGCTTTATCATTCTTACCGATCATTAATGCACCTCGGCTGCCTTTGAAGTGTCCAGCACAGGAAAGTAACCGTCAGGACAGCATAAAATACAGCATTTCGTCGTTGCGCACGCATTCGATAAAAACACTGACCAGTATGGGGTCAAACTGGCTTCCAGAATTGGCGGCCAATTCTGCCAGGGCTTTTTCAACCGAAAAGGCCCCCCTGTAGGAGCGCTTGCTGGTCATGGCGTCAAACGCGTCGGCTATGGTAATGATCCTCGCTACGAGGGGAATGTCTTCTCCAGCCAGGCCTCTGGGGTAGCCATTGCCGTCAAATCGCTCATGGTGGCTGGCTGCGCCGACCGAGAGTTCGCGTGAAACATGCAAGGGCTTTATTTCCTGGAGGATTTTAGAACCTATGCACGGGTGTTTCTTCATAGCGTTCATTTCCTCATCCGACAGAGGGCCGGTCTTTTTCAGCACATTGTCATGTACGCCGATTTTGCCAATATCATGCAAAAGTGCAGCCTGCTCCAGGAATTCGCAGTGCTCTTTATCAAAATAGAGTGCTTCGGCCATCATCAGGCAATAGGCGTTGACCCTTGCGGAGTGGCCGGCTGTATACGGGTCCCTGGCGTCAAGGGCGGAGCTTAATGTGCCAATGAAGCTGGAAAATACATTTTTTAATTCAGTGTAGAGCCGGCTGTTAACAATTGCAACTGAAATAATAGCGCTTAACGATTCGCATAACCGCAGGTCTTCTTCAGTAAACGATTCATCGTCAGCCCTGTTTACCAGCTGCAGGCATCCGATTGATGTTGTCTCAGTGTATAGGGGTACGCATAGAAGGCTTGAGGTTTGAAACCCGGTTTCCTGGTCGAAGCTGGAGGCCCAGCGAGCATCCCTGCGGACATCCGTAACCAGCTGGGTTTTCCGTTCTTTGCAAACCCATCCGGCCAGACCCTGTCCGTTCTTCAGCTTGAGACCTCTGATAACCTCACTTTTCGTGCCCCGGGCCGCTACCGGTGCCAGGTATTCCCCGGCCGCATCAAGCAGCCACAGCGTTCCGCCGGCTGCCATTGTATAATAGACAGCCTGCTCCAGGGCAAGGTTAAGGACATCATTGAGATTAAGCGTGGAATGCAGCAAGTTGGATACTTTCCATAATATCTCCAGCTCGCCGGGCCGTTTTTCAATCATAATAACAACCCCCTTGATGCCAGCAGAAATGAATTGAGCGTTTGTGGTACCAAACGAACATGTCGAAGAATAAACTAATATAAGACATTTTAACATATATTGGCTTTTGAAGCTATGGAGAACGTGAGGGCAGGCCAGAAATGAAGGTATCTTATGGCGTTGCATCATCTCGATTGCGCCAGGTGCAAATCTATTGAAATATTGTTTGCTTACATGGCCATTATGAAGGAATGCGTCAGAACAATCATGAGGAATCTGTGGCAGAATGGTGTGAAGTACCTATTCGCCTGCATATACGGCTATAACTGCGGGAATGACTTCTTCAGCGATTTTCGGAACTGAACCTCCGGATAGAATGTACAATATCGGCCGGTTTCCAGCCAGAGCCTTCATCTTTTTAGCGAATTCAACATAGGCCTCGGTATGCAAATAGAATCCGCCGTAGTCAGTAGTATGACCGTCATGGCCAAATATTACCATGAGGAACTCAAAGTCCCAGGTCCGCGATGCGTAGGACTCGACGGCTGGTACGAAATCGTCATCGTCAGCCCGATCCAACCAGCAGTCATAGTTGTTCATGCTTTTATCATCATATGAATCGTATTCGTTAGAATGAAAATTGATGTGGATAATGTCTTTATCTCCGCCCAGGATATCCCTGGTGCCGTCGCCTGAGTGGGGATCGATGTCGAAGATCATTATGCGCTTGATCCCGAGTTCGCGAAGCTTAACAACTGCCATAGCGGCATCGTTGTAATAGCAAAACCCCCAGCAATAGTTGCGCCCGGCATGGTGACCGGCGGTACCGGTGAATGCGAATGCAAACTCATATTTGCCGGTCGCCAGGTCTTCGGCAGCTTGCACGACGCTTCCGGCAGAAAGCAGGGCTACCTCGTGATATCCCTGTTGATTGACGGACTGAATATGCTGGGCAGTGTGAACCATTTCTAATAAACGTTCCGTGTCTTCAGTAGCCCGGGCGGTAATAAAGCCTATCCGGCTGGCCTGGGGCATTTTCTGTACGGCTTCGAAGCCGGGCCGCACCCGGTGCATCAGCATAGGGTAGCCTTTGGTGGCAAAGTCTGGATGGTAATAAACAGCGCACTTCATGATGGCATCCTCCTCGTAAAACCACACCTGGCAGGGATGCTGCCCTGCCAGGCCGGAGGCTTAATTATCAATAAAATTCGTAAACGTAATTGCCGTATTCATCGTAGGTCCAGTAACCTTCTTCATCAGAATAGCCAGGATCATAACCGTCAGGGTAGTAATCAGTTGCATTGTTGTCAACCGGCTGATTGTAGTATCCCTGGGTTACTTCCTGGTATCCCTGGTCGTAGCCTTCTGTATATCCGGTGTCGTAGCCGCCCTGGTATCCATCCCAGTTCGCCTGATTATAGGCTGCAGAATCGCCCTCTATCATTCCGTCATTGTACCCCTGGTCATAGCCGCCGCTGAGGGAGTTGAGCCCTGCAGAGTATCCATCGTTATGCCCTGAATCATAACCCTGATTATAGGCGATGTCAGAAGTATTGCCTGCTGCCTGGTTGTAACCGGCGGTATAACCATCATTGCGGGCCTTTTCCATATCCGCTTCAGTATATGTTGTGCCTGCCTTGACATCATAAGCCGGCTTCTGAACCTTCTTGGCAGAATTGCTGTCACTGTTTTTACCGGTTTTATTGCTATCATTTCCATTATTAATTTTATTGCTATTTGATTCTGAAGATTTCTGGTCACTATTTCCGCTTTGGCTGTTAGTTTTGTCCTTTTCGGTCTGGCTGCCTGAATCGGTTTTAGTATCGGTGCTTTTCCCGAAGTCAGTGTTGATTTGTATGCAGCCCGGCAGAACCAGGAGAAGACTCGCCAGCAAAATTATTCCCAGAATCAGTCTGTTTCGTTTCATCCCATCAAACCTCGCTTCCTGTGTACAGATATATTTCTATGAATGCCAGAAAAGTGCTGGCAATGCATTTGCCCTGATTCATCCAGTCTCCTGTCAATTGCCGTTATAACCGTCTTGATAGCCGACGGATAGGCCGTAGTTGTATCCTTCGGAAAATGACTGCGTATAGTAGGAATCGTAGGATGTGTTGTAACCCTTTGTATATCCAGCATCCCAGCCAGAGTTATAATCGCTGCTGCCTTTATCAGCCAGGGCCTGATCCCAGCCCACCCAATAAGCCTGGTTGTAGCCATTGTTAAAGGCGGCGCTTTCATCGGACTTGCCTCCGTCCGCGTAACCCTGTTCGAAACCTCCATCATAGGCTTTTTGAAGGTCGGCTTGAGTATAATTGGAGCGTTTTTCGGCAGTATATTTTTCTTTGGCATCCGGTGTGGCTGGTTTTTTGAACTGATTGGCCTGTTGCCCGCTATCGGTCTTTTTATCGCTGCTGTTGTTAGAACTACTGCTGGAACTATTGGTGGAACTGCTGCTGTCGGTGCTCTTGCTGCCGTCATCGGTCCAGGAAACCTGTATGCACCCGCCGGTCAGCATTAGCATTATGAGCATGCCGGCCAGTAAAATCTTGGATCTTTGCGCCATCAGGATATGCCTCCTTCTAAATATTATATTAATAATAGCAAAAAGCAGATACAACTTAAAGCGCCTGATTATGGGTGATTATTCATGAATGCGAGAAGGAAAAACAATGAAAAGCAGGCTGGAAAGCACCAGGATGGAACCGGCCAGCTGCCAGAAGCTCAGGTTTTCACCCAGAAAAGCGGCGGCCAGAACAATAACGAAAACCGGTTCGGCCGTGCCGGCGAATCCAGCCCGGGATGCGCCTATTAGTTCAACGCCTTTGAGATGGAAAAGGACTGCTAGAAGGGTATTGAAAACCGCCATGAAAAGACCAATGCCGATTTGAACCGGGCTGGCATACATAAGAGCCAGAACGTCGCCGGGAAAAAACATGGCAATAAACACGGTTCCAACCAGAAAAAAAGAATTTATAAGAACGGTGGTATCGCCGTAGGCAACCGTTTTTTGGCTAATCAGAGTATAAAGGCTATAAGTGATGGATGATCCGAAAGCCAGCAAGGCGCCGTAAAAAGTAAAATTGGCATCCTGTCCGATGAGAGAAATCATGCTGATTCCGGTCATGGCACAAACCATGGCCAGCACCAGCTTAAGATCCAGTTTTTCGTTATAAGCGGCCATGGCCATCAGGGTTACCCACAGCGGGTAGGTGAACATAATGACGATAGCCAGGCCTGCGGCCATGTTTTTAAGAGCATAGAAGAACAGCACTCCTCCGGCTACGAATAAAATACCCTGCAGGATAATTATCGGCCGAAGAAGCAGCGACTTTTCCCTGCGGATAATCCGCAAAAATATGATTAGAGCGATAAAAGAAAAGGCATAGCGCATCCAGAGCACGTTGGTGGGGCTCAAACCCGTGGAATATGCGATCTTGGCCATCACCGACATGGAGCCGTACAAAAGGGAAGAAATTATTACAAATATGTAACCTTTAAGGTTTGGGTTTGCGGTGTTCACTGCATGTATCTCCTGCTTGCCCTGAACCGCACCAGCACAACTGATACAGGTCGTCCCTGCGGTTGGCCATTATGGGCAGAGCCTGGCGGGTCTCGCCAACCTGGTTCAACTGCAAGCTCGCGGTTAAGATTGTTTCGTTCCTTTCCGCCTTGGTTACTATATGCCCCATTGGATCGACAATAAGGCTGTGCCCCCACGATTGATAAGCAAGCTTCGGGTGGGGAGCAGGGGAGCAGGCAGCCACAAAAAACTGGTTGTCTACAGCGCGGCTGCGCATCAGCAGTTCCCAGTGAAGCGGCCCGGTTGTGGTATTGAATGCGGCAGGCACTACCAGGAGTTCCGCTCCGGCGAGAGCTGCCAGCCTGGACCATTCTGGAAAGCGAATGTCAAAGCATATCTGAACGGCGAAGCAAAGTCCTCCGTGGCTGATAACCGTAAGCTCGTCACCGGCGGTCAGGTAAGCAGATTCCTTAAATCTTATGCGGCCGGGCATATCAATGTCGAACAGGTGAACTTTACGGTGCCGTCCCAGCATTTTTCCATCAGGTCCAAAAATGAAACAGGTGTTATAAAAGCTGCCCTGCCCGTCTTTTTCAGGAATGGTGCCGCCCACCAGTATTACCTGGTGACGGCGGGCCAGTTCCGACAAGAACTGAACCGAAGGCCCATCGCTGTATTCGGCTAATTCTTCCAGCCGCCGCATGTCATACGGGCAGTTGAAGAACTCGGGCAGTACCAGCATTCCCGGCCGCAAGGCCATGGCCTCTTCAGCCAGCCGTGCGGCTTTCTCAATATTTATCTGCTTGTCGGATGCCACTTGCATCTGCAGCAGGGCTATTTCCAGTGATTTCGTCATTACCAATTCCCTCGTATTAGCTCATGGTTTATGATAAAGTTTGGATGAACCTGATGGCTAATAATTATAAAAACACACTTTACGTAAAATATAAAGGTGAACAGGATGAATCCTTACCACTTGGTACGAAAAAAGCACAAGGAACACAACACGATTATTGAGGTTAACTCAGCCGGCGGAGATTTCCAAATCGGAGCAGGATTTTGCAGTGTGATGGCAAGCATCGGCTTTGCCGAAATTCTGAATGACCCGGAAGCGGTTATGCATTTGCTAACAAGCACAGATATTGGCGTTGCAGGCGTCGATCTCAGCGACGGATGTCTTGAGCCAGCCAGTAGTCAAGGGCTCGGATCTGGCCATTACGCTGCCTTGAAAAGCCTGCGCATGTCCGGCTTAACGGTAATGAGCGGAATAGTGGACTTCAGCCAGCTTGATTTGCTTTATTCGTATGTAGACATATTCCAGGTTCCCAGCCGGCATATGCAGAACTATCCGCTGCTTGAAGCATTGGGGGGGATCGGCAAGCCAGTCATTCTGGAACGCGGCTGTGCCGCGACAGTTGAGGAATGGCTAATGGCTGCCGAATACATTATGATTGGCGGCAACCAACAGGTTATTCTGTGTGAAAGTGGTATTAGAACCTTTGAGAGCCTGACCCGCCGAACCCTGGATATAAGCGCAATCAGCCTGGCGAAAACAATATCACATCTGCCGGTGATAGCCTATCCGGGACAGGCTGCCAACTGTCCGGAACTGGTCTTGCCGCTTAGTAAAGCAGCTGTTGCAGCCGGGGCTGATGCTGTCATTGCCGATTTGTTATTATGCCAGCCTGAATTGGGCGGTGCTGCCAGCAAGCAATTTCTCGGCCAGACACCAGCCAGTTTTGTAGAATGTATTAAGAAGCAGGCTGCTCTGGAAAACCGCATATATCAATAATTAGATATTGGATCATTAAAAGAAGCCACATGAAACGGTTAGAATATACAGACGTGTGACGGTTAGGAGGGGACAGAATGATTAAGGCGGTCAGCGCAAGAACAAGATTAAGGGGCGAAATGACCATCGACCCGGATAAATCAATCTCCCATCGTTCAGTGCTGTTCTCAGCCCTGGCGCACGGTGATGCACAGATCAATAATTTTTTAATTGCCGAAGATACTTTATCGACTCTGTCGTGTGTTCAACGTATGGGTGTAAGGGCGAAGCGGGAAGGAAGAACGGTGTGGGTCAGTGGACAGGGCTGGGAAGGATTGCGCGAACCCGCGACAATTCTCGATTGCGGCAATTCAGGAACCACCATGCGAATGTTCAGTGGAGTGCTGGCTGGCAGTCGTTTTTTTTCGATCCTCAGCGGAGACGAATCGCTCAACCGCCGTCCCATGCGCAGAGTAATAGAACCTCTAAAGAAAATGGGTGCTCGGATTCAGGGCCGTTCTGGAGGGACTTATGCCCCGCTGGCCATTAACGGTACACCTTTGCGGGGAATCAGCTATGACATGCCGGTAGCTTCTGCCCAGGTCAAATCCTGCCTGCTTCTGGCCGGGCTTCAAGCCGAGGGCGCCACCATTATCAACGAACCAGGAATTTCTCGGAATCATACCGAAATTATGCTGCAGGCTATGGGCGCAGATCTGTCTGTACGAGACATGACTATTACTCTTCAGCCAGGAAACAAGCTTCATGCCCAGGATATAACGGTGCCAGGCGACATTTCTTCGGCGGCCTTTTTCCTGGTGGCAGCATCCATCGTTCCCGATTCAGAACTGCTGATTAAGGATGTAGGCCTGAATCCTGGCCGCTGTGGTGTAATATCCATTCTGAACCAGATGGGGGCTGCCATTCAAATCGAGAATCGCCGCCGATCGTGTGGAGAAGAAGTGGGTGATCTGGTAGTAAAAAGCTCCGCATTGAAAGGAATAAGCCTCGATGGCAGCACCATCGGAACATATATTGACGAGATACCGGTCCTGGCAGTGGCTATGGCAGCCGCAGAGGGCCGTTCGGAGGTATCGGGCGCCGGGGAGTTAAGGGTGAAGGAAACCGACCGCATAGAGGCTGTATGCAAGGAATTAAGCACAATGGGTGTGGATATTACTGAAAAGGATGATGGGTTTATAGTCAACGGCAGCCGTAATTCCCTTAAAGGAGCGGTTGTAGAAAGCCATGGAGATCATCGCATCGCCATGAGCCTGGCGGTAGCTGCCTTGATTGCCGAAGGCGTGACCAGCATCCGAGATGCGCAAGCTGTGGAGATTTCATTCCCGCGCTTCTGGGATGAGCTGGAAAGATTGCGGTAATCGTAATAAAACTTCAGGATAATCGAGGGAACTGTCCCCTCGATTATCCTGAACCGCGAGTTTCTGTTTCTAGCTTATTTGCCCTTAAGGGCTCCGAAATAGTCGATGCCGAGAGCATCCCGCACTTCCAGCATAGTAGCCTGGGCCACCCGGCGGGCACGTTCCGTTCCATCCCGCAAGATATCCTTAATGAGGTCCTCGTTGTTATATTGGGTCCGGCGTTCCCGCATAGGCTCCAGCAATTCATTAATCTTCACGGCCAGGTTCTTTTTACAGGCCACGCAACCGATCTCGCCGTTGCGGCAGCTTGTTTCAATATCAGGGGTTTCAGCCTTGTTGAATATCTGGTGATACTCGAAAACTGTGCAAATTTCCGGGTGACCGGGATCTGTTTTGTGAATGCGAGCCGGGTCGGTAACAGCCTGTTTTACCTTTTTCTCGACTTCAGCCGGGCTGTCAGAAAGATAAATGGCATTGCCCAGGCTTTTGCTCATCTTGGCTTCGCTGTCCAGGCCTCGCAGGCGCGGGACTTCGCTTAACATAACTTCCGGCACGACCAGGACGGGTTTATACATATCATTAAAACGGCGCACGATTTTGCGGGCCAGTTCAATATGAGGCACCTGGTCATCTCCGACCGGCACCAGGTGGGCCTTGAAAATGCTTATATCAGCCGCCTGGCTTACCGGATAGCCCAGGAATCCGTAGGGCATGTCCTCAAAGCCGTGCTGTTTGGCTTCGGTCTTCGTAGTCGGATTGTGGCGCAGCACGTTGACCGTAGTGAACATGGCGTAATACTGGGCTAATTCATGAATTTCGGGGATCATGCTCTGAATGAAAATGGTCGCTACGGACGGATCAAGGCCGGCCGACAGGTAATCCAGCGTAATGGCAAGGGTGTCCTTCATGAGATTTTCGGTTTTTTCAAAATGAGTGGACAAAGCCTGCACATCAGCTATTATGATATATGAATCGTAATCGTGCTGAAGTTTGACCCGGTTGGCAAGGCTGCCAACATAGTGGCCAAGGTGGAGATTTCCGGTCGGCCGGTCTCCTGTTAGTATTCGCTTTTTTGTGTCCTGGGACATGGATAGACCTCCTGCTTTTCTGCTTGGTTACCGGGCATGTGCCTGCCTGAATACAACTTAAAAGTATATCATACAGGTTAGGAAACTGGTGCAGCTAATATTTTATTTACCATCCCCTTGATTAATCGATGATGTACAGGCCAATACGTAAAATTTTCTGTTAGGAGGATTCAGACATGAACAAGATTGGCTATCTCTATGTTTTTGACACCATGAGTGATTGGGAAATCGGGTACATCACAGCTGAATTGAACACGGGAAGATATTTCAGGAAAGGGCTCGGACCATTGAAGATTGTGACGGTCGGAATTAGTATGCAGCCGGTTACTTCTATGGGCGGCCTTACAATATTGCCTGATATTTCGGTTGACGAATGCCGGACAGAAAGTGCGGCAGTCCTTATTCTTCCCGGTGGAAATACATGGACCGAAGAAATACATGTTCCAATATTAGAAAGGTCCAAAGAATTCTTGAAGGAAGGCATCGTTATAGGAGCTATCTGCGGTGCCACAGTAGGACTTTCCCTGGCAGGATTGCTGGATTCGAGGTGCCATACCAGCAATAACCTCGAATACCTGAAAATGATAAGCCCCAATTACAGGGGCGAAGCATACTATAAACATGATGCTGCGATAACAGACGGTAACCTGGTAACCGCTTCAGGTATTGCACCGCTAGAATTCACCAGGCATCTGTTGCAGGCATTAGACGTATTTTCTGAGCAAACTCTAGATTCCTGGTACAACCTGTTCAAAACTCAAGAGGAAAAATACTTTTTTGCCCTGATGAATTCGATTGCGTGAATTGGAAAGGGAGAATCATATTTAGATTTGCAAAACAAATTATATTATAATAATATAAGCCAAGGTAATTTCTAAAAAATCAATATTACATATATTAAATTGTTAAGTGTGTCAAATGATTTTATCTGTACGCCCGTTTGCTAATAAAAGCACAAATAGGCAAAGGGCATTGTTTATTTATGGTTAGGAAGGGGTTTTGGGGCAGTGGTGGATCTATCCAGCTACTTGGGATTTTCTATGCGTGTGGCAATGAAAAAGATGGACAAGGTTTTAAATGGCCAACTGGAAGGATATGGCGTGAGCATTCCACAGTCATTCATTCTGTATAGCCTGCTGGAGGAAGATGGAGCTACACTTAAAGAGATCGGCAGCAATACTCTGATTGACAGTTCGTCAATGACAGTTCTTATTGATAAGTTGGAAAAAGATGAACTGGTGGAACGCAAGCTGGATTCTCAGGACCGGCGTGCTATCAGGGTATTCATTACGGACAAAGGGCGTGAAACAGCCGACAATGTAAGCAAGATTGGCATTGATTTCAATTCAAGTCTGTATGATCTTCTGGGTGAAGGCAATCAAAAGGAATTTATCCATGGCCTGAATAATCTTATTAACGGTCTGGATCAACTCAACGGGCATAAATAGAGACAGGATTTTACACGAATCACACATGGAGATGTATTATAATTAATATGGTATTAGTATTGATAATGAGAACGATTATCATATTTTACAATGATGTTCATTTTTTGGGAGGATTCGCTTAAATGCGGCAGAGAAACCAGGTTTTTCTTAATTATTATAAACAGGATGAAATCAAGTCAATTGATTCTGCTTTCTATGGTCAATTGTATATGTGGGAAAAAGAGCTGGACAAATACTATGAATCCATCAGGGACGATTTTACCTTCATTTTTATGCCCCTGTTGGTGTTTAAGGCCTACCAGTTTTTGGGTGTCGACCGGGATAGGTCGCTGGCTATGGCTAATTTATTCAAGACAGCCTACTTCGGCGACTTTATCATGTTAAATGTCAAAAATGAAGATGAAGGTCAGGAATATAACCAGGAAATGCAGTTTAGTATCCTTATTTCCGATTACATTTTTGGCAAGGTTTTATCTTTCCTGGTGGAAAACGAATGCAGCTGGCTGTTGGACAATTTTGCGGAAATGATGACCGAAATTAATGAAGGTTTTATAATTCAGTATTGCTTTAACGCTGATGCTGATACTATTTTGTTTAGAACCCGCATGCCGTTGTATTCAACAGCGTTTTTTACGGCTGCTCGAACAGCCGGACTGGACCGGGAGAGCGCAGCTTCCTTCCTGCAGATTGGCTCTAACATTGGCATCGCGATGGAACTGTATGCGACAGGTGATCCTCGTGCCCTGGAATATCTTTTGCGCGCGGATTCCGGACTGAAGAATATCAACATTCGCAACCGCAACTGCGAGCATGATTTGTGCTGGCTGGTAGACATGATGGTCGATAGACTTAACCAGAGCGGCCGTATTGCCGCTGTGTTATAAACGGTTCCAGAGAATGGTGTTAGAAAAAATCCGCAGCTTTCTCAACATGATTGATTTCGGGCACAGCCTGTTCGGATTGCCGTTCGCTTATTTGGGAGCGTTTCTAGCTATTATGGATATGCCATCATGGTCACAGCTCTTTTGGATAACCATTGCCATGGTGAGCTCACGAACCGCTGCTCTATGTCTTAATCGAGTAATTGATCTGGAGTATGATCGCCAGAATCCCCGCACCCAGCACTGGGTAATGGTTCGAGGCGATCTCAACTCTGCATTCGTTTGGGTCGCAGCTATATTCTTGACTCTGGTTCTTTTCTATTCTGCCTGGCAATTAAATCCCCTGTGTCTGCAGCTATCTCCCCTGGCTGTGTTAGTTCTTTGGGCATATTCCTACACAAAACGCTTTACATGGCTCTGTCACTTAATTCTAGGCCTCGCAGTCGGCATCGGTCCGGTTGGTGGATGGATTGCCGTTACCGGCCAGTGGTCGTGGACCCCCATAATCATGGGGCTTGCGGTTGCGGCATGGATTGCTGGCTTTGACACGATGTACGCATGCCAGGACATTGAGTTTGACAGGCAACAAGGACTTCACAGCATGCCGGCCCGCTTTGGCGAAAAGCGGGCTCTGCAAATATCGACAGGCCTGCATATTCTTACCATCATGCTTCTCATAGCCAATGGCTTTGTTTTACACCTGGGCTGGATTTACGGAGCGGGCATTGCGGGAGCGGCCCTGGTGCTCGCAGTTGAGCACCGGCTGGTTAAGCCTCTCGACCTGACTCACGTGGACCTGGCCTCGTTCAGACTCAATCGTTTTGTAGGCCTTTTAATATTTGTCTGCGCTTTGATAGACATTTTTTAATATATTTGTAATCGGCACAATCTGAATGCAAAGGCATGCGGAATTCATTCTTGACGAATACAACTGAAAAGCAGTATTTATTAGCGGGTAAAACGCTCTGATTGATTTCAGTGGGGCGGCGGCCAAAAGACAGGGGGGCAGATTGTGGCGAAAATGATCATAGCAATTACCGGGGCAAGCGGTGCTGTATATGGGCATCGGTTGGTATCGTGGCTGCTGGGCGAAGGTCACGAAGTGCATCTGGTGGCGAGTCATGCCGGACTCCTGGTCATGAGACATGAAATGGACATACAAATAACTGAACCGGTCCGAGATCTGGCTGACTTATGGCCAGGATACGAAAGCCAATTAAATGTTTATTCCAATGACAATATCGGAGCGGTTCTGGCCAGCGGCTCTTTTAAAGCACAGGCTATGATTATTGCTCCTTGTTCCATGGCAAGCCTGGCTGCGATTGCCAGCGGTCTGGCTGATAACCTGATTCACCGTTCTGCGGACGTGATGATTAAGGAGAGGCGCAGTTTAATCCTGGTGCCCAGGGAATGCCCGCTCAGTCCGATTCACCTGGAAAATATGCTGAAATTGTCCCGGCTGGGAGTGAGCATTACTGCAGCTATGCCGGCGTTTTATCATCAGCCTCAAACAATTGATGATATGGTGGATTTTGTAGTGGCCAAGGCTCTGGACAGCGCCGGATTGGAGCACAGCCTGATTCATGCCTACAAAGGGAATGCATAGACACATTTATAAGTGAAGACGGGCATGCTAATCATGCCATATGTGTCCTGATTCACGATAATTCATTATGTATTCAGAATATAAAAGATTTGCTCTTTTCAAAAAGCGGCAAAACGGCTATTGTTTTATGTGTGCCGCTATCACGGAGCAGGCGTCGGAAACCGTGAAATAATGGTAAATTGAAGGATGATATGGCTGATATCAAGCTATTTGAGCTGGTTGAGAAGGAACTCGAGCTCATTGACGAAGAAATAATTGGGGTATTTGGAACCGACATCGATCTGCTGTTTGATTCGGCGACTCACTTGCTTAAGGCGGGCGGGAAAAAAGTGCGTCCAGCTTTCGTTTTATTATGCGCTCATCTATATACCGACGATCTGGCCAGAATAGTCAAGATGGCTTCGGCGATCGAGATGATTCATATTTCGTCACTGGTTCATGATGATGTTATAGACAATTCTGCCACCCGCAGAGGCCGCGAAACAGTACGAGCCAGGTGGGGGAACCGGGTGTCGCTATTTACGGGAAATTACACTCTGGCCCGTTCGCTGGCGCTTATAGCCCTGTATGATAGAGAAGATGTGGTAAGGCGAGTTGCCGATGCCAGCATGCTGATCTGCCTGGGCGAAATAAAACAGATGGAAAGCTGCCATGACGTAAGCCAGGGCTTTAAAAGTTATTTGCGCCGTATATCCAGGAAGACAGCACTTTTAATCTCGTTGAGTTGCGAGATCGGGGCCTTAATATGCGACGCTCCGCCGGAACAGGTCGAAGCACTCAAAAAATATGGATACTACCTGGGTATGGCCTTTCAAATTACCGATGACATACTGGACATCGTGGCTGATGAAGCAATTCTCGGCAAGCCGGTGGGCAGCGACATGAGGCAGGGTGTAATAACTCTGCCAGCTATATACGCCATGAAGTTTTCGGCTCAAAAGGATTTGCTGTCTGATATACTTTCAAAGGAAAGCACCGAAGAGGATGATATCAAACAGGCTATCGATATCATTCTTGATTCCGGCGGCATTGATTATGCTTATGCCTGCGCCAGCCGTTACGCCGAACTTGCCAGGAGAGAGCTTGAAAAGGTGCCGGATGCGCCCGCTCGACAGAATCTTGAAAATATAAGCCGCTATATTACGGGCAGAGAATCGTAAGCGCTATGGAGGAATTACCTTGCACTTCTCGGAAATGAGTCATGATGATAAACAAACCATAATTGAACATCTGTCCGCACTGCGGCGGTCGATAGTGATCAGCGTTATTGCAATTCTACTTGGAGCGATTGTTGCTTTTTCATATAGCGAAGAATTGCTGTCCCTTGTAATCCTGCCGCTCAAGCAGTTAGACCAGCGCCTGATCGTAACCGGTGTGACGGAAGCATTTTACGTTAAGCTGGAACTGTCTTTTATCGCAGGCTTTATCGTGGCGTTTCCTGTAGTGATTTTGGCCTTGTGGAACTTTATTAAGCCCGCTCTTTATCCGCACGAACGACAGTATGTATATATTATTTTTCCGCTTACAATAATTCTGTTCATCGGCGGAATCCTTTTTGCATATTACGGCGTCTTGAGGCTGGTTTTAAGTTTCCTGATATTAATAGCGGGCACCAATCTCGACCCCATGTTTAAAGTAGCCGATTATTTTTCGTTTGTGCTCTGGTTTTGCTTGCCTTTTGGCCTGGTTTTCGAACTTCCGGTGGTCATCTGGTTTTTAGCGAGGCTGGGTTTGGTTAACAGCAGTTTCCTGGCCAAAAACCGGAAATATGCACTGCTGATAATTTTCATATTGGCTGCCGCTTTGACTCCCGGGCCTGATCCGATATCCCAAACGATGATGGCCGTACCGGTTTATATTTTGTATGAAATATCTGTCTGGGTGGCTCGCTTCGCCAATCCGAAGAGTGCCAGGAACACAGGAAACCGGTGGCTAAAGGGGAGGGGTAACGTGTTAGAAGATGAAGATGTTCACGAGGAGGATGAGCCTGAAGCGGATGTTACATCATAGGGCAAATACGCAGGCAGGCCGTCAATTATTGTCTTTATTTGACGCTGCACTGCCCCGGTCATTAGCTTTACAAGCTCGTGCATATTTGTCATAATAGCAACTAGATGCCGCCAGAATGCGGATAGCTCCGTCAGTAGCAAGGTGAAACAGTTAACAATTGCCCGCAAAGGGATATTAATAAGGAGGAAACACATTGTTAGGCTTAATTGGCAGTTTCGGATGGCAGGAACTGGTCATCATTTTGGTGATCGTATTGATAATATTTGGACCCGGCAAATTACCGCAGGTGGGCGCTCAAATGGGCAAAGCGCTTAAGTCGTTCCGTCAGGCAAAAGCCGATGATTTTGACGACCTCGATGATGACGAGGACGAAAAACCCAAGACCAAGAAATAAAATGACAACTGGCCGGATATAGAAGGTTGGCGAAAAGAGCCGTTTGACTGGTTTTTCGGCAGTATCAGACCGATGTGTTCAAGATTCAGGCATCGGTTGGAATTATATGGGGGCAATGATGCCTGCTTATTATCCCATATGGCTGGATATTCAGGGACGCCGCTGTGTAGTCGTTGGCGGAGGGAAGGTGGCTGAACGCAAGGTTGCCTTTTTAGTGAAATGCCGAGCGGAAGTGGTGTTGATCAGTCCGGATATTACCCCTGTTATCAAGTCATTCAGCGACCAGGGCGAGATCAATGTATATCTGCGTGAATATGTAGAAGGTGATTTAAAAGGTGCCTGGCTGGTGTTTGCGGCTACCGGAGAAGCGCAGCTTAACCAGGAAGTGGCAGTCAGTTGCAGGTCTCTGGATATTCCTGTAAACGTGGTTGATGCTCCAGAGGCTGGCAGTTTTGTGCTGCCAGCGGTTTTGCGCCGTGGGTCTCTCAACATTGGCGTATCGACTGAAGGGAAAAGCCCCTTGCTGGCGCAGAAACTCCGGGATGCGCTGGCGGAAGCCATCGGCCCTGAATATGGCGAATTTGTAGAATGGCTGGGTGAGCAGCGTAAATCGATTCAGAGCACAGAAGGTGATATAGAAAAGCGCCGTCTTGCTTATGAGGAGGTTTTGGAATGCCTGGCTTTTGATTTTGAAGGCCCAAGGGCCGGTGAATACAAGGAGAGAATAAAAGCGTGTATATCCTGTTATCCGGAATAAGCTACAAGACCGCACCGGTAGAAATACGCGAAAAGTTTTCGTTTTGCGGCACTGAACTGGAAGAAGGCTATCGCCAGTTGATGAATGAAGAAAGCCTTGCCGGGGCAGTAATTATTAACACCTGCAATCGCACTGAAGTGTATGCCAGTTCGGCGAATTTGATTGAAGGACAGGCTGCTATCAACCGCTTTTTGGCGAGGTATACCGGGCTGGAAATCGACGAGCTAATCAATTACATATATCAGCCCAACTGCCATGACGCTATTGCCCATCTGTTCATGGTAGCCTCAGGGCTTGACTCCATGGTGCTGGGCGAAACTCAAATCATCGGTCAGGTCAAGGATGCCTACTTAAAAGCCTGCGATCTGAAAGCGACCGACGGGGTGCTTAATACGCTGTTTCATAAAGCCATCCACGTCGGCAAAAAAGTCAGAACTGAAACCGGAATTGATCAGCACCCTGTGTCAGTTAGTTACGTAGCTGTTGATCTCGCGCGGAATCTCCTGGGAGATTTGAGCGGTAAAAGCGTATTGATAGTCGGCGCTGGCGATACCGCTGAACTGGCTACCGATTACCTGATGGAAAACGGTGTTAATTCAGTAATTGTTTCCAACCGATCATATGACAAGGCCTGCTCTCTGGCGGAACGCTTCGGGGGAAGAGCGACTAGATTTGACGAACTGCCGGAAGAGCTGTTGCGCAGTGATATTGTAATCAGCTGCACTGCTGCTAACCATCACGTTTTGAGACGCGACAACTGCGGCCGTTATTTGGAAGCTCGCCAGGGCAGGGATATAATGATTATTGACATTGCAGTGCCACGGGATGTTGAACCCGAACTTGCCAATATTGATGGCGTATATGTTTATGACATAGATGATCTCCAGGGTGTAATAAGTAAAAATCACCAGGAACGCGTAAAAGCGGCGGAATTGGCGGCATGTATTGTGAACGCCCAGATCGCTGACTTCAACAACTGGCTGGCCACTCTGTATGTGGTGCCGGTGATATCGGCCATGAAGAAAAGAGGAGAAAAGGTCAAGAACGATTCCCTGAAAAAGACGTTTAACCGCCTGGGAGATATATCGCCTCGCGAAAAAATGGCGATAGAAGCCCTGGCGGCTTCCATAGTGAACCAGATGATGAGACCGGCCGTGCTTAACCTCAAGGATATGGCCTCCAGCAATCAGGGTCACTTATATGCCGAGGTTCTGAACCGATTATTTGAACTTAATGTAGATGAAGAATGCGGAGAGAAGCGGGTTGAAGATGTTAGTATTGGGTAGCCGGGGTAGCAAGCTGGCTCTTTGGCAGGCTGAATACGTGAAAAGAGAGCTTCTTCTCATGCATCCGGATCTCAAGGTGGAGATAAGGACAATTAAAACCAAAGGCGATAAAATCCTGGATGTCCCTCTGGCCAAAATTGGCGACAAGGGTCTATTTACCCGGGAAATAGAAGACGCCCTGGAAACCGGCGAGGTTGATGCAGCAGTGCACAGCCTGAAGGATCTTCCGACGGAACTGCCAGCTGGCCTTATACTGGGAGCAGTGATGAAAAGGGAAGAACCGGCCGACGTCTTTATTTCTGAACGTTATGCAAGCCTGGAAGATCTTCCGGAACATGCAATTATCGGCACCTCGTCTTTGCGCCGGATTGCCCAGATAAAGTCCTGGCGGCCAGACATCGGTTGCTACGAATTGAGAGGCAATGTCGATACCCGGATTCGCAAAATGAGAGAAAATGGCCTGGCGGGAATAATTCTCGCATATGCTGGCGTCAAGCGCCTGGGGCTTGAATCAGTAATATCGCAAACGCTTAACATTAGCTTTATGCTGCCCGCAGTAGGACAGGGGGCTGTTGCCCTGGAAATCAGGGCAGATGATAAGCGGGTTTCCAACCTCGTTAATTCAATAGCTGATCAACGAACCATGAACGAGATTTTGGCTGAGCGAAGCCTGCTGCATACGCTGGGCGGGGGGTGCCAGGTTCCAATCGGCGCCTGCGCTGTTCAAACTAAAGACAGTCTGTTGTTACAAGCCCTGGTTGCCAGCCTGGATGGCAGCCGGGTGATTCGTGGAGAAAAGAGCGGCAAGCCGGGAGAGGCCGAAAGAATCGGCCAGGAGTTGGCTGGTGAACTAATGGCCGAAGGAGCCGCGGACATAATAAATTCTATACACTAAAGACAGGAATTCATCGGATGGCAAGTACTGGAAAAGTATATTTAATTGGCGCCGGACCTGGAGATCCAGGTCTATTTACGCTTAAAGGGAAAAAAATACTGGAGCAGGCTGACGTAGTTGTCTATGATCGCCTTCTGGGCGAAGAACTGCTGGCCTGGTTCCGTCCTGAAGCGGAAAAAATTTATGTCGGGAAGGCTTCCGGCGATCATGCCGTACCCCAGGATGGCATCAATGCCATTCTGTACGAAAAGGCCTCACAGGGATGCAAAGTGGCGCGCTTGAAGGGCGGAGATCCATTTGTATTCGGACGCGGCGGGGAAGAAGCCTTGTATCTTCAGGAAAGAGGCATTGCTTTTGAAATTGTTCCCGGTGTAACCTCGTCAATAGCCGTGCCAGCCTATGCGGGCATTCCGGTCAGCCACCGCGACATCAGTTCCAGTTTCGCAGTGATTACCGGACATGAGAAGCCAGGCAAGTCCGAGAGTTCCATTAAATGGGAACACCTGGGACATGCTGTCGACACCATGGTGTTTTTAATGGGGGTTGAAAATTTACCCTATATACGCCAGCAGCTGCTTGCCAATGGCCAGGACCCTCAAACTCCGGTAGCTCTGATTAAATCCGGAACGCTGCCTGAACAGAGAACCGCGGTGGGTACCCTGGAAAACATTGAATCCAGGGTAGCCGAAGCTGGCATAACCTCACCGGCGGTAATTGTTGTGGGCAGAACCGTTGCTTTGCGAGAGCGCTTGCAGTGGTTTGAAAAGGCACCGCTTTTTGGCCGGAAGATAATTGTTACCAGGGCCAGGAGCCAGGCCAGTCAACTGGTGGAGTCGATCCGTGAATTGGGCGGAGAAGCTGTGGAAATTCCTGCGATTGAGATTGAGCCCAGCCGCGACATGAGCGGCTTGTACCAGGCTTTTAACAATATATCGGCCTATAGCTGGCTGTTATTTACAAGTGTTAACGGAGTGCAGATATTTTTTGATGAAATGAAAAGCCGGGAGCTTGATTTGAGGATGCTGGCCGGTTTGAAGATCGCCGCTATCGGTCCGGCTACCGCGGCCGCACTGAAGACCTTCGGCATGATTCCTGATTTCATTCCAGCAGAATATGTTGCTGAATCAATAATTGAAGGATTGCGTCCCCTTTTAAGGCCCGGGGAGCGGGTTCTGCTGCCCCGGGCGGCTGCCGCCAGGGAAGTGCTGCCACAACGCCTGGGTGAACTGGGAATTCTGGTTGATGAAATCCATATTTATCGCAGCCGCAAACCTGAAATGGACGAAAAAGCCATACAGATTTTGGATTCAGCGCAGGCTGATTATTTAACTTTCACCAGTTCCTCGACCGTAGACAACTTTGTTAAAATTATCGGGCCGGAACGGGTGCCGGATTTTGCGGGCAAGGTTAAGACAGCGTGCATTGGCCCGATTACTGCCGAAAGAGCCCGACAGGCCGGTTTCAATGTTAATATAGTTGCTTCAGAATATACGATTCCAGGTTTGCTGGCTGCAATACTGGAAGATCTAAATTGTTAATTAATGGGAAGGAGAAAACCCTGTGATAGGTTGTACCAAGCTTTTATGTGGAACTGCGACGGTTTCGGAGGTTATTAAATACGGCGACGGTTTGAGAACGCCAGCCCATCTCCTGCAATTTTCAGGAATAAACAGGCCGCTGGTAGTGTGGAATATGACTAACCGCTGCAACCTGCGCTGCAAGCATTGCTATATCAACGCCGAGGATACTGATTATTCCAACGAATTGAGCACTGAAGAGGCGGTTAGTTTGATAAAGGATCTGGCTGCCATCAAGATTCCGGTACTTCTTTTTTCCGGAGGCGAGCCTTTATTGCGCAAGGACATTTTTGAGCTGGGCAAGCTGGCTTCAGATCTGGGCTTGCGCCCAGTTATATCCAGTAATGGAACCTTAATCGACGATGAAGTGGCAGTCAAGATCCGGGAGGCCGGTTTTCAATATGTGGGGATAAGCCTGGACGGATCACAGGCCACCCATGACGATTTCCGCAACCGTCAGGGTGCATTTGAAGCCGCTATTAAAGGCATTCAGGCTTGCCTGCGGGCGGGGGTCAAGTCTGGAGTCCGCATGACGGTTAATAAACTGAATTACCGAGATTTACCCGAGGTTATAGATGTGCTGGTGGATAACCAGGTGCCCCGCTTCTGCATGTATCACCTGGTTTATGCCGGCCGGGCCAAGGAAATGATGGAAAATGACCTCGGCGCTGAGGAAACCCGGCAGGTAATGGAATACCTGCATGATAAAACCATTGCGTTGCATGAAGCCGGGGTTGAAGTTGAATTGCTGACCACCGACAATCATGCTGATGGAGTTTATTTATACCAGCGCATCAAGGAAAGCCAGTCCGAACGCTCTGCGGAGGTTATTCAGCTGTTGGAGATGCACGGTGGCTGTTCGGCTGGAACCAAGTTCGCGAATATCGATCCCCAGGGCAATGTTCACCCCTGCCAGTTCTGGCAGGATTATACAGTCGGCAACGTGCGGGAGCGATCGTTCGGAGATATTTGGAACTCGGATGACCCGCTCATGGTTAAGCTGAGGGAAAAGGCAGTGCACATCAAAGGCAAGTGTGGCACCTGCGATTTCAAGAAGCTTTGTTCGGGGTGCAGGATTAGAGCCAGGGAAGCTTATGGAGATATCTGGGCGGAAGATCCGGCATGCTATTTATCCGAATCAGAAATGAAAATGGACTGAAATAAATCCTAAAAAGATGGGAGTGGGCGAAATGGCTTTTCCAGTGCAACGCTTGAGAAGACTGCGGCAGAACCAGGCTTTACGGGACATGGTGGCTGAAACTTCACTGCAGGTAAGCGATTTTATATATCCGCTTTTTGTGGTGGAAGGTGCCAATGTCAGCAAACCTATCGGTTCTATGCCCGGAATTTCGCAATTTTCCATCGATAAAATGCTGGAAGATGCTAGTACTGCTTATGATTTGGGCGTGCCTGCAGTCTTGCTGTTCGGTATTCCCGAACACAAAGATGAATCAGGCAGCGAGGCCTATGCTGAAAATTCGCTGATAGCCAGGGCTGTTCAGTTGCTTAAGAAAGAAATACCGAGGCTGCTGGTGGTTACAGATGTGTGCTTTTGCGAATACACCAGTCACGGTCACTGCGGCTATGTGAACGAAAACGGCGAAATTGACAATGACATCACCTTGAATATGCTGGTCAAGGAGGCTATGGCTCATGCCCGGGCCGGAGCGGACATAGTCGCACCGTCGGATATGATGGACGGCCGTATCGGTGCTATTCGTTCTGCCCTGGACGAAGCCGGATTTACACAAACCGTAATTATGTCATACGCGGCCAAGTATGCGTCCAATTACTACGGACCTTTCCGGGAAGCCGCAGAATGCGCTCCGCAGTTCGGTGATCGCAAGGCATATCAAATGGACTGGCGCAATTCAGCCGAAGCCCTGCGAGAAGTGGAACTGGATATCCTGGAGGGAGCGGATATTGTCATGGTTAAGCCCGCACTGGCTTACCTGGACGTTTTAAGAATGGTAAAAGACGCTTTCGGGATGCCTACCGCCGCTTATAATGTCAGCGGGGAGTATTCCATGATTAAGGCTGCGGGAGAAAAAGGCTGGATCAATGAAACCCAGGTGATGCTGGAAACACTAACTGCTATGAAACGGGCGGGAGCCGATATGATAATAACCTATTTTGCTATTGAAGCTGCCCGCGCCATAAAAAAGGGATAGACGACACAGGAGGATTGCTTTGCTGGTATCCTGGAACAGCACTAACCAGTGCAATATGTATTGCGACCATTGCTATCGCGATGCCGGAGTACGCCTTGAAGAAGAACTGTCAACCGCAGAGGCATGCAAGCTGATTGATGAAATCAAGCGGGCGGGATTTAAAATAATGATTTTTAGCGGCGGGGAGCCGTTGATGCGCCCGGATATATTTGAACTGGGCGCGTATGCCAGTTCTCAAGGTTTGCGGCCGGTGCTGGGAACCAATGCCACGCTGATTACCGAAGACGTTGCCGGCAGGCTCAAGGAGGCCGGCTTTATGGCGGCAGGAGTGAGCCTGGATAGCCTTGATGCCGCTAAAAACGATGAATTCAGAAAATTTCCCGGCGCATATAAAAAAACCCTGGAAGGCATGCGGAATCTCAAGCAGGCTGGGATTGCATTTCAAATTCATACTACAGTGATGCAGTGGAATATGGAAGAAATTGAAGCCATCGCTGATTTCGCAGTAGGCTTTGGCGCTATGGCCTACCATATCTTCTTTCTGGTACCCACCGGAAGAGGGGAACAGATCCAGGAAGGGGCTCTTACTAAAGTTGAGTATGAAAAGCTGCTTCACAAGATAATGGAAATTGCCAAAAGGGTTCCGATTGAGGTCAAACCCACATGCGCACCTCAGTTTATGAGAGTAGCCGCGCAGAAGAATGTGCTCACCCGCTTTTCCCGGGGATGCCTGGCTGGTATCAGCTACTGCATAATCAGTCCGGTGGGCAAGGTGCAGCCCTGCGCTTATATGGATATGTATATTGGCAATGTGCGTGAGACCAGTTTCGATCGCATTTGGTCGGATAACCGGGTATTCAAGCGTTTGCGCACTCAAGAGTATGGCGGCAAATGCGGAATCTGTGAATATGTGAGCAGCTGCGGCGGATGCCGGGCCCGCGCTCAATACTTTGAGGGGGACATGATGGCTGAGGATTCCTGGTGTCTTTATAAGCCCAAAGGAGGTCAGCCTGATGCCTGATTATGAAGCCATAGACAGAAAGCTGCTTAATGCCTTGCAGGCTGATTTTCCAGCTACTGTTCAACCATATAAAAGCCTCTCTGAAAAGCTGGGCATTTCGGAAGAGGAGGTACTGGACCGGATTTTGCGGCTTAAGGATGAAGGAATCATTCGCCGGATAGGTGCTATATTCGATTCTAAAAAAATGGGATATGTCTCTATGCTCTGCGCCGTAAAAGCCGAACCCGGACGGCTTCAAGAACTGGGTCAGGCAGTGAGTGCCCTTGAAGGTGTTACACATAACTATATCCGTGAACATGAATATAATCTGTGGTTTACTTTATCGGCCCCTTCGGTTCAAAGCGCCGAGGAACAGCTTTCCCATCTGGAAAGTGATTTTAACCTGGAGATTCTCCGCTTGCCAGCGACTAAAGTATTTAAGACCAGAGTCATGTTTCAAATGGAGGATGTAGACCGATGAAGAAGGAAGCTGCAAATATCGATATGGAGTTAATCGCCTTTTTACAGGGCGATATGCCTGCAGTTAGCAGGCCGTATAGGGAGCTTGCCGTCAAATGCGGATGCACTGAACAACAGGTAGTGGAACTGATCCAAGCCTGGCTGGCAGAGGGACGAATACGGCGTATGGCTGGAGTACTGCGCCATCAACAGGCCGGCTATAATGTCAATGCCATGATCGCCTGGCGGGTAGCCGATGACAGGGCAGACGAACTGGGATGCTTGATGTCGTCCTATCCACAGGTAAGCCATTGTTACCTGCGCAGCGAAGATGAACGCTTCCCATACAATCTTTATACCATGGTTCATAGTCGCAGCCGGGAAGAGCTGGACGGAATTATTGCCAGCATGAAATTGGCGTCAGGAGTTGATGACTGCCAGGTGCTGGTTACTGCCAGGGAACTAAAGAAGACCAGCATGCAGTATGTATAAGGCAGATAAGGGGGAGGCATTTTGCAGAAGAAGCGTTCAGAGGAGCTTTTTGCTCAAGCGTCAAAGCTGATTCCGGGCGGGGTAAATAGTCCGGTACGCGCTTTCAAGTCAGTGAACTCGACCCCGCTATTTATTAAAGAAGCACGAGGTTCTCGCTTGTTCGATGTGGATGGCAACCAGTACATAGACTATGTTTGTTCCTGGGGGCCGATGATTCTGGGGCACTCCCAGGGTGAAGTGGCTGCAAAAGTAAAGGAAGCGGTGGACCGTGGCACCAGCTATGGAGCACCGTGTGAAGCCGAAGTTGAACTGGCCGCTCTGATCATTGAAGCTCTGCCTTCGATCGAAAAAATCCGCATGGTGAGCTCTGGAACCGAAGCAACTATGAGCGCGGTGCGCCTGGCAAGAGCCTGCACCGGAAGGGAAAAATTTGTAAAATTCGAAGGATGCTATCATGGGCATGGCGACAGTTTTCTGATTAAAGCGGGTTCAGGACTTATGACAGCGGGTGTGCCATCGAGCCCGGGCATTACCAGCGGAGTATCAGAAGACACGCTCATATGCACTTACAATGACCTGGATTCGGTCAAGCAGGTGTTCAAAGAGCACGGAGCTAGCATTGCTGCTCTGATAGTCGAACCGGTTGCCGCCAACATGGGACTGGTTCTGCCTGAAAAGGATTTTCTGGAGGGGATTCGCGAGATATGCGATCTATACGGAGCGCTGCTTATTTTTGACGAAGTGATCAGCGGATTCAGATGCTGTTATGGCGGGTTTCAGAATATGTGCGGAATTGAACCGGACCTGACGACTCTGGGCAAGATAATCGGCGGAGGATTTCCGGTGGGCGCGTACGGTGGCAGAGCGGAGCTGATGAACCGGATAGCGCCTGAAGGGGATGTGTACCAGGCAGGAACGCTGTCCGGCAATCCGATCGCCATGACGGCCGGTGCGGCAACCCTTAATATATTGAGAAATAGCGACTGGTATGATCGTATTGAAGTAATGGCCTACTATTTAACCGGTCAGCTGCGTTCGGTTCTGGAAGATGCGGGCTGCTTTTTTAGCATTAACCGCCTGGGCTCAATGTTTTCAATCTTCTGCTCCGAGAGTGATATACGTGGTTATGCTGATGTAATGACCTGTGATACGGAATTCTATGCATGTTTGTTCAACGCATTGCTGGAGGAAGGCGTTTATTTTCCGCCTTCGCAGTTCGAAACGTGTTTTGTGTCCGCAGCTCACGATTTGACCGATATGGAGAAGACAATAATCGCTTTTCAAAAAGCTCTGAAGAAATGTAAATAATTGCTGACGGAGGTTGCTCCATGAATGATTGGGATTGGTTTATCAAGCAATTTGCCATATTAAGTGAGATTGATTTGACCGCTTATAAAAGACCGCAAATGGAACGGCGCATTAACAGCTTTATGCGCACCAACAATGCTGCCAGTTATAAAAATTTTGTCGAACTGTTGAAGTCCGATAAAGATACGTATCGACGGTTTATTGAGCACATTACTATTAATGTATCGGAGTTCTTCAGGAATCCAAACCACTGGGACATACTGGAAAATGAAATTGTTCCGTCATTGTATTCGGACACCAAGGTATTAAAAGTGTGGAGCGCTGGCTGTTCAACCGGAGAAGAACCATATTCGCTTTGTATTCTTTTCAAAGAAAGGTTCGGTGCCAAAATAGAAACAGTTCTGGCGACTGACCTGGACCGGGATGTAATGGAAAGGGCGTCTATTGGCCTGTATAACGAAAAAGCCTATCTTACAGTGCCAGCCGCTTTTCGCAGCAGGTATTTCCATAAAGAGGGAGATTACTATCGCATATCGGATGATATAAAGAAAATGGTTCAATTCAAGCACCAGAACCTATTAAAAGATGACTTTCCCCGAAATTGTGACCTTATTCTCTGTCGCAATGTGGTAATTTATTTTACGGAAGAAACCAAGCAGGTATTGTATAAAAAGTTCGCCGGAGCTTTGAAACCCGGGGGAGTGCTTTTCATTGGCAGCACCGAGCAGATTTTTCAGCCCAAGGATATTGGCTTGAAATCAATAGCCACATTTTTTTATCAGAAAAACAAATAATGGGAATTATCCAGCAGGGATAAATAAAAAAATCCAAGCGGTTAGCAGGAATTTGTAAAGTTATCAAGAAGTAAGAAGTGTTATAGATGTTGCCGGACATACATAATGCAGGCAGCAGTTTATATTGTTGAACATGTAATCGTGGCGGTAAAGTGCCGTAGGCAATTTAGTATAGCAGGAAAAACGCTCTCATGGGGGTGATTGGCTGTAACTCATTAGTCTAGACTGATATGTTTCGGTTAGAAAGCCCAATCAAAGAAAAAGGAGGAATGGACTTGAAGGTTCTAGTTTGTGTAAAGCAGACATTCGACACCGAAGCCAAGATTGAATTGAAAGACGGTAAAATCTCGGATGCTGGCATCAACATGATTATCAACCCTTATGACGAAGTAGCTGTAGAAGGTGCCATTCAGCTAAAAGAAAAAGGCGTTGCGACTGAGATTGTGGTCGTTTCCGCAGGCGCTGACAAAGCTATGGACGCAATTCGCACCGCTCTGGCCATGGGCGCTGACAGAGGCATACTGGTACAGCAGGACTCCTCTGCAGATGAATTTGCCCGTGCCGTAGCCCTGGCAGAAGTAATTAAGGGAGAAAGCCCGAATCTGGTACTGGCTGGACACGTAGCCGCTGATGACGGTTCCTCTCAGGTTCCTACCAGAATCGCCGAAGTTCTTGGCATGCCGCACATTAATGTTATCACTACTCTGGATATTGCAGGCGGCGAAGTTACCTGCAAGAGCGAAGCTGACGGCGGTACTCAGACCACCAAGGTTGCTCTGCCCGCAGTAGTATCTTCACAGGTAAGCTGGAATGAACCCCGTTATCCTTCCATGAAGGGTATCATGCAGGCCAAGAAAAAGCCGGTTAGCACTGTTGCTGCCAAGGCTGTTGACAATAAAGTGAAGATCGTTGAGTTCGCTCTGCCCGCAGCCAAAGCCGCTGGCATCAAGGTTGAAGACGAGCCTGAAGTATGCGCAAACAAACTGGCTGACTGGATGAAAAACACCGTTAAGGTGGAACCCAAAAAATAACATTGTTCACTTTATGGACTAATGATAACGAAGGAGGGTAATTGATGCCTGGAACATGGGTATTTGTTGAACAGAGAGACGGAAATGTTCGTAAAGTCACTTATGAAATGATATCTCAAGCTAAAAAATTGGGCGGTGAAGTTACTGCTGTCGTATTTGGCAAAGGCGTAGAAGCTCTGGCTCCCAGCTTTGCAAAACATGGCGCTGACAAAGTTTTAGCCGCTGACAGCGATTTATTTGCTACTTATAACACTGGTGCTTTTGTTGCCCAGCTGGCTGGCATGATTGCTGCCGACAAGCCCAATGCTATTCTTTTTGCCCATTCATTTAACGGCAGAGATCTGGCTTCCAGACTGGCTCAGAAATTAGAGCTGGGCCTGGCAACAGACATAATTGGTGCCGAATTGAGCGAAGGCAAAGGCCTATTCACCCGTTCAGTATATGCAGGAAAAGCCCTGGCCAAAGTTGAAGTGCCTGGCTCTCCCGTATTGGCTACTGTTCGCGGCGGTGTCTTCGAAGTTGTAGAAAGCGCTGGCGCTGGTGCAGTAACCGCAGCAGCCGTTACCGCTACTGCTGCTGATGTATATCAGAACGTTTTGGCATTCGAAGCCACAGTTTCGGCCAGACCCGAACTGAATGAAGCTGATGTTGTAGTGTCCGGCGGCCGCGGCTGCAAAGGACCTGAAGGCATTAAGCTGGTTGAAGAACTCGCCGACCTGCTGGGTGCAGCTGTTGGCGGCTCCCGTGCAGCCATTGACTCTGGCTGGCTGGGACATGAACTGCAGGTTGGCCAGACCGGCAAGGTGGTTTGCCCGAATCTGTATATCGCATGCGGAATTTCTGGAGCTATTCAGCATCTGGCTGGCATGTCCTCCTCAAAATTCATCGCTGCTGTCAATACTGACCCCGAAGCACCGATCTTTAACATTTCGGACTTTGGTGTTGTAGCTGATATGTTCAAAGTAGTTCCAACTTTGATCTCTGAAATGAAAAAATAACTGCTGCTAATATGCACCAGGCATGCGGATTTGCGTGCCTGGTGCACCTTTATAAACATATGAAAGGGGGGAAATAACAGGTGTCATGGTTAGAATATATTGGTGGTAAGCTATTTCATTATCACCCCATGGAAGCTTATGAACAAATAGGTGAAGCCGGCCGCATGGTAGGAGCTAACATTCCTTCAGAGTGGATTTTATATGCTCTATCCCCGTTGCCGATTATTATCTTCTGTATCGGATTCTTCCTCAGATACCGGACCTGGGCTCTTGCTAATGGCAAATCCATGCGTTTTGACCAGGTTGGAGCTAGAATTGGTTCATTGTTCAAAAACAGCATTTTCCAGGCACGCCTGTTTAAGAAACCTTTCCCCGGAATCATGCATGCCCTTTTATTCTGGGGATTCTTAATCCTGTTTACTGCCGCTGGCGTGGACGCTCTGCATTACTGGGTTGGCTGGCCTCATGTAATAGGTGGAAGCTATATCGGTTTTGCTGCTGTAGTTGACCTGTTCGGACTGGGCGCTTTAATCGGTGTTATTTGTCTGGCATACATCCGTTACATTCAAAAACCCGAACGCCTCAACGACACCATATCTTCTGATGGTTGGATTTTACTTTTCGTATTTGTAATACTTTTAACCGGATTCTTCATTGAAGGCGCCCGCATTGCTATGCAGGTGAAAATGACCTCAACCCTGACCGCTACCAGCGCAAACTACGGCTGGGATCAGCTCGCTTCACCAGCTGGCTGGTGGTTCCAGTATCTGTTTGCCTGGATGAGCCTGGATGTAATCAGCTCCTGGCACCGCATTCTGTGGTGGGTCCATGCTGCACTGGCGTTTACCTTCATTGCTATTGTTCCATTCACCAAGCTGTGGCATATATTTGCCTCTATGCTCAATCATTATTTCCGCGATCTGGAACCGTCAGCATGTTCATTGATTGAGAACATTGATGAAGCTGAAACATTTGGTGTGGAAAGAATTGAAGAATATGCATGGAAAGACTTCCTGGATTTCGATACCTGTATTCGCTGCGGCCGTTGCCAGGAAGTATGCCCTGCATACAACACTGGCAAACATCTGAATCCCAAGCTTACAGTTATTCAGGCTATGAACAAGCATATGGTAGCCAAGGCTCCATTTTTGATGGATGCCAAGAAAAATCCTGTGGCTGAAGAAGTCGCTATGACCCACGAAGAGCCTGCAGAAGATGTCAACCCGATGGAAGTCAGCCTTATTTACGATGTCGTAACAGCTGATGTCATTTGGGATTGCACCAACTGCCGCGCTTGTATGGAAGCATGTCCGATGTATATCGAGCATATTCCGAAGCTCATTGAACTTCGCCGCAATCTGGTTATGTGGCAGGGCGACATGCTTAGTGAAGCTCAGATGGCATTCACCAACATGGAACGCAATTACAACCCCTGGGGTGTTGGATATACCAACCGCTCCAACTGGCTGGAAGAAAGAGGCGTTCGCGATATCGTGAACCTGATTCCGGAAGATGGCAAGGAATTCGAATACCTGCTGTACGGTGGTTGTGCTGTGGCATTTGACGATCGCTACAAGAAGGTCGGCGAAGCCCTGGTTAAGCTGCTCAACAAAGCCGGAGTCTCCTTCGGGTATCTGGGTGTTGAAGAGTTCTGCTGCGGCGACTCTGCCCGCAGGCTAGGCAACGAATATCTATACCAGACCCTGGCCAACATGAACATTGAAAGCTTCAACAACTACGGAGTCAAAAAGATTATCGTAGTCTGCCCGCATGGCTATAATGCTCTTAAGAACGAGTATCCGCAGCTGGGCGGCAAGTATGAAGTATATCACTATACTGAAATCTTGGCTCAGCTCATTGCTTCAGGTAAACTGAAAGGCGCCAAGTCCCTCGGAGCCAAGGCGACTTATCATGATTCCTGCTTCCTGGGACGTCACAATGGCATTTATGATGACCCCAGAAAGGTTCTGTCCACTGCAGGAGCCACCGTGATTGAACACGAAAAGGGCATGAGCAATGGTTTTTGCTGCGGTGCTGGCGGCGGGCGGATGTGGCTGGAAGAACATGCTTCAGATCCGTTCAAACGCATTAACGACACCAGGGCTGACCAATTACTGGAAGCTAATCCAGAAATGATAATTACTAACTGCCCGTTCTGCCTGACCATGCTGTCTGACGGTGTAAAATCCGCCAGCGCTGAAGAAAATACCAAAGTATTCGACGTAGCAGAGGTTCTCTGGCAGTCCATGAGTTAAACTTAAAAACGGGCTATCTGCTTCAGCAGATAGCCCGTTTTTTTCTTCTAATGTTTCACCCTTTATTCCCATTCTTCTTCAATTTCAGTTATTTTTAGTTCCGCATAGCCAGCCAGGAAAGCCAGTGAAGAGGTCTTAAAGAAAACATAATCCAGGGCTTCGCAAATATCGGCGAAAATAGCGGTGCCGTGCCCGTTAATATTCAGAGCCATGGATAGACGGCGAGAATCGTGATCGTACAGAATTGATGGTTCATATGATCCGATCTCCAGCAGATCAAACACCTCAATAGGGTCTTGAACCGCACTAACGATGCGCCCATGGCTGCTGGCGCGAATGCTTTCGAAATACTGAACCCCGCTTAAGCTGGCCTGAATTCTGCGATAGTACTTGCTGCAGTCACTGTCGGCTGGATCATTCATTATTCCGCACATACCAGGGTGCTCAATGCTAATGTAGGCGTCGATAATAAGGTCCAGGCTTGCTGTCAGCGGATCATAAACCGCTTCCATCAGAAAGCTTTGTGAAAAAACGTATTGTTCTATGCTGGCATCCACTTCGTCTTCCAGGGAGAAACCCGGATATTCTGCATAATCCAACCGTGACCAGCCTCCTTTGATAAATCTTTTCTTATAATGGCATAGATAAGTAATATAAAACAATATACTTGATAAGACTATCATCGCATTTCATGCTCTTTCATTATTGCTATATTTGCAATATACTGTGGAGAGCCTTTTACAGCGAAGCATAAACGGGGTGAAAGCATGGTTTTCTGGGTATGTGCTGCACTGGTGCTGGTTCTGGACCAGTTGAGCAAATGGGCGGTGATCAATTATCTTTCAGCAGTGGACGGGCATGTGCTGTCATTGGGGATATTTGACATACGCCTGGTATACAATAAAGGCGCTGCTTTTGGAATACTGCAGGGACACCAGCAATTATTAATCATCGTAGCCCTGTGTGCTGTGTGTGGGGCGGTGTTTTATCTTCACAAGTACCAGCATGGTTTCAGGATGAAATTGCTGGCAGGGCTTATAACGGGCGGGGCGCTTGGCAACCTGGTTGACCGGGCCTTGCTGGGATATGTTGTTGATTTTATTGACTTTAGATGGTGGCCGGTTTTCAACCTGGCCGATAGCGCTATAGTGGTTGGAGCTTGCCTGCTGGCCATCAGTATTGTAACCGGCTGTGATAAAGAAGGAAATGCGCATGAATGAGGTAATCGTAATTAACGTTGAAGAACACGGCCATGGCGAGAGGCTGGATAGTTTTATAAGCGATGAAATTGAACGCCTGTCCCGTCAGTACATCCAGACCCTGATAAAGGAAGGGCATGTGCTGGTGAACGGCAATAATGGCCGGGCGAGCCTGCGTCTGAAGGAACATGATTCCATACGGGTTGAAGTGCCGGAGATGCAGGAAATATTGGTGGAGGCCTGCGATATTCCACTGGATGTGGTTTACGAGGACAGCGAATTGCTGGTAATCAACAAGCCCAAGGGCCTGGTGGTTCATCCCGCACCGGGGAACTGGGACCAGACCCTGGTTAACGCTCTTCTTTTTCATGTAAAAGACCTGTCGGGCATCAACGGCAAGCTGCGCCCTGGTATTGTTCATCGCCTGGACAAGGACACCTCCGGACTGATTGTAGTGGCCAAGAATGACGCTTCCCACCGGGGGCTCGCTGAACAGATTAAGGATCACAGCTTTAACCGCGAATATATCGCTTTGGTGCATGGTGTAATACAGGAAAACCTTGGCATGATTGATGCACCGATAGGGCGGAGCAAGAAAGACCGAAAAAAGATGGCAGTGGAGCCTAATGGGAAACAGGCTTTGAGCCAGTACTCGGTTGTAAAGCGCTATCGCAATTACAGCCTGGTAAATATCAAGCTGCTAACCGGGCGCACCCATCAGATCAGGGTTCATTTCGCCTACATCAAGCATCCCGTTCTGGGAGATAGCACATATGGCAGCGGCCGCAATCCCTTTGGGCTTGAATCCCAGTTTTTACATGCCCGCCTGCTTGGTTTTATCCATCCGCTCACCGGAAGCTATATGGAGTTTTCCTGTGATATGCCGTCTGAACTGCAGGCAATTATCAATAAGCTGGATCTGTCAGATTGACAGTACGGTTGGCATTGTCTACAATTTTATAGGAAACCTTTAAGTTGGTCCCGTGAGGCTAGCAAGGAATGTGTAGGATACGCCTGCTTCTGTTATTACGGGGCAGGCGTTTAGTTTTTATGAAAGGGGAAGGGATTCATTGACTCTGCAGAATAAGAAAGAGCTACTGGACGCAACCGCCATAGACCGGGCAATTAAAAGAATGGCCCATGAGATTGTGGAGCGGAACAATGGTGTTGAACAAGTGGCATTGATAGGCATCCGCCGTCGGGGAGGGCCGATTGCCCAGCGCCTGGCAGACCGGATCGAGGAAATAGAAGGCATTAAGGTTCCGGTTGGCATACTGGATATAACCCTTTATAGGGACGATTTAACCACTCTATCCGCCCATCCGCAATTGCACCGCACGGAAGTATTCTTTGATATAAGCGGGCTGAACATTGTTCTGGTCGATGATGTGCTGTACACCGGAAGGACGGTACGAGCAGCCCTTGACGCCCTCATTGATATTGGACGTCCCAGGCGCATACAGCTGGCGGTGCTGGTCGATCGGGGACATCGGGAACTCCCCATAAAAGCTGATTTTGTTGGCAAAAATATACCCACGTCAAAAGAAGAGATTATATCTGTGTTCGTCGATGAAATCGACGGATTCAGTGGCGTAGTATTGCAGGAAGTGGTTAACGAATAAGAATAGGAGGAATTAGTTTGCTCTTTCAACAACGCAAAGATTTACTGGGCTTGCGCGATCTAAAAAAGGAGGAAATCGATCTTATTCTGGATACGGCGGTTCCCATGAAAGACGTTCTCAAGCGAGACATCAAGAAGGTTCCTACTCTGAGAGGAAAGGCTGTTGCCACTGTATTCTATGAGAACAGCACCCGCACCCGTACTTCCTTTGAAATTGCCGGCAAATACCTTTCTGCTGATACTTCCAACCTGGCGGTCTCTACCAGCAGCGTTCAAAAGGGCGAGAGCTTGCGCGATACCATGTTAACCATGGAGGCGATGGGTGTAGATATTATAATAATCCGTCATTCTCATTCCGGGGCTCCCCATTATGTAGCCCGAAACACCAGTATGCGTGTTGTCAACGCAGGTGACGGCACTAATGAGCATCCGACCCAGGCCTTGCTGGACATGTTTACTATAAGAGAAAAGAAGGGCAGTCTGGAAGGCTTAAAAATAGCGATTGTTGGAGATGTTTTACACAGCCGGGTAGCTCGCTCCAACATTTTTGGACTCAAGCATTACGGCTGCGAAATAAGGGTGGCCGGTCCGGCGACTCTTATGCCTCCCGAAATAGAAAAAATGGGGGTTAAGTCGTTCAACAGCATTGAAGAGGCGATTGACGGAGCAGATGTGATTAATGTGCTTCGGATTCAGCTTGAACGCCAGCAGAGTGGACTATTTCCGTCGACCAACGAATTCTCCAATCTGTATATGCTAACTCCGGAAAGGCTTCAGCTGGCACATAAAGACTGTCTGGTGCTTCATCCCGGTCCGATGAACAGAGGAGTGGAAATATCTTCAGCAATTGCAGACGGAGCCAGTGCATTTATTAATGAACAGGTCACTAACGGGGTGGCTGTGCGCATGGCGATTTTATACCTGATGCTGGGCGGAACCCTGCAAGATTAGTCGGGTCAGCAAGTGATAGGAGGGATTGTTTCGTGGAGATACTGATTAAGGGCGGCACGGTTGTAGACCCGTCGCAATATTTAAATGATCAGCTGGATATCCTGATTAAAGACGGGAAAATATCCAGGATAGATAAGAACATCAAAGCGGCTAAAGCGCAGGTTATTGATGCCAGCGGCAAACTCGTGTGCCCGGGTTTCATCGATATGCATACCCATCTGCGCGAGCCGGGCCAGGAATACAAGGAGGACATTTTAAGCGGCAGCAAGGCTGCTGCTGCGGGTGGTTTTACCACTGTTTGTTGCATGGCTAACACTGAACCGCCGATTGACAACGCTTCGGTAGCTTTGTTTGTCAAGAACCGGGCTGCACGAACCGGCATCATCGATGTTCTTCCGATTGGCTGCGTAACCAAGAAGATGGAAGGCAAGGAATTGTCAGAGATGGCTGAACTGATAGCAGCCGGATGCATTGCATTCTCCGATGATGGCAAGCCGATTTCCAGTTCCAGGGTGATGCGCAATGCACTGGATTATGCGAGCATGTTTGGCCGGCCGATTTTATCGCACTGTGAAGAGGCCAGCCTGGCGGACGGTGGCTTGATGAATGAAGGGTACCATTCCACTCTTTACGGTATGAGAGGAATTCCTGCTGCTGCTGAATCCATAATGGTAGCCAGGGATATAGAGTTGTCAAGGCTGACCGGCGGTCATGTTCATTTCTGCCATGTATCGGCCCGGGAAAGTGTGGCATTGATAAAAAACGCCAAAGCAGAAGGATTGAATATCACTGCCGAGTGTACCCCTCACCACCTGAGCTTGAGCGATGAAATAATTGGGGATTATGACACCGATACCAAAGTAAATCCGCCCCTGCGCAGCCAGGAGGATATTGATGCTCTTCGGGCTGCACTTTTAGACGGTACTATCGATTGCATAGCAACTGATCATGCTCCCCATAATTACGAAAGTAAGGACTGCGAATACGGGCTGGCCAGCAATGGAATATCAGGGCTGGAAACGGCGGTCGCTGTGGTTATGCACTACCTGGTGGGCACTGGCATTATCGGCGTTGAAGACATGGTAAGGCTTATGGCCAATGGACCCGCCGAGATATTGGGGATAGAAGAAAAGGGCACTCTTGAAGCCGGCCTGAAAGCGGATATCACCATAATTGATCCGGAGGCGGTCCGGAATGTGGAGCCTGCAAAATTTTATTCAAAGGGTCAAAATACCCCTTTCAAGGGGATGGCGTTGAAGGGCTGGCCGGTTATGACCCTGGCAGGCGGGCGTATCGTCTATGACAACGGACAAGTAATGTAGTGGAACGTAAATAAGCCCGGGTTAACAAGGTCATGGAAGAAAGGACCGCGTGATCACTTAAGATATGCTGCGAGCCAACCGAGCCAACCGAGCCAGCAGCAATCAGTTTTGAAACGCATGAATTAATAATGAGCAGCATGAATCGAGGGAAGCAAAAGGAGGAAGCATTATGCCCAGCCTGGAAAAGGCGCCGGTGGTTTTTCATCGCCGATTGTCGGAAAACATCTATCTGCTTGAATACTTTAGCCCGGCCATGGCCAGGGAGGCCAGACCGGGCCAGTTTGTCAACGTCAGAGTCGGAGAGTCCAACGATCCGTTCTTAAGAAGGCCGATTAGCATACATGATGTAAATATGGAAACCGAGTGTGTCAGCTTGCTCTACAAGGTAGTGGGCCGTGGGACAGAAATGATGTCCCGGTTGGGATTAAACGATAGCATTGACATTATGGGGCCGCTTGGCAACGGCTTTTCTCTCCCTGACAAGGCCGGACGAGTTTTGCTGGTCGGCGGAGGAATGGGGATCGCTCCCCTGACATTCCTGGCCAGAGCTCTTAAATCCAGAGCATTAGAAACAACGGTTCTCTACGGAGCAGAAAGCCTCGAAAAAGCGGTTGCTCTCAATTTCTTTCGCGATCATGGCATTGAATGCCGGCTGGCCACTTTCGACGGCAGTGGAGGTCACAAAGGACTTGTTACCGCTCTTCTTGATGAGATAGGCAGTGCTCACCGCCTGTTTCAAAAATTATATTGCTGCGGACCGGCAGCAATGATGAATCTGGTAGCGGAATGGGCTCACCTGAATAGTATGGAAGCAGAGTTCTCCCTTGAAGAGCATATGGCATGCGGAGTTGGAGCCTGTCTGGGTTGCGCCTGCAAGCTAAAATCTGATGACGAAAATTACGTTAAGGTATGTAAAGACGGTCCGGTTTTCAATCTGAACCGGCTGGGGGAAATGGAGGGCAATCGCTAATGGCTAACCGGGTTAACCTTAAAGTCAAATTGGCGGGGCTGGAGCTTCAAAATCCAGTGGCAACAGCCAGCGGCACTTATGGTTACGGTCTGGAGTACGGCGACTATTACGATCCGTCGGTTTTGGGAGCGGTAATAGTCAAGGGTACTACATTAACGCCCCGCCCTGGGAATCCGGTGCCGCGCATAGCCGAAACCCCGGCAGGAATGCTGAATGCTATCGGATTGGAAAACCCCGGCATAGATGCATTTGTTAACGATATACTTCCCGGGTTAAGAAAACGCGGCATAACGGTTATTGCCAACATAGCCGGCAACACCATTGAAGAATATGCGGAGTTGGCAGGCAGACTGGAGGGCAATGAAGGCATTGCGGCTATTGAACTGAATATTTCCTGCCCCAATGTCAAGCAAGGCGGCTTGCAGTTTGGAACCGATCCGGCTATGGCCGCGGCGGTAGTTGAGGCGGCCCGCTCCAGCAGCAGCTTGCCGATAATTGCCAAGCTGTCCCCCAATGTCACCGACATTGTGGTTATTGCCAAAGCCGTAAAAGAGGCCGGGGCTGACGCTCTATCCATGATTAACACCTTAATGGGCATGGCCATCGACATCCATAAAAGAAAGCCGGTTCTGGGAAATATATTCGGGGGTCTATCCGGACCGGCCATCAAGCCAGTTGCCCTGCGCATGATTTACCAGGTCTACCGCGAGGTTGATATTCCGATATTGGGAGGCGGAGGCATAATGAACGCAACGGATGCACTGGAGTTTATTATGGCAGGCGCTACAGCTGTAACCGTAGGCACGGCCAGCTTCGTTAATCCCATGGCTCCGGTGGAAATCATCAATGGTTTGGAAGATTTCCTGCATCGGGAAGGCTTGAAAAGCATTGCCGAATTAGTAGGAATTGCCCATTAACATTGAGGAAGAGACTTGGATTGCTAACTCCGGACAAAAAAGGGTAAAATGAGAATAGTATCCTGCAAGCGTGTTTTGCATTGCGCAGTCCGCCTGATACGGTTTTCCTTAGAAAGGGTGAAGCCGGATGGATATGCTTCTGTACTGGAAAGACCTGTCTGGATCGTTTTTCCCTTATCAAATCGATTACCTGTATTTTATAGAAGGCCTCTGCCTGCTATTAGTTGCTCTTGTCCTTTCTCCCATTCGCGAGCGTCATCTGAACCGTCTGGCATGGATCTGGATGCAGGCCTTTTTTGCGTTTCAGGGTTTGGCCATATGGCTGTATATGACCACCTATACTTACTACCAGACTGAAGGCAACCTTCTATTATGCATCGCCAGCTATGCAGTGGTTGGCGCCTCTCTGGTGGAATTTGGACGCCAGAATTGGAAAGATTCGAACGGAAACAAACCGGGTATTGGGATTTATGCATTTCTGCTGGCTATGACCCTGCCCGGTATTTTGGGCGGATGGTATGGCATGCTGGTCAGTGTCAGGATAGTATTTGGACTTGCTGGAGGACTGTGGGCATTCCTGGTTCTATACCGTTCCATTAAGGAGCTGGAAGAGCACTCTCAAGCGCTCTGGCGTATCTTCGACGGCTTGTTGCTGGCCTATTTCCTTTTGATGAGCCTGATTCAGATCAATGCCACCGATTATCCGCTGCATATTCTAACCAATGATCCGGTTTATTTGATGACCGGGATTCCTGTTTGCCTGATGAGAATGGGTCTGGAAGCGGGCCTTATTTTGGTCTTATGGAAACTGGATTCATCCAGTGGCAATGTTTCCGCGGATCGGCAAACCGGAAGTTACACCCTGAACAAAGCCGTCTATCTGCCGGTGCTGCTGGTAATTCTTATCGGCAGTGGATGGATGTACACACAGTGGTTCGGATATACGCGCGTAGAAGAGAGAAAGCTTGGCATAATGAATAGAACCAGTCTGGCTGCGGCTGCACTGGATTCCAGGCTGTTAAGGCCTCTGCAGTGGGAGGATGGGGATCAGAACAGGGCTGAATATAATCTCCTGCGATCGAAAATGCACGAGATGAAAACAACCGATGAAAACATTGTGTTCGTTTATCTTATGGGTCTTAACGAAGGAGTGATTGTTTTTGGACCTGATTCCCCGGATGAAGAGGATTATAGTTATACCGAAGGCCCGGTGCCTTATGAACAGCCTCCGCCCGAATTATTCGAAGTTTTTACGACCGGGCAGCCGGTAGTGGTTGGCCCCTATAGCGACGAATGGGGAACTTACGTATCTGGATTTGCACCGGTGCTGAATTCGGAAAGCCAGGAGATAATTGCTGTTTTGGGTGTAGATATTGATGCAGGAACGTGGATGCAAGATTATTTTGGGTTCCGCATGCCAGCCATCCTAATAACATTGCTGGTGTCGATGCTGTCACTTGCGTTTATGACCGGCAGCCGCCGCCTGAAATCCATGTCTGACAAGGTTCTGGCCACTGAAAAAGATCTGGCTGAAGCCCGCTTGAAAGAGCTGGAGGATCGCTACCGGAGCCTGTTTAACAACAGCCATACCATGATGATGATTATAGAACCGAACAGTGGAAAAATAATTGACGCCAATCCGGCGGCCTGCACGTATTATGGCTACAGCTACAACGAGATGTGTTCCATGCGCATAACTGAAATCAACACCATGAATGCTGAAGAGATACAGAGTGAAATGCACCGGGCACGTCTTGAAGAAAGGAGCCGTTTTTATTTTACTCACCGCTTAATTGATGGCCGGATGCGTGACGTGGAGGTTTTCAGCGGGCCTATCACAGTCAATGGCAGGGATTTGCTGTATTCAATAGTACATGACATAACCGAGCGCAGAACAGCCCAGCGGGAACTGGTGAAAGAGCATCAACTCAGCCAGATGTACTTGGACATTGCGGGGGTCATGATAATAATCATAGACAATGATTTCAATATTCAGATGATCAACCGGCACGGTCTGGAAATACTGCAGCTAAATGAGAATGACGTTCTGGGCCAGAATTTCTTTGATAGATTTGTACCTGAAGCGGAGAGAAATGAAATACGCGAACAGTATAAACGGTGGATATCAGCAGCTGGCAGCGGAGTTTTAAACAATTCCATAAATCCGATAATTACCGGCAGTGGAGAAAGACGTATGATTTCATGGCACCATTCAATGATTAAGGAGGCCAGCGGAGAGATAACTGCTTTATTAAGCTCTGGAGACGATATCACCGACCTTATTGAAGCTCAGAACGCCTTGAGGGAACTGTCTCTCACCGATGAGTTGACTGGTCTGTACAACCGGCGCGGTTTCGTGACTCTGACCATGCAGCAGTTCAAGATTGCCGATCGTATTAACCGGGGTTTGACCCTTTTTTATATAGATATAGACAATATGAAATGGATCAATGATAATCTCGGGCACCTGGCCGGCGACCAGGCATTGCAGGACACGGCTCTAATCCTGAAAAATAGTTTCCGGGCATCTGATATAATAGCTCGAATTGGCGGGGACGAATTCTGCAGTGCAGCCATGGAAAACGCGGCGATGGACATTCAAAACATTCTAAACCGGCTCAATGAAAACGTACAGGCTCATAACCTTGAAGGACAGCGATTATTCAAGCTTTCATTAAGCATTGGCAAGGCTGCATACACTCCAGGTCAGAAAAGCACCCTGGAAGAACTGCTGGAACAAGCGGACATAGAAATGTATACTGACAAGCAGGCCAAAAAGAATGGTCGGGGCGACATGATTTGAACATGCGACCTTCTGATCCCAAATCAGACGCGCTACCAAGCTGCGCTACGCCCCGAACTTATAAATAATAACATCACAGGGCACATACTGTCAAATCAGTCGCCAGCAATGCCTCTTCGCACAACAAGTCACTACAGACCCAACAGCTCTGTTGTATTGTCGCCCAACACCCGCTTTCTAATGCCCCGGTCCGAAGTGATTTTCTCTACCATGGTTTTGACCAGGAATGGATCTCCATAAGGCGCGTCAGATGAGAATAGGGTCCGTTCAGGTAATTCCCTGATTGCCATGGCAGGAGCCAGCACGGTAAAGCAGGCTGATAAATCCAAGTATAGCCGGGGATTGTTTGTTGCCCAGCGGATAACCTGCATCCAATTGGTTCCACCCATATGCCCCATGATCACCGGAACTTTCGAATACCGCCGGGACAGAGCTTCTATCTCCGCCAGGTCTTTTAATCTCAAGGGGTGGAAAGTGTGGATCCACAGTGGAAGATTGCAGGTTTCAGCGCTTGCTTCGAATATGACCGTCAAATCCGAAACATTTCCCGGGCTTACCGTGAACTCGCCCAATCCCCTGAAATTCAAGCCGATCACGCGCTGCTCTATCCACTGCGCAGTGTCATCCCGCGTCATATTTAGAGGCACCCTGCCGAAGCCGATAAACCTGTCCGGGTGCGCGCGAATACAGCTCGCCTGTTCCTCCAGGGCTCGCAAATGGATATCCGTGGAGGCATTTTTTCCGGCCAGGATCTGGTTCAGCTTTTGCATTTCCCGGTCCAGCGATTCCAAATTGTCAGCCCGTTCGGGATGTACAGAGGTTTGAAACAGGATGGTACAGTCGATTCCGGCATCATCCATTGATTCCAGCATTGTGTGCGGCGGCAGTACTACGTGGGCATGGCTGTCGATAATCATTTTTGCCCTCCTTCAGTGGCAGGGGCATGCACTGCGTCAAGCCCGGAGGCGGTTTCAGGTCCGATCAGCATTTGCAGCCGCTCGCGAACAATCTGCAAAGTATCGATTTGTTCGTTTATTTTGTGCAATTGGCCCTCATACAGGACCCGTGCGGCGTCGCAAACAGCTTCAGGCTCCAAACTGGACCGCGAACAGGCCAGAATATTTACAGTTTCTTTAAGGGTAAATCCCATGCCCAGGCAGGCTTTGATTATCTTTATGCTTTCGCAGGTTTCCGGATCGTAATCCCGGTATCCGTTGCCTGAACGTTTCGACTTCACCAGGCCTTTGTTTTCATAATAGCGAATCGAACGCACGCTGGTACCGCTCACCGCTGACAGTTCGCCTATACGCACAAATACCCCTCCTTGTTTTCATGATAGCTTCAGTATAAAGCATGACACGGCGTCAGGGTCAAGGCAGTTAGTGCAGTTGTCTTTGGGTGCTCACTACAAACCATGGGAAGCAAAAGAACCGTCCTCGCTTTCCTAGCTGGTCTTATTTGGGATGCCCATATCTATCCAGCCTGACATCCGGCGATACGGTGCAGCTTTTGCAGGGCTTGCTCATGCCGGAGTGTCTGGTTCAAGCCCCTGGTCAACAGGCAGTTTAATGATGAAGGTTGTTCCCTGGCCCGGTGTTGACTCTGCATGAATTCCTCCATGGTGTTTTTCAACGATAATGAAATAGGAAACTGACAGGCCCAGGCCCGTCCCCTGCCCAGAAATTTTGGTGCTGAAGAAAGGCTCGAAGATACGGCTTATTATGCCAGGATCAATTCCAGGGCCGTTGTCCTGGATTCTTACCACTGCCATATTCCCTTCCAGGGAGGTGTTGATTAGTATGCGGGGATCCTCAACAGGAGGGACGCTGCCCATCATCGCCTGGGCAGCATTTTTCAAGAGATTGAGGAATACCTGTTCGATTTCGGTCTCTACACAGGAGACCTTTATATTGAGAAGCCCATATTTACGGGCGAGTATGACTTTTCTGAAGTCATAATTACTCTGAAGGTCATAGTCGTTGGAAGCGAGTTCAATGGCATGCTCCACCAGCTGGTCGATGCTGCAGGGCTCCGGTTTGCTGACGCTGCTGCGGCTGAAATTGAGCATGTTGTTGGCTATGCGCGACGCCCGGAATCCGCCTTTTTGAATGCCGCCCAGCATAGCCAGGATTTCACGCTCCTGCAGGTATTCCTGGAGGGCGCCAAGATCAATGCCGTAATGGGCTGCCGCTTCCTTGTTGCCGGGTAAATCAGAACTGAATCGCCGAAGAATGTTTTGAACCCCCTGGACGATTCCGCTGAGCGGATTGTTAATTTCATGGGCCATCCCGGCTGCCAGACCCGCGATAGACAGCATTTTCTCGGTCTGCTGCATTATTTCGGCAATTTTGACCTGTTCGGTAATGTCGTCAATCTTGACCACGGCTCCGCCGGCTTCACCGGCGGGCAGAGGAAACACCGATATATCCAGCAAGCGGGAGATGTTGCCGGCATCCCATATGATTTTCTTTTCAGTGGCGGGTTTGCCGGTTTCTAATGCACCCGAAACCAGGCGGATCCGGGTCTCAATAACCGGCAGCACCTCTGACAAATGACGGCCCAGCGCTTTGGCCGCCGTTAAACCGGTCATTTCCACCGCGCGTTCGTTCCAATGGGCAACCATCAGTTCCCGGTCAACGCTGACCAGCACTGAAGACATGGAATTAATGATCGAGCGCAGGGTTTCTTCGCTTTTTTGCAGAGCCTGCTGGCTGCGCTTCTGTTCGGTTATGTCCCGGGCAAATGCGAAACTGCCCTCCTGCCCCTCGAAATCGATATAATTGCTGGTAACCTCGATTGGAAAGATATCACCGTCCCTGGTTTTATGGTGGGATTCAAAAGTCACCGAGCCTGAACTGGCTATTTCCGCCAGATGCGGCTCCCAGGCTTCAGGGGGGAAATCGGGATCAATATCGTAAATAGGCATACCGATAAGCTGATCCCTGGAGTATCCGAGGGATCTGCATGCTGCCTCGTTTACATAGTAAATGCGAGCCTGCCGGTCCAACCAGAAGATGCCGTCACGCAGCCGGTCAACCGTATAATTAACAAGCCGCATGGCCTGCTCTGCAGCTCTTTGTTCAGTAATATCGAGGATGACCCCGCCGTGAACCATTTCATCCCCGGTTATGAATGGTTCTGACAGGCTGTGAATCCAGATTTCCCGGCCTGAAGGGGTCAGAAAGCGGCCTTCATATTCCCATTTGCCACCAGCCAAACGGCTTTTCTCCAGCGACTCCAAAAATCCGGTCCGGTCTTCCGGGGGTATACAGCTGGTAAACATATCGAATAAGCAATCCACGGGGCCACCAAGGCCCAGAATCTGTTCACTGCGGCGTGATATGTAGTAGAAGCCGGGTTGCCCGTTGGAACGCATGTAGAGAGAGAAGACCACTCCGGGCAAGCTGTTGGCAATGCTGCGCAGCATCTCCTCGCGCTGAATTACTGCGAGCTCGGCATTCTTGCGTGCTGTTATATCCCGGAAATACCAGATTCGTCCATAGTAGTGTCCATCGGTTCCGTACATGGGCGAAGAGTAGCGTTCAAAAAAGGTGCCGCCTTTTAGTTCGATTTCCTCCCAGCTTTTTTCCTCCCGGTGCTCATAAAGATAATTGACACGAGCCAGGAATTCTCCCGGATCGGCCAAACGGTCCAAAACCGCATTCAAAAGTTCCTCATCTGATGTAAAGGATAAAGGTTCGCCAGGGATGTGCCACATAGTATAGAGCCTGCGGTTGGCTGACAGGACTGCTCCTGTTTCATCGATAACTAGTATGCCGTCGGGGGATGTTTCCTGCTGGGTGGATAGGATGGCGTTGGCTCGTAGCAGGTCTTCGTGGACCTGCCTGGATTCCTGGTCATGTTCATTTGTATTGTCGGGCAGGTCAGCATCCTTGTTCACCGATAGCACTCCTCTCCTTCGTGCAACCTGGAGAATCTTCACTGGCATTTTTACAGGTAATGAAACGGGGCGGATATTTGCCTGGAGTATAAGGTGCTGACTACATTATACAGTCGATTAAACTATATGCGATAGCAATTTCAGTATTTGTGCCCTGCGTGGAAGCGCGGTCCTTTTAACGGGCTACCTGCTTTTGATCCCCGTTTTACCAGCATTTTGTTTATACTGGAAACAAAGCAGCCTTTTTCAGGCGGCATCTCACGAGAATGAAAGGGTGCTTTTATGCAAACCAACAGGCAGGTATGGGAAAGCTGGGCTGGCAGCGCCAGTATCCGGCTGGGGAGACGGCGGCAAGGCTCAATTCGACCTCGTGGGGCAAAAAGTCAGGGACTTCGTAGACGAACGGCCGCTGAATTGATCTGAATTCCAGAGCACGCCTTGTCCTGCAGGCCAGAAAAGCTGGGCACAGTCCGGTAACGGGCATATAATTAAGATATATAGCGGATAGCGCGCTGGAGGAAGAAGGGCTGATTATGCTGGAAATTAAAGGCCGCTATAATTTAGCCAGGGTTTTTACCGACAATATAGAAGCCGAGGCCGTGAGGCAGATTGAAACCCTGTGCAATCAGGAGTCTGTCAAGGGCAGTAAAATAAGAATTATGCCGGATGTTCACAGCGGAGCGGGATGCACCATAGGTACGACCATGACCATATCAGACAAGATTGTCCCCAACCTGGTCGGCGTTGATATCGGCTGCGGGATGGAACTGATCCGCATCGACAACCGCCATATTGACCTGCAGGAGCTGGATCGGCTGATTCACGTCCGCATCCCCTGTGGATTCAATATTCGCAAACATGAGCACCAATTCATTGATGATATCGATCTGAACGATCTTTACTGCAAGAAACGCGTGAATCTAAACCGCGCCCGGAACAGTATCGGCACATTAGGCGGGGGGAACCATTTCATCGAAGCCAACCGCAACAGCCAGGGGGATATGTATATCGTAGTCCACTCCGGAAGCCGCCATCTGGGGCAGGAAGTGGCCACTCTCTATCAGGCAGATGCGTTCAAAGCCCTGAACAAGAGTTCAGAAACCGAACTGAAGGCGCAGGTGCGAGACTTGAAAGCCGGTGGCAAACATCGAGAAATTCAGAAACGAATTAAGAAGGCCAAAGAACAGCACTTGAATGACATCCCTAAAGACCTGGCTTATTTATCACAGAGGCTGTTCAAGGAATACATGCATGACATGAAGATCGTGCAGCGCTTTGCCGACCTCAACCGCAAAGCCATGATAGAAGAAATCGCAACAGGCCTGAAGCTCAATATAGCAGAGCAGTTTACCACCGTCCACAACTATATAGACACCGAATCCATGATTCTTCGCAAAGGCGCCGTATCAGCCCGGACCGGGGAGCAGCTGCTTATTCCCATAAACATGCGTGACGGCAGTCTGATCTGCAGGGGCAAGGGCAATCCCGACTGGAACTATTCGGCTCCCCACGGGGCGGGCCGCCTGATGAGCCGCACCCGCGCTAAAGCAACCTGTTCCATGGAAGAGTTCCGCGCCAGCATGACCGGAATCTATACGACTACCGTTAACCGCGAAACCCTGGACGAATGCCCCCAGGCCTACAAGCCCATGGAGGAAATTATCGCCAACATCGGCGATACCGTCGATATCAAGGAAAGAATCATTCCGGTCTATAATTTCAAGGCAGCAGAATGAGCACAAATATTGGAGACGGGGGAAGCATGGGGATGGTTCTTTTGCTTCCTCCGAGGCGAAAATGAGCATTATTGCAGGTTATGGCGAATGTCCATACAAATGGCATTTGCAGGGGTGATGGGGAGCATATTGCGCAGCAGCCTGACATCCGATATTTGCAGTGCGGTTAGGAGACAGCTGGCGTTCCACCTCGCTTCAACCATAGATGGTGCCTGTTCTCAAATTGTAGAATAACAGGGTGATTATTAGTATGGAAACGTCCAGCAAAAAAAGTGGGAAAGCATTCTTTCGAGATATCATCGAAATTACGCACTTGATTACCATACACAATATGCTTATAATGCTTTTTAGGAAATCCATTACAGGTCAGCCCATGCGCAGGGAAAGGACCATGAAATCAGATGTCTTTGTCTAGCGGAAGTGGCTCAGTGGTAGAGCATCGCCTTGCCAAGGCGAGGGTCGCGAGTTCGAATCTCGTCTTCCGCTCCAATCAAGGAAGAATCGACCTCGGCTTCGGCCGGGGTATTGTATTTTGACGGTCTATGGGTTAAATTTTAGTGGATTGTATTTCTACAATTACCTGTCATTGATTAGAACAGGTTGATAATACAGGGTAATGCCAGTAAGTGCATAAAACATGTTGGGAGGACCGTAAATGAACGCGAGGTTGGAAAAGATCGAAAACAGCGAGGCCTACCTGGAGCTGGAGGTTGATGCCGAAACATTAGAAATAGGCCTGGATGATGCTTTCCGCAAAATTGCCAGGACTATCAACGTTCCGGGATTCCGTAAGGGAAGAGCGCCCAGGGAACTGGTGGAACGCCATTACGGCAAGGAAATCCTGTATGAGGAAGCCTTGCAAAAGGTGGTCCCCGAAGCATATGAAAAGGCTATCGCCGATCTGGAAATAGATGCAATCGGGCAGCCGGATTTTGACATTGAAGAGGTTGAGGCTGGCAAGGGAGCGAAAATTAAGGCTAAAGTAGCGGTTAGACCAGATGTCGTCCTTGGTCAGATTGAAGGTCTGGAAGTGAAAGCGCCGAATTTCGCCGTGTCTGAAGCAGAAGTTGCGAAGCAGATTGAAGATGTGCTGGCCCGGTACACGGAAGTAGTTGAAAAGACCGATGAAGCAGCTGAATTAGGCGATACTGCGGTAATCGATTTCGAAGGATTTGTTGACGGAACCGCGTTCGAGGGTGGCAAGGGCAGCGACTACAAGCTGGAGCTTGGTTCAGGATCGTTTATCCCTGGTTTTGAAGAACAGATAGCCGGTCAAAAAATTGGCGACGAGTTCGATGTCAACGTGACTTTCCCCGAAGACTATCATGCCAGCGACCTGGCCAGTCAGGCAGCTATATTCAAAGTGAAGCTGCACAAGCTGGAATCGAAGAAGCAGCGCGAGCTGAATGATGACTTTGTTCAGGAAGCCACTGATTTCGAAACCGTTGACGAATTTAAGGCTGATATTGAAAAGAGCCTGGGTGAGATGAAAGCCTCGCAGAGAATAATGTATATTCGTGAAGAGGCGATTTCCAAAGCATCAGAACTGTCCGAAATGATAATACCGCCGGTTATGGTTGACATGCAGGTGGAAAAGATGATTGGCCAGTTTGCTGACCGCATGGCGATGCAGGGTTTTAATATGGAGCTATATTTCCAGGTTACTGGCACCAGTGTAGATGCATTGGCGGAACAGATGCGGCCGGAAGCTGAAAAGCAAGTCAGAATGGGACTTACACTGGAGGCTATAGCCAAAGAGAAGAATTTTGAAGTCAGCCCGGAAGAGATTGACGAATACCTGGATGAACTGGCAGGCTCAATGAACATGGATCTTGAGACCATAAAAAACAGCATACCTGATATTGTCGAACGTGCTGAAGATGATTTGAAAGTCCGTAAAGCTGCGGACTATCTGGTTGAAAAAGCAGTTGTATCTGAACTAAAGCCCGAAGCAGTCGTTATTCCAGTCGATGATGAACAGGAGTAAATGAGGACTTGCTGATTTCAGGGTTTCAGATACAATAGTACTGTAGGTCTAATAATCTATAGACCGGTATGGAGGTGGAAAAAGGATGAGTTACCTGGTTCCAATAGTGGTAGAACAGACCAATCGCGGCGAACGTTCATATGATATATATTCACGTTTATTGAAGGATCGCATTATATTTTTAGGCAGTCAGATTGATGACAGCATGGCGAATATTATCATTGCCCAGCTGCTGTTCCTGGATGCCGACAATCCTGATAAAGATATAAATATATATATCAATAGCCCAGGGGGGTCTATCAGCGCCGGCATGGCCATTTATGATACAATGAGATATGTTAAGTCGGATGTATCAACGATTTGCGTGGGTTTGGCAGCAAGCATGGGCGCATTCCTTCTGGCTGCAGGCACCAAGGGTAAACGATTTGCCTTGCAGAATTCTGAAGTGATGATACACCAGCCCATAGCTGGCATGCAGGGTCAGGCGACTGATATCGAGATCCACGCCCGCCGTTTACTGCAAATTAAAGAAAACATGAACAGAATTCTGTCAGAAAACACCGGACAGGGTCTGGACCGTGTCAAACAGGATACAGAGCGGGATTATTTCATGTCCGCAACAGAAGCAAGGGAATACGGCATAATTGACGATATATTATTATCGGCGAAAAACGTCCAGAAATAGCCCTACTACAAAGAGGTGATCTTATGCACAAATACGGCGACGACCGGGGACAATTGAAATGCTCTTTTTGCGGTAAAACTCAGGATCAGGTTAAAAAACTGGTAGCTGGTCCGGGGGTTTATATCTGCGATGAGTGTATTGAACTATGTAATGAGATTATTGAAGAGGAACTGGCAGACGACAGCTGTCTGGAACTAGGCGATATTCCCAAGCCCAGAGAGATTAAGGATGTTCTGGACAGTTATGTAATTGGCCAGGAATTGGCCAAGAAATCTCTGGCTGTTGCGGTATACAACCATTACAAGCGCATTAATTTAGGCATGCGGATGGATGATGTGGAGCTTCAAAAAAGTAATATCCTGATGCTGGGGCCTACAGGAAGCGGCAAAACTCTTCTGGCCCAGACTTTGGCCAAGATACTCAATGTTCCATTTGCCATTGCTGACGCCACATCGCTTACCGAAGCTGGTTACGTAGGTGAAGATGTCGAGAATATATTATTAAAGCTTATTCAAAATGCTGATTACGACATTGAAAAGGCTGAAAAGGGCATTATTTATATTGATGAAATAGACAAGATCGCCAGAAAAGTAGATAATCCCAGCATTACCAGGGATGTATCGGGCGAAGGCGTTCAGCAGGCGCTGTTAAAAATTCTGGAAGGAACAGTAGCCAGCGTACCTCCTCAGGGGGGGCGCAAGCATCCTCACCAGGAGTTTATCCAGATTGACACTACCAATATCCTATTCATATGCGGTGGCGCTTTTGAAGGAATTGACAAGATCATTCAAAACCGTGTCGGGCAGAGAATCATGGGATTTGGCGCCGACGTAAAGAGCCGGGAAGAGAAGAAAATTGGAGATATTCTTAATATGATTCTCCCACAGGATCTCTTGCGTTTTGGTTTGATACCAGAGTTTGTTGGTCGCGTGCCGATAATAGTTACGCTGGACTCTCTGGACAAGGATGCGCTGACCAAGATCCTGACCCAGCCGCGCAATGCCCTGACCAAGCAATATAAAAAGCTCTTCGAGATTGACGGAGTTGATCTTGAATTCAATGAAGAGGCGCTGCTGGCCATTGCTGATGAAGCATTGAAACGCAGCACCGGCGCCCGGGGATTAAGAGCCATCCTTGAAGAAGTGATGCTGGAGATCATGTATGAACTTCCGTCACGCAAAGACGTAACCCGGGTTTTGATCACCCGCGATGTAATCGAAAAGAAAGAAAACCCGTTGCTGGTAACAGTAGACGCTAAACGCAAAGCCCGCTAAACTTGATTGAAATACAGAAATTATATGAAACAAGGTAGCTCAGGCTACCTTGTTTTTATAAAATCGACAACCTTCATCTGAAGGTTGTGCGCATGTACGGACGTTATGATTGAAACAGAAGCTTGATCAGGCTGAATGTAAACAATCCAGCAGTGATTGCAGTGCAAGTTAGCATATAGTAGAATGAATTTGCCCGAGGGGGGTGAGAGCATGCAAGACTACATTTCGGAAGGTCCAATGCGGGTAATTCCCATGCTGCCGTTAAGAGGCGTTTTGGTTTTTCCGCACACTTTTGTAAACCTGGATGTAGGACGCAAGAAGTCCATCAACGCCATCGAAGAGGTTATGACCGATTCCAAGGAAATATTCTTATCCACACAGAAGGAAGCCGAAACTGACGAACCCAACGAAGAAGACATTTATCCGGTAGGGGTAATCGCAGAAATAAAACAGATTTTAAAAATGCCAGGCGGTACGATGCGCATTCTGGTTGAAGGCCGGCACCGGGCCAGGCTGGTGGAATATCTGCCTTGCGACGATTACATCAGGGTCGGGGTGGAGCAGCATATTGAGAAGGAAGCGGAAAAGAGCCCGCATATCGAAGCTCTGGTCCGGACTATTGTTTACCAATTCGACCAGTATGTGCGTCTGGGTAAAAAGATCGCTCCAGATACAGTAAGCACAGTCTCGGCGATTGACGAACCGGGCAAGCTTTCGGACGTCGTAACCTCACATCTGAATATTCGCATTGCTGAAAAGCAACGAGTCGTAGAAGCCTGGGATATTACTGAACGTCTGAAGGTGGTTTCAGAAATATTGGCCCAGGAAATGGAAGTGCTGGAGCTTGAAAAGAAAATCAGCGCTCAGGTTCGCAAGCAGATGGAAAAAACCCAGAAGGAATACTATTTAAGGGAACAGATTAAGGCCATACACAAGGAGCTCGGCGATAAAGAAGATCGCCTGAGCGAGATTGATGAAATACGGGCCAAGATTATTGAGGCCGCTTTGCCTGAAGAAGCTCATGAAAAGGCGATGAAGGAACTGGACCGTCTGGAAAAGATGCCGCCGATGGTGGCGGAAGGCGTGGTGGTCAGAAACTATCTTGATTGGATGGTATCGCTGCCATGGTCGGTCGAGAGCAAGGATACCCTGGATCTGAACAAAGCCGCTCGCTTTCTGGATGAAGACCACTGGGGCCTGGCCAAGCCAAAAGAAAGAATCCTGGAATACCTTGCGGTCAGAAAGTTGACCAGGAAGATAAAAGGGCCGATATTGTGCCTGGTGGGTCCGCCCGGAGTGGGCAAGACATCTCTGGGTAAATCTATAGCCCGTTCTCTGAACCGGAAATTCGTACGCATGTCACTGGGCGGAATACGCGACGAAGCAGAAATTCGCGGCCATCGGCGCACCTATGTCGGCTCAATGCCTGGCCGCATTATTCAAGGCATCAAGCAGGCTGGCTCGCGTAATCCGGTCTTTCTGCTTGATGAGATTGATAAAATGACGGCTGATTTCAGGGGGGATCCGGCTTCTGCTTTGCTGGAGGTGCTGGATCCCGAACAAAACAATACCTTCGCCGATCATTATCTTGAAGTGCCGTTTGATTTATCCAAGGTTATGTTCATTACTACGGCGAACGCTACGTTTGGCATTCCAGCGGCTCTTCTGGATCGTATGGAGATCATAGAAATATCCAGCTATACAGAAGAGGATAAGGTTCAGATTGCCCTTCGCCATCTTATACCAAAACAGATCGGCGAACACGGGCTCAAGGCTGGTAATATTGAAATAAACGAAGCCGCTGTACGCAAGGTGATTCGCGAGTATACCCGCGAGGCGGGAGTTAGAACGCTCGAACGGCAAATTGGAGCCATCTGCCGCAAGGTGAGCCGTGAAGTTGTGGAAAACAGGAAATACCGGGCGGAAGTAGGCGCGACTCAGGTTGGCAAGTACCTGGGCATTAAGAAGTTTAAGTACGGGCAGGCCGAGTCCGAAAACCAGATAGGAGTAGCCACTGGTCTGGCCTGGACTCAGACCGGCGGAGACATCCTGGCCATAGAAATTGCCCTGGCCAAAGGCAAGGGCCACCTGACTCTAACCGGCCAGCTTGGAGATGTAATGAAGGAATCAGCCCAGGCGGCATTTACCTACGTAAAATCCAAGGCAGAACACCTGGGCATAGACCGGATCGTGTTCGACGAGTATGATATACATGTCCATGTACCGGAAGGAGCCATTCCTAAAGACGGTCCTTCGGCTGGTATCACCATTGCTACTGCTCTGGCTTCAGCTTTATCAAATAGGGCGGTTCGCAAGGATGTTGCCATGACTGGCGAGATAACATTAAGGGGCAGGGTGCTGCCTATTGGAGGCCTGACCGAAAAAACGCTGGCTGCCCACCGGGCGGGTATAAAGCAGGTGATCATTCCCGAAGAGAATCGCAAGGATCTGGAAGATATACCTGTGAACGTACGCAAAAAAATGCAGTTCCGACCAGTATCGCATATGGATCAGGTACTTGATTACGCCCTGGTACCACGGGAAACAGATATTCTTGAAAAGAAGGAATAACTAACTCCGGCTATTCGCCGGGGTTTATTCCTTTTTGAACCGTACTAACGAAGAAATTTACCTTTTTAAGACGAATATTAACAATTATCCACCTGGTTGAACCCGGGCAAAATCAATAAAATGAAAATGGAAACATGCAAGCAATGAAGATTAAGAGTGCAGAATATGCCGGGACCTTTGTGACCGTTGAAAGCCTGCCTCAAGAAGACATTCCGGAGGTAGCCATAGTAGGCCGGTCTAATGTCGGCAAATCATCCATGATCAACCGCGCCATGAACCGCAAACACCTGGCCAAATCAAGCTCCACTCCCGGTAAAACCCGTACCATTAATATGTACCTGATTAACAAATCGTTTTATTTAGTGGACCTGCCCGGATATGGTTATGCCAGGGCGGCCAAAACCGAAAGAGCCCGCTGGGGAAGGATGATTGAATCATACTTAAAACGCAGGGAGCAGTTGCGGGGAGTTATTTTGTTGGTGGATATCCGCCACGAGCCCTCATCTGACGATCTGTTAATGAAGGGTTGGCTGGAAGATAATCAGATTCCGTATATGGTGGTAGCCACCAAGTCTGATAAGATTTCTCGTGGAAGGCGTAAAAACCATCTCGAAATCATTCAAAAAACCCTGGCTCTGCCGGCCGAACTGGAAATTATTCTATTTTCTGCTGATAACGGAGATGGAGTCGAAACACTCCTGGAATCAATTTCCGAAGCAGTTGCACATCAGGCAACAGAAGAAAGCCCGAAAGAAGTGTGAAGGCAAACAGGCTTACCCTTTAAGAATGGCATTCTGATTATCGATAAAATAATTGTCAGTACTGCAATTGGAGGCGCATATTGTGAAAAACAAACAATTTGCCGTAATCGGTATAGGCCGCTTTGGAGAGGCATTAATCAGCGAACTCAGCCAGATGGGATATGAGGTTCTGGCCGTGGATATTGATGAAGAACGGGTGAATGATGCCGTGGACATCGCTACTCATGCCGTGCAGATTGACGCGATCGACGAACAAGCTCTGAAAGCCCTGGGAATAAGAAACTTCGACTGCGTAGTAGTGGCAATTGGAAGCAATATTCAATCCAATATCCTGACCACCATCATTCTAAAGGAAATGGGTGTGCCCAAGGTTGTAGCCAAGGCGCAAAATGCGTTGCACGGCAAGGTGCTGGAGAAGATTGGTGCTGACATCGTAATTTATCCTGAAAGAGACATGGCGATCAAGACCGCCCGCTCACTGGTATCCCGAAACTTCATGGAACAGATTATTTTGTCTCAAGATTATGGCATAGTGGAACTTCTCGCCCCCAAGGTGTTTCATAATCGCAATCTGGCGGATTTGCAGCTTCGTAAAAAATGGCGGGTCACCATTCTGGCCATACGCCGTGGCAACAACATTATAATTGCTCCGGCCTTTGACGAAGTCATCATGCCTCAAGACGTTCTGGTAGCGCTGGGAGACAACGAAGGCATAGAATACCTCAATAATTTGGAATAGCAGGCGGTATATACAATGAAAGACCGGGCAATATCCAGGCGCACAGAAGCAATGACCCCGCCGCGATTTCTCGCTATGAGCTTTGCGGCGGTTATTTTAGTCGGCAGTCTGTTGCTCTACCTTCCGTTTGCTTCTAATGGCGGGCATACGGATTATATTGACTGCCTGTTCACCTCGACGACTTCGGTTTGTGTCACCGGCCTGGTGACGGTCGATACCGGCACACATTGGACGACTTTCGGACATATTATTATTATGCTGTTGATCCAAGTCGGTGGCCTGGGAATAATGGCCTTTGCGACCATGTTCGCCTTAATCCTCGGAGGCAAGATACAGCTGAAACAAAGGCTCATTATGCAGCAGGCGTTTAATGTTTCCTCGTTGGGAGGAGTGGTTAAGATCACCCGCTATCTCCTTTTTTTTACCCTGGTTAGCGAGTCGATTGGAGCCTTAATACTTACCCTCCGCTGGTGGCCGGAAATGGGCCTGGGAAAAGCCGCCTGGTTCGGTCTATTCCATTCGGTTTCTGCTTTTAATAATGCTGGAATAGACTTGTTTGGCAATTTTTCCAGTCTAACCGCATATGTTGGAGACATAACCGTCAATCTGGTTATAAGCTCACTGATTATTCTAGGCGGATTGGGCTTTTATGTCAGTTACGAGCTCTTTGTCTATCGCCGTAAAAAGAAGCTGTCCCTTCACACTAAAATTGTTCTTATTACCACTGGAACCCTGATAGTAGGCGGCACTGTTATTCTGCTGGCGAGCGAATGGAGTCATGCCTTTAATGACATGCCGGTGTGGATTAAAATCATGGCGGCATATTTTCAGGCGGTTACACCACGAACCGCAGGCTTTAATACTATTGACTTTGCCTCGCTGTATTTATCATCCCAATTTTTTATCGTTCTCTTGATGTTTATCGGAGCTTCACCGGGTTCTACCGGAGGCGGTATAAAAACCTCCACCCTGGCTATTGTTTTTATGGCGATGTACAGCCAGTTAAGGGGCCGCAGAGATTGCGAAATAATGGAAAGGAGACTGGAACCGCAAGATGTCATGCAAGCCATGACCATTATTACCATTTATGCAATGGTAATGTGCCTTTCCAGTTTTTTATTATCTTTGACTCATCAGGGAAACCTGGTCGATATCATCTTTGAAGTCGGTTCCGCTCTGGGCACGGTCGGTCTTACCTTAGGTTTGACCACGAAATTGACTTTCTGGGGGAAAGTAATTATTATCAGTACCATGTTTTTAGGCCGTGTAGGGCCTATGACTTTGGGATTTGCCCTGGCATATAAGAAAAAACCATCAGTTATACGTTACCCAAAAGGGAAAATTATGGTAGGATAAGTACAATAGAGCGGATGCGGGTGCATTTGGCTCAAGTCCCGGGAGCATCCAGAATGACTGATAACCAGAAAGTAGATATACTTCTACTCGAAGACAGCGCCTATGATGCCGAGCTCATAATGCGCGCCATTAGCAAATCTGGCAGCAGCCTTGCGGTGCGCAACCTGAAAGATGGAGCTGAAGGACTGGAGTACCTGCGCACTTTGCAGGAAACCCGCGATGAGCAGCCCCTGCGGTTGCCGCGTTTGATCCTGCTTGATCTCAAGATGCCAAAAATCAATGGCCTGGAGGTTTTGCAGGCCCTGAAATCCAGCCCTTTGACCGGATACATACCAGTGGTGGTATTCAGTTCCTCTCAAGAACACCAGGACATCATCAAATGTTATGAACTCGGAGCCAACAGTTATGTCACCAAGCCTGTTGATTATGAGAGTTTCATAAACGCCATCAACAATATGCTGCAATACTGGCTTTCGTTTAATCTGTCACCTTTTAATCGTGGTATGTAGTCATTCCAACCTGGATATATCCCTGTTTGTTTCAGAGGCCGAAATCCAAGGAGGGAAGCCATGAATCAAGTATGTCAGGTGATTCTGCTGGAAGATCTGGATACCGATGCATATTTGATCCAGAAAGCTCTGGACAATGATGAACTGCAATTCAGCTTCGCGGTTTGCCCCAGCAGAGAAGCGTATTTGGAAGCCCTGGGGGAAGTATGCCCCGATCTTATCATTTCTGATTATTCATTCCCCGACTTCGATGGTTTTACCGCTCTTGAAATAGCCCAGAAAAAGTGTCCGGACAGCCCCTTTATCTTCGTGTCTGGAACCATGGGAGAGGAACGGGCGATTGAAAGCCTGAAAAGAGGGGCGACCGATTACATTCTCAAAGACCGCATGACCAGGTTATTTCCGGCTGTAAAAAGAGCTTTGGTGGAGAATGCTGAAAAACACGCTCGCATCAAAGCTGAAGAAGAGATAAGCATTGAGCGGGAGAAACTGCAGGAGCTTCGCAGCCGCATGACCCGCCTGTCATTCGTAAGTGCTCTGTCAGCCGGCGTAGTGCACGAAATTGCCCAGCCGCTTAATGCCATCAAGGTTATTGCCGACGGTGCTTTATTATGGCTGGATATGGGCAACGAACCGGAAACGGTCGAGCTGAGGGAAAACTATGCCGGAATCGTTGATCAGGTAAGGAGAATCGAAAAAATTATTAACCACATGCGGTCGTTTGCCAGCATGGAAAGGGACACCGGCAGCGAATTCTGCGAAATCACCGCCGTGATTGACGGCGCTCTCAGCGTTATGGGCCGGCAACTGTCTAGTCACGGGATCCGGGTGGAGCTCAAGCTGTGGCCGGAAACCCTGCTAATTTGCGGAGAAATGCTGCGCATCGAAGAAGTGATTATTAACCTGATGACCAATGCCATGCAGGTTCTTGATTCAGTTGCAATACCGGATAAGAGAGTGGTTCTGGAGACTGAAGCGGGTGATGACATGGCAGTAATCACGGTGTCTGACAATGCTATCGGAATAAGCGAAGAGATTCAGGACCGTATATTCGAACCATTTATAACCAGCAAAGTCAATAAAAACGGCATGGGACTTGGACTGGCCATTGTGTCTTCTATTGTGCATTCACTCAACGGCCGGGTTGATGCTGCTAACAACGAAATGGGCGGGGCTACTTTTAAAGTTAGCCTGCCTTTGATTCCAGCTGTCCGAATTTCCGGCAGTGAGGAACATAGCGAGGTCGAGGATTAATGAAGATACTGCTGGTGGATGATGAACGGGAAAGCAGGCATTATGTGGCCCGGTTTTTAATCAAATGGGGTCATGATATCAGGGAAGCCGATCATGGAGCTCATGCAGTCGAGATCCTGGACCGGGAACATATTGATCTGGTATTGAGTGATATACGCATGCCGGTAATGAATGGGCTGGAACTGCTGAAAACGATTCGAAGCATGAATATTCTGCCGCCGCCCGAAGTAGTTCTTTTCACGGCCTTTAGTGAGGTTCAAACAGCCATTGAGGCATTACGCGGAGGTGCCTGTGATTACATCCTCAAGCCGGTCGATGTGCGGGAACTGCTGGCTGTAATCGAAAGGGTCGGGGAGCACCTGGCGCTGGTCAGGGAAAATACGATTCTTACCAAACATTTCGATTCGGCGATTGCTTGCGAGACCCGTGAACTTAAGGAACAACTGGAAAAGCTCAAAAAAGAATATTACGAAATAATTGGCATTGGGCAGATTGTCGTCCAGTCCGAGGCCATGAAAAAGCTTTACGAAACTGCCGGTGTACTGGCTCAAGACCGGACTGTATCTGTATTGATTGAAGGAGAGACCGGAACGGGCAAGGAACTTATCGCCCGTTATATACATATGACAGGTGATGGACACGAGCGCCCGCTGGTTGATATCAATTGTGCCGCTATACCTCCCGGATTGTTTGAAAGCGAACTTTTCGGATATGAGTCGGGATCGTTTACCGGGGCTTTTCCCAAGGGCAAGAAGGGTAAAATGGATATGGCCCAGGGAGGGTCGCTTTTTCTGGATGAAATAACCGAAATGCCGGTGGAAATGCAAGCCAAGCTCCTGCGAGTTATTCAGGACCGGAGCTTTTTCCGGGTGGGAGGCCTTAAAAAGGTCGATTCTGATGTAAGGCTGATTTGCGCTACCAATGCGGATATGCAGAAACAGGTTGAGGAAGGTTTTTTTCGCAAGGACCTATTCTACCGCTTGAGCACCGCTCAATTAAGAATTCCTCCCCTGAGAGAAAGACCGGAGGATATTGTTCCCCTGGCCAGCCTGTTTCTGGATAAATATGCCCAGCAAAAAAAGAAATCATTCCGGGATATCAGCCCGGCCTGCATGAAGGAATTGCAAAGCCATTCATGGCCGGGCAATGTACGTGAACTGCAGAATACCATTGAATATGCGGTGCTAATGTACGACGGAATTCACCTGGAACCCGGGCATATTTTACTTGCGCAGCCCAATGCCGACAGTGCAGGAAGCGTCCGGGAGAAACAGGGAGCGGTGTCCGACTGGTTTGATTTAGAATTGCCTGAAGATACCCTGCCCTTGGAGGATGTTACCAATCATATTATTATCAAAGCTTTGACCATGCATGGAGGAAATAAGACCCGAACCGCCAGTTATTTAGGATTATCACTAAGAGCGCTTTCATATCGATTGAAACAAATCCAATAAACACACCATTTTGTACTGCAAAAAAGTCAGCGGAGATATGCTTTTTCCGCACTGGCTCCTGCTTTTTAGCTTCATAAATTGTTCAAATACCGCCATAACTAGCTGCAGCCGGCATATCGGCGGTACGAAATATTTGGCATTATATTTGCATTAATATCTAATAAGTATTACACAAAATAAAAGGGTGCATGTTATCCGATTTATAACGGCAGCAAACTCAGTCCAGGTGTTAATCCCGGGACAATCGCTTGCGTATGAGAGCTGCCGGGGAAAGCTAGCAGGTGAAAATATGGAAGTTCTGAACGACACGGAGTTTGAGCAACTGGCCAGCCTGGTTAAGAACAAATACGGCATAAACCTGAAAAGCGAAAAAAAATACTTGATAACCGGGCGTTTACAATCGGTTCTCAATGAAAAAAAAATTGACAGCTATGGCGAGTATTATCAGTACTTGCTGCATGATCCCAGCGGGCAGGGTCTGAAGGAATTGGTTAACCGCATTACTACCAATCACACGTTTTTTATGAGAGAACCGGAGCATTTTGAGTTTTTGGACCGGACAGTTTTGCCCGATATTATCAGTTCGGCAGGAAAATCCGGAAACAAAGATATGAGAATTTGGAGCGCAGGCTGTTCCAGTGGTGAAGAACCCTATTGCCTGGCGATGATTATTCAGGAACATGGAGGATTCAAGCCGCAAGAATGGGATTCCAAGATTCTGGCTACCGACATTTCCCCGCGGGTGCTGGAGCTGGCCCAGGAAGGTGTTTATGGTCCGGAACAGGTATCCGCACTTCCTGCTCTATGGAAAAAAAAGTACTTTCGGGAGCTTTCTGCTGAACGGTATGAGGTATGTCCGGGAATCAAAGACGAGATTATCTTCAGGCGATTCAATCTGATGAATGCGAATTTTCCATTTAAAAAGAATTTTCATGTTATATTTTGCCGCAATGTAATGATATATTTTGACGCTCCCACAAAGCATGCCCTGGTCAGTAAATTTGAGCAGGTCACAGAACATGGTGGATTTTTATTTGTTGGTCAATCGGAATCACTGGGCAAGAAGATGGGATCTTACAGGTATGTAATGCCGTCAGTCTATAGAAGGGACTGAATAATATGCTAAAAAATAAAAAGATCCGGGTACTGGTGGTAGATGATTCACTGGTGTACCGGGAAACCATTGCCCGCGGACTGGCTTTGGATCCCGGCATTGAAGTCGTGGCAACCGCCAGCGACGCATATGATGCCCGTGACAAAATTATTGCTTTTGAACCAGATGTAATGACTCTGGATGTTGAAATGCCCCGAATGAACGGAATTGAGTTTTTAAAACGGCTGATGCCGCAATACCCCATTCCGGTGGTTATGGTGAGCGCTTTGGACGAAAAGGTGTTCGAAGCCCTTGACGCTGGTGCGGTTGATTTTGCCAATAAATCGGATCTGGGAAATCGCGGTGGCGCTGGAGGGCTTATAAATGAGCTTACGGTCAAGGTCAAGATAGCGTCTACGGCCAAGGTGAGCCATTGGAAAAAGGGCGCGCCGTCAGGCCAAAGGGAGAAAAGCGTCAGTCAGGCCAACAAAAAGTTGATAGCCATAGGAGCTTCAACTGGTGGAACTGAGGCCACTGCGCAAATAGTGCAGGCATTTCCACGCGATTTTCCCGGCACTGTAATTGTTCAGCATATGCCGCCCGGTTTTACACGAATGTATGCTGAACGACTGAACAGGATTTGTCTAATGGAGGTAAAGGAAGCAGAAGACCGGGATAGGTTGTATACTGGCCGTATCCTGGTTGCTCCCGGGGATCGTCACATGCGTTTGAAAGCATGCGGAGATGGGTATCAGGTGGAGTGTTTCCAGGGCGACAGGGTAAATGGTCATTGTCCTTCAGTGGATGTACTGTTTGAATCGGTCGCAAAATCAGCGGGTTCCAGGGCTCTCGGTGTTATTCTGACTGGCATGGGCGGGGATGGTGCCAAAGGCCTTTACAGCATGAGGGAAAAGGGAGCTCGCACCATTGGACAGAACGAGGAAACCTGCGTAGTATACGGGATGCCCAAGGTGGCTTACGAGATGGGAGCTGTGGAAAAACAAGTCGCACTGCCGAATATCGCACATACGATTGCTTCATGGCTCAATGGATAAAACAGCAGCGGGGAGGTGTTATGATGACCGAGAAACTGAATGTTTTATTCATTGAAGATTCTGATTACGACGCTGAATTGATGCGATATGAACTGGGCCGCAGCGGATATGAAATGGAATGGAAGCGAATTCAGAGCGCTGAAGAGTTGCAGGAATGCCTGGAAAAAGGACTGTGGGATGTTATTTTGTCTGACCACAATCTGCCGGGATTTTCGGCTCTGGAAGCCTTGGAGATATTCAAATTAGCCGGGCTGGATATTCCGTTTATTATAGTGTCTGGCCAAATTGGGGAAGAATTGGCAGCCGATTGCATGCGCAGCGGATGTCATGACTATGTAATGAAAAACAACCTGGCGCGTCTTGGGCCGGCGGTGAAAAGAGAGGTCGATGAATCCCGGATGAGAAGAGAGCAGAAGCGTATAGAAAGCGAGCTGCTGCTTGAAAAGGAACTGTTCGCTGTTACCCTGCGCAGTATTGGCGAAGGAGTAATAATAACAAATATAACAGGCCGGGTAATATTTATTAACAAAAATGCCGAAGAGCTTGGCGGCTGGTCCAATTCAGAAGCCAGCGGCCGCAGCTTGACTGAAGTATTCAAATTATACGATTCAGAAAAGCGGGCGGCAACCGGCAATCCTTCCGAAGAAGTAATCCGGGAGAGAAAAATATGCGGTTTGAACCGGGGGACGCTTTTCCAGGACAAAGACGGGAGGCGTAAAGCCGTATCAGCAAGCTTTGCGCCTATAGACGACGGCCAGGGGAATATTGTGGGTGTGGTGGTGGTGTTCCGGGATATTTCCCGCTTTATAAAAATTGAAGAAGCACTGGCCCGTTCACGCGATCATTACCACAGCCTGTTCGAAGAGTTTCCAGCCATGATATGGCAGTCAGACAGTGAAGGAATGTGCAATTATTTTAATATAGCCTGGTACGAATATACAGGGCGCGATCCATCCGAGGCATTCGGGTATATATGGGGCGAAGCGATGCATCCCGATTTCAGCCATCAAATCAGGGAGGATTTCTGGAAGGCCTTCAATCTGCGGATGCCCTTTGAAGCCGAGTATTTAATGCGGCGCAGTGACAATGCGTATCGCTGGGTGCATAATATTGCCCGGCCATTTATTGATATAGACGGCCATTTCGGTGGATATATAGGTTCATGTTTCGATATAACAGATATTAAGAACATTCTGGCCGAAACCCAGAAAGCCAGGGAAGCGGCTGAAGCGGCCAATATAATGAAAAACCAGTTTCTGGCCAATGTAAGCCACGAAGTCCGCACCCCTTTGAACGGGATTATGGGAATGACCGAGCTAACCCTGGGCACGGACCTTGAACCGGAACAGAGGGAAAATCTGGAGCTAATCAAGGAATGTTCGGAGTCGCTACTAACCATAATTGGAGACATTCTGGACTTTTCCCGCATGGAAGCCGGAAAAGTTGTGCTGGAGAACCTTGATTTTAATCTTCTGGAATTGATGGAAAAAACCGCCCGGCGTTTTAACCAGTCGGCTGTGCAGAAGCGGCTCAATCTCATTGTGAACATACTTCCTGATGTACCGGCGATTATCAAAGGAGACGGGCACCGGCTGCAGCAGGTTCTGGTAAATTTAATCGGAAACGCGCTCAAATTTACAGAAACAGGTGAAGTGAGAGTGGAAGTCAGGCAGGTGCCGGTTCAGAAGCGGGATATAAGCCTGGAGTTCAGCGTAAGCGACACCGGCATAGGCATCGCCGATGAAGATAGGGACAAATTGTTCAAGAGCTTCAGCCAGGTGGACGGTACCTATACTCGCAAATTCGGAGGCATTGGACTGGGCTTGGCCATATCGCAGCAACTGGTGGAAATGATGGGTGGTACGATTCAATTGGATAGTGATGTCAGCACGGGAAGCCGTTTTTATTTCACCGCTTCGTTTGGAGCGAGCAGCAGCGTAGATCTGGACAAAAACAAACACAAACGCATCTTTGGATGTTATGTCACTCCATCAGTTATTCTTCACATATTATTGGCTGAGGATAACCGGACCAGCCGCAGGATTGCATCCCGGATGCTGCGCGGCTGGGGGCACACAGTAATAGAAGCCGGCAACGGAAGGGAAGCCCTCGCACAACTGCGCCAGCATCAAGTGGACCTGGTGCTGATGGATGTTCAGATGCCGATGATGGACGGTCTTCAAACCACCTGCACCATAAGGAATATGGAGAAAAGCACTGGCCGGCATCTGCCGATCATTGCCCTGACAGCTCATGCAGCCAGGAATGATAAACAAAATTTTATAAGGTCTGGAATGGATGATTATCTTTCCAAGCCATTTACTGAGAGCGAGCTGTTTGCCGCAGTGGAAAAGGTTAGCACTTCCGAAGGTTATACCAAAAACGCAGCCTCATCAAGCGCTGTTGAGCAACCTCGCTTGAAATTGGCTGAATCAGTTGATGCTGGCATGCTTTCACTGGTGGATATAGGCGAGTTCCTTGAAAGGGTCGACAGAGACGAAGCATTTGCAGCTGAAACGCTGCTAATGTTTGTTCGTGAAAGCAGCGAACGAATTAGATCAATGGGTGAAGCTCTGGAGCGTTCCGATCTGGGTGAGATTGAAAAAACCGCCCATGCACTGAAAGGAGCGTCATCTTACGTCAGCGCCAGGGAAATAAAAAACCTGGCTTTTAAAATAGAAATTGCCTGCCGAAAGGACGACGAAGCAGCAGTAAGAAGTCATTTATGCCAGCTGGAAAATCTTATGGAGCGAGTGGAAAACCAGAATAGCCAGGTGCTGTGATTTTGAAAGGGGAGTGGATTTATGCGCATACTTATTGCCGAGGACGATATGGTCAGCAGAAAGTTTATTTTTAAGTTCCTGCAGCCATATGGAGACTGCGATGTGGTGGTAGACGGCATGGAAGCTCTGGATGCCTTTCTAATGGCCTGGGATGAACAAGAGCCATATGATTTAATATGTCTTGATATTATGATGCCAAAACTGGATGGGCTGAAAGTATTGAAAACCATTCGTGACATGGAAAGCGAAAAAGGCTTGAATAATGCTGAACGGGCGCGGATCATTATGACCACTATTCTTAACAATCCGGAACATGTTGCCGAAGCATTTCAAAGCGGCTGTGAAGCTTATGCCGCCAAGCCTATTGATACCCGCAAACTGAATGAAGTTATGAAAAAACTGAATCTTATCAGCGTTTAAGCCATAACAGTGGACGCGGTAGATAGCAGCCGTTATAATTCCCTTGTATGTTGCAATCGCGGCTACATCCATAACATAGCGATAAAGCGGCGGTACAAAATAATGAGAACGGGTGAAATGGCTTGAACAAGCATACAGTAAGACTTCTGCTGACCATTAGCGCGGGTATATTACTGCTGGTCATGAACGGTTGCGGCTGCGGAATGACTGACAATTCCAGCATTGACAATAAGATCAGGGCAGAGGAACTGGTGATTTCCGGCTCCAGTTCGATGGAAGAAGTCAACAATGCCCTGGCGGATGCTTACATTGCCGCCCACCCCGGTGTAAAAATACGGGTCCAGGCTCTGGGCTCCAGCGAGGGAATTCAAGCGGCAATCGAAGGCATCGCCCAAATAGGCGCATCTTCACGTTCATTAACGGACGAGGAAAAAGAAAAAACCACCGGTCTAAAAGAGATATGCGTGGCCGTTGACGGTATTGCAATAGTGGTTAATCCGGCCAATCCGTTGGCTGGAATTAGCACCGAACAGGTGAAAGCCGTGTATTCCGGGCAAATTAGAAACTGGTCTGAAATCGGCGGAACGGATCATGAAATTACGGTGATTCGCAGGGAAGACGGTTCTGGGACCCTGGGCGCTTTCTGCGAACTCGTTATGGGCGAAAAAGAAAAAAATACCCGATTCTGGCCCCCCAGCATCGTACAGAATTCGACCGGCGCCATTCTTAACACCGTAGCCAGCGATACCAATTCCATCGGCTTCATCTCTATGGCGGCAGTTGACTCCCGGGTTAAAGCCCTGGCTGTTGACGGTATAGTTCCTGCGTTCGATAATGTAAAAAGCGGCACGTACCGGCTTCAGCGCCCTTATAACTATGTGGTTGTCGGCACACCCATAGGAATAGAGGGTTCTTTTATTGATTACGCACTCTCTCCCGAAGGTCAGGTGATTATCGGAGAAGCCGGAGCCATACCGATAAAATAATTTTGATATACCTTTCAACACCGCCCTGCCAGTACTGAACCTATCGTTGAATCAATTATGAGCATATCTGTTAACGAAAAATTTACAATCATCATACAAAGCCTTTACAATGCTTCGATGACTGTTAACAATGAACTGTTAACATGGGGTTAACATCATGGCAGCAAGATGCTGAAGCCCGTAATCATGAGGAGGAAAGGTTTTGTATGCAGCGCAGAGCGGCCCCGCAAGAGAATTAGGTCGTAGCGGCCGAAATAGTATTAGCATCCAGCGGCTGTGGGAACGCTTTTCGGGAGAGAAGCTGGTCGAATTCGCGCTGGGAGCGTGTGCTGCAGTTTTCATCCTTTCCATTTTGCTGATTACAGTGTTTATATTTGCACGTGGACTGCCGCTGATTTTTGATACGGGGCTGGCAGATTTTCTATTTAGCATTGAATGGCGGCCGGCCAATCAACAGTACGGTATTTTAGCCATGTTTGCCGGTTCGATTGCCGTTACCCTTGGTTCTTTGCTGTGGGCAGTACCCCTGGGCCTGACCACGGCAATTTTTATGGCAGAAATCGCACCCGCAAGCATAGGCCGCCTTCTGGCCCGCATGATTGAACTGCTGGCCGGGATACCATCGGTCGTATACGGATTCATTGGCTTGCTGGTCATTGTGCCTTTCATTCGCGAACAATTCGGGGGCATGGGTTTTAGTATTCTGGCTGGAGCCATTATCCTGGGAATAATGATTTTACCCACCATTGTCACTATTTCCAAGGATGCCATCCGCAACGTACCGAAAGAATACAAGGAGAATTCGCTGGCACTGGGTGCTACTCATTATCAGAGCATTTGGAATGTAACTCTGCCGGCAGCTAGAAACGGAATAATAACAGCGATCGTATTGGGCATGGGAAGGGCAGTCGGTGAAACTATGGCCGTGGTTATGGTAACTGGCAATGCTGTGATTCTGCCCGACTCGGCCTTGTCCCCGGTACGGACTATGACCAGCAACATTGTCCTGGAAATGGGCTATGCATCCGGGGAGCACCAGGCGGCGCTATTTGCCACCGGCGCGGTTTTATTCGTTTTCATAGTAGTGCTAAACCTGATCGTAAACATTACAGCAAAGGCGGGGGTCGGCAGTGCGAGCAAATAGCCGGTTTGAAATGCTGATAACGCTGGTATTATGGCTTTCAAGCCTGCTGATAGCGGCTGTACTGATTAGCATCATCGTTTATATTGCCATCAAAGGCATGCCGTCCATCAGCTGGGAGTTTCTAACGGAAGAGCCCCGCCGGTCCGGGAGGGCAGGCGGCATACTTTCGCCCATTATCAGCACGGTTTATATGACGGCGTTGTCCCTGGCATTTGCAGTTCCGGTGGGAGTAGGGGCAGCCATATACATGCAGGAGTATGCCCGCAGCAATAGCAGGTTTGCCTATCTTGTCAACCTTACCGCAGAAACGCTGGCCGGTATTCCTTCGATAGTATTTGGGTTATTCGGTTTCGTGTTTTTTGTATTATTTTTGGACCTGGGCTGGTCGGTAATGTCAGGCAGTCTTACCATCGCAATAATGATTCTGCCCACTATTACTAGAACCGCACAAGAAGCATTGCTGGCGGTTCCGCTGGAGTACCGGGAAAACAGCCTGGCCCTGGGAGCGAGCAAATGGACAACTATCCGCAAGCTGGTTCTGCCATCGGCAGTTCCGGGGATTTTAACCGGCGTGATTTTATCAGTAGGGAGAGCCGTCGGAGAAACTGCTGCTCTGATTTTGACTGCCGGGACTGCCATGGGAATGCCCTTGAGTTTGAGCGACCCTGCCCGCACCATGTCCGTTCACCTGTATATACTGGCGATGGAAGGGCTATCCCTGGAAAGAGCCTTTGCAACGGCGCTGGTTATTGTAATAATGGTTATAATAATCAATTATTTAGCATATTTCAGCATGAGCAGAATATCTGCTCTATCAAAGTAGTCTGGAGTGGACAAGATGGCGGACAAGTCATATAAAATGCAGAGTAAGGAATTAGTGCTGTTCTATAATGACTTTCAAGCCCTTCACGGCATAAACATGAATATTGAAGCTAACAAGGTGACTGCGTTGATTGGCCCGTCCGGATGTGGAAAATCAACCTTTTTGAGAACCTTGAACCGCCTCAACGAGCTTATTGAGGGAACAACGATAAAAGGGCAGGTATACCTCGACGATTGTCCCATTTATGCCCGTGAAGTGGATGTTGTAGGTTTGCGCAAGCGAGTCGGAATGGTTTTTCAAAAACCGTCGGTATTTCCTATGTCCATATACGACAATGTTGCATACGGACCGCGTATTCATGGAATTCGGGAGCCGGCCCGGCTGGCCGAAATTGTGGAGAATGGGCTGAAGAGAGCCAACCTGTGGGACGAAGTATGCGATCGACTGGGTTCGCCGGCAGCCAGGCTTTCAGGAGGACAGCAGCAAAGGCTTATTATCGCCAGGGTGCTGGCTGTGGAACCCGAAGTGATCCTGATGGATGAACCGGCTTCTGCCCTTGATCCTATATCCACAGCCAAGCTGGAAGAGTTGATTGCGGAACTTAAAATGCATTATACTATTGTAATTGTAACTCATAACATGCAGCAGGCGGCACGAGTGTCTGACTATACAGGATTCTTCTTGAGCGGGCACCTGGTCGAGTTCGATAAAACCCGCGATATTTTTGTGAATCCCAGGGATAAGCGCACTGAAGATTATATAACCGGGCGTTTTGGTTAGAAGGATGTACGGATAAAACGCCTGACGGAAATCCATTTAAATGTTTTCATATTGCCTGATGTTTATAAAGGAGGTCGCACATGAGACCCGATATTGATTCTCTTGACCACCAGCTCATGATTCTAAAGGAAGAGCTAATGAAAATGGGCCGTTTTTTGCAGGCTCAGATCGCTAAATCTGTAAAAGCCCTGGTGGAAAAAGATGAAGTGCTAGCCCGGGAAGTGATTGATGCTGATGACATTATTGACCAGATGCAGATTGACATTGAACAAAGGTGCTACCAGATTATTGCCATGAAACAGCCGGTGGCCAGCGATTTGCGTTTAATTGGTACGGTGCTTCGCAACATAGTGGATATCGAACGGATGGCGGATCATGCTGAAGATATCGCCAAGATTGCCATTAAACTGCACGAGCAGGAGTTCATTAAGCCGCTTATTGACATTCCGCGCATGGCCAGACTGGCTGAGGTTATGACCGAAAAGGCTTTGAAAGCTTTTGTAGAGGCTGATGTTGATCTGGCGATGAGCCTGATTGAAGAAGAACGTGAAATGGACGGTTTGTACGAACAGGTTTTCAGGGATTTGCTGTTTTATATGATGTCTGACACCAGAAACATACCCCAGGCTATGGAGTTGGAAATGATAGCGGTTCACCTGGAGAGAATCGGAGATCATGCCACCAACCTGGCTGAAATGGTGATGTATGCGGTTGAGGGGCGCAGGCTGGATCTGAATCAGATTGCCCGCGAATAATGCCGGGCAGGCGGATGAAAGGCTGGCAGCATTGTCTCCCGCTTTCTTTTTATAATTTGTCAATTTGTGTTATTATGACTCTATATCCTTTTTAAGAGGAGTTAATATATGGAAATTAATGAAAATAAGCGCAATAAAGTAATGGTAGCCATTTTTGGTGAAGATTATCTGGTTCGCGGCAATGAGAATCCAGAGTACATAGAAATGCTGGCTGCATTTGTTGACCGCAATATGCGGCTGGTTCAACAGCGAAATCCAACCCTGACCGCGACCAAGATAGCCGTTCTGACGGCGTTAAACCTGGCAGACGAACTAAACCGGTTGCAGGAGGACTACGACGAGCTTGTAAGAGAACTGGAGGAGCTAAAAGACCGCAACTGATATGTTAAATAATAATGTCTCCGAGAGGATGGAATTACTTGCGCCGGCGGGCAATATGGAGTCTTTCTGGGCGGCTCTGGCGGCAGGAGCGGATGCAATATACATGGGAGGCCAGGTTCACAATGCCAGATTGGGCAGCGAGAATTTTAGCTTCGATGAATTGCAGAAAGCAATTGAAAATGCCAGGATCAGGGGCGTAAAGATATATATTACCGTTAACACCCTGATTGACCGGACCGAATTCCCGGCGCTAATTGAATATATTGAGAAATTGCAGCAGCTTCGAGTGGATGCGATAATTGTGCAGGACTTGGGGCTGCTTTCGGTTGTGAGGGAAAGATTCCCTGATCTGCGGGTTCATGCCAGCACGCAAATGTTCGTTCACAATGCTGAAGGCCTGCGTCTATTGCAGGATTTTGGAGTGAAAAGAGCAGTTCTGTCGCGCGAGATGACTTTGAACGAGATTGGATTCCTTAACCAGGCCGATAGCAATGTCGAAACCGAAGTATTTGTGCATGGAGCCCTTTGCTACAGCTATTCAGGCAATTGCCTGTTCAGCAGCATGGTAGGGGGCCGCAGTGCAAATCGCGGCCGCTGTGCACAGCCCTGCCGCCTGGCATACCGCTTGCTGGCCGATGGCCAGGATCTCACTGAAGGTAAAGGAAGCCATGTGCTTAGCATGGCTGATTTGTGTGCCATTGAACGCGTTGGCGAGCTGAAGAGTGCAGGTGTCAGGGCGCTTAAAATTGAAGGCAGAATGAAGAGACCGGAATATGTAGCCACCGTCACAGCCTGCTATCGCAAGGCAATGGACTGGCTGGAAAAGAAGCGGGAAGGCTTCGATAATGACCGGGCCAGGCGCGATATGGGCAAGGTATTTAACCGCCGCTTTACCAGTGCTTATCTGGATGGGAGCCGACGCTCGCTAATCAGCGCACACCGCCCCAATAACCGAGGATTTTACACGGGCCGGGTGGTTCAGCAGGAAGACGGCGGAAAGACCTTAATCAGGCTGGTAGAACCGGTCTCTGCGGGTGATGGGGCAGTTGTGTGGACCCAGGGTAAATCAGCTGCGTTCGAATTATCGAAATTCAAGGTTAACGGAGAGGACCGGCTGGCGGCTGAGTCAGGAGAACTGATCGAAGTTCATTTGCGTCAGAGAGTACAGGCCAATGACCGGGTTTTCAAGACCCATGATCGAGAGCTGATTGATCGTGCGCAGATGATGATCGCGGAAGGCAAGGCCCAAAAAATAGGGGTGCGAGCCCGGCTCATTTATGTTGAAGGTGAACCATTGCGTATTCGCCTGGTGGATGCCAACGGAAGTCAGTGTGAGACCAGCAGCAGCAACATTCTGGTTAAGGCTGAAAAGACCATTTTACCGCCTGAAATCATTGCAGATAAGATGGGCAAGACCGGCAATACGCCGTTCGAAATGGTAGAAATGCGCATAGATGGGCAGCTGGATTTGTTTATTCCATTGAGCGACTTGAACGATACCCGCCGCCGAGCATTTGACGCTTTGCTGGGCACCTATTTCCCGGCGGCAGACCAGGAAAAAGAGGCGTCGTTGGCTATTGCCGTCTCCGGTGGAAAAGCGGATGGGTCCGCAAAGCAAGTGCGCGATCACCCGGGAGCCCTGATAAGCGTGGCTGTGGTCAGCCCGGAACAGGCGCACACCGCCATTGAATTTGGAGCCAGCCGGGTGTACTTGTCCAGTCACGGCCTGGGTGGAGTGAGAATTAACGATGAGGACATACTGGCCGTTAGAAGGGATGCGCTCGATCATGGGGTTGACCTTTTTATAGCTCTCCCCTGGTTTGCACCTGAAGGCAGTTCTGATACAATGAGGCGCTATGCAGATATGGGAATACGGGCGTTTCTCGCCGGCAACCTGGGTGACATACGGACGGCTTTCGTGGCCGGCTATCAACTGGCCACCGACTATAATCTGAATGTGTTCAATCCGTATGCGCTTGAAATGCTTACAAAAAGAGGCGTTGGCACGGTGTGCCTTTCACAGGAGCTTAATGCAGCTCAAATAAGGGGTTTTCATGATTTATCTCAAGCAGAAGCAATAGTGCATGGAGATCTGGCGGTGATGGTATCAAGGTGCTGCATCCTCAAGGAGGATTTGCCCAGGGAGCAGCAGCATTGCCGGGCCAGTTGCCGTCAGCACAGTTATTCGCTTCTTGACCAGAAAGGCTATTGTTTCCCGCTGGAGTTTGACAACCGATGCAATCAATACGTATATAACTCACGCAGTCTGTGTGCAGTCGATGATTTGCCCCGCTTGAAGCACAATATGCCGGCCTGGTTAAGAATGGAAGCCCAGCGATACGCTCCCGGCCAAATTGAAGGCTTGCTGCCTCTCTGGCAGAAATTCAGCGAACTGGTCATGCGGCGCCCGGAAATTCCCCGTTCCGTGATTGACGAGTACCGGAGCCAGATGCAGAGCTTTTCAACCATGAGACTCACCCGGGGCCACTGGCATCGGGGCGTAATCCAGATCTAGACCCTGAAGGTGAGAGCAGGGAATCCAGACCGGCACCAATCCGAAAGACGGGGTTCCGTAAGCGTCAGCCCGGTTGGGCTCTGGAACTGATGCAAGCACAGGGCTGCTATGTAATAATATGAGGAAATACCATCATGGAAGAACGATTATTTACCAAGCTTGAATTTAATAAAATCAGGGCAATGCTGGCCGCGCTGGCCTATTCGCCGGGTGGCAAGGAACTTGCCGGGCGGCTGGTTCCTCATAAAAGCCGGGGCGAAGTTGAAAAGGCCTTCGACCAATTGGAGGAGGCCATGGAACTGCTCCGATTTAAAGAGCCGTCATTTCTTCATGGCATACGTGATGTCAGTGGCGCAGTCAATAAGGCTGATAAAGGCGGAATGCTTCACCCGACCGAACTGCTGGAAGTAGCTTCGCTTCTAAAGGCCAGCCGGCTGGGAAACAGCTATTTGGACACCAATAAATGCCAGGTCTTAAGACCATATCTTGATGCGCTTCTTCCGCAACCGGTGTTGGAGAAAGATATTGAAAAGGCCATAGACGATGATGGCCAGGTTCGTGACGATGCATCGGATCAGCTTCGCAAGGTGAGACGCGATATTGAAAACCTGCGCAGCCGTATAAAGAGCTATATGCAGGAGTTTATCCGTTCGGCCAGCGGGCAGGTATACTTGCAAGAGTCTCTGGTTACCGAAAGGGCTGGCCGTTACGTGGTCCCGGTAAAAATAGAATATCGCAGCATGGTAAAAGGCATCGTTCATGACGAATCCGCCTCTGGTGCCACCGTTTTTATTGAACCGATGGCTGCGGTAGAGATGAACAACAAGATCCGCAGCCTTGAAGTTGAAGAAAAACGGGAAGTAGAGCGGATCTTGCGTCGGCTCTCTTCGATGACGGCTGTTTTTAGCCAGGAATTGCTGGCCAATTACGATATCCTGGTACAGTTGGACCTGCTTTTTGCCCGCGGCAACCTTGCATATAATATGCATGCTTATCGCCCTGTTATGAGGGACGACGGCCAGATTGATCTGCAAAAGGCCCGGCATCCTTTGCTGGGAGCCACAGCCGTGCCGATCGATGTTGAGCTGGGGCGTCATTACGATATCCTGGTCATAACCGGCCCCAATACTGGCGGCAAAACAGTAGTGCTTAAAACCATAGGCCTATTTAGCTTGATGGCCATGTCCGGCCTTTACGTTCCGGCGCGAGAAAATAGCGTAATTAGCATGTTTACCAACATTTTCGTTGACATTGGCGATGAACAGAGCCTGGAGCAATCTCTTTCCACATTTTCATCCCATATTTCCAACATTATATCCATTCTATCCCAAACCGACGGTCACTCCCTGGTGCTGCTTGATGAACTGGGGGCAGGAACCGATCCGGTTGAAGGAGCCGCGCTGGCCCGGGCAATAATGGTCAGGCTGAAGGAACTGGGTGCCAGGGCGGTAGTTACAACTCATCAAAGCGATTTGAAAAACTTCGCCTACCAAAGCGAACGCGTGGAAAACGCCTGTGTAGAGTTCGATCCCTTTACCTTTCAACCGACTTACCAGCTCACTATTGGAACTCCCGGACAGAGCAACGCTTTTGAAATAGCATTGCGGCTGGGATTAAACCGGGTAATAGTGGATAATGCCCGTTCCTTTGTTCCCGACCGGGAAAAGGAAACCGCCAATATGATCCGGCGTTTGAAAGAAAACCAGCATGCTTATGATGAATTGCACCGGATTTTAGACCTGGAAATGCACGAATTTCAAAAAGAAAAGGACGTTTTTACCAACGAAAAAGAGCGCTTTAATGAAGAACATCGCAAGATAATAGGGCGCAGTCGCAGAGAAGCCGATGATTACCTGCGGTTGATTAAAAAACAGGCAGATGAAGCCCTCGAAGAATTTAAGAAGAACCTCAAGGCCGATGACAATATTATTAAATGGCACGAAATAGAAAAAGGCCGGAATAACCTCAAAAGCCTGGGGGTCAGACCGGATACAAAGGGTGCGGTTGAAGCGGCCAGCGAGCTGCAGATCGGGGACTGCGTACAAATCAGCGATATCAAGCAAAAAGGTTCGGTTATTGCGTTCCCAGCTCCTGCCGAAGTTGAGGTTCAGGTCGGCGGCATGAAACTGCGCGTCAAACGCGAGTCGGTGCAGGCAGTCGAGAGGGACAAAAGTGCTTCGGTAAGGCAGTACAATCGGCTGGTAAGCGATAGAATGAAGGACATGTCAGTGGAAATCGACTTGAGAGGCAAGACAGTCGAGGAATCTCTGTATGAATTGGATATTTACCTGGACAATGCGGCTTTGTGCAGTCTGAAAAGTGTACGAATTATTCACGGCAAGGGAACCGGAGCCCTGCGCAAGGCCGTGCGTGAGTTTCTGAACGGGCACCGCCTGGTCAGCTCATATCGAGATGCCGCCTATAACGAAGGCGGCTTCGGAGTAACCGTGGTGGAAATGAAATAGCGCGGCGGTTATGGATAGTTATTCAGACCGCTGTTGTTAACTATATTGTTATTATTGCTGCTGCTGCTGTTATTACTGTTGCTATTGCTATTACCTGTACTATTGCTGCTGCTATCAGTATTGTTGGAGCTGCTGCCCGGATATAATGGCAGTTCGTCTCTTTCGGCTTCGGTCATCATTACATATTCGGTATATTTTTTCGGGGTTTCCGGTGTAGCCAGGAACATTTTACCAGGATAGGCAGGGTCCTTGGTGACGACCCGGACTGGAATTTTGGCATCGGTCTTTTTACCGCTGTTATCCGCGTTGTGAACGGTGCACGTATCTTTGGGGATCAGGTGAGACGGATCATTGATTGACCAGATTTCCACATCGGGACAGTATTGATTGGCCAGCTTGCCGCTCTTTTTACATATTTTGACGGTGCTTCCATTTGAACCATCGTGTTTTCCGTCGCAGGTTCCCTTTGGACTGAACTGGCTTACACAGTATTCCTTGACTTTTGCACATGTAGGCCCGGCAATTTTACCGGTGACTGGACATACTTCAACTTCCACAATTCCTCCCGGGCGGCTCCATTCTTTCAGGCCTCCCTCAAGTTCGTAGGCTTTTTCCAGCATTGACCGGCAGAGAATGGCGGGGTAATCGCCACCGAATACATTATCCATGGGTTCGGGCGTATCGAATCCCATCCAAACCGAGCAGGCATATGCAGGGGTGGTAGCGCAGAACCAGGCATCACGAAGATCTTCGGTAGTCCCTGTTTTACCAGCCACTTGAATGCCCGCAATCTTGGCTTTGGTACCGGTACCTGATTCCACCACGGTCTGCATCATGCTGGTCATAAGCCAGGCACTGCTTTCGGCCATGACCGGAACCGCCTTATCATCATTCTCATAGAGGGTTTCTCCGCTGGCATCAACAATGGAACGGATGGTATGAGGGGAGATATACAGGCCGCCATTGCCAAGTGTGGCATAGGCTCCGGCCATTTCACGGGTATTGGTTCCTTCGGTAAGACCTCCCAGAGCCATCGGAGCAAGCGACCGATCCTGATCGACCAGGCTTATTCCCATGGACTGAGCCATCGAAAAACCGTTTTGAACCCCTGTTTCTCGACATAGCTGAACTGCAAAGGTATTAATGGAATACTGAACCGCAGTCCGCATACTTATTTTACCGCGGTATTGACCATCGTAGTTTTTCGGTTCCCATTTGCTGTCTCCCAGGTCGATGCTGATCTCTTTGTCTTCCAGAACATAAAAAGGCATCTTGCCCTGTTCCAGAGCGGGAGAATACACCGTAATTGGCTTAATTGACGATCCAGGCTGACGATGGGAGCTGACTGCCCGGTTAAATCCCCGTATTTGCGTATAATTGCGGCCGCCCATCAAAGCTTTCATTTCGCCGGTGCTCACATCAACCAGCGTCATTGAGGATTCCATTTCATCATAAGGAAAGTTATCATCGTTGGCATATATCCGCTGCGCATGACTCTGCAGATCAGGATCCATGCAAGTATAAATTTTGAGACCGCCACGATATATCAGCTGTTCCGGATTGTCATAATCAGCCGACAGGATATCAATCGCTTCATTAATAACGGCGTCGTTGTAGAAGCCGTAGCTGTAACCGGAACTGGCCATCTGGTTTTCAGAAAAGTAGAGCTCCTCTTTAAAAGCCTTGTCGGCAGCGCTCTGAGTTATGAACTGGCAGGTTGCCATGCGGTCAAGAACGATTCGCTGGCGTTTTTTTGCCAGATCATAATGCTCGAAAGGATTGTAAGCGCTGGGACTCTGAGCCAGGCCTGCGATTAAAGCCGATTCAGCCAGGTCCAGTTCACCGGCGTTTTTACCAAAATAGGTCTGGGCGGCGGCTTGTACTCCATAAGCACCTGCGCCAAAGTATATTTTATTTATATAGAAGGTGAGGATTTCATCCTTGGAATAAGTGGACTCCAGCTTGAAAGCCAGCAGCACCTCCTGAAGCTTCCGGTTCCAGCTCTTTTCCTGGGTGAGGAAAGCGTTGCGCGCTAGCTGCTGGGTTATGGTGCTGGCACCCTGCCCGGTAGGATCTCCGCTTAAAATGTTGGTGTACAGCGCACGGGCAATACCTTTGAAATTGACTCCATGATGACTGTAAAAATCGGTGTCTTCCGTGGCGATGAATGCGTTTATAAGATCGCTGGAAACTCCGTCCAACTTAACCTGGGTACGGTTTTCTTCGGAATGCAAAGATGCAATTTCGTCGTCGTTTTCATCAAATATTGTACTGGTGTTGGAACCCATCAATTGATCCGGGTCCCACTGCGGAAGGTCGTAAGCGGCACATCCGAGAATCCCAAAACATAGGCACAAACCAAGTATACAGGCAATAATTGCGTAAAAAAAGACTGTCTGCAGTCTGGAAGACCGCTTCTGAGCCGTGCTTTTCCGGTTTTTTTTGATCGCCATAATGATTGTATCCTCCGCTGATTTAGGTTTATCACCTTATGTAATTGCCAAAATCTATTTTATTATAAACAAAAGAGGGGGTTTGCGCTATTCAAAGAGGCAAGCCCGGCCCAGGGGTTTATTTGGCCTCCTGAACTGTACTCCGCTAGCAATTGACCAGTCTTTAGTAAATGGATTATGATGATGCATGAACAAAAATGGAGGGCGGATTAATATGGTTAGAAGCAGCATAGAAGAGCAAATGTCAGTAATTGAACGCGGTGTGGCCGAAATAGTGCCTAAAGAGGAGCTGGTCAGGAAACTGCAAAGGTCGATTGCCAGCGGCCAGCCCATGCGCATCAAGCTCGGCCTGGACCCGACCGCTCCAGATATTCACCTGGGACACACCGTTGTTTTAAATAAATTAAGGCAGTTTCAGGATTTGGGTCATGAGGTTCATCTGATAATAGGGGATTTTACGGGCCGGATAGGTGATCCCAGCGGAAAATCTGAAACCCGCAAACAGCTGACCGGGGATGAGGTTCTGGCCAATGCCCGGACTTACCAGGAACAAATCTTCAAGGTTCTTGATAAAGATAAAACCATTATGTATTTCAACAGCGACTGGCTTGGCAAGCTGAACCTGCAGGACATTATTGAACTCACAGCCAAGTATACACTGGCCCGCATGATGGAAAGAGACGATTTTAACAAGCGTTACAAAGAAGGCCTGCCCATTGGGATCCATGAGCTTATGTATCCCCTGATGCAAGGATATGACTCGGTTGAATTGAAAGCGGATGTTGAATTGGGTGGAACTGATCAAAAATTCAACCTTCTGGTAGGTCGTCACCTGCAGCGGGAATACGGACAGGAGGCCCAGATAGCGTTAATGATGCCGATATTGGAGGGCCTGGACGGCGTTCAAAAGATGAGTAAGAGCCTGGGGAATTATGTAGGTGTAAATGAAGAGCCATATGAACAATTCGGAAAGCTGATGTCCATTCCCGACAGCCTTATTCTTCGCTATTTTGAACTGTTGACGCAGGTTGATAACCAGACGCTTAAGGAAATGAAACGAGCTATGGACAATTTGACCTTGAATCCACGGGATGCTAAAATCTCGCTGGCTAAAACGATCATTTCTATTTTCCATAGTCCCGAAGAGGCTGAACGGGCCGAAGAACGCTTCAAGCTGGTTTTTTCAAAAGGTGACATTCCAGACGATATCCCCGAAGCGCTGATATTGGATGAAGAAATATACCTGCCCAGATTTCTGGTGGAACAGAAAATGCTCAGCTCCGGAAGTGATGTGCGCCGTATGCTGAAACAGGATGCGATACGAATAAATGGTGAAAAATGCAGCGGAGAAACCGTGCCGGTTTATGACGGAATGGTACTGCAGGTGGGCAAACGCAAGTTTCTTAAGATAGTCAAAGCGTGATGCAATTATTTGTCTGATATCGCTGCTTATATTTACTTCTTATGAATAATATAAGACGATTTATGAAACATGATTTCGAATAATAATAGTTGGCCAGGCAAAGAAGACATTACAACCACTATAGAATATAACGAAATCGCGTGATTTGAACATCTGTGAAGTTGATTTTACTGGATATTTCATGTAAAATTAGTTCGTTATGTACATTATTGACTGAATTCATTGATATCTTCGGGAAATTCACTCTAATTGTTTCATGAAATCTGGCATGTTTTTAACGCAACTGGTAATAATTGAACCTATTGTGGGAAATATAAAAAGGGGGGGGTTCGGTGTCAAAGAATGCTCCAGGAATTGGCCTTGATATTGGAAGCAAGAAGATCAAGCTAGCCAAGATTCACAAAGGCGGAAAAGGCTTTAAGTTGGAAAGCATGGGAAGCATAAATACACCCTTTGGCACGGTTGAAACAGGAGCTATATATAATCCGGAACAAGTAGGCGAAGAACTCGGAGCCCTGGTAAGGACCATGGGATTAAGAGGCAAGTGGGTTGTATCTGCAGTTTCTGGACAACAGGTGTATAACCGCAATCTTATTATGCCGAAGATGAAGATGAATGAATTGCGCGATGCCGCAATTTTTCAGGCGACCACATTCCTCCCCATTCCCGTTGAAGAAGCAGCTATAGATATTTTCCCGGTAAAAAGCTATTTTGATGAAGAAGGCGAAAAAACCGAAGTCTTTTTTGTGGCGGTTCGCCAGCAGCAAGTCGATAATATAATAACGGTTTGCAACATAGCCGGCTTGAAACTGGCTGCACTGGAAATCGAGCCAGTTGCCATTAATCGCTATTTCTGGGACAAGAAAGACACGGGTGTTCATGCCTATTTGAATATCGGATCATTTCGTTCTTATTTATCGGTTTTTAAAGACAACACTCTCGGTTTCCACCGCTATATGCCATTTGGCAGTTCGGCCTTCCTCCAGAATACCAACGGCGCGGATGCGACACCTGATAATGACGCAACAGTTGCGATGGATGTGCCGGTTCAAGGTTCTGACTACTTGATGGCAGACATGATCTCGGAAATGCAGCGCTCGGTCGAGTACTATGCCATGCAGAATCCGAATAATCCACTGGGAAAAATCATGTTATGCGGAGGCGGTTCACGTTTGAAAGGAATTGAAGACAAGCTGGAAAGCAGTCTGGATATTCAGTTTAACCTGGCCGACCCATTAGAGAGGCTTTCAGTGCCTGGCAATATCGATGCGGTATCAGAGGATGAGCTCAGGTATGATTTCCTGGTTGCACTTGGACTGTCAGCAAGGGGGTTGATATAGATGTCGTTTCTGGATAAAAAGAATGGCAATAACCCGGAAATGAGCGAAAACAACACCGATAGTGGAACAGGAAAATCCAATCAGTCTAAAGTTAAGTATAATGCCCGGCCTTTGGAAATCAACCTGCTTACATACAAGCAAGAAACCAGCGATGAAAGCAACAGAATGGTCATTGGAGCTTTGATTTTAGTCCTGGTTTTATTGTTGGGCATGGGTGTTCACTACAAGCTTAACTACGATAAACTGGCTGACTTAAAAAGCAACAATCTGCAGCTTACTGCTGAAAGGGATCGTTTGCAGCGTGAAAGCGGTTTTAGTTCAAGCTACCAAAATCTAGTTGCCGTTCTAAACAGCAAGCAGCAGAATATCAAGTCCCTTGAAACACAAAAGATTTATTTTTCCAAGGTTATTAATGAAGTGGCCGGTGTGATACCCAACGGTGTCAACCTGACCGGTATGAAGCTGGCCAGCGGGACGCTGGGCTTATCAGGCTTTGCTGGCGACTATGGGCAGGTTGCTTCATTTGTATCTGGTTTGCGTGAAAAGCCGATGTTTAAAAAAGTGACCCTGGCATCCTGTGGAAAGGGTTCTAACAGCAGCCAGGTGCAGTTTACCATCGAAACTGGATGGGAGGCGGTGCAGCAATGAGTCTGAGCAAGCGCGAGATGGCACTGATTGGGATTCTATTGTTTTTCGGAATTATATATGCTTATTATGCATACGCGTATCAGCCATTGAGTACCAAGCTGGATACAGCCCGGACAGAAAACCAGGGCCTGGAAAAAGAGATCCAACAACTCAAGAATACTTCTTCTGGTCAGAGTCAGAGCGGAGAAAGCCTGGAAAAGATAAAGAGCGATTTTGTTGCAGCAGCGACCAAGCTGCCGCCAAAGCCCAATTTGCCTGAAGCACTTTCATTCATGGAAAAGTCCAGCAAAGATGCAAATGTAGATCTCAAATCCTTGCAGATATCCGATTCGGGAACGGCTGCAGCGCCAGTTGCGGCCCCTCAGCCTGGTTCAGCTCCTGCGACAGGAGCGCCGGTTCAGCAAACCTATGAATTAGCAGGAACCGGGGGATTCTTCAGCTTTAACAGCTTCCTGCTTAAGCTTGAGGAAGCACCCAGAATATTTATTATTTCGCGGATAGACATAGGTTCACAGCCGAGTTCAACCTCTACTACCCCGGCTGTTCCCGGTACAAGTTCGGCTACGGTTCAAACATTCGACGGTTCCAGTCTTACGTTTACAATGTCTCTGATCAGTTATTATGACGGGATTGATATGGAAGATGTGGGCAAAGGACTGGAAACGGTACAACCGTCAGCTGGCCGAAACAACCCATTCAGTTCCTGATCAGGGTGGAGCCAGGCAAGAAAAACAGTTGTGCAGGTCTGAATCAGTTCAAGTCTATTAGAAATTTGCATCTCATCGTCATGCTTCTGAAAACCTGACGGTGAGATTAGTCCTTAACAGGGATCCTTTTTTGACAGGGAAAGGTATGATAAGGAAATGAATCCTGGCAATACCGAGACGATACCCAAAATCTTACTTATTAACGGTCCCAACCTGAACCTGCTGGGCCTGCGCGAGCCTGGCATATATGGCTGCGAATCCCTTGACGCCGTTGAAAAAGACCTGCAGGAGCTTGCCATTCAGAGGGATATTCAGTTCAGCTGTTTTCAATCCAACCATGAAGGCGCCATTGTAGACCGGATTCAATCGGCTATGGGCGCAACTGATTATATTATTATCAACCCCGGAGCCCTTACCCACTACAGCATTGCGTTATATGATGCCTTGAAAGGTTCAGGTATTCCATTTATCGAAATCCATATATCCAATATATATGCTCGCGAAGAATTCCGGCAGAAGTCTTTGCTGTCGCCGATAGCCAGCGGCGTTATTGGCGGGCTGGGAACTATCGGATACCGGCTGGCTTTGCTTGCAATTGCGGATAGGTTATTGGCGAAAAATTAAGGGGCAGAATATAAGGCAGTATCAAGACCGGATAAATCGGGAAGTAGACAATGGAGCGGGCATTATACATGTTCTCCAGCCCTGTTGTTTACTTCTTTATATTTGAGGTGCTATGATTAAGCGGATTGATAGGATACGGCGCTTGTTGGAAGATAGGCAGTTTGATGCTATAGTTATCAGCAAGCCTGAAAATATCTATTATGCCTGCGGCTTTGCCGGGGGCGAGGACGGGCTTCTGGTCATTGACTCATCCAGTCATTATGTTCTGACTGACAGCCGATATTTTGAACAATTAAAAAGTGAATGCCCCGATGCAGAACTGTGGGAAAACGATGCACGGGATTTGGGACAATCTCTGCAGGCGCGTATGAGGAAATACGGCAGAATAGCCCTGGAAACACATTATATTAGCCATGACTTCTATCAGTCCCTGAATGCTTCGCTGGATGGCCGCCTGGTTTCTGCAGGCCAGCTGGTTGAAAGCATTCGCATCGTCAAAGATGTGGACGAATTAGAGCTCTTGCGAGCCAGCGGGAGGGCTGGCGATCTGGCCCTGGAAGACACGATCAGCGGGCTCAAGATTGCAGCAACTGAGATAGAGACAGCGGCCAGGTTGAAATACCATCTGCAGCGTCACGGTTGTACCGGGGAATCCTTTGATTCGATAGTGTTATTCGGTGCCAATTCGGCCCTGCCCCACGGACAGCCCGGAGCGGACCAGCTTGGCATCGGGCAAGCGGTACTCTTTGATTTCGGTGGCTTTTATAAGCACTATACTGCGGATATGAGCAGGACATTTTTCTGTGGAAGCCGTGAATACAGATTTGATGAATGCTATAAAGCAGTGTTAGAGGCGCAGGAAACCGGAATAAGCCTTATCAGGTCAGGAATAACGGCAGGGCGGTTACATGAGCAGGTGAAAGCTGTACTGGCCAGGTATGATTTAGACAGGTTTTTCATTCATGGCACCGGGCACGGTATTGGGCTGGAGATTCACGAGTCACCTCGAATTGGGCAAAACAGCGATTCCATTCTGGAGAGCAATATGGTGGTAACTGTTGAGCCGGGGATTTACATACCGGGCTGGGGCGGCATCCGCATAGAAGACAGCGTGATTGTTAAAGACAACGGTTGTGAGATAATAACCTGTAGTCAAAAAGACCTTAAATACTTAGCGGAGGGATAAGATGATTTCAGTTAACGATTTCAAGACTGGAGCCACAATTGAACTGGAAGGACAGGTATGGCAGATAGTCGATTTTCAGCATGTCAAACCCGGAAAAGGGGCCGCGTTTGTAAGGGCAAAAATGAAAAATGTGCGCACCGGAGGGGTGATTGAACGGACCTTCCGAGCCGGGGAAAAGGTTCCCAAGGCGCACCTTGATAAAAGAGAAATGCAATATCTGTATTCAGACAGCGATGGTTATGTCTTTATGGATAACGAGAGCTTCGATCAGCTGTCAGTTAGCCCTGAACAGCTTGGTGACGGCAGCAAATGGCTGAAAGAAAATATGAACATCCAAATCGTTTTATATAACGAAAGCATAATCGGTCTTGATCTGCCCAATTTCGTTGAGTTGCGAGTAGCCGATACGGAACCGGGCATAAAAGGGGACACAGCCACTGGAGCAAATAAGAAGGCCACACTGGAAACAGGGGCAGTAGTAAATGTCCCCCTGTTTGTCGAGACTGGTGATGTGCTTAGGATTGACACCCGCAGCGGAGAGTATATGGACAGGGTATAATTAACGTTTAGGAAACGCAATTGGAGGCAGGGATTGACTGCTTTGCTCAATCCCTGCCGTTTTTACGGGCCTTTATAGGTTCGGTGTTCCTGGTATACATAAGCTATATCGCTTGAAATAGCATGGAGCCTTTGACTATAATAAAATTTGTGATGCAAATCAAGCATTGAAATGCGTCTCAACAAACAATAACAACCGACATAGTTATTGATATGAATAGATAATAAAACAAGGGCAGGTTAAGGGATTACATATCTCTTAAAGGGGGTGCATGATGGGCAAGCTATTAGTTACAGATACTAGTTTGCGGGATGGCCACCAAAGCTTGTGGGCAACCCGTATGCATACGGAAGATATGCTGCCTGTACTGGAAAAGATAGATAATGTTGGGTATCACTCTTTGGAAGTATGGGGCGGAGCAACATTTGATGTCTGTATTCGGTATCTTAATGAAGATCCGTGGGAGCGGCTCAGAACAATCCGTTCGGTAGTAAAGAAAACCAAGCTGCAAATGCTGGTGCGAGGTCAGAACCTGGTGGGTTATTCGCACTATCCGGATGACGTCGTTTTCAAGTTTATTGAGAAAGCCGCCGATAATGGAATCGATATATTCAGGGTTTTTGACGCACTCAACGATATTCGCAACCTGGAAGCCGCAATGAAGGCTGTAAAAGAAACCGGCAAGCATGTTCAGGCCTGCGTGGTGTATACTGTCAGTCCGGTTCATTCCGTCAAACATTTTGCCAGCCTGGGTATGCAGCTGCGCGATATGGGCGCAGATTCCATATGCATAAAGGATATGGCTGGATTGCTGGCACCGTATATGGCCTATGAACTGGTTCAAATCCTGAAAGAAAAGGTTGACCTTCCAATTCAGCTTCATACCCACTATTTTGGTGGCCTGGCCGTAGTTTCCTGTGTCAAAGCCGCTGAAGCTGGAGTAAATGTTATCGATACTGCAAGTGTGCCTATGGCTTTTGGTTCATCGCAGCCTCCTGTCGAAACTCTGGTGCGGGCTTTACAGGGATCGGACTGGGATACTGGTCTGGATCTGCACGCCCTCTTCGAAATTGCCGATCACTTCGAACGGATCCGCAAGCACAAAGGCTTTGAAAGAGGCGTAACCAAGATTATTGATATGAAGGTTTTTGAACACCAGGTACCTGGAGGTATGATATCTAATTTTGTTTCTCAGCTTGAAGAACAGAATGCTTCAGACCGCCTGGACGAAGTTCTGGAGGAGATTCCCCGGGTAAGAAAAGACCTGGGTTATCCGCCGCTGGTGACTCCCACCAGCCAGATTGTTGGAACGCAAGCAGTATTGAATGTCCTTATGGGCGAACGCTATAAGATTTCACCAGCTCAGGTTAAGGATTATGTCAGAGGCTTGTATGGAAGGCCTCCGGCTTCGATTTTGCCGGAAATCAGGCAAAAGATAATTGGCGATGAGAAGGTAATAGAAGTCCGTCCGGCTGATTTGCTGGAGCCAGCATGGGAAAAGGCAAAAAAAGACATCGGACACCTGGTGGACAGCGATGAAGATATATTGACTTATGTACTGTTCCCGCAAATAGCGCTTAAGTTTTTCGAATTGCGAAGAGATAGAGCCCTGGCCGGAGAACCTCCAATTAGCACCGTAGACGTCATGGCGCCGGTGGAAACCGGTGTGCAGGATACGGCGGCCAAGCCTGCCAAAGCTCCGATCAAGGCCAAGCCAAGATTGGTTACCGGGGGAGATGAAGAGATGAGGATTGATCAAATAAGAGAGCTAATTCTTCTATTAGACGGTTCCGGAATTGCCGAGCTGGATCTCAAACAGGATGATTTCAGTTTAAGTCTACGCAAGGCAGGGGTGCAGAAAAGCGTTGCTGAAATGCCTGTAGAACGCTCAAGACCGGCAGAACAGGCGGTTGAAGAAGCGCCTGAACACAATTATAATGAAATCATTTCTCCCATGGTAGGGACCTTTTACCGGGCGCCTTCTCCGGACGCACCGGCATTTGTACAATCCGGAGACCGGATCAAAGCCGGTCAGACTCTATGCATAGTTGAAGCGATGAAGCTTATGAATGAACTTAAGTCCGAGGTTGACGGCGTAATTGCCGGCATATTGGTGGACAACGCCCAGCCAGTAGAGTATGGACAGGTTCTGTTCCATATTCAGGTAGACTAGGGGGACAGCGTATTGTTTCACAAAATCCTCATTGCCAACCGGGGAGAGATAGCTGTCCGCATAATAAGGGCTTGCCGGGAATTGGGCATAAAAACAGTAGCCGTATTTTCTAGCGCTGATCGCGACAGCCTGCATGTTAAGCTGGCTGACGAAGGAGTATGCATCGGAGCTCCCCAGGCTGGATTAAGCTACCTTAATATGCCCAATATTCTATGTGCTGCAATGAATACCGGGGCTGACGCTATACACCCGGGCTATGGCTTCATGGCTGAAAACAGTCATTTTGCCGGAATGTGCCATAGTAATCATATCAAATTTATCGGTCCATCTGTAGATAGCATCGAACGGCTGGGTGATAAGGTGCAGGCCCGCGAACTTGCCAGCAAGGTTGGGGTCAACCTGGTGCCAGGAAGCCCGGGAGCCGTAAACAGTTATGATGAAGCTTTAGAGATTGCTGCCGGTATTGATTATCCGGTTATGATTAAAGCTTCAGCCGGGGGCGGGGGCAAAGGAATGCGGCTGGTACATAATCCGGACCAGCTCAGGGAAGGCCTGAACATGGCCAAGATGGAAGCCCGGGCTGCCTTTGGAAACGATGAAGTATACGTAGAAAAATATATCGAAGAGCCCAGACATATAGAGATCCAGCTTCTGGCCGACGAAAAGGGGCATACAGTGCACCTGGGCGAGAGGGACTGCTCCCTGCAGCGGCGCAACCAAAAGCTTTTGGAAGAATCCCCATCTACATTGGTAGATGTGGATCTGAGAGCCCGGATGGGCAAGGCGGCTATAGAGGTTGCCAGGGCCGCTGGTTATTACAGCGCTGGTACAGTCGAATTCCTGGTGGATAAAAACAAAAATTTCTATTTTATTGAGATGAACACCAGGGTCCAGGTTGAACATGGGGTAACTGAGATGGTAACCGGGGTCGATATTGTGAAGGAACAGATTTTAATTGCCGCCGGCGAAAGACTGAAGCTGAAACAGAAAGATATAGTCATGAATGGATGGGCGATGGAATGCAGGATAAACGCGGAAGATCCTGAACATGATTTCCGGCCTTCTCCGGGCAGGATCGAAAAGTATGTGACTCCGGGGGGACCAGGTGTTCGTTTGGACTCTTCAGCATATCAAGGCTATGTGATTACTCCGTTTTATGATTCTATGATCGCCAAGGTGCTCACCTGGGGAAGGGATCGAAATGAAACAATTGAACGCATGAAGCGGGCCCTTGTCGAATTCGATATTGTCGGTCCCTGCAATACGATCCCGTTTCATTTAAAGGTTCTGGATAACGCCTTTTTCCGAAAAGGAGAGGTATATACCAACTTCATTCAAAGAAGAATGAGCGATTAGAAGACTGTAAGTTATAACCAGTTTACCCAGATCAACTCTAGTGATACAATAACAGTATCGCAATTCATAGAAAAAAGGAGGTAGTTTAAAATGACTGTCGCCAAAAAACCCGAAATTGAAAACGATATGGGTAAAATTAGCATTGCTGATGATGTTGTAGCAACTATTGCTGGACTCGCAGCTACTGAAGTAGAAGGCGTCGCATCAATGACTGGAACCTGGAGCGGAGAAATAGTAGAACGTCTGGGTCGCAAAAATTACGGCAAAGGAATTAAAGTCGCTGTCGAGGATGACTTCACAACCATTGAGGTTTTTCTTTCCATTGAATATGGTTACGCCATACCGGCTGTCGCAAATAATGTTCAAAAAGAAATCAAGATGGCGGTTGAAACCATGACAGGACTTAAGGTCAGCTCGGTTATGGTTAATATTGTCGCGGTCGTAATGAAGAGAGAAGAAAGCAAGAGCATTCTTATCAACGTGGGCGAAGAGGCGGCTGAGTAAACAGCAGCATTGTTGCACCCCCTGTTGCGGCAGGGGGTTGTATTGTTTAAGGAAGCAAAGTATATGATAGTTAAAAGGACGGGAGGACAGCGGCATGTCTACTTTTTCACGTTTCATTTTTTTCTGTTATAACCTTGTGCTGATTTTTGTTGCCGGGGTTGCCATTACAGCATCCACTGGCAATATGGAGCTGATTAAGACAGCAGCCGGCGTTTTTGAAACACCTCAAGGCCGCACTACGGTTGGTATAGTGGCTCTGCTGCTATTAATATTTGGCATAGCGATGATCCTGTTGATTCTGCAAAGGCAAAAGAAGGTTGACTCATATGAAATTGAGACAACCTTGAATGGCGCTATTAGCATAACTGACGCTGCCTTGAAAGTAATAATAATGAGAGCCCTGAAACAGGTAAACGGTGTCAAGGAAACCAGCAGCCAAATTCGCAATTCGGAAAAGGGCTTGTTGATCACTGTTCACATGATGGTTAACCCTAATTTAAGCGTTCCCGAAATGTCACAGGCAATTCAAAATGAGATAAAGGATGCAGTAGAGAAGATATCTGGCCTGTCGGTTGAGCATGTACGCGTGCTGGTAGATGATTTTGCCACGGCGCGTAAGCAGGGAGGGGTCTAGAATGTCTAATCTAACCGAATATCTTCTAAAAGAACACCGGGGAAAAACGCTGGGCTGCGCTATTGGGACTTGCCTTGCTCTGGCAATTCTAATCTTCAGCATTCACCAGGTATTGTTTATTTTATTCAGCGGTGCGGTCGGCTACTTGATTGGGAAGGCTGTTGATGATGAAATAGACCTGGAAGCCTGGTTCCACAAAGTTTTTGGACCCCGGGACTGAAAAAAACAATCAGGCGGTAGAAATATATGGGTAGGAGAAAGGCTCGGGAAACGGCGTTTAAGGTGTTGTATCAGGTAGACCTGGTAGAAGCCGACCCGCTAGAAGCCTATCAACATCTTCTGGACGAATCGGATCTGAAACAAGACAGGGATAAAGCGTTTTGCCAGTCTTTGATAGAAGGCTGCATTGCTCACATGGGCGATATTGATCGGCTCATAAGTGCTCATGCAAGGGACTGGAATATCGAACGCATGCCGGTTATAGACCGCAACATAATGCGGATGGCTTTATATGAATTGCTATATGAAGAAGATTCGCAAAAGGCGGTCGTGATAGACGAAGCCGTGGAAATTGCAAAAAAGTATAGCGATGCCGGTGCAAGTTCATTTATTAACGCGCTTTTGGACAAGATCGATGGCGGTGAAAGCGGTTGAGCCATTATCCAGGGAGCGGCACCAGACTATATAACAGCTCTGCGGATGTTTATAGCAGCAGCAACAGTCGGATTATGGAATGCAGGCGCCTGCTTCGGACGATCATCGGCCATCGAGGTCCACGCCAGTAGGCAGCCTTTTATCAACCAATCAATACCCTCCCAGGCTTATTTGAAAAGCTTTTTAAGACATGCGGCACCTGTCGCATTAAGGCATTGGGAGCGAGTCTATGGCCAGGGAGAACTGCCCGCTTGAACATGCCCATTTTTCTGACTGGTGCGGCTATGTCAGTATTGTTAGCCAGATGCATTCATCGTTTTTTTACGGGATTCAGTCATCAGGAGGGGCATTGTTTATCCAGCCTGCATGAATAACCAGATACAGCTGGGACAATGCACCCGGCATAGCCGATTCGACCTGTTCGGTGGATAGCGGCGCCATGCCGGTCGTGAGAACAGCGGTGAAAGGAATGAGCACTTTTGGATTTTAACCTTATATCTTTTCAGGCTGAAATGGGTGATAGACGGCAGATAGTGGAAAGAGGGCTGGCCCGTTTTTTGCCCGGGCAAGATTATTTTCCTCTGAAAATACATAGAGCCATGCATTATGCTGTCATGAATGGCGGCAAGCGAATAAGACCGGTTATGCTGCTCGAAGCGGCCAAGATTGCAGGTATGAGCGAAGAGCGAGCAGTGAGGGCGGCATGTGCCGTTGAGATGATTCATTGTTACTCTTTGGTTCATGATGATCTGCCAGCCATGGATGATGATAACCTGCGGAGGGGTAAGCCGACCTGCCACATAGTATTCGGCGAAGATATTGCCATTCTGGCTGGAGATGCGCTGCTCACGCTGGCTTTTGAAATGATGGCGGATTGTGCCCTGCAAGATGGATTTGATTGCCAGGATGTCAGCCGGTCAATTGCTCTGCTAGCCAGGGCGGCTGGCAGCACCGGCATGGTAGGTGGGCAGGTTGTGGACCTTGAATACGAAAGTTGCCAGGTTGCTCACGCGGATCTGGAAAGGATGCATTCTTTGAAAACCGGCGAATTATTCAAGGCGGCTTTACTAATAGGAGCTGTTTTGGGCGGCATGAAGGTTGAACAGCAGGAGTTATTGCGACAATATGCGGGCAATTTCGGGCTGGCATTCCAGATTAGCGATGATATACTTGATGTGTGCGGCCTGGAAAGCCTGACTGGAAAACCCACGGGCAGCGATATTCGTAATGAAAAAACCACTTATACCAGCCTGTTTGGACTTGAACAGTCTCGAATGATGGTGAAAAACAGGGTCAAAAAATGCCTTGAGAGCCTGGCGATGTTTGGACCTGAAGCGGATTTTCTGCGCAACCTGGCCCGGTTTACGTTGGAACGCCAGGCATGAAATAGTGACTGATATTGACAAAGAAAGGAGCTGAGCCGTTTGAACCGCGTGTTAGACCAGATTAACGATTCGCGCGACATCAAAGAACTCCGGCTCAGCCAGATGGAAAACCTGGCCGAGGAAATCAGAGAATGCATGCTAAATAGCGTGGCGCAATGCGGGGGGCATCTGGCAGCCAACCTGGGAGTTGTTGAGATGACCATAGCTCTGCACCGGGTTTTTGATACCGGACGTGACCGGCTGGTGTGGGATGTGGGGCATCAAAGTTATGCCCATAAAATTATCACCGGGCGCAGGGAGCAGATGTCCACGTTGAGACAGTTTGGAGGAATCAGTGGTTTTCCGAAAACCGAGGAATCGATTCATGACGCTTTTAATACTGGCCATAGCAGCACCTCAATTTCTGCGGCCCTGGGCATGGCAATAGCGCGCGACAATCAAAAACAGAGCTACAAGGTTATTGCAGTCATTGGAGATGGTGCTTTGACCGGAGGAATGGCTTTTGAAGCTATGAACCACGCCGGTCACGTGGGCAGGGACATGATCGTGATATTGAACGACAATGAAATGTCCATTAACAAAAATGTGGGAGCTATGTCGTCATATTTGAACCGCTTGCGCAGCGGCGCTTTCTATAATCGCACCAAGGAAGAGATAGAATTACGTTTAAATCGCATTCCTGGCATCGGGCCCAATCTGAGTCGGGCTGCTCAATATATTAAAGATACTGTCAAGCACATAATGGTTGCCGGTCAGTTCTTTGAAGAGCTGGGATTCACCTATATCGGGCCGGTGAACGGACACAATATTGAGGAAATGATTACAGTTTTTGATAATGCCAGAAATATGAAAGGCCCGATATTAATACATGTATTGACTCAAAAAGGCCAGGGTTACGATCCGGCCAGCGAACAGCCGGACATATTTCATGGTGTCGGCCCCTTCGATCTTGAAACCGGCTTGCAGCCCAAAAAGCAATACAAGAGTTACACTGACGTTTTCGGAGAATATATAGTAAAAAAGGGAGAGTCAAACAGCAGGCTGGTGGTAATAACCGCTGCGATGACCAGTGGAACCGGACTAAACGCGTTCGCGGAACGCTTGCCACAGCAATTTTTTGATGTAGGTATATGCGAACAGCATGCGGTTACCCTGGCAGCCGGTATGGCCCGGCAGGGTCTTCGTCCGGTGGTTTGCTTGTACTCGTCATTTTTACAAAGAGCATATGATCAGCTCATTCACGATGTTGCTTTACAAAATCTGCCGGTAATTATTGCGGTTGATCGGGCCGGTCTGGTCGGTGACGACGGCCCCACCCATCACGGCGTTTTTGATATGGCCTTCTTGCGAAGCATACCGGGATTCACGATTATGGCTCCGGCTGATGAAGATGAGCTGGCTGATATGTTTGAAACAGCATTTAGCCTAAACAGTCCGGTAGCTATTCGCTATCCGCGCGGAGCTGGCAATGGCGGCCAGGTTAAGGCACAGCCAGCTGTTCTTGAAACCGGCAAAGGCGTGGTGACAAGAGAAGGCAGCGATTTATCAATACTTGCCATTGGCCGAGCGGTTGACATCGCTGAACAAACTGCCGCCAGTCTAGGGAACATAGGTATAAGGGCGTCTGTAGCCAACATGCGTTTTTTGAAACCGCTGGACGAAGCCCTGGTGGTTAGGCTGGCTGCGAAATGTCCACGGCTGCTGGTTATGGAAGAAGGCACTGAAAAAGGCGGGCTGGGTTCTGCGATTCTGGAATGCCTGGCCCGGACCGGAATCAGGTCAGAAGTGGAAATCGCAGCCATACCTGATGCCTTTGTTGAACAGGGCAATATCGAAATTCTGCTTCAAACCATAGGAATGGATGCAGACAGTCTGGTGAAACGGGTCAGGAACCGCTGGCCTCAAATGGAGAAGAAAAAATTTGAAAAATCCAACGCCTCCTAAAATGCGCCTTGATGCGCTGTTATTAGAAAAGAAATTAGCTGGCAGCCGTGAAAAGGCCCGAGGGTACATTTTAGCCGGACAGGTTATTGTAGACGGGAGGCGCATCGACAAGCCGGGCACCGCAGTATCAACCGAAGCGGGAATTGAGGTTCTGGGTGGCCGGGAAAAATATGTCAGCCGGGGCGGGTACAAGCTGGAAGCTGCTATCGAAGCGTTCGAGCTTGATTTGCAGGGTTTAAGTATTATGGATGTTGGCGCTTCCACCGGCGGATTTACTGATTGTGCCCTTCAGAACGGGGCTGAACAGGTGTGGGCGGTCGATGTCGGTTATGGCCAATTGGACTGGAAAATCCGCATTGATCCCCGGGTTACAGTAATGGAAAAGACTAACATTCGTCTGCTGGAACCTGAAAAGATTCCAATGAGATTCGATTTGATTACGGTCGATGTTTCCTTTATATCCCTGAAGCTTGTATTTCCGGTCATCAAGAAGCTGCTGGCTCCCAACGGATCGATTATATGCCTTATAAAGCCCCAGTTCGAAGCCGGGAGAGATAAAGTGGGTAAAAAAGGAGTGGTTAGAGATCCTTCCACCCACCTGGAAGTTCTGGTTCAAGTCCGTGGTTATGCCCGTCAGAACGACCTGACAATAAGGAAAGCGGCTTATTCGCCGCTGAAGGGACCCGAAGGTAATATTGAATTTTTAGCATATGCCGTATATCAAGTTCCAGAAGCGGACCTCGATGACCGGGAGTTGGAAGCCCTGGTCAACCAGGCACATCAAGCACTGGAGGCGAAATAATTGAAGGTTTTGCTGGTCTATAACGAGCTTGCGCTGGACACAATTAATATGGCGAATAGCGTCTGTGATGTTCTGCAGGCCTGCCAGGTTGATGCTGTTAAGGAAAAAGCGGACAGTCAGGCGATCTGGCAAAATGATATTGACGGCATAATTGTCTTCGGAGGAGACGGTACCATTCTTCGCACTGCACAGCATTACGGCTCTTTCGGTTTGCCGGTAATGGGTGTCAATATGGGCACAGTTGGTTTTCTGAGCAGTGTCGAAGTGGCTGAAATTGAAGAATACCTGACTGATTTTATAAATGGCAGCTATCAGCTGGAAGGGAAAATGATGTTGGATGTAGAAATAAGGGACGAGCATCAAAGCCTTCACGCGTTTAGTTGCCTGAATGACCTTTCAGTCAAATCCAATAATAGCAAGATGATTTACTTCGATATGATAATATGCGGGCAATCCAGCGGCAGCCAGCGCGGCGACGGGTTGATAATTGCGACGCCGACAGGTTCAACGGCGTATAACCTTTCGGCGGGAGGGCCGGTAGTCGATAACGATCTGGATGCAATCATTGTTACTCCGCTGTCATCATACTTTTTAAACAAAAGGCCGGTGGTAGTTGCCCCTGATAAGGACATCCGCATCGATTTGCACGGGATGGAAAGCGCTCTGATCAGTATAGATGGGCAGGTTTCCGTAACGCTTAATCCCGGGCAGCACCTGATCATTAATCGTTCTGCGCACCGGTTTAATCTGGTACGATTTAAAAAGCAGCGGTTTTTCGAAACCATGGAAAGAAGGCTCCGCAGATGCGAAGTCACTCTCTAGACTTAAAAAACGCAGTGACCCTGTCTCACTTTTTTATAAGACGGGCCGAAGGGAACATCAAGACCGCTATTGACGCCACTTGCGGCAACGGCCTTGATACGGTGCTTCTGGCCAGCCTGGTAGGACCTCAAGGCAGGGTGTACGCACTGGACATTCAAGAAAAAGCCATTGAAAATACTCGCCGGCTTTTGCAGGATAAAGACATTTCCGGACGGGTCGATTTGGTAAGCGCCAGTCACGAGAACATTTCACAAATTGTAAAAGAACCGGTTCAGGCGGTTATGTTTAATCTTGGGTACCTGCCCGGCGGAGATCATGATATTGTCACCTGCTCGACCAGCACTATCATTGGGGTGGAAAGTTCTCTGCGCCTGCTGGAAAAGGGAGGATTATTAACAATAGTGGCATACACCGGTCACAATGGGGGACAGGAAGAATATGCGGCCTTATCTCACTATCTAAATCTTATTCCCCAGTCCTATGCTGACGTAATGGAGGCTTCTTTTATCAATCAAGCCAATCAGCCAGCAGTTTTATTTGTTGTGGTAAAAAAAGAGTAAAACAATCAGGGAACAGGGTGAGTGCATATGAAAAACCACAGGCAGCATGTGATTCGAGACATATTACTGAACTCGCACATAGCCACTCAAGAAGATTTGAGGGACGCTCTGCGGACCCGGGGTGTGGATGTGACACAAGCAACTGTATCCCGGGATATTAAAGAACTGGGGCTAATCAAAGTGCCGGACGGAGCAGTTTATCGTTATGCGTTTCCCGATACTCAGATGTTAGGGGCTTCGCCGGAGCGGCTCAATCGTTTCTTGAAGGAACTGGTCAAGACTATTGATTACAGCGGAAACATCGTCGTTATAAAAACCATTCCCGGAGCAGCGCAGTCAGTGGGTTCCATGATTGATTCTATGAACGAGGCTCATATTCTGGGCAATGTTGCTGGTGATGACACCATTTTGGTCGTAGTAAAGCCTGAAGACCGGGCAGAGTATATCAGTACGCTCCTGATGTCTATTGTTAGCGGTTAGTCGATAACGAACCCAACCGGTGGAGGCGTTTGACTTGTTGCAAGAAATTTACATAAATAACTTTGTATTAATTGATGAGGCCAGAATTGCTTTTAATGAAGGCTTAAATGTTTTAACCGGAGAAACCGGAGCGGGGAAATCTATTGTAGTTGATGCGCTGGGTTTGGTTCTTGGCGATCGAATGAAAAACGAATATATCAGGGATGAACGGCACAAACTATTAACCGAGGCGGTTTTTGACCTGAAGTTCAATCCTGAAGCCAGGAACCTGCTGCTGGAAAACGGCCTGGCCGAAGATGATGGAGATGCTGAAACCCTGGTTATCACTCGTGAAATCCAATCAGGAGGCAAGAGCATATCGCGTATAAACGGGCGTATAATTAATGCCAGCCTGCTTCGGTCCCTTTCTCCCTTTCTGATCGACATGCACTTACAAAACGCCCGGCATAACATTCTGAAGCCATCCAACTACCTGGACTATGTAGACAGCTTTGCTGGTGACATTAAGGAGGAAAGAAGCGGCATTGCCAGGCTTTATCAGGAGATTTCCACGATACGAGACAGTATTGATCGCATAAGGAGCCAACAGCATCAGCGCGCGGAAAGGCTTGACTTTCTTGAATACCAAATTAAGGAGCTGGAGGCGCTAGGCCTGAATGCGGGCGAGGAAGAAGAACTGCAAGAAAAACGGGAACGGGTTCGGGATGCCGCTTTATATTCAGACAGCTGCCGGAAGCTCTATAATCTGATTTATTCGGGCGATGGTTGTGCATATGGGCAGTTGTATGACGCAATCAACCTTGCTTCCCGCCTGGAGAGGGATCCATTTTTTCACAGTCTGCTGGAGCCGCTTAATGGCATCTATTTCAGCCTGGAGGAACTGGGCGGAAAGCTGGCTCGCTTCAAGCAATCCCTGGATTTTGAGCCTGGAACCCTGGACCGGATTGAAGAGCGTTTATTCGAGTTGTCCAGGATCAGGAAAAAGTATGGCCGTACTGTGGAGGATTTGATCGAATATCATCGTGAAGCGGTAAAAGAGCGGAATGAACTGGTCAATAGCGAAGAGAGGGAGGTAGAATACGAAAAACAACTGGCAAACAGCCTGCAGGAGTACGATTCTTATGCCAAACTCCTGGGCACGAAGCGGGCGCAGGCAGCCGGGCAGTTGAAAAAAATGGTACACCAGGAATTAAGCGGCATGAACATGCCCCATCTGCGATTTGAAGTTGAATTAAAAAGCAGTTCCATGCCGGGACCCGGTGGATATGAAAGTGTGGAGTTCCTTTTTTCTGCCAATCCAGGAGAAGAGCTTCACCCGCTGCACAAGATAGCTTCGGGAGGAGAGCTGTCGCGTTTCATTCTGGCCCTTAAAAAGGTTCTGGCCGAAGCTTACCTGGTTCCGACCATGGTATTTGATGAAATAGATTCAGGCATGGGAGGAAGCGCTCTGCAAACCATGGCGCTCAAGCTGGCGGAACTTGCTCAAGGCAGACAGTTGATAGTAATTACCCACGCTCCGCAAATTGCAAGCTACGCAAATACGCACTACCTGATTGATAAGCAGGTAAAAAATAATCGCACCAGTACCATAATCAGTTGCCTGGAAAAAAATGAGCGGGCCAAAGAACTGGCAAGAATGCTGGGTGGCGAGGATTACAGCGAGCTTGCTATGCAGACTTCTTGGGAGATGATCGATAAAGCTGCTCGCGTTATATACGACTAAAAGCGATAATCGGGGTACAAAATACGCGTAAAATAAGATAAATCTTGAATTTTGATGATAAAATCATATAAGATACTAACGTGGGGTGTTTGTAGAAATAAAAAAGAAAATTGCATTACCGGGAGGTATAATTTGTATGTGTGCTGTAGCCAGTCCGATTAAAGTGCTGATCGCTGACGATAATCGCGAATTCTGCGGGATTTTGAAGGAGTACTTCACCCGTGAGAGCGATTTTGATCTGGTAGGCGTGTGTTCCAATGGAATAGAAGTATTGGACGTTCTCGGAAAGAAGGACGTGGAAGTACTGGTTCTGGACATTATTATGCCTTATATGGATGGCATAGGCGTGTTGGAGAAGCTTGACAAGCTCCAACTGGCCAAAAGACCCAAGGTTATAATCTTAAGCGCCTTTGGACAGGAGAACGTTACTCAAAAAGCTGTTCAGCTGGGTGCTGATTATTATATTCTCAAACCATTTAATCTGCAGGTCCTGGGTGACAGGGTTCGCCAGGTAACTGAAGAAACCACTATGCGGATGGACCGCAACGAACCCATGACGATGATGATTAGCTCCAGCGCACCCAAGAATTTGGAAGTCGAAGTTACTAAAATCATGCATGAAATAGGCGTTCCAGCACATGTTAAGGGATATCAGTATCTAAGGGATGCGATTATCCTGGTGGTGGAAGAGATTAACTATCTTGGAGCTGTAACTAAAGAGCTGTATCCCGCCATTGCGAAAAAGTACGACACAACACCCAGCCGTGTGGAAAGAGCTATCAGGCATGCTATTGAGTTAGCCTGGGATCGCGGCGATACTGAAAAAATCAACAAATTCTTCGGTTATACGGTAAATGGCGAGAAAGGCAAACCGACCAATTCCGAGTTTATTGCCATTATAGCCGACAAACTACGCCTGGAAAGCCGCATAAACTAGTTGTCATTTTGTGTAGTCTTACTGAACACCACCTGCCGGGAAAACGATTATCTCGGCAGGGGTGTTTTTATTATAATCAGACTAATCTGCAACAAAAAATATGCTGCCTGGCGATTGGAGACATAGCCGCGCGCAGAAAGACTGAAAGCGGCTGATTTATAATAGACGGGGTGATCATATCCTAAGCATTACGGTGGTAATACCTGCTTACAACGAAGCCGGCCGTATAGTCAGAACGCTGCGTGCAGTACAATCATTGCCGTCAATAGACAGGATTATCGTGGTAAATGACGGGTCAACTGACGAAACCGCGCAGATTGTTAATGAACTCGGAATAGAACTGCTTAATCTACCGGTTAATATTGGCAAAGGCGGGGCTATGAACGCGGCTGCCAGGCAGGTGGATAGTGATATAATCGTATTTATCGATGCCGATCTGGGAGCTTCAGCCATGGAAGCCAGCAAGATAATCGCGCCGGTGGTAAGAGGCGAAGCCGATTTGGCAGTAGCTGCGTTTCCTCCTCCGGTCAAGATGACCGGGCTTGGCATAGTCAGGGGGAGTGCAGCCTGGGTTATTCGCAGATTGGGTGGAATTGACTCCATTGCTCCGCTCAGTGGCCAGAGGGCAATGACTCGCGAACTGATGCTGGCGGTGTTGCCTTTTAACGAAGGATTTGGCGTAGAACTCGGCATGACCATCCGGGCTCTGTTGCTGGGATACCGGATGGTGGAGGTCCCGACTCAGATGGTGCACCGGGAATGCGGGAGGGACATAGAAGGGGTCATGCATAGAACCCGGCAGTTATGGGCCGTTCTGGCCACTACTATTAAAGAAATGAGGAGAAGGAGACCATGAATACTGCGTATATTGCAGGTGGAGCAGCCCTGGCAGGCTTTATACTTGAATTGGTCATCCTGTTTTTCTTCCTTAAAATGCTGGCTGAAGCTGGCGCTCTGCGTGAAAATCAGCGTAACGAAGATATACCAGCGGCTGCAGGAATAAGCTTTCCAGCCGTTGTGATTCCGGCTTTCCTGGCCTATGCGATTTTACAGCGCTACCTGGCCTGGCCTGTGTTCACTTCAAACTACGTCATATACATATTTGGAATGCTGGGAATGGCCATGCTTGGTTTTATCGATGATATGCTGGGAGGCATTGATTCCAGTTCCGTTAAACAACAGATTGCAATTATGATCCAGGGCGGCATTGCCGCCTCCACGGTAAGGAATTTCGGAGTAATTGTTATTGGCCTGTTTGTAGCTTTTTTTAACGCTGAAATATGGTGGGAATGGCTGCTGAATGCGCTTCTCATTGTAATGTTTACTAACCTGATGAACATTCTTGAGACCCGGCCTGGGCGGTCAGTTAAAGCTTACTTGCTATTTGGGGCGGCGATAGCATTGACAGCCCTGGGGCAGATTGACTTTGTTCTGATTGCTCCTCTTTCAGGGGCTGTGCTGGCTTGTTTGCTTTACGAACTAAAAACACCCTCCATGACTGGTTACGTTGGTGCCAGCGTGCTCGGATTCACTCTGGGATTCTGGGGGGCTTGCGGTCTGAGCCTGTCTACCAGGATCGCATTACTCTTATTCCTAATAGTTATGCACCTTTTCACGGAAAGGTACTCCCTTGCCGATGTTATTGCCAATAATCGCCTTTTATCCAGGATAGATGAAACTGGCAATTAGTTTGATAAATATTGCTGGAGGTGCGGAATGGTTAATTCTGAACGTCTTATAAACAGTTTCATTGCAATGGTGCAGATTGAATCAATGAGCCGCAATGAAAAGAATTTTATGAAATATCTGCAAAGCGAGTTTGTGAAACGCGGTTTTATCGGTTCGCTAGACAAAGCAGGCGATAAAACCGGTTCCAACTGTGGCAACTTGCTGCTGCGCAGGGAATCTGCCAGCGGAAGCGAGCCTGTTTTATTTTCAGCGCATATGGATACTGTGGTCAATGGGGCGAATATAAAAGTAGTCAGGGATGCAGACCGCATCCGCAGCGATGGAACAACCATCCTGGGATCTGATGATAAAGCTGGGATCGCCACCTTGCTGGAGGCCATCGATGTATGCCTGGAAAATCGATATGAGCTGCCGGTTCTGGAAGTATTGTTCACGGTATGCGAAGAACAAGGTCTGATGGGTGCCAAGAATTTTGACTATTCTCAGTTGCGCTCCCGGATGGGGTTTGTTCTGGATGCGGGAGATGCTCCAGGCAGCGTCGTAGTGCAATCACCTTGCCAGAACTTTATCGGTTATACGGTCTACGGCAAATCCGCCCATGCCGGCATGCATCCTGAAAAAGGCGTCAACGCCATTCACGTAATGGCTGGAGCGCTGGCCAGGATGGAATGCGGACGGATTGATGAGGAAACCACATGCAACTTTGGAACCATTGAAGGCGGGCAGGCACGTAACATCGTGCCCGACATATGCAAAGTCGGTGGTGAATCAAGAAGCCTGAAGCGGGAAAAAATGGATGCGCTAACCGAACGATTGACCGCAAGCTTTCTTAAAACTGTCGATGATCTTGGGGCTGAAGGGGAAGTAAAAGTCGAGTTCTTATACCCTGAAATCTGCCTGGCAGAAAATGAACCCGTGGTGCAGGTCGCTGTGGAAGCCGCCCGGAAAGCCGGCATACAGCCGTCGCTGGTGAAGACTGGCGGAGGGAGCGATGCCAGCATTATAAACGGTGCTGGTATCCGCTGTGCCAACCTGGGAATCGGGATGCAAAATGTTCATACGGTTGAAGAGTATATTCTAGTTGAAGATCTTGTTGCCGACGCGGGCTGGATAGCACAGATTATGCGCTTGTGTTCAGAAAGATGACCGCTGGGCGAGTCCAGAGGAATGGCAAAAGAAATGCACTGGCAGATCAGCCTGCATTCGATAGAATAAATTAAGCGGAAATAGCAGACAAGTGACCACAGCCAAGAAGGAGCAGGGGATGCACAAATCGGAAGAAACCATTTCATCTGAACGAATTTACGAAGGACGCATTCTGAATCTTCGGGTCGACCAGGTTATTCTGGCAGACGGACGTAAGGCCGTTCGCGAAATAGTGGAACACTCTCCAGCGGTGGCCATAGTGGCGCTGGATGAGCAGGATCGTGTGCTTCTGGTAAGACAATATCGCAAAGCTGTAGAACAGTATTTGGATGAAATACCGGCGGGGTCCATGGATGCCGGAGAGGAGCCCTTGGAAGCGGCCCGTCGTGAGCTGGCGGAAGAAACCGGGTACAGAGCCCGTGATTGGAAGCTAATATGTCGTTTCTACAGTGCTCCTGGATTTACTGAAGAAGAAATGTACTTATATCTGGCCACCGGTCTGGAAGCAGGACAGGACAATCCTGATGAAGACGAAATTATTGAAAGTATCTGGATGCCGCTGGCAGAAGCCTGCCAGGCGATTTATAAACAGTCTATCCGGGATTCGAAAACCATAATCGGCCTTCAATTTGCTTGCCAATCTAACCGGAGAAACGATTGCTAACCCGATAAATTTATATGTTAATTCCCCAGCAGCATGAAATTATGGCCAAATTCGTAAGGATGGCCCATAATATATGTATTACTGTAAAGGGAGTGAGGGTATGAATGCTAGAAACGGTCCATCAGGGCGTTTGCAGGGGGTAATCATCGTACTCGCCGCAGTTGTTCTTTTCACAATCCTTCCAGGTTCAGTTCCGGCTCAAGCAGCATCATTCAGTGATATTCAGGGCAGTACTTATGCGGCATATATAAGCTATTTGGGAAACCGGCAGGTGATCGAAGGCTATCCGGACGGCACCTATAAACCGGAGCAGTCTATCAGCCGTGCGGAAGCTGCAACGATGATGGTTAAGGGGATGAAGCTGGACTGCAGCGATATAAGTGGCCCTTCCCCTTTTACCGATGTCTCGCTGGATTCCTGGGCTTATCCTTACATTTTGGCCGGATATCGTGCAGGTTATGTACATGGAGCTGGAGACGGAACATTCAGTCCAGATGATCTTATAAGCAGGTCGGAGGCTTTGACCCTGGTATTGAACCTGTCGAAGCAATCGAAGTCACAGGCGGTACTGCCGCTTTTTTTAGACCTGCCTTCGGGCCACTGGGCTGCAGAGAGCGTTGCTACCGCATTGGCAGCAGGAATGTACACCACGAGCCCTGGCAACGAATATTTTTATCCTGAACAGCCGTTTTTAAGAGGAGAGATGGCCAGGGCATTTGCCGTTCTCTTAACTACAGACCCTGATTTCTACTGTGACGAAATGCAGGGAAAAGTAAGCAAGTTCAGCGGTGAAGTGAACCTCATGCGTAATGGGGCTTCTGTTGCCCTTGCAGACGGAACCACCATTATGGCGGGCGATTATTTAACCACCGGGAAGAATTCATATATAAATGTGTCCTATCCTGATGGCAGTGCTATTAAGCTGGAGTCTGACAGCAGTCTATCGGTTGATAAAAGCCGGGGCCGTATGATAATTAATTCCGATGGCAGTTCGTCACAGGTGGTTGAAGAGCTGCGTTACCATCTCCCGGTTGGTGATATGTACACTGCCCTGGCCAGCTCACACGATTTGGATTCCAGCAGCGGTGGCGCCAGCACACCCTGGTACGAACGCAAGGGATCCTGGTACACCAAAATATGGATAGATATGCCCTGGGGGGTGGCTGCCATTGAAGGAACATTCGCACGAACGCTGGTACTGCCAGCAACATCCTGCGAGATGAGCTGCCTCATTGGTTCAGCCCGGTTGTTGACCAGTGAGCAGGATATCGCTGGAGTCCAAGTAGTTCCCGGTTCCAGCAGCTTCATAAGAAGATTCGGTGATTCGGCATCTGCGCCGGCTGCGATGAGCAACCTTCAGATGCAGGCATGGATTGACCGAAGCCAATGGGTAATTGATGTAGCAGGTGATATTGCGGTTCAAGGCCAGTTGCGCGAGCAAAATGCCCTGGATGAAAACCTGCCTGCATTGAATGCAGAGTTTAATCAATTGCAAGGTTTGATGCAGAACCAGCTTGATCAACTGGAAAACGGCACATTGATGCAGGAGCACCAGGAGCTGCTGGGGAGGTTTAGCCGTGAATGGTCTACCGGTGACTCTGCCTATATTCCCCGTGGAATAACCATGGATGGCAGTGGAGCATTGTGGACTGTGCTCGACGGAAGCACCGGTTTTAGGATCAGGAAATACGATATGAACGGGGTGCAAAACGGAGAACTGTACAGCTATCAGCAGAGCTATGACATGCAGGATATAGCGATCGGCATCGATGGCCGCATCCTGGTAACAGACGCTGAGAACGGACAGGTATTAAGCGTACTGCTGCCCGCAGGATTTGATTTTGCCTCTGTGGCCGCCAACCCGGCAGCCAGTCCCACTGCTGCCGCTCCCCTTCCATATACCTGGGAGAATCTGATTACCGGACTGCAGGAACCGTGCGGAATTGATGTCAGTCCTGATGGGACAATTTACGTGGCTGACCGAGCGGCAGGAACGGTAACCAAGTACGATTCCAACGGACTAGCCATGCCATTTGTACACGATTTTTCCCGAATGCCTTCGGAATATATTCTGGTAAATTCACCGGACGGACTGGAGGTTGACAGAAGCGGGAATATATTTATAACCAGCAGCCAGGCCGGATGCATATACGAATTTAACAGCAGCGGGGACCAGCTGAACAGGTGGACCATCAATTCGGATGGCAGCGAGGTTTCCGGACCGTTTGGAATTGATACTGATTCGAATGGAGATATCTATATAAGCGATAGAAACAATGACCGGATCCAGGTATTCCGACCGGATTTAGAGAACGGAGACCTTGCCAGACGATATAGCTTCGGAGAACTGGGCCGCTCTCAAGGCAATTTTAATTATCCCTGGGGTATAGCAGTGCAAAACGCTCAGACGATATTTGTAGTGGACAGCGGCAACCGACGTATACAGGTAATTTCTGAGTAAAGAGAAAAGAGGGGCCGGTTCGTTTAATTAGGGACGGTTATAGCAGCTTTCCTAAATCAGCAAGCGATGGAACAATGTAAGCCGGACAACCGATAAATCTTTCCGGGGTGTTGTGCCCATTGGGTATGATAAGGCAGTTAGCGCCCAGGGCACTGGCTACTTCATAGTCGTGCAGGGTGTCTCCGACCATCAGAACGCTGTTCGGGCTCAGGCTCATCCGGCTTATTAGCTCCTTGCCCGATTCCAGCTTGCTGTCGGCTCTTTTATCATCCAGGCCAGCGATAGCCGCGAAATAGCCCGTTATTCCGAATGAATCCACCGTCTCTTTCAGAACGCTCTGCTTGGCAGCAGATAAAATCGATTGGGATATGTTTTTCTGTTTGAGGCGCTGAAGGATTTCTTTTACACCATCATGGAGCTGGCAGCCAAGGCAGCGGCTCTCGTATTTACTGGTAAACTCATGTACCAGGTGATCATAGGGCTCGGTATCGAAAGAGAAACCCATTTTTACATAAAATTCAGCCACCGGGAAACCGAACAGGCTGCGGTACCGGTGACAGTCGATTCCAGGCCAACCTCGAAACTCCAGCATCTGGTTAGTAATCTCTACTACCAGGTCTATATCATTTAACAGGGTGCCGTTCCAATCCCAGATTATATGATTGATAGCGCTGAAATCCAGGGTTTTATTTGTTTGTCCAATCATGCTAGATTCTCCATATGCGGCAGTTGAAATTCATATTCATGCAGCTATTATATTACATCACCTGGTCAAATAAAGGATCGACTCTTAGTGTATGCATAAATGCGCGGCTTGACGCGGTTCAAGCGTAGTGATAACCTTAAATGAATCCTTCTGCCGGTGAGGTTCTGATGTGCTTCACAGCTGGTATTGTGCCTTTTATGGGTGTTTTATATCGGCTAAATCGGATTGGATGGGTCAAGCAAAAAAATAGGGGGAGTGTTTATGGGTTTAGATTACAGAGTACTGAAGATGTTGGAAAACGACGCGCGCCTGGCGCCGGCAGCGATTGCGACCATGCTGGGTGAAACAGAAGCGGCAGTACGTGAAGCCATAGCACGCCTGGAAAAAGAAAACGTTATTCGCGGTTACGGAGCTATTATCAACTGGGAAAAGGTCGGACGGGAAGGTGTAACCGCCATGATAGAAGTAAAAGTAACGCCCGAACGCGATCTGGGATTCAGCAGCGTGGCGACAAAAATTGCACGCTTTCCGGAGGTGCGCTGTGTCTACCTGATGAGCGGCGCTTATGATTTATCAGTTGTTGTAGAAGGGGAAAGCCTTAAGGATATTGCCAATTTTGTATCGCATAAGCTTTCCACTATTAATAATGTGAACGGCACCACCACTCATTTTATTCTCAAACGCTATAAACAAGACAATTTCATCTTCGAAGATGCCGAGGATGATAAAAGGCTGGTGGTTAGTTAGTGGACTCAATGAATAAATATATATCTCGGATAGTGCAATCTATCCCACCTTCTGGCATCCGTAAATTCTTTGACATGGTTTCACAGACCGAAGGGATTATCTCGTTAGGGGTTGGGGAACCAGATTTTGTTACGCCGTGGCACATTATTGAGGCTGCGGTTCAATCCCTTGAGAACGGATACACCATGTACACGTCTAATTCAGGATTGCCTGAGCTGCGCGAAGAGATTGCAATTTATGAAAAACGCCGCATTGGCGTTGAATACAACCCCGACAAAGAAATACTGGTGACCGTAGGGGTTAGCGAAGCAGTAGATATTGCGTTGAGAGCGCTGCTTAATCCAGGCGACGAAGTACTGATTCCGGAACCGTCCTACGTTTGCTATGGACCGGATACCTCGCTGGCCATGGGTAATCCTGTTGTGGTCGAGACTTTTGCCAGTGACGAGTACCGCATGAAGCCTGAAGCCCTTGAAAAGGCTTTGACCGAGCGCAGCAAAGTGTTGATACTTCCGTATCCCTGCAACCCGACCGGTGGCATCATGGAAAAAGAAGACCTGGCCAGGCTGGTGGATATCATTGTTAAAAACGACTTAATTGTTATTTCCGATGAAATATATGCAGAGCTGACCTATGAAACACAGCATGCTTCCATTGCTTCCTTTCCCGGCATGAAGGACCGAACCATCATGCTTAATGGCTTTTCCAAGGCCTTTGCTATGACTGGATGGCGGGTGGCATATGCCTGCGGGCATCCGGATCTGATCGGGGCGCTTACCAAGATTCATCAGTACACGATTATGTGCGCGCCTACCATGGGCCAAAAGGCGGCTGTGGAAGCGCTGCGCAACGGAGAAGAGGAAATGCGCAAAATGGTCGGCCATTACAATATGCGGCGCAAGCTGATGGTCAATGGATTGCGCGAAATCGGCCTGGATTGTTTTGAACCGCGCGGAGCGTTTTACTGTTTCCCGTCCATTGAAAGATCCGGCTTGAGCAGTGAAGAATTTTGTGAACGCCTGTTATTTGAAGAAAACGTAGCCGTAGTTCCAGGCACTGCCTTTGGCGAGAAAGGCGAAGGCCATGTTCGCTGCTGTTACGCAGCCAGCGTCAGTCATATAGAAGAAGCAATTATCAGGATGGAGAAGTTTTTAAAACGGGTGACATCCTGATAGAAAGCTTATTGTGGAGGATAATTTAATGAAGATACGTTTTCTTGGAGCAGCCGGGATTGTAACCGGTTCGTTTCACCTGGTAGACGCAGCCGGCAGCCGGTTTGCTATTGACTGCGGATTATTTCAGGGCGACAAGCAGACTAAAGAAAAAAATTATTTAGATTTTGCGGTGGCGCCGTCGTCTATCCAGTTTCTAGTTCTTACCCATGCGCATATTGATCATTCAGGTCTGCTTCCCAAGCTGGTCAAGCATGGCTTTAACGGGCCTATTTATTGCACTTCGGCGACGAAAGAGCTAATTACTGTAATGTTGCCTGATTCAGCCCACATACAAGCCATGGAAGTGGAACGCAAGAACCGCAAGCTGGGGCGGGCAGGAGAACCGCTGATTGAGCCGATCTACAGTATTGAAGATACTGACCGTTGCATGGAGCTGGTCAAGGTTATCGATTATGATGAAGTTGTGGAACTGGCCGATGGAATCGAAATTCGCATGCGTGACGCCGGGCATATACTGGGTTCGGGGATTGCAGAATTATGGATTGAAGAAAACGGGGTCAGGACCAAGATTGTATTCAGCGGAGACCTGGGCCAGGGCGATCAGCCGATTATTAAAGACCCTTCAATTATTGAATCGGCAGATTACGTAGTAATGGAATCGACTTATGGAAACCGCTTTCACCAGAAAACCGAAAACCGCGCCGATCAATTGCGCGATGTTATAAAGAGCGCCATGGAAAGGGGCGGCAACCTGGTGATACCTGCGTTTGCAGTAGAAAGAACCCAGGATTTGCTGTATGACATGTCTTTGCTTTTTAGCAGCGGACAGCTTGACAAGCAAATTGATGTTATTATTGACAGCCCATTGGCAGTAGCTGCTACCCAGATATTTCAGAACAGCGCCGACTATTATGATCATGAAACCCGGGAGCTGATTGAACAGGGAAGGCACCCGCTAAAAATGCCGAACCTGAAATTTACCAGTTCAACGGAAGAATCTATGGCGTTAAACAACCGGCGTGGCAAAGCAATAATAATATCTGCTTCGGGTATGTGTGATGCCGGACGCATCAAGCATCATTTGAAACACAATCTATGGAGGCCGGAGGCAACCGTGCTGTTTGTAGGATACCAGGCCCAGGGTTCTCTGGGAAGGCGCATTATGGAAGGTGAAAAAGTGGTGCGCATCCATGGCGAGGATGTTGCGGTTAAGGCTCATATTACTGCAATAGACGCCTATTCCGCTCATGCTGACCAGGGGGGGCTGATGGCCTGGTTAAGAGATTTTAGTCAGAGACCACGTCAGGTTATCCTGGTCCACGGCGAGGATGAAAGCCAGCATGCTCTGGCGCAGCTAATCGAAAAAGAATTTAAAATCCCGGTAGTGATTCCAAAATGGCTGGATGAAATGGAAATAGTGCCCAGCCGCGAGGAAATAACGGTAAGAATGCCGGAAGCAGCCAGTATATCACGTCTGCAGGCAACCGAAGAGGCTTATTTCAATCTGATGAACCGTTTGCACGATGTTTTTGGCGAATACAGCCAGGCTAATCGCTATGAGGAACTGGCCATGATGCTTAACCGTCTTAATGCCAGCATAAAATAAACAGGATCCGGGTGTCTGGAATTGAATATAATGATCAGCGCGGTCAGCGCTTGATCAGTAAACATGTGGGGCTTGTCAATACCATAAATGTTTGACCGGCTCCATTTTTATCGAATCAGTAAATTAATGAAGATAACTCTCTGGATAGAACCTTAAATGGTGAACCAAGACGCTGCAAATATTTGGTTGGCTGCATCACATGCGCTATAATTGATCAATCTGGACGGGTGAAGTCCGGGTGCTCTGATAGGGTTTATACATACTAATATCGGCAGAATCCGCAATTCATTGATATTGAGCAAGCTTATCCTGTCTGTTATTCGTGGAGGAAATACATGTACGGTAGTATTACATCCCTGGAGATTTTTCGCTGGGGTTTTGCACATTTGCCCGGGGCGATATTTTATTATGCCAAGGAACTGGAGCTTGATCCTGAAGACATCGGGCTTCTGGCCACGCTTTTCTTTGCTTTTGAAAATATTAAACCATTGTTTCAGGCTGGGGTCACTGCCGGTCAGGTATTAAAATGCTGCCCGGCATATACGAGCGCAAAACTTGGCCGGCGCTTAAATATACTGGTTGCAAAAAGGATCATTGGTCTATCAAATGGTCAGACCAGAAGCCTGGTGGACAAGACCATATACCTGGAACCGCTGATGGACCGGTTGGAACAGCTTATTATTCGCGATCACCCAGAGCTGGTACTGATGCAAATCCCTGCACCGGCCGAAGAAACCGTGCATATGGAATCAGTCCCAGAGCGAGAAAAGCCTAATAACCATGCTGAAGCCGAAGGAAAGAATGAATCGCAAAAATCGGTTGATTATGGCGATGAAGAGGATGACTGGCCGAAAATGCCTGTAAGTGCCGCACATGAGGAGGCATTCCGCAAGATAGCTGATTTTATTGCTAAAAAGTCCGGCAATTTGATCAGTGTAAAGATGAGCGGAGAGATAAAGAAGTGGCTGTGCCAGTTGGAGCTTACCCCGGATTTTCTCTTCATAATGCTGGAGCTTTGTTTTGAAAGACAGATAACCGGCCCCCAGGAGATAAGCAGGATTGCTGCCGACTTGAGCAAATACGAGGTAGCATCGGTTGAGGGCTTGAATATGTATTTTAAGAAATATATTGACGCAGACCGGGAAAAAGCACAGAAAAAACGGCAGTTCGATCCGGAATTGATTGACTTCGGTTCGTTTATAGGCATAGATATGAATGCCGAAGCCAGAAAAAGGTTATACTACAAGTGGCGTTTTGAATGGCAGATGGAGCGGGATATCGTTATGAAAGCCGGGGAGTTGATGTGTCAGCGCACCACTAATGGCGGGCTTGAGTATATTGATAGCGTTTTAAGCGATTGGGCTAGCAAGGGCTTGAAGTCTATTCCCGAGGTTGAGGCAGAAATAGCGGCTTTCAAAAAAAGCCGCAAAGATAAAAAGAAAAGCAGCGAGCGGCCGGGTTCGGTTGCTTCTTATGGTGCAAAGCCGGATAGTGAATATAGTGTTTACATACCGCCGGAATTAATGAACAACATAAAAAAGACCCCGGGCGGTCAGTAAGGCTTAAAATACAGGAGGCATGAGGACTTGCAAGTGGCCTACAATGGATATGGCGAGTTCCCGGATTATGAAGAGCAAAACCAGCTGGATCTGGCCGACGCTGAAAGCGAGCGCCGGGTTTTGTCTGCTATGTTGCATTCCGAGGAAGCATGCATCGAAGCATATAACTCTCTGAAGGAAAGCGATTTTTACACGCCTCTGCACGGCACAATATACGAGCTGGCTACCAGCCTTTTCGAACGCGAAATTCGGCCAACTTATGTTGAATTGCTTAAAGAAGGCCACCGCCTGGGCATATTTACCAATACCCGCGATACTGATTCATTAAAATATATAGCTGAACACTACATTGAAGATGAAAATGTTAAATTCTGGATTAAAAATGTGCGGGAAAAGGCTCGCTTGCGCAAGTTTGAAGGTTTCATCCGGAAACAGTCCCAGATTATTCACGAAAAAAGGGAAAGCGATCTGGAAGAAATGCTCATGAAAGCCGAGGAAGAGCTTACCAACATAACTGCCCTGGAAATTGACGATCACATAGACAGTCCAGGAGATATGGCCACCCTGGGATTTGACGAAGCAGAAAAACGCTATATGCGTTTTCAGGAAAATAATGGTGTTATTGTGCTGGACGGCCTCAATACCGGCTTTGCCAGCCTTAATGTTAAAACCCTGGGATACAAGGCTGGCGATCTGGTGATATTGGGTGCGCAAACCGGTCATGGAAAAACATCATTTGCCCTTCATACCGCCAAAGCAATTGCCATAGACGAACATAAAAACGTTCTATATCTGAATACGGAAATGAGCCGGGTGCAGATAGCCCTGCGCTGGGGTTCGATACTGTCTGGAATCGAACACGAAAGAATACGTGCAGGCAATATTGCGGATGTGGAGTTGTCCCGGCTTGCTCATGCCTATTCACGTCTAAGAGACAGCGGATTTTATTCATATCCCTGTCCCAATCTGACCCCGGAAAAGACTGTGTCTATTGCGCGCAAATTCAAAGCTCAGAAGAATATTGACATGATGATAATCGATTATGTTGGCCGTATGGATAAAATGGATCCGCGGCTTTCCGAGTGGCAGATCCTTGAACAAATAGTAAAAACACAAAAAATACTGGCTCAAAATCTTCAAATAGCGGTAATGTGTTTGGTACAATTAAATCCTGACGGCTCATTGCAAGGGGCCAAACGTATGAAAAACGAATGTGATCTGCTGCTTAAAATGGGGCCGATTCCAAAGGAAGATTATGAAGACGATGCCAAAATGCTTAACCTTTATCAGCAGACGCCAAACTATTATATTACCATAGACAAGAACCGGGATGGGCAGAGCGGCATTCAGCTGCCAATTGTATTCGACCTGCAAAAACAGAGCTTGCGCGATGTGATCCCTAAATGAACAAACAAAAGACCGAAAAAAACCCTAAAATGTTGAATATATATGAATCTCTAGCCAATGCTATTTATGGACAGCACGCTCGTCAGGCCATGGATGAAGAACAATTGAATTTTCTGCTGTCATTTTTAGAGGGTGTATATTATTCCCGGGTAGAAGACGGCTTCATCAACCTGATTAGAGAATGTCTGGAAGCGGGTCTGTTTGATGATAAGCCCGACGAAGCCTGGGCTCTCTTGATAAGGACCGATTTGAATGACCCGGGCAGCGTAGCTGCACATATGCGGATTTACCGCCACTGGTTGCAGGAGAAGACGAAATAGGGACCTGGGAAAGGAGGTTATCACCATGAAGCATTTAAACGATGGAGACTGGCATCACGAAAAGCATACCGAAGGCTACAGCGTGAGCTGGAAAATCAATGATATGATTCATCATGAAAGCACCCCTTTTCAGGACCTGAAGATTCTGGACACTGTTCAGTGGGGCAAGGCGCTGGTCCTTGATGATTGTGTGCAAACAACGGAAAAAGACGAATTTATTTATCATGAGATAATTAGCCATGTTCTGATGAACGCTCACCCCAATCCCCGCAGAATCCTCGTGGTTGGGGGCGGCGACGGCGGCGTAGTTCGGGAAGTGCTTAAATACGATTGCGTGGAATCTGTAGATATGGTTGAAATTGACCAACGAGTGATAGAATCGTGCAAGAAATATTTGCCTGATATAGCCTGCGGTTTGGCTGATTCAAGGGTACGGATTAGAATAATGGACGGGGTTCGATTTGTGAAAGAAGCAATGCCAAGATCATATGATGTCGTGATCGTGGATTCCTCTGATCCGCTGGGACCTGCGGCGGTTTTGTTCAATGAGCATTTCTATTCGCTGACCAGCCGGGTGATGGATGACGACGGAATGCTGGTTACCCAGGCCGAGTCCCCAATGATATACGGACAGGTTTTTCAGGATATACACCATAATATTAAACAGGTCTTTCCAGAAGTTCGGGTTTATTTAACGGCCATAGCAACCTATGTTGGCGGGCTCTGGGCTTTCACTGTCGGCAGCAAGAAATACGATGCAGCCCGGATCATGGATGAAGACCGGATTCCGGCCGGGTTGAAGTACTACAATAAAGAAATCCACCAGGCAATATTTGCGTTGCCTCAGTACATTAAAGACCTGTTGACCTAATATCAATAAATATACGAAAAAGAATAAACAAGCGGGAGATGTGGTAGCATGGTTATCTGGAATCCGGATGTTGAGTGCATGCCCCGGGAAAAAATGGAGAAAATGCAGCTGGAAAGGCTGCAAAAGCAACTGGATTACGCATACAACAATTCTTCGTTGTATCGAAAAAAATTCGACGATATAGGTTTTAAGCCGGGGGATTTAAAAAGCCTGGCAGAATTACGGAAACTGCCGCTTACGGTCAAAGACGACTTCAGAGACAATTATCCTTTCGGCATGTTTGCCGTTCCTATGAAAGACGTGGTTCGCCTGCATGCTTCGTCGGGCACTACCGGCAAGCTGACAGTTGTTGGCTGCACAGCCAGGGATATGGACAACTGGACTGAACTGGTGGCCAGAATGATAAGCATGACCGGGGTGGACAGCAAAGATATAGTGCAAATTGCATTTGGCTATGGGCTGTTTACCGGAGCCCATGGATTGCAGTACGGCATGGAAAGAGTCGGAGCAACCGTTATACCGATTTCCGGGGGCAACACCGAGAAACAAATCATGCTCATGCAGGATTTTGGAACCACTGCACTGGTCAGCACTCCCACCTATGCTCTGCATATAGCCGAAGTTGCCATGCAGATGGGTGTCGATCCCCGTAAGGACTTGAAGGTAAGAGTAGGCTTGTTCGGCGGTGAAGCTTTTTCCGAGGAATACCGGCGCGAAATTGAGGCCCGATGGGGCATGCTGGTAACTGACAACTATGGCCTGAGCGAATGCGGCGGACCCGGTTTTTCCGGCGAGTGTCATCTCCTGTGCGGACAGCACGTTGCCGAAGACCACTATATTCTAGAAATCCTGAATCCCGAGACATTTGAACCTGTGGCTCCTGGAGAAAAGGGCGAAGTCGTGATCACGGCGCTTACCCGGGAAGCTGTACCTGTAATACGGTATCGGACCAAGGATATTAGTTCAGTTACCTACGAACCATGCGAATGCGGCCGCACTACAGCCCGCATTAGCAAGATAACCGGGCGTACTGATGACATGATGGTGATCAGGGGGGTAAACGTTTTCCCGTCACAGATCGAAAGCGTGCTGGTGAATGTCGAAGGGCTGGCACCACATTACCAGATAGTACTTTACCGCAAAGGATTTATGGATGAGATAGAAATCCGGGTGGAAGTCACGGAAAGCATGTTTAGCGACAGTTTTGGAGATGTGTCAGGAATTGAACAAAAGCTGAAACAACAACTGCATAAGACCCTGTCGCTGACTCCAAAAGTGAAGCTGGTCGAGCCGAACAGCATCGAAAGAAGCCCCGGCAAAGCAGTAAGGGTTATTGACAGGCGGGATAAAGGCAGCTTCTAAACCAGAATGATGATAGCATCAAATATAAAGGATGATATATAAAAGGTATGATTCTTGCCAGAGTCAATTATCAGGATAATAATGCAATCGAGCGGCTGTATGCCGCTTTTTGCGTGCTGGACGAGGTGCTGAAAGGGACGAAGCCGATTATTTTTTGCATAGGCACTGACAAAGACATTTGGGATTGCCTGGGTCCGATGACCGGCAGCATGCTGGCCTCATTATGCCCGGAAGCTATTATAGTCGGAAGCCTGGAGAAGCCAGTTACTGCTAAAAACATTGGTTCAGAAGCATTCCGGATGGGTACGCAATATCCAGACCTGCCGGTTCTGGCTGTTGACGCCTCCGCCAGCAAGCTGGAGCATGCCGGAACGGTGATATTCAAAGAAGGCAGTATAATTCCGGGCCGGGCTGTCAACAAACGCCTGCCGGCAGTGGGCGATTACAGCATAACGGCAATTGTAGACCATCAGGGCGAAAATTGGGCAGAAAACAAGAGTATCAAACCGGTTTACTATATGGCCGGTCTGATCAGCACAGCGTTGAGCCAGTGGATTGGCAGGGAGTGAAACTGTTGAAAAGTAAATTCTTAAGTGAAATGCAAGGATCATGCTGGAAGATCTAACAGTTATGAGCTAGACTGAAATCGATACGCGATAATTGCGTGCCGGATAAGTCGAAAATTAAAAAGGATTGAGGTGACATTAATGGCCCATGTACTTCCTGATCTGCCTTATACCTACGATGCGCTCGAGCCTTATTATGACGAACAGACCGTAAGACTGCATCATGACATGCATCATAAAGCCTATGTTGATGGTCTAAACAATGCCGAGGCCAAACTGTCCGAAGCCCTGGAAAAAGGTGATTTTGCCCTGATCAAGCATATTGAACGGGAGCTGGCTTTCCATGGATCCGGGCACATTTTGCACACTATGTTCTGGGAAAACATGAAACCCGGGGGAGGCGGCACTGCTAATGGCGCTGTCGCGGCCTTGATAGACCGGGATTTCGGCTCTTTTGACAATTTTAAAAAGCTATTTACTGCTTCAGCAGTTGCAGTAGAAGGTTCGGGATGGGCTGTACTGGCATGCAACCCCGTCTTTGGGAAGCTGGTGGTTTTGCAGGCGGAGAAGCACCAGGATCTGGCCCAATGGGGCGCTGTGCCCTTGCTAATTGTTGATGTGTGGGAACACGCCTACTACCTGAAATATCAGAACAAGCGCGCCGCCTGGATAGAAGCCTGGTGGAGCCTGGTAAACTGGGACGATGTCAATCGCAGAGTGGAGCAGATGCAAAAAGCCTGCGCCGAATGCTAAAGACAATTTACTATTGAGACAATTGACAGTTATTATGAATCAATGGGACGGTTCTATGAACCGTCCCATTGATTCATAATAACTGCTTAATGTATACATTTATCTTATGAGTTGTCGCTGATTCGCCTCTTGTCGGCCGCTCTATAGAAGGTTATTATTTTATACAGCTTTATCAAGGCAGGTGGAGGATTACCAATGAAAAAACTGATGATAGGAAACGAAGCCATTGCACGTGGGGCATATGAGGCCGGAGTAACAGTAGGCACAGCCTATCCGGGAACTCCCAGCACCGAAATAATGAAGTTTTTATCAGCCTTTCCAGGTGTGTATGCGGAATGGTCCCCAAATGAAAAAGTTGCTCTCGAAGTGGGCATTGGTGCATCGATCGGAGGTGCGAGAACCCTGGTGGCCATGAAACATGTGGGAGTTAACGTGGCGGCAGATCCATTGTTCACCTTCGCATATACCGGGGTAAACGGAGGACTGGTATTTATATCTGCAGACGATCCGGGCATGCACTCCTCTCAAAATGAGCAGGATAATCGTGGTTATGCGCGCTTTGCCAAGATACCGGTTGTGGAACCGTCTGACAGTCAAGAGGCGCTTGATTTTACCCGTCTGGGCTATGAAATCAGCGAGCAGTTTGACACGCCGGTTATGTTGCGAATTACAACTCGTCTGGCCCATTCGCAAACCCTGGTCAAAAGCGGGGAGAAACAGGACATTCCTCTGAAGGAATACAAGAAAAATGCGTCCAAGTATGTAATGCTGCCCGCATATGCGCGCGGACGCCATGTGGAAGTGGAAAAACGTCTGCTGGCGCTTAAGGAATATTCAGAAACAAGTCCGTTGAATTATATGGAGATGGACGGTACTGAACTGGGCATAATCGCCAGCGGAGTGGTTTACCAGTATGTCAAGGAAGCTCTGCCCAGGGTGTCGGTATTAAAGCTGGGCATGACCAATCCTCTTCCGGAAAAATTGATCCGTGATTTTGCCGGTCGGGTAAAACGCCTGGTTGTGGTTGAAGAGCTGGAACCGGTTATTGAGGAACAGGTTAAAGCCATGGGCATTGCTGTGGAAGGTAAAAATATATTCGGCAATATCGGTGAAATTGCCCCAGAGCATATCGGAGAATTACTGGGTGATAGACACACTTCTGCTCATCACCAGCATTTCAAACTGCACGAGCAGGTTCCTGCGCGGCCGCCGTTGCTTTGCCCGGGATGTCCGCATAGAGGGGTGTTTTATACTCTGCGCCGCAAACGTCTCAACGTTTTTGGAGATATCGGATGTTATACTCTGGGGGCGTTAAGCCCGCTGGAGGGCATGGACTCATGCATATGCATGGGCGCCAGCATTGGTACGGCACTGGGTTTCGAAAAAGCCCGGGGCGAAGAATCAGCCCGCAAGACGGTAGCGGTAATAGGAGATTCAACCTTCGTTCATTCCGGGATAACCTCAATTATCGACGTTGTTTATAACCAGGGGAACAGTACGGTTTTGATCCTGGACAACGATACAACTGCTATGACCGGACACCAGGATCATCCCGCCACTGGCCGCACTATCTGCGAAGCGCCCACCCATCGCCTGGATTTGCCCGGACTGCTAAAGGCGGTTGGGATTCAAAACATTCGCACCGTGGATCCGCTTAATCTAAAAGAGCTTGGAGAAGTGCTGGATGAAGAGCTGGCACGCCCCGAACCTTCAGTGATAATATGCAAACGCGAGTGCATTCTTATTTCAAAAAGCAAACCCGGCACCCGTTATGAAGTGGACAAGGATAAGTGCAACGGTTGCAAGCAGTGCATCCGCCTGGGATGCACGGGAGTGTTTTTCCTGGACGACGAAAAAAAGGCCGAGTTCCATCCCAGTTGTGCCGCCTGCGGATTGTGCAAGCAGGTGTGCCGGGTGGAAGCTGTCATAGAGCTGGAGGTATAGGCAATGAACAATGAAATAACCAATATACTAATCGTAGGAGTGGGCGGACAGGGGACCCTGCTAACCAGCAGGATCGTTGCCCAGATTGCGGTGGATATGGGATATGATGTAAAGATCTCCGAAGTGCACGGAATGGCCCAGCGTGGTGGCAGCGTTGTCACCCAGGTGCGCTACGGCCCCAAAGTTTATTCGCCTATAATCAGTAAAGGGGATGCAGATATTCTGCTGGCCTTTGAAAAAGTGGAAGCAGCCCGCTGGCTGGATTATTTGAAGCCTGACGGCCTGGCGGTTATCAATGACCAGCGCATAGATCCTCTGCCGGTTTTGAGCGGCAAAGTTGCTTATCCGACCGATATTGCCGAACGTATTGCGCAGGTGATACCTCGTACTATTGTCATCAACGCTACAGATGTTGCCGCTAACTGCGGTGACAGCAGAGCCGCTAATGTCGTTATGGTTGGGTTGCTTACCCGGGCAATGCAGCTGCCAGAGGACGAAGGTCGGATTGCAGTGGAAAGAACGGTTCCTGCCAGGGCTTTGGATACTAACCTCAAAGCCTACGCTGAAGGGCGCAAACTCATGGAAGAGTCTTGCATGACGGGTATATAAGCATTGAATGACAAAATATTAAAATGCAAAATAAACGGAATTGCCCACAACGGAGAAGGGGTAGGCCGGGTGGACGGCAAGGCTGTATTCGTGCCCGGAGCAATTCCGGGAGAAACCGTTGATATTCAAATAAGCCAGGACGGGCGTTCATTTATGCGGGCCGTGCTGCTGGAGATCATCGAGGCTTCACCTGAAAGGGTGGAGCCTGAATGCATATATTATCCGCGCTGCCAGGGTTGTGCATATCAGCACGTAAGCTACGAAGCCGAGCTTGAATTCAAAAGGCAGGTGCTTGAACAGCAGTTAAAGCGGATTGCCCGGATCGACTACACGGTGCCACCGGTACTGGCAGAAGAAGAATGCCGCGCTTATCGCAATAAAGTAGAATGGCAGCTTTTTATGAACGAATCCGGCAGTGCTTCTATGGGTTATGTCAGCCTGGAAGAACAAAGCGCCTTTCCGGTAAATCATTGTCTGCTGCTCAAGCCGTCTGTCAGCCGGTTGAGTTCTGCGCTGCAGCGCAAAGCAGGATTGATGTTTATGAGCGGAGTAAGGCGGGTCGGTATTCGCTGGAGCGAGTTGGAACAGTCTTTGATGCTCAATTTGTTCGGGCCAAATCCTTTGAACGCCGGGATCATTGTGAAAGATCTGCAGGATTGCCTGGGCGGGGTGAAGAGCGTGAACCTCATCAGCCCCAGAGGGATTGAAGCCGCAATCGGGGACGGTTGTATTTTTGAAGAGGCCGCAGGATTCAGGCTAAAAATATCCGAGCTTTCCTTTTTCCAGGTGAATATGAAACAGGCGGAACGCCTTTTCCAGCTGATATTCGAATTGGCCGCTTTGACCGGAAAGGAAAAGGTGCTTGACGCCTATTGTGGGACCGGTGTTATGGCTATGGTTCTGGCCGGCAAAGCAGCTGAAGTGCTTGGAATAGACAGCGATGCTGCCGCGATAGACGATGCCGCAGTAAATGCAGCAGTTAATAAATTTGATAACAGCAGCTTTATACATGGCAGTTGCGAACATGTCATGCCCGGAATAAATGAACCATACGATTTACTGGTGCTGGATCCGCCCCGAGCCGGCTGTCGGCCGGAGGTTCTCCAGGCTGCTCTGAAAATGAATCCTTCACGGATAATATACGTTTCCTGCAATCCAGCCACCCTGGCCCGGGATCTTAAAATCCTGGCCGCCGGCGGTTTCCAGCCGGATGTAATCCAAGCCCTGGATATGTTCCCCCGCACCTGGCACCTGGAATGTGTCGTCAGGCTGCATAAGCATTAGGCCTGGTTACAGGAGCGGATTGCCAGTCAATTGAAGGGAATCAGCCTAAATGAAAAAGCTGTATTTCTATGAAACCGGGCTTGGGAAAATAGGTATTGCCGAAAAAAATGGTGCCGTTTGCGATATTATATTCCCGGGTGAAAACATTTCCGGTGAAGTGATTTTTGAGGAGACTGCCCTCATATGTGAAGCTAACCGTCAGTTGCTAGAGTATCTGGCCGGCAGCAGGAGGGAGTTTTCTTTGCCTTTAGAACCAGAGGGAACCACTTTTATGAAATCTGTTTGGCGGCAGCTGCAGAATATTCCTTATGGTAAAACCAGAAGCTATAAAGAAGTGGCCGCCAGCCTGGGCAACATCAGGGCCTGCCGGGCAGTGGGCCAGGCCAACCATCGCAATCCTATCCCAATCATGATTCCCTGCCACCGGGTAATTTCGGCTGACGGAGGTCTGGGCGGCTATGGAGGCGGCCTGGATATCAAGCGCTTACTGCTTGAGCTCGAAAACAAAAATTTCTGCAGGTAGTCCTGACAAAATGTATTTTATAAAGCGGGAAACGCATCAATGGAAAGCGTTTCCCGCTTTTGATTAGCAGACAGTTTTGCTATTTTATGCCGGCATGGTATTCCTGCAATGATCTGAGGCTGGATTCACTGGCATGATTCTCCTGGAAGGCGGCGATGCCTCTGGCGCTGGCCAGGGCTGCTGCCATGGTCGTTATATAAGGCACTTTGTGTTTTATGGCTGTTTTACGGATATAGGAATCATCATACTGGCTGCGCCGATCAGAAGGCGTATTAATCACCAGGTTGATCTGCCGGTTGGTAATACCGTCCACAATATTAGGGCGCTCTTCAAAAAGTTTGTTTATGACCTCTGAATCAACCCCATTCTCCATAAGGAATTTGTGAGTGCCTGATGTAGCTTTGATCTTGAAACCGATGCGGGCGAATTCCCGGGCGGCTTCCAGGGCAGCCTGCTTATCAGAGTCAGTAACGCTAATCAGCACCGTGCCTGATTCGGGCAAGGCCGTTTGAGTGGCCTCTTGCGCCTTATAATAGGCGAGGCCGAAAGAATCCGCTATGCCCAGAACTTCTCCGGTGGAACGCATTTCCGGGCCAAGAATGGGATCTACTTCAGGGAACATGTTAAACGGAAATACCGCTTCTTTAACGCCAAAGTGCGGAATAACAGGAGGAATAAGGCTGTTAACCGAAGAAGCCTGGCCGGTTTCCGCTGCCATCATTAATTCGGTCGCTATCCTGGCCATACGGACATTGCATACCTTGGAAACAAGAGGTACGGTACGGGATGCGCGGGGATTGGCCTCTAAAACATAGACCCGGTCATCAGAGATGGCGTATTGCATGTTCATAAGGCCTACCACATTAAGTTCCCGGGCAATCTTCTTGGTATATTCCACAATGGTATCCAGATGGTGCTGTGCAATGCTTATCGTCGGAATGACACAGGCTGAATCGCCGGAGTGAATGCCGGCTAACTCAATGTGTTCCATAACTGCGGGGACAAATGCATCCTGCCCGTCGGCTATAGCGTCTGCTTCTGCCTCAATAGCATTGCTTAAAAACCGGTCGATAAGGATGGGCCGTTCAGGTGTAACTCCTACCGCTGCGGCCAGATACTGGCGCAGGGTTTCTTCTTCGTGGACCACTTCCATTCCCCGTCCACCCAGCACATAAGAGGGGCGAACCATAAGAGGATAGCCGATCCGTTTGGCTATGGACAGCGCTTGTTCAAGGTTTGTCGCCATGCCCGATTCAGGCATGGGTATATCAAGCCTTTCCATGATCTGCCGGAAACGGTCGCGATCTTCGGCCAAGTCGATGGTGTCAGGGGATGTGCCCAGGATATTTACTCCAGCCTTGGCCAGTTCAGCGGCAATATTCAAAGGCGTTTGACCGCCAAACTGCACAATAATACCGATAGGCTTCTCCTTTTCATAGATGGCCAACACGTCTTCAACGGTCAGAGGCTCAAAATACAGTTTGTCAGAAGTATCATAATCAGTGGAAACTGTTTCAGGATTGCAGTTTATCATCACGGTCTCATAACCGAGATCGCGCAATGCAAATGCCGCGTGGACACAGCAATAATCGAACTCTATGCCCTGACCGATGCGGTTCGGACCACCGCCCAGGATGAGAACCTTCGGGCGCTCGCTGGCCGAAGTAGAATCCGGAGCGTTGTAGGTGGAAAAATAGTATGAAGCGTTTTCTACTCCGCTGACTGGAACCGCTTCCCAGCCTTCAACCACACCCAGCGCAGTTCTGCGGCTGCGGATATCGTTTTCCGATAAATCCAGGATTGATGCCAGGTAACGGTCGGCAAAACCGTCTTTTTTTGCCTTGATTAACAGGGCATCAGGTAGAACCGCGCCCTTATATTTAAGGATCTCTTCCTCCAGAACAACCAGTTCCAGCATTTGTTCGAGAAACCAGGGCTTGATGTGAGTAAGGCGGTTGATTTGTTCAACACTGGCGCCTTTGCGCAGGGCTTCATAAATAATGAACTGGCGCTCGCTGGTTGGTTCAGCCAGCATTGACAGCAGAACATCGCAAGAGCGCAGGTTGAAATCCCTGGCAAAACCCAGCCCGTAGCGGTTTATTTCCAGAGACCGTATGGATTTCTGAACCGCCTCTTTGTAGGTTTTGCCAATACTCATTACTTCGCCAACCGCTTTCATCTGGGTGCCGAGCTTGTCAATCGAGCCAGGGAACTTTTCAAAAGCCCAGCGGGCAAATTTTATAACGACATAGTCGCCGGAAGGTGTGTACTTGTCAAGAGTGCCATCGCGCCAATATGGTATTTCGTCCAGAGTAAGCCCGGCGGCCAGCATGGAGGACACCAGCGCAATGGGGAATCCCGTGGCCTTGGAAGCCAGGGCTGAAGAACGGGAAGTGCGGGGATTGATTTCTATTATGACTACCCGGCCGGTTTTTGGATTGTGAGCAAATTGGATGTTGGTGCCGCCAACGACTTCGATGGCTTCCACTACATCATAGGAATACTTCTGAAGCCTCAACTGCAATTCAGGGCTAATGGTCAACATTGGGGCTGAACAGAAGGAATCGCCGGTATGCACTCCCATGGGGTCTATATTTTCGATGAAACACACGGTTATCATTTGATTCTTGGCATCGCGGACCACTTCCAGCTCTAATTCTTCCCATCCCAGAACGGATTCTTCGATCAGGACCTGGCCCACCAGGCTGGCAGCTATGCCACGGTTGGCAATAACCTCAAGCTCTTCGACGTTATATACCAGGCCTCCTCCAGTCCCGCCCATGGTGTAGGCAGGACGGACTACCACCGGATAGCCAAGCTCTTCAGCAATGGCGGCAGCTTCCGGGAAACTGTAAGCAGGTTTGCTGCGGGGCATTTCAATTCCGAGCCGGTTCATAGTTTCTTTGAAAGCAATTCTATCTTCGCCGCGTTCTATAGCGTCCACCTGCACACCTATTACTTTGACTTCGTACTGGTCCAGAATACCGGCCTTATGAAGCTCGGAACTCAGATTGAGAGCAGATTGCCCGCCCAGATTGGGCAGTAGGGCATCCGGGCGTTCCTTGGCAATGATGCTGGTCAGGCTCTTAAGATTCAGGGGTTCAATATAGGTAACATCGGCAATGCCAGGATCGGTCATAATAGTGGCGGGGTTGGAATTGACCAAAACGATTTTATAGCCCAGTTTACGAAGGGCCTTGCATGCCTGAGTTCCAGAATAGTCGAATTCACACGCCTGGCCGATCACTATAGGCCCTGATCCTATAATAAGTATCTTGTTAATGTCGTCGCGTTTCGGCATATTGTTCCTCCTGATATTTCAATTTTTAAATTATATGCATGTCGTTCAGCAATCTGTTGGTCTCCTAACAATTAATAATAACAAATCGTAAAGACGACGTGAATTATCTCTTTCATGAATACAATATTTCACAACTGAACATTGTATGAAAGCGTCATTAAATTGTACTATTAAATAACGGTTATGTTGTTTCAGGACCGGCAAATAAGCTAGTAAAGGAGCTGGTATAATGTGGCAGGAATTTAAGGAGTTCGCATTTAGGGGCAATGTGATTGATCTGGCGGTAGGTATAATAATAGGCGCTGCGTTTGGCAAAGTGGTAAGTTCTCTGGTTAACGATATTATTATGCCCCCGATTGGCAGGGTATTTGGCTCGGTGGATTTTGCCAGCCTGTACATTAACCTGTCCGGACAACAGTTTGCCTCTATGGCAGACGCAGTTAAAGCAGGGGCGCCCATAATTAAATACGGGCTGTTTTTTAACAACATAATTGACTTCTTAATTGTAGCACTGGTGATATTCATGATGATAAAAAGTATAAATAAGGTGAGACGTGAAAAGCCGGCGCCAGAACCGGATACCAAGGAATGCAAGTATTGCCTGTCAGCGATACCGATAAAAGCGAGTCGCTGTCCCCACTGCACTTCAGAAATATAAAAGCATGTCGTCGGGAAAAAGGTGAATTGATCTATAATCAGACCGTTTTTCAAAATAATATTATTTTTTAAGAGGAGAATGAATGTGGAAAGATTTGAGAATGTTTCGGTAGTAAAGAAAGCCAACCTCTATTTCGAAGGCAAGGTCAGCAGCCGGACCATATTTATGGCCAGCGGAGAGAAGAAAACTCTGGGGATAATGCTTCCTGGCGAATATGAATTCGGGACCGACGGGCCGGAGCTCATGGAAATACTGGGCGGCAGCCTTGATGTTAAACTGCCCGGGAATGATAAATGGCAGCATATCGATGGTGGGCAATCCTTTGAAGTGCCTGCCAATTCGAAATTTACTCTTGTGGTGAATGAAACCGCAGATTATTGCTGCTCATATAAATAATTAAATCAAAATCTATCTGAGAGGCATTGATGGTGTCGCGAGAACCATTTACTTCACATCGCCAGATTAGTATATATAAGGGGATTTGTTATGGAATTGGGAACGCACAGTCCTTTAGAAGTTGATACGGCCATCGCTTTAATAGAATCCAGCGATGTCGTTATGGTGAAATGAGATGTCATCTACTTTAAAGAAAAGTGACCGCAAAAGAATCCAAATAGCTGCTGAAGGAATCCGTCGCCGGGTTCTTGCCCATACAATCAAAAACAACGGCGGATATTTAAGCCAGGCATGTTCGGCAGCGGAAATAATGGCGTGTTTGTATCTGGCCATAATGAAACTGGGCCCAGCGGAAGCTCCGCCGGTTCCGCCCCGGTTCCAGGGAGTGCCCGGACCTGCCGGGGCTGGGGGTGTTACTGGCTCGGCTTATAATGGCATCCGGGCTGCTGATCTTGATCGCTTCATTTTGTCGCCCTCCCAGTACGCTCTCGTGCTCTATGCCGCTCTTGCCGAAGTGGGAAGAATGTCATCAGAAGGCCTTGCCCAGTTTAACCAGGATGGAAGCACTGTTGAGATGATCGGGGCGGAACATTCTCCGGGCATGGAGCTTATGACCGGCTCTCTTGGACAGGGAATCAGCCAGGCTGCGGGGATAGCACTGGCCCGCAAGTTGCACGGCGACAGCGGCCGGGTTTGGGTCTTTATGTCCGATGGCGAATTTCAGTCCGGTCAGGTATGGGAGGCAGTACAGAGCATGGTTCATCATCGTCTGGACAACATGGGTGTTTATGTCGATATTAACGGCCAGCAATGCGACGGCGAGGTTGCTTCAGTCATGGGAATCGAACCGCTGGACAAGCGTCTCAAAGCTTTTGGGGCCAGGGTTTTCAGGGTCAACGGCCATGACTGCCAGGCGCTGGTACGGCCGTCATATCTTGAAGCAGATGGACGCCCCAGCTTTGTCCTGGCCGACACCAGTCCTTTTCAGGGTATTGACATCCTTAAAATGAAGGCTCCGCGCCTCCACTATATACGTTTTAGCAGCGATGCCGAAAAAGGCTTGTACATGCGCTATTTAGCTGCCTTTGAAGTTGGAAGGAGGTAGCCGGTCATGGAAATATGCGCCAGAGTCCATTATAACAACCTGGTGGAATGGGCGGATGATAAGCCGGAAGTGATAGTGCTGTCTGCCGACCTTACCAGTTCGGTGGAAATCGATCTTTTCAGGGAACGCTATCCGGAACGATTTTTTTCAATGGGAATTGCGGAACAAAACATGATGAGTTTAGCAGGCGGTTTGGCCCGGGAGGGTTACACCCCTTTCGTGCATACCTTCGCAGTTTTTATATACCGTCGGGCGTATGATCAGATTGCCATGTCCATAGCCTATCCCAATCTTCCCGTCCGGATGTTCGGCTTTTTGCCTGGAATAATGACTCCTGGCGGAGCAAGCCACCAGGCAATTGAGGACATATCTGTGATGCGGTCCCTGCCCAACATGACAATACTTGAATGTGGTGATGCCACTGAAATTGAAAGCCTGCTTGATCTGGTTCAAAGCATTGCCGGCCCGGTATATATACGCATGCTGCGCGGTGAAATACCCCGCCTGTTTCCGGCCAGCCAGCCGATGCGGCTTGGCAAAGCCAGGACCTTGAGCGAAGGCACAGATATAACCGTTGTCTCCAGCGGGATATGCACCGAAGAAGCCCTGATTGCCACAAGCGCTCTAAAGAACAAGGGCCTTTCGGTTCAGCACCTGCATGTATCCACACTAAAGCCTTTTAACGATCCAACCGTGTTGGATGCAGTTGCCGGGGCAAAATATGGAGCGGTTAGTTTCGAAAACCATTCGATTATCGGCGGGCTGGGGTCTGCCCTGGCGGAACAAATGGCAGAAGCCGGGCTGGGCAAAAAGCTCATCAGGGTAGGAATCAAGGACACATTTATGCATGGTGCCAGCAGACCTTACCTGGCGAGTGAGTATGAAATCGACGCCATGGCGATGATAAAGGCCGTGGAAAAATTGAGCGGCTGTGAATTCGATATCAGCCGAAATGGGTTGGAATCTATTCATATTAGTACTGCAAATAGCCGTTATAAAGCGGAGGACCTTTAAATGGACCGATTTTCTGTGGTATACAGAATCAGCGGTGATGAAGAAACCGCGCTGGAACGGGCCCGGGATATCTGTATTGAGCAAACGGTTGAATTTCCGCCGGAACTGGTTCCTTATGGATTTGTCCAGGATGTCGTCATGGGTCAGATAACCAGGTTCCGGCCTGACCGGGAAGGCAGTTGCAGGGTAACCATAAGCTATGATGTGAACAGTTCGGCTTTTGAGCTGACCCAGTTGTTCAATGTCATATTTGGCAATATAAGCATCAAACCCGGTCTGCGGGTAGAATCACTTCAACTGCCGCCGTCTCTGACTAACAGCTTCAAAGGGCCTGGATTCGGAGTTGATGGCCTGCGCCAGCTGCTGGGCATTACCGGGAGGCCGCTGCTTTTTACAGCCTTGAAGCCGATGGGACTGAACAGCCGGGAACTGGCTAGCCTGGCCGGCAAGTTCGCCCTGGGCGGAATAGATATTATTAAAGACGATCATGGACTTACCAATCAGGTTTACGCTCCTTTTGCCGAAAGAGTAAGCCGGTGCGCTGAAGCGGTCCGGCAGGCCAACCAGCAAACTGGAGGAAACAGCATATACATAGCGAATGTTACCGGACCGGCAGACCAGGTGATGAGCCGGGCGCGGCAGGCCAAAGAGGCGGGCTGCGGGGGCCTGATTATAGCCCCGGGCCTTTGCGGATTTGACCAGATGCGCCAGTTGGCCGAAGATGATACACTGAAGCTGCCTGTAATCAGCCATCCCGCTTTTCTGGGCAGTTACGTAACCAGCCATGAGAGTGGGATATCACATTTTGCCCTGTTCGGGCAAATGATGAGACTGGCAGGAGCGGATGGGGTAGTATATCCCAACTACGGAGGACGGTTTTCATTCAGCCTGGAAGACTGTGCCAGCATTGTAGAAGGCTGCAGCCAGGAAATGGAGAATATACGCACCATTTTCCCCTGCCCGGGCGGCGGGATGAGCCTTGATAATGTTCCTGAAATGAAAAACCTGTATGGACAGGATGTCATGTTCCTGATCGGCGGCGGATTGTTCCAGCTTGGCCCGGACCTGGTCCAAAATTGCCGGCAATTTAAACAGCTTATAGAAGCAGAATAGCCAACGGCCAGATCTGAAGATGATTCTAATATTAAGGGCTAGTTCTTTTCAGGAATATTGGCGGTTTGCAAATACTTCAAGATTTTCTGCAAACGAGCTTCTTCGGGATTATGCCCCGGAGAGTAAAATTTATTGTCTTTCAAGCCTGGAGGAAGATATTCTTGCTTGACCCAGCCGCCGAAAGCGTGAGGATATTGATAGCCGGTCCCCTTGCCCAAAATCTTGCCCGATTTGGAATGACTGCTATCGGCTAGATGGGAAGGGACCTGGTGTTGCCCGGAACTTCTAACTGCTTTAATGGCGGAATCCACGGCTTCGTACGCCGAGTTGCTCTTCAAGGCGCAGGCCAGGTAAATGGTGCATTCCGAAAGGGGAATGCGGGCTTCCGGCATGCCGATGAATTGAACGGTTTGGGCTGTTGCGCTGGCCAGGACCAGGGCCTGGGGATCGGCCAGGCCGATGTCTTCTGAAGCAAGAATTAGCAGACGGCGGGCAATGAACTTGGGATCCTCTCCGCCTTCTAACATGGTTGCCAGCCAGTAAAGAGCGGCATCCGGATCCGAACCCCGCACACTTTTAATAAATGCTGATATGGCATCATAGTGAAAGTCGCCATTACGGTCATATTTTATAATCAGCTTGCCGCCAAAAGCTTCCAGCATATGCTCATCAACGGTCAAACTCTGATCATCCCTCATATAGGAATCTACCAGGCTTTCCAGAATGTTCAAGGCGATACGGGCATCTCCCCGAGCATATGAGCAAAGCATCTCCAGAGCCAGGTCGGTTATGGCAATTCCATATTCGCCCAGCCCTTTGTCCTTATCCTCCAGAGCTCTTCTGACCAGCATTTTAATATCATCATTGCTCAAGGGTTCAAGGATATAGACCTTGAGCCTGGAAAGCAAGGCGCTGTTCAATTCGTAGAGCGGGTTTTCAGTGGTTGCGCCGATCATGGTAAGGGTTCCATCCTCTACGTACGGAAGCAAGACATCCTGCTGGCTCTTATTGAAACGGTGGATTTCATCAACAAATAAAACCGTCCTCTGCTCGTAGTACCGGGAACGTTCCGATGCCTCTCCGGCAATTTTACGAATATCGCTTACACCAGCGCTTATGGCTTTTATTGGTACGAAGGCTGCCCTGGTCATGCTGGCTACAACCTGGGCAATAGTGGTTTTGCCGGTTCCAGAAGGCCCAAACAGAATGAAAGAGTGCAGCAGATCCTTCTCCAGCATGCGCCGAAAAGCAGCTCCAGAAGCCAGCAAATGGTGCTGACCGGCAATATCGTCGAGAGTCGAAGGTCGCATCCGCCATGCTAGAGGGCTGCCCGGCATACTTTTGCCATCCTGACGGAACGAGAACAAATCCATTAAAATATGCACATCCCAACTATACTTGTGATTGTTTAAATTATTGCTAACATTATACCCCTTTGCGGCAAGACGTTAAAATCCGCATGCGGCATGTACAGACTGATATGATGTGCTCTGCGGCATAAACGGGGTTAATGATGAGCTGAACCTTGACACAAATGATATCAAACGATATTATTGACACATAAACAACTGAACATATGAGCATATGATGAATAATGAGCCGCGACAGGGGGATTAAATATGAACAGCAGAAATGATATCTGCGAAATAAAATGCATTCATGAAGACGCCGTTGCTGAGGTTAAGAATATCATGATTGACGAACACTTGGCCGGACAACTGGCTGATTTTTTTAAGGCCATGGCGGATCCGGGCAGGGTAAAAATATTGTATGCATTAAAAAACCGGGAATTGTGTGTTTGCGACCTGGCAGCAATAACTAATGCGACTGACTCGGCAGTATCACATCAGTTGCGCTTGCTGCGCACCATGAAGCTGGTTAAAAATAGAAGGGATGGGAAGATTATGTACTATTCACTGGCGGACGGCCATGTGGAAAGCCTGTTTTCTCAAGGGCTGGAGCACCTGAACGAATAGACTAATAAAATCGGTCGCGGACGTTTGTTAGAAATATCTTATGGATATAGCAAAAGGTGAAAGCTTTGTATAGCGTTATTATAGGAGGCCGTTAGTATGAACCAGGCGGTTGTTCGAGCAAACCCCGCATCCAGTTACAAATTGGATGTCATAGGAGTAGATTGTCCTGACTGTGCGTTGAAAATCGAGAAAGCTGTAAAACGAATGCCGGGAGTTGTGGATGCGGTCATGGCATTTCCCGATGGCAGGCTGAATGTTGCGGTTGAAGAAGGGAAAACCGGCGCCCAAGATCTGGTAGAAAAGGTTCGGAAACTGGGATATGAATCTCAAATGAGCCGTGATTTGTCAGTGTTAAAGAAAGAAAAATCCCGCTCTGATCAGAATCTGGTCGTAATGAACAATCCGCATATTTATCAGCTGGCAATAACCCTGCTGTCTTTGCTTTCGGGCATTGGGGCACAAATATATGGTTTGGCATACCCTTTGCCGCAAATGTTATACATGGCCGGTATAGTGGCTGGAGCATTTCAACCCGCCAAAAACGGGATAATGATGCTGTTCAATGCACGTGAACTGGATATGAACGCATTGATGAGCCTGGCGGTCGTGGGAGCCGTAGCAATAGGAGAGCTGGAGGAGGCCGCGGTAGTGGTATTCCTGTTTTCTCTGGGCAACTTTCTTCAGTCATATACGCTCGCTAAAACCCGGATCAGCATTAAAAGCTTAATGGGAATCAATCCCAGCCAGGCATTGGTTAGAAAAGGCGAGTTCGAAATATTTTTCCCGGTAGAGGAAATTGTTGTGGGGGACATCGTTTTGGTTCGGCCTGGAGAGCGAATTCCAGTAGACGGGTTGGTGGAAGCGGGCAGCAGTCATGTTAACCAGGCTCCAATTACCGGCGAATCACTGCCGGTCTCTAAAGCAATGGGAGACGAAGTGTTCGCCGGCAGCGTTAATGCCAGCGGTTTGCTAGAAATCAGGGCAACCCGCCGATTCCAGGACAACACCATCAACCGTATAATCGCAATGATAGAAGATGCTCAAGGGAAGAAGGCGCCCTACCAGGAGCTAGTGGATCGTTTTGCACGGCATTACACTCCGGCGGTGTTGGCAGCCGCAATATTAATCGCAGTTCTTCCATCATTGCTGTTTAATGCTCCGTTTGAAAAATGGTTTTATCAATCGCTGGGCCTGCTTTTGGTTGCCTGCCCGTGCGCACTTGTAATATCTACCCCGGTGTCTGTAGTTTCGGCCCTGGGAAGTGCTGCAAGAAGCGGAGTTCTGATCAAAGGTGGGGCTTGCCTGGAGAAAGCCGGAAAACTAGATGTTGTAACCTTTGATAAAACCGGGACCTTGACTTACGGGAAGCTAAAAGTAATGGAAATACAGCCATTTAATGGCTGCTCCCAATCCGCATTGCTGCGCATTGCCGCCGGTCTTGAATTTCGTTCCGAACATCCGGTTTCCAAAGCGGTTGTGTCACTGGCTCGGCACGCGGAGATTGGTATACCGAAAATAGTTGATTTTACTGCAGTTCCTGGTAAAGGAGCCACCGGGATAATTGATGGGCGCCAATATTATATCGGCAGCTGCAACTTCATGGAGGAATTGGGAGTCGATGCGCATGCCGCGGAGTCTCTAATTAAAAAGCACCATGAGTTAGGACATATAGTAGCCCTGGTTTCCGACACGGATAAGCTGCTTGGCATTCTGGCCGCATCTGACGAGCTCCGGCCGGAAAGCCAGCGGGCCATAGAAAAGTTAAAAAGGGCCGGAATACGCAAGACCGTGATGTTGACTGGAGATAATGAAGAAACAGCAAGAGCTGTCGCGGCACAAACCGGTGTCGATGAGTACCAGGCCAACATGCTGCCAGCTGGCAAACTGGAGGCAATAAATGCGCTAATGAAAAAGTACGGCAATACTGCCATGGTGGGCGATGGGATCAACGATGCCCCTGCTATGGCTGCTTCCACACTGGGTATAGCCATGGGTGTTGCAGGAACCGATGCAGCACTGGAAACGGCCGATATTGCACTTATGGCTGATGACCTGAACAAGCTGTCCTATACGATCTGGCTGAGCCGAAAAACGGTGAGGATTATTAAGCAGAACATTACCCTGGCGCTGCTGATAAAGGGAGCTATTCTGCTGCTGGTCATCCCGGGATATTTAACGCTCTGGCTGGCTATAGTTGGAGATATGGGCAGTTCGCTGCTGGTCACATTGAATGGCATGCGACTTTTGAGGATGACTCACTCAGGCAGTTAGCTTCACCTTGATACTGCGAGGATCATGTATATGATACTGGCCCGTTATGTATGAGTATTATGATATGGCAGAAATAACCGCTGTCAAGGCTACAATGATAAATATATTATGTTAAAGAAAGGAGGGAAAACATGGAATCATTGAAAGTTATCGGAGTGGATTGCGCTCATTGCGCAGCCAGTGTAAAAGGAGCTCTGGAAGGTGTGCCTGGCATAGACGCAATAGAAATCGACCTGGGAAGCAAAAGCGCGATTGTAAGTTTTAACAATGCCAGTATCAGTAAAGAGCAAGTTAAGGAAAAAATTGAGGATGTCGGTTTCGATGTAGAATAGTGCCTATGTATATATAATCTGTTACAGCAAGGGGATTTTCCTTTGAATGGTGGCATTCGGGAAGAAAAAGCGCTGCAGGTCCGCTGTTGTCTTTGGCAGGCACCATCGGAAACCCTTGCAAAACCGTTGCAAGCGGGTTATAATAAAGGTGCAATGGCGGAGAAGTTGGTTAACTGTCTAAAGTCATTGGTATCTAATCCCGGTTTTCTGGTTAACGGTGAGAATTAAGATCCTTTGGTTCGATCAGGTTTGGAGTCTGAAAGTTTATGAAGGCCTTTTAAAAGGTTAGGTTTCCAAGTAAGAAGGTTGATAGATATTATCCCAGAGATCCAAGAGCTTCTCCGCCATTGCAAAAAAAATGAGCGCAGATAAAGAAAACCCGCAGTTAATGCGGGTTTTCTGTTTTTATCGAGGTTAGACCGACAGCTTGTACCCATCATATATACGGACTTGTCTGTTTCTAAAACTCTTGTGAATATGGAAAAAGCTGTTTTGCGTGATGCTTGTATAATTGAAGTAGGGCATTCAATGGAAGAAAGGGGGGATTGTGATGACAGAAGAAATCCTTGAAGATTATGACAGACTTCTGGAAGTAATCAGATTGCTGGCCTGTGAAGCTGATGTTCAGATTGGCTCATTTCCAGATGGGATCAATGTAACCGACGAAATAGCCATTCTATTTGAAGAATGCTATCGCAGTTCTGATTATTTACGCCTCGAAGGACGCATATCGGCCCATGTTAAGCTAGAACTGGATGACACCAATCTGAAATTTAAAAAGATGAGCAAGCAGCACATGCTGTGGTCCAACTCCAGCCTGGCTGAATCTGAAGAATGGTTGCGTATTCGCCGGAATGCGCGGGATATTCTGGAGCTGATGGGAGCGGATTATAAAGTTCCCAGCCTGTTCTGGTTGCAATTTGTTAACGCAAGGTAAAAAATATATACAGCTTATATTCAAATGGGTTTCCTGTTTTAATTAAGGGAACCTTTCTGTTTGTCCGGGGAAGTATAAGGAAGAGGTGCAGTGTTTTGATGATTGGGGTTCTAATGAGCGGCGGGGTTGACAGCAGCGTCGCCGCCCGCATGCTTATAGAGCAAGGGCATGACATAACTGGAATAACCATGATTAACTGGCTGTCAGATGCTGCGGAAAAAGCCGCCCTGGTATGTAAAAGCATGGGAATTGAACATCAGGTAATTGATCTGCGCGCCGAATTCGAAGCCCGGGTTATAGACAGATTCTGTGGCGCATATGTCCGGGGCATGACACCCAATCCCTGCATTGAGTGCAATCAATACATTAAATTCGGCATATTGCTGGAAAAAGCGCTTCAGCTTGGCTGCCAAAAGGTGGCGAGTGGTCATTATGCCAGGATTTATCATGAAAGAGAAAACCATACATACCGTTTGATGCAGGGTGTGGACCAAAATAAAGACCAGAGTTATTTCCTATACCGCCTGGGAACGGAGCAGCTGGAGAAATTAGTTTTCCCCCTGGGAGAGCTGACCAAAACCCGGGTAAAGGAATATGCGCGGAACCACGGTATGGACAAGCTTGCTGATTCCGAAGAAAGTCAGGAGATATGTTTTATCAAGGGCCATTATGGAGAGTTCGTGTCCTCGCGGACTGATATGCAGCCAGGTCCCTTTGTTGACTCCACTGGAAAAGAGCTGGGCCGGCATCGCGGCCTGGGATGGTATACCGTCGGCCAAAGAAAAGGGCTGGGCATCGCTGCGGGCCGGCCTGTATATGTAACCAGGCTTGATTACGAAGCAAACAAGGTTTACGTCGGGGATGAGAACGAGCTGATGTCCATCGGGCTGGAGGCGGAAGACACGGTCTTGCATGTCGACTGCCAGGATATGGTCATTGAGGCGCTGGGTAAGATACGCTATGCAGCAAAGCCGGTCAGGATGATGGTGAAGCTCCTGGACGGCAAAAAAATGTCAGTGAGCTTTGACGAGCCGATCAGGGCTGTTACCCCAGGACAGGCCATCGTGCTCTATGATGGGGATTTTATTATTGGCGGAGGGGTTATCAGCCGTGCGTTTCGTAAGTAACCGGCCTTTTCGTTATTGACAGGACCGGCTGCATGCACGACAATTATAAAATGCAAATTCGGTTATATGGAATGTTAAGGGGGCAGTTTTGTGTGGACCAGCAGTAAAATCAGGCAGGCTTTTTTAGATTATTTTGCCGCCAACGGACACGCGATAGTGGAGAGTTCCTCACTGGTACCGGTTAATGACCCCACTTTGCTTTTTACAAATGCAGGGATGAACCAGTTTAAGGACGTTTTTTTAGGTATAGAGAGAAGGAATTACGACCGCGCAGCTACATCTCAAAAATGCGTGCGAGCCGGGGGCAAACATAACGACCTTGACACCGTGGGCCGTACGGCGCGGCACCATACGTTCTTCGAGATGCTGGGCAACTTTTCTTTCGGAGATTATTTTAAACGTGATGCAATTAGCTATGCATGGGAGTTTTTGACCGGGATCATGAGCCTTCCTAAAGAAAAGCTCTGGATCACCATTTATTTAGATGACGACGATGCCTTTAGTCTATGGCAGGAAGTAGCCGGAGTGGAGCCCAGCCGGATTATCAGGCTGGGCGAAAAAGACAATTTCTGGGCCATGGGCGATACCGGACCGTGCGGACCATGCAGCGAGGTTCATTATGACCGGGGTTCGGAGTATGCCTGCGGGCCTGATTGCGGGCTGGGCTCATGTGATTGCGACCGCTATCTGGAGATATGGAATCTGGTATTTATGCAGTATAATCGCAGTGAGAGCGGGGAGATGAACCCTCTTCCCCGGCCAAGCATTGATACTGGGATGGGGCTGGAACGTATCAGCTCACTTATGCAAGGATACGACAACAACTGGGAGACCGATCTTTTCACTCCTATTATCGGATGGATTGAACAGCTTACCGGGTTCGAGTATGAGCGGGGCGAAAAGGGTTTTCCGTTTAGAGTTATCGCTGATCACAGCCGCACCTGCACTTTTCTTATCGCTGACGGGGTTTTGCCGAGTAATGATGGACGCGGATATGTTCTGCGGCGTATTTTAAGGAGAGCGGTACGCTTCGGTCAATTGCTGGGGCTCCGGGAACCATTCATGTACAAGGCGGTTGATACCGTGTGTGAGCTGATGAAGGATGCCTACCCCTACCTGCTGGAAAAAGAGGATTTTGTCAAGAAGGTCATAAAACACGAAGAAGAACGCTTTTTTGTAACGCTGAACGAGGGCGTAAAAAAGGCCCTGGAAATTGTTGATAAAACCAGCGCTTCTGGAGTAAAAACAATTGAAGGTTCGGATGCTTTCTTACTTTATGACACATATGGATTCCCGCTTGATTTGACAGAAGACATAGCTGAAGAACATGGCATGACGGTTGACAAAGCCGGATTTGAAGAAATGATGAAAGCCCAGCGTGATAGAGCCCGCCAGGCCAATAAAGGCCTGGCCGCCTTTGCAGAAGAGACCTTCTATTCCGAACTGCTGGATGCAATTCCGGCTACTGAATTCAAAGGCTATTCGGTCCAGCAGTTGAAACCGCTGGTTGAGGCTATTGTAGTTGACGGAGAAGCGGTCGATTTTGCCGAAAATGTCGGCGCATTCCTGGTGTTTCGCGAGACTCCTTTCTATGCCGAATCAGGTGGACAGGTAAACGACACCGGAATGGGAAAGACGGCTACCGGGACTGTAAGCATTAAAAGCGTCAGAAAATATGGTGACTGGATTATTCATCAGGCGGATATTGCCGGTAGCCTGGCGGTAGGAGAACAGGTGGAACTTAGTGTGGACAGAGACATGAGGCTTGATACAGCCAGGAACCACACGGCTACCCACTTGCTGCATATGGCCTTGAGAAAGGTATTAGGGGAGCATGCCCAGCAGAAAGGCTCACTGGTTGAACCAGCGCGTCTCCGTTTTGACTTTGCCCACCTGACAGCGATGACCGATGACGAGTTGCGGCAGGTTGAGGATATCGTTAATCAGTCAATTATGGCAGACTATGATGTTTATACTGATGTTAAGAGCCTGGAAGAGGCAAGAGAAGGCGGAGCGACTGCATTATTCGGCGAAAAATACGGAGACGAAGTACGGGTAGTATCAATCCAGGATATAAGCCAGGAATTATGTGGAGGCACTCATGTGGAGCGCACCGGGCAAATAGGATTTTTGAAAATATTGTCTGAAAGCAGTGTAGGAGCTGGATTGCGGCGAATAGAGGCCCTGACTGGCCGGGGAGCATTTGAGCACCTTCGGCAGACTCAGCGCATAGTTGAAGAGCTGGGAGCTGGCTTAAAAACATCTCCTTCAGAAATTGTATCCCGGGTAGAAGGATTAAACCGCAGTATTAAGGAAAAAGACAAGGAAATTGAACAATTAAAAGCACGCTTATCCAGCAGTGGATTTGAAGACGTGATCGCTCAAGCTGAGAATGTCGGCGCGAACAGCATGCTGGTAGCGCGTTTTGACGGCCAGGACATGAACCAACTCCGGCAAAGCGCAGAAAAGATGCGGGACCGGCTGGGAAATGCCGTGGTATTATTGGCTTCAGTTAATGAGGGCAAGGTAAACCTGGTGTGTTTTGTAAGCAAGGACCTGGCCGGAAACGAGCTGAATGCCGGCAAGATTGTTGGCAAAGCCGCCAAAGCAACCGGAGGCGGCGGCGGTGGCCGCCCGGATATGGCTCAAGCCGGGGGCAAAGATCCATCCAAGCTTGGACAGGCACTTGACAACGCCCGCCAGGAAATTGCCGCGCTGCTTAAATAAAAGAATTGGGTTTTGATATTGCCAGTTGGTCATTTAGGGTATAATAGGACCGTGAGATGCAAGAAAATAACAGGGTTGCGGAGGTGGTTGACATGTCAGATACGAACTCCGAAGGAACGGTGAGTTTTGAACGGGAAAAGGAAAGCAAAGAACAGATCGATAATATATTACGAACCGTTTATAAAGCCCTGGAGGAAAAGGGATACAATCCTATGAACCAGCTGGTAGGTTACATAATATCCGGTGACCCGGCATATATTACCAGCCACCATGAAGCCCGGAATATAATTTGCAAAGCTGATCGGGATCAGATCGTTGAGCATTTGTTAAAGGCGTATCTGGGTGTAGAATAAAAGCCAGTAATTAGTAAATCACACTGAAGCCCTTGCTGAGCAAGGGCTTCAGTTATAAGAAGGTTCATTTTGTTATACCGCCAGCTTGGCCGCACAGGCCTCATAGTCTCATACTTAGCAATGGGAGTGCTTACCATTGGGCCCCTGCAGAGAAACCTCGCTCACGACGAAGGTGCCCGGGTCATCGCTTCAGCTCTTCTAAAAGGTGTCAATTTTCTTGACACTGCCCAGATTTATAAGACTTACCCCTATATCAGAAAAGCAATCAACATTACCGGCATACGCCCGATTTTGTGCAGTAAATCATATGCGGTCACCGGTGAAGAAATGCGTGTCAGCCTTGAAGAAGCGCTGGATGAAACCGGATTAAACCGTTTGGGGATATTCATGCTGCACGAACAGGAAAGCGAACATACACTTAAGGGCCACCGGGAAGCACTTCAGTACCTGGTCAAAGCCCGGGATAAGAAATGGATTCAAGCGGTTGGTTTGTCTACGCACAGTATAAAAGGCGTTCTGGCTGGAATAAGGCATCCCGATATTCAGGTTATACATCCCATATTTAACCGCCGGGGCCTGGGCATCATGGATGGTTCGCGCGAACAGATGCTGGCCGCGATGCGGTATGCACGGTCAGCGGGAAAAGGCATATATGCTATGAAAATATTTGGTGGCGGCAATCTATACAAAGAAGCCAGGGCTTCCCTGGATTATGTCCGCCGATTCGATTTTATTGATTCTATAGCGATAGGTATGGCGTCAGCAGATGAGACTGGCTTGAATATCGGATGGGTGGAAGGCCGTGATGATCCACGAATGGAGAGCCAAATGCAGCAAAAAAGGCAGCTCCATTTAGAGGACTGGTGCATTGGATGTGGCTTGTGTGTGGAACATTGCCGTTATCAGGCTTTGAAGATTGAAGATGGGAGAATGGTATTGGACCATGATGCATGTTTACTATGTGGATATTGTGCCTTTCATTGTCCCGAGTTTTGCATTAAGATATTATAGCCAGCTTTTTAGAATGGCGAACAATTAACAAGTAAAGGTAAAAGGTGAGATTATTCGTATTTTAGCCCTGGATGTAGGAACAAAGAGGATTGGTGTCGCGCTTAGCGATCCGCTGGGATGGACCGCTCAGGCAGTCAAGGTTCTGGAACGAAAGAATCCAGAGGCAGATCTGCGGGAAATCAAGCTTTTGTGTGAAAGCTACGAGGTTACATCCATACTGCTGGGATTGCCGGTAAATATGAATGGCACCTATGGCCCTAAAGCAGAGGAAATTCAGACTACCGGCGCATGGCTGGAAGAAAATCTTGGCATAGCGGTCGAATACCAGGATGAACGGCTAACCACAGTCAGCGCACAGCGAACCCTGTTGGAAGCAGGAATGTCTCGAAAAAAGAGGAAACAGAATATTGATAAGCTGGCAGCCGTTTACATTCTTCAAGCATACCTGGACAAGCGCAATAAAGGGACAAAATGACAATGAATGTTGCGCTGCATTAGATTATAAGGTTAGAATAGCTATAGCTTATAGAACGAGGTGAATAGAATGCATAATGACGACAATGTAAAAGGCCATTCACACGATGAAGACATAGATGACGAATTCTATGACGAAGATGAAGAAATAATTCTGACCCTCACAGATGAAGAAGGCCAGGAAATTGACTTCTGGCTGCTGGGTGAATTCGAGCTTAAGGGCAATCTTTACCGCGTGGTGACCGCTGTTGAAACCTCCGATGAAGATGACGAGGAAGAATTAATCATACTAAAGGTAATTCGTGGCGAAAACGATGAAGAATTCATGGTCGATATTGAAGATGACGAGGAATGGGAAATGGCTGCCGATGCCTGGCAGGAGTTGTATGACAGCGAATTTGAATAGAATATCCTGTTTAAACCCAATTTTGGAGGTTAAGAAGTGAGCGACAAAGACATTGACCTTGGTTCCGGTGCGGAAGCAGCGGGCCATCCTGATAGCGAGAAAGAGCTGGCCCAAAACACCAACTCAAGTCAGAACGATGAAAATACTGCTGCTCCTGAATCTGTAAGCAGCGTCCCAGAAGCTGAATCTGCCCATAAGGCTGATGAAACAAATACAATTGATAAGGAAAACGGGCTTCCTTCACAGGATGATGTAAATAAAATCCTGTTAGGAAAGGACCGGCCGGAGAAAGAGGTTAGAGCCTTTACCGGGCAGCAAGCCTCGCCAGCAAAAAAAGTGTTGACTGTCGCATGTTTAATACTTGTTGTGGCTTTGGCCGGGGCAAGTGCATATTTCTATTTCGGAGTTATGAAATCCGACTCTTTTGTCAAAGGCACCAGCATAGGCGGAATTAATGTTTCCGGAATGAATCAGGACGAAGCGGTTAAAGCCGTTGATGCAGTGTTGAAAAATCGCCTTAATGATGAAGTGGTTTTTTACAAAGGTAGTTACACTGATAAAGACAAGTTGAGCAAGCTTATCGATTCAGTCGATACCAAGAAAGCTGTGGCTGATGCATTTGAAGCTGAAAAGGCCAGGGACTGGAAGGCTTTTTATGACAGCATAACCGGCGCCGTCACGGTGAATCACAGCCTGGGAATCACCATGCGGAAATCGGCAGAAGAGGATTTAGTTAAAGCATGGGATAAAAAGTGGTCTGAACCTGCGGTTGACGCCCGGCTGGATCTTGATGAATCCGGCGATCTAGTCATAATGCCTGAAAAAGCCGGGAAAAAGGTTGATTCGGTCGCGACTTTTGAACAGTTAAAGGACGCGATGTCCGGTACCGAAAAACTGCGAATAGAAATCTTGGTCATTGATGAAGTGCCGAAGGTTACTGAAAAAGACCTTGAAGGCATGCATGAGCTGGCTGACTATACCAGCGAGTATGATACTGGCCTGGAAAACCGGTCTCACAATTTGGAATTGGCAGCTGGAAAAATTGACAATACCAAGCTTGAACCCGGAGAAGTATTTTCTTTTAATGACACTGTCGGCGAAAGAACCGTAGCAGCGGGGTATCTTGACGCCTTAATATTTGTGGGCAATCAGGTGGAACCCGGGCTGGGGGGGGGCGTGTGCCAGGTAGCTTCCACTTTGTACAATACCGTTTTACTATCCGGACTGGAGATTGTTGAACGGCATAATCACAATCTGCCGATAACCTATGTGCCGCTGGGAAGGGATGCCACTGTCAACTGGGGCAGCATGGACTTCCAGTTTAAGAACAACAGCGATTCCACTATATATATTGCTGCCCGGGCCGGAGGGGGAACCATAACTATTAGCATTTTCGGCAAAGGTGCAGTGCCAAACGTGGAAGTAAAGAGCCAGGTTGAAGGCTCAATCGGATTTGCCACCGTTGAAAAGCTTGATCCGACTATGCCGGCAGGCACCAGGCGGGTGGATAGCAACGGAGCAGAAGGTTACTATGCTTCTGCATGGCGCATATTTTATGACGATAAAGGCAAGGAAATCGAAACCGAGACATTAAGCCATGACTCGTACAATGGAAAAGATGCGGTTATTTTTGTCGGGCCGCCGCTGGGAACCCCGGGAACCCCGGGAACAGTGCCAGGCAGTCCTAGCACTAATCCGAACAGCACGTCTAACCCGAATAGTAGTGTTGTGACCACAAATACTGGTACCAACAGCTCAACAGAAACTGATGGTGTTAATTCGACGCCGTAATTGGCTTGAACCGGCTATGGATGACTGGCAGTATTTTGCTGCTGGTCGTGCTGGCTTGTAACAGGTGTTTATATTAATGGATGCAAAATACATTACTGATAAAATATGGCATAACAAGATTTCCATAGCTGTGGTAGTGCTGGTCTTTGTGACCGGCGCTTTTATTAGCTCGGTTTTGTTTGCCCGTTTTTACTCTCCGGTGGATGCATCCGACCCAACGCGGATGACGGTTCAGATTCCTGCCAATGCTTCTGCGGAAGACATAGCCAAAATATTAAAAGAAAAAGGGCTGATCCGCAGTGAAACCGCTTTCCTGCACTATTGCAAGACATCAGGCGTTGACAGCTTGTTGAAAGCCGGAATATACAGCATCAGCCGCAGTGATTCCGTACAAGACATCGCCGGCAAAATTGCCAGCGGGGAAACTGCGCATATAACCATTACAGTTCCAGAAGGATATACGGTAGACCTTATTGGCAGCATGCTGGTCAAAGACGGTCTTTGCAGCGAGAGTGAATGGCAGCAAGCGGTTAGAAAAAAATATGATTACTCATTTTTAGATGAAGCGCCGGGTGATGTTAAGTATGAAATAGAAGGTTTTCTTTACCCCGATACCTACGAGGTTCCGGCTGATATGAAAGCCGAAGATATTATAAAAATGATGCTGGATCGCTTTGAGGAGATATGGATTGCTGATTTTGAACAAGACGCCTTGCAAAACGGTCGTGAACTCTGGGTGGCTGTGACTGAAGCCTCGTTAATCGAAAAGGAAGCCGCCCTGGATAAAGAACGCGCCACTATAGCCGGAGTAATTTGCAACCGTCTGAATCAGAACATGAAGCTGCAATTTTGTTCATCAGTGATTTACAGCATGGAAGTCCCCAAAACCGTGGTAACCTATTCGGACCTGGAAATTGATTCTCCATATAACACTTATAAATACAAAGGCTTGCCGCCGGGCCCCATATCGTCGCCTGGACACAAATCAATCGAAGCCGCGATCCATCCTGAAAAACATGATTACCTGTTTTTCGTGGCCACGGGCAATGGAAGCCACACTTTCAGCCGGACCTACGAAGAACACGTTGCTGCTCAGAATAATTAAGCACATTTCGGAAGGTGCCGCCTATGTTCCCCCTTACAGAGCTGGTGTTGCCAGCCGGAACCCTTGAAAAATTGCAAACTGCGGTGCGTTTTGGCGCAAATGCTGTATATGCTGCCGGTCAGTCCTTCGGATTAAGGGCTTATGCCGGCAACCTTGGCCTGCCAGAAATGAAGGAAGGCCTTGATTTCGCCCATTTACACCAGGCGAGGATGTATATAACCGTTAATGTTCTGGCTCACAATGAAGATATTCACGCCCTGCCCGTTTTTCTGGAACAGTTGGAGGAAGTAGGGCCGGATGGAATAATTGTGTCCGATCCCGGTGTTATGAAGCTGGCCGCGAAGTATTGTCCCTCTCTTCCGATAACCGTTAGCACCCAGGCTAATGTAAGCAATTATGCCAGTGCTGGTTTTTACGAGGATCTGGGCGTAAGGCGGATTGTTCTGGCCCGTGAATTAACCCTGGATGAAATCTGTGAAATACGAAATCGGGTTCAGGTCGAGTTGGAAATGTTTGTACAGGGTGCAATGTGTGTGTCGTATTCAGGGCGCTGCCTTTTATCCTATTATATGACCGGGCGAAGCGCCAACCGCGGAGCCTGTGCTCATCCCTGCCGGTACCAGTACCATCTAAATGAAGAAAAACGCCCCGGGCAGTTTTTTTCGGTCGAAGAGGACGAACAGGGCGTCTATTTATTTAATTCCAAGGATTTATGCCTTCTTCCGCATATTCCCGAGCTTTTAGAATCAGGCATTAATGCTCTTAAGGTGGAAGGAAGGATGAAAAGCCCGCTATACGTTGCCACTGCAGCTACGGTATATCGCCGGGCGATCGATGCCTGCCAGAGTGGCGCCCGGTTGTCATATGAAAACGGCTTGCCGCAGATGTTGAAAGAAATGGCAGCGGTCAGCCCGCGTTCCTTTACCAGCGGTTTTCTCCACGGACCAGACAACGGCATGAATGATTTCGACAAGCAGGAACCTCCCTGCCGAAGCGATTTTTGCGGTATGATAATCGGATTTGACCAGGAGCGGGGCGGCATTTTGGTTGAGCAGAGGTCCAATTTCGGTCCTGGCGACCAGCTGGAAATATTTCAGCCTGATGGCACTTTTCATGTTCTCAAGCTGGAACGGCTTTATGACATTGACGGGCAGGAACTGGACCGGGCTCGCCATCCCCGGCAAACGGTTTTCCTGCCCTGTGAACAGGTGGTCCAGGAAGGTTCAATATTGAGGAGAAGGTCGAATAATGAATGAAGAGACCATAATTCTGAAAATGCGAAGCGAAGATATAGACTATTTCAGCAAAATTATTGAAGCCTGCAATCATCTAGGAATTGTTTCCACCCTTGATACCTCTTCTGGCCTGGTGTCTATTCTGGCTACGCCTGATACCCGGCAGGAGATTGAAAAGATTATAAACCATCTTGAAATCCCAATACAAATGGTTGACTGTGAAACCAACCCTATTGGTTATAGCGAGGAAAAGATACCATGATCACTGCTCTGACAGTTGCTGTTTCGTATTTGCTGGGCTCTATTCCAGTAGCATACATTTTTGGCAAACTGGTGGCAGGCATTGATATCAGGCGCCATGGAAGCGGCAATGTCGGAGCAATGAATATGAAAGAAACCCTGGGCTGGAAAGCCGGAATCGGAGTCATGGTTTTAGATGCCTCGAAAGGCGCTGCTGCGGTGGCATTAGCCGTTGTACTTGGAGGCCCGCTTTTTCTAGCCGCTGCCGCAGCCGTAATGGGGCATCTTTATCCGGTATGGCTGAGATTTGAAGGCGGCAAAGGGCTGTCTACAGTTGCAGGAGCGGTAATTGCTGGCGCAGTTTTTGACCAGAGTGTCTTACTGACGGCATTACTTGTGTTTGCTATTATATGGTTTTTATTTTATTCTTATTTTAGAGATATTGATCCGGCCTCGTTAACCGCCGCGCTCGGAGCGAGTGCAGTTTGTGCGTTCTATGAATCCGTGTTTTGGTGGCTGCTGCCATGGCTGGTGGTTGTTTTCAAGCATATTCAGGTTCTGATCAGCGGCAAACACCGGTCCAATACATAGATTCGAGGCCATTCTGGAACCACTGTTCTGGATGCAGCCAGTCAAAAGCTCAACCCGCACGAAACGGATCGCAATTGACCCGCAGCATTACCAGTGAAATCGCGAGGCAGGGGGATTATATGCAGGTAAGCATACGGATTCTGGTAGAAAACACTACTCCAACGATCGGCCTGGTGGGGGAATACGGTTTTTCCGCACTGATAGAAGCAGATGGCAGCCGCTTTTTGTTCGATACCGGCAGCGCCGGTGCGCTGATTGACAACGCACGTTTTTTGAAGATTAACCTGGAGAACATTGACACCCTGGTATTAAGCCACGGGCATATGGATCACACTGGAGCGATCAGCGCTGTGCTGGAGCTTAATCCCGGTCTGAAAGTTGCCGGTCATCCGGACATGTTTGGAAAGCGCTACATAATTCGGGGGAATGACCGGCTGATGGATGTAAGCAGTCCGGTAAGCATGGATGAGATTGAACAATCAGGCGCCATGTTTATGCCAACCCCCATATTTACGGCCCTGGGCCCGGGCATTTATGCCAGTGGGCCGGTGCCCAGGCTTACCGATTTCGAGGACACCGGAGGCGATTTCCGCATGGAACGCAATGGGGTTTTACAAGCCGATTCAATAGAGGATGATAATGCGCTAATAATCGATCATCCGGAAGGTCTGATAATTGTTAGCGGATGCGCTCATGCCGGAATAATTAACACCATTCGCCATGCCCTGGCATGCACCGGCCGCAGCCGGATTCTAGCATTTATCGGCGGAACGCATCTGATTACTGCCAGCAATGACCGAATTTCCCGCACAATAGAAGAGCTTCGTTCCATTGATTTTACTATGCTCGCAGTTGCTCACTGCACCGGGTTTGCCGCAGCCGCAGCGCTGTTTGCCGCGTTTCCCGGCCGGGTGCTCAAAGCCGAGACCGGAATGGTATTCAAATATTAAACGATGTTGAATGGGGTGTTAAGCATTGGAGGATCTAAATAAACTGAAGCTGAAGCCTAAAGATCTCAGTAATGTCTGTCCGCCGTCATTATTCAAGTTTAAAAGTACGGCAGAGCTCAAGCCTGTTAATGCCATTATTAAGCAGGAGCGAGCCGTAAAGGCCCTGTCGTTCGGTCTGGATATCGACAATGAAGGATACAATATTTATATGTCGGGAGCCTACGGCACCGGGAAAAACACCCTGGCCAAGGCTATGCTGGAAAAGAAAGCCCAGAAAAAAAAGGCTCCTTCGGACTGGTGCTATGTCAATAACTTTAAGGACTCTGATATGCCGCATGCCTTGCAGCTTCCCAGCGGGCATGGACGCCGTTTTAAAATGGATATTAAAGAAACCATGGATGCTTTGAACGAACAGATTCCCAAAGCCATGGAAAGTCAGGAGCATGAAGCCAAAAAAGCCGGCATTCTTAACCAGCTTATGGAAGAGACCAATGCCATGTACATGAGGATAGAGGATGAAGCCAGGGAAATTGGCTTTACCATCAGCCGCAATCAAAACGGAGTATCCAGCATACCGTTGAAAGAAGACGGAGAAGCGCTAACTCAAGAAGAATTCATGGAAATGGATGAAAATGCCCGCAATGAATTAATGCGCCGTAGCACCATTGTTCAAGAGAAAATTAACGAAGGATTCAGACAGTACCGGGAACTGGAAAAAAGCGTACGAGAATCCATAAAAAAAATGGAGCAGGAGACGGTACTGAGTGTTTGCATTCCCTATTTCCGCAGCCTTGATAAAAAATATGGCAAAGATACGTTTATAAAACAATATCTGGAAGATATGCAAGAGGATATACTGCATCACCTTGAACTGTTTATTATGAAAGAGGGCGCCCAGATTGATCCGTTTCAGTTAATTGACCGCAAGGTTGCATTCCGCCGTTATGAAGTAAATCTTATGGTGGACAATACCGACATTAACTGCGCGCCGGTCATCATTGAAAACAATCCCAGTTATGCCAACCTGTTCGGTCAGGTTGAATACGAAGGGAAATTTGGCATTCTGACTACTGATTTCACTAAAATTAAGTCCGGCTCTATTCACCGTGCCAATGGCGGCTTTCTGGTGCTAAACGTTTATGATGTCGTAAAAAACATATATATATGGGACAAGCTTAAAAAATCGCTCAAGACCAGGGAAATTACCGTGGAGAGCCTGGCCAAAATGATGGGGCTCACCAATACCGAGGTTTTGCAGACCGAAGCAATTCCGCTGGATATCAAGGTGGTTCTGATCGGAGAACCCATGTATTATTATCTGCTTTATGCCCATGACGAAGAATTTCAGAAGCTTTTCAAGATAAGGGCCGATTTTGATTCGGAAATGGATCGCAATATGCGGCACATCAAGGAATATGCAATATTTATAGCTTCTGTATGTGATGACAAGAAAATGCGTCATTTCACACCTGAAGCGGTTGCCCGGGTGGTTGAATACGGCAGCCGCATGGCCGAGCACAAATCCAAGCTGTCCACCCATTTTAACAGCCTGGTGGAAGTAATATATGAAGCCAACAGCTGGGCTAAACAGGCAAAAAAAGAGCTTGTCGGCATGGAAGAGGTTGAACAGGCCATCAATGATAAGATTTACCGCTGTTCCATCATTGAGGAAAAGGTTCAGGAACATATTAACCGGGGTGATCTCATAATCAATGCCAGCGGCACCAGGATAGGCGAAGTAAATGGTCTGGCCGTCTATGACATGGGAGACTATGCATTCGGCAAACCTATACGGATTACCGCTAAGTCTTTTATGGGCGAACGCGGAATTATTAACATAGAACGGGAAATCCAGCTTTCCGGAAGGATACACAGCAAGGGGGTGTTAACCCTTAACGGCTATCTGGGCTCTCAGTATGCTCAAGAACGGCCGCTTTCGTTGTCTGCCAGCCTGACTATGGAGCAAAGTTATGCCGGGGTGGAAGGGGACAGCGCCTCTGGAGCAGAATTATTTGCCTTAATTTCCAGCCTGGCAGAAGTGCCGGTCAAACAGGGGATAGCAGTAACCGGTTCAGTTAACCAAAACGGTGAAATCCAAGCCGTTGGCGGGGTAAACCAGAAAATCGAAGGATTTTACATCGTATGCCAGAAGAAAGGCCTAACCGGCGAACAGGGTGTCATAATACCCAGGCAGAACGCTGACAGCCTTATGCTTCGGCAGGATGTAGTCGAAGCTGTAAAAGCAGCGCGCTTCCATATATGGGCAATTGATGACATTAACCAGGGGCTTGAAATCCTCACCGGTATCGAAGCTGGAATCAAGGACGAAAACGGATATTTCCCGCCCGACAGCATTCACGGCCGGGTTGAACAAAAGTTAAAACGCTGGTCGGAACGACGCCAATCTTCGCTGCGGGCCGGCACCCAGCAAATCAATCCGCAGGTGTTGCGCCGCCGGGGAAGGAGATTCTAATTTGGCTTCGGGTATAAAAAATATGCTGCTGGCCGGATCTGTGTGCGTTCTCTTGTTCTGTGCAGGATGCAGTGGAGCATATTCGCTTGAATCTTTTAGTAACGGAACCCATGAAACAGACAGTGCGCTAACGAAGGTTATTATTCACTTCGACAGTCAGGATAAGCTGGAAACCTGGGTAAAAGACCTGGGGATTGGAGAAGGCGAGGATCTGTATGCGGGCGGAGCTTCCCGGTGCTATTACTATGATCAGGATGGAAATGTTAAGGGAGTATATAATTACCAGCGGGTCACATATATAGAAATTGCAAATTAGCCTGTAAAGAAAATAAAGGGAGGAATGGCCATGACAGTAGCTGCTCGCTGCCTGATGTGCGGCAAATTATATGATGTAACTGCAGATAATACCGATTACAAGAAGCTTGTCGACAAGAGTTCTGAAAAGAAAGAGGTCACCTTTATTTGTGATATGTGCAAGAACCGGGTAAGGGATGAATCCGATAAAAAGCAGAAACCGCATAAACCAATGTAGGCTGTTATGGAATAGAAAAACGTAAAGGTGATTTAATGGCGCCTTCTATTGAAGTAATTCGAATATACCGTCAAAACGGAGCATATTTGGAAGCATGCGCAGCTGATGTTGAAAATATAGAAGCCAGGGCCAGCCTGATCATATGCCACGGTTTTCGCGGCGGTAAAGAAAATGGTGGGCGGATCGGCTTTTTCGCCAGACAGGCCAATGCCATCGGCCTGAACGTTCTGGCCTTTGATTTCACTGGTTCCGGGGGCAGCACCGGAGATTTTTCATCGGTAAGCCTCAGCCGCCAGGTTGAGGATTTGCAGGCTGTAATCGATTATCAATCCGCAAAGTGTCAGTTGCCAGTTATTTTGCTGGGCCGTAGCTTTGGCGGAAGTACGGTGCTGGCAGGCGGTTCCGCCGATCGCAGGGTGAGAGCCTTTGTTTTTTGGTCAACACCAGTGCGGTTGCAGGCCACCTTCAAGAGAATTATACCTTCGCAATACAACCTGAAAGGGCCGGAACAGATTATCAACATGTCTGATGAATCCGGTGATTATCAGGTAGGAACTGGACTGCTTGCCGATTTCAATGGACATGATATGGATATGTATATCGAAGCGATTGGAGAGCGCCCGCTTCTGGTAATTCAGGGCGGGATTGATGAAGTGGTGGACCCTGAAGATGCTCTGCTTATAGCTAGAAGATCTCATGCAGTACTGCACATGGTTCCTGAAGCAGATCACCAGTTTACTGGAAACACGGAATTCAGAGAGCGATTAACCATCGAATGGCTGCAGTTGAGCTTGCCTGCCATAAGCGGCGGAAATGTGGGCTCAATGTAATGGATTCATTAAATGCAGGCTGTGGATATGAATGGTACGCCCGAGAGGAATCGAACCTCCGCACCCGGCTCCGGAGGCCGGTGCTCTATCCACTGAGCTACGGGCGCACAGTGCCTTCATAATATAGCAAATGAAGGCCAGCTAGTCAAATAATGACCTGATAATAATTAGAAGGGGTGCGTATTAATGAGTCTTCTTCAATCTATATCGGCGGTGGATTCTCCTGCATAAGTGACAGTGACAGCAGTGGTTGCAACATTAGATGTGGCGGAGGATGCAGAGGCAGTGACTAACAAAGGTTTTAACATTCAGTGGCATATAACCGACCGGTGCAACTGCCGCTGCGCTCATTGCTACCAGTCCGGCTACACGAATGAAGCCAGCTGGGAGCAAATGCGTCATATGCTTGAGCAGTTTGCATTATTTTTTAATTCATTAGAGAGGCCCGGTTTTCTTACCATTACCGGCGGCGAACCTCTGATTCATCCTCATTTCTGGGCGCTTCTGGATCTTATTAAAAGTGATTACCCGGAAATAGGCCGAGCGGTGTTGACCAATGGCACTTTGATCGGCCATGAGTATGCTTGCCGCCTGAAAAAAAGCGGGATGAGCTATGTACAGGTAAGCGTTGAAGGTGATGCCGCCACCCATGATGAAATTCGTGGAGCAGGAACATATGATAAAGCCATGGATGGCATCGCTTGTCTTTCTTCCGCAAACATTCCGGTTTCCATATCTTTTACTGCCCATCGCCTCAATTATCGCCAGATAAGTGATGTTGCCGCTATTGCCAGCCGGAATAAAGGCGTAAAAGTGTGGTCTGACCGTATGATACCAGCAGTTGGAGACAGCCTGCTTGAATGCATGAATCCCGAAGAAAGCTACGATTACTTGAAAAGATTAAGAAATGCGAGAAACGTTTCTCTGAACCGGGCCTTGCAGTTTTTAGAGGGAGGACGCGCCTACCGGTGCTCTGCTGGTGAAAGCCTGATGGCAGTATTGCCTGATGGCACTGTTTATCCCTGCCGGCGGCTGCCGCTGGCAGCAGGCAACGTGTTGGAAGAGTCTCTGAATGGCATCTACAATAGGAATCTGATGCAAAGCCTCCGCGAAGGCCAGTGTGAAGACTGCAGCCGCTGTCTTTATCAACAGATTTGCAACGGAGGGCTGCGCTGCCTGGCATATGCCTCCACTGGTAATATGTGGGCCCCAGATCCGGGCTGCCCGGTCCAGGCCGGAATTTACAAGGTTCAAACCGGCAGATGGCTTTAAAAACTGGTGCAAATGGTTGAGGAGGTGAACATGGTGAAGGTGCAAAATATTTCTGATATTCCCGTCCAAGCCACACCACTTGGCGGAGTTTCCAGAATGCTGGTGGACCAGCCGGAACTGCGACTGGTTAATCTGCTTCTTAAAGCGGGTGAAACGGTTGGAGAACATGTTGCTGAAGTTGAGGTGGTGTTTATTATCCAAAAAGGAAGCGGGCTTATAAGTGCTGGTGGGGAAACCGCCGCCTTCGGAGCAGGCCAAATACTGGTTTGCCCGGCAGGACTAATCCGTTCCATGACTGCGGGCCTGGAAGGGACTGATATTATGGTTATACGGGCTCCAAACAAATAAGGGCTTTGAGTTCATAAAGCTGGTCATATTTTCTGGAACGGTCCGTTAGATGAATTGGGGACTGATTCTGCGATACCTATAAGCGGTTTTCAATACTGATGGAGCGGTCTTCCTTGAGATCGATAAACCGTTCTCCGGCCTTGACCAGCGGCCGTAACGGCTCATCATCGTTTACCATTAGGATTATTGCGGTTTCTCCCGTGCTAAGAATAACCTTGTCACCTGGTGAAACGTTGAGGATATATTTAATGAATCGTTCCGCTATTCTGGAGTCAAGATACCCGGAGTCGCGGCTGCAAATTTCCTCCACGGCCTGTAGAAGGCCGAAGCGCGGTCTATATGCGCGATCTGAAGTTATAGCATCGAAAACGTCGGCGACTGCTATTATCTTCGCATACTCATGGATTTTATCGCCTTCAATACCTATGGGATATCCTCCTCCGTCATGGCGTTCATGGTGTTCAAATACACCATACTCAATATCCCGGTCTTCGAAGTTCATATCCTGGACAATGCGGTATCCATAAACGGGATGCTTTTTAATTTCCTTGTATTCATCATCGGTCAGACGATCGGGCTTCTGCAGAATGTTCATCGGTATGCGCGCCTTGCCTATATCATGCAATAGTCCGGCCATTCCAAGGCTCTTTAGCTTGTTATCATCAAAGCCCATAATCTGTCCGATTTTCAAGGAAATGACGCATACGGCCACTGAATGTTCGAATGTATAATCATCTCTAGTGCGCAGATTCTGCAAGCTATAAAGAACATTGCTGGATTTGCTGATGGCCGGGAACATGTAATCGACTGCTTCGGCAACTTCTGCTTTCGCTATTGCATGACCGGAAGCAACCCGGTGCATCATGCTCTTGAAGCTGTCGACAGTATGATGGAAGGCTCGGGACAATTCGGCCTGATCCTCGCGCACCGGCTCTGGTGGCGCTGGTTCAGATACCCCAGCGGATGAACCGATCTCAATACTGCATTCTTGATCAAATTCGTCTATAATATAAACATTGCGGAGCTTGGTGCGCATGATATAGCCCATATATGACGGAGTTAATTCTGTTCCTTTGGGCAGCAGCAACTTACCCTCGTCATCCCACACATCACGGGCCAGTTTTTTACCCAGCGCTTCTGCGTTATAGTTTAATTCAGCCATGTCAAAGCCCTCACGCCTGGTCCTTACACTACCGTACTTCTTCATTAGATTTTAGATATTTGTATCCCAGTTTGAAAGGTACTGCTTTTGTTCTTCGTTAAGTTCGTCAATCATTACGCCATCGGACTGAAGCTTGAGAAATGCCACCTTGCGGTCTATTTCTTCTGGAACATTATATACACGTTTTTCCATGGACTGGTGGTTTTCAACCACATACATTAAAGACAGCGCCTGAAGCGAGAAGGAGAGGTCCATAACCTCGGCGGGATGACCGTCGCCAGCAGCCAGGTTGACCAGCCGCCCTTCCGCCAGCAGGTATAGCCTGCGGCCATCTTGCAAAACGAATTCTTCAGTGTTGGCGCGAATAAGGCGCCGGCTGACCGCAAGGGATTCCAGATCCGGCTTGCTGATTTCGACGTCGAAATGGCCAGCATTGCACATAATGGCACCGTCTCTCATAACCATCATGTGCTCCTCGCGGACAACATTGACATTTCCAGTCACCGTTATGAATATATCACCCAGTTCAGCTGCGCGGGACATGGGCATCACTTTGAAGCCATCCATGATAGCTTCATTGGCTTTAACCGGATCAATTTCAGTCACGATAATATTGGCGCCCATGCCTTTGCCGCGCATGGACACACCTTTTCCGCACCATCCATAACCGGCTACAACAACGTTTTTGCCGGCCACAACCAGATTGGTGGTCCGGTTTATTCCGTCCCAAACCGACTGCCCCGTGCCATAACGGTTGTCAAAAAGGTATTTCATGTAAGCGTCATTAACTGCGATCATGGGAAAGGGCAGAGCTTGATCCTCTTCCATGGCTCTCAAGCGAACAATCCCGGTGGTGGTTTCTTCGCAACCGCCAATAATGGATTTAGCCTGTTCGGGCCGCTGCTTGATAACTGTAGTTATGGCATCAGCACCATCGTCAATTATGGCGTCAGGCATTGAATCAAGGGCAAGGTTCAGGAATTCGTCATATTCGAGCAGGCTCTCTCCGTGCAGAGCATACATGGTTATGCCTGAATCTGCCAGGGCTGCGACCACATCGTCCTGGGTAGATAGCGGGTTGCTGGCGCAAGCAACGACCTTTGCCCCGGCAGCCTTAAGGGTTTGCAGGAGGTAGCCGGTTTTTGCTTCCAGGTGCAGCACGCACATTATGGTTTTGCCTTTTAGGGGCAGATCAAGAATAAAACCCTTTTCCAGCATGGACAAAACCGGCATATGACGGCGGGCCCATTCAAGTTTCTTGTAACCTTCGGGGGCAAGCGCTATATCCCTTATGATTGAATCATGAATAGGCTTGTTTGCAAATTCGACTGTCATATAAACCTCCTGGGAAAAATAGATTGGATTCCGGCATCAGCAGGCATATCCTCCTGTATTATAGCAAAAAAACTACCTTTGAATAGAGATTTCTGGTAATATAATCGTTGTATTAACGGTGTAAAGAAGGCTTGAGCTTGAAAGTACTGATGCTGAGCTGGGAATACCCACCCAATATCGTTGGCGGCCTGGGGCAGCACGTCTATGACCTTAGCCGTTTCATGGCCCGGCTTGGTGTAGAGGTACATGTGATTACCCCGAGGATTGAAGGAATTCCTGATAATGATCATCTTAACGGGGTTTACATTCATCGGGCCGGCAATCCGTCCAATCGTCAGCAGAACTTTAAGGCCTGGACCTTTTATTTCAACGGTGATGCCATTCGCCAGGCTGTGGCCCTGGTAAGCAATTCCGAATCATTCGATGTTATTCACGCTCATGACTGGCTGGCTGCCTATGCAGGACGAGCTCTATCCAGCGTCTACGAAATACCTCTGGTCAGCACCATTCATGCCACCGAACATGGCCGCAATCGCGGCCTGTATAATCGCACCCAGCATGAAATAAATGAAATTGAAAGAAACCTGGCAGCAGAAGCTTCACATGTTATTTGCTGCAGCCGATTTATGAAAAATGAAATAATCCGGCAGTTTGGACTTTCTGCCGAAGGAATAAGCGTCATACCAAATGGAGTCGACCTGGACCAGTTGCAAGATGTGCCGTATCAGCCGGGTATAATCATTCCTGAAGGCGTATGGCCGGTTGTTTTTCTGGGGCGGCTTGTTCCTGAAAAGGGTGTAGACTGTTTAATAAGGGCTTTTAGCCGCTTATCGGCGGATTATACATGCTTGCGCCTGTATGTCTGCGGAAAAGGGCCAGAGCGGGACCGGCTTGAAAAGCTGGGCCAGGAACTGGGGATAGGCGAAAAGATAGAATTCACCGGATTTATTGAGCGAACGGACCGGAATTATTTATACTCACGCGCTTGTATCGCAGTCTTCCCTAGTATTTACGAGCCGTTTGGGATAGTGGCTCTGGAAGCCATGGCGGCAGGCACCCCGGTTATAGCCAGTGACACGGGAGGCCTGGCAGAAATTATTGAGAATCGGCAAAACGGGCTTCTCTTTCCTCCCGGCGATGACAAATCGCTGGCGGCAGCAATAGCGGAATTGCTGGATGATCCAGATCAAACGGACGGGATGCGATTCAAGGCTAAAAATCGTGTGCGTGAAGAATACGATTGGACCTGCCTGGCGTCGGCAACCTTAAATGTATATAAAAAGGCGCAGTTCAAACCTGGGAGCGGGTATTTAGACGGAGAACAATAATGGCCAAAATGATTCTTATGCTGCACAGTCACATACCTTATGTGAAACACCAGGGGCGCTGGCCTTTTGGAGAGGTCTGGCTGTTCGAAGCCATGGCGGAAACCTACATCCCGTTGTTGGACATGCTGAACCGCCTGGTTCAGGACGGAATCCAGCCGGGAATAGCTGTCAGCCTGAGTCCCACCCTTCTCGACCAGTTGGAATCCCCCTACATACATCAGGCGTTTGAAAAGTATTTAACCGATTGTGAGTGCCTGGCTGCCGCTGATAAGAGGCATTATGCTGCAATGGGTGAGGAATCATTAAGCCGCATGGCCGCTTATTACGAAAGGGTTTATGCCGGCATAAAAATGAAGTTTATGATCGTCTATAACCAGGACCTTATTGCAGCGTTTAACCGGCTGCAGGAAAGCTCTAGCATTGAAATTGTGGCCACTGCGGCTACTCATGCCTATCTTCCGCTGGTGGATGAGCGAAGCGTACAGGCCCAGGTGCATCTTGGCAAGATGAGCTATGAAAAACATTTCGGCCGCCAGGCATGCAGCTTCTGGCTGCCGGAATGCGGTTACAAGGATGGGCTTGAACAAGCGCTTCTTGAATGCGGATTCCGGAATTTTTTTGTTGACAGCCACGCAGTAGAGGGCGGCCGTCCGCAAGGGGACTCCAGTCCATCCAATTCTGAAATGACCGCTGATATCGAATTTTTTGCCGAAACCGGGCTTTCGACTTATCGGCCATACTATGTTAAAGGACGGGATCTGGTTGTTCTGGGCAGAAATGCCATGATCAGCCAGCAGGTTTGGTCGGCTGACTCTGGCTATCCAGGGGATGCCGATTACCGTGAGTTCCATTTGCGCTCTCCGCGCTCGGGGTTAAAGTACTGGAGGGTAACGGAGCGCAAACATGCCGGACAGAAACAATATTATGACCCGGCAAAAGCCAGCCGTCGAGCAGTTGAACATGCTGCCCATTTTGTTGAAAGCGTTGGCAATACTATATTTCATGCCCGGAAAATAGGGGTTGAACAACCCTTGATAGTTGGGTGCTACGATACGGAACTATTTGGCCACTGGTGGTGGGAAGGAATCTTATGGCTGGAGACGGTTTTAAGGCTAATTAACAGCCGTTCCGGTCTGAAGCTTCAGTTGCCCTCCAGAGTCGAAGCCCCGCGGCAGGAGGCTAATCTGTTCGAATCCTCCTGGGGAATGGGGGGCAAGCACTTCATCTGGCAGAACGAAGAAACCGTCTGGATGTGGGAACTGGCTGCGGAAGCGAGCAATGCTTTCTGGGAGATCTGGATGAAAAAAAATGGCGGCGGCAAGGAAAAGCGAATCGTTGATCAGGCCTTAAAGGAATTACTGCTGCTGGAAAGCAGCGATTGGTTTTTCATGGTCAGCAATAATCTGACCAGGGATTACGCAATGCACCGCTTTTTTGAACATTATGCGCGTCTGCACCGGCTGCTGGCCGAGGAAGAAGCCGGAAACATCAGCAGCGAATTTGAGGATTGGATGAAATCGCTTGAACACCGGGATGATTTTCTATCTGGACTTGATTACGATACAGTAAGGAGAGCTATCCAGAATAGAGGTGCTGCATGTTAGGCTACATTGCTTTTTGCCCGCATTTTCACCAGCCGCATTTTCAGCTTTACCGGACCAGGGAAGAAGTATACCGGAATTCATACCTGCCCTGGATGGAGCTATTGGAGGAATCGGCCCGAGAACTGCCCGGATTCAGAATCAATCTGCACTTTTCGGGACCCTGGCTGTATTGGATAAAAAATGAAAAGCCTGAATATGCCGCACGTATTAGAAAATTGGCTGCTGACCGGAGAATTGGATTTATAGGCGGATTTGCCGATGAGTCATTTGCCCAGTTGAGTTCGCGCAGCGATGATTTTTATTACCAGGTGGCTGCTTATGGAGAGCTGTTGCATGAAGTGGCCGGATTGCAATGCAGTGACTGGCAGGCATTGCATGTGGTGGAAAGGGAAGCCGGTGAATATGCTTTGCTGGCGGCCAGCCGTGCCGCCCGGCTTAATGGAGCGGCGGCAATATTTTATCTCGATGCTGAAACGTTCTACCAGCCCTATTTTGCATATCCCGGGGCGCAGAGCGATTACTGCATGGAATATTTCGGGGTCAAAGACCAGTATTCAGCGACAACCTGCAGCCATTTCCCGCCCGAACTGGCCATGTATGCCCTTCGAGACGAAATTGAAGGGGAGAGTTTTTTCACCATTCCAGTGCACAGCCAGTTTCGCTACCAGTTGCTCAAACGTCAGCCCGCTGCTGCCGGTGATAATGTCAGAATTGACCCGGCTCATTATGTTTATGCGATTAAGGAGCAGCTGCGCAAAGCACGGGAGGCGGCGGCGATGATGCAACGGACGATGCCACCCATCGCTTTGATTTTTGAAGACGCTGAAAAATTGGGGCAATGGAGTCACGATTCGAGCGGGGACAGCGTCTGGCTGAAGGAATTTTTTACCCTGGTTGAAAAGGATTCAGAAATATCTTTTACCGTGCCGAAAGAATATCTTGAGAACTGCGGCTACCTGGACACATATCCGGTCAGCAGCAGCCGCAGCTATCCTGAATGGGAGAAATGGACAGCCCGGAGGGGCATTAGAGGCCTGTGCCTGGCGGAAGAACGGCTGCGCAAGCCGCTGGCTCGTCTGCGCAACTGTGAAGAACTTCTGGAAGCCTGGGAAACTGCAATCCTTGATAATAACAGCTCAAATAGCAGCACATTAATGCTGGCGGATAATGTTCGTGACGCAGTAAGGCGGGCAATAATGAGCTCGCCGGAACGGTTTTCCATTATTCAAACCATGATGAACCCAGATGATCGCAGGATATACTCCTTGATTAACCGTGTGCGCCATCTGGCCTACCAGGAAGACCCCAAATGGGCCAGCCGTCACCCAGCTTACGGTGCGGCTCCCTATTTTGACATGCAGGCCCTGGCCTATCTGGAGCTTGCCATGGCGCTGGGTAAGGCACGGTTGGCTTCGATCAATGAAAAAAGTGAGGCGGATTGTTCAGTGGCAGTCTACGATTGGAACCGCGACGGGTGTGACGAATGGGTATTGCAGACCGCGGGACAGATAGTGATCATTGAACCCTGCGGCGGTTGCATTGCCTATTACTACCGCATGGATCCAGCACTTGCCGGCTGCCAGGAACGAATTGAGGAACTGTTGTCCTGCGATATGCAGAAACTGGGATCATACCATGAAATTCTCAAGCATTCTGCAGTTGTGGTTCTTACCGAAACAGACTCCGAGCTGACTCGGAGCTTTTATCCGGAGGGGGGGCGGTTAGAAAGGTGCCGTAACTCATTTCGGGCAGATATATGCGAAGATGAATTATATGGCAATGGCGGTGCGCTAGGTTTTGACTGCTGCCGTTTTTCCCTGAGCGAAACTGACTGCGGCCCGGCCCATGCCAGCATAACCATAGAGTCTGCAATTGAGGCGGAATACCGCGGCCAATTGGTGAAAAGCATTATGAAAAAGACGTTTACCCTTGACCAGCATGGCATTACGGTTTCTGTGCGAACGGAAATAAAGGAATCCCGGCCTCGTCGATGGCAGTTGCGGATTGAAGCGGTAACCAGCGCCAGCCCTTCCGATGAGCAGACCTTCAGGCCGTTTTCCTATGTAGGATTCAATTGCGGCCTAGACAAGGTTGTCCGGATATTTATAGACCAGGAGCCGGAAAGTGTTCAAGACGACTACACTCGTCAAGAGCTGGCCACGGCGGGGCGAATGGATTCACTAACCTATGTGTACCGCATAGCAGGAGGTTTTGGAACCACCTTCGACAATGCAGTGGCTTTCAGTATGCCGTCTGATTGTAATCTGGCCCGTATTGTGATCAGGCCGGCAGTGAAAAATTACTATAAAGGCCTGGTTTTTCCTGCTCAAAGCAGGATGGGTTACGGCAATTCGGGCCTGCGGCTGGATTTATACCATGATGTAATTAACGGCAAAGGGTCAATGCATATTCAAATGAGCGCCAATTTTAACGTGGCGGCAGAATCAATGGCATTTAGCCGGATAGTGCCTCTAACCGGGGAAATGCAAGGTGAAAGAGGTTAGCATAATGATCATCCGTGATTTTTTCCAGTTTTATTTCCAGGCTGTTGAGCCAGGCATTCTGGAGCTGTACAGATCGCTGATTGTACCCGGCTCTGATCTGGCAGCTGACTACGCCGGACTGTTTATCCGCGATGACCGGGAATCGCTGGTTTTTCTAGTCCAGTTCTATGCGTTGTCCAGGAGGATTAGCCATAACCAGCCGGAAATGGCGATCCTTTTCAATGTTACCGGCAATATATGTTTTCCCTTTTTTGTAGATTATATCTGGAAAGCTATGGGCAGCGAAAATCGCGCCAGGGTCGAAAAAATGACGGGATGCTGCGATTCGGGAGGTTTGACGGTTATGCTGAAGGGCGATGTCCGCCTGCGTAACTGGTTCAGGAAGGTAATCGGCAGCAGCCTGACCCAAAATGATTTATTTATTCTTAATGAAGTCATTTCTCTCCAAAATTTTTCTTCGGGAGGAGAATATTCCTTTTTGAAATATGCCTATCCCGAGTTGAAACAACGCAAGGGCCGGGTGCTGGATGCTGGATGCGGTTCAGGTTTCGCTGCTCTGCTTATCAGCCAGCTGAGTTCGGTGACCGCAGTTGATTCCTGCCCGCCCCGTCTTGCCAGGGCCAGGGCCATGCACCGTCTGGTCAAAGAAGGTGATACCAGTATGCTCACAAACCTTCTGAACCTTATTCAAGCGGAACTGGGTGATATAAGCGTACATTGCGATTTCCCTTCCGCACCAGGCCTGTTTGCCAGCGACATCCATGATATTTCATTTGCTGCAGGCAGTCTGGACTGCCTGCCTTACCCTGCTGGTAGCTTCGATTATATTAACTGCCTGGATGTGCTTGAACATACATACAATCCAGAACAGGTTGCTGCCGAGTTTTCCCGGTTATTAAGGAAAGGCGGCATGGTACTGGTCACCACTCCAACCGCTTGCGGCGAGCTGGAACAAAAGGTGCATGAAAGCATTGAAGGCACTCTATTTCCAGCCATGCTTCACCTGCATCATTTTGACCGGAGGGCGCTGAATGTTCTGTTCAGCCAGGCCGGATTCAGGGAATATCGTGCCCTGCCATTCGATTATATAGACCGTGATTCCTTGTTAGAAGTGGCCAGGCGCTCGCCAGAACCAGAAATTATTGCCGAAATTGAAGAAAGCAGCATTTCCCGGGATGCCAAACAAATATTTGCCATATATGAAAGGATTTGATGTCAGTGGAAAACAATGAAACCCGGCCTGTGGAAACCAAGCTGGCACGATATATCGCTAAAAGCGTTGAAGATAGCCCTTTTTATAAGTTTATGGGCATTTCTATAGCTGATATGTCCGAAGGCCGAATGGTATTTCAGATTGACTGCGAGGAGAAACACTGCAATGCAATTGGCCTGGTGCAGGGAGGCTTGCTCCTTACTCTGGCAGATGGAGCAATGGGAAACGCAGTGCGTACCATCGGATTTATAGGCGTAACGATAGACCTGAGCTCCTCGTTTATAAAGCCCTGCCCGTTTGGCCAGTTGATTCGTGCCGAAGGCACAATAATCAAAGCCAATAAATCGCTGGTATATACTCAAGCCAGGGTTTATTCAAGCGAATCGCTGCTGCTGGCAGCGCAGGGCACCTTTTTTATTAAAGCACCATTGAATATTGAATGAATCAGGAGAGATTCCATCATTGCATGACATTATTGCCGATGTAGAAAACATTTTTAAAGCTGATGGCAGCCTTCAGGAACAAATGCCGGGATTCGTTTTCCGGCGGGAGCAGTACGAACTGGCGCTAAATGTAGCTGCTGCATTCATAGATGAGGATTTCCTGCTCGCCGAAGCTGGAACCGGAGTGGGAAAAAGCTTTGCTTATCTGGTTCCGGCCATTCTGTGGGCGACCATTTGTAAAGAAAAAGTGGTTGTTTCTACTAAAACCAAAGCGCTTCAGAACCAGCTGGCTTCCAGAGACCTTCCCGCCTTAAGGAAACATCTGGGCTTGCCGTTTGATGCAGTGGAGGTCAAAGGCCGTGAAAACTACCTGTGCTGGCATAAGTATCACCAAATAAAGGCAGGCCGGATAAGCCTGAACAGTGAGCAGCAGCTAATGATTGAAAAAGTGCTGAAATGGGCTGAAACAACTCGTACCGGGGACCGTATGGAGCTCAACCTGGATGGAACGCTGCTGAAACACTGGCCGGTACTGTCTGCTGACCGTTACAGCTGCCAAAAAGACCGTTGCCGCTTTCAGGATCGCTGCTTCCGGATGAAAATGATCCGCAGGGCCAGGAATGCCGACATTATCATTACCAATCATTCGATGCTGCTGGCCGATATGGCATCCGGAAGCCAAATACTGGGGGACTATCAACACTTAATAATTGATGAGGCTCATGTGTTTCCGCAAGAGGTTTTTGAGCAATCCTCATTAGTCTGTTCCTATGAAGAAATTATCTTTGTCTTGACCTTTCTGTTCCATAAGGAGAAACAGAAGGAAAGAGGCATGCTAATGCCTGTAAAACACGAGTTTGCTGAGTTGGGCGCGCTTGTGGAAGAGGGCTGCGGAATCATTGCCCGTGCCCAGAAGCTCCTGCGCAAGCTGTTTAAAACCGCATCTGACGGTATTCCCTCTGGCAATCTTTCCGGTGCGGTATATTTGAACGCTTCCGTGCCCCATATTTGGCTTGAAGAACTGGTAGACATCCACGATGAATGCCACTACGCCTTGATGCTTGCCGCCCTGAAATTGCGGGACATTGCAGCGGCTGATCCTGATCTTCAGGATTTTGAGGATTATGCAGTACAATTGGAAATCTGGGCGCAGAACAGCCGGGATTTGTTGAACAGCTGGATTTATGACGACGAGAAAATCTGCTGGATGGACTGCCAGAACAGCAAGGTGACCGCTTTTTGTTCGGCCAGCCTGGATCAGGCTAGTGTAGTTGACGGTTTGTTGTATAGCAAGATGACGTCACTAATCATGGTATCGGCAACGCTGACTGTAGAGGACGAATTTTCAGCCATAGTTGAAAGAACTGCTTTAGTTCCCTATATGCACTCGGGGCGGCTGCGATATTACATTGCGGGCTCACCCTTCGACTATAAAAAAAATGCCATGCTGTTCGTGGTGGATGATCTTCCCGAGCCAGGGCATCCGGCGTTTGACAGCAAAGTGGCTGCCCTGATAGGGGATATCATCGATCCCGCTTTAGGCAAGACCATGCTGCTGTTTACATCAAGACGCAGCATGACCCTGTGTTCCGGCTTGCTGCGCCCGATATGCAAATCAGCCGGGGTGGAATTGCTGGTTCAATATGAAGACGGCGATTTTGCCAGGATTATGGATCGCTTTACCAGCCTTGATCATGCAGTGCTGGCCGGACTGGAAACATACTGGGAAGGCGTGGATCTTAAAGGAGATCTGCTAAAATTGCTGGTAATAGTAAAAATACCGTTCAGATCGCCGTCAGATCCATATTTTGCCGCCTGGGAAAGCTACTACCGCAAAGCTGGATTAAACGCTTTTTCAGGGTTCATGTTGCCCGATGCGGCTTTGCGATTCAAGCAGGGGGCTGGCCGGCTGATACGAAGTGAAGAAGACCACGGTGCGCTGGTGGTTTTTGACCGGCGCTTGATCAGCAAATCCTATGGACAAACCATACTAAATAGCTTGCCAATAAAAAACTGCCGGATAACCGGCAGCGTGGAGCTGGCTGAACACCTGTCCAGATGGTTGTGAAAAGCGAAAAATTAAAACAACGACTCGACTGATCTCAACTCCATCTCTTCTTTGCTGATCATGCCTTCTTTATACAGCCGGGTCAAGGACTGCTGCATGCTGGTCATACCCTGGCCGGACCCGGTTTGTATGTTGGACGTCAACTGGAATGCCTTGCTTTTCCGAATCATGTTTCTAATTGCCCGGTTTACAATCAACACTTCGCAAGCCAGGACCCGTCCTTTCCGGTCAATTAGCGGAACCAGCTGCTGACCGATTACGGCTTTCAGCGATGTGGCAAGTTGGAGCTTGATCTGCTCCTGCTGGTGAGCCGGAAAAACATCAATTATTCGCTCAATAGCCTGGATTATATCTCCAGAATGCAAGGTGGCCAGGATCAGATGACCGGTCTCGGCTGCGGTCAGAGCAACGCTTATGGTATCCAGATCCCGCATTTCTCCGACCAGAATGACATCTGGATCCTGACGAAGCGCCGAGGTCAGACCATCCAAAAAGGTGGGCGTATCTGAACCAACTTCACGCTGGCTGATCACCGCTTTCATATGCGGGTGTACATATTCGATAGGGTCTTCCAGGGTAATTATCTTGCAACGGCGGCGCTTGTTGATGTAATCAATCATGCCGGCCAGAGTGGTTGATTTCCCGCTGCCGGTAACGCCGGTAACCAGAATCAGCCCGCCGCCATTTAGCAGCGGTCCGAATTCAGTTAGAGGCAATCCCAGGGTGTGAATGTCCGGAACCTGGTTGGGAATCAAGCGGAGGGCTGCTGCAAGGTGATTTTGTTGATAGTAAATGTTTACCCGCACCCGGCCATGACTGCGATATGAAAAGGACAGATCAACATGCTTGTGGTCTCTTAAACGCTTGAACTGCTCCGGCTCGTAAATGAGCGAACGGCAATGCTCGTCAACATGTATGGCATCAAGCCGTTCCAGGTCATCGAAAGCCTCTAGCTCGCCTGCCACACGGACAATGGGCGACTGGTTCTCTACAAGGTGAATGTCGGATGCATTTAGAGCATAGGCGCGCTCAATCACTCTATCCATGTATTCGTTCACTGTTTTTGCCCCCTGTTATTCTTCTAGTTTCATATTAATGCGCATGAAGTCGATTAATTTGGCAGAATTCTTTAAAACCTCAACAGAAAGCGGCTTATCGGCGCAGATCTTCATAACTGCGTTAAGACAGCAGTTTAAAGAGTCCTCCAGGTTAGGAACACCATTGTTTGAGGTGATTTGCCCTTCAAGCCAGGTAATAATATCCGAGTTTATGCGTATCTGAGTTTCCGGCCGCTTGTTGCGGCCAAAAAGAGAAGGACGTTTAGTCTTTAGCCCTATTTTATCATTATTGTCAATATTATCAGGACTGTTTTCAGCCTCTTTTTCAGACTCATTTTCATCGTTTTTGTCAGGATTATCCTCATGCATCATTGCGAATGAAGCGTCACGGGCATCGCTCCAGCGATCCCGGGTAAGCTTTTCTATTTGCGGATAGCTCTTTATATCTCGATGATTGACCGTTTTGGCAAACCACTGCACCGCCTCGGCAGGAACACCCAGGCGCAAATTCAGCTCTCCCAGTAAATAGGTAAGTTGAACATCGTTGAATACGCATACACCGCTGCTATGATGATTAAATACATAGTAAAGCTTGTCCAGTGAATCGTTTAGACAGGACTCTTCCAGGTCCGCGTTGCCTATTTCGCGCGCTATCCAGCCTTTGTATAAATACAGGCTGGCTATGCGATCCTCATCATCCTGTTTCAAAGTAGCAATATTTATGGCTTTTTCCATGCATTGCAGAACGTCTTCCAGGTTTCTCAAACCTGTTAAATCAGCGCGTTTTTCGCTTAAGTGCTGAAGAGCCACCGCCAGGATATGCATGGACTGTTCAGATAGAGGCAGGTCGAAATTTTTAACAGAAGTTGCATAATTGCATAACGGGCAGACAATAATGGAATAGTGCAACGGGCTGGGTCCGCGATAAACCGGGTGAAAATCTGTTTCCCGCTCTACCAGGTTAATCTTTGAACTGCGCACGGCCAGAGAAGTGAATTCCATTTTACACAGGGGGCAGAGATACTTTTTTTTATAAAAAGGGCTGATTTCAACCATAAAACCTGTACGCCTCCCATTTTGTTGTCCTGCATGTCCGATCAAAACATTAAAAACAGTATAGCGTATTTGTTTTTTAATGAAAGGACTATTATAATAGTTCTGTTAAACATTGTGGCGAATGAGGTGTGATATGAGCGAGCAAATTAAAGAATACCTTAAAGAGACATTGAGCATAGTTGTACTGGCGTTTATTTTGGCTATGGTGCTTCGGACCTTTGTGGTGGAAGGAAGAGTCATTCCTACCGGCTCGATGCTTCCTACGATCCAGTTGCAGGACCGCGTAATGGTAAACAAGTTTGTATACACTTTTTCTGATCCGGAACGGGGAGATATCGTGGTTTTTGATCCCCCGGTAGCTCTCAACGCCACCGAAGATTATATTAAGCGGGTAGTCGGATTGCCAGGTGAAACCGTGGAAATGCGGGATCACAAGGTTTACATCAACGGCAAAGCCCTTAATGAGCCCTACCTGTTGGAAAAAGTCAACTATAACTGGGGGCCGGTTCGTATTCCTGACGGTTGTATTCTCGTACTCGGAGACAATCGCAACCAGAGTTATGACACTCATTCTTGGAAAGACTCCGAAGGCAAGCAAATCTGGCTTAGCGAAGATCGGATTAAAGGCAAGGCATTCATAATATACTGGCCCTTATCTGATATTACATTTTTTAATCAGGAGGTTGCCTTTGAATGAGACTGCTCCTGACCAATGATGACGGAATTGGTGCGCCCGGATTATATTCATTGATAAAAGCGTTTCGTGATGAAGCAGAATTGTATTTGGTATGTCCGGATCGCGAGCGGAGCGGCACCGGGCACTCGATTACTGTTTTTGACCCTATCAGGGTTGAACGCACCGAAATAGACGGAGTAAATGAAGCCTGGATAGTTGGCGGCACCCCGGTGGATTGTGTGAAACTGGCAATCGCCAGGCTAATAAATCCGCGTATCGACATGGTCATTTCCGGAATCAACCATGGCTCCAACCTGGGAACAGACGTCTTATACTCGGGTACGGTGGCAGGAGCGGCTGAAGGAGTAATCATGGGAGTGCCTTCCCTGGCTGTTTCTTATGACAGCATTCGCCGAAATATTGACCTGGATTTTGCAGGCCTGATCACCCGGGGGCTGGTAAATCTGGTTCGCGATATGAATCCGCCCCGAAATGCCCTGCTGAATGTAAACATCCCTGATATAGCACCTGCCGAAATTAAAGGGGTCCGAATTTGCAGCCAGGGGATACGCAGTTATGACAATATCTTCGAAGAACGCCAAGACCCGCGGGGTAACACATACTACTGGCTGGGCGGAGGACTGGCCGACGATAAGAACCATCCCGGCAGCGATGTTACCGCTATTCAGGAGGGATACATCAGTATAACTCCCATCCGCATTGACCGCACTGATTACAGCCTTATGAAGCAATATGAAAGCATTCTTAACACCCGTCAGGATGACTGGCGCAAATGGCTGGCTGATTGATTTCGAAAAATGTTTTGCGCGGAGAATGGAATTATAGTACGATTTTTACGTTGCCCTTGAACTGGACAATAATATTTGAGGAGGTCGCGGAATGAAAGTATATTCCACTAAAAACATAAGAAATGTGGCCCTGGTTGGCCATGGCGGTACAGGAAAGACTTCACTGGCGGAAGCTATTATATACAATACGGGAGTGTTGAGCAGACTGGGACGGGTTGATGATGGCAATACGGTATCCGATTATCTGCCCGAGGAAATCAAGAAGAAAATAACCATCAGCACGACCATGGTGCCCTGCGAATACCGTGACACCAAAATCAATATATTGGACACTCCGGGATATGCCGATTTTTATTTCGAAGTGGTTGCAGCGATGAAAGTGGTTGAAACCGCTTTGTTTATGGCTTCAGCTTCGGCTGGCATCGAAGTGCAGACAGAAATTATTTGGGAAGACTTTGCGAACATACCTAAAGTACTATTTGTTAATAAGATGGAACGTGAAAATGCTGATTTTTACAAGGTTCTCGACCAGGTCAAGGAAAAGATCGGGGTCAATGTAGTTCCGGTCATGCTGCCGGTTGGAGCGGAAGACCAGTTCAAAGGCGTGGTTGACCTGATTAAGATGAAGGCATATATCTACGAAAAAGGCACCGGCAAATTCACCACCGAAGAAATTCCTGCGGACATGGAAGACCTGGTAGAAGAATACAAGATGATGCTGATGGAAGCAGCCGCTGAATCAGACGATGATCTGCTGACCAAGTATCTGGACGGTGTAGAACTCACCGACGAAGAAGTCTTTTCCGGCATTAAGGAAGCCGCATCATCAGGAAGCGCGGTGTTTGCTTTTTGTGGTTCCGCTGTTAACAACATGGGCGTGCAGCCCCTCATGGATTTCATAGTCGATTGTGCGCCAACCCCTGACAAGAATGAGCTGGTACGGGATCAGGACGACATTGAGAATGCGCCGCTGTCAGCCCAGGTTTTTAAAACCATTGCCGACCCCTACATTGGCAGGCTCACCATGTTCAAGGTCTTCAACGGCAAGTTGAAATCCGATAGCGTTATATTCAATGGAAACAAAGAAAAAGATGAAAAAATATCCCAGATCCTGGTAATGCAGGGCAAGGAACAAAAGCCGGTGCCAGAGCTTTTTGCGGGCGATATTGCCGCAGTTGCCAAGCTCTCGGTAACTGCCACTTCAGATACCCTGACAACCAAGTCTAATCCCAGGATTTTGGACCCGATAGTATTTCCGCAGCCCTGCTTGAGCATGGGCATTGAGCCCAAGAGCAAAGGCGACGAAGATAAGCTGTCCGGAGCAATACAGCGCCTTGTGGAAGAGGATCCCACTATCAAGGTTGAAAAGAATCCTGAAACCCGCCAGACTATTATGAGAACCATGGGAGACACCCACATGGATACGGTTGTCGACAAGCTGGCGAGGAAATACGGAGTCGATGTATCTGTGAAGGACATGAAAATACCTTATCGTGAAACCATCCGCGGTTCGGTCGAGGTTGAAGGCAAGCATAAAAAGCAATCGGGTGGTCATGGGCAGTTTGGACATGTTTGGATTCGTTTTGAACCCAATCCTGACAGCAATTTTGAGTTTGCAGAAAAGGTATTTGGCGGATCGGTTCCCAGGAATTTTTTCCCGGCAGTTGAAAAAGGCTTGATCGAAGCTATGGAAGACGGCGTACTGGCAGGATATCCGGTAACCAATATCAGAGCCACTTTATTCGACGGATCTTATCATTCGGTTGACTCTTCTGAAATGGCGTTCAAGCTGGCTGCCCGCCTGGCATTTAAAAAGGGTGTAGAAATGGCCAAGCCGGTGCTTACCGAACCCGTTATGAACGTTGAAATCACCATACCTGATAATTTCCTGGGGGATATTATCGGTGACTTAAATAGCAAGCGCGGCCGGGTGCTGGGCATGGAACCTCTTGGAAAGAAACAGGTAGTAAAAGCCCAGGTTCCACTTGCTGAAATGACCCGCTATGCTATCGATTTGAAATCTATAACCCAGGGACGGGGCCGCTTCAAAATGGAAATGTCTCATTACGAAGAGGTTCCCGCTCAAGATGCTGAAAAGATTATCGCCAAAGCACGCCAGGAAAAGGAAGACCACGAGAAATAGGCGATTCATAAAAATAACCCGGCATCAAGGTTTATCCTCGATAACCTTGATGCCTTTTTAATTCACTGGAAAAGTACATTAGTTTGTTTTATAGTTTTAAGCAGGAGGGCAAAAAATGTACCATAAATTGCCAGCAGTTTTGGCCGGTGTAGACCTGGGCAGCTTTGATGGCCTGAATATAAACGACATCGCCATAGCGGCGCTTATCATTGCTTTTTGTTTTCTTTTGCAGAAGCAAAGCCATCGCGTTTTAACCGCACTGGGAAGACGCATCAGCATCAGACCGGAAGAAAGCGGCATTACCAGGATTTTGACCGCATTGCAAACTCCGCTGTCAATATTCATAATGCTGCTCGGTCTGTATGGTGCTATACATCTGTTTGCGCTGAGCGAATACCCTGCAGAAATTTTGCTTAAAACATTTCGGAGCTTTTGTGCTCTGCTGATATTGTGGTGGCTTTACAATATGGCCAGCAACCGGGGCGGATATATCCAATACCAGCTGGAGGAACGGCTGAAAGTAGATCCTGCCTTCAGTCCGGTGATGCTCAACATAATCAAGGTGTTGATCGTGATTATTGGCCTGGTACTGGTTGCTGGCGAATGGGGTTATGATTTGACCGCGATTGTAGCCGGACTGGGACTGGGCGGACTGGCTCTGGCCCTGGCCGCTAAAGACACCCTGGCTAACCTGTTCGGGGGATTTATCATCCTGACCGAGAAGCCCTTCAAGATCGGGGACTGGGTACAGACCCGGGTAGTGGACGGGGTGGTTGAAGAAATAGGGTTTCGCAGTTGCCGCTTCCGCACTTTTACCCAGGCAGTGGTTACCGTTCCAAACTATGCTCTTACCAATGAAGCTATAACCAACTGGTCGAAAGCTGGCAAGCGGCGGATAGACTTTAACCTGCCGCTGGCTCTGTCCACGCCGGCCGAAGCGCTGGCCATGCTGGTTGACGGCATCAAAGCATTATTGAATAGTCACGAGGGTGTTCATCAGGAAACTATCAACGTGTGTTTTGAACGATTAAGCGGCGGCAGCCTGGATGTTTTTGTATGCTTTTACACCATCGCCACCGATCAGGCTGAGTATTTAAATGTTAAAGAAGATGTTAACTATCGAATCCTGGCCTTGATGGATCAGTCGAACATTGTGTTTCAAGGGGCGGACAAATAGCAGGCAGGCAACACGGAGGATTTTTAATGGGGCTTAGTTTTGAAAGCTGGATTCGCCATAACCTTAATTTTGAAATTGATGAGGCCATGAATGGTGCATTGATCGAAAAAGTCGAAGTATCCAAGCAAAATGGTCACTGGCGTATTCACCTTGATCTTCCCAGACCGGTGGAACGCGATTCGCTGGATCACCTGGCCCGGCTAATTGAACAGAATCATGAATACCTGGACACGGTTGATTTTCGCATCCGGGTCATAAACAACCAGGCAATCAAAAAAATGATAATGGAACGCCGGCAGGACATTAACAGCTACTGTCTAGAAAAGAAAGGTTTTGCCCTGTCTGATGAGGTTGTCATCGAGCCCGAAGGACACCGGATGAACCTCATCGTTGATGAAGACGAGCTTTATGAAGGCATGCTTAACAACGGCATTTGCTCTGCGGTCAGGTCATGGCTGAAGAACCAGTACAGCCTGGAAACCGTGGTAAGGGTGCTCAAAACCAATCACCCGCAAGCTGCCAGCAATCCCCGGCAGTTTGTTATTGATCAGAACCTGCATGACGCTTCAGTGGCTTACAATCCGCCCGCAATCGCTGCATTTAAGAGCCGGGCCCGCAAGCCGGAATTTCGCAAACTGAAAGGCAATCCCCTGCCCCTAAAAGAATTAACCGAAGGCATGCGCGGAGTGCTCATTGAAGCCGTGGTGCTGGAACGTAACATTCAAGCGCTCAAAGGTGGTTCTTTCGTAGTCAGCTATGCGCTTACCGACTATGCGGACAGCATTCTGGCTAAAATATTTCTGGATCGCCCTGAAGACGATGGAATTGAACCGGGAAGCTGGCTTCGCTTCAAGGGCGGCATACGCTATGATCAATACCACCGCGATATAGCGCTATTTATTGAGGCTATGATGCCGATCAAAGAAAAAGTCCGGCAGGATGATGCCCCGGTTAAGAGAGTGGAGCTTCATGCCCACACTAAAATGAGCTTTATGGACGGCCTGACCGATGTTTCAGAAATGGTGAAAAAGGCGGCCCGGTGGGGGCATTCTGCCATTGCCATAACCGATCACGGCTGTGTTCAATCCTTTCCAGACGCATACAAAGCTGGTCAAAAACATAAAATCAAGGTGATTTTTGGTGTTGAAGCCTATCTGGTTGAGGAAGACAAAAAGGAAAAACCCTATCACATTATAATTCTCGCCCGTAATGACAAAGGTCTGCACAATCTGTACCAGCTGGTAAGCAAGGGCTATATAGAAAATTTCCACAGCCATCCCAAGATTAAACGCAGCGAACTGCAGGAATATCGACAGGGGCTGATGCTGGGCAGCGCCTGTGAAAAAGGCGAGCTTTTTCAGGCATTGATGAATGGCGCAGAAGAAGAGCAGCTGGCATCCATAATCGATTTCTATGACTATCTGGAGATTCAACCCCCTGGAAACAACCAGTTCCTGGTACGCGGAGGACAGCTGACCACCGAAGGGCTTCAAGATTTAACCCGCAGGATTGTCGACCTGGGTATAAAACATAACAAGCCGGTAGTGGCTACTGGCGATGTTCATTTTTTAGAGCCTCATGAAGAGCAGTTTAAAACCATATTGCTGGCCGGACAAGGGTACAAAGACTCTGAAGATGTTGCCCCGCTGTACTTGAAAAGCACTGCAGAAATGATGGATGACCTTTCGTTTCTGGGCAGCGAGCTGTCCGAATGGGTGGTGGTGGCATGCCCGAACCAAATTGCAGCAGCGATAGATGATATCAAGCCGGTCCCGGACGGATTTTGCCCGCCGGTGATTGACGGTTCGGAGGAAGAAATAACCAGGCTTACCTATCAACGAGCCCGGGAAGTATATGGCGATACTCTTAATCCATGTGTTGAAGAACGTATTGAACGCGAGCTGAAATCGATCAACGGTTATGGATATAGCGTGCTTTACCTTGTAGCCCACAGACTGGTGCGCAAATCCAACCTGGATGGCTATCTGGTAGGATCGCGCGGTTCGGTGGGCTCCTCACTGGTGGCATTTTTAACCGGCATCACAGAAGTAAACGCCCTTCCGCCTCATTACATCTGCCCGGCCTGCAAATTCACCGAATTTATAATGGATGGTTCCGTGGGATGCGGACCGGATCTTCCTGAACGCGTGTGCCCGCACTGCGAGTCCGAACTCTACAAAGACGGATTCGACATTCCCTTTGAAACCTTCATGGGCTTTGAAGGGGACAAGGTTCCAGATATTGATCTTAACTTTTCCGGTGATTATCAGAGCCGTGCTCATGCTTACGTGGAAGAGATATTCGGACGGGAAAATGTATTCCGGGCAGGAACCATATCCACCATCGCCGAGCAAACCGCGTTCGGCTTTGTCAAAAAATGGTGCGAAGAAAAGGACCTGCGCCTGCGCCAGGTTGAAATGACCCGACTGGCCCGAGGCATAACCGGGGTAAGGCGAACCACCGGACAGCATCCCGGCGGTCTGGTAGTTGTTCCGAGGGGACGCCAGATAACAGAATTTACGCCGATTCAGCATCCTGCTGACAACAAGGATGGGGGAATAATCACCACTCATTTTGATTACCATGCCATTGACGAACAACTGGTCAAGCTTGATATTCTTGGACATGACGATCCGACCGTGATCCGCATGCTTGAGGACTTGACATCAATTAAGGCAACCGGCATCAGCCTTAGCGACCCGCAGACCCTGTCTATTTTTTCCGGTGTGGAAGCCCTGGGCGTTGGACCAGGCGATATTGATTCAGAAGTTGGAACTTTTGGCATACCCGAATTCGGCACCCGTTTCGTCCGCCAGATGCTCAATGCTACTCGTCCTACGAGCTTTGCCGACCTGGTGCGCATCAGCGGCCTTTCCCATGGCACTGACGTTTGGCTGAACAATGCTCAAGAGTTGATTCATAATGAGACCGCTACGTTGCGGGAGGTTATTTGCACCCGCGACGATATCATGACCTATTTAATCTATCAGCAAATGGATAAAAAATTGGCATTTAAAATTATGGAAAGCGTTCGCAAAGGCAGAGGAGTCGATGAGGGCGACGCTTCAGTTATGATGGAGCGCGGCATTCCTGACTGGTATGTGGAATCATGCCGTAGAATACGGTACATGTTTCCGAAAGCCCATGCGGTTGCATATGTGACTATGGCTTTTCGCATTGCCTGGTTCAAGGTTAATTACCCGCTGGCATTTTATGCCGCTTACTTCAGCGTGAGAGCTGACGAACTGGATCCCGCGGCTATGCTTGCCGGGATACCATTGATTAAAAGACGTATTGAAGAGATCGATAAATTAGGGCAGAAGGCTACCGATAAAGAAAAGAAATTGGTAACCAATCTGGAAGTGGCGCTGGAGATGCATATCCGAGGTTATCGCTTTTACCCGGTCGACCTGATGAATTCAGATGCAAGCCGTTTCCAACTGGCTGGAGACGGATTGTTGATGCCCTTTTCCGCTCTGGCCGGGGTTGGCGAAACAGCGGCAAAGTCGCTGGTGGAAGCCAGGGGACCGGAAGCATACCTGTCCATTGAGGATTTGCAGGTCCGCTCCAGGGTCAATAAAACCGTTATTGAAGTGCTCAGGCAGGAGGGCTGCCTGGAAGGTCTTCCGGAGAGCAGCCAGATGACCCTCTTCTAGTATTCGAAAAGGATTTTTTTCAAAAGCTTATTACTTATTGTATTTACTGAGCAGAATAATATATATTATTCTGTGCAGTTGTTAAAATAAGGCTGGCTTGTATTTAACCAGGTGGAAATGCGCCATCATTAACGCTCCCGATTCCATTTATGGGCATGGGGCTCCAGACTGCACTGTTAGGCGCCAGTGCGTATATCAAGGTTAAAGGGGGGAGCAATATGTACATCAGGCCAATCAAAAAAAAGATGAAACTGTATGGCTTTAACAATCTCACCAAAACCTTGAGTTTCAATTTCTATGACATTTGCTATGCGATCACTGCCGAACATCGCCGGGAATATATTGAATACGTTGATGAAGAGTATAATGCCGAACGGCTGACCGGGATTCTGGAAGAAGTGTCCCAAATAATAGGAGCGACAATTCTTAATGTTGCCAGGCAGGATTATGACCCTCAGGGTGCCAGCGTTACCATTCTTATTGCCGAAGATCATACCGCACAAAGTGATTTGGGCGCTTCATTACCCTGCTCATTGCATCCTGAAGCTATCGTGGGGCATCTTGATAAAAGCCATTTAACCGTGCATACTTATCCGGAAAGCCATCCTGACAAAGGCATCAGCACATTTCGGGCGGATATAGATATATCAACATGCGGTCAAATATCGCCGTTGTCGGCTCTTAATCATTTGTTAGACAGTTTTAAGCCTGATATTGCGGTTATGGATTACCGGGTAAGGGGTTTTACCCGGGATATTACCGGCAAAAAGCTCTATATGGACCACAAGATAAACTCAATACAGAACTTTATTGCGAAAAAGACCCGCAACCAGTATCAAATGATCGATGTTAACATATACCAGGAAAACATTTTTCACACCAAGATGATAATCAAGGAATTCGATTTAAATAATTATTTATTTGGTACGGCCAAGGAAGACCTGCTTCCTGTAGAAAGAAGACGGATCAGACAGAGTATCAACAAGGAGATGCAGGAAATCTATTTTGGACGCAACCTTCCCAAATTGAAAACAAAAAAGAAAAAACCATCAGAGGCTCATTTGCATCGAAAAGGAGCAGAAAAAGAAACAACTATTGAGGAGTAAACAAACGCCGCTTATCTGAACGAATACTGTGCCGGGCAGCCCTAAAGACGGGCCTGGCATAAGGATTCAGGCAATATTACCTGTTGATATCTTGAATGTTATTGTGATATACTGCTACAGTAGAATTACAACTTGCCATTGCGTAGGAAAGTGGGTAGGTGCCCACTTTTTCTTTTGCAGATGTTGATATTTACTGATTACAAGGTCAGACGGTCTGGCCTTTATCTGTCAGAGGCTGAATTTGAGCCTTTAGATGACTTTTTCTGGTTGTAACAAGGAGTAATGATTTGCGAAAGCCCTCCATGAATCGTAAACAGGTTGAGGCAGTCATGGAAACCATTCTTTCCGGCACCGGAGCAGAGCTGGTTGACCTGGAGTATCACCGTGAAGCAGGCGGGCAGATGCTGCGCTGTTTCATTGACTATGCCGATGGTGTAGGATTGGATACCTGCCAGAGAATCAGCCGCCACATTATGAATGTGCTGGAAGAGAAGGACCTGATACCCTATGATTACCTGGAAGTGTCATCACCCGGCACCAACCGGATCATAAAAAAAGACAAGGATTTTCTCCGGTTTACCGGAGAGCTGGTTAAAATACGAACTCTGGAGGCGCGGGACGGCCAGCGCAACTTTACCGGAATACTAACAGCGTTTGACGACGAAAACATAGTTATTGAGATCCCCGATATGGAGGGCGAAGATAAGACGGTCACCCTGCCCAGGAGCACAATATCAACCGTCAGATTGCATCCGGAATTGTAATGAGGAGGAGCTATAGTGTCCAACGAACTGGTCAAGGCTTTAACAGACCTGGAAAAGGAGCGCGGCATTCCGAAAAAATTGCTGATAGAAGCGATAGCTTCAGCCCTTACCACGGCTTATAAAAAAAATTACGGGGTATCGCAGAATGTTGATGTGATACTTGATGAATTAACTGGCGATGTTAAGGTTTTCGCCAATAAGATGGTTGTAGACGAAGTAAAGGACCAGCAGCTGGAGATTTCCCTGGAGGAAGCGCGACAGTTTAACGAAGAGGCAGCACTCGATGATTCTATTATACAGGAGATCACTCCTTCCAATTTTGGCAGGATTGCCGCTCAGACCGCCAAGCAGGTCGTGGTACAGAAACTGAGGGAAGCTGAACGCGGCATAATATTTGAAGAGTTCCAGGAGCGGGAAGGTGAAATCGTTACCGCTACCATTCAGCGCCTGGAAAACAGGGTAGTTATTGTGAATCTGGGGCGAACAGAAGGGACCATGCTACCTTCTGACCAGATGAACAACGAGAAATATATTGCCGGAAAAAGAATCAAGGCGTTCATCTATGAAGTGAAAAACACGCCTAAAGGGCCCAATATTTTTGTTTCCAGGACCAACCCTAATTTTTTAAGGCGGCTTTTTGAACTGGAGGTCCCGGAGATTTATGAAGGCCTGGTTGATGTCAAATCAATTGCTCGTGAGGCAGGTTCCAGATCCAAGATCGCCGTTTACTCCAAGGACGACCGCATTGATCCGGTGGGTTCGTGTGTAGGGCCGCGCGGGATTCGAGTTCAAAATATTGTCGACGAACTGAACGGCGAAAAAATAGATATAATTAGATATGATAATGATCCCGAGATCTTTATTGCTAATTCGCTCAGTCCTTCCAAGGTTCTGGCGGTTTACCTGGATGAAGATTACAAGGCAGCCCGGGTCATTGTCCCGGATTATCAGCTGTCTCTTGCTATAGGCAAAGAAGGACAAAACGCCCGTCTGGCTGCCCGGCTTACCGGATGGAAAGTCGATATCAAGAGCGAAAGCCAGTTCATGGAGGAAAACGAGTACTATGAACAAGAATAGGCGCCTTCCGCAAAGAATGTGCGTAGGTTGCCGGGAAATGAAGGACAAGCGGGAACTGGTGCGGGTGGTTCGCAGCCCGGCTGGTGAAGTGGATTTCGATCCGACCGGCAAAAAGCCGGGCAGGGGCGCATATGTGTGCAAAGACGCGGGCTGTCTGCAACAGGCGCTAAAAAGCAAACGCCTGCAAAAAGCCCTTGAAAGCAGTATTCACGAAGAAGTTATAAACCAGCTGAAAATCAAGATAGAGCAAAGCGCTCTTTAAATTGAAAGCGAGCATTGAATGTGCTGGAACCGGGCAACAAAATTTTCAACCTTTTGGGATTAGCCAGAAAAGCAGGTAAATTGCAGGCTGGGACCGAGGCGGTAAAAGGCAGTCTAAAAAAAGGTGATTGCTGTTTGCTGGTTATAAGCACAGACATGTCAGATAGAATAAAAAAAGACTATATGGCGATAAGCAGCAGAAATGATATTAAATGCCTGGAAATAGCCGACCGCATCCAGCTTGGAAGAGCAGTGGGCAAAAGCCAGGTTACAATACTCTCTGTGAATGAAGCCGGTATAGCGCAGCAGATAATCAAGCTGTATGAGGTTATGTAAACAGAGAGCAAAATCAGCGGAGGTGTTCGGATGGCAAAAATCAGAGTTCATGAACTGGCAAAAGAACTGGGCATACCAAGTACGGAACTGGTTACGGCAATTCAAGCAATGGGAATCGACGTCAAGAATCATTTGACATCGCTTGAAGATGCCCAGGTAGCCATGATCAATACCCGTATGTCCAAAAATAAGACTTCAGCAGGAGGGGAACGTAGAAAGCCAGATTCCCGGCCTGCAGAAAAACCCGTTAAAAAGGACGCTGATGAAGCGCCCCAAGACTCTGCGGCAAGTGCCGGCCAGGCAGTTCGCAGAGAAAAGCCGGTTCCTGAAAAAGCGCCTGCTCAGAGGCACTCTGCAGCCAGTTCGAAACCAGATAGGCCGCACCCGCCAAAATCCGAAACCATACAACCAAGACCTATTCAAGGTCCTGAATTTGAAAAGCGGCGCCGTCCGGCACCAATCCCCAGCGACATGCAGAATGACAGCATTGCAGATGAAGTAAAACCCTCCGCTCCACCGGCCGAATCGGTTCAGCCGGACGGCAGGGAAGGGCAGCAGGCCCCAGCCCAGGATCGCCCTGCTCCAGGACAACAAAGACAATACCAGGGCAACAATGTCCGTCCGCAGGAAGGCCAGCGCCCTCCTTATCAAGGCGGGCAGCAACGCCCTCAAGATGGCTCCAGACCGCCTCAAGGCGGGCAGCAGCGTCCTCCATACCAGGGTGGCCAGCGGCCGCCGTATCAGGGAGGGCAACAGCGTCCGCAGGATGGGCAGCGGCCTCCTTACCAGGGTGGCCAACGGCCGCCGTACCAGGGAGGACAACAGCGTCCGCAGGATGGGCAGCGTCCTCCATACCAGGGTGGCCAGCGGCCGCCGTACCAGGGAGGACAACAGCGTCCGCAGGATGGGCAGCGTCCTCCATACCAGGGTGGCCAGCGGCCGCCGTACCAGGGAGGACAACAGCGTCCACAGGAAGGGCAGCGTCCTCCATACCAGGGTGGTCAGCGGCCGCCGTATCAGGGAGGACAACAGCGTCCGCAGGATGGGCAGCGGCCTCCTTACCAGGGCGGTCAGGCCCGGCCTCAAAGCCCAGGCGGAGCAGCCCGGCCTTCGACCGATACTGTTGCCAAGAAGCCCTTTCGCTCTCCCAAGGCGGGGCCGCCAAAAGGCCAGGACAGGCGTGAACACAAGCCTCAAGGCAAACCCGTTATTGCCGGCCGACCTTTGCAAGGGCTGGAAAAAATGGCCCCCAGCGAAATAGCTGATATTGACGTGCCGACCAATCGCACGGTTCCGGTAAAAGCAGCTCCTCGCGTACAGGCTCCCCGGCCTCAAGCTGGCCCCCGTACTGCCGGTGGCCCTGCAAGGGATTATAGCCGGCAAATAAGGAAATCCAGGCACAAGAAAAAGAAAGAAAACGATCGCCCGGTTACTCCTTCTGTGATTACTATTGGCAGCTCCGTTCAGGTACGCGAGCTGGCTGACGAACTGGGCAAAAGCCCGGCCGAAATCGTGAAGAAGCTGATGGAGCTTGGCATTATGGCCACCATTAACCAGGAGATTGATTATGAAACGGTTGAAATCCTGGCCAGTCTATACGAAGTAGAAGTGCAGCGGGAAGTGTCACAGGCAGAAAAAATGCTGGAAGACGTGGTGGACAGCGATGAAAGCCTGAAGGTTAGACCGCCTATAGTAACTGTCATGGGCCATGTCGATCACGGCAAGACGTCGCTGCTAGACCGAATTCGCCAGGCTGAAGTAGCCATAGGCGAAGCCGGAGGCATAACCCAGCATATCGGCGCTTACCAGGTAAAAGTAAACGAACAGCGTATAACCTTTATAGATACCCCTGGTCATGAAGCATTCACGGCCATGCGCGCCCGGGGCGCCAACGTGACCGATCTGGCAATTCTGGTTGTGGCTGCTGACGATGGGGTCATGCCCCAGACGATTGAAGCCATCAGCCATATCAGGGCTGCCAAGGTGCCGGTCATAGTTGCAATTAACAAAATTGACAAGCCCGGTTCCAACCCGGACCGGATCATGCAGCAGCTAACTGAATATCACATGATACCGGAAGAATGGGGCGGAGATACGGTATATGCCCAGGTATCCGCCAAAGCTGGTATTGGAATTGAACACCTCCTGGAAATGATTCTCCTGGTTGCCGAAATGCACGACATTAAGGCCAATCCTGACCGGCTTGCAGAAGGCTTTGTTCTTGAAGGCAAGCTCGACAAAGGCCGGGGACCGGTGGCGACTGTGCTTATTCAGAAAGGCACCCTCCATACCGGCGATACGGTAATAAGCGGAACGAATTGGTGTAAAGTCAGAGCTATGACTGACCATAAAGGGCGCAGGGTTGAAGAAGCATTTCCCTCCATGCCAGTGGAGATTACAGGATGGACCGGAGTTCCGGAAGCCGGTGAAAAGGTTCAATGCTGCGATGAAAAGTTAGCCAAACAGATTGCTGAAGTCCGTTTGGGCGAAAAGAAGATCGAAGAACAGAAACAGGTCAGCCGCGTTTCGCTGGATGATTTCTTCAAGAAAATGAAAGACGCGGAGGTCAAGGAACTGAACCTGATTATTAAAGGCGATGTCCAGGGTTCGGTGGAAGCCTTAACCCAGAGCCTGGTCCGGCTCAGTACCGATGAAGTCAAGGTGAATGTTATTCATTCAGCGGCAGGTGCCATCACCGAAACAGACGTCATGCTCGCTTCCGCTTCCAATGCCATCATTATTGGCTTTAATGTGCGGCCTGATGTGAAGTCACGCAAATATGCCGAAGATGAAAGCATAGACGTACGCTTGTACCGGGTTATTTACGAAGCTATTAACGATGTGCGCAAGGCTATGGAAGGCATGCTTGAGCCCGAGTACCGGGAAAAATACCTGGGCCGCGTAGAAGTCCGGGCAACCTTCAAGGTGCCCAATATCGGAATTATTGCCGGTGCGTATGTTATTGACGGCAAGATTCAGCGCCAGGCTCCGGTCCGCATCCTTCGCGACGGCGTAATAATTCATGAAGGCAAGATATCTTCCTTGAAACGCTTTAAAGACGATGTAAAAGAAGTCATGCAGAACTATGAATGCGGCATCGGGGTTCAGGATTTCAACGACATTAAAGAAGGCGACATTATTGAAGCCTATGAAATGGAAGCAATCGCCCGCAACCTCAGTTAAACAGGCGATTGCGGTTCAGGAGATCATCATTATGAGTAAATTCAGGGCCGAAAAAATGGCCGGAGAGATACAGCGGGAAGTCACCCGTTTGATAAGAGATGAAATTAAAGATCCTCGCATTAACGGCAGCAGTATATCGATCACTCGCGTGGACGTCAGCCATGACGCCAGCCATGCCCGGGTCTATATAAGCATTATGGGGAGCGAAGAGGACGCCGCGCAGGCCATGAAAATCCTGCGCCGGGCTTCCGGTTTTCTGCGCAGCGGTATCGCCCGGCAGTTGAAGGTAAAAAATGCGCCGGAGCTTGAGCTCCGGCATGACAAATCCATTGAGCAGGGTATTAAGATCAATGCTATTCTCGCGGAGGTCATAGAGGAAGAAAGCGATCTTGAAAAAAGCCCTGAAGGAGAAGCTGAATAGATGCAAAAAAATAACAGCCTGGCTGAAATATCAGCCATGATCCGCAGCGAAGCCTCCTGGACCATTGTAGGGCACACAATTCCAGACGGAGATTGTGTGGGTTCGGTTATTGCCATTAACCTGGCACTGCTTGCAATGGGTAAGCGGAGTGTAATCGTTTTGGAAGACCCGGCTCCTTCAATGTACCGGTATTTATTTGGATATGACTGCATATTGAAAGCTGATAATACAGACGGGCTGAATCTGGATAACATCATATTCCTGGACAGCGCTGAAGAAGATCGGATTGGCGATCGAATGCAAAAGCTGGTCAAGGAACGCCGTAAAAGCATCAATATAGACCATCATTACACCAATACCCGGTTTGCGGACTTGAATTATGTGGATTCTGGAGCGGCAGCCACCGGGCAGATTATTTACGATCTGTTAAAAGAGCTATGCGTTCCGGTTGACTTCAATATAGCCAATGCTCTGTACGCCGCCCTGGTTATGGACACTGGCAATTTTAAGAACGCCAATACCGACGCCAGCTGTTTCCGCCTGGCCGCCGACCTGGTTGACTGCGGAGCCAGTATCAGCCAGACCAGGCTGCATTTGTTTGAATCCAAAGACATCCGAGAAATGCATATGATCCGTATGACCCTGGACACCATTCAATTCAGTCCCGGGGGAAAAGTCGCCTGGGCAGAAATACCATTCGGATTTGTCCAAACCATATCAGCCGAAGGATTTCATCCAGAGGGCATCGTTAACTATGTGCTGATGTCTGAAGGGGTTGAAGTGGCTCTATTGTTCAGGGAAACCGCACCGGGAAGAACTAAAATAAGCCTGCGCTCCAAGAACGGAATCGATGTTGCCCGGCTGGCAGCAAATTTCGGCGGAGGTGGCCATGCTCCAGCTGCAGGCGCCAGGGTGGACGAGGATATTGCCAGCGCAAAAAAACAGGTGCTGGATTATATAATTGGCAAGGTGGAAACGATCAGCGTTGAGTAAAAATGCAATCCAGGCCTGGAACGGATTTGTTAACCTGTACAAGCCTCCGGGACTCAGTTCTTTTATGGCAGTCAGGAAAATAAAGCGCCTGCGCAAAGGCATGAAAATAGGGCATCTTGGCACTCTGGACCCGATGGCTGAAGGCATTTTGCCCCTGGCCCTTGGAAACGCCACCAGGCTGATACCATACATACAGGATCGCAGCAAACGCTACACAGCCACCGCGGTGCTGGGAGCCAGCTCGGACACCCAGGATATCTGGGGACAGGTTGAATACGGTGACTTGCCCAAAATCACCGCCGGCGAAATTGAATCTATTATAAATGGCTTCCGAGGAAGTATTAAACAGGTGCCGCCCATGTATTCAGCAGTTCATCATCAGGGCAAACGCCTTTACGAATTGGCCCGGCAGGGTTTGGAAGTAGAACGCCAGCCCCGGGACGCATATATATATAACCTCAGCCTGGTAAAGTTTGAAAAACCTGCAGACGGAACATATCCGGTAATGCACCTGGAGGTTCATTGTTCTGAAGGCACCTATATACGTACATTGTGTCATGATATCGGCGGGCTGCTCGGCTGCGGCGCGGTTATGTCAGGACTGGCAAGGAACTCCTGGGGCATATTTGATGAGCATTCGTCAATTGGCCTGGAACAATTTGAAAATGGTGAATCCGTTCTGGACCGAAGCCTTATGCCGCTTGATTATCCCTTGCAGGAGTTAAGCATTGCCTGTGTCGATGACTCCGAATCATTATACCGCCTGAATAACGGACGGTGCATTGAGTATAACGGCCCGGCCGGAGACGGATTATTTCGCATCAAGCATCGCAGCGACGGACGTTTGCTGGGACTGGCCCGATATGAAACCAGCGAGGCCGGGCAGTTTTTGCAACCCGTGCTGGTTATAAAGCAGCAGCAGAATTAAATTCAAAGGAGCATCCTATGCAGGTCATATACGGCATCGAAAATTATAAAAAGGTTGATGCGCCTTGCTACCTCGCACTGGGCAACTTCGACGGAGTGCACCAGGGCCACCAGCAACTCATAAAATCCATGGTTAAAAAAGCCAGGGAAAACCAGGGTTTTGCTGCGGCTTTTATGTTTGATCCTCATCCCAGCAGGATTCTCAATCCCAAAAACCATGCCTTGATGCTTATAAACAATGAAAGTAAAAACCGTTTGATGGCAGAGCTGGATATGGATGCGGTCATTTATGAACCGTTTACCCTGGAAATCGCCAGATGGTCTCCAGAGCGCTTTGTTCAGGATATTCTGGTGGAGCGTTTTCAAGTCAAAGAGGTTTATATTGGCTTCAATCATTCATTCGGTCATAAAGGCCAGGGCAAACCCGAGACCTTGTCTGAACTTGGCCGGCAATACGGTTTCGATGTTTCCGTAATACCCCCGGTGATAATTGAAGAACAGGTTGTATCCAGTTCATGTGTGCGCAAAGCGCTGGGCAAAGGCAACATCCCCAGGGCAAAGCACATGCTTGGGTACTATCCTTTTGTGGAGGGCGAAGTGGTTCATGGCGATAAACGGGGAGGGGACAAGCTCGGATTCCCAACCGCCAACATAAATATAGGAACTGACTGTGCGTTTCCTGGCAAAGGGGTATATGCCGCCAAAACTCTCATAAACGGACAACTGCATGACAGCGTGGTTAATATCGGCGTAGTGCCGACATTCAAGCAAGCGGGCGTAATTTCCATAGAATCGCATATACTGGATTTCGAACAGGAAATATATGGTGAACCCATCCGGATTTATTTCATCGAAAAAATACGCGATGAGAAAAAGTTTAACGGGATTGACGAGCTTGTTGCCCAGATCAGCCAGGATGTGGAGAGCGGCCGGCAGATTGCCTCGCAAGCCCTGGTGGAGCCGGTTTAGACCACATACCGGGTCCGGTCAATAAGCGCCGGGTATGAAGTTTACAATTGCCGGGCCTCATGATAAAATAATATGATTATCTTCAGCATGCAAAATATAGGGAAGAGCGGCAGCAAATGCCTTAATATTTATGGTTTTCTTCGGGAAACCGCAAGAACCGCTGGCTGGGTGGACGGAACGACCAACCTTCTGCTCGGTTTGCGGCGATTACATGATAAGGGAGGTGAATATTGTGGCATTAAGCAAGGAAAAGAAAAACGATATCATTAAGACCTATCAGGTTCATGAAAACGATACCGGATCGCCGGAGGTTCAGATAGCCATTCTGACCGACCGCATCAATTATTTGAATGAACACCTGAAGGCCAATAAAAAAGACTTTCACTCCCGCCGGGGTCTTTTAAAGATGGTTGGACAGAGACGTTCTCTCCTTGATTATCTGAAGAAAAAGGATTTCGAACGTTATCGGGCTATAGTCACCAAATTAGGTTTACGCAGATAAAGAGCGGGTTGCCGCTCTTTATCTCATACCGATGATAAAAGCGATTCTCATTGTCATTGCAGCCAGGCTCGGACAGTGCCATCTGGCTCCTGATACCGCTGAAGCGAATCAGGAAGCTTGGGGCTGATGAGATTAGGCTTCATGTTTCTTAATCGGCATGACTGCATAATTGATTTGAGATGAAGCCCGGTATGTTGCTCATTATTTGTTATATTGCCGCTCTTTGATGTGCTATCGAAAGGAGGAATACTATCATTAAACGCTATCAGACAGAAGTTGCCGGACGTCCGCTCATAATTGAGATCGGGCAGGTGGCAAAGCAGGCGCACGGTTCGTGTTTGTTAAGATATGGAGACACCGTGGTTTTGGTGGCCTGCACCGCGAACAATGAACCCAGGGAAGGAGTGGACTTTTTCCCGCTTACCGTTGACTACGAGGAAAAACAGTATTCAGTAGGCAGAATTCCAGGCGGTTTTTTGCGGAGAGAAGGACGTGCTTCAGAAAATGGCACTCTTACCGCCCGACTTATTGATAGGCCTATCAGGCCCCTGTTCCCCAAAGGCTTTAGAAACGATGTTCACGTAGTAGCTACGATTTTATCGGTCGATAAGGACTGCCCCCCGGATGTCACTGCCACCATCGGTGCCTCTATCGCTCTCAACATTTCCAATATTCCATTTACCGAGCCTCTGGCTGCAGTTAATGTAGGTTTGGTGGACGGTGAGCTGATTATCAATCCCAACGTCGAACAGAGCTTGAAGAGCACTCTGGAATTATCCGTGGCAGGGACCAGTGAAGCCATCATGATGGTTGAAGGCGGAGCTCACGAGGTTCCCGAAGACAAAATACTTGAAGCCATCTTCTTCGGTCATGACGCCATTAAAAAGATAGTGGAATTCCAGCGGCCGATTATAGCTGAATGTGCGGTGGAAAAGCTTCCGGTTAAGACCGCTCCGAAGAACGAAGCCATGGAAGCTGAAGTCAGGGCTTATGCAGTCCCGATACTCGAACTCGCGGTAAAGGACAAGGACAAAATCACCCGTGAGGCTAAAATGGATTCCGCCAAGGCAGAAATAATTGAGCATTTTTCCGCCAGCTATGCAGATGAACTGAAAGCGATGAGCGATCTTATCGACAAAATTACCAAAGAAATTGTCCGCAAAGCCTTGCTGCATGGTGGCGAACGCGTGGATGGCCGGAGAATGGATGAAATCAGGCCGATTTCCTGTGAAGTAGGCTTTTTGCCCAGACCTCACGGTTCAGCCCTGTTCACCCGCGGCCAAACCCAGGTCCTGTCCGTAGTAACCCTTGGCACCCGCAATGATGCCCAGAATATCGACGACCTGACCATAGTTGACCGCAAGCGCTATATTCATCACTATAATTTCCCGGATTATAGCGTAGGCGAAGTCCGGCAAAATCGCAGCCCGGGCCGCCGTGAAATTGGTCATGGACATCTGGCGGAGCGCGCATTGAAGGGTGTATTGCCCGACGAAAAGGAATTTCCGTACACTATCCGGGTGGTATCCGAAACCCTCGAATCCAATGGCTCAAGCTCCATGGGCAGCGTGTGCGGAAGCACTCTGTCGCTGCTGCATGCTGGAGTGCCGCTGAAGGCTCCGGTATCAGGAATAGCCATGGGACTGGTCAAAGAAGGCGAAGATTTTGCCATTATGACCGATATCCAGGGAATTGAAGACTCACTTGGTGATATGGACTTCAAGCTGGCCGGTTCTGAAAAAGGTGTTACCGCACTTCAAATGGATATCAAGATCGCCGGCATCAACCGGGAGATCGTAGCTGCTGCTTTGAAGCAGGCTCGCGAGGCTCGCATGTTTATCATGGACATCATGATGAAGGTTATCAGCAAGCCCAGCGAAGAAATGTCTCCCTATGCGCCGCGCATTATAACCGTTAAGATCCATCCGGACCGGATACGCGAGGTTATTGGACCCGGTGGCAAGATGATCAACAAGATAACCGAGGACACCGGCTGTAAAATGGACATCAGCGATGACGGCACGGTCTTAATTTACGCATCCGATCTCGAAGGAGCCAAAAAGGCCCAGGGTTACGTGGAAGCCATTGTTGCCGAAGTCGAAGTCGGCCGGGTTTACAATGGAACTGTAAAACGCATCATGGACTTTGGCGCATTCGTGGAAATTATTCCAGGTGTTTTCGGAGCTTCCGGCAAGGAAGGCCTGGTTCACATTTCGCAGCTGGCCGAACAAAGAGTCAACAAGGTGACCGATATTGTTAGCATAGGCGACAAAATCGTGGTAAAAGTTACCGAGATTGACCACCAGGGCCGGATAAACCTTTCGCGCAAAGCCGTTTTGCGCCAGGGCAATGCTCCGGTTGAACCCCGCCAGTAAATGTGTTAGCTTAATACAAATAAAGCGGGTGACCGTTTTATTTGTATTGCTTCATGAAAATCATAAGATGACAGCGCTCACTGCCGTTGACGATAACCCGAGTGGCGGTGAGTTTCTATTTTCCGGGATTAGGGCCCGAAATACATAGTCATAGTCATGCAATTTTTTGTCCAATGCCACAACCTGGCTGAAACGGAGGTACGTTAATTGATCACATTTTCGAGACTGGATGAAGGTGCCAGGCTGGTAATTGAAGAAATCCCTTATCTGCGTTCTGCAGCGGTAGGAGTTTACATCCAGGTGGGGTCGCGGGATGAAAGTTCAGGACTGGAAGGATGCAGTCATTTTGTGGAACACATGCTATTCAAGGGCACTAGCAAACGTAATGCCCGGGAAATTGCCGAGGATTTTGAAAGCATCGGCGGCCAGGTAAATGCCTTTACATCGAAAGAATATACCGGGGTATACGTGCGCACCCTGGACGAGGATATCTATTCCGGCATGGACATGATCTTTGACATGCTGTTCGACTCGCAAATGGTTGACAAGGAATATGGCACCGAGCGTGAAGTGATAAAAGAAGAAATCGGCATGTATGAAGACACCCCCGACGAACTGATTCATGACGTATTTGCCGGGTCCATGTGGGGCAGCCAGCGGATGGGGCATTCCATCCTGGGCACCATTGACTCCCTTAACCAGTTGAAACGCTCTCAATTATTTGACTTTTACAAGGATTACTACAATCCCCGCAACATGGTGATCGCGGTAGCCGGTAATGTTAAAAGTGAAAAGGTAATTGAAGCGGTTCAGCACAGATTAAGTGATTATTGCGCGGGCGGCGGCTGCACGGCTGCGACGGCCTCCCCGGCGACGCAAAGCGGCCAGCGCTTTGTATCCACTGTGCCCAAGGAAATAGAGCAGGTGCAGATTTGTGTCGGGGTGCCTTCCATAAACTATCACAGCGAAGATCGCTATACCCAAAATGTATTTAACACCTTGCTGGGCGGGGGAATGAGTTCCCGGCTTTTCCAGAGCTTGAGAGAGGAAAAGGGCCTGGCATACTCAGTATATTCTGCTCCTTCATCCTATTCTGACACTGGAATATTTGCTATTAATATCGGAACCGGACAGAGCAAGATCGGTGAATTCTTTGATTGTCTGCATAGCGAGCTGGATAAAATCACCAGCGACGGAGTCAATATTATCGAGGTTGACCGGGCGAAAAAGCAAATCAAATCGTCAGTGCTGCTGGGGCTGGAGAGTGTTATGAACCGCATGACCCGCCTGGCCAAAGCGGTGTTGATGTATGACCGGGTGGTAACCGTCGATGAAGTTATCGAAAAGGTTGAAGCGGTTGATGTAGAAATGATTAACAAGCTGGCTGGTGGCCTGTTTAAGACTGGCGGCCTTTCCATGGCGGCTATAGGGGATAAAAAAGTTCTGCCGGTTGTAGAACAGGAATTTTCAAGGTGGTGGGCATAGAAATGCAGGTTCAAATAAAACGCTTGCACAGCTTCGATCTTCCGCTTCCGGCCTACATGACCGAGGGGGCAGCCGGTCTGGACCTGTATGCGGCCATTGATGACCGAATGCTAATTCCCGCTGGAAAGGTCAGCCTGGTTCCCACTGGCATCTCCCTTGCCATGCCGGAGTTTCTGGAAGCCCAGATCCGGCCTCGCAGCGGTCTGGCGCTTAAACACGGGCTTACGCTGCTCAATACCCCTGGAACCATCGACTCTGACTACCGGGGCGAGGTAAAAATAATTATTATTAACCACGGGCCGGAAGACTATGAGCTCAAGAGAGGCGAGCGAATCGCCCAAATGGTGTTTTCCAGGGTTGAAAAACCGGTGCTGGTTGAAGTTGCCGAACTGGGGGAAACAGTTCGCAGTGGCGGCGGTTTTGGCCATACTGGCAGCTAGTTGTATAACCGAATCATATAGGATAATGTTTGTTTATATTAGAGAGGAGGACTGGTTACAAAATGCCTGACAAAGTAATCAAAGAAGCCCTTACCTTTGACGACGTATTGCTGGTACCAGGCTATTCAAATCTTAATCCGCAGGACGTTGATACATCAACTCGCCTCACCAAAAAAATTAAGCTTGAAATCCCCATTATGAGCGCAGGAATGGATACGGTTACCGAATCAGAGATGGCGATTGCCATGGCCCGCGAAGGCGGTATCGGGATCATCCATAAGAATATGTCCATTGAACAACAGGCCAGGATGGTTGACCGGGTCAAACGTTCTGAACACGGGGTAATAACCGATCCCTTCTTTCTGGCTCCAGAGGATCTTGTTCAGGATGCCCTGGATATCATGGCCCATTACCGAATCTCCGGCGTGCCTATAACTGAAAGGGGCAAGCTGGTGGGAATCATAACCAATCGCGATCTCCGCTTCGAAACCGAGTTCAATAAGCCCATCCGCGACGTAATGACCAGCAGCAACCTGGTGACTGCCCCGGTAGGCACCGACCTGCATGCAGCCATGCAGATTCTGCGCCAGCATAAAATTGAGAAGTTGCCTATCGTGGACGACAATTACAAGCTGAAAGGCCTCATTACCATCAAGGATATCCTCAAGAACATCAAGTACCCGCACTCGGCCAAGGATTACAAGGGGCGTTTGCTGGTGGGAGCCGCGGTAGGAATAGCCCGCAACACCCTGGACCGGGTCAAGGCGCTTATCGACGCCCAGGCGGACGTTATTGTTGTTGATACCGCTCATGGTCACAGCCAGAACGTTATCGAAATGGTGAAAAATGTTAAGGAAAAATTCCCTGATGTTGAACTGATCGCCGGCAACGTAGCTACAGGAGCGGCAGTGGATGCCCTGATAAAAGTTGGAGCGGATTGCATCAAAGTGGGTATAGGCCCCGGCTCGATCTGTACTACCAGGGTTGTAGCTGGCATCGGGGTTCCGCAGATAACTGCAGTTATAGACTGCTACAGGGCTGCCCGCCAGCACGGTGTGCCAATAATAGCTGACGGCGGAATCAAGTACTCCGGTGATATTGTAAAAGCCCTGGCAGCCGGAGCCGATGTCTGCATGTTGGGCAATCTGCTGGCCGGGACCGAGGAAAGCCCCGGCGAGACCATAATCTTGCAGGGACGCAACTATAAGGTCTATCGCGGCATGGGTTCCATGGGAGCTATGAGCGAGGGTAGCGCCGACCGCTATTTCCAGGAAGACGCTATAAAGCTGGTTCCGGAAGGCATAGAAGGCCGGGTGCCCTACAAAGGCACTGTATCAGACACCGTATTCCAACTGGTCGGCGGGCTCAAATCCGGCATGGGCTACTGCGGAGTGCCCACCCTGAATGATTTGAAGAGCAAAACCCAGTTTGTTAAAATATCCAATGCCGGGCTAACTGAAAGCCATCCTCATGATGTGTTCATAACCCAGGAAGCCCCCAACTATTCAGTTTACAGTTATTAATACACGATTCACCCGTTCTGAAGGAGACAAGACATGAGATATGAAGGAAATGTATATCGGCCGCCCAGCGAAGCGCGCAGCTATATTCTGCAATGCACCATCGGCTGTTCTCATAATCGCTGCACATTTTGCGCCATGTATCAGGATAAAAAATACCGGGTCAGGGATCTGGGCGAAGTCAAGAACGACATCATGCTGGCAAAGGAATACTATCGCGATCTGGACAAGGTTTTTCTGGCCGACGGAGACGCTCTGGCCATGGATACATCCGACCTGCTGGAAATCCTGGAAATGCTTTACCAGAGCTTTCCCAGCCTCAAACACGTCGGTATTTACGCCAGTCCCGACACCATACTGAGTAAAGACATTTCAGAGCTGACCGCTTTAAAAGCTGCCGGCATTACCATAGCCTACCTGGGGGTGGAAACCGGGGACCCGCAGCTTCTGGAAGCCATCCGCAAAGGTGTTACCTATGACGAAATGGTGGAGGCTGGCAAGAAAATACGCCAGGCCGGTATTCTGCTGTCGGTTACGATTCTGCTGGGGCTGGCGGGGCGCACTCCGCAGACCCGCGAACATGCGCTTAACACCGCCAGGATTCTAAATGAAATCAATCCTGACTATGTTGGCGCTCTGACCCTGATGCTGGTGCCGAAGACGGTGCTGTATCACCGCATGAAAAAAGGGGAGTTCGAACTGCCGGGCCCCTTCGAAATACTTGACGAACTTCGGTTGATCATAGAAAACCTGGATGTGCAGGAAACCGAATTCCGCAGCAACCATGCGTCGAACTACCTGCCCATCAAGGGGCGCCTGCCCCGGGACAAGGGAAAAATGCTGGCGCTCATCAATGACATCATCGCCAAAAATGACCGCAGCTACTTGCGCCCGGATTACCTCAGAGCTCTATAAAAAAACACTATAAGGGTTGGGTTTAAGAACAGTTTAATAAGAATGAGGACGGGCATTGCCCGTCCTCATTCTTATTAAACTGTTCTTAAACCCACCCCTTTTTTCGGAATACCACTAGCATGCTCACCGACAGCGCCAGCATCCCCCCCAGAATATACAGGTAGGCTTCGCCGCTGCCCTGCATGGGCAGCCCTACATTCATTCCGAAGTAACCGGTTATCACGGTCAGAGGCATCATTATAATTGATATTATGGTCAGGGCAGTGATTATCTGGTTGGTATGCCCATTAACAACCGAATAATATATTTCCAGCGAGCTGTTGGTCAGGTCCCGATAGGTGTTTACCGTATCGAGTACATTGCTGAGATTGTCGGCAAGGTCAAGATAGTAGGGTTCGTTTTCGTCGGTGACAAAAAGGCGCTTGCGCCCTACCAGGCTGGTGATTATGGTGCGCTGGGGTATGATTACCTTGCGGAACAGGATCAGGGTTCTTTTCAAGGCCAGGATTTCTTCAGTAAAAGATTGCCCGCGGCTGGCAAAAACCGCATCTTCCAGGTCGTCAATACGTTCTCCCAGTCGGGTCATGATGGGGAATGAATCATCGACTATATTGTCCATTATGGTGTAGAGCAGGTAGTCCGGGCCGCGGTTCATTATGCTGGTGCTGCGAAGGCTGATACGGGCGGCCTTGCCCACCGCCGCCAGGGCTACCGGGTGGATAGTGACCACGAAATTGGGCCCCAGGAATACATCCAGTTCGATGGAAGATATTTCATCTTCCTCCTCGGCTTCTTCAAAATAGCGCAAGGCATGAAAGACCAGGAAATAATAATCCTCGTAATCGTCTATCTTGGCGCGGGGGTTTTCCTGCAGGCAGTCCTCAAGTGCCAGGGGATGAAATTCGAAGATACCGCCGATATAGTTGAGCTCCTCTTCGGTGCAGTCATAGAGGTCGATCCATAGAAGATTCTCGGTATTGGCGAGCAGCTGGCTGGTATTGTTCAGATCCACATCATGAAGCATAGAGCTGCTGTCATGATCGTAAAAATAGGTTTTGATCACGGTAGTCCCTCCCCGTTGCAGGGAAGCCTAATCCGTCACTCCACGGCGATGAGTCAGAGCTGTCCCTGCATGATGATTATTTGTTAAGCTATCAGGATAGAAGCATAATCGGTCATTAGGTATAGGTTCCATTTCACCACCGCCTTTCTCCGGGCTGCGGGTACAGCCACCTATTACTATACAGACCATACCATAAGCTTGTCAAACCTATCGGCAAATATTAACTTGCCGATAGGTTTTCGGCCATTAACCCGTCAATCTTTGTTCTCGCCTCTATATATTATATTTTTCACTTTTCACTTATAACCCTTCACTCATAACATCTTACGTTTCACGTTTCACGTCTTACGTCTCACATCTTACGTTTTACGTTTCACCTCTTACGTCTTACGTTTAACGTTTCACGTTTCACGTCTTACGTCTTACGTCTTACGTTTCACGTTTCACATCTTACGTTTCACGTCTTACGTTTCACGTTTCACATCTATCCCTTTACTCTTTACTTCCCATTGCATATAATCTAACCAGACTAAAGGCCCGGTAATTAGCCGGTTAATACCCAGAGCATCGTCTGGAAACACGTAATACTTTACACAAGAGGTCTATATGCTGCGAAAATTATATCCAGACATCTATTTACAGTCGATATTTCACATAGACTGGCTGGAACTGCGCCGCAAAGGGTTCAGGGCCATAATCATTGACCTGGACAATACTGTGACCCTGTGGAACAGCAACTTTATCGACATTGAGACCGGCGACCTGATAAGCAACCTTAAAAAGCTCGGATACAGCATCTGCATACTATCGAACAATTCACATGTCCGGGTGGAAGCAGTCGCTCGCACCCTGGGAGTATGCTATGTAGCCAGGGCTCGCAAGCCTGGAATCCGCTCCTATATGCGCTGCATAGAGCTATTGAATTCCACCACAAATGAGACCCTGGTCATTGGCGACCAGATATTTACTGACATTCTCGGAGGAAACCGTGCCGGATTATATACTATTCTGGTCAAACCGCTGAACAAAAAAGAATACTTTGGCACTAAATTATCACGATCACTGGAATTTTTTATCTTGCCATTTATAAAAAGGCGTTTAAAATGATAATTAATTGCTAAATATCATAGAAAAGGGTGTTGCCAGTGGTTTATGATAATAAAACCCGGTTATTGGGCCTAATTGGCGCCAAACTCGGACACTCTTTATCACCTTTGATGCAGAATAAAACCCTTGAAAAAATGGCGCTTAATTATGTATATTTGCCTTTCGAAGTTAAGGCTGAACAGGTGAAAAACGCTGTCGAAAGTATAAGAGCCCTGGGAATTGCCGGATTAAACGTAACTGTTCCGTATAAAGAAGCGGTGCTGGAATATCTGGACGCACTCGACAAGAGCGCTGCCGACTGCGGAGCAGTAAATGTCATTCATAATGTTGGCGGCAAGCTTACGGGTTACAATACGGACGGGGCAGGATTTATCCTGGCCCTTGAGGATGCCGGTTATGGTCCGGTTGATTGCGCCATGTTGATTGGCGGTGGGGGAGCGGCTCGTTCGCTGGCAATATCCCTGGCTAAATGGGGAACCAGCGAATTCGTTATTCTGGAACAGGATTCAGCCCGGGCTGAAAACCTGGCCGGGCTGCTGAAGAGCCGGTTTCGTTGCAGCACGGTTGTATCTTCCAGTGGCCAGGAGTATTTCGATCTATTGGCTGGCCAGGTACAAATGATAATCAACTGCAGTCCGGCCGGCATGTATCCCAATATTGACGGAATACCGGTCGGCGACCTTTCAGCCATCGAGCCTGGAACTTTGGTCTGCGACCTCATATACAACCCTCTGGAAACGCGGTTTTTAAGCCAGGCGCGGCAAAGAGGCCTTGCGACCATGAACGGCGTGGCCATGCTTGCCAACCAGGGTGCATTAAGCCTGCAAATATGGTGTGGCACACCTGCTCCCCGCGATTTTATGCAAAAAGTGCTGGAATCAGAACTGAACAAGACTGGCTGATGAATCATTAGCTGGTTTTCAGGTTATAATGACAGCATATGAAAACATCGGCCCAAAACGGTGGAGAACCAGAAGAACAATGAACGATAATCAAGAACGCCACCTGGTATTGATAGGCTTCATGGGAACCGGGAAGACCTCGGCTGGAACCCGGCTGGCCCGGGAGCTGAACCGCAGTTTCATCGATATCGACCAGGAGATTGAACAGGTATCCGGAATGTCGGTCAGCGAGATGTTCCGCAGATACGGCGAGCAGCGCTTCCGCTCCGAGGAAACCCTGGCTACCGCCAGACTGGCCGGGCAAAAGGGACTGGTGATATCAACCGGAGGCGGCTGGGTTTTAAAGGAAGAAAATGTTGCTTTACTGAAGCCGGTTAGCTTAATAATCTGGCTTAACGCCAGCCCGGAGACCATTTATTCCAGGGTAACCCGTAAAAAATCCATCCGGCCCTTGTTGAAAAACATTCATAATCCAGAAGAGCTTGAACAAATGATGAGCGTCAGGCGTTCATATTACCAGCGGGCGGCTGACCTCGAAATAGATACCGGCAGCTGCGGCCTAAGGCAGCTTGTCCATGACATTGCATACTATATGAAATATGGCAGGCTGCCGGAGAACGGGCAGGTCTGATAGTCGAAAGCCGAAGGGAAGGAAAGCGGAAATGCAGCAGCGCAGAAAAATGATTGGCGAGATCCTGGTGGAATCACGGATTATCAGCGAAGAGCAACTGGCTGAAGCCCTGGTCGAGCAACGTAAAACCGGCCAGAAGATTGGGCAGTTTTTGGTCAGCAAAGGCATATTAACCGAACAGCAGCTAGTTGAAACCCTGGAGCGCATTCTGGGAATTCCGCAGGTTCAGCTCAGCCGCATCAACATCGACCCGGAAACCCTGAAGCTTCTAACCCCGCAGCTGATTCGCAAACACAAGGCACTGCCCATATCCCGCCGGGGAAATATGTTAACCGTCGCCATGTCTGACCCGCTTAACCAGGAAGCCATTGACGATGTTCAGATGGCCACCGGCATGGACGTTTCTCCTGTGCTGGTCAGCGACAAGGATATTGACACCGCTATCCGGCAAAATCTTGCTTTTCGCATTGACCCCTTTATGGAACGGGCTCTGGAAGAAATCCGCCAGGAAAGCCGTGCCACTGCCGCTACTCAGGCTCGCAAAGAAGCCACCCCCCAGATTCGCGTTGAAGACGACGCTCCGGTAGTCAGGATGGTCAATGCCATACTTCGCCAGGCGGTGCATGCCCGGGCCAGCGATATTCATATCGAACCCCTGGATGACATGGTAAGGCTGCGCTTCCGGATCGACGGGGAGCTCTACGAAGTTACCCAGATCCCGAAGAACGCGTTAAATGCTCTGGTATCCAGGTTAAAAATTATGTCCAACATGGATATCGCCGAACGTCGCGTTCCCCAGGACGGCCGCATCGGAATGCAGTTAGACAACCGCGACATCGACTTCCGGGTTTCCACCCTGCCTACCGGGCTGGGGGAAAAAGTGGTTCTGCGCATTCTGGACCGTTCCAATACCCTTACCGAGATCAATCAGCTGAACCTCAGCGCCCGCAACCGCGAGCGCCTGGTAGCCCTGTCCCATTTGCCCCATGGCATGGTGCTGGTAACAGGTCCCACCGGCTCGGGAAAAACCACTACGCTTTATTCTGTATTAGGCGATATAAATACTATTGAGAAAAATATTATCACCCTGGAGGACCCCATCGAATATACATTGGAAGGTATTAACCAGGTGCAGACCAACCCCAAGGCGGGGCTAACCTTTGCCAGCGGGCTGCGCTCGGTTTTGCGCCAGGACCCGGATGTTATTATGGTCGGGGAGATCCGAGACTCGGAAACCGCCGCACTGGGCGTACAGGCTTCTTTGACCGGCCACCTGGTTCTGTCTACCCTGCATACTAACAGCGCTGCCGGAGCCATTGCCCGCTTGAGCGATATGAACATTGAAGAATTCCTAATTTCGGCCGCGCTATCAGGAGTGGTTGCCCAGAGGCTGGTGCGCAAGCTATGCAAGAACTGCCGGACGCCTTATGTTCTGGAAGAAGACATAGCCGTGAAAATAGGCATTCCCGAACACAGCGGAGAACGGTTCTATGCTCCAGGAGGCTGCCAGATGTGCCGCATGCAGGGATATACCGGGCGCATGGCCATCCATGAGATCATGGTGCTGGGCAGCGATATGAGGTCATTTATTACGCAGGGCGGCGTATCAGAGGATATAATTGAAAAGGTTGCTGTTGAAGAGGGCATGCTGCCCATGAAGATTGACGGGATTCAAAAGGCCCGGGAAGGCCTTACCACCCTGGAAGAAGTCATCAAGGTAGTGCTGCTGTCATAATACAATTAGAAGGCAGGTGAACAGCCAGTGGCCAGGTATTCGGCTTTGCAACTGATAACCCGGGCGGTGGAACTCGGAGCGTCGGACTTACATATTACGGTCAACCGGCCGCCTACATATCGCATTAACGGGCTCCTGTACTCCGATCCCAATTCAGCTGATCTGGACTCGTCTGATACTAAAGCCCTGGGCATGGAAATAATCCCTAATGACCATTTGCTGGACACCCTGGAACAAAAAGGCCAGATCGATTTTTCGAATTCTTATTCCGGCATAGGCCGTTTCCGGGTGAACATATACCATCAGCGGGGCTCCTGGGCCATCGCTCTGCGCATTATTCCGGTGGTGGTCCCTGAAATAGAACGGCTGGGCCTGCCAGCGGTTACCAAGGACATGGCCTTGAGGGAAACTGGACTTATCCTGGTAACCGGCGTTACCGGCAGCGGCAAATCAACCACCCTGGCTGCGATGATCAATCTAATTAACCAGAAGAGAAGCGCAACCATAGTGACCCTGGAAGACCCCATCGAATACCTGCACCGCCACGGACGCTGCCTGATAAACCAGCGCGAAGTGGGTATTGATACCGACTCCTTTGCCAACGGGCTTCGGGCTGCCCTGCGCCAGGATCCGGATGTTATCCTGGTGGGAGAAATGCGCGACCTGGAAACCATCTCCGTTGCCATAACCGCCGCCGAAACCGGTCACCTGGTGCTGGCTACCCTGCATTCCGGCAGCGCGGTAAGCACCATCGAGCGCATGGTGGATGTTTTTCCCGCTCACCAGCAGATCCAGATCAGGATACAACTTGCCAACTGTTTGCAGGGAATTATCAGCCAGCAGCTTATACCCCGCGCCGACCTGCCCGGACGCTGCCTGGCCACTGAAGTTATGATCATCACCCCGGCTATACGCAACCTGATCCGCGAAAACAAAGGACACCAGATTTATTCCTCGATCCAGACCGGTGCCCAGTTCGGCATGATAACCATGGAAAAGTCTTTGAAGTCTTTGCTGGCCAAAGGCCAGATAAGCCATGAAGAAGCAGATAAACGCCTGTTAACGACGGAAATGTAAATATTGCAGGAGGGCTGTAAATGCAATTCAACTACCGAGTAAAGGATCCTACGGGCACTGTAGTCAACGGGGTAATCGAAGCGGAAAACCGCCATACGGTTATAGATTCCCTGCTCAACCAGAACTACTATATTTTATCCCTTAAAGAAAGCAAAATGGCCGGTTCGGCATTGGGCAAGGAAATCAATTTCAGCATTATCAAGATTAGGGATCTGGTGGTGATGACCCGGCAGCTCTCCACCATGCTGGCGGCTGGGCTTTCCATTCTAAGGGCTTTTTCCATCCTGGCCGAGCAGACCTATAATCCCAGACTCAGAAAAGTAATTATTACTGTACGCAGCGATATCGAAGAAGGCCAGTCCCTGTGGCAGGCCATGGCCCGGCATCCCAAGATTTTTTCCCAGATCTTTATTAACATGGTAAAGGCGGGAGAACAGGGCGGGGTCCTTGACACCGTTTTGGAACGACTCAGCCAGCACCTGGAGCGGGAAAACGAAATCGAAACCAAGGTGCGCAACGCTTCCATATATCCCTCCATCATTGCAGTGTTTGCTTTACTGGCAGTAATTGGTATCGTAACCTTTGTATTGCCTACCTTTGCATCCATGTTTGAGGGAGCCGGAGTCCAGCTTCCGCTGCCAACCCGAATTATGCTGGGCATTGCGGAAATAATCAAAAATTACTGGTACTTGCTCCTTATCGGCATTGCTGCCCTGATTGGCCTGTGGTATTACATTGGAACAACAACCGCCGGGCGCCTGTTCTACGACATGATTAAGCTTAAAACACCATTCCTCGGCAAGGCCAACAGCCGCATCATTGAAGCCCGCTTCGCCCGCACCATGGGCACCCTGGTCAGGTCCGGCATCCCGGTGCTGACTGCATTGGAGACAGTAGAAGGAGTGACTGGAAATGCAGTTGTTGCCAAAGCCTTGAAAGAAGCACGAGCCAGCATCACCGAAGGGCAGAGCATCACAGGACCGCTGGAAAGAACCAGGGTTTTCGAACCCATGATCACCCAGATGATCGCGGTCGGCGAGGAAACCGGCTCCCTGGATGATATGCTGGTGCGCATGGCCGACTTCTACGATAAAGAGGTTATGTACATGGTGGATGCCATGATGGCAGTTATTGAGCCGGCACTGATTATTGTTGTCGCAGTCATGGTAGGGGGAATCATTGTGTCCACCCTTTTGCCAATGTTCGAGATGTTCAGCGTTGTCGGATAATAGTACGATATCAGTCCAATTTGGGGATCACAATGAATAATAATCTTTACTATAGGCAGAAGAGTTGTAATTAGAGCGGATTATGATAAGAAACCCTTGGCATCAGGGCAGTACTATAGTATAATTATTGTTGGTTCAAAAGTATTCAAGACCTATGGCCCATTAGCCTGTACGATGTTTGGCCATGCCAGTTCAATACGGAAGGGGGACGTGTGACTCATCTTCTGCAGGATAAAAAACATAAATAACACGAGGAGGAATAATACATGATTATGAAATTCAGAAGCCGCATGCACAGTGAACAGGGCTTCACCCTGATCGAACTGATCGTAGTTCTGGCCATCCTGGCCGTGCTTGCGTTACTGGCAATTCCTAGATTTGCAGATGTTTTGGATCAATCAAAATATAAGACCCAGGATGAAAACCTTGTTATGATAGCCAATGCTGTTGCTCTTTATTATGCAGACGGTGGAAAAGAAACCGGTACGACCCTGTTAGATTCCTTGTCAGCAGGTAATTATTTGAAAACCGTGCCAACTACACCCTGGGGCGGAACTTATACTATTGGTGGAGTTAACACAGCTTCACATACATTTAATATTGGGCCTGGAACCTGCAGCATAGTAAGTGGCAAATATACTGGAACTGCTGCTACTTCAAATATTAAATATTAGTAGTTCCGGGTTAGGACATTAACATTGCACTTTGATCTTTAATTAAAGAGCGAGGATTTAATATTCCTCGCTCTTTAATGATGTAGAGGTGACTAATTGATTGAATGAAATAATTCCCAAAAATTATATACTTATTTTGTTTGCTATGATTGTTCTTCTTTTCTTTTCTTTGCATCTAGTATATTTAGAATGTGATATGGCCAATGTGGGCATAACCAGCTATTTCCAGATAGATGAACTCTATTACAATAACGGGGCATTCAATGCGTATTATTATGGCAATCCAATTTTTAAAGTGGTTGACTTTTTACCGGTTGATGATGTATCAACCAGAATTGTCCCGGAATTCTTCACATATATAGGCTTACTCATATTCGGAAATAATTATTACGGATTGAGAATGCCTTCATTGTTTTCCGCGACAGCGATATTCTGTCTTATGAGCATGCTTCTGTATGGTTTATTTGAGAAACGCATTAAAGGTCCTGACATTTCAGATGACGATTCCATCATGCCCATTGCTTCTAACGCAAGTAATAATGCGGAATTATTAATGGCAGTATTCTTAATACTATATATGATGGTCGATTTTGCTTTTCTCAACGCCAGTCGTATAAATGAACCGACCATAATCAGGATGCTGGTTTTGACTGCTTTTATTTATGCATTTAGCCTGATGAAACCATCGTCCTTTCGCACCGACAAAACTATCTTCATGTTAGGACTGTTAGCCACTTGTTCGGTGTTTTTTGTATACATATATAACATCTTTATTTATGCTTCGATTGCGCTGTTGGTGTTTTTAATGAATTTTACTAAAACGAGACGTATTCCTTTTAAGGCAATTTTTATGTTTTTTTTAGGCACATTAGCTGGTATTGGCCTTTTTATATCGGTTTCAGTAGTTCTATTTGATCAAGGTATTGCAGACTATTTTTCCGTTATGGTGCCATTTTCTGACCGCTTGGTAAACGGAATAGCTGATGTATCCGTGCTTCGAGTTCTTGTGCGAAACTTTACCGGTATTTTTATTACCAACTTTTTCCGTAACAATCCTGTTATACTATTTGCCTTTTTTATTGCGTTGCCACCGTTTATATATAAAACGTGTAAAGAGAAAAATGTCCTTGATGTTTTTGTAGCATTGCTTCTTTCTTTTTTATTTTTACAAGCCCTGGTTATTAACGATTACCTATTTCGCAAGCTAATTATTATTATGCCATTAGTTATAATTGTCCTCTTCGAGGCGTTTGTTTACCATACAGACTTTGCGATTTATTTGAAAAGCAACAAAAGAGCTTACTATATTTACCGCTACTATTGGCTAATTTTTGCAACGTTTGCCTCACTATTTTTTCATTTGCTTTCCAACTGGGTTCCATTGCTCGGAACTAGTTTAATGCTACCTAGCGATATCAACAGAATAAATTTAACAATTCTAATGGTGTTTATTATATTAATATCGCGTTTTTTTTGGAATAAACAAAAAAAATCGTTGCTAATAGTCAGCATCATTATCATTCTAATTCCCAATGCTTACATGGATTACAAATATGTATACTCTAATCCCACATATCACTATATGGAAATAATGTGTGATATCGGGAATTACACTAACGACAACATTATTGCTGGTGGTTATGCATATGGCTACCGCCTTTACAATACTTCGGTTCCTGTGTTGGATTGTTACAGCTACTATTATCCGATGAATGAAGAATCGAAATATTCACACGAAAACTTTCGGCGATTATTTAAAGACGGAATTGCGACATATAGTATTGCCATGGCATCTCCATTGCCAAGCGGAGAAGAATCCCACATCGATTCAGCTCGAGTTGGATCGGAAAAAGTAGAGGCTGAAGACATCGGGGATATAACTTCTCCAGAGTATATGGAAGCTATGGGCATGGTTCTTGTCAAGGAATATGATTCGCCCGGATATACGAGAGTACTATTATACAAGCATAATTAGGAGAATCTCGATTGTAACTGTTCTATTCCGGTTCATTTGATATCGTTTGATAAACCGTATTGCGGTTTGAATTAGCACCTTTCCAACCTAACTACTATTATACCCCAGCACCAGTTCGATACTGACAGAGAAGCCAGCTTTTCATATGAAATTAGCTATTTGCTTCGAATTATTTGCAGTACGAGCCATTTATTTACTATTATCTGATTAACAAGGATTTATTATTCTCGCTAATTCAAAAGCAGGGGAGTGTTCTGATTATTGGATATTCTATTGCGGAACAATGATAAGAAACGGTACCTGATATTAGCCCTCCTTACGATACTATTTATCCTTACACATATCATATATTTGGAAAGTGACCTGCCTTTTGTCGGCATAACCTTATATTACCAGGTTGACGAAATGTACTATAATAACGGCGCATTTAACACCTACCATTATGGCAATCCGGTTCAGCAGCTGGTGTCCTTTCTTCCCCCCGATGATGTGCCGACCCGGATCGTGCCGGAGCTTTTTACCTTGCTGGGATTGCTCCTTTTTGGCAACAATTACTACGGTTTGAGGATGCCCTCACTGTTTGCTGCAGTGCTGGTTTTCGCATTGCTGTCCTCAATCATCGTCAACGCTTTTCGGCAAAAAAATCAGTCGCTGATGGCGATGGAAGCGCATACTTCTGGTAATCTTTTTGCCAATGGCACCTTCCGGATGCAGCTTATGGTTTTTTTCACATTACTCATGTATATGCTTACCGATTTTGCTTTTCTTAATGCCAGCCGTATATCCGAACCGACCATTATCCGAATGCTGGTTATGACCATTTTTATATATGCATGCAGTCAGATGAAACCGGCTTCATTTCGATCAGTGAAAGCGATCTTTATTCTGGGATTCCTGGCCTCATGTGCGGTGCTTTTTGTATATATTTATAATCTTTTCATTTACGCTGCGCTGGCCCTGCTGGTGTTTTTCTATAATTATATTGAGGATCGCCGCATTCCCATAAAGGTGATTTTTTTATTCATCCTGGGCACCCTGGCCGGCATCGGCCTTTTCAGCGCAGTTTCCAGCCTGTTGTTTGAACAGAGCATCATAGACTATTTCGCCGTTATGGCACCATTTTCCAGCCGCCTGGCCAGCGGGGTTTCCGATACGTCTTTTATTCATAATCTTATCCGTAATTTCGCCGGAATCTTTATTACAAATTTTTTCAGGTATAATCCCGCCATATTGTTTATATTTTTAATTGCCCTGCCACCCTTCTTATACAAAGCATATTCCGAAAAACAGGTGCTGGATGTCTTCGCATCCCTGTTGCTGGGCTTTCTTTTTTTTCAGACCCTGGTTATTAACGATTACATGTTTCGCAAGCTGATAATATTAATGCCCCTGGTAATTATTGTTATATTCGAAGCCTTCATCATTCGTAAGGAATTTGCCGCCCAACTGACCAAGAGTAAAATGAAATACCGTGCATTTCGCTATTACTGGCTGATTTTTACAAGCTTTGCCGTAATGTTTTCCTTCGCTCTCTCCATATGGCCAGCGGCTCTGCAAACTATGGTAGTGCTGCCTGAAGATGTTAGTATTATTAACATTGCGGTTTTCATTATCGTTTTTATGCTCATCACAGGGTACTTCTGGAACCGGCTGGACCGGTCACTATTGATCATGAGCCTGATTCTTTTGCTGATACCTAACATTTATATGGATTATAAATATGTATATTCCCGTCCGACCTTCCACTTCAAAGAAATAATGGTTGATATGGGGCAATATACCAATGATAATATAACCGCAGGCGGCTTTTCCTACGCCTTTCGTTTGTATAATACTTCCATACCGGTTTTAGACAGCTACAGCTACTATTACCCGAAAGATGAGGAGTCGAAATACCAGCATGAAGACTATGCCCGCTTGTTTGATGAAGGTATTGCACGCTATAGTATAGCTATGGAGCTTCCCGATTGTCTGAAAAAAGAGCTGGGCATTGCTGATGAAACAGTTAAGGATGGGGTTGTTTCTTCCTATGACAGGTATGATATTACTACTACCGAATACATGGAAATGATGGGCATGGAACTGGTAAAAGAATACGATTCCCCTGAATATTACAGAGTATATCTATATAAACACCCTGATAACAAATAATTGACATACGTATTGTAAGCACAATCATATTTTTCGAATAGGAGATAACATGAAAGTTGTTATTCTTGCAGGTGGTCTGGGATCGCGCCTGTCCGAAGAAACGGTTATCAAGCCCAAGCCACTGGTCGAAATCGGTGCCTATCCCATTCTGTGGCACATTATGAAGATCTATTCACATTACGGATTTAATGACTTCATAATATGCCTCGGGTATAAAGGATATATGATCAAAGAATACTTTTCCAATTACTTCCTGCACATGAGCGATATCACCTTTGATATGCGGGACAATCGGATGCAGGTTCATCAGAACAGCGCCGAACCCTGGACCGTAACCCTGGTTGATACCGGAATGGATACCATGACCGGGGGGAGATTGAAACGGGTCATGGAATACCTGGGGGAAGAAGCCTTCATGATGACCTATGGCGACGGGGTGGCAGACGTTAACATTTCGGCTCTGCTCGAACATCATAAAAGCCATGGCTGCACAGCTACAATGACAGCGGTACAGCCTCCAGGGCGCTTCGGTCTGGCTAACATTGACCAGACTGGGAAGGTATGCTCATTCACCGAAAAGCCGGCCGGAGACGGTTCGTGGATAAACGGGGGATTCTTTGTGCTGGAACCTGAAGTACTCAAACTGATTGATGATGATGCGATTATATGGGAGAGAGAACCGCTTGAAAGCCTGGCTGCATCGAATCAATTGATGGCATACAAGCACTATGGATTCTGGAGGCCTATGGATACCATGAGAGATAAGAATATACTCGAAGATCTATGGGCAGATGGGCAGGCTCCCTGGAAGATATGGAGATAGAAGCATTGAATAGAAACTTGTTTGGAGATGTATATAAAGGCAAAAAAGTGCTGTTAACCGGGCATACCGGATTCAAGGGTTCATGGTTGTCCATTTGGCTTAGTATGTTGGGGGCAGATGTTTATGGCTACTCCCTGGAAGCACCCAGCCATCCTTCCATGTTTGAAGAACTCCATCTGGAACGAACGCTAAAAGCGCACAAAACAGCCGATATATGCGGCATGGAAGCGTTAAGCCAGTATTTCCTGGCCGTACAGCCGGATATGGTTTTTCACCTGGCAGCGCAGCCGCTGGTTCGCCTGAGCTACCGCCTGCCGCTGGAAACTTTAAGTACTAACATAATGGGTACCGCCAATGTCCTGGAATGCATCCGCCTTGCTGACTGTACAAAAGCTGCTGTGATTGTCACCACCGATAAGTGCTACGAAAATAACGAATGGGCATATGCCTACCGGGAAAACGACCGGCTGGGTGGAAAAGATATTTACAGCGCCAGCAAGGCTGCGGCTGAATTGGTAATAAATGCTTATCGAAGTTCATTTGACAAGGATAATGCCCGGGGAATAGCCAGCGTTAGGGCTGGCAATGTTATCGGAGGCGGGGACTGGGGAGAAAATCGCCTGGTTCCTGATTGTATGGTTGCGCTGTCTTCCGGCCAGCCCATTGCCATTCGCAATCCCAGTTCTATTCGTCCCTGGCAGTTTGTGCTTGAACCTCTGGCTGGTTATTTGCAGCTTGGCGCTCTTCTGTTCAAGGATTCCAGCCGTTATACCGAAGCCTGGAATTTTGGGCCTTCCAACCTGGAGAAAATTACGGTCTTGCAACTGGCTGAATCGATCGTAAACGCATGGGGCAGTGGGCAAATACAACTGGAAGAAGCGGGGCAGAAGCTGGCAGAAGCCGGCACGCTTATACTGGACAGCAGCAAGGCCTCACGCTTGCTGGGATGGTCCCCGGTGTACAATTGCCAGCGCAGCATTAGTAGCGCCGTTGCCTGGTACCAGGCTTATTATAATGGCCAAAATGAAATGCTTGAATTCACTACAAGACAGATTGAAGATTACGTAAGTTCTGCGGCAGATATGTCCGTGCCATGGGTGGTGTCATCATGAAATCAAAGATAGAAAAATCATTAGAGCTGAAAAACGATATCCTTTCCAAAGTGGGAGAATACTACCGCCTGGTTCATCTTGATAATGCTGAGTTTGCACCTGGTCAGCGCATACCTTATGCCAGCCGGGTTTTTGATGAAAGAGAGCTTCAGAACCTGGTCGATTCTGCCCTGCAGTTCTGGCTGACCGCTGACCGCTATGCCCGGCAGTTTGAAGAAGGACTGGCGCAGTATATCGGCGTAAAGCGCTGCCATGCGGTTAATTCGGGGTCGTCCGCTAATTTGCTGGCTTTCATGGCTCTGACCTCGGATCTCCTGGGCAAACGCAAAGTGAACCGTGGCGATGAAGTGATTACCGTTGCTGCCGGCTTTCCAACCACTATCGCGCCGATTGTTCAATACGGAGCGGTCCCGGTATTTGTGGATATCGAGCTGGGTACATATAATATTGACGGCACTATGCTTGAAGAGGCTTTCAGTCCTAAAACACGGGCAGTGATGCTGGCACATACCCTGGGGAATCCCTTTGACGTTAATGCGGTTAAAAGCTTTTGCGATCGCCACGGCCTGTGGCTTATTGAGGACAATTGCGATGCCCTGGGTTCGGAATATGACGGCAAGAAAACCGGCAGCTTCGGAGACATTGCCACTTCAAGCTTTTTCCCCGCCCATCACATAACTACCGGAGAAGGTGGAGCGGTATTCTCCGATAATGCCAGGCTGAACCGTATTCTGCTGTCCATGCGGGATTGGGGCCGTGACTGCCATTGCCCGGCAGGACACGATAATACCTGCAAAAAGCGATTCAGCAAGCAGTATGGCGGCTTGCCCTTTGGCTATGATCACAAGTACGTTTATTCCCATTTTGGCTACAACCTTAAAATGACTGATATGCAGGCCGCTATCGGCTGTGCCCAGCTTGATAAACTGCCGGGCTTCGTGGAAAAGCGCCGGGCCAACTGGCAGCGTTTGCTAAAAGGTGTACAAGGCCTTCAGGATGACGTAATATTGCCGGTTGCCTGCGACAATTCCGAGCCCAGCTGGTTTGGTTTTATTTTAACCATAAGACCTGATTCCGGATTGGATCGCAACACCGTTGTGAATCAGCTGGAAGCGGCTGGCATCCAAACCCGGATGCTTTTTTCAGGCAACATGGTCAAACAGCCATGCTCCCAGCGCAATAAATATTTATACCGGCAAGCAGGGGAGCTTGTCAATACTGATCTGGTAATGAATAATGGATTTTGGGTGGGAGTTTATCCGGGATTATCGAATGTGATGGTTGATTTCATAATTACTAATATTACTAAAACGTTTGTCAATCATGCGGAATTATAGAATATACATTATTTGAATGGGAGAGTTAAATAGTTAAATGATTGAATACTTAACGCGTTTATGCCCGATATGCGATAATAAAACAGGCTCGGTTTTACATACTGTGAATTTTATATTGCCAGAACAATATACACTACCAGATCATTACGATGTAGTAAGCTGCTGTAGATGTGGATTTATTTATGCTGATACACCCGCCGAACAGATAGTATATGATGAATTTTATAGAACACGTTCTAAATACGAAAACATTGACTATTCTTCTGGTGGAAATGTGAATGAATTCGATCGAAATAGATTCATTAATACCTTTTATGACCTATCCAGTTTGTTAAAACCAGATTCGTTTATCATTGATATTGGGTGTGCAAACGGTGGTTTATTAGATACTTTTAAAAATATTGGTTTTAAAAATTTATTAGGAATTGACCCATCAGCTAGATGTACAGCGTATTTACACGATCAGCTAGAAATACCTGCTCTTAACAGTTCAATAATGGATATAAATTCCTTGAACATCCTTTCATACGGTAAGCCAGAAATGGTGATTATGTCTCATGTCCTGGAACACATTCGTGACGTACGTACTGTTATGAATGTGTTGAAATCCATATGCTCCCACAATTGCCTGCTGTACATTGAGGTACCTGACAGTAATCGTTATTGTGACCTTAATCATGTTCCATTCTACTATTTTGATATTGAACACATAAATCATTTCAATATTACATCGCTGAAGTACTTATTGAGTCTATATGGTTTCGATGCGGTTAAAGTCATTTCAAAGACATTTGAAGTCTCATCTGGTAATTACTATCCAGCGATAGGCATTATTTCGCAAAAAACTGACATTGAACCGTTGCCCATACAGAACGATACAGAATGTACAAGCAATATCGTAAAATATATTGCATGTTGTGCCGTTGAAAACAATCAAAGTCTAATTCCAAACGAATTGTTGCAGGACACTTCTATCATTATCTGGGGTGCTGGTTCCCTGGCTACTCGGATTCTATCCGAAGGATTCATAAACAAAGACCATATAATTGGTTTTATAGATAATGATACTAATAAATGGGGTCTCAAGATTTTCGGAATCAAAGTGGAGGGACCAGAATTGTTGTATATGAATGAAGCACCCGTTTTAATCCTGTCAGTTATGAATTCTTCAGAGGTAGAAAAGCAAATACACGAGATGGACCCTAGGCGTGTTTGTTATAAAATTACCGGTCTCTAATTAGAAAATATTTTTAGCAGCATGTTGATTAGACGATGAAATACTAATATAAATATGACTACTGCTATTTTCACCCACTTTAAAAACGGTTGAAATGCAGTCCGATATTGGCTATGTACGGTTGGAGTATCTGCAATTCATAGCGGATTAATAAGATAACCAACTTCCATTAGACAATAAACAAAGCCTTGCCAATAAGGTCTATTTACTACATTTTTACAATATGCGATTAATAAAGGGAAACAGGAGAAGAGCGCCTTGAGAGTATCAGATTATATATTCAGCTTTTTGGCAGTTCATGGCGCCCGGCATGTGTTTATGCTGCCTGGCGGAGGTTGTCTTCACCTGGTGGATGCGTTGGGCCAGAATAAAGAACTTTCTTATACTTGCTGCCTGCACGAACAGGCGGCTGCCATTGCTGCTGGAGCGCACTCACTGTATACTAACCAGCCTGGCGTTGCCCTGGTGACAACCGGACCTGGCGGAACTAATGCCATTACCGGTGTTGCGGCTGCATGGCTTGATTCAATTCCGCTCTTTGTGCTATCCGGTCAGGTTAAGACGGCTGATATGGCAGGGGAAAGCGGTCTGCGAATGAAGGGGTTCCAGGAAATTGACATAGTTAAGATAGTTTCACCCATTACCAAATACGCGGCAACGGTTACTTCGGGTGAGGATATCCTGTACCATCTTACCAAAGCCATGCATCTATGCTTTGAAGGGCGACCTGGCCCGGTTTGGCTGGATATTCCCCTTGATATTCAGGGCGCTAATATCGAACCTTCCGCATTAATGCCGTACGCACCCGATACTAATAACATAGCTCTGGATTCTGCGCAATATGCCATAGCTAATTCGTGTAAGAATGTGGCCTCCATGCTTGAAAGGTCGGAGAGGCCGGTCATATTGGCCGGCTATGGAATTGTGATTTCCAGAGCGGAACACGCATTTCATGAACTTATCGAAACACTGGGAATACCGGTTTTGACCAGCTGGAGATGTGCCAGCCTGCTTGCAGATGATCACCCTCTATATTTCGGCCGGCCGGGCATCATTGGTCAAAGAGCCGCCAATTTTACGATTCAGAATGCCGATCTGCTGATAAGCATTGGAGCCCGGATGGATTTCGGGCAGATTGGTTATGATCAACGCACATTCGCCCGGAAAGCCCAAAAGGTGATCGTTGATATCGATCAGAATGAACTGGATAAATACCAGTTCGATATAGATGAAATGGTTTGCAGTGATGCCGGTGTGTTTATTAAAGAGTTAACCGGGGAAATCACCGGCCGTGATCTGCCTGAGGCTGCTCGTTGGCTGGAATCATGCAAAGCGCTTACAGATTCTTATTCGATGGTATTGCCAGAGCACTGGCAAACTGAAAAATATGTCAGCACCTATGCCCTGATTGACGTTTTATCCGATCTGGTTGGTTCTGACGGGGTAATCGTGCCAGGAAGTTCAGGTGCATGTGCCGAAATCACCATGCAGGCTTACCGGTTCAAAGCTGGTCAAAGAGTCATCAATATGCCGGGCCTGGGTGCCATGGGCTTCGGTCTTCCTTGCGCCATCGGTGCCTGCATAGCCAGCGGAAACAAAACAACCATCTGCATCAACGGCGATGGCGGTTTGCAGATGAATATCCAGGAGCTTGAAACCATCGCCAGGCTGCAACTGCCGGTAAAGCTGTTTGTGCTCAATAATAACGGGTATGGGTCGATTAGAAACTCACAGAATAACCATTGCCAGGGCCGCCTGGTTGCCTGTGAACCTTCCAGCGGGTTAAGCCTTCCAGACACCAGCCGGGTAGCCTCCGCATACGGCCTGAACACCGTTTTAATCCTCACCAATGATGAATTACGTGAAAAAGTAGCGGATATTTTGGATTTGCCCGGGCCGGTTATCTGTACGGTTATGGTTGACCCGGCTGAACAGACCAGCCCCAGGGTCTCATCTCGAATAAGGCCAGACGGTTCAATCATTTCTCTGCCGCTCGAAGATTTGTGGCCATTTCTTGACCGTGAAGAATTCCTGTCGCATATGGTGGTGGAACCTGTAAGTGAGTGACAATGAAGGGAGTGAACGTTTTGATCAATGATAATTTGCCATTGTTTATTTTTGAGATGGCCAATAATCACCAGGGCAGCGTTGAACACGGCAAACAAATAATTCGAGCGCTGCGCAAAGCATGTGAGGGATTCCCGCTCAATTTTGCCGTTAAACTCCAATACCGGGATCTGGAAAGCTTTATTCATCCTGATTACAAAGACCGCATGGATATCAAACACATTAAACGTTTCAGCGATACCCGCCTGCAATGGAATGAATACCTGGAATTGAAAAATGAAATTGAAGCCAACGGTTTTATAAGTGTTTGCACTCCTTTTGATGAAGTTTCGGTCGACATGATTCTGGAACATGGTTTCAATATTATTAAAATCGCCAGCTGCTCCTTGACCGACTGGAGCCTGCTGGAGAAAATATCCTTGAGCGGGAAACCGGTAATTGCGTCAACCGCAGGTGCCAGCTTGTATGACATTGACCAGGTGCATACGTTTTTTACCAACCGGCGTATCGAACTGGCCTTGATGCATTGTGTTGCAGAATACCCTTCGAAAGCGCATACACTTCAGTTAAACCAGATTGATGTGCTTAAAAATCGCTTCAAAGACACTCTTATTGGCTACTCTACCCATGAGGAACCTGGTAATTATGAAGCAGTTAAAATTGCGATTGCCAAAGGAGCCCGGCTCTTTGAAAAGCACACCGGTCTGCCGGCCAATAACGTAATCTTGAACGATTACAGCGCCAATCCCGAACAAGTGCACAACTGGCTGCTGGCCGCCCAAAGAGCTTATGAAATGTGCGGCATCAGCAATCAGCGTCATGATTTTTCGAATAAAGAAATCGCCGATCTGGCAGCCTTGAAGAGGGGAGTATTTGCACGGACAGCTCTTCAACCGGGAGATAGTATCGATTCAAACAATACATTTCTGGCTTTTCCTTGTGAAGCAGGTCAATTGCTGGCCAATGATCTTTCGAAATACAAGCGATACACAATTTCAGGCGAAATCGCGCCGAACCATCCCGTGTCCAGAGCTACTGCTGTGGAAAAGGACCGTCACCGCGCAATTGAAAATATTATTCGAGATGTTCGCGGAATCATTGGCAAGAGCGGAATTGCTATTCCGGCTAAAACCAAGTGCGAACTGTCCCATCATTACGGGCTCGAACGCTTTGATCATTATGGCGCCGCAATTATTGACATCATAAATCGTGAATATTGCAAGAAAATAATTGTGTTGCTGCCCGGCCAGGAGCATCCCAACCATTTGCATCGCATGAAAGACGAGACCTTTACGCTTCTGTATGGCGACATGTCCATCTCAATGAATGGTGATGTGCACAATCTGGCACCCGGTGAGGTTCTCCCTATTGAGCGTGGCTGCAGCCACTCTTTCTCATCCGCTAATGGGGCAATTATTGAAGAAATATCTACAACCCATTTTATTAACGATTCATTCTACGATGATATGGATATCATGAATAACGAAAACCGCAAGACAGTGGTGTATCTCTTGGAATAGCTCCCAAAATGGGATTAGTGAGGTTAAAATGCCATTTTACAACATAATTTTTGATTTTGACGGAACCCTGGTAGATACCAGACCGGGCATAGTCAGCTGCATGCTTCATGCCCTGGAAATACTGGGCATCAAGGACTGCAATCCTGACCACATACGAAGCTTAATTGGCAAGCCGCTAGAAAACATGCTGGCCATCATACTTGATGAGGAGCCCAGCTCCGAACGAGTACTCGCGGGAGTAAAAGCATTCCGGGCTCGTTACGGCACCGCCGGCATTCGGGAAAGCAGCTTTTATCCTGGCATCCCTGATCTGTTGGAGGCACTCACTTCAGTGGGATGCGAAATGTATATTGTTACTTCAAAGCCTACGGTTTTTACCATACAAATATGCTCTGAACTTGGCATAAGCCATTATTTTCTGGATATTGATGGTGTTGATCTTGCAGGGACCAGCCGTAGCAAATCAGAACGGATAAATGATTTAATAATCAGGTTTGGATTGGAGCGACAAAGTACTTTATATGTTGGTGATCGCGCCGATGATTACTGGGCCGCTGATGAAAACAATATCTGTTTCTGGGGAGCAAGTTACGGCTATGGCAGTACCGGGGAGCTAATGCTGGTCGGTTGTCGTCAATCTGGAGAAAAGGCCATTCAATTGTTGGAGTGGATGAATTCGCATTAATTATTATTCACATTGAATCTTATTTCTTTTTTATAAATGAGGGTATATATGTCAAATAAAAAACACATTATCATTACAGGTGCTACTGGCATAATTGGTGTCGCATTAATCGAATATTGCCTTTCAAAAGGCGACGATGTAACTGCTGTCTTGAAGCCCGGTTCAGAGCATCGTGACAGACTTGAGCAATTTTCAAATCGAATTAATGTAATAGAATGTAACTTAGACAACATTTTATTGCTGCCTGAACTTGTACATAATAATTGCGATATTTTTTATCATTTGGCTTGGGCATCACATGGCAGAGTTAATGGCTTGAATCCTCTGCTTCAGACTTATGATATTTCGTATACTCTATTAGCAGTCGAAGCGGCTAAACAGCTCGGATGTCACACTTTTATCGGTTCAGGATCGCAAGCTGAATATGGGTCGGTATCGCGGTCTATTACTGAAGATTGCCCTGTTGTTCCCATAATACCGTATGGTGTTGCAAAGTATGCCGCAGGAAAATTAAGTGCACAATTGTGTTCTCGTCTAGAAATAAGACATATATGGGCCCGCATATTCAGCGTTTACGGTCCCTATGATCGTATGGACACTATGATTATGCATACCATCGAACGCCTTCTGAACCATAAGAAACCCGTCTTTACCCCAGCAGAACAACTGTGGGACTTTATATACTGTTCTGATGCTGCGAAAGCCTTATATCTTCTTGCACAGTATGGTCATGATCAATCTGTATATAATGTTGCTAGTGGTTCGACTTTACCGTTGTTACGGTTCATTGAAACTATACGCGACATTATCGATTCGGATTTACCATTGGGTATCGGCGAGATGCCATATCCAACGAATGTTATTATGAGACTGCAGCCGGATATCACCAAACTGGTTACTGATACCGGTTTTTCTCCAAGAGTATCTTTTGAAGACGGAATAAAACAAACCGTTGAATTTTATAAAAATACCAAATGGTAAGCAATCGTAATACAATCAATCAATTGTGATACAAAGGATAATGATTGTGACAACTAATAGGGATGCTGCCTTACATTCAAAACTACAAGAAAACAGAGCATCGTTAGTAGAACTCTTACCGTTATAAAACCGCTAATCCTGTTTATGGAGCCAACGAATAACAGTTATTACATTTGCTCCAGAAGACTGAACGGAACGAAAGCTGTTTGTCGTGAACTTATACATACAGATGTCCAGTTGAGGACAACATCAAAAAATCAGTACCTTACTGGTTCTGATCACAATAATAGTAAACTATGAAATGTTTGCGAAAGGTACGCGCTTTTAAAGTATATGGTTAAATTTTTGTCTGAATTTAATAGAATATTCCTCGATAACCTCAAAGATCCCCGATTCTATCGTTTTTTAGCCATTGGTCTAATAAATACTGCATTTGGATATAGCATATACGCACTTTTTCTGTTTATAGGTATGCATTATGCTATTGCCGGCCTGTTTGGAACAGTGTTAGGTGTGATTTTTAATTTCTTTACAACAGGGGCCCTGGTTTTTTCTGTTGTCGAAGGCAAGCGTTTGTTCAAGTTTGCCGGTGTCTATGTGGTAACATATTTTTGCAACATTGCTGGTATTAAAATACTGTTCGTAATGGGATTCAATTATTATTATGGAGGGGCTCTTATGATCCCGCCCATGGCCATACTGGCTTTTTTGCTAAACAAGTACTGGGTTTTTAAAGAGGTGGCAAATGAAGAAAATTAGTATTGTAACTGCCTGTTTCAACGAAGAAGAAAATATTGAAGAACTTCACCGGCAGGTTAAATTGCTATTCGAGTCTATGCCCCAATATACATATGAGCATATCTTCATCGACAACTGTTCTATGGATGCGACTGCTGCCAGGCTGCGAATTATTGCAGAGGGTAACCAGAATGTCAAGGTTATCCTGAATGCCCGAAATTTCGGTCATATAAGGTCCCCTTACCATGCTTTACTAAACGCAAAAGGCGATGCTGTAATCTCTTTGGTAGCTGACTTCCAGGACCCGCCCGAAATAATCCGTGATTTCCTGGCCCGGTGGGAGGACGGCTATAAAATTGTCATTGGCATAAAGGAAAGCAGTGAAGAGTCCACCGCTATGTTCGCGGTTCGGAGATTATACTATGGAATCATCGGGCGGTTATCAGACATCGAGATGATTCCGAATTTTACTGGCTTCGGGCTCTATGACCAGCAAGTAATTGAGATACTCCGCACCATGGATGACCCATATCCATATTTCCGGGGGATGATAGCGGACATCGGCCTGCCAAGGGCGGAGATCCCCTACCGCCAGCCCCAGCGCAAGCGGGGGATAACCAAGAACAATTTTTTTACCCTGTATGATATTGCCATGCTGGGCATAACCAACCATTCCCGTGTGCCTTTGCGCCTGGCCACCATGGCCGGCTTTAGCCTTTCGGTTGTCAGCCTGCTGGTCGCGGTTGTTTACCTGGTCGCCAAACTTATCTGGTGGGATTTCTTCCAGGCTGGTACCGCCCCCATACTCATCGGCATGTTTTTCTTTTCCTCGGTGCAGCTTTTCTTTATCGGGCTGTTAGGGGAGTATGTAGGCTCCATCCATACCCAGATCCTGCACCGGCCGCTGGTAGTGGAAAAGGAACGTATTAATTTTGATTAATAGCATTGGAGATTTTTATGTCCTCGAATTCGATTCTTAAGGCGGTAGCCTTCGACCTGGATGGCACCATATATTTCGGAGAGGAACTGGCGGCTGGGACTTATGAGCTGCTAGCCTTTCTTGATACTTACGGCATAGAGTACTTCTATTTCACCAATAATTCCTTTAAGAGCCGCCTGGAAGTATTTAACAAGCTGGTTCGTTTAGGATTGGAGCCGGTTTTGGAGCGAGTCTATACCACCACCTATGTTTCCGGCAAGTATGCCGCCCGCTACGGTGTTCAGAAGCCATACTGCGTCGGAACCTTCGGGCTGAGCTCCGAACTTGCCCGGCTGAATATCCTGGCCTGCGATGACCCTGAATCGGCTGATGCGCTTATTATTGGCCTGGACCCGGGCTTTACCTATGATAAGATTGCCGGGGCCATGCGGGTTATCCAGCGCGGCCAGCCGGTATTTGCCTGCAACCGCGATCCCAGCTATCCGGTGGAGAATGGCCGCCGTATGCCGGGCTGCGGGGCTATGGTGGCAGCTATAGAGGCAGCCGCTGGCATCAGCGTGGAGCACATTATTGGCAAGCCCAATACCTACATGATAGAAGAACTCTGCCAGGATTGGGGGATTTCCGCCGGTGAATTGATGGTAGTGGGGGATACCTATGGCAGTGACATCATGATGGCGAAGAATTTTGGCTGCCGTTCAGTGCTTATTTCCGCGTCGGAAGAATTCTCTGACGTGCCCTGTGTTGCCGGGCTGCCTGAACTGCAGGCCCTGCTGGCCAAAGCCCTGGCTTGCAAGGGGGATTGAGGTACATATGGCATATCCGTCCTGGATGATTGACATAGCTGTAATTTTGGCTTCACTGCTAATCGGTTCCTTTTTAAATGTCCTCATATACCGGCTGCCCCGGGGCGAATCCATTGTCTCACCCGGCAGCCACTGTCCGCATTGTGATCACCCATTGGGTGTGCTGGACCTTATCCCTGTACTGAGTTACATATTCAGTGCCGGCCAATGCCGCTATTGTAAGGGCTCTATTTCATCCCGCTATCCGCTGGTGGAAACCCTGACGGCGATCCTGTTCTGGCTGGTCTACCAGCAGCATGGCCTGGGCTGGCCCGGTCTGACCGGGGTCATTCTTACAGCGGTGCTCATCGTATCCATGTTCACCGACATTGATGAAGGCATCATTCCCAATGCTATCACCTATCCAGCCTTTGTCGTGGTATTATGTTTAAGCTTCGTTTCTCCGCTGGGTTGGCTTTCCTCGCTTATTGGCGGTCTGGGCTTCTTCATTTTCATGCTGGTGATCGCGCTGGTTTCTAAAGGCGGCATGGGGGGAGGCGATGTTAAGCTGGCGGCAGTTATCGGCGCGGCTACAGGCCCGGCTGGTGCCGTAATGGTGCTGATCATATCTTCGCTGGCCGGTGGCCTGTGGGGTTTGTTCCTTATAATTACCAGGGGAGCAGGAGGCAAGAGCGCCATTAAGTTCGGGCCGTTTCTGGCCGTGGCTGCCTACGCAGTATGGATGTGGGAACAACCGCTGCTGAATTTCTACCTGGGATTAATGCGCTGAAAACGGGCTGGTATTTATTACCATTAAAATGGCAGCCGGAGAAGGATTCGAACCCTCACAAACTGAGCCAGAGTCAGTTGTGCTACCGTTACACTATCCGGCTGCGAGCACTGTGGCCAGTGCAAGAGTTATTATAATACAATGAACTGGTATAATCAAGATAAAATAGAGCAAAAGAAAGGCTTGCCGGCCATGAATGCAATAAATGACGCTGTCTCCGTAAATATCGAAGATTTCGGGCGTTTTGAAATTTCACGGGGAACTGTACTGGGTGATTTTTTAAGGGAAATTGGGGATGACCTGCCCGGGGTGGCACTCATTGCCGTAATCGATAATGTCATGTACAGCCTGCACTATACTATTGACACAGATTGCGATATCAGGCTGCTGGGAGCGGGCAGCGTATATGGGCAGCGGGTTCTGCGCAAAAGCGCTGTCTTTATTCTGGAAAAGGCCTGCCTGGAACTGTTCCCGGAAAAGAAACTGGTGGTCAGAAGCACTATCGCCAACGGGCTTTACCTGGAATTCCACAATGACACCGTCGATGAAGACTGCCTGGATAAAATCAAGACACGCATGGAATCCCTTATCATGGCTGATTTTCCCATTAACCTGCATCTGCTCGAAAAACGAGAGGCGGTGAGCCTTTTTGCTGGCCAGGGGCAGAACGATACTGCGGCAATCATCGAAATGCGCGACAAGGCTTTGGTCCATGTCTATGAACTGAACGGTTTCTACGACTATATTTACGATTTTATGGTATATAGCACCGGAGCGGTAGCAGAGTTCCGTCTTACCCTGGCTGAACCCGGCATCATCCTGCAGGTTCCCGAGGCTGACGGATCAGGTGTGGCAGCCCTGCGCCCTTATGTTTACCAGCCCCAGTTATTTCGCAGCTACCGTGAAAGCAAGCACTGGGCCGAACTAATGGATATACCGCATGTGGCCGCGCTGAACCGGGTCACCCGCAATGGCGGCATGAACGATCTTATTCTGATTAATGAGGCTTTGCACGAGAAGAAGATCGCCTATATTGCCGACCGCATCTGCACCGAAAGCGAGCGGCGCGTTATCCTCATCGCCGGGCCATCCGCGTCTGGCAAGACCAGCTTCGCCCACCGCCTGCTGATTCAGCTCCGGGCCAATGGCAAGCATCCCCTGGTAATATCTCTGGATAACTATTTTGTTGACCGGATTCATACCCCGCTGGATGCCGATGGCAGCTATGATTTCGAATCGCTCTACGCCCTGAAGCTGGAAACCTTCAACGAACACTTGAAAGCCCTGCTGAAAGGCGAAACCGTGGAAGCGCCGGTATACAACTTCCAGTCCGGGGCCAGTGAGAAGCAGGGAGTGCAGATTGCGCTGCCGTTCGGAGAACCGGTTATCCTGGAAGGAATCCACTGCCTGAACGATGAGCTGACCGTCAGCGTGCCCGATGTCAGCAAGTTCAGGATCTATGTCAGCGCGCTAACCCATCTTAACCTTGATTACCGCAATCATATCTCCACCACCGATCTGCGCCTGCTGCGCCGCATCGTCCGCGATGCCCGCACCCGGGGATACGAGGCCGGCGGGACCATAATGCAGTGGCCATCGGTGAGAAGGGGAGAGGAGCAGTATATTTTCCGCTTTCAGGAGAATGCCCATGTGATGTTTAATTCGTCCCTGGTATATGAATTGCCGATTCTGAAGCCCATACTGGAGCCGCAGCTGAAATGCATCGCCCCCCGCGACGGCGCATATGTTGAAGCCACCCGGCTGATGAAGCTGCTCAGCTACATTTTACCCGTCGACGCCGGTTTTGTGCCCCGCAATTCAATTCTTGCCGAGTTTGTCGGCGGCTCATGCTTTAACGTATAATTGCGGTTAAAAGCTTGTAAAGATTGCTTATCCCTGTTTAATTGTGGATGGGGATATATTATCATGGATATAGTAAATACTCGTATTTGAGCTTGATTGGAGAAAATGCATGAATGGAAAAATCCTGGTGGTGGACGATGAAGAATCGCTCTCCCGGTTGATATCATACAATCTTGAAAAAGAGGGCTTCTCGGTCATCACCGCCAGCGACGGCATCCAGGGCTGGGAGAAGATCCATGAGGAAAAACCGGATCTTATCATCCTGGACCTTATGCTGCCAGGCAAAGACGGAATGGAAGTTTGCCGGGAACTGCGCAAAGAAAACATCAAAACCCCGATTATAATGCTCACTGCCCGGGATGAAGAAATAGACAAAATCCTGGGCCTGGAGATTGGGGCTGATGATTATGTTACCAAGCCTTTTAGCGTCCGCGAACTGGTGGCAAGAACCAAGGCACAGCTCAGGCGGCGCCGGGACGACCAGGATGAATCCAGTCCGGACATGGACCTGAAGGTTGGCTCCTTTACCATCAAGAAGGACAAGTATGAAATATATTTCAAAGATCAGTTGCTGGATCTTACCTTGAAAGAATACGAACTGCTGGAAATACTGCTGAAAAACCGTGGCCGGGTGCTTAAGCGTGATTACCTGCTTCAGGTCCTGTGGGATTATTCCGACAGTGTCAATACCAGGGTGCTGGATGTGCATATAAGCAAGATCAGGGACAAGATCGAAAGCGACACCAAGAATCCGCGTTATATCAAAACAGTGCGCGGCCTGGGATACAAGTTCGAGGAGAAGGAGAATGATAATGAATAAAAACCTGCTCTTCAAGCTGATCGCCCCTTATGTATATATGGTAGTGGGCGCATGTCTGATGTTTGGCCTGCTGCTGATGACTGTACTCCCTGGCAGAGGAGATATCAGCAGCGGATTGCTGGTAGCCTTGACCCTGGCTTTTAGCGCTGCGGCTGGCATCGCTGCGGCCGTAATAGCCCGTCTGCAAACCCACAGCTTTCTCAATTCCATTGGCTATATCACTGAAGCCGAAAAAGACCTGGCTGGAGGCAATTTCAAGCGCCGCATATCTTATGTGGCCAATGACGAATTCACCGGCATTATAGATGCTTTTAACCAGATGGCCTCCTATGTTGAGGGGGTGGTCGGCGAGATTTCTGAAGTCCGGCTGCGCTTCGAAACCCTGGTGGAAAACTCCATTAACGGCATCATGGTAGTTGATCCAGAAGGGCATATCATTTATGTCAATCCGATGGCCCTGAAACTTCTGGAATTACACCGTGAAAGCGTGGGGCACAAGTATGTCGAGGTTATTCAGGAATACGATGTTATCAACAGTATTGATTTTGCCCGCAAAGAAGACCGGATCATCAAGAAGGAACTGATTATGCATGTGCTGGGCGGCAAAACTGTTCAAATGACCGCTCTGCCGCTTAGAACCCCGGAATCGCACGACCTGGGGATTTTGGTTATTATGAACGATATTTCTGAACTGAAGCGGCTGGAAACCGTACGCAAGGATTTTATCGCCAATGTGTCTCATGAGCTTAAAACCCCGGTTTCCAGCATCAAGGGATATGCGGAAACGATCCTGGGTGACCCTGATATCAGCGACGAAAACCTCCAGACCTTCTTGAAGATCATCTATGACGAAACCAACCGGCTGTCAACCATGATCAATAGCCTGCTGGAATTGACCCGGCTGGAAACCTTCCAATTCGGTGTGAACAAAACCGACATAGACCTGATGTGCGTGGTAAAAACCAGCATGGAAATCATGAAAAAACGCAGCTGGCTGAAGTCGATCGGGATCAAGCTGGATGGTCCTGATGAGAGCTTGATTATTAACAGCAGTCCGGACATGATCCACCAGGTGCTGATGAACCTGCTGGAAAACGCCGTGAATTACAGTCCTGAAAACACTGAAATCATTGTCAGGGTGGAAAATCAGGGCGAACGGATCAAGGTCAGCGTCATTGACCAGGGCATAGGTATTCCCGAACGGGAACAGACCAGGATATTTGAGCGTTTCTACAGAGTGGACAAGGATCGTTCCCGCAAAACCGGCGGCACCGGCCTGGGACTGTCGGTGGTCAAGCACATGGTTGAGAACCTGGGTGGGAGCGTAGGGGTCAGCAGCGTGGCCGGCTCTGGAGCCACTTTCTATTTCTACCTGCCCATATTTTAAGAACGTCCCCGTGAGTCCAGGCCGTCCAGTCGGCACCTAATATGTACGTCTGAAGATTGTATATACCAAATATAATCCCAGCATGAAAGACATTACAAAGCCTATCTCTGGCAGGGGAACCGAGGCCAGCAGTGAAGTGGTTCCCTTGGTGGCCATGGCCAGCGAGGAGCCAATTATCAGCGCAGCGGTAACCACCGAAATGGACAGGCGATTGGCGAACATATCCACCAGTTTCAGGAATTCCCGGATATTAGTCAGTTCTATGTCTATCCCGAAATCTCCTTCTTCCATAAGTTCCAGTATGGACAGCACCTTATTGGGCAGATTCTTGGCAAAATACGAGTAGTCAGACACCGTATCCCTGACCGATGTTTTAATCCGGCCCAGGGAATAACGCTCCTTGATAATCCTTTTCGCATAGGGTTCTGCCATCTCAGATATTGCCAGGTCTGGATCCAGGGTGCGGATAATGCCTTCCACGCTTATAAGCATCTTGACTATCAATGCCAGTTCGGAAGGCAGCCTGACCTGGTGCTTGGCGGTCAGGTTGATTAACTCTTGCAAGGCTTCGCCCAGGTTGATTTCCGCCAGGGGAACCCCGTAATATTTGCGCTGCAGCCGGGCGATGTCCTTGCGGAATGTTTCGCGGTGCACTTTGCCAGTGTCGGATATGCCCAGGGCCAGCAGGCTTTGCATAACCCCGTTGACATCGTACCGCACCATGGCCAGGATCAAGTCCATTATGTTTTGTTTGAGAATGTGGTCGATCTGTCCGGTTTGCCCAAAATCATAGAATATGATGCGATTGTCAGGCAGAACAGAAAAATTTCCCGGATGGGGATCGGCGTGAAAGAAACCCTTATAATATACCTGGTCGAACATGGTTCCGATAAGGTAATCGCATACCACCTTGACATCAATACCGGCCGCCTTGAGCTCATCCACTTCGGTTATTTTGATACCGCTCACATATTCCATGACCAGCACCTTCTGAGTCGAAAGATGCCAGAATATCCGGGGAATGACCACCCGGTCCTCGCCCAGGTCAGCCCTGAAACGGTCGGCGTTGCGGCCTTCACGGGTGAAATCCATCTCACCTTGCAAAGCTACTTCGAATTCCTTTACAATATCCCGAACATGATAGAGGCGGCCCCATTCGGTCCGCTTTTCAGCCATGCGGGCAATATCGTAGAGGATCTCCATATCGTCCCTGACCATGTTCTGCACTCCGGGGCGCTGCACTTTGACCGCCACATCTTCGCCGCTGATCAGCCGGGCACGGTGCACCTGGCCAATAGACGCCGCAGCAAGCGGTTCGACCTCGAAGTAGGAAAAGGTATCGTCCATGTCGATGCCTTCTGCCTCCAGGACAGCTCTTACCTCTTCGATGGACACCGGGGCTACATTGTCCTGCAGCTTCTGCAGTTCATACAGAAATTCACGGGGAATCAAGTCAGGGCGCATGCTGAGTATCTGCCCGAGTTTTACGAAGGTCACACCCAGTTCCTCGATGGCCAGGCGTACTTTAACCGCTACTTTCGTGGTAGCAGCCGCTTCCTTCTCCTTGCCGGACAGTTTGTAGCGCACCCAGTCAAGGCCGCTGGCCACAAAGCTGATTCCATGCTTGGTCAGCACTTCGGTTACCTGTTTGTAGCGCCTGATGTTACTCAGCCTGCGAATCCGGAAAGCCACACGCCATCCCCCTCGAATCAGTTTGCGATGCGTCATTAACCAGGCGGGTGCATTGCTGCAACCCCTGACATGGGAAACTGCAATTATGATACAAATGCTTTCAGGCCGGTGAATACGGTCTCACCGGCCCAATATTATCTATTAGCTCACTGTAATTTGGATTCTATGGTCTTCAAACGTTCGGAAACTTCGTCAAACTCTTCCTTGGAAACTAAATTCTGGCTGTCGCCTTTCCAGTAGGTTACTTCAGAACGGAGAACTTCCTTGAGGTGTTTGCGATCTTCTTCGCGTTTTTGCATGATGCTGTCGATATGCTGCTTGGCCTGCTCACGTGACATTTCACCGCGTTCCACCAGTTCGTTCATGACTTCTTCCAGTTTGCTGCGATTCACATTTTCTTTTACCACAGCCGCTATCCCGAATCCGATGTTAAGCACTTTCGTAATAAATCCCATAAGATCACTCCTTAAAATCAAATTGGCATATTTGCGATTGCATACATTATATCACAGCTGAAAACAGTTTGTTCCCATCCCTGAAGGCAGCGCTTTATAAGCTGCGGCCAAGAAAAAGCGCGGTTATTTCTATATTAATGCCTGAACATATTTGTTAGAATTAAGTAACCATCCGGTTTGCCTGCATGAACAATTTTCGATTGGAGTGGTGTCTATGGGGAACAAAAAACTGTGTTCACTCGTATTGATTGCTTTTATTATGGCCGTTTCGGTTACAGCAGCTTCGCCTGGGACAGCCGGTGCAGCCGCGAGCAAAACAACTTTCATGGTTTACATGATCGGTTCTGACCTGGAAAGCGGAGACCCGCAAACACCCGCAGGAACGATGGATCTTGAAGAGATGAAGAGTGTCGCTTCGACTGCCAATGTCAACATCCTGGTTCAGACGGGAGGATGCTCTCAATGGTCCACCCCGGGAGTCAGTTCCACTAATAACCAGCGCTGGAAGATAGAAAACGGCGCTATGAACCTCATCAAGGACATTGGCCCGAAAAACATGGGCGAGCCCGCCACTCTTTCCGATTTTATAACCTGGTCAGTACAAAGTTACCCTGCTGACCGATATATTCTGGTGTTCTGGGACCATGGCTCAGGTTCGGTGTATGGCTACGGCTATGATGAGCTTTACAACGGAGACGGCCTGGACCTGTTTGAAATGGATTATGCATTAAACAAGGCCTATTCTTCGACCGGAAAGAAACTGGATATGGTAGGATTTGACGCCTGCCTGATGGCCAGTGTAGAGACAGCCAGCATGCTGGTTCCATATGCCCGTTACATGGTGGGTTCAGAAGAATATGAACCTGGCACCGGGTGGGATTACGGGGCGGTGCTATCGTCCATCAATGCCACACCAGGCCAGGATATGCCTGCTATCGGCAAAAAGATAGCTGAAAGCTACCGCAAACAATGCCAGGAATACGATTCAGCTGATGCCATTACCATGTCGGTGATTGACCTGTCCAAAATTCAGGCGGTGGAAAATGCCCTGGACAACCTGGCACAGACCATTCACACTAATATCGGCCTGAGCCAAGGCATCAACAGCGTAGCTGAAGCCCGGCGCGATACCGAGTCATATGGGCAATATACCGATCCTGACTCTTGCATGGATATGGTTGACCTGTCCGGACTTGCGGCCCGGCTCTCCGCCCAGAACGCCGCCCAGAGCCAGGCGGTGCAAAAGGCTGTCACTGCTGCCGTAGTGTATAATTTGACCAGCCCGGGCAAGCCTTATGCGACCGGTCTGTCGGTCTATTTCCCATATGAAGCCCGGGGCAGTTTCCAGGAAAGATTGGAGCTTTACCGGCTCATCCCTTTTTCCACAACTTATAAGGATTTTATAGATGCGTATACTACGGCTCTGCTAAAAGATACCACTGCCATTGAGCCCGAACAAGAGGTTCCGGATTTGATTGAAACCGAAGAAAACGGTGTTGTTACTGACGAATCTTATACCATACCCGTTGCTCCGTCTGATTTGGCCCACCTGGCCGATGCGCGCTCCGTTCTGGGAGCATATCTGGAAGACGCTGTAGAAGGAGAAGCCGGCACCGACATTATCCTGTACATCGGCCTGGATACCGATGTGGATGTGGACCTTCAAAAAGGTACGCTGACCTCCTCAGTCGCGCATGCCTGGGACATGATGCAAGACCAGTTTGTGGCCATGTATTACATGGAATCAGGAGACGACTTCTGGGAGTATTACACTCCAGCTATTTTAAACGGTCAGGATGTTGACATCGTGGTTCTATATAACGATCAATATCCTGACGGCAAGGTTCTGGGAGCCAAGCCAGTCGGCACCAACGACAGCGAAAAAGTGCCCAAGGAGTTTCTGATCATTAAAAGGGGCGACCGGGTAACGCCTGTATATTACTATGAAAATGTCAACAATTCTGACGACACCGGCTGGATTGAGGGTGACGAGTTTACCGTTAACGAATCCGAACTGAAGATCGATTACGATATTCTGCCTACCGGCACCTATTACTACGGCTTCTGGCTAACCGACTTCGCTGGCAATGAAAGCTCCACAAAGTTCGTATCTGTATATCATGACGCTGATGAATGGTATCTGCCAGGGCAGGAGGAAAGCAATCCCGCCGATGTTTACACGCAATATATGGGCTATGACATTCCGGTCAACGATACCGGGTCTATACAGGTGGTGCTGAACGGCGAATTGCTGGAATTCGAGGTTAATCCGTTGCAGCAGGACGGGCGGGTGATGGTGCCTTTCCGGACCATCCTGGAAGCCCTTGGAGCAACCGTCATATGGGATGCGTTCACTCAGACCGGCATTGCCCACCTTGGTGAAACGGCGATTATGCTGCCGCTTGGCTCTACCGAACCGCTTATAAACGGCATAATTACCCCCACAGAAGTTGCACCGTTCATATCCCAGGACACCATGCTGGTGCCGTTGCGCTTCGTAACTGAAGCACTGGGCGCCGAGGTGGAATGGTTCCAGGATAACCAGAGCGTGGCCATAGTTACTGAATAATCGTTGTTATGTGTAAATGTCCTGGTTTTCTAGATTAAACGTATGTTCAGGTTAACCTGCAGTATCAAAACAGTATTGCAGGTTATTTTTTTGCTTTAATGACCTTGTACAACATTTCTCCGTCCTTGTTTTTATAGTTTATCTGATATATTGTTAAGGAGGTACCATGTGGATTGGGATATCATTTTATATCAAAAAGAGAATGGCAATGTACCAGTCCAGGATTTCATATTAAGCTTGAATCCAAAACAACAGGCCAAAGCTGAACGTTCGATCGTATTGCTCCAAAGTCACGGGCCGTTTTTGCCGGAACCTTATGCCAGGGCCATTTCCGGTAAAACATATAAAGGATTGTGGGAGTTGCGAGTGCAATTTGCGAATGACATTTCGCGAATTTTCTATTTTACATACACTGGCAACAAAATTGTTTTGTTGCACGGCTTTATAAAAAAATCAAAAAAAACACCCATACGTGAGCTTGAACGTGCCAAACAGTATATGCTGGATTATCAGAGGAGGTTGATACGATGAAAGATGGTATTCCTTTCAGGGACTTACAGTCCCGTTTGAGAGAGGATCCTGAATTTGTTGAGGCTTTAAAAGATATTCAAACTGAATACGAAATTATTGAACAAATAATTCAGGCTAGAATGGAACTTAACCTTTCGCAAGCTGAACTTGCCTTGCTTATAGGAACCAAGCAGGCCAACATCAGCCGCCTCGAGAGTGGTAAAGCGAATCCATCGCTTCAGTTTCTAAAACGAGTTGCCGAAGGCCTGGGGAAAGAACTGCATATACAGTTCAAGTGATGGGATGTATTGACGCTATTGTGTTGACATTCCTTTATGGTATCGTTAGAATAAACCGTAAAGTATTTTTACTTTACGGTTTAATAATATGATAGAAAAAAGCCAGCATGTGCTGCAATTAAAAGATATATACTCCGCTTTGCTGACCGAAAAGCAGCTGGAAGTGCTTAACATGCATTTTGAGGATGATTTCACCCTGGCGGAAATTGCTGAAAACACGGCCACCAGCAAGCAAGCTGCTTACGACATTATTAAGCGCACCGTTAGCAGCCTGAATTACTACGAAGAAAAACTGGGCCTGGCCGCCCGGGAGCAGCAACTGCGCTTCCTTCTAGACCGGGCTCTTTTATTGATTAACCGGCAGAATCCTGCCGAAGCTGATCTGGATGAAGCAAAACAAATCATTATTGATGCCCTGGAGTTGTTATAGCTTCCGGAAAGGACTGATAACATGGCATTTGAAGGTCTGTCTGAACGCCTGCAAGGCGTACTGGACAAGCTGAAAGGCAAAGGCAAGATAAAAGAAGAAGATGTCCGGGCTGCCATGCGCGAGATTCGCCTGGCTTTGCTGGAAGCGGATGTCAACTTCAAGGTGGTAAAGGATTTTGTCGGCCGGGTGGGCGATAAAGCAGTGGGGCAGGATGTCCTGCAAAGCATTACTCCCGGTCAGCAAATTGTCAAGATAGTCTACGATGAAATGGTTGAATTAATGGGCGGCTCTGAAACCAAGCTGGCCACTGCTGTTAAACCTCCAACCGTAATCATGACTGTCGGATTGCAGGGTGCAGGCAAAACCACCACGGTAGCCAAGCTCGCTCATAATTTCATCAAGCAGGGACGCCGTCCCATGCTGGTAGCAGCAGACATCTACCGCCCCGCAGCCATCAAGCAGCTGCAGGTGCTGGGCCAACAGGTCGGAGTGCCGGTATTTGCCAGGGGTCAGGAGAATCCAGTGGAAACCGCTGTGGCCTCCATTGACGAAGCCCGCAATAACAACCGCGATGTGGTCATAATAGATACGGCTGGACGGCTTCATATCAATGAAGAACTGATGGATGAATTAAGACAGATCAAGACCCGGCTGGAGCCTGATGAAATCCTGCTGGTGGTTGACGCCATGACCGGTCAGGATGCAGTCAATGTGGCTGAAGCCTTTAACAAGGATCTGGGCATATCAGGAATCATACTCACCAAGCTGGATGGCGATACCCGGGGCGGTGCCGCCCTGTCGGTACGGACAGTAACCGGCTGCCCTATAAAATTTGTCGGCATGGGTGAAAAAATGGACGCCCTGCAAACCTTCTACCCGGAACGCATGGCCCAGAGAATTTTAGGGATGGGCGATATACTGAGCCTGGTCGAAAAAGCCCAGGAAAACTTCGACGAGAAACAGGCCCGGGTTATGGAAGAAAAGATTCGCAAAGCCGAATTCACCCTGGAGGATTTTCTAAACCAGATGCAGCAGGTCAAACGCATGGGGCCGCTGGAGGATCTTCTAAAGATGATACCTGGCATGAGCCAGCAGCTCAAGGGCATGCCGTCTGGCGGTCTGGATGAAAAGGAAATGGCGCACATCGAAGCCATTATCCAGTCGATGACTCCGAAGGAGAGACTTAATCCATCAGTTATAAATGGCAGCCGCAAAAAACGCATTGCCCGGGGAAGCGGCATGAGAGTACAGGATGTCAATCGCCTGCTGAAGCAGTTCGAGGAATCGCGCAAGATGATGAAGCAGTTCAGCACTATGGCGGGTGGCAAGAAGGGTAAAAAACGCGGCGGTATGATGCCCGGCATGAAATTCCCCTTCTAATTACGGTTTCTATATTTATATGATAGAAAATCAGAGCAGATATTAAGGAGGTGACAACGTGGCGACGAAAATCAGGTTAAGAAGAATGGGAGCCAAGAAAAGCCCTTTTTATAGATTGATTGTGGCTGATTCAAAGTCTCCAAGAGATGGACGTTTTATCGAAGAGCTGGGATATTACGATCCTTCAACTAATCCAGCAACAGTTAAAATCGATGAAGAGAAGATTCTTCAATGGCTGGGCACCGGTGCACAGGCTACTGATACCGCCAGATCCCTGCTGAAAAGCCAGGGTATACTGGCCAGGTTCCACGAAAGCAAAAAGAAATAGCCTGTTGCCGGGATGCCGGCTGCAGCAGGTTCTAACGGCGGCAGACTGGCTGCGGGACAGGCTCCCCAGCCGGATTGCTGCACAAATCTGATTACAGGGCAGGGTGATCCTTATGAAGGAACTGGTTGAATACATTGCCCGGTCTCTCGTAGACCGGCCTGAAGATGTCGATATTCAAGAAATTGAGAACGATAAAAACGTTACCCTGGAATTGCGGGTGGCCCAGGAAGATATGGGCAAAGTGATTGGCAAGCAGGGCAAAATAGCCAAATCCATACGCACGCTGACCAAGGCGGCTGCCGCCAAACAGAATAAGAAGGTTTCAGTCGAAATCATCGGTTAATTTCGGGCGTATGAAGGAAGCCTGGCTTTGCTTCATACGCTTATTATTTCTATGGGATGGTTAATACGTGAATAATAGTGACGAGCGGGTATGCATAGGCCGGATTAGCAAGGCCCACGGAACCCGCGGCGAAGTGCGCATAAGCTCATACAGCGACTTCCCGGAACGTTTTAAAAGCTTAAAAACGGTGTCTGTGGATGGTCTGCGCGATGTTAAAGAACTCGAGGTGGAAGCGGTCCGCTTTCATAATCGCCAGGTTCTTATTAAGTTTCGCGGCGTGGACGCTATTGAATCAGCAGATCTCCTCAAAGGCGGTCTTCTAATGGTTGACGAAACCGACGTGTTTCCTCTTCCTGAAGGCTATTACTATCATTTTCAGCTTATGGGCTTGATAGTAACCGACGAGGAACACGGTGAACTGGGCCCCATTAGCGAAATAATCGAAACCGGAGCTAATGACGTATACGTTGTTCATTCTCTCCGATATGGCGAGATTCTGATCCCGGTCATTCCCCAGGTAGTGCTGAATATTGACCTTAAAGCCAAAAACGTACAGGTAAAGCTGCTGCCTGGCTTGATTGACCAGGAGAACTAGGCGCATGCGCATCGATATTTTGACTTTGTTTCCAGCGATGTTCGAATCCCCCTTTTCTCAAAGCATTGTTCATAGAGCAATGGAGCGAGGCCTGGCAGACATTTGCTGCCACAACATACGCGACTTCGCCGAAGGACGGCATTTGCAAGTGGATGACACCCCATACGGCGGTGGACAGGGCATGGTGATGCAGGTTGACGTACTGGCCCGCTGCATTCGCAGCATAGACCGCCTGGAGCAATCACGTTTTATTTACCTTTCTCCACGGGGTAAAACCCTTACCCAGGCAAAAGTGGTTGAACTGGCCGCATGCGAACAATTGCTGCTGCTCTGCGGGCACTACGAAGGCATTGACGAAAGAGTGCTTTCGATGGTGGATGAGCAGATATCCATCGGTGACTATGTTCTAAGCGGTGGTGAAATTCCCGCCATGGTAGTAATTGATGCCGTTGTGCGTGAGCTTCCAGGTGCGCTTGGCAATGCTGGCTCAGCACTGGATGAATCGTTCCGGGGTGATGGATTGCTGGAGCATCCCCAGTATACACGACCGGCTGATTTTGAAGGAATGACCGTACCAGACATTTTAATATCGGGCCATCATGAGAACATTCGCCGCTGGCGGAAAGCGCAGAGCCTGCGCACAACCTTGCTGCAACGGCCCGAATTGCTGTTAGACAGGGAATACGATGCGGAGGAAAAGCAATTGCTTTGCGAACTGTTTTTCGGCCCGGTGAAAAAGCGATGAGCAGAACGCCCCGGGTTTACCTGGCTCTTTTGCATTATCCTATATACAATAAGAACATGGATGTAATCACCAGCTCGGTTACCAATCTGGATTTGCATGATATTTCCAGGGTGGTACGCACTTATAACCTGGCCGGATACTGCGTGGTGCATCCTTCGCCCAAACAGCACGAACTGATTGCCCGGATCGTGGGATTCTGGCAGGAAGGCTACGGAGGCAGCTACAATCCAGACCGCCGGGAAGCTTTCGAAAGATTAAGCCTTTTCCCCAGCATCGAAGAGGCCATTGAACATATCACCGCTGTTGAAGGCCAGCCGCCGGTGACTATATCCACAGATGCCCGGGTTTGTCCCGGCTCGCTGGATTATTTGCAGGCTCGCCGGCTAATATCAGAGAGTGATCGTCCCTGGCTTATTCTTTTCGGCACTGGCTGGGGAATTGTCCGGGATTTGATTGATAGCTGCGATTACGTGCTTACCCCGGTGGCGCCGGGCAGCGACTATAATCACCTTTCGGTCAGGTCCGCTGTTGCCATAATTGTCGATCGCCTGTTTGGAGAAAACTGGTTCAGAATGCCATAAAATCATAAATTGTGTTTGAGATTGATGTAATCCTGTGTTATTATATAACAGTTGTTGATTTCTTTTAAAAATTCATATATTAATTGAGTATGGAAGGGGGTTATGTTATGCAAGACATTATCACCGGCATTGAAAAGGAATATTATAAAGACGAGCTGCCCAGATTTCAGCCTGGCGATACGGTCAAGGTGCACGTAAAGGTTACAGAAGGCGCCCGCACCCGTATCCAGTTGTTCGAAGGCACGGTAATGAAGATTCGCGGTGGAGGATTGGGCTGCACGTTTACTGTTAGACGTATAAATTACGGAGTTGCGGTAGAACGCACCTTCCCGATGCATTCACCTACGGTCAGCAAAATCGAGGTTACTCGCCGGGGCAAGGTTCGCCGGGCCCGCTTGTATTATCTGCGCGGCAGGATTGGCAAAAAGGCTCGTGTCAAGGAAAGAGCCCGCCGTTAGTTCGGGTTCCGCAATGGAATATGTATTCAAAAAGGGATGTCTCTTATGAGCCATCCTTTTTTATCGTGTATAGTATTATAAGAGTAAATCACTGGTACGATTTTAAATCACGGGGACGGTTCTGGTGATTTAAATCAGTAGAACCGTCCCCGTGATTTAAACTGTACACGTATTTAAAGAGGAGTAAGGTATGACAATTAACTGGTTTCCCGGACACATGGTTAAAGCCCGCCGCGAAATTACCCAGAACCTCAAGCTGGTGGATGTCGTGGTGGTGCTGCTGGATGCCCGGGCGCCGTTTTCCTGCATAAATCCGGAGCTGGAAAAAATGACCGGCGCTAAAAAAGTAATCTATGTTCTTAACAAGGCCGACCTGGCTGATCCCCAGCATACCAAGGCATATCTGAAGCAAATCAAACAACAAGGCCGAACCGCCCTGGCCGCCAGTTCAACCCAATCCAAAGGCGTGCATGAGTGTGTTGAAGCCGTGCAGGCCGCATTCAAGGAACGGCAGCAGGCATTTGTAAAAAAGGGACGCCGTCCCCGGGCGGTGCGCCTCATGGTGGCAGGACTTCCTAATGTTGGCAAATCCAGCTTTCTTAATAGCATTGCCGGCCGGAATATTGCGATCACCGGTCCCCAGCCCGGAGTAACCAGGGGCAAACAGTGGATTCGCATTCGCGAAGATGTCGAGATGCTGGACACTCCGGGCATCATGTGGCCCAGCGTGGAAAGCGCCGAACAGGGCTTAAAACTGGCTCTGCTGGCCATTGTGGGTGAAAATGCATATGATATGGAAACAGTTGCCCTGTACCTGGTCAAGGCGCTGCGGCTGCAGGAAAAGGACAACATCCTCGATAAGTACAAGGTCAGGGATGTTGACGGCGGGGAGCTCGAAGTGCTGCAGGCTTTGGCCTCACGGCGCGGTCATTTGCAAAAAGGCGGAGCACCCGATGTCGCCAAGACCAGCCAGGTCCTGGTCCAGGACTTTCGCAGCGGCAAAGCCGGGCGAATTAGCCTGGACTGATCGTTTTTCTATCCGTTAAAGCGAACCGAATCACTTATTCAACATTCAAATTGGGCCGAAGGCAAGGCTGACTGGCACGGAGTGTAATTGAAAACGGAAATTATTATGGAGCGGTGCAAATATGAGCAGGATAAGAGATAAAGACATTGCCAGGTTCAATGAACTGCAAAATTTTGACCGCCAGTTTTATCCAGATGAAAGCCTGCTGCTTGCCGGTGTTGACGAAGCTGGCCGGGGATGTCTGGCCGGACCGGTAGCGGCCGCGGCCGTCATTCTTCCTTTCGACGCCTTTGTACCGGGAGTGGATGACTCCAAGGTCATCTCGGAAAAAAAACGCTTCCATCTGGCCGGGCAGATAAAAAACCAGGCTCTGGCCTGGTCGGTATCAATAGTATCCAACGAATACATAGACCGTTTCAACATACTTAACGCTTCAAAGGCCGCGATGAGCGCAGCGGTAAAATCTCTTACCCATAAACCCGGACTGGTTCTAATCGATGCACTGCATTTGGACGATATAGATATTGAGCAAAGGTCTCTTATTAAAGGAGATGCAAATAGCCTGGCGATTGCCTGTGCATCCATACTGGCTAAAACCGAACGGGATCTGATCATGGCCAGCTATGATCGTTTGTTCCCGGACTTTGGCTTTTCACGCCACAAGGGTTATGGAACCAGGCAGCATATGGATGCGCTACGCACTGCCGGAGGCTGCTCCATACACAGACGGACGTTCGAGCCTCTGAAATCATGGATGGACGGAGGGGATGATATGTGAATACCGGCCAAATATCCTTTGACAGCAAAGCCGTTCTAAATATCAGTTCGATCAAAGGTGGCGATGTAAACCTGGCCAGGGGCGAGGTTGTTAGCGGTGTGGTCAAACAGGTCAACGAAAACGGCTTGATTGTCATCAATATAAAAGGTAAAAACATTGAGGCTGTTAGCGAAGTGCCGGTTCAGGAAGGCCAGAAGCTCTATCTTAGCGTGGACGATGTCCGGGGCGGCAAGACCTACCTTAAGGTCATGACCCCCGAGCTTATGGAAAAGATGGAATCCGGCAACATCCAGGCCAATCTCCGCAATATGAACGTGGTGGCCAATGACGCATCAGTTCAGATGGCCCGCAAGCTTATCCAGTATCAGCTGCCGGTCACCGAAAAGAACCTTAACGAACTGTCCCGCATGGTTAATATCCTGGGCGGCCGCAATGCGCAGAATATGGAGATAGCTGCCTTTGCCATGTCCAGAGGAATACCAGCCACGGCGGAAAACATGCAGGCACTGAAACTGTTTATTACTCAGAAGAGCGACAGCCAGCTGAGTTTTCTGCAAATATCATCAGCGCTGGCGGACCAGCTGGAAGCGGCCGCCGAAACGCTGGGGCGAGCCACCACTACGGCTTCCGGTCCGGCAACCACCGGCAGCGCAACTGGAACAGTGTCAGGCATGGTTCAGGAGCCTGTAAGTACTGCACCCGGTACAGCAACTGGAACGGGCGCGCAGCCCGGTGTGCCAGTCGGGTCAACAGGCCCTGGTGGAACCGGAACCCTGCCTGGAACGGCGGCGAGTGTTGAAGGCGGAACCTCTGCTTCCGTTACTACCCAGTCCCAGACTGCCAGTTCCGCCTCGCCAGGTACTGCAACCCAGCCGGTTACGGCGGGTTCATCCACAATAAATGCCGCTGCCACACCGGCCGGCGAGCTGAATACACCGGCTGGACCGGTGTCAGGCAATGCTGAAGAGGCCAGTGCAGCAGCGGGCCGTTCAACGACAGGCCTGCCCGGCAGCACTGCTTCTGCGAGCGGGCCGGGCAGTGCGGCAACAGCGGCGACAGCAGCAGCAACGACAACGGCGACAGCAGCAGCGGCGGCTGGCGACGGAGCAGTTCCGGCCCCCGTTCCGGGATCGGTTGCAGCAGGCTCCGTCGCGGCCCCTGCGGGGCAAGCTGCGGTTGCAACCCTGCCCGGAGCTTTGGCCGCCGGCACCAGCCCGGAGACTGAAGCCGGCCCTGCTGTGACCGGGCAGCCCGGGGTTCCCGCAGCAGCCGCCGAAGAAGCGACTGCGTCGCCTGCCCAGCGCAGCGGCAGCGAAAGCGCACCAGCGGCATCGACCGGGGCAGCTGCTGGACAATCAGCCTTGCTGGATTCAGGTTCTGCCACGAAAACCAGCCGTTTGCTAGTCGATATGTTCAGGGTATTGAATGATGGGGCTTCGCTCAAGCTGGACAGTACTTCCTCCCAGATTGCCAGCGACCTGCAAAATCGTATTCTTGGAGAAAAAGACCTTATCAAGGGGCTGATGCTTCTCAAGCAAATGATCGGCAACGATGACGGAACAATTCGCACCGGCCTTATTCAAGACGTGTTTAAAGGAACAGAAAAGCTGGAAAGCGATCTCAGCGGCCAGCGCCTCTTTAATTTTGCCAGCCGGGCGGGTAGCGATATTAATGCCAGTGTATATTATTTTTCCATTCCTGTTAAATACGATGATGAATATCGTATGATGCAGCTCAAGCTCAGCGGGGAAGGTAGCCGCAAGGGCTTTCAGGACCCCGAGCACTTGACGGTTGCCGTGTCTCTCGACACTCAAAATATGGGAATAGTTATCTATCACCTGGACTGGTACAAGAAAGGTGATATAATAATTCAAGGCCTGGTTCAAAGTCAGGATGCAGCGGATCATATGAACAGTGAAATGCGGCGTCTGGTTGGCATTCTGACCGAAATGGGTTACAATGTAAGCAGCATGGGTGTTAAGGTCAGCAAGGTAGCAGAAGAGGCTGAAGATCTTAAACCCCGGCTGGTGGAAACGGAAGAAACAGTCAGGCCTTTTGGCATTGACGTTAAAGTCTAGGAGGCCGGGACACTGGAAGAGCGGTTAAAACGCAAGAAAGCCATAGCACTCCGCTATGATGAGGAGAAAAACGCCGCACCTATGGTAGTGGCCAAGGGTAAGGGAGTTCTGGCCGAGCGAATCGAACAGATCGCCTCCGAATTTGGCATACCCATAAAGGAAGACCAGGTGCTGGCAGATTACTTGATGGCCCTGGACCTGTACGAGGAGATTCCTCCTGAACTATACAAAGTCGTGGCTGAGGTGCTGGCCTATATTTACAGTATGGACCGTAAGAAGGGCATGATGTAGCATGAGCCTTAATACCAGCCAGGCCAGGGGAGCAATGGCGGAAAACCTGGCAGCCTCTTATTTGCAAAGCCTGGGTTATAATGTGCTGGCGCGAAACTATCGCAGCCGCCGGGGAGAACTGGATCTCGTCTGCTTAAATGACGGGATTCTTATTTTTGTGGAGGTCAAAGCCCGGTGGAGCGTTTCTTTCGGCAGCGGTTCCGAAGCCGTAACCTCCCGTAAAATGCAAAAAATCCGTCACATGGCACTTGAATACCTGGACCAGCACCCGGTGAGGCACCGGGAAATAAGATTTGACGTCATCAGCGTCCTGTGGCATGATGGAGAGCGGCAAAGTCTTGATCATATACAGGCCGCATTTTAACTCTGGATTATTAATTCTTTATAAGCAGGAGGCAGAACAGTGCTGATTTACGGAAAAGAGATCCGCGAAAAAATCAAGAACGAGATCGCCCGGGCAGCAGAGCAGCAGCCCATGACCCTGGCCGTAATAGTAGTTGGTCAAGAGAAGGCTTCCCAGTCATATGTTAATTCCATTGTACGCTTTGGTGAAGAAGCTGGAGTAAAGGTGGATAAAGTGGAACTGAATGCAAATATCACCGAGGACAGCCTTATTGCTTGTATCAACGAATACAACCACAATGAACTGGTGGATGGAATAATGCTGCAGACCCCCCTGCCGGAAGGTATTAATACCGAACGAGTCATCGATGCCATTGCATTTACCAAGGATGTCGAAGGGCTGCATAATACCAATCTGGGCATGCTGGCCGCTAAAAAGGCTTCGGTTGCTCCAGCCACTCCCAAGGCGGTGATGCGCATCTTAAAAGAGCACGATATCATCCTGGAAGGCAAAAAAGTCTGTATTATCGGCCGCAGCACCGTAGTTGGATTGCCTCTGGCCTTGATGATGATTCATGCCAGCGCCACTGTGACTGTGTGCCATTCAAAAACCGCCCGGCTGGCTGATGAAATTCGTTCAGCGGACATTGTCGTAGCCGCGATGGGCAGGATCAATTTTGTTACTGCGGATATGATCGGCTCGGAACAGGTTATAATTGACGTAGGCACTAATTTCGACTCCAGCGGAAAAATGTTTGGCGACATCAGCCCTGAAGCCAAGGAAAAGGCAGCTGTAGCCAGTGCCGTTCCCGGCGGAGTAGGCCTGATCACGGTGGCGGAATTATTCGATAACCTCCGCATTCTCAAAGCACAGTAATTTCAAGGCTTTTTTTCGCAAATTGATTGGAGTATAATCATCGCAGGATGCTCCGGGATTAATTTATGTCATCCCGGATTCGAGTTTAATGTGTATAATCACTGTGTTATAATAAAAAACTCTTAGATGAGGAAAATAATATGGAACTGCAAAAGTTAGAAAATTTCAGACTGATCGATCGCAACAAAGCCGGCGCTAATGCGACTGTTTGCCGGGACGACACGATCGCAACGGCCGAATATATTTTTTACCTGCAAGCAAATGATTGCTTGAGCATTCGCCTGGGACGCCATGACAGCCAGATTAGCACCCAGGATCACGAAGCGTTTTTAATACAGGAACAAAGAAACATCCGTCATATGGTAAAACCGGATGTTATTCGCGTCAGGCAGGAAGCACGCGCCCGGATCTCTGAAAACAACGTTTAATCAAACGTTTAAATACAGCCTTGCAGGACTGAATTTAACGAATGGGGTGATATCTATGAAAAACAGATGGAGCAAAGAAAACCCGGTTAGCCTGTCGGAACTGCTCAAAATTACGCCTGTGGCCAACGAAATCCTCTGCCTGTCAGAAGAATTCGGGGTCAGTGTAAGCGAGCTGCTTTGGACCGTCTACCAGATCGTTGAAAACCTTCAGGATAGCGAGGATTTTCATCCAGAAAACTTTTTCGACGCTTTTTCCGATTTGGATGATGAAGAAGAGGGCGATAGCCTGGAAATGCTCCAGGCCGCAATGAAAGACAGTAACAAATACCTGGTGAGTTTTGACATTGTGGGCGGGGAAAAGCTTCCCCAGGTGTCCCTAAAAGTCGGACTTAACAACAAGGATGATATGAGTTTTCTTCTGGATATGATTAATGAAATGATCGAAAAAATCTAGCTTCATAAGGCCCGACAGGGCCTTTTTTTATTTTTCCCATTTGCTCCATACTCATTCAAAATACTAACCATCGAATTCGCAGAGTGATTTTATCAAATCATCAATATGACAGGAGTGGATATTCATGCAAGAGATAGCTCCAGGCATATTTTTAATAGAACCCCCAGAAAAGGCGGTTTTCCCTTACAGCAACTCTCTATATATAGACGGCAGTGTAAAAGCCCTGATCGATGCTGGCAGCGGCCGAACTGCTTATGCGGGAATCATGGCAAACAAACTGGACTTGTTGCTGCTCAGCCACTATCACTTTGACCACACCAATGGATCCGAATTTTTCCCCGACGCCCGAATTATGTGCGGACGTGAAGAGCTCTGGGCTTATAACGACGAGCAACGATATGTGGAAAGCTCCGGATACTCTCAATGGGACCAGCTGATGGATGTTGAGCGCAGCGGCATATTTGCCCGCACATTTGATCAGCCAGACGACATTCCGACAGTGCCCGGCTTTCGCCCGATCGAAATCAGCGGAATCTTCAAGGACGGCGACGTTTTCGATTTCGGCAACACCAGCATGCAGGCAATTCACACCCCGGGACACACTCCTGGTCATTATGCTTTTTTTTTCCCTGATGAAAAACTTCTGTTTTCGTGTGACAGCGATCTTTCGTCGTGGGGACCCTGGTATGGAGCTATGGTTTCAGATTTCGGAGCCATTGTAAACAGCATTGAAAAGCTAATTGAACTCCACCCCAGAATCATAGTAACATCCCATCGGCGCCAGATTTTCACTGATAATCTTGAACAACGCCTGCATGCATTCCTGGATATACCGTTAAAAAAAGAAGAACAGATCCTGGATTTTCTTAAACAAGCTCACACTCTTAAGGAGATTCTTCGCCAGGATTTTGTTCACCTGTATCCGCCTCGCAGCTCCTACCAGACGTTTTGGAACCGTCTGATGGTTAAAAAACACCTGGATCGCATGGTTGACAATGGGTCTATCCGCCTTGACCAATCCGGGTTTTATCGGGCTTAAGGCAGGGTATTCTTTAACAGCTCTGAAGAAAGTCAATATTTATGATAAAATTAGTCCCATAATCATTGATAAACACTCGCTCAATGCGCTTCCATATGGAATGGAATTGCACTGATGCCATTACGAGGGAGGTAATACGAATGAAGGATCGGAGGGGAATTTACCTGGCGGTTTTTATCCTGGCAGCCAGCCTGGTATATTATGGTTGCGGTGGTTCCGGCGTAAACAACAACGGGAACACTCAGGTAAATAAGATGGAAAACGCCGAGAGCCGCAGCTTAACCGGCGATGAGACCTTGAGCAAAACCCCGGTTCCGATTGACCGCCAGGCCATATTTGACGATTTCAAAGACCTCAGCGACAACGACATCCCTGCAGGGGTGCTGGGAGGCACCTTTTTTCCCGGACGCCTGTACCTTCCTGAAGGTTACAAAGGTCAGGCCGAAGACATATTCTATCTCAGCATCGAGGATGGTCATCTTTTAATTTTACAGAAATACCAGGTCAAGCAACAGCCAGACGGCTCATTAAAATACCAGCTGATCCAAAACCTCGAAAATCAAGATGAACCCGAAGGAAGCTTTGAAGCATACAGCCTGCGCAAAGGCGAGTGGCAGCCAGTCCAGTAAAGGGGGAATTGAGCCTGTGTCCACCGTAGCCCTGGTATCCTGCAGCGATTACAGCATACAACAGGTTGACAATGCCGTTATGAGGGTTTTGAGTTTGCTGGGGGGCGCTGATGTTTACGCAGCTGCCGGCGAACGCATTCTTCTGAAGCCTAACATGCTGGCTGGAGATCCGCCTGAAAAGGCGGTTACTACCCATCCTTCATTAATGCGAGCAGTTGCCCTGGCCCTTAAACCTGCCGGGGCTTCGCTTTTTTATGGGGATTCGCCAATATATGGCAGCACTGCTAAAACTGCTCAAACATGCGGCCTGGCCGCAGCTGCAGCTGAAACTGGTATTGAGCTGCTGGATTTTTCAGATTCCGAGACCACATCTTATGATGAAGGTACCCAGAACCGGGTATTTGAACTGGCCCGGGCAGTAAAAAGCTGCGACCGCATAATAAGCCTGTCCAAGCTTAAAACTCACGGACTGACAGGCATGACTGGAGCTGTTAAGAACCAATTCGGCTGCATCAGCGGCATGAATAAGGGCAAGTTCCATGTCAAGCTTCCTGAAGTAGAGCGCTTTTCCACCATGCTGGTCGATCTGAATATTTGCCTTAAGCCTTCTTTATATATAATGGACGCCGTTATCTGCATGGAAGGCAATGGGCCTCGTGGCGGCAAGCCCCGCTTTATGGGGTGCATTCTGGGTTCAACCGATCCGGTGGCCCTGGACAGCGTGGCGGCCTGCCTTATCGGCTTCCGTCCCGAAGAAATACCCACCTGCCGGGCTGGCAATAAAGCGGGACTGGGCAACTGCGATATGAAGCAGATAGAAATTGTTGGCGACGACTGGCAAGCCTTTGTAATAAATGATTTTGCCCGGAGCCAGAAGTTTATGAGCGACATCCATATTGGGCGGGGACGCCTGCGTAATGCTTTGATCGCCAAACCCGTCATAGATGAACAATTATGTACGTCCTGTGGCATATGCGTTCTGGCCTGCCCGGCAAATCCCAAAGCCCTTTCGAGAGAAAGGGAGTGCCGTCCGGCTTATGATTACGATCGCTGCATCCGCTGTTATTGCTGCCAGGAATCATGCCCGGAAGGCGCCATCAGCCTGATCACCCCCACACTCGGACGGTTTTTCAACCGCATCACCAGTTGACCTTGGGATAAGGCTGTTATATAATACCTCTATTATAAAACTGCATAGCATGATTCATGCTTTTATCAAGAGTGGTGGAGGGACTGGCCCGATGAAGCCCGGCAACAGCCCATTATAATTGGGAAATGTGCCAAATCCTGCAGGGAAACCTGGCAGATAAGAGTGATGGTGGAGTTTCTGCCGCTTCTTATCGAAGCGGTTTATTTATTTTTTGAGAGGTGATATTCATGCCCATCGTCATCCCACAGGATCTGCCCGCAGCCGAAGTACTGGAGCGGGAGAACATCTTCGTTATGAATGAACTCAGGGCCGAACGCCAGGATATTCGGCCGCTAAAAATAGCCATTGTAAACTTGATGCCGATCAAGAGTGTAACCGAAACCCAACTGCTGCGCATGCTTTCCAATTTCCCGGTGCAGCTTGAGATTGACCTGGTAACCACTGAAAGCTACCAGTCGCGCAATACACCGGAAGATCACCTGAAAAGCTTTTATAAAAGCTTTAACGAGATCAAGCACCAAAAATATGACGGTATGATAATAACCGGAGCTCCAGTTGAAAAAATGCGCTACAGTGATGTGAGCTACTGGCATGAGCTGACCGAGATCATGGATTTCAGCATTAAAAATGTAACCTCAACCTTTCATATTTGCTGGGCAGGTCAGGCAGCCATGTTCTACCATTATGGGATTCATAATTATGTTACTGACGAGAAGGTTTTCGGAGTGTTTAAACATCGAGTTAAAAATAATCACAACGAACTGGTAAGAGGTTATGACGATGTATTTTACGCCCCCCATTCCCGTCATGCGGAAATTATTCGAGACGAGCTGGAAAGGTCTTCTGACCTTGAAATCCTGGCTGATTCTGAGGACGGCGGCATTTACCTGGTAGCCAGTAAGGATAAAAAGCTGGTGTTCTGCAATGGCCATTCGGAATATGATGCCTGGACGCTTAAAGACGAGTATTTAAGGGATGTAGCCAAAGGATTGACTGATGTGAGACTTCCCCTCAACTACTTCCCGAACAACGATCCGAAAAAGGAGCCGCTGGTAACCTGGCGTAGCCACGGGCACCTGCTGTACACTAACTGGTTGAATTACTATGTATATCAGCTCACTCCATTTGATCTTTATACAGATACAATCGATGGCAGTGATCGCTTATATCTGAATGGAAACTCTTAACTGAAGGAAACAGTTAGACCATTAGATTATTCTATAAGCGGATAACAGGAAAGCTACCAGCGCGACCAGGGAAATAATGAATCCTGCCAAACCCAGGGTGGCATAGGGAGCAACTGCATGCTCCCCTGCCCCTACCATTATGAGGGCTGAACCGATCATACCACCTGCAATTATCAGGCTGGAACCAAGCCGGCCGGTTAATTGGGTTAATTTTGTCGAGGTCCGCTTATCAAAACCCATCTGGATGTTTACCTGCATTTCACCGTCTTTGGCTGTCTTTACCAGCTGCGTTATATGCATGGGCAGCGACATTACCGGGCGAATCTCACGATAATATTTGCGGCGGGCTATTTCATATACTTTACGCCCCGACAGATGGCTATCAAGGACATTCTTGCTGAGCTTTTCCATGACCTGGGTAAAATTGAATTCCGGATCCAGCTTGGTACCCACACCTTCAACAATTATCAAGGCCTTTAGAAGGGTGGTAATGTAGACTGGCACTTTCAGACGGTATCGGAAAGACAGGTCCATAAATTCCTTGCGGATCTTGCTGACGTCAATCGAACCAATTTTAGCTTCGTATACTTTATTTATAAGGTCTACAAGGTCATCTGTAAACGCGTCATAATCAACCTTTTCAGTCACAATGCCCATGTCGCTGAACACCGCCATAGTCTGTTCAGTGTCACGGTTGCTGAGGGCCAGGAAAAGAGAGCTCAAGTTCCTCAGACGATCACCGGTAAGTGATCCCATTTCTCCAAAGTCAATAAATGCAACATGGTCCTCGTCCACAATTATCATGTTGCCGGGATGAGGATCAGCTTGAAAAAAACCATGCAGAACAATCTGAGTCAGAAAGGACTCTGTGCCCATGGCGGATACTTTTTTACGATCCCAGCCGCGCTTGTCAATTTCCTCCAGGTCATTGAATTTGACCCCGGGGATGTATTCTTCCGTCAGAACCTTGGGAGTGGTGTAGTCCCAGAAAACCTTGGGTATTAGCACCGTTTCATTGCCGTTAAAGTTCTTTCTCATGCGTTCGGTGTTTTTCGCTTCCCGGTCATAATCCAGCTCCATTTTTAGAATGCGGGCGTACTCGGATACTATGCCCCGGGTGCCGATTTGCCGGGCATCTTCGGAATACCTTTCGGCCAGCACCGATAGGTTGCAAAGAAACTCCAGGTCGCGATGAATGGTCTTTTCGATATTGGGTCTTTGAACCTTGACAATGACTTCCTCCCCTGTTTTCAAAGTGGCGCGATGCACCTGGCCGATGGAAGCCGCCGCCAGAGGCTGGGGATCAAAATAACGAAAAATTTCGTGGGGATTGCCTAACTCATTGCTGATCTGTTCTATCACCTGTTCATACGGAAATGGATCTACTTTATCCTGAAGGCTTTCCAGTTCCTCGATGTAATCTGCCGGCAGTAAATCGGGGCGGGTTGACAGCATCTGTCCCAGTTTAATAAACGTGGGCCCCAGTTCGACCAGAGCTTCGATAAATTCAGAGGCCCGGTTGTATTTTGCTGAATGATACTTCTCCTTGGCATTTTTTCTCAGCCGTGCCGGCATCAAAAAATCCAGTCCGGCTTTTATCATCAAATATTCCAGCTGATGTTTGGCCAAGACGTGCATGATACGGTGATAATGGCGTAAAAAGCGCATTCGTAAAACCGGATTCATAACAAACCTCCGTTTTCATTACTGTGAGAAACGCCGTTGCAGAGATTCTTCGATTCGTTTCTTCAGAATTTTCTCGTTGGATATGTCGTAAAAGTTGAATTTATCGACGCCTTCTATGAACACCCTGATCAGGTTTTCAACTATCAGGCTGTTGGTTATCTCCTGGTCTTTGACATCCCTTTGAGTCATAATCTGGGTTTTTAGCCGGTTAACCGAGGCATGGCACAACTCACTGATCTTGTAGCCGCGGTTTTTCACCTGGCCATATTGCACTTCGCTTCCGTTTTCCGTTAAGGTGCGGCATGAATCTTTCATTCTTTCCAGACCATTAGCTGACAGCCTGGACATTTTCATGTCTTCCAAATACCGGGCAGCATATTCCTCCCGCACGTCAATTCGGGCGACGAGCTCCGGATCTGCGGTTTTACCGCATATATCGTATATAAGCCATTCTACACCATTGCATAGAACGAGAATAGGGGCCCCAGACGCTTCGGCAGTAGCCAGAACCTTCGCCATATTTTTCAGGCTGCTTAAATCGGAATATAATGGACGAATTTCCAGAAGCATGATCAGTCTTTGCCGGTTGAAGAATGCATAGGATATTTCAGAGCCGTTTTCAACATCTTTAAGGTGATAATCCGCAATCGTCTCATTGAGATTGGCCAAATCATAACCGAGTGCTTCAAGCAGCGGGCTTACAAATACCCGGTCAGTGTTTCTTTCGCTGAGTCCGGCCAGGGTATGTTGTTTTAGCTTGTCTCGCAATCCGGCAAGTATCCGTTCCATCTAATTTCATTCCTCCGCCTGGTTGAGCATTACGATTCAAAACAATACTGTATATCCCGTCAATTAAAGACTATTACGCCAATATACCTATATTACTACTATAACCCAATATATTATTAGCGTAAAGCCAGCCTAAACATCATAAGCCCTAATTATAGCAATCAGAATATTTGTCATTCGCTATACAATAAATAGAAATTAGCCATGTAGATAAAATGACAGTATTATTTACTTGACTAACTGTTATTATGTTGTAAAATATATTTAGAAGATCATTTTTTACATTTATGGTTTATTTTATTAAGCGAGGTGTTTTTTGCATGGAAAACGATTTTCGTTTGGCGGTCAATATATCTTCTTCGGCGCCCGACCCCGATTACAGTTCTGACGATCGGGATGCCAGGGTTATTGGCATGTTTCTTTCCACCAAGAAGCGCCGTTCCGAAAAAACCGCCGAAGTATACCACGGGGTAATTCAGGAATTCTTTCGTTTCTTAAAATACAAGCCTATGAATTCCATTTCATACGAAGACCTGGTTGTATATTCCGAATTCCTGGCTCAGCCCGATCCGATGCGCCGGCCGGTATTGCTTGCGGTCAACACCCAGAACCGGAAAATATCAACGATTAAAAGCCTTTTCAAATACGCCATGCGCATCGGCTACCTGCCGTTCAATCCTGCCGAACCGCTCGAAACCCAGAGGGTGAACACACGGATTGCGCAGCGGCTGGTTGACGGCAATGAACTTGAACGTCTGTTGAGTGCAGCGGGAAGACGCGGAACCCTGCACCAGCTGGTGATATTTTTTTTCGCCTGCACCGGCTGCCGGGTAAGCGAGTTGGCCGGCTTGAACTGGAAGGATTTTTATTTTGCGGCAGGCGGTCAGGTCGGGGTAAACATTCACGGCAAAGGACATAAAGAAAGACAGCTAAAGATAAATGATAGCTTGTGGAACCTGATTGTTCGCTATCGCACCGAAAAGCTGCTGAACACAGAAATCGATTCCCAGGACCGTTCGCCTCTTCTGATAAATCGTTTCGGCAACGCCTATCACCCCCAGTCTTTATGGAAGGCAGTCAAACAGTCTTGCGATGATGCTGGAATCAGGAAGAACATATCCCCGCACTGGCTGCGGCATACCTTTGCCACCGAGGTGTCCAAGGACGGCAACGCTAACATATGGCAGCTGCAGCAGGACCTGGGCCATGCCAGCCTTTACACCACCCAGGCATATGTTCATGTTGCCCGGGGACTGGACGATACCAGCGTTGATCACCTGGGATACCTGGACCGCCTGGAGAAAAACCTGGAGAAGTAAGAGAGGGGAGTGGGTGCCGGGTTTATGCGGATATAAGATCCAGGAAATGTTTCAGGATACGGGCGGTCATTCCCCATACGATTTCACCATTGTACTCGTAAAAGTACTGTTCATAGCGGGCCGATCGGTAGGGGTAATTACGTCCGCCAGGAACCATATCCCAGGGATAATCGTCGGGCATGTCCAAACGGAACGATATTGATGAAACCTGAGGTTCGTATTCCATCAGGTAGCTGATCGGGATGCTGAATACATATTCGACTTCTTCGCGATTTATGTTAATGTTTGTGACATTATGTACAAAGCCCACAAAAGGGTAGATAATCATGTTAAAGGGACTTACGAATAAATCCAGGGCTCCGATTATTTCCATATCTGCCGAGCAGATATTCAATTCCTCGCATGTTTCACGCACAGCCGCCGCTTCCATGCTGGCATCTTCACGTTCAACCCCTCCGCCCGGAAAGCATACTTCACCTGGCTGTACGTCCATATCCAGCGCCCTTCTTTCGAAAAGCACCGACCATTGGCCGTTTTCCATAACCAACGGCAACAGCACCGCGGATTTGAAACTGGTCTCATGCCCGATTATACTCGGCTTCCTAGTTTTCAGGGCTTTGATGCGCTCGTCAATCATGGACATATCCTCCAGGACGATATTCCCTGCATATACCATATTATACTTCAGGTTCTGGCCGGTTGAAACGTCATATCATATGAAATTCATAAGTAACCGGGAAATGATTAAACCCATGGCGAGAACGAACTGTTTTTATCAAATGAATACGACACTGGCACATCTTTTTGTACGCGGCTCATAGCAAAAAACTGCCGGCACCGGTGCAGGCAGTTTTTCCCCGCTGAGTGGATCAAGGGCCATATACTGAACCAGCAGGTGATTGCGGGCTTCCCTTATAGACTCGAATCCCAGTTCCCTGGCGGCTTCCATAAGCTCTGCATTCCCTTTCAATTCATCTAATAAGGACTGATTGCCAGGCAAGTGATTCAGTGACTGCAAACTGGATGGAAGATTCATGGCATAATTGTTGCGCATATAATCATATCGAATCCATTCTGACAGCTTTTCCAGATGTTCGGGATGAATTGACCGGGTGAATTCCAGCACTATATTATACTGTTCAGCCCGTTTCAGCGCCGTCCATATCCCTTTGCGGCTCTCCCAGAATGCAGCTATAGCGGCATAGAAATCATAGGCCTGTCCTTCATAGATCTGGCCAGTTAAATACTTAAGTGTGTTCGGCATCATGCTTGTGTTATACAGCCGCTCGACTACCGTTTCGATCTGTTTTAATTCGATAAAGGCATTTCGGTCCATATACCGGTTTTCTAAAACCTCGTAAGGGGGATAATCCTTGAATATGTAGCCATGTTTTTCTGATTCATTGCGTATTCTGGTGCCTTTTAACATCTTGAGGAAACCGAGCTGCAGGTGATCAGGCTGGCGTTCATACACCCAGTTAAACGATTCAGTCATGCTGGTCCGGTCATCATACGGCAATCCCGCTAATAAATCCAGGTGTATCCTGATGTTCCCCTGTTTCACCAGGCGATCGATGTTGAAGCGCAAGCGTTCCAGATCACAGCTTCGGTCGACTGCTTTCAGCACGGGTTCATTTGCCGATTGAACTCCTATTTCAAAATGGAACAGACGGTCCGGCACCTGGAGCAGAAAATCCATCATGCTATCAGACAGCCGGTCAGCACAAATTTCGAAATGGTAATGATTGCTGCCCGGGTGTTTGAGTATGTGCTCCATGATCTCTCTCGCCCTGGTTTCATCTGCATTGAAGGACCTGTCAACGAATTTAATCTCTCTGGCTGGGAAGCGGCTCAATCGCTCCAGCTCCGATTTCACCAGGTCAAGCGAGCGCAGGCGCAGGCGCTTATCGATTGAAGACAGGCAATATGTGCAATTAAAGGGACATCCCCGGGAGCTTTCATAATAGATAATGCGATTATCAATGCCGTCCAATTCACTTTCGTACGGAAAAGGAATTGCACTCAAATCAGCCGCAGTACTAATATGATTGGTGACAATAGCACCATTTTCCCGCCAGCAAACAGACGGCACACCCTCTAATGACCTGGCGTGCTGCAGGCTGCGCACTACTTGATAGAACGGTTCTTCCCCATCCCCTCTTACGATAGCATCAATATAAGAATGCTCCACCATCAGTATCTCGGAGTCAAAAGATGCCTCTGGACCACCCAGAACTATCAGGGTTTCAGGCAGAAGCTTTTTGAGGCTGGATGCCAGGCGCAGCACCGGTTCAATATTCCATATATAGCATGAAAAAGAGATTATTTCTGGTCTCATTAAGTATATTTCGTCCAGGATGCGCTCTTCCAGGTCATTTATGGTATATTCCTGTGTATGAACATCCCTTATTCCATGTTCACACAAGTAAGCCTTGAGATATCTCAAGGCCAGGCTGGTATGAATGAATTTTGCGTTTAGGGCACATAAGACAGTTTTCATGGATTAGTCTTCCTTTATTCTGCGGCCTAATTCATCCAGGACAATTATTTCCGGCTGCATAGTCACCCGGATGCCTCTCTCTGTGAAAATGCAATCTTCTACCTTATCTTTAATATGCTTGATCAACTGCCACACATCGTCAGCGCTGGCCGATCCGGTATTGATAATAAAATTCGGATGCTTGGTCGATACCCGAGCTCCTCCTATCTCGCAGCCCTCCAACCCGGCGTGGGCTATCCATTGTTTGGGGCTGCAATCACCTTCGGCCAGCCCGCTGATTTTGGCGAATACGCTGCCAGCACTGGGTTCAGGGTAAAGGTCAGGAGAACCCATATCATCCAGCGCAGGTTGAAATGTTGCTCTCAACCGTATGCAGCGTCTCATATCGTCAAAAATCTCTTTGAAACAGGCAAAATCATCTTTACCAGCCGCAGTAAGCTTGAAAACGGCGCTGGTTAGTACCATCTCTTCACTCTGCAAGCGGCTATACCTTTCCTGGAAGCAGAGATCATTTTTACTTATAATCTGTTCCTGTCCTTCCGAATTCACCACCCATATGTCTTCTAATACACCGGCCATGTTTCCCCCGTAAGCACCGGCGTTCATATATACTCCCCCGCCTACTGTGCCTGGTATTCCCTCGCAAAACTCCAAGCCCTTCAAGTTATGAAAGAGTGCAAATATGGACAGATCATGCAACTGAACACCAGCACCGGCTTTTATCCTGCCGCCATCCAGCAAGGCCAATTCTTTCATGTCGCGGCAGGTGTTTATTACAAGGCCTCGGAAACCCCTGTCGTCGAACAAAAGGTTGCTGCCGTTTCCGATAATCAGAAATGGCAGCTTCTCCTGCCGGCATTTGCTTATCAAAAATGCCATGGCCTGGCTGGAGGCAGGAAATGCCATGCAATCTGCCGGTCCACCTATACCATAGGTGCAATAATCGGCCAGAACGGCATTTTTCTCTAGTATAAAATCTCCGGAAAGATCGAAAAAGTATTCATAAGCGTTGGAATTCACATTATTATCTCCTGTATCTGGTTAGATTTTGATCCTTACTGCCGTTTTAGGTGCCTCAGGCATTATCGCGATAGTCATCTCCTGGCCATGCTTATCCCGGGCATATTTTAATGCGGCATGAAGATCAGGCATGGGCCGTATATACAGTTCTTCAACCTCTTCATCTTTCAGGCTTGAAATCATCAAGATGTCAGCCTGGTCCAGAATCCGGCAAATTGCGAAGGCTTTGTGACCCCCCAGTTCAAATTGGCTGTGGAATCTTTTTTTTATGTCATCTGGACAGCTGGCGGCTTTAACCCATTCGGTGAAGATCTCCTCTCCCAGACCTTCCCGGCATTCGGCCAGCAAAATAATGGTTCCGCCTGTTTTAACGGCCATCAATGCGGTATCCAATGCCTTTTGCGCCTGGTATACGTTGATATCCTTGGGATATCCGCCGCAGGAGGCTATGACAACATCGGCTTGCATGTCAATATCGACCACACTGGTTTGTTCACAGTATTCAACCACTTTTCGCCAGGCTTCATTATAGTGTCCAGCGGCCGCGAAATATACCCTGTCAGCTGTTCCGACCACATTCATTATATAGTCCACTCCGGCTAATCCGGCAGCCTGGAGCATTAAGTCATTAACCGGATTATCTTTAATATTGGCCAGGCAAGCCCGGTTGTCATTCATAAGCCTGTGGCTGGCTTCAATGGCGTTACGAGCAGCTATGCCCGGGAGTATGGATTTCCGGCCCCCTGAAAAGCCTGCAATGTAATGCAGCGAGACCAGCCCGGTAGTAATAAGCAGGTCAGTTTCCACGGCCAGGCGGTTTATTTTTAGTTCGATCCCATTGTCCAGGGTTCCTATGGTGAGTAAATCCTGATCGCAGTCATGGTTAACCACGTTTACCCTGCGGCATATGTCTTCGCCAAAACAGAAAGCATTGTCTGTATCGGAATGAGATCGGTGTATACCAGTTGCCACCAGCAAAGTAATACTGGCATCGGCAATTCCAGCACGATTAAGCTCTCTTATTATCGGAGGCAGCATATACCGGTATGGTGTGGGCCGGGTAATATCGTTGACAATTATAACCGCATTGCCAGCCTTTTTTCGCAAAGCCAGCTCATAAATATCTTCGGTTCCATACGGATTCATCAATGCATTCTCAATTATCAACGCCGAATCGGCCGCTTTTTCAAGCGTCTGTCTGGGCTCAATAATGGTCCATTTGCCATAAGCGCTAAAATCAAATTCTATAAATGCATTCCCGTAAGCCAGCCTGATCATCAAATATTTCATCTCCAAAAATCAACATACTTAAAAAGTATAATACAATAACAGGAAGGAACTCAACAGTTACCAATACCCTTCAACGGTTCCAGTATTAAATTTTTGTATCCACTGGTATCAGTATATAAAAGCAAATATATTTTGTCTAAAATTCCGTTATTATGTATCCGCGCGGTCAAATGTTCAGGGGGAAAAGACTAATAAATGCGCCTTGTTATTACGTCAACGTATTTCAGTGCATATTTTATTGTCACGTTTTGTCAACTGATTATTTACAAGGCCGGCTCTTTTAGATATTTTAGCACCCGGACTGCATATGGTTTTCAACCCTGATGTCCAGGAAGATTGAACGGTTTTTATGAAATATTAAGAAAAATTCAGGTAAATACCTGGAGGCGGCTTAACATTTGGCAATTCGACATAATGAGTGAGGGGGCAGTTCATAGAACTGCCCCCTCACTACGAGACATAACGGATATAAGGTTGATACCTATTTATCGAACAGTTTACATAAACAGTTCTTCAGCCATTTCAACGGCGGTAAAGTCACCAACCTTCATGGCCTTTTCGAATCCGAATATTTCTGGAACAACGTTATTGACATAGAACTTGGCACTGGCTATTTTGCCTTTGTAGAAGTTGGCATCGAAGTGGTCGTCGCCCACTTCTGCAAGCTTCTTGGCAGCCAGAATACCCTGGTCTAACATCAGCGTTCCACAGTACATTCTTGCGCCCGCATGCATGGTGCGGGTGGCGAACAGCTGTTTCATCTGCTTATTGCCAGCCTGCCATTCAGCATTCATGGCAACAATCGACTTGAATGCGCCGAATGCTTCGCTCAGAGTAGCAAATTCCTTGGCAAATGCATCTGACTTCTTGGAAGCTATAAACTCTTCCATTTCTGCCATCCACTTTTTAAACGGTGCGCCGTCTTTCATAGTGAACTTGCGGCCAGTGAAGTCCTGCGATTGAATAAAGTTGGTGCCTTCCCAGAGGGAGTATATCTTGCAGTCACGGGCCAGGGAAGCCGGGGCATATTCTTCCATAAATCCGTAGCCGCCATGACACTGAATGGCTTCGGCGGTGAGAACCCATGCCATATCTGACGAATAGGCTTTGCAAAGCGGATTGATGATCATGAACATGTCTTCTGCTTCTTCCCGCTCTTCAGCAGTAGGAGCATCATAGGAAAGGTCAACATACAAGTAGGCTTTATAAATCAATGCGCGAATGGCTTCCATGCATGATTTCTGGAACAGAAGCATGCGGCGCACGTCTTCATGCTCAATGATGCGAACGCTGGGGCCCTTGGGATCGGTGGACTTTTTGCTCTGTACGCGGATCTTGGTATAATCAAGAGCTGCGTAGTAGGCAGCACCGAGAGCGCCGAGGGAGAATAGTCCGGTGTTCAGACGTTCTTCGTTCATATACGCAAACATCTGAGCCATGCCTTTGCCGCGGCCGTCTACCGGGTCAGCGTCGCCGACCATCCAGCCCAGGCAATTGTTGTTTTCGCCAAAAGCCAGGGTGCAGGTTGAGGAACCGTGGATGCCCATTTTGTGTTCAATGCCAACCGTGGTTACGTCGTTCCATGCGCCAATAGAGCCGTCATCATTGACCCAGAATTTGGGAACTATGAAGAGGGAAATGCCGGCGGTGCCTTCTTTGGCGCCCGGGCACTTGGCCAGTACCAGGTGGACAATGTTTGAGGCCATGTCATGGTCCCCAGAGGTAATGAAGCACTTTTGGCCTTTAATCTTCCACAGGCCGGGAGTATCGGTAGGAAATGCCTTGGTGGATACTGCGCCAACTTCGGAACCTGCGCCCGGTTCGGTCAGGCCCATGGTGCCGCCCCATTCGCCGCTGTACATTTTTTCCAGGAACATGTCCTGGTGTTTTTTGCTGGCGAATTTCTGAAGCACTGTGGTACCGCCCTGGGTCAGACACCAGAACATTTGAATCGCCGGGGATGCTCCAGTCTGCATTTCCAGTATCGGAGCGTACCATGCCAAAGGCATTTTGCCTTCATCGGTGCGATTGCCAAAGCTGGGGCCCATGCCGGCTTCCATAACGGTATTGTAAACAGTCTTGAATGAATCTGGGCTTACAACCGCATGTTCATTGCCGCCGACATATTTCATGCCAATTTCATCAGCATCTTTGTTGGCCGGGCAAATAACGTCACGGCAGATTTTGAAGTTTACATCGATGATTGCATCAAAGTCGTCAATTCCGTAGTAGTCTTTGTAAACATCAAGAGCCAGAAGCTGATCCATGGGCAACCATTCTTTAATCTGGAACTTAATGTCCCGGGTCTGGTACAGATAATTATTATGTGGCACACTTATTCCCCCTTTTCCTTTTTTCTTTTAACCGTTCTAATATCTATATATTTGAGTAATTAAAACTTTCTTGATTCAGCTTCTACAGCTTTTCAAAGATCATGGCAATGCCCATGCCGCCGCCGATGCACAGTGTTGCCAGGCCGTATTTACCCTTGAGATCACGTTTTTCCATTTCATAAAGCAGGGTAGTCATTATTCTTGTGCCGGATCCGCCGATGGGATGACCGATAGCGATAGCGCCACCATTGACATTGACTATATCAGTCTTGTCAGCCCAGCCCATTTCCTTGGCAACCGCAACTGACTGTGCAGCAAAGGCTTCATTGGCTTCAATCAAGGACAGATCATCGACTGTCAGACCGGCAATTTTCAGAGCTTTGGTGCTTGCAGGAACAGGGCCCATACCCATAATAATGGGATCAAGTCCGCCTGATGCGTAGGAAACGATTCTGGCCATAGGCTTAATGCCCAGTTCGTCGGCCTTCTCTTTGGACATTACCACCATGGCGGCTGCGCCGTCATTGATTCCAGATGCGTTGCCGGCGGTTACACTGCCGTCTTTCTTAAATGCTGGTTTCATGGCAGCAAGCTTATCGGCTGAGGTCTGTTTGGGGAATTCATCGGTATCAAATACTTTGTCGCCCTTTTTGGATTTGATAACAACCGGTACGATTTCATCTTTAAATTTGCCCGCCGCGATGGCTGCAAGGGCCCTTTCCTGGCTGCGCAGTGCGAATACATCCTGTTCTTCACGAGTTTGGTTCTTGCGAACATTGATTTCTTCAGCAGTCATACCCATATGCATGTTGTTGAATGCTTCCCATAAGCCATCCTTGATCATCATGTCGACTAGCTTGGTGTCGCCCATTCTGGCTCCCCAGCGGGCTTTGTCGCTAATATAGGGAGCTCCGCTCATTGATTCCATTCCACCGGCGAGAATAATGTCAGCATCGCCCGCTTTAATGGCCTGAGCTGCCAGAGCTACTGATTTAACCCCGGAACCACATACTTTGTTAATGGTGAAGCAGGTTACTGTATCCGGTATACCTGCCTTGATGGCAGCCTGTCTCGTTACATTCTGCCCCAATCCGCCCTGCAGCACACAACCGAAGATTACTTCATCCAGTTGATCCGCCTTGACTCCCGATCTTTTCAGGGCTTCGGCCATTACGATGCTTCCCAGTTCTGCGGTGCCGACATCCTTCAGAGTTCCTCCATAGCTCCCGACTGGTGTACGACATACACCTGCTACTACTACTTCTTTCATCCGTTTACGTCCCCTTTCTGTTGTTGGTATTATTTGGTATTATTTAACAAATAATAATACGCAATATCTACCCCTCGTAATCTCTCTCTATTGGTTGACTGCGCTGGTACATAATGAAATAATATTAATTTATGGTATCTATTGGTGATTTTGAGGTACAGTAATCCAGACCTCAACCGCATCAATAAACACCGAATGCGATATCAGCCCAAAACCATAGATTAACTGGACTCATTTAGCAGGATCTGCTTCTAGTCATGTAAGAATGACAGTCTGATGTAAGTATGATAGGAAACTAAGCAGGTTCTGCCCCTAATTCTCTGTTTGTTCTCTCTATAAATGGTTGCCTTTAAGTTGTAAAGCAGGTTAGCAGCTTCGAAACGAATTATCAGCCGCGTATCTGAGTGGGTTTAAATAAACACAGACCGTGTTGTCCAGATATGTATTCCCCCCGGAATGCACAGGATTCAGGCCTATACTTCAAATAATCTCAACCCGTTATCAGAATTGGCATACTTTTCAAAGTATTGCGAACTGCCGTACAATGCAATTTTGCACTAAAATTTTATCATTTGTCAAACATTTCTTTCAACTTCGGGCCGCCAAAAAATTACATATATTGTTTGTATACTGAATTTTTAACTTTGAGATATGCGAAAGGAAAGCACTCAATACGCCCGGTATGCTATAATAGCCAGTGGTTGCAAATATAGCCATCAGAATTAAGGAGTGGAATACATTGGACAAAGCCAAGATTAAGAAGGAACTGCAGAAGCTATTGCCGCCGGATAGGGTGATGAGCAGCGATCTTGATCTGATGTACTATTCATACGACAGTTCGTTCTTGACAAAAATAACCCCGGTTAACCCTGATGCCGTGGTTATGCCACGGTCAACCGAAGAGGTCCAAAAGCTGGTCCGTTTCGCCTATGACAATGGAATAAACATCATTCCGCGCGGTGCCGGAACCGGCGAGACAGGCGGATGCGTAGCTGTCAACGGCGGAATAGTGCTGGATCTTTCAACCTGGGATGAAATCGTCGAAATAGACCATGAAAACATGCAGGTTATTGTGCGGCCTGGAGTAATTCATGCCGTTCTGAATAAAGAACTGGAAAAATTCAATCTTTTTTTCCCGCCTGATCCTGGCAGCAGCCTTATGTGCACTATTGGCGGCATGGTGGCCAATAATGCCTCCGGCTTGCGAGCAGTAAAATACTGGGCGACCGAACCCTATGTTCTGGGACTGGAAGTAGTTACTCCCACTGGAGAAGTAATTACTACCGGAGGCATGAAATGCCGGGCTATTAAAAATGTATCTGGAATGAACATTAACAAGCTTATGGTGGGATCAGAGGGGATTCTGGGCGTCATTACCCGTATTCGCCTGCGCTGCTTCCCCAAACCCAAGGCACGCGGAATTGCTATGGCGGTCTTTGACAACCTGGATGAGGCCCCGGCAACAGTTTTGGACGTCTATAGAGCTGGAGTTTTGCCCTCTGGCATCGAAATACTCGACAGCTCGGCCATTAAGGCGGTTAACCAGTTCAAGCCGGAAATAAATTATCCAGAAGCGGAAGCCATCCTGCTTTTTGAAGTGGACGGAAACCCGCCCGGAGTCGAATATGATGGCGCCACTATAAAAGAAGTGGCCTCGCAAAGGGCTCGGTATGTTGAATTCACCACCGACAAAAAACGGATGTCCGAGCTATGGGAGGGGCGCAGCGTTACGGCGTCGGCAGCTGCCCGGGTTCGTTCGGACGGAACCAGGGTTTTCTCAGGAGAGGATATTTCCGTACCGCTTAACAAGGTGGCCGAGGCTCTGCGAGCTATACGGGCCATAGGAGCGAAATACGGGATCCAGGTGGTCAACTACGGCCATATTGGCGATGGCAATGTGCATACTGCGCCTATTATCAATCCGGAAATACCGGAAGAAGTAGAAAAGGCTCGGGAAATGTGCGACGAAATCCACCGCCTGGCAGTGGAAATGAATGGAACGACTACCGGGGAACACGGTGTCGGCGTGGTCAGACGTCCTTATGCAGAGCTGGAACATGGTCTGGCCCTGGAATATATGAAAAAGATCAAAAACGCTTTTGATCCGAAAGGGATCATGAATCCCGGCAAGCTTATTTGAGCGTCCTTTTTGATGGAAGACTGGCATTATTAATTTCAATCAATAAATAAGGTGGTTGCCAATGGAATTTCAAGATATTGCACCCGTAAAAGAACAAATTCTGAAATGTGTGCGCTGTGGCAAATGCCGCAGCGTCTGTCCGGTTTTTGCCGAAATCAGAACCGAAAGCGCCGCTCCACGTGGACATGTTTTTATCGTCCAAATGCTGCGTGATGGTAAAATAAAACCAACTGAAGAGCTTTATGAAAAGCTCACCAATTGTCTGATGTGCGAGACCTGTTCAGTAAACTGCCCTTCGGGTCTCGATATTCACGAGATAAACGCTGCCGCCAGGGCATATATATATGAAAAAAATCCCAGCCTGTCTAAAAACCTTCTTTTTGACAGCCTGTGGACCAGGCCGAGCCTGCTTCGTGCCGGAAGTAAAATGGTCTGGCTGGCTCAAAAAACTGGGATGCAAAAGCTGGCCCGATCAGCCGGACTTACCCGTCTGCTGCCGGGAGATTTGCCCAACGCTGAAAAACTGTCCGGCGATATGCCATCATCATCGGCAAGAGCTCGACTAAAAGAGATCAATCCGGCTCGCGGTGAAAAAAGATTTCGGGTAGGTTATTTCCTGGGCTGTGGAACCGATTTGATGGAGCCGGATGTCGCGGTGGCGCTGGTTGACATCCTGACTCGCAATGGCTGCGAGATTATTGTTCCAAAAGATATTAAATGCTGCGGGCTGCCCCATATAGCCAATGGCAAGCTGGAGACCGCCCGACGCCTGGCCGCTCACAATGCCGCCCTGTTCAAATCATATGATCTGGATTATGTCGTAACTGATTGTGCTTCCTGCTCGGCCAGCCTTAACCCTCATGCCATGGAATTCCTTCTGGGAGGCACCAGCCACGAGAAGGACGGCCAGGAATTCGCATCTAAAACCATTGATATAAATCGTTTTCTGGTAGATATCCTCGATATCCGCTTGCCTGAAATTAAACCAGGCCATACCAGGAAAGTTACCTGGCACGATCCCTGTCACCTGGTAAATGCACAGGGCATCAAGGCCGAACCCCGGGAACTGCTTCGGCGCATACCAGGGCTGGAATTCGTTGAAATGCCGGCAGCAGCAAGTTGTTGCGGCGGTTCCGGCACCTACGGTGTTACCCATTACGATATTTCTATGAAGATCCTGGATAAAAAAATGAATAACCTGGAGGAAAGCGGAGCCGATATTCTCGCTACCAGCTGTCCGAGCTGTTTGATGCAACTGCGTCACGGAGTAAAGGAAAAAGGCTTGCCGGTTGAGGTCAAGCACCCTCTGGTGCTGATCGCTGAAGCATATGCCAATAAGAGCCGTTAGGTTTCCAGTGTGTTCACTTTATATAACCGGTATTCGCAACGATTCAAACTGTCAGAGGCTGCAATTTCGAGATTGCAGCCTTTTTTACGCTGGATATATTCCAGATCCGCCGGCAGGCTCATGAGGTTTCTGTACAGCTCATCTCCACAGTCTACCTTGATCGCTTCGCCGGGTATGGTTTCGACTCCCATAAGGAGCTTTTTTAATCTCGAAGCGAAATATTCCACTTTCATGATCTGGCCTTCTCCACGGCAATCCGAACACTCTTCCTTAAAGCGTTCGGTCAATCCGTAACGGGCTCTCTTTCTGGTCATTTCGACGAAACCCAGTCCAGTTATTCCGATTATCTTGGTATTGGCTGTATCTTTCTCCAGTTCCGCCGCCAGAATATCCAGCACTTCTTGCACATTGTCCTTGTTCAGCATATCAATGAAATCAATAACAATTATGCCGCCGATACTTCGCAGCCGTAGCTGCCGGGCTATTTCCGACGCAGCTTCCCGGTTCGTAACCAGCGCCGTCTTTTCTATGTTTTCACGAGATGCATATTTGCCGCTGTTCACATCTATTAAAGTCATGGCTTCCGTATGATCAAATACTATGTAACCTCCACTTTTTAACCAGACCCTGCGCTTGAAAACCCTGGCAATATCACGTTCGATCCCATATTTTTCAAAAAGCTGCCCGTCTTCATGCACCAGCTCCAGGCGATAATTCCGGCTGGAATTGCCAAAATACCCGCTCAACTGATCAAATACCGGTTTGCTATTTACCAGAACCCGGCTGATGCCGGTATTGCTGTAATCCCTCAAAGTGCGCTTCACTACATCCATTTCATCATATATAAGATGCGGTGATTTGGCCTTCAGGTAACGGTTCTTGATGCTTCCCCAAACCGTGCGCAACTGTTCCAGTTCATCAAGCAGCTCGCTTTTGCTGGCATAAACGGAAGCAGTTCTACTAATCAGCCCCATTTCCGGATCATGAGCTGCTGAAAGCGTAGCTTTCAGGCTGCTGCGCCTGGCATCGTTCTGAATCTTTCTGGAAACCGAAATCCCCTGTTGATAAGGCAGCAAAATGCAATAATAACCCGGAACACTTATATTTGCAGTTACCCGGGCTCCTTTTTCCGAAAAGGCTTCTTTCTTGACCTGGACCATTATGTTGTGACCGCTTTTCAATATGCTGGCTGCTTTCTCTTCATTGCCGCTCAGCATGGGAATATCTGCAAATTGCAGGTATGCGTTCTTGGAAAGGCCGATATCTACAAAAACACAATTCAAACCGGGAATGACATCCTTGATCCTGCCTTTGAATATTTTCCCCACCTGTTCACGGGGATCAGCCCAGAACACTTCAGACAGGCGGCCATCCTCAATAACGGCTACCCTGGTTTCCCATGGATAGTTTTCAACAATCATAAATCGGTCCATTACATCACTTCCTGTGTTGCGCGGCGCTTATTCCCGTATTAGGTCACGCGTTCATGCCCCATGCATTCTGCACCAATGCGATTAATTCGTTACGGATTCCCACTTAATCAGTTAATCCTGCTCCATATCCAGCGGACGAATCATTTTTTCATCGGAATAATGGTAATTCCCGGTTTTATATGCGTCAATCATCTTGACTTTATCGGCTCCGGCCTGGTTGAGCAGGTCAATTAATTCATCGTAACGTATATTCAAAGGTTCATTGGCTGCAGCCCAAATATTAAAAATACTGTTTTGTTCGCTGTCACTTGACTCCAGGCGGATTATTCCACTGCGCAAATCCTTCTGCTGGTTTTTCTTCTTGCCCCGGCTATCAATCATCCACTGCTCACTGTTCATGATGCTCCGGGCTATTTCTTCAGCAGAGGGATGGAGCCTTTCATAGATAAAACGGTATGAGCAAGCGTTTATAAGCACCATCAGCGATACATTCCGGTCCTGCACGATCCGGGCTTCCTTAATCAACATGCCTGGAGGGCAGTTCCGGTTAAGTGTTTCAATAAAATCTTGAACGGATATGTCTTCAGACATTTCCAGGTCGAAATACTCCCGCTCGCTCCATAGCCCCACCGGAAGAGCCACTCCCAGTGTCATTTTGATATGAGGATTGAATCCCTGGCTTAAAGCATAAGGCAGCCGGGCACGGCGAAGTGCCCGGTGAAACACCGACAGCATATCCAGGTTTGACAGGTAGCGTATTTCCGGGCCAGATAAGTATTCAGCGCGGATTATCATTTGCTGTCCTCCTGCCGAACAACCAGGCTGACCCCGAAATTGTCGCATACTCCACAATCAACACAACCTTCCAAACGGCAATCCGGAGTTAATGTGCCCTGTTCCGACCTTCTGCTTTCTTCTATTAGATAGCTCTTATCCAGGCCGGTATCGATGAAATCCCAGGGAAGCGCTTCATTATATCCCCGGGTTCGGTATATATATGATCCCGGGTCTATACCGCAGCTATCAAAAGCAGCCTGCCAGGCTTCAAAATTAAAGTGGTCGGTCCAGCCATCAAATTTGCAGCCGTTTTTCCAGGCCTGGTGAATAACTGCTGACAGCCGCCGATCACCCCGGGCCAGGGTGCCCTCCAGAAAGCTGCTGCGCTGATCATGAAAGCTCATTTTTACATTCTTGATCCGGTGCTGTTTAAGATATTGCATCTTATCCACATACTCCTCTGGACTGTTCTGGGCAGACCACTGGAACGGAGTATGAGCTTTAGGAACAAAATATGAAAAACTGGCCCTTATCTCTGGTCGGCGCTTGCTCAATCCCCTGGCAATCTGGCTTATCTTGCGCAATAAATCGATAATCGCATCCAGATCCTCGTATTTTTCGCCGGGCAATCCCAGCATAAAATATAGCTTTAAAGCCAGCCAGCCCGATTGAAAGGCAGCAGCGGCCGCATCAAGTATATCCTGTTCGCTGACATTTTTATTTATTATATCCCGAAGTCGCTGTGAACCTGCTTCTGGAGCAAAAGTCAGCGTGCTTTTCCTGACTTTTTGAATTTCACTGGCAACTTCGACAGAAGCAGTATCTACCCTCAATGATGGAAGGGAAACCCCGACTCCGCCGGCTCCGTAACAAGCCACCAGCTCTCTTACCAGGCTATGAATTCCCGAATAGTCAAGGGTGCTCAACGAGCTCAATGATATCTCGTCATATCCTGTGCTGGCCAGCTGTTTTTCCGCTTGCTCTCTTAAAACCGATACACTGCGTTCCCGAAGCGGCCGGTAAATGCTTCCGGCCTGGCAAAAGCGGCAGGCTCTCTGACATCCGCGCATAAGCTCCAGTGTAGCCCGGTCATGAACGATTTCAATATAGGGCAGAACCGGCTTGTCAGGGAAATATGCCCCATCCAGATCCTCCACCAGTCCTTTCCTGATCCTGGCAGGCGTTTCAGACTCAAGTGGAATCAGTTTGGCAAACATGCCGTCAGTACTGTATTCTTCCGAATACAAGGCCGGCGCATAAACACCGGTAAGCTTGGCCAGTTGTCTGATGAGCTCTTCTCGCGGCCTTTCTTTCATTGCAGACATTCGGTCCAGCAATTCAGGGAGGAGTTCTTCTGCATCGCCTATGATGAACAGATCGAAAAAGCCGGCATAGGGCTCCGGGTTAAAACACAGAGGACCTCCGGCAATAATTAGCGGATGGCGGCTGTTCCTTTCGGATGACCAGACGGGAATGCCGCTCAGGTCAAGCATATTAAGGCAATTGGTTATTGAAAGCTCATATTGCAGTGAGAAGCCAATAATGTCAAAACAGCTCAGCGGTTGAAAGCTTTCCAGGCTGTACAAAGGTAATCCGGCCTCGCGGAGACCGGATTCAAAATCAGGCCAGGGGGCAAACACCCTTTCCATAAGGTGCGGGCTTTTATCATTGACCAGCCCGTATAAAATCCGGCCGCCCAGGTGAGACATGCCGATTTCATAGACATCTGGAAAAGCAAAAGCCATTTTTACCGGTGCATCCTGCCAGTCTTTCCGGACCAGGTTAAGCTCATTGCCAGTATAGCGAGCTGGTTTGGCTACTCCAGGCAGAATGCGATCAAGTCGTTCTTTTATCATCTTTGCATTATCCGGCTGGTCCGGCTGAAAATCAGTCAACTACCCGGTACTCCACATCATATTTTTTATTGCTCGCCCGCCTGACAATTTTATCATATATTCCAGCTGGCAGAATGTGTTCGGACCAGTCGATAATCCAGGTAATGGTGTTCATTATTTCAGGATCTCCGTCCCAGTAGCTCATTACCAACTCATGTCCGGCGGCATTCACCAGCCGCCTGAAAACCAGTGCAATTAGAAGCAAATCGTCGATCTGCCCCATAAAAGGTATAAAGTCCGGCATGAAATCCATCGGCATCACAATATAGGCCGCAGTCGCCATCAGCATTGCTTTTTCGGCCAGCGGAACGCGGAAGTCTCCAACCAGACGGTAGATAAGCTTCAACATGTTCGGAAGCAGCATAAGAGCCTGTACAAACCGATACTTAACACCTGCCGTGTCTATTATTGATCCATCCACTGTTTTTCACCTCATTTCAACTCTGAAAACAATAGTAGTACTCTGTTGCTCAAAAAACGATGCGTTTCTCACGAAGATTTATGGCTATGATGATACCCACTGCCACTATATTGGTCAAGGTGGAACTTCCCCCATAGCTAATGAAGGGCAAGGGAATCCCGGTTACAGGCATTAATCCTATATTCATGCCAATGTTTTCCCAAACATGGAATAACCACATCGAAACTATGCCTATTATCATAAGGCTGCCAAAAGAATCTCTGGCCCGGGAGCTAATAATAAGACAACGCCAGAATAAAAAGCCATACATAACAATCAAGGCAGCGCAGCCTAGAAAACCCAGTTCTTCACCAATAACTGAAAATATAAAGTCCGTATGATGCTCGGGCAAAAAATTGAGCTGGATCTGTTTGCCGTTGAAAAGTCCTTTGCCTATAAAACCGCCCGAGCCCACGGCAATCATCGCCTGGATAATGTTATATCCAGCATCTCTCCCACCTTTACCATCGGCATAGGGATCGAGAAACACTGTAAGGCGGTTTATTTGGTATTCCTTAAGAGGGATCCACATTCCGGCCTTGAAATGCAAGATCAGCACAAGGGCAATCAATAATAAGCCCACTATTACAAGAACCGCCAGTTTGCGAGGATTTGCTCCGGCCGCGTAAAGCATCCCCAGGGTTATGGCAATATATACCAGGGCAGTACCAAGGTCCGGCTGGGCCATTATTAGTAAAAATGGCAGAATCATGTACCCGGCCGCCATCATGATACCCTTAAAATCGTCCAGCTGCTCTCTTCGCTGGCTGAGAAAATCGGCAAAAGCAACAATCAACAGCAGCTTGGTGAATTCAGCCGGCTGAACCGGGGGCAGGGGCCCCAGGGTAATCCAACCTGTAGTGCCTCGCTGTTCAGTGCCAAAGGCCACTACGGCTATTAACAAAAATATTGAAATACCATAAAAATAGTGGCCGAACTTGTTAAAATTGGAATAGTCATAGCGGATCAGCCATAAGATCAGACCTATCCCCAGCACTACGAACAGCGCCTGTTTCTGAACATAAAACCAGGGGCTGGTGCTTAATGATGTCCCAGCGCTGGCCAGGATTAGCAATCCAAACCCTATCAAGATGGCAACCGTAATAACAAATGGCTTGTCTATAACTTTAAATAGCCGGGAATCCATTTAATCCTCCACAACATCCGTTTTACTATTCTGCTCCCTTTTCAAAGCGCTTTCAATCTGCTTGGGAGTCTTGTTCGATTCCAAAACCTGCTTGGCTTCACTGTAATGATCGACCACTCCGAAATACTGTTCAAAAACAGCGCGGCAAATAATAGCTGCCGATGTGCTTCCATGCTGCCCGTATTCGACTATTGACGCAAAAGCTATTTCGGGATCGTCATATGGTGCAAAGGCCACAAAAACCCCATGAAACTCATTTTCCTGGTCATCTTCCGCCCTGCCGGTTTCGGCAGTTCCCGTCTTGGCACATACGGAAATCGGGAATCCTTCAAATATGCTGGCAGCTGTGCCTCCGTGTTCAGTAACACCCAGCATCGCGTCCTTGGTTATTTGGAGAGTGCTGTCGCTGACGTCCACATCCCTTACTAATTCAGGGCTGACAGCCTTCATAATGCGCCCGTCAGTGGACACTATCTTTTGCACAATATGTGGTTTGTAGCAATGTCCTCCGTTGGCCAGGGTGGATACGTAGTTGGCCAGCTGCAGCACAGAATAATAGTTCGAGCCCTGTCCTATCGCCATATTGTAGGTGTCATACTGCTGCCATTCAGTGGCAAAGCTATAATCAAACTTGTATTGGGTTTCAAGGTTTTTATGGTCCTTTTCCTTGTCCTTAACGATTTCAGCTTTTTCTTCTTCCGACGAAGCGGCGGCAATCAGCGGATCATATTTAAGGTCAATGTTTTTGCGCAGGGCTTCATACTTTTGCTCTATTAGTATGGTTCCCAGTTCCTTTTTCCATTCTGGAGTGGGGAGCAAACCTTCAGTTTCATACGGCAGATCAATGCCGGTGCGCTTTCCCAGGCCAAAATCTTCTGCTACTTTGATGATGTTGCTTTTAGTTGCCCGGCGCCCGATTTCCTGAAAGTAGGTATTGCATGACTGGGCCATTCCGCCGTAGTAGTTGACCGCTCCGTGTTCTGCCGTGCACTTGATAAAAGGCGCCATCCAGTATTTACCAGCGCAAAATACATAATCCTGGGTTGGCGAGACATCGCCATACTCAATAGCTGCCATTCCAGTTATTGGCTTAAATGCTGAACCTGGAGGGTAACTAACCTGAATGGCTCTATTCGTTGCGGCTCCCGGATCAAGAGGATCATATTCCTTGGTCTGGGGAAAATAATAATTGGCTTTATCAGGTGACATATTTCCTTTGAAATCGTCTGGATTCAGATTGGGGTAACTGGCCATCCCGAGCACTTCGCCGGTTTTTACATTTATTAATACCGCCGAAGCAACCTGTGCTTTCGGAATATTATCTTGCAGGCCCTTGACCAGCGTCTGCATACTGCTCTCCATTACCAGCTGCAATTTGTAATCCAGTGTTAGATAAATATTGTTACCAGCCAGTGGTTCTTTTGTAACCAGTTCTCCCACTTTGCTGCCCTTGGAATCAACCTCGATCCTCCTGGCTCCGTCCTGGCCGCGCAGCTCCTTCTCATAACTTTTTTCCACTCCAGCCTTGCCGATAAGACTGCTAATGGTGTAATTATCTTCGGTGTTTTCAAGCTCTTCCTGGTTAATGGCATTTATATATCCCAGAGCATGACCTGCCAGGCTGCCATTGTAGTATATTCTGAAAGGTTCTACACCGGTAGAAATACCGGGCAGCACATCGCGTTTCTCCTCCACCTTGACCACGCATTCCCAGGGCAAATCCCGGGCAACCACGATCGGATCGTACAATTTGTAGGATTGCGCTTTAATCATCTTATTGACAGCATCAACGGTCAGTTCAGGATCATATGGCGATATCAGGTCTACAAGCTTTCTGATTATCTCGTCGCGATCATCGTCAGGAATGTCGGTGCATACCATATTAATAGTGTATACAAGCTCATTTCCAGCCAGCACTTCCCCGTCCCGCATCACTATCTCTCCGCGGGGAGCCTTAATCGGAACCAGGCGCACCCTGTTTTCCTTGGCTTTTATCTGGTACATATCGCTTTGAAAAATCTGCACGACCGCCAGACGAACGACAATAATCATTAGAAGCGCCAGGGTAAAAATCCCAATATTCCGGAGCCGCCGGTAAAACATTTTATCGTTCATAATTCACCCCATATGCTCTTGACCCAGCTTCGGGTTCTGACTACCATAAATACTGCATATACAGGCACTGCGATAACCACATTCTGAAGGAACTGTGATGCCAGACTTTCCAGTAATCCCCGGTCAATTATGAGGTGAGAACTCAATAGATTTATCAGCAGTATGATGGCTGCATTGACCAGGCTCCCGATAGCTACGTTAACCAGTCCATATAAAAGATTGTCCTCGTAAAAACCGCTTTGCGCCCGGCCGACGACATATCCCGCCACTCCTTTGGCCAGTGCGTTCATACCGATAAAAGCGCCACAGGCCAGATCTTCAAAGAATCCAGCCGCCAACCCGTATATCAGCCCTTTTTCCGGATCGCTGTGGCTCGCATAGAATACAACAATGAAAAGAATCAGGTCGGGGGATGCCTTTAGAATGGCAAAATCAGCCAGAACTGCATTGTTTATAATAGCGGCGACAATGGTTAAAATGGCCAGCAATGCGAAACGCATATGGATACCTCTTAACGTTGAGGGCTGTTAACGCCCGGATTAATCGTAGAATTATTGCCCGAATCATTCTGGATGCTGGTATTTGCATTATTAGTATTGTTATTCACATTGCTGCTGTCAGGTTGAGAATTATTCCCGGAGTTGCTGGAGGAGTCCTGACTGTTACTGCTCGAGGGTTTATCAGAGTTGGCTGCATTATTATTGCCTGGCTTTTTACTTTCATTATTACCGCTTTCGCTGCTGTTTGTTTGGTCTGCCTGCATGCTCTCAACTGTTTTTTTGTCCTCTTCAAGCATGCGGGCTATTTCCTCATCAGTACGCTGCCTGTAGGCCATAACCACAAACAGTTCCTCAAGCTTGTCAAAATCAACCGCTGGATCAATAGCAGCTGTGAGGGTCAATCCATTGGATTCCTTAATTACTCGATTAACCGTACCTATAACGATACCTTTCGGATAAATATCGGAGAGACCGGATGTTATCACTGTTTGACCGTTCTTTATCTTCGAATAGAAGGGTATATTAACCATGCTTAACGTTTTGGTATCGTGCAGACCTTCGACGATTCCATTACATTCCCGGTTCTCTTGAATGGCAACACCCACCGCCATCTGCGGGTCGGTCAGCAACATAACCTCAGAAGTGTAATGACTCACGCTTATTATTTTACCAGCCAAACCATCCCCGGTAATTACGGCCATATTTACTTGAATACCGTCGCTTTCGCCTTTATCGATAGTTAAGGTTTGATACCAGTACTTATTGCTTCTGGCAATAACCCGGGATAATTCCAGATCGAAATATTCAAGATTCGCCTGTTTGAATTGCATGGCTTGAGCAAGCCGTTTGGCCTCATACCGGTATTCGATGAGTTCATGGTTCTTAAGATTCAATTCGGTATTTTCTTTTTGCAGCTGTTCAATCTGCTGCTGCAATGCTTGCTTCTCGGCAAAATCCGTTCCAAATGAGTCCACCCAGCCGGAAACACCACTGGCGCCATAATAAAATGGCGCCAATATGTCTGCGACCAGCTTTTCAGCGATGGTTACATTGGTTCGGCCGCTCGAAGTGTATATGATTAAGACCGTAATAATGATTAAGGATACAGAAAGTATCCAAAACGGTCGACTGCGTACAATGTTTTTCAATGCATTCACCTGGTATTAACGCTGATGCCTCTTTGACGGGACCAGAATGCTTTTCAGCGCTTCAATATTTTCAAGTACTTTCCCGGTGCCTCGTGCAACCGCCAGCAAAGGCTCTTCGCATACCCAGGCTGGTATTTCCGTTTCCTGTGAAATGAGGCGTTCCAGGCTTCTTAACAGGGCTCCGCCGCCAGCCAATACAATGCCTCTATCGATAATATCAGCGGCAAGCTCAGGCGGCGTTTTTTCCAGGCAGTTTTTAATGTTTTCAACTATCTGCTCTAACGGCTCGCGCAGAGCGATATTAACCTCGTATGATGACACCGGCACCGTCCTGGGCAATCCTGTTATCAGATCCCTGCCTCTAACCTCGTATATCTGCTCAGGGCCGTCTATCATGGCGCATCCAATTAATATCTTGATGGTTTCAGCTGTCCTCTCACCAATTAGCAGACTATAAGTCCGGCGCAGATGGTTTATTATGGCGTCATCCATTTTGTCTCCCGCCACACGTATGGATTTGGAGGTTACAATCCCGCCCAGCGAAATAACTGCAACCTCTGTAGTGCCGCCGCCGATATCTACAATCATGTTCCCAATGGCTTCGCCAACTGGCAGATTAGCCCCAATGGCAGCGGCCATAGGCTCTTCTATTAGATATGCTTCCCTTGCTCCGGCTGCAATAGCAGCCTCGCGAACGGCTCTCTCCTCCACTGTTGTACAACCGCTGGGTATACTGGTAATAACCCTGGGTTTCATAAAGGGATTGTTGCGCCCCATGGACTTGTTGATAAAGTAGCGCAGCATCGCTTGCGTAATATCAAAATCAGCAATTACTCCGTCTTTCATCGGCCTGGTGGCCACTATATTCCCGGGAGTTCGCCCGATCATCTTTTTTGCTTCTTCGCCTACGGCCAGAACCTTGTTGGTGTCTTGATCAACAGCCACGACTGAAGGCTCAATCAGGGTAACCCCCCGTCCCCGCATATAAACAAGCGTATTTGCTGTTCCCAGATCTATGCCCAGATCCCTGGAAACGTTAAGGTTAAAAAATGCCACTGGATTTCCTCCCTGCCCTGCAGTAAGAGCTAAAATAAACCTTTCGATTTGAGGCTGCAAAAACAGCCGTCCCCGATTATAACATGATCAAACAATGTTATCCCCAGCAGTTCCCCTGCTTCAGCGATCTTTTTACTTACCTCTACATCTTTGGCGCTTGGTGTCGGATCGCCGCTCGGGTGATTGTGCACCAGGATTATTGAGGCTGCACTCTTTTTAACTGCGGGCTTAAAAACCTCTCTAGGGTGAATAAGCGAACTGGATAGCCCGCCTACGGATATACTTTCGTTGCTAATCACGCCGCCCCTGGTGTCAAGATAGACCGCTTTCAAGTGTTCCCGGTCATAATATCTCATTTCTTCCATAAAAAGGCTGCATACATCTTCGGGGCAGGTTACCACTTTTCGGCCCATTGTCTCTCCGGCCAGGCGCTGCCCCAGTTCAAGTGCGGTCTGAATCTCTAATGCCTTGACCAGACCGATGCCCTTTTCCTGCATCAGCTCTTCAATACTGGCTTCTTTCAAGGCCCTGAGGCATTTATATTTTACAAGCAAATGATGAGCCAGTTCAATCGCGCTCTGGGATTGACTTCCCGACCTGATAATCATGGCCAGCAATTCTGTATCGCTTAAAGAATTCAAGCCGTTTTTCAGGGCTTTTTCCCGGGGCCGCATATCACTGGGAAGACTTTTAATTGGATAGCTTCTATCGCTCAATGGTTAGTTCTCCAGATGTCAATGCCGGCCTGCAATAGTAATGATCTTAATAAATTCAACGGCAGGCCTACAACATTATAATAGCATCCGTCAATGCGCTCAATTAAAAACGCACCGCAACCCTGGATGCCATATGCCCCTGCTTTATCATAGCATTCTCCCCGGTCTGCATAAGCTTCGATTTCATATTCCTCCAACCGACGGAAAAACACCCTGGTCTTTTCGACAGCGGAATACAAAGCCTGGCTGGCACTATCCATTAAGCACATCCCGGTAATAACCAGGTGTTCTTTTCCGTTCAGTGCTGTTAGCATGCTTATTGCTTCGTCCCGGTTGCCCGGTTTCCCAAATACCTTGTTTTCGAGCATTACAACCGTGTCAGCGGCTACAATCATTTCATAACCAGGATTGTCTACAACTGCTTGAGCAGCTTTGCGTCTGGCTATATCCATTACAGCATCTTCATGGCTGGTATTCCCGGACCATTCTTCATCGATTTCGCATGAATACTGGATGAAATCAATGCCGGTCATTTTCATTAATGCAACTCGTCTGGGTGATGCTGATGCGAGAATTACCTTTTTCATAAACGTCCTGCTTATATTCTGCGATAGGCCACATAAGCCATAATCATTCCCAGAATAGTGAAAAGGCTCATGCTAAATGAAAATCCGAAAGTCAGGGTAAAAATGCTTAAATCAAGGGTTACCGGAGAAAGCCCAATATTTTTCGGAAGTCCCAGACTTTGCATGGCAGGAATCCAGCGAATAATAATTTCTCCAACTATGCTTCCGGTTATGCCGCCTATTATCAATAAGAAAACCAGTTTGAACCATCCTGGCTGTGCCTGTCTGCCAGAAGTCACCTGCGTTACCTCCCTAATTTATCTAATTGAGTGTAGCATTAGAGGCACTTAAAAACAAGACAGGCAAAAAAAATAGCCCGTTACCGGGCTGTACAACGGTTGTTATCACATATTATTGTATTTTTGCGGCCAAATTAAAGCTTAACACTTCAATGTTAACGGATAAATCGACGTTTCTAAGTACCACTCCATAAGGAACCTTGAGTACGCGGGGGGAAAAATTAAGTATTGCTTCCACTCCCGACTTAACCAGAATATCAGTTACATCCTGGGCTGATGAGGCCGGGACAGTTATCACTCCCAGGGTGATCTGCTTTTCTTTAATCTGATTGGCCAGCTTTGCCAGTGGTTCAACGGTGCAACCGCTTAATTCCTTGCCTATAATGCCAGCATTGACGTCATAGATTCCCTGGACCGTAAAACCCCTTTCCTTAAAGCCTTCATAAAGGGCCAGGGCTGACCCGAGCTTGCCTGCACCAATAATGGCGATGTTCCACTTCCTGTCCAAGCCCAGAATCTTCATTAGATGACCATATAGCTCGCCTACTTTATAGCCGACCCCTCTGGTCCCGAATTCGCCAAAATATGCCAGGTCTTTCCTGACCTGGGCCGAACTTACTCCAACACCTTTGGCTATTTCACTGGAAGATATGGTATCAACATTTTCATCCAGCAATTGTTTTAAGTAGCGCGAATAGATAGATAGCCGCATTACGGTAGCTTCAGGAATTTTATACGCTTTCATTAACAGGCTCCTCATTTCAGATTTGGTATAATACCGTGCAATCATTATGATATATATTAATATACTACAATTATGTGAATGAATTATCAAAAAAGCAATACAAATCTCAAAACAAGCTTTTATCTCGCATAAAAAGCTCTCTCACCGGTGCGGCCAGGTAAAAAGATCCTGTTACAAGCAGGTATTCATCGCTGGCCAGCCCTGATTCCGCAGCCCTTACAGCGTCGTCAATCGACTCGATAATCTGGACCGGACTGGACGGATTACAGTCCCTGAATATATACGCCGACTCCTTCCATAAACGGCTGCGTTCGCTAAGCGGCCTGCTGATATAACAGCGTGCGGTGCCTGGCGCAAGCTCGGCGAGTATTTGAGAACGCTCCTTGTCATCAAGAAAACCGCATAGCATAACCCTTTTCATGCCCGGAACGATTAGCTGCAGCGATGCAGCCAACTGCCTGGCTGCATCCGGATTGTGCGCCAGATCCAATACCACCAGGGGGCTTTGGTTTATGAATTCCATCCTGCCGGCCAGGTTGGTTTCGGCAATAGCCTTTAGAAGATCACCGAGCCTGAAGCTGAAACCCTGGTCTCGAAGCTCCTGCAGAGCACAGATGCTCAAGGCGAGATTGTCCAGCTGGTGCAGCCCGCGGAGCCCGAATAAAACATCGCTAGCCTGAATTGCCGGTCCGGATATGTCTATTATCGGCCTAAAGCAATCGTCATAGCTCTTGATTTCCAGGCGATAATTGCTGCTGTTCAGCACCCGGGATCCTGATGCGCATGCTTTCTGCATTATTGCTGTTCTGGCCTCATTGCCCAGATTTCCAATGGCTACCGGAACACCCCTTTTTATGATGCCCGCCTTGTTGCAGGCTATTTCAGCCAGGCTATTTCCTAATAAGGCAGTATGGTCCAGGCTTATACTGGTAATCACTGATAAAACAGGACTAATCACGTTAGTAGCGTCATAAATCCCGCCCAGTCCAGTTTCAAGCACCAGAATTTCAGGACGAACCTTCTGGTAATATACGAAGGCTGCTGCGGTAAGCAATTCGAACTCAGTGGGTTTTTCCCCGTGTTTTCGGTACATTTCCCGTCCGGCCTCAATTGCCGCCTCCAGGCAGGAAGCCAGTTCATCACGGCTTATGGCCTGGCCGTTCAGCAGAAAGCGCTCACAGTAGGAGTGAATATGGGGAGACATGTAACAACCGGTGTTCCAGCCCGCTTCTTTCAGCACCCGCCATATTAAAGTGCTGCAGCTTCCTTTTCCGTTGGTTCCTGCAATGTGAACCACCGGCAAACCTTCTTCCGGATGGCCGAGGATTTCCAAAAGGCGCTCAATGCGCTCCAGACCTAAACGCCATCCCGGGGCAGATTCAGATGCAAGCAGCGCACCAATGCGTTCTTCAAGGATAGCCGGATCATCATTTTTCATTAATTATTTCGCCTCAAATGTGGTGTTTATTTCTGGCAAAGCCCTGCAAGGCTTCCTTGCGGGCTTTACCATCCGGCAGGCTTCACTCCTGCCGGGCTTGCAAGACGTTTATACGTTTCAGCAAACCATCACGTTTGGTTATTAACTCTTCAACCCTGCCTTTTTCTTTGGCCACAACCTCCGCCGGAGCCCTGGCAGTAAACTTCTCATTTTGCAGCTTGGCTTCGATTTTAGATATATCGGCTAAAACGTTGTTCAGCTCCTTGGTCAGGCGGGCAGTTTCCTTTTCGAAATCGATCAGGCCAGCCAGAGGGACCAGGATTTCACAGTACGGAAGGACAGCTGAAGCGCATACCATGCTTGGATCTGCTACATAATCGGCAATAGTCAGTTTGTTCAGCCGGGCCATTCGCGAAATATAGGCAGAGCAACTGCTTATATCGCTTGCTATGCCATTATCACTGGATACTACCAGGCATTCAACACTGCTTCCCGGATTAACCACAAATTCCGAGCGGACATTTCTTATCGCTCTTATTATTTCCATGGCCCTGTTCATGGATTCCACCGCTGAATCATCCTGAAAATCCGGACGGATTTGCGGCCATGATTCCAACATCAGCGTAACCGAGTGACCCGGCAGGTACTGGTATATTTCTTCACTGATAAACGGCATGAACGGGTGCAGCAGCTTGACAATGTCCGTAAGCACCAGACACAAAACATTTTGAACCACAGCGCGGCGTCCTTTATCATCGGAATTCAGATCGCCTTTTACAAGCTCGATATACCAGTCGCAGAATTCGTCCCAGATAAAATCATAAAGCCTACTGGCAGCTTCTCCATGATCAAACAGTTCCAGAGAATCCGTTATCGTAGCTATACACTTGTTCAGGCGGGAAAACATCCACCGGTCAGCGGTGCTCAGGTCGTCACGCTTCAATTCACGGCCTTCAAACGCCTGTAGATTCATTATTACAAAGCGTGATGCGTTCCATATCTTGTTGGCAAAATTCCTGGTATTCTCAACCTTGTCCCAGTGGAAACGGATATCATTTCCGGGTGTGGAACCGGTAACCAGCGAAAAGCGCAGGGTATCAGCTCCGTATTTATCAATTACTTCAATTGGATCAATGCCGTTGCCCAGCGATTTGCTCATCTTGCGACCCAGCCCGTCCATTATGAGACCATGGATATTAACGAATTCAAAGGGTATTTTGCCGGTGAACTCAAGTCCCGAGAATATCATACGGGCTACCCAGAAGAAAATAATGTCTCTGCCGGTAACCAAAACCGTAGTTGGGTAGAAATATTTCAGGTCATGACTGGAAGCATCCGGCCAGCCCATGGTTGAGAACGGCCATAGTGCGCTGGAAAACCAGGTATCCAGCACATCTTCGTCCTGACGTAATTCTTTGTTTGAACAGGATGGGCAGGCTTCTGGATCATTACGGCTGCAAATTATTTCACCGCAGTCGTCGCAATACCAGACTGGAATCCGGTGTCCCCACCATAATTGACGGGAAATGCACCAATCCCTTATATTTTCCATCCAGCTGACATAAATGCGGGTGAAACGTTCTGGAACAAATTTTATATCCCCTTCTTTCACCGCTCTAATCGCCGGTTCAGCCAGGGGTTTCATTTTTACAAACCATTGCCGTGACACCAGGGGTTCGATGGTGGTGTCACAACGGTGACAATGACCCACTGCATGCTGGTGTTCTTCGATTTTAACCAGCAGACCCTGGGCTTCCAGATCCTCAACCACCTTCTTGCGGCATTCATAACGGTCCATCCCATTGTAAATGCCGGCATTCTCGTTCATGGTTGCATCGTTGTTCATTACCACCAGGGTTTCGAGCTTATGGCGGAACCCTATTTCAAAATCGTTGGGATCATGGGCGGGAGTCACTTTTACCGCTCCGGTCCCAAACTCCCTGTCAACATATTCGTCTGCAACCACCGGTATGTTGCGGTTCATAAGTGGAAGCACCACATTCTTGCCTATCAAGCGGCTGTAGCGCGAATCTTCCGGATGCACCGCCACCCCCGTATCTCCCAGCATGGTTTCGGGGCGCGTCGTAGCAACAATGACAAAACTGTCTCCGTCTTCCGACGGATATTTTATATGCCAGAGCTTTCCTTCAGTGTCTTGATGTTCCACTTCTATGTCAGATATAGCAGTATGGCACTTGGGACACCAGTTGATGATATAATCGCCCTGATAGATTAGCCCTTTTTCGTATAGATGAACAAAGGCTTCCCGAACCGCCCGGGAACAGCCCTCATCCATGGTAAAACGCTCCCTGGTCCAATCGCAGGAGGAACCTAAAAGACTCAACTGTTCGCTTATTTTGCTGCCATACAGGTTCTTCCAATCCCAAACCCGCTCCAGGAATTTTTCCCTTCCCAGGTCCCAGCGACTCAGGCCTTCTGACTGCAAGCTTTCTTCCACCCGGGCCTGGGTGGCAATACCGGCATGGTCGGTACCCGGCAGCCATAGAACATTAAATCCCTGCATCCTTTTAAAACGGCTCAGGATGTCTTGCAGAGCATTGTCCTGGGCATGGCCTAAATGCAGCTGTCCGGTTACGTTAGGTGGTGGCATTACTATGGAAAAACCTGGCTTGTCGCTGTCCATGGAGGGCATAAAATATCCGGCATCCTTCCATATCGCATACCATTTCTTCTCCACCGAATGCGGATCATAAACACTGGCCAGTATTGTAGCCGCGGTCATCGCTTCAACCTCCTAGCATTCATTGGCTTAATTTAGTACATTTATATATGTGACGCATCAATTGTACTTAATTCCGCGGAAACAGTCAAAAAATATGTATTTACGATTCATAAATCCCATATCTTTGGTATAATCAGACTAGACAAGCACTTTAATTGACAGAAACCATTTATACTAATACTCCTTCTTACCGTTCAAGTAAGCATTGCTGTTACGTTCCTATATATTTAATAAAGGGGGATTAATTGTGGCCGATGATGAAAAAAAAGGGATACTGCTTGAAAGCGGTACCAACGAGATGGAAATTGTCGAGTTCAGTGTCGGAGCCAGCGAGTTTGGAATTAATGTAATAAAAGTGCGGGAAATTATCAATTGCGTGCCCACCACTCATCTTCCGCAGACTCATCCCTGTGTTGAAGGCCTGATTAAACTGCGCGGAGAAATCATGAGCGTAATCGATCTGGCTCTTTTTCTCGGGTATCCGCCTTCTGAAGAACCCGATAAAGATTTTTTCATAATCACAGAGTTTAACCGAATGAAAGTGGGCTTCAGAGTACATTCAGTTTCTCGCATCCATCGCATTTCCTGGGACCAAATTGAAAGCCCCGACCGGGTGGCTTCAGCCGCTGCTAGCGGATGCACCGTAGGCATCGTAAAAATGGAAGAACGGATTATTCTTCTGCTAGATTTCGAGAAAATTGTTACTGACATCAACCCCCGCCTCGGTTTTCAGGTTGATACGATTAGAAACCTTCCCAAACGCGACCGCAGCCAGGTAAAAGTCGTTGCGGTAGAAGATTCGGAAACCCTGCGCTCATATATTAAAGATTTGCTGGTTCAAGCTGGCTATGAACAGTTGCGTTTCTTTGCCAACGGAGCCGATGCATGGAACTACCTGGAAAACACTGCCGATGTAAAAGGCGACGACTTCATAAACGATGTAAATATAGTGATTACAGACATCGAAATGCCTCAAATGGATGGACACCATTTGACCAAACGCATTAAGGATCACCGCGTTCTCGGGAAGCTTCCGGTGGTTATTTTTTCTTCATTGATTACGGACGACTTGCTTCATAAGGGTGAATCAGTCGGAGCCAACGCCCAGATCAGCAAACCCCAGTTCAATGAACTTGCATTGATAATGGATGATATTGTTTTCGGGCAGCAGTAGCCGGCAGGCTGCTTGTTCTCCCTTTCTTATTCTGCAGCCAGCAAGCTGTTAAAGTAGTTCATAAGAAAATTCGCCTTGAGCATTGATTTATGGATGGCTTCGATTTATAATATGCAATGTCGCCAAGGGGCCATTAGCTCAATTAGGCAGAGCAGCTGACTCTTAATCAGAAGGTTGAAGGTTCGATTCCTTCATGGCCCACCATTATTAAACCGTAAAACCCCGCTCCTGCACAGGTATGCGGGGTTTTGTTTTTTTGTGAGCCTCTTTTAAAGAATGTTTTCGTAAATCTTGCCGGGTTTTATTCATGCAATGGAGGACTATGATATGTCCACACGAATAGACAAAATTATATTCCGCAATATCCGGGACGCCAACCTCAAATATAATATGATCGCAAGTGGCGACCGGGTTGCCGTTGCTATGTCCGGAGGCAAGGACAGCCTTTGCCTGCTGCATATGCTGCTCCAGCTTATCCAGTATAGCCCGCTGCGTTTTGACATTGTACCGATTAATATTGATTTGGGCTGGAACAATGACCTGAGTTCAATAGATAAATATTGCTCCGATCTGGGCTGTCCGCTGGTTTCAGAGGCTACCAACATAGGAGAGGTCGTCTTTGAAAGCCGTGAAGAAAGCAACCCCTGCTCTCTGTGCTCAAACCTCAGACGAGGAGCCCTTCACCGCGTCGCAAAATTCCAGGGCTGCAACAAAGTGGCTATGGGTCATCATTTGGACGATTTGGTAGCCACATTTTTTATGTCAATGCTGTATGAAAGCCGCATACATATATACCGGCCAATTAGTTATCTTGACCGTTCCGACCTCTATCTCATTCGTCCTCTTGCATATGTAGAACAAAAACACATCATTTCATTCATTTCGGCGCACGGACTTAATCCTGTGAAAAACAATTGCCCTGCAGACGGGATCACCGCCCGGCATCAATCCGGCAACATTGTGGAATGGCTGGAACGCCAGCATCCTGGAGCCAAACGCCGGATTATGAGCTCGATCGAAAAGCTGAACGACCCCGGCATATATTCCAGGTAATTACTGAACATTTGTTTGCTTTTGCTCTTTTCTGTGCTACAATACAGAAAAATGGGTGCAAGGAGGAAGAGCAATGCCGGTTGTTGCCGAGCCTAACGAGCGCGAGAGAAAAATACTGGACTTTGTTGACCAGCAGATCAAGTATAAGGGCTATCCCCCTTCGGTCCGCGAAATTGGCGAAGCCGTGGGGTTGAAATCACCTTCAAGCGTACACACTTATTTGAAGAATTTGGAGGCCAAAGGCTTGCTCCGGCGTGACCCCGAAAAAAACCGAGCTATATCGCCTATGAGCTATGGCGAAGACAGCGATACTCAATATAGCGATCCCCATTCCATCCGCCTGCCTCTCGTAGGAGATGTAGCAGCAGGAACTCCGATTACGGCCATCGAGAACATCGAAGAGCATATTAGCGTTCCCGTAGAATTGACTGGATCCGGTTCGCATTTCATGTTGAAAGTAAAAGGCGACAGCATGATCGAAGCTGGAATCCTTAATGGCGATTATATTGTCATTCGTGAACAGAATACGGCCAATAACGGTGATATTGTGGTAGCTATGCTGGAAGACGAGGCTACGGTCAAGCGTTTTTACCGGCGCAACGGACAGATTGAACTTCGCCCTGAAAACAGTTCCATGCAGCCTATCGTGGTAAGTGATTGTACTATCGTGGGCGTAGTGCGCAGTCTGATGCGACGTATGTAAAATAATAAAAAGGGGCGCAACTTGCCCCCCTTTTTATTATCTACTCACTTTTTATTTCGAAATATGCACCGTAATCATTAGTCTTCAAATACTGTTCATAGTTCACGTCTTACTTTTCACTTCTTACGTCTTACGTCTTACGTCTCACGTCTTACGTCTCACGTCTCACGTCTTACTTTTCACTTCTTACGTCTTACGTCTTACGTTTCACGTTTCACGTTTTACGTTTTACGTTTCACATTTCACATTTCACATTTCACGTTTTACGTCTCATGTTTCACGACGTCTTACATCTTACATTTCACGTTTCACGTCTTACGTTTCACGTTTCACGTCTCACGTCTTACTTTTCACTTCTTACGTCTTACGTCTTACGTTTCACGTTTCACGTCTTTCGTCTCACGTTTCACATTTCACGTCTCACGTTTCACGTCTTACGTCTTTCGTCTCATGTTTCACGTCTTACGTTTCACATGTAAACTAGAATTTTTCCAGGTATTCGCTTACTTCCCAATCATACACCCTGGCGCTGTATTCTTCCCATTCCCTTAACTTGGCATCAATGAAACGGTCATAGATATGAGGACCCAGGGCTTCAATCAGGATATCATCCGCCATCAGCTCGTTTAGTGCATCGTAAAGATTCTGCGGCAATGATTCAATATTATTCTTGCGGCGCTCGGACAGTGACATCTCGTAAATATTCTGTTCTACTGGCAGCGCCAATTCCAGCCGGTTCTTTATTCCGTCCAGGCCTGCCTTGAGAATTACAGCCAGGCCAAGATAAGGATTACAGCTGGGATCCGGGCTTCTTACCTCAATCCTGGTGCTCATCTGCCGTTTGGCCGGAATCCGGATCAGAGGGCTGCGGTTTTTATATGACCAGGCGATGTAAACCGGTGCTTCGTAACCTGGCACCAACCGCTTGTAGGAATTGACCGTCGGGCTTGTAATGGCCGCAATAGCCTTGGCATGTTTCAGCACTCCGGCAATAAAATAGCGGCACAGTTCGCTCAACCCGTCCGGCTGGCTGGGATCGTAGAACAGGTTAACCGTCTCACCGTCTTTGAACAGCGAGCAATGCAAATGCATTCCCGACCCATTTATTCCGTATATGGGCTTGGGCATGAAGGTGGCGTGCATATCATGCATCTGGGCCACTGTCCTGACCACGATTCTAAAGCTCATGATATTATCGGCGGTTACCATGGCATCGGCATATTTGAAATCAATTTCATGCTGTCCGGGGGCCACTTCATGATGAGCCGCTTCGATCTCGAAACCTATCTTTTGAAGGGTCTCAACCATGTCACGGCGGGCATCCTCGCCTTTATCAACCGGTGGCAGGTCGAAATAGCCGGCCTTATCGTGGGTGGTCAGTGTGGGCAGTCCGTCGGCATCCAACTGAAACAGAAAGAATTCCGGTTCAGGACCGACCTGCATGGTATATCCCATTTCCTTCGCTTCATCCAGAACCCGGCGCAAGGCATTACGTGGGCATCCAATAAATGGCTTGCCCTCTTCGGAATGAATGTCACAGATTAGCCGGGCTGTTTTCCCGCTGCCTTCAGGCACCTTCCATGGCAGAATCAGGAATGTGTTCAGATCCGGCTTCAGGAACATGTCTGATTCCTCAATCCGAACAAAGCCTTCTATCGATGAACCATCAAACATCAGCTCTCCATTTAGAGCTTTATCTAACTGTTCGACCGTTATTGATATGCTTTTGAATACTCCCAGAATATCTGTGAATTGCAGCCGGATAAACCTTACATCCTGATCTGCGCATATTCGTTTAATCTCTTCTCGGTTCATATGCCCTCCTTATTTATCTGATCTTGCACAAAGTGCATTTTATACTATTCTAACAATAAATGAAACGACCATAGCCAGTGCAATGGCAATTTGAAAAAGAATACCGGATACAAAGCCGGCAAAACTACCGATCCCGGCCTTAAAAGCCAGCTCCCAGTCCTCCAAGGCAAAGTATTCTCCGATGACTGCACCAGCCAGCGCTCCCAGTATCGGTCCAAATGGCGGAAACCATATTATGCCGATCACAAATCCTAGCACCGCGCCGATCATAGCATATTTCGTTGATCCGAAAAATGTGACTCCAATCAGGGGTGAGAGATGGTCGGCCAGGACCGCAGCCAGGGCCAGTATGCCCATTATCACAAGGTATTCGGGACTCATTTGCTGAAAGCCCTCATACCAGCCATAGCCTGCCATGGTGACAAAAATCAAGGGGATTCCCGGCACAAATGGCAGCATGGTGCCAATTAAGCCCATTAGCATAAAAATCATCGCTATTATTATGGCAGCAACAGAAAAATCAAACACGTCGATGACCTCCTTATCAGGAAGCACAAAGAACTTTAGTCAACTGACAACAGGCAGGCATTTTTCAGGGTGTTTACCAGTGTTCCATGAGCCTGCTAGCCACGTAACGGCCATGTTCATAGCTTAATCCACCCTGAACAAATACACAATAAGGGGACCGCATGGGCGCATCGCAGGATATTTCGATTGAAGAACCTTGAACAAACGTACCGGCGGCCATTATGACTTGATGATCATAACCAGGAAGGGGCGCATATTCTAGCCGCACCTGGCTTCCCACCGGTGAATTGGATTGTATCAACTGGCAGAACCTCTGCACTTCGTGCTCGTCGGCCAGGCAGATCGCCTGCACAATATCTCCCCGGGATTCGTTCCAGTGCGGATAGGTCTCGTATCCTGACTCTGCAAATAGATAAGCAAGCAGAACCGCAGTCTTCATAGCCTGGGCAGTAACATGCGGGGCTAAAAACAAGCCCTGGAACATGGAACGCGGATTGACCAGGCTTGCACCCAGTTCTTTCCCCAGGCCTGGCGCAGTCAGGTGATCGGCAGCCGCTTCGACCAGTTCGCTGCGGCCGGCAATATAACCTCCAGACAGGGCCAGACCGCCTCCCGGATTCTTTATCAGCGAACCAGCGATGAGATCTGCTCCAACTTCTAGAGGTTCGTATAGATCAGTAAACTCTCCATAACAGTTGTCAATAAATATAATAGCTTCCGGGGACCGTGCTCGTATGATCACACACAGCGCCCGAATATCATTTATATCCAGAGCCCTGCGCAGAGCATAACCCCGTGATCTCTGGATTAATACCATTTTGGCAGTTGGCGGCAATGAACTGGAAACAGCTTGCAGATCGACCAGTCCGTGATCATCCAGGGATATTTCCGAATACTTGATACCCCTGTCAGTCAATGAACCTTTTTGCGGTGATGGGTAGCCGATTACAGTACGTAGAGTGTCATACGGGGCGCCTGCAGCTGATACTATCAGGTCGCCAGGGCGTAATATTCCCATTAGACAGGCGGTGATTGCATGAGTGCCGGAAACGATTTGCGAGCGGACCAATGAGTCTTCACTGGCGAACACCTGGCTGTATACGGCTTCAAGAGCATCTCTGCCGCTATCTCCGTAACCATAGCCGCTGCTTTGATTGAAATGATAATCTTGTACATTTTGCTGTTTGAAGGCTTCGAGAACTTTTACCTGGTTGAAATATGCAATTTCTTCGATTTCCTCAAAACGGGCGCTGAGTATTTTCTCTGCGGCCTTAATGCGGGCCAGCTGATGCAAGTTAATTGCTCCTATTCCAACCGTTCTATTCCTGGTCTATATCAGTATGTACTGTTGGCGGCCAGTAAGTAATGCGGTCTCTAAAAACCAGATGTACATCTTCGCTTTAATGGTACTTGTAATGTAATTGAAAAACCGGCCTGTTAATCCTCATGGGTTTCGTGGCTGATAACGTCCATATTGATGATAGACAGCGGCTTCAGCGGAGCTACCGTCGATATGGCATGCTTGTAAACCAGCTGCTGCCTTCCATCCATTTCAACAATTACAGTAAAATTGTCAAAGCCTTTAACCGTGCCCTTTATTTGAAATCCATTGACCAGGTATATGGTCACTGCCGCTTTTTCTTTTCTAACCTGGTTCAGAAAAGCATCCTGTAAATTCAACTGTGTCTTGGCCATGAAATATACTCCCCCTCAAACAACTCCAGAAATGGAACCTCTGGTAGACTATTTTACCTTGAATTAAAGACCGATGCCATATAATAGCATATTTTATCTACCAGTTGGACATGTTCCTCTTCCAATTGCAAATTAAACCAGCGAATTCTATCATCTTTTTTAAACCATGTATACTGCCTTTTGGCATATCTCCTGGTTTCCTTCTTGATTTCAGCCTGCATTTCGTCGTAGCTAAAGCGCCCTTCAAGATAGGCCAGCACCTGCTTGTAACCCAGTGCCTGCATGGACGAGTGGCTGGAACACAGGCCACGGGCTTTCAACCCGGCTACCTCTTCCACCAGTCCCTGCGCCAGCATTTTATCCACCCTTTTCTCAATGTTTTCGTACAGGATTTCCCGGGGCACAAAAAGACCGGCCACAGCCAGGCAGTATGTGTCGCGCCGGCGAATCTGAGTTTTACTGAAGGCCTGACCGGTTATTTCCCAGATTTCTAACGCTCTTATCGTTCGCTTCCGGTCATTGGGACCAATTCTGGCAGCATACTCCGGATCAACTGCCTGCAGCTTCGAATATAGAAATTCCAATCCATGCTGACTGCATGTTTCTTCCAGGTTATGTCTTACCTGTTGCTGGTTGGGAAGGGGAATAAAGTCATAGTCATCCACCAGAGCCTGGTAATACAGCCCGGTTCCTCCTACTAAAAGCGGAAGCCTTCCCCGCGCGCTTATTGCGGCTATTAGCTCCTTGCCGGCCTTCTGGTATTCAGCAACACTGTATGTTTTATCCGGATCCACCACGTCAATAAGATGGTGCACCACACCTTCCCGCTGTTCTATAGCTGTTTTAGCAGTGCCAATATCAAGTCCGCGGTAAACCTGCATTGAATCACAGGAAATTATCTCCGCATTCATTTTTACCGCAAGCTCAATCGCCAGTTCACTTTTTCCAGCTGCGGTCGGACCAACAATTGCCGCCAGTTTCAGTTTATACACCTTCCTAAACAACTCATTTTTATTTGTCCAGAATGCCATAGGCAATCGGATTATTCTTACTTTGCATGATCCGATGCACCCCAAGGCGTTCATGTTCCCCGCTCGACAGGCGTTCCTTGATGACCACTCTCTTGCGGGCTGCTTTCAGTGCGGCTTGAATGCTTTCCGGCAGCAGTGCATGATTGTTGGTTAAAGGCCGCAAGGGATTCATGGATACGCTTTTCATCATGGGCTCCCTGAACATGGGATCAAAATAAATTATATCGAAACTGTTCGGAGCCAGGGCTTGTAAAAAATCGCGGTGCTCGTGGTTAATCAGCTTAATGCGGTGAATGGCGCTGTCCAGCCACAGCATCCGGCTTGAATAGCTTTTCATTCCCCAACCTACAACTCTGGCAATGGGTGCAGACGATTCCAGCCCGACAATATCTCCGCTTTCAGAGAAATAGGACGCAACAATTGCATCCGATCCCAGCCCGAATGTGCAATCCAGAAAACTGTCCCCAGGGGATATGTCAATTGCCTTCATCATCATATCCCTCAAGCCTTTTTTTCTGTAAAAGGACAGGCGGTTCTTGGCCATACTGGGATGGAAAAACAGCTCCTTGCCTCCGGTGTACAGCAGCGGCCGGTTCTCGGACCATACAATTACGTTTTCTACTCCATATATTTCCATTAGTAGTGGAATGCTGCGATGCTCCCTGTTTACCAGGGGCCAGCCACAGTTTTCCACAAAAGCCAGGAGTTCCGAATCAAGGCATTTACTGGCATGGCTGGTTGTTATTATCACATTGCTATTATCTGTCAAAACGGCTCCAATTCGTCAATACATCTTTTGCCACATAAGGGTATAAGTGCTATATTTGTCTTGTTATTGTCTTATTAATAATATCTTGCGTTTATTACGTAAGCCTTTTAAGTCTTCGGTCCAGATCGTTAATGCTTATTTTGACCATAGTCGGCCTGCCATGCGGGCAATTAAAAGCTCTATCCAAACCGAGCAGTTCAGCAACCAGCGCTTCCATTTCGGCTTCGTTCAAGCGATCACCGGTTTTTATCGCATTCCTGCAAGCCATTAGCGCCATGATTTTATTATGATAATCGCTTTCGGTGGAAGTCTCTATAATTTCAATGATTTCATCCATGCTATTAAGATCAAGGCTCGAGGCATGATGAGGCAATCCGCGTATAACAATGCTGGTTTCTCCAAATGATTCGATTTCGAAACCAAGCTCACGGAAACGTTCCAGCCTGTTCATAACAAATTCATAGCGGGTGGGGTTTAGATCATAGCGCAAAGGTATAAGCAGGTCCTGGCTGGTCAACGGTCCTTCAGCCTGGTCCGCCTTAAATTTTTCAAACAGAATGCGTTCATGGGCGGCATGCTGATCAACCAGCAGCAATCCATCCATTACCTCGATCAGGATGTATTTCCGATGCAATTGGGCTAATATCCTGTAAACTGTTCGGTCCCCTCCGAAGTCTTTTTCAGAAACAGGCAAGCCGGTCGCCGCTTCCATATCTTGCACGGCATCCCGGCGCTCATTCAGGGCGGTATTCTGATTATAGCCTTGCAGACCCTGTTTCTCGCCCGGTACATCATGACTGATAGGTTTCTGTAATAGCAGCCTGGATTGCCCGTTTGCTGGATAAGACGATTCTAAATTAGATGTTTCGCGTATCTGGTATCCTTTTTGCCAAGCGTCCGGCCGGGTAAAACCATAAGCGTTTTCTCTAATCCGTTCGCTGTCGCTCCTTAATGCTGCTTTTACCGTACCCTGGACCGTTCTGAATATTAAGCCCTCATCTTGAAACTTGACTTCCTTTTTTTGAGGATGAATATTTACATCCACTTCTTCAGGCGGAACGTTAATCTTAATTATCGCCGCCGGGTATTCACGGCTGATCAGCAATCCCTTATACCCTTCATCCAGCGCCCTGGAAAGCATGGGGCTCTCAATCACCCGCCGATTGACAAAAAAGCTCTGACTGCGCCGGTTAAGGCGCTTGAAATCCACCTTGCTGACATAGCCCTCCAAGCTGACACTTTCAGATTGATAGGCAATTTCGATAAAATGCCTGCAGTAGTCGCTTCCATACAGCGACAGCATGGTGTTATAAAGCCTTCCATCTCCCGGGGTTTTAAACAGCAGTTTTTTTTCGTTATGATATTCAAAAATAATATCGGGGCGTGCCAATGCCATGTTCATCAACATGGCATTGATCCGGCCAGCTTCACTGCTGGATGATTTCATGAACTTTTTGCGGGCGGGGGTATTGTAGAAAAGGTCGCTGATCCTGATTTTACTGCCCTGGGGAAAGGCTGCTGCAACTGACTTTTCGAACCGGCCCCCGGCCATGCTTATAGCATGACCTTCTCCATCCCGGCAGGCTGTGATCAGATTAACCCTGGAAACAGAGGCTATGCTGGGCAAAGCCTCTCCTCGAAACCCCATGGTGTTAATGGCAAATAGATCACTTTCCCGGTCAAGTTTGCTGGTAGCATGGCGCGTGAAGGCCAATTCGATTTGATCAGCAGGAATGCCCTGCCCGTTGTCGGAAACCTCGATCCAATCATGACCCCCACGTTGAATAGCTACTGCAATGGAGGTGCTGCCTGCGTCGATGGCATTTTCAACCAGTTCCTTCACCACCGAAACTGGTCTTTCAATGACCTCTCCGGCAGCAATTTTATTTATCAGGTTATCATCCAGTAAACGAATTTGCATGGCTATAGGATGGTCTTTTCCAGCCCGGTGCGGCAGTTATAGCTTAAATAGCGGTCTGCTTTGCGATCCTGCAGATATATATGATCATAAGCAGCATGCTGGGATATCATCTTCTGATAGTGTTTTTCAGCTTCAGCCTGACAGCGCTCGCATGCATAAATAGGCACACAAACCCCGAATATGCGTCCGTCTCTGCCTGTCCGGTAATGGCCGTTGCTGTCTATCAGGCGGTAACCGTGGCAGTCATCACAAATCTTGATCTGGTTTTTCTGGTCTTCGCTGATGTAATCAGTATCGTAAAAAATACGCTCCGTCACGCTGTACATTGGCTTGAAACGGGTTTTGGCAGCCTTGACCAGTTCATCCCGGCTGGAAAAATTGTGCCACTGGGCATCTACTAGCTTCTTAATATAATCCATAGCGCTCGGGCTCTCTTTAAACATGCCTGGATGATAGTCCGGTTCTCTCAGGTTGGAATAATCCAGTCCGGCCATAGCCATTATCAGCCCCATATTCACATAAGGAAGTGCGGTTTCTATTGAATAGCCGCCTTCAAGGACCGCTATATCAGGTTTCAGACGGTGGTTCAGCTCGGCATATCCTGTAGCCGAGAACCTCATGTCAGCCAGTGGATCTGTGAAATGATTGTCCTGGCCGGCTGAATTAACCACTACCTCAGCTCCGAATTCTTTTAGCATTGGTAAAACCAGGTTGTCAATGATATACAAAATACCATCATCGCTGGTTTTAGGCCTTAACGGAATGTTAATCGTGCTGCCCAAGGCCGCCGGCCCACCCAATTCTTCGATGAAACCGCTGCCCGGATAAAGGGTGCGCCCATCCTGGTGAAAGGATATAAAAAGAATGTCCGGATCGTGATAAAAAATTTCCTGGCTTCCATCGCCATGATGTACGTCGGTGTCGACTACGGCAATGCGTCGTATGTCGTATTTCTTGCGGATGTATTCCACCATGATGGCTTCATTGTTGATATTGCAAAAACCCCGGTTGCCATGAACCACTGTCATGCTGTGATGTCCTGGCGGGCGGGCGATAGAAAATCCATTATCAACCTGCTTGCTCATTACCGCATCGGCAATAACCAGGCTGCATCCTGCCGAAACATAATGGGCTTCAGTCGTCACGCTGCTGATGTCGGGAACGCAGAAATGCACCCTGGCAATGTCCGTATCAGTGGCCAGGCGAGGCTTATATTCGATTACGTTGGGCAAATCCATAATTCCCTCTTCAAAGATCTGATCCCGGGTATACAAAAGGCGCTCCTCGCGTTCCGGGTGGCTGGGGCTGATTGCCCAGTCAAATGCTGGGAAAAAAATAACGGCAGTGTTTCTCACCGGCTCACCCCCTCAAAACCTTTCATCAGTCCTGGCTTTATCTGGACCCCTATGTCGAATACCCGGCCCGAGGTGCTGTAGCCGTGTATAACGTTAAACTGCTCTTCTCGAAAGTATTCATAGTCATCTGCATAGTCTTTGATGCCCTGCTCGATAGCCAGGGTTTGCAACTGCTGCAAGGCAAATGTCCGAGCTTGAGACAACTGGCTGCAAGCGTCCCTGAATGCGCCCTGGATACCGCCCTGGTCGACCGAGAATCTCTGGCTGACAGTATCAATATGGACATTGATAGTTAAGGTGGGCCTGGCTACACAGGCTCCCAGCGCGTTGGCACAGGGCGACAATTGGTGCAGCATGTAATCCACTCCCAGTCGTTCAGCCAGAACCGGCACTATCGACTCCGCTGCAGCTCCGATCCCAATAATCTCTTTAATCTCAAACTTCCTGCCATGTACGACTTCCCAAACACGATATGCCGGCTCATTTTCCCATTGCACCGACATAAGGCGGATTTCTTCACCCAGGCGCTCCACTACATGATCTACGATCTGCGCTGCTGCCTGGTCGATGCTCAAACCGGCTTCAGCGGCGACCATTTCCAGACTGGATCGGGACCTGTCGGCATCACCCAACCCCAGCTGGTACTGAAAATTGAAAACATCGGTGACGGTTGCCCGCTGGCCTCCAAAACATGCTGCCATCTGATCTTCGCGCGGCTGCAGCAGAAGGGATTTATCCTTGTAAACCACTACGCTGTCACCGCCCAGGGGAACTGAATGTACTGCAAAAGCGTTAATGTGAGTGTACTGGCCTTTCAACACGGCTCCTTTGGATGCATGCAGAGGCTTTCCATCCATTAAAAGAGATATATCGCTGGTGGTTCCTCCAATATCCAGTACAACAGCATTCTTATTGCACATAGTCAGAGCTACTGCTCCTACGCTGCTGGCTGCCGGACCGGAAAATACCGTTTCACAGGGCTGATTCAAAGAGCTTTCCAGCTTCATGGTTCCCCCGTCAGCCTTCATTATTTCCAGTTCGCATTTTATGCCGCGTCTTGCAAAAGCTGCCGCCACAGCGGCGGCAAATTCTCCCCAGGGCTTAATGGTGCGGGCCGTAAAGAGCGCAGTGGCGATGCGCCGGCGGAAGTTCAATTGTCCGGCTACTTCGCTGCCTAACACTACAGTTGCCTTTTCATTCTTTTCTTTTAGTTTTTGGGCGATGCTCTGTTCAAATTGGGGATTGCGGTTGGAGAACTTCGAAATCACCGCGATATTGCTGATACCGGAAGCAAGGACCTCATTGACGGTCCTTTCCATTTCAACAGCGTCCAGACCTTCGATCACCTGTCCGCGAAAATCTATACAGCCATTCATAAAGTAACGGTTAGGAAACATGCTGTAACTCTCATGTGACATGCCCGGGCCGGGAATTAAGATGGCGGCTGCCGCTTCAGCCTGGTTGGTAGCAATCAGATTGGTAACGAGAGTGGTGCTGATCACCGCTCTGTTGATTGAGGCCGGCTCTGCTCCTTTTAGCAGTTCTTCTAAAACTGACAACAAGGTGGATTGCAATTCATCGCGCCGGGTAGGTGTTTTTACGGTTTTAACCACACGGCTGCCATCCATTAAAATTCCATCTGTGAAGGTTCCGCCGACGTCAATTCCAAGTTTCACCTTGATTTCCCCCTTCCCAGACCAATGAACACCATTATTACATCACGCTGAATCATTCTTAAGCACTCTGTTATATCAATGCTTTACTTCATTCTGAAAAACGCGACCATGACATAATTGTCAAACTGCTTGGCATATACCTCTACAGGGTAGTCAAAGCTGTTTTGAAACTGAAAGTCAGCTTCGCCCCAGGAAACAGTGGCATCATATCCATCGGGAACATATACGACATGCTGTGAATGCTGATGACGTTCCAGCACAGGCATCCCGCTTAAAAGAACCGTATTGTATATGGTGCTGGCCACCTGGCAGATACCTCCGCCGTATCCAGAAATTACTGCATCTCCAGAAAATATAGGTGCAGGCAAATAACCTTTACTTGAGGAGCGCTGCCCTACTACGTCATTGAACGAAAACACATCGCCTGGCCGCAAAATAGTGCCTCTTATAGCGCTGCTGGCTATCTGTATGTTGTTGGTGCGTTCCCAGGTACCGTGCAGACGGGTATAAAAGCCCGAAATCAAGGGAGTTCCCTCCAAAAATTTCATTATCTGCTGGTTATCCTGCACATTGCCCCATTGTTCCAGGCCTGCGGCCGATGCCAGCAGCAACTCCTGGCGATATTGAGTTTCCAGGGCGACGCTGGGGCGGTTGAGCATTTCAACATAAGCTGGACTGTTCAAATAAACCACATCATTTTCCGTATCCACGACTACCTTATAGCCCAGTTCCAGCGCAACGGTCTCCAGGGATATCAGGGTGGTACTGCCATTGCTGTAACTTGGGAATATAGCCTTGCGTTTATAACCATCAGCCATGTATATATCGGAATTGTGAACGTAGGTTAATTCTCTCTGATCCACCCATAAATAACTAACGTCTTTGCCTTCCTGGAAGCGTGCTCCGAAGAGCGGTACAGCATCACGCAAATATATGCCGGGGTGATTTTCAATAAGAAACGGTGAAAACTCCAGATCAAAAGGAACTCCATCCTTGACTATCTCCATTACCGGAGAAGCCGAGGCTGCTGTCGGCAAAAGCGCCAGTAACGCCATGCCGGCAAGTATAACCATAATTAGCTTAAATCGTTTCATCGAATCACCTTTCCTAATAATACTAATTGCCACATATGAGCTGCTAATCATTCTTTCTGAACATAACCATTACAATTATACAGAATATAGCACCTGCTGAATAGCGCATAATTAATGGATTCAGCTGTGGCAACGCTCTTTCAATCCTTCCTCCTTAAACCCGGTCCTTCCATTGATACAGCAGCAACAGTGCTTCCCTTGGAGAGAGTGCGTCTGTGTCCAGCCTTCTTATCTCCTGCACAACCGGGTGATCAGGCTTCGGAGCGTCAAACAACCCGGGCTGTTCCAACAATACCGAGGAAACGGCGGTGCGATTCTGCTCCATGCCAGTCAGCAGGGTTTCAGCCCGCTCCACCAGGCTGGCCGGCAGATCCGCCATCCTGGCAACATGTATGCCGTAGCTCTTATCGGCTTTTCCAGGCAACACTCTTTTCAGGAAGGTAACCTGGCTGCCGCTTTCCAGCACGGAAACACTGATATTGAAAAATCCGGACAGCTGTTCATCAAGCGCCGTCAATTCGTGATAGTGGGTCGCAAACAGGACAAATGAATGGTTTTTGCTGCACATATGCTCACACAAGGCCTGGGCGATGCTCAAACCGTCATAAGTGCTGGTCCCTCGTCCTACTTCATCCAGAAGCACCAGGCTATAGGGAGTGGCGTTTCTGATTATCGACGCCACTTCAACCATTTCCAGCATGAATGTGCTATGCCCTCCGGATAGATCATCAGAGGCTCCGACCCGGGTGCAAATCCGGTCAAATAAGCCCAGCCGGGCAGACCTGGCCGGCACGAAGGAACCCATTTGGGCCATAAGCACTATAAGAGCGGTTTGTCTCATAAAGGTGCTTTTACCACCCATGTTAGGCCCGGTTATCAAGGCAAAATGCTGCCGGCTATTGTCCATAGTCAGATCATTGGGAACAAAACGTCCATCTTTAAGGTTCTTTTCTACAACCGGATGCCGTCCGGACTTTATTTCCAGGCCGGGTTCTGCCGTGAATTGCGGCCGCACATAATCATTAAGGAAGGCTGCCCGGGCCAGGGAAGCCACAGTATCCAATCCAGCCAGCAGGCTGGCAACCGTTTGCAGCTGGGGCAGCGCTTGCAGGGCTGTATGAACTATATTCTGAAAAACCAAGCTTTCCTGCTCCTGAAGCCGTTCGCCGCTGTTCATGATTCGGTCCTCGAATTCCTTGAGTTCCGGTGTTATGTACCTTTCGTTGTTGGCCAGGGTTTGCCTGCGGATATAATTATCAGGAACCAATCCCAAGCTGGCCTTGCTAATATCTATATAATATCCGAATACCCGGTTGTAACCGATCTTCAAGTGCCTGATACCAGTGCGTTCCTTCTCTCGAAGCTCATATTCAAGCAGCCAGTCCTGACCTTCTCCTGCAAGATTCCTCAGCTCGTCGATCAGAGGATCAAAGCCGTTGCGAATCACTCCGCCGTCCTTCAATGCGGTAGGAGCATTTTCGCTTATGGCAGCGTTAAGAAGCAGCCTCAAATCATCCAGCTCTTCGTGACCAACTATTTCTGACATCATCGGGCTCTGGCAGCTCCGGCAAAGATCCTGGATGGCGGGCAGTTGCTGCAGGGATTGGCGCAGAGCAGACAGGTCTCTGGGGCTGGCTATGTTGCCGCCCAGGCGCCCGCAAAGCCGTTCAATATCGTAGACCCCTTTAAACAAGCCGGTCAGCTTCTCATGAAGCTCCAAACCATTTTTCAGCTCTTCAACCGCGTCCAGCCTGCGGTTGATAAGAACAGCATCCAAAAGAGGCTCTTCAATCCAGCGGCGCAGCATTCGCTGCCCCATGGCGGTCTTGCAATGGTTTAATACATTGAATAGTGTGGAATTTTTACGGTTTTCCTGCAGGCTGTTAATCAGTTCCAGGTTTTTGCGTGCGGTTGAATCAAGGGCCATATGCTTTTCCGGCCGGTAAAGGCGCAAGCACTTAATCTGGGCCAGGACCGCCCGGTAGCTCCTGGCAACAAAATCCAGAAGAAACTCTGCCGCTCTCCGGCATTCCGATGGCAGGTCCGGTTCGCTCTCCAGAGCATTCTGCCGGCCTTCAAACATCCCACCGTTCGCCGATTGACCGTTGGCTCCGCCAGGCCAATCTGTTATTTGATCGAACACAATTCCTTCCAGACTCTCCTGACCGCATAATAATGCGGCAAAATCTTCATCTGTTCCCAGAAGACATTCCACGGCCTGGATACGCAGCAGTTCAGAGCAGCAGCCATCCACCAGGCCCGGACCATTCAATAAACTGGCAAAGAAATCACCGGTTGAAACATCCAGGTAAGCGATCCCAGCTCGATCTTCTATTTGATATATTGAGGCCAGGTAATTGTTTCGATCTTCATCCAGCAGGAAATCTTCGAGCACCGTGCCGGGAGTAATGACGCGCACAACCTCGCGTCGCACTATGCCAATGGCTTTCCTGGGATCCTCAACCTGCTCGCATATGGCCACCTTGAAACCCTGTTTGATCAGGCGCGCTATGTAAGAAGATGCAGAATGGTGTGGAACACCGCACATAGGAACCTTTTCCCCGGCGCTTTCCCTGGCAGTCAGCACAATCTCCAGGGCTTGCGAGGCGGTTATTGCATCATCAAAAAACATCTCATAAAAATCACCCATGCGGAAAAATAGCAGCGCTTCAGGATTTTCCTGCTTGGCTGCCAGGTATTGTTCCATCATGGGCGTATATCCGCTTTTATTTGCTTTGCTCTTATCACTGTTTTGCATGTTAATCTATCCGATTTAATAATTGATTAATTTATTTGAAAAATGCGCGGTTTACATAAGCTGGGTGCAGGATGAACAACTGGAAGTTCTGGGATCACAATCCCCGCAGTTGGATTTGTTGCCGTCCTTTATGGCCTGATTCATAGCAAAATAAACGGCGTTCATAAGGTTGTCGAATCCTTCTTTCTGAGCTCCGAATTCTTGAATCAGGCGGTTGCTGCCCAGCTCTTGCTGCATTACCCGCATCTGCTTTTGGTCGTTTTCATCCAACTCCTGGCCGCTGGCTCTTTTGACCTCGATTTGACCTTTGAAATCCTGAAATCTTACCAGCAGGTTAAAGGCTTCCCCGTCTTCTTTAATCTCCTCCTGCAAGCTGTCCATAGCTTGTTTTTCTTTCGAATCTGCGATCATCATGCCTATTTCGAAGGCTTTTTTAATTATTTCTTCCCTGGTCACTGGCAACATCCTTTCCGTAATCCAATCCAGAATTGTGTTCATTGCAGCAGCTGTCTTCATATCCGTCCGTCAGCCTGCCAAACAAGCTAAATGTTTTGGCTTCTTCAATGATTGCGTCCACAGTACGCCCGACTAATTCCAGGCTTCCGTCCAGTATGACAATACGGTTGCAGCGGGTGCGGCTGCTTAATCTATCCTGGTTGCTTTTACTGGGGCCGTCTACCATCACTTCCATTATTCTGCCGGTAAATCTCTGGTTTTTCCGTTTGGCTATAGCATACTGGAGATCATTTAAGACCGCAAGCCGCCGGTTCTTACTTTCATATTCAAGCTGGTCCGGCATTTGGGCAGCTCGCGTGCCGCTGCGAACCGAATACATAAAAGTGAAGGCCGAGTCAAATTGAACCTTTTCAACCATATCAATGGTATCCCGAAAATCAGCGTCTGTCTCACCGGGAAATCCAACAATTATGTCAGTTGAGATCGCTATTTCCGGAATTTTATCCCTCAGGCGCCCTATTACGTCAAGATAATGTTCCCGCGTATAACCGCGGTTCATGAGCTTTAATATTCTATTGCTGCCGGCTTGCATGGCAACATGAATGTGTTCGCAGCATTTTGGCAAATCAGCGATTGCATTTATCATGGAATCTGATACGTCTTTAGGGTGTGAGGTTGTAAAACGGATGCGCTCGATTCCTTCCACCTCGTGAACCCTGTGCAGCAATCCAGCGAAATCAATGTCCATGTCCAGTCCCCGGCCATAGGAATTGACATTCTGTCCCAGAAGGGTTATCTCATTGTAGCCCTGGCCGGCAAGCTGGTGCGCTTCCCCGACAATATCGTCCGGCATCCGGCTGCGCTCCCGCCCCCTGGTATAAGGCACTATACAATACGAACAGAAATTGTTGCAGCCATACATAATGTTGACAAAAGCACTGCTGCCTGGCGGCCGTATTGAAATGCCCGGATCAATTTCCACCACTGGCCCATTGTTCTCCCACACGGCTGCCAGTTGTTTTCTGCCTTCCCGTGCCGAGCGAATTAGTTCGGGCAACTCATGCAGGTTATGGGTGCCAAAAACCAGGTCAATCTTCATCTTTTTAAGCCGTGCCCTGACCTCTGGCAACTGAGCCATGCACCCTCCGAAAGCCACAAACAATCCTGGCTTTTGTTGTTTCAACCGATTTATTTCGCCCAGTTTTCCATATACTTTGTTTTCAGCCGAGTGACGGACGCTGCAGGTATTAAGCAAGACCAGGTCGGCTTCTGCCAGCTGTCCTTCAATATATCCCATGCTTTCCAGCAATCCGGCAATGTTTTCCGAATCGCGCACATTCATCTGGCAGCCGTATGTTAATATATGGTATATTAGCGCTTGGCCTGCACTATTCATATTATTTCACTCCAAAAATAATTGAGCCGGGATCAGGATTACCTAACCCCAGCCTATCATACAGTTTTGCTACCTGGCGGACAAGTGCGCATCCTGGATAATCCAGCAAAAACCTTCCTACTTGCGTCTGAATCTGCTTCTCCTGCGTCTTTCCCTGTCGTACTGAGGCTTGCCGGCTTTGTGCTTGATCTCTTCTCCTGGTTTTCTTTTACCATATTGCTGCAAGCGCACATAAAAAAAAGCGGTCTGAAAATATGCGAAAACCCCGATAACTATAGGTGCCAGCACCGTGCTTATCAAGGTATTGGGGATATCCATTTCGTAATTGTAAGCCAGAGCTGAAATCAATCCGCAGACCAGAAAAAGTACTCCTTCGTAAGCGCAAATTCGATTGGTTGCCCAATCCCGGCGCCGGGCCAGGGAAAGCAAGGCCCCGTATAGGATGCAGGCAATGACCAGAAATATAATAAAACCCGTCATAAAATTCACAGTTAGCACATCCCCCAAAATATTATGTTGTCAACAATCCAGGCTTTAGAGATAAGCATATCGTTAATAGGCCGCTAGAGGAAGTATTTAATGAAAAATTGGCGCAAAAAGTAAGGGCAGGTATACCCCGCCCTTTATTGTCTTACGTTATTTGGCTACGCTATCCACCAGTGCTTGCAACTGGCCTTTATTTTGCAGACCGACAACCCTTTTCACTTCGGCGCCTTTATTGAATACAATAATTGTGGGTATGCCTCTAACGCCATATTTAACAGCCAGGCTTTGATTCTCATCGACATTAAGCTTAACCACATCGAGCTTGTTTGAGTTATCTGCCGCAATGGTGTCCACAATCGGCCCCAGGGCTTTGCACGGCCCGCACCACGGCGCCCAAAAATCCACCATTACCGGCCTGTCTGACTTTAAGACCTGTTCATCAAATGATCCCTCGCTGACGCTTTTTACGTTTGACATCTTATCCCCTCCTGAATCAGGTATTCCGGCATTATTTCAGCAGCCGGTTCATCATCTCAACAATTTCTTCGAAGCGCTGACCTTCTTCTCCTTCTTCAAATGCCTGGCGGATACATTGATGGGCATGATTCTCGAAAATCAGCAAACCAACATGACCCAGGGCGGATTTCACCGCCGCAACCTGATTGAGAATGTCCTGGCATTCAGCCTCATCCTCTATCATGCCTTTTATTCCACGGATCTGCCCTTCTATGCGATTCAGCCTTATGATAACGTTTTTTTTCTGATGCTCAACCATAGAAACATCCCCTCATACCCCCCAGGGGTATAGTGATATTATAAAAAATGTCTTGCGTACTGTCAAGCGGGTACATGGCTCTGGCAACTATTTGGCTCTGCTGTCCTTCAAACGATAATCTCAATATTGTCACTGAATTAAAATAGGGGCCGTACAGCCCCTTCCAGACCGATGACAAAAGCAAATCTTATCGTCATATCAACGAAGCGAATTCAATCATCAACGAACCGGCCCTCATCCTTGTATCTGTACAGCCGGTAAACTATTTAACTGATCAATAATTGCCGTTTTGATTTACATAAACATTGGCAATACAAATTTTTCTACGGCAATGGCTATACCCAGGGCAACCGCCAGCCAGAGTGCTGTTTGCATGAGATCAAGCTTGACTCGTTTGACCAGATCTTCCATGAACATTGCTCCTTTCCGTCAAACCCTGTCAATAATCAGACAGGGCCGCATCTATATCTTGATCAATTTTTTCTGTTTTAACCAGAGCTGTGATTTTTTCCATAAATATTGTAACCTCGGGGGGCATACTTTGTAAACCTGCAGTTTTAACGGCAAATGACAGCAGTCCGGCTACGCCCAGCGCCTGCAGCGCCAATTCAGACAATACTTCGGGCAAATACCTTTGCTGCCTGCGATATTTTTCCACAACCCGGCAGGCTGACAGGGTGTAATCACTTAGAGATGACAGCAATGGAGATTGACCAATAGCATTAAAAACCGTTGAGCCGATTCCTGCTCCGCATTGCTGCGACAGTTCGCTGACCGCCAGGCCAACTTCATTCAGCCAGTACTCTTCAATAGCCTGCCGCGTTGAACGCTTCGGATATGAAGCCAGCATTTTACTGACCAGGATTGAATCTGCCTGGGCAAGGGTTTGCAATGATTTCAACTCGTGGCCATGCGCTTTTTCTATCCGGCGGGCTAATCCGCCCAGCGATGCTATTATAACACCTGGCAAGAATCCTGCGGGCAGACGGATTATTTCCTGATCGCCATTCCATTCCACCAGTTGGGCTTTCAAGCCGGTCATAATCTCTCCGGCTTTGCCGTCAAAGCGAAAAGCCGCCCGAGAATCCATGGCTGTGCTTCCCGAATTGACAATGATCATTTCCGAAAATTCCAGCGGGAAATAGCCTATCGGTGTTACGCTCAGAGTCGAACCCACCACTATAATCGACTGTTTAAACCGGTTAAAGACCTTTTGCATAGCCAGGGCATCCTGATAATCCACCGGCATCGTGTCACCGAACAGAATCACGTCGGGTTTCAGCAGGCCTCCGCATCTGCATCGAGGCGGCATTTCACCGTTTTTGATCCTGTTGGACAATTCCCCCAGTGTTATCACGGTCTTTCGGCAGTTCATGCAAGTCGCGGTGCGGACATGCCCGTGAACCTCGTAAACATAATCTGCGCCGCCTTTCTGATGCAGACTGTCAATGTTCTGGGTTACAATGGGTCCAATCAGCCTCTTGCGCTGCAGTTCGCCCAAAACCTCATGGGCAGCATTAGGAAGTGCCTGATCCATGAAATCGAACATTTCTATACCAAGCGAATAAAAGCCGGCTGGATTCTTGTGTAAAGCATCTATAGAAAAGTATTCCATAGGATCGATGCGTTCCCACAAACCGCCAGGACCGCGAAAATCCGCTATGCCACTCTCGGTAGATATTCCAGCGCCAGATAAAACCCAGGGCCGGGGATGCAGGAAGATGCTGTCGATAAGGCTCTTGTAGGTCATGATGCCTCCGTTACTTGACTTTACCGGAGAAAGAAGGGATATATACCTGCTGATCAGGCAAGTCGTGATAAACACTATTATCGGGCTTTTCCATACCGGCGTCGGTTCCAGCCGTTTCCTGGTAGATCAGGCTGCGGCTTTTCTCGCCCGAACCTAGTTTAACATCTTTGTAGTAAATCAAGCTGCCCGAACGCGTGGGGTCCGGTTCGGCCACCATGCTCACCACGCGGTTGGGATCGCTTTGCCGCCCGTATATGCTGGCTATTAAAGTATCGCCATCAATATTTATCCATAGCATTGCCGGGCTTGAATCCGGATTGCTGATGAGAGTCTGGCCGTTGCGCTCTTCGACCTGAAGACCGGCGTCCCGGTATGCGGCAGCAATAATTCTGGCGCTTTCAGGAGAGGCATTATAGGTGTTGTTCTCTCCACCGCCGCTGCCCGGAACCGCGTTTATCACCATGGTGCCGCCGGGCTCGATTATCAAACCATTTAAGGAGTTTCTAATATTATTAAGCTCGTTCATTCCGGACAGATTTTGGCTATCCAGCTTTCCAGCGCTGAAACCAAGCAGGTTTTCAATTTTGTCAACGTCATTGCTGTTCAGCGAAGCAGGTTGAATGCTAACGATCGCTTTTACCGGCCCGAGAGAACCGGCCTTAAGGCAGGACAAAACGCTTCCCCGGGTAGCCTCAACATCCAGGCTGCGACCATCCTGCTCCCCGGCATATTTTATCCCATCAGCAGCCACCCATGCCGAAGCATTGACCGCCGGGCGATCATAAGACTGCTTGAGCTTCATCAGCCTTTCATTCAGCAGGGCTTCATCCTTCAGTTCCAGTACCGGCTTCACCTGAAAGCCATGAAAAGCGCCGCGGGCAATGCTATGCCCCAGCACGCCAAGAAATCCCCCACTGAACAACTGGCCGTCGAGTTGCCTGAGGGTGGCGTCATAATCGTATGCTATGCCACATTCGCTTATAGGAATTACGGTTAATTCCTTTTCGTTTTCTATATTGAGGGATAAACCCTGACCGTAGTGTTCAGTCATAAGCCCGGGCAACAGGGGTCGCACATCCGCGCGTGCAACCGAATCCATCCGGTAATCGCCAATCAGGTAATTGGATGGGTAGGTCTCCTGATCGCGCACAGACAGGCCAAAAGAAACCACGCTGATGCTCACGAGCACCAGCATGATTACTACTGTATTTATTCCCAGCATGTGTTTGAATTTATCCGCCATGATAGGTTCCCGTCATTTTGTTTGCGTTGCACCGCCTATACTATTTAGCGCTTTGAGAAAGCTCCACAAATTTGTTGTGCGCTTCGGCCAGAGCAATAACCTCGTCGTCAATAATGGTGCCTTCCGCAATTATTACGCTGCCTGCGGCATCCTTGATGTCTTTTTCAACCTTTTTCCCTTTTAGATACTGTTTTTGGTTGGCTTTAAAGCGGCTGGCTCCGCCATTGGCTGCCAATTCAGCACTTTCCGCCGGTACTGGAGTTTCGGCGGCTGCCGGCACCTCTGCCGGGCTGGCTTCCGCTGCTTCAGCCGGGATTTCCACACCGATTTCAGGTGGAACACTTCCCGAACTATCATCCTTTACAACCACAATATCGCTTCCATAGGTCAATATGTTCTGGGATTCAATTACGGAAAGGGTTTTTTCGTCCTGGGCTGACCGGTATTCTATGCGCAGAATCTGACCGGCGTTTTCATCTATTTCGTATTCGGTGATTATCCCTATCAGGTTGCCCTTGTTGGTTAGCACGCGGTTGCCTTTAACTTCAATATTCCGCTGCAGCAACGTGTTGGCTATGGGATTTTCGTTGACAATCGAAAGCTGGCCTTCGCTTTCAGTAGTAACTGCATGTGCGCCAATGCCAATAACCGCATTAAATGGGAGAACCTTGGCGCCAACATACCAACTGCCGTTGCTGACCATAAGAAAGTCAACCTTTCCCTCTTCCGGGTTAATCACCAGGTCTTTTACCTGACCAATCTTCCGGCCGTCAATGATTGAAAATACAGGTAATCCAATAATCTCCTGGCTCTTCTTCATTAATATATCTCCTTCCCGCTGTATGATTTACATCGCTGATTCTACATTCATCCTGATGAGGCGCGGAACCCTGGCATAAGGCAGACGCGGCTGCCCTATCCTGTCCAGTTCTGCCATGAGCAATTCCACATACCGAATCTGCCGAATGACCTCCTGCCGTTCAAAATCTGCAGGCGCATCCAGCTCCAAATACGCGGCGAGCAATTCATGAGAACGTTCATAAAAGCCCTGCTCACGGTATATATATGCCAGCTCGCTGACCAGCAGATAGCGCAGTTCTGCAGATTCAGCCAGGGCCATCGCCTGTTCAAAGCTGCTGGCAGCCACCGCCCATCCTCCTGCGAATTTGGCTTCAAATCCATTGTCAATCAGATCATCCAGGCTAATCCCGGGTTCTGACTGCTGCGTACCGGGTATATAAGCGGGTTCAGATTCAACTGCCAGTTCTGGTTCTGGAATTGCTTCCTCCAGCTCCAGGGTTTCTTCACTATACCCGGCTTCTTCGCTGCCTCTTTCAAAGCCTGCTTCCTCGTCTGCCAGTTCAGCTTCACTCATTTTGTGCGCACCGCTTTCATCTGCATGCAATCCATAAGCAGCAGGCTCACTGAAGACTATTTCCCCTTTGGCAACGGGAATATCCACCGTAAAATGTTCTTCGTCTTCCTGGTATTCTTCAGCTTCGGGTTCTGTTGCGGTTTCCCTTACAGTCGCAGCAGCAGTGTCATCCCAGGCACTGACTTGCGGCTGCTTGAGGCCGGTTTCATAATTTACCGCGCCGGCTGTATCTGGAGCATCCTGGACTACTTTTTCTTTTGCCAGAGCTTCTTCATAAATCAAACGTTGATCGCCCGCATCCAAAGGCCTTGATGATTGTTCTTGCATCGGTCTGGTTCCGAATTCCTCCAGAACGGCATCTTTGTCCTGAAAATACGCTTTATCAACAGTCTGTGGCTCCCAGCGCACTCCCGGTTCAGGCTTGTCTCTATTCTCTGGAACATATTTGTCAGCCGTCTCAATTCTATCGGTTACTATTCCCTGTCGATCAGATATCAGCGCCTCTTGAACCTGCTCAATATCCTCTCGCGCACCGCTGGCAATGTTTTCCAGCGTTAAAGAAGCCTCTTCAAAAGGAAGCTCCTCTTGCTTGAATTTATCTTTATGCAGAAGGCCGTTGCTGATGCGGACCATCCGATCACCAAGCTTGTCGCTGTCGTGCCCGGCTTCTGCTGCGTCTAACATTTCCTGAACCGTTTTTATTTCGCGAATTACCGGTTCCTTCATATTGCTAATATCCATTACTGCTTCTTCGGCAACAACCTGAACGGTTTTATCTTCCTGGCCGTTTAATAGATACCATATCAGCACAGCAAGAAAAGCAATATAAAAGAAGGTGCTCAACATCCAGCCCATGCTGTTAATGGCTACCGGAAACGTCATTATTACCATTAAAGAAAACGCTATAATTATACAAATATTCTTATTTGAAAGCCCTTGCTTACGCAGCAGGAAAAACATCAGGGCCCCCAGCGGAATGAATACCGCCAGCGAGTATAGTATGTATTCTTTCATGCCGCTCTCCTCAGAATGGGTTTGCCTTTCATTATATACAAAAACCGGTTTCCGTGCACTGCATATCAACATTACGCTGATGCACTAACAATCTCCAGGCCAGAAACTGCTTTACCAGCGCTGAACCATTATATCACCAAATTATCCAAAGCGCATTTTCATATTGTTGTGATTCACATCAGCGTCTTAATAAGCATTAGGTTCAATACCCGAATATTTATTTTCATAGCGTTGAATGATAATATGTTGTATTTTGTTCCAAAATGTACAATTAAACCGGTGTATACCTCCAGCATATATGTAATATTATTGCCAAAATGTCTGTGGTATACTAGATTTGTGAAATGCAGCAATTATTGAAGCCCTGCTCAATATAAGCCAAGCTATAAGGAGGATTTTCGCATATGAAGGATGTTTTTGTTGTCGAAGCTGCCCGTACCGCGATTGCGCGGGCCGGAAAACAATCATGGTTCAGCAATATCCGAGTAGACGAATTATCCGCCATAGTCTTTAAAGAGTTAAGAAAGCGCGCCGGTCTGGAAGACAAAGCCCGGCAGGCCATTATCGATGACGTTGTTTGGGCAGCCACTGCCAATGCATATCTGGAACAGGGGTTAAATATCGGACGCCTGGCCTGGATACTCTCCGATGGTTCTTATGACGTACCGGGATGCACTGTAGACCGCTTATGCGCCTCCGGTCTGAATTCCATTCAGTTTGCTATATCCTCCATGATGAGCGGTATGGGCGGCGATGTGATGATCGCCGGCGGCTGCCAGCATATGACTCATGTGCAAATGGGTGCCGGCATTGATATACATCCGGATCTTGGTCAGTATATGAACCTTACCGCTCTAATGATGGGACCAACTGCTGAATTTGTCGCCAGAAAGTTCAACATAAGCAGGGAAGCCCAGGACCAGTTCGCTATGGAATCCCATATGAAATGCCTGGCTGCACAGGCTGCAAATAAAGCTAAAAATACCATCATTCCCATTCAAGCTATGGTTTCTGCCAAATCGGCTGTAAACCCCAATCCCTTTGGCTCTGCAGCGGCTTATACAGCCACGTCTCACCTGGCCAAGAACGCAGCGGAAAAAGGTGATGAATTGTCCGAAATAATCATTGCCCGTGATCAGGGAGTTCGCCCTGACACGAACATGGCCAGTCTGGCAGCAATGCCCACCACCTTTGCGCAGGATGACAAGGCAACCGTAACGGCTGGCAATTCATCGCAGATAAACGATGGTGCCGCAGGGATAATGCTGGCTACTGCCGAAGGCGCCAAATCTCTCGATCTCAAACCCATCATGAAAATGGCCAGCTGGGCGGTTGTAGGCCTGGCTCCTGAAATAATGGGGATCGGTCCTACCCTGGCCATCCCCAAAGCATTAAAACGCGCTGGATTAAATCACGAGCAAATCGGTCTATGGGAAATCAACGAAGCCTTCGCATGCCAGTCTATTTATGTAAGGGATACACTGGGTATTGACAAGAAGAGGTTAAATGTATGGGGTTCGGGAATTTCCATCGGACACCCGCTGGCATGTACCGGGGCTCGTATCGCAGTTGACATCACATCGCTTTTTTCCGACCCGGATTATTCCGATGTCGATTATATTGTAGAAGCCATGTGTATCGGCCATGGCCAGTCAGCAGCTGCGGTCTGGCAGCGCGTGAAATAAACGCCAACAAACAAAACGGGTGACGGCTCCAGATATCAGCAGACCTTCACCCGTTTTATTTTTATTGTTTATTATTTTTGCAAGCTCACGAACTTTACCCGCGTCCGCTCGTTTCCCTTTTCCCGTTTCTGTTTCCGGTTTCCCTCTTTAAATCTTCACTTTTAACGTTTCACTCTTCACTCTTCACTCTTCACTTTTCACTGTTAACTTTTAACGTTTCACGTTTCACCTATCACTTTTCTCTTATCACTTTTAACGTTTCACATTTAACTTTTAACGTTTCACGTTTCACTTTTCACTTTTCACTCTTCACTTTTCACGTTTCACTCTTCACTTTTAACGTTTCACTTTTCACGTTTCACTCTTCACTTTTCACGTTTCACTCTTCACGTTTCACTCTTCACTTTTCACGTTTCACATTTCACTTTTAACGTTTAACGTTTCACGTTTCACTATTAACTATTACTACATGCCCGGATAAAGCGGAAACTCTTTGCAGAGCTTATCTACTGCGCTCTTGATGCCTTCAATGTGCTTGCCTTCTTCAAACAAAGCCTTGTAGTACAAATCAGCGATGAGTTCCATTTCCTTTTCTTGCATGCCTCTGGTGGTTATGGCTGGTGTTCCCACCCTTATCCCGCTGGTAACAAAGGGACTCCTGGTTTCACCCGGTATGGTGTTCTTATTAACGGTTATATTGACTTCTTCCAGCAGCAACTGGGCCTTCTTCCCGGTCATATCCTCGATGTTGGTAAGATCGACCAGCATCAAGTGATTATCGGTGCCTCCGGATACGATCTTGAATCCTTTATCCTGCAATGCAGCAGCAAGAACCTTGGCATTTTTGACCACCTGAATCTGGTAACCCTTATATTCAGGCTGCAGGGCTTCATAAAAACATACCGCCTTGGCCGCAATAATGTGTTCAAGCGGACCACCCTGGGTACCCGGGAAAACAGCCTTATCGATAATGGCGGCGTATTCAGCCGGACACAAAATCATGCCGCCGCGCGGACCGCGCAGGGTTTTGTGGGTCGTCGTAGTAACAACATCCGCATAAGGCACCGGAGATGGATGTTCGCCCGCTGCCACCAGCCCGGCAATGTGCGCCATGTCTACCATTAGCCTGGCACCTACCGCGTCAGCCGCCGCCTTAAACCTGGGGAAATCCAAAATGCGGGGATAGGCAGAGGCTCCCGCAATGATCAATTTCGGCTTATGTTCACGAGCCAGCTTCTCCATCTCGTCATAGTTCAGGAATCCGTTGGCATCTACTCCGTAAGAAACAATTTTAAAATAGGTTCCGGATACATTAACTGGCGAACCATGGGTAAGATGCCCGCCGTTGTTAAGATCCATGCCCAATACAGTATCTCCTGGCTTTAGAAAGGCGAAAAATACGGCGAAGTTGGCGTTGGCGCCGCTGTGCGGCTGGACATTGGCATGTTCGGCTCCAAAAATCTGTTTGGCCCGGTCAATGGCCACCTGCTCAATCTTATCAACTACTTCGCAACCGCCATAATAGCGTTTGCCGGGGTATCCTTCCGCATACTTGTTATTAAGGCTGTTGGCCATCGCGTTTAATACATCGGGACTGGCAAAATTTTCCGATGCAATCATCTCCAGCCCATCCTGCTGCCTTTTCAACTCATCGTTAATGTACCCGGCGATCAACTGGTCCATAATAAATAATCCTCTCCCATGCTGAATATTTCAAACTAAAGTATATCAATGAATCAATATTGGTGACAATGACAAATTGCATTTGCAGTTTTATTGGCAGCTTTGCTGGCCGCCAAGATAGTGAATGTCCGCATTCATATCCTCGCCTTCAATATTTATGACAACATAAGAAGGCTGGCTGCCTGCGCGAGGGTTCACCGGGCTGCCGGGATTTATCAGCCATATGCCGTCAATTTCTTCAACGGTTGCGACATGGGTGTGCCCGAAAAGAACAATATCTGCATCCAGCTCACAGGCGCGATAGTAGAGCTTCATTAAGCCATGCTTGACTCCGTACTGATGGCCATGAACAATATATATTTTAAACGGTCCCATCCGTAATAGCTGTTCATTGATATCCCTAAAGCTGCGATCGCAGTTTCCAGATACGCCGTAAAATGGCACAGACAATTCACCGGCCAAATCCAATCCGTCTTTCAGGAAATCACCGGTAAAAAGCAAATAATCAAATCTACGCCTGGCCAGTTCCTTCTCTATTACTGAAGTGTGACCATGGGTGTCTCCAACAACGGCTATGCGCATTTGCAGCCTCTTTCAGCCGGCACTGCAGCAATGTGCAATAAATTACCTATTTGGCAGCACCGGATAAGGTGTCCATCAGACTGGCGAGTGATCTTCCAGCGCCAGGCCGAATGGATTATAACTGACTTCATAATCATATACATCCAGGCCTTCCTGCCTCTTTATCCAGCCTACGAGTCTATAAGTCAAGGGAGTGGCCAGAACTTCGTAAGCCACCTTCCATAAATACTGCACCTGGCTCATGGCCAGCAATTCAGGCCATGAATAGATCCCGGCAAAAGCTATGGTCATGAAAACGAATGTGTCCACACCTTCCCCTACCAGGGTCGAGCCTATGGTTCTGGTCCAGAGGTGTTTTCCTCCGGTCTTGATTTTCATCCAGGATAGAATGCTGGAATTGGTAAACTCTCCCAGAAAATACGCGCAGAGCGAAGCCAGAACCACCCGGGGAGCAAAGCCCAGAACCAGGTCATAGGCTCCCTTGTCCTGGAAAAAATCAGGAAAAGGCAGGGCAACCACAAACATAAAAAAGGCTGACATAAACAGATTGGCTCCAAAACCCATCCAAATAGCGAGTCTCGCCCGTTTGAATCCGTATACTTCGGTAAGAACATCACCAAAAATATAGGTTATGGGAAATAGAAACAGGTCTGCGGTTAATACGAAACCGCTGAAATCGACCAGGCGCCCGGCAACAATATTTGAAATCATTAAGCAGGAAATGAATATTCCGGTTAGCACCAGGTAAATAGGGGAAATGACAGCTTTTTGATCGTTCACAAACTAGGTCCTCCTTGTTTTGTTAAGGCGGGTGGGCTGCGACCGCCATAATCCCGAGTCTGTATAAACAGCCGGGCAGCGCTATGAAGCGCCAGTGCAAATTATATAAATAATTTGCGGGAAAATCAAGTGCTGCCAATGGTTGGTTCATTACTTGTTGTATTGGTTGTATACAATGTTCTTGCCATCCATTATACTCATCCATATAGTCCATTTTGGAGGTGTAATTATGGAACTTCATTTTGCCAGGCGTACCGAGCGCATGCAGAGTTCCGCCATAAGAGAGCTGTTGAAGGTAACTGAACAGGCCGGCATGATATCTTTTGGCGGCGGTTTACCGGCGCCAGGCTGTTTCCCATTGGATGCCGTCAAGCACGCCTTTGCATCCATATTGGATGGAGAGCAGGCCTGTGATGCTCTTCAATACAGCAGCACGGAGGGCCATCTCCCACTGCGCGAGCTTATTACAAAAATAATGAAGAATAACGGCAGCCATGCCAGTCCAGAAGAAATACTCATAACCAACGGTTCCCAACAGGCATTGGATTTACTCGCCAAAGTATTTATCGATCCCGGCGATGTCATCCTGGTGGAAAATCCGACTTACCTGGGCGCCTTGCAAGCTTTTAGCAGTTATGAGCCCTGGTTTGCCGCAGTTGACTGCGACGCTTCCGGTATGATTCCTGATGCACTGGAAACATCATTGAAATATTTTAAGCCCAAGCTGCTTTACCTGGCTCCGACTTTTCAGAATCCTACCGGGCGTACCATGCCGGTGGAAAGGCGGATACAAATTCTACAGCTTATAAAGGAGCACAATATTTTGCTGATTGAGGATGATCCCTACTATGAGTTGTATTACAGCACAGGTAAAACTCCGCCCTTCAAGGCTCTTGACCATAGCCGGCAGATTATCTACCTGTCAACCTTCTCTAAAACCCTGGCGCCAGCTTTCCGGCTGGGCTGGGTGGCAGCTGACACTTCTATAATACAGCGGCTGGTTCAGGCCAAACAGGGTTCGGATCTGAATAGCGGCGCCCTGGTGCAGAGGGCTGTGACCACTCTGATGAGCAATCCGTTGCTGGATAGCCATCTGGACCACTTGAGAAGCGAATACCGGTTGCGCCGCGATGCCATGCTGGACGCCATGAAGCGCTATTTCCCTTCAGAGGTGCAATGGAACCATCCCGACGGCGGCATGTTTTTATGGGTTGAGCTTCCTTCTCATATGGATTCGGGCGCTTTGCTTCCAGAAGCCATTGAACAAGGAGTAACCTATGTTCCGGGCAATGCCTTTTTTGCTGTTAAGGCTGCTGACAACTGCCTGCGCCTGAATTTTTCCAACGCTTCCCTGGATGAGATTGAGCGCGGCATCGAACGCCTGGGGTCTATTTTCCGCCGTCATATTGGCAAACAAGCGGTGCGCTTTATGGTATGATTTCTGAAAGGAGCGCTTCATATGTCAGACGCAAATGTACTGCCCCTGGCCTATACTCAGGGCGGTGAAGACATGCTTGACCGGGTTGAACCGCTCTGGAACAAGCTCAACCGCCATCACCGCGCATTGGCCACCCAGAACAAGGAACACTATGATCGTATAACTTTTGAACTCCGCAAGGCCATGATTATCAAGCAGGCTGCACCGGGAAAAATCATGGTGCTTCTGGCTTGTAATCCAGCGGGTGAGGTTAAAGCCTATTGCGCAAGCCTGGTTGACACCGCCCGGCGAGGAGAAATAGCTTCCATATATGTTGATGACGACCTGCGCAGTCAGGGCATCGGCAGTGAAATGATGAACCGGTCGCTGGAATGGATGCGGTATGAAGGGGCTGAAGACACGATGGTTACCGTTCTTCCCGAAAACGGCAAAGCCCTTGAATTCTATGCACGCTTTGGTTTTTATAAACGCCTGATCTTGATGTTGAAGCCTGAACTATGACAAATATACAATCTACCGAGGTGGCAGCAGATGATAATCAATCTCGAGCGCAATGATCGTACCCCCATCTACATGCAAATCCGCAATCAAATTATGATAAAAATTAGCAATGGCAATCTGCCTTCTGGCAGCCGCCTGCCCTCCGAAAGATCACTTGCCCTTGAACTTGGGGTTAACCGCAGCACCATCGTTCGCGCCTATGAAGAACTGGCGGCGGACGGACTGGTAGAAGCCCATGTCGGCCGCGGAACCCGGGTATGCACCAGTTTGCCGTCCGAGCCGATTAATGAGCATTCCGATGAGCCCCCCTTTGCATGGCAGCATTTGTTGAACCGCAGCAGCCATCGTATGCAGGATGGCACCCTGGCCGGCATACTGGGAATGCTCAGCAGCGATAACCTCATTTCCTTTGCCTCGGGTGTTCCCGATCCTGAAACCTATCCATTGGAAGAATGCAGGTTGCTTTGCGAGCAGGTATTGAACACCGAATGGAAATCCGCCCTTGATTATAGTGAGACCAACGGCATGCCCGTATTCCGGCAGGCACTGTGCTCGTTTCTAAAAGATGAAGGCTGCAGCTATTCTCCAGAAAACATCCTGGTTTGTTCGGGCTCTCAGCAATGCCTGGACATCCTGGCCCGGACTTTGATCGAACCAGGCGACAGCGTAATTGTTGAAGAACCTACTTATATTGGCGCTCTCAACGCCTTCCGCCTTTCCCGGGCCCGGTTCTTGCCCATTCCAGTGGACCGCGAAGGCATGCGGACCGATATTCTCGAACAAATTTTAAAACGCCAGCAGGCCAAGTTCATATACACTATGCCCACTGCCCAGAATCCGGCTGCCTGCACGCTCAACCCGGAGCGCCGCCTCCACTTGATCAAACTGGCCCGGCAATACCATCTTCCGATTGTTGAAGATGATGCTTATGGATGTCTTCACTATGGTCCTGAACCTGTGCCTTCGCTGGCTTCACTTGACCGTAGCGGCCAGGTGGTATACCTGGGCAGCGCTTCAAAAATGATTTTTCCTGGTCTTAGAATCGGCTGGATAGCCGGACCCGAACAGCTTATTAAAGCCTGTGCCCTTATTAAGCAAGTCACTGATTTGCATACTTCCAGCTTCAGCCAATTGTTGATGGCTAAGCTATTTCAGAAAAAACGGCTCCGGGATCACCTGGATGGAATTCGCCCCCTATACAAAAAAAAGCGGGACATAATGTTGAATGCGCTGACCCGCTGCGCGGTGCCAGGTCTCAAGTGGCATGTTCCAGACGGCGGATTGTACATCTGGGCGGAACTGCCTTCCCCGGTTAAAGCTGCCGATTTGCTGGCCAGAACCCGGCGAAAGGGCGTGGTTTTCATGCCTGGAGCCCCATTTTTCCCCAATGGCGGCGGTGAACAATTTGTGCGCCTGGCATTTTCCAGGCACAGCCATACTGAAATCACCCGTGGAATAGGAATTATTTGCGCCGAAATAGAACTAATGCTGGCCGAATTGGTCGAGCATAACATTGACTATTCTAGCATCAGCAATTTGCACCTTGTATAAGCGATAAACGGGTTAACTTCTCAACGCTTTTTCGCTATTATATTAACTATGCCGCTGCTGCTGAATGCCGGCCCGCTTTGCAAATGCTCTTAGGGTTGGCATAATCAAAAATGGAATGGATTCGAAGTGAATCTGAATCCGAAAGGAGCCTGCAATGACGCTTCGTGAAAAATACTGCCCCGTTCATATCCAGCGCCTTGATGCCTATATTCCAGGCTATCAGCCATCAGCGGAGGATCGCATCCTTAAGCTGAATTCCAATGAAAATGCCTATCCCCCTTCGCCGCGGGTGTTAAATGCCATGCAAAGCGCTATCACAGGTGATTTGCGTCTCTATCCAAGCTCCCAGGCCATCGCTTTGCGGGATAAACTGGCCGAGGTCTTTGCCCTGCCGGCCAAAAACATATTCACCGGCAACGGCGCCGATGAAATCATATCCCTGATTTATCGTACTTTTACGGAACCCGGCGATATGGTGCTTTTTGCCTATCCCACCTACACTTATTACGAGTCTACCGCCCAGATATATAACATAAACTACCAGTATATTGAAACAGGCCATGACTTTCGTATCAATCTGGACGATTACACAGGAGTTCCCTCAAAAATTATATTTATAGCCAATCCCAACGCCCATGTGGGTCTGTTGCTTGCGCCTGCGGAAATTGAAAAGCTGTTGCAAAGCTATTCCGGCTTGCTGGTAGTTGACGAAACTTATATCGATTTCTCCCCAGCCGGCTCCAGCGTTTACCAGCTGGTTGAAAAATACGACAACCTTATTGTCTTGCGCACCTTTTCCAAGGCTTTTTCCCTGTGCGGCATCCGCGTGGGCTTTGGTTTCGCCCATCCCGAACTGGTCGAAGCCCTTGATATGACCAAGGATTCCTATAATATTGCCCGTGTCAACCAGGTGGCAGCGGTAGCAGCGCTTGAAGACTACTCTTACATGGAGGAGAACAGCCGCAAAATATGTGCGACCCGTGAATGGTTTCGAGAAAAGCTGGTCCTGCTGGGCTTTTCGGTTTTGAATTCCTCCGGCAATTTTGTTTTTGCAAAACCCCCTTCAGGTCAGGCCAAATATGTGTTCGAAGGGCTTATGGAGCGAAAAATACTGGTGCGCTATTTCGATTCGCGCCGGATGAACGAATATCTAAGAATCAGTATAGGCACCAGGGAAGAAATGCAACTGGTCCTGGCATCCATAGTGGAAATACTGGCAAACGCCGAGTGTAAATAGAACAATGGCAATTAATTAAGATATAACGGGGAGATGGTAAAGTGCTGGCAAAAAAAATTACCGAAGACCTGCAAAATTCGTCCTGGATACGGGCGATGTTTGAAGAAGGCGAAAAACTGCGGCAAATCTACGGGGCAGATAAGGTCTATGACTTCAGCCTGGGCAATCCTGATTATGAATGCCCTGACCGGGTTCGCAAGACCCTGCAAAACCTGGTCGCCGATGATGTGAAGGGCATGCACCGCTATACTTCCAATTCCGGCAGCCCGGCGGTCTGCCAGCGCATTGCCTCACATATCAGCTCCGAAACCGGACTGGAAATCGCTCCAGAGCTGGTTATTATGACCTGCGGAGCAGCCGGAGGCTTGAATGTTCTTCTGAAGGCCATTCTTAATCCCGGTGACGAAGTGATTGTTTTTACTCCTTATTTTGTCGAGTATCATTTTTATATAGACAATCACGGTGGTAAAACGGTGCGGGTTCCGTCCAACGAGGATTTCACACCCAACCTGGATGCTCTGACCGGGGCCATCACCCCTTCGACCAGGGCAATACTGATAAACTCGCCGAACAATCCTACTGGCGCGGTCTATTCGGAAGCAACGCTGCAAGCCCTGGCGGCTGTCATCGCGAAAAAAGAGGCTGAATTAGGATCGAATATACTGCTGATATCAGACGAACCTTACAATAAGCTGGTTTACGATGGTGCGAGCGTGCCTCAAACCATGAAAATTTTCAAGAACTGTGCTGTAGTCAACTCCTTCAGCAAATCCCTGGCCTTGCCCGGTGAAAGAATCGGCTATATTGCGATCAGCCCCATGATCGAAGACCATGCCAGCCTGGTGGCCGGCCTGGTCTTTGCCAACCGGATTCTGGGCTTCGTTAATGCGCCATCGGTTTTCCAGCAGCTGGTTGCCGCCTGCCTTGATGAGGGTCCTGATGTTGCCGAATATCAAAAACGGCGCGATCTCATATACAACAAGCTGACTGAACTAGGATTCATTTGTGTTAAACCCCGGGGAGCCTTCTACCTGTTTCCTAAATCACCGGTCGAGGACGATGTGAGCTTTGTCCAATCTGCTATCAAGCATAACCTGTTGCTGGTGCCAGGCCGAGGCTTTGGAGCTCCTGGCTACTTCCGCATCGCCTTCTGCCAGGACATTGCTACTATTGAGCGCTCTTTTCCGGCTTTCACCGCCCTGGCTTCCGAATATTTCAAATAGTGCTAATAACCCCTTCCGGGCTGAATCACTGGCGCTAACACAAAAAATAAACCGCCATGCTGCATCTCATTATGCGGCGTGGCGGTCATTTATGTCTATAGCATCAGGCACGGCCTTATCCGAGCGCCTGGTATGCTACAGTCCTTTATGCATTATCCACTTTGCTCGACAGATCGGAAATCTTCTTGTTAAGCTGACTGAAATAGTCGAACAACGGCATTTGGGGCATTTGAACATTACTGAACGCTGAATTCATCGAGTCTTCGAAAAGACTTCTCATTTGGGTCTGACTATCTTTAACCTGTTTCAGAATGTCTTCCGAAGCCTTGGCGCTTTCCGCACTGGCCAGCTGCATTCTGTCCAGATAGTTCTTGTAATAATCCGACATCTGCTCCTGGCTGTTGGTCCATGAGCCCATGCCAATCATCCACATATCCCACACTTTTTCATAAATGCTGCTGGTCATTTCCATGTAACGGTTGATGCTGTCAAAACTGCTAGTCATCGGTACACGCTCCTTTCGAATATCCCCCAGGGTGTTGATTGATGGTTTTTTTGCTTGAATCGGTATAACTTTCGCCAATGCGAAATCCCCGCCTCCTTTCTCGAAGACTGCAATAGATAAATCATGTCCTGGTATATCTGGAATAAAAATGCAGGAAATAGGCCGTCAAACTATGAAGGTGGAAAAACGTTTGTCAGAAATGAGGTAAGATAGCTGACGGATTAAGATAAATTATAGCATATTTTGTAGACAGATCAATAGATTGTGGATATATTTTTTATCTCGCGCAATAATTGACCAGCAAGTCGCTTTTTTGCGATTATATGTGTGTTTAAGACGTAAATAACCAATTCTTTTTTTCCACATGGCAGTGTGCAAAATTCAAGCCTGGTTTCATCTTGTTTCAGTTATATTGGTTATTTATTGTGTGGATATAAATAAACGCAGATCCTCCGCGCATTTCGACTTTGTGTCGATCAAGTGGCAGTCATTGCCAGAAATAACCGTTTCAAAAAGAAATTAATCCCGGTAAAATTGAAGGTTTTCGGCGAGTTCAGGATCGAGGATACTGCTTCCTTTGGAAATCTTGTTGTACCTTGCTTCCAGTGACTTCAGTTCACGTGCACATATATTGTTATACTGTGTAACCATCTGATTAAAAATAGGCTGTTTCTCAAGCCTTTCCCGCATGGGGCGAGGGAAAGGGCAATAGCGGAAAATAATTTCCCTGGAGACCTTGTTCAAACGCATCAAGCCTTTGGATTCAAACAGGATCCACGTACGATAGTCACCCGAAAATATTTCTATCATATTGTTGCGATGACGATCCAGCAGGGTTTTTATTTTATCCCTGGCATCTCCGGATAAATCGCGGTTCTTTTTATAAAACTGGAGATAATTGGTGTAGTCGTTGTACAGCGACATGGTGGATGCTTCTTTACGCATCGATGTTGAGACTGCTTTGGAAAGATACCATCGAAACTTGGCAACCAGGTCAATTATCAACAGTTCCAATTCTTCGCTGCACAGGGCCGGAAGCAGAAATCTGCCTGGTGATGCAGACTGCCGGGCAGTCAATTCCTGCCACATAACCCCCCGCTTGCCGCAAACCGGCAGCAGAATTATATTGGGAATTATTCTTTTCATAATAAGCTGCTGAATAATGCCTTTTTCAGGCTGGTGATACACTATCTCGCGGTGAAATGCGGTGTGGTCTATCCCCAAAATATGGTTCAGGCAGTTTTCAATGCGCTGCCTGGTGACCATGGTGCGTTTAATATCGCCGCCAACCATCTGGCTGTGCAGTATCGGAAAATAACCAGCCATGCGCCCATAGGAAAGGCGCTGCCCCATTCGAACCAATCCTTCGATTTCGTGATTAAGCCGCCCTTCGTGGTTTCCGTCCCACCACATCTTGTCATTTTCAGTCAGTTCTCCTCGCTTGCGCTTGTCTCTGAACACTTCAAAATAATCCAGACCATGCTCATTAATAGACGGCACCTTTTCGCCCTGGTAAATCCGGGCCAGCCAGCCACTCATTTCGTATACCGATATTGATGACGGCGACGGCTCTATGTCATAATGACTCCACAGTGCATGAATCTCATTATCAGTAAGCAGGCGATCTTCCATATAGGAGAAATCCAAAAACATGCGTATCAGCCGCGGGACTGGTTTTTCACTGGCTGAGCGGCGTGCTGCGGCAGCATATACCTCCCAGAAAACCGGTGTGATTGCATCCCTGATGTTGAGGCTCTCTTTATCGACTGAAAGCTTGTCTTTTTGTTCAATAAACGCATCCAGGCAAATAATAAAAAGATCCGCCCGCTCTGGAGCCAGACCGGCATATGAAAGGATCTGCGCCGCACTGTTCCGGCACTCCTCGGGTATATCGCGAGTTTGATGCATTTCGGTCATGCTGATTGCCGCCCCCAACCATTTACTGCTATATTTTTGAATGATTCCATCATGTCAATATCTTACACTATCTACTAAAATGTGTCATCTTCCCAGATGGTATCCGGGAATTGGGAGAAATAATAATGCTTATTCCTTAATATTTCCTTTAACGGCTATTAGAACTACCCTGCCGTTCAGCACCAGGTATTGAACCACCTGCGCTCTGCAGGGACAAATGCCGGACATACGCGTAAGTAATAATCGTTTCTGTCGGACACATGTCCCCCGCTTTAACATATTTCCATCAAGAAATATGGTCATTGCTATGATCCGGTGGCTAAAACTCACAGGATTTGACGGTGCGAGGAAAAGGTATTACATCACGAATATTGCTTATGCCGGTGACATACATAATCATCCGTTCAAATCCCAGGCCAAAGCCAGCGTGTTTTACTCCTCCATATTTGCGCAAATCCAGATACCAGCCCAGAGCTTCTTTGTCCATATCCAGTTCTTCCATTCTTTGTTCAAGGCGTTCCAGCCTTTCTTCACGCTGGCTGCCCCCGATCAACTCACCGACCCCAGGCACCAGGAGGTCCATGGCGGCAACGGTCCGGCCATCGTCGTTCTGACGCATATAAAAAGCCTTTATGTCCTTGGGATACGCGCTTACAAATACGGGCTTGCCCAAAACCTTTTCGGTCAGGTATCGCTCGTGCTCGGTTTGCAGATCCCGGCCCCAGGCCGGAGGATAATCGAAGCTCTCTCCCGACTTGATCAGGATATCCACCGCGTCGGTGTAACTTAACCTGGCAAAATCGTCTCTGAGAAGGTTATTGAGCCTGTCCAGCAGGCCCTTATCCACAAAATCGTTCAAAAATTCCATTTCTTCCGGCGCCTGTTCAAGAACGGCTTTAACCAGGTATTTCACCATGTCCTCGGCCACCAGCATGTCATCATCCAGATCGGCAAAGGCCATTTCAGGTTCAATCATCCAAAATTCAGCGGCATGCCGGGCCGTATTAGAGTTTTCCGCCCGGAAAGTCGGTCCAAAGGTATATACATCCCTGAAAGCCAGGGCATAAGCCTCCGCCTCCAACTGCCCGCTTACGGTCAGGCTGGATTTGCGGCCAAAAAAGTCCTCGCCGAAATTAACATCACCTTTTTCAGTCAGAGGCGGTTTTTCTGCCTCCAGAACGGTCACCCGGAACATCTCCCCGGCTCCTTCAGCGTCGCTGGCTGCTATTATGGGTGTATGCACGTACACAAAGCCTCTTTCCTGGAAAAACTGGTGAACCGCAAAAGAAAGCACGGAACGAATCCGGAAAACTGCCGAAAAAAGATTGGTGCGCGGCCTTAAATGAGCCACTTCGCGCAAGAATTCGCGGCTGTGCCGTTTAGGCTGGATAGGATAATCCTCGGCTGAATCCCCTTCCAGAAATACTCTTCGAGCTTTGATCTCAAAGGCCTGCCGTGCTTGGGGTGTTTTTTCCACTATTCCCTGGATTCTAACCGCCGCTCCGCTCCGTAAACGAGATACTTCCTCGAAGTTGTCCAGCAAATCCTTTTCATACACAATTTGCACTGTGGTAAAATGGCTGCCGTCGTTGAACGCCAGAAATCCATAGGCTTTCTGGTCCCTGTTGCTGCGTATCCAACCGGCCACTTCTATCTCCTGGCCATTATACCGGTCTGTGTTTCTGACCAGTTCTCGTACAACTACATGATCCATCTCGCCCTACCCACTCTTTCATTGCTTACCTGGCAAATATAAGTCTTTTTGTCGTTTTCAATTATCAGCTGGCAAAACATGCCAGGTCACTATTTTTACGACTCTGACTGATTTTTACCCAGAACCACACTATTAAACAAATATATGCTCTGAAAATAAATGAGATTTTTACAAAATGTTGTCGATATTTTAACACAAAACTATTACAATATAGCTAATCCATCAAAATCAGTAAATTTTGTAAGGAGGATCGTATATGAACTCACCGGTTGCTTATGCACTGAACCTGCCTCAAGGAGCCTACCGCGAAACCGGCTCTATTAGCCTTACCGTTCTGGAGCTTACGCAAAAGCTGGAACGGCTCCATGATGAAGTATCGACCAAGACCAGCTAAATCCTATTACGTTATAGCATTACAGTATTTCTCGCCTTTCTGGCACATGTGCCCGGCATAGAAAACACCATAATCACGTTTCGCTAGCAGCTCCGGCCGTTGTTAGCTGGCTGGATCCTTGGTGCTATACACTATGCCTACAGTTCCTGGACCTACATGAAGACCGATGACCGGCCCGATTGATATAACGCGAATATCCCGTTCAAAGCGGGTCTGCAGCCTTTTGGCCAGAGCCTGCCCTTTGTCTAAACAGCCTATATGATGAACAATAATATGCTGTATTCCGTATTTGGCATTATCCTGTTCTATGCGATCGATCATGCATTCGATCGCATTTTCAACTCCTCTGGCTTTTTTCAGCACTGCGGTTTTGCCCTTATCAACAAACAGAATCGGTGTGATTCTTAACAATGAGCCCAGGAGAGCGGCGGCTCCGCCAATCCTCCCGCCTTTTTTAAGATATTCGAGTCCGGCTGGAACAAAAACAAAATTGATCCTGCGGATAAGATCCTTCGCAACCTCAACCACCTCTTCAAAGGATTCTCCTGCCCTGGCTGCGCGAGCTGCTTCAACCACCGGCAAACCCAGCGCCATGCAGTTGGTGCGGGAATCCAGGATTTCTATGCGTGCCTCAGGAAATTCATTTATGAGCTGTTCCCGGGCAATCACGGCAGAATTAAAAGTGCCGCTCATATCTCCGGATATGAACACTGCCACAATATCGTCCCCTTTTTTCAGGGCCGCTTCAAATCCGGCTATTATTCGGCCGAGCGAAGGCTGTGAAGACATCGGTATTATGCCGGTTCTTTCAATTTTTCCATAAAAGTAATCGTGTTCAACTTCAGTTTCTTCGAAAACCTCGTCAGGAAACTGCACGCTGAGCGGAATAATGGTAATGCCAAGCTCTAGCTGCCATTCATCCGGTATGTACGATGTGCTGTCCGTGAATATGCTGATGCCCACTTTTTGCCCTCCCATTAATTAGCGGTTCCTTGTCCCTGAATTATACTTTAAATGACCGGCTTCAGAAATCAACCCTGCGGCATAACCATATGCCAGGCTTGAATTTCTTTCTGCCATCCCAGGCAATACCATGCTGTATGTCCGTAATGACCGCTGGCTTTGAAATGCCAGTGACCAAAAAACCACAGGGCAGGCTGATACTTTTCCAAGACCGCAGATAGAATCTTTTGCGAGGGATCTATTTCACTGGAGCAGGAAACCTTATATCTTTCAAGAGAAAACTCTTCCGGACAGGTATGAGATATAATTACATCTATGGGATATTCTGATATCTCACCTAGATCGCCTGAACAAAGCACTTCTTCCGGGAACCAATCCACCCCGGGATGGCGCTGGTGTTTGTCACGGGACATTGCTCCTCCCATAAACATTGCCCGGCGGCCATCGGGCAGTTCAAGCACGCTGCCACGAGGCATGTAGTATAGTCCGGGACGGATTGCAACCGGCTGTTTGCGTCCGGCGCTCAGTTTATTCAGAGCGTTTATGTCGTCTACATTGCCATCACAAAAATAAATGCTTGTGGACGATAAATCGATTTTTTCAAGGCTGTCGTCTTCTAGCTGCGGCCAATACCCAAAATCTCCGCATTGAAGAATGAGTTGTGGCTTCTTCTGATGGATCAGGGTGTTCAGGCGTTCAAAATGCCCGTGTATATCGCCTATAATAATTATCCCGCTCATGGACCAACAAACCAGTTTTCGCAGAGATTTTTCGCCTGTTCTTCCAGTCCCTCCCGCAAGGCTGCAGCTTGCTCCAGCCCTCCAACGACGAAAACAGGAACCTCGTACAAACCCAGCGCTTTGATTATTCTCTGGTACTTTTCCAGGCTAATCCCACTGTATTCATTTTTCTCATCCCGGATTACATCTTCACATGCAATCCCCAACGCTGCAGCAAGCTGGGTACGGCTCACTCCCATGAAAATACGCAGTCCAATCAAAAGCAGGGCGGGCGATAGCTCCCGCAGAGCGCTGATATCTTTTTTGTGCAAACGTTCATACAGAACGATTTCCTGGCGGGTTTTTTGCAGCATTGCTTCAACCGGGGCAATTATTTTTTTAATTTCGTCTTCGGAGTACCCGTATTCTCTCATCTTATTAATCTGTACGCTAATTGCATCGCTGCCTTCGCGGCATTTGCTCTTGCAAGCCCTTTTTTCCCGATCGCATCCAATCATTATTTAACCTCCGATTTAACAATGCGAAATATGCCTTTCGGCTGGTGCGAATAGCGGTCTGTCCTGAAAAACTTAATCTTGGGATCAATCAGCTCCGGACAGGGAGCAAATTCCATAGTATGTTCCAAATACATTGGAAAGAGCTCGATATGGTGGCTGAATGCCATGGGATAAGCTGCTTTGCCGTCGCCTTCATTTACAACTTCGAAGCGCCAGAAATCGGGGTCAATCGACTGCAAGGCCTTTTCACCCTCATTAAGCCAGAATGCCCTGGGAACAATAAAATATCCGTCAACGTCATTCGGGCGAACTTTATCAGTCGCATAGGAGCCATCAATAAAAATATCATTAATGCCAATGCTGTAGAGCTCCAGACAACGGCGCCGAAGCTCATTAAATAGCTGCATCCTCCAGGAGCTGTCCCAGGCCTGACCGTTGTCCGGTCCTATCTTCTGAAGTTCTTCCAATTCCTGCAAGGTGATCCGATGATCTTCTGCGCTCAACAAGCCGTTTTTATTGAATCTGATCATGCAATCCCCCCTCTTGCTACAGTTTAACCCGGCCCGGGCGCTTTGTTAAGCAATAAAGAAATAAAAAACAGCCCTTGAAGGGCTGTTTCAGACCGATGATAAAAGCGAATCTCATCGTCATATCAGCGAAACCGCTGACGGTGCCATATGGCACCTAATGTCGATGGATCGAATCAGGAGTATAACGACTGATGAGCATTGACCAATCAACGTACGTCAAGTACGCCTCAATCACGGCCTTTGCTCATAACGCGACCTTCGCGTTTCCTCATCGGTCTGACTTTGTCAATTTATGGGTAGTTGATTACTATTTGTTCATTTGCATTATATCGGCAAGCTTGGCATTGAGCTCTTTGAAATAATCCACTGCCGGAGCAGGGACACCGTCAAAAACGGTCTGCATGGTATCGGCCATTGAGTTCTTAAGCTGCATCTGGCCTTCTTTTGCCTGCTTGATCATGTTTTCTGCCATTTTGGTACTTTCAGAATTAATGGTCTGCATTCTGTCCATGGTTGATAACACCAGGTTGTTCATCTGTTCCTGGTTTTCATACATGACATTGAGTCCTGACATATACATGTCCCATGCCTTGGCATAAATATTGGAGCTTTCCTGCATGTACTGTGATACGCGTTCCATTGATGATTTCATTCTGTTATTTCTCCTTATAATCCGGGCACGGATTAGCCCTGTTCGAAATATTAATAGTTGCTGCATTCTTATCATACACCGCATTTGTTAAGATATATCCAACAGTACGTAACGAATCACCCGTATTAATGTTAAAAATTTGTAAACAAACCGGAATGACAGTTTGCGGGAATATCTATACCTGGATAGACATGCCAATTTTCTTATGAATAGCATTCAGAATCGTGTTCATATCGAAAACTGGTTTGAAGAATACGTCCTTGGGGCTTACTCCGGCAGTTACCACCTTAGGGGGAGGATTGTATTCGCTTATTCCTGTATAAACCAGGAAATTGCCTGCTTCCTGACGCTGGTGGAGTATGCTGATTAACTGATTGCCATCCATAGCGGGCAAATTCATATCGACAATAGCCAGATCTACTGAACCCCTCTTGCCCAGCATATCAAGCGCGTCTTCGGCAGATTCAGCAGAGAGTACGCGGTATCCTTCATCTTCCAGGAACGCGGCCAGATTGATTCTGACCAGTTCTTCATCCTCAACCACGAGAATCGATTTCGCTCTTCCCATGTTCGGCTTCCTCCCCATAACCGGAATACACTTGCGGCTGGCGCATAGCTTGGCTGCGAACGATGCTGGAATCGCGCGGCATCAACAGAAGTGTTCATTTACGTTCAATTCTGATCTGTACACAAATATTATATTAAATGGACTGATAATTAGATAGTATTTTCGACACTCTAATTGTTGCTATTGTTTATTATTACGCTTGCACCTTATGATTCCTTCAGTAATAATCAAGCTCTTGAACTGCCGATAGAAGAATCGAGCGCTTATATTATTCCTTCTTTTTTAAACCCGGCAATTTCCTCGCTGGAAAAGCCGGCTTTGCCAAGAATTTCCTGGTTATGCTCTCCCAGGGACGGGAAAACCAGGCTGGTATTGGCCGGGGTCTCGGATAATTTGATCGGATTTCCAGCTATGGCAATATTCTTGCCGGAATCATTAACATTATTAAGCCAGGATATCATTTCCCGGGCTTTTACCTGCGGGTGATTGGTCATTTCTTCCAGGGTCAGCACCGGAGTAAAACACATATCGGCGCCGGCCATGAATTCAACCCATTCATCCCTGGTCTTTTCCATTATGATGGCTTCAATTTCAGCAATGATCTCGGCCTGCCGTTCCGTGTTCCATTGTTCAACGGCAAAATCCGGCCGACCAATTTTGCTGCAAAATTCAGCAAAGAATTTTTCCTCCACAGCTCCCAGGCTTACAAACTGCTGGTCTTTAGTGCGGTATATCTGGTAAAACGCATATCCCCCGTTCAGTACGTCATTGCCCATTTCGGCCAGACGTCCCCATCCGCACCACTCGCCCATGGTGTACGCCATCAGACTGATAGAACCGTCCAGCATGGCCATGTCCACCAGTTGGCCCTTTCCGCTTTGCTGCCGGCCTGCCAGGGCAATCAGTATTCCAATTGCGGCATACAGCGTGCCTCCCGCGATATCCGCTATCTGGGCCCCGCAAATGGCGGGCTTGCCACCCCTGGCCCCGTTTTGACCGGTAACTCCTGCCAGATTAAGATAGTTCAAATCATGGCCAGCAACATCCCTCATCGGTCCGGTTAATCCATAACCCGTAATCGCGCAATATATCAATCTTTCATTGATGTCCTTAAGTACCGGGTAGCCCAGTCCCATCTTATCCATGACCCCGGGGCGAAACTGATCAATAACCACATCAGCCCCTTCAACCAGGCGTTTGAATATGGCTTTCCCATCATCCTTTTTCAGGTCCAGTGTAACACTCTTTTTATTGCGGTTAACCGTATAGAATCTGGCGCTTTCAGGTCCGGCCAGTGGGGGCAAAGAGCGGCCCAGGTCGCCGCCCCGGGGATCTTCAACTTTAATTACCTCAGCACCGAAGTCAGCCAGTATCTGGGTACAAAAAGGTCCCGGCAAATACCTGGACAGGTCAAGAATTCGTATTCCTTCCAAAGGCAGAGCCATAATAGTACCTCCTTCAATTGTTTTCTGCTTCGTTTGCGGGATGACAGGCAGGATTACATTCGGTACCGCTGCCCTGACGCTTCAGAGGCACTGGCGCCTATATAACCGATTGACTTGACAATTGTTCGAATATTTTGTATTTATATGCATATTTTGAACTTATCTGGTGCCTCTAGTCAAGAAGCGATTTCATAGTTCTGGTTAATATATGCCTGCATCGCTCCAAACATTGCCTCCGGGGCACGGTGCCAGCATTCATGCTGCCGCTCCTCACTTGACGCTTGAATGCTCCTTTGTTAGATTTAAGATTGTACGAATAAGCGCAAATTTCAGCTCTCATTACGGTTAATATAGTGGAGTATGATGCAGCACCTTTTTCCAAATTACATAAATATAATATTTTTAAGCGTCCCGCAGATATTGTCCTGCCTGCTGGCCAGCCTTATATTGCTGCAGGTGAGTCCCTGGCCGTCCAAAGCGCGAATAGCGGCCTTTACGGCTGTTATGGCCCCCCTTTCCTTTATGATTGCCTGGCGGACCAGCTATTGCGATATACAAATAGTCCACTTTCTAATATGCGGGCTGGTGATAACCGGTTTAGTCAGTTTATTTCTGGCTCCCAACCGGAATGAGACATTAAGAATAAGTGCCTGGCTGATCACAATCTACTGTATTCATACAATTCTATCTCAATTATTGCTGGCCCAGTTCTTGCCGGATTCTGTTATATTGATGGAAGCCGAACCTGATTTGTTACTTAAGACCGTATGGCCGCTGAGCGCGGCTTTTGTAACCGCAGCGATCATTTTTAGAATTACTCCGCCTGGCAAAGCTTTTGTAAGCTACAGCGTCTTTTCTCCCCGACTTGAAGTCACCCTTGTTATAGTTACCCTGTTGGTTCAATACTCGCTGCTAATGGGTTGCACTGAAGACTATGTCATTCACTATGCATCGAATCAGACTGTAATAGACGGGGCTTACGTAGCCCTGGCATGCATAATTTATTTCCTATCCATGCAGCTTATTTTCATCAATGCGGTGCAGTTAAGCAATGAAGTCGATTTTCATCGCAAACAAAGCGCCCTGGCCGAACAGGTTCAGCAAATGGTCATTGGCTGCCAGGCTCAGCGTCACGACTTTGTCAACCACGTGCAGACCGTCAACGCCCTTCTATATTCCGAATGCAGGGATGAATTAATAGAATATCTGTTAGCTCTTAAAAACGAGTATGGCGCGTTTAATAGCATACTGCAAGCCGGCAATCCTGTTATCAGCTCATTTCTGAACAGCCGGGCAGTGGCGGCCCGAGAACAGGGCCTGACTCTGGACTTAAATATCAGCACCAGCCTGGACCGGCCAGGCATCATCGAGCATGGCGTCCAGATCGCCCAATTGCTGGGGGCAATGCTGGATATTGCCGGGCAGGCGCTGAATGAACTTGCAGCCGGTGAACGCTGGTTGATTATGGATATTATGTACAAGGAGCCCTGTTACCTCTTTTCGTTATGTAATCCGCTGGCAGGAAGTCCAGACGGGCAGCCCGAAGATGTGGCAGAAAGCAGGCACGCTGCTTTCAATTCCTGGATGTTGCTAAACATGGCTCCTCTTAAAGAAACGGCTGGAAAGTTAGGCGCTCGCCTGGAATTTCGGGTGGAAAGCGGTCTGGTTATGGCCATGAGTTTATCTTATCCGGATCCGTGAGCTGCAAGCGAAGGGCATGATAAATTTAGTCTTTGAACCGTGCTTGTCGAAAAACATGTTTGGGTTTCTCGCTCTGCTGAAAGGAGGCCACTGAATGACTTCGGCTGAATTAGCTGTCATATCATACGCTTTTATGTCAGCCCTGTCGGAAGGCATCTGGATTCAACTGGCAACATTGATAATAATCAGGGCTGATGTGATGAATAACTGGCATCGATTCACCGCCTTCGCTGCCGGCAATGCCATTGTCTATACCTGCCTGTGGTATGTAAGCATGGTTTACAGCACAGTTGTCCCCGTTTTAGCGGTATATGTCCTGTTTCTTTTTCTTATGTTCCGCTGGCTTTATGACAGTTCCAATCGCTCTGCCATGTTAAGCATGATTATATTCAGCTTCTTTTCGCTAATTTCCACCCTGCTGTCATTTATCGGCGCAGCCGTTGCCGGAAATAATCCCGCGAGCTTCTTTACTTTCCAGGCCTCCTATGAAACCACCGTGATATGGTTATTGTTTGATCTGGCCATGCCTTTGGCAGCCTACTACATAGGTCTCCGGCTATCAGCAAACCTGGTGGCCATCCGTTTTCAGACGGGGAAAATAAAATCCAGCGCTGCGATTCTGTTCCTGATTAATATACAAATTTTCTTGATAGCAGCGATCCTGCTGGTTATGGGCCAGCATTTGGAGCTGATTTCCCGGCATTTCTCGTATCTGGCTCTTTTGTTTTGCTTTGCCGCTGTTCTGATATGTATGCTAATTCTTCTCAGGCAGAATGGCAGCCTGTCTCTCGAACTGGACCGGGTTAGAACATACAACCAGCTATCCCAGGAAATGTCCGGCTTTCTCTTATCCCTCAGCCAGCAGCATGCCGATTTTACCGTTCACATTGATAAAATGCACGAGCTTGCAATTGCAAGCTCTTTTAACGATTTAAACGAATACATGGCTTCCCTTAACCAGGGCATTGGCACCATGAATGAGGCACTAAAAACCGCCAATCCGTTTTTAAGCGCCCTGTTAAACGCCAAGCATATTGAGGCTGGCCGGCGCAGCATCCGCCTGACTGCCGAGATCAGCAGCCCGGTGGATGGCGACATGGTCAACCAGAACAACCTGGAACTCATTAGAATTATTGGCAACCTCATAAATAATGCCCTGGATGCAGTAGAAAACCTGGATAAGGAGCATCGCTGGATCACTATTCGTATTGACCGGCTGGGACCCTTGCTGCGCTTTGCAGTAAGCAATCCCCTGTCCGCCAATATGTCACTTAACGATGATATCTTCACTCGCGGCAATACTGGCAAAGGCGGTGAACACAGCGGCCTGGGCCTGTACATTGCCCGCAGCCTGGCCGAAAAGATGGGTGGAATGGTTAAGTTCGGCATCGAACCGGGTCCGGAGGTGGTGTTTACTTTGCTTATGCCCAGGTAAACACCGGCGGCAACGTGTATAATACATTATAGGGCCAATTGGGGTCAGTGATGCCGATGGAGGTTACATGCATGGCGCTATACGAGTTTGAAGGAATCACACCGCAGGTTGGTGCGGGCAGTTTTATCCACCCCGAGGCAGTGGTGATCGGGGATGTCAAGATCGGCCTTAACTGCTTTATAGGAGCTCACTGCACCTTGAGAGGCGATTATGGAAGCATAGTGGTGGGCAATGGCAGCAACATTCAAGACAACACAGTCGTACATATGGATGTCGGCACAGTGGCGCTAATTGGTGAAAATGTGCTTATCGGCCATAGCTGTGTTATCCACGGCCCCTGTGTGCTTAAAGACGGCTGCACAGTCGGTATGATGTCGATTGTTTCCATGGGCTGCACCATGGAAGAAAAATCATTTCTAGGCCTGGGAAGTGTCCTGATTCCCGGGAAAACGGTTCCATCCGGGATGGTGGCCATGGGCAGCCCTGCCCAGGTGGTCAAAGAGGTATCGGTGCAATTACAGCATTACAACACCCGGGGCATTATGCTCTACCGCGAACTGGCCGGCCGCTGCCTGGAAGGCTTGAAGCGGATCGACTAGGGAAGCAAGGAGACGGTTCCCCAACCGTTTATTATTTCTTGCGTTTGCCAAACCTGCGCAGGGCCAGGCCGCCAGCGCCCATCAGCAGAGCCAGCCCTCCTCCGGCGAGGCCGTGAAGCCCAGTTTCCGGCAGTATCCCGGGAGGTATCGGAAGTGCAATCAGCGGTTCCGGTTCAACCACGGGCTGGTCTTCGACAACCGCCACAACCGGCGGCGCTGGTTCCACAACGGTCTCGGCAGTTGGTGCCGGCGAAGCCGTAGTCGTCGTAGACGTATATTTATCGTCAGTATGCTCATCGTGCCTGCCGGGATCAGTTCCATATCCGAAATCAGCTCCGAATGCCACCTTGGTTAAAGCTCCCTGACATTCGTTGCCGGCAGTCGTGGGGAAACTTATTGCGTAGTTCAGGTCCAGCTGCTCTCCTGGCTTCAATTCAACAGCTTTGTCGAGTTTATAACCGTCAGCAATGAACTTATAGAGACTGCCTTCGAAATATGTTTCAGCTATAATTGGTAAAATGCCCCTGGTAACCTTAATGTTCATGTTTTTCAAAAAGATATCTTCATTGGCGGTAACATCTTTATCATCATCAGCAGCTCCAATAACGAAAAGCCGGGTCACATAAACCGTAGTGGCGGGTAAATCGTTATTTATGGCCAGCGAACCGCTCGCATAATCACCAGGAAGCATCAGCTCTGTACCTTCAAAAACCATTTCCACCGGTGTTTTATGGCTGGTGTAGAGAATTCCCTGGGTGGTGCCCGCGAAGGTCGATAACGCTGCATAGCTCAAAATAAACCCCATGCTGCATACAAGCAGTGTTGATAGCAATAGATATTTCTTTTTCATTAATAATCCTCCTGACCATCGCGATGGCAGTTCATATCAAGCATTTTCAGAAATCAAAATATTCCACCCTGGTGGCTTTACATTGTATTATCTTTTATATTTCGGCTGTGTATGCTTCGCAGTAAATCCTGTAAGTATTAAAAATCGACTTAAATAATCAGGTAGATTTCAAAAACCGGGACGAAGTTCTTGCATGGACTGCATTATTCGCAGCTTAAAAATTCCGTCCGCATCCTTGAAAGGATTATGACCAGGGGTAAAACGGGTGTTACCTTTCACCCCTGGTCCTGTTTGCGCTGCCTTGATGATTTTATTACATATACCTGCTTTCCCCGTCTAGCTGTTAGTTGCCGGGGTACTGCCGCTTTCAGTGGAAGTACCAGTATCCGTTGGGCCGCTGGCACTATTCGAATAGTCTGCTGCTGGTGCTGGAGATGAACCGGTCACCGGGGAACCGCTCCCGGGATTAATCTCGGAAGATGTATCGGTCCCGGTCGATGCTGGTGCAGATCCCACCACCGGTGCAGTTTCAGCTGGCGGCACAGCGGTAGTTTCGGCAGGCGATACAACAGCTGTTGCCGCTGGAGCAGCTTCGGTGCTTACACTGGCTTCCACCGGCGCCGGCGCTACAGGCACGCTTTGAAGGGCGAGCTGCCGTTCCAGCTCGGCAATCCTGGCATCCTTATCGCTAATCTGCACATTCAGATTGCCCACCTGGATGTTCAAGTCCTCAATCTGTTTGGCCTGCTGCTGATTAAGGCCAGTAAGGGTGCTCACTTCAGTCCTGTACATATCAAGCAGGCTGCACAGTTGCTGCGACTGGGCAATCAGCTTATTCATGCTTTCCTGGTAGAAAGACCGTTCCTGCAACAATCCGGGAGCCACCTGGTCTACAGCCTGCAGCACTGGAAGTACGAATTCAAGCGGCTTATACTGAACCAGTCCTTCCAGCAGGCTGAGGGTTGAGGCTTGAACCTCGACAGTCTTGCTGGAAAGGGCTTCTCCACTTAAAGCCTCCGCAACAATGCCGCTGGCCTCTTCGCCAACGCTTCCGCCGGTGCCATTTCCTGTTCCCAGCAGGTTTTTACTGGACAGGTTCAGAACCGAATTCCCTGCCTCATTTTCCCATACGACATTGCTGTAACATGACTTGATATAGGTATCGGGATCGCTGCCCAGTAAATCCTTGAAATAGACCCCCCACAGAGTCTTTCCGGAAATACTTATCTCGGGACTTTCCCAGCTGTCGTAATCATTCATGATCCGGGCCTTTACGGTGCCTTTAAAGCGAACCCAACTGCAGGTGGTACTCAAGCTAATCCCTTCACCCGAAGTGCGGGTTGTAATCAAGGCCTGGGGATTGAGAATCCGGGGTGTATCCGTTCCATCCAGCGGTTTCAGAGGTATCTGAGCACTCTGCCCGGCCGGTATTTTTTCCGGATTGGCCTGCTTGAATACCTGTTCCAGACTGCCGGAATATTCAAAATACACCCACATGTCCTGGTCAGTCTTATTGTTCACATATATGCCGCTGCTGCCGGTGCTGGCCCAGGCGCCTTCGTCAAAGGCTCCGGACACGGCCCATATTTCTTCGACCGGGGTGGCGTTTATGCTTATACTGGCAGTCGACTGACTGCTGAAATAGGCCATTACCGCCGGACCGCAGCAGAACAGCGACACTACCGCCAGTATCAAGGCTGCGCTTACCATATTCAGTTTTGCTCGGTGCATCATCTACCTCCTTTTATGCTGGACTGGCAAGATTCTCTTTCCCTAATTTGTGGAAAATATAGCCCTGCCTGAAGTCAATAATGGTTCAAATGCATCCCGTCCGTTCAACCGGGATGAACTCAAGCGACAGTTCCCACAAACGATCGCCTGAGATCATGCCTGTCAATTAATCTAAATATTTCAAACCTATCCAATCCGGAAACCGGATAAAGAGCGATAAGCCTGTCCCCGCTGATTGAGCATTTCCGGCTGCCACAATACCCGGTTTTCATGAGGACCAATGCCTGCAACCTCGGATATGCGTACATCAATTTCCTCCCGTTCTGATTGCCGGTGCATTATAATAATCCTTCTGCGGGTATTTATGCGGTTAATGCTGCTTATGCTGTTCATCATCAAGACCCTCTATGATTTTATTCATTAATAGTGCTAATGAGTCGTTATAGGCGGCCAATCAATTGCTGCCGCTTCTTGGCGGGATTCTAGTACAAAATCACAATCAAATCTGCCATTTTGGGCTTCTTTAGGGGCTGTGCCTTCATAGTCAATCCGCATATACAGTTGTCTCTCGTTGCCAGCGAGCAATGGTACCAGGTCAGGATAATGTACATAGACGCTAGTATCATAAAGCCATGCGTTGGCATTATAATCCAAAAGGAAGTCCTTTATATGCGCGCTGCAAAGGAAAATGGTGCCTTCTTTATCAAGATAGAATGTCGCCACGAGACTATTCAGGAATTGCTCGTTTTGAGTGCTTCCCTTCGTGTTTTGCATACCCAATCTCCAGCGGGCAGCTAAAGTGCCTTCGTTTTTAATAGTAATGCAATAAGTCTGACTTGATTTTGGCACCATTTTACATGCCTGGGCAAAGTTAATTGTGTCGTTGGGATTTATTTTGAGACTGCAACATTGCGAATCGCCTGTGAATGTTTTTGAACCGGAGATAATTGTATTAGTAAAGTAGGCTCCGGTGGAAATAACCATTAGCCCACCAATAATGGTTATAGCTAACAATAGGGAAAAATTCTTTATCATAATAATCCTCCGAAAATATCGAGTCCTAATTATATGACCGAGTTAAAAAAACAATTCAACATATTGAATGGTTTTCTTACTCCAGTCAACTTGGCATTTGAAGCATAAATGTTTTTGAATCTGGTTTGATTTTGATATCAAACCAGACTCAAAATAAATATATCGGGTCAATGGTCTCTTGATTTAACGTAGGTATTAATAATATCTTCGTAGTGTCTCGTTAACATCACATTTCTACGGCCAAACAGTTTCACCAGCCATTGATACTGCCGCAGCGTCTAATGCTGCTATTTCCTGCGGACTTAGAGCCGCGCTGTTTGAATCAAGAGGATCGCCAGGATAAGTGTTATTCGTATCCTTCACTATAATATTCTTGGCCTGTATTGCTGTGAGTTTAAACTTCACATTGCCTGCTTTGTTTTGCCATTTATTTCCTGATTCCTTAGGGAAAATTACAGAGAAATCAACATCAATTGGGTTTTGTCTACTAGTGGGCACCATAATCCATTTATTAAAAGGTGTATCGCTAGGTCCACCTAATACAGCATTGCCAAATTCGTCAGGAGTCAATGCCTTGTTGGCATCTAGAGAAGACAGATACAGACCTGCTAACGCTACTGCAGTTGGATCGTTGATATTAGCCCATAATTCACCTGTACATACAGGAACTACTTTGTAATATATCGGCACGTTGCTACTGTTTTGAATCATAAATTCACCATGGAATTTATCACCGGGTACCATTCTGCTGCAATCAAATGTGTTGGGAAACCATAAATCAGGAGATGAACTATCATCAATATCGACTATACCTGCATTAAATACCTTTGAATCCGTTTCTAGCTTATCAGTAAAATAAGCGAAAGTTGCTCCACCAATCATTGTGCAGACCAGTGCCATCATTATAAAAGAAGCCGCGATTTTCTTTTTCATGTGTTTTCCTCCTTCATGTTATGTGCATTCGCCAAGAATAGTATTCATACTTCAGGTCCTATGCCCACTATAATCGAGCATTTCTTCAGAAATGTCCTGGCATCCCTCCTTCAATTCGCTTCACCTGTATGTGGAGCGTGGTTATGAGACAATTTATGTTCAAGCCTGCATTTTTGACAGCAGGGACTTGCAACCGGTTTGCCTTTTACTCGTTGCTCGCAGTTGCTGTTGTAATGTTTCCCCTATTTTCCTGCTCTTTTTCGTAATCAGATATATACTTCCACAGATTGCGAAGCTCGACTCCAATTATAAAGAGACCTGGTATGACAATCATGAATATCAGACCGTTCTTGCTCTTGGCAAATTCAGTAACATATCCTGCATTTGGTATATCAATTATTTCGCGGCCAATTAGCTTGGAAGCGGGAACCAGGTTATCGTCCTCGGCATTGTTGGCATCGCCCTTGGTCTTGAAGGCCAAATTCCCGTCCTGTTTGGTCACTTGAAGTACCCGATGAGTGATCACGAGTTCTTCCTCAGTCACTGGGTCGGCTGACTTAAAGGTAATAACATCGCCTTCCGCGATAGCGGATGCTTCTGCCGGTGCGACAATAATCATGCTGCCGGTATTAAATTCCGGCTCCATGGAACCCGAGAGAACTGTCATGAGTTTATAGCCCGCGATACTGGGATCACCCCCATCCAGCTTTCCCTTGACAAGGAAAACTACCATTACGGCCAAAACCGCAATAAGCGCGATAAAAAGAACATTTCCAGCGATGTTCAGCATTTTTTTCGCTTCGCTCATTATTCAAACCTCCTGTTAATACGATTAATACGTGCACATTTATTATCCAGTGCAGCATTCAAAATGATTTTGAATGCTGTTTTCTTAATATTCCCCGGTCTTTGGTCCCATTTTGCATAGCAATAAGTCACATTTGTTCAACAGTGCATGAATGCTAGTTTACTAGCGTTCAATTCTAAATACTATTGGCGGAAAGTTTATTTTCGTATGAGAGCCTTCCTGGCCTTCTTAATCCTTTGTTAAGAAAATTTGCCTGCACAAATTACGCAACGCCCTTGCTTTAACATGTACAATCGAGTATTTATATGTCCTAATACATCTCATACTTTTGCCTTAGATATTTCTGGACTTTTTCTGGACTTTTGCATATTATTTTCTCCTTTCCTTGTTTTTTTTCCTTTTGAGCCCTATGTTTCATTACCTTGTCCCGTTTTTCAGACAATTCGTGTATAATTATGGATACTATTGCCAAATAAGGACCATCGTTAACAAATGAGCATAACGAAACAATGTCGCATTTTGGGCCACATTTTATTGGTATCATGGATTTTTTATTCACGAGGGGCAGCATGGAGCAGGTTATTGTGAATGCATGATGTTGCTGGCGACAGGGTGATAAGCCGCAAAGCAGATGTATCCTGTCTTTACAGGAAATAATGGATGTAGTGACCAGGGAACATTAAGGAAAATAAATTGTTAATATAAAGAAAGGCTGAAATGGTGATGGCTTGCCCGATGTATTGCAGTCTGGCTTATGTAGTTAGCGTTCGCCGACTAAAACGCGGGAAACGCCGAAAAATCCCACCAGCTGGTTGTGCTCGTCGCGCATGCAGCTGATTACATTTTCGAGCTTGCGGCTGGAGCCATTTTTATGGTAATAATGCAGGTCAAAAGTGGTTATCCGATCTGGATCAGCGGTCCCTTCAGCTTCTATAGCCATTTCCCGGGCGAACATTTCCTGAACTGCAGCAAATGAATCCGGTGTCAGCATCTCCGAGATATCTTGATTCAAGCGCTCTTCGGGGGTAAAACCAAGACATTTCTGGACCGAAGGGCTGCAATATGTGGTATGGAAAGCAAGGTCAACGGTCCATACGATGTCGTTGATCTTATCAGTCAGGTAGCGGTAGCGGGCTTCGCTTCGGCGCAGAGCTTCTTCGGCATTTTGCCGCCTGGTTATATCCCTTACCGTGCCAACAATACCGCTTATCTGGTTATTGTCGTCGCGCAGATAGCGGGCATGGATCTCGGCCTGCATGGCCGAGCCGTCCTTCTTTTTCAGTTCTGCCGGCATGTTGTCAATTATACCGTCGTTTTCCAGCAGGTCCATCATTTGCTGGCGGTCAGCCGGTCGAGAATATATGTCAACAACCGGAGTGCCAATCAGCTCTTCAACCTGCCAGCCGGTCAGGGTCTGCACCGATGGAGAAATAACGGTTATACATCCGCCGGTATCGACCTGGTAGTAGATATCAATGTAGGATTCGAAGATCTGCTTGTATTTTCTTTCACTGTCTCTAAATGCCTGCTCGTTTTTCTTCCGTTCCGTTATATCCTGGGCCATGGCAATTACCACATTTTGTCCAAAATATTTTCCTGGATAAAGCCGTACGTCCTTGGGAAAGATTTCGCCGTTTTTTCGGCGACCCCAGTATTCGAAGCCCGGTTTTTCGCCTCTGAATGCCCGGGCCACTGCGTCACCCACCACTTCCATGTCGTTCAAACCGGGAGCGCTGATAATTTCAGGGGTTTTGCCGATGAAAAATGCTTTTTCATACCCGTACATTTCAACAGCGCCATCATTTACATCCAGAAATACGCCGTACTGATCCTGTATATAAATAGCTTCTGACACGCTATTGAACAGCCCCCTAAAGCTGGCTTCGCTTTCCCTCAGCTCCTGTTCAGCCCGTTTGCGTTCGCTGATGTCGCGAACTATGGAGAGGCAGGCAATCGAGTGAGTGTTAACGTCTTCAATGGGGGTGGAATTGGTTTCAATATCTATCCTGGCTCCTGTCAGGCTTAACAATGTATATTCACTGCGCAGCGTTTGGCGGGCGGCAATGATTTCATACAGACGGTGGCCCATGGCCTCTTTCTCATCAGCGGGAATAAAGCTGGCCAGATTCATGCCTTCCCATGATGCCCCCGGTTCCATTCCAGCCATTTGCAGCATTATATCCGAGGCAAAACGTATCATGCCATTCTGGTCAATTACCAGCAAGCCCTCTGGCAATACGGCCAGTATACCCTCCCGCCAGGCTTCGGCTTCAGCCAGTTTGGAGCTAACCCGTGAGAATTCTCTGACCAGGCGGGCTTCGTTGATTTCGCGTTCCAGGACCAGGGGCAGACGGGCCAGATCAGACTTCTGTACATAATCCAGGGCGCCGGCCTTCATCAACATAACCGCCAGGTCGATGCTCATCTCCCCGGACACAATAATCACCGGCAAGCCCGGTCTGGCATCCTGGACGATTTTCAAGGCTTCGGGAGCGCTGAAGCCGGGCATGGAGTGATCGGAAGTCACAAAATCCCAATCACGCTCATTCAAGACATTATTCAGATCAGCGGCGTTGTCCACCCTGACGCTATCCAGTTCATAACCGTAACTGCGCAGGGCATAGGCAAGCAGTTCGGCGTCATCCTGGCTGTCTTCAATTATAATAATTTTGAGTGGACCCGGCATTTCCGTTACCTCTCAATCTGTTAATTGGGGAAAGGTTCCCCTCCAATATTACTGTTCATAGTTCCTGACCACCAGTTCGCTGATAAAGCCGCGTTTTTCACCCTGGCAATTAATAAGCCGCCTGGCAAAAACCTGGTCAATCAAATATTCTTTATAGAGTTCCCTGATAAATGGTGTATCTGAATTGGATAACATCACCAGGCAGCCCTGGCGATCCAGCTTCTGGAATACTTTTGCCAGGCGCTCCTGATCTTCCGCGCCGAAAGGGCTGGCAGTATAACTGGTAAAGTTAGATGTTGACGACAATGGATGATACGGCGGGTCCAAATATACAAAAGAACCCGGTTCAGCGTATTGAACAACACATTCAAAATCACGCTCCAATATTTCTGCATTGCGCAGGGTGCTGCTGACAGCAGACAGGTTGCCCTCATCCAGGATCCTGGGATTCTTATATTTGCCAAAGGGCACATTGTGCTGCCCCTTTTTGTTTACCCTCCACAGGCCGTTATATGCCGTCTTATTGAGAAATAGAAATCGGGAGGCTCTTTCGGCCGGGCTTAGCTTTTCTGGATCCATGGCCCGGACTTCATAAAAATAATAGTCCTCGTTCCGGTGCTTTTTCAGATCGGCGACAAGGGCTTCCAGGCCGTACTTCAATACATTGTAGAAGTTGACCAGCTCGGGATTGTTATCCAGAAGAACCGCCCGTTGCGGGCAGATATCGAAAAAAACGGCCCCGCCGCCTAAAAAGGGCTCCATATACAGCTTGATATCTGTGGACGGATAAAGCTCCTGAAACTGCGCCAAAAGCTGGCTTTTGCCTCCGGCCCATTTGACCGGCGGACGTGCTTTTACGACTTTTTCTGCTTTTTGCACTACTGCCTGCATAAAAATGCCTATCCTTACTGCGTTTTACCCTGGTGCGAAGATAGTTTTCAGTGGAGAAAACAGTGCCACACCTGCATAAATCCATCTGCGTTCATCTGCTGGCTGTCTTTGAAGCCTTCATCGACCGGCGCGAAACGCGCAGAATGATGCACCATGCGCTATCTGTAGTCCAATTATAGCAAGCATTCCGGTTTCAAGCGACCCGAAAGCCTCATTTTTTTGGAAAACCCGCCTTTTCGAGTGAATACGCGGTATGAGATAATGGGGCTAATAAAAACAGGAGCGTGATTAACCGATGATTAAGGTCTTCGTATATGGCAGTTTCATGAGAAATGGCCGTTATCACCAATATTATTTGCAGGATAAGGCATTCCTGGGCAGCGGTCACGTTAAGGGATATAAAAAATATATCCTGGGCGGCCTGGACGGTATCCTTCCTGAAAAGGACCAGATCGTGCAAGGCGAAGTATATGATATTGATCCGGCAACCCTTGCCAAGCTGGACTTTATTCAGAATAATGACACTCACTTCATCAGAGAGGTTATTAATGTGGAACTGGAAAACGGCGAAACCGTACCAGCCGAAGCCTATATCTGGACCGGAGCCGTCAGTTAAAGAGCTGCATATGCGCTCCTGTTCAACAATTTGCACCACCCATTAAGAAAGCCGGCAGTACCTGGCCGCCGGCTCCGAAATCTGCCTTGCGTCTTTAAAGATTGCTGGCCAAATCAGTTAGCTGGTCTGCCAGATGGGCGAGCGAACTCACCGCGGCGGTTACTTCTTGGGTGGCTGCGGCTTGTTCTTCGCTCTGCCTTAAAGTAGTGCTGGAAGCGGATACCGCATCTTTCACCTTGTTTTCAATCTCGATAATCTGTTTGCCAATCTGGTCAGCGGTTTGCTTGGATTCATCAGAAAGCTTGCGTATTTCTTCAGCCACCACGCCGAATCCCCTGCCATGTTCTCCTGCTCGGGCGGCTTCGATAGCAGCATTCAACCCTAGCATCTTGGTCTGCTCGGCAACGCTCTTGGTAAAGCCGACGATTTCGGTGATGCTGTCAGCATTGTCCTTAACCGCCTGAATCCTTTCAGCCAGCACGGCTCCGGTATTGTTGATTTCTCCGGCCGCATTCGCAATTTCATGCATAATATTAGCCATTTCGTTTGTGGCTTCTTTTAATTTTACCGACATTTCTTGCAGGCTGCTGGCCAGGTTGCGAGGTACGGTTAAAGCGAAAATGCCGACCAGTTCGTTGGTGTTATCGTCAAATAACGGAATGCCGGTTGTTCGGCAATAACCATAAGTGTTGTCTTTAGTATCGCTTACATATTTGGTGGCCGTTTCCAGGACCCTTTTAACCACTGGATGCTTGGTCATAACGGTGCCTATTTGCAACGGCTTGAGGTCAAATTTGTCCGAGCCTCTTCGCGCAACAATCTTTTCCATATCTGTAACACAGGCCCATGCACCTTCTGGCTGGGAATCGATAACAATCGGTGCAAAGATGTCAAATGCCTTTTCAATCGGATGCATTTGAGGAGTGAATACGCCATAAGTTCCGCAAACCGGCCGGCTTTCGTCGTCATCCTCAAAAATGGGCACGACCCAGAGCTGCAGGTTCACTCCGTAAACATCTCTGGATACAAACGCCGTAACCGGTTGGCGGGAGCTGATACATCTCTCGATGTTGCCTCCCGAGACCAGCTTTTCACCTTTTTTTAATCCCGGGATAGACAGGTTGCGTTCCGCCACGAAGTCGTAGCTCTCCGTGTTCGATGTAAAGTACAAAACGCCGTCCTTTCCGTATGTCTGGATTAGAAACGGTGCGGAGGTTTGAAAGGCCAGCTTCTTGCTGCGCGATTTTTTCAAAACGGCTTCATGCCCCTCCATGAAGGTCATCATTACATTGGCAACGGTTGAATCAACCATGGTGGCTTCATCTGGCTTCAGTGCCAGGGCTATTTCTCTTACTTTGGGCACTCCCGTGGCCTCAATAATCACCTCGATGCCTTGCTGCTGCATTAGTTCGGCCATATCATGAAACGCTGGTATCCCCAATTCTCTGGCCAGCTTCATGCCGGGAGCATCTGTATTCACATCACAGATACCCATCACATTGAATTCTTCGATCAGATTGAACGCGCCCAGCATGGTGGTTCCACCCTGGCCTCCGCCAACGATCACTATGTTTGTCATTGCTCCCCCTCCATTCTGCGAATCCAAGTTTATCTATATTTATATTCTACTACTATATTTTAACTCTTTTATCTTTATAATCCACTTCATGAATGATTCTACGTCTCGGAATTCTGAACGCCCAGGTCTTTGCCCCATATCGCAAATACGATCAGGCCTGCCACGCCACAACCAAATGCCACCATAAAATTGGTTCCAGGGGAAATGTTCCAAAGAAAGGCGCTGCTTAAAGCGGCTGCCGAAACAATAATGTCCCGGATCAGGTAATATGTGCCGAAAGTGGCAGCTTTTAGGTTTTCGGGCGCCAGGTCCATGATAAGCGCCTTGCGGGTGGGTTCTCCGAACTCCTTCAAGCCCCTGATGACAAATGCAAAGACCAGAGCGGTGAAAGTATGGGAGTAATAGAGGATCAGCGGGAACAGAGTGAAGAATCCAAACGTGATCATCACGAAAGGCTTTTTAGTATATTTATCGGCTGCATAGGCGACTGGAATATACACCAGGACGGCTGTAAGCATCTCAATGCCGGTCAGAATCCCAAAATTGGCTGCGGAAACCTGGTTCACATCCACCACCCACAGCACCACGAAAGCATAAGGAATCTGCTCGGCAAAGCGTATTAATATATCAGAAACAAGAAGATTGCGAAGCGCCGGGGTAAACGATGAAAAAATCTCCCGGGCGTGCAGGTGGGCTTCCTTTTTTTCTCCGTCGTCTTTAATAAATCGATACTGGGCCAGCAAGGACAGCAAGCCCAGGACAAAGGCAATGCAAAAAGCAATTTTGATGCCGTCCTCACGGCCGTAAAGCCCGATTAGAATGCCGCCAAAAATCGGGCCCAGAGCCATGGGTATGCGGCGCACCAGGGAATGAAGCGTTACCCCCATGGTGCGCTTGTTTTTATTCATGACACTGGCCACCAGGCTCATGATAGCAGGCAGAGAGATAGCCGACCAGGCGATAAAAAATACACAACCGACCAGCACCGCCTGCCAGTAGGGGAAAATAATGACGATGGCATATCCAAACAAAGCAATAACCGTGAATAACATTAGCGATTTCTTATAACCCAGCTTGTCGGCCAGATAACCGCCCGGAAATGAATAAACCGCTCCCAGAAAATTCTGCATGGCATTCATAAAACCCACCGCATATACCGTTCCGCCAATGGCGATCAGATATAGCGGCAGGAATCTTTCGGCCATCTTTTCACCCAGGCCGATCAAAATCACCATAATCAGCATGGTAAAAATGCTGGTATTAATTCCAAAAAAGCCTTTTACTTTGTCTTTATAGTCCATTTAGCCAGCCACCCTGAAAAATTTTTACTTCATTCCCGGCTTTTTGCTTTACCGCTAAAATGCTAGCATAAAGGTTTTATCTTTAATGACTGATAATACGAGCGATGCCGGAATCAATATTATGACACAGCCTGCAGACCCATCCATCTGCAAGCTCTTCAGCTTGAAAAGGGATTCATCTACAGGCTGGAAAGGCCTCATAAGTAATTTAATTTTATTATACGTTGAGCTTTTTGGCGATGGTGGCCAGACGGCGTCCCAGGAATCTTGCGCCGGCCAGTTCGTTTTCACTGGGCCAGCGTGAATTGTCATCTCCTGCTATCGTGGATGCGCCATAGTAAGAGCCCCCCGAAACTTCGCTGGTGATGCCCAGACCTTCAAACGTGTTGGGAAGTCCCACGATGATCATTCCGTGATGCATTAGAGTTGTCTGAAAAGTCAGTATAGTAGATTCTTGCCCACCATGCTGGGTCCCGCTGCTGGTAAAAACAGCAGCCGGTTTGTCAACCAGGGAGTGTTTTACCCAGAGACCGCCAGTGGAATCAAGGAATTGCCGCATTTGACCACACATATTGCCAAATCTCGTTGGAGTGCCGAATATAATCCCGTTGGCTTCGGCCAGTTCGGGAACGGTGCATACGGGTATGTGAGCCATTTCTGCCTGGGCTTTCTCAGCGCCCATTCGTGCGATGAGCTCCGGACTTAGAGTCTCGGGAACCCGCCGCAATACTGCTTCGCATTTTTCAACCTCATTTACTCCTTCAGCAACGGCACCGGCCATTTTGTAGATATGACCGTATAGAGAATAAAACGGAATTAGGATTCGCATGAGATTACCTCCTTTTCAAATAAAGATAAACACGACATTATGCCTGGGTCTTCTCCAATTTTTCAACCAGAGTGCGATACTTTGTATGGATTAATGAACGATCAAATTCTGCAAACTCTCGCAGCATGCCAGCCTGTTCGTTGGCGTCAAAATAAGCCATGCAAGGCACGAAGTAGTGCTTGTCCTCTTTTTCGATATGGTCGGGATAGAAACTGATAAGTTGGCGGGATAACTGCACAACTTGAGCCCGAGCATCCCTATTACCGCTCATATAGTCTTCCTTGGCGGTAATAATTTCGGCCACCATTTGCCGCGCCTGATTGTGCTCGTAAATCAGGTCATCAGTGAGGCCGAGCAGTTCGCGGGAAAGGGGCTTTTTCTTAAGCTCTCTAAAAAATATGTCTTCTTCTTTGCCATGATGGCAACGATCGGCATAAGAACGGATAAAATCGATCACTTCATCAACAAAGCCAATATCAACCTCATCACTATTGTCCAGAGCTTCAATTCTTCCGGCAAACGCTTTAAGCATCCTCTCAATCAAACGGTGTTCGATCATCAAAGGGCCGACGGGCATCATATGGCATTCCTCCCTTATTTTCAGGTTGAATATCACTCATACCTGGATCCCCAATTGGTTAATTACAGACAAGCGTTTCATAAAGATACGGCCGCCCGGTGCATTGTTAAAACAAGGAGCTAATCGCAAGTGATTAATGTCGGCAAGATCTGATTGGCAGGAATTTGCTGTATATTTCAACACTATCATATCCAGTTTCCACTGACAATCACCTGATTATCATGGCGGGAGCAAGGTTACACCCGGACGGAACAGTAAACAGTCCAGGCTAATGTATTCTACTGCCTTATATTCACTATTCTGCGACAGCGAGCTAGACACGGCGCATTGGGAAACATCTGAAAAGCTATCCAGATACGAAATTACTCTGTATCCAAGCCCGATTGCTCCAATAACCGATACCACTAATATGATAATCAGGGCAACTTTGATTTTTCGAGAAACATTTATCACCTTGGATTGACCCCTCTTAAAGAACCAGTATTAACATCAACCATGAGCGCATCAAATGGCAACCCCTTTTTCATACTTCTGATATATTTAATGTTTTCGCCATTTCCGATTACTTATTTTATTTGCAATAGAATGCACTATAGTATCAAGGCATATAACATTTGCAAAATATGTTTTGTCATATCCGGGTAATTGAAGCACCCCTGCACAGCGCTGTTCCATCAAGACCCTGACTACAAGACAATTCCATCAAGATATTATCGCCAGAGTAATAAAAATCTATAGTAAGAATAATATTAGTCAGAGATTCATTTTTGAGACAAAAAGGGGCGCTCTTAACTCCGTCATAACTCCCTACGCTAAATGTAGTGCTGGACCTCTCATGCCGTTGTACTAATTCACCCTCGATCACATCTATTAGCTCGAGTCTACAGAATTTTGGCATTTCTGCAATATGGGAATCACTATCCAGTATAGTAAAGCACAAATAATCATTAGTATATTCCGCACTGGTAATATAATCATCATGGAAAAGCGGCCAATGTCCACCATTTGCGCTTATGAACTCTTTCGCTCCTTTAATCGATGATATCGGAGAAAAAACCAGCTGAATTTCGACCTGTTCGTTAGCTATCTCCATCATCCTATTTGTGCAACATGTTACCAAATTGCAGGAGTGTTCGTATATAAATGCATTGTATCTGCTATCACAGTTTATGAGCATAACTTGATCTCCTGTAACAAAAGGTGCTGGCGTTTCAAGTTCTAAACGAAGTATTCTTCCGTTTTGAGATTTTACCTTTCCCGATACAATTATGGGCATTATTTCGCACCTCCAATTGTCAGCCGTTACGCACATTATAGGACCTTTCTAATAAAACCTTTGTAGTTGCACTTGTACAATTTACGTACTAAAGACCGCCAGTTACGACACTTTGTTCGGTTGCTGGCAACCAAAATAAATCTAGTTCTGGAGAATTTATCTTATTAATAACAAACACCGGGGCAATATTAACAATCTCACAAATCCTGTTAATAGCGTTCTTCTTCAACCTTTTGTTTTTTCAATATTTGATTCTCTAAACGTTTTTTCTGGCAGCGATATGCACTGTAAACCAAAGCCATTGAAAACACACCCAGTGGAGCGATTATATATATACCCCATGATTCTCGGTAACCAATTCCCAGAACCGCCTTGAGCATTCCTGTCGCTATTAAGGCGGACAAACACTGTAATTGTAATATGGATTTATTTTTTTCTAATACTGTGCCCATAAGCCAAACAACTGATGGGACTAAAATTACCAATACATTACCAATTGTATTAATCCAATACATGTTGTATTGCATGCACATGCGCTCCCTTCTTATGCAATAAATTATTCGTATGCGCTTTTTTGCTTTTCATAGTTGAGTCCACATAATGAAGCTAAAAATGAATGCTACCAGAACATTCGGCCATCCTATGTTTTCTTCATTGAAATATTCAATCCCTTACTATTAAAGAACTAAACATCTTTTCTATATGGCAAGCCGCCTCGAAGTATAATCGGCATTAATAAACGGTTCAGTCCATATATAATTAGGCTAAAAATAAATGCGACTAGAACATCCGGCCATCCTATGTTTTTTTCATTGAAATAATCAAAACCTAAGACGAACGCAAAAACATCGAACATCATTAACCAGCTCCAGGTCCTGACAATTCGCTTATGAGGCCACTCATTCCAGAACATCCAGATAAACAGCCCTGCGGCTACTAACGTAAGCACTGCTATAAATAAAATCCAGGCCAATATTCAGCCTCCTTTATCAAGGTAGATTATTGTTCCGAATCGTCGCCGTTTTTTTCGGTTGTACCGATGGTTTTTATTTTCAGGTAGGATAGAATCATGGTTCGATAAGATATGAAAGAACTCATCGAAACCATTATGTTTAAGCACAATAGAAGAATAAAAAACGAAATATCCGTTTTGTTATTTATAAAAAAGTAGATGGTTTGTGATAGTACTAAAAATACTAGTGTATATGAAGCTCCCATAAGTGCGCTTCTATTTATAGAAGCGCCGTTCTTCAAATATTTAAAAGCAATAATGTACCCAGGGGCGAAGGATATAATAACCCATAAACAGAATAAAACCATTACTATATATATCACAATGGAGCACCTTCACTTCATAAGTAGTCGTATATTATACTATTCAAGATGACTGGCAATTCATGCCCATTAGGCCAGCTCCACTGTTGACCCTTTTCCTTAACAAACTGGCTCTAATCCAACGGCTTCAATTCTTCCTTTGTTTCTGAAGCTGATTTTTCCTTTCCCATAATGCGTACAGCAATAGCTCTATAACCGAAAAAGGACTGAATACTCAGAAACGTAGGTATCATGAGTAACATAAAATAATGTGTGACTTTATAAAAATTTTCCGTTGAAATAATGTATACGTCTGTCATTACAAGGAATACAAAAGTATACAATGTTCCAATAGAAGCGCTCTTATTGGGTGTCCATGACTCGTGACAACCACATAGGGTTATAAATACACCTGGAAAAATGAGTAACGCGCCCCAAATAAATGGTAAGAAAACTACTAAATTATCCACTTGTGTCATCCCTTCTGTTATTAGTCGGTAATTGCAAGCCTATCCTGTCCAGCAGTTACAAGTAACAGTTCGTCAAATATCCCGATTTGCAGGACATAATGCAAGAAAACATGCGCTTGCAAACTAATAGACAATTGAAAACCGCTATTATAGTCTCTGTATTTATTTATAGCGTTATATTGTTCATATTAGTATTCATGATGGCTCAATGCCAGATATTTGTTAATTATAAAAGCTTATGTGATATAGAAACCGAAATTCTATGGCGGAAAGAGGGCTGATGATCGGAACGAACGTTGCGGAGAACACTGGCAGCTGTCCGCGGTGGCGACGATGGGAAACCGTCGAAGGTCAGGACGGCCGAAGCGCGATTTAAATCATGGGGACTGTCCCCATGATTTAGGTATTCTTAAGTACCTAGAACCCTGTTGAGCTTGCTCCCTCAATATTAAGTATTTAACATCTTTTCTGTACGGCAAACAGCCGAGAGGGGCATCTTGTAACTGCGCTCGTGCTATTTGTATTCTTGGTGCATTATAGGATACATTATTGGCATTCTTTGCAGCATATGCTGTTAATCTGTTAGAGGACCCTATTAATACCTATAATAAGTATTAGCAAACCCATTATTATGGATATTGTTAAAAATATCCAATACAAAATCATATTGACACCTTTGAGACGCCTTCCAAATATTTTCTCATAGAATCGTTGTTGCCTCTCCAGCGATTTTTCTCTCTGTAAAAATATTAAAAACCCGCTAAAACGAATACACACCCACATACGATGATGTCCATTTCAGTCTCCTTTAGAAGCGGTTTATTTATTTCAAGAACGAACTGGCTTATGTATTGTTATTTAATTTTTACGCTCCTGTCTCACCCAGCGTTGACAGATCCAGAGCAAACTATTAGGTAGTGGCGGTTTCCCCATTGACCTGGATTCCCGGAAAATCATAAAGAGGCAGGTGGTTCAACCCCCAATAAAATGTAGATATTCTGTTGCTTGGCTGTGATCTCGCTCATCATGAAGTCCCGGCTCGGTCTGCCGACGCATTCAATGACATCCAGTGTATCAATCAGGCCCTGGATGGTGTATTTGCCGAACAGTACCTTACCCTGCATAGCCCTCTTGATATACGACAGGAAAATCAGCGCTATAAACTGGACAAACAACTTGCCATTTATTATAGCTATACGATTCTTGTCAAGCTTGCGATTAATATCAGGAAGCCAATTATTGTCAATATTGTTGCAAATATCCAATACATTGTCATATTGACGCTTTTTAAACGTCTTCCGAAAATTTTCTCATAGAAACGTTGTTGACTCTCGAGCAAATATTCTTTGCGCAAGAATGTATATAACCCCAGTAATACGAATATACAGCCCCCGACAATATTTTCCATAAAACCCCTTTAAAATGTTATCAAACACTGGCTTTACATTCTTGCTCCGCTGTTGTTCCTGCTTATGGGTGTTCCTGCCCGGATAAAATGCCGTCATTCTGCTTGAATTAACTGACCGAATAGAGGCTCAAAAAAGTATATACTGGGAAAAGCTTGGAAGAAAATCCTATGAAAGGAAAAGAGAAAGCCTTCGGACCCGGTATATGAGCTGCAACTCACCGAGAACATCGGCCTTCTCCCCCAAAAACAATTTGATCGTAGCCTATCTGGGAGCATCCGTAAAGGATTATCAGCAAAGTTTCTTTCATACTGTTTCTGAACAGGATTGGCCATGCCCGACCTGCGGCGCGTATCTGCGCCATAGGTTGCAGCCATAATAAAATCCGGCAACAGTATTGCCTGGTTTATGCTGTACCCGTGAAACAGAATATATATCACGACACAGAACATTGAGTACCAGCTTATAACCTTTGCTATGCGCTTTTCGTGCCAGTTATTCCATAACATGAATACGAATAAGCCGATGGTTGTCGCCAGGAATGCAACGGTTAGAATTGTCGCGGCTATCATCATTGTTCATGCATTCTCCCTTTTGTGTGAATCATTTTTATCAACAGCTTTTATTAAAAAGGTTATTACATTTGGATTATTTGATGCCTTTTATCAACTGATACGAAGAAACCTTAACTCTTGTTGCGCTGCAAATCTGCGTCATCGTGTTTTTTTCGTGCTAGGACACGCGCGGTTTCTTTGACCACTTTGCGATTATAAATAGTTTTAGCTACGAAAAATCCATTTAACGATAACATCACCAAGATAAATACAGCATATAAATAGTAGTCAACCTTATTTAGGTGATTGATCAAAGTATCAACGACAATGGAAATTAATATGAATGTAAATGTAAATGAACTTGCCAATAGTGAACTTTTATTTGAGCTAAAGTTTTTTCCAAAGCCCTAAATAGCAATAAATACTGGTGAAAGACCTACTATAGCAACCCATAAAGTAACACCGGTCAATACTATATATGTCTCCATTCCCGCTCCTCATTTCCTTATGCTAAATATCCTAAAGAAAAAAATTCAAGCAAAGCATCCATATGGCTAGCCGTACATTACTCTTTCTATCACATTATGCGACTAATATCATTTTTGATTCTGCTTAGATTACTCAAAGAAGTTTGGATACAGAAAATGACATTTGTACACAGTGCCTTCAAAATTCCGGATCATGTTGTTCAATGAGTAGCATTTGTCTTCTGGAAAATTGCCTTCTCGGGAACGTCATAACTATCTGAGTTAAAATAATTCGGATCCATACAGTTCCATTGGTTATCATCCCGTTCGAATCTCGAATTAACACCGGATTATTCCCACAATAAACGTAAAGATCGACACTCCCACCACGGAAACCAATCGGATCTTTTGCTGTCCACCGGCCAGTAAGTGGTTCGTAATCCCGGACTCCGAAGCGAATCAGACCGGTATCCGGGTCCTGAAGTCCGCCAGCAAAGCCAAGCGCGATCTTGAAATCGGGATTGCTGTCAGATAGGATATTGCCCCAGCTATCGTATTTTATCTGTTTTACAATATTGCCGCCATTATCGGTAATTATCTTCGGGCTACCGGTTTCATCGGTCAGCGCGTAGTATTTGACACCATTTTTCTCAACAGCTGCCAGGAAACCATAATTATCGTAATAGTAAACACACTGCTCGCCGTTGTTCTTTTTGCTCACGGTCAGCTAGTATGGTTGAGCCGGATTGGCATAACCGATGCAATTTGCCTGGTGCTATGACTATGGGCGACATTAAATACGTCAAAACGTTATTTTTCAAAATATGTTCCTGCGATTTGCTCATTTATAATGGTATATTGTTCATAATAGTTGTTTTGATAATTCAATGCCAGATATTTGTTAATACATAAAAACCTGATGTGACACACAAATCAATACTTTGCCGTGGGAAGAGGGCTGTTGATTGGAACGAACGTTGCGGAGGGCTCTGGCAGCTGTCCGCGGCGCCGATGATGGGAAGCCGCCGGAGGCCAGGACGGCCGGAGCGCGATAAGGTCCACGGATGGATGATGATCGCGGTGCGGCTGGACATCAAGACGGCGCGGATACATATGCCGAGGCTGGAGCATTGGTGAGTGACTTCAATAGCCCTCTTCCCACCAATACGGCTGGGTCAACCTGAACAAAGCAAATCAGTCTGACCTTGCATTTCTTTAACCGGTGTTTTCAAACAGCCTTTTGTACTGGTGTAACCTGTAACCCGGATCTCTTGCGTTGCGGCGGCACGGTAAAAAATAAGCAGGACGCGAGCCTTTGTCACAGAACCATTTAACATGAACTATGAGATCAAGCCGCGTCCGTCTAATAATGATATAAATGTGATCCCGTAATAAAGTCTTTAACTTACGTCGCCTATAAGGCCGGTTTCATCGGGGCATGTGGTAATAAAGATCTTACTATAACCTTTACTCAATTTCCCAGTTAGGTATTGTATTCTTAAGGACCCAGAACTCTGATGAGCTCTCACCCTCACTATAAAGTACTAAACATCTTTTCTGTATGGCAAAACGCCACGAAGTATAATCGGCATCGACAAACGGGTCAACCCAAACATAATTAAGCCAAAAATTAAAGCTACTAAAACATTCGGCCATCTTATGGTTTGTTCAATGCTGTAATAGAATCCGAGTATAAGCGTAAAAACACTTAATCCACTAAACTGACTCCAAATTTTTACCACTGATTTCAGCGGCCAGCGTTTATAATACATCCATAACACTAAGCTGGCTGATATGATCGCTATTATCATTACTAATGCCGAAATAATCATAGTTCCCCAATCATTGATGTTAATAATATCCTATTTCGCAAGTCTTTTCTGCGCGTTCGAGTTGATAATCAACGATTATACTGTTTTTCTTCTGCTAACTTTTATTCTTTGATTCTTCTATTCGGGAGGATGATGGATTCGCTCCCATCACTAATCCAGCAAGCGCTCTATAACCAAAATATAACTGGATAGAGAGAATTATACTAAAGCTAATAAACAGCATATAGAATTTAAGCCGATTGTATAAATCATACTGATCCATACCTAATACAATAATTATTGTGAGCATACACAAAAAGGAGTATAGGGTTCCTATAAATGCGCTCTTGTTAGGAGCCCATGACTTCCCACATCCCCATATTGAAATACCCAATCCAGGTACTACAATAATTATTATTATCCATATTGGCAAATATCTCATAAAAACATCCAATTGCAACATCCTTTCAACACTTATTCGTCTTATCTTCTACCTAAATAAAATCATTTAATTATCCCGATCATTTTATTATTTACTCAATGCCATATTTGTCGCACTGGATTGTTTCCACAATAAACGTAAAGATCGACACTCCCACCACGGAAACCAATCGGATCTTTTGCTGTCCACCGGCCAGTAAGTGGTTCGTAATCCCGGACTCCGAAGCGAATCAGACCGGTATCCGGGTCCTGAAGTCCGCCAGCAAAGCCAAGCGCGATCTTGAAATCGGGATTGCTGTCAGATAGGATATTGCCCCAGCTATCATATTCTATCTGTTTTACAATGTTGCCGCCATTGTCGGTAATTATCTTCGGGCTGCCGTTTTCATCGGTCAGCGCGTAGTATTTGACACCATTTTTCTCAACAGCTGCCAGGAAACCATAATTATCGTAATAGTAAACACACTGCTCGCCGTTGTTCTTTTTGCTCACGGTCAGCTAGTATGGTTGAGCCGGATTGGCATAACCGATGCAATTCGCCTGGTGCTATGACTATGGGCGACATTGATTACGTCAAAACGTTATTCTTCAAAATATGTTCCTGCGATTTGCTCATTTATAATGGTATATTGTTCATAATAGTTGTTTTGATAATTCAATGCCAGATATTTGTTAATTATAAAAGCTTATGTGACATAGAAACCGATATTCTATGGCGGAAAGAGGGCTGTTGATTGGAACGAACATTGCGGAGGGCTCTGGCAGCTGTCCGCGGCGCCGATGATGGGAAGCCGCCGGAGGCCAGGACGGCCGAAGCGCGATTAGGTCCACGGATGGATGATGATCGCGGTGCGGCTGGACATCAAGACGGCGCGGATACAGATGCCGAGGCTGGAGCATTGGTGAGTGACTTCAATAGCCCTCTTCCCACCAATACGGCTGGGTCAACCTGAACAAAGCAAATCAGTCTGACCTTGCATTCCTTTAACCGGTGTTTTCAAACAGCCTTTTGTACTGGTGTAACCTGTAACCCGGATCTCTTGCGTTGCGGCGGCACGGTAAAAAATAAGCAGGACGCGAGCCTTCGTCACAGAACCATTTAACATGAACTATGAGATCAAGCCGCGTCCGTCTAAAAATCATATAAAATTGCTTATTATATTTCCGGCTACTCCACGGTCACGCTTTTGGCGAGATTTTTGGGCTTATCGACGTCGGTACCGCGTTTGACCGCCATATAGTATGCAAACATTTGCAGCGGTATTACTGCCAGCAGCGGCGCCAGCAGCGGGTCGCAATCCGGAAGCAAAATGACTTCGTCGCATTCCTGGCAGGCTTCCTGCAGGTTTTCTTTACAGATGGAAATAACCACAGCGCCGCGAGCCTTTACTTCCTTGAGATTGGAAATTGACTTGTCCACCAGGCGATCCTGGGTCACCAGGGCCAGCACCGGTATGCCTTCTTCAATCAGAGCCAATGGACCGTGCTTGAGTTCTCCGGCTGCATAGGCCTCTGCGTAGACATAAGCTATTTCCTTGAGCTTCAAAGCGCCTTCCTGGGCGACGGCATAATCCAGTCCCCGCCCCAGAAAGAAGGTGCTGTGCACTCCTTTGTATTTCTCGGCCAGGGCCTCGATAGCGGCTTCCTGGTTCATAGCTGCCTGAACCAGCTTATCCACTTCGCCCAGTTCTGCCGTAATGCGGCTTACAAGCTCTGGGCTGGCAGTTCCGCGCACTTCGGCCAGGTACAGTGCCAGCACGTACATTACCAAAAGCTGGGTCGAATAAGCCTTGGTAGAAGCTACGGCGATTTCCGGCCCGGCATGGGTGTAAATGACCTTGTCAGCCTCCCTGGCCACCGAACTGCCAACTACATTGGTTACCGCCAGCACGGGAACACCCTGGCGCTGAGCTTCACGGAGCGCCGCCAGAGTGTCTGCGGTCTCACCGGATTGGCTGATGACAATCATCATGGAATTTTTCTGCCAGAGGATGTCCCGGTAGCGGAATTCTGAAGCAATATCAGTTTCTGCTGCCACCCGGGCGAGGCTTTCCAGGGCCAGCTTGCCGACCAGGCCGGCATGATATGCAGTTCCGCAGGCGACTATATATATCTTTTCCAGCTTCTTGAACATGTCGTCCATTTCCAGCCCGGATAAATCTATGCGCCCGTCGGTCATGCTGCCGCGCAGGGTATCCTTCAATGCCACCGGTTGTTCGTGAATTTCTTTCAGCATGAAATGCTCGTAGCCGCCTTTTTCCGCTGCTACCGGATCCCAGGTCACGTGGAAGATTTCTTTTTCTACCGGATTGCCGTCCATGTCGGTAAAGATGAACCCGTCTCTGGTTAGTACTACAAATTCATTGTCATTGATTATATAGACCTGGCTGGTGCGGCCCAGAATGGCCGGAATATCAGATGCAAAATAGTTTTCTCCGCTGCCAATCCCGGCAATAAGAGGACTATCCTTTTTGGCGGCGATCAGACGGTCTGGTTCGTTTTTGCACATTACTACTATGGCAAAAGAACCTTCGACCTGTTTCAGGGCTTCACGCACGGCCTTTTCCAGGGATTTCTCCCCTTCTGGCTGAATCGTGTAGTATTTTTCCACCAGGTGGGACAGGGTTTCAGTGTCGGTTTCCGACTGAAAATGGTGGCCTTCGGCTTCCAGCATGCGCCGCAGGCTAGCGTAGTTTTCAATGATGCCGTTATGAACCAGTACTATATCACCGCTGCAATCGGCATGGGGATGGGCATTGCGGTCGGAAGGAACTCCGTGGGTGGCCCAGCGGGTATGGCCGATGCCAATATCTGCAGGTTCCAGCACGCCTATCTCTTCCACCAGGTTAGCAATGCGTCCTTTTTTCTTAATAAGTTCGATGGCTCCGTCGCGTATAACCGCCGTACCGGCTGAGTCATAACCCCTGTACTCCAGACGGGACAGCCCGTCTATGATAACTTCCAGGGCCGAATCCTGGCCCAGGTATCCCATAATTCCACACATATTCTAATTCCTCCATTATAGTTTGTGCCGTAAAACGGCTCGACAGTCAAGATTAATGGCGCGCTCAAAATCGGCTGCCTGGCATTGTTAGGCAAACACCGCCAAGAAGCACAATCCGCGCGCGAACCGATGAACATAATTTGGGTGAATCTCATAGAAGCAGAGCCGGCTGCAATATCACCGCCCTCGCGGCTTGCACAGCCTGCACTACGCAACAGATAATTGATATGCAATCGATAAGTGATGGCCACTGACGAGTCTTTTGGCCCGTTCATTACTGAACGGTTTTGTGACTGTCTTACGGTGGTGGTCACCGGGGGGCACCCGCCGAAAAATCGATTAACCCCCTCCTCGTCACCCGCACTGGACCTGGCTGCTGTCGTTGTGCATACAGCCGTTCCTTACGGGTCAGGCGCTTGAATATATCAGATCCTGGCTATGCTCTGGCGGCCGGAAATGTTGTATGTCTCCCTTTCCAGCTTTTTAAGCTTCATCCTTATTGGACCTGTCCTATCGCATCACGAATCCCCTGCAACACCTCCTCTAATACTTCTTTTTCTGGCCCCTGGGCCATCAGCCGCACCATCGGCTCCGTTCCAGAAGGCCTGACCACCAGCTTGCCGCTTTCACCCAGGCGAGATTCGGCCCTGCGAATGGCTTCCTGTACTATATCGTGCTGCAGGATTTTTTCTTTATCCTGCAGGTGGACATTGATAAGCAACTGCGGATATCTTTCCATTTCTCCAGCCAGCACCGACAATGGCAGACCTGTTTTCTTCATAACCTCGACGACTTTCAGCGATGTGAGTATGCCGTCTCCAGTAGTGGAATGCTGCCCGAAAATAATATGCCCGGACTGTTCCCCTCCCAGCAATGCTCCGCTTTGCTGCATTCTCTCCCATACATAACGGTCGCCGACTTTGCAGGATTCCACTCGCACATTCTCGCGGCGCAGGGCAATCTCCAGGCCAATGTTGCTCATAACCGTTGCGACAATCGCCGGTGGATTTAAGAGGCGCTCCCTTTGCATATCCAGAGCGCAGATCAGGAGCAGCTGGTCACCATCCAGCTCGTTGCCCAGTTCGTCAACCATTATACACCTATCTGCGTCTCCGTCATAGGCTACTCCCAGCTGGGCTTGGTTTTCAAGCACGGCGCGGCGAAGGCTTTCGGTATGGGTGGAACCGCAACGAACATTGATGTTAATGCCGTTAGGCTGGTCGTGGATGGACTGCACCCTGGCCCCCAGATCGCGCCATAACAGCGGTGCCGCCTGGTAGGCTGAACCGTTCGCACAGTCAATAACCATGGACATCCCCTTGAGGCCTTCCTTAAGCGAATAAGCAGCTGCAAGCCGGTCCATATAATTATTCAAAGCGTTTTCCACGTTGTACAGGCGCCCGATATCCGTTCCAGAAGGACGCGCTGTGATGCTATCCGGGCTTTCAATCAGGTTTTCTATCTCGTCTTCAATAGCGTCAGCCAGTTTTTCCCCGGTCGAGCCGAAGAACTTGATGCCGTTGTCCGCCACTGGATTGTGGGATGCTGATATTACTACACCGGCAGATGCTTCATAGTGGCAGGTCAGATAAGCAATGCCGGGAGTAGGCAATACTCCAACGCTCATAGCGTCTGCGCCGGTGGAGCATATCCCGGCTACCAGGGCCGACTCCAGCATGTCCCCGGATATTCGGGTATCCTTGCCTACTATCAGACGGGGACGCCGCCCTTCGCTGTACTTTGAAAGCACAAAGCTGCCCGCCCGTCCCAGCTTAAAGGCCAGCTCCGGGGTCAGTTCCTGGTTGGCCACTCCGCGTACTCCATCAGTTCCAAACATCCTGCCCATTTTATCCTCCGATGATCTGTTCTGCTGTTTTTATTCCGTCCACCGCTGAGCTTACAATGCCTCCAGAATAACCGGAGCCTTCTCCGCATGGATAAAGGTTCTCAATGCCTTCACAGCGGCGCTGCTCGTCCCGAACTATGCGAAGCGGCGCCGAGGTGCGGGTTTCGACCCCGGTCAGCACTGCGTCTCTGTGCAACATCTCCGGGGCTTTCCTGCCCCAGTACAGTATACCATTTTGCAGGGTTTTGGCTATATCTTCTGGGAATAACGTCCATAGGCTGGCTGCATTCAGGCCGGGCCGGTAGGTGCCATGGCCGTGCAGCTGGTTTGCTGGAGTCTTCTGTTCCAAAAAATCGTCCAGTCGTTGTGCCGGGGCGCAATAGTTGCCGCCCCCCATTTCATATGCCCTGCTTTCCAGACTTTCCTGAAACTCAAGCCCTCCCATAACCCGGTTCTGCCAGTCAGCAGGGGTAACCGCCACCACCAGGGCACTGTTCCCCAGGCGGTTATCCCTGGAGGCATAGCTCATGCCGTTGGTTACTACCTGGCCGGGTCCAGACGAAGCTGCTATGACGTAACCACCCGGACACATGCAAAAACTATAAAGGGAGCGGCCAATGCGCTGGTCTTTATATGTGAACTGGTAATCGGCCGGACCCAGTTCAGGATGGCCGGCAAATTTCCCGTACTGCATACGGTCAATACTTGACTGGGGGTGCTCTATGCGCACTCCCACGGCAAAAGGCTTGGAAACCAGGCTGATTCCGCGCAACTCCAGAAGGCGGTAAAGCTCCCGAGCACTGTTGCCCGCAGCCAGGATGGCCAGGTCGCAATCCAGTTCATCCCGATCATTTACCACCAGATTTTGCACCCGGCCATCTTTAACTGTCAAATCAGTAAGCCGGGTATTAAAGCGCACTTCCCCACCCTGGCTTTCAATGAAATGGCGCATGGCAACAACCGCCTGCCGGATTATGTCTGTACCTATATGCGGCTTTTTCAAGTACAGGATTTCTTCTGGAGCTCCAAATTTCACAAAACCCTGTAAAACTTCATCCACCCGGGGATCATCAAGGCGGGTGGTTAACTTGCCATCAGAGAAGGTCCCGGCTCCGCCTTCACCATACTGCACGTTGGACCGGCAATTGAGCGCCCCTCCTGACCAAAATCGTTCCACACTCATGATGCGTTTTTCCATAGGCTCTCCCTGCTCGATTATGAGGGGTTTTACACCATACTGCAGCAGCTTGAGTGCACAAAACAGGCCTGCGGGACCGGATCCCACAATCACCGGCTTCAAGCCCTTCAGCCCTGTACGGGGCAACAGCATGGGCGGCGCTGCCGCAGTCCGCAGCCGGATATTGGGAAGGCTCTCCAACTTTTCCATTTCCAGCAGGCGCTCCTCAACTTCCACTTCCAGTGAATAGCAGAATTGGATGCGATTGCGGCGGGCATCAATGGATTTCCTGACCAGGCGAGTGATTTCGAGCTGAGACGATAAGAGCTTCAAGCTGGAAGCGGCTTTCTGGCGCAGCATTTCCTGGTCCTCACCGAGCTCCAGCCTGATATCCGATATTCTAATAATCAATAGACCGACTCCTTCTTGAACTCACAGATTATTGTACTTCAATCTAGTTCCAGGTGTTTGCACATTTTATTATTCCAGGCTGCCGGAATAGTCCAACTGCCCATACATATTTCAAATTATGGATGCCAGGGACCAAACAATTATGGCTATCATCAGGGCTAACAGCTTGAGCACCAGGCTCTCTCCGCTTTTTCCGACCGGTCCGAATAAAAACCGTTTCCAGTAAGGCAGTTCATATTCTGTTTCCGATGGAATCAGTTCATTTTCGAGAATATCGCGTATGGCCAGGACATCTTGAAGCTTTTGCAGTTGCCCTGCCCTGGCCAGGGATATCTTGCCACTTTCCTCGGAAACCACCAGCACCACCGCATCAATGCGTTCGCTCAAACCCAGAGCCGCACGGTGCCGAGTGCCAATCTGCACAGCCAGATCGGGGCTGTCACTCAGTGGCAAAACACATCCTGCCCTCTGTATCCGGCCCTGGCCGATCAGCACTGCTCCATCATGCAGGGCCGATCCGGGATAAAAAAGACTCTCCAGCAAGGCAGACGAAACCTCGGCGTCGAGTTCAATCCCACCACGCACCTCGCTGCCTGGTTTCTGATGACGCAGCAGGACGATTAGAGCTCCGGTGCTGGAGCGGGCCAGCCGATCCGCTGCTGCGCACACCGCTTCAATAACCTGGCTGCTCTCCTGGAACTCGGAGAGGTCTTCAGTGTTTCGGAACATCCCTCCCCTCCCAATATATTCCAGCACGCGCCGTATTTCTGCCTGGAATACAATCGGTATTCCAATAATGAATATTATCACTACAACGCTGACCAGCCAGTAAATTGCTTTTAACTCAAAATACCTTGCCGCAAGCAGAAATACCATGATTCCAATGAAGCCTTTAACAAATAATTCGCCTCTGCTTCCGCGTATCAGCACTAGCAAGCGGTAGATAAAAAAGGTCGCGAGGGCAATATCCAGGGTGTTAAGAACAATACTGGCCGGATTGGCCAGCAGTTTATCAAGTAGTTGTCCATATAACATGATGTCATCCCTGCCGTTTAATATTTATCCTGCCGCTCCCGCGGCAGTCATTTCTGCACATTTACATTCTGTAATAATGAAACAGGGCACCTATTCCACCTTCAATCCTGACCGAGGCTTTCGGGCCGGTCAAAACATTGGAAACCGCGTATGGATTGGTATTAAAGAGTTTTTCTCCGTTCAGTGGATATTCCAGGCCTTCAGTGTAAACATGCTCGATAGTTTCTGTCAAAGGAAGAATTGATATGGTATCACCCGGTGCTCCTTCTATTTCGAGCAGGCTGTCAAAAAGCTGGATAGTGCCTTCAGCAGTAACATGGCAAATTATTACTCCATTTTTTGTCGCCGCTATTCCAGCGTAGAGATTGGAAAGGCTATGATCCAGGCGTCCGCCCATGGTGCCGCAAAGAACTATCTCAGTGGCCCCCATTTCCGCGGCCAGATCTATGGCCAGCTGGGTATCAGTAAAATCTTTCCGTCTATGATATCGTTTTAGAGGCACCAGCTTTTCCTGATAGAAGCTTAACACTTCGGGCCGGATGGAATCCATGTCGCCAACTATCACATGGGGCTTCAGCCTTAGCTGATAGGCATAGTTGGCCCCCCCGTCCGCACAGATCAGGCGATCGGCGCTACGGATAAAAGGTTCGTAATATTCGAGCTCTCCGTATTCTCCATTGGCCATAATCACAAATCTCATCAAGGCACCCTCATTTACATAGCTTATGTTCTAATTCTATATCTTATTATATGCTGGCCAGGCAGGCAAATCAGCGATTGTTTGATGGCCGACAATTCAAATTAAAATATTCTCATTCAAAAATGAACCTTCCAAATTGACAAAGAATAAGCTAGTGCCTATAATGCAACTATTGAATTTTAATAAAAGGAGGACCTGCTGGAATGTCTTATGTCATCACTGATGAGTGCATCAGTTGCGGTGTATGCAAAGATGAATGCCCCGTTGAAGCCATCAGCGAGGGAGACGATAAATATATTATCGATGCCGACCTGTGCACTGACTGCGGAAACTGTTCGGAAATCTGTCCGGTTGAAGCCTGCCAAGAGGTCGAATAGTAATACCCCTAAAAGGGCATTTACAAGCCAACTGACAGTATCAGACCAAGTACGAAAACCTGTTTAAGCTTTTCAATGAAGCCAGGCTGATGAGATGCGCTTTTATCATTGGTCTAAAACAGCCAAATCATTTGATTTGGCTGTTCTTTCGTTTTGAGCCTTGTCTCACGGTGAATTCCATGATTTGCCGTTGATTCCAATTTACGCTTCAGTCTCTTCCTGATCTCTTCGCTCCGTGTTTTCCAGCATCTGAGCCAGCTCCATCATCCCGTAAGGTTTGACTATGAAATCTTTAAATCCGTACATGGCGAATTCTGTAGCAAGTGGATCGTTCGAATACCCGCTGCTGGCCACCAGATAGGCCTGCGGGTCAAGGTTCAGGATGCGGCGGGCAACTTCCCGGATCCCCATGCCTCCAAGACCGTCGGCATCCATGATAACCAGGTTGAATGGCGCTCCATTCTGCAAATATTCCTTGTATGATTCTACTGCATTAACTGCGTTGCTGGCCACCTGAACATGGTAACCCATGACGTTGAGGATATGACCGGTCACCTCGCCCAGTTCAGGTTCATCATCCAGTACCAGAATAGCCCCTTTCTTGCCGGACAGATGATAATGCGCCTCGGAATCGCCGGCACCCTTTATTTCCCTCACGGAAACATTGCTGGCAGCGGGGAGATAAAGGTAGAATGTCGTGCCCTTGCCGGGCCTGGAATCCAGATCTATATAACCCTGGTGCTTGGTCACAATGGAGTGTGAAATGGCCAGCCCCAATCCGCTGCCGTCCTCACGGGTGGTGAAATATGGATCGAAGATGCGTTTTTGCTGTTCTTCAGAAATGCCAATACCCTGGTCGCTAATGGACAGTTTAATATAATCATTTTTGACCAGCGGCAGAATATCCCCGTCTTCTACCCGGTAATTGCGGGCTTTGATAACGAGGCTGCCCCCGCTGGGCATGGCCTGGATGCCGTTGATTACAATATTGTTGATAACCTGGCTCATCTGGGATTTATCTATGTCCACCGGCCAGAGGTTGCTTTCCAGGTCAAACTCGCAATGCACCTTGGTTCCGCTGATGGCAAATATGGCAGTATCCCTGATTAATTCTTCGATATTGGTAATCTGCCGGTCGGGGGTTCCGCCCCTGGCAAAGGTCAACAACTGCTTGGTCAGACCCTTGGCCTGGAATGATGCTTTCTCGGCTTCCACCAGAAATTCCTGGATCTCGTCGTTTTCTTCCAGCAGCATTTTGCACAGCGCCAAATTGCCAGCTATTACAGTCAGCAGGTTGTTGAAATCATGGGCGATTCCGCCGGCCAGAACACCCAGTGACTCGAGCTTGCTGGCCTTGATGACTTCCTCTTCCATTTTTTGTTTTTCAGTGATATCGCGCATAACCCATACATGGCCGCTAAATATCCCTTCAGCCGCGATTATGGGAGCCCGGTTGACCTCTATAATTCGCTCTTCCTGATTAAACTGCAGGCTAACATTAAACAGGACATTGAAAGCATCATCATAGGATTGCCCTTCATTTCCCATGAACATTATGCCTTTGTCCACCTTGATATTGAATTCGTTCAAAAGATCTATTATATTATGCGCAATAAATTTTGCGGCTTGCTTGTTCAGAATTGTCTGCACAACTTCGTTCATAAGAATGATCTTACCGCTGGCATCGGTGGTTATGACTCCTTCTCCAATGTTGCGCAGGGTTACCGAAAGTCTTTCCTTTTCTGCCGCCAGGGCTTCTTCAACCTTTTTACGTTCTGATATGTCGCTGCCAACCAGCAGAGCGCAGATTTCTCCTTCCAGTGAAATGGGAGTACAGGACCACAGGCACATGATAAGCTCGCCATTTTTTTTGCGGGCTTTGAACTCCGCATTATAAACCGTGTGCCCTTCATAGATTACATCCCACAGAACACGGCGTTCGCCCTCCTTGGTCCATACGGCAACCCGCTTTGAGTTGGCACTCAGAGCTTCCCCAGGCTCAAAGCCGAAGTAATTGTTCCAGGTATCGTTGACTTCTATATAACGCCCGTCAGACAGGGATACTATGGCCATCAGCATGGGGCTGTACCTGAAGGCCGAAGAGAATTTTTCTTCAGACATCTGCAAGGCTTTTTCCGCCCGGCGGTAGTCGCTGATGTCCTCGCACAGCACCATACCGCCTACAACCCGTCCATCTTCAAATATGGGAGAGCTGTTAAATCTCAGTATTTTGTAGTGCCCGTCTTTACACATTACGGGGATTTCGTAACGGTCTGTAAGCCCCTTTAACAGGCGGTTATCAATATGCTCTAATATGATGCCCTTGTCTTCAGGAGCCACCAGGTCCTGAACCCCGGTGTTAATCCTTTCATGGGCTTCCCAGCCCAGCATTTCGGTGAAAGTGGAATTGACAAAATTAATATTTCCATCCCAGCCATAGGTAAAAAAGGCTTCACTCAGGTTATTAATCAGCATGTTCAGGTAATCCACCTGTTTTTGGAGCAGCTGCTCGCTGTTAATAAGAGCCGACTGGACTTTTATTCTTTCTACAATCTCCTCGTTAAGCCGTTTATTGGAATTCTCCAGCTCGCGAGTGCGGCTTCTGACTCTTTGTTCCAGTTCATCGCGGGCTTCACGCAGGTCGCGTTCAGCCTGCTTTTCACGGTCAATGTCCTCGGCCAGCACTATGCCCCCGATTATTTTGCCGTTCTCCATGCTGGCAGCGCTGTTGATGCGCAGGCTGTGCTCACTGCCATCCCGGTAATTGACCATAATCTCGTAACTGCCCACAATGCCGGTTTTTATACGCTGTTCCAGCTCACGCTGCACCACGGGGCGATAGCTTTCGGTAACAAAAAACAATATGGGGCGGCCGATTACTTCCTCGCGTGAGTAACCAAAGGAATCACAGAATTTGCGATTGACCATATTTATAGTGCCTTCCAGGTCATAGGTAAAAAATAATTCGTTCATGTTGTCAATCAGATGATTGAGGTAGGAGACCTGGCTGGTCAGATTGGCCTCGCTGGTATAAAGAGCATCAATTAGGGCATTCAGCCTTTCGGCCATATCGTTGAAATCGTTGGCCAGTATGCTGATTTCGTCGTCGCCTTGCATTTCCAGCTTGCCGGCGTAGCGTTCATCCTTGAGAGCCCGTGTGGCATGGGCAATTTCTGTTAACGGCTGAACGATGTTCTTCCAGAACAGCATATTTGAGATGCCGATAATCATCAGCCAGATCAGGGCAAACACCGCTATTACTTCGTAATAGCGCTGGTTCATGCTATTCACGGTGTCCAGGGACATGCCGAGCACCACCGCTCCGGTTGTCTGCCCCCGTTCTTTTTCCAGGGGCAGCACCGTGTTGACAATATGCCTCCCGCTGTTTGCCCCTTCTAATGGCGACAAATCGGCGGTGAAGATCAGAGGCGCCTCAGCCAGGCCATCCAGCAGCCTATTAACAAAACTGTTATCCAGAAACCATTTATCCTGGCCGTCCGCAGTGCTGTCGACATACACCCTGCTGGTCGCATCCAGTACATATATATAGCTTATCCATTCATTTTCGGAATCAATGTCCTTCACCGATTCCCGCAGCGCTTCTTCATTCATAGACAGGGCATTATTTTGTACAATTTCCGCCAATTGGCGGCTGCTGGCATTGTAATTTTCCTCCTGCCACGGAATAATAAGACCGTGAAATATCCCCAGCAGGCCGCATAAAAGGACGATGCTGATGGCGAATTCGAGAATCACCAGCTTGGTTCCGACTTTCAAAATACCGGCTCCTTTCCAGATGAATGCCCGGAATGCTTTTCTTTCCCTGTGTATGGCCAGACCATTCATGTTGGTTTTCGGTTGCAGCTATGTAAAAGCTTGTGGCTTGACCGCGTGTGCTTATACCGTGGCTTGCGCTTACTATTGTAAACTGAAATATCCTTAATTGAAAGATTGCTATAACAAGCCGGGAAAAGAGTTCTGGCGCAGGGCTTCATAAAGGATAATGGCAACTGCGTTCGCCAGGTTTAGTGAGCGCCCGAAATCGCGCATGGGAATGCGGATCAAGCTTTCAGCATTGGCGGCCAGGAGCTCCGCTGGCAGACCGGCGGTCTCCTTTCCCATAACCAGAACATCCTCATGGCCATATTTGATCTCGGTGTACAGGCGTCCAGCCCGAGTGCTGGCATAGAAGTAATTCAGGCTTCCCAGGCTGGCCTGCAAATCAGCGAAGGCATCCCAAACCTGTACATCCACCTTGTCCCAATAATCGAGGCCGGCTCGTTTCATATAGCGGTCCTCCAGTGAAAAGCCGAGCGGCTTTACCAGGTGAAGGCGGCTTCCGGTCAATGCGCAGGTGCGGGCTATATTGCCGGTGTTATATGGTATTTCCGGTTCGATTAAAACAATCTGCATTACATCTCACTTTTGTTCTTCACTCTAATCATTTCACTCTTAACCCTTAACCCTTAACATTTCACTTAACACTCTCTACTCTTTTTACTTTTCACTTTTACCTTTTAACCTTTCACTTCTAACCATCTACACATTCTCTATAAGTTCATTATCGCGGTCAGGTCCGCGGACTTCGCGGGTCGCCGCTATGTATATTCCGGAAAGAATCATCAAACCTCCCGCCCACTGGTACCAGGCCAGACTTTCGTTGAATATCAGATATCCAAGTATTGATGCGCCCACGGATTCGCCAAGAATGGAAACGGAAACCAGCGGGGCTTTCAGATGCTTGAGCGTCCAATTGAGCACACCATGACCGGCAATGCCCGGAACTATCGCAAGTAAAAGAAATAAAATCCATTCTTTCCCCGGGTATCCCAATAATTGATACGGTCCAGCAGCGCAAGCGGCTGCCAAAACCAGGGCAGCAACTCCAGATACGGTGAAGGTATAGGTCCAGGCGGGAACCTGGGCCCTGATGCGGCGCCCGATTAGATAATATATAGCGATAAAAAAACCGCTGGCCAGAGCCAGCATATCACCCATGAGCTTGCCTGACTTGAAATCTCCTCCAGCTATTACGATACTGCCGGCTAGCGCGGCCAATACGCCAACCATAGCCATGCCCTGCAGCCGTTCTTTTAAAAAGACACTTGAAAATATCAGGACAAAAAGCACCTGAAGGTTAGTAAACAGAACTGAAGAGGAAATACTGGTATATGACAGCGAACTGATCCAGAAAGCGAAGTGTAAAGCCAGGAAAAAGCCGGCCACCGCTATTAAAAGCAAATCCTGGCGCCCAATTTTTCCAATGTTGCCTTTTAGCGCGGGGCCTGCTAGAATGGCGGCGAGCACCGCGGTAAACAACACCCTGTAGAATGCAATGATCAACGCCGGAGCTCCGGAAAAGCGGATGATAATCGAGGCAAAAGCCATAGCGGCTACTCCAGCCATCAGCAGGCTATATACCCTTAATGGTTTCATATACCTACTCCCAGGTAGGACTGTATGACCCGTTCATCCTGTTTTACAGCTTCAGGAGTGCCTCTAGCGATCAAGGCTCCGTAATCAAGCACCGCAATCTCGTCGCATATACCCATGACCAGTTCCATATCGTGTTCCACCAGCAGTATGGACAGCTCCATCTCCTGCCGTATTTTATGAATCAGTTCAGACAGATCGCCTTTTTCATTACGGTTCATGCCTGCGGCCGGTTCATCCAGCAGCAGCAGCTTGGGATTCAAAGCCAGCGCCCGTGCAATCTCCAACCGCCGTTGTTCGCCATAGGCCAGGCTGCTGGCATATTCATTCCGTTTCTGTTCCAGCCCCATCATGGCCAGAAGATCCAGGCTTTTGGCCAGGACATCACGCTCCTCCCTGCGAGCGCGCGGAAACCCCAGCATAGAACTCCACAGGCCGCTTCTGGTGACTCCGTGACATCCTATGCGCACATTGTCCAGTACCGACATTTTTTTAAACAGCCGTATATTCTGGAAAGTACGGCCTATACCCAGCCGGGCGATTTTGCTGGCGGCTGCCTTTTTAACCGGCTGGCCCTGGTAATATAACTGGCCTTCAGTGGGGATATAAATGCCGCTGATTATGTTAAACAGCGTTGTCTTGCCAGCGCCGTTGGGGCCAATCACTCCAAATATTTGGCCTTCGGAGACTTCAAGGCTTACCCGGTTCAGGGCCCGCAGCCCTCCAAATTCGTGGCTAATATTTTCACATTTCAGGATTGCCATGTTTGAACCTCTTTTTTGCCTGAAAAGAATTTTTTAACATCATACCAGCGCACATCCCCCAGCAAACCGTTCGGCCTGAATATCATCAGGACAACCAGCAGAGCGCCGTATATCATCATCCGGTACTCCTGGAAAAAACGCAGCATTTCAGGAGCGGCAGTCAGTACCGCGGCACCGATTATGGTTCCAGGAATGCTTCCCAGACCGCCCAGCACCACCATATTAAGGATTTCGATGGATCTCATGAATCCAAAATCGCCCGGCTGAATATAGTACATGTAATGAGCGTACATCGCCCCTCCCAATCCGCCCAGGAATGATCCCATGGTGAAAGCCAGGACTTTCAGATAAGTCGTATTGATCCCTGAGGCGGCCGCAGCGATTTCATCCTCCCGTATAGCGAAAAATGCCCGCCCGATGCGGCTGCGATAAAGCTGCCAGCTCAAGAGCAGCACTAACAAAGCAATCCCCCATACCATTGTAAAACCGGTTTCCTGGGGAATGCCTGCCAGCCCGACGGCTTTGCCGCCTGGAGCAAAATTCAGGAAGAATACGCGGATTATCTCGGCAAAGCCTATAGTGACCATAGCCAGGTAGTCACCTTCCAGACGCAGGGTTGGTATGCCAATCAGCAATCCTAAAAAGGCCGCCATGCATCCTCCGCCCAGCATAGCCAGCGGATAGGGCACGTTGAATTTCATGACCAGGATGGCCGATGTATAGGCTCCAATAGCCACAAAACCCGCATGACCCATGGACAACTGGCCGGTCACCCCGGTAACCAGGTTCAGGCCCAGGGCAATGATAAGGTTGATGCCTATTAATATAATTATGCGTAAGTAGTACGGGTCGATTATTTCTGCAACTAGCTGGTCCACTCTGCTACTCCTAAACCTTTTTCACTATTTTTCTGCCCAGCAAACCTTGAGGCCTGACGATTAGCACCAGAATAAGGATGGCAAAGGCAAAGGCGTCTTTATATGATGACGATAAGTAAGCCACTCCGAATATTTCGATTATCCCCAGGGTTATTCCTCCCACCATGGCTCCGGGAATGGAGCCAATACCGCCAAGCACTGCGGCGGCAAAGGCTTTCAAGCCTGCCATCATTCCCATATACGGACCGACCGCGTTATAGTATATGCCTACCATTACTCCCCCGGCTGCAGCCAGAGCGGAACCAATCGCAAAAGTGATGGATATGACCTGATTAACGTTAATACCCATCAGGCTGGCTGCGTCTAAATCCTGGGCGCAGGCGCGCATGGCCTTGCCTATCCTGGTTTTCTGAACCATAAAATGCAAGGATGCCATTAGCGCACCCGATAGGCCGATAATTATAAGTTGAAGAGTGGAAAATTCAATCCCGCCCAAAGTAAAAGTGCTTCGGCTGATTACATCCGGATAGCATACGGTATTGGGGCCGTTCAGCTTGGTCATCAAGGTGGACAGGAATATTGATACTCCAAGTGCGGAAATAAGTGGAGCAAGCCGGTTGGATTTGCCCCTCAAAGGCCGGTAAGCTACTCTCTCAACCAAAACGCCCAGCAGCATGCAAAAAACCATGGCGCCGCCCAGGGCCAGAAATATATTCACTCCAGCCACGGTTACAAGAAAGAATCCCGCAAAGGCACCGAACATGTAAATCTCTCCGTGGGCGAAGTTGATGAGCTGTACGATGCCGTAAACCATCGTATAGCCCAGAGCTATAAGCGCATATGTACTTCCCAGGGTAATGCCGTTTACCAGTTGTTCGAGAAACATGTTTTCCTCCAGAAAAGGGCCCGTCCCTCAAAGGAACGGGCCGCTGGTTATTTCATTCTATTTTACATCCAGTTTTTCTAACAGGGAGAATTTACCATCTTTGACTGTGATCAAGCACACCGGGCTCTTGATCGGCTCCCGGTCCGGTCCGATGGTGGTGTTGCCGGATACCCCGGGATAATCCTTGAGAGCGGCCAGCTTGGCTTTGTAAACGGCCGGGTCAGTGCTCTTGGCTTCTTCCATAGCCTTGGCCAGTATCATTACAGCATCATAGTATTGCGCCGCAAACATGTCAGGCTCTTCATTATACTTGGCCTTGTATGCAGTTACAAATGCCTCGGTTTCCTTGCTGGGTTTATCGGTGGTAAATCCACAGTAATAAATGACTTTGTTTTCTACTGCGTCTCCACCCAGTTTGATGAGGTCAGCTCCGTACAGGCCATCACCACCGATAAGCTTGATGTCGACGTTCTGTTTCTGGCATTCTTTCATAATAAGAGCGGCTTCGGTGTAGTATCCGGTGAATACCAGCACATCAGCTTTAGCCGCTTTCAAGTTGGTTACCTGGGCGCTGAAATCCGTCTCTTTGTCGTTCATGGACTCCTGTAAAACAATGTTAGCGCCGTTTTCCTTGATAGCTTTTTCGAATACCGGGGTCAGAGCAGTGCTGTACCCGTTGTTCTGTGAGGTGATGATAGCCATGTTTTTCCAGTTTTTGGTGCTCACCATCCACTTGACTACGATCGGCACAGCCATTTTATCCAGAAGAGTGTTGCGGAAAACAAAATCCCCGATCTCAACAACTCCTTCACCAGTCGCTCCCGCAGAGAAAATAACGGTCTTATTCTGCTGTGCGATTTGTGCGGCTACCTTGGTAAGCCCTGTACAGGGGTCGCCTACCATGGCTGCTACCTTTTCCTGGGTAATGTACTTGGTGGCTATGTTGGCAATTTCCGTGGTGTCTCCGCGATTGTCTTCATATAGTCCGGTTACCTGCTGGCCCAAGATTCCGCCCTTTTTATTGAGCTCTTCAATAGCCATTTCCATGCCTTTTTTGCCAGGAACTCCGTAATTGGCAACAGGACCGGTCAACGCCCCCAGGAAGCCCAGCTTAATGGTGGCTTTGTCACCTTCCTTGGTGCTTGTAGTGGTTGAACCTCCGCATCCGGCTACTAGTGACACGAGCATCAGGGCAACCATACCAACGACAACAGCATTTTTAAGTGATTTCAACCTCAAATCGTTCCCTCCCGTTCTTTGTAATCGCCCTTTTATCAGGGCATAAAGCAATTACAAGTATACCAGATATTACGCTCGAATAGTACCTGCTTATGCGGTTGTAAGGAAAGAGGACAGAGTGAAACGTGAAACGGGAAACGCGAAACGTGAAACGTAAAACGCGAAACGCGAAATGCGAAACGCGAAATGTAAAACGTAAAACGTGAAACGTGAAACGCGAAACGCGAAACGTGAAACGTAAAACGTGAAACGTGAAACGTAAAACGTAAAACGTAAAACGTAACGGTAGACGATCAATGTTGAATGGTGAACGGTGAACGGTGAACGATGAACGGTAAACGGTAAACGGTGAACGGGAAACGCGAAACGCGAAATGTAAAACGTAAAACGTGAAACGTGAAACGCGAAACGCGAAACGGGAAACGGGAAACGTAAAACGGTGAACGATGAACGGTAAACGGCGAACGTTAAACGGTAAACGGTGAACGGTGAACGGTGAACGGTGAACGGTGAACGGTGAATGGTGAATGGTGAACGATGAATGGTAAACGGCGAACGTTAAACGGTAAACGGTAAACGGTAAACGGTAAACGGAAAACGGAAAACGGTAAACGGTAAACGGTAAACGGTAAACGGTAACTCGTAACGATGATGGCGTCTCGCAAAACGGCTGGATATACGCAGTATTTATTGCACAATAAATGGGGCCAGGGGTATGTCGGCATAGCCAGCCGCCTGAAAAAATAGCTCGATTTCGGAACGTTCCTGATACTCCAGTAAAAGTCCGGCCAGCAAGCGATCAAAACTATCCAGGGTGCTGATCATGGGCAACGATTCCATTAAGCCTTGATGCCTTGCATAAAGCAATGTGGCTGCAGCTCCAGTCCAGCTTATTTTGTAGATAAGCTCTTCACTGTCCCCGTCCAAAGGCGAACACAAGTACAAACGGCACAGCAGTGAGCGGCAGGGGTAAATTGAGCAACGCAAATCGTGCAGAAAAATGCAGGGTTCGCTCCGCCAGCGCAGAATTCCAGCCTGGAGCTTGGCTGGATCAAAGTAATGGCTCACATACTCTTTCTCATCCATTTCCAGCAAGGCAGCACTGCTTTTAAACGAGATAAGGTCGGGCACGATAAAGGCGGCATTACAGCAATTATGGATGCAGCCTTCGCAATCTCCTCCGCCCCCGGGAGCGTATTTCTTGGGTATGTCTGATCGGCTGCAGAGAGGCTGCCAGGCGTCCAGCAAATCCTGTACCGATGCTGAATGATCCGCTATTTCGATATGTATGAGGTCTTCCTGCCCATTTTTCCGGTACTCGACTATTACTTTAGATCCAATCGACATTTTCTTTAATAACCCGGGCCGGATTGCCGCCCACCATGACCCCGGGAGGAACATCCCTGGTAACCACAGCATTGTTGGCAATTATTGCTCCTTCTCCGACCGTTACCCCTTTATTAATGCTGGCACGGCAGCCGATCCACACGTGATCTCCGATTATTACCGGGGCAATCAGCATAGACAACGGCTCACCTTTCTTTCCTACCCGATGGGAACTGGTGTCCATAAAGCAGACATACCAGCTGATGGCGCATCCGCTTCCAATTTTGATTTCCTTCATAGCCGCCAGGATAGAACCTTCCCCGATGTAGGTATTGTCTCCCACCGAGATCCGCGCCCCGTCCCCCAGGGACAAATTGACCCGGCGTTCAATCTGCACCTGGCTGCCCAGGTGGATTTCCGCTCCTTTGCCCAGGTAGTAATGCTCGGGATTGCGCCCCCTGAATCCGGGACCACAACTGGTTAGATAGCGGCGGCAGCGCATAGTTGTCCAGCGATCTTTAAGTTCGGGAAACATTAATCAATCACCTCACCCTGAGAATGGTCCGCTTGATGCGAAAAGCGGGCGGAGCTGTTGTTAGCAAATGCATGACTAAAATACTTATAATCAGACTTCAGAAACTGTGGCTGCGGCTGCGGCTGAACCAAGGCGGGCCAGTTCGTCACAACGCTCATTCCAGCGGTTGCCTGCATGGCCTTTTACCTTGACAATTTCCACCCGGTTCAGTTTCATCAGCTCAAGCAGTTCCTGCCAAAGCTCCTGGTTCAGAACTGCTTCTTTCTTGCTGGTTTTCCATCCATTCTTGAGCCAGCGGCCCACCCAGTCCTGGGAAAAAGCATTGACTATGTATGCGCTGTCCGTATAGACTTTTACCTTCCAGTCGCTTACTTTAAGCTGTTTCAGACCTTCAATAACACCGCGAAGCTCCATCCGGTTGTTGGTCGTCATGGCATCGAAGCCGGAGATTTCTTTAACCTGATCCTTGAATAATAATACGGCAGCCCAGCCACCAGGTCCGGGATTGCCGGAACAAGCGCCATCAGTATATATCTCTATAATTTTTTCCATCTTGTTGCTGCTTTCAGTTTAATATGCCACCTTCTAGTGACGGGGATGAGCATTAACAACCCGCACCGCTTCTGCCAGGGAGGCAATCAGCGAAACTCTCATGGTATTGTCGAGATAATCTGCCTTGGCATACACTTCTCCTTTGGGGGTGGCTACGTATTTAGGTCTGATATGATTAAGGGCATAAGCCACCATATCCGCCTTGCACCGTTCACAGGCGCAGAAGTCCGGATTTCGTGCCAGAACACTGTCCAGATTGTCCCAGACCATCTTTTCCATGATATTATTTACGTCCATGGTTATCGCTCCCTTCAATAGAATTCGAACCCGACTTTGATCCTGGATGCAGCGCTGCAAGTGAGTGAACAAGATTCGCCGGAAGCTAGAAGATAGTCAGCAGTTCATTCAAGCTGCGAATATGATAGTCGCAGTCTGGAACCGGTTCGGTTGCTTCCGGGGCAAGCCATACTGCCAGCATTCCAGAGGCATGCGCACCCTTGACATCAGTGCTCGGATCGTCGCCAATATGAGCCGCCATGCCAGGCGCTGCTCCCAGCAATCCCAGTGTATATTGGAAAATCAAGGGGTTTGGCTTGGCCCAGTGTACCTGATCCGAAAAAACGTGGTGTTTGAAATACCTGGCTATGCCTTTATCCTCCATCATCTGCAAAAGGGTTGAGCCGGGTGTTGCCCCGGTATTGCATATAACGGCCATGCGATAGCGGCTGGCTAAAACGGGTATAACCTCGGCCACTCCATCGTTTATCTGGGGCGGATGCTTCTTCAGGTAACCGGTGTACAAATCATAAACCACTTTGCTTTGTTCAGAATCAAGCTCAAGGTGCAGTGTTTCGATCAGATGCTCCACCTGGCCTGACGGACCGATATCATAACCTTCCTGGCGTTGAAGCCGGTATGCGCGATCCCATGTTTCGCGAATGGCTTGCATGATTTCTTCCGGGCTGCGGTTCCAGCCCAATGAGCCCAGCAGTTCATGCAGATAGTGCAGCCGCTGATAAGGCCTATCTTTTTCTGAAGGCATTTTGAATAGAGTGTTCCAAAAATCAAAAGTAAGAGCTTCTATCACTTTCCCCTACCTGCCTAATCCCCAGTTTCGAGCTGGTTTAAATCTCGCCGGCCTTGCTGTCTGTGGAGTCCGACTGGGAAACAAAACCCTTTACATCTCCATCCAGAATTGCCTGGTTGTCTTTCTGTCTTTCTTTGTTCAGTTCCCGGACTTTATTCTTGGCTGATTTATCGTTCTGGTAAAAGCCCGAACCTTTGAACATAATAGCTACGTTCTTGCTTATAAGCCGTTTGACCGGCTGTCCGCAGGAAGGACACTCCTGAAGGGCATCTTCGGTTATCCTTTGCATTTTTTCAAATCTCCCACATTGAGAGCATTCATAATCGTAAATTGGCATTTTGTGGCACCATCCCTGATAATATTTTTATAAATCGTCCTGGTCTTTTCAAAACCCAGCTGCAAATACTGCTCCATCAATATACTTAAAGCCGGTGAGGCGGTTTGTCAACACTATATATCTATGATAACAGATTAGCAAAGAGCATGAAGCTCATAACCCCGTTCCACATGCCGTGGGCAAGGGCGCAAACCAGTACGCTGCCAGTCTTTTCATATATGTAAGCCAGCACCATTCCACCTATGGCCAGCGGTATACCTCTCCACAGGTCAAAATGGGCTGCCCCAAAGATAACTCCGCACAACACAATTCCCCCATAGACACCAAACTGCTGGCGCAGCACCGGATATATCATTCCCCGGAAATATATTTCCTCCACGATAGGCGCCACTACTGCTCCAATACAAAAAACATACAAAAAGTCCCATGTGCCATTCACGTGGGAAAGCATTTGGGCATAGGTCTGGGAACTGACATCGGGGTTGATCCATAGAAGCAAAAAACTAAATCCCAGCACCAGGACAAAAAGCAATGCCCCGCCAAGAATTCCATAGGTCATAACATCTCCAAAGCTGGCCGGACGTATCCCCAGATCCGCCCAGCTTCCGCGGTCAGCCCAGGCCACGGTCAGCCCTACCGCAAGCAGGGTAGCAAAATACTGCAGCAAGGAAGAAATATAAAAATGTCCGATTTCGTAATTGCTGCCCGCAATTATTGGGACGGACCAGGAGTAAAAAGCCTGGCCCCAGAATTCAAAGGCACTCAACAAGCCAATAACGCACAAATATACTGCGACTATTTCCAGGTATCCCCAGGCCGGCTGTGGCTGCACTTCGCCCGGTATCATTCCCGGATCGTTTTTCTTCGGTTTGAACAAATATACACCTCAATCTGTTTTAACGAGTTTTAGTGGCTTGCCTGTTTTTGGCAGTGGTCGCAAAAAGCTTAACGCCTGTGCTTAATGTTCAGTAATTAGTAATAGATCAATATTATGATTACCAGCAGGGTATGGGTGAAAAAAAACACTGCACTTATACGCTCCATCTTCCAGTTAAACATCTGCCCCATCTTGGTAAAACCGCCAAAGAAATTCCGGAAGTTAACGATGGTCAGGAGTGCGTGGAAGCTTTCCAGGCCAGCAAAAAACGAAGTGATATACTGCATGGCTACATTCTTAATGACCACAAATACCAGAACAAAATAGGCCACTTCTACAACGAATGATAATAAAGCCATCAGCCAGATCAGCCTTTTGACATCCGGACCTCGCTCTACCATCCATGCGGCGAAGGCCTTCAGGAGATCCCGCTCGAATTGTGAAGCCTGACCGCGAATAATTTGGCTAAAATACAGCGAATACACCAAGAATAGAGCCAGAGCTAAAGTCCCCAGAGTTATCGCCACCAGAGCACAACCTTCCCATACATAATTAACCTTCTGGTCGAGAGATAAAAGGCGAAGTGCAGCCTTCAGGATCCATTGTCATTCCTGCCTCGCAGGGATGGGCTATTCTTCCAGGGCCTGGTGAATCTTTTGCAGTACCCGCTGACGGTCCTCTTCGCGATGGACGTAATCCATGTTATCGACGGATAAAATCAGCAATCGGCCACAACTGAACTCTTTATATGTGTATTCGTAAAAGGTATTCAGCATATCCCAGTACTCATATTCCACTTCCAGCTCTTCCGGACGGCCGCGCCGGTGAATTCTCTTTACTGCTTCATCGGTTTTAACCTTTAAATAGACCATAAGCCGGGGAGGGTCAACATGTTCGAGCAGGCAATTAAGGAGGTTATTATATACGGCGTATTCTTCAGGAGTCAGATAGCCCTGTTTCAGGTACATGCGTGCAAAAATGCGATCGGAATATATTGAACGATCCATAACCGCCTTGCCCAGTTGCATGGCATGCTTGTATTGCCGGAAGCGGTTGGTGAGAAAATTGGTTTGCATGGGGAAAGCCCATTTTTCCCGTTCATTAAAGAATTTGAACAGAAGCTGATTTTCATCGTCAAACATTTCGTTGAAGGCTTTAAACTGGAATTCCTCGCTTATTATCCTAACCAGGCTGGATTTACCCACCCCGGTAACTCCATCTACTACTATTTCAACCTGTTTGTCCGTTTTCAAAATCCGTCTCCTTTCGAATTCTTGACAATATTGGCAGAGTCTGCCGGAATGAGCTTTCCGCTCCCGCAGACGGCTGTATATGTAGCAAACACTCATCACTTTTATTAAACTCCAAGTCCGAACGGCTTACAAGAGCTTTTTACCGCCTTGAATTTTACAAAGTAAAAATATATAATTTGTTAAGTATTTAATTTGTTAGTTATTTCGGAGGATAGAAATATGTCACTGGAATCCACGCTTCTCGGATTGCTTAATCGCAAACCACGCACCGGTTATGACCTCAGTAAAATTGTTTCTAAAACAACGGCGTTTTACTGGACGGCAACATCGACACAGGTATACCAGAGCTTGAAACGCATGGCGCAAAAAGGCTGGGTGGGCATTGAAACCATTGTTCAAACCGGCAAACCATCCAAGCAAGTGTACCACTTGAAAGAAAGCGGTCGTGAGGCATTTGTTCAGTGGCTGGAGGCAGAACCCGCCAAACCGATTCAAAAAGAGCCCTTCCTGGTGCAAATGTATTTTTTAAATATGCTGGGCAAAGAAGATATAATCAGCAAGATAAAGCAGCGCAAAGCTGAACATGTAATCCGCCTGGCCGAGTTCAAGAGCTATGAAAACACAGTAATAGATCCAGGAAAATCCGCCAAGGAAAACCTGGCCCGCCGCCTGCCCCTGATGGCTGGAATCATGCAGGAAGAATTCTGGCTTGATTGGTGCGAAAAAGCGCTACAAGAAGCCCAGGCCCTGGACGAATAATCGCGGACATGAAAAATCTGGTAAATCAAGGGGACGGATCTGGTGGTTTAAATCTTGCGGATTTAAATCACCAGATCCGTCCCCTTGATTATCTACGCTATGCTGACCTGCTTGCTCTTCAATCGGTTGATGGCTCTTTCCAGACCTTCCACGGTCAGTTCGTCCATTGGAAACACCCTGGAAATTTCTTTTATTGTATAGGAACCGTCCATGTAACTCCAATATTTCATAGGCAGCGGGTTGAGCCATACTGAATACTCGAATTGCCTGCGCAGGCGTTTCATCCATTCAATTCCCGGAAGCTCATTATACAGATCCCACTCAATGATTCCGCCCTTTTTCATCAATTCATATGGAGCCATACTGGCATCACCGACAATGATTAACCGGTATTCCTTGCTGAAGGTGTTTAAAACATAGTTGGTGTCTGTGTATGCTTCCTTCGTACACCAGGGATCGTGAAACAGCCAGTCATATACGCAGTTATGAAAATAAAAAATCTTCAAATCCTTGAAATGGTTGGACTTGTTGACCGCCGAAAATAGCTGGTTGCACAGCCTGGAATAACTGATCATCGAACCCCCGGCATCCATTAATAGTATGACTTTCAAACCATTTTCACGAGGCCGGTCCCATACAATCTCCAGGCGCCCGGCATTGCGGCAGGTTTTGTCTATGGTTGCATCAATATCCAGCTCTTCTCTGGGGCCGTCCAACTTGGTGGTAAACTGCCGCAACTTGCGCAGAGCCACCTGGAACTGCCTGACTCCGAGCTGTTCATCGGTTCTAAATTCCTGAAAACGTCTCTGTCCTGCCACCTTAACTGCTGACAGGTTGCGAGATTCACCGCCAATACGCACACCTCCGGGATGATAGCCCGAATGCCCGAAGGGCGAGGTGCCCCCGGTGCCAACCCAGCGGTTGCCGCCATGATGCTCTTCGGTTTGCTCTTTCAATCTTTCTTCCAGCATTTTTTTAATGGTTTCAAGATCCAGCATCTTATGATTGCGACGCATTTCATCAGTAATTTCCAGCTGGGGGATGTGCTTGTCCAGCCACTGCCAGATCTGTTCGGGCATGGCTTCGGGGGTCTCGATGTCCCCGAAATAGCTGGCAAAAGCCATGTCGAAGCGGTCGTAGTGAGCCTCGGTTTTAACCAGCACCGAACGGCACAGATAATAGAACGTGGTCAAGCTGGAGCCGGCCATACCCATTTCCAGGGCATCCATCAAGGTGTCCCACTCATTCATTGATACCGGTACACCGTAATTCTTTAAATAATAATAAAAATTGGTAAACATTCCGATTACTCCTGACTAACGTTTGAGTCATGCAATTACTGCTGGCTATACCCAAAACAGCATGCTCCATATCCCGGTTGCACTACACTTATAACGTCCCAAGTCTCACGTTTTACGTTTTACGTTTTACGTCTTACGTCTTTCGTTCTACGTTTCACGTCTCACATCTAACGTCTTTCGTTTCACGTCTCACGTCTTACGTCTCACGTCTTACATCTTACGTCTCACGTCTTACGTCTTACGTCTTTCGTTCTACGTTTCACGTTTCATGTCTTACATCTTACGTTTTACGTCTTACGTCTCACTCTTTACTCGTTACCGGTAGTAGTTGTTGACGCTGCCTGGACCACGGCCGAAATTCTGATTCTTGGCCTGGGACTTGCCGTGCAACTGGTTGAGCAGGGTGTCCAGGTCTTCGTTTTTCTTCAGCAGTACACCCAGGAACGGTATTTCAGACTTAATGCGCGCCGGGCTAATTCCCCCTACCACCAGGGCCTGCAGCCAGTCGATAAGCTCGCTGGTGCTGGGCTTTTTCTGAATATTGGGGATATTGCGCAACATATAAAAAGTATCCATAGCCTGAGCCATTAGCTTCTTGTCAACATGGGGATGATGCACCCGTACTATTTGCTCCATGGCATCCGGGTCGGGAAAGGCAATATAATGGAATATGCAGCGGCGCAGAAATGCATCCGGCAACTCCTTTTCGGCATTGCTGGTAATTATCACTATCGGCCGGTTTTTAGCGGCAATGGTCTCCTTGGTTTCAGGAATATAAAAGCTCATCTGATCGAGCTCCCACAGCAGGTCGTTGGGAAATTCCAGGTCGGCCTTGTCGATCTCATCAATCAATAGAACCACCTGCTTGTCGGTATTAAATGACTCGCCTAGCTTGCCCAGCTTGATATACTGCTTAATGTTAGCCACGTCATGATCTCCGAACTGGCTGTCATATAGCCTCTGAACGGTATCATACACATATAGCCCTTCTTGAGCCTTGGTAGTGGACTTGATGTTCCAGATTAATAAATCCATTCCCAGAGCGCCGGCAATGCTGTCCGCCAGCACGGTTTTACCGGTGCCGGGCTCCCCTTTGATAAGAATGGGCTTCTGCAGGGCAATGCTTATATTGACGGAATTTCGCAATTCATCAGATACAATATAATTGTCAGAGCCGTTGTACGTCTTTGCATTGGGTTTCATTAATATTCCTCCATCCGCTTATACGGTAAACTAATAATCGTATGCGCAAAAAATGCAGTGAGCAACAGCCCACTACAATTGCGGTTCGACTATGTATTCCGATATTATCGCCATTCTTTTCACATATTACCAGAACCCCGGCAAATAGTCAATCTCCACCAGGCGCCACCTCTGCTTTCATGAGCTGGTTATAGCAAGCTCGTATGGATACGCGTGGACGTGCTGCGTTAATTAAAGATTTGCACTAAATTTGCACTTTTAAATAATTCAAGGCGATTCTTTAACAGAATCGCCTTAGTAATCGTATGGTGCGGCAGAAAGGACTTGAACCTTCACAAGCTAATGCTTACTAGAACCTGAATCTAGCGCGTCTGCCAATTCCGCCACTGCCGCCTATGTTGAAACCTGTTTTCAACAAGGAAAATCATATTCGCTTTACGTATAAAAGTCAAGAACAATGTCTGTGATAAAGCCAGCCAGGTTTTATTGCCCGTACTTATCCATGAATTCCTTAAATGCCATGGAAACCAAGTCGCTGCTGGAATAACCGTGCATGCTGCGTACAAATGCGCTCCATCGCGAGAATACCTCCCGATTGACCTGAACGCTTACATAGCTTATAGAGGCGCCGGGCAGTTCAACCTTTAGAACCTTTTGCTCATAAGGGTCGGTATTGCCTGCTGAATCTTCCACCGTTGCCTGCCGGTGCATGATGTCCGCAAAATCGCTCTCGATTCTCTTCACACTGGACAGTATTTCCTTAAGAGCCCCAGCCTGTGACATCATTGCCAACCGGTCTCCTGCAATGCCCGCCCCGTTGCTATATGCCAGCGGTGCATCCTTGTAGTTGTTCAAGGCTTCAATGGCAATATAGGCATTGCCTTCCTTGCGATAAAACTTATTAATGCGGTTGAAAAGGGTTGTCTTGGGAACGTTAAGATCTCTAACCACTTGATTGAAAGAAATGCCCTGTGCCAGCTGTTCATTGATGAAGGACACCTGATCGTCCAGGGATAAACCGAGGAATTCGTCTTTTTTCACCTGGCCATGCCCCCTCGTGTACTTATACTGATCTTCCTTGGCTTTTATTCTAGCTGGATTGGTTATACTTGTAAACAGTTTCCCGCTGTATGGCTCAATCACGGCAGATAAAGCTTGCCCTGCCAGCTGGAACGCCTCTCAAGCTCATCCTTTATACCATTTAGAACCTCCCACTTGTTCAAGCTCCATTTTGGCTCAATAAGCAAATCCCTTGGTCCATCGCCGGTGAGCCGGTGGATAATGATATGCGGAGGTATCCTTTCCAGAATATCAACCACTATGCTGATATATTCGTCTTGTTCCAGGAAAGTAATGCTGTTGCGGTTATGTTCCGCAGCCAGGCTGGAATCTCTCATCAGGTGAAAGAGATGAATCTTCAAGCCATTCACTCCAGCGCGAACAGCCGCCATAGCCGTATCCAGCATTTCCTCTCTGCTTTCGCCCGGCAGTCCCAAAATAATATGAGCACAGCTTTCAACACCTATCTCGTTCAAGCCTTGAACCGCATTGCAAAAATCGGCATAAGAATAATGCAAATTCATACTGCGGGCGGTTCTTTCGTGAATGGTTTGCAAACCCAGTTCCACCCACAAAAAGGTCTGTTTATTGATATCCTCCAGGAGGCCAAGTACATCGGCTGGAAGACAATCGGGCCGGGTGGCAACTGCCATGCCCACCACGCCTTTCTGGTCCAGCATCAGTTCATAAACCTCCCTGAGCCGTGCTGCCGGCGCATAAGTATTGCTGAATGCCTGCAGGTAAACGATGTAATGGCTGCTTTTCCACTTGCGATGCATCATTTCCTTGCCGCGATTGAATTGCTCTACCAGGCCAAATTGCCGGCCGGCCGAAAAGTCGCCCGAACCCCGGCTTCCGCAAAAAGCGCAACCACCATAGGCTTTGGTGCCGTCACGATTAGGGCACGTGAAGCCAGCGTCAATCGGTATTTTCATTACTTTTCCGCCGAATTTATCCCGCAGGTATTGATTTACGTTCCGGAAGGATCCGATCCTTCCATTTTCATTTTGAACCGTCATTTTGTACTTTTGTTTTCCTTAATCGGCTGTTTTCGATGTTTTTTGCACATTAATATTAGCCATCATATTCCCGATATGCAACAAAATTTATTACAAATTAAAAGAAGGATTTTTCACAAATACATCGAATCAATCATTTTATGGTTTTTGTCCGGCGCGATCGACATTTATTCCCAGTGTTCGACCGTGCATTCAGAATGCCCCGAAAGGAGTGATACTTTTACAACATTCCAGGTCCATTAAACATATCGATAACATTCACAAAAAACAACATGTAGGAGGTTGTGCATTGACACAGGAAAAGATTAAAAACCGTTGGATAATTGTCATTGGCGCTCTGCTTATCCAGCTATGCCTGGGCGCCGTATATGTATGGAGCGTTTACAATACGCCTTTGACCAATAAGTTCTACACTTTGGAGCATCCCGGTGTTGTTATCGACAAGACCGTCACCGACAGCGCTCCCTACAAAGCACTTAATGACGATGTGAAACAGACTTTTTCCATAACTATATTCATGTTCGCCTTGTCCACCATCTTTGCTGGCAAAGCCCAGGATAAAATCGGTCCCCGCTGGGTCGCCACCGCCGGAGCAGTTATGCTGGGGCTCGGTGTTTTTCTGGCCAGTAAAGCCACCTCGGTCACACAGCTGTGGCTTTTCTACGGTATTCTCGGGGGCTTTGGCATCGGCACCGCTTATGTATGCCCTCTGGCCACCTGTTTGAAATGGTTTCCGGATAAAAGAGGCCTCATCACTGGTTTGGCCGTAGGCGGCTTTGGAGCGGCCTCGGTAATCTTCACACCGGTCAGCGAAGCTCTGCTGAAATCCTTCTCCGTTGACCAGGCCTTCATGATTCTGTCCATTATTTATATCGTGGTTGTGGCTCTCGGTTCACAGCTTCTGGAAGTTCCTCCTGCCGGCTACAAGCCTGCTGGTTGGAATCCCCCGGCTCCGGCAGCCGGTTCCAAGGGCGGGCAGGATTTCACTACCGGTCAGATGGTTAAAACTTTCCAGTTCTATGTTATCTGGCTCATGTATCTTTTTGGAGCTGCAGCCGGCCTGATGCTGATCGGCAACGCCAAGAACCTGGGCACTGATTTTGCCGGGATGGATACCGCCACCGCAGCCCTGATTGTTATGGTCATCGGCATTTTCAATGCTGCAGGCCGGCTGGTCTGGGGTATCGTATCTGACAAACTCGGACGCGTCAACACTTTGATAATTCTCTATGCCGGTACAGCCCTTACTTTCGTTTATCTGGGCATGGGTTCAATTAATGCCACTATTTTTATGATCGCCGCCTGTGCGATCGCCTTCTGCTTCGGCGGATTCCTGGCGGTATTCCCTTCGCTGAATGCCGAATACTATGGGACCGCAAATGTTGGCACCAATTATGGGATTATATTCTTCGCGTATGGCCTGGGCGCAGTGCTTGGTATGAAAATGCTGGCCATCCTGGCCACCACCAAGACCCCTCAGCAGGCTTTCGTCGCCGTGGCGATCCTGGCCGCTGTGGGCATGGGAATGTGCTTCCTCATTCGCAAACCACCACAGCTTAACGCCTAATTTTTATGAAAGGACCGCTAAATAGCGGTCCTTTCACTTTTCACGTTTTACTCTTCGCTCTTCGCTCTTCGCTCTTCACTTTTCACTTTTTACTTTTCACTTTTTACTTTTCACATTTCACGTTTTACGCTTCACTTTATTTCTTTCTGCTGGCCGTGCACGAAAGCCTCAATGGCCCCGAAATAGCGGTCAATATCCCTGAAAATGATGTCGTTGTGTGTTGCCCTGGGAATGACCAGCATCTGTTTGTCCGGCGTCTGAATACTGTCATATATCAGCTGGCCTTCTGCAAGAGGAACCAGGCTGTCCCATTCGCCGTGGATAACAAGAACCGGCAGGCTTATACTGTGAAGACATTCGATTGCGGCATTTTCAACCTCTTCCAGGGCTTCTCGATCCGCCGGCAGATTAAACAACTTGATTAAGCGGCTTACACAGCAAAAGCCGCTTTCGATAATAAGCCCGGGCAGTTCTTCGCCTGCCCTGAAGACAATCTCCTGGGCTGACAGGCTGCCCATTGAGCGTCCCATCACAAACACTTTACCGGTGTATCCCCGTTCTTTTACCTCCACCAGCAATTGCCGGTAGATAACCACCGCATCGTGAAGCTGGCTGCTTATGGTGGGAGCGCCGCTGCTCTTTCCGTAACCGCGATAATCAACTACCAGAAGGTTGATTTTCCTGCCCGTATACAATTCGGCGATATCATCATAATCGGACGCAACTTCGCCATTGCCATGAAAATAAATAAGCACCGGCCATTCTTTAGAACCCTCATAAAAACGGCAGGCCACCTGGACCTGCTCGGTCTCGTCAACGGTTATTTTAATATCGCGGCTGCCAGCTGGCGCAGAAGCGGTATCCCGCCGCGGATAGTATATGTACTGCAGAATCTGGGGGGTGTCCAGTTTTTCATAATTCATAATTAAATCCTCCCTTTCAATTCCAGCCTGCCTGGAAATCACGGCAGCGTCAGACAATTTACATATTCAATATATCATAAAGTCGAAGATGCATTATCAACGCTTGCCTATCTTTCGCGCCAACGGCTGGGATATAATGGATTGGGCAGGCGCTTTACACGGAAAGGATGCATGACTGGATTGGCCGATCTCATTAAAAGATATGCTTTTATAATTGGTTTACTGGCCTTTCTGGCTATCTTACTTTTGGTTCTGCTTACCCGGCACCAGCTGGTATATTATGGCATCCAGGGCGCTGGCGAATTGCTCATGCTGGGTTCGGTTGGCATGCTGGCCGGTTTGTTTGGCGGTTTGTTAGGACTGGGTGGCGGAGCCATTATGCTGCCGGTACTTGATTTCTGGATGGGATACAGCTCTCCGGCCGCCGTTGGCACTACTTTATTTGCCGTCATTTTCACCGTTCTGTCCGGAGCCCACGGGCACTTGATCAGGGATAACGCTGATCGCCGGACCAGCATGCGGATTTCTATTGGGGGAATCATTGGCATACTCTGCGGTTCATATATATTCACTCTATTAATTGACCGGGTGGCATTGCTCAATCTTTTAATGGGGATTTTTTTTCTGCTGCCCGGATTCCTGATGAGCAAAGATGGTTTAAGAAAACAGGATTCTTCGCATATTGACCCTGAATACGACGGCCTGGCTGCCAAATACGGGATTTCAGAAAACACCTGGCTGGTGGGGTTGGGCTTTTTGGTAGGTTTCATCACCGGTACGCTGGGATTAGGAGGAGGCTTCCTGCTGGTTCCAGGTATGACCTATGGTCTGGGGATCAGCGTTCACCTGGCGGTAGGCTCAACCATGCTGGCTGCGGTTCCGATCACCATCGCCGGCAGTCTGGTAAAACTCCTGCAGGGCTTCGTAGTACTGCCGGCAGCCGTAGCCCTGGCGATGGGAACGGTGTTGGGGGCACAATGCGGAGCGGCATTGATTCATTACTTCAAGCCCTGGGTATTGAAACTGGTCTTTGGCGTCTATTTCTTCTATGTTGCCTTCAGGTATATAACCGGGTACTTTATCGGTTAATAAACACCCCTCAAAAAAATAACAGGTTGTTATTACAACCTGTTATTTTTAATTACATAAATTGGTGGGCGATGACAGGCTCGAACTGCCGACATCCTGCTTGTAAGGCAGGCGCTCTCCCAACTGAGCTAATCGCCCTAATGGTGACCCCTGGGGGACTCGAACCCCCGTTACCGCCGTGAAAGGGCGGTGTCTTGACCGCTTGACCAAGGGGCCTGATCTGCAAACCAATACAGAATAAAAGTGGTGGGCCCACCAGGACTCGAACCTGGGACCGACCGGTTATGAGCCGGTAGCTCTACCAACTGAGCTATAGGCCCGGGTAGTTTGTTTCTCTGCCTATAGTATAGAACAGCGAAACTTTCTGAACAAGCTGGACCACTGCCAGCCTTTTATTAGAACCTGCAGCAAGCAAAACTCGCCGCGTAATTCACGTTTTGGCTCCTCGAGTAGGATTCGAACCTACAACCCTCCGGTTAACAGCCGGATGCTCTACCGTTGAGCTATCGAGGACCGACCCAACGAAAGTAATTATATAAGCTGACTCGCCCCCTGTCAAGGGATATTTAGGCAGGGTGACATGCGCCGGGACAAAGCTCCAATGCGCTTCTTGCTACTCTATATAGTCCTTTAGCTTTTTACTCCGCGAGGGATGGCGAAGCTTCCTTAAAGCCTTGGCCTCGATCTGCCGAATGCGTTCACGGGTAACACCGAACTCCTGGCCTACTTCTTCCAGGGTGCGGGGACGGCCGTCGTCAAGCCCGAAGCGCAGGCGCAATACCTTGGCCTCGCGCTCGGTCAGGGTATTTAAAATTCCATCCATATGTTCGCGCAGCAATACAAAAGAGGCAGATTCCTCCGGGGATTCAGCTTCTTCATCAGTAATAAAATCGCCCAGATGGCTGTCGTCTTCTTCGCCAATGGGAGTTTCCAGCGATACCGGCTCCTGGGCTACTTTCATTATTTCGATAACCCGTTCAATCGGTATTTCCATCTCAGCCGCCACTTCCACGGGAGACGGCTCACGGCCGAGCTTTTGCAGAAGATTGCGCTGCACCCGGGACAGCTTGTTAATAGTCTCAACCATATGCACGGGAATGCGTATAGTGCGAGCCTGATCGGCAATAGCCCGGGTAATCGCCTGTCGAATCCACCAGGTGGCATACGTGCTGAACTTGTACCCCTTGCTGTAATCAAACTTTTCTACAGCTTTCATTAAGCCCAGGTTGCCTTCCTGTATCAGGTCAAGGAACATCATGCCTCTGCCAACATAACGTTTGGCAATGCTAACTACCAGACGCAGGTTGGCTTCCACCAGCTTCCGCTTGGCTTCCTCGTCTCCGGCCTCAATGCGCTTGGCCAGGTCTATTTCTTCAATGGCTGTAAGGAGCCTTACCCGGCCAATTTCCTTCAGGTACATGCGAACCGGATCGTCAATCTCAATACCGTCAGGTATGCTCAACTCTTCGGTTTCGATGTTCTCCTGTTCAGGCTGTTCAATCTCTTCAGCTTCATCTATTTCAATATCAGCCTTGACGTTTATACCCAGGGATTGCAGATGCTCGAAAATATTGTCTATTTCGTCGGGTTCGACTTCATATCCCTGCAAACCTTCGATGATCTCGTCATGGGTCAGGCTTTTCTTTTTCTTTCCTTTTTCGGCCAGACTTGTTATGGCCTCGGCAAGCTTGTTATCAGCTTTCAATACGCTTCACCTTCCCGGCTGTATTTCAGGATTCTATGAAAATCCAGTATTATTTTCAGGAAATCTTCGAATTCACCCGTATCACCCAGCATATTGACCCGTTTCGCCAGGGCGTTCCAGGCCTTTTCTTCACGTTTAATGCGCAGCCGTACAATTAATTCATTAAGCTCCGCTTCACTCAAATATTGCTCCTCGGTCAAAACCATGATCCTGGCATACTCACCGGCGTATCCCATCTTGCTTAATTCCGCTTCCATGGCCTGCTGGCATTCCAGGGCCTCAATTTTTCCGGCTTGCAAACGGGAATACACCTGTAAAATCTCACCTTGCACGGTTCCAGCAAGGATATTGCTGCCTAAAGCCTGAACCAGCCTCTCATACATATATGGTTTATTAATGACTGCAGCCACCAGACGTTCGGCCAGATCAGGCGAATATTCCGCAGGTGAATCTGCCGCGGCCTGACGAGATATATTCGTTCGTCTGGCACGCATCTCCCTGGTCACGACATCTTCCTCAATGCGCAGCTTCTGGGCCAGCAAGCGGCTGTAAAAATCTTTTTCAAGGCTGCTCTCCAGGCACTGGATTCGGGGCTTGATTTCCCGGATTATCCTCAGTTTTTCTTCAATCCCATCTCCTTTTGTCGTTTCAACCAATCTCATTATTCTATATTCCAGTCCGGTTATGCGATTGTTCTCAATATATTGCGCTACACCGGCACCGCGCATGCTTGTTACCAGCTCGTCCGGATCTTTGCCTGGAGGCAGGACCAACACATAACACACCAGCGAATGGTTTTCCAGAATGTCCAGAGCGCGAATGGTTTCGCGCTGCCCGGCCTCGTCTCCATCATAAACAACAACCACCGATTCTGCATACCGGGCTATGAGTTCAGCCTGTTCAGCAGTGAAAGCGGTTCCCAGGGATGCCACCGCATTTTTTACCCCGGCCTGATGGAGCTTGATACAGTCCATATAGCCTTCGACCAGCACTGCCTGATTCAGCCTGCGCATATGTTCCCTGGCTTGAAGCAGCCCGTAAAGGTTGCGCCGTTTCGAAAACAGCTCTGATTCCGGGCTGTTCAGGTATTTGGGAACCGTATCGCCCATGGTCCGGCCACCGAACGCAATAACCCCGCTGTCATACCTGGCAATAGGAAATATTATGCGTTCACGGAATAAATCGTAAACTTTGTGGCTTTGTTCGTAACTGCGAGCCAGACCGTTGGCCTTAATGCTGTCTATAGAGTAGCCTTTTTTCTGCAGGTGATGAACCAGAGCGTCCCCATCATTTCCCGCCAGACCCAGTTCAAACTGTTCAATGCTTTCGGCGCTGATTCCACGTTTGTCCAGATAGATCCGGGCTTCATTGCCCCCTGAACCAATAAGCTGCTGGTGATAAATGCCAGCTGCCATTTTGTTCATGGCCAGCAATTCCCTCCGTTGATCGCTACGCTGGCGATCTTCTTCAGCTACAGCCAGCTCCACTCCGGCTCTCTGAGCCAGGACTAAAGCGGCTTCCCGAAAGCTCAAACCATCTTTCTGCATTAAAAAAGCAAAAACATTACCGCCCTTATGGCAGCCAAAACAATAGAAAACGTTCTTTTCCCGGTTAACGCTAAAAGACGGTGTTTTTTCCTGGTGAAAGGGACATATCCCCCAGTAACGGCCACCTTTGCGGGTAAGTCTGACGCTTTCCGCCACCAGTTCTACCAGATCCACTCGTTCCGATATCTCTCTCAGCTTCTGTTCGTCAAAGTGTTGTGAACTCACATACTCACCCGTTTTATTCCTTATTTTATATTCTGCTAAAAACTATTTTATCCTGCTTTTTCAACAAAATGTAATTAAACAACGTGATATACTTATCGTCTTAATCGTGCGGCCAGGCCAGTTTCCCTGCATCATACACCAGTGATTTGGGAATATATATTTGGTTAAAGCGATTAATACAGTATTCGTCGCTCATGCCCGCAATATAGTCAATTACCGCCCGTTCCAGCCCTTCCTCTTCAGCCAGTTCCTGGTACAGCTCACTCATTTTATCGGGGTGCTTTTTAAAATAAATAAATAGATTTTCGATCACAAACATAGCCCGGCTGCGTTCAGCCTGGCAAATAGGTCCGGTGTAAATGGCACTGAACATAAAGCGCCGCAAGTTTATCAAGGCCTCATTCACCTGCGAACTCAAGCCCACAATCACCTCTCCCCCGGCCTCCAAAAGGCCCCGGGTGTTATTGATTGCATCAATCACCAGAGTTGCTATGCGGGCGCTGTGACTATCCCCGAGTATTTCCAGGCATTCCCCGGGCAGATCTTCGATGTGCAGCAAGCCAGCCCTTATTGAATCGTCAATATCATGCTGAACGTAAGCAATTTTATCGCTCAGCCGGATGACCTGCCCTTCCAGGGTGAGAGCGTGCTCCAACTCGTCCGGATAACCGCTGTGGTGCAAAACACCGTCCAGCACTTCAGAGCACAGGTTGAGTCCTCGTCTCCCCTTGTGCATTTCCAGCCGGGTTAGCACCCTGATGCTGTTTTCGTTGTGCTTGAAACCGCCGGTGACCAGATCATTGAGTATCATTTCCCCGGCATGTGCAAAAGGGGTATGCCCTACATCATGAGCCAGGGCAATAGCTTCAATCAGGTCCAGGTTCAGATTCAAACCGGCACCTATGGTGCGCGCAATCTGGTTTACTTCCAGAGTATGAGTCAAACGTGTCCTGTAGTGATCACCCGGCGGAGCGATAAACACCTGGGTCTTATGCTTGAGACGGCGGAAAGATTTGGAATGAATAATCCGATCCCGGTCGATCATGAAACAGGTGCGAATGGGATCAGGCTGCTCTTGCAACACCCGCCCTTTCGAACAGCTGGCCTGAGTGGCGTGTTTTCCCAGGCAGCTGCCTTCCCGCGCTTCTATCTCCTGGCGAATGCAGTACATTATGTTGTACTTTCCTTTCTATAGCACCAAAACGTTCACTAATCAGCCATACAAATATATATTATATTTATTGCATATACAACTTTTATGGTATTTGTGATGTGCTCTATTATACAATTCGATTCAGGCTGGATTATTCCTGCTATAATGCAAAACATGAATTGCACATCTTGAATGGTTTCAAAATCAGTACCTTTTTAATCTCTGCTTGCCGGCGGTTTTCCACCTGCAATTTGAAACCGGCTCTTCAAGCTCTTCAACCAGGAGCACACATTTGCCCTGAAGCAGAACAGCTTTTACAAAATCGCCGAGAAACACTGCTTCATCGGCTTCCAGGCAATAGCCTCCAACATCTGAAACCCCGTCCAGACCGGCCTTATCCATGATATACCCAGCGCTAACACATTCACCCTGATCTCCCACCTGCAATTTGCCGCGGAAGCGTCCGTCATTGCCGCTTAATCGCAAGCCTGCTCCGGCGAGAGCTCCAATAATTCCGTCACCGGTGCCCCCATGCTCTGATAGATGAATTCCCAGCTCGGCTGCCAGAGAATAAGCTGAATCCTTGTCCAGGATTTCGCGTTTGGCTCTATTCCCATATTCAACCAGTTTTCGCGCATTTACTAATTTCTCGATATTTACAATACAAAGCCCAGGGTCAGACCCTGCTGCTGAATAATTCTCCAGGTAAGCCTGAACGGTTTTGAGCATTTGCGGATAGTATTCATCAAGCAATTCGGCGGCAAAACACATAGAACTGTTGTGGGATGTATATGGTATATCAGGATGAACCAGCAACTGGTGCCGTGATACCCGGCTGCGAACCCCCCAGGCGTTTTTCGCAATTATAAGCGCAATGGCTTCAGCCAATTCGCCGGTTCCCTGGGATTCCAGGTTGTCAGTGTCATCGATGCTTATCAATAATTTCATTGCTTGTTCACCTTGCCTTCCCCGGCTTCCTCTCTGGACAGGCGCATCCCCTGACCGCTCAATATGGACGCAACCTGCTCACTGTTCAATTCTATCCCAAAAAACCGGCTATAAAAATCAGCCGTCTGTTTTTCCATGTTAATGTCGGCGAGACGTTCCGGATAAAGCAGCCTGGCGGTCCAAACCAAAGCCAGCGGCGTTTCCAGGGAACCCGGATGCCCCCAGCGGGAAATACCCACTGGCATCTGGTAAACCCGGCCGGATGCAACCGCCCGCAGACCCTGCCATTGCTGGTTGTCCAGCATATATTTACCCACTCCCGGTTCGTTGGCAATAATTAGCTCGGGATCCCATACATAGATTTGCTCCAGGCTGGCGTAGTATTTATTCTCGTAGAACTTTAGCTCCTTGTCGATCGAAACATTGCAGGCGCCAGCCGCTTCCATCCAGTCCGCTGGCAGGGTCCCGGCTGCATCGGTGCGGCTGGCTTCGTTAATTGAATGATAGACCCTGATTCTTGATTCCTCGGGAATCTCCCGGGTGCGTTTTTCCACCAGGGCAATTTGTTCTTGATAAAAGCGGGCATATTCTTCGGCCCTGGATTCAGCCCCTATCGCCGTGCCTATCATGAGGACCGTATCAATTTGTTCTTGCATGTTTTGATAGTCAACCGCGATATATTTCAGCCCGGCTTTGTCCAGCTTGGCCGCTTCAGCGGGATTGGCCGCAGTTTCCCTTTTCACAAAAACGATATCAGGCTGGCAGGTCAGAAGCTCTTCAATATTTACCGAGCCTTCTGATGAAGGCACTGGAAGATCGATAATACCGGGATACATATCTGTGAGCAGCTTGTCTCTTTTCAGACCTTCCACAACCGCCACAATCCGGTCTTCGGCTCCCAGCATAGTTACAACATGCCCGGAAAATGCATACAGGCATGCAATCCGCTCCGGTTTTTTATCCAGCACCACCTTGCGGCCCAGACAATCTGTAACGGTTATAGCTTCTGCAGTGAGGCCCGAATTATTTTGCCTGACTTCCGGCAGACAGCCCGCAGCCATGCTCAACAGCATAATAATTATTATTGCCAGGACCATGCGTTTTTTATTTATACCTGTGATTTTTGCCACTCCCTCTCATTATTTGAGCTTATACCCAGGGCTATCAAATGGCGTGATGCCTGGCCGTTGATCCCTGCCAGGTCAATGATTTGCGAATCCACGCTATATACGTCACGTACATTTGCCTCGGTCAATACTTCGGCAGGATTGCCGATGGCATGCAGCCTGCCGCCCTGCATCATGGCAATATCCGTTCTAATGCCAGCATTGTGAAAATAGAACGCATGATTGGGGGCATGTGTAGCCATGAGCACTGATATTTTCGCGTTTCTTACCTGCTGCAGCACGATTTCAAGGAAAAGCATTTCATTATGATAATCCAGATGGGCGGTGGGCTCATCCATGAGAATTACCGGCGCTTCCTGAGCCATAGCCCGGGCCAGCATAACGAGCTGGCACTCGCCACCGCTGATTTTCGTATATGGCCGGCTGCTCAAATGAGCCAGACCCATCCTCTCCAGCACCTGTGTGGTAATCTCCCGGTCCTTGCGGGATGGACTTCGGAAAGCATGAATATGAGGAGTACGCCCCATAAGCACGATCTGAAAAACCGTGTACGGGAAGGTCCTCTCATGAACTTGAGGTACATAAGCCATTTGCGTGGCGAGCAAGACCGGCGAATCTTTGGCGGGATTAAGGCCATTTACATCTATTTGCCCGGAACGGGGACGCTGGTTGCCCAGCAGGCAGTCTATCAAAGTAGTCTTGCCGCAGCCATTGGGTCCGGCCAGGCATAAAATACTTTCCGCTTCCAGAGTAAAGCTTATTCCATTGAACACTTCGCATTCCGGATAGGCGAATTCCAAGTTTTCAACGCTTATCACGCTCACTACCATCCGCCTCCCTTCGTTCTTTTCAGCAAGTAAACAAAGAAGGGGCCTCCGATAATGGCAGTCAGGATGCCCAGCGGCAGCTCTGCCCCGGTTAAAACCCTGCCCAGATCGTCGACCAGAACTAAAAAACATGCCCCTAAAGACATGCATGCCGGAATCAGCTTGCGATTGTCATTTCCAACTATCATGCGGCCAATATGGGGAATTACCAGGCCTACCCAGCCGATAATGCCGCTTACACATACCGCCCCGGCTGTAGCCAGGGTGGCGAATGAAATGATCAATGCCTTGCCAATGCGGGTATCCACCCCCAGCGCCCGGGCCTCCTTGTCACCCATGGAAAAAACGTTTATTCGCCAGCGGAACAGGAAAAGCCCGGTAATACCAATAATAATTGGTATTGATGCCGGGATAAGACGTTCGAATTCAGCTGATGCCAGGCTGCCCATCATCCAGAAGACAATAGCAGGCAGTTCATTATAGGGATCGGCAATGTATTTGGTAAATGAAATCAAGGCCCCAAAAACTGATGAAACAATGACTCCGCCCAGCACCAGCATTATGGCCGGCGTGGTGTTATAAACCCGGCCGATCGCTACGCTTATTACCACTGCCAGGGCTCCAAAGGCGAATGCTAAAATATATACAAAAACGCCATTGCCAAATAAGAGAATTGCCAGCGCCGCTCCAAACCCGGCTCCGCTGGAAACCCCGAGGATTCCCGGGCTTACCAGCGGATTGCGAAACAGGCTCTGGTAAGCTGCCCCGCTAACAGCCAGGGCGGCTCCGACCAGGGCCCCGAGTATAATTCTGGGTAATCGGATGTTAAGCACTATGGTGGCGTTGGCCAATGCGGCTTTGCTGTCATTGTCCCAGTTTCCGATTATTACACTTATTATGTCAGAGCCGGAAATAGCATAACGTCCAACAAACAGCGAAGCAAAAAGCACTGCCAGCGGCAGTCCAAACAATAATGCCAGTTCCAGCCATACCGGGATGGCTCGTTTTTCTATTGCATACTCGTTCATTGATTTTTGCGTATTTTTATGGCCAGCGCAGCTGTGGCCAGGGCTGCTGCCGCAATCAAGCAGGCAATCAACCAGTTGCCGGATGAAGCCGGTGATTCTCCCGGGCTCGCGGAGTCCTCTGCCACACTGGCGGTTTTGTCCGGCGGTGCCCCAGGTGAGACTGTCTCAACCGTAGGGCCTGAAACCTGTCCCGGATTGATATTCGCTGCCGGTGGGACGGCCGAGCCTGTTTCAGAACCCGGCTGCTGAGCCTGATCGGCTATTTGAACTGGATTGACCGGATTGGAATCGGCGGGTTTGCTGTCAGCCGCAGCATTATCACCGGTGGGCTCAACCTGGCTCTCGGGTTTGACTGTGCTTGCCGTATCAGCCGGGGCCGGCGGCGGCGCTGCGCTTTCCGCCTGAACAGTAGTAAAAGTGACTATGACATCGCTGCCCAGGCTAGCCCCGCTCTTGGCGGTCAAGCCCGAACCTATGGTCAGTGAATAGGTCGTCCCCGGGGCCAATGGGCCCCGGGGAGCTATGGTTATAATGCGTTTCATTTCCGGTTCCATCTGGTCATCGGCCATGATGACGCTGAAAGGCACCGCCTGGCCATTACCGCTTAATGAAAACTGTCCCCTGTTGTTGTCACGCACCGACATATTAATTACGTTTTTATTAAAGCCCAGGGTTATGCTGGCATCCAAAGTCACTCCAGCCGAACCGTTGCCTGGATCAGAGGAAACCAGCATCAAAGGCACGTTCTTGCCGTCATTGCTGCCATCGCCGTTATCGGCCATGGCAGCGGGGCAAAAGACCGCCAGCATTGCAACCAGGGCGAGGGCAACCAAAAGCTTGCTGTTCATTTGGAACCTCCTCAAGCGGTTTTCATTACGACTATCGGATTACTATAGACTGTAAGGAACTTGAATATCAGTAAAAGCAGCCGCTGGCAAGGTATCCATATCTTGAAGCTGGTTAACCAGATCTACCGGTTTATTATATGTCAACGTAACCGTTTGTCCAGAAACGATTTTTGTGTCAAGAGTAAGCTTGATCTTTCCTGATGTACTAGTCGATTCAACTGTCGGAGTCTGATCGCTCGCCCCAGCTATTTTGACGATGAAGCAACCAGTCAAACTCCCGAAATTGCCCGTATTCAAGGCTTTATTATACTGCAAGCTTAGGTCACCTTTCGACGTAACTTCTATCGCTAACAAAACAGGAAAGACATCGACCGGATGATCTGCGATATTTTCCACAGATGCTCCTGTTGTGTCTTTCAACTGGTTCGATGATTCTGCAGATTTTACATAACTTACTATTGCCGTCTGCCCTGGAGTAATCTTGCTCGCCAGAACCAATTTGATTGTTGTTGCCACACCAGTAACCTCTACTGAGCTTACCGATATTGCCCCGGAGTTGACCGAGAACTGCCCGGCCATACCAGCCAGGTTGGCCGTTTGCATCGCTTTGTCGAAAAGCAGGCTAATATCCCCTTCTGGTGTAGCCACTGCCCTGGTCAGCACTGGAGCAATTGGAAGAGCCAAACTGTTTGTTACAGGCTGGTTCGCGAATACTTCCACAGGCAGGCCGTCGATATCTTTCAGTTTCTTTTCATCTTGAGTCGGTTGATTAAAGCTGACCGAGACATTCTGACCACCAATCAGCTTGGTAGACAGCACCAGCTTCATTTGTGAATTGCCGGTTATCTCCACTGAAGTGACTGATATAGTGGCGTCTGACAGGGTAAATTTCTTGTATATTTCAGCCGGTAATGGGGTTTTTAAATCCTTCGAGAAAGAAATACTGATGTCACCACTGTCAGTGACAATGGCGCTACTAAACTGTGCGGCCACCGGAGCCGGGCTGGCAGACCCAAAGTCAAGCTTGGTGGGAGTTGCTTGTTGATTAGTTGCATCTTTTGCAACGACATATACATCATAGCTTGTTGATGATGCCAGTCCACTTAAGGTGGCTGAAGCTGCCACATTGGCAGTCAACGCCAGATTTCCAGCAAAAGGTGCTGATAAGAAAGCTCCACTTTTATCTTTCCCACTGCAAACCTGGTTGGCTGAAGGAGCTAATGCTCCATCAGCCAGTACCACGTAATACAGCGTTCCGGCTTCATTGATCTGGCCGTTAAGCAAAGCCTGACTGCTGGTTATTCCGGATATATTCGGATAGCCCGCTGCAAATACCGGAGCGCTCGTGTCTGACGAAGGGCCTCCATCCCCTGAAGAGCCTGGCGCTGCTGGAATATCCACCTGCTGGCTGGGACCGGTTAAGCAATTTGTTTTAGCATCGGTGCCATTAGCTACTGTTAACACGTATATGACATAGGAATTACCAGCACTGATTAAGTTGCCATCCGAGTCTTTGCTGCCCGCTGCTAATGAAGTACTGTAACTGGCTGCGTTTGTACAGGATACCGTTGTGTAACGGTCTGCTGCCGTGCTGTTGGCCTTGTTCAAGCCCAGGCTTGATCCGGATTTTACCGCAAATACCCGGTATTCACTGACCTGCCGGTTTTCCCCGTCCGCTTTATCAAAATCCACCTTGATTTTCCCGCTTGCATCGCAGCTTGCTGTCAAACCCGTAACAGGTGGAGCAACCAGGTCCCAGCTCAGGCTGGCCGCATTGGCCATAGTAAAAGGAGACAAGCAGGTTATGGCATAAGACTGGCCGGCTACTACTCCCTGGGCTAAACCCTTCCATTCGGTTCCATTACAGGCGCCGCGTTGTTCAAATGAAGTGACCGTTATCGAACCAGCTTTGATTTTCCCGGTCAGATCAGCTTCGGTTACGGCTTTGCTCGTTGTAAAGCGGAAACCTCCAAAGGTGTTGTTGGTTTCAACGCTGCTGATGCTTATACTGGATGTGTTCGTGGATGTTCCACTTGAATCGGAAGATGATGTTGCCGTTACAGAGCTGTTTATTACTGACTGGGGTGTAGTCTGGAAGGAGCAGCCTTGAACGTTTATATTGGCCTGGTCGATCAGGCCGGTGCCCAGCACCGAGCAGGCGCTGTTCAGAGTCATGCTCTTAATTACTGCAGAACTTCCAACTGTTATCTGGGTACCAGCAGCTCCGGCTCCCGTAATCATTGATTGTACCGATCCGCTTAAAAGTTCAACATGCGCGTTTGCTGCATCAATATTAACAATCGAAAATATACCTTCGAGAATAATTTTGCTTCCGCTGCTAACAATGATTTGTTGAAATCCCTGGCCGCTGCCTCCCGAAATTTCAACCAGGATGGCGCCGCTTTCCAGCGTAACCAGGTTTATGCTGGTGCTGCCGGATGATACGATTCTTACGCCTTCTTTATCAATAACAACGCTGTTCAAATCGCAGTCGTTAAATTCCACCGAATGTGCTCCGCCCCCGAAAACATATACATTCCCGGTCACATCAACATTGTTAAGTTCAACAGAACCCTCGCCGACTTCCCTGGCAACGTATAGATCACCGTTTATGCTCATATTCTGAAGAGCAACGCCATCCGCCTGGATGGAAACATTTGTATCCAGAACATCTTTGCCGCTGCTGGGTCCATAAGTTCCGGCCGTATTGAAAACCCTGGCGTTATCAGGAATAATCGTCGTTGACGCTGGAGATATGCTTTCCTGATTGAGATTGATGATTGCGTTGTAAGTATCTCCATTCCAGTCAACATCGGCACCCAATGCCTGGGATATGAAGCGCAGCGGCACCAGGACCCGCTCATTTTCCACCCGGGGGACGACATCCATTTCGATGGACTCGCCATCTTTGAAGGCTTGAGTCTGGCCCAAAACAAAAGTGACGGTGCTGCCAGCCCGTACGGCGCTGACTCTTTGTTCTCCATCCGTCCACTCAACTGCTGCTCCCAGCGCTTCACATATCGCCCGCATGGGAACCATAATGCGCCCATTGTCAACGATGGGTGGAACATCCATGGTCAGGCTTTGTCCGTTGACAATAACCCCGGGAACCAGGTTTTCTGCGACAGCCTTGGCGTTCATACCAAAAGCCATAATATTAAACATCATAGCAAAGAGCGCTATGTAAATGATCTTGCTGTTTTTTCTCTGTATCACAATATCATTCCTTTCAAACAAATCCCAATCTTCAGCTGTATTGGCTTTTTCTGCAAAAAAAATCCCCGGGCTGTCCAGCACCGAGGAGATTAATTCAGAATGCGCCACAAGATTTCCTTGAAGCCTGAAAGCCGCAAGGAGTCATCACGACATCCGCATCATCTCCTTCACAAATGGTAGATGCAGCCGTTTCCAGCAACACCCTATCGGCTCCAGCGGCATGACGCTATACCAGCGTTTTAGCTCCTGGAACTCGGAGAATGTTATTAATTTTTTCTATGCATTAAATTGTATATTTTTTCTTTTTAAATGTCTTACAAAAAATACGCTCTATTCTGTTATTATGTGACAAAATGCTATCGGCGCTTCCATAAACATACAGCACTATACATATCATACTGGAATAGAAACGGCTGCTATCACCCTGAAACCGGGCTGCCGGTTATCATGCCCTTAAAGCCCGGAACCTTTTGAAATGGGAAAACAATGTCAATCTTGACCTGCCCGCCTTCTACCACCATTTTTATTTTCACCGTGGCATTTGTAGCATCGTCATTGCTAACTCGAATCGCCGGATCTTCAGCATCTACAACATCATAATGCCAGCGGCCGTTCAGATTCTGATCCTTCAGGCACATGCTATCATATTGGATCAATGGAGCAACCGGAGCTACGCCCTTTTCCAGCCCATAATCAGCATATTCATCGCTTTTATACGGAGCTAGCTCAAAGCTGAAACTTTTTTCATCGAATTCTTTATAGTTCACGCCAATGGCTTCGGGCGGAAGCTTGTGATCCTGCTTGAGATGAAGTGTTCCCTGGTAGCTGCCAATATCATCGGTTCCGCCATTTTTCACTGCGTCTATATCCAGCGTATATACAATTATGGCGCCATTGAGATTGGTTTCCACCGTATCGTGCACTTCCATGGTCCAGTCGCATTCCACTAGCCCGGACTGGCTTGCAGCATTGGACGAATCCTTGCTCCCGGGCTCCTGTTTAACCGGTTCTGGCTCGTTACAGCCCATACAACCACAGATCAGTACTCCGATCAGCGCCATGCCCAGCCAATATCTGCATTTCATCACATTTCCCCCGATCATTACATAAATTTGCTTATGGCAGTTTATTATCTGCGAAAAACTGGATAAGACAAAACCCGGTCATAGGCCGGGTTTTGTCTTGTCGTATCGAATCATTGTTAAGGCTTATTTCTTGTCGTTGCGTATTTTTGCCTGGGCTGCCGCCAGCCTGGCTACCGGCACCCGGTAAGGTGAACAGCTTACATAGTCCAGTCCAATCAAGTGGCAAAACTCAATCGAGCTGGCTTCGCCGCCGTGTTCGCCGCAGATGCCCATTAGAACACCTGGTTTTACCGTACGAGCTTTTTCAACAGCCATCTGCATCAGCACTCCGACTCCTTCCCGGTCCAGAACCGCGAAAGGATTGTCTTTTATAATTTTCTTTTCCATGTACACCGGTATGAATTTGCCTTCAGCATCGTCCCGGCTGAATCCCAGCGTGGTCTGGGTGAGATCGTTGGTTCCAAAAGAGAAAAACTCTGCTTCGGCGGCGATCTTATCGGCTGTAATGCAAGCGCGGGGCAGCTCCAGCATGGTTCCTACAGTCCATTCCAGTTCCTTGCCTGCGTTGGCGGCTTTGACCTCATCGTAAACATCAAAAATCTCCTGTTTTAATATGGTTAGTTCCTTAACATCCATGACCAGGGGTATTTCCACTTCGACCGGCAGGTTGATCCCCTCGGCGTCCAACTGGTACATGGAATCAAAAATGGCATGAGCCTGCATACGGTATATTTCCGGATAGGTCAACCCCAGACGGCAGCCGCGATGACCCAGCATGGGATTGGCTTCGGACAGCTTCTGCACCTTTTTCAGGATTTCTTCCTTATCGCAGATCTGCCCCGGAGATGCATTCTGATGTTTCATTTCCATGATTTCCAGCAAAAGGGTTTCGTGTTCGGGCAGGAATTCATGTAATGGTGGGTCAAGCAAGCGTATGGTAACCGGGAAGGGCGCCATGGCTTTAAGAATTCCAATAAAATCTTCTTTTTGGAAGGGCAGCAGCTTATCCAGGGCAAGCTGACGCGCTTCTTCGCTATCGGACATGATCATTTCCTGCACGTGAGGCAGGCGATCCGGGGCCATAAACATGTGCTCGGTCCGGCACAGGCCGATTCCCTCGGCTCCAAATGTCCGGGCCCGGGCGGTATCATCGGGCGTATCAGAATTAGCTCTTACTTTAAGGCTGCGTCGCTCATCAGCCCATTTAAGCAGAGTTTCAAAGTCCGCTGACAGGGTGGGCTCAATCATGGCCACCTGTCCCAGCATCACATAGCCAGAGGCACCGTCAATGGTTATTATATCGTTTTCCTTAACCACGATATTGCCTACTGAAAACTGGTGAGCCTTCTCGTCAATCTTAATGCTTTCGCAGCCGCAAACACAGGGCTTGCCCATGCCCCTGGCCACCACGGCTGCATGAGATGTCAGGCCGCCCCGGGCGGTTAAAATGCCCTGGGCACAAATAATCCCATGAATATCGTCGGTGGAGGTTTCAAATCGAACCAGAACCACCTTTTCACCGGCTTCTTCCATTTTTACCGCACCTTCAGCCGTAAATACGACTTTCCCGCAGGCAGCGCCCGGAGAGGCTGGCAGGCCTTTTGCTATGGGAGCCAGCTTGACCGAAGTATCTATCTGACGATGGAGCAGCTGGTCAATCTGCTCGGGAGTTACCCTCATCACCGCTTCTTCTTTGCTGATCATACCTTCGTTCACCATGTCAACAGCTGCTCGGACGGCAGCCCGGGCTGTACGCTTGGCGGTACGGGTTTGCAGCATGTAAAGTATGCCCTTCTCCACTGTAAATTCAATGTCCTGCATGTCATGATAGTGCTTTTCAAGAATATTGCAGGTATTGATGAACTGATCATATACCGAGGGCAGCTTATCCTTCATTTCAGAGATAGGCATCGGTGTCCTGATCCCTGCCACTACGTCTTCACCCTGGGCATTAACCAGGAATTCTCCGTATAGCATCTTTTCTCCCGTGGCGGGATTGCGGGTAAAAGCCACACCGGTTCCACAGTCGTTTCCCATGTTCCCGAAGGCCATGCTCTGCACATTGACGGCAGTTCCTATATCATCCGGGATCTTTTCTGCCGCACGGTAAGTAATAGCGTTGGCGTTGTTCCAGGAACCGAATACCGCCTTGATTGCCAGTACCAGCTGTTCCCAGACATCCTGGGGAAACTCGTGCCCCATCATTTTTTTAACAATCTGCTTGTATTCGCCGATTAGCTCTTTCAAATCGGCGGCGGGTATTTCGTAGTCGAAAATCAAGCTCTTGCGGGCCTTGTAGCGATCCACTATGGAGTTGAACTCCCAGGCTTCAATTTCGAGTACCACGCTGCTGAACATCTGTATAAAACGCCGGTAGCAGTCGTAAGCAAAACGCTCGTCGCCGGTAAGAGCGGCCAGACCCAACACGGTATCGTCATTAAGTCCAAGATTAAGTATCGTTTCCATCATGCCAGGCATTGATATGGCTGCGCCGGAGCGCACTGACACCAGAAGAGGATTATCCTGGTCCCCATATTTCTTGTTAGTTTTTTCTTCAATTACCTTAAGGGCAGCATGGGCTTGTTCCAGCATGCCTTCTGGAAATTCCCCGTTTGAAGATAAATAGTAATTGCAGGCGGCAGTGTTGATAGTAAAACCCGGAGGAACTGGCAGGCCAATCCTGGTCATTTCCGCCAGGTTAGCTCCCTTTCCGCCCAGCATGGCTTTCATGCCTGCCTGACCTTCTTCAAACAGGTAGACAAACTGCTCTTTAGACATGACTCATCCTCCTATAATGTATTTCCAATATTTTACTGGCGGTCTCTTCAACCGCTCGGTTTGTTACGTCAATAATCGGGCAGCCCAGGCGTTTCATCACCCTGGTCGAGTATTCCATTTCTTCGATAATGCGTCCCTCGTTGGCATAACTGGCCTGACCGGTTAAGCCCAGTGTTTTAAGCCGTTCCGTCCGGATCTTCAGAAGCTGCTCGGCTTTTATGGTCAAACCAATAACCTTGCCCCGCTCCACCCGGAACAGTTCCTCAGGCGGCATAACTTCAGGCACCAGTGGAACATTGGCCACCTTGACCCGTTTGTGTGCAAGATACATCGACAGTGGAGTCTTGGAGGTCCGCGAGACTCCGACCAGCACAATGTCGGCCAGGGCTATGCCACGCGGATCCTTGCCATCGTCGTAGCGCACGGCAAATTCAACTGCTTCAACCCGCCGGTAGTACATATCATCCACTTTACGCAGCAAACCGGGCTCACGGCGAGGTTCAATGCCAGAAGCCCGGGTAAATGTGTCTATCATAGGGCCGATAATGTCCACTGTCACCACATTATGCTGTTCAGCTTCCTGGCGCAAAAACTGGGCCAGCTCGTCCAGCACAATAGTGTAAGCAATAATGAAATTGTTCTGTTTGGCCTGCTGAATAACCTCCCTGATAATATCCAAATCATTTATGTTAGGAATCCTTCTAATCTCCATCTGTCCAGAATTAAACTGGCTGGCAGCTGCTCTCACGACGAATTCGGCTGTTTCTCCGATCGAATCCGAAACGATGAAAACACCGGGTAGATGTGTGGACAAATCACTATACCTCCGTTTCCAATAGCCTGGTCTTTACTTGTTGACCAGTTCCAATACGATCCGGGCAATGTTCGTCTTTGTCACCCGGCCTACAACTTCACATTTCTCAGTGTTATCAGCATTGATGAAACATTTAACCACCGGCAGGCAATCAATTTCATGCTCTACCAGCTTGCGTACGGCATCGGCTGCAGTGTCGTCCTGGCTCACGGTGACCACGTTCGGCATCCTGGTCATGATTACGCTAACCGGTATTTTCTGCAGATCGCCCTTGCCCAGCGACGCTTTCAGCAGATCTTTCCGGGATATAATGCCGGAAAGATAGCCATCTTCACCGACTATAACGATACTGCCCGTATCTTCCATAAACAAAGTGACAATTGCATCGTAAACGCTGCTGTTTTCTTTAAGAACCACCGCCACTGACATAATGTCGCGGATACGAAACTGGTTCAGGCATTTCCGGAACGGATTATCCCCATTGGGCTTGAAAGTGTAACCTACCCGGGGCTTGGCTTCAAGGAATCCAGCCATGGACAGCACCGCCAGGTCGGGTCTAAGTGCAGCCCGGGTTAGATTCAGCATTTCCGCAATGCTTTCCCCGGTTATCGGGCCGAGTTCCTTGACAATGGCCAGGATTCTTACCTGGCGTTCATTCAATTCGACCATACGCACCATCCAAATATGATATACTTTTTGACTCAAATCATATTAATTATACACACATTTAAGCCTTTGGAAATCCTTATCCTTAAAAATTTTATCCGTTAACTAAAATTGAGAATTCGGCGACTTTTCTGAATAATTGCGCTATCTGTTTGAGTAATCCCAGGCGATTAGCACGAACCTGCACATCGTCAACCATAACCATGACCGCTTCGAAGAATGTATCGGCTTCAGGCCGCATACTGGCCAGGCTCTTCAGCACGGCAGCATAATCGCGGCGCTGCAATAGCTCTTCTGATTTTTCGGCAACAGCTAACAATTTTGCATACAGATCACCCTCGGCCGGATCGGCAAATAACTCCGGCCTTACTGCTGTATCATCCCATTTCTTGCTAAGGTTATTAGCCCGGTTGTAAGCAACCATGAGGTCTTCCAGCACTTCACCGCCGCGGGCATCCTGCAAAACCTGAATCCGGGTTATAATATCTTTTATATCGTTGCGGGATACTGCCAGCACTGCATCTACTACATCAAAACCATAGCCCTGCTCTATTAACTGGCCTCTTAAACGCTGCATAATAAAATCAATGATCGCTTCCCGGCATGAATCCAGGTCTTCCAGGTGCGAATTGGCGCCAAACGAAGCATAAGCGCTGCCAATAATGTCTGATAAATCCATATTTACCGGCATTTGTGACAGAATCCCGATGATTCCAAACGCATTGCGGCGAAGCGCATAGGGATCCTGGGCTCCACTGGGCCGCATGCCCACTGCAAAAAAGCCCGTAAGATTATCAAATTTTTCAGCCAGGGCCAGTAGGCAGCCGGTTTCAGTGGCCGGTATCTCTGCTCCGGTAGATCTCGGCATATAGAGCTCCATCAGGGCTTCGGCTACTTCCGGGTCTTCACCGGATTTTCGGGCGTAATAACGGCCCATTATTCCCTGGAGTTCAGGGAACTCGTAAACCATTGAACTTAATAAATCGGCTTTGCACAGCTCTGCCGCCCGGTCCAGTTTGACAGGATCACTGAATCCGCTCATCTGTCCCAGCTTTACCGCCAGTACTCTCATGCGCTCAACCTTGTCTTTCAGATTGCCCAGGCGGGCGTGAAACATAACCCTTTCCAGTCCTTCATTCATGGCTTCCAGGGGTTTTTTCGTATCTTCTTTCCAGAAGAAGAGCGCATCCTCCAGGCGGGCGCGCAACACCCTCTCATTTCCCGCAATTACGTTTTCCATGTATTCCGCCAGGCCATTGCGCACCGAAATAAAATTGGGCAGCAGCTTGCCGGAACCGTCAAAAACTGGAAAATATCGCTGGTTTTCAATCATGCTGGTGGTCAGCACTTCTACCGGTACATCTAAATAAGAAGGGCTGAACGTACCCGTGAATGCGGTGGGATATTCAACCAGGAAATTAATTTCGGTTAAAAGCTCTTCGTTTTCGGCGACAAATCCTCCAGCCCGGGCTGCTTCCCCCTGAATCTGCTGCCAGATCATGGTTTCCCGCTCCCGGTGGTCAACTATTACATAGTTTTCTCTCATCAGTTCACGATAGGCTCCCGGTTCGGGTATGGAAACCGTTCCGGCACCTAGAAAACGGTGGCTCATACTGGTTCGGCCGCTGGCTACTCCTGCGATTTCGAAGCTGACCACGCTGCTGCCGAATAGTGCGACCAGCCAGCGGATCGGCCGGCCAAAACGCACCGGGTAATAAGCCCAGCGCATGGACTTGGGGAAGGGCAGGGCTAAAATCAGCTCAGGCAGCAGACTTTCCAGAACAATCTCGGCTGCCTGTCCGGGCACGGTTTTGATTGCATAAAGGTATTCGGTGCCATCACTGTCCTTGATTTCCAGATCGCCAACCGCAAGTCCCTGGGAACGGGCAAAACCTTCGGCAGCCCTGGTAGGTTTGCCTTCGGCATCGAATGCGGCAGCCTTTTTCGGCCCCCGGTTTTCTATCCTGGCTTCGGGCTGCTGTTCGGATAGCGATTCAACCTTCAATACCAGGCGGCGAGGGGTTCCGATGACATCCATCCCGGCATAATCCAGCCGCGCTTCAGCCAGCCTGGTCCGAGCCCTTTCTTTTAGATCATCCAATATAGCGGGCATATACAAGGCGGGCATTTCCTCCACGCCTATTTCCAGCAGAAGGTCTCTTGTGTTGGAAGCGGCCATTAATTGTCACCCTCCTTTGCCAGAACCTGAAGTCGCAGGTTCTCATCCTTGATTAGCGGGTAATTCAAGCGTTCGCGTTGTTCCATATAACCCTTGGCCACCATTCTGGCCAGGTTGCGAACCCGGCCAATGTATCCGGTGCGTTCGGTTACGCTGATTGCTCCTCTCGCATCCAGCAGGTTGAAAAGATGCGAACACTTCAAAACATAGTCATAGGCGGGCTGAACCAGTTGCCGTTCGCAAACCCTGGTGGCTTCCGCCTCGCACAGATTAAACATTTGTTTTAACGTATCAATATCTGAAACTTCAAAGTTATATACCGAATAGTCGATTTCATTCTGGAGATGAACGTCGCCATAGGTAATGCCATTTACCCATTCGACGTCAAAGATGCTGTTTACATTCTGAATGTACATGGCGATGCGTTCTATCCCATAGGTTATCTCGGCACATACAGGATAGCAATCGAAGCTGCCGCATTGTTGGAAATAGGTGAACTGGGTGCACTCCATGCCGTCCAGCCATACCTCCCAGCCCAGGCCCCAGGCTCCCAGCGTAGGCGATTCCCAGTTGTCCTCAACAAAACGAATATCGTGTTTCAGCGGATCTATGCCCAGCTCCTTCAGGCTGTCCAGGTAAAGCTCCAGTACATTATCCGGGGAGGGCTTTAGAATTACCTGGTACTGGTAGTAATGCTGCAAACGGTTGGGATTCTCCCCATAACGGCCGTCGGTGGGACGGCGAGACGGCTCGACATAAGCTACATTAAATGGTTCGGGGCCGAGCGCACGCAAAAATGTTGCCGGATTCATGGTGCCAGCACCCTTTTCCACGTCGTAGGGCTGCTGAATTATGCATCCCTGCCGTCCCCAGAACTCATGCAGCTTGAGAATCATGTCCTGGAAGTTCATATATATACCTCCCTAATAATATGTTCAAAAATAAAAAAAACCCGTGTCCTGCAAGGACGGGTTCTACCCGCGGTTCCACCCTGCTTAGCACGCAGCTCTCTCATTTATGGGGCTTTACTGGGCGCAGCCCTGCCGCGCTGTTCCTCCCAGGCTCCGAAGCGCCTTTCAGTTCGCTGCCCCGCCGGTTTCCAGCCTCCCGGCTCTCTGGTAAGGGCTTGTGCTTGCTTACTTTTCTCCATCATCGCCAATATTTAATTGATGCGGCAATTCTGCCGGTGTGGTGCTTTGGGGCCGCTAAAACTTTTTAACCTTGAAACGGCTGACCTTTAATATCGCCAGAACCAGCATCGCTATCATGCTGACCAGTGCCATACTGGACGGCGACAGGCTGCTATGGTTCAGGATCAAGGCCAGGACAGCCGCCAGCGCACCTGCCAGTGTAATAGGAATACCTACAAAATAATCAGATATATTGAGAACATTGAAACGAGCCAGACGATATGCGCCACAGCAAATATAAAAAACCGCAATTGCCAGTCCAAACAAATTTAAACTGGTCTGGCTGATAGACATAACATATAAAAGCATTGCGGGAGCTACGCCAAATGATACCAGATCACACAGTGAATCCAGTTCTTTGCCCATTTCGGATGCAGTGCCCAGCTTACGGGCTACCCGTCCATCCAGACCATCCGCGATTACCGCGATCAATATCAGCGTGGCTGATAAGTCGTACTGACCGTTATATGTTAAAACCAGCGAAAGGGAACCGAATATTATGCTGGAAAGGGTTATCATGTTTGCGAATCGGTCGCTAACGAATCCTGGCAACTATCGTCTCCCCGCCTCTCACTTTGTCGCCGGCTTTAACCAGCACCTCTGCATCCGGACTTATATATAGTTCTGTGCACGACCCGAAACGAATCAGGCCGAAGCGTTCACCGCGTGACAGCATGTCTCCCGGCTGTGTCCAGCATACCAGACGGCGGGCGATTAAGCCAGTTATCTGTACAATGAGGAGTTCTCCGAATGCGCTGTCCATTAACACGTAATTGCGCACATTAACCGACCCGGCTTCGTCCCGGCTGGCGACAAGGTACAGGCCGCCGGCGCGCTTGATTTCTTTTACTTTCCCAGCAACTGGTGCCCGATTAACATGCACATTGAAAATGTTCAAAAAAATTCTAACACGAAGCATTTCCCTGTGCAAATACTCGTTTTCCTGAACTGTAATTACGTCCATGACCCGTCCATCTGCCGGTGAAAGAAACTCGTTGTCCCCTCCGGGCATCGGACGTTCCGGATTGCGGAAAAACCAGACTGTGAAAAGCATCAACACCAGTGGGAATAACGCAGCCCATACATTCACTGCCCAATAAAATCCTACAGTTAATATAAGAAAGAAACCAATAAAGGGCCAGCCTTCTTTGGCGATGGGTTCATTGTGTTTCAAAGGTTTGACCTGCCTTGTTAATATTTGGATATTGCCCACGCTTAATGACTCGCCGCAATAATAGCACATCACACCAGGGAATAACAATCATATTATTTCCCCTGGTTCGTCACTTGCCGCCCATGGCACGGCGGCAGGCTTGATCATGGGCAAAGGCCTCCATCCGGTTGTCCAGCGGCTGGTTCGAGTCAACTCCGTGGCTAGCCAGCATGGCAGCGATGAAAAAGTCTGCCAGGGCAGGATTCTTGGGCAACAAAGGACCATGCATATAACTGCCTACGAGGTTCTTGTATTTTAATCCCTCTCCCCCGTCCTTGCCGTTGTTCCCTGAACCTTTCAACACCCTGCCCAGAAACGCAAGCTTTTGGTCATTGAAATAGGTCCGGCCACCATGGTTTTCGAAACCCACCACGCTCTGAGCCTGGCCTCCGTTCTCCCATTCGATTACAATATTGCCAATTAAACGGCCTGATTCACCTTGCGTATAGTAGTTGAAAAATCCCAGGCCTTGCATATCATCACCTTGAATAGAGCGGTAATACTGGCCCAGAAGCTGATATCCCCCGCAGATAGCCAGCACCGGCAGGCCATCTTCAATGCCCTGCCATAGTTGTTCGGCTTTGCCAGCCAGGTCTTGATAGATAATATTTTGCTCCCGGTCTGAACCCCCGCCCAGAAACACCAGGTCGAAATCCTGCAAGGGCCGATTGTCTTTTAGATATACCGGCACAATCTGCACCCCGCAGCCGCGCCACTCCAGGCGCATCTTCAAGCACCGCATATTGCCGCGGTCTCCGTACAAATTCAGCAGGTCCGGATACATGTGGGCTATTTTTAGCTCAAGCACGGCTCTTTTCACCTGCTTTCAGCGTGTTCTTCGATGATTTCTGAAGCCTCTGCAGAATGCGGCGGCAGGGAATAAGGGCTGTATAGGTGGACAAAATATAGGTAACTTCCGCCTCTTCCTCCAGAGCGGCCCTTATACCTTCCTCCAGGCTGCTGTTTTCGCATATGTTTTCTTCTGGAAAATCCGCGTATTTGATCCTTAAAGCCATGTCCCCACTGCGCTGCCCGGAACAAAATACTTTGCTGATGGCTGATTCCGGCAGGTTAATGTCTTCTATATCTGCATCCCATATCCAGGAAATATCGCGGCCATCCGCAGCATTATCGTTCAGGGCTACGAACAGGCTTTTGGCCCGGGGATCCTGGCACAGCATGGAGACCGTCTGGTTTAGACCGGTCGGATTTTTGACCAGGACAAAGACTGCCGGTCGCTCGCCAATTTCAAAGTGTTCCAGACGTCCGGCCCGGGGCTGGTAATTAAGAATGGCAGTGCGCACCTGTTCTTCCGGAATTCTCATTGTGCTGGCCAGAGCGGCAGCGGCTAAAATATTGTAGGCGTTATAGAAACCCTGGTAACTGCTTTCCAGCTGCATGTCGTTGACCTTCATGCTGATGCCTTCGTCCAGTCGCAGCCCGCTGGCCAGATAGCCGGGAACCGGATTGCTCCGCCCGCAGCCCGGGCACTGGTATTTGCCCAGCTGGGCATAATGAAAGCGCTGGTAGTCCAGGGCCTCGCCGCAACTCATGCAGTAGCGCCCCTCCCGGCTGTCGTCGCCACTAAAAACATCGTATTCGGTATTGGCAAATCCGTAATAACAGCATTTAGTTCCAGTGTATTCCTGAAAATCCATAATCAAGGGATCATCTGCATTTAGTACCAGCTGCACATCCTTGCCCTTTGCGGCATCTTTAATGAAGCCAATGGTGGTGTCCAGCTCACCGTAACGGTCCAACTGATCTCGAAAAAAATTGGTGACCAGCAAATATGACGCATCCAGCTCTTTTAAGAGCAAAGGCACATTGGCTTCATCTGTTTCCAGGAGGGCATAATCGAAACGGTATTCCCGAAGCAGGCTGCTGCTTTTTATGAAGGCCGTGGTTATCCCGCCCACCATGTTGGCACCGGCCCGGTTGTGCACCACCCGGTAGCCGCCTTCCTTCAGAATGGCGGCAATCATGTTGGCAGTAGTGGTTTTGCCGTTGGTGCCGGTAACGATAATGATGTCCCGGTCAACGGAGGCGGCCAGTTCATGCAAAATGGGGCGGTATATGCGGCGGGCCAGGCGGCCGGGGAAATCTGTGCCCTGGTTGCCGGCCATGCGACTGGCTATAATAGCAGCCTTGCCGGCTGCGATAGAAAGCTTCTTAACGATATATGACATTAACCTCACCTTTATGGCATTTGATATTTAATCCTATTAACTGGCAGGAAACCTCAATGAGCCTGCAGTTGCTGCTGCACCAGGACAACAATCTCGGCGATGAAATCGCTTATCACCGGCATGTTCAGCAGCACCAGCTGCTGCAGCAAATATAAGCCAATGGCTCCCAGAAGGGCAAATCCCACCGCCATGCCAAAACCGCGGACCAATCCGATCAAAAAATTGGCCCATAACAAGCGTCGGGGATGGTGAAGCATTTCCACATATTCAGCTATGCCCATCCTCTCCATATTTACCGCGATGCTATTGACCTTTTCGTTGATTTTTTCCAACTGATCAAGTTTTTGCACCAGCACTGCCAGTTCCGCAGATTCCTCTTCCTGGTGTTCGAATATCTTACCCCAGTAGTGTTTAACCTTCTGGCTGACACCTTCCTTATTATTGCTGGATTTTGCTGGTGGCTGCTTGTTTCCTGGTTTGTCCACACTCTTTCCTCCAGATTCTAACCTGGCTCCAGCCGCAACCGAAAGGCGTGATGCCAATTTTCCGAATTGTTTCCGCTGCTCTAATTGTTCAGGGAGTGTATAGGCGCCGGTATGCGGCCTTTGCGGTTTACAAACGCCCGGCCTGAAAAGGGATTCACCTTCATTATAGGAGCCGCTCCTAGCAGCCCGCCGAATTCAGCCCAGTCGCCTTCCTTTTTACCCGGAACCGGTATAATCCGGACTGCTGTGGTCTTGCGGTTTATCATACCGATAGCCGCCTCGTCGGCAATAATCGCTGAAATGGTTTCGGCGGGAGTATCTCCCGGAATGGCTATCATATCCAGACCCACCGAACAAACACAGGTCATGGCTTCAAGCTTCTCAATGTTAAGTGCGCCCATTTCAACCGCCCTGGTCATTCCCTGGTCCTCGCTGACCGGAATGAACGCTCCGGACAACCCGCCGACGTATGACGAAGCCATGGCCCCGCCCTTTTTCACGGCATCGTTCAACATGGCCAGAGCGGCAGTGGTGCCATGGGCTCCAGGCTGTTCCAGCCCCATGGCCTGAAGAATTTCGGCTATGCTGTCTCCGCGGGCTGGGGTCGGAGCCAGTGAAAGATCGATTATCCCAAAAGGCACACCCAGCCTTTTCGATGCTTCGCGCCCTACCAGTTCTCCGCAACGGGTGATCTTAAAAGCAGTGTTTTTAATAAGGTTGGCCAGCTCTCCCAGGTCGGCTTCGGGGTATTCCCTGACGACGCTCAATACCACACCCGGCCCGGATACTCCAATGTTGAGAACGGTTTCGGGCTCTCCCACTCCGTGGAAAGCACCAGCCATGAAGGGATTGTCTTCTACCGCATTGCAAAAAACCACCAGCTTGGCGCAACCCAGGCCGTCTCGGTCGGCTGAACGCGCTGCCGTATCTTTAATCACTCCGCCCATGGCATAAACAGCGTCCATATTGATGCCGGCCCTTGTGGAGCCTACATTAACGCTGGAACATACCCTTTCCGTCGATGACAATACCCGGGGAATGGCCTTTATCAACTCCTCATCCCCGCGGGTGAGCCCTTTGTGGACCAGGGCGGTAAATCCGCCCAGAAAGTTTACACCGGCTTCGGCAGCCGCCCTGTCTAGGAAACTGCCAACTATCACCATGTCATCTGCAGAAAGGCTATTGGCCACAATAGAAATTGGGCTTACTGAAATCCTTTTATTTACTATTGGAATGCCGTATTCTTCTTCAATTTCTTCGCCGGTTTTGACCAGCCTTCCCGCTGCGTGCATTATCTTGTCATAGATCCTTTGTCCGCAGACCAGCCCGCTGTCCGCGCTGCAATCCATGATATTAATCCCCATGGTAATAGTGCGGATGTCGAGATTATGGCTGTTCAACATAAAAATAGTTTCGAGAATTTCATTTTTGCTAAATGGAAATGGCATGGGCCAGCCTCGTTTCTTCAGGTTGTTTAACCATTTTAACCCTCTATATCCGGTGCATGAATCGGAAAATATCCTCATGCTGTACGTTTATTTTCAATTCCAACTCTTCGCCTTTGCTTTCCAGCTTTTCGCGCAGTTCTTTCAGGCTGATAGCGCTTTGCGATATATCCGCCACCATCGCCATCGTATAAAATTCCTGCAAAATGGTCTGGCTGACGTCCAGAATGTTAATCCGGGCTTCGGCCAAAATGCTGGTAACCGCAGCCAGAATTCCAATGCGGTCATGTCCCAGCACGGTGATAATTACTCTCTTGCCTTCGGTTTGAGTATCAGGCCTGGATTCCATCTTGCGCCTCCAATCTGATCACGACCGGCGCACAGCGGCTGCAAAGATCCGGATGCTGGCTGCTCTCGCCTACGGTTTCGTTGATAATCCAACAGCGTTCGCACTTGGCTCCGCTGGCAGTACTGACTTTTACTGCCAAATCCTCAAGATCGTCCATGCTAACCACATCTGCCGGTGCAGAAGCGAAATCGTGAAGCTCTACGCCAGATACAATGAACATATTATCCAAATCTGCGGTTTGCTTCAGGGCATCCATCCAGCGCTCACCGGCATACAACTGCACCGAGGCCCCCAGGGAATGCCCAATATCCTTGCGGCTCCGAGCTTCTTCAAGGGCTTTATTGACCAGGTTGCGCACCGCCAGCACCTTATCCATTTTCACTTCCAGTGCTTTATCCTGATAAGCGTCAACAGCCGCTGGCCATTCCAGCATTTGCACCGACACCGGCTCTCCCTCGCGGCGCAGGTGAGTCCAGATTTCTTCAGTAGTAAATGCCAATATCGGGCACATAATAACCAGTAAAGTGCGTAAAATGCTGTACAGTGCCGTTTGCGACGCCCGACGCGCCGGATCATCAGGATGCTCGCAGTACAAGCGGTCTTTTAACACATCAAAATAGATGCTGCTGAGGTCCACAGTACAGAAATTGTTGACCGCGTGGAAAACCACGTGGAATTCATAATCGCTGTAAGCTCTAGTGGTCCGGCGAAGCAGCTGGTCGCACTTGAGCAGAGCCCAGCGATCCAGTTCCCCCATTTCTGAATAAGGGACACTGTGCTTATCTGGATCAAAATCGAATGTGTTGCCCATAATAAAGCGGCAGGTGTTGCGAATCTTGCGATATGCCTCACTGCTCTGCCGAATAATGCCTTTGGAAACCGCAATATCATTGCGATAATCGGCAGCCGCAACCCACATGCGCAGGATGTCAGCACCCATTTCTTTGATCATAGCCAGAGGATCAACTACATTGCCCATAGATTTGGACATTTTACGGCCTTTCTCATCCACTAAAAAGCCATGCGTCAAACATTTGCGATAGGGTGCCTGTTCCCGCACCGCCACCGAGATCGATAATGACGAATTGAACCAGCCGCGATGCTGATCACTGCCTTCCAGGTACAGGTCGGCAGGCCAGGACAGGCCATCCCTGGTTTCCAGCACTGCCATGTGGCTGGATCCGGAATCAAACCATACATCCATAATGTCGGTTTCCTTGCGGAAGGACTGGCCTTCGCAGTTCGGACATTTGAAGCCTTCCGGCAGCAATTCGGCGGCACTGCGCTCAAACCATACATTGGAGCCGTTTTCAGCGAAAAGCTCCTGCACCCGGGCAATGGTTTGAGGATTGATAATAATTTCGCCGCAATCCTCACAATAAAAAATGGGAATCGGCACGCCCCAGGTGCGCTGCCTGGAAATGCACCAGTCGCCGCGGTCGCGAACCATGTTATAAATGCGCTCCCGACCCCAGGAGGGTATCCACTGCACTTCGTCAATGGCTTCCAGCGCTTTTTGCCTGAAACCGTCGATCGAGGCAAACCACTGGTCAGTAGCCCGGTAAATAATCGGATTCTTGCAGCGCCAACAAAAGGGATACTGATGCTGATAGGGGCTGCTTTTCAAAAGCAGGCCAATCTGGGTCAGGTGCTCAATAATCGTCTTATTGGCTGACTGTACGAATTGGCCGGCAAAGGGACCGGCTTCCTCGGTAAAATGGCCACGATTGTCAACCGGAGAAATAATCTCCAGATCATAAGCCCGGCCAATATGAAAGTCGTCGTCACCGTGGCCAGGAGCAGTGTGTACGCAGCCGGTTCCAGCGTCCATGGTTACATGGCTGCCTACCATCAGCAATGAATCCCGGTCCAGGAAGGGATGACGGCATACCAGCCGATCCAGCGCCTTTCCAGGAAACACTTTTAATATTTCTACCTCGCCCCAACCGATTTCAGTTTTGACTTCTTCTACAAGCTCCTGGGCGATAACGTATTTTTCACCATTCACTTCGGCCAGCACGTATTGGGAGTCTGGATGTACAGAAATCCCCATGTTGCCCGGGAGCGTCCAGGGTGTCGTGGTCCAGATGACTACGAAAGCGTCCTGCGGGAGCAGGTTCCCTCCGTCTTTTACTGGGAACTTGACATAAATTGATGGCGAGGTTTTCTCGCTGTATTCGATTTCGGCTTCGGCCAGGGCAGTTTCACAGTCGGCACACCAGTACACCGGCTTGAGACCTTTATAAATGTAGCCTTTGTTGGCCATTTCACCGAATACGCCGATCTGAACCGCTTCAAATTGCCGATCCAGCGTCAAATACGGATGTTCCCAATCCCCTCTCACTCCCAGGCGCTGAAACTGTTCGCGCTGGATATCCACATATTTCAGGGCGTATTCTTCACAGTGCTTGCGAAAATCCGGAATACCGGTCTTGTTTCTATCAATGCCCAGGTCTTTAATGGCCTGCTGCTCAATAGGAAGCCCGTGAGTATCCCAGCCCGGAACATAAGGCGCATCATAACCAGACATGGAGTGGTATTTAACCACAATATCCTTCAGAACCTTGTTCAAGGTATGCCCCAGGTGTATATTTCCGTTGGCGTAAGGAGGCCCGTCATGCAATATGAACTTCGGACGCCCCTGGCTTCTTTCCTGTATAGCGTGATAAAGATCAATATCCTGCCAGAATTTCAGGATTTCCGGCTCCCGGGCGGGAAGATTCGCCCGCATGGGGAACTCAGTTCTGGGCAGATTCAAGCTGCCGTCATATTTGCCTTTGGCCATGGTAAACAACCTCCTGTATTGTATACAGCGCTTTCCCGGATAAATTATAAAATACCTCCCATCCCGCGCTGATGAAAGGTATCATGACTGTAATCGACAATGGCTGGCTTATCTAAACGCTTAACAAATGCAGAGCAGCATGAACAGGCAACCGGTTTTTAACCAAATGACCGGGCCATTTAAGCGCTCATAAACCAATTTATTTTAGCATATCAACCACGGGAAAACAACAAACGGCATTCTGCGCAACCCGGGCTCGCATCTCATTTCACCGTCTTTTTACTGCTCCTGCCAAAATTCAAATGCTTTTCGCATAGCATTTCCACCGGGCATTGCCCGCATTGCGGCTTGCGGGCCGTGCACAAACTGCGTCCGTGAAATATGAGAAGGTGATGGGTGTCGGTCCACACGTCGATCGGCAACAAGGCTTTAAGAACCAGCTCGGTTTTATCCGGGTCCTTTTCGGATGCCATGCCCATTCTCCCGCTTACCCTGAAAACATGGGTATCAACCGCCAGGCCCGGTTTGCCAAAAGCCACTGACACGATTACATTGGCGGATTTGCGGCCTATGCCTGGCAGCTTTAAAAGCTGTTCGAAATCATCAGGAACCTGGCCAGAGTGCTCACTGGCAACGACTTCAGCGCAGTTTTTAAGAAAGCGGGCCTTGTTCTTGAAAAGGCCTACCCCGTTGATGGCCTGCTCCAGTTCGCCGGTTTGCGCTGCAGCCAGGCTGGCGAAATCGGGGTAGCGCGCAAACAAGGCCGGGCTGAGATCGTTAACCTGTTTGTCGGTGCTCTGGGCCGACAGGATAACCGACACCAGGAGTTGATAACAGTTGTCAAATATCAATCGCGGTCCTGCATCCGGATATTGAAGCCGGAGCAGTTCCACGATTTTAATTGCTTTTTTTCTTTGCACCGTAATCTCCAAAATATACCCTGATAAAAGCCAGGAGTTAGTAACAATACATCTTTTCATTCTATCTTTTGGGATTATAGAACCTTGCTAAGAAAACTCTGGGTCCGCGAATTATGGGGATTATCGAATATTTGGGCAGGAGTTCCCTCCTCCACCAGCACACCTTCGTCCATAAATACCACCCGATGGCCAACTTCCCTGGCAAATCCCATTTCGTGGGTAACCACCATCATGGTCATGCCTTCCAGGGCCAGGTCTTTCATTACTTCCAGAACTTCCCCCACCATTTCCGGGTCCAGGGCGGAGGTCGGTTCATCGAACAACATTACTTTTGGTTCCATGGCCAGGGCCCTGGCGATAGCCACTCGCTGTTTCTGCCCGCCGGACAGCTGTTGAGGAAATACCCGGGCTTTATCCACCAGACCTACTTTCTTCAGCAGTGCCATGGCTTTATCATCGGCTTCGCTCCTGGACATTTTTTTAACCGTAAGCGGTGCCAGGGTAATGTTTTCAATGGCGTTTTTATGCGGAAACAGGTTGAAAAGCTGAAAAACCATGCCCACCTGCTGACGGACCTTGATAATATCGGTTCCCGAGGCTGCCAGGTCAACATCTTCTATGAATATATGCCCGGAATCAAGCTTTTCCAAATGGTTGACACAACGCAGCAGTGTGCTTTTGCCTGATCCTGAAGGACCAATGATGCAAACCACTTCACGGCGGGCCACTTCGAGGTTGATTCCCTTCAAGACTTCCAGGGTGCCGAAGCTCTTGTGAACATCCTTGATATGTATCATTCCGTCTTGAACCTCCGTTCCAGGTAATCTCCCAGCGATGCGAACACCTTGGTCATGATTAGATATATCAGCGATGCAAGTCCCCAGCCCCAGGCCGGCGCATAGGTTTTTGCCACTATGAGCTTGGTGGTCATGGCCAGTTCGGTGACCCCGATTGTATATACCAGGGACGTGTCTTTCAAAATGGCGACAAATTCATTGATAAACGGTGGAATCATTATTTTATAGGCTTGCGGTAAAATAACATGACGCATCGTCTGACCCGGGTCCATCCCCAGCGAATAGGCCGCCTCGGTCTGGCCTTTGTCAATAGCCTGAATTCCAGCTCTTACGATCTCGGCCGTATAGGCTCCGCAGTTCAGGGAAAGCGCTACGACGCCACCGATAAAAGCGTCATCAATGCCGATCAGGGGCAATACCCCGAAATAGAGCAGCATGATTTGCACCAGCAAAGGGGTGCCTCGAAAGAAATCCACATATAGATAAGCTGCCCAGTTGACCATCCGAAAACGGCTGATCTTGGCCATACCGGCAACAAGACCCAGAATCATGCCAAAAAAGACTGAAATGATGGTTAAGCCCAGGGTGTAAGCCGTAGCCACGGGAAACTGCATGCCGTATTTGGTTAGTAGTGTCCAGCCATGAGAACTCACAATAGCGTCCCACATGCTGGTTCCAAAAATAAGAAAATCCATCAAACAGCGGTTTCCTCCTTCTCCGATATGTTAAAAGCGCGAGAAAAAAATATAACTCGCGCTTTTAATATCGACATTATTAAATCAGGAACTACTTGCCAAAGTATTTGGCCTTAATCTCGTCATATTTGCCATTTTCTTTGATTTTCTTCAAGCCGGCGTTGATGAGGTTAAGCTTTTCGGTATTGCCCTTCTTGACCACAATGCCGTATTGATCGTTGGCTTCGAATACTTCGCCAACCATTTTCACTTTACCGCTGCCGGTGGTCTGAATGTAATAAGCTGTAACCGGCTGGTCATTAATAACTGCATCAGCGCTGCCTTTTTCCATTTCCAGGAAAGCATCTCCCACTCCGTCAAAAACCTTTACTTTAGTGCTGGGATCTTCAGCTTTAATCGCTTCCGCAGCAGCCAGGCCTATGGTTCCAACTTCACATGCAATGGTCTTGCCTTTAAGATCCGCTTTGCCCTTGATATCAGTGTTTTCAGCCCGCACAGCAACTACCAGGCCGCCGGTGAAATACGGATCGGAAAAATCAACTGAAGCCTGCCGTTCCGGGGTTATGGACATGGCAGAAATCGCGCAATCAACTGTACCGGCTTGTACTGCCGGAATTAGAGCATCAAAGCCCAGGCTCTTGATTTCAACTTCATATCCCTGACTTTCAGCTATGGCACGGATCAAATCCATGTCAAAACCGATATACTGGCCGTTTTTGTCATCAACCATTTCAAAAGGAGGATATGTTGTTTCCGAGGCGACCACCAGCTTCTTCTTGGCGGTGTCGGTGGTCTTGGAGCTGTCCGTGGTTTTGGCGGTATCAGTGGTCTTGGTGGTTTCCGTTCCGCCGCATCCCGCAGCACCCACCAGGCTGACCATTAGCATGATTACCAATAGAATCCCGATATGTTTTTTCAATGTACTGTCACTCCTTCACTCGTATTTACAAACATTATACCCACCGTACCAGTATTCCACAACTCAAATAACTGGATTGTATACAGTCGATTGTCTATAATAAGCTCTGGAGCCAGCACGAATCTTGATTTGTCCTGGTGAAGGATTGGACACGCGCAGGAGTGCAGTTAATGGAAATGATCAATGGAATGAGCAAGAGGCGGCAGGCTGACCTAAGCATGCTGGCAATATCATTTATCTGGGGCTCCACCTTTGTTCTGGTTAAAAACGCCCTGGACGACATCGGACCATTCATGTTCATTGGCATCCGCTTCATACTGGCTTTTCTCATCTTGAGTCTTGCCTCATATAATAATATGGCGACCATGCGGGTTTCTGCCATCAAACCAGGAATAATAATCGGCGCTTTCCTGTTTATAGGCTACGCCTTCCAGACAGTGGGGCTTCAATACACCAGCCCTTCGAATGCTGGCTTTATCACGGGGCTTTCCGTGGTCCTGGTGCCAATAATATATGCCATTTTGAAAAGAACCTGGCCCCCGCTAAATACCTGGATAACGGTGGCTCTCGCCGCTGTCGGCATGTACCTGCTGTCCATTCCGGCCGGAACCTTTCACCTGGCCTATGGTGATCTCCTGGTATTCTTTTGCGCCATCGGCTTCGCCCTGCACATCGTCGCGGTCGACCATTTCGCCCACCGGCACAATGCAGTAGTCATTTCAGGGATTCAAATACTGTTCGTGGGAATGGTCAGCACATCCATAGGCCTGGCCATCGAACCCATGCCAGCTTATATTAATACCGACCTGGTGTCGGCCATAATCATCACTTCAGTATTGGCAACCGCCCTGGCTTTCCTGGTACAGAACTACATGCAGAAATTCAGCACCGCCACCCGTTTCGCTATTGTGCTAGCCACTGAACCAGTTTTTGCCGCTATTACTTCGTACTTCTGGGCCGGGGACCGTCTTACAGAACGGGCTATTTTCGGCGGCGGGTTGATCATTGCGGCTATGCTGCTGTCCATATTGTTCCGCCAGCCAGCCGAAGAAACTGCCGGCGAGGTAACTCACGGATGGGAAGAGGGCTGTTGATGGGAACGAACGTTGCGGAGGACTATGGCAGCTGTCCGCGGCGTCGATGATGGGAAGCCGTCGGAGGCCACATGAGTCAGAATCCGCATCGTTCCAGGAATTCGGCTTCATTCAAACCTTCGATAGACAGGATTTTATTGCGGGAAGTGTCACCACTGGCAATATGTATGTCCCGTTTGGGGATTTTGAGCAGGCTGGAGAGGTAAGCAATCAGTTCCTGGTTGGCTTCCCCATCTACAGGAGCGGCCTTCAGCTTAATCTTCAAGCGCCCGTCTTCCATGCGCATCACGGCATTTTTAGACGAGCGCGGCTGGACTTTGACCTCAATTTTCATAACTGCCCCCTCTATTCATCGCCGGGGCTGGTAAACGCCATTGCGGAAAGCGGACCGGGGCTCTTATTCAGCAGCTGGTGAAACGCTTCCTGCGGCTTCCACTCTCCCCTTGCGAGTTCATCCAGCGCCTGCTTGTATGTTTTAGTAGTAGCTGATAAAAGCGCATCGCTGTAAAATTCCCCGTTAATTCGGACATACTTTATTCCTGCATCTGCCACCCGGGGCAACCAGGGGAATAAACACAGGTCATAGGGATAATATATATGATGTCTGCGTTGAAAATCTCGCAACAGGCGATAAAATTGCCCCTGCTCATCTACAAGGCCCAACTCTTCCCCTTTTTCGGCTGCCATTTCCCCTTCGCCAACATTAACATCGGTAATTAATCCGCATAGCGGACCATGTACGGCCAGGCCACAATTAAACCCGCTGGCGAAATCAATTTCCGCAAGCTTAATTTCTTGTGACAGGTCCATGGCATAGAGTCCCTGGCGCTGCCAGAATTCGGCTGCGCCGCTATTAGCAATATTAAGCCCGAAACCGCCGTGGAGATTTATGCCCCAACCCTGCATTGCTCTTATCATGCCGGGATCGTGGACAATAACATGCTTCAGCCCCAAAGGCAGCAGCCTCTTTTCAATCTTCTCCAGCAGGCTGAAACTGTACCGGTGCCCCAGCCGCGGCATCTCGAGCAGCAATTCCGTCCCTGACCGCCGGCATACATCTATCGCTTCGATAATCTTCTCTTCGTTCCAGGCCGGCATATCTTCAAATACCGGTCCGCTATCCACAATCAACTGCGATGCACCAGCCTGGATGGCACATTCCAGGGCTGACAGGCTTCTGGTTTTAACCTGCAAGGCCATGCATACGCCCCTGTCAAGGTTAACCGGCTGGCTCTCTTCTCCGGTTAAAACACCAATTTCAGGAGCCCGGCTGAAAAACACCGGTTCTCTGCTGCCGTCCATACCGACTGAATCAGCGGCAGGATCACCGCACAGGCTGCCCAGCGTGAAGTTTCTAATCCGGCGCTCTTCCAGACAACGCAAATCTTCCTGGTCGCTGCCAGCCACATTTTCGGGACCATTTATCAAACGATCCAGCCCGCGCCGGTAGGTGCTGACTAAAAAACCTACCACACTGGCCTCCCGCATCCGTCCTTCAATTTTGAATGAACTAACACCGGAATTGACCAGCTCTTCCAGGTGGTCAAACAGGCACATATCATTATGAGCCAGGTGATACCCGGGCGGCTCCCCGCTGGCAGTTCCAGCCATGACTCTATCATGCCCTCTCGCTGCCAATTGGAAAGGCCAGCGGCAGGGTTTGCGGCAGCGGCCCTTATTGCCACTCTCGCCAAATACAAAACTGCTCATATAGCATTGGCCGGTATGGGAAACACACAGATCTCCATGAACGAAATATTCAATTCCGATGGAACTGTGATTATAGATGTGCTGGATTTCCTCCAGTGAAAGGTTCTTGGAAAGGATAACCCGTTCAAAACCCAGTTTTTCGAGGTAAAGCACGCTATCCAGGTTATTTATCCCCATCTGCACACTGGCGTGAAGCGGAAGATTCATACCAAGCTTTTGATGCAGATTCACAACCGCCATATCCTGAACAATAAGCGCGTCTACCCCTGTATCCTGAAGAAACAGCAAGTAATCTCCGAGCTGTTTCAGGCTGTTGTCGGTGTAAAGATTGTTGACGGTGACATACATTTTTACGCCTTTTTCAGACGTATACTGCCTGGCGGCTATTAGATCGTCATTGCTGAAATTTAGTGAGGAGCGCAACATGCGCATGTTAAAGGACTTGCCTCCGAGGTAAACCGCATCGCAACCGGCTTCAACTACTGCGGTCAGGCATTCCATCTGACCGGCCGGAGCCAGGAGTTCCAGGTTCTTGCGTTCACATAGATTTCGAATTGGCATGTTTACAGAGCTCCTACAATTGCGGCAAGTATGGAGCCCAGGATTTGAACAGCAAACAGTGCTAATATGGGCGAAATATCAATCGGCCCTGCCATGGGCACTATTTTCCTGAATGGAGCCATAATAGGTTCGGTAACATCATAAACAAACCTGATCGCCGGGTGGCCGGGATCATGGTCAATAAAAGACAAAATACATCGTCCAAAAATGAGCAGTACAAAAATATAGGTTACGATATTGATGATTTGCACGGCCATGGTTTCGGGTTCCCCCTCTGTTTTAATCCATTCCTAATTCTATCGCACGTCGATAGGCTTTTTCAATGGCATTAAAAACGGTACCGCGCAATCCGCCTTCTTCCATCTGTTTAATAGCCGCAATGGTGGTTCCGGCGGGAGAACATACCTGGGATTTTAGCACTGCGGGATGGACATTCTCCTCTTCCAGCATTTTAATGCTGCCCTTCATGGTCTGAATAACCAGCTGTCTTCCAATATCAGCTGACAGGCCGACATGCACCGCTGCATCCATCATGGCCTCGGCGAAAAGGAAAACATATGCAGGGCCTGAACCAGATACCGCAGTCACGGCGTCCATATAACGCTCTTCCACGATGACTGCGCTTCCCGTACAGTTGCACATGGCCCTGACCTGTTCAAGATGTTCACTGCCCGCATAAGCGCCTTTGCACAGGGCGGACATGCCTTCTCCTACCAGCGCAGGAGTATTCGGCATAATTCTGATAACCGGAACCGCTTTACCCAGCCAGACTTCCATGCTCCGGGTTTTTATACCAGCAGCAATGCTTACAAGCAGCTGATTTTCACGCCATAGTCCCTGGTTTTCGCTGATGACCATTTCAATTTGAGCGGGCTTCACCGCCAGTAAAACCATATCCGAAACCGCGACCAGTTCGCTGGCAGGCACAGCCCGGGCGCCAAACTCACTGGCGAAAATCTCCAGTCGCCCAGAATCAATGTCGCTAACGCAAATTGACGAAAACATATCAGCATTCTGGCTGTATATGCCTTTTACGTAGGCGTATGCCATTTTTCCGCATCCTATTACACCCAGCTTCATAATTATAAATCCACTACCATGGCGCCCTGGCGGCCATCACTGCGGCTGCTGTATCCCTGACGATTCATTATGTTCTGAGTGTCTTTGCAGATTTCTACATTGCTGGGCACGAACAGGAACACATACTTGCTGATCTGGTGACTATTCCCATCCAGTGCATATAGAGCTCCGATAATGAAATCAAAAATACGCTTGGATTCTTCCGGATTGGACTTTTCGAAGTTGACCACGACTTGCCGTCTGGCCCGCAAATGATCAACCAGGACCGAAACTTCTTCATATTTCACCGGTTCAGCTACAACCACCTTCATGGTTCCTTTCGCTCCCCCATGCAGGCTGACCACGTTGGATACTTTGCTCTTGCTTTCCGGGACTCTTCCAGGGCTGAAATCATTGCCGCCCTCCGCGGGCTCCTGCAGTCCTAACCAGGTCATGAATCCATCCATGAATGCCATGATACCATTCCTTTCTGCTTGTTTATTTGCTGAAGATGGCGGTGCCAACTCTAACGAGATCGGCCCCTTCCTGAACCGCCACTTCATAATCCTGGGACATTCCCATTGAAAGATGCAACATTTGAACATTGCCGCCTGCGGTTAACGATTTAAGACTTGAAAATAAGGTATGTAGCGTTTTGAATACAGGGCGGCTGTCTTCCGGATTTTCACTGGCCGGAGCCATCGTCATTAATCCTGTTACTCTAATTTGAGGCAGCTGGTATATCGATTCCAGAAAAGCTCTGGCCTCTTCGGGTCCCAGTCCGGCTTTCTGCTTCTCTCCAGCAACGTTGATTTCCAGCAGAGCATCGACGATCACAGATTGCCTGGCGGCTTCCCGGTTCAATGCTTCAGCCAGGCTCCACCTGTCCAGCGAATGAATCAAATATGCTCTTCCAACCACCTCTTTCACTTTGTTACTCTGCAATTGTCCGACCATATGCCAGCGAGCACCGGGGAAAAGCTCTTGCCGGGCGGCCAGATCGCGGCTGCGATTCTCGCCAAAATCCGTTATCCCGTACTGGCTTGCCTGTTTCACTTCTTCAATGCCAACCGTCTTGCTGACCGCGACCAGTTTAACGTCTCCGGGACTTCTTCCGCTTTTCACCGCGGCTGCGCTGATCCTGCGCCTGACATCCTCAATGTTTTGAAGAAGCTGCTCCACTTCGTAACCTCTATCCGAGAATTAACTGTTGTTTCCACGTTGCTATTTGCTTCCAGGTCAATTATTTAGGTCAAGATCTCGTTTCGAGAGCCTCTTATAATTGGATAGTAGCATCATCACTAGCAACTTATTTTATATTATATTGATTACATCACCATTTGGCTATACTTTTTTATAATATTTTGTGGTTTTTTCATTAGTTTGTGGGTTTGGATCCTCGGATATGCTGGCAGCTATTTTGACACAAGGCTTAACATAGCTCCCATCCTTCCGGTTATGCCGTGTTGCAGACGATGAGAATAGAATAATTCTGGGTAGCAGGATGTACATAGAGATGAGGAAAAGATTTTTTCCGGCTGGAGGCCTTTTGCCACTAGATTATAGAAGTTAGTCGCTGGCAAATCCCAGTATTTGCGACCACCTCTTTCTTCTATTAACTTGCCTGCCGTCTTTGGCAGACTTAATTCTACCTGTTCTGCCAATTCTCGGCTTATTTCATAACAACAAGCTCCAATTCCCGGTCCTATAAATACTTCCAGGTCCTGAAGTGCAGACCCAAAAGTACGACACATTAATTCAACCGTTTTGCCGCCGATATTCAGGCAGGTTCCTTTCCAGCCGGCATGTGCCGTCGCCGCCACCTGGCGAACCGGATCAACGATAAACAGGGGTATGCAATCACCGTAAAAGGTCATCATGACAACTCCAGGCTGCCCGCAAACCATGGCATCACAATCCGGCAGCGATTGTCCGGCATTCAGCGCGCCTTTCCCGTTCATTTCAGGTGTCACAACTTCAATTCCAGAACCGTGAACCTGCTGGCAGCATACGGTATTTTCGAGCTCCAGGCCAAAAACATCCAGGAAAAGGCGGCGGTTCCGTATAACGTTTACCGGGTCGTCTTCAAGGTGCAGAGCCAGGTTTAGTGACTCGTAGGGCGGCGGGCTTACCCCTCCGCTGCGGCAGGAAAATGCGTTGAGTATACCCGCTTCATTCCAGTGGGGGACCGAGAGATACTGGATGCCTTCTTTTTCCATTAGGTGAATGCGCTTATCCATATTACACACTATCCGGGCAGGCTGCTTTTCAACTGCTGGATGGTGCTGATAAAACTATTTAAATCCTTAAACTGCCGGTAGACAGAAGCAAAGCGAACATAAGCAACTTCATCCGTGTTGCGTAATTTTTCCATAACCATTTCTCCGATAAGCACGCTTTCCACTTCCCTTTCACCCCGGTCGCGAAGAGCGTTTTCAATATCAGCAGTCATGGATTCCATTTGTTCGAGGCTGACCGGACGCTTCTCGCAGGCTCTCATGATACCATTCAGGATCTTGCTGCGTTCAAAATGCTCCCGTTCGCCATTTTTTTTAATTACCAGGAGAGGTCGCTCCTCAATCCGCTCATAAGTAGTAAAGCGTTTGCGGCAGCTGCTGCATTCGCGGCGACGGCGTATTGAGCTCCCATCCTCGGTAGCCCTGGAATCCACCACTTTACTTTCATCGGTCTGGCAAAAAGGACAGCGCAAACCCGTTTCCCTCCGCACTTCAGGCTTTACTCCCCCGCAGGGCAGCATTTCATGGCTCAATTATGAACATAAATTTCGACTTATGCAATGTTTTTTCGATAATTGCCTCTTTTCCTCCGGTCCCATTCATGGATTGGTGCCGTCGGCTCAATGAGGTACCCCCATTCATGGCTGATAACATGGCTTAATGTTTTTGTTGTTATAAACGATATAGAATATACAGGCTTGTTATGCCCTGCTATGGAAATAGAGGCCGTCCTGCGCCTTTACTGTTATAAAAGGATTTTTATCGTTCAAGCCAGCCATTATTGAACTGGAGGAGGCTATACCTATGATGCGTTCGCTGTACACAGCAGCCACCGGGATGTTTGCACAACAACTCAACGTTGATACAATCGCGCACAACATGTCCAATGTCAACACAACCGGCTTTAAAAAAGAACGGGTGGAATTTCAAGACCTTATATATCAGACTATACGGCGTCCAGCTTCAACTGAAGAACTGAACGAACCCGTAGGCAAATCAGTCGGCCTGGGAGTGAATCCAGTGGCCATTGCGACTTCCTTTCAACAGGGCAGCTTCATCGATACAGAAAATCCCACCGATGTCGCCATCAATGGTGAAGCCTTTTTCCAGATTGACATTCCCGGCCGGGATACACCGGTCTTCACCCGGGACGGTTCCTTCAAAATTGATGTGGAAGGATCGCTGGTAACCGCCGATGGATATTATGTCTCGGGAGTGGATACCCTGGAACAAGGGGCTTACGATATTTCCATCACTGATGACGGGTTGGTGACATATAAAATGCCCGATTCAGACGAAATCGTCGAAGCCGGACAAATCGCCCTCTGCAAATTCATTAACCCGGGCGGCCTGGCCCGTACCGGTTCTAATTATTATGAAGCCACTGCCAACTCCGGGGATCCGGTTGAATGGGACCCCACGACCGACAAGACAGTAACTCTGGCCCAGAGCTACCTGGAAGCGTCCAATGTTAAGGTAGTTGAGGAAATGGTCAATCTGATTACGGCGCAGAGGGCATATGAGTTTAATTCCAAGCTGATCCAGTCATCCGACGAAATGCTGCAAACTGCCACGAACTTGAGACGATAGTGCGACGGCAAATGTGAAAGGAGCAGGCTCATGCGTTTGAATTACCTGGATTTTATGGTGCCATCAATGATTCAAGCAATAAAAGCCAGCGGGTCAGGAAGCGATTCCCTGCAGACCTCCCTGGTCAGCCCTGATAACAGCAACAGTTTCAACGCAGCCTTGAGTACCGCACTGCACGACAAAGACCGTGAGAAGCTCAAGGAATCCTGCCAGCAGATGGAAGCGGTGTTTATTGGCAAGATCATGGAAGGCATGAGGGCTACCATTCAGCACAGCGATCTGATCGAACGCGGATTCGCCGAAGAAACCTTTGAATCCATGCTCTGGGACAAATATGCCGGCAATATGAGCAAGACCGGGCAGCTGGGACTGGCCGACATCCTGTACAAACAGCTTGAACCAGCTCTAGAAGACTAGTACAATACAATGGAACCAAGCATTCAAAAGGCCATCGGGGCCTTTTATTTTTGATGTGAAAAAGCAGGTGACATATTGGCTGATAATCCGAAAGCGGTACTTATTGTCGACAGCAATCCTCATGTCAACCACCATCTCAAACGCTTGCTGGAAAGCCACGGCTATGCTGTCGAACAGGCGTTTTCAGCCCGGGAAGCTAATCTGAAGCTTAATGCCCAGCTTCCGCCTTTCGACCTGGTAATCATAGATGTTCAGCTTCAGGACATGGATGGAATATCGGCAATCCTGCGGATCAGGGATATGGTCCAATACAACCACTGCCCGATAATCATTATTACTGCCGATTCCAAATCCACTACGGTCAGCCGGGCAATTGCCGCCGGGGTTGTCGATTACATAACCAAACCCTTCGACGATGATGACGTGCTCTATAGAATCAATCGCAACGTCGGCACCGCCAGCGATAATCCCCGCGAAGAGCTGGATCTCTGCCTGCGCAAAGAAATAAACCGGGCTAAACGTTCTGATACCGTGTTCAGCCTGGTTCTGATGCAGACATTGAGTCCAGCGGTCAGCTTCCCTGATCAGGTCAAGCGCCTGCGCACTATTTTGCGCGAGATCGATCAGATTCAGGTTTTCAGCAATTTTATCAGCGTGGTCCTGCCGTTGACCGATGAACGCGGTTCCATGGTGGTCATCAGCAGAATTGCCGCGTCCCAGAGTTCTCATAAGTGGCTGTACGGATCAGCCACCTACCCTGTCCACGGCAACACCGCTGACGGACTGTACCACCAGGCCCTGGTCCGATTGGAAGACCACAGCTAGGCCCTTAATTTTGCTCCTGAGGCGCTCTCCAGGGCTGATACCAGCCGCTCTATAACGGTATTGATTTGAGCATCGGAGAGCGTATTGTCCGCGGCCTGGAAGTTGAGCTTGAAAGCGATGCTTTTCATACCGTCCGGAATCTGCACTCCTGTATAAACATCCGCAATGTTGACGCTGCGCAGGTATTCCCCCCCGTTATCCTGAATAATAGCCAGCATGTCGGCCGCTCTCACTAATTTGTCCACCATTACGGCTATATCTCTGTCCACTGAGGGGTATTTGGATATTATTCGGGTCATTTTTCGCGGTTTCCATAGCTTCAACAGGCTCGCCATATCCAGCTCAAAGGCCGCTGTCCGGCCTTTGATTCCAAAACGCTCTTGAACCTGGGGATGGATTTCACCCAGCCAGCCGAGTTCCACACCTCCTGCCACAATCCTGGCGGTACGGCCCGGATGCAAATACACCTCATTAGACGCTGTAAACGCGCAGGTATCAATGCCCAGCTCGAAAAGCAGATTTTCGATGATGCCTTTTAAATAATAAAAGTCCATTTCAACTGGATTTCTCATCCACGAATCCGGGCTTGTCCCGTTGGCCACACCGCCCAGTTTAAGGTATTCATCGGCCAGCGGCCCGTCTGAAGGAAAAAATACGTTGCCCATTTCGAAAAATGCAAGGTTTTCGTTCTGGCGCGCCTGGTTGCGGCTGACCGTATCAAGCATACCCGGCAGCAGCAAAGTGCGCATCACGCTCTGATCTTCGGACAGGGGATTTGCGACCCTGATACTGTTGCGCCTGGGGCTGTCTGCAGGCAGCATCAGCAGATCATCCCAGCCGGGATGAATAAACGTATAACAAACGATCTCGTACATACTGGCATCCATAATTGACTTGACCCGGTCCTGCAGCTTCTGGTACTGGTTAAGCACCCCTTGAGTGCTGGGACCTACTGGCAGGGTAGCTGGTATGTTATCATATCCGTACAGCCGCGCCACTTCTTCAATCAGGTCCTCTTCAATGGTCATATCTGGGCGATAGCTAGGTATCGTGACCTGGAACACCCCATCAGCAACAGTATGCTGCATGTGCAAAGCATCCAAAAAAGCGCCAATCTGGACTGATGTCATAGACGTGCCCAGGACGTGATTGACCCGGTCCTTTCGCAAGCTTACCTTGAGTGCTTCGCGCCGTCCCGGATAGCAGTCACACACTCCAGAAGCCACTTGTCCACCGGCATGATCCTGCATAAGAGCAGCGGCACGGTCAGCGGCAAAAACGCAGCCTTCAACATCGGTGCCCTTGCCGAAGCGCACCGATGAATCGCTTCGTAAAGCCAGTTTGCGAGAGGTCTTCCGGATACAGATACCATCAAAATGAGCCGATTCAAGCAAAACATTCACGGTATTATCGTTTATTTCTGTATTCTGACCGCCCATAATGCCGGCCAGGGCAACTGCCCGTCCGCCTTCGGTGATTAGCAGCATGTCTTCATCCAACTGGCGTTCAACATCGTCCAGCGTGATGAACTTTTCTCCGGGGTAGGCACGGCGCACGATTATGTGCTTCTGGGGTTCCAGCAGGTCATAGTCGAAAGCATGAAGAGGCTGGTTGCATTCCAGCATTACATAGTTGGTAATGTCCACGACGTTGTTAATCGGCCTGATGCCCGACTTAATTAGCCGCTCCTGCATCCATTCAGGAGAAGGGCCAATCTTCACGTTCTTGATCAGCCGGGCTGCGTAACGGCGGCAGAGTTCCGGCTCTTCAACCGTAACCTTGATATATTTGTCCACTTCTTCAGTGCTTTCAGAGAGTGATAGTTCCGGCATCTTCACGCTCTTTCCATTCAAAGCCCCCACTTCGCGGGCCAGATTGATATATCCCTGGCAATCACCACGATTGGGAGTGAGATCGGTTTCCATAATCCAGTCATCGCCTTCAGCTTCTGCTCCTTCGAAGGCAATGCCGGCTCTGGTCAGCTTTTCGACCAGTTCGTCACCCGGCCATTCAATATCTATATATTCGCGCAGCCAGTTAAGAGATATTCCCATTTTGCCACCTCCCTAGAATTGGGCCAGAAATCTCTGGTCATTGTCGAAGAACAGGCGCAGGTCGTTGATTCCGTACTTGTGCATAGATACGCGTTCGATCCCCATGCCAAATGCAAATCCGGTGACCTTTTCGGGGTCATAGCCCCCGTTGGTTAACACATTGGGATGAACCATGCCCGCTCCCAGGATCTCCAGCCATCCTGTATGACTGCACACCCGGCAGCCGCTGCCTCCGCAGGCAACGCAGGATATATCCATCTCGGCGCTGGGTTCCGTGAATGGAAAATAGCTGGGACGATAGCGAACTTCCAGATCTGATCCGAACAACTGGCGCGCAAACTGCATTAGTACCCCTTTAAGGTCGGAGAACCGGATGTTTTCTCCGATCAGCAGACCCTCCACCTGGCTGAACATTGGCGAATGAGTAGCGTCGTCATCCTTGCGATAAACCTTGCCAGGCACAATTATCTTCAGCGGAATCCCGGGAACATGCTTTTCCATCTCCCTGATCTGTACCGGCGAAGTATGAGTCCGCAATACTACGTCTTCAGTAATGTAGAACGTGTCTTGCATATCGCGGGCCGGGTGGTCTTTCGAAACATTAAGCGCCTCGAAGCAGTACCAGTCGCTTTCAATCTCCGGACCTTCAGCAACGCTAAAACCCATACCAATAAATATGGATATTATTTCGTCCAGCGTCCTGGTCAAGGGGTGCTTGCCTCCCCTTTTCCATGGATAGCCTGGCAGGCTGACATCAATGCTCTCTTCGGCCAGCCGCGCCTGCAAGACGCGCCCCTGGATTTCCAGGGTTTTAGTTTCCAGGTCCGTTTCAATAGCTGATTTGACTTCGTTGGCCAGCTTGCCGACTTCGACTTTCAGCTCGGCCGGGAGGTCCTTCAAGCCGCGCAGCAATCCGGTAAGCTCGCCTTTCCGGCCCAGCACTTCAACCCGGATCTCGTTGAGCGCACTCATGTCACCCGCCGAGGCTATCCTGTGCCCGGTGGCCGCCATTATGACCTTTAGCTTGTCTATCATGGGTATCCCTCCTTATCTCTACGGTTTACAAATTATGTGCCTCCTGGCATGGTCAGCCAGGATTATTGCCGCAGCTACGGCAGCATTAAGGGAATCAGACCCTTGCTGCATAGGTATAGCTATGGCTTGTTCACAGAGGCTTTTAACTTCAGGGTCCAGACCGTGTGCCTCGCTTCCTACAGCCAGAATGACCGGATGCTGGTAAGAACACATGTAATATGGCTCCGCATCGCCGATGTCAGTGGCCAGCAGCTGGAATCCCTGTTCCTTGAGCTCCCTTAAATCATTTAACCCGATGTCAATGGCCAGCGGCAGGTTGAGCATGGCTCCCGCAGCTGCCCTGACGGTCTTGGGACTGAACGAATCCGCGCAATCCTTGCTATGCAATACAGCCCCGGCCCCAAGAGCCAGGGCGCTGCGATATATGGTCCCCAGATTGCCAGGATCGCTTATTCTGTCCAGGTAGAGCCATATACCGGATGCACTGTTCCTGGGGAGCTCATCCAGAGTAGATACAGCGAGCGGCATGACCGCCAGTACTCCCTGAGGCTGGCTGACGTCAGCCAGCCAGTTAAAAGGCTGCTCCTCCAGACAGTACCACTCGATATCCGGTCTGGCCTGCTCGGCATCCCAATAGATGGCCTCGCAGTCTTCCCTGACCATAACCTGAAGCGGCTGCCCGCTGGAAAGGGCCTCCCGGACCAGCTTGTGCCCCTCAATTATATAACGGCCGTATCGCTGACGATATTTCTTTTCCTTCAAGCTGCGGCATTCTTTTATTACGGGATTTTCACGCGACCCTATTCTCTTCATAACATTGCTCCGCCGGTCCTCTGAAAACATGGTTTCATATGCCTGCACCGAGCAAACCGGAAGCCCTTCAAATCTAGCTTTTTCCGGTCTTACTCCAGGCTTCTTAATAAATGCAAAAAAGCATGGTTGTACACCATACTTTTTTGTTCTTTGTGAAGCTCTCTTTTTAGTTGCTTTGTTTGGAGAGCTCCGCTAACCTGGTAAAGCCTGCGGGATCGGTTATGGCCAGATCCGCCAGGACTTTTCGGTTAATATCTACGCCGGCGATTTTCAGGCCATGCATCATTCGGCTGTAGGTGGTCCCATTGTTGCGGGCAGCCGCATTAATTCTGGCAATCCACAAGCGCCGGTAATCGCGCTTTTTAAGCTTGCGGTGCGCATATGCGTAATTTCCTGATTTCAGCACCTGTTGGTTGGCTACTTTGAACAGCCGGTGCTTGGCGCCCCGGTATCCCTTGGCCAGTCTTAATATTTTCTTATGTCTCGCATGAGCGGTTACACCGCGTTTTACTCTTGGCATCTCACTTCGTCCTCCTACCTTGCATGTGACTTGTTACTCTGATTCGCTGCCCTGCCGCGGACAAGCTGCAGGTTATTTATACGGAATCAAGCGTGATACGTTCCTGGTTTCAGGAGTGCTGACCAGGGTGGACTTGCGCAGACCCCGCTTGCGCTTGGGAGACTTATCGCCCAACAAGTGGCTGGCGAAAGCTTTCGAACGCTTAATTTTACCGGTGCCGGTCTTCTTAAACCGTTTGGCGGCACCCCGGTGGGTCTTCATCTTTGGCATGGACTATTCCTCCTCGTTGCTCTTTTTAGCCTGGGTTTCGTGCTCCTTTTTCGGCACCAGGATCATGGTCATATTGCGGCCTTCAACTTTAGCCGGCTTTTCAATAACTGATATATCAGACAATTCTTCGGCAAACTTCTCGGCCAGGCGCATTCCCAATTCCGGGTGAGTAATCTCACGGCCGCGGAACATAACGGTGAATTTCAGCTTGTCGCCAGCTGATAGAAACTTGCGGGCGTTCTTGGATTTCACATCAAAATCATGATCCTCAATATTAGGACGCATTTTAACTTCCTTGATGGATATGACCTTTTGCTTTTTCTTGGCTTCCTTCTCCCGTTTGCCCTGTTCGAATTTAAACTTGCCGTAGTCCATAAAACGGCATACTGGAGGCTTCGCTGAAGGTGCCACTTCGACCAGATCAAGCTCACGTTCTTCAGCAATGCTCAGCGCTTCGCTGGTGGGGACGATTCCCATTTGCTCACCGTCGTCACCTACAAGACGGACCTCCTTGGCCCTGATTTCATCGTTGATTTTCCAATCTTTGCTAATAATCACTCCTCCTTCAGCACAAAAATAAAAGCGGGCATTAAACCCGCTGCACAATTCCTCAATATATCCCCAGGCACGATAATACGCAGTCTGGAAATTTCGGACCTTACGAGCACTGGCTGGCTGTAAGGTGAGAAGACGGGCTTCTGCTTCAATCGAGCATTATAATAACATAAATATCCGGCCAGGGCAAGGCATTTACCTTACTTGTTAGCCCGGCTACTGATCTCCTGCTGGATATCGCCTACAAAGTCATAAAGCGGCCTGGCTCCCAGGTCCCCATCCTTGCGATGCCTTACAGCTACGCTGTCGCTTTCGGCTTCCTTGTCACCGACTACAAGCAGATACGGTATCTTTTGGAGCTGGCCTTCACGTATCTTGTAGCCCACCTTCTCGCTGCGGGCATCTATTTCCACCCGGATGCCAGCGTCCTTCAGAATATCGTGAACCTTCTGGGCATATTCAAGGTGCCTTTCCGTAATGGGGATAACCCGCGCCTGAACCGGGGCCAGCCAGGTGGGAAAAGCTCCGGCGAAATGTTCGGTCAATATGCCGATGAATCTCTCGAAGCTGCCATATACAACGCGGTGAATCATAACCGGCCGGTGCCTTTCGCCATCTTCGCCTATATACGTTAAATCAAATCGCTCCGGCATTTGCATATCCAACTGGATGGTGCCGCACTGCCAGGTGCGATCCAGGCTATCACGCAGGTGGAAGTCAATCTTGGGCCCGTAAAACGCCCCGTCACCCTCGTTGATTTTGTAAGGCAGCCCTTTTTCATCCAGGGCTTGCTTAAGTGCATTGGTCGCAATTTCCCACTGCTCTTCACTGCCCATGGAATTCTCCGGCCGGGTGGAAAGCTCCAGATGGTAAGGGAAGCCAAACATTGTGTAGACCTTGTCAATCAGATCAATAACACCCTTGATCTCCGCACTGATCTGCGAAGGCAGCATGAAGATATGAGCATCGTCCTGGGTAAAGGCGCGCACCCTCATCAGCCCATGCAGAACTCCAGACAGCTCGTGGCGATGGACCAGCCCCATCTCAGCCATGCGCATGGGCAATTCCCGGTAGCTGTGCAGGCCTTGCTTGTATATAAGCATTCCGCCCGGACAGTTCATAGGCTTGACTGCATAATCCTCTTCGTCAATCACTGTAAAATACATGTTGTCGCGATATTTGTCCCAATGACCGGAACGCTCCCAGAGCTCGCGGTTGAGTATAATGGGAGTGCGGATTTCCATGTATCCGGCTTCATCATGCACTTCCCGCCAGAAGCGCTCCAGGCTGTTGCGTAAAACCATGCCCTTGGGCAGGAAAAACGGGAAACCCGGTCCTTCATCCAGCAGCACAAACAAACCCAGCTCCCTGCCCAGTTTGCGGTGATCCCGCTTTTTGGCTTCTTCAAGTTTGTACAGATAATCATCAAGCATGGCCTTTTCCGGGAAAGACGTCGCATAAATGCGCTGCAGCATCTTATTGTCCTCGCTGCCGCGCCAGTAGGCTCCGGCCACACTCATAAGCTTGATGTTCTTCAGCTTGCCGGTCGATGACAAATGGGGCCCGGCGCATAAATCCACGAAATCTCCCTGCTCATAAAGGCTGATGACGGCATCTTCAGGCAGGCCTTCAATCAGTTCCACCTTGTATTGTTCTTCCATGTCCCGGAACATCTTCAGGGCTTCATCCCTGGAAACCTCTTTTCTGACAATGGGAATGTCTTCCTTGATGATTTTTTTTATCTCATCTTCGATTCTGATGAAGTCTTCCGGACCGAAAGCGTGTTCGCTGTCGAAATCGTAGTAAAAACCCTTTTCAATCGCCGGTCCAATGGCCAGCCTGGTGCCTGGAAACAGGCGCATCACCGCCTGGGCCATGGCATGAGCGGATGAATGCCGGTACACTTCGCGGCCGCCATCATCTTCAAATGTGAAAATATCCAGGGCGCCGTCTTCATTAATGGCAGTGGACAGATCACTTTTACGGCCGTTAAAGCAGGCTCCCAGAGCCTTCTTGGTCAGCTCGGGGCAGGCGTCCTTAATCATTTGAAACAGGGTGGTACCGTCCTGATACTCCCTGATGCTGCCATCGTTAAAACTCACTTTCATACTGGCATACCTCCTCTTTATATGATGTCGACCGGGAATGCATAAACGATCAGGGCCTGAATTATACCTATGATTAAACCCAGAACCCCGCCCATTATTTCGATGAAACGCAGTTCCGGCCCCGATACGCTGAATATTATTTTCTCAAGCTCATCAAGATCGAAGCTGTTCATCTTGTCTTCGACGATCTGGTTAATATGGATCTCCTGTTCCAGGTATATTTGCCCTTCGGCAATAGCCTGTTTGACTATTTCATACGACTCTTGTCGGGCCAGTTTTTCCATGGCATTAACGATCACCTGGATAAGCTTGCCCGGTATGCGGTGCTGAAGCGTTGATGTCACTCTTTCTCTCATAACCTGCACCATTTTGTCTATGATCCTATCGTGCACTTCGGGCCGCTCCAGAACCTCCATCATATCATCCAGATTCAGAAGGCGGTCCTCCACCAGGGTGCCCAGGCTGTGGGCTATTTCCGCCTGGCGCTTGGGCAACAGCCCCTGCAATTCATACAAATACAGGTTAACCGGATACTTGGGCCGGAAGAGAAGCCTTACCGCGAATACATTGGTAATATATCCGATAAAAGCCCCAATCAAGGGTATCAATATCAGTTTAAGCATATAATCATATCACCTGTCATTTTTATGTGGCTGCATATGCATTAGAATAGTCCAATTATAGTGCCATCAGGCAGAATGTCAATATTCTCGGCTGCAGGCACCCTGCCCAGGCCAGGCATGGTATTGATAGCTCCAGCCATGGCCACCACGAACCCGGCCCCGGCCGAAAGGCGAAAATCGCGAACGGTAATATCGAAGTTTTCGGGACGGCCTTTCAAGCTGGCATCATCTGATAAGGACAGCTGGGTCTTGGCAATACAGACCGGCAGCCGGCCGTAGCCCATGGCCTCATACCGGGCCAGGCTTCTTTCGGCCGCTGGGCTGTAGACCACATTCCGGGCTCCATAGATCTTTGTGCATACTTTCCATATTTTATCTTTAATAGGTTCGTCGGTTTCGTATAACAACTTAAATTCAGACGGTCTTTCCGCCAGTTCCACCACCTTATGGGCCAGGGCTATGGCTCCGTCGCCGCCTTCAGCCCAGGCATGCGAAACCACCGATTCCACGCCATGTGCATGACAGCGCCCGGCTACGAAATCCAGTTCTTCTGGGCGGTCGGATGGGAAAGCATTTAAAGCCACAACTACGGGAATCCCGAATATCTGAATATTCTCAATCTGTTTCTCCAGGTTGCCAATGCCTCTTTCCAGGGCTGGCAAATCCGGATTGTTAAGCCTGGCCAGCGCCACCCCGCCATGGCTCTTGAGCGCGCGCACGGTCGCCACCAGCACGCAGGCGTCAGGTTTTAGCCCGGCCAAACGGCACTTCAGATCGAAAAATTTCTCCGCCCCCAGGTCAGCCGCGAAGCCTGATTCGGTAACCAGTATATCGCTCATTTTCAGGCCCATTCTGGTTGCGATCGCGCTATTGCAGCCGTGGGCAATATTGGCAAAAGGACCGCCGTGAATCAAGGCCGGGGTGTTTTCCAGGGTCTGCACCAGGTTGGGTTTGATCGCTTCTTTCATTAGCAGTGTCATAGCGCCCACCGCATTCAAATCCGCAGCGGTCACCGGCTTGTTATCATATGTGTAAGCCACAACCATGCGTTTGAAGCGTTCTTTCAGATCCATTAAATCATCACATAAACAAAGCGCCGCCATGACCTCTGAAGCCACGCTGATATCGAAAAACGATTCCCTGGGAAAACCGTTGATCGGACCCCCCAGGCCTACGATTACATGGCGCAGCGCCCGTTCGTTGAGATCAACCACCCGGCCTAACACCACCCGGCGGGGATCGATATTCAGAGCGTTGCCCTGATGGATGTGATTGTCCAGAATCGCCGCCAGGAGATTGTGGGCGGTTGATACCGCATGAATATCACCGGTGAAATGTAGATTGATATCTTCCATCGGCACAACCTGAGAATGTCCGCCGCCTGCCGCGCCGCCCTTGATACCAAAACTCGGGCCGACCGAAGGCTCACGGAGGGCTATAATGGCCTTTTTACCAATTTTGTTTAACGCTTGTCCAAGGCCTATCGTTGTGGTGGTTTTGCCTTCCCCGGCCGGAGTCGGAGTGATGGCGGTCACCATTACCAGCTTGCCATCGGGCCGATCCTTCAGGCGTTCCAGCACATCCAGTTTAATTTTGCACTTGTACTTGCCGTACAGTTCGATATCATCCTCGCCCAGTCCCAGGCCGGAGGCGATATCCATTATGGGCTTCATCTGTGCTGTTTGAGCAATTTCAATGTCTGTTTTCATAATCGTTTCCGCTCCTTTGCTGTCATCCCTTAACAACCAGCAATTCTGTTCTGACGGCTTCAGCGTATTCAGCCATCTCTTTTCTCATTTCAGTGATCTGCCGGTTTTTCTCATCTACAAATCCAGCATCCGTTATGTAGGGCAGATTAACCAGCACATTGACCAGGCCGGACTCCATGCCTGCTTCGGCCATGAATACGGCCACTTCAATATCACTGGCCACATTGGCATTGCTGCGCCCGGCAATCTGCCTGGCCTTTCGCACTACCTCCAGGCAGGCCCCGGCAATACCGAAAGGTACCAGTGCCGCCCGGCAGTAAGCCGCTTGCATAATCTGCATCCGCTCCTGCTTTTCTTCTCCGGTATTCTTCGGCAGCTTGAAGGTTTCCATCAAGGCGTTGAATGCTTCCGCATCCTCCCGGGCCAGCCCTATCAAACGTATCTGCAGTTCTTCAGCCCGGGCTTGAACTTCAGCGTTGTCCTGCCAGTATTGTTCATATCCTTTTTTACCGACAGTTAGGTTGCAGACCATGCTAATCAATCCGGCTCCGAGCGCTCCACCCATGGCCGCCGCCGCTCCTCCTCCAGGTGCTGGCGAAGCAGATGCCAGGTCTTCCATAAATGCTCCGACTGTCATATCTGCGAACATAGTGATCCTCCGTTATATAAAAATCCGATATAAAGGACTATAGCGCTTTACTCGATTCCATACTTCATTTTCAGTTCCTTTATTTTACATTCAACCCTGTCGATCAGCGCGTTCATCTCCCGCTCAATATCGAGATTGGCGCGGCCCTCCCTGAATGTAGGGCAATGCAGGTTGAAATCAACCACCCGCATGTACAGCTTTTCAAAACGGTTCCTTTGATCCATATACAACAGCTCTTTTTTTCTTTGAAAGGCTTGCAGCGCTGCTTCATTTTTTCGCCCGCTGAAAAATACCCTGGCATACCGCTCGAATTTGGCCACATCCCGCCAGATTTTATCATATTCGGCATCAATGTCCTTGCCAATCTCTATCCAATGAGGAGTGAAATTACTATTTTTCAAGAGGCGAAACACCATACGCATTTCGGGGGGTTCAAAGGGGTTTTCTTCCAAATCCAGCGGTTCCCCGCTGCCCTTAAGGTTGTCAAAGGCTCCTTTTTCCCTGGCTTTGCGGATCTGTTCCTCGACCAGATCCTGGGTGCTGCTCATGTACCTGGCCAAACCCCGAGCTTGTCCTGCTTTGATCTTGATTTGCTCCTCAATTGACTGACCGTCTTCTCCCTCGCGGCTGCCAAACGCTGACATGGGCGGCACCCATTTCTTATCGCTCCTGGATTTTGATTTATCAGATTTTTTGTTCTCCATTGTCAGTTTCTCCCTGGCCGCTCAAAAGCTCCATATCTGGCAACTCCTCCAGGCTGGCTATGCCAAAAACCTTCAGGAATTCAAAAGTCGTTCCATACAATATCGGTTTACCCGGCAGCCTGGCATATCCCACTTCTTCTATCAGCCCCTTTTCCAGCAGGCGGGCCAGAACGTGATCGGATTTTACCCCGCGAATACCCTCGATTTCAACCTTGTTTACCGGCTGGCGATATGCGATTATCGCCAGGGTCTCCATAGCCGCACTTGAAAGCCTGCGGTTGACCGGCCGGACCGCCTGGGCGACCATATCTGCATAATTTGGCTTGGTGCAAAGGCAATAGCCGCTGCCATCACTAATCATCTGAATACCGCGATTCTGTTCAGCGTAATCCAGCAGCATCTCCTGAATCAATTCATCCAGTTCATTCTCGTCAATATTGAGCAAGCTCGTTAGTGCTGCGGATTCCACCTTTTCCCCGCTGGCAAATAAAATCGCCTCAATGCTCGCTTTTATATCGTCCTTCATTAGTATCAAGAGCCGCTCCAACCTTCCCTGCCAGCCAGGCAAATATCAATGCCTCCGAAGGCTTCGTCCTGTTCAGCTTCCACCTTATTCATCCTCACCAACTCGAGCAGGGCCAAAAAAAAGGCGGCGCTTTCGCGGCGGCTGCCGCTCTGGGTGATCAAAGCTTGAAAATCCCCCCGGCCTTTTAACCTTGATAAATATGACATGATGTCCTGCATTTTTTCACCAACATCGATATCGCTGACCTGATAATAAAACACTTCTTCCGCTGTGTCCCGGTTCAGCAACTGCTTCAGGGCCCGCGCCAGGGTCTTGACACTGGCGCTCAATTCTTCTCCGGCTTCAGGCAACTGGCTGCTTTCCCGGAAGAAAACCCGGACGCCCTCACCTGCCTGCCTGGATGCCAAATGGTCAGCAGCCAGTTTAAAACGCTTGTATTCCAGCAGCATCCGCACCAATTCCTCGCGCGGATCAGCCAGCATACCTGGCCCTTCCTCTTCTAACGTTTCGGCTGGTGTGCTTCTGACCGGCAACAGCAGCCGCGACTTCAGGTTGAGCAGGAAGGATGCCATGACCAAAAAATCCCCCAGGCTTTCCAGATCGATGCGCCCGTTCTCCTCCAGAAATGCCATGTACTGGCGGGTTATTTCAGCCACCGGGATATCATAGATATCCATCTCATTCTTCTCCACCAGGTATAGAAGAAGCTCCAGCGGCCCGTAGAATTTTTCCAGGTCCACTATATATGCCATGCGGCCTCCCTAGATGAAAAAAGTTATAGTATCCAGCAAACCCACCATCGCATTCAGCACCGGCCCCAGAACCAGCCCGATCAGGCTCTGATTGCCAATCGGAACGATCAGTATAATAAGAATCAGCAATCCGTATCGCTGTACCGACTCCAGCTTCTGGTTGCCGGATTCGGATAAAAAACCGCCCAGGATTTTGGAGCCGTCCAAAGGAGGCACCGGAAGCAGGTTAAAGAGCATCAACACCAGATTAATCCATATAAATGGCTCCAGAATGATCAAGCCGTAATTGACCGCAGTTAAATATGAATACGGAATCATCAGCTTGTAGGCAATCATGGAAATAAATGCCAGGGCCAGGTTCATGGCCGGTCCGGCCAGGGATACCAGCATCATGCCGGTTCTGATGTTTATTTTCTCGAATTTGTACGGATTTACCCCCACTGGCTTGGCCCAGCCAAAACCGGCCAATAACAACATCAAGAAGCCTATCCAGTCAATATGCGGCAAAGGATTAATGGTCAGCCGTCCTTCAAGTGCCGGGGTGTCGTCGCCTAATAAAGAAGCCACCTGGCCGTGGGCATACTCGTGAAAGGTCAGCCCTACTAGAATCGCTGGCAGGAGAATAACCCTGCTTAGTATTTCATTTAGAATTCCGTTCACCTCATTTATCTCCTTCAATTTCGTTGAATATGCCCTGGTCTATCCACTTTCGGACCAGGTCCAGCTCCTGTTCCTTGCCGGCAGCCAGACCGTCCAGCCGGGCTTTATACAATGCGGTCTTGATGCTCGCGAAAGCCGGCCCCGGCTTCAAACCCATCGCAATCAGGTCCTTTCCGCTGGCCGCCACTTTTATCCGGGCGTTTTTGTCCAGGTACTCCACGATCCGATCCCAGGTCCTGGCGTCATGAACGCAGAGCAGCAAATAAATCATCATATCATGCGAATATTCGCTTATTATTTCGTGAATAGACGACAGAGTGGGATCGTTAACGCTGAACTGCGTTGCGATGCCAGGAATAATGTCTGCCATCTCTATACACTTGCGCGCGTAATTATCAAAAGGACAGCGCCGTATAATGGCCTCGCGCTGATCGGCTTCCACTTTTTCTACAATAATCATAAAATAAATCAGCCAGGGCCGCACGTCCAGAGTATAGTACCGCTCTTGCCACCAGCCAATCACCGCCGGAACGCGCTTAAACGTTTCAATTGAGATATTTTCCATTGACACTTCGGGTAATATATACTCCCAGACCCCGATTTCATGCATTCTTTCCAGAGCTGGCAATGGCTTTTTTTCATTCAGAATGAGTATCAGCTCATTCAGGATTCGTTTCAGCGATAATTTACCCAGCAGCCGCCGTTCGACCGCATCCATAGCGAAGCGAAGCGTATCCGGTTCAATAATCATATTGTAACGCTGTTCAAATCGAATAGCCCGTAAAATCCTGGTGGGATCCTCAACAAAACTAAGGTTATAAAGGATGCGGATGTAGTTTTGCTCAATATCCCGGCGGCCTCCATAATAGTCAATCAGTTCCCCGAAGCGCTGCGGATTGAGGCAGATAGCCAGAGTATTAATGGTGAAATCCCGCCGGAACATGTCTTCTTTAATTGAAGAATCACTCACCATGGGCAAAGCGGCCGGATATTCATAATATTCGGTGCGAGCGGTGGCCACATCAATTTTGCTGCCGTCATCAAGAAGGATCACGGCCGTCTTAAAACGATCGTGAATCCGCACCCGGGCTCCCCACTCATCTGCAAGCTCCCTGGCAAAGGTGGGACCGTCTCCTTCGACCACAACATCCACATCAAAATTGGGCACCTGCATAATGAGATCCCGTACAAATCCCCCTACACAGTATACCGGATAAGACAAACGTTCTCCGGCCTCGCCGGCTTTGACTAGAATTTCTACTACCGCGGCAGGCAGGTGTGTTTTAATCATCTGCCCGATGTCCTGGTAGCTTTTATCTTCCGCCTCGAAAAGGTAGGTGTAATCTTCCGGATAGTCATGCCCATGAAGAGTTCGCAATATGTCGGTTCGAGACACTATCCCGATTATCGCTCCCTGCCGTATAACCGGAAGACGCCCGATATCGTGTTCCACCATCATGGATTGCAGTTCCGCCAGAGAAGTGTCCGGCCCCACTGAAAGGACATTGGTGGTCATGAATCCCTTTACCGGGGCATGGCCAAGGTTATGCAGAATGGCCTTATCCACATCCCGCCTGGATATCACTCCCACCATCCGGTCATCATCAACTACCGGCATGCCAGTATGTCCATGGCGCAGCATTATACGCCCGGCCTCCTCCATGCTGAGACGTGAGGCCACCGTTTTAACCGGCGAAGACATAATATCCCGGGCCCGAAGCGGAGGGTGGATCCACTCTTGCAGGTTTTTAACCAGCATATCCACAACGCTCATCACGCTTTGATCCCTGACCACCGCAGCAGCCGCCCGTTCATGCCCGCTCCCGCCCAGAGGCTTGAGAACTTCGTTTACCTTGGCATTGGGCACCCGGCTGCGGGCAACCACGTGGATGCGATCATCCATCAGGGCAATGGTAAAAACCACGTCCGAGTTTTTCATTTCGAACAGGCGGTGGGTTACCAGATCCATACCCGGTATGTAATGGGGAACTTCGGCTACGGCCATAATTACTTCGATGTTGTTAATGCGATGCATCATCGCCGAGTCCAGGAAGGCCTGCAGCAGCCTCACCTGCTCGCCGCTGAATGAATGCTCGATAAATGTATTGACTACCGACAGGTTGGCCCCGCATTCCAGCAAGTATGCCGCCGCATAGGCGTCACGGGCGGTGGTAGTGGAAAACATCAGGCTGCCGGTATCTTCGTATATTCCCAGGGCCAATATCGTTGCATCAAAGGCGTTTATGGGCAGACCTTTTTCCTTGATTCTTTCCACCATTATTGTGGTGGTCGCCCCGACTCTTTGTACATCCCTCAAGGAACAGGACACATCGCTTTCCGAAGGGGGATGGTGATCATAGACATGGAACTCGATTCCCGGCTGTTCGGCCAGGTCCTGAAGCTGCCCCAGGCGATGCCCGTTGGCTGTATCGACCACGATCACCCTTTTTACGCCTGAAGTATCAATTTCCCTGGGAGTTTTAATCACAACCGAGTCTTTGTACAGAGCCATGAAATTTTTAACATTTTTCGATAAGGTGCCCGAGAATACCTTGACCGCTCCCGGATATAGCTTGCCGGCGGCCACCATCGCAGCCAGCCCGTCAAAATCCAGAACCGTATGTGATGTAATTATCTCCATAACGGTGTTCTCCTGTCAGGTGCGAGGCCGCATTTATTCGTCAATATCCGCTTTATCCCCGTTCTCTTCCTTCTCATCTGTTGAATCAGCCTTATCAAGCTTAACGGTCTTGTCAGTATCGCTTGCACTTTCCTTGCTGGACCTGCTCGTCTTTCCAGCGGTCTTTCTCCCCTGCAGGCGAGCGACTTCAGTCCTGAGCTCCTTGATCTCCTTGCGATACTTGCGGTTCTTCTTGGTTTCTTCCCTCATCTGCCGGCTGATTCCCATAACCTTAACTGTGTTAATAAGATACATGGTGATAAGACCAACTGCGGCAGCTACGAGAGCAACCACCCACAGAGGCACTTCCGGACTGACCCAGTAAAGAAACGCCACCTGAACCGCCGCGGTATTCTGGAATGCAAACACCGCCACCGCCGCTGCAAATAACAGCGCTATAACTACGTTGAAAGACATTGTTTTCCTCCCTGGCTGAACTGGCTATATTTAAGCCTGTTGCTATTATAATGAACTCGCCGCATCATAACAATAACGAATGACCGGCTTCACCATTACAGTGAAGCCGGCCGGCAGTTCGATAATTATTATCCGGTGATTATGCCTCCGCCGCTCTATGCTTTGGCATCGTAGCGGGTGCGGATTTCGTAATACATGGGGCTGGCCACGCAAATCGACGAATACATACCGAACAGGAAGCCAATCAGCAGGGTCATTACCAGGCCTTTCAGGGTTTCTCCCCCGAAGGCCAGCAGCATAATCAAGGGCAGCAGAACCGTCATAACAGTATTAACCGAACGCGTAATGGTCTGCAACACACTCTTATTAAGCAAATCCCCCAGTTCTTCCTTCTTGCGGGCCTTGAGATTTTCGCGCACCCGGTCAAAAATAACGATGGTATCGTTTATGGAATAACCGATGATGGTCAGGATGGCTGCAATGAAGGCGCTGTTGATCTCCCACTGGAAGAACGAATAAATGGAAAGCACAATCAGCACATCATGAATGAGAGACATCACCGCTGCCACCCCGAAAGTCCATTCGAAGCGGAAGGTTATATACACCAGCATGAGCACGATGGCGATTAAAACAGCGTATATAGCGTTCCTGGTCAGCTCGCTGCCGATTATGCCCCCGACCGAGTCGGCGCTTAACAGAATCGTCTCAGGATACTTGTCAGCCAGGGCCTGGGTTACGGCCGCAGTCTGGGTTTGATCAAGCTCCGCGGTGCGGATATAGAATTCGGAGCCGCTCTTTTGCACCGTTATATCCTTATCAAGGCCAACACTCTTTACTATATCCTGAACGTCGGCAGCTCCGGCTTCAGCATTTACTCTGTACAATAACAGGGATCCGCCGGTAAAATCGATGCCCGGGTTGAAGCCGTTTATAAACATTGAGATAATTCCCGGAATAATAATAGCCAGGGAAAAAACATAAAACCATTTTCTTTGCTTTATAAAATGCATCTTCACCCCTCCTTATACGCCGTACCAGCGGTTATCGGTAATAACATCGGCACACAATGAGAGGAAGTAGCGGGTGAATCCCAGTGCTACTACCAGGGTGGCGATAATACCTATGGACAGGGTTACGGCAAATCCCTTGATTGGCCCGGTGCCAAACCAGATCAGAACTCCGGCCGCAATCAAGGTGGTGAGGTTGGAGTCGAGAATGGTCCAGAAGGCCCTGGAAAATCCGGAGTCTATGGATGCCTTCAGGCTCTTGCCCCAGCGCAGTTCTTCTTTTACATGCTCGTAGATAATAATGTTGGCATCGACTGCCATGCCTATTGATAGGACAAAGCCTGCAATACCGGGAAGGGTCAGCACGGCTCCCAGAATTGCCATAGTCCCCAGCACCAGAATTGCGTACAGGACCATGGATACATCGGCTACCAGGCCAGCCATGCGATAGTAACCCACCATGAAAATAAGAATGGCTACCAGCCCCAACAGACCGGCTTGAATGCTCATCCGGAGGGAATCAGCTCCGAGAGTCGGTTCAACGGTTCTTTTTTCCATTATTGAGAATGACACTGGCAGAGCACCGGAACGGAGCTGCAGCGCCAGGGTGTTGGCTTCTTCGGCGGTGAATTTACCCCCGCTTATTTCGGCATTGCCGTCACTGATAACGCTGGATACCGACGGTGCGCTAATCACTTTTTTGTCCAGAACGATGGCTATCCGTTTGCCCACATTGGCTTGAGTCGCGGCTGCAAATAGCTTGGCGCCCTCTGCATCGAATTCCAGGGTGACTGCATATTCGCCGCTCTGTGTGTTCTTGCGCACCTGGGCGTCTTTTAGATTGGCTCCGGTTACCAGGATTTTACCCTGTTCGTCTTGAAATTCCAGCTGAGCGGTATTCTTGATTATGTTCACGGCATCTTCAGGATTGGCCACCCCGGCAAGGTCGATTACTATTCGATCGGTTCCCTGCGGATACACCTGTGGTTCCTTCACACCCAACTGGTCGATACGGTTGCGCATGATTTCCACGGATTTCTTGATGGTGTCCTCGGTTACCTTCTCCGTAGTGCTTTCTTTTGCTTGCAGTACTATATGCAGCCCGCCCTTAAGATCGAGCCCCAGGTTGAGACGGTCCATTATTGGCTGGTAGCAAAAGTACGAAGCCATAGCCAGTGCGACTACAATCGCCAGGATAATGGCGGCGCTTTGGTTTTTTCGCACTATTCCTCCTCCTTTTTTCTTGATGATCTATTACACAAGGCGCAAGTCATTGATGTACAATACGAACTCACAGCCTAGAAATTCCGCGGCATGCCGGCAGAGCGTCATCCGGCTCATAAATATTTCGAAGTATTCCATGACCTGGCAATAAGCGGTATCAACATTGAGCCTCAAAATGATGAGTTTGGCGGCTCCATCGACCTCCAGGCCTACTTTTGTGACCGCATAGTTCACTCTTTCATGAATGCCTGCTACCTGGCCGTTAAGGTAACGGACCCGGTTGCGATGCACGTGAGCCTTGTCAGCCAGGATTAAAGCAGCAGCAATATTATTAACTGGCAAGCCGATGCCCTCATCATGATTGCCGATGGCCGAACAAACCAGGGAAACCTCGTCATCTTCCATGCCCATTTTCCTGAGCAGGTACATGGCCATCAGAGCCCCGCTCTGGCTGTGTCCGTTGCGGTTTACAATATTGCCGATGTCGTGCAAATAACCGGCAATGCCAGCCAGTTCAGCACTGCGTTCATCATAACCAAGAAAAAGCATGATCTTCTGTGCCAGGCGGGATACCATCTTGATATGCACCGGACCGTGATCGGTTAAGCCAATGGCCGCCAGATGCTCGTTGCTCTTTTCTATAAATGTGTTAACCCGTGCATCTTCTTTAATGCCTGCGAGGGTCACCATTCTATTTCTTGTCCGCTGCGCCGATGGCCCGTTTCAGAAACTCGATTTCGACCCCGTCGGCAACTTTGACCATGATAGTTTCGTCTTTAACCTTGGATATTTCACCCTTTATCCCGCCGATGGTGGTTACAGGGTCGCCTCTTTTCAGTTCGGACACCATGTCCTTGTGTTTCTTGTCCTGTCTTTTGCGGGGCAGGATCATGAAAACATAGACAATCACCATAAAGACGCCTACCCAGACAACCATTTGGATGGTCGGATCGGATAAATCCATCATTAACCTCCCTTTCTGCTCGACATTATATTACCGCAGGAAAACGGCCAGACATACCGGCCGGTTCCTCCGCTTGCGGTCTGCCTCTTGATAAAAGCGGCGCCGCCACTTTTCAGGGCCCTCCCATACCGTTCCGGCGATAGCGGGAATAAAAGCTGCTGCGGTATATATCCAGCTCTTCTTTCTGTATTGCTTCCCGTATTTCAGCCATCATGTTCACCAGAAAATAAACGTTATGGTATGTAATTAAATGGTGAGCCAGGATTTCGCCAGCTTTTACCAAATGACGAAGATAAGCCCGGCTATAATTTTGGCACACATAGCAGCGACATTCAAGGTCAAGCGGCAAAAAATCCTCTTTATATAATGCATTGCGCACCACCAAGCGCCCGCTGGAGGTGATGGCGGTTCCATGACGGGCCATGCGGGTCGGCAAAACGCAGTCAAACATGTCAATTCCGCGTTTGACTCCCTCAATCAAGTCTTCAGGCTCACCCACACCCATCAAGTAGCGAGGCTTGGTTTCCGGCATCAATGGAACTACCGTATCCAGCATGGCATGCATCTCATTCTTGCCTTCGCCTACGCTCAGCCCGCCAATTGCATATCCAGGAAGATCTATGGAACAGATTTGCGCCGCGCTCTGACGGCGCAAATCTTCAAATGTCCCGCCCTGAATAATACCGAACAGGGCCTGATCCGTTCGCTGCTGCGCAGCCCGGCAGCGTTCAGCCCAGCGGCTGGTTCGCTCCACCGCTTTACATGCTTCTTCATAGCTGCACGGATATGGAGCGCATTCATCAAAACACATGATAATATCCGCTCCCAGGGCCTCTTGAATTGCCGTGGCCTTTTCCGGAGTCAAATAATGACGGGAGCCGTCAATATGCGATGAAAACCAGACTCCATCCTCGTCTATCTTGCGCAGGGCGCTCAGGCTGAAAACCTGAAAGCCGCCGCTGTCAGTAAGAATAGAGCCCTTCCAATTCATAAAGCGGTGCAAGCCTCCGGCTTTGCGAACAATATCCTCACCGGGCCGCAGGTAAAGATGGTAGGTGTTGGCCAGAATTATTCCGGCATGCATTTCCTCCAGGTCGGAGGGGTCAAGGGCCTTAACCGTTGCCTGGGTGCCAACGGGCATAAATACCGGGGTGGCAAAGGAGCCGTGCGCGGTTTTGATCTCGCCGGTGCGCGCCCGGCTGTTGCTATCTTGCTTGTGTACCGTGAATTCGAACATTTATTCTCACCTTTGCCAACCAGTCTATTTTACAGTATTAACATGGCGTCGCCGTAGCTGAAGAAGCGGTAACCGCTCTCAACTGCGTGGCGGTATGCCTGCATAATAATATCATATCCGGCAAAAGCTGCAACCAGCATCATCAATGATGAGCCCGGCAGATGAAAGTTGGTAAGCAGTCCGTCAGCTGCCTTGAATTTGTAGCCGGGATAGATAAAGCAGGAGGTTTTGCCGCTGCCAGCCTTGAACATCCCTTCCTCATCGCAGATAGTCTCCAGGGTCCGCATTGCTGTGGAACCCACGGCTATCAAGCGGCCCCCGCAGTTACGGGCGCTGTTAAGAGCAGTTGCTGTCGCCGTGGTCATTTCGTAGTATTCGGCATGCATCCGGTGCTCCCGGATATCGTGACTGTGAACCGGCCTGAAAGTTCCCAGGCCTACGTGCAGCAGCACATATTCTATGGCAACACCTTTTTGTTTGAGGGCGTCCAGCATTTGAGCTGTAAAGTGCAGTCCAGCTGTCGGAGCAGCTACTGAACCACGGTTTTCTGCAAACACAGTCTGGTAACGCTCCCGGTCCAGCTGTTCGTCAGCCCGGTCAATATAAGGAGGCAGGGGCACATGCCCGGCCTTGTCCATAAAATCGTAGACATTGCCGGTTCCTTCAAAACGTACTATCCTCATACCGGGTTCGGGAAGGACTTCATCTATCCAGGCGCATGCCCCTTCGCAGCCGGGGAATTTTATGCGATGCCCTGGTTTTAGCCGTTTCGCCGGTCTCACCAGGGCCCGCCACCGGTCTGCGGCATTATTTTCGGCTTCCAGCAAGAAGAGCTCCACCTGTCCGCCGCTATCCTTCCTCCCAAGCAAACGGGCCGGCATAACCCTGGTTTTGTTCAAAACCAGCGTGTCGCCAGCCTCCAAAAAATCGATGATATCGGGGAAATGACCATCACGAATAATTCCATCTCTGCGGTTTACAGCCATAAGCCTGGATGTTCCACGCTCTTCAGGCGGATACTGGGCAATGAGGTGCGCAGGCAGATCGAAATGATAGCTTTCCAGCCTGTACAGATCAGGAATATGCTTGCTCTCCAAACCAGGTGACGGTTCGGTGCCTCCAGGCTGTTTCATCGTGCTCACGATTTCTTCACCTTTGGTGCAAAGCGTTCCACTTCGCTATAGATGCATCCGCAGTATTTTTGCATATAAAAGCCCATTTCACGGGCTTTTTGCCTTCCAGCGTCAAAACCCGGCCTGAAATCCCGGTACAAGAAAGGAACCGAGTATCGCTCGCCAATGCTCTCGCCGAGCTCCCATATCATTTCGTGTTTTTGGTAGCGGCTGACCAGCAGAGTGCTTGTAAATGCGTCGAACCGGCCTTTCCTTGCATAACGGGCAGCGGCTTCCAGGCGCAATGCATAACAATAATAACAGCGGCGGCTCTCCCGGAAGCTCACTTCACGGAAGTACTCCTCCGGACAATAAGACGGCTCATATAGCATTTTCAGGCCGTAACGGCCAGCCAGCATTTCCACCGACTGCCGGCGCTGCTGGTATTCAGTATATGGATGAATGTTGGGATTGGCATAATAACCCATCAGCTCCAGGCCTTCACCTTGAAGCTGCTCCACCGGGAATACCCCGCAGGGACCGCAGCAGATGTGGAGCAATACTTTCTTCATGGACTGGCACCTGTTTCTTCATATTAAATGTCTATATGTATTAACGTGACAGCCTTGTGACAGCTAGCCGGCAAACCTATTCGTCAAACAGCAGTGCATCTTGGGGTTGAGCTGCAAAACGCAGGCCCAGCAGCTGATAGGCTTTTTCGGTGGCCATGCGCCCCCGGGGTGTCTTCTGTATGAAGCCCAGCTTGATTAAGTATGGTTCGTAGACATCCACCAGGGTATCGGTTTCTTCTGAAACACAAGCGGCTATGGTTTCCAGCCCTACCGGGCCTCCACTGTATTTGACAATAATCGCTTCCAGAATCATGCGGTCCACGCTGTCCAGTCCTTTTTCGTCGATATCCATCATTTTTAGAGCGTTCAGGCAAAGGGTCGATGTGACCTCTCCCCCGCCTTTTACCAGGGCATAATCCCGCACCCTTCTGAACAGGCGATTGGCAATGCGGGGAGTTCCCCTGGAGCACTGTGCTATCTGCAGTGAGGCCTCTTCTTCGACTACCGTGTTCAGCAGGCTGGCAAGCCGCCTGATAATGCGCTGCAGATCCCGGTTTTCATAGAAATCCAGCCGGCAGTTAATCCCAAATCGATCCCTCAAAGGAGAAGACAATAATCCCGGCCGGGTGGTAGCCCCGATCAAAGTGAACGGCGGCAGGTCAATTTGCAGCGTCCTGGCTGAAGGACCTTTGCCAATAATAATGTCTATGACGAAATCCTCCATGGCCGGATACATTATCTCCTCAACGCTTCTGTTAAGGCGGTGGATCTCGTCGATAAAAAGTATTTCGCCGGGTTCAAGGTTGGTTAGAATTGCAGCCAGGTCTCCAGGCCTTTCTATGGCCGGACCCGAAGTCTTGCGAATGGGCCGGTTCATTTCATTGGCAATAATATTGGCCAGGGTGGTCTTGCCCAGTCCGGGCGGGCCTGAAAGCAGTACGTGATCCAGAGATTCGCCGCGGCCGAGAGCTGCATGGATAAAAACCTCGATATTCTCCTTAATCCGATCCTGCCCTATATAATCTTCCAGTTTAAGAGGCCGGAGGCTGCCTTCGGCTTCATCTTCGCCGGGATTATAGTTCGAAGCCAATATGCGTGCGTCTTCCAAGGCTTAATGCCCCCTTAATATTGCGTGTCCGAGTCAATCCTGGCCGCTGGCATGATTGCTGGCGGTAAGCCGGGTCAACCCATGAATCTACTCGCACAAGCAACTCCTGCATTGACCATACCGGCCGTTAGCGGGCCATGCGCTTCAGCACCTGGCGCAAAGCGTTTTCAACCGAAGCATTCTCCCCGCTCTCGGCCAGCACCTGGGCAACTGTGCCAAAAACCTCGCTGCGTCCGTATCCCAGGGCCTCCAGCGCATCCAGCAGGTCTTCAGCCAGGCTTGAAGCCCCCGCTGCCGTCACAGCATCTGAAGAAATGCTGGCGCCAGCCGTTCCCAGGCGGTCCTTTAATTCAAATACCAGGCGCTGGGCAGTCTTTTTGCCTATGCCTGGTACAGCAGTAAGTCTTTTCTCATCTCCACTAATAACAGCTCTCACAAAATCGGGCGGATTCATGACGGAAAGTATGCTCATCGCGGCCTTGGCTCCGAATCCGGAAACGGTGATGATCTTCTTAAACAGCGACTGTTCAGAAGTGCTCAAAAACCCATAGAGACGGACTTCGTTTTCAAGGGCTTGATAATATGTATATACAGTCAATTCGGTTCCATGCGGCGGCAATTGGGCCAGGAAACGCTGGTGAACATTAACCTCGTAAGCAACCCCTGCGCAATCAATCCACACATGGTCTTCGGCTGCCTTAACAAGCTTGCCCCGCAAGTAAGCGATCATTGATTCGCCCCCTTAATAAGGGTTGCCAGGCGGTTGGAATGGATGTGGCAAACAGCGATAGCCAGGGCATCGGCGGCATCGTCAGGACGCGGCACAGCGGACAAGCTTAAAATCTGCTTGACCATGGCCTGAACCTGTTTCTTGTCAGCTTTGCCGTATCCGGTAATTGCCTGTTTGACCTGTAGAGGGGTGTATTCCGCCACTGGCAGCCCGGCATTAACCGCGACATATATCAGAACTCCGCGGCTCTGGGCCACCGGAATGACTGTCTTGGCGTTGCTGTGATAAAAGATTTGTTCGATTGCCACTGTATCCGGCTGGTATTGCTGAATAACGCTATCCAGGTCTCTGCCTATCTTACTGAGGCGTTCCGGGAGAAGCATCTGGGAAGAGGTTTCTAACACCCCATAAGCAATCATTTCTTTCCTGGATCCGGCGCTTTGCACCAGTCCGTATCCGGTGGTGGCCGTTCCCGGATCTAATCCCAATACCAGCATTAATCTATCCTTCTATACGCCGCTGTATGCAGCTTGCTAATGAGTGATCTCCTCTTCCTGCGCATCCTTGCCCAGGAAGTTGTATTCGATGGTCTTGGAACGGATTTTCAGCCGTTCATCCTTGGACATCTCGGTCAGGGAATTGTCCAGCTCCAGCAGGAACTTCTCCATGGTTTCCCGTTCCTCTATTACCAGGACCGTGGTAACCTCAAAATAGGTGCTTTCATGTTCCATTTCGTTTACGTCTTCGGAAAACAGCTTGAAGTCTTCGACAAATATGTCTTCATTGCCAAAGCCGAATTTCTCCAGCATCTTGATAAGGGCAACTTCCTTGCTGGTGTAGCCGATGTAGTTCAATCCAACCTGATACATTCGCTTTCCCCCCCATTAATATTATGGGACTATCAAAAAACGGAAATGCCAGCGCCTGCTGCATGCTACCTGCTCCTATTATACATGAAGAAACAGTAAATCAGCACAATTTCTCCATTAAATCATCGGGAATGGAAAAATTAGCATAAACATTCTGCACGTCGTCATGATCTTCCAGAACGTCTATGATCCGCAGAACCCTGGCCGCAGTTTCTTCATCATTGACATCGACAGTATTCAATGGAAGCAGTACCACTTCGGCGTTTTCAACCTCGACCAGAGCCTCGATCTCTTCACGCACCTTCATAAAGCTTTCCGGCAGGCTGATTACTTCGATAATATCGTCGTCGTCGCGCACATCAGAAGCACCAGCCTCTATAGCCGTCAGGATGAATTCCTCTTCGTCCATTTTCAGCGCGTTCTTCATAACGGTTATCAAGCCCGAACGCTCGAACATCCAGGCGACACATCCAGACTCGCCGAGATTGCCGCCATGTTTGGAAAACAAGTGGCGGATGTCTGAAGCGGTGCGATTGCGGTTGTCGGTTGCTATATCGAGCATAACCGCCACTCCGCCCGGGGCGTAGCCTTCATAAACGAATTCTTCATAGGCTTCTCCGTCCAGCTCGCCGCTCCCTTTTTTTATTGCCCGGCTGATGTTTTCATTGGGCATGTTAATGGCCTTGGCTTTCTGAACCACCAGCTTCAGCTTGGCGTTGGCTTCCGGGTCACCCCCGCCCTGCCGGGCGGCTATGGTGATTTCCTTGGCCACCTTCGTAAACATTTTCCCCTTTTTTCATCGGAACGGGCTTTCTTATGCTTGATGGTTGACCATTTAGAATGACCTGACATCCGGACTCCTCCCTGTTCAATTAATTCTTAAAAGCATTTTCAAGCTTTTGATGCAAATGTGAATCTGACCAAAGGGGCTATACTTTTCATATGCGATTAATCCTGTTTCCATCTGCCGGGCAGTTAGAAAACAAACGGTATCAGCTTCTTGCTATGGCGGCTGTATTCACCATAGGCTTCGGGAAAAGCCTCATCGAACATGGCTTCCTCAAGGTTGATGCGGTAAATAACCGCTGGTATGGCCAGAATTACAATCAGCAATCCCGCCCCTATTGAACCAAACATAAGCGCAATGGCCACCAGCTCCAGCAGCATGCCCAGGTAAAGCGGATGCCTTATGCGCTTGTATGCGCCGCTGGTCACCAGCTGGTGACCCACGTAAAGCTTGATGCGCGGGCTAAAATAGGTGCCAATCGACGAATAAGCCCACCAGCGAACCAGGCACGCCACAATAAACAGCGCCATTCCCCCATAGAATCCATATGGCTCGATGCTCCTGATCCGGCTGACATCCAGGGTGGCAAAGTCTATCAAGGCCATGAATATTACAAAAAAATAAACCAGTTGCAGATAAAAGTAAGTCCGTTCATCCACTTCACGTTCGGTTACGTGAGCGGCAATTCGGTGAAACCGGGTCTGGGATATGAAAGACCATAATAGAAACAGGGAAAAAAAGCTGATTAATACGGTAAAATCGTAGTATATGCCCTTCTCATAGTATCTTACATATACTGCATAACCTAGATAGGCAAATGCCAGCAGCGATATAACCAGCCTTGCTATTACAATTTTTCGGGAAAGGTTCATTCTAGCGGCTCCTTACTGCATCAAGAATGGGAATGGGCGGACTCTGCCGCTTGTGCTCACTCATGGCATGCATATGCTTGATTTTCTCGATCACCGAGGCATCTCCCTGACCGGTCTTTAGATAAACCTCCAGAGCCTCGTAGGTAAATCCCATTTCCGTTTCATCAGTCTGCCCTTCCCAGAGCCCTGCCGAAGGGGCCTTATTGATGATCTCTTCGGGAATCTTGAGTAGCCGGGCCAGTTCATATATTTCCGACTTGTACAAATCACCCAACAGCTGAAGGTCCACGGCGTTGTCTCCCCACTTGGTGGCATAACCCACGGCGATTTCACATTTGTTGCTGGTTCCCAGCACAAGGTAATTGAGCATTCCCGCCATGTAATAGAGGGTCATCATGCGCATGCGGGGCTTCAGGTTGGCATGGGTCATTTTCTCGTGATAGCCGGTAATAGCGGTTTCCGGATACTGGCGCATCAACTTCATGAAATCATCGTAATTATGGGTTAACGGTATAATATGGTAGCGCAATCCAACCGCATTAACCAGCTTGACTGCATCGTCAATATCGTCCGAGCTGCTGTGGCAGGGCAGAATCAGCCCCAGGCACTGTCCCGGGAAGGCTTTTTGAGCCAGGGCTCCAGCCACAGCAGAATCAATACCGCCGCTGATGCCGATGATAAGGCCGCTGGTTCCTGCTTCCGCGACCCGTTCCCGCAGCCAGGCGACCAGGTTGTCAATTACGTTTTGCATTAATACTATTCACTCCTCTATAGATTAAATGGCAGATTGGTTAATCTTGGCCTGGCTTTCCAGCAGCCTTTTGGCCACAATAATGGCTTCGCGGGCATCGCGGGAATAACTGGCTCCGATTCGATCCGCGTATTCCTGGTTCAGAACTGCTCCGCCAACCATCACCATGCAGGGCAGGCTTCGCTCGTGCACTCCGCGCACAACTTCGTCCATTCTAGGCATGGTCGTAGTCATAAGAGCGCTTAAACCTATAATATCGGCGTTTCGTTTTTCGGCCTCGTCCAGGATCTTCTTGGCCGGGACGTCTTTGCCCAGGTCAATCACCTTGAAGCCATAATTCTCCAGCATAACCGCCACTATATTCTTGCCAATGTCATGAATATCGCCTTCAACCGTGGCCAGGACGATACAGCCAGCATGGCGGTCAACATCGTCGCTCATCAAGGGTTTTAAATACTCAAAGGCTTTTTTCATGGCGTCTCCTGACATGATCAGCTGTGGAAGAAAATATTCCTTGCGTTCATATTTTTCTCCTACCAGCTCGATGCCAGGAATAAGCGCTTCATTAATCAAATCCAGTGGTGGAATTTGTTCCTCGCCAACTGCCTTCATCAGCAGGGCTTCGATGCCGTTCTTATCTCCGCGAATAATGGCATCGCGAACTTCCAGCCTGATCCCGGCCAGATCCTGGACCTTTTCAGCAGTGCCAGAAGAAACAGCCTGCGATTCATGTTCCTTTTTAACCAGATCAGCGGCAGCCGTTTCAATGTGAGCTGGTGTCGATACCGAGCTTCCCTGCAGAGTGTCAGGAATGTTGCAGGTGCTGCAAATTGAATGCCGCAGGGAGCCTCCCGCCGGTTTCTGATAGCCGCGATAGCGTTCGATGTACTGCAGGGCATTAGAGTCACGATTCAGCAGAACCGAAGCCGCCCGAATGGCTTCCTGCATTTTCTCATCAAAAGGATTAATTATCGGCAGATCCAGTCCGGACGCCCAGGCCATGGACAGGTAGGCTGCATTTAAAATCTCCCGGGCGGGCAGTCCGTGAGATACATTGCTTATGCCCAGCACGGTACCGGCTCCCAGTTGCTCTTTCACCATGCGCAGCGCCTTGATGGCCTCCATCACAAAAGGCTGTTCCGCGCTGGCCGTCTTTACCAGGCAGTCGATCAGTACATCTTCATTGCGAAGGCCATGCTCCCGGGCCTTCCAAAAAATCTTCTGGGCTATGGCCACCCTGCCCTCGGCCCGGTCAGGAATACCTCTTTCATCCAGGCACAATCCCAGTACGGCTGCTCCATATTTTTTTGCCAGAGGCAGAATGACATCCAGGCTTTTATCCTCACCGCTGGTGGAATTAATCAGCGCCCTGCCAACAAAGGCCTTAAGACCTTCCTCCACTGCGGCCGGATTGGTGGAATCTATAGCCAGTGGAATATCCACTGCGGCCTGGATGGCTTTCACAGCCGCTCTCATCGCGGCCGGTTCGTCAATGCCCGGGACCCCCATGTTAACATCCAGCACCCCTGCTCCGGCCAGGGCCTGCTGCCGGGCTTCCTCAACCACAACTTGCATTTCCCCGGTTTTGATTGCCTGGGCCAGCTTCTTGCGGGCAGTGGGATTGATGCGCTCACCTATAAAGGTGAGCGGGTAATCTTCTCCGATCATTAGAGTCGAGAAACGCGAAGCCAGGGCAAAATATTTGCGCCCGGAACGTGCTGCCGCAGTCAAGCCTTTTAACTGGCAGGACATGGCGGCTATATGCTCAGGCGTAGCGCCACAGCAGCCTCCGATAATATTGGCCCCCGCATCCCTTAACAGTATAGAATATTCAGCCATTTGGTCCGGGCTATCCGGGAAAACGGTCTCCCCATCGACCAGGCAAGGCAGGCCTGCATTAGGTTCCACCGAAAGCGGACGGCTGGTGTAGCGTGCCATTTCGGCAATCACCGGCAGCAAATCCAGGGCTCCTCCTGAACAGTTGGCTCCAACGGCCAGGGGTTGAAATGCCTCCATAACGGTAAGAGCAGTAAGCGGATCGCTTCCGGTCATGGTTTTACCGCCCTTTTCGAAGGTCATATGCGCCAGCACCGGCAGCCGGGTACAGCTCCGGGCCGCAACTAAAGCAGCTCTCATTTCACCCAGATCCATCATCGTTTCAATCGAAATCAAATCGGCTCCGGCTTTCTCCGCCGCTTCCATTTGTTCCTTGAATGCCTGAAACAGATCATCGAAAACCGCTTCACCCATAGGCTCCAGTAAACGCCCGGTCGGGCCCACCGTAAGGGCGACCAGCGCGCTGCGTCCCGCCGCCTGCCGGGCTATCCTGACCAGTTCGGCATTGATTTCCTCCACCTGCTTATCCAGACCATACTCGCCCAGCTTGAAGCGATTGGCTCCAAAAGTGTTAGTCTGAATTATATCTGAACCGGCTTCAACATACTGGCGATGGAAATCTTTCAGAAGTTCAGGGTTTTCCAGGCTGTATTTCTCCGGGCAGGCTCCCGGAGGCATGCCGCTGCGCTGCAGCATGGTGCCATAGGCACCATCCAGCATTACTATCCTTTGCTTTAATAAGCTTTCGAGGTCAATGCTCATTATCTCGGTCCACCTTCTATATAATATCTTCATACTCTGCAGGACAATATCAACCAGCACTGCGGCGTCCTGGTGCCCGCAGTGTTTCAGGCCTGCATTGCATACTAATGCCATTATCCCTCTATTTTACACAAGCCCGGAATAAAACTCCACCTTGAAATCGGTTATTTGCATGTTTACCGAGCAGGCAGGCGATGACACTTCCTGGCGGATAATGTTGAATCGAGGTATAATCATAGTATACGTTCTGATATGCTGTTGGTTGTTTTTTGTATTCAAGCCATTTCCCGGAGCTCAAGTGCCCGGAATAAGTTTCAAAAAGCCTATTATGCAAGATTTTTACTATTTTGTACTTGCCATATCCCCTCTTTATCGTGTATTTATTAAATATAAGATTAATTCCTTTCCAGTGCTAGTACGTGATACACGTTGCTGAACAATTATTTCAATGGATGGACGGATGGAGGTTTGCAGTAGATGTCCAAAACAGGATCCGGCAGCCAAAGTAACGAAAAACTGGAGATATTGACCCTGGGCCAGTTTCAGGTAAAACGTGGCGAAATGGTTTTATCGGATAATTCCCAGCGCAGCTATCGTCTATGGGAACTCCTTAAATATCTCATTACACACCGTGAAAAAGCAATTTTCTCCGACAGTATAATTGAACATTTGTGGTCTGACCAGGATTACACCGATCCTAAACACGCCCTGCGCACGCAGGTGTATCGCCTGCGTCAAATGCTCTCCGGCAGCGACAAGGAGGAAGCCCCTTACATAGCATTTGCCAATGGTTGCTATCGTTGGAATACCGAATCTCTCTACTGGCTGGATGTTGATGAGTTTGAACAAATGGTGGACCAGGCCCAGGCGCTGGCTGACCAGCATCAGCCTACTGAGGCTATAGAATGCTACCGGCGTGCAGTTGCTTTATATCGCGGCGACTACCTGCCGGAATCTTCGTTTAATGAATGGGTTATTGCCGCCCGCAATTATTATCACCGCTTGTATATGCAAGGGGTTTTCGAGCTTATCGAAATGCTGAAAAGCGCCGGGCTCTACGAAGATATTATTAATGTATGCGAGAAAACCTTCGCCATCGAATTCTTCGAAGAATACATCCATATGAAATATATCGAAGCTCTGCTTAAAGAAAACAAGGTGCGCCAGGCCAAGACCCACTATGAAAAAACCGCTTCCATATTTTTTAAGGAAATGGGAGTCAAGCCTTCCAATGAAATGCGCCAGCTTTACCGCAAACTGCAAGCGGAAAGCGGCGAAGAGGGCTCCGATCTGGGAACGATTCAAGAAAGCCTTTCTAACAGCGGGTTTGATGATGGAGCTTTTGTATGCGATCCGGACTTTTTCCGCGACCTTTACAAGCTGGAACTCAGACGCAACGAACGCAACGGCCAGTCTGCATTCATTGGCATGATTGGCTTTTATCCCTCCAGCAGCCAGTCATTGAACAGCCGTTCCATGAAAACTGTTCAGGATGAGGTTCAAACCATTCTGAAAGCCAGCCTGCGCCGCGGAGATGTTATTACTCCCTGGAATGACAGCCAGTTCCTGGTGTTTCTGCCCGGTCTGAATTTTGAACAGGCTGAAAAGGTCGTGGCGCGAATCTTTACTTCGTACAACCGTCGCCTTACCTCGGCGTCATTTTCGTTAAAATGCGATTTGCAGCCATTGCAAGCCGCCGAATTCATATCAGCTTAAAAATACCAAATTTGTAATCAGGCATTTTGCCGGGCTTTACGCCCGGCTTTTGTTATTTGTTTTATAAAAATCAGGGTCAGTTCATCTGTGTCAAGGCAGTTAATTAGCTTCTTTACCCTCCTTGTACCATTAATGATTACACCGTTAATATAATACAACCTATCCTTTAGTATAGTCCTTTATTATTGGATAATACCCATTTCTTGTGACTATTTTCTCCCTTTGTGTTCTCCCAAAAAGTATTCCGGTGACTATTCGGTGACGCCTTCTGTGTACAATTAAATTGTAGAATATTGTATTTTTCTAGGTTTATGTGTCGCAAGGGAGGTGTTCAACATGGCCGGAATGAATCCCCCGCTGATTTTACCCATAGGAAGATCATCTGACTTTATCATGCATATTTATGCGTGTGATCAATGGATTGTCAGGGGGCGCGCAAGCCACGTGCAGTCCGGCCGCTCAATTCTTTTCCACAGCCTGATGGAATTGATACTGGCCGTACAGGCGAAAATGGACGAAATCGCTTTCCCCCAGTCCGCAACCGCTCCGCGCAAATGGAAAATTCGGCAAAATCAGCCGCCAATGCATTGCCCCGCTTTTATTGCGACTGAAGAAAGCAGTGATGATATCCTGCCCGAGTCAATTATGGCTTCCTTTCTCATAAGGGTGCAATTCCGTCAGAACTCCTCCTGGCAGGGCACCCTCGTATGGATGGAGCACAAAGAAAGCTGCGCTTTCCGCAGCCTGTTGGAACTGTTGAACCTGTTGGCCGATGCATTGCAGATTGTTGTGACCGCCTCCAATCCCGCCGGCGTGAACAAAGACAGTGAAGTGACGACAGCCAAAATGGCTGCTAAATTGGTTGAAAAATCTTGAGGAAAGGAGGAATTATTATGTACCGCTTGGCTAATCACAAATATGCAGCGCTATTTGTAGCTTTTTCATTGTTGTTAGCTTATTGCCTCGGCATGATCATAGCTGCACCTCCGGCTATGGGGGAAGTTACTAAAACCACTTCCTTGCTTCCCGGCCAGGTCGGCGCAATGAGTGCTACTTTCGAAGAAAACTCAGATGACAACGGACTCACCTGCCCCGTGGTATGGCATTTCGTTATCAACAATGGCAGTAGCACCAGTTTTTCAGACATGACCGCAACTTTTCAAAATGCCGGCCCCCTGAGTTACAGCTCTACGAAAACTAATCCTGGCACTTATCACTTCTGGGTATGCACGTCCGCAGATGACACACTCTTAAGCGCAAGTCTTACCCTGCATTATCCGGATGGATCAACCGAAGTGCCACAATATCTCAAATTAAGTCATGTAACGCATAACGCTCCAATTAACGGTTCGGCCACTTTTACCAAGATGGGTGTAATGCAGGGACCTCCGACAACCGTACCAATTCCCGGGCCACTACCCGGAGTTGCCTTTACCCTGGCCAATCCTGACCACACCTATCATGCGACATCAGATGCAGCCGGTGTGGTGTTGTTCGAAAATGTCGCTCCCGGAACCTATACCCTTACTGAAGATGCAGTTCCTCCCGGGTACCAACTGATGGCGCCCATTCCCGGTATTGTAATTACTGCCGGCCAACGGACCTTGATCAACGGCGGAACGATCAACAATATCCCGATCCAGCCGCCCGGATCAGCTGGTTTTATTAAAATGGGCCTGTACCAGATTGTTTCGCCCCCATTGCCTCCTATACCACTGCCATTGCCTGGTGCGTCGTTCATTTTGTCCGACGGTGTAAACACCTATCCCGGAACATCAGGTCCTGGCGGCATAGTGCTTTTTATCAATGTCATTCCCGGCACCTATACCCTGACCGAAACCATAGCTCCCCCTGGTTTTATACCAATCCCGCCCATGCCCGGAATTGTCATTTCAGCCGGACAGCATACGATTATCGGAAATGGAATCATCACGAACATTCCCGCGCCACTGCCTGGCTCCCTGTCTTTCCAGAAGGTTAATAAAGACGGCACCGGGCTGGCCAATGCCACTTTCCAATTGTCCGATGGCATTAATCCTCCGCTGACAGCCTACTCGGATGCGAACGGATACGTTTACTTCCCGACTGTAAACGCTGGAATCTACACCCTGACTGAAACCGTTCCACCTTCGGGCTACCTGACCATCGCGCCCATTACCGGAATCGAAATTGCACCCGGGCAGCTCAAGATTCTGGGTGAGCAGGGTAAGATCGTCGATGATCCCGTGCCTCCTCCCGGTTCTGTTTCCTTTACCAAGATGGGACTGGTTGAAGACCTGCTGACCGGGTTGGCCGGGGCTGAATTCAACCTCTCTGACGGAGGACTGATTTCTCTCAATGCCACATCCGACGCCGATGGCAAAGTATTGTTTGAAAATGTGCCTGCTGGCACCTATACCCTGACCGAAACCAAGGCTCCTGATGGCTATCAGCCCATCGCTCCGATTACTGGCATTGTAGTTGTATCCGGCGAAAACACGTTCCTGGGCAATGATGATCACATCATTGTCAACGAACCTTCCCAACGCCACCAGGTAATAATAAGGAAGGATTTCCAGGGATTCTCCGATGATCCCAATATGGTGGCAGTATTCAGAATCATCTTTAACTGGATTCCGCCGACCACCGATAACGGCTATCCCATTACCGGAATGTCCGCTCCGGTTTATGTCCAACTGGCTGATGGCGAATGGTGTGACCTGTACAGCCTGACACTCAGCCAACCCGGCGGCATTCCGCCCTTTACCGCCGAAGAAATCGGTATTTTCGCCCGCTACGACAACGGCGGCGACGACACCATGCCCCCGCCCGGCGCAGCGTTATTTGCAACTTCTCAGTACAGCCTGAACTTCCCCGGCGTGCAGAGCGTTAATGACGGAGATGACATCACCTTTGTCAATGCTTATACGCCTCCCGGAGGCAATCCTCCCGATGAATGGACTCCGCCGACCAACACCTACAGTCCGCCCACGGAAGTAGCTCCGCCTCCGACGGAAGTAACACCGGCTCCGGCCGAAGTTACGCCAACTCCGGCTGAAGTGGTTCCTGCTCCCGCAGAAGTTATTCCGGCACCCACTGAAGCAGCCCCCGAACCCGGGCTGCCCAAGACTGGCGCTGAAAGCGGAACCGGACTGCTGGCAATGGCCATGATGCTGGCCGGAAGCGGCCTGGTCCTGCGCAAAATGAACAGATAAGACGCAACGGCGGGTTCAAGCCGCCATCCTTAAAAGTATCGATGCCAGGCCTCAAGCCTGGCATCAGTTTTAACCAACACTGACCTTCGGCATCACCTTCCAGCCAGCCTGTTCATATTATATCAAGCAAACCATGATAATTCCGATAAAAGCCTTCAATTCACGATTCCTGGGTGTCACAGCCATAATACCACTCGCTTAATCAACCGCCTGTTAATAGATTGCTCAAACAGATTGTATCGTGTCGTTTTTGCGTTTTATTTGCTATACATAATATACGCATCTATATTTTACATCTAGTGCCATTTGTTCCATTCATATTCATTTATCTTATAATATTCCTGATTTGCTATATTTTTTGCCGCTTTATAAGACTTTTTTATCAACTTAGACTGACCGGTGACTAATCGGTGACCAAACGGTGACGCTCGCATTGTATGCTTATGTCATATTATTGTCGACTTAATGATCTTTTTGTTGAAGGAGGTGTTCGAAATGGCCGGACTGAATTCGCCCCTGCATCTTCCGGTTGGAAGGTCCTCAGATTTTATCATTCACATCTATTCCTGTGACCAATGGGTAATGAAGGGCAGTGTCAGCCATGTCCAATCCGGCCGTTCAATGGCTTTTCATAGTTTGATGCAAATGATACTGGCGGTACAGAACAAAATGAACGAAATCGGATACCCGCAGACCAGTACGTCATCGCGCAGCTGGCAAAGTGGAGCATTCAGCGCTGATGCCAGTTACAGTGAGCTGGAATTTGAAAGCGGACAACCCGAAGACATGATGCCTGAATCGATCCAGGCATCGTTTTTGATCCGTATTCAGTTCCGGCAAAACGCTTCCTGGCAGGGCACCCTGATTTGGATGGACAACAAGGAAAGCTGCGCATTTCGCAGCCTGCTGGAACTGATAAGCCTTATTGCCGATGCTGTTCTAATTAGCCAGACCCAGTACATGGAAACTGAAAAACCATCAATAGCAAGAACACTAATTAATAATGAAGACGTTTTATGAGCATTTTGAAAGGAGGAATTAGTATGTACCGGCTAGCACAGTACAGGTATTTGGCCGTATTCACCGCCCTGGCCCTGCTGTTAAGCTTCAGTGTCGCTCTGATCGTGCCGTCGGCCACTGCCGTGGAAGAACCGGCAGGCGCCGATACTGTAGCAGCAAGCGAATCGTTTACCGCAGCGGATTTTGATCCTCAAGGCCTGGTCGATGAAGTAGAAGCCCTGGAGGCGGAAGCAGCTGCACCCATTACAGCCGATTGGCAATGGGAAATGACCTGCGACCCGGCCCTGGGCAGCCCCCAGCTAATAGTCAACTGGGATGACGGCACCACATCGGTGACCGACGGCGTTCAGACTGCCAGCACCGAAACGATTGAAACCTGGGTATTTAATGTAACTCATGCCGGAACCCCGGTAGGAGCAACGGTACAGTATATTGTAGTCATGCCTGAAGAAAGCCCGGCTATAGTACCCCCGATCGAAGAAATCCCTCCGGTGGTGGAGCCACCCGCCGGTGAAGAAATCACTCCGCCGACTATGACGGCTGGCGGCGGCGGCATTTTCGGCAACGGTGGTGCTGATGCCGTAGATCCTGATGACAAAAATGATGCACGAATCGATCCATTAAATGTCATATTCTCCCTCACTGTTACCAAGGTTGACGATCATACGAGCTCCGCTGTTGAAGGAAGTTTGGCCCAGCCCATGAACATCAACAGTGCCACCTTTGCCGATCGTACCGTGGACAGCAATGCTGGCACCTATGTTTACTGGGTTTTCACCGTGGTTCCGGATAAAAATGGAACTATAAATGCATTCAGCGCAGCATTCGCCGATGGCGTCACCGGAACCAATGTCACTCCGATTCCCAGCTGGATTGGCTCCGGCACCAGTAAAAGAGTTTTCAAAACCCCCAGTGAGGCCAAGCTGGCGAGTGTATCTGCTACTTTTTGGTATTCGAGCCACTCGGATAGAAACAGTGCCAAGCCATCAATCACCCTTGACCGGATCTATGCATCCACACCGGCTGCGGCCGATCCTAATGCTCTGGTAATTTCTTTGCGGCAGACCGTGCCTATCAGCAGCAAGAGCGCTTTCGAAAGCACAGACTACGACGATATCCAGCAGGCCATGGAACAGATGGGTTCCTCCTGGGATGATTGCGCGGTCGTATGGCATTTTGAATGCGGCACAGTGCCAACTGATCAAAACGCTATCAAAATTGAAGCCAGTTTTGATAACGGAGCACAAATAATAAAAACCACTTCCTTTTCTAATAATGGTGTTTTTCATGTTTTCATTGGCACTTCCAAGCACTGTAATCTGACATTTGCCAGGCTGATTGCCACACATGTTGCAGGAGGCGGCACAACTGAAGCCTTGTTGTTCAACCTGAGCCACCTCGTCCACAATCCGGATAATGAAGAGTATACCATCAGCATTGACAAACGCTGGACCCACGAAGATAAACCCAAGTATGACTGCAATTTCATTCTTTTGAAACAACATTACAGCTCCTGGAACAAGGTTGAAATAAAAACCCTGCCGGCAGGCCAGAGCTCTCTTCAGTTCATAGTCACTGAACCGGGCAGCTATTGGGTCGGCGAAGAAGACAACGGCGTCCTGTTCAATCTGGAAAACAAAAACACGTTGGAAAAAAAGACTATTGACGGAAAAGTCTATTATGGATATCCGGTGTCCATCAGCGGTGGCCGGGGAGCTTCAGGCGGATGTGAACCCCAAACGTTTGTCAATCATCAATGCGACCGCTATGGCTCCGTTAAGGTCACCAAGAACGATGATGCCGGCTTGCCTATTGCCGGAATCAAGTTCGTGTTGACTCCGGTTATCACCGGCACCACGCTCTATGCAGAAACAGATGCAAGTGGAATAGCCACTTTCTCAAATGTGCTTTATGGTAACTATACCCTGACCGAGGACCTGAACAACACTGTTGGTCAATACTACTATTTCAACAATACAACACCGTACAGCAAATCTGTAACTATAGACAGTAATCACCAAAATGTGGAATGCCCAGTGGTAGTCAATCACAAAAAAGGTTCACTGGTGATCACGAAGTATTTCAATCCTTCCACCTTTAGTGGCAAAGCCCATTTCCGGGTAACCGGACCTGGAGGCTTCGATCAAAGCTTCGATCTGGGTCAAGGTGAAAGTAAGCCGTTCACCGGCCTTATCCAGGGTGATTATGTAATCCATGAAGACAGCATCACTTCCTTTTTCGAAACCTCGGATGTCACGATTCACCTGACCAGAACTGGCGGCCTTGACCAGAGCCTGTCTATTACCAACCAGGGCTATGGCGAAGTCGATCTGCACAAGGATCTCTTCCAGATCAACACTGACCCGCCCGGCATAGTTAGCGGGCCTCATGCTGGAATCCTGTTCCGGCTGACCCCTGATTATTCGACCGCACCCGCTGCCGGCTTCATCGGCGGTGTGGTAGAAATCGGTGATCCTCCGCTACCCCCGCAGTATTTCTGCCTGACTGACACCAACGGCAATGGGACCTTTACCCTGGATCCCAGCGGGGTTGGAACAGCGGCCAAAATCCCGGTTGGCAATTACCGGCTGTTTGAAGTGACCCCCGCGGTTGACTTCTATCCCGGCGTTGGTCCTGAAGGACGCCTGGTCACCGTGCTCCTGGGCGACAATGAAACCATTATGGTCGCCAATTACAAGGACTTCCCCTCCGGCTCCTTGATAGTGGAAAAATTCTATCATAGCCTGGATGGTGCCGCTCCGATGATAACCGTAAAAATCGATAACGGCAGCGCCACCGCTGAAGGTCAGACCGACGGCAGCATGCCGGTGATATTCACCTGCAACCAGGCCATTGCAAACGCAAGCACCACTGACAATATCGTATACGCTCCGGCCGGCAGCTATACCCTGACTGAAAGCGGCCTTAGTGCAGATGATTTCAGCATGGTGACACCAGCCGACCTGGTGATGGTTCCCGCAGAGGGATCACAGTATGCCCGGATTGACAACTACCGCAAATGGGGATTTTTTATAGTCGAAAAACAGTTCTCCGACGGTATGGATCGGGAAGTCAATTTCAGGCTGGTTGGTGATGAAAAGACCTACGAAGCGAAAACCATTTACGATCCTATCAGCGGCAAATGGCTGGCCACATTCCCTGTGCCCACCGGCAAATACACCCTGTATGAAGACACCCCGGGCGGCTATGGCAGCAGCATTAATGGCGGCGTTCCCGTGACGGTAACTGCCGAAGGCTTCTCTACCGACCAGAGATTGCCTGAACCCTATGTAGTTGTTAATACACCGCCCACCACACCACCCGGCGGCGGCGATGAGTATACTCCGCCCACCAACACCTATTCTCCGCCGACGGAAGTAGCTCCGCCTCCGACCGAGGTTACTCCGGCTCCGCCGGAAACGGCTCCGGCTACTATTCCAGCAGTGGTAACTCCAGCTGTGGTCGAAGTGGTTCCGGTGGTTACAGAAGCGGCACCCGAAACCGCCCTGCCCAAGACCGGAGCTGAAGGTTCTGCCGGCCTGGCGCTTCTGTCCATGATGTTCGCCGGCAGTGGGGCGATTCTGCGCAAAGTATCTTATAAGAAATAACTGTTTAGAAACACGGTGACAGAATCAATAAAATTTAATATTCTTTTAAGAATTATCGGAGCAGGATTCACCTCCTGCTCCATTTTTTATTTTCATTTGATATATTTTATTTACATTGAATTTGACCTATTGGATTCTTGAGCCTTTATTGTGACTTTTTTTCGTGTATACAGTGACTGATAGGTGACCAAACGGTGACATTCAGGGTATAGAATAATATTGTAGTATTTTGTAGGATTATGGTCTATTGTATCGGAGGTGATACCATTGGCCGGCATGCACTCTCCCTTGCACCTCCCAGTTGGCAGGTCCTCGGACTTCATTATCCATGTCTATTCCTGTAGTCAATGGGTTCTTAAGGGCAGTGCCAGTCATGTCCAGTCCGGCCGCACTATGGTTTTCCACAGCATGCTGGAATTGGTGCTGGCTCTGCAGGCGAAGATGAACGAAAACAGCTTTCCGCAGTCCAGTACAGCCCACCGCGGGTGGCGAGGGGCTCCACCAGAAGAGGATACGTACACATTCGAAACACAATCTGAAGCTGATACGCAACAGGACCGGATGCCAGACTCAATTCTGGCATCCTTTTTAGTTCGTGTACAATTCCGGCAAAACTCATCCTGGCAGGGCACCATGATATGGATGGAGCGCAAGGAAAGCTGCGCCTTTCGCAGCCTCCTGGAACTGCTCAACCTGGTAGCTGAGGCTATCAGCCTCAGCCCCGCACCAGAAAAAGAAACAGTTGTGTCTGCTATTTCATTTACCAATGGAGACATAGTCTCCTGAAGCCCTTTTGAAAGGAGGGATTTCAATGTACCGGCTAGCGCAGTATAGGTATTTGGCCATATTTGTGCTGTTATCGTTCTTTATGAGCTTCAGCATTACTATGGCTATCCCGTCTGCGACTGCGGACGAATCAAACGGCACCACGACAGTTGCAGCTTCAGAAACATTTGCCGAAACCGAAATCGACTATGCGGACGCAGCCGATGAAGCGGCTGTCCAGGAAGCTGTAGCCGCAGAATTTACTTTCCAGATGGTGGCTGATCCTGCCCTGGGCAATCCCACCTTGACCGTTTTCTTCGGGACTGATGCCGTATCAGCGGGCGGCACCGAAGTGGGCACCGATGCCTCGGGCAACAGCATCTGGCAGTTCGTCATATCATATGCGGCTGATCCCATGCCGGAAATGAGCGGCGCCCGGGTTGATTACCTGGTGGTGGTGCCTGCAGAACAGGCTCCCCTGCCGGAAGAACCTTTGCTTCCCGATGGTACGAATTCCGGTGAGATTATAACGCCGCCGGTGGCTGGCGGCGGATACTCCGGCACGGATCCCAGTGGCACCGATCCCTATGATGTCATTTTCAGCCTGACCATCATTAATGTGACCACAACCACAGCTACTGGGTTCGAAGCCTTCAACGGATTGTCCGACCAGGATATGCCGATTGGCAGCGATGACTTCCCGGACCGCGGCAGCAGTGATGGCCGGGTCGGCGCACCCGCTGACGGAATCGTATACTGGATATTTGAATATGAACTGAAACCAGGCGCTGCAGGCCGGGGAGGCTCGACCCCTCCTGCACTCAGTACGGGAATTGAACTGATCGGCAATTTTGCCGGAAACGGGGCAGTATCAAAGACTCTGGCCAGTCCCGGCAATGAAGGCTTCATAGTCTTGCCAACGAACGGGGAAGACAGCCTGCAGGGCATAACCATGAAGGTAAATTTCAACGGTCCCACCCCGGTTATGAAACTGCGCCTGGATCGTATTGTTGCCAAAAATAGCACTGGCAATATTCTAACCATCGGCAAATCGTACTGGAATATTGGGCAGGGAAACAAATCGGCCATACCGGACATTTTGAATTTCAGCATTCAAAAAAAGGTCGGCAGCGACTGGATAGAGGTTGACACTGCTTCCATCACCCGGGATGAATGCACCTGGAATGGAGGGTGGTATGAGGCTCAGGCAGTGGTTCCCGGTCTTCAATCTGATGTCCAGTACCGGGTTGTCGAAACGACACCTGCCGGATTTACCAAGATTTCCGATCCATGGAATGGCGAGTTTAAGTTCCATGGCAGCACTCACTCAAAATGTGTAAGTTTTATCAATACTCTTGATTGGTGCTCCCAAATAATAACAGTCAATAAAGCATGGACCAAAGACACCCAGACCATGTACCCGTGCAATTTCATTCTGCTATATAAGGGTCCTAACGGTACAGCCTGGGGCAATCCCCAGTACAAGATCCTCCCGGCTGGTGACACTTCGCTCAGTTTTGTTGTTAACCAGCCCGGCCATTACTGGGTGGGTGAAGAACTGAACGATCCCCATTTTGTACTGGACAACCCCGGTGTCTTTGAACCAATGTCTTATGGCGGCAAGGATTACCGCGGCTATACCACCGATATCGGGATCGGCGGCGGCATGCTGTCCAGCGGAGGCTGCCCACCGCCGCCCACTTTTATCAACGATGAAATCCCCGGCGGTCTGATCGTTCATAAGGTTTATGATGTTCCAGATAACGGCACTGGCAAAGAAGCCACCTTTGAACTCTGGGCCAAAGACACGGTGACCAGCAATGAATGGCTGGTGGAAAGCCGGATAACTGTTGGTCATGACACCACTTTCAGCGGATTAACCCCATCATCCGACGCGCTGGCATACTATCTGCTCGAGACTTCAGACACCGATTTCTATTGCCAATATCATACAAAACAGCCGGTGACCGTACCAAATGATATCACGGTTCACAACCAGAAAGGCCGGATCATCGTGGTTAAGGAGTTCAGTGATGGCCTGGATCAGACGGTGCGCTTCCACCTGTGGAAGGGCGGGGTGGAAATTGCAGCTGATGACACTGAGTATGATTCGGGCGATGATCGCTGGCAGATGATATTTGCAGGCCTTGAAGCCGGCGACGACTACACCCTGACCGAGGATGTGCCAGCTGATTACAGCAGCAATGTAAACAGTGACCCGCTATCAGTTATTCTCGGTGAAGACACCACCATTACTATCACCAACACCTATATCCCGCCGGAGACTCCTGGCGGTCCCGGTGGCAATGACGAAAACACCCCGTCCACCAACACCTATGTGCCGCCCACGGTGGAAGTAACTCCGACCCCGACGGAAGTGACCACAACTCCGACAGAAACAACAACAACTACAACTACAACTGCGGTAACTCCGACTCCAGTTGAAGTGGTGCCCGCGGTTACGGCAGAGGCTCCGGCAGAAACCGGACTGCCCAAGACCGGTGCGGAAAGCTCTGCCGGAGTTGCCCTTTTGTCCATGATGTTTGCCGGAAGCGGACTGATTCTGCGCAAAGCTTCTTATAAAATATAAGAACCGTAGCACAGATATTTGAATAGCAGAATCGTTTTTAGTGAAGCCGGGCTTAATGCCCGGCTTCCGCCTTGTTGACAAAGCCAGATTCATCACAGTGCATCCATTCATTCCCCTTTACATATGGCTGCAGCGTCACTTATGATGAATTACAGAGCAATAATAAATAAACGAGGTCGAAACAATCATGGCAGAATTTACAAGCAAAGCTAATAATACCAGGCGCATCGGAATATCGGCAGCCTGCCTGCTGCTAATAGGAGCAATCGCCGCAGCGCTATCCTCTTACTGGTGGCCCGCGGTTCAACCCTATACACCTTTCGGGCTGAAAGGCGAAGCGGCTATCCAGACTTTAAGTGCAGTTACCGCCATCCCGAAAGAAGAGTTCTATCCGAGGGACCTGGAATCGGCTCCCGGAATACTGGAACTTCCCACCCTGGGCCTTACGCTGGATATCGTGTACGGGGTCGCTCCGGCGGACCTGGAGCGGGCTCCCGGCTTCTACCCCCAGAGCGGTTATCCCGATGTCGGTAATGTTAGTATCGCCGGCCACCGCAACATGTCCGGCAATCCCTTCATGGACCTGGACAAATTAGCTAAAGGGGATGCCATCAGGCTTACCTATAAAGGCAAGCTATATACCTACGAGGTCGATTCGAGCTGGATTACAGTTGACACCGACTGGTCGGTGATTGATCCCACTCCCAGGCCCGCCCTGACCCTGACCACCTGTGATCCCCCGGTCAGACCCCCGGACGGTCATTATAACCGGCTGATTGTGCGCTCGTACCTGGTCAAGGCCGAGAAGATCGCCCGATAAGATCTAGGTATCTGGTTTCGCGCATTGGAAGTAATAAGGAGGCGAAGCCCGTGAATACATCCCTCCAGCAACTGCTCGAATCATTGAGCAGTGACGAGCAGGAAAAAATTCAGAATGAGATGATCCCCAGAAGCTTCGCTCGCAATAAAATTATCTTCCACGAAGAGCAGGAAGCCGATGGCATGTATCTCATCACATCCGGAATGGTCAAGATCGTCAAGGGAACCCCGGACGGGCATAATAAAATCCTGGCCATATTAAGCGCCGGGGAGATATTTGGTGAAATGGCCCTTTTCGACGCCGCTTACCGCACCGCCAGTGTTATCGCCCTTCAGGACACCGATACCATATTCTGCTCAGTCAGCGCCTTTGAACGGCTCAACAGGGAAATTCCTGCCATGAGCCGGGTAATTATATCTTTTCTATCCCAGCGATTGCGCCAAACCAACCAACAGGTGACCGATGCTTTATATGTGAAAGCCCGGCCCCGCCTGGTAAAAAGCCTTCTGGAGCTGCATCGCCACTGTGGCACCAATGAAAAGGGAACCGCTGTAATCCCGCTGGCTTTGACCCACGAGGATATAGGCGGCATTGTGGGCATTTCCCGGGAAACCGCCACCAAACTGCTGGGAGAGCTTGAAGCCGAAGAATACATCCGCAAGGAGAAAAAAGCCATCTACCTGCTGGACCTCCCTGCCCTGGAAGCCGAAACGCTGGAGACAAACTAATCTCAAGGGCGAACACAAGGTTTGCCCCTGATGTCTGCATTTTATACCTTTGTTCTTACGTCTTAGGTCTTTGATCGGGCGAACACAGGATTCGCCCCTGCGGAAATCTGCGTCTCACGTTTCAAGTTTCACCGGCTCACTCTTCGCTATTCGGTCTTCACCGCTGTAATATTCACGTTTCACATTTCACGCTTCACTCTTCACGTTTCACTTTTTACTCTTTACTCTTCACCTTTTTCTTTTCCTTTTCCTTTTCACGTTTCGCTTTTCACTTTTCACGTTTTACTTTTTACTTTTTACGTTTCACGTTTCACATTTCACCTTTTCACATTTTCACCTTTCCCGTTTTACTTTTTACTTTTCACGTTTCACGTTTCATTGTAAGCGCGCTCACATTAATATCATATGGAATGCCTTATTATCTGACTATGAAGATGACTATTCATCACACTTAAACGTGAACGGCAAATAAACGAAGGAGGTAACTATCCATGAACACATCGGTCTATTTCAAGCTTCCGGCCAATCTCGGGTATTTCCGGATAACAGCCACAGCAGGCAAACAAAGCTCTGCGAAAAAGGACGGCCGCCAGCCCCAAAATACGCAAGCAGCCAGTTTCAAGGCCATCCGCCTGGCAACTCTGGCCATGATGCTTGGCATTTTTATTTCCACCGGGAACGTCACCGCCATGGGAGCCGCCCTGACTATGAACTCTGTTCAGCCGCTGACCGAACTGAATCCTGCACCTGGTTCGTTGCTGGCCAGCAATCAGGCTGTTATTGCTGATGCAGCGAATTCCAGCGGCAATTCCTCGCTTGTCACCATGATTCCTGGCAATGCATCTCTGGACAGCCAGCTGCCAGAAGTAAACTCCAGCACTACGCCGAACAACTTTAACGTCCTGAAACCCGGCCTGGGAGACAACCTGGTCGATCCCCATGATATCTGCCTCTTTCCCACCGCCGGATTCAGCCTGGCCCAGGGCCAGCCAGTATATATCCCGCTTAACAGCCTCAAGCCGGTTAATTACAAAATGTATTTCAGCTCCACTGCCGGGCAGTTCTGGAGCCTGCAAAGCCCCGGGTATTTTTCAACCTGCTTCCTGTGGACTGCTCCTAATAAAGCCGTTGCCGAAGGGCGGCTAAAGATTGTCCCCTTCAAATCTACGGGTAAAACACTGTACAGCGGCCTTTTCAGCGTGGGCTCCAAGCAATGGTCCAACGTGGTGGATTGCGATTATGTACTGTCCAAAGGGGCCGTAAGCCTGAACTGGCAGCCGGTTGCCGCTCCGCCCAATACTGTGACTTACAATATATACAGAAGCACCAGCACCCAGAACCTGTTCAGCGCCGGCAACCTGATCGTGTCGGGCCTGGCCAGCACCTCCATTGATATAGACTGCTACCCGGACGGCCAGACTTATTATTACCTGGTTACTCCCATCCACAGCACCTGGCAGCCAACCAACATTTATCCCCCGGTTTCAACCGTGGTCGGCAATACACTGACAGAACAACTCGGCACAACAACAGCCAAGCTTAATGGCCAGACCTTTACCCTGGAGCATGCGCCCACTATCATCGGGCCCAGGGTGTATATTCCGCTGGTATCAACCGTTGAAGCCATGGGACAGTATGCCAGCTTCGACCCTGCGACCCAAACAGCCATGGTTGATTACTACGGCACCTGGATTCAATACACGGCTGGCAGCAGCATATTCACCGTAAACGGTGAAGAATGGGCCATGGATGCCCCTGCTTATGTCGATAATGGCGCCTTTATGCTTCCGCCGCATAATCTGTGTGAACCGCTGGGATTCTCCGTTTGCTGGGAAGCTGCCACTCACACCATTTATATATGCTTCCCGTAATACCTCAATATCGTTTCAATGGTGCAGCTCAAAATAATATAGATTTTCTCCTGATGCCGCCGGGTAACCGGTGGCATTATTCTTTGCCAGATAAATGCTTCCTGGCATATCTAATCGGCTTGTTCTCCGGAACCTCCTGATCTAATACCGCAAATAAGGCTGTCTACCATCCGGATACAGGCACTTTCAATTAACGAATACATCTTGCCATTTTTTTCACTTTCAGCTGCTCGTGTGACCAGTATTTAACCAGATTTTAATATGTTTCAAGCCTATTCTTAAGCTGTTCTTAAATGCAGATGTTTTTTGTCTCTTTATTGCTCGCCAGCCACCATTTCGCACATTTTTTCAGACAGTTTATCGCATTGTTGTTGTTAGTAATTATATTTGTTGTGACTGAATTGTAACCATTGCGGTGACGCTGCGCTGGTATAGTGATGCCATTACCCAAATAAACTAGGCTGCATTGACTGATGGGAGGTGAAATTATTGACATAGATAGGATGGGGCCTACAATGCCGGCCGGCAGGTCCTCGGATTATGTTATTAAAGTCTTTTCTTACAACCAGCGCATTATAGAAGGCACCGTCGAATCCAGCGCCAGCGGAAACAGCACTGCTTTCACCGGGTTAATGCCCCTGGCGGAGCTGATCGAAAGCTGGCTGAACGAAAACAACGGCCCCCAGGCCACGATGGCCATGCGCAACTGGAATATTTCAAAGGTGAACAACCCGGTGGATATTTCAGAAGAGCACGCAGCTTCGGCCATGCAAAAGAGCGGCTCTAAACCCCTGGCCAGTTTCCTGCTCCATGTTCAATTCCGGCAAAATGCCGGCTGGCAGGGCCAGCTTCTCTGGATAAACCAGAAACGCTCCCTGGCTTTTCGCAGCTTTCTGGAGCTGGCCACCCTCCTGGATCGCGCGCTGCTTTACGCTACTGGCGCGGAACAGGCAAGCCCGGTCGCCAGACCTGCACATAAATGGAAGCAGCAAGAATCAGCGTCGTAAGATAGTGAAACCGGAAACGTGAAAAGTGAAAAGTGAGATGTAAGACGCAAGACGCAAGACGTAAGACGTTAAACGTTAAACGTGAGACGTGAGACGTAAAACGTAAAGAGGTAAGGGGTAAACGGCAAACAGTAAACGATAAACGGTGAACGGCAAACGGTAAACAGTAAACGGTAAACGGTGAACGGTAAAAGGTGAACGGCAAACAGTAAACGGTAAACGGCAAAAATTATAGTTAAGAGGCAAGAAGGTAAGGGGTAGACGGTAAAAGCTAAAAGCTACTAGTAAGAGTTGAGAGTCTAGCGTTCAGCGTTCAGATCAAAAAGGTAAACCGAAGGGAGAGAAAGGAATGAATTTTTACAGAGTAAAGCAAAACAAATATCTCGCGGTATTTGTTCTTCTGTCCTTCTTCATGAGCTTCAGCATCACCCTGGTGGCCCCGGCGGCCACAGCTATGGAAAACACGCAGATTGGAGGCCATCAATCGACGCACGGTCAGCCAGGCGGTGATGATCGTATTGATGGTGATTCTGCCGAAATACGAGTTGTTACAACTTTTGTCGGTGGTACGCCACCATCAATATTCACATGCAATATTACTGTCTTTGGCTCTCTCGTTGCCAGTGTGAACAGTGGAGTTGCCAGTGCCTATGCCAGCGGGGTTTATTTCCCCGAGCAGTTGACTAATACAACTATTGGTTATGATGCCACTGCTCCTGCCGGATACGCACTGACTGATATTCATGCACACTATGGATTAGAGCAGCAGGGCGGCAGTACAAATTTGCATCACCCGCTTGGAACTGCGCTTGGTGTTCCGTTTGAAATGAACAACCAGGGCGGCTCCCTGGCTGGACAGCCTTTGGTAGAAGGCGATTACAGCGATGCAGAAATTCATGTTACTTATTCTCAGATTATTCAGCCCGATAATTATATTCAAATCACCAAGACCATCACCAATACAACCGGGAACTGGCCCACTCAGATCCCGGTGTTTGAATTTAAAATATATGCGGGAACAGACACCAATGCTGGCCCAGTTGCCACAACATCGATTCAGCCTGATCCCCCGGCAGGCACTTATACGAATAGCACAGCAGCAGTGCCTGTAAATGTTGGCAAAGGCACCAGTTTCACTATCGTGGAAACCACCCAGAGCAACTGGACATGCCTCCAGTCATCCCAGTCAGTTTCTTCCACCAATTTCAGTGGCACAACTCCAACCGCGCAGGTGACTTTTACCAACGCCTATGTTCCACCTTCACCGCCTGTTAGGTATATTCAACTATCTAAAAGCTGCACTGGCTGGGTGCCAGGAGCAACAGCTCAAGCATTTCAGTTTATTATCGAAGAACAAACCGCACCGAATACCTGGATACCATATGGCTCCCCCATCATGGTTGGCCCTTTTGCGTACGGGCAAACGCTCCCCATCTCTATACCGCCCATACCCATTGGCACCAGCACCAATCCCTTCCGGGTCAGAGAAACAAGCATTCCCTCTAATTGGTCTACTGGCCTGGCTAATGATGCGGTTCTGGCTGATTTTTCCAACGGCACTACCGCAACAGTCAGTTTTACCAACACTTATACACAACCCGGTACAATAACTGTCACCAAAAACTGGAGTGGCTTCTCCGCTCCTCCCATTCCTGCGTTATTCCTGTTATTCCCTGTTGATAGCTTCCACCCGGGAAACATTAGTAGTCTGTCCGACCTGCTTAACCTGGTTGCTATTTTCTCAAATAACATTATGCCACTGGCAATTGGCGGTGGAGAATACTCAGGAAGTTTTACGACCCCTCCGCTTAATCCCAACTTGACTTACGCAGTTGTCGAGATCAATATGGACCCTGCCAATTGGTTATGCGGTGTTTTCAACTGTGATCTGACTGCCATCAAACCTTTAATTTTAACTTTTGGGTGGTATAAATCCGGTGTCAGCCCCGGTCAATCGGTAACCTTCACCAATACGGCAAGTGTCCCCACCAAGCGCACCATCACAATTACGAAAGAAGACCAGTCCGGTAACAAGCTGGCGGCCAGCTTCTTGCTTAAAGTCGGTGACTATGCCGTTAAAACCATACAAACCGACGCTACTACCGGAACCTATACTGAAGATTATTTCTTCACTTCCGATGTCAACTGCACTATACAGGAAGTGGCTCCCAATCCCAATCCATATTACAAGTCTTTGTTAGATGGCGACAGCCTCAATACCAATCTGCTGACCGATGCAAAAGGCTTCACCATGGGCGCCAATGGTGCAAACCTGAAAGTGGTCAACTACAAGTATGGCGATCTTACCATCACTAAAGATTTTGTTACCGGCACCAACCAGGCCTTAAAAGGCTGCACGATCACTTTAACCGGCAAAACGGGTGATGCCGCCATAGCCCCAACTACGAAATCGCACATTTTTACAACAGATGAAGAATCCTTCAAATTCGATAGCCTTCCCGATGGCACTTACGAGATTACAGAATCATGCCCCACCGGATTCGTATCGGATGCAGGTAATGCAAGTAAAAAAGATGTAACCATCTCCGCCACTTCATTATCGCAGAGTCTAACCTGGCAGAATAATGAACAGACCGGCTACCTGGAAATTGATAAGATTTTAGAAGACAGCACTAACACCGATTGGAGCGGATTTGATTTTACTGTAACTGATCCCGATGGGCTTCTAATCGGTACTGGAACTTCGGATGCGGACGGCAACGTGCTGTTCGATTCGAGCAGCAAAGCATATTGTGACAGCGACACGCTCAAGGTTCGCGCTAATTTGAAGTATCTGGTGAAGGAAACCGATGCACAGGGATATTTTTCATCATATACTACTGGCAACGGCTGCTTATCCAATACGGTTGAGGAAGGCAAAACAGAGCTTGTTGAAGTCACCAACAAGAAGCTTCCGGATGACAGCATTGTAGTGGTAAAGAAATGGCTGTACGGCGAGCCCAGCACCGTAACCTTTGTACTGACCAATGTTAAAACTAGCGAAAAGATATACAGCGATCCTATTAAGCTTGAAGGGGAAACCTTCACCTTTGCTCCCGGACCCGGAACCTATACACTGGATGAAATTTATGGCACAGAAACAGCTCCCATGACCGGCTACAAGTGGATAAACAATCTTGACAATACTAAACAGTATGTAATTAATGCGGATCGGCCCCAGGCCGCGCAGGTGGTGGAAGTAACCAACACCCACCCTCGCGAGGTCACCATAACCAAGGACTTTACAGGCAATCAGTTCACGGACACCACTGGAAAAGCGGCTGTGATTACCATCGATCGCCAGTCCGGTTCGCAAACCCCTTATGATTCAATAATGAGCGGAGCCATAGCTCCATGGTACTGGCTGTGCAGTGTGCCCGTTACTATCGCCCTGCATGACGGCGACAGTTCAGTTTTCCTGGGCTGGGTGCCCTACGATGCTTATGTAGTACAAGAAGTAGGCATCTTTAATGACAGCGACCTGGAAATTGGCCAGAATAATCTTTGCACCATTAAATCCGGCGCGTCGAAGCAATACGAAGGATTGTACTCCGTCTCAATTAGCTCTGCTGCAAGTGATTCCTACAATAATGGCAGCTTCATGGTGACCAACACCTATAACACCTCGGGCGGCAATACAACCACCGATGAAAATACACCCAGCACCAACACCTATACCGGAACTTCAACCACGGTGACTGCTCCGGAAGAAACGGCCACCGAACCGGTAAAACCGCAGCAGACCCCGCAGATTCAATCGCAGACCGTGACCCCTTCGGCTCCGGTATTAGCTGAACAACCGGCGCAAGCAGCTCCGGAAGCTCCGGCTGCCCTGCCCAGCACCGGCGCTGAAGGCCTGGGCAGCATTATGCTGCTGGCTTCCATGTTCGCGGGCAGCGGCATGATTATGAGAAGAATCGGCAAAGAAAAGTAACGAATAAAACCAAATTAGATTTCAATGGGAGTGTCCTGCTTTACAGGACCTCCCATTTTTTATCCGCCCTTGGTCCTGTTTTTGCTGCTTTGTCTTGTCTTTCAGTCCCTTTTCCTATATATTAGTTCTATGGACCTATTTTGCTCTGCATGTTCGGCTGTTTTTGCAGTATACCAGGACCTTTTCATGCAGGGAGCAAACACCAGACCAGCATACAGATACCGGAAGGAGCGATTCAAATGCAGGAAGACAATATTATGCAGGTTGAGGACCCAGGTGCAAAAAAAACAGCCGGTCAGTCCCATGAAGCGGCCAGCGAAGGATTGATGGCCTACGGCCAGGAAAGCACCCGGGATTGGAATGCCAAGATGTTTTCACATCGAGATTCCGGCCTTCCTTTCGGTGCTGAAGATCGCCGCAGCTGGCAGGAAAAAGAATTTATGGCAGGGCACAAACAGGCGATATAGGGCAGGGGACATCATTCATCCCGGTTCATGAGAGTAATTGTAAAAGGGGCGGTTTTCCGAGACCACCCCTTTAAGCGTTTCTATTGATGGATTCCCGGGGACAGTCCGCGCTGATATATTCATCAATAACCAGGAATCAATCAGCGGTACAGTCACTGATGATTCCGTCTTTTGTGTTACACATTAAAAAGGACGAACACCAGGTTCGCCCGAACGGATATCTGCGTTTTACCTTTTACGTCTTACGTTTTACGTTTTACGTCTTACATCTTACGTTTTACGTCTTACGTCTTACGTCTTTCGTCTTACGTCTTACATCTTACATCTTACGTTTCCCGTTTCACGTCTTACGTTTCACGTCTTACGTTTCACGTCTTACGTCTTACGTCTCCCATTTCTCGTCTTACGTTTCACGTTTCACGTCTCACGTCTCACGTCTTACATTTTATTCCATCACGTTGTCCCAGTTGATTTTGAGCTTGCCGCCCACCGAAGTGGCGGTCAGGTTGTTGTCCATGTAGTTCTGGGCAATGTGAGTGTCGTCAGCCATTACTCCAAAGTACTTGTAGTTGCCGCCCGTGGCGTAGATGTCAAAGGTCGGGTCGGCCGGCAGCCAGCCTTTGCCTTCGATGTAGAATTCAGCCCAGGTGTGGCGGTAGGCATCCATGTCCGTTCCGGTCGACCAAGCGTCACCGGTGCCAGCCGGGTCAGCAAATCCGTTCACCACTCGGGAAGGTATTCCTGAAGCCCGGTTCAGGGCTACAAATAAGCTGGCGTAGTCTTCGCAGACTCCTTCTTTATTGGTCAGAGCTGACAGAGCCCCTTTGTTGCGGTAAGGTGAACTCAAGTCGTAGCTCATGTTGGTCAGTACATAATGGTAGTTGTTCCAGGCTTTGGTTCCCGGGTCGCTTACCCCGGCGTTCAGTTTGTTGGCCAGAGCCACTATGGATGAGTTGCTGCTTTCTATCTTCTTGGATGCTTCCAGGTATTCGTTGATGTCCTGGTCGCCGCTCCCGGCTGCTGATCTGCTGGAATCCCCCATCTGGTAGTCGATGGTGATGGTTTCCGAAGCGCCCGGTGCCAGCATGTTGATGTTGAACAGGGCTGTCCGGCTGCCGAAGCTGCCTTCGCTCACATCTGACGGATGCAGGTTGAATGATTCATTCTTGATCTGGGCGGTTACCGGGTCAATCCCAAACAGCGCTGCATTGAGCTTGATGTCTTTGCTGCTGTCAGAACCGGTGTTGGTGACGGTTATGCGTACTTCGATATTGCGGTTTTGAGCGCTAGCTTCAGTTGTGAAGCCGCCTATAACCACTCCAAATATCATTATGAATGCTAGAATACTGGAAATGCGTTTCTTCATGAGAATTCTCTCCCTTCGGTAACTGGCTGCCATTTAACAGGCCCTTTAGTTTTGCGTCCCAGCGTTTCCACTGGTTTGCCGTTTCGGTGAAAGCTTCTCGAACTTCTTCACGTAAGTGAATTTGAGGGGAGGGAAGGCTTATCGCCTCTTTCACTACTTGCAAGTCGTGCCCACAAAAATAACTCCTCATTCGGTAGCTGGCTGCCATTTTACAGGCCCTGTAGCTTTGCGTCCCAGGATTTCCCCTGGTTTGCCTTTATCGTGAAAAGCTCTCGAACTTTCACTGTATATTCAGTTAAAAAACAAATACCCTTCTTTCGGTAGCTGGCTGCCATCTTACAGGCCCTTTAGCTTTGCGTCCCGGCGTTTCCACCGGTTTGCCTTTGTCGTGAACGGCTCACAACACCTCATTCAATTCTTCCATAGTCAGTATAACACCCCACCCATGACCTGTCCACTTATTCCGCCATAATTAATTTATTTATCCTATATTAATTGTTTTATTATGGCTTTTGTCGTATATTTTACATCTTTTAATACACTGAATGACAATTCTTTTGCTATTCAATCCCAGCCTTAATCCCCACTGCGCTGCATCCGCCGATATAGACTCCGGCGGCCACATTATGTTAACATGAGGCTTATTGAATCAGGACGAATACCATGAGGAGACGGCTGTACAGTGCTTTTTAATTCCTATATGTACCTGTTTATTTTCCTGCCCGTTAGCATCGCCGGCTATTTCTGGCTGAACCGGCATCTTTCCAGCTGGTACGGGCGGGGCTGGCTGGTCCTGTGCTCCCTTTTCTTCTATTCCTGGTGGAATGTTCGCTACCTGCCGCTTATCCTGGCATCCATCCTGATTAATTACGCAGTAGGTGAGAGGCTGGTCCGTCATCCAGAAGAGCATTTTATCAGCCGCAAACAGATCCTGACTGCAGGAGTGGCGTTCAACCTGCTGCTGCTTGGTTTTTACAAATACACTGACTTTTTCGTAGCCAATCTGAATAACGCGTTTACTGCGGATTTGACCCTGCCCGGCATCATCCTGCCGCTGGGGATAAGCTTTTTTACATTCACCCAAATCGCTTACCTGGTTGATGCCTATCGCGCCCAGGCCAGCGAATACAGCATGGTCAATTATTTTCTGTTCGTAAGTTATTTCCCCCACCTGCTGGCCGGTCCCATCCTGCACCACCGGGAAATGATGCCCCAGTTTCAGTCTGAAGAAAACAAAAGCGTTAATTGCGAAAATATGGCCGCTGGCCTTTTCCTGATGCTGATCGGCCTATTTGAAAAAGTAATCATTGCCGACAACTTTGCGGTCTGGGCCACATACGGTTTCGACACCGCCGCCTCGCTGACCCTGGTCGAGGGTTGGGTCAGCTCCCTGGCCTACACCTTCCAGCTCTATTTTGATTTCAGCGGCTACACTGACATGGCCATAGGTGCAGCCTTGATGTTCAATATCAAGCTGCCCATCAACTTCTTCTCGCCTTATAAAGCCCTGGACATTCAGGATTTTTGGCGGCGATGGCATATGACGCTGTCACGCTTCCTGCTCGAATACATATATATCCCCCTGGGCGGCAACCGGGAGGGCGAATGGAAAGTATACCGCAACCTGATGATCACTTTCCTGCTGGGCGGATTATGGCATGGGGCCGGCTGGAATTTTGTTTTCTGGGGCTTCCTGCACGGCATTGCCCTGGTCGCTCATCGCATCTGGTCCCGGCGCGGCTTTTCCATGCCCACCGCACTGGCCTGGTTTCTGACCTTTAATTACGTCAATATTGCCTGGGTGTTCTTCCGGGCCAGGAGCTGGAACGACGCTCTCAAGGTTTTACAGGGCATGTTCGGCTTTAACGGAGTATTGCTGCCGTACTGGGTGCAGAGCAAGATGGCTTTTCTCGCGAAAGCAGGAATACAATTCAGCGACCTGGCCGTTCAATTTGAAGGTATTTACAAGGCCTCAATGTGGATCGCCGGCGCTTTGCTGGTAGTCTTGCTGGTGAAGAACCCCATCCAACTGAAGGATGAGTTCAAACCCGGCTGGAAAAACGCCTTGCTGGTCAGTGGTATGGCGATCTGGGCAGTGCTCAGCCTGAACCGGGTCACAGAGTTTCTATATTTTAATTTTTAAGGCTGAACACCGCATGACTAACAAGTCCGCTGGTGTGCATAATTGGTTAAAACCCGCTCGCTGCCGGTACCGGAAGGATTAGATATTCATAATGACAGGCACGAAAAAAAACACTATGTCATATAAAACCTATTTCTGGCTGGTGCTGGGGATAATCGCCGGCGGTCTGCTGCTGACCGGATTGTTTGACTATATAGTCGATCCTTTGCAATTCTATCGCCAGGCAGCCTTCTATCCGCCTTCATTCTCCGCTGAACAGCGCTTTCAGAATCCCGGCCTGGCCCGCAACTATGAATATGACACTATAACCATTGGCTCATCATTGATAGAAAACACCCGTCCGGATATGGTGGACCGGATTCTGGGCGGCAAGACAGTCAAACTGGCCATGTCAGCCGCCAGCGCCTATGAGGAGAGGCGGATGATCGAACTTGCCATTCAGAGGAAGCCGGTCAAGCTGATAATCTGGGACCTTGATTTTGCCTCTTTGAAGGGCAAACCCGACCGAGTATTAACCTATGCCGGCTATTTCCCTTACCATTTATATGATGAGGATTTTAGCAATGACTACAAGTATTTGCTGTCCACTTCCACTGCCCGGGACAGCTTGCTGGCATGCTATCGCCTGGTACGCGGCATTGCCCCGCCATTTGGCGATTTGAATAATCTCAATACCTGGGATGGAACCTATGTGTTCAGCAGCGAGGTAATGCAAGCGGCATGGAATATTGAACTCGATGTGCAGGCACGGGGCATCAAGCAATACAGTAACTACGATCCATCTCTGGCTGCCATGAAGGCGAGCTTTGACGCCAATGTCCTGCCCCCGGTCAAGAATAATCCTGATGTGAAATTCGTCATTTATTATCCGCCCTATTCTATTCTTCGCTACCGTGCGCTATACATGGAAGATCCCCAGCTTTTCTATGATGAACTGGCGATTAAATCATACATTTTCCAGCAATTGAAAGCCTTCCCCAACGCGGTCCTGTATGACTTCCAAAACGATGCCGGCCTAACCCATAACATGAACGAATACAAGGACTTCACTCACCATTCGCTACGCTATAACGAGCTGATTATCCAGGCTATCGCCGACCGGGACGAACGTTACATTGTTACCGAAGCCAACCTTGAACCAGGAATCGCCAGCCTGAAGGAGCAGGTCGAAAACCTGGATGAAAAGGCATTATTTGAATAACAAGCCCGGAGACAGCCCGCGCAGATTAATCCATCAGTAGCTGGGAACAAATCAACGTAACAACCAACCCAATCATTCGTTTCACACCCTAGAAAGGGGCGAACCAATGGTTCGCCCCTGCGGATATCTTCGTTTTACGTTTTACGTCTTACGTTTTACGTTTTACGTCTTACATCTTACGTTTTACGTCTTACGTCTTACGTCTTTCGTCTTACGTCTTACATCTTACATCTTACATCTTACGTTTCCCGTTTTACGTTTCCCGTTTTACGTTTCCCGTTTCCCGTTTCCCATCTCACATCTTACGTCTCCCATTTCCCGTTTCACGTTTCACGTTTCACGTCTTACATTTTATTCCATCACGTTGTCCCAGTTGATTTTAAGCTTGCCGCCCACCGAAGTGGCGGTCAGGTTATTGTCCATGTAGTTCTGGGCAATGTGAGTGTCGTCAGCCATTACTCCAAAGTACTTGTAGTTGCCGCCCGTGGCGTAGATGTCAAAGGTCGGGTCGGCCGGCAGCCAGCCTTTGCCTTCGATGTAGAATTCAGCCCAGGTGTGGCGGTAGGCATCCATGTCCGTTCCGGTCGACCAAGCGTCACCGGTGCCAGCCGGGTCAGCAAATCCGTTCACCACTCGGGAAGGTATTCCTGAAGCCCGGTTCAGGGCTACAAATAAGCTGGCGTAGTCTTCGCAGACTCCTTCTTTATTGGTCAGAGCTGACAGAGCCCCTTTGTTGCGGTAAGGTGAACTCAAGTCGTAGCTCATGTTGGTCAGTACATAATGGTAGTTGTTCCAGGCTTTGGTTCCCGGGTCGCTTACCCCGGCGTTCAGTTTGTTGGCCAGAGCCACTATGGATGAGTTGCTGCTTTCTATCTTCTTGGATGCTTCCAGGTATTCGTTGATGTCCTGGTCGCCGCTCCCGGCTGCTGATCTGCTGGAATCCCCCATCTGGTAGTCGATGGTGATGGTTTCCGAAGCGCCCGGTGCCAGCATGTTGATGTTGAACAGGGCTGTCCGGCTGCCGAAGCTGCCTTCGCTCACATCTGACGGATGCAGGTTGAATGATTCATTCTTGATCTGGGCGGTTACCGGGTCAATCCCAAACAGCGCTGCATTGAGCTTGATGTCTTTGCTGCTGTCAGAACCGGTGTTGGTGACGGTTATGCGTACTTCGATATTGCGGTTTTGAGCGCTAGCTTCAGTTGTGAAGCCGCCTATAACCACTCCAAATATCATTGTGAATGCTAGAATACTGGAAATGCGTTTCTTCATGAGAATTCTCTCCCTTCGGTAACTGGCTGCCATTTAACAGGCCCTTTAGTTTTGCGTCCCAGCGTTTCCACTGGTTTGCCGTTTCGGTGAAAGCTTCTCGAACTTCTTCACGTAAGTGAATTTGAGGGGAGGGAAGGCTTATCGCCTCTTTCACTACTTGCAAGTCGTGCCCATAAAAATAACTCCTCATTCGGTAGCTGGCTGCCATTTTACAGGCCCTGTAGCTTTGCGTCCCAGGATTTCCCCTGGTTTGCCTTTATCGTGAAAAGCTCTCGAACTTTCACTGTATATTCAGTTAAAAAACAAATACCCTTCTTTCGGTAGCTGGCTGCCATCTTACAGGCCCTTTAGCTTTGCGTCCCGGCGTTTCCACCGGTTTGCCTTTGTCGTGAACGGCTCACAACACCTCATTCAATTCTTCCATAGTCAGTATAACACCCCACCCATGACCTGTCCACTTATTCATGCGAAATTGATTCATATATCCTATATTATTTCTTTCCTTATGATGTATGTCTTGTTTTAAATGCATTTTAATAGTACAAAAGCTGATATTTAAACGTAAAAAGGGGCTTGTTGAAGCACGCTTCAGCAAGCCCCATATAAGTTCTGTTCTACATGGGCTCGATTTCACATTCTACGAACAGATCCGTCAGCTGGCTCATAAACGTTTCGATGTCCAGTTCGGTCAGTCCCAGCAGATCCATCGCATCCCTGGAAACCGGATACATCAGTCCGTCGACCCCCATTCCTATGCCCATGTACAGGCAAATGACATCTGCTATATGTACGATAGCCGTAAGCTTGGGATTGATTGTCGCCTGCACAGGATCATGATGAAAAGCGATGGCTTCCACAAGCTCCGCTGGCAGATTCCACTTTTCCGCAATCCGTGCTCCGACATTGGCGTGATTGAAGCCCAGTACGCTGTCTTCAGCAATCATGAAGGGCACATTATCCTCTTCTACAGCCCGCAGAACCTCCACATATTGTTCTTTCATATATGAATTCAGGATAACTTTGCCAATATCATGCAACAAAGCGGCAGTATAAGCAATGTCAATCAGCGGAAACTTGACCTTTTTGGCAACAATCCGCGAAGCAATGGCCACGCTTTGCGAATGCCTCCACAGTTCCCCCTGGTCCATAGCATATCCAGTGATCTCCTTATTGAGCATTTCGCTGACTGAAGCCGCCAGCACAATACTTCGCACAGTCTTAAAGCCTAAAAATATGGTAGCGTCGGTAACCGTGGCAATGCGCCGGGGGAATCCATAAAAAGCGGAGTTGGCCAATTTCAGAACCTTAGCGGTCATCGCTTGATCTTGGCTCAACGTAGCATTTATATCTTGAGCAGTTGCGTTCAGGTCCTCTGTCAGCTCCATAACCCTGACCACAACGTGCGGCAACGCTGGCAGATCATTAACCTTTGTCAGCATGCTCTCAAGCGTAATCTTGGTCATGCAGAACCATTCCTTCCCTTGCGATTGGACTATAAATCCATCTTAATTGCAGGCTGCTCGGGATATATCAGCCAGCCGGATCTTCATGGGCATTCAGACTATTAAAATTGGACACAGCCCTCTATGCTTTATTATACTTGTTACCCGTTCCTTGTAAATGGACAAAATGCTTTAACCAGGACTGATGGCCCTGGCCTTTCCACATTATCCAGGAATTAAAAAGGCTTCATCAACATCATTAACAATTATACCCGACTTTGCCCTTTTGGAACAGAAGCCTGGTAAAGTCTTTCCACTTCTTCCGGGTTTAGCAAACGGCTTTGACCCGGATTCAAGCCATCCAGGTCCAGAAATGCATATCCGGTCCGCAGCAGCCTTTGAACGGGATGGCCGATGGCAGCGCACATTCTTTTAACCTGTCGCTTGCGCCCTTCGTGAATAACAACTTCCAGTACGGTGCTGCCCGGGCTTCTCTCCATTACCCGCACCTTTGCCGGTGCAGTCATGCCGTCTTCCAACAGAATTCCCTGGCGGAGCTCCTGCAGCCGGGCTTCGTCCGGGCCTCCCTCCACAGTCACCTTATAAGTCTTGTCAACCCCATACCGGGGGTGCATCAAGCGGTTGGCCCAATCGCCATCATTGGTGAGCAGCAGCAGCCCTTCGGTGTCATAATCCAGCCTTCCTACCGGGAACAGCCGTTCTTCATAACCGGACAGAAGATCAACCACCGTAAGCCGCCCGCGCCCATCACTCACCGCCGACAGATAACCCGCCGGCTTATTTAGCAATACGTATATGCGCGCGCCAGTTTCTATGAGCTTTCCATCCACGCGCACTTCGTCCTTCCCGGGAATAATATCCAGCCACAGTTCGCTGACCACGCTGCCGTTGACTTCCACCCGCCCGCCCTGCACTATTTGTTCGGCCTGGCGCCGCGATGCAATTCCTGCCTGTGCGATATACTTGGCAATTCTCACCGGGCATCGCTTTCCTTTCCATGTTTGTTTGCCGACCATGGTCCCATCAAAGCAAGGAAAATGGCCGTACCTTATTCCCATCGTCAGGACAAATCAAGAGCAGACGGTTCCATTACTTCCATATGCGCATTATACGAAGACCTTGAGCCCGCAATCTAGCTGTTGGCCGGCAAAACAAAATAGGTAGCAACTGAACTGGCTACCAGCTTGTTCTCCCCGTTATACGCATCGGCTGTCATGTGTATTTTACGCCGTCCTTTGGACTTTACCGCCGCCCGCACCGTCAGGTTATCGCCTGCCATTATAGGTCTGTGATAGCTCGTGCTCATATCTGTCATTACGCTATTTGGAGTCCGGGTTACCATCCAGCATAAAGGACCAAGCACATTATCCATCGCGGCACTAATAAAACCACCCTGCATGGTTTTCCCCGGATTGAGATATTCCGGCAGAACCGGCATTACCACTGTAAGTTCCTGTCCGGGGACCAAATCCACCAATACTGCCTGCATATACCGGTAACAATCTGCTGCCACATCTGTAGCATCTCCATAGACCTCTTCCAAATAGCGTTTCTTTTCTGGATCATCAATCGCGTGATTATTGTTATATTCGGAATCTTTCGCATTCATGGCCTTTGACAGTCTCCTTCCCTTCTCTCATTGTGATATATTATCTAAACAGGAGACTGATTTCAATCCAATCCTGCACGATGATAAATCCTTTTCACAGATCTCTGGCAGGCGCTGATCAAGCTCTGGCGATCCAAGCCCTTCAAATGTCCATCTATATATAGTATTTGACCGTCCACCATAGTCATATCGACATCCAGAGCGTTTAACTGGTAAACCATCTGGCTGTATACGGTGCTCAATTCCATAGGCTGGTTGTGCAACTGACGGTTGTCAACCATGATAATATCTGCGATTTTCCCGACTTCCAGGCTGCCCAGCTGATCTGCCATCCCCATGGCCCTGGCTCCGCCCAGGGTACACATCGCCAGCACCTCTTCCGCCTTCATTGCGGACGGCCCCAGCCGGGGTTTCTGGATCAAAGCCGCCTGGCGCATCTCTGTAAAAGCGCATAGCCGGTTGTTGCAAGGAGCTCCATCCGCACCCAGTCCGACATTTATTCCCCTGGCCAGCATTTCTGGAATCATGGCGATCCCCGAAGCGAGCTTCTGATTGGATGAAGGGCAATGAGCGACGTTCACCCGGTTTGATGCCAGAATCCTCATTTCACTTTCGTTTACGTGGATACAGTGAGCCACAATCAGGCTTTCACTGCACAGGCCAAGGTTTTCCAGGAATTCGATATTTTCCATGCCGTGCCTGCGGCGCACAAGGGCAATTTCATTGCTATTTTCCGAAGCATGCGTATGCACAGCCACCCCGTACTTTGCAGCCAAAACCGCGACTTCTCGCAGCAACGGCTCGGAACAGGAAACGGCAAAACGCGGGCAAAAAGCATAACGGATTCTTCCCTGGCAGGAATTGTGCCATCTGTCCATCAGATCCAGGCTTTCAGCCAGGGCTTGCTCCCGGTCTTCCACCAGGTTTTTCTGCTCGCAATCGTCCATTAGACATTTGCCGCCCAGGTAGCGGATGCCGCTTTCGGATGCAGCCCTGAATACTTCGGTGGTATGATGAACCGTGGCCATATCAATAATAGCGGTGGTCCCTCCGCGGATAAGTTCAGCACAGCCGAGCAAAGCTGAAATGTAAAGGCTTTCCGTGTCGTGAGCGGCCTCCAGCGGCCAAATGCGCAGCTTCAGCCAGTCCAATAATTCCAGGTCGTCGGCCAGCCCTCTGAACAAAGTCTGGCATAGATGAGTATGGCTCTGTATAAGGCCGGGGGCAACTATTCTGCCGCCAGCGTCAATAAGCTGATCGCCTTCGACCGGCTGCACCTGGCCAATCTCCGTTATGCGGCTGCCTTCGATGCGAATGTCACCGTTCAGCACATCACGGCCGGGGTTCATGGTTGCAATTATGGCATTGCGAATAATAATGGCCAATGGAATCAACCCCTTGTACGGCTGTACCGTCATTTATAATTACATTTTATCATAATTGCGCTGTTCATGATTTGCCAGGCGCTTCATTGCTCTGCTATCCGGCCGGGTCTCGGACCGGCACGGCTTGCATTTCCATATGACTGCAAGTATAATAAGTGTGCTTTACTCTTGCGGATGTGGTGGAATTGGCAGACACGCTGGATTTAGGTTCCAGTGTCGAGAGACGTGGGGGTTCGAGTCCCTTCATCCGCACCATATTAATCTATCACCCGGAGCCTTTTATGGGCTCTTTTTTTGTTGGCGGCCATGCGCAGCAGAAGCCTGCAGACCAATTAGAATGGATGCATATCGAGGAATGAGCATTGACCAGGCATGAGTCTTACCCAAACGTCGTCGCCTGACCGGGTTGTGCGAATGACAAAGATAGGCGCTATTCTCATCGGTCTGGGCGTAGCAAAAGAGCCGACGTCGAAGCATTTCACTGCGTCTAGCCGGCCCTCTTACTCTGGAGTGGTACTGTGCAACTCAGTATTCCCTCCTATCTTGTCCCAGCAGCCCGTCCCCTTTCGGTTCCGAACCCGTCTCCTGACAATTCGCAGGAAACACCTGTCTCAACCTGCTCTTTCCTCCCTGCTTTCTCAAGGCCTTATGGGTTTCATCCACTCATTCCTTCCCATTGTCATGAAAGTTCTTGAGATTCATCCACCCCGTCCTCCTCGTTTCCGCAAGGGCTTTTGAGCTTCGCTGGCTCCTTCGCGCCTGCATGTGCAGGAACTCGTGAGCCTCGTTTGCCCCTTCCTCCTAGCCTCCCCAGGAATTCTTCAGCTTCATCCACTCATTCCTTCCCACTTTCATGAGAATTCCCGAGCTTCATCCGCTCCCTCTTCCCTGTTTCCGCATGGTCTCTTGAGCACGTTCAGCTCTTCATCAATATCGCCATTCAAGCCAATTCTAATTTCCTGCATGGTATTGGGTCTCAATGTTTTCACTTATTTCGGTGATTATTTCTTACCCTACTCCCCAGGATTCGATTTCATCACTTTTTTAAGTGTTTCTATTGTTCCCTTTTTACCGTCCGCAAGTCTTGCCAACGCTTCCCACGCTGATCCACTTTTGAACAGGTCAAAATACTGGCTTGAGTGGCTCATAATCAGAGCCTTTTTTATGAGACAGATCCGGGCGGGTACATGGTACTCAAGGTAATCCTTTTTCCCAGTGATTATATTCTACAAGTTACGCGCTTTGTTGTCAAGCTTTTGTCGTTTTATGAATATCCTTGAGTTTTTTTGTTACTTTAATGTAATTTTGTGGCACTTCCTATTCGGCCCTGCTGCCTCTGGCGATCATGTTCAGCGAGGACCGGAGTAATCGGCCGCAGTTATCGGATATTGGCGGGCCATGACCTGGATAAATCACATCAATATCCAGGCGGTTGATCCTTTCCATGGCACTGATATAATCCGTTAAATCACCCAAAGGGGCTGAGTGGACTATGAGGCCGACATCCCCGGAAAAAAGGGCTTTCTCCGCCCGGCAGTAGAAACATACAGAATCATTGCTGTGCCCGGGAGTATATAGCACTTCCAGTTCAGTATCACCTGCTTTAAGCGTCTGACCATCCTCCAGCAGTCTGTCAATATCGGGAGAAAAGAGGGCACCTGCACGAATGCAGGGATTATATAATGTCTTTAGCTGCGGTACGAGACTCACGTGATCATAGTGGCTGTGGGTGAGCAAAATCTGTTCGACCCTTCTTTTGCCTATCCCGGTGGACTGCGCGCGCAGCCTATCCAAAACGGCAGGATCCCGCCCGGTATCAATCAGTGTATTTACGTCCTCCAGGGCATTCCAATCGCCCAGAAGAAGATACACATTGCAGCTGTAAACCTGGTTTCTCTCGGCAAGATTAATTACTCTCATCATCCACCCTTGCTTTTTTCATTGTATCGGCCGTTTGCAAAATACCTGAACATTGCCGCGCAACTGCTCAAATAAATGTTCCATCTCTGCCGGAAGTTTCTGGGTCTGTTCCATTACCAGCAATCCACCCGGTGCCAGTGATTCATAAAACATTTTTATTACCTGGCAGCGCTGTTCTACCGAGAAATGCAGTAAAACATTCTTGCACATGATCATGCCAAAACCGCTGCCAATGGCTTGCAATCCCAGCAGATCATGCTTGCGAAAGCTTACTCGCGAGCGCACGTTCTCAACTACCTGGTAGTAACCGGCTTCAGGAAACTCAATAAAGTATTTTTCGCGGATAGGGGAGGGTATCCGCTGTATTTGTTCATACGGATAGATTGCAGCCTTAATAATGCCATCGAACAGATCACTGCCATCCAGGTCAGTGGCATCGATCCGCACATTGCGATACGAAAAGCTGCCCATGGCTTCTGCCAGCAGTATGGCCAGGGAATAGGTTTCCGGTCCCATAGCACAGCCCGCATTCCAGATCCTGACTGATTGTCTGCCCATGGAATGTGGCACCAGGTATTCCACTGCTGTCTCCAGAGTCTGCATGTCCCGGAAAAAATAGGTGAACGCCATCTGTATTCCTCTTGCCTTTCCATACTTATTATTCTACGTCTTGCCAGTTTTCCTGTAAATTCGCTTATTGTATACGATATACTCCACGCAGGATTCTTTATCCAATCTCTATGGATTGCTATAATAAGACAGACTTAAATTAGGAGGATGATGGTACAAGTGTTTAAAACTTATGATGAAGTTATGGCTTTCTGCCGTGACAAAGGCGTTAAGATGATCGACTTCAAGATGATCGACCTTTTTGGAAGATGGCGCCATCTCGGCATTCCGTTTGAAAGACTGACCCCTAACACTTTTGTTTACGGGATTGGATTCGACGGTTCCAACTATGGTTTTGCTCCAGTAGAAAAAAGCGACATGGTTTTCATCCCTGACATCGAAACTGCTGTGTACGACCCCTTCACCGAAGTGCCTACTTTAAGCATGATTGGTGATGTATTCGTAATCGAAGAACCGAATAACCGCCGCTTTGAACAGGACCCACGCTCTATCGCCTACAACGCCGAAGAATACATGAAATCCACTGGTATCGCCGATGAATTCCGTATCGGACCTGAATTTGAATTCTTCATTTTCGACCACGTCAGCTACGATACCGAACCACATCGTATGGGTTTTGAAATTGATGCGGAACAGGCCACCTGGAATAGCGGTCAGAACGAGGTTCAAAACCTGGGTTATAAAATCCCGCACAAAGCCGGTTATCACTGCGCTCCCCCTCAGGACGTGGTCTATGACCTGCGTTCCAAAATGTGCGTCCTGATGGAAGAAAACAATATACCGGTCAAATACCATCACCACGAAGTGGGCGGCCCCGGGCAGGTGGAAATTGAAGTCGAATTCGCGGGTATGCGCGATATGGCAGACAAGACCATGCTGGCCAAGTACTTGATTAAAAACCTGGCCTTTCAGGAGGGCAAAACAGCTACTTTCATGCCCAAGCCTCTATACGGCGAAGCCGGCAGCGGCCTGCATGTGCACATGCATCTTTTCAAGGGCGGAGAACCGGTATTTTTTAATGCAAATAATTATGCCGGGATGAGCAATGAAGCTCTCTGGTTTATGGGCGGTCTGCTTACACACGTGGCAGCAGTACTGGCTTTCTCCAATCCCAGCACCAACTCCTACAAGCGCCTGGTGCCTGGTTATGAAGCCCCGGTTAGCGTTTGTTTCGCCACTTCCAACCGCTCAGCCGTTATCAGAATTCCGGCTTATGCCAAGGCTCCCGATCAGAAGCGCTTTGAATTCCGTTCCGGAGACGCAACTGCCAATCCTTATCTGGCTTATTCAGCTATGCTTATGGCCGGGCTGGACGGGATCAAGAATAAAATAGACCCCATGGCTGCAGGTTTTGGACCCTATGATGTTAACCTGTACACCCTGTCCCCGGAAGAAAGAGCCAATATCAAAGGCCTGCCCAGGAATCTCGACGAAGCCCTGGATGCATTGGAAAAGGACCACGAATTTCTGACTGCAGGCGGAGTATTCCCCCAGCGGCTTATTGAAATCTGGATCGAAAAGAAGCGTGCAGAAGCCCGTAAAGTAAACGATATGCCGGTTCCGATCGAATTCGAACTCTACTACGACCTGTAAATAGTAGGGCGGAAGACGTGAGACGCTAGACGTTAAACGTTAAACGTTAAATGTTAGACGGAAAACGGAAGACGGAAGACGGAAAACGGGAGACGGGAGACGGGAGATGTTAAACGTTAAACGTTAAACGTGAGACGGATGACGGATGACGATAGACGGATGACGATAGACGGAAGTCGGAAGTCGGAAGTCGGAAGTCGGAAGAGTACGGTACAAGCCCCCAATAGGCCCCAAAAGTATGAAACAAAGACATAGACAGATTAAAAATGCATGACGAAAAAGCGGTTCAGGGAGCAATCCCCTGAACCGCTTTTATTTACTTCACCTTCCGGTCTTACGTTTTACGTCTCACGTTTTACGTCTTACATTTCACGTTTTACGATTTACGTTTCACGTTTCACATTTCACATCTCACGTTTTACGTCTCGCGTTTCACGTCTCACGTTTTACGTCTCGCGTCTCACGTCTTACATCTTGCGTTTCACGTTTCACGTCTCACGTTTTACGTCTTACGTTTTACATTTCACGTCTTACGTTTCACATTTTGCCATTATTCTAGAAAAACACCAATATTCCGGAAGCGCTGATACCGCTCCTCCAGCATCTGCTCCTGCGAAAGGCGGGCTAATTCCTCCAGGTGCCTCTTCAATCCTGCCTTGATGCTATCAGCGCTGCCTTGAGGATCTCGGTGAGCACCTCCGGCAGGCTCAAGGATTATTTCATGGGCAATGCCCAAATCTTTCAGGTCTGCGGCAGTTAACTTCAAAGCCGAAGCCATGTCTTCCACTTTATCCTGATCTTTAAGCAATATGGATGCTGCTGCTTCCGGCGACGCTACCGAAAATATGGCATTGGAAAGCATCAGCAAGCGATCCGACACCGCCAGAGCCAGGGCTCCCCCGCTGCCACCTTCCCCGGTAACCACCGACAGCACCGGCGTTTTAAGCCCGGTCAGGGTCATCAGGACCTGGGCAATCGCTCCGGCCTGGCCTCGTTCTTCCGCCCCCACCCCTGGATAAGCTCCCTGGGTGTCAACAAAAGTGATCACCGGCCGGTTGAATTTCTCCGCCTGGGCCAGCAGTCTTTCCACTTTTCTGTAGCCTTCCGGATGGGGCATTCCAAAATTATTTTTCACCTTTTCACTGGTGTTCCTGCCTTTGCGGTGGCCTAAAACCGTGACCGGCTGCCCGTCAAAGCTGGCTATGCCGCCTACAATAGCGGGGTCATCGCCATAACACCGGTCTCCGTGCAGTTCCATCCAATCTTCGAAAATCATTTCGATAAGATCGTTAGGTGAGGGCCGGTCCGGGTGTCTGCTCAGTAATATTTTTTCCCACGGGCAGAGGTTCAGGTATTTTTTTTCCCGGATTGATTGCATTTTCTTACCCAGCTCCTCAATTTCTTCATCCAGATCAAACTGTGTCTGCCGGGACAATTGACGCAATTCCTCAATTTTCTTTTCAAGATCCCGGTACTGGTGGTCAAAATCAAACTGCTTGCGTGCCATATGGTCCTCCCTGGTGAAGCTTAAATATGGTTTGCAGCGTTGATTTCATATGCTGCCGCTCAACCACCATATCCAGCATGCCGTGTTCCAGCAAAAATTCTGAACGCTGAAACGTTTCAGGCAGCTTTTGCTTGATAGTCTGCTCAATAACTCGCGGCCCGGTAAAGCCGATTAGGGCACCTGGTTCGGCAATGATAATGTCTGCCAGGGACGGGAAACTGGCCAGTACTCCCCCGGTCGTGGGGTGGGTCAAAACTGCTATAAAAAGCAAACCATTATTATGGACCTTGTTTATTATGGCACTGGTCTTGGCCATCTGCATTAAGGCAACCATGCCTTCTTGCATACGCGCTCCGCCCGAAGCGACGCAGAAAACCAGGGGCAGCTTCTGCTCAATGGCAGTTTCCCCTGCCCTGACCACTTTTTCACCAACTACTGAACCCATGCTGGCCATCATAAAACCGGAATCCATGGCTCCCAACACGAATGGCGCACCATCCAGCCTGGCCAGACCGGTTACAATGGCTTCATTCAGACCGGTATCCGCGCTGGCAGCTGCCAGCTTTTCATCGTACCGGGCAAAATCGAGTATATTGGAAGAGTACAATCCGGGGTTTATCTCCTGGAAACTGCCGTCATCCACCAGCAGGGCAATTCTTGCCCGGGCATCGAGGGGAAAATGATGTCCGCAGGAAGTGCATACCCGGTAACTTGCGTCCAGGTCCTCTGGTAAAAGCTTGCTGCGGCATCCCGGGCACTCTATCCTTCCTGGTTCGGTATCGGTATGGCTTTTCTTTTCCAGATCAACCGGTATCGCGTGATATTTAGTCTTGCCAAAGGAATCCATGAAGCTTGTGTTGAGACTAAACGGTATATCTATCGGGCTTTTAAACATATTAATTTACACCTTTTTTACGGCTAGAACCGCATTATGGCCGCCAAATCCTAGCGAATCCGATAGGGCGGCATCAATAGACCAGGGCCGCGAGCTGCCCGGAACATAATCCAGGTCGCACTCAGGGTCCGGAGTTTCCAGGTTAATAGTCATGGGTACAATTTGATGCTTGATTGCCAGCACTGTGGCGATTAGTTCAGCGGCACCTCCCGCTCCCAGCATATGTCCGGTTGCTGGCTTGGTTGAACTGACCAGCAGGTTGCGGGCATGATCGCCGAACACAGTTTTAATAACCCTGGTTTCAAGTGCATCGTTCAGGCTGGTGCCGGTGCCGTGAGCATTAATATAATTTACCTGTCCGGGTTCAAGACCGGCGTCTTGCAAAACCCTTTCAAAGGCCATTACAGCTCCGGTGCCTTCTGCATCCGGCTGGACAACATGAAATGCGTCAGCGCTGGTTCCGTATCCGATAATTTCTGCATGAATGCTGGCTCCCCTGGCCAATGCGTGTTCCAGTTCTTCAAGCACCAGCATACCGGCTCCTTCGCCCATCACAAAGCCGCTGCGGTTCAAATCGAATGGGCGGCAGGCCCCGGCAGGATCATCATTGTGGGTGGACATGGCTTTGGCTGCACAGAAGCCGGCTACTGCCAGCGGAGCAATACAGGCTTCGGCACCTCCTGCCACCATTGCATCTGCATAGTTGTTCTGAATAAAACGGAAGGCTTCGCCCACCGAGTTGGTCCCAGAAGCACAGGCCGTAACCGTGCATCCGCACGGTCCTCTGGCCCCTAACAGAATTGATACCTGGCCTGCAGCCATATTGGGCAGTATCATGGGAATCATAAATGGATTGACCATTCCAGGTCCCTTGGCAGATAGCACATTGTGCTGTTTTTCAATGGTTTCGATTCCACCGATGCCGGTTCCCACCCATACGCCGGTGCGTCCCGAAGTTTCAGGGCTGATTTTATACGCTGCATCTTCCATGGCTTGCAGGGAAGCGGCGCATGCATACTGAACAAATAAATCCATGCGACGAATCTCGCGTTTGGGTAAATAGTCTTCGGCGTTGAAGCCTTTTACCTGGGCGGCAATCCTGGTGCTGTAGGCAGAGGCATCAAAGCGTTCGATTGCCCCGATGCCGCAACGTCCTTCATACAGACTATTCCAGAAAGCGTCCAGGCTGTTGCCGGCCGGGGAGACAATCCCCATCCCGGTTATAACAACTCTCCTGCTGGTCACTCTTTCACCTCTTAGTCTATGCTTTTTGATTCAAGCGTTCTTCAAAGAATGCTACGATGTCCTTGACTGCTTTCATATCGTCAAGCTTATCTTCGGGCACGCTGAAATCGTACTTTTCTTCGAGCAGCATTAGCATTTCCACCACATCAAGGGAATCTGCATCGAGGTCTTCCACAAAACGAGACTCCATAGTGATCTTGTCTTCGCTAATGTCCTTGATTTCCATGATGACCTGTTTTACGGTTTCAAATACTGACATTTACGCTTGTCCTCCTTTTCTGTTATCACCATATATTATTGATTACGCGGAATTTTCATCCGTATAAACGGGATGCTGCATTTGACTGTTCACATGCAATCAGGTAATACTATATTTTTTCCATAAGGCTGTCCAGTGATTTGCTATCCTCTGCATGTCCAATTACAGCCTTGCGGTCTATTCTCTTAATTAGCGAACTGAGTGTGGTTCCGGGGCCGACTTCAATGAGTCTTCCGGATTTCTCCAGCATGCTGCGCACGCTCTTTTCCCATAGAACCGGGGAATACATCTGCCGAGCAAGCATATCCGGCAGGCTGCCGCTTTCATGTTCCCTTGCACTGGCATTCCCGATTACCGGTATTCGCGGTTCTTTCCAGGAAATATTCTCCAGATGAGGCATTAATGCTTCGGCTGCTCCGCGCATCAAGGGGCTATGAGACGGAATACTCACTGCCAGAGGCACAACTCGCGCGCCAGCCTGGCTTAAAATTGCCGCTGCACTGTCTACTGCATCCTTCTCGCCGGAAATGACCACCTGTCCCGGTGCGTTGAAATTGGCCACTGTAACCTGTCCCCCGGCCTGGCTGCAACATTCCCCCACCTGTTCTCCGGGCAGGCCGATAACCGCAGCCATAGCCCCTTTGCCGGCAGGAACCGCGTTCTGCATAAACCTGGCCCGGGCTTGCACCAGGGGAAGCACCTCATCCATTGAAACTGCTCCAGCGGCAGTCAGGGCTGTATACTCTCCCAGGCTGAGCCCCGCCACAATCTGAGGCTGGACACCGCGGCTTTCGAGCACTGCCAGAGACGCAAGGCTGCATGTCAGTACGGCCGGCTGGGCATATTCGGTAAGATCAAGCTGGTCTTTCGGCCCATCGAAACATAAGCGGGAAACAGAAAAACCCAGTATATCGTTAGCCTGATCAAAAACAGCCCGAGCTTCCTCAAAGTTGTTATAAAGATCCTGACCCATTCCTGCATACTGGCTGCCCTGTCCCGGAAAAACCATCGCTATGCCGGACATTAGATTCCTCCCATCATGTGTTTAATTCGGCCGGCATCTTCCAGAATATCCCTGGTGATTTCGGCAGCCGTCTGAACCTGGCTTACCAATCCGCATACCTGGCCGGCCAGTATGGTTCCATCATCCATATCGCCGTCAATTGCAGCTCGAGCATACTTTCCAAGGCTCATTTTATCGAGTTCATCCTTATCGGCTCCATCTTTTTCCGCCGAAAGGACCAGCCAGGTAAATGGATTGTGAATCGCCCTCACTGGATGGCCGGTGGGCACTCCGCATACCACCGTGGACCGGTCCCTGGATTTGATAATCTTTTGCTGATAATTGGGATGCACATCGCATTCCCGGGCGCAAATAAACCTGGTGCCTATCTGAACTCCCTGCGCGCCCAGCGCCATGGCCGCCATAAAGCCTCTCCCGTCGGCTATTCCCCCCGCTGCTATTACGGGAACATTAACCGCATCGGCCACCATAGGAACCAGGCACATAGTGCTCATTTCTCCGATATGACCTCCGGATTCGGCCCCTTCAGCTATTATTGCATCCACACCCAGCCGCTCCATTCGCCTGGCCAAAGCCACTGATGAAACTACCGGTATGACCTTTATTCCTGCTGATTTCAGCTTTTCCATATGCTTGCCGGGATTGCCGCCTCCAGTGGTAACCACCGGAACCGCTTCCCTGATAATAGCATCCACTTGAATATCAATATCGGGTGCTGCCAGCATCAGGTTGATGCCGAACACTTTGCTCGTGAGCTGCCTGGCCAGAGCTATTTCCTGCTCAATCCATTCAACATCGGCACCGGCGGCACCGATTATTCCCAGTCCACCGGCTTCGGACACTGCCGCCGCCAGCCGTCCCCCGGCAATCCTGGCCATGGCTCCCTGCAATAAAGGGAACTCAATGCCCAGCTTATCACACATTAAATTATGAAACATTGGCATCGTCTCTTCCCCAGCGCATCAGAATCCCGCCATAGGTCAGTCCTCCGCCAAACGCCACCATCATTATCAGGTCACCCTTTTTAATCCTTCCCTCGATTATTGCCTCGGATAAAGCCACTGGTATGGCGGCAGCTGACATGTTGCCGTATTTTTCCAGGTTGACCAGGGTTTTATCCATGGGTATGCCGCAGCGTTTAATCGCGCTTTTTATAATACGCATATTAGCCTGGTGAGGGATAAACCAGTCTAGATCCGATGTCTGCAGGCCTGCTTTGGACATCAATTTGGCAGCCACTTTTTCCACGATCGGAGTGGCGAACTTGAATATTTCATTGCCATTCATAATAATGAAGTGCTGTCCATTTCGAATGGATTCCTCAGAAGCGGGGTGACGGGAACCTCCTCCTGGGATACTAAGATGCCGGCCGCCTCTGCCATCGGCTCCCATGAATGTGCTGTACATGCCGAAATCCTGTTCTCCCTTGCCCAGCACTGCAGCCCCGGCGCCATCGCCAAATATAATGCAGGTGTTGCGATCCGTGTAGTCAACAAAGCGGGAACACATATCGGCTCCCAGCACCAGAACATACTGGTAGTCGTCTGATAGCAGGAATTTTTCGGCAACCGTCAAGCCATAGACAAAGCCGGTGCAACCAGCCTCCATATCAAAAGCCCCTGCATTCCATGCGCCCAGCTTCTCCTGCAGTATGCAGGCAGTTGACGGCATAGGCATATCGGGGCTGGTAGTGCCGACAATTATGAGGTCGAGCTGCTCTGGAGTGATCCCAGACATTTCCAAAGCCATGAGCGCTGCCTGGTAGCAATAGTCAGAGGTCGCCATATCAGGATCGGCGATGCGCCGCTCCTTGATGCCAGTCCTCTCGCTTATCCATTCATCTGATGTATCTACCATTTTTTCTAGATCCGCGTTGGTCAATACACGCTCCGGCAGAGCGTGCCCTATTCCTAATATTTGTGCTTTCACCTGGTCACCACCATTTTCATAATAATTCGCAGCGTTCAGAATGAATCGAGTATGAGCCTGCCGCACTACATATATTCAGCCAGTCAATATATCACATTATATGACATATTTAGCCAGTATTGAAACTCAATTTAAACAAACGCCCCCTAATTCCGTCAAGGGCGTTATCGTAATGTAATAATTTTCCTCGAGGGGCGCTGTCGGTCCCGGACCGATTTTATCATACTTGATCATTTGAGGACAAGCAAGGTGAATGCGAAAAAGAAAACATGAGCAATAAACGATCCTAACGAATAGTATATCTCATTATTTTCTAAATATCGAAGTCAATCGGAAGTTTTATTTCCAAACTTCCGATTGGCACTTTGTATGCATATAAAAGGCCGGTCCGGCCAGTTTCCCTAAAGCATTTCAATAACCACGGCCATTCCAGGGCCGCCTCCGGCGCATAAAGAAGCACAGCCAATTTTCCCACCGGTTTTCATTAACTCATACATGCAGCTAATCACCAGGCGGATGCCGGTTTGACCGGTTGGATGCCCCAGACCGATGCCTGATCCGTTGGCATTAACCCGATCCATGTCAATTTTCAGCTCGCGGTTGCATGCCAGCCATTGAGCGGCAAAAGCTTCATTGATTTCGAAATAGTCAACATCTTTTATGCTTAATCCCCCATATTTCAGGGCCTTGGGTATGGCATATATGGGCCCAATGCCCATTATTTCGGGATGACACCCGTGTGATGCCGTTGCCAGGATTCTGGCCAGCGGCTTGGCCCCCCTTTTCTTTGCTTCATCCTTACCCATTATCACAGCGGCTGCGCCTCCGTCATTTAAGCCCGAGGCATTGCCTGCCGTTACTGTGCCCCCTTTTTTGAAAACAGCCGGAAGAGCACTCAGACTTTCCCTGCTCAAGTCGCCTCTGGGATGTTCATCCGCATCAAATGTTTTTACACCTTTGCGGGTCTTGATCTCCACTGGTACGATTTCATCCATAAACCGGCCTGATTTAACCGCGGCAGCCGCCCTCTGATGGCTTATATAGGCCAGATCGTCCTGCTCCTCGCGGCTGATCTTGTAGCGTTCGGCCAGGTTTTCAGCGGTTATTCCCACGTGATAGTTCATAATGGCGCAGTTAAGGCCATCATGAATCAGGCTGTCATGCGGGCCATCGTTGGCATCGAAAAGGCGGTAGCCCTGTCGAGCTTTTAGAAGGTAATATGGAGCATTGCTGGCGCTTTCCATTCCGCCTACCAGTGCTATGTCGGTCTTGCCCGTCATGATATTCTGACTGGCGATTTCCAGGGAGCGCATGGCAGAAGCACACTGCTGGTTAATGGTTGCAGCGGGCGATTCCCAGGGGATTCCGATGCCCTGCTGCACCTGACGGGCGGGATTGCCTTTTGCCCCGCCCTGAAGGCAGTGCCCTACAACCAGTTCATCAATATCCCCGGGTTGGAGTCCTGCCCTCTCGATAGCCGCTGTTCCGGCAATCGCAGCCAGCTGGGGCGGCGCAAAATCCTTCAAGCTGCCAAACATATCACCTATAGCCGTTCTGGCACCACTTACGATTACTACTTCCCTCATTGAAAAATCCTCCTCTTGATGCAATATGAATGATTGACGGTAGTTGCCGGCTTATTAAACAATTAAAGAAAATTGGCCTTTTTGGCTTCAAATGTTAACCGGTCACGGAAATCGGGGTGGGCTATGCTAATCAGCCGCTTGCTTCTTTCCCATAGATTCTGGTATTTTATGTCGGCGATGCCGAATTCCGTGACCACATAGTGGGTTTCATAACGCGGAGCCGTGATAAAAGACCCGTATCTCAAATGCGGAACAATCTTGGATATCGGTCCTTCACTTGTATTGGCCACTGACTCAAATGCAATTATTGACTTGCCGCCCTTGGACCGCCCGGCACCATATACAAAATCAGCCTGACCTCCGGTGTGGGTATATTGAACGGGGCCGATGGACTCAGAGCATGCCTGTCCGGATAAATCCATTTCCAGCGTGCTGTTAATGGAAACCATCTTATCGTGTTGCCCGATAACATAGGGATCGTTTACCAGCTCAGTCGGATAAAAATGAACAATTGGATTTTCATCCAGCCAGTCATAAAGCTCCTTGGAGCCCATGGCAAATGTTGCCACCATAACGTCGGGCATATAGGTCTTGCACGAATTGTTGATGGCTCCCTTTTCCCACAAAATCCGGTTGGCATCGGCAATCATTTCAGTGTGAACCCCCAGGTTCTTTTTGCCTTCAAGAGCCATGGCAGCCGCATTGGGTATGCCTCCAATGCCGAGCTGAATGGTGGAGCCGTCTTCGACCAGGTCAGCAACGTACTGTCCAATCAGTTTTTCATTGTCATTGGGCACCGCGGCTGGAAGGGCTGCCAATGGGTGATTGGCTTCCACTATTGCGTCAACCTTGCTGACGTGAACGCTATTGCGGCCAAAAGTGCGGGGCATATTTTCATTTACCTGGACGATTATCACTTCTGATTTGCGCATGAACTTGTGCATGTAATCGCAGGATACACCCATGCTGAAATAGCCGTGTTCGTCCATCGGCGCGACCTGCATCATTACCGCCTGGTAGGTGCGGCGGCTGAGTATGCGCGGCCCTTCTCCCAGGCGAAGGGGGGTATAGACGAACTGGCCTTGCTGAGAACCTTTTCGGGATGCCACACAATAGCTGTAATCCTGTTCAATTCGATCGTTGCGCTCGATTTTCAACATTTCTGTAGGGTATACATCAACAACCGACCAGAAATCAAGCCTGGTAAAATCAGCTTCGCGGCGGGCCAGGGCATTGATTAAGACTGGAGGCTGACCGACTGCCACCGGCACCGCCACTCCCCAGCCGTCCTGGATCAGCATCACCGCTTCATCCGCCGTGGTTAGTTTGCTCCGATACAATTCCTTAAAATCCATGTCTTATCCTCCTTGCAATTCTGTAATAGATGGATACTTGATTATCCCGGCGTTTTAACTACTGAATTCCCATCCTTATACCACCGTCTATGCGAATACATTCGCCATTGATGTAACCATTTTCAACAATGCTTTTAACCAGCATGCCAAATTCTTCCGGATCTCCCAGCCGGGAAGGAAACGGCACCTGTTTGGCCAAAGACTGACGGGCTGGTTCGGGCACGAGGGCCAGCATGGGTGTGTCAATAATGCCGGGCGCAATGGCGTTAACTCGTATGCCGTTTTTGGAGAGATCGCGCGCAGCCGGGAGGGTCATTCCCACGATGCCAGCCTTGGATGCCGCATAAGAAACCTGGCCCACCTGGCCTTCAAAAGCCGCAACAGAAGCGGTATTGATGATCACGCCCTTTTCGCCCCGTTCCCCTTCGTTTTTGTTCATTTCCCAGGCAGCCTGGCTTAGCATGTTAAAACTGCCGATCAGGTTTACTTCAATTGTCCTTTTAAAAACCTTGAGGTTTAGCGGCCCCTCTTTGCCCAGGGTTTTACCTATGGTACCCAGCCCGGCGTTATTTACCAGAATATGAACCGCTCCGAATCTTGCCATAGCAGACTTGCATACTGCCTCAACATCGCTTGCCAACGAAACGTCTGTTTTAACGAAGAGCGCCCTTTCCCCCAGCCTGGCTGATAATGCCTCCCCCTTTTCCTGATCCAGATCGGCTATTACAATATTGGCTCCGGCATTGAATAATGCCACCACGGCCGCTTCTCCCAATCCCGAAGCGCCTCCGGTTACAATCGCCGTTTTCCCATCAATTTTCATATTTAATCCCTCTTTCTCGATATTTTTTTTGAGGCTTGTATAAGCCTCTGCCTTATGAGAGAGTGCTGGAACAGCGGCCCTCATTCTTTTCCATTCAAACTGCGGTGATGCTCCCCCCTTTCCACTGGTGCTGAAAGGATTCACCCCTAAATTATCTGCCGGGTTTTTAGCTCGCCGATTTTATCAGGCGTATATCCGAACTCCTGCAGCAGCTCGCTGGTATGCTGTCCTAAAGAGGGCGGCGGCATCCTGAAATCACAGTTTAGACCAGAAAACTTGACCGGAAATCCCAGGGAATAGAGCCGTCCTTCAACCGGATGCTCCATTTCCACTATCATTCCGCGCTCCCTTAAATGTTTGTCATTAACGGCTTCATCCAGGCTGTTAATCCTGCTGGCGCATATATCCAGCGGTTCCAGTATTTCCATCCACTCGGCGCAGCTGCGGCGGGTAAAAATATCCGCCAGCTCTGCTATCATGGCGTCCTGCTCCTTCAGAGGAGCAAACTGTTTTTTGATCCAGTTTTCCCGCTCAATAACCTGGCAAAACTTTTCCCAGAACTTGGTCTCCAGCATTCCTATGGATATATAGCGGCCATCCCCGGTCCGGTAAATGTTGTACCAGGCGTACCCTCCGTTAAGCAGTTCCTCCCCGCGGTGCGGAATTTTCTTGTTCATAAAATACGAACCTGCCAACATGCTGGTATAGGTAAAAACGGCATCCATCATGGAAACGTCTATATACTGCCCCTGACCGGTCTGCGTCCGGGTAAAGAGGGCCGTCATAATGCTGAAAGCAGCCCACAGCGATCCCCCTCCGATGTCTGCTATCTGTATGCCGGGAATGACCGGAGCCCCCTCCTTGTTCCCGATCAGATCGAGAATTCCCGCCACGCTTAGATAATTAATGTCATGCCCGGCTTTATTGCGATAAACACCGGTCTGCCCGTAGCCTGATATTGAACACATCACAATGCCCGGATTGACTTCCTTGAGCTTTTCGTAACCCAAGCCCAGCCGTTCCATAACTCCCGGCCGGAATTGTTCAATTACCACGTCCGCTCCGGGTATCATTTTCAGAAAAATTTCCTGTCCTTCATCCGACCGCAGGTCCAGCGAAAAGCTTTTCTTGTTTCTATTTATGGACAGGTAAAGGGCGCTGTCGGCCTGCCCCCGCGGAGGGTATCCCCTGATATAATCGCCTGCGCCTGGTTCTTCAATCTTGATTACTTCCGCCCCCAGGTCCCCCAGCATTTGGGTCACATATGGTCCGGGAAGCAGCCGGGTCAGGTCCAGCACCCGGATTTTATCCAGTGTTTCAGTCACAAAAAATCACCTCCATATTCCATCTGCATTGTGAATTTGCAAAAACCGTGCCATTGCTTGAGAATGCCGTGTTCATGGCACTTCAATCGCAATTATTGGATTTTTGGTTTTATTGGAATAATTCGATATATGCGAAATCAGAATTGCCGTCTGGTCGAATAGCGCATGTGGTTTAATATAACAGTGCGACATATTACACATGTGAAACACACCGTTCTGAATGTGAAACATATTGTCTTGATATATGCTGAATTTCTCGTTAGTATGATAAAAACCAACCACATATGACAAGGGAGGTTTTGTTTATGGATTACAAATATGCTAGTTTTATCCAGCTTATCTTTGAGAAGGTCTATGACAAGCTTCCGCCTATGGCCCTGGTGGATTCCCAGGGCATCATCGCCTGGAGTAACCGCGATCGCAAGGATCTCCTGCCGCCGCTGCCGATCGGCTCAAATATAGATGAACTGGTTTCGTTGCCGCTTTTCGAGAAGATAAAAAAACTGCACTCTTCTGAAACAGCCATTGTTCTCCAGAACGTGGAATATCAGCTCACCGTTATTTCCCTGATCGAGGAACGTTATTTCCCCGGCTTCGTGCTGCTTTTTGACGATTGCGACTACATTCGCACCCTGAAAGAACAGGCCGGCGTTTCAGCGTCAGGATACGAACTGCTTAATCAGGTGTTCAACATGCCTTACAGCGGAAATGTCTATGTAAACCAGGAGGGTGTAATTGAATGGGTGAACGACATGTTCGCCAACTACGTCAAAATTAAGAAGAGCAATCTTATCGGGCATAAGCTTGACGAATACAACATCGATCCCGGCTTGCTGAACGTAATCAAGAAAGGCCGCCCGGACCTGCTTAACTTTTATCCCCATCCCAGGCTCATCGCCCAGCGCCACCCCATTTTTAAGGATGGCCAGGTTGTCGGAGCTTTCGGCCAGTACATATCCCTGGATATGAACTGCATAAGGCGAAACATTTTTCAGGCCGAGGAGTATATAAATATAATTTCCCGCCTGGAGGCCAGGGACATAATGTTCAACGTCAATCAGTTTGTAATCGAGCTTAACTCATACAAAGACGAGTTTCATAAAACCCATTCCGTCAGCAAAGGTATTGATAATATCAAGGGCCAGAGCTCGAAAATCCAAACCCTTAAGAATATGATTTTGACCGTGGCATCTTCGCCTTCATCAGTGCTTATTACGGGGGAAAGCGGAACTGGCAAGGAACTGTTTGCACAGGCTATACATTCCCACAGCGAACGGGCAGCCTTTCCTTTCGTCAAAGTCAACTGTGCAGCCATTCCTGAATCGCTCATGGAATCAGAGCTTTTTGGCTATGGGGACGGTGCGTTTACAGGGGCCCGCAAAGGCGGTAAAATGGGCAAATTTGAGCTGGCCAACCGGGGCACCATTTTTTTGGATGAGATCGGTGATATGCCGGTGTCCATGCAGGTCAAACTGCTGCGGGTGCTCCAGGAACGGGAAATCGAACGGGTCGGAGATAATAAGACCGTTCCTATAAATGTCCGCGTGGTTTCTGCCACCAACCGTAATCTAAAGGAACTGGTGGACTGTGGGTCTTTCCGGCTTGATTTGTACTACCGGCTAAATGTAGTCAATCTGGATATTCCGCCTCTGCGAGAGCGGGTGGAAGACATCCCCTTCATCGCCAAACAGGCTATTCAGGATCTTAACCAAAAGCTGGGCCAAAGCATCATCGGCATTACGCCTGAAGCTGTTAAGATGCTTATGCAATACCACTGGCCTGGCAATATCCGAGAACTGGTTAATATTCTCGAGACCGCCATGAATTTCTGCCGGAGCAATGAACTGGGACCGGAAAACCTGATATTTTTCGATAATCGGGGAGATTGGCCGGGCGAAGACCGGAATACCGGATTGCGTTCGTCAGTTAACAATACCGAAAAAGCACAGATCATGGCAGCACTTAAAGCCAGTGGCGGTGACCGCCAAAAAACCGCCGATTCTCTGGGTGTTTCACGGACCACGTTATATCGCTTGATGAAAAAACACGATTTGATGTAATTCAAGCCGTTCTTAAAACTGCAAACGCATAATTAATCATCCTGGGGGCTATTTATAGCCCCCAGGGTGATTTCTCTGTGACCTTCTTTCCTGTTATTCATACCCGTTTCATATGTGAAACGCCAGGTCCGATCAATGTTAAATCCCGCCCCAATCAAGCCTTTCCGGGCTTGGCTATGCCAAAATACTCTTCTTTTTCCATATGCCAAATCCATCTATCCCAACCCTGCATTCCGTGTATCCCCCTGTCATCCGAGTTATTCGTTCTATGGCACACATTTTGCTTCTAGTATATTTGTCCGGGCCGGCAGGCGCCTGGCTGAAGATCATCTGTTTAATTCGGAGGTGATATGTAAACCCCAATATTGATAAACGCACAATCCTGGCGAAGTCATACCGCCGGGACAATAAAAGATTCATTAGAAAGGAGGCGCAACAAATGCAGCGCAGTTTGCCCTTTAGCGAGGAGCACCAGATGTTCAGAAAGGCCATAAGCTCTTATGTTGACAACGAAATCCTTCCATATTATCCCCAGTGGGAGAAAGATGGGATTGTGCCCCGGAAGGCGTTTTCAGATATTGGCAGCTATGGTTTCCTTTGTCCCTGGCTGGACGAAAAATACGGGGGTTCCGGTGCGGATTTTCTTTATTCGGTAATTGCCTGCGAAGAATTCGGCCGTAAAGCTGTAGTAGGCTTCTTCGCATTCCTCCACAGCGATATAGTGGCTCCCTATATTGCCTCTTTCGGCACAGAAGCTCAAAAACAAAAATGGCTGCCCGGATGCGCTTCAGGCGAAAAAATCCTGGCGGTTGCTATGACTGAACCTGGTGCTGGTTCAGACCTGGCAGCCATTCGAAGTACAGCTGTTAAAGATGGCGACAGCTATGTAATCAACGGTTCTAAAACCTTTATTTCCAACGGCATTCTGGCCGACCTGGTCATAGTAGCGGCTAAAACCGACCCGGCAGCAGGAGCCAAAGGAATCAGCCTTTTCGTGGTCGAAAGAGACACCCCCGGTTTTGAACGAAGCAAACAGATACCCAAGATTGGCCTGCACTCTCAGGACACTGCCGAGCTCTTTTTTGACAACTGCCGGGTGCCGGCTGCCAACCTGCTGGGCCAGGAAGGCATGGGTTTCGCCTATCTGATGCAGAAACTGCAACAGGAGAGGCTGATGGCAGTTATCTTGAACCAATCTTTGGCCGAACGCTGCCTGGAAATAACCCTTGACTACGTATCGGAAAGAAGCTTGTTCAATAAGCCACTCAGCAGCTTTCAGAATACCCAGTTCACCCTGGCGGAAGTTGCGACTGAAATCCAACTTGGGAGAAGCTTTGTCGATTCCCTGATTCTTCAGCATATAGACGGCAATAACGTAGTTCAAGAAGTCAGCATGGCCAAATTGTGGGTCTGTGAAATGTTGAACAGAGCGGCCAGCCGTTGTCTGCAGCTTTTCGGCGGTTACGGATACTGCAGTGAATATGAGATTTCCCGCCTGTTCGTCGACGCCCGGGTTCAAACCATTTACGCAGGCACTTCGGAGGTGATGAAGGTGATAATCAGCAGGGGCCTGGGCTTGTAGCTGTCAGGCAAGCATATTTTACTATTTTTTTGGAAGGAGTGCGGCAATGAGAAAAGTAGCTGTTTTAGGTCTTGGACATACCCGGTTTTGTTTTAATTCCCCCAAAACCCAGGTGGAACTGCTGGCGGAGGCTGCAACCGAAGCTATCACCGATTCCCGCCTGGAAGCCAAAGACATTCAATCAGCCCATATTGGCAACTGCCTGGGCACTATTTGCGAGGGGCAGGCCACGGTTTCCCAATTTGCCCTGGATGACATCGGCTGCCCGAATATTCCGGCCATCCGTTATGAAGCCGCCTGTGCATCCGGCACGGTGGCAATTCGGGATGCGGTCATGTGGATAGCTTCAGGATTCTATGATATCGTCCTGGTGGGCGGAGTGGAGAAAGCCACCGCCATGGGCACAGCCCTGGCCACCCGTTCATTTTGCATGGGTACTGACGGACGATATGAGTTTGGAGCCGGCCTGACCTTTCCCGGTTATTTCGCCCTCATGACCCTGCTTTATTCACAGAAATACGGTATTCCCCTCCAGAAATTGAAATCGCAAATGGCTACGGTTTCGGTGCAGTCCCATGAATACGGCATGAAAAATCCCTGGGCTCAGATTCAGCAGGAGATTACCGTAGAGGAAGTCTTAAAAAGCCCGGCAGTATGCACACCTCTTCAGCTGCATGACTGCTGCCCGTTCTCTGATGGCGCAGCCGCTGCCATATTGTGTTCTGAAGAGACTGCCCGCAAGATATCCGATAAAAAACCAGTTTATTTCACCGGCATGGGAATGGCCACTTCAGGCAAGATGTCTTCACAATATAAATACCTGCCCCGGATCAGAGCCCGGGAGCTGGCGGCTGAACAGGCTTATAAAATGGCCGGCATCAGCCCCCAGGATGTAGATGTATGCGAACTGCACGACTGTTTTAGCATTGCGTCATTCATAGCTGCTGAAAACCTGGGCTTTTTTGGAGCCGGCAAAGCACCTGAAGCCTGGGAAAATGGAGAAACCAGGGTTGGCGGCAGAATTCCTATTAACACTTCTGGAGGTCTGAAGTCCAAAGGACATCCCATCGGGGCTACCGGTGTTTCGCAGCTCTGCCATATCACCCGGCAGCTGCGCGGTGAATGTGCCGAACAGGGCACACAGGTCGAGGGAGCCAAAATTGGCCTGGTAGATACTCTGGGCGGTGATGGTACCATTTGTGACCTGATACTGTCGAATGTATAGACATATTTAGTATAAGGAGGCCCGACAGAATGGAATATAAACTGCCTTTTAAAGAGTATAACAACGCTCTGCGCAAAAACAAACTGATGGGATTGAAATGCAATTCATGCGGAACCATAACCTGTCCGCCCAAGATGGCCTGCCAGGAATGCGCCGGCCTGGATTCTGAAGTAGTGCAGTTAAGCGGCAAAGGCAAACTGGTCAGCTTCACAACTCACTATATTGCTCCCCTGGGCAGGGAAAACGAACTTCCATATACGGTAGCCCTGGTTGAACTGGATGAAGGGCCATGGCTAATGGGCAATCTCGTCGACTGCAATGCTCAAAAAATAAGCCTGGACCTGATCGGTAAAACCGTAACCATATCGGGCCGGGTGTTTCCCGGGGACACCTATACAGCCGGGCCTATCACCAGGCCGATTTTCCATATCGAATAAGCGGCTGAACCAGAGGAAAAGAAATCCGGCACTGTATGATGATTCGGTGCCGGATTTCTTGCCACAGGGTATGTTCCCGTTTGCACAATCCGTTTCAAAAAAATCCAGGCTTCGAATCAAAGTAAAAGCCCGGATCAAAAAGAGAGGATATATTAAGGCATGAGACGCTACGGATTATTGTTTATGACGCCAGAATGTGTCCGGCGATAACTATGCGCTGAATCTGGGCCGTACCTTCGAAAATCTGAAGTATCTTGGCATCACGCATCATTTTTTCCACCGGGTACTCGCGGGAATAGCCGTATCCTCCTAGAATTTGTACTGCATCAGTGGTTACTTCCATACACATGTCAGCTCCAAAACACTTGGCAAACGATGCCTCCATCGAATTTGGCAGTCCAGCGTCCATTAACCAGCAGGCTTTTTGCACCAGCAAGCGCGAAGCTTCAATCTTCATGGCCATGTCGGCCAGCATGAACTGGATCGCCTGGTAAGATGCGATAGGCTTACCAAAAGTCTGCCTTTCTTTGGCATAGTCTCTGGCAAATTCAAAGGCTCCTTGAGCCACCCCTACTGCCAGCGCACCAACCAGCGGGCGTGAAGCGTCAAAGGTTTTCATCGCGATCTTGAATCCCTCTCCTTCCTTCCCGAGCAGCCATTTTTTGTGAACTCGAACATTGTCAAATACCACCTCAACGGTATTGGAAGCTCGAATGCCCATTTTAATTTCTTTCTTGCCAATTGAAACTCCCTCCAGATCTCGGTCTACAATGAAAAAACACATAGTCTTGTGACCCTTGCTGCGGTCCAGGCTGGCCAGCACCGAAAACTGGCCGGCTACACCACCGTTAGTGATAAAGCACTTGGTGCCATTTAAAATATAATAGTCGCCTTCTTTTTTGGCAGTGGTACCAATACCAGCAACATTGGAACCCGCTCCCGGTTCAGTAACTGCGAATGATTGAAGCTTTCCTTCCTGGCAGGCCCGGGTGAACCACCAATCCTGCTGCTCCTCGTTGCCGGCAATTATAACCGGTTCGGAGGCCAGACAGTTGGTAAGCACTGCCAGGGCTATGCCTGTACATCCCCGGCACAGTTCTTCGGCGATCATGCACCGGGTTACCGAATCGTACAGAAAGCCATTGTATTTTTCCGGGGCGAAAATGCAGTTCAGCCCCAGTTCCTGCATTTTCTTCACTACTGGCCAGGGAAATTCCTCTTTTTCATCGTATTGAGCCCGGACCGGAACGATCTCGTTCTCGACAAACTTGCGCAGCATTCTCTGTAAAGCAAGCTGTTCCTCGTTAAGACCCATGTTAAATGACATGATTTTACCTCCCTTTATATACCGGTTGCCGTTTTTCCATAAAAGCCTTCATTCCTTCATGCGCATCTTCACTGGACATTAATAAAGCCCATAACTTCTGTTCGAATAAGCAGCCAGAGGGCAAGTCCACATTCTCACCGAATTTTATGCTTTTTTTCATCATCCTCATGGCCAGAACCGATTTTGCAGCCAGATCACCAGCCATGTCCCTGGCGGCCGCCATTAACCGTTCAGCCGGAACCATGCTGGTTATAAGTCCTATGCTTAATGCCTGGACTGCATCCACCGGTTTGCCTGTCATTAGCATCTGCCTGGTCCAACCGGGCCCCACCAGGCGGGTCATGCGTTGGGTTCCCCCTCCGCCAGGATACAGGCCGAGGTTGATTTCCGGCAACCCTATTTTGCTGCCCTCGGCAGCGATCCTTATGTCACAGCTCAGAGCGAGTTCGCAGCCCCCTCCCAGAGCCAGGCCTGCAATTGCAGCAACTACAGGCTTATCCAGGTTGTCGATCTTGTTAATAGTCTCATGGCACAAAGACATAAATGACTCGGCCTGCAGCGCTCCGGCAGATGACATAAAAGCAATATCAGCGCCAGCGGCAAAAACCTTAGGCCCTCCAGTTAAAATTACTGCCCGGATTTCGTCATCCCGTGCTATTTCGTCCATAAGTGCGGATATTTCCCGCAATAGCTCATCGTTAATGGCGTTCATCACCCTGGGCCGGTTCAAGGTTATCGTGGCTATGCCATCGCCTTTTTCATACAGAACAGTCTGTAAATCCATGTTTTCAATTCCCCCTCGTTTCTTACTGGCATGCCGGTATTACTTCCTTTGCACCCCCTTCTTGCCTGTTAGTAGAAATTTACCCGTTGCCCGGATTCTCCGCAGAAATACCCCGGCTGGATGCAGTAATCTAACTATTTATAATGCAACAAACATACCAGGATGCCGGTACCTGACGCTCAGTCCGGCAGAATTCGGCTGTTCGCTGCCAGGGACATTACCGATAGCTGCAAAGAGCGGATATTTTGAATATTAGTGACAGAATCGCCTGGCTTAACACTGGTAAGTCAAAACCGGCCGTTAAAATGGTTCAGGATTCTGGTTGGTGTTTCATTTGTGAAAAACGCTGTTTCAGGTCTGAAAAGCAGGAAGGGTAAAAAGTAAAAAGTAAAACGAGAAAAGTGAAACGGTAAGAGTGATACGGGGAAAGAGTAATGCGGGAAAAGTGCAGCGAGTCGCGGGAAGCGAAATACGGGACACGCGGCCTTTGCTCATAACGCGCCCGTACCGGGCGCACAAAAACAGAGGCCAAATCCGAAAACCTGGCCTCAGACCGATAACAAAAGCGAATCTCATCGTCATATCACAAAGCCCGCTCAATCAACGTACGATAAGTACGCCTCAATCGCGGACTTTGCTCATAACGCGGCGAAGGTGCAGTTCTGCACCGAATGCCGCAGGATCGAATCTGACACGAAGTGTCTGATGAGCCTCGGCGAACGCGTTTTCTCATCGGCCTGACTTGTTTATAAAACAGAGGCCAGGTTAGAAAACCTGGCCTCTTATTTATTGGAGTATTGGATTGGGTGGACAGCTTACATCATGCCGCCCATGCCGCCCATTCCGCCGCCCATGCCAGCCATGGCCGCACTCGCAGCGTCTTTGTCGGGAGATTCGGTTACCACTGCTTCGGTGGTAAGCAGCATGGCTGCAATGGAAGCAGCATTCTGCACGGCCGAGCGGGTTACCTTCGCCGGATCGATGATGCCGGCTTTAATCATATTTTCATAAACGCCGGTCAGGGCGTTGTATCCGGTTCCTTCTTTAGCTTCCTTAACTTTTTCCACAACAACAGAACCTTCAGCTCCAGCATTGTAAGCAATCTGGCGCAGGGGTTCTTCCATGGCTTTCTTGACCAGGAGAACACCGGTAAGTTCGTCGCCATCAGCAACAATAGCAGCGATGGTGGGAATGATATTAATAAGAGCAGTTCCGCCGCCGGGAACGATGCCTTCTTCAACTGCGGCTTTAGTCGCGGCCAGGGCATCTTCGATGCGGTGTTTCTTTTCTTTCAGCTCGGTTTCAGTGGCTGCACCAACCTTGATGATGGCTACGCCACCAGACAGCTTGGCCATTCTTTCCTGGAGCTTTTCTTTGTCATATTCGGATTCGCTTTCTTCATATTGCCCTTTAATATTGGCGATTCTGGCTTTAACGGCTTCAACGGTGCCAGCTCCGTCAACAATAATAGTTTCGTCTTTCTTGACCACGACCTTATTGGCCCGGCCCAGCATATCCAGGGTAATGTTTTCCATCTTGGCGCCAATATCTTCAGAAACCACCTGGCCATTGGTCAAAACGGCGATGTCTTCCAGCATGGCTTTTCTTCTTTCACCAAATGCCGGCGCTTTTACAGCAACACAGGTGAAGGTGCCGCGCAGCTTATTAACAACGAGGGTGGCCATGGCTTCGCCTTCGATGTCTTCGGCAATCAGCAGCATCGGTTTACCAGTCTGAACAACCTTTTCCAGGATGGGCAGAACTTCTTGAATCGAGGAAATTTTCTTGTCGGTAATGAGCACATAAGGGTTGTCTAGAACGGCAACCATTTTTTCAGTGTCGGTAATCATGTAGGGTGATACATAACCGCGATCAAAGGCCATGCCTTCCACTACTTCCAGGGAAGTTCCCACTGACTGCGATTCTTCAACGGTGATAACTCCATCGCGGCCAACTTTTTCCATAGCATCGGAAATCAACAGACCGATGGTCTGATCGTCGGCGGAAATGGCAGCAACCTGGGCGATGGCTTCCTTGGATTCCACCGGTTTGCTGATCTCTTTGATTTTTTCTACGGCTGCTTCGACGGCTTTTTCGATGCCTTTTCTCATGATCATCGGGTTAGCGCCTGCAGCTACGTTTTTCAGACCTTCTTTAATCATGGCCTGGGCAAGGATGGTGGCGGTAGTAGTACCGTCTCCGGCTACGTCGTTGGTCTTGATTGCAACTTCCTTTACCAGCTGGCATCCCAGGTTTTCCCAGGGGTCTTTCAGGTCAATATCACGAGCGATAGTTACACCATCATTGGTGATGGTGGGTGAGCCAAACTTCCGGTCCAGCACCACATTGCGGCCTTTGGGTCCGAGAGTTACCTTAACGGCATTGGCCAGTGTGTCCACGCCTCTTTCAAGCGCTCTTCTGGCTTCTTCTCCGAATTTTATCTCTTTGGCAAGCATTTAATGGACCTCCTTATCAATATTCAAAAATCGTTAATTTAAAATTATGCGAGCTTGGCCAGGATGTCCCTCTCGGCCAAAATGAGATATTCTTCTCCGTCAACCTTGATTTCGACTCCGCCGTATTTGGAAAATATGACCTTGTCGCCAACCTTGAGATCGATAGCTAATCTTTCCCCTTTTTCGTTTCTCGGGCCAGGACCTACGGCCAGGACTTCAGCTTCCATCGGCTTATCCTTTGCAGTGTCGGGAACATACAGGCCACTCTTGGTCTTTTCTTCGACCGCTTCGATCACCTTCACTACCACCCTGTCGTTCAATGGTTGAATCTTCACAGTTTTGCCTCCCTTAATTTAGTCTGTTAGCACTCATTGAGGTCGAGTGCTAATACATGTGTATAATAATAGGCAAGAGGGCCCCGGGTTTCAAGCCACACGTGCAGTGTTTTTGTTACTATTGCGCTTCCTTTCATCCGTATCCTCTCATTATCTGCCATTTTCTCCTGTACCGGTCTTGACGATCTTTTCTACCGGAGGTCTATGTAATCACTGCTTCCAAAAACCGTACCCTGATATTTACTGTTCATATTCAGGTACACCAGTTGCTATACGCGGCGGTCGGTTGTTTTTGCGGGCATCCTTGCGGCCCATTTTGTCCGAATACATCAAGCGATCCAGGTGTTTAATAAAGGAACTGCGGTTCTGTCTTTTCCTCGGATCGTAAACATCAGCTCCCATGCTTACGCCGATTATGTACCCCTTACCGCTTTGCAGGTTGTATTCCTTGAAGCAGTCATGTATGCGCGCTATAGCCCGGTTAAGCTCCTCCCGCTTGGAAATATCCAATACGACCAGGAATTCGTCTCCGCCCAGACGGGCCAGGAAATCATCACGCCGCAAGGTCCGGCGCAGCAGCTGAACCACCATAGCCAGGCATTTGTCACCTTCCTCATGGCCATAGCGATCATTAATTATCTTGAAATCGTCCAAATCGATTAGAATACCTGAAAAACCGTGTCCCTGCTCGGTAGCCCGGATTTTTTTGCGTATGTACTGATCTGCCTGCCTCCGGTTGTATACTCCAGTTAAGTAATCAGTATGAGCCAGGCTGTACTGGATATTGACATATATAATCAAAAGCCCCAGAGTTACGCAGTTCCATGTCAGGGTCACTCCATAAAACACTGTCTGCAGAATTCCTCCCACCAGAGGCAGAATCGGGAACGACGCCATGGAGTATAGTTCCTGGCTGCTCAAGCGGCTGCGGTTTATGATAATAAGCAGCAGCACATAGAATTGGGGCAGCAGGCAAATGGCCAGGAAAAGCGGGAACCAGGGGCCGCGATGATACAAATTGGCCGAATCTATGTAGAAAAACATCTGGAAAACAGGAGAGCCTATGCAGATGACTGTATTTACCGCCAGGGGAAACAGCATAATAATGATGCAGGTTTTTAGGCGATTGCTATTGGTAAATATCTGGTAGTCGGCATACATCATCCATAACAGCGCAGGGACAGGGGTCAAAGCGAACAAAGCAATATTTATCACGTAAGCCAATATGTAGAACCTGAAGCCTTCCAGACCGTCTAGCATCCAGGAGGCGCTTTCCAGGCATAGCATCCCTATAGTCATAACCATGAGATAAAAATACAAGCGCTGCTGAATATTCTTGCGGCCTATATTTTGGAAAGTGCTTAACCACAATACCAGCAGCACCAGGCAGGAAAAAATATTAAGATCGATGCGCAATGCAATATCCACAGTTTACTCCTGCGTAACGATGATACAACGGCCGGGTTGACGCCATCATGCTCCCGTTCCATCCTTCAAATCATCGTTTTGTGTTAATTATATCCACTGGGAAGCTAAATATCCAGCATCGCCAAAACAGCTTCAATCCGGGAAACCACTCTTCTAATGCTATTTATCGGAATTTTGAACCGACGGCATTAGATGAGGGCCGATAAATGAGCAAAGCCCGTAAATCACCAGAACAGTCCTTTTGATTTACAGGCTTGGTTAAATGATATAGATGATTGCTATTCTGGCCGGTCTTATGACCGGCCGCATTCACTGCTCTCGCCTTTAAGCGTATCCAGGCCGTGATCCAGAGCGGGCAGAATGGCTTCCAGGGATTCCCTGACCCCTTTAACGCTTCCCGGCAGGTTGACTATCAGGGTCCGGCTGCGCATACCGGCGATGGCTCTAGAGAGCATGGCCCGTGGCGTTTTGGTCATACCATAGGCGCGCATGGCTTCTCCAATACCAGGAATTATTTTGTGGCATACCTGGGCAGTCACTTCCGGGGTTAAATCCCGGCTGGCCAGTCCTGTTCCGCCCGAAGTAAAAACCAGGTCAAGATGCAACTTGTCACAGGCGTTGACCAGGCTCTCCTGGATGCGTTCCCGTTCGTCGGGAATTATTTCGTAGTGTTCCACCGAATATAGATCAGGTGGCAGCATTTTCCGGATTTCTTCACTGCTTTTATCTTCCCGCTCCCCGCGCGAACCTTTATCGCTCATAACTATTATACCTGTACGGTACATTTTACACACACCTTTCCAAGGCAGGAGCAGATTCTCCTGCACATAAATAATATTTGATTAGTTAAAGGGAAAACATACCGGGACGAGATCTTGCCGGGCAAGATGGTTATTCAACTGCAGGTCTTAACAAATGGCCGCTTTTACCTCCGGATTTTTCCAGGAGCCTTATGTCGCTGATTCGCATCCAGCGATCCACGGCTTTGCTCATATCGTAAACTGTCAGGGCTGCAGATGCCGCCGCAGTCATCGCTTCCATCTCCACCCCGGTCTTGCCGCTGGTCCGGACTTCGGCTCGAATAATAAGCCCGCATTTCGAATAATCAAACTCAAAATCGATATCTATGCCTTCAATCATCAAGGGATGGCACATGGGTATGAGATCAGGGGTTCTTTTTGCAGCCATGATTCCTGCCACCTGGGCAACTGCCAGAACATCGCCCTTCTTGATGGCGCCATCCTTGATAGCATCCAAGGTGCTCCGTTCCATGTACACCGTGGCTTCCGCCCTGGCTATTCGGCGGCTGGATTCTTTCCCGCCTACATCCACCATCCGGGCTCGCCCGTCTTGATTAATGTGGGTAAAGTCCATATTAGCCTCCGATCTGGAACATTTTGCGCTGGTTTTCGCTGCCCCATCCGTCTTCCATGTGATGCTCACGCGGTTTCAGAGCAATGCATTCCCTGAAAAGCTCGGCTATTTCTTCGTCGGAAGCTCCAGCCCTGATTGCTTCCCTCAAAGCCACTTCACCCCGGTCATGCAAGCATGCTCTGAGCCGGCCGTCTGCGGTAAGGCGCAACCGGTTGCAGCTATGGCAGAAATGTTTGGAAATGGGACTTATGAAGCCAATGCTCCCATTGCCGCCGGGTATAACAAAATTTTCTGCCGGACCATTGCCCGCCACAGTTTTATCGGGATTGAGAGCATAGTACTTTTGAACTTCCCTGCGAATATCCTGGATGGAAATGAACTTGCCCGATTCCCAGAAAAGCAGATCCCCTACCGGCATAAACTCGATAAAGCGCACATGCAGAGGGAGCTTATATGCCAGGCGGGCAAAATCGCCTATCTCATCATCGTTGAAACCCTTGATCGCCACAACGTTGATCTTCACCGGGTGCAAACCCTCTGCCAGGACTTCTTCAATAGCTTGATAAACCTTTTTTATGTCACCGCCGCGGGTTATTTTAGCATATTTTTCTGGATTCAGCGAATCCATGCTGATATTTACCCGGTCCAGCCCGGCTGCTTTCAATTCGCCGACTTTGCCGGCCAGAAGAATGCCATTGGTGGTGAGGGCAATTTCTTCAATTTTAGGAATCTCATGAATATATGATATCAGCGTGGCGATGTTGCGCCTTATAAGCGGCTCTCCACCGGTAAGCCTGACTTTTCGAATACCCAGTTCAGAACTTATTCCAGTAACCCTGGCGATTTCCTCCAGGCTCAGTATCTGGCCATGCTCAAGCAAACGGGTGAAACCGTCTCCAGGCATGCAATACAAGCAGCGCAGATTACAGCGATCAGTGATTGATATCCTCAAATAATCTATCTGCCGGTCGAAACTATCCCGGTTCTTCTGATTACGCATATAAATCCCGCTCTCTTACTGGAAACACCCTAGCTCACATGCATTGATCCTGATATCCAGTTCATCGCATACCCGGGCCATAACACCGTGCTCCACCTCGTATTTGGTCATGAGTTCCCTGGCCACCGTGCAACTCACCTTGCCGACCGGCGACTGGTCACGGGCTGCAATTATCTCTTCGATAAGTTTGTCCCTGTCCTTCATGGTCGTCTCCTTCTGCTTTTAAAGCTCCTTATGTATCAACGGTTTCCCCGGGCAAATATCTTCCATCGGGAAACACCATTCCATATTCATTGTCACACCTAATTCATTAAACAACAAATCTTTATTTTAGAAAAGGGGAAACCGCAGCATTATGCAGCGATTCCGGCGCAATTAAAACGGAGTCATCCTCCCAATGAAAGCACCGCATTGCTTCTGTCTGCATCTTTGAATGCTGTTCGTTCATTTGGCTCTGACTCCGCAGCTTCGCTCCTCCGTTGGAATGGCGGCTGTCGCCGCCTGATATGTGCTAAATCGTAATCTTTGCCCGTTCCCGCATAAATGCGATCTCGTGATCAATGTCGCCTTGAATTTCGGCAATGCGCTGTGCAGCGTCCGGGCCTTTGAGCAAGCGGTTGAAACGGCCCTGCTTCATTACATATTCATCCACTGGAGCAGCCTCTTTTTTGCCGCTAATGATATTCGTGCTGGGATTATTAAAGCTGATCTTCCTGTTTTCTGCTTCCCATAACAGCCAGGCTCCGCTGCGCACTGCCATGCGGCTCATCTGCACGGTGTCAGGCATGTCGAACTGCCAGCCTAAATAGCAGGGCGCCAGAATTTCGATGTATTTAAAGCCCGGGATGTTTTTAGCTTTTACCACCTTGTCGTACAGGTCGCCGGGGTAAGCCACGGTGGTGGTAGCTACGTAGGGAATATTATGCTCCAGCATCAGCAGAGCCATGTTTTTCTTGGGCTGGCGCTTGCCGGTGGGGGTGGTAGTAGTGAAACTGCCGCGCGGGGTGGCACCGCTGCGCTGTACTCCGGTGTTGCTGTAGGCTTCATTGTTATAGCAAAAGAAAATTATATTGTCGTTGCGCTCGGCTGCGGCTGAAAGCGCCTGGAAACCGATGTCATACGTGCCGCCATCGCCCACCCAGGCGAATATCGTAGGCAGTTCGCCCTGCAGGCGGCCCTTTTCCTTCATTATTTCAACCGCGTGTACAATACCGGAGGCCGAAGAGCCCGCGCTCGCAAAGGTAATATTAATACAGGGCCAGTTGTAGCCCAGCTTGGGAGTCATGCCCATGCTGGCAACCGAGCAGGAAGGGGTCAGCAGCATAATGGCGTTCGAACCCAAAGCCTTGCCTACAATGCGCAGCGCCATTGTGGCGGGACAGCCGCCGCAGGCCCCGTTGCCGCTTAAAACCTGCTCATTATCCGGTAATTTTTTAATACTGGTAGTCATATATCATCCAGTCCTTTCGTGGTCTATGCTTTTATTCATCCATCATGGCGCGAATCTCGGCAGCCATGAAGCGACGGGTTAGATCGATACCGCCAATGCCCATTACCCGGTTCTTAATCGTGATGTCTTTGCGGTGTTCAAAGAGCACGCTTTTCAGCTCTGAAGCTAAAATACCGCCGGGGTATCCGTAGTTATAGTTACGATCCAGCACCATCACCTGCGCATTTTGCGGCAGTGCATTGATAATATCCTCGGTTGGGAATGGCAGATACAGGCGCGGCCGCAATAAGCCAGCTGCGATGCCCTGCTCGCGAAGGATGTCAACGGAAAGCCTTAATTCTGCCGCCATACTGTTTACAGCAAAAACTACCACTTCGGCGTCTTCCAGCCTATAGGTGTCGATGGTTCCGCCGTCCCACATGCCGGTGATCTCCTTATATTCCTGCGCGGCCTGCTTTACCAACGGAATCGCCGCTAGTATATCCTCGGACAGCATCTGGCGGAATTGTGCGTATTCGGGCGCATTTGTCACATTGCTGAATGAAGAGGGGTTTGCCGGATCGAGCCGCCATTCCGGTTCGTGCGGAGGCAGGAAACGGTCGATATCCTCCTGTGGCGGCAGGGTGAGGGGCATCAGGCAATGAGATATTGCAAAGCCATCGAAGTTGACCATTACTGGGATATTGATCTGTTCGGCCACGCGGAAAGCCTGCAAAATGGTGTTGAACACCTCCTGGTTAGAGGAGCAGTGATACTGAATCCAGCCGGTATCGCGCTGGGCAAATGAGTCCTGATGATCAGCCCACAGGGTCCAGGGGGCAAATATGCCGCGGTTAACGTTGCACATTACAACCGGCAAACGTCCACCGGAAGCCATATGTAAAACCTCGTGCATATATAACAGGCCGTTGGCCGAGGTGGCTGTGAAAACGCGGGCACCGGCAGCAGCAGCGGCCACAGCAGCAGCCATGGCGCTATGTTCGCCTTCCACCGGAATGAAGCGGGCGTTCAGCTCGCCATTTTCGACCATAGCGGCCACCGCTTCCATGATGCTGGTCTGGGGGGTGATGGGGTAGCCTGGCACTACATCCACTCGGGCGCTTTTAACTGCCAGCGCGGCAGCATAGGCACCGGTTTCCATTCTAACTTGCGCCGCTTTCATACTGCTACTCCTCCTTTTCCATACTGATTGCTCCGGTGGGGCATTCTACGGCGCACACACCGCAGCCCTTGCAGTAGCGGTAATCAATCGTAATTTCATCGCGGTCAATAACCGCTTCCGGACAATATACCCAGCAAAATTGGCATTTGGTGCATTTCTGAAGGTCAACTACCGGACGGTGCACTCGCCATGAGCCTGTGTCGCCGCCTGCGCCCTTCATCGGCCAGGAAATGGGCCGGTAGGCTTTTGTAACTGATTTCATTAAATTCCATTCCTTTCGCTAATCCCAATATTGAGCGCTATAGACCAATCCTGGTCACAGTGGTGTATGCCTTGCCAGCAGCGCCCAAATTGCGCTCACCGTTATTGCCCGGCCATTTATTAAGGATGGTTTGTTCCATAATTTTTTGCGGTATATTCAGTACCCGGCATACTGCGCCAAAAAGTGGAATATTGATAGTGGGTCCATCGGTGGAAAACAACCCGGCTTCGCGAGCGATGGCGTCAGCATCTACCTGCCAGGTAGGGTGTTTATCCACGGCCGCCGCGCACGGAGCATTGATGATCACGGTGCCGATCTCAGTAATGCCTTCACTGACCGCCGTTTCGGTTAGCTTTTCGCTCATCACTACCACATAATCGGGCAGTTCACATTGACTGTGCGCGTGTATGGTGGTGGGGGACATGCGCACTGCAGCCCGCACCGGGGCTCCGCGGCGTTCCACCCCGAAGAAAGGCAAGGCTTGTCCATGCTCACCGTTTTCCAGCGCAGCCTGCGCTAACAAATGAGCCAGGGTAACGGAGCCCTGCCCGCCAAACCCATTGATTCTTAGTTCTAACATATTGTTCCTCCATTCTTCCATTGAACAGTTATAAGGAAGGGCATGAATCCGGCTAGATTAATACCGGGGATTCAGCTTTCATGAATTTCTATAATGTTTCGGATACCACCAGCTGATCTCCTGCTAATGGCAGATCAGAAAAACGCACCGCATCATGCGGTGCTCACAGCCGTACTTCATTTTGTTCCAAAATTTTCCGGACTTCCATACTGCAAAAATTGGAATTGACCAGATCAATATCTACCAGGGCCACCTCTTCTTGCTTGCTCGCGGCCAGCTGAAGGGCCAGGCTGATTGAGCACTCGCTCTTGCCGGAGCCGAACACTCCGTTAAGTACGCTTACCCGCTTGTATTCTGGCAATTCTATTGTTTTAATAATGTGCTATCCCTCACGATTGAATATCTATAAATTATAATGAAACAACGATGGCGAATCAACTTAGTGCGATTTTGAACATAATTATTACTTTGCAACTCATTTCCCTGATCATTGTGCCATGAGATATGCCTGATTCAGTGATTGAAATCCTCATTATTGGCACCTGGTGTGATATTTATTATCATGCCAACTAATCCTTGGTATAATGGCCGGCTTGTGACAAAATATATAGTGATAATCTATTAATGCAGGTGGGATTGAGTTATGAGCAAACCTGGCGAAATTCTAGCGCGGGCTGTGACCGCAACCATCCTGGCCATATGCCTGGCTGGAGTCTGCTGCCTGGCGCCCTCATACCCTCCCGGCCAGACAGGATGCGTCCCGGGTGCAGCTGCACTTGCCAGCGGCAGTTCAGCCACCAGCCTGATGGACGGCCCTCTGGGCTGCCTGGCCCAGTTTTGTATTCACTATTCCGATTTCGAGGAGATGATCCGTCCTGTTCCTGCTCATAGCTGGGACAAGTGGGGCCTGGGCATTTCTGAAGAGGAGTATGTGAGCAACGACCCCGGCTATGACTGGTATATAAACCAGAATAAAACCGGCAAGTACGGCTTCGAAAACTGCGGTCCCGCCTGTGTTACCATGGCATGCGAATGGTCTGATCCCTATTTCAGCCACAAGACCGAAGAAGCCCGGGATACTTATCATGCTGACGGTGGATGGTGGTACATGGACGACATCGCTGCTTACATGGACATCTATGGCATCCCCTACAATGAATCGATGAATCTCGGAGATGAACGCATCTTAAGAGAGTTGAGAGCCGGCTACATTCTTATTATCAACATAGACCTGAGCGCATTAACATACAATAAAAATCAGAACCAGCATGTGGACAAATTCTATAGCGGCGGGACCGGGCATTTCATAATCCTCAAAGGCTTTGTGCTGGTAGATAATCAATTGTTCTACGAATGCTACGACCCCGCTAACTCTTCATACTATTACTCGCTCAGCAAAGAGCCCAAGGGCAAGGACCGCTACTACCGTGCCAGCGAAATCCAGACCGCCATGGCGACCTGGTACAACAATTACCTGGTGGTGAAACCGATGTATGAGCACGGGGACTGAAACGAATGTAATATCAAGGGAACTTCATGAGATGCAGGGGGCCGGTTTTTCTATTTCAAATCTTTCAGATTTGAAATAGAAAAACCGGCCCCCTGCATCTATTAGCTGTTGATCTCAGGCTCCTGTATTTCCTTTTCATAATACATTTCCACCAGCGGTTTGCGCCCGGCCGCCAGGGCCAGTATCAGCGCGCCAAAGCACAGAGCGCTGGCGGCCAAAGATATCCAGAATCCTAAAAGGGGTATGGTACAGGCTATTTGCAGGATGGTTATTCCCAGCAAAGCCTCCACCCAGGGACGCCTCAAGGATTCCTTTTTAACATAATCGTTGATTCTGGCGCCGATATAACAACCGGTGACGGTGCTGGAAATCATGAATACCAGAATATATATCATGAAGGCCATAACTGAAATGGGGATCCCGATTATGGTCACCAGTACCAGCAAACAGGCCACCGGTGTAGCGATAATGGCCAGCATGCCCCAGCCCAGGGACGGGAGCGGCCTGTCCGCCAGCTGTTCTTGCATGCTTTCAAAACTGCGCCGGTGAATGGCGGTCCATATCAGCCAGATAATGAAGGACGCCACAATGCCCGCTATGGCACCAAAGAAGGTGAAGAATCCGGAACCGGACTGTGCTGATGCCGGCGTCGTAGCCGTATCTTTTACCGGCGGTTCTGTACGGGTTATTTTGCCGTTTACAACGGCAGCAGCATCTTTGGTCAACTCATTGCTGCTGGTGTAATCAAGCGGGCCATTGATGCTGGCCAGTGGCCCCAACTCCAGGCGGTTCAGCTTCAGCAGGGCCCCCTTGCCTATGCCGCTGTTTATTACGGCGCTGCTGAAACCTCCGTCCAAACGACCGTCAACCGGGCCGTTTACCACCAGCTTCGAGCCTGCTAAAGTGGCGTTTTTGGCAATGCGGCCGGTCTTTTCCACACTAACCGAGTTGGTGGCCACGGTCATATTGCCTCCCACGGTGCCGGCTATGCGGACATCCTGCATCGCCCCTCGGAAATCTCCAGCCGTCGTGCCATTCAGGGTAACCGCATTGGCAAAAACGATTGTGTCGCCTGATACTACCCCGTTGATAGTCACATTCTGGCCGAATATCAGCAGATCTCCATTCACTTTTCCATCCACCTGGATCTCATTGCCAAAAATCAATAAATCGTCATCAACCACGACCTCTGTGCCCAGCTTCTGCCAGCCTGAATCCCCCTCGTCAGCTCCCATTACCTGCCAGGCCATCGCCGGTGTGCAGAATACTAATAGCATCAGCGCAGCCATTATTACGGGAATCAGCATTTTGCTCCTGTTCATTTACCTTCACTCCTTTGCCGATTATCTCATTGAAACGCATAGTTGTCAGTCTGGCCTGTTTTCAGGCAGTATTTTTGGTTAAACGGCCGGTGCGGCTATTACGGCTTATTAAATAAATCATCCCCACAACGGCTAGAAGAGCGCTGCTCTCGCCCAGGCTCCGCCATAAAATCTTCTCTACTAATTGCGGATTGCTGACCATGGCTGCGGCCGCAGCTGGAAGCTGACCCAGCAAGCGGGCTGTTTCACCCAGAAAATACTGTTCCAATCCGGTCAGTAAGCTGGAATACCAGCCAGTCAGCAACTGCCAGGCGATATATGAAAGCATAACCAGCACGACAGCAGAAACGCTCCAGATCGCGGCCATTATCCGCTTGCCCTCTTCAAGAAGCGGCGGTTCAAACACTGGCACCGGCGGCAGCAGTTCCTGTTCGAACCATTCGCATAACAAGCTGTTAATGCGCTCCTGTTCCCGGGCATCTTGCCTGCACTGGCCGCAATCCGCCAGATGCCCCTTCACATCCCGGCTGACTCCAGGGGATGCCTGTCCGTCAAGGACGGTGCTGATTAGCTCCTTACCCGGGTGTTCTTTCATTCATTTATCCCCCTCTCCCGGAGTTTTTTAGCCAAAATTTTTTTGACCCTGAAAAGTCTGATGCCCACTGTATTACGCGGCAATTTCATGATCTCCGCTATTTCGTCGTAACTCAAATCCTGTTCAAACCTCAAGCTCAGCACCAGGCGATCCTCCAGGGGCAGTTCCGCCATTACTTCGCGTAGTATCCCGGCCCGTTCCTTCCTGATAAAATGCTGTTCCACACTTTCGGACCCAGACCCGCTCCCCTCCAGGTAACGGCTGTATTCTGCCGCATCTGCGCAATTGCCAGGCCGACGGTCATTATTGCGCTCCAGGCTGACCAGGCGCCCGCGCTTCTTCAAAGCTGCCAGGCTTTCGTTCATGACAATGCGGTAAAGCCAGGTGTAGAAGGCCGATTGCCGCCTGAAAGCGCCCATCTTCTGGTAAGCCTTCAGAAACGACTCCCCTGCGGCCTCTTCCGCATCGGCGGGCACGTTCAAAACACGCAAGGCCAGCAGGTAGGCCTGGTGGTAGTATTTCTGATACAGAATCCCGAAGAGCTTTCCATCGCCGTTCTGGATCCTTTTCACCAGTTCCAGGTCATCCATATTAGCATCTTCAGGTTGTGAGCGCTCTGAAGCCAAAATGCCGTTCCTCCTTCTTGCCGTATAGCAAGAACCTGCTGTCTTTACTATATTTGATTACTGTGCCAATGAAAAATTTCATATATTCCGCATAAATATTTTTTCTTGACCGGATTCTTCGAGGTGAGCGATTGAGCGAGGAAAGACGGTCAATGCAATTGCGGCGAAAAAAATGAATGGGCGGCACAGTGGAGTAAAAAAAATCCCAGGGACGGTTCCGGTGATTTAAAATTTGCACTTTTTAATCACCGGAACCGTCCCTGGGATTTTTTTATCGATTAATAATACTTTATTGGGCTGTTGGCACCCTCAACCAGCCAGTCCATAACCAGCAAATCCTGGGCCGAAGCCTCTTGCCCCGCTGGCACGCGCAGCCGGCCTTCGCGGTCCGAAATGGGGCCGTCGAATATTTTCAATTTTCCGTTGATAATCTGCTGACGGGCATTTTCGACCTGCATTTTCTTGTCCGCGGAAATGGCGTCGGACAGCGGGGCGATATCCACCATGCCACTGTCCAGACCGCCGATATAGGCGGCCGGTTTCCATTGCCCGGCCTGCACCTGCTGAACGGTCTTCACATAATACGGCCCCCAGTTCCACATCGACGAAGTGAGATTATACCCGGGCGCTGACGAGCGCATGTCGACATTGTATCCGATGGCATATTTGCCGGCTTTTTCTGCCGCCTTCTGGGTAGCGTCGCTGGCCACATCATGGCCCAGCACATCACAGTTCTGCTCAAGCAGCGCCTGCGCCATCTGGTTCTCTCGGTGCGGATCATACCAGCTGAGCGTCCAGCCCACCTGCACCTGGGCCCGGGGATTCACCGCCCGCGCCCCCAGGGTGAAAGCATTGATATCACGGAATACTTCAGGAACCGATACTGACGCTACGAAGCCCACCTGGTTGGTTTTAGTCATCAATCCCGCCACCATACCGGACAGATAATTGCATTGTTCGATATAACCAAAATAAGTACCGACATTGGACGCCGTTTTTGTGCCGGCACACTGCAAAAATACCACTTCCGGGTGCCGGGCGGCGACCAGGTTCATATCAGGCTCATGTTCATAACTGGTCGAAAAAATTATCGTGCAGCCGTCAGCCACCAGCTTTTCGAAGGCGGCAGCGGCCTTGTCTCCTGCTGGAATGGAATCCATTACAACGGTTTCAATACCCGGCATCTGCTGTTCCAGGTATTGCCGCCCCTTTTCCTGGGCCGCCACCCAGCCCTCTTCGGTACGGGAACCCAGGTATACAAATCCCACCCTGGTTTTTGCGTTCTGTTTGCTATCGCCGGTACTGCTGCTGCATCCTGCACCCAGAGCAACAATAATAGACACCATTATGATAAGAGCCAGGTACTTTTTATACATTGCCATCTGCCGCCTTTCTCGAAGGATAATAAACATGACGGGACCTAAAGAGATCAGGCAGGGGGTTGCTTTGCTGCGGAAGGTGATTATTCGTAATGCCCCTTGCATCCAATGATATAGATATTGTCATCATCGAAACGATATATCAACCGCTCTTTTTCGCTTATGCGCCGGCTCCAGAAGCCGTTGAGCTCATGTTTTAGCGGCTCGGGTTTTCCTATGCCTTCATATCCATTCCGCTCAATATCCTTCAACAACTCGTTAATTTTCTTTACGATTTTCCGGTCTTCCGCCATCCAGGCTGTATAATCATCCCAGGCATGGCTTGAGAACACCTTATTCATTTTCAAGCGCCTCAAGCTCAGGCATGGTTTTAACCGTAACAGATCCTCGTTCGAGCTGCCGCCGGCTTTCTAAAAGGTGATCATAATTTTTCTTGTTGCTCATGATGAATAGATTCTCCATCATGTTGTTATACTCTGCCAGGCTTATGATTACAACATTTTTTTCGTCTTTTCGAGTAATGATCACCGTCTCGTAGTCATCGGTAACCTTGTCGCAGTACGCTTTCAAATGGTTCCGGATGGTTGAATAATTGACAGCTATCACCAATATCAGCTCCGATCGTTGTACGTTTTATTGTCAAATATATTGTACAATAGCCCTGGTTGTGTGTCAAAACATCAACAGCCTTGAGGTGATGACGAGCGGCTGTCTCGACGCGGTGGCGTGGATATAGATGCCATCTGCGGAGCCGGGTGAGCGCTTATCATATACGCTTGCGAGAGGGCTGCTAACTCATGCGAACCCTTGCGCAGGAGATTGGCAGCTGTCCATGATGTCGATGACGGCAGGCCACCGAAGACCAGGATGGTCGGAGCGCGCTCTCTGTCCACGGACGGACTGTGAGCGCGGTGCGGCCGTACGTCGAGACAGCGTGGATATAGATGCCATCTGCGGAGCCGGGTGAGCGCTTGTCATATACCCTGCGAGAGGGCTGCTAACTCATGCGAACCCTTGCGTAGGAGATTGGCAGCTGTCCATGATGTCGATGACGGCAGGCCACCGAAGACCAGGATGGTCGGAGCGCGCTCTCTGTCCACGGACGGACTGTGAGCGCGGTGCGGCCGTACGTCGAGACAGCGTGGATATAGATGCCATCTGCGGAGCCGGGCGAACGCTTGTCATATACGCTTGCGAGAGGGCTGCTAACTCATGCGAACCCTTGCGCAGGAGATTGGCAGCTGTCCATGATGTCGATGACGGCAGGCCACCGAAGACCAGGATGGTCGGAGCGCGCTCTCTGTCCACGGACGGACTGTGAGCGCGGTGCGGCCGTACGTCGAGACAGCGTGGATATAGATGCCATCTGCGGAGCCGGGTGAGCATTAGTTAGCAGCCCTCGAGCCCTCCTTAAAAGAAAGACCCATCTACAAGGATCTCCGACCGATCAGTGACTATCCAGTGCATGGGGATGTCTTTGTCGTGAGGGAATACGTTGTCCACGACCTGGAATTCGTAGCAAATTCCGCAGCGGAACACGGCGGGAGCCAGGCGGGCCAGCAGGCGGTCATAATAACCTTTGCCGAATCCCAGGCGATAACCGCGGGGATCAAAGGCCAGGCCCGGCACGATAACCGATTGGATTTTTTCGATTGGATAAGCTTCCCCTCCGGGTTCCCTGATTCCAAAGCGGCTGGTTTGCCATTGCATGCCCTCTTGATATGCCACGGCTTCCAGCTGGTCTTCTGAATTTATTCGGGGCAGGAGAACCGTCCGGCCTTTAGCATGGAGCTTTTTCAGGAACGACAGAATGTCCACTTCATTATCAAAGGCCATAAACCCCATGACGATCTCGGCTTCCGACAGGGCGGGCAGCATTTCCAGCTTTTCTATTAAAAGCCGGCTGCGATCCTGCACCTCTTCCGGTGAAAGCTCTGTTCTCAACCTGCGGGCCAGCCGTCGGATGCCCCAGCGCTCTTTATTCAAATCTTCAGGAATCAGCGGATGCATGGTACTCATTTCCCTTCTGAAGCGAGAGTGGCAGCACGGTGCGAGAACCAGGCGTAGAGCAAGACACCCAGTGCCACCAGCCCGCTCGCTACCACCTGGGCCCAGGACAGGCTGCCAAAATATATGGTGTTTTCTCGCCAGAATTCAACTATAAAACGATAGATTCCATAAAGAATGAAATAAGTCGCGAAAACCTGTCCGTCAAAGCGGCGCCGCGGGTACATCCACATCAGGATTCCGAAAATGACCAGGTTCAGGGCCGAACTGAACAACTGGGTGGGATAGCGTGCAAGGTCGTCAATATGAGGGAACACAACCCCTAGAAAGGAATTGGCAGGCTTGCCGTAGCAGCAGCCGTTCAGGAAGCAGCCCACTCTCACGGTGGCATAACCAAGCGCCAGGTACGGAGCGTCAATGTCCGCTATCTTCAATAAAGACAGCTTCCGATAGGCCAGAAAAGCAATAAATGCAAGGAATCCACCCGTAAATGATCCATACCATACCAGTCCGGAAACACCCCTGCTGACATCCAGCACTGCCGCCGGATGGTTGAGCAACTCCTGCCATTGGTACAGCAGAATATACAGGACCCGTCCTCCCAACACCCCGCACAGCACAGTGGCTGTGATCATCTCAATCACATAATCAGTATTATAACCGTTTTCTTTAAAGCGCCTGTGGATGCCGTACCATGCGACTATTGCGCTCAAGGCCAGGGCAAAACCCCAGCTATAAACCTTAATATGTCCGATTTCAAACAAAACAGGATACATACTGTCCCTACTTTCCCGTCTTTCCAGTTTCCACAGGCCGGCTCCAATGAAAAACAGGCTTCTCATGGAAATGGATTATTTTTTTATTGAATGGCTTCAGGCTGCAAGCGCTTTGTTTATCAACAGACTTGTACACATTTTCCACAAGCAGTTTATTTAGGACTTAAGCTAAAAAAAGTCCTGTACAGCCTGAGCATTTAGATTTAATGGAGCCCAGCGCTCTGCCCGGAAGAGTTCATAGGCAGCTCCGGCTATCATGGCAGCATTATCCGTACACAGGTCCAGAGACGGATAGAAGAGCTTAATGCCTTCCCGGGCGGCTGCAGCTTTCATGGCGTCTCTCAATGGTCCGTTGGCCGCTACTCCCCCTGCCATTAAAAGACTCCTGGCTTCATACTGGCCGGCTGCCCGGACGCTTTTCCCTGCCAAAACCTCAACCACCGCTGCCTGGAATTCTGCAGCCATGTCTTCAACGCTTATATCATTCGCCTGCTGACGCTGCAGCTTGTTCCAGGCATTCATGACCGCGGTTTTTAATCCGCTGAAGCTGAATTCATAATCCTCCCGGTTAAGAAATACCCGGGGCAGGGTTACCTTGCCCGGTTGTCCGGCCTCTGCCGCTTTTTGGATGGCTGGCCCCCCTGGGTAACCGAGCCCCAGAAAGCGGGCAATTTTGTCAAAGGCTTCACCAGCCGCATCATCTCGTGTCTGCCCGATCAGGCTAAACTCCAGACGGCTCTTCATTAAAATCAAGCTGGTGTGCCCTCCGGACACCACCAGGCAGACTGCAGGAAATTCAATATCGTGATGCTGAACAAAGTTGGCGTATATATGGCCATAAAGGTGGTTTACAGCCAGAAGCGGCTTGTGCAAACCATAAGCAAATGCTTTGGCAAATGACACTCCCACCAGCAAGGCTCCGATCAATCCGGGGGCGCTGGTTACCGCCACGGCATCTATATCCTGGTATCCCAGGCCTGCATCCTTGAAGGCCTGATCGACTACCACAGCTATTTTTTCTATATGCTTGCGGGATGCGATCTCCGGCACCACTCCGCCATAGCGCCGGTGCAGGTCAATCTGCGAATAGATAACATTGGACCTGATTTCTTTGCCGTTGACGACGATTGCAGCCGCAGTCTCATCGCAGGATGATTCTATTCCGAGAATAATTGTTTTATCCAAATCTGTTTAACCTCTGGTGCATGCGTTCCGCATCGCCACCATTTTTCAACATCTCTCCCGGTTCCCGGAAGGATAATTTTCCTTTATATTAACATCTTGGTCATAATAAGGGCATCTTCCTGATTGTCCTGATAATATGCCTTGCGCACCGAAATCTGCTCGAAGCCGAAGCCCTGGTACAATCTCAAGGCAGCGCTATTTGACGGTCTCACTTCGAGGGATATATGCTGGGCGTGTTTTTGCCGGGCGGTCTTTTCCATGGCGTCCAAAAGGGCCAGGGCCAGACCTTGCTGCCGGTAAGCCCTGGCAACGGCTACATTAGTTATGTGCGCCTCGTCAAAAACCACCCACATGCCGCAATAGGCCGCAAGCTCCCCTTCTATATCGCACACATAATAAGTAGCCCACTGGTTATTAAGCTCGCTCTCATATGATTTGCGCGACCAGGGCATGGAAAATACCTCTTGCTCAATAACCATGAGGGAATCCAGGTCCTGTTCGGTCATGCGGCGAATCATGAAATTCTGGTTCAGCATAAGCCGGCCGCCTTGGCTTCCAGGCGGTATTCCGCCTCTGATTTGCGGATATATACCGGTTCCAGACTGTATACATCATCGCCGGAGCCTTTTTGCATACGCCGGCCAGCCAGAATTCCCACTGCCGACGCCCGGGGGAACATAAGATGAGCCGAAACCGTACTGATCAGCCCGGCAAACTGCTGTTGCACGCTTTCAGCGCAGTGCCGCCAGCCGCTGCCCAGGCAGCAGATCCTCTGCTGCCCCGATTCCTGCAGTGTATCGTTTATCCAGGCAACCAGCCCGCCTGTTCCTACGGCACGTTCTTCACCTCGCAGTTCAGGGTGTCCGCCTATAATTTCATATATGCCCGCATATACTTCGTTTTTGCGGGCATCCAGAACCGGGCAAACCAGGCCGTCCTGAATTCCTGCATTCAAGGCCAGGGCTTGCAGGGTAGAAACGGCTGCTATGGGAATATTGGCGGACAGGGACAGGCCTTTGGCTGCGGCCATACCAATGCGCAAGCCGGTGAACGATCCCGGACCAGCGCTGATTGCAATGCATTCTAGATCTTCGATCCGCTTTTCGCAGCTTTTCAATGCTTGATCGATCATCAGCATCATGGTCTCGCTGTGAGTTTTCTTATAGTCGATATATTGTTCATACAGCAGGTGCTCTCCGTCCAGCAAGGCCGCGCCGGCCACCGGAGTAGCGCTGTCAATCGCCAGAATCAGCATGGTTTTTCAACTCCTTCAGCCGCTGCAGGTAGAATTCCCCTGATGCCCTGACCTCTACCAGGCGGGCCAGATCATAATCGCCGTCCTGCAGCTCTATTTGAATGTAAAAGGCTTCCTCCGGAAGCAGGCCGCTGATAGTAACCGGCCACTCGATGAAGCATATGCCTTCTTTTTCCAGGATGTCCTCCAGGCCCAGGTCGTCTATTTCCGGCGTCTCCAGACGGTAGAAATCCAGATGATAAATAACTGGCGAGTGCGGGTACACATTCATTAAAGTGAATGTAGGACTGGTTACCCGGCCTTTATAGCCCATAGCCCGGGCAATCCCTCTGACCAGGGTGGTTTTGCCGGCACCCAGCTGCCCGCTAATATACAAAACGTCTCCTGGCATAACAATCCTGGCCAGGAAACGCCCCAGTTCCATCATCGCAGCTTCGCCGTCCACTTGAAGGGACCAAGCTGCGGCATCGTTATTATAGTTCAATGTTTTCCAGCTTCTGATATTCATCGCGAATCTTCTTAAAATCTTCCCATACCGGGCGTTTATAGCTTTCATTGCGTAAAAGCGCGGCCGGATGGAATGTGCCTATTATTTTTATACCGTTCCGAGTATACCACTGGCCCCTTATTTTCGAGATCGAAGCCCGGGGATCTATGACGGTCCGGGATGCCAGTGAGCCCAGGCACACTACAACTGAAGGTTTGACAAGTCGTATCTGCGCTTCAAGATAGTGACGGCACAGCTTTACTTCGTCGGGATTGGGGAGGCGGTTGTCCGGAGGCCGGCATTTGACCACATTGCCTATATATACGGTCGAACGAGGCAGTTCAGCCGCTTGCAAAATCCGGTCCAGTAATTGACCAGCCCGGCCAACGAAAGGAATTCCGCTGTTGTCCTCCTCCTGACCCGGTCCTTCTCCCACCAGCATCAGCCTGGCATTTTCCGGTCCAACGCCAAAAACCACCTGGCGGCAACCGCTGCGCAGGCGGCATTGCGAACAATTGAGAGCAATAGCTTTCAACTCTTCCAGGCTATTTATTTGCGAATACGAGCCATCCTGACTGATTCCGGGAAGAAAAGCCTGCAAATGATTTTCATCCGTACGCGTCTGCCTGGTTGCAGCCAGGTCAGGCAGTTTTATTTCATCAGCTTTTTGATGGGCTTCATCCGGGCTGCCAAACAAGCCCATCTGTTCGTATGGCATGTTATAACTCCGCAATCAACTGTATTAAACACTAAACCGCGCTGGCATGGGAAGCCCGGTTCAATTCATCTGTCTGCTGTTGATAAATAAGGGTTCTATCTCAAAGGCAGGAACTCTTACTACATTCTCATTATCAATCAAGGCAAGAACCAGCATCTCCTGGCCCGATTCAGGCTCAGTATACTGGTCTATAATGCAAACCAGCTTTTCGATGCCATTAATACAAACCTTGAATAAATCGCCCCTATCCATTTGAATAATCTCTCATTATGCCGTCCACCAGCACTTTTTCCACCTTGCTCCTGAAATCAAAGGGATGTCCTGTGAAAATGCTCAGGTCGGCGCGTTTCCCCTCTTCTATGCTGCCCAATTCTGAATCGATACCCAACAGGCGCGCCGGCCGCAGGCAAATCGCTTCCAGCGCGTCCTGTTCGTCCAAGCCTTCACGAACCGCCAGGGCAGCGCAAACCCTTAAGCTATCAACAGGGATCACCGGATGATCGGTAATTATGCAAAAATCTACGCCCTGTTCTGCCAGCCGGGCAGCATTTTTGAATGAGATCTCCTTCAATTCCACCTTGGCCCGGTTGGAAAACAAAGGACCGAGGAATACCGGCACATCGGCCTTTACCAGTTCTTCCCCTACCAAATGGGCTTCGGTGCCATGCTGAATCACCAGCTTAATATCGAATTCTTTCTTAATGCGCAATGCGGTCAAAATATCGTCAGCCCGGTGAGCATGGAGATATAGCGGAATTTCCCGGCGAAGTACCGAGAACACGGCTTCGTTCTTATAGGCTTTTTCTGCTTCCAGGTCTTCCTTGTCCATGAGCCGGGAAGCAGTGTAAAAGCTTTCGCGCAACAGGCTGGCATTAGCCATACGGGTTATCGGTGATTTCTTCTGTTCTGCATATACCCGCTTGGGATTCTCTCCGAATGCGGCTTTAAGTCCGCAGCGGTCTCGATAAATCATTTCCGATGGGCGATGGGCCAGATGCTGGATAATAACACCCTGACCGCCTATAATATTGGCGCTTCCGGGAACCACCATCGACCGGGTCACTCCTCCGGACAATGCGTCTTCAAATGCCACATCCCAAAAGTTTATCCCATCCACTGCACGCATTTCCGGGGTAAGGGGATCAGTACTCTCATTAACGTCACTGCCCTCAATCCTGTAAATTTCCTCTTCCAGCCCGATATGGCTGTGAGCATCGATAAAACCAGGGCATACGTATTTACCACCCGCGTCAATGACAGTTGCATCAGCAGGTATTTCAGGATTTCTGGTTACACTTTTTATGTATGGCCCATCAATAATTACAGTGAGATTTTTCTGTGTGAAAGGGGCTTTCTTTTTGAGGGTAATTACGGTGCCGCCTTTGATTACCAGCATGGATGCTATATCTCCTTCGACTTCGAGGGGTTCTTTCGATGCCCGTTGGCGCCCAATTCAAGGCTGATCAGGAGAGCCTGATCCACCCTCTGCATTACTTCATCGTTCAACATGGTAACCCTCTGTTGAAGCCTGGTTTTATCGATAGTCCGGATTTGCTCGGCCAGAATAACCGAATTCTTGTCCAGGCCTATCATATCAGCGCTTACTTCAACGTGAGTGGGCAACTTGGCCTTATTAATTTGAGACGTGATTGCCAGCACAATAGTAGTCGGACTGTACTGGTTGCCTACATCGTTTTGAACGACTAAAACCGGCCTGGTTCCGCCTTGTTCGGATCCAACGACCGGATTCAAATGCGCAAAGTATATTTCGCCTCGCTTTATTCCCATTATAAAATTCTCTCCAATAGCTTGGTTGCGGAATGAATCAGAGCTTCTTCCTCCCAATAACAGCTTCTAAAAGCTGTGCCGCGATTTGTCCCGACCATTTCCAATTAATCCGGTTTCATCTCTTCCAACATTCTCCAATAGCCTGCTTATTGAATGAACCAGGGCTTCTTCTTCCCAATGGCAACTTTCACATGCGATGCCAAGATTAATCTCGGCCATTTCCACATAACCCTGTCTCATCTCTTCCAACATGTTCAAGCGTCTGCGCTCCCCAAACCAAAATTCCAAAGCCTCGATTATTACTTCACTTCGGTTCCTGCTTCCCAAAGCTGTGCATTTGTCGATCTCCGTCAAAATTCTGGGGGACAGAGATACGAAGATTCTTTTGGAAGTTAGCAAGCCGAGCACCTCCGCAATTTAATTTATATGTAATTATATATTTAATTATCGCGAAGAGTAAACAGAATATTAAGGTTTTGTAAAATTTCTGTCGTCAAAATCCGCAGCCATTCGCTATTTTATTTGATGTAAGTGCGCGGAACCCTGTTGCTGACTTTGCACAACACTTCGTAGTTAATTGTTCCCAACACTTCCGCTATATCCTCGGCAGTCACCCCGTCATCGGGACGGCCGAATAGGACTACCTCATCTCCCTGTTTTACCCCTTCAATATCACTGACATCGAACATGCACTGGTCCATGCAGATCGTACCTATTTGTTCAGCCCGCCGCCCCTTTATTGAGGCCCAAATCCGGTTAGAAAGAATCCTGGAATATCCGTCTGCGTAGCCGATTGGCACAGTGGCTACAACCACTGGCTTGCCGGCCTTAAAAGTGCGTCCATAGCTCACTGTATCGCCAGCTGCAATAGTTTTTACTTGCACAACCTGGCTCATCAGGCGCGGGTCTTTGACAGTTGAATAGAAGAAAAAGCCTTGAAAAGCCCAACAGGGGCTTATTTTTTTGTCAATTTTACCATTTTGCTATTGAGTACAGTTGAGTACAGTGGTATAATATAAGGGATTGGAGGTGTTTTGATGCGGTTGAAGGTTACTAAATCTAAAAATGCTGCTTCGCTTTATGTAATAAGGTCCACCTATGTGAATGGCGTTCATTCCTCCAAGATCGTGGAAAAGCTTGGCACATATGATGGACTCCTGGAAAAATTGGGCGGGCAAGATCCTTATGAATGGGCTAAAGAGTACATCGCGGAGCTTAACCGGCAGGAAAAAGAGAATAAGCGTGAAGTCCTGGTCAAGTATTCCCCGGTCAAGATTATCGACAAAGGCCAGCAGCAATCATTCAATGGCGGCTACCTGTTCCTGCAGAAGATCTATCACGAGCTAAAGCTTGATAAAATGTGCCAAACCATCGCTAAAAAGTACAAGTTCTCTTTCGACCTGGACTCTATCCTATCCAGGCTTGTTTATGCCAGGGTTATCTACCCTTCCTCCAAGCTTTCTACATACCAAGATTCCTTCAAGTTCATGGAGCAGCCTTCGTTTGACCTCCACCAAATCTACCGTGCACTGGAGATAATAGCCAAGGAGGCTGATTTTATCCAGTCTTCCCTTTACACCAACAGCCTGGCTGTTTCAAAGCGGAATACGAAGGTGCTGTATTACGATTGCACCAACTATTTCTTTGAAATAGAGCAGGAGTCAGGCATCAAGCAATACGGCTATTCCAAGGAGCATCGCCCCAACCCCATCGTCCAGATGGGACTTTTCATGGATGGGGATGGGATACCCCTGGCCATATATATTGGCAAAGGCAATACTAATGAGCAGCTGACTCTAAAGCCGCTGGAGGAAAAAATTCTGTCCGATTTTAATTGCTCCAAGTTTATCGTCTGTACCGATGCCGGGCTCGCCTCCAATAGCAATCGTCAGTTCAATAACCAGGGCGACCGTGCTTTCATAACTACGCAGTCAGTCAAGAAGCTGAAGAAGCACCTGAAGGAATGGGCCTTAAGCCCTGAAGGCTGGCTCCTGCCTGGCGACAGCTCAAAATACAGTCTGGATATGCTTGATGAGGAAAAGGACTGGGAAAAGACTTTTTACAAGGAGCGCTGGATTGTGGAAGACGGGCTGGAACAGAAGCTTATCGTGTCTTTTTCGCTCAAGTACCAAAACTACCAGCGCAAGGTCAGGAACGCCCAAATTGAGAGAGCCTGCAAAGTCCTTGACACGAATTTGGGCAAGCTGAATAAGGTGAACCCAAACGACTATAGGCGGTTTATTAAGAAGACTAGTGTCACCCCGGAAGGAGAGCTTGCCAGCAAAACGTTATATGAAATTGACAATGCTGTCATTGGTAAAGAGGAGGCTTTTGACGGGTTCTACGCGGTCTGCACCAACCTTGATGGCGACACATCAACCGTTCTGGCGGTAAACAAGAGGCGCTGGCGGATTGAGGAGTGCTTCCGGATCATGAAAACCGAGTTCAAAGCCAGGCCAGTGTACCTTAGCCGCGATGACCGGATAACAGCGCATTTCATGACCTGTTTTATCGCACTGGTGGTCTACAGGCTCCTGGAAAAGCGGCTGGAGGAACAATACACGTGCAGCGAGATTGTTCAGGGTCTGCGGGACATGAATTTTCACGAGATTAAGGGGGAAGGCTTCGTTCCGACCTACACGAGAACCGATTTTACCGACAGCCTTCATGATGCTTTTGGGTTCCGCACTGACTACCAGATACTGACCACACGGCAGATGAAAAATATTTTTAAGGTCACTAAGTCTTAAGAGAAGATTACTCACTTTTTATTAACATAAGGAAACCCCGTAATCCCCTGTATTAGGAGCTTGCGGGGCTTTTTGCCTTCTGCAAGTGTCAAAGACAGGATTATATATTTAATTATCGCGAAGAGTAAACAGAATATTAAGGTTTTGTAAAATTTCTGTCGTCAAAATCCGCAGCCATTCGCTATTTTATTTGATGTAAGTGCGCGGAACCCTGTTGCTGACTTTGCACAACACTTCGTAGTTAATTGTTCCCAACACTTCCGCTATATCCTCGGCAGTCACCCCGTCATCGGGACGGCCGAATAGGACTACCTCATCTCCCTGTTTTACCCCTTCAATATCACTGACATCGAACATGCACTGGTCCATGCAGATCGTACCTATTTGTTCAGCCCGCCGCCCCTTTATTGAGGCCCAAATCCGGTTAGAAAGAATCCTGGAATATCCGTCTGCGTAGCCGATTGGCACAGTGGCTACAACCACTGGCTTGCCGGCCTTAAAAGTGCGTCCATAGCTCACTGTATCGCCAGCTGCAATAGTTTTTACTTGCACAACCTGGCTCATCAGGCGCATGGCCGGCAGCAGGCCGATCCTGCTTTTGTTTACTTCTCCGGAAGGATAACAGCCGTAAATCATTATGCCGGCCCTGACCATATCCAATTCGGCTTCGGGAATGTCAATAATAGCAGCGCTGTTGGCAATATGCCGCATGGGTATATGAATTCCTCTGCGCTCCAATCCGCTGCAAAAGGAGTTAAATATGTCTAATTGACGGAGACTAAAGCTTTTATCTTCAATATCCGACACGGAAAAATGGCTGAAAAGGGCTTTGAGTTCAATGCCGGGCAGACTGCATATGGTGGCAACATCATCCAGGGACGATTCTCCAGCCTTGAAGCCGATGCGGTTCATGCCGCTGTCCACTTTAATGTGGATAGCCGCCCGGCTGCCCCGTCTGACCGCTTCGGCAGCCATGGCATCAGCACTGGGACGATCAAAGACGGTAAGTTCAATATGGTCTTCTATCGCTGGCCCGGCGCAGGCTCCAGGGGTGTATCCCAGCACCAGCAAAGGGCTGTCAAGGCCCTCCCGGCGCAGATATTCCGCTTCATCCAGGCTGGCGACCCCCAGGTATCCGGCTCCTGCTGTAACTGCAGCCCTGGCCACTTCAAGCATTCCATGACCATATGCATTGGCTTTTACCACCGCCATCAAACGGGTTCCCGCTTTTAACAGGCTCCGGGTACTCCTTATATTGTTCTCAATTGCCGCCAGGTCTATTTCCGCCCATGTGGGCCTGATTATACTCATGGCTTATTATTCGCTCTCCTTGGTAACCAGGGACTTCATTATATCATGGCGGGTGATTATGCCCACCAGCTTGCCATCGGTCACTACCGGTACCCGGTTGATATTCTCCCACTGCATAATTTCCACTATTTTGCTTATACTGGTGTCTTCGGTCACTGTTATTACTTTTTCAGTCATGGCTTCCTTGACCAATGAAGCGGTGTACTTTTTAACCTGAGTATTAAAACGAAGCGTGTTTTCCAGGAAGATTATGCTATCGAACAACGTAATGTAAAAAGGCACCTTTAGCTCGCTCGCTTTAATCATCAAGTCCTTTTCGGTTATTATCCCAATCATTTTACCGTTTTCATCAACGACCGGAACCCCGCTGATCTTATGCTTCAAAAGCAGCCGGGCCACATTTTCAACCTTTTCTTCCGGATCAACGGTTATTACGTCCATAGTCATGATATCCCGTGCCTTCATCAGGCTCACCCCTTTCGTTTCAATGCGTATTCGCTGTCTTTTCCCGGCCAGCCTGCCTATCTTGAAGGCCATCCACCGGCTTCATCTCTCCAAGGTTTTTAATGCTTCCGGCAAAAATTGGATCAGGTCCCCGGCAATCATACCCGGCATGCTTAAAACCGCAGCTGCTCTGTCTCCTGCATAGCCGTGAATATATACCCCGGCCACAGAAGCATCAAGAACCTTCAGACCTTGAGCCACCAGGCCCGCAATGACCCCGGTCAGCACATCCCCGGTTCCTGCGGTAGCCATTCCAGGATTGCCGTTGACATTAACGAAAAGCTCGCCGTCCGGACTGGCTACTACGGTTTTGTTTCCCTTTAATACTACAATTATACCCCATTCTTCAGCGAAACTGCGGGCAATTTCCAGGCGGTGCGATTGGATCTCGCTGATGCTCCGACCAGCCAGGCGCGCCATTTCGCCAGGATGAGGCGTTATTATTACTGGAATCTGCCGGTTTTTCAGATGCTCTTTCTGCCCCTGCAATGCATTCAGGCCGTCTGCGTCAATAATTACCGGCACTCCCGACTTCTCCAGCACATGACTTACGATGTTCAAAGCTTCAGGATAACGGGACATGCCTGGCCCGATAGCGCATACAGTTGTTGTTCCCAGCAGATTTTCCAGGGCCGGCAACGCTTCCAGCCCAATTGCTCCATCACTGGTTTCCCGCAGAGGAGCGGCCATAACTTCGGCGCAGGCCGCGTCTACGTAATTGCACAATGAATCCGGCACTGCCGCCGTAACCAGTCCCGCTCCAGCCCGTAAAGCGGCCAGGGCAGTCATTCTGATCGCCCCGGTCAAGCCGCGCGAACCACCTACCGCCAGGACGTGGCCGTAGCTGCCTTTGTGTGACTCCGCTTCTCTGCGATTGAGACATTTCACCACCATGGCTTCGGTAATTAGGTGGGTCTTGAGATCGGCGGACTCCATAAGAGCCCGGGGGATGGTAATATCGGCCACACTCACCGTACCAGCGTATTCTTTACCCGGTTCCAGAATGAGTCCGATCTTCGGAAGGGCAAACGTAACCGTGCAGGTGGCTTTAATAGCCTCTCCGCACACTCGCCCCGTATCGGCTTCCACTCCTGAAGGAATATCAACCGATACAACCGGCAGGCTGCTCCAGTTGACCATGCGAACCACCTGGCTTTCCAATTCAGGCAGCTCTCCACGAAAACCTATTCCATAAATCGCATCCACGATCAGGTCGGCTTGTAGAATGGAAATCATAAGCTTGTCCAGATGAGCTTCAATGGTCATGGGGTATATTTCCTGACAAATCTTGCGGGTTATGGCATAGTTGGCAGCCGCATCGCCTTTCAGGCTTTCAGGTTCGCAAAGCATAAACAGCAATACCCGGGCGCCCATGCTGGTCAGATGCCGGGCGATGGCCAGTCCGTCTCCCCCGTTATTGCCTTTGCCAGCCAGGATAATCACCCGGCTTCCTTCGACCACCGGCAAGAGTTCACTAACCATTTCAACGGTCTGAATGGCGGCATTTTCCATGAGAACCATCCCGGGAATGCCATATTCGTTTATGGCCTGGCTGTCTATCCGCATCATTTCTGCAGCGGTGAGCAGCTTCAAATCAATCCCTCCCTGTACGGCAAACGGCAATTCTGTGCCGGAAATGGATAATACAGCTGTGCAGTATTAGTATGTATATTTTATGAAAATCCAATAATAACGGCAATTGCCATTTCATCGGTATGTGAAATGCTGACCACAAAGCTGCTTATCCCGATTTTTGAAGCCTTTTCCTGCACTCCCGGAGACAATTCCAGCAGTGGCCGTCCGGTTGGATCGTGAACCAGGCAGACATCTTTAAATGATACTCCATGGGCAAACTCTGTGTGCAATTTCCGAAAGGCTTCTCTCGTGGCAAAACAAGCTGCCAGGCTGGGATATGAGTCGCCCCGGGCCTCTGCGTAATCGCATTCCGTTTGGCTGAAAATACGCTCAACGAATCGCGGTGTCCGTTCGCATACTGCTTTCAATCTCGCAATATCTACCAGATCCACTCCCACCAGCATCTGCAACCGCCCTTTCCCGGCTAATTATCATTTACCTGGCAACAGTCATTTGCGGCAAATAAAAACCCTGAAACCGCACCGATTCCAGGGCTGCCAATCCGATTCTTAAGCTGTTTTCCGTCCCATCTCCGTAAGAACGTTTTCTTCATCTGACGAAAAAAGGTGATCCATATCAAGCATGATGAGCAGGCGGTCATCTACTTTGCCTACACCAGTCAGATACGAGGCCGTGGCTCCGCCCACAACCATTGGCGGCGGTTCGATGGACTGTTCAGAAAGATGCAGCACTTCCGTTATTTCATCTACGATGATTCCGACATCATGACCCTCCACTTGCACCCAAATGCCTTTGGAATCTTCCGTTATACAGGATTCTCCCATGCCAAAACGCTTTTTAAGATCAATAATGGGAATGATCTTGCCTCGCAAATTGATAATTCCTTCTACAAAATCTGCTGATTGAGGCATTTTAGTGGGATTTTCCATGCTTATGATTTCCTGTACCTGGTTAATGGGAACACCGTATTCACAAACAACTCCGCCAGAGATTAGCTTGAAAACCACCATTTGAATTTCGTCTGCCATGTCCTTCCCCCCTATAGTCCGAATAAATCAATAATGTTCAGGTGTAAACAATGGGATTATTTTCATTTTATCAGAGCTGGCCGCTATTGACCAGTGATATATAGATCATGTATCAATACTGATCGATACGATGTCTCCAAAATGGGTTATTGAATAATATCCCTGCCCTTCATCCCTGATTATTAAATCCGGGCCGTCTATTTGCGGTGTTTGCGGTGAAAATATCTTGATCTGCTGCATTCCCCTGGCTTCGGTCAATACTTCCCAGTCTCCATTCGACCCGCCGCTTATCCTGACCGGGACATTGGCCCGAACCAGGTGAAAGCCTTCCACAGCACCAGCAGCCAGCTCAATCTCGGTTGGCCCTGGCAATCCACTGTACAGAGCTGTTCCTTTCCGATAGTATATCGCTGATGATGTGGACGGTTGCTTATCTTTATACTTTTCTCCGGTTTCAATCTTAATACCCAGGGTGTTGCGATATTCGCCTGCTAATTCTGGCACCGCCGAAATGTCCGGGCTAATAATCAGCCTATCGCCCTTTATTTCAACTACTGCCCGAGAATAAAACATATTCATAAATGATTTGGCCATCTGCCGCTCGGTCATAAAATTGTACTCGCCATCGGCACGGACTTCATCAAGGGCGGTTATGATTTTTTCCAGCTTGTCCATAATCTCCGGATTCACCGCAAACCGTTCAAAGTGATTGAACTGGGTCATGGGCATATCCAGGTTCTGCATGCTATCACAGGCTTCCCTGTAATTAAGAATATACGGTGCTGGATTAAACAGCAGGAAATCAACCGTTTTCTCGCCATCGCTCAAGAGAAACGGAGTGCTCCAGATGAACTGGCGGCTAAAAGAGGGCTGCCCGATGTTGTTTTTGTCTATGCCCTGCATGTCGATATCGTCAGACTGGATATCATACAGCGGATTGAACCCAAAATTATACCAGAAGCCTTCTTGCATGGCGCTTTCAAAGCTTTGATGGGGATCATCAACATTAATCGCCCAGGTATGCTGGGTTAGCCCTGCATTTTTGAAATCTATGCCGTATTCGGCGAAGGCCTGCTTGCTTCTGGACAGTTCCTGCCTCTCCTGTTCAGGTGACAGGTGCTTCTGGGTATAAAAATGCAGGTCCAGATCCAGGCCTTTTTGATCCAGTTCTGCGGCCAGAGCCTTAATCGCTTCCCGACAGGGGAACTGCGGGCTGTCTATGCGCATGGAATATCCCGTATTAACCTGGCCAATCAATAGATCATCCTTTTGATCGCCATTCAAATCCATCATAAGGGGAACGGAGTTTTGAATCCCGTATACGGCCTGGTCTCCCTGGAAATTAGTCGTCTGACCCTCTATGTCGCCGTCATAAGTGAATTCTTCGCCGGTGTTAAGGAAAATGCGCACTCGCCCGGATTCGTCTCCAGCCAGAATATCCATGCGCCCATCCCGGTTCCAGTCATAAATGGCAGGTGCGGCATAAGCCTTGATAATATCCTGGCCTTTTACGGAAAGGTCGCCGGCCTCAAAACCGCCGCTGGCCTGGCCGAAGTATGCCTGGAGCTCTCCCTGCCGCCCTCCGACGAGCAGATCAGGAGTACCGTCTCCATCCAGGTCACCCATGGCCGGTGCGGCATCACCTGACACTTTGATCTCGCTTCCAGCTGCGTCTTTAAACAATACAGCATCCTCAAACACCGGCTGTTCAGCTGATCCCGAATTCCGGAAATAGTATATGCAGCCGTCTTCACTGCCGCTCAACAGGTCCCAGGCGCCATCCCGGTCCACATCATATTGGACCGGGGCGGCATGTCCGGAGACTGCCGCCTGTTTGCCATTGGCCAGCCGGCATAGCTCCAGCCGATCAAATGCGATATGGCTGCCCGTACTGAGGTTGGCCAGGGTGTAAATACTGCCGTCCGGCGCTCCTACCAGCATGCCTTCGGACTGGCCGCCTATTTCCAGTGCTGACGGATAGGCTCTGAACGCCGAGGGCAGCTTTTGTCTCAAGGTTGTTTCCTCGGGATAGGCGCCCACATCTAAATATTTGCCGGTGGATTCCAGGCAGACTGATATGCCGTTGGAGTAAAAGGAGTCCAGCTCCCGGCCGGTGAAAACCGGGCTGCCATCGTTGCCGATGTTCTGCAGCACATTAATTCCGGCGTATTTCTGGCTCCAGGTAAAAGGAGCTGAAAGCAACGAAATAGAGGGAACCTGCTCATGTTCCTTCAACATGGCCAGCCATTGAAGGGGCTCTCCCCGGGAAATGGCGTTAATCTCTTCTAAATGATTCTGCCAGGCCATGGCTGGCCTTCCATAGGGGCCGAAGGTCTTTTTAAGGGCGAATCCATATTTGCTCTTGTCGGCTGCGGCCAGGATTTCATTACGTACATAGTAATTCGCGGTGGCCAGGGTATAATCGAAATAGGCTGCGTCTGAACCCCGGTTCTGCAAGTCAAAGCCAGTGCCAACCCTGGTGCAGGGCATAAAGTCCGAAGAGGCAAAAACCCGGCCCTCTCCGTAAGGGTTGTACCACAGAACAGCATTTTCACCCATTGATACAATCGGAACTGCATTATTCTTGATCCGGGCTGTCTTCTTAAGGAGATAGGCAAAATCCGGCCCCCGATACGCTCTGAAGTTCTTAATCAACTCCCCGGCCACTACCTGCACCTGGGCGCAGTCCTGATTAACCGCCGGATACTGGAAATCGTACCAGGCGCTGTCCAAATAATCGATTTGTTCAAGCCCGGATACACTCGAGCTCAGGGCTCCTTCCAAAGCATTTTCCAGAAAAACGGTACCGCCCTGCCATAAATATGTTTTTACTTTCACTTCGATGTCTTCAAGCCGATCAGAGGTCGCCAGAGAGCGCTCCAGGTAAATTAGTTCATAAGAGCTGAAATCTTCAGAGGCAGCCTCCTGGTCGTTCACTGCCTTAACGCTGGCGTTCAGCAGATAGCTCTGCCGATAATTCTGATAAGCATCCAGGTAGCTGTCGCTGCCAGCCTTGTAAATGATAAGAACATCGGAGGAATAATCATTGAGATCAGTGGCAGCCGAGGGACCGAACCAGCTTCCATACAGGCTCCGATCTATGAGCCAGGTCATACAAGGCCAGGCTAAATATAGCAGCAATAAAATACCGACGATAAGAATGCCTGACAACAGCTTGTTTTGCGTAATGAACCTGGAAAACAATATATATCTCCTCTTAAGCGGTTAATCCAGCTTGATGCGGCCGTATTTGCCGCCGCCTCCAGCTTCAATCCGATAACTGCCCGCACGCAGTGCGGCGACCCCAGCAGCCGCTCGGGCTCCTGCTATAGCCTCAATTTCGCCAATAGCAAGCTCTTCCATCACTTGAAGAGCCTGGTGTTCTGCCAGGAGCGCTCGCAACGCTTTCGGCCCTATGCCTGGCAATTCGTGCAAAGGCACCCGGTAGCGGTAGGGCGGTCTGATTACAGCAGAGCTATCTGCATCCCGGTCGGCGATCATCAATATTCGGTCATAAACACCCATTACTACCTTGATATTGCCACAGGAGACACAACAATCGGCGGCTTCTGCTTCAGTACATATGGTGCCACACTCCGGACAGCTGGTGCGGTGATATTTCCCCAGCAGCGGATTAAAACCGTAGTTAGCTACTATACGTCCCGGACCTTGCCCGGTTATTGCCTTTCTCAAACCTTCAAAATCGGCACATTCCACCTCAAGCAGGTTGAATTCTCGTCCGACATTTTTGGATGAATGGGCATCAGAATTACTAATAAACATCAGTTGATCCGTTTCGGCAATCCGGCTGGCCAGGCGGGTGTCCGCCGACAAGCCCAGCTCGACCACCTTAATATCTCCAGCCTCGCTGCCCAGGCAATCGGCCAGGCTGGGTGCCACTGCGCCATAATAGCCCTTATGAGGAGTAAACGCGTGAGCGGGACAGAAGATACCTCCGCAATCGCTGCAGGCGTGAAATGCATCTTTAAGCCCGGTGCGTACTCGCTGGGTTGACAGGCGGGAATTGCTCAGCCGGGGATGAATAAAGCCCTGCCATTGGCGCAAAGCGTTCAGGCCGGGCAGATAGGCAATGAAATGCGCGCCTTCACGGCTCTCAAATTCACAGGCGGGTATCAAGACCATACCATTATCAGCCAGCAGACCTCCGCCTATTTGTTCAAACAGACGTCCATTCTCTATCAATTCTTCAATTTCGGAGAACACTCCCGCGCAAGCGGCGTCAACCACCCCTGCCACTTGCAAACCCACGGCTGGAGCGTCCCGGAACAAAACCTGCTCCAGGGTCAGATCCCGGGATGCGGTCACCTTGACAGCCTGCCCCCGAGAACTGCCAATGTGAATGTGCAAATCCGCGTAAATTTTCTGCATGTTCAAATCTTCAACAGCTTCCTGAATTATTCCTGATCCAGCCAGCGGTGGATGTCGTCAGTGTTCTTACGGGTTTCCCCCGCCGGGCTGTTTGGCTACAGAAACGGGTTATGCTTGCGTTCAATGCCGATACTTGTAGCTGGCCCATGTCCAGGATAGCAAATAGTGTCATCTTCATAGCACATCAGCTTTTCCTTGATACTCTTAATAATCTGCTGGTGGGAACCTCCGGGAAAGTCGGTCCGCCCGATGCTCATCTGGAACAGGGTGTCTCCGACAAAAATGATGTTGCCAGTCTTCAGGCAAACTCCGCCCGGGCTGTGCCCCGGCGTATGAATTACTTCCAGCTCAACCGTATTGCCGATCTTGATGCGGTCGCCTTCCTTGATGAATTGATCTGCCGGAGGGCTAGTGACTTTCATGCCCATTAAAAACGAGAAATTCGCGGCAGTGCTGACCAGCATCTGGCTGTCGCTTTCGTGAATCAGCAACTGGGCCCCGGTGCTTTCCTTGATCTTGCGGTTGCCTCCAATATGGTCAATATGCCCGTGGGTGTTGATAATATATTGCACGGTAAGATTGCCTTCTTCGATCATCGACATAATCTGCTCCGCCTGTCCACCGGGATCAATGACGGCCACTTGCCGGGTTTCCTCGCAACCAATAATATAGCAGTTGACTCCCATGTTTGTAACAGTAATTCCTTTCAGTATCAAGACTCCGCCTCCTTAAATAATCCTCTCACTGTCCAGTAATATGGTTACCGGCCCCTGGTTTTCGATAAGCACCAGCATGTTAGCTCCAAACTGCCCGGTTTCCACCTGCAGCCCGCAATCCCGAGCGCATTTAACCGCATACTCAACCAGGCTCCTGGCCCGCTGCGGTTCTTCGGCATCGGAAAATCCTGGCCTGCGGCCCTTTCGTGCGTCAGCATATAAAGTGAACTGGCTGACCAGCAGCAGAGCGCCTCCAATATCCACCAGGGAACGGTTCATTTTACCCTGATCGTCCTCGAAAATCCTCAGGTTTACAATCTTATCTATTAAATAATCGGCATCTTTCTCGCCATCGCCTTGCCGCACTCCCAGGAGAACGGTCAGGCCCGGTCCGATTGCGGCGATTATTTCATCATCAATTTTTACCTGGCTTGACCTGGTCCTCTGAACCACTGCCCGCATCATCGTCACCTCGTTTTGATTCGCCGGGCAGTACTCGCCGGACATCATAAACGTCCTTCACTTTCAACAGGCGCTGCAGCACTGCACTCAGCTGGTTTAAGTCCTTGATGTCCACCTTCAAATTTATTTGGGCCTGATCATTCCGGGTTGCCCTTGAAAACACCGAATTGACAGGTATCTTCGCATCATACAAAACCATGACCACATCGCCGGTCAATCCAGCTCTATCCATGGCTTTTACCTCGATTTCCACTGAATAGCTGCCCTTTTCCTGCATCCATTCGACCTCGATAACCCTTTCGGGCTCGGTTCTCATATAGGCCTGCATATTAGAGCACTCTTTGTGATGAACTGAAACGCCGCGTCCCCTGGTAATATATCCCGAAACCGGATCACCGGGCAGCGGGTTGCAGCAGCGACCCAGACGGATGGCTACATCGTCAACACCTTTTACTTTTAGTGCGTGAGGGCTTTCCTTATGCTTGACCGGATGTTTGGCCACATGAGCCAGAACGTCTTCGACTTGAGTGTTGGGAAAATATATTTCCTTGAAGCGGTTCATGATGTGTTCAACCGACACCAGGCCCTCACCGGTTGCTGCCATCAGGTCGTCCATGTTGTTGTAGCCCATCTGCAGGACGAATTCAGTTGCCCGCTTGCTGCGCTGCAGTTCCCGGGGATCGAAATGCTCTTTCCTGAATCCAGCCTCCAGCAACTCCCGGCCTCGGATGATGTGGCTTCCGCGCTGTTCCTTCTTGAAAAATCCCTTAATGCGGCTTCTGGCTCCAGACGTTTTAACAAAATTAAGCCAGTCTTGAGTGGGGCCCGGCGAGTTTTTAGAGGTCTTTATTTCAATGATATCGCCATTGCTGAGGGGAAAGTCGAGCGGGACTATACGTCCATTAACCTTAGCCCCCACGCATTTGTGACCGATTTCCGTATGGACGCGATAGGCGAAGTCAACCGGGCAGGAACCCTTCGGCAATTCAATAACCGCACCCTTGGGGGTGAAAACAAAAACCGTATCGTCGAAGAGGTCGACCTTCAGTGATTCCATGAATTCCTTGGTATCCTTGACATCCTGCTGCCACTCCAGAATTTGCCTGAGCCAGGCCAGCTTTTCATCGAATTTCTTGCCTTTGGATACCATTCCTTCTTTATATCGCCAGTGCGAAGCAATCCCGTATTCTGCAGTGCGGTGCATATCCCAGGTGCGAATCTGGACTTCAAAAGGCTCGCCACCTTTTCCTATAAGGGTGGTATGCAGCGACTGATAGAGATTGCTTTTGGGGGTAGCTATATAATCTTTGAACCGGCCCGGCAAAGGCCGCCATATTGTGTGAATAATCCCCAGCACTCCATAACAATCCCGGACTTCATCAACAATCACCCGGATGGCAATCTTGTCGTAGATCTCGTCAATGCCGGTTCCCTGCTTGATCATTTTCTTTTGAATGCTGTAAATATTCTTGGGCCGGCCAGCTATATCAGCATCTTTGATGCCGATCTGATCAAGTCCTTCTTTTATTTGCTGAATCAGCTCATGGACATAGGCTTCGCGCTCGCTGCGCTTGTGTTTCAATGCTTCCGCAATTTCTACGTAGCTGTCCCGATCCAGGTAGTACAGGGCCAGATCTTCCAGCTCCCACTTAAACTTAAAGACCCCCAGGCGGTGGGCCAGTGGAGCATAAATGTCCATGGTTTCTCTGGCTATGCCCAATTGCCGTTCTTCCGGCTGGTATCTCAAGGTGCGCATATTGTGCAGACGGTCGGCCAGCTTAATCAAAATCACCCTGATATCTTTAGCCATGGCCATAAACATTTTACGCAGGTTCTCGGCCTGGGCTTCTTCGCGGGACTGAAAATTGATCTTCGACAGCTTGGTGACCCCATCAACCATCAGAGCTATTTCATCCCCGAATTCTTCCTCCAGGCCGGACATGTTCATCTCGGTGTCCTCAATAACATCGTGCAGCAGTGCCGCGCATATAGTGCTGCTGTCGGCTTCAATCGTAGTGAGCAGCATGGCTACTTCAACCGGATGAATAATATATGGTTCGCCGGATATTCGTTTCTGGCCCAAATGAGCCATATATGCTCGGTTGTACGCCTTCTTAATAAGCTCAGCGTCTACGCCCGGCTCATATTTTTGAATTCGCTCTATAATGTTTTGAGGTTCTAGCATTGCTATCCACCCCTAGTTTTCGTATTTTATGAGTATTGAGCCGTGTTCAGCCAGTGCTCGAAACATTGTATCTCCGCCTGCCGCTCAGCGAAAAGAGGGCTTGTCAAGTCTGTATACACGGCCCCTTGTCTGTCTTCAATAATTATAGTGATTATACTACCTTTTATATGGTATATGCACAAGCCGTGATCTTCTAACACCTGGAGCATTGGGCGCATTTCCCACAATTTCAACATCCTGCCCGATACATGGCCGAAAGAGGCCAGTAAATCCTGGTGCTTGATCTCTATCCGTGAAAGACGCGCATCCAGGAAATGTTCCCACAACTGCTGCACCCTTTCCTGCTCCGGGTAACTGCGCATGATAAACTGCCAGTTAGATTCGATATCTGAGCTTCCATAAGCAAGACAGACCGGCAATCCATTCTCGGGACATTTTTCCGGTATCAGCGGTGCCAGTTCATATAATCCAAAAGGACAATCAGCCAGGTAAAGAGCATCTGCAACCGCGATATACTCGATGTCCGGAGTATGGCTGCCGTCAGAGAGCAGAATGCCGTTTGAAGATGCCGTAAACGCTTTACGGGCTTCACGGCGCCGGCTGCCGTCTTCTATTCCCGCCTCATGGTAGCGCAGCTTTCCCGGGACGGAGGCCCGGTTTAACGTCGCAGCCCGATTGGTGTAGTACATCCATTTGTCATGCTCTCCTTCCCAGGAATCCTCTGCTTTTTGCCAATGCAATTGCTCCGGGTTCAAGCTGTAAATGTAAGCTGATTCAGCATTTTTCCGTCCAGCCCTGTCTTCTTCCAGCGGCCACCAATAAACTGCACAGAGAGCACTATCAATACCAGGTTTCTTTTCCAGGAGGCTTCTCCAGTATGCTTCAGTGGTAATAAACAAGCGCGGAGCTTGACGTTCCAGCATGTCTTCAGCCGCCTGGCGTTCTGCCAGCCTTCGCCCGCCGTGCAATTCAACCTGCAGATTCTCACGAAAATAATGGCTGACTACCGCCCGGTGCTTGCGCATCGCCCTGAGAGCCGGGTAAACATAGACCACCGGCTGCCTTTTATTCAACATTTGAACGTTCCGGCCTATTAAGTCCAGCAATTCAGAGCGTTTGGGCATATATGGAACCAGACTGATATCATCAGCCTGATAAGTGCATTTAATATCACGCATTTTGAGCTGCATGCTGCTTCCCTTGTAGTGATTCTCTTCCAGCCGAAATAAAAAATCCTGCTTGCATATCTGCAGGGGCAGTTCAGTCCGACTGGCGAGATTAAAAGCTATAGCTGGATGGCTGCCCGGCTCCATGCGAAAACGCAAGTGTTCTTTGTTGCGCCCCACAAGCGCTGGCTCGGTTAGAAAAGCACCTTTAACCACAAATTGCGGTCCGGGATTGCCTTCACCAAAAGGTCTCATGCTCTGTATGCCGGCAAACAATTCCGGTCCGAGCTCTGCTGCCGGCAGTTCTAAATCAATGCGGTATTTTTTATTAAACACGGCATCCTTACAGACCGTGGAAGCGTATTCGTTTAAAATATGCCGGAAGCTGTCGGTCCGGTTTTTTTCCAAATGCAGGCCGGCAGCCATACGATGCCCACCAAAGCTTATCAGGGAATCCCGACAGTGCTTCAAAGCCGCATGCATGTCGAAATCTCTCATACTGCGGGCTGAACCCCGGCCCAGTTCGCCTTCCCACGAAATGACTATTACCGGACGATTATACCGTTCCACCAGGCGTGAAGCTACGATGCCAATAACTCCCTGGTGCCAATCCTCACACGCCACTACCAGGACCTTTTCAACCGCAGGATTGAGATCCCGTTCGACGATGACCACGGCCTCTTCCAGGATTCTTTCTTCAATCTGACGTCGTTCAGCGTTCATATCGCAGAGAATCCGGGCGGTACGGCTGGCTTCCGCCGCATCCTCGCCAAGCAGTAATTCCACGCTGCGGCGCGCCGTATCAAGTCGTCCGGCGCTATTGAGCTTGGGCGCCAGCAGAAAGCCCAGGTGCCAGCTGTCCAATTCTGCAGGATTAAGGTCTAATTCGGAAATTAAACACCGGATGCCTGTATGTGCCGAACTTCGCATCTGTTCCAGGCCATATTTGACCAGAATGCGGTTTTCTCCCTTAAGCGGCACAATATCGGCTACGGTTGCCAGGGCTGCCAGGTCCAGCCATTGATAAATAAGCTCTCCAGGCAGCAAATCCCGTGCCAGCGCCTGGGACAGCTTGAAGCTAATCGCCGCTCCGGAAAGATCATACACCTGTTCAATGCTGTCCAGCTTGGGATTTATGATCGCAAGAGCTCCTGGTAAAGGCAATTGTGGAGTGTGATGATCTGTAATTATTACATCCATGCCATGTTGCATGGCATATGCCGTCTCTTCGAAAGCGGTTATACCGCAATCCACCGTAACCATGAGAGTATATCCCTTATCAACCAGTTCCTCCACCGCCTGCTGGTTCAGGCCGTAACCTTCGGAAAAGCGATCTGGAATATAGTAATCCGTCTGCAAACCCAATAAATCCAAGCATTTTTTTAATATTACAATGCTGCATATGCCGTCAACATCGTAATCACCATATATTACCACTTTTTCATGACTATCAATTGCATACCTTATCCTGGCTACCGATTCGGTTATCCCTTTAATGAGAAAGGGGTCCACCAGGCTGTCCAGGCCAGGGTTCAGGAACTGCCTGGCCTGAACAGCTTCGCATATGTTTCGTTGCACCAGCAGCGCCGCAATATAATACTGGCAGCCCAGCTCATTTTGCAGCCTGGCCGCCGCCTCCCGGTCATATTCTTTTACTTCCCATATAATGTCATTATAATATTCGTTCATGTTGCTGTTACGACTCCATTCCATAATCATAATAACTATACCTTAAAAACCTGCATATCAAAAAGGTAAGAAAATTGTGGTAAAAAGGTAGGTCAGTCATTGGCAATTATGTATAATATATTCATATACTGAAGGATTCATATAGCGTGGAAGGAGAATGGTGTATGAAAAAAACATACTCATGGGCGCTGCTGGCGCTGCTTATGCTGGTTGTATTTGCCAGCGGATGTATCGACACCGACTACAACGTTTCCCTTATGGAAGACGGCGGACAAGCAATAACGGTTAAGATCAAGGCACCGTCAGGTCTGGATGCCGCCAAGATCCAGGAAATGCAGGATGACCTGAAAAACAAGGGCTATACGGTAGCAAAAACCACTGACAAAGACCAGAATATCATTATCACTGGCGATAAGAAGCTTAATGCTGGGAAATGGGAATTGCCCTACAATGAGAAGGTCGTGGTCTCTGATCCCAAGTTCACCTCGAATTTCACCAATTATTTCGTTTACAAAGCATGGTCATATGAAGGCTCCTATGAATTCGACGCCAAAAAGGTGGCCAAGGTTGTCGGCAAGGAAGATACAACAGCTACAGCCACCACCGACAGCGGAATGAACCTTGAAGATTATTCCCTGGATTTCGTATATGTTCTAACCGTTCCTGGAACCATCAGCGAGCAGAATGCAGCATCCACCGTTGCCAATGCTGACGGAACCACTACTCTTACGTGGAAGTACAACACGGATAAAGACAAGGGCGTAGATCTTAAAGTCAAGTCCAGCAAAACCTATACCATGTACATGGGGATTGCCGGCGGTATCGTGTTATTGCTTATCCTCATTCCGATTATCCTGAAGGTAACCAAGAAAAAGACTCCTCCGCCTGGCTACCCTCAGCAGGATTTCACTCCCCCTGAAGAAAACGCATAGTTCTATAATACACGCAGGCTTGTTCCAGTGGAGCAAGCCTGCTTATTTTGAAGGTTAAGCCGATTGTATTCGCTTTCCGCTGCGGGTTGCTTTTTTGAAGCAGCCCTGTCTTTGTGGTTAAGTATTAAGATTGAAGCCCAAGGAAAATCCCCTTGCTTCAAAGGTTATGGAGATGCTAATGTACAATTTATTCGATGATTTCAAGGCCTATCAGCAGTTCTTTCCTCGCACCTACGTTCCGAACAGCTGCCGATTCTGGGAGCGAACTGAACTGTTGGCAGCTTCTTCAATCCAGGCCAGTGAACAGCCCTTCTGTGAAGTAAATGAACAGGTAGACCCTGATTTTATTGAGATATTCGGAACAGATCGCCCACTGGCCAGCCAATATCTCCTGCACCGGGCACCGGGCTGGGATTCGGCACTTAATAAGACTCCCCTGTTGCTAGTGCACGGAGCCGCCCTGGACGCCAACTCCTACACTGACCTTTTCGGCATGGGACATATCGGCTTGCAGCAGCATCTAATTGAACTGGGGCACCGAGTCTTCTCCCTGACCTTTCCTCATTCGCACGGCGATAATTTTAACCACGCGGAACTCATCGCCGATGCCATACAGCGTATTCGAAATATGTGCCGGGTCCCGGAAGTGGATATCGTAGCACACAGCAAAGGCGGTATAGCCGCAAGAATATATCTGTCCAGCCTGTCTCATACCCCCTACCGTGGGGATGTACGCCGCTTTGTCACAATTGGCACGCCCCATCTCGGCACTGACTGGGTTTTCCGCAATTCCACCGCAGCTTACCTGATCTATCTGGCTGGCGGCAACGGAGTAATGGCCTGGGACAGCCTTGTGTACTTCGGTGGAATAATGGATATCGCACCACGAGCAATTTACGCCGATGGGTGTTTCCCGGGGCAGAGCCAGATTCTGCATGACTGGGAGAATGTCTATCCCCTGGACCCGACTCAAACTGACTGGTGGACAACTTATCATGGGGGCATGGGCTTTTTCAGCCATTCACGGGGGATCAACCAGGCGCTTCATGACGGAGGCGCATTGATAAGCAGGCTGGAGCGCAAGGGTCTCGAACCTGATATCGAACTGGCTGTTCTGGCCGGCGACAATCATATTTACGACCTCGTCGCTCTTGACAGCTCCGGCCCCAGCGACGGTATCGTCTTTGTTGACAGCGCTCTAAACACCGACGGCATGCTGACCAACGGCGCACAGCTGATTTCCAAAGAAATTCTGCCCTACAATCACCTGGAAATACTCTGGAAACGCAAGGTGGCCGACTGGATTCACCTGATTATAACCGGCTAAATCCAGTACGCAGACCGACCGTATGCATCAAAAAAAAGACGCACAAACAGGCCGCATTTCTTCTGAGCCGAAGGAATGCGGCCTGTTTTTCAATACTTGAACAATTAATCCCGGCCGACCCGGTTGGAACGTTCAGCCATCCAGCGGGATAGTTCTGGATATGCCTGCTTTTTAGCCCGGGTGCCAAACACCAGCCCCCCATGGCCGACATCAAACTGGCGATATTGCTTGTCATGCGAGGAAGAGCGATCCAGCACCGCCCGGGTCTGGTGAGGCAGAACCAGGTGGTCGCTGGTGCCAGCCATAACCAGCAATGATGATTCAATATTGCCCAGCTTGATCAGATTGCCCTTGATGACCAGCTGGTCGTTGATCAGCTTGTTGTCCTGATAAAGATCCTTAACCCACTGGCGGTAGGCGTCACCAGGAAAATGAACATTGTCATTAACCCATTTGTTAAGGGCTTTCCAGGCGTCTACCGGCACCCCTTCGTCGATGGATTTCCACAATCGCGTATAGGTACCTATAAAATTGTTGACCGGCCTCAGCCATTTGACACCGGCATCGACGAAATCTTTCGGAATCAGCTGGAAAGTGTCGGTGACCCGGTCAACATCGTACCCCTCGGCATCCAGCCAGATGGTGGACATGCCGGCATAAGCAAAATTAATAGGAGCCGCCAGCAAGATTAGATTGCGAATAGTCGGCTGCGGGAAAAGCGCAGCATACATGGTGCTCATGGTGCCGCCCATACAGTAACCGATAATCGACAGTTCATCAGTCCTGGAATACTGGCATACTTTTAAAACCGCTCTGCGAATATAGTCAAACACAAAATCACCAAAACCCAGGTTGCGATCTTCCCATGCAAAATCACCCCAGTCAAGAAGATAAACGTCATATCCTTCATTGACCAGGTGTTCCACCAGGCTCATGCCCGGTGCCAGATCAAGTACATAGGCCTTATTGATCAGGGCATAGATAATAAGTACTGGAGTGCGGTACTTGTATTCGCGGTGGCTTACATATCTATAGAGCTTGGATTTATTCTTGCGCCAGACCACTGATTTGGGTGTCATTCCGGTCTGGGGGGACGGTTCAAAATTAAGAATTTCTATCCATTGCTTGGTGCTGTCCACCATGCGATCCCAGTTTTTCTGGAGTTCAACCCCTACCTCATCAGGAGATCCATATACAAGCTTGATTCTTTCCATAAGTTATCCTCCCGTATCAATCCCAGGTGTTCCCCATTTACAACAAGCTAAGCACGATGAGACAAGTGCTGGTGGGAGGGCGAGAGGGCAAAATGACGCCGCGGAGGGATCACTATGGCTTCTCCATCTACAACTATGTCTCCAAGCTGGTTATATACCATGGTCCGGAGCCGTACCCGGCCTTTGGGCAATTTCTCCACCACCTCGGTAACTGCTTCGATTGTATCCATAATATAGGCCGGCTTCAGAAAACGGCAGTCTTGAGTCTCATATACCGTTCCCGCTCCGGGCATTATATTGCCAATGACGTGAGAAATCAGACCCACCAGCAAGATCCCATGTACGATCCTGGCGCCAAAATGACCTTCGCGGGCCAACACCTCATTGGTATGCAGCCAGCTGTAATCCCCGCTTATTCCGGCAAATATTGTGACATCCGCTTCGGTTATTGTTTTGATAAACGAACCAGTATCTCCGACTTTTAATTCATCATATGTTATTTCAATCATTCAATCACCCTCCTGTTTATCGCGCTATTCTGGTTCTTCGGCAGATTCGTTTTTAGCCGGGTTTTTTCCGCCTGTATCAGACCGCTTACGAGTTGATTTGGTTTCTTTGCTTATTGTATTCATCTTCTTTTCAAGCGCATCTATTTTTTTCAGGCTTTTGCTCAAATCAGATATCGATAAATCTTTCAAGGCATGATTGAGAGTTTCCAACTGCGAATTGATTTTACTCATTTCGCTGGCTTGCTTTTCACCCTGCTGATTCTGGAGCTTCGCAATTTCATCAACAATATTCTGGCCGTCGGGCGCCGGCTGCGATTCAAACCGGGCCTCCAGCCCGCTTATCCGCTTTTCAAAAGAACTGATACTGCTCATCACCCGATCGAATCCATGCTCTATTGCTTCCTGACCCCCGGAACCGGATTGCCCGGCAACGGCCTCTTCCAGGCTCTTGATGCGCGTATCGAGTGATTCGACGCTGTTGCGGACACTATCAAATCCAATGCGAAAACTATCCTGGATATTGACAATTTTAAGCATGTTATCGGCGATTACCCTGACATTGTCGAACAACTGGAATTCCATATCATCCAGCTTGTCTTCCATAGAAACTACCAACTCAGCTACTCTCGCTATATCTTTTTTCGAGGCCATGGGATTCATTTCGCAATACTTGTCCACTGTATCACGGGACATCTTTTCATAAGCCAGGTATTGTTCCAGGGTCTTGTCGAGCATGTTCACAAATGTCTCAGTGCTGACAAAATCCTTGAAAGCATCCGCCCAGGCTTTTTCCGTACTATAATAAAGCTCTTTCCATACTTCAGCGAGATCGGGTACGATTATCTCTTCCTGGCCAAACTTGAAACCCTTGCTCTCACTGTCTTTATTCGTTTCGTCGGACATTAACGCTACTCCTTTCGGCCACGGCATCCCGCTGCTCAGAACAACGAAAGCGGTTACGACCAGAGGTCATAGCCGCTTTGAGTTCAGACCGCATTCTGATCAAGAAGACATCTTAAAGGTTTTCCACTTTTTTAGAAAGTTCTTCGATCTTCTTGCTCAGTTCTTCGAAATAATTCAAATTGGGGATATTAACATTTTCCATGGCGGCGTTGACCGATTCCTGAATCATTTTTTGGATCTGCATCTGGTTGTTTTTAACCTGATTCATAAGTTCTTCAGTAACCTTGGTGCCTTCTTCTCGCGCCAACTTGGAACGATCCATATATGTCTTCATCATGTTGTTAAACTGCTCCTGGCTCCAGGAAATGCTTCCCAGGCCTATGAGCCACATATCCCAGAACTTTTCAATCACACTGTCAGCCACTGCAAAAGATTTCTTGTAATTATCCTGTGGATTCATCGGCATAGCTTACACGCTCCTTACCTCAATTATTATTATTAGCTGGGTATCCAGTCAACAATTGCAGAAATACGTAGAGAGATACCTACCTCCCTTCCAAATATCAAGAACCGCATATATCGTTACCGGCTTCAGTTATTGCTCCGTCTATTTGTCGGAAAATGATAGCTTGTGCAGGATTTTAGTTTATCACATAAATTTTCCAAAGTAAAGAACTCGCTTGCATATTTCATAAATTTTTACATTTTTACAAGCCCGGCGGTTTCGCACCTGGTTCCGATTCTCCTGGTAAAAAACACTTGCCATTGATTTTTGGTTAAAAAAAGCAGGCTTTTAAATTAATGTCTCGCGGTTTATAGGATATTATATCACATTTTGTAATTCTCGCAAGCGCCAGAAGACAATTTTTCCGAACGGTTCAAGCCGTTCGGACCACGCGCTCATCACCAGCACGCCACTACCATCCATCTCGGCCTGCAGCATCGTGTCTGGCAAGGGCTACCTTATAAAAGAGAGTTCCAACAGTAACAGGGTCTCATTGGCGCGATAGTAGATATTCCGGCTTTCAATCCTGCGTTTGTGAATAATCCGGTGATTGGGCCCCACAATCGTAAAAGGCGGGGTCAGAGTAAAATGATAATCCGTCTCGGCCAGCTCGGACTTGATCCTTCCAGCGATCTGGTTGACTATCTCGGCCGCGCCGTCATACAGATCCTCGTTTTCCAGCTGTTCCGGAAATATGCCTGTGATGTACGACACTAAAGTGGCTGCCGCACAGCGGCTGAAGCTTATGCTCAACATGGCGTTGTTCAATCCCGGGAGCAGCATGGCGCCGGTTATCTCCACCGTTCCAGGGTCGAGCTCTCCAAGCCCGGACAGCCTTTGCACTTCCAGACCCGATGCCTGGCCTATTACATCATCCATCGCCCGATCTATGATTCGTTCAAATTCGGGAGCTGAAGTTTCCAATGCCATCACCGACTCCCCCTCCCTGGCCAAGGCTCTCCAGTATCTTCTTCACCAGCTCTTCGATTGTAAAGGGCTTGATCATATAATGCACTGCCCCGGCCTGTATGGCCATAATGATATTGCTTTTTTCTGTTTCTGTTGTCACCATCATAACTGGAATCGATTTGTAGCGCGCATCGGATTTTACCGCCACTAAAAAATCAAAACCGTTCATGCCCGGCATATTCCAGTCCAGCAAAATCAGGTCAACCCGTCCGGACTCTTTTTCCAAGAGTTCCAGAGCCTCAAGGCCGTCGGCGGCTTCCAGCAGCTCATAATCTAAAACATCCGCCGCACCTCGCATTATTTTCCTGACTATGTTGGAATCATCCACAGACAGGAGCCTCAAACCAATCACCCCTTCAGTTGATATACTACTCCAGATTCTAATTCCTTTTGATCGAATAGTTGACAATAATCGCTCATGATTTCAGCCGCGCCCACAATAAAATAACCCCCGGAAGAAAGGCTGCCGGACACCCTTTGGATAATGTCCCGCTTGAGCTCCTTCGAAAAGTATATAAGCACATTGCGCATGTACACTGTATCGAACACCCCCAGCCGCGTATAGGAATCCTGCAGATTGAACTGGCGAAATTCGACAGCTCCCAGTATTCGATCATCCAGCGTCCAGGTACGGCCTTCCTGCTTGAAATATCTGTCCCTGTAGTATTGATCCAGCCCTCTCATTATGGAAATGTTGTCATAGCGCCCCTTCGCGGCTATTTGCAACACTGTAGCTGATATGTCAGTGGCCAGAATTGCAAAATCTTTCAAGCTCAAGTCCTTGATATTGTTCCTGGCCAGGTAATTATCTATCAGCATAGCGAGCGAATAAGGCTCCTGCCCGGTGGAACAAGCCGCACTCCAGATCCTCGCCCGGGAGCATTTTCCCTGGCGCAGGCGGTCAATCCAGGCTGGCAATATATGTTTTTCCATTATAATCCAGGGAGCCCGATCTCGAAACCATAATGTTTCGTTGGTGGTAACCGCGTCAATAACCCTTGCGGCCATCTGCCGGTCCTGGTGAGAATAAATGTGTTTATACAGCTCTTCAAAGCTAAACAGGCCGTTTTCAACCATAAGCCTGGAAAGACGGCTCTCAATTAAATATGCTTTGTCATCACCTAATAAAATGCCGCACTGTTCAGATATATAATCACGAAACAATATAAACTCACGGTCATTCAAGCGAGCAGTCATTGATTCAAGCTCCCGTTAATTGATTAATTCTGGCTGATATTGCATCAAGACCCAGAACTTCGTTGGATAGCCCGGCTTCGTAAACACTCCGCGGCATCCCATACACGATGCTGCTGGCTTCGTTCTGAGTAATGCAGTAACAATTGCAGGCTTCTTTTAAGACCTTAACGCCTTCTGTCCCGTCAGAACCCATACCGGTTAGAACGACGGCCAGAATATTCCCGCCCTTGTAAGATTTGGCGACCGAAGCAAACAAAACATCAGCGGAGGGTTTGACCCCGTTGACAAAATCGGAATCCTCCAACATGATGCAGGCCTGTGCCGCCGGGTTTCGGGCGCATATCATGTGGATCGAGCCGGGCGCCAGGTAAACCACTCCCCTCCTGATTTCCTCGCCGTGTAAAGCCTCCCGGACCTCCATTTCGCATTCCTTATCAAGGTTGTCAGCGAGAGACTTTGTAAAACCTGCTCCCATGTGCTGAACAACCAGAATCGGCCTGGTTATGCGCCCGCTAATCCCTCTAAACAGGGTTCTTAATGCACCCGGGCCTCCGGTCGATGATGCTACCACCACCAGGTCAACACCCCTGCGCTGCCATGGCATTTCCTTTATTTCTGTCGTCCCGGCGGGAGAAACGGCCGGGACGTTGGCACGGGGCCGTACCTTTGGCATCTTTTTCGCATGCCTGGCAGCCAGCTGAGTAAAAATACCCGCCAGGTATTCCACAATTTGTTTCGAATTCCGTTCGGAGGACAAATCGCCCGGCTTCAGGAAAAAATCGATCGCCCCACGCTCCAGCGCCATCATGGTTAAATCAGCACTCTGCCGGTTGCCGGCGCTTACCATTATCACCGGCAGGAATGGATATTTGCGGGCTATTATTTCCATAACCGCCAGCCCATCGATTCCTGGCATGAAAACATCCAGAAGCACCACGTCAAAGTGCTGCGCAGCTATCATTTCCAGGCCCTGATAACCGTCTGAAACGGCCTGAACCACTTTGGCCAGGCCTGTTTTCATTACAGCATCCGAGAAAACCTTGCGGTATACCATGCTGTCATCAATTATTAGCACTGATAGCAGATTTTTATTATTCAAGCGCAAAACCAGTCCTCGCCACTTAAATTCGGAAACGGCGCATCATATCATCCAGTTTTTCTGCAACACCGGTCAAATCGCGAGCTGCTGAACTGGTTTTTTCTGCTCCGTCAGCGGTTTCTTCGGCTACCTTCCGGATATTGACCATGGTCTGGCTGATTTCTCCTGCGCCTTTGGATATTTCGTTGGCCGAACGAGCTACGTTGGCAACCCGGCTGGAGGCTTCGTCCGTATTACGGGATACTTCGCCAGAGGCCACCGACAATTCGGACGCCGAACGGGCTATTTCCCTTACTCCACGGGAGGCTTCTGTTGAACTGCGGCTTACGTCATCAAAACGCCTTGATATATCTCCAATTTCGGCGCTGATAATCCCAACCATGTCAGCGCTCACTACCATGGCTTCGGAGATACTGCCAACCGTTGCTGACTGTTCATTAACCGCAGCCGCTATGCTATTAGTAATATCAGTAATTTCTTCGATAACCCGGTTGATTTCTCCTACGGTAACTACCGCCCCGGACATACTGTCCTGCATATCCTCAATCTGCTGGCTGATCTCATCGGTAGCCGACGCGGTCTGCTTGGCCAGTTCCTTAACTTCATTGGCAACCACCGCAAAACCCTTACCTGCTTCACCGGCTCCAGCAGCTTCTATAGCCGCATTCAAAGCCAGCATATTCGTTTGGTCGGCAATATTATTAATCACTCCTACAATTTTGCCAATCTGCCGGGAAGAACGCTCCAGCTTCACAATCATGCTGCTGGTGTCATGGGCTCTGGTTTCGGCATTGCTGGCGATCTTTCTGGAGTGCTCACAACTCCGGCTTACTTCATTCAGGGAAATATCGATCTGTTTTACGGCGGCGGCAACTGAATAAACATTATTCGAGACCTCTTCGGCCGACAGAACCGCCTTCTTGAAACTATCGCCCGTCTGTTCCATGACCTGAGTGGCCTGGTTGACTCCCACTGCGGTTTCCTCAGCTGCAGAAGCCATGGTCCGAATAGTGGACGACATTTCCTCGATTGCAGAAGCAATTTGGTCGATGTTGCTGCTGGCTTCATTTGAGGCACTGGCCGTTGATTCTATGCTGGCAGTGATTTCATCCACCGCAGCGCTGGCAATGCCTGAACGTTCGCTGGTTTCTTCACTATGAGCTGTCATTGCCTGGGCAATGCGGAGTAATTCATGGGCTGAACCGTGCAACAGCCTGATAGTATCGCCCATTTCTCCAGCCATGCTCATCGCTGAACGCCGGGCTGTGGCTATTTCAGTGCAATCAACCAGAATGAGCAACGCACCCAGCGTTTGCCCGGCCGGATCTATTATCGGGCTCGACATGTAATCGATATCATAGCCCTGGCCGCCGGGATTAGCTTTTACTGTTTTCTTGTCTGACATTCGGTTTACTATACAGGTCCTGCCCAGACAAGCGTCGCTCTGGCAGAGCTCAGTGCGGAAACAATCATAGCATTTGCGGCCTGCGATGTTAGCAGCTCCAATCATTTTCATTCCGGATTTATTGACAAACTGCACATCAAAGTTGTTATTGATAATCATAATCGGGAACGGCATGTTGTTGATGTGACCGACCAGGGCGTCCAGGGTATCGTTCACACCCTTGACGATCGCTCGGAAATCACCCTGATGCCGGCTGGCATCCACCCGGGTGTCCAGCCTCCCTTCAACCGCCGAACGGGATAAAAGACTGGTATCGGATATGAGCAGATTGACAGCGTCAATTACCATGTTCAGGCTATCTTTGATTTCATTAAAATCGCCTCGATATTCAGTCTCAATTCGATGAGGAATGTCGCCTTTAGCGATCTTGTGAAGAAAATCAGACGTTGCGATTATGGGATGGGCAAACGCGTCTACCAGGGCGTTGATTTCTCCTACCAGTGCTGCCCAGTCTCCTTTGAATGATTCGGCATCCCCTCTGGCATTTAGCTGGCCGGCTCTCGCTTCTAAAATCAATCGTTTGATCTCTGAGGTCAGGAGGTTCAAGGAACCGAGCATGTCTACCATGCTTTTTCCCATAACATCAGCCTCGGAACGGGGCTTGACCTGAACGGATAAATCACCTTCGGCAATATGTTGAACAATATCTGCCTGTTTTTTAATATCAGTTATTATATTCTTGAAGGAATTAACCATGATTCCCAGTTCATCGTGGCTTTCATAATCAATGACAATATCCAGATCACCTTCAGACAGTTGTTCGGCGGCTCTTACCACCTGGTTAAGCGGTGTGGTTATCGCCCGGGCAATATATCTGCCATGATAAGTGGCAACTGCCATAGCAATAACAACCACAGCAATCATGAACCACACGGTTTTAGCTGCTGTCTGGCCGTTTTTTTCAGCTCCGGCCTGCGCGGATTGAATCTTCAAGGTTGTAAGCCTGTCAATGGCTGCCTGTTCGCCATTCGCAGCGTTTTGCATTTCTCCATGCAGCAGAGCTATGGCTTCAAGATCCTTGTTGGCCGCGGCCAGGATGCCTATCTGTTCCAAATGACCTGCGTAAGCCTTTCTGGCCACTTGCATTTCGTCATATGCCTGGGCCATTTCTGGAGAATCGATGGTCTGGTAATACTGCTCGCACTGATTGTCAATATCTGCCCTGAGCGTGCTGATGGAATCGGATAAACGGTTAATATCGGTGGGATCCTGGGCTAAAATCATGTCGCGAATATGTACCTGGATCTTTTGGAAATCTACCGACATTGCACCTGTATTTTGCAAGGACTTGCCGTATATGGAATTAATATCACGTCCCTGGTTTTCCACGCTGTTGATGTTCACTATGCCTATCACTCCGACCAAACCGGCCAGCAAGGCTACCATGATAAATGCGAACAATAATTTGGAGCCAATTTTCATGTTTTGAAACCACATAGCGCTTCTATCTCCCATCTATTCCATATCTCCTTCCATATGTCTGAACAAGGCCTCTGTATCAATAATAGGAATTATTTCCGACTCAAGCTTGCAAACTTCAGTTCCCGGGAAATCTTCTATACCGTAATAGTGTGCGGGCATGGCTTCACACGCTGCTTCCTCCACATCTACGACCTCACCGGGCTTGTCTATCAGAAACGCAATCTGTTCATCCTCTCCCGCTATGGGCCGCATCACCATGCAGAAACACCCCGGTTCAGCCGCTTCTGGTACATTTAGAATTTTTTTAAGATTAAAAACGGGAATGATGCTGCCTCTCAGATTCATCAGCCCCAGAATCTGCTCGGAACTGCCGGGCACCGGATTAAAATCCAGAGAGCGATTGACTTCCTTCACACATCTGATATCTATACCTATTAGCATATCATTAAGGAAAAAGCTAAACAATTTACCCTGCATTGGCGGCTTGCCTCTCCTTCAACAGCTCATTTATCTTAATGAGGAGATTATTTTTATCCAGCTTGGTTTCATATGCGTCGAATCCTGCTTCCAGTCCTTTGTGCGCATATATATCACCGGAAAGAGACGTCAGGGCCATAGCCGGAATTCCTGCCATGGAGGGTTCCGAACGCAGATGCCTTATAAACTGCAATCCGTCCATTTCCGGCATGTTTATATCGCTAACAATGATATCGATTGCCGTGTTATTTATTATCTCCAACCCTTCCTGGCCGTTAACAGCAAGGAAAACCTGGCATCCCGCCGCTTCTAGATATTCACGCTCTATCCGAGCAAAAAAAGGAGTATCTTCCAGCAGCAGTACCCGGCACCCCTCAAGCATAGGCAGTTTCAATGAGCTCTCACCGTCTCTCCCCAGGGTGCTGCTTCCGAATTCCGCCTGCTCCAGAACATCATATAAATTGAGCAGGAGGACAATGCGATCCTGAATAACCGCCGTTCCAAGAATTCCAGGGGATTTGACCGTATCGTCGTTAAAATAGATTGCAGCCTCTACAGTATCATATATTTTTTCGAATAAAATGGCTACGGGTCGCGGCACAAGCTTGGGAATCAAGATATATTTGCGGCCGCTTCCAGATTCGTTCCTGGCCACCGGCAGGTAGTCTTCCGGGCGAATAACCCGGATGATCTCGCCACGGTACTTAATAAAACGCCGCTCGCCAATCTCTTCCATATCTTCATTCTTGATTTCCTGAACCCGGGCAATCATGGACATATCCACTCCGAAAGTTTCCGGGCCGGAACATTTGAAGATCATTACCTGCTGCCGCTCATGCATCGCCTCACGGTCAGCCCGCTCCGGTGCAATTATAGAGCTGAAACGCTCTTCATTGGCCGGCCATTGTATTTGCTCGGCTATCCCCGCAACGTCAAGAATCATGGCGGTGCGTCCATCGCCTAAAATGGTCACTCCGGAATAATAACTGCATCCGGCCAGGCAGCCGGGCACAGGCTTCACCAGTATTTCCTCCCCGTCATGGATTTTATCTACAATTAATCCAAAACGCCTGGCTCCTGACTTCAAAACCAGTATACGGATATAATCCTGCCCGCCGGTCAATGAAGCTCGCCAGCCGTTTACAAGTCCGGCCATCTTTTCATCACTGACATCCGGGCATTCTGCCTCTTCCCCGCTTCCTTCTCCAATTGGGCTTTCCACACTCACCTGGCCTGGTCGTTTGAACACGCTGCGCAGGTGTATCAATGGCATCAAGCTTCCGCGCAGCCTCACTACCGGAGCCCCGCACACCAGCTCAATGCGCCCCGTTCTTTCATCAGGCTGTATTCTGATCATTTCCTGCAGGTTAGCCCGTGGTAGAGTGAACCTGGTACCGGCGGCTTCAACAATTATAGCTGGGACAATTGCCACCGTCAGCGGTAAAGTGAGGTCAAAGACCGTTCCACCGCCTAATTCAGTTATTATGTCCACTGTTCCGCCCATTTTTTCTATATTGGTTTTGACCACATCCATGCCGACTCCTCGGCCTGATAATTCGCTTAAACTGGAGGCGGTTGAAAAACCCGGGCGGAAGATCAGGTTCAGTATTTCCAATTCGCTCATCTGCTCGATTTCCGCATTCGTCACCAGGCCTCGCCGCACGGCCGATTCTTTAATACGCTGCCGGTCAATGCCGGCTCCATCGTCGCTGACCAGCACATGAACCTGGCCGCCTTCGTGATAGGATTGCAATTCGATCCTTCCGCTGCGCCTTTTACCACTGCCTTCGCGCTGCAGCGGAAACTCAATTCCATGATCCACCGCATTGCGAAAGATATGAGTGAGCGGATCACCCAGCCCTTCAATAATGGATTTATCCATTTCCACGTCGCCGCCTTTTATGACCAGCTCGATTTCTTTGCCGGTTTTACGTGACAGATCCCTGAGCATACGTGGAAACTTGCTAAAAACCGTGGATATTGGCTGCAGCCGAGTCTGCATTATTTTGGCTTGCAGCTCACTGGTCAAATGGTCAATGTTATGCAGAACCCGGTCCAGTCCTTCTACTCTTCCGGTGTACGGAGCGCTCATCCTCACCAGCTGGTTGCGGGCCAGCACCATTTCTCCGGCCAGACTTAGAAGATCATTCAGGGTTTTTATATGAACGCGTATGCTTTCATCGTTAAGACCGGATGTTATAGCCTGCTCGGACATGATTTCTTCATCGACCGGCCGGGCAGACCGGTCGGCTACGGGTCTTTCCCGTTCTTTCAAGCGAGGGGGCGGCTCGGGAGCCCTTTCATATACAACTGGCCTGGGTTCAGGAATTCTTTCCGGCAAACTCGATTCATAAAGGGCGGCAACAGGCGTTTCAGTCTTTTGCTCCCAAACCGGCCGCATCTCTGATACCAGGTTTTCATCGATATCCAGGGCCATAACCATCAAGCGCTTTTCCAGAACCGTCGAAAAAAGAAAAATGAATTCAGAATTAATATCCAGGTCGCTATCCAGATCGGCCACTTCTCCGCTGCTGGTGTAGCTCTGAATAACGCTGCCGATGGACGTAATCTTTTTCATGAATAAAAGGGGGTTGCTGGATATGTCTCCGCTCCCTGCGCACAGGTTAAACGATACCCGGTATATATGATGGCCATGCTTGAGGCTGTCGCTGATTATTATTCGTTCAGAACCGCCCAGCTTCAACTCGCAGCCGTTTTCATCCGCAAGAGACAGCGAACCGGCTGTTGACAGGAGTGCGGCTCCGGTATCCGCATCGGGATCAGGCTCCGAAAGAAGCTGCAATTTTAACAGATGGCGGTCAATATCATAGCTGTTGCTATTGGCAACATCACCAATCATCTGTTTTAGACAGTCGTTAGCTTCCATTAGCACATCGCCCATCACGTCGCGATAGATCAAATCTCCGCTGCGAAGAGCTCCGAAAAGTGTTTCCATTAGATGGGACAGGGCAACGATTTTATCGAGGCCAAAGAAACCGGCAGTTCCTTTAATACTGTGCACTGCCCGAAAAATGCGATTTATCATTTCGCTGTTAACTTTGCCGCGTTCCATCTCCAGCAGCGATTCTTCGACGGTTTCGATATGTACAACCGCTTCTTCAACAAATTCGTTGATAAAATCCAGATTGTCCAGCACGCTTTCTTCCACCTCCATTCGCGCGGGTGGTAACCTATATATATATCGTCATAATTCAAAATTACTTGCCTGTCATTCCGGCTTGATATCACTCAATATCTCCTGATAAACGAGTGGCAGAGGCTTATCCCTGCTGGCGGCTATCTTCTTACAGGCATCATATTCAGGACTGAACTTGATAAAGTCTCCTCTATATCTGCCGTATTTCACCGGCACCGGACCATAGCGGGTATCGATCATGCGGGTTTCCCTTTCCAGCTCTTCCCGTTGAACCGGATATTTGCGCAAACCGAAGGTCGATGTCTGCCGAAAAACAATATCCTCAAGGTCGGGCAATAGATTCTGCCGGCAGATCAAGCTTAATATCTGTCCCGGCCGGTTTTTCTTCATAATGGTCGGAGTCACGAAAACATCCAGCGCTCCCTTTTCCAGCAATAGCGGAAAAAGGTAAGAGTAGAACTCCGGATTCATATCGTCAATATTGGTTTCTATTATCCATAAAGGTCCTTCCGAAACCGCTTCTCCCAGGACGACTCTTAAGAGGTTGGGGAATTCAAGCTCCTTTTTCCCGCATCCGTAGCCCACCGCCTGGATTTTCATTTCCGGAAGGATGTCTGAACCCGTGCAATATGTTTTAAGAATAACCGCTCCGGTCGGAGTGGCAAGTTCCGCTTGAATGCCGCTATTGTAAATGGCAAAGCCCTTGAGCAGCTCTAGGGTAGCAGGCGCCGGCACTGGCAGCCGGCCATGAGCGCAATCAACAAAACCCCCGCCGGTGTTGATTGCAGAGGCCATTACCCGGTCGGCATCCAGCCAGTGCATACAGATCGAAGTTCCAACAATGTCAATTATAGCATCGATTGCGCCTACTTCATGAAAATGTATTTTGTCGATGTCAACCAGGTGGATCCGGGCCTCGGCTTCGGCCAGCAGGCGGAAAGCCTTAATGCTGGAAGTTTTAATCCCGTCATCGAGTGCACTGTCTGCGATGAGGCTTTCGATATCATATAGATTGCGATGATTATGATGCTTTTCATGGTGATTCAGAATAACCTGGAAATCCGTGCCGCTAATGCCCTTGCGAGCCTGGCGGCCGAATGCTAATTCATAACCGGTTAGTGCCAGCCGCTTCAGTTCGTTTTCCAAAGCCCGCGCTTCCAGCCCCAAATCCAGCAGGGCCGCCACCGTCATGTCTCCGCTGATTCCGGAGAAACAATCGAAATATAATGTTTTGCTCATTTGGCTTCGTCCTCCAGGCTTCCAATACGGTTAATTCGGCTGGCCAGGCAGGCTGCACCAAATCCGTTGTCGATGTTGACTACTCCAATGCCGTTGGCACAGCTGTTCAACATGGCCAGAAGGGCGGCAACACCTCCGAAGCTTGCTCCATAGCCGATACTGGTAGGAACAGCGATCACTGCAGTTCGGACCAGTCCGCCAATAACACTTGGAAGTGCCCCCTCCATACCAGCGACGGCAATAATGACCCGGGCTGTGTCCAGCAATTCCCGGCAGGCAAACAAGCGATGAATTCCAGCCACCCCGGTATCGTATATTCGTTCCACCTTGTTGCCAAGCATTTCAGCTGTAATGGCAGCCTCTTCGGCTACGGGCACATCAGCTGTGCCTGCCGTTACCACCACTACCAGGCCCCGGCGCTCTATCTGGTTCTGTTCCAGGGTAATGATCCGGGCTGGCTGATGATATTTAGCTTCAGGATAGACCTGGATAATTGCTTCAAAAGTGCTGTGCTCCGCCCGGGTCGCAATTATGTTGACCCCGCTCTTGAGAAGAGAACCAAAAATCTCCAGTATTTGCGGCTCACTCTTGCCCGGACAGAAAATCACTTCCGGCATTCCGGAGCGCAGGCTGCGATGATGGTCGATCCGCGCATACCCCAAATCTTCAAAGGGAAGGTGCTGTAACTGTTTCATGGCCGCTTCGACTTCAAGACCGCCATTTTTAATTTGCTGCAATATCTTTTCAATGTCCTGACTGTTCAGTACCGTATGGCCTCCTCGTAAAAATCATCTTATCGGCATGTGCTGCCTGACTATATTTTTATCAGCTCATATTCCTGGCTGCCCAGGCCCAGGCTCTCGGCATATTGCAGACATGACTGCCAGGAAGTTATGGGATGTACTTTGGCAAACTTGTCTTCACCGGGCAGATATTTCAAATCATCCAAAACGCTGCCTGGCACATGCGGGGCGGCATTCACCATGTCTGCACAGGCGCGGTCCAGAGCCACCGGATCAAAGGAAACAGCAATGCCAATATCTCCCACCAGCGGAACATCGTTGTGAGACCAGCAGTCACACTGCGGCGATACGTTGTTAATGAAGTTGATATGAAATGAGGGACGATCTTTTAGCACTGCCCATGTGTACTCAACCATCTTATAGCCTGTTACTTCCGCTGCTTCGTTAAAACGGATGCGGGATGCATTAAACTGGCACATCACAACGCACTGACAGCATCCAGTGCAACGGTCAGGGTCAATAACCGCTGTGTCGAGCTCGTCGTCAATTGTAATAGCCGACTGCAGGCATGCATCAACGCATATTCCGCATGCAGTGCAGCTTTCATCGTGAATGTACGGCTTGGACGAGGAATGCATCTCCAGTTTGCCACCCATGGAACCGCTGCCCATGCCGATGTTTTTGATCGCCCCTCCAAATCCGGTCAGTTCATGGCATTTGAAGTGATTCAAAGAGATTAAGACATCGCAGTCTGCAATGGCTGATCCTATTTTCGCGGTAGTGCAATACTTGCCGCTGACCGGTATTTCGCGGAAGTCGGTGCCTCTTAATCCGTCGGCGATAATCACACTGCAGCCTACGACTAATGGATTGAAACCGTGAACCTGGGCGACATGGAGATGATCGACGGCATTGTGCCGCTGACCTGTGTATAGCGTTCCGCAGTCGGTCAGGAAGACCCGGGCTTTTTTTTCTTTGAGAACATCCACCAGTATTGCCGCATAATCAGGGCGTATGTAGGCCATATTGCCCATTTCGCCGAAATGCGCCTTTATCGCAGTGAATTTGCGCTTGAGTTCCAGTTCCTCCAATCCCGCCTGTTGGAGCAGGGTCTTGAACTTGTCCAATATATTCTTTCCGGGGCGGGTGTGAAAATCGCAAAAATACACTTTTGACCTGGACATGCTATTCCTCCAATCCTTTAATGTAATCCAGCTCCGCCTGGCAGGCGGAACAACGGCGTCCTGCCACTCCGGGAAGGCGGGTGCGATAACCGCGGCGCTCTATCAAAAGCTGGCCGCAGTTTACGCACATGGTATCATTGTGTTCGTCGGGCAGATTGCCAGTGTAGACGAAGTTAAGATTATGCCCGGCTATATCACGCATGCGGCGCATGGTTTGCGCAGGGGTATGCGGTACAGTCATTTTGTAAGCCGGATGATAGGCGGAAAGATGCAGCGGGATGCTGCGATCGATCTCCGCCAGCCATTTTGAAAGGCTTTCCATTTCATCATCGCTGTCATTCTCACCGGGAATCACCAGGGTGGTTACTTCTAAGTGCATACGCCCGGCCATATTTTTAATATTCTCTTTCACGGCTTCAATATTCGCTTTGCATAGATGCCGGTAGAACCGGGTATTAAAAGCCTTGAGATCAACATTGGCTGCATCAACCACGGGCAGCAGCTCTTCTAACGGTCCTGGATTGATGTAGCCATTGGTTACCAGGACAACTTTCAGGTCATGTTCTTTTAGAAGCCGGGCAGTATCCTGAATGTATTCAAACCAGACCAATGGTTCATTATAGGTGAAAGCCAGCCCAATGGACCCGCGGGAAGCTTCACTAATGCTAATCTCCAGCATTTCATCAGGAGACACGTAGTTAGTGGAGGGAAAGCCATGGGCGATATTGTAATTCTGGCAAAACGGGCATGAAAAATTGCATCCCCAGCTTCCGGCCGACAGAATGACCCGGCCAGGATAGTAATGATACAGGGGCTTCTTCTCAATGGGATCAAGGGCCAGTGATGAAACCTGGCCATAACTATTAAGTACGATACTTCCGTTATTATTAAGCCTTACCCTGCATATCCCACTCTGCCCGGGCTTCAGCTTGCACTGATGCGGGCACATCAGACAGCGGCAATTGCCGTCTTCCAGTGCTTCCTGAAAAAGAGCGGGCACACCCATAGAAGAATTCTCCTTACTTGAAACGCTCCACCATAAAACGCTGAATATCGTATTTCTGCCCCTTGGTGATTCCCGCCTTTTGAAGGGCTATTGTCAGCTGCTTTTCTACCGTGTCCACTCCTTCGAGGTCCGGCAGCAGCAAGCCGCGCCGGGTTCCACAGGTAACGATAACCCCATACTTGCTGGGGTCCAACTGCTCCCGGGTACAGGGCTCCGGAACCGACAACAGGTCAACCGAATAAACCAGGCTATCCAGCTCGTCAGAACGCACCGGAGGAAAGCGGGGATCCTTGAGTCCTGCCGATAAGGCGTTTTCGGCGATTTCTTCGGCCAGGTTCTTGTATGCGGGCAATATCGTTCCGATACAGCCGCGCAATTCTCCCGCCTTTTTCAAAGAAACGAAGGCTGCGGAGCGCGTTTCATTAAGAAATTGCAGGTCTTGCGGCAACTCTGAACGCTGGCCTTTTTTCACAAAGCTTTCCAGTATCATCCGCGCCCAGCGTACATATGAAGATTCCCGGGCTCGGCGCTCTTGTATTTGCACCAATTCCTCCGCTTGAAGCCGCTCTAATACACTGTCGGCTGGTTCACCCGGAACGAATCCCGCAGCCAGATAACCTACTCCATAGGGTCCTTCGTAACTGTATATTTCGCTGTTAAACTCCATCCCATCCATGCTTCCCAGCATGATCAAAATGGAATTATAACCGCATTCTCCTGCATTATCCCGCAATTCGCCGGGCAGCTCCAGTATGCCCTCTACGTCTCTATCCTCCAGCTTCCGCCTGATCTCGGCATCGAACCGGGGGCCATCAGGATGAAAATCATACGGGCCTTCGTTTTTCAGGCGGTGGGACATGTCACCCGAAGCGATAAGCACACAGCGACGCCCCAGCTCTTCAACGCTTTCCCGGATTATTCGCCCGAACCGGTAGTGTTCGAGACGTTCCAGGTTGCCGTAAGCCATGACCAGCAGTCGAACTCCGGCTTTCAACCCCGCTTTTTCAAGGTAATAAAGCGGCACCAGGCAACCATGATCTAGAGAGGGGTTTAGCCGGTGCCGGCTGGCAATATCTGGTCCAATGCCGATGAAGGTAATATTAACGGCTTCCGATTTACTTTTAATTGTTTCTGCCAGTTCCAGGTCATTATCATGGGCAGAACCGATATTTTTAAACCCGAAGTTTTGCAGATTGCCTTCCAGCCGCCTGGCTGAAAGGTAGCTGATGGCATCGGCAAAAATGTTACTGTGCGGGCTGATAATTAAAATGGTTTCCGGCTCTGCAGCCACCGCAATTTCTGCCATTTTCTGCATTCCTGCCACGGTCGCATCGGCTGAACCTTTAATTCGTTCCTGGCCGATTTCCGGAATAATTATGGGGGGGTGGGGTGAAATGGCTTCAAATACTATCACGGCATCATACCTGCCTTTCCCAGTTCACACTTCACTTGTATCCCAATCTTTGTTTATGTATATTGTAATTTGTATTGCTGTCAAAAGCCATAATTCTTTACAGAGCAGCGGAGAGCATAAAATTATGAATAAAAAGTTGAACCTGATCGCCACCAGCGCTTTCGGCCTGGAATCGCTGACCGCCATGGAACTGAAACAGTTGGGCTATGATGACCTAAAAATAGGTAATGGCCGGGTGGATTTCCGGGCTGATTGGCAGGACATTCCCCGCCTTAACCTGTGGCTGCGCACTGCTGACCGGCTATTGCTGAAAATGGGGGAATTTCAAGCCCGCACGTTTGACGAGCTGTTTGAACAAACCCGGGCCCTGCCCTGGAGCCAACTCATGCCTGAAACCGCGGTTTTCCCGGTTCAGGGCAAGTCGATCTCTTCCCGGCTTTTCAGCGTTTCCGATTGCCAGGCTATCGTAAAAAAAGCCATCGTTGAACAAATGAAAACCCGCTATCCGATCAGCTGGTTTCCTGAAAACGGGGAGCAGTTTCCCATTATGACGGCACTGCTGAAAGATACTGCTACGATTACTGTAGACACCAGCGGTCCAGGGCTGCACAAGCGCGGCTATCGCACCTTGAACGCTGCGGCTCCCCTTAAGGAAACGCTCGCCGCGGCTCTGGTAATGATCAGCCGGTGGAAACCCGACCGTCCCTTTATCGATCCCTTCTGCGGATCAGGAACCATCCCTATTGAGGCCGCCCTGATCGGCCGGAACATGGCTCCCGGGATGACCCGCAGCTTCATTTCCGAAAAATGGGGGAGTATCAGCCGGCAGGCCTGGTCCGATGCCCGCCAGGAAGCCCGCGATCTGGCGCATACCAACCAGAAGCTGGGCATCTGGGGTTATGATATCGATGGCAAGGTTTTATCCATGGCCCGTCAGCACGCTCGGCAGGCTGGACTGGAAACCTGCCTGAATTTTCAAAAACAGGACGTCCTGGATTTGCACTCCCGCTACCAGTACGGCTACCTGGTCGCCAATCCACCCTATGGAGAAAGGCTGGAGGAAAAAAAACAGGTAGAGGCTCTGTATCGGCAACTGAAAGGGCTTTTTCAAAACCTGCCCACCTGGTCCGTCTATATTCTTACCGCCCACCAGGGATTCGAAAGCCTGTGCGGCCGCCGGGCCGACAAACGCCGCAAACTCTATAATGGCCGCATTCAATGCAATTTTTACCAGTACTACGGACCCAAGCCGGACCGGCTATCCGGTCCGTTTGCCGTTGACTAAGCAGGCGCTGGCCGGTTTACAGTTCAATTAATACCTTTGATCATCAGCAAAATATGATAATATTGAAGATGTAAACATACTATTGTCTTTGAAAATCGGCGTACACAGCCTTCAAGCCAATAATCCCGTATATACACCAGAAATACTTGTTTGGCGCTGGTTAAAATAAACGTTCATGAAATGGGATTCCCGGATTCTTTCGATGATCGCAAGACACTTTTTTTCTCGCAGACGACAGAAGGAGTGAACATAGCCCATGCCAGGCAACGAATCTCGATCTGATACTCTTAAGCGAAATACTGCCAATTTGATTGCGGATAATGGCGTTCAGGATGTGCCAATAAAACAGGCGGTGAATTGGCCTATGGAGATAGGTCCTTTTTTGTCCCTGGCAGTCGCCATTTCATCCAGCCTGGCCCAACTCCACACCCTTCAGGCTGCATATGAACGAATCAGTCCCGGCAACATTCTCTTGAACCGCACCAATGGAGCCATATCATTTATAAGCTCCAGCGAGCTTGCTTCCCAGCCGTTCATTCTGCAGTATATATCTCCGGAACAAACTGGCCGGATGAACCGAGCCAGTGATTACCGCACCGATCTGTATTCGCTGGGGACTGTTTTCTACGAAATGCTGACCGGACACCCCCCATTTCCCGGCCCTGACCCGTCAGAGATCATCCACGCCCACATCGCCAGGCAGGCGGAAGATCCCGCCTGCCTTATACCGGGCTTGCCTGCGATCCTGTCAGATATTGTCATGAAGCTCCTGGCTAAAGCGGCCGAGGATCGCTATCAGACTGCCACCGGGCTTCAGGCCGACCTGGAAAAATGTCACGTACAGTGGGATACTGAAGGACACATAAATGATTTTGAGCTTGGCCAGCTGGATATTTCCGAGCAATTGCTGATTCCCCAAAAATTATACGGCCGTGATGAAGATATCGCTGCCCTGATGAGCTCATACCATAATATGGTAATAAGCAGCCGCCCCGAAATGGTCTTTGTGACCGGCTATTCCGGCATAGGAAAAAGTGCTTTAATACGGGAATTGTATAAACCGGCCAGTAATGAAAACGCTATCTTTGTCTCTGGAAAGTTCGAACAATATCGCAGCGCGGTCCCATATGCCTCGATAACTGGTGCCTTCAGGGATCTCCTGCGGCAAATCCTCACCGGAACGGAAGATGAAATCTCCGGATGGAGGATTGCATTCTTAAAGGCCCTGGGAGTCAACGCCCAGCTAATGTCGGACATGATTCCTTATCTTGAGCTTATAATTGGTCAACAAGCGCTGGTTCCAAACATGCCCCCGGCAGAATCTCAAAACCGCTTTCACATGGTCTTCAAACAGTTCATCGGAGTATTCGCCAAGAAAGAGCATCCACTGATAGTATTCCTCGATGACGCCCAGTGGATTGACCCCCCAAGCCTGGGATTGCTGGAATATCTGGCAACTCAAAACGACATAAGCCACCTGATGCTGATTGGCTCTTACCGGGACAATGAAGTTGGTCCCAATCACCCCCTGGCCCTGACCTTGAACGCTTGGCAGAAAAGCCGCCTGCCCTTGAAAATATTGACGCTTAAGCCTTTGTCTTTGCAACATGTATTGGATATGACCGGGGACACCTTCCGTACATCATCGTCATCAATTCATGAGCTTGCCGAATTGCTGTTTGATAAAACCGCCGGCAATCCGTTTTTTATTATTCAATTCTTGAAGATTCTTCATGAGGAAGGATTCATCAGCTTTGACAAGCAGCAGATGGAATGGGTCTGGAAAGCATCGCAAATAGAGGCTCATAACTACACTGACAACGTGGTAGAATTAATGCTGGCCAAGCTTAGAAAATTACCTGAAATGACACAGAATATATTGAGGCATGCCGCATGCATCGGCAGCCGTTTCGACCTGAAGACCCTGGCAATAATATGCAACCTGTCGATTGATAATGCTTATTTGGCATTGGAAGCCGGTTTGAACGAGGGCCTGCTGTTGTCGGTTGAAAGCGGCCAATATCAGTTTTTACATGATCGGGTTCACCAGGCCGCCTATGCCCTTATCCCCGAGGAGAAGCTTGCCGATGTGCACCTGCAAATTGGCCGGATCTTATTGCTAAATGCCAATGAAGCCGATATGGATGAGCAGCTTTTTCACATAGTGTATCAGTTAAACCTGGGCAGCAGCAGGATTGATGCAGACGCGGAAAAGCATGAGCTGGCCCGATTAAACCACCGGGCGGGCACCAAAGCGATAAGCTCCCTGGCTTATGAACCCGCCTGCCATTTTTTTGATGCCGGCATGGCTCTGCTGGACGATAACGCCTGGGAAAGACAGTATGCATTAGTGCTGGCGCTTCATGAAGACGGCGCCCAGGCTGCCTGTTTAACCGGAAGCTTTGCCCGATGCGAACAACTGGTCCATATAGTGCTTGAACGGGCGACCGCTCCCATCCACAAGGTCAAGGCTTATGAAACCCGGCTGGAGATGTTTATCGCCCAGGGCAATCTGTCCAGAACCGTAACGGCTGGACTCGATATGTTAAGAGTGCTGGGGCTGGAAATGCCAGATAAACCTGTTGTTGCTGACTTCACCAGTGGTTTGGACCACCTCCGCGCTCAGCGGCTGGGAGAGTTTAGCTCCGAAAAAATTGCCGGCCTGGTTGATCTTCCTCTTATGTCCGATCCTGACAGCCTTGCGAAAATGAGGATACTAAATGCCCTCATTTCACCCACTTTTCTGTCAGCGCCAGAGCTTATGCCGCTTATTGCCCTTAATATGGTGGATCTTTCCATTCAATATGGGAACTGTTATGCATCGCCTTTTGGCTACTGCAGCCTGGGATTCATATTGTGCGCTGTAGTCGGAGATATTGAAAGCGGATATCAGTTTGGCAAGATGGCGGTTGAACTCCTCAATCACATCGACGCGACTAAAACCCGGGCCAGGACAATATACCTTTTTAACGCTTTTGTAAGACACCTTCACGAACACCTGCGCGATACCATAGCGGGAATAGAGGAAGCTTACCTGATATGCATGCAAACCGGTGATTTTGAATATGCAGCCCGCTCCCTGACCCTGGTTCCACGGTACCAATACTGGATGGGTGAAGAACTGACCAAGGTGGAAGAACGCATGAAACCCAGCCGGAGAATTGTGGAACAGATCAAACAACAAACCAGCATAGCATATATACAGATATTTCAGCAGGCAGTGTCCAATTTCATCAGGCGCACCGAAAACCACAGCCTTTTAACCGGCGAATACTGCGATGAACAAGCGCTGATGGTTTTGCTGGATCAAACCGGCAACCGCCACGGCATCTTTCTGGCCGCATTCAACAAGCTTCTATTGAGCTATATATTCCATGACTATTCCAGCGCAATCGAAAACGCTGTACTGGGTGCGGCTAACGTCAACAGTTCCAGGGGCTTGTACCACTTTTTTGAATTCTTCTGCTATGACTCTTTGGCCCACCTGGCCGTTTATGCCGGCTCGGAACCGGCACGCCAGGCTGAAATCCTGGCCCGGGTGCAAGAAAACCAGGAGAAGGTCGGCTTATGGGCCAAGTTTGCCCCCATGAACCATCTGCACCGCTGGCATTTGGTGGAAGCGGAAACTGCCCGTGTTCTTGGACAGGACGAAAAAGCGGTATATCATTTCACCCTGGCCGCCGATAAGGCCGCCGAATCTGGATATATCTATGAAGAAGCCCTGGCCTGGGAACTGGGTGCAGGCCATCACTTTGAACAGGGGCGGAAAAGCTATGCCCGCATGTGCCTGAAGGAGGCATTATCCCGTTATCAAAAATGGGGGTCAAACGCCAAGGTCCAGTGGCTGGAAGAACGCCACCCTTTCCTATCCAGCACTCATTCACTGGCCGCCGCAGGTCAGAGCCCTATCGAGCAGCTTGATACCCGCAGCGTGGTCCGGGCTTCTCAAGCCGTTTCCAGCGAAATTCTCCTACCCCGGCTGGTGGAAATCCTCATGCAAATCGTCCTGGAAAACGCGGGTGCACAAAAGGGCGTCCTCTTAATCAATACTGCCAATGTGCTGTCTATTTACGCCACGGCAGAATATGACGGTGATGCCATCAGCGTCAGCACTCCGGTTGATCCTGCGATTAGCAGTGCGGTCCTTCCCGTCGGAATAATAAACTATGTAAGCCGCTCCCGCGAGAAGATGATTTTTGAGGATGCGGTTCTTCACCCCATGCTGACTGGCGATGAATATGTCCAGAGCCAGCAGCCTCATTCTGTCCTGTGCATGCCGGTTGTCCGGCAAAACAACCTGATGGCTGTACTCTACCTTGAAAATAACCTGGTTTCAGGAGCCTTTACCGAAAACATTCTCGATGTCCTTGAATTAATCGCCAGTCAGGCGGCTATATCCATAGAGAATGCCATTTTGTATTCCGACCTGCAGGCCAGTGAAAACCGATTCAGGGCTATTTTTGAACAGACTTTCCAGTTAATCGGTTTAATGACCCCCAACGGCACCCTCATTGCCGCCAATGACTCATCGCTTGAAATGCTTGGCATTGAAGATGCAAATGCAGTTATCGGACAGCCTTTCTGGGAAACTCCATGGTGGTCGCATTCTCTTGAACTGCAGGAACAACTCAAGGATGCCATCAGCCGGGCTGCCGAAGGGGAACTGGTCCGATTCGAGGCCACTCATCCCGCATTCGACGGCATCCTCCACCATATAGACTTCTCTATTAAGCCAGTAAAGGACGAAAACGATCAAACCATACTGCTTATACCAGAAGGCCGAGATATAACCGAACGCAAGCAATTTGAAGAAGCATTGCTGGCTTCCGAAGAAAAATACCGCGCCATATTTGAAAACACTGGAACAGCTACCATAATAATTGAGGAAGATACTACCATAACACTGGTTAACAGTGAATTTGCCAGGCTTTTCGGATATTCAAGAGAGGAAATCGAGGGCAAAATGAGCTGGACCGATTTTACCCGCGGCGCACAGCGTGAAATGATGCTGGATTACCATTATGGCCGCAGAGCTGATAGAAGCGACATACCCTCTAATTATGAATTTGAATTTGTGGACCGTTATGGCAGTATCAGGAACACCCTCATATCAGTATCCCTTATCCCCGGCACCCGGCAAAGCGTGGCAGTTATTGTGGACGTTACCGAGCAGAGGCATGCCGAAGCTGAAAAAATCCGCCTGCAAAAACTGCTCCGCAATATCATTGATTCCATGCCTTCGGTAATCATAACCGTTGATGGCCAGAGCCGGGTCAAGCAGTGGAATGCCGGGGCAGAAAGGATGATCGGCCTTATGGCCAAGGATGTTATCGACCAGCCGCTATTCGAGCTTCATCCTCTGGCAGCCGTATTTCGCGATCAGCTTGCCCTGGCCCTTAGCAAAGGCCAGGTGCAGAAGGTGGAAAAAGTACAATATATTCGGGATGAAAGAAAATCCTATGCGGAAATCACTATCTATCCGCTTGTAGACGTGGATATTCAGGGTGCTGTGGTCAGGATCGACGATGTTACAGAAAAGGTACGTCTGGATGAAACCATTATCCAAACCGAGAAAATGATGTCTGTCGGCGGATTGGCCGCCGGTATGGCCCATGAAATAAATAATCCGCTGGGGGGCATTATCCAGGGGGTTCAGAATATAGAACGTCGTCTGGACCCTGATTTAATGGCTAATAAGACCGCCGCGTCCGAAATCGGGCTTAATATGGAACTGCTGATCGAATACGCTTCGAAGCGGGAAATTGGACGTCTTCTGGAGGGCATCAAGCAGAGCGGAATCCGGGCTTCGGTTATAGTTCGCAACATGCTGCAGTTCAGCCGCCAACGGCTGGCCGAACACAGCCTCAGCCGGACAGAAGAAATGCTGGAACGCTCTTTGGATTTAGCATCCAGCGATTATGATCTCAAGAAAAAATACGATTTTCGGCACATTGATATTGTGAGGCATTACGATCCCGGTGTGGGAGAAATAGAGTGTGCTGAATCAGAAATCGAACAGGTTATTTTAAACCTGCTTAAAAACGCCGCCCAGGCCATGCATGAACAGGAAAATCCCGCGATAAAACCGCAGCTCATTTTGCGAACCTACCAGGAAGGCGATATGGCGGTGATGGAAATTGAAGACAACGGCCCTGGAATGGACGAAAACATTACGAGACGCATTTTCGAACCCTTTTTCACCACCAAGCCTGCCGGGGAAGGAACCGGCCTGGGGCTTTCAGTTTCATATTTCATTATTACCCAGAATCATCGGGGCAAAATGCTGGTGGAATCCTCCCCGGGCCGTGGAGCCATTTTTACCATCAAGCTGCCGCTGGCAGACGCTCCCCAGTACCCACATGGATTGTAGAAGACAATACGGCCCTGGTCATGTTCTGAATATTTTCGCTGCTGTTCAGCGTGTCGTATGTGCGCATACTCTGCAGCCCTTTCATATCATAATTCGGGGTTCCGGATTTATGCGCAATAAGCCCGGTAACAGCGGCGGCTCTGATACGTTATATTGGCCTGGCCGGCTTTGTATGCTATTATGTTGAAAAGCATCGGTAGCATTTATCAATAATTTTACATTTCATGAAAGGAGATAACATATGCGCTGCAGACTTACCCGGGCTATATCGCTGGTTATGTTCCTGTGCTGCCTGGCCTGCCCGGTAATGGCTCAAAGCCAGGTAGTGGTCATAGAGGATTCAATCAATCTTAGAGAAGGACCCAGCACCGATCAGGCCAAAATCATAGAAATACCCAAAGGAATGATCCTGGACGTAATAGATCAGTCCAACAGCTGGTACAAGGTTCAATACGCCACCAGCACTGGCTGGGTAGCCTCCTGGGTGGTGGCTCCTTATCAAGCCAGCAACCCTGCGGCCGCGCCAGTTGTTAGTTCCAACCCCAACACAACTGCATCCAGTACTTCAGCCGCTCCTCCGGTCATATTGAACGGCCAGCCAATGATCTTCGAAGTTGCTCCAGTGGTTATGAATGGTACGGTTCTCGTCCCAATCCGCGCCATCCTTGAACCAATCGGCGCAGAATTTGCATACGAAAACAACATGGTTACTATTGCCAAGGGCAATCTTTCCGTGGTTATGGTTATTGGCGAACGTTCAGCCACCATTTTCAGGAACGGCCAGAATCCTGAAGTGGTAGCGCTGGAAAGCCCCGCAACCGTAATAAATAGCAGAGTGCTTGCACCTTTGCGCTTTGTCTGCGAGACCTTCGGGGGCAGCACCTTCTATGATGAAGCAGCCCAGGTCATACAAATAACCATAGCTGCTGACAGCAGTACCAGCAGCTCGAACAATACATCCAGCAACAGTACAACATCATCGAGCACTGCTAACGGGGACTTCAACGCAGCCCTGGCCAGCCTGGGTACAAAATACGACTTAAAAGACTATGCCCAGGCGCTGATCGGGGTTCCGTACCTGTACGGTGGCACCAGTCTGGCGGGCTTTGATTGTTCAGGATACACCCAGTACGTATTCGCCCACTTCGCCATCGCCTTGCCCCGTAGCGCCGCTGAACAAATGACTCTTGGGGATTCGATTGATTTCCAGAGTATCAAGCCCGGCGATTTGCTGTTCTTCTACACCACCGACCTTCCGGCGGCGACTGCGGCCAGCCTGGACGGGATAGACCGGAGCGCAATTACCCATGTGGCAATATACGCCGGCAGCTATACTATGCTTCATTCCGGCAACACCGGGGTTACGCTGTCTCCACTAAATACCGACTACTATATTAAACGCTATGCCGGCGCCAGACGCCTGTTCAACAGCCTGCCGGAAGAATAAGCCCGCTTATTGTGAACGATTGCACCGGGTTAATTATGTTTTTGCCGGGTTAAAGACCAGCGGCATTAAATGAAGTTTGAGGCAAGAAAAAATCCGGCTCAAGCGGTGTACTATGAAGTGCGCCGCTTGAGCCGGATTTTTGCATAACGAATAACATCGCTAATATCGGAAGTCTTATGCGTAGTTTTCTTTGGGACCGCTGCCAACCTTATCCTTAACCTTGATAAACAGCTTATATACAATCACCATACTTATGATGACAAGCAACACAGCAATAATCGGAGCCAGAACCGCCAGTACAGACATAATCACTGAAGCCGTCGATTCTACCGCGGAAACCACCGGATTGGCAACTCCTCCCGTCGCCACCGTCGAACCATGATGGATGGCGTTGCTGACCACCGTGGTGGCCGTTGCCGCTCCTCCTCCAGCGATAATAGCCAGGGACCACTGCAAAATAGGATTCACATCGGCTATAACAGCTGCTGATACCAGTACTCCAGATATTATCCCCACCGGCGAACTGATCGTCACCAGCAGATTGTCAACATAGGGAAAGAAATAGGCTACTATCTCCAGTACAGTCGCAACCCCGAAAGCTATTAACGCCGGCCAGGTGCCAACCCACTGGAAGCCACTGCCCATATCGAGATAACCCGCCAGGCTGGCTATGCTCATAATGAAAAATGGAACAAATACTCGAAAACCGCAAGTTGCCGATAACCCAATCCCAATCAGCACAGTTAAAACGATTTCAAATTCATTTCCCATTTCGTTCTCCCTCCTTGTCCAGAGCCATGAGACCGGACGCAGCATCTTTTTCAATTACTCAATATTTGGGCCCGATATTCACCGGTATTCCAATATAATTATACTATAGGTATATCGAAATATTCTGTCTGTTTGTACAGATCTCGACCATTTATCGTTTAAATGAAACGATTCAACCAGGTAAACAAACATCTTCAGATAGTGTGAGGCTTTGCAAATACGCAGCTTATAATTCTGGTCCAGCACCAAACCAATTGGGCTTACAATTCAGTTTCCAATGTTTCCCGGGCTGGCGGTGCAATTGAAACAATAACCGGCTTTTGCTATACTAAGGTTGCTGATAATCCTGCAAATGAATGCTTTATATAGTCCTCTGTGAATAACGTCCCAGTTACTCTGACATATCCAGTTTCGTCACTACTAAACATGTTCAACATGATTGGGCTCTATGCTCTTATCTGTCATTGAATTGCTCGATAAACTAATTTACCCTTTTTTACCCCCCGTAAATTGGAGGTGTCAAATGAGCGTACCTGATCAAGCCAATTCTGACGGCCAGACAAATATACCCGGCAGCACAAATAATCTGCCTGCCGATGATTTATCACGGCTGCCCGGTGAAGACAGAATGATGAAGGAGCAGCTTGTAGTTCAAGCTCAGAAGATTAAGAATCTTCAAGAGGAGCTTGACCGCTTGCGCACCCGATACACAGAAGCATACAATGCAGCACTAGACTCCCCCGTCTGCCAGGAGGTGATCAGTGACATATCGAACCGCCAGGAAACAGAAAAAAGCATTATCAGAAACCGGGCTTTGATGGCAGCTATTCCTGATATGATTTTTGTATTTGACCAAAATGGCACCTACATTGACTACAGAGCAGCTGCTCAAGCTCCCCTGGTGGTTCCCGGCGATAACCTGCTTGGCAACAAGCTGACTGAACTGCTGCCTCCCAGTGTGAGCGGCCCTGCAATGGATTGCATTCGCCAGGTGCTTGAAACCGGCGAAATGAAAAGCCTGGAGTATACATTAGAGATCAATGGTCAGCCCCGCCACTTCGAAGCCAGAATGGTAAAGATGGACGATTCCTCGGTTATCAGTGCCAGCCGTGACATAACCGAACGCAAAGAAGCAGAGTACGCCTTGCGCGATAACGAAAGAAAGCTATCCACTTTTATGGACAATCTTCCCGGAATGGTATACTACTGCGCCAATGACGAGGACTGGACCATGGAATTTGTCAGCCAGGGCTCATTGGCTTTTACTGGTTATGCTCCGCGGTCCCTGATAAATAGCGCCGAGATTTCTTACAACGACATTATTCATCCCGATGACCGGCAAATGGTATACCAAGCCGTTCAGGACGGCCTGGATCGCAGATCTTATTATTCCATGGAGTACCGAATTATTACCAGGGACGGAAATGTAAAGTTTGTCTGGGAGCAGGGCAAGGGCGCCTTTGATGAGAACGACTCTCTGACCCGCCTGGAAGGCTTAATAATCGACGTCAGCGAACGCAAACAGGCTGAAGAAGAAAGAGATCGCCTGCAGCAGATGCTTAATAGCATTATTAACTCCATGCCCTCTATCCTGGTAACTGTTGATCGGAACGGCTCGGTTACCCAATGGAATTCAGAAGCAAGCCGGAAAACAGGTTTTAGCGAAGACCAGGCCCGGGGAAAGCCTATTCAAGAGGTTCTTCCTTTGTTTTCCGGGTTGATGGATCATCTCGACAGGGCGCTGGCTGATCAGGCACTGCAAATTGTGGAACGCATGAAATATATTCGCGAAGGAGAGACCCGCTATGCCGAGGTTATGATTTATCCCCTAATCAGCAGCAGCTTTGAAGGAGCGGTTTTGCGGATTGATGACACAACAGAGAAGGTATTGCTTCAAGATATGGTGATTCAAACTGAAAAAATCCTGTCCGTAGGCGGACTGGCCGCTGGGATGGCCCATGAAATCAATAATCCTTTGAGCGGGATCTTGCAAGCAGTTCAGAATATTCAACGCCGGACCAAGCCTGACGTAGCCAAAAACCAGGAAGCCGCCCAAAAATGTGGAACAACCATGGAAGCAATCCTGGCATATATGGAGAATCGAAGCATCTTTTCATTTATTCAGGGTATTCAGGACAGCGGCGAGCGTGCAGCAGCTATAGTTAATAAAATGCTCGAATTCAGCAGGCGCAGCACAGAGCAGCCGCTTGCTGTTAACCTGTCGACATTAGTGGAGCGAGCAGTGGAACTGGCTGCGAATGATTATGATTTGAAAAAGGGATACGATTTCAGGCATATTCATATTATTCGTGATTACGATCCCTCAATAGGGGATATACCTTGCTTCCCTGGTGAAATTGAGCAGGTCATTCTTAATTTGCTTAAGAATGCTGCACATGCCATCGCTGATAGCTCTCCTCACAACGATTATCCGGAGATAAGCCTGCTCATTCGCAGGGATGATGGTATGGCTGTGATTGAGGTACATGACAACGGGCCCGGAATGAGCGAAGAGGTTCTCCGGCGGGTTTTCGAACCGTTTTTTACAACCAAGGCGCCGGGGATTGGAACTGGCCTGGGTCTATCGGTTTCGTATTATATTGTTACTAACAACCACAAAGGTAAAATGGCGGTTAGCTCTTGTCCCGGGCTGGGCACTACCGTATCAATCAGCCTTCCCATGAAGGTTGATTGATACTTGCTGTCCTGTATCGAGGTAACTTAACGGTTCTGATGTTTATAAATAGTTTTATTGAGAGGAATGATAGTTATTAATAACCTATCGGAGCAGGCTGCTACCATTCAGGGGGCAGGTCCCGCAATTGATTCAAATCGAAAACCGGTCCGTCCAGGCAGATGAACTGGCTGCCGATATTGCAGCGGCCGCATTTGCCGATGCCGCATTTCATGCGGGCTTCCAGGGTAGTGACAATCTGTTCATCTTTGAATCCAAGCTTTTCCAGGGACTGCAGCACAAAGCGGATCATAATGGGCGGCCCGCAAGTTACGGCTACAACACCTTCCGGCGAAGGGGCCAGTTCTTCCAGGTAGGAGGGAACAAATCCCACATGCCCGTTCCAGTCGGTTTCAGGATTATCGATGGTAACGAAAACCTTTGTATCTCTAATATCGGGCCATTCTTTAAATAGCTCGTCCTTGAAACACAGGTCGTCAAAGGAACGGCTTCCATAGATGATGGTAATCTTGCCGAAATTGTCCCGGTACTTAAAACAGTGCTTGATCAAGGCGCGCAATGGAGCCAGGCCGATACCGCCACCAATAAAAAGCATATCCTTTCCATGGTATTTCTCCACCGGAAATCCGTTGCCGAGCGGTCCTCTAACCCCTAACTGCTGGCCGATTTCTATACTGTGAAACTGTTCGGTCACCAGTCCGATTTTTTTAATGGCAAACTGCAGATAGGATTGTTCCTCCTGCCAGGTTACGCAGAACATACACTCGCCGGTGGGTACATGGGACAGCATGCCTAGCTGGCCAGGCATTATGGAAAAGGGCAGACCGCCTTCAGGACTGCGCACATAAAAGCTGCGTACGTCAGGGGTTTCGTCCTTGATGTCAAATACCTCAACTATATACGGCACCAGGGGATTTTCGCAATTGCATTTGTGTTCTTCATTATTAGCCATTGCTGTTCACCTCCTGTGCTTTTTGCATTATTTCAACAATGTTGATGCCGACCGGGCAGGCCACGATGCAGCGCCCGCAGCCGGTGCAGAGCGGATGGCCATAGCGTTCGGTGAAAAACTCCAGCTTGTGCAGGAAGCGGTTACGGAAGCGTTCCTTGCCAGCATCGCGGGTGTTGTGCCCGCCTGCCATCAAGCTATATTCGTAATACATGCAAGAGTCGTAGCAACGGAAACGCATTCCTTCCTGACCCCAGTTCTTGACCTGGATGTCAAAACAGAAGCAGCTCGGGCATACATAGGTGCAGATGCCGCAGTTCTGGCAGCCCTGGAACAGGTTGTCCCAGAAAGGGTCTTCAAATAGCGGCTTCAGCTTTTCTGCCACTCCTTCATAGACAGGCTGGCGGGCAAAGGCTTTCAAGCTGCCTTCTGCAGCGCTGCTGTCTTCCAGCAGATCGGCTATCCTGCCGGTCAGGGCCTGGCCCTTATCATTTTTAACGTCCCAGATCCAGCCTTCGCCGCTTTCTTTGATCACCACGTCTGCAGTATCAGCATCGCTGGGATTAACTCCCATGGACTGGCAGAAGCAATTGGGTCCAGGAGCGTAGCAGGCGTTGGCGATGATAATAGCGTTTTCGCGCCGGGCCTGGTAATAAGCATCCACAAAGCCCCTGGTTAGAAAAACCTCGTCGAAACAGCTGATAGCCGCAACATCACAGGGGCGAGCTCCAAAAATCACGCGCGGGGACCGATCTTCAAAGGTATCAACTATTTTGACCGCCTGGCCTTCCTGGATGAAATTGTACATTTTTTCGGTTTGAGGAAGTAAAACCTCTTTTGGAGGCAAGTAAACATTCAGGATATCCAGGCAAAGCCTGTCCTGTTCAAGGTTCAGGCTCTTCCATGCGTGATAGGCGCTGGTTTCACCTTTTTGCGAAGGCACAAAGACCTCGGCATCCAGATTGAGCCGGTCCAGCACCGCATTTAATTTGTTTTTCGCTAAATATTTCAAGCCAGCCACCCCCTATATAAAGTCATCCGGGTCGGTTTCTTTAAAAGCGCTCAGGGGCGGTTTGGCGCCTTCAATATATTCGACTCCGGCTTCGTACGGTCCAAAGAATTCGTTAACGTCTTTGATCAACTTCTGGTTAATCGTCATGAGCGGAATATTAACCGGGCAAACCCGCTCACACTCACCGCATTCAATGCAGCGGCCCACCATGTGAAAGGAGCGGACCATATGATACATCATATTGTCGCTGACACTGTTGGACCTGCCCACCCACTGCGGCCTCATTTCATCAAATATGCACACCCGGCAGTTGCAGGCAATACAGGCCTGGCGGCAAGCATAACATCGAATACAGGTGGAAAAGACCTCTTCAAAGAACTTATAACGTTCATCATAACTCTGATTTTCCAGGGCTTTGACCCGGGTAAAGCGTTCGCCCTGCATGCGGGGCGCCTGTTCTGTGCCCAGCAGCTCATCATATATTACGGGATTAGGCTGGATGCAATCCAGGCATTTGTCGGCTACATCCGCCATTTTAGCATTCACGCCCAGCCCTGAGTTGGCTTTCATAGCCATCAACGGGTCTTTCATGCCCGGGCAGCAGACGCCGACAATGTATAGCCGCTCCCTGCTCATCTGGTAGTCCTGCAGTAACCGGACGATCCCGCGGGAATCGCAGCCTTTGACCACTATACCTATTCTTTCCTCTCCATCGCGATAGCGCAGCAGGATATTGGACAGATTGTGGATGGAGTATTCATCAAACACTATCCGGTTAACATCTTCAATAGCGGTTATAACCAAAGGCTTGGTCTGGTAATCGAAGTCGCCCTTTTCCCAGGCTAGAAATACGTCGATTTTATTTTCGTGAAAAAGCCGGGACGCAATTTCTCTAATCTTGTCTGTCATATTAGCGCGCCTCCTTCAGCTTGCGGTTGGGCCCCAGGCTGCTGACCGCAATAACCAGCTTTTTCATGGTTTCCTGGAACTTCAATCCTTCAGCGCCCGATATCCAGGCCGTCTGGTAGCGCTCCGCCTCAATGCCGAGATATTGAAGCAGACTCTTCATGATCGTATGACGCCGCCGGTTATAGTAATTGCCACTACCATAGTGGCATTCGCCCGGGTGTCAGCCGGAGAGGAGCACCCCATCCACCCCGCGATTGAAGGCTCTCAAAACCAGCATGGGATCAAAACGTCCCGAACATGGCACTCGAATAATTCTTACACTTGCCGGGTAATCATAGTGATTGAGTCCTGCTAAATCCGCTGCCGCATATGTGCACCAATTGCAGGCAAATACCACTATCTTGGGTTCCCAGCCTCCGGTAGCTTCTATAGACACAGCGCATCCACCTCCGCTACTATTTGTTCATCCGTAAAGCCCTTGAGATTAAGGGCTGCAGTCCGGCAAGCTGCCAGACAGGCTCCGCAGCCCTGGCACAGACTGCTGTTGACTTCGGCCACCTGGCGGCTTGCCCAGCCATGATGACCTCGATATTTGTATTCAACCAGGGAGATGGCATTGTACGGGCATATCGGTACACAAAACGAGCAGCCCGAACATTTGGCAACATCCACTTCAGATACCATGGGTTCAGTCGCCAGGCGCTCCTTGGAAAACAGTCCGCAGACCTTAACGGCAGCTGCGCTGGCCTGGGCAACGGTGTCGGGTATGTCTTTCGGACCCTGACAGGCTCCGGCCAGATAAACCCCGGCCGCAAATGTTTCCACCGGCTGCAGCTTGGGATGGGCTTCCTGGTAGAATCCGTCCTTATCTACAGAAAACCCGATGCTTTTAGCCAGGTCCACCGCTCCAACGGACGGCACCATGGCCGTGGCCAGCACAACCATGTCGGCCTCCACTTCCAGCGGCCGGCCCAGTAAAGTGTCTTCACTCTTCAGGATCAGCTTGCCGCCGCGCTGGTAGATCTTGCTGACCCGCCCGCGTACATACTTGGCGCCAGCATTTAAGGCTCTCTGGTAGAATTCTTCATAGTTTTTACCGGCAGTGCGAACATCCATATAGAATACATATGCTTCGCCGCCGTCGATCTTATCCATGACCTGATAAGCGTGCTTGGCAGTATACATGCAGCAAGCCCTTGAGCAATAACTCTTGCCCTTTTGGTCGTCACGCGATCCTACACATTTAATGAAAGCCACTGTCTTGGGCTCCTGCCCATCCGAAGGCCGCTTGATCTGACCGCCAGTCGGACCGCCGGCACTTGATAAACGTTCAAAATGCAGGCTGGAAATAACGTCTGGATATTTCCCGTAGCCGTATTCGCCATAAGCACTTTGCCAATCGAATAGATCGAATCCGGTTGCCATGACAATCGCTCCGATATCAAGAGTTACATACTGGTCAATATCTTCGAAGCGTATTGCATCGGTAGGACACAGCTTTTCACATACCCCGCACTTGCCTTCTGTAAGCTTGCGGCAGTTAACCGCATCGATATAAGGCTTGCCGGGCACAGCTTGAGGAAACAGCTTGCTTATAGCAGGCCTGAGGCCCATTCCCAGGTCGAACTGGTCCTTAATCTTTTTGGTGGGGCATTTGTCAATACAGGTGCCGCAGCCAGTGCAGGCTACCCAGTCCACGTATTTGGCCTTATTTTTTACAGTTACCTGGAAGTTGCCGATGTATCCTTTCACGCCGGTCACTTCCGCATAGGTCATGAGTTCAATGTTAGGATGCTGCGCCACAGCAACCATCTTGGGGGTGTTAATTCAGGCGGCGCAGTCCATGGTGGGGAAGGTTTTGTCCAGCTGGGCCATCTTACCGCCAATGCTGGCTTCCCTTTCCACCAGCACCACCTGGTGTCCAGCTTCGGCAATATCTAGAGCCGCCTGCATCCCGGCAATTCCAGCTCCAATTACCATGGCCTTCTTGGTTATCGGAATGGTGGAAACCGTCAGCGGAGCAGTTTTAAGCACTTTGGCCACTCCGGCCTTAATCAAGCCCAGCGCTTTCTGGGTCGCCTGTTCCTTATCATGGTGCACCCATGAATTCTGTTCCCTGATATTGACCATCTGGAAAAGATAGGGGTTTAGCCCACCGGCCTGTACTGCTTTCCTGAAGGTAAGCTCGTGCATCCGAGGTGAACAGGAGGCCACCACAACCTGCTGCAAATCCTGCTCCTTGATGGCGTTCTTGATCATATCCTGGCCAGGGTCAGAACACATGTACTTGTAGGTGACACTATAAGCCACGCCAGGAATTTTTCTGGCGTGTTCGGCCACTTTTTCCGTATCTACCGTTGAGGCTATATTGGTTCCGCAATCGCAGACAAATACGCCCACCCTGTTTTTCATTGCCATGCCTCCTTAACTCTTCGCACGCTTCTTCAGCTCGGCGCTAACAAAAGCTTCGGCCGCTTTAGCCATTTTCTCTTTGTCAGTTACCATCAGTTCCGCTAGCTTGGCGGCCTTTTTGGCATCTGCTTGCATTATCTCCATAAGAATAGCGGCTTTTTCCGGATCTTCGATCATACGAGCAGCCATTTTATCGGGGTTTTTTTCAATAGCCTTGATCATTCCCTCAATTTTTCTGGTATTATCATCAATGGCCGGAACTTCAGCAGCTATGGCTGCATTTGCAGTTGCAGCCTTTTCAACCCTGACTCCAGCATCTTCCGTTGATGCACCTTCGGAGCTATCGGCAGAAATCGAAGCAGTATCAGCTTTTTCCGCCTGGCTATCAGCGGCCTTTTCAACCTTGGGTTTGGGAGTTGGCTTCTTCTTAGCCTGGGCCGCCGCTGCCCTTGCGGCTTCCTCTTCTTCAATCCTGCGGCCTTTCTCGGGCAGCGCAGCCAGGTAGCTCATAGCGTCCACGAAATGGCGGGGGACTCCCACACTATCAGGACTCTCTCCATAGGCCAGGGCTGCTATCTCGGTTATATAGAACACCGGCATATTAAAACCGGCCTTAAAAGCTTTTAAAGAGGCTGCCTGGCGCATATCCAGGTTCAGCATACACAGCGGGCAGGCGGTTATCAAACATTCGGCACCGGCTTCATGAGCCGCTCTAAGCACTTCGTAAATCATCTTCTGCCCAATTTCAGGGCTTGAAGTGGCCAGGGCCGCTCCGCAGCACTCAATCTTGTGTGACCAATCCACGGTCGCAGCTCCCAGTGCCTTCATGATATCATCCATCGTATGAGGCTCTTCCACATCGTCAAAACCCGTGTATTCATGAGGGCGAACCAGCAGGCATCCATAATAGCAGGCAGCTTTCATGCCCTTAAGAGACTTTACAACTTTGCTTTTGACTGCATCCAGGCCGACCCGTTCGGTCATCCAGTTTAATATCGATACCGTCTCGCTGCTGGCTTGAAAATCCATTTCTATCACAGCAGCAATCTTGCGTCTCAAGGAATCATCATGCCGGGCTTCGAGCTCTGCCGTACGAAAACGGTTATAGCAGGCCGCACACGGCGCCAGAATGGTTTCCAATCCCTGTTTTTCAGCAATAGCCAGGTTACGAGCCGGCAGAGCCATTGATAAAAGCTTGCTGGTATTATGCGCCGAAGTGGCGCCACAGCAGCTCCAATCGTCCAGTTCGATCAATTCAACACCGAGATGCCGGGCGGTTTTTTCGGTCGAAATATGGTATTCAATACCGCTTCCTTCTCCAGAACAGCCTGGATAATAACCAATTTTCAAGCTATTCACCTCCCCCGTGTTCTGAAGCGTTCATTTTATCAACATTTTCAAAGATTTTTTTCACCTGTTCCCGGTTTTTTATCTTTCCCGGCAGAATGCTTACTTTGCCGCGCTTAAACATGGGCAAGCCGAGTTCCGCGTCCTTAAACGGCTGCAATGTCCGGAGATTGTGCCACAGCAAAATTCCCGCCTCATAGGTCCGGCCGAAATGCTTGACTCCGGCCAGAAAAGCCTCATTGAAAACCGCCACCTTATTGTCTCCGACCTTGCCCTGTTTTAAAGCTTCACGCCGGGTGGCATCCATCAGCGCGGCAATATCCACTCCCCGCGGGCAGCGAGCTGAACAGGTCTCACACGTGGCGCATAACCAAATGCTGTTGCAGGCCAGGGCTTCATCCACAAAGTCCAGTTGCATGAGCCGTATCACCTGCCGGGGCGGATAATCCATGGCAAAAGCCACCGGACAGCCGGCAGTGCATTTCCCGCACTGGTAACACAAGCGAATGCTGGTGCGGGCTTCCTCCTCTATTCGGGCAATAACGGCTTTGGGGCCTGTTAATTCCCGGATGTTCTTTACCGCATGTCCCATAGGAACCTCTCCTCTCCAGGCGTCGTATCAAAGAATATACCGCACGCAAGCCAGTGCGGCAACCATAAGCAAAAGTTATATTCCAAAAACATTAATATCATTTGTAGCAAGAAGTATGCCACATATCTGATCATTATATTCTATTTATTTTAGCTGCGATTGTATACTCGGTACTTGTGGTCGTTTTTTTTTTCACAGCGCATCAATGCCGCATACTATGCGGCATTGTGTTCGAATATTACTACAACTGCTGAACAGGCAAGCTACCCTCTTAAGGTTGCTATCAGCCGGGCATGAATCCCGATTAGATCCAGGGCGTCCTGGATGCTGTTAACTACGATATCGGCGGCCATAATGCTTTTACAGCTGGCACCTTCGCGACCGATTACCGCTATGGATAGCTCTGCGGCCTCGAACATAAGGTGATCGTTATACCCATTGCCGATGGCTGCACACTGTCCGCCTTCAAGGGCTCTGACAAAATCCTCTTTGTCCTGGGCGGCATTTTCTTCATCCACAGTGAATACTTCAATGCCCAGCTCTTCGGCAATATCCGCTCCGGTTCCGAAAGTGTCGGCAGTCAACAGGAAAATATCCAGCCGGCCTTTTAACCCCTCAAGCCTTTCCTTCACCCCGTCCTCAAGAATGCCGTCTGTAGCCAGGGTTCCGTTCACATCCAACACGAGTTTGGTCAATTCCAGCACTTGTTCCCTTCCGGGCAGGTGTATCCTGATCATGGGCCAGTCTCCTTCCTGTCTATTTATCTTATCCTTATAATCCATGCGAAAAAGCAGTACAGTCTTTTAAGTAATCAAATCGATAATAATCGAATATATCATCGATCTGACAGGCGGTTTAAGTAATTGGCTATATCCTGAGCAGCCGTTTCCCCCTGGCTAATGGCTTCCAAAATACCAGCCGGACGTCGGGAATCACCCGCGTCCAGTACTATGCCATACCTCTCTTGCAGGGCTTCCAGCAGTTCGCGCCGGCTGTCATAACCTATCGCCTGGACCAGGCAGTCGGCTTCCAACCGTTCCGTGTTTCCGCTTCTGAGACTCTCCACCAGGACCGCGTTTTTCTCCAACCCGGACACTTTACAACGCAGCCTGCTTTTAATAGAGTTCTTTTTTATTCTTAGCATCATCGCCAGGCGGCTTATGCTCTCCAGATCCTGTGCCAGGCTGTTTTTTTGTTCAACGATGACAACCGTGTTTCCCTGTCCGGCCAGCAATTCAGCAGCTTCGCAGCCGGTGCTCCCGCCTCCGGCTACCACCACCCGGCTGTTACGTATTTCTGTTTTGCCGGACAGCAATTCTTCCAGATTAACATTTCTAATTGCGTCAAGGCCGGGCAGCTTGAGCTGCAACGGGCTGGCTCCGGTAGCCAGGATAACGGCATCGGCATGGATGCTATCCAGTTCATGCGGTAGAAGCCTGCGTTCCAGCTGTATGCTTATCCCGGAGTTTTCCATTTTATAGAGGTAATAATCCATCAACCAGCGGATCTTGCCCTTATAAGGAGGCACGCATGCCAGGTTAAGCAGTCCGCCAAGCCGCGAACTGGCCTCAATGAGCTTCACCTGAAATCCAGCCCGATCAAGTGCCAGGGCTGCCTGCATACCGGCCGGACCGCCTCCTATTACCATAACATGCCATCTATGAGAGAGACTGTTTCTAGACATGGCCTTCAGCCGGGTCTCCCTTGCTGCAAACGGGTTAACGGAGCATTCCAGATTCCGGCCTTGCATAGAGCTGGATATGCAATTATTGCAGGAAATGCATGGGCGAATATGCTGTGCATGTCCTGTTAATGCTTTGACCGGCCATAACGGATCAGCTATAAGCCCGCGGCCTATCCATACGAAATCCACATTTCCTGATGCAATCTGCTGGTCGGCTTCTTCGGGATGGCGCAACACTCCGCCGCCCATGACGGGAATTCCCACCGCCTTTTTCACGGCTGCAGACAGGTGCATACGCCAGGCTTCTGGATAAGAAGCCGGTTCTATCGTGGAATAACCGCTTTCATATATGCCGGAAGATACATTAAGCAGATCGGCGCCGGCTGCTTCAAGCAGCCTGGCAATGGCAATGCCTTCCTCCGGATTAATACCTCCCGGCACAAAATCATCGGCATTGCAGCGAACGCTGATCGCTAGCTCCGGCAGGGAAGATTTGATGGACTTGATGATATCAACAACCAGGCGAGCACGATTTTCGGTGCTTCCGCCATAAATGTCGCTGCGTTTATTGGTATGGGGAGACAGAAACTGATTGAGCAGGTATCCATGGGCAGCATGAAGCTCAATTCCGTCAAAACCGGCTTGAGCCGCCAGAACGGCAGCAGCTGCGAATTTGCCTTCGATTTGCTTAATTTCTTCGATACTTAATTCCCTGGGTATCGTCTTCATCATGCGGCAGGCAATTGGCGACGGAGCAACCGGTTGTACCCCTCCGGTGGCCAGAAGCGAGGTCTGACGCCCGGCATGATGCAACTGGATAAACGCTTTGCTGCCATGAGTTTTTATCGCACTGGCCAGTGCGGCCAGTCCGGATAAATAATGCGGCTGGTCTATCGCGATCTGGTTCCAATGCCCCCGGCCAGCAGGCGCATCAACACAGGCAATCTCCACAATAATGGCGCCGGCTCCGCCTCGGGCTCTCTCTTCATAATATGCAATGAGCCGATCGCTAATTTCTCCGGAAAAATATGCCAGACCGGTGGCCATAGGCGGCATAACAATGCGGTTTTTTACCGTTAGCTGTCCGATATGGCCTTCCCGGGCAAGATGTGGGAATATCATGAGGGTTCCTCCTGGAAAAAGATTTGCTGAGAATACGTAAATTTTAACATAACTGCAGTATTCTTTCACCGTTTGCCCATATTTTCCCTCTCATCCCTTAAATATAAGTTTTCGTTTCGATCTGTCGAATGATAGAATGAGTTAAGTATGAAATTGGAAGGAGTGGAACATAGATGAACAGGAAGCCAATTTTGTGGCTTCTGCCGCTTTTTATTCTGGCCCTGGCGTTTGCTGGATGCGGAGATGAGGTAGTCGCCGATTTGCAACAATACCTTTCCCAGCACGATCCCCTGGCCCAGGAGCAAAGCGACATACTTGCCGCGTATAATAAAGTGGTCAAATCCCCCGATGACGACTTTGTTAAAGCCTTGAACGAAGATATCATTCCTCAATTCACGAAGTTAAACAAGGATATTAAAGCAGTGAAGGTGACGACTGACGAGCTTAAAGCTGTGCATGCGGTTTGGATCGAAGCCTCCGACACCCATTTAAAAGCCCTGGAAACCTTGCGCGACGGTGTTGAGAAGAAGGATCAGAAAAAGCTGGAAGAAGGCAATAAACTGCTGGCCGAGGGCAACAAGCTGGATGAAGACTACCAGAAAAAGCTGGTGGAGCTGGCAGCCAAGCATAACTTTAAGCTGACTATATACTAGAAAGGTGGAATCTCTATGTATCCAATTACTAGAAGACAAAGCCTGCTTATCCTTTTATTAATTGCAGTATTGTCGCTTTCACTATCAGGCTGCGGCAGCGATGCAATTCAGGATGATCTTGTAGACTACCTGAATGTTAAAGCCCCGCCTCTTATTAAAGAAGAAATCAGGATTAACGAAGACTTTGCTTCTGTAGCTGGCAAAAACTACACAGATGATGCCACTATGTATGCAATGCTTACTGACAATGTCATTCCCGACACCAAGGTTCTTATCAAGGACCTGGAAAAAATGGACCTCAAGACAGTGGAAGTGCGAAACGTTCACCAGAAGTGGATTGACGCAGAGAAAACCAGGCTGAACTCTTTTGAAACCTTGAAAACCGCCCTGGAGGATGCAAACAGCGCCGGTGTGGATAAATCTAACGAATACTACGATAAGGCATCCGCACTGGACAAAGAGCATGAAGACGCCATCGCCAGCCTGGCAAAAGCTCACAATGTTGAGCTAACCACTAAATAGCTTGCAGACCGGTGTGATTTAATAAAGATCGAGGAATAAGTAAAGCCCGAGCGATAGTCGTACTTAAACGTACGTCGACTGTTCGGGCTTTGCGCAATGACAAACAAAGGCGCTAAATCTGATCATCCAGACCGGCGAGAATAGATTCATACGAGGAAAATTAAAGCCCGAGCGGTAGTCGTGCTTAAACGTACGTCGACTGTTCGGGCTTTGCGCAATGACAAATAAAGGCGCTAAATCTGATCATCCAGACCGGCGAGAATAGATGCATATCGAGGAATAAGTAAAGCCCGAGCGGGAGTCGTACTTAAACGTACGTCGACTGTTCGGGCTTTACGCAATGACAAATTAAGGCGCTAAATCTGATCATCCAGACCGGCGAGAATAGATGCATATCGAGGAATAAGTAAAGCCCGAGCGGGAGTCGTACTTAAACGTACGTCGACTGTTCGGGCTTTACGCAATGACAAATTAAGGCGCTAAATCTGATCATCCAGACCGGCGAGAATAGATGCATATCTAGGAATAAGTAAAGCCCGAGCGGGAGTCGTACTTAAACGTACGTCGACTGTTCGGGCTTTGCGCAATGACAAATAAAGGCGCTAAATCTGATCATCCAGACCGGCGAGAATAGATGCATATCGAGGAATAAGTAAAGCCCGAGCGGGAATCGTACTTAAACGTACGTCGACTGTTCGGGCTTTACGCAATGACAAAGATAGGCGCTATTCTCGCCGGTCTGGGGATTAGATTTTTTTTCCGCAGAACGGGCAGAACACATACGGCGTCTCATGCCTGATATCGTTTCCGCAAAATGGGCAAAAATTGATGGCCGGCCGGCGTGCCACTGCAGCATGCTTGTGTCCTTCCAGCGGCTTACCGCCTTCTCTGGACGAATTTTCTTCCGAACTGGCCGCTCCTGGTTCTTCGGCGTTTTCGTCAGCTGCATCGCCGACTATCGCGGTCCGGCCTTCGATTACATCCTGCAGTTCACCTACTCCAATTGGCGTCTGAAAGGCTCCGTCAGCCTTGCTTGATTTAATTGCGTCAATTTTTAACGGGCTGCACGATGAAAGCAGACACCGATATTTGCTATTCTTCGATTTGATCATGTCTATCAGATCAAGCCCGGATATGTCGTACATATTACGATTAACCACAATGACATCGGGATCGTAAAGGTCGATCTGCCGGATCGAGATGAATTCGTCCGTATCCTTCACGCTGTAACCCAGGCGGTTCAACATATCCTTTAGTATAAGCCTTTCAAATCTCGAATCATTGATAACAAGTACTTTTTTCATGTTTTCACCCGCCTTCTGGCTAGATATTATCAGCGCCAACATGCCTTAGTAGGACTATTTTAATCATTCCGGACCTTAAAAGGCAATCTTTTATATTGCTGGTGAGTACATCTCCCATAAAACCATGGCCCATTATTAATATGCAATAGGATTTAGATATTCAATTCGATGTATATTGTTACAGTTTCTAATTTGATCTGTTTCTGTTAATATTAGCACAAGGTTTCACTGCCTGTATTCTCGAAACGTTGCAATCACAGGAGTTGAGAATTTTGGGTTATTCCCGCAAGAGAAAAGCCGAACTGCTGCTGGAAATCGACGAACTCAAGCAGCGCATATCCACTTTAGAGGTTTCAAACGGTCTCAACCGCGGAATTCCGTTTAATCAATTGGTATCCGGACTGGCGACCTCTGCCGGACCGGATTTAGAGTCCCAACTTGATGAACAAAAAAGGATAAAAGACCAATTACGTCGCAGCGAACTCAATTTCCGCATGATTTCGGAAACCTCCCAGGCTATGATCCTGATATTTGATCCTTTAGAAAAGCGCACCTTGTACATAAATCCTGCCTTCATCAACAAAACCGGCTATACCGCCGACGAAGCCCTGGCTATGGAACCATACATGCTGATGCATCCTGAAGATCGCACCAAGCACCACCGCCAGGCCTTGAGGCGTCTGCGCGGCGGCAATCCCCCCAACCGGTATGAAACCCGCTTTGTGACCAAGGACGGCGACACCGTATGGGTAGATATTTCTGCGGGGATATTGAATTTTAACAACCTCCAGGCGATTCTCGTTATCGGGCATGACATATCAGAACGCATCAGGGCTGAATCTGCCCGCAACAAAGCCCTGGAAGCATTGCAGGCCAGCGAAAGAAGCTTCCGGGATCTCACCTTCACGGCCCCGGTCCTGATCTGGGTTTGCGATTTGCTGAATGGCCGTTTTCTATACGTAAACTCCTTTTTAATCGATACACTCGGCTATTCTCATGCAGAATACCTGGAAATGAGCGTTTGGGACTTTATTCATCCGGATTACCGCTCTCTGGTTAGGGAGCGGGCAACTGCCCGCTTCCACGGAGAAAAGGCCGAACCCCGCTACGAAATATGCGTGGTTAAAAAGAACGGCGAACTGCGCTGGCTGGATATGAATTCCAGCAATGTGCTCTTTAATGGCGAGAAAGCCATCATGTCGGCGGCGATTGACGTCACCGAGCGCAAGGAGGCGGAACAAAACCTGCTGCTTGCTCATCGGGACCTGCAGGAAAGCAATCTCAAGCTGGAGATCCTTAATGACCAGTTAAAAATTAATTATGGCCAGATTGAGGCTCTGAACGATGAGTTGACTGTTAACTATACCGATATGGAAACCATGAACGAGGAACTGCAGGCTAATTATAACCAGATGGAGGCCATGAACCAGGAACTGCATTCCAGCAATCAGCGGCTTGAAGTCGTAAATTCCGAACTTTTCCAGAGCCAGAAGCAGGTCTGGGAAATGAACGAAGAATTGCTGCAATCCCAGGCAAAATTGGTTCAAGCCAACAACAGGCTGCGTGAAAAAGACGAACGCCTGGAGATGGCTCTGTGGGCTGCCAATGAAGCCATGTGGGACATCAATTTGACAGATGGGTCGATTTTTATCGATGACACCGGACATGACTTACTAAAAATGAATCCAGAAATGATGAAAAGCAACCTTGATACTTTGAGGAACCGCATCCACCCTGATGACCGCCTACAGGTGGAGCAGGAATTCTGGGCACATGTTTCAGGCCGCACTTCCGCCTATAGCGCGGAATACCGGCTGCGGAGGGATGACGGGTCCTGGATATGGGTCTGGATCAAGGGCCGAACTATAGAACGCGATGAAACGGGACGTTCACTTCGCATGCTGGGATTGTTCAGGGATGTGAGCGAACGCCGGCAACTGGAGGAAAACCTAAGGGAAAGCCGCAGGCGCTATCAGGATCTTTTTGAACAAAGCCCCATCGGGCTTCTAAAATGCAGTTCAGACGGAACAATTCTGGATGTGAATCAGATGCTCGCTGACCTTTTCAAGTTCTCCAATCGGTCCGACCTGGTGCAGCAAAATGTTTTTACTTTTCCTTTTCCAGCCTTTGACAGCCTGGCAGAGCACCTGGAACAGCTGTTTTCAAAAGCATTGGCTTTAAATGTTGAAGTTCTGGGGCAAAATCTGCACGGCGAGATTATGTGGCTCGCATACAAGCTCCATCCGCTGCTTGACGACAACAACAATGTCATTGAGGCTATTATTGCCTGTGAAAACATAAGCCTTCGCAAACAGTCTGAAGAAAAAATCCGCTATCTAAGCTATTTCGACAGCCTTACCGGAGTTTATAACCGGGCTTATCTGGATGATGCCATGCAATACCTGGACAAGCCTTCGGAAATTCCCCTGTCCATAATTATGGGAGATGTCAACGGACTCAAACTGGTCAATGACGCATTTGGCCACAGCGCTGGGGACCGGTATCTGCTGGAAATCGCCGGCTATCTTAAACAATCATGCCGTGCAGGAGACATATTAGCCCGCTGGGGAGGGGACGAGTTCGTCATTCTAATGCCCCGCACCGGGCTTGAGCAGGCTTATGAGGTTTGTGATAATATCCGCGCCTGCTGCCAGAGCGCCGTAGTGGACCCGATTCAGCCCAGTATCGCCCTGGGAGCCCAGGTAAAGATCAGCACAGGAAAAGGTCTTTACGAAGTGCTGGGAGAGGCAGAAGATGCCATGTATCGAAACAAACTGTTGGAAACCTCCAGTATCCGCAATTCGATCATGTCTTCCTTGAGTGCCACTCTGCATGAACGCACCTTTGAAACCAGGGAACACACGGAACGGCTCCGGGTTCTATCCATCCGTTTCGCCAGAGAACTGGCCCTCCCGGCGAGCGAAGTGGACAAGTTGACCATGTTCGCTGCTCTTCATGATATCGGCAAAATGGGCATACCTGACGATATCCTGTGCAAGCCCGGCCCTCTGGACCCGGATGAATGGGAAATCATCAAAAGACACCCAGAAATAGGCTATCGCATCATTCAAGGGGCTCACGAACTGTCAGCCGTTTCCGAGGAAATACTCAGCCATCATGAGCACTGGGACGGTCAGGGTTATCCCAAAGGCCTATGCAGAGAGGAAATCCCTTACTTATCACGTATTCTGTCCGTAGTTGACGCTTATGACGTTATGACCAACGAAAGGCCATATAAAAGCGCCATGAGCCACCAAGAAGCAGTAGCGGAGCTTAAACGCTGCTCCGGGCGGCAATTCGAACCGGTTCTGGTGGACCGGTTCATAAAAATGTTCTCCGAAGCAAATGCCATTTGAGGGGTGCAATTATGAGCGTGAAAGAAAACAGCGGATATTTAAAGACGTTCGATTCCTTATCCCTGTATTACACGGTTTCCGCCTGTGAAAACCCGCTTGCAAACGCCTTGATTATCCATGGCATCGGCGAACACAGCGGGCGCTACCAGGAGCTTAAGAATCTTTTAACCAGCCTTCAAATCACGGCTTATTCCATGGACCATCGTGGCCATGGACGTTCAGGAGGTCAACGCGGTCACGTCAACCATTTTGATGAATATCTTCAGGATGTGAAATGCCTTCACGACCTGGCGCTCAACGAACAGCCCGGCAAAAAGCCTATTCTGTTCGGGCACAGCATGGGGGGGGTCATCGCTGCTGCTTACGCGCTGCAATACCAGGATAGCCTGTCGGCGCTGATCCTATCCTCTCCTGGGTTCATAACAGCGATGGAAGTTCCTGCCTGGAAGCTGGCTATGGCACACTTTTTATCGGCAGCTTGGCCTAAAGCCAGTTTCAGCAGCGGTCTGTCCGCTGATCTCATCTCCAGAGACGCAGGTGAAGTACAAAAATACGTGGCTGATCCCCTGAACCACGGCCAGGTCTCTTCGCGCTGGGCGGTGGAATTCCAAAAGGCCGGGCGGGAATGTTTGAAGAGAGCGAATGAAATCCGCCTGCCGCTCCTCATTTTCCATGGAATGGAGGATCAGATAGTTGACTGCAAGGGAAGCGAGGCTTTTTTCAAGCAAGCCCGTTCCGAACAAAAAGAACTGCTGTTATTTCCCGGCCTCTATCATGAATGTATGAATGAGATTCCTTCCGAAAGAGAAAAGGTATACGCCGCCATCCAGAAATGGCTGGTGCAACACCTGTCCGACCTCGGCTAATATTCCCGAAGCGCCTGTATCAACAACCGGCTATCAATCTTCAAACGGAAAATGATACTGCGTTAATGCCAATTCATTGCGCATTTCGATCATGTTTTGCTGCAGGGCGGCATTGACCGGCACGCCTTTATCCTTGCGCTCCAGCCAGCACAGGTGCTCTTTTTCGCCCGCCGTATAGATTCTCTCGGCACCTGGAGCCCGGCGCGAAGATCGGATGCTGCGCAGGATCTCTCCGGCAGTGTTTTTAAATGCTTCCAATTCAATAAAGGCTTCGATGTTAATAGCCATAAAAAAGTGTCCCAGATGATAGGGCCGGGGTTTGCCCTGCTCGTCAAAGCCAAGCAAAGATTTCAAGAAGCTCCCGCCCTGCAGTGCTGATGACAGTATCTCCACCACCGTTGCATAGTTATAGCCCTTGTAACCGCCGGTTTCTTCTCCCAGCCCCCCCAGCGGAGTGAGGGCGGCTTTGCCTTTCACCAGGTCTACCAGCACCTGGCTGGTATCAGTGCGAGTCTGCCCAAATTCATCTATTACCCATCCCGGAGGAATTGCTTTGCCTTCCCTTTCATATACCTCGATCTTACCTCGCTGGGTTACTGAAGTGGCTGAATCTAATAAAAAGGGAAACTCTTCATCGGTAGGAATCCCAATAGTCAGCGGATTGGTGCCCAGCATATTCTCTACCCCAAAAGTAGGCGCAATAGAAGGGCGGGCGTTGGTGCCGGTCATACCGATCATGCCGGCATTTGCAGCCATCAGCGCATAATAGCCGGCTATTCCGTAATGTGATGAATTGCGCACTGCCACCATGCCGAGCCCGAGCCGCCCCGCCCTGTCGATTGCCATTTGCATGGCCTTTTTGCCGGCTACCATCCCCATCCCGTCATGAGCATCCAGTACCGCGGTAGTCGGACCTTCCCTGACAATTTCAAGCTCCGTATGTGGATTAAGTATGCCCAGCTTGATCCGATCATAGTAAATAGGCTTGAGCCGGCCTATTCCGTGGGAGTCAATACCCAGCTTATCGGCAGTTATTAAAACATCTGCACAGACTTCAGCATCCTCGACTGACAGGCCTGAAGCTTTCAGAACATCAACCATGTAAGCCTCCATAAGACTGAAATCAATCCAGGTGCTTTGCTTTTCATTCGTCATCAGTGACTTTCCCTCCGTTTGCGATTATTAACTGCTTATAAATTATGGAGCTGTACATTGTCAGCGCAATTGACTCTATCACCCGTCAATTGCGCTCCGGCTTAAAAGCAAGTGCGCACTTGATAGCCTGTTTCCAGCCTTCCAGCAAGTGCTGCCTGGATTTGGCCGGCATATCCGGGTAAAAAATCCGTTCAATGCTGTGGACCTTCTGGATCTCCGCTATGCTTTCCCAGAATCCTACGGCCAGCCCCGCCAGGAATGCGGCTCCCAGAGCTGTTGATTCGGTATTCACAGGCCGCTCCACCGTTATATTCAGAATGTCGGACTGGAATTGCATCAGGAAAGTATTGGCAGCCGCTCCGCCATCAACTTTTAGGCTTATTATATCCAGACCAGAATCAGCCTTCATTGCCGTCAGGACATCGCTGGTCTGGTAGGCCACCGATTCCAGTGCGGCTCTGGCCAGGTGGGCCCGGCCGCTTCCCCGGGTAAGCCCTACAATGGTTCCCCGGGCAAACATATCCCAGTAAGGAGCACCTATGCCTACAAAAGCGGGCACCATGTAAACCCCGGCATTGTCAGTGACGGATCTGGCCAGTTCTTCGCTTTCAGCTGCATTTCCAATGACCTTCAGTTCGTCACGCAGCCACTGAATGGCTGCCCCTGCTATAAATACGCTGCCTTCTAAAGCATAGCTTACTTTCCCCTGCAAACCCCAGGCAATGGTAGTCAATAAGCCGTTTTGCGATTTAACCAGCCTGGAGCCAGTATTCATCAGCATAAAACACCCCGTGCCATAGGTGTTTTTCACCGTGCCTTCAGCCTGGCATCCCTGTCCGAACAATGCCGCTTGCTGGTCGCCGGCCACCCCTGCAACAGGAATAGATGAGCCCAGTATTTCTGGTTCAGTATGTCCATATATGCAGCTGGAATCCATAACCCGGGGCATAATGCCAATCGGAATGTCGAAATAATCGAGCAACTCATGGTCCCAGTCCAGGCTTGCTATATTGAACAGCATGGTGCGGGAAGCATTGGAATAATCGGTGGCGTGAACCCGGCCACCGGTTAATTTCCAGATCAGCCAGCTGTCTACGGTGCCAAACAGCAGTTCCCCCCGGACCGCCTTATCCCTGGCTTCCGGAACATTTTCGAGAATCCAGTGCAGCTTGGTGCCGGAAAAATATGCGTCGATCACCAGCCCGGTCTTATCCTGAACCCTCCGGGCCCAGCCTGCACCGGTCATTTTTTCACATATATCGGCCGTCCGGCGGCATTGCCAGACAATGGCGTTGTATACCGGCAAACCGCTGGCTTTGTCCCATACTACGGTGGTTTCACGCTGGTTGGTAATGCCAATCGCGGCTATCTGACTGCTTATCAAGTTGGATTGCAGGAGGGTGCGCTTGGCCAGCCCCAGAGTCACTGCCCATATTCCCTGGGGATCGTGTTCCACCCATCCGGGTTGTGGATAATGCTGGGCGATCTCATCATAAGCCCTGGAGATAATGGCTCCTTTGCGGTCCAGAATTAAAACCGTGGTTCCGGTCGTGCCCTGGTCTATGCTCATTATGTACCGTTCAGACACGTTCAGCACCTCCATTCACTTCATTTTCAATATCCGCTCGGCCTGCAGCAAGGACTGTCAATTGAATGTGTGGCAAATGCTCCTGCCCACCCGGCCTTACCAGTCGCCCGTATCCGTTGGTTTATGAATTGGAAGCATTCCGGCCCTGGGACTCATCCAGAGCAGCTTTAAGCCTCTGGTCATGAGACAGCCAGATATTGCCTTCCTTTTCTCGCAGGCTTTTCCAGCCAAGGGGCGAGCCGGGAGCAGCATCCCACATTTTTTGCTGGTTTATAAGCCTTTTCACTGCGGGAAGCAGTTCCCCATTCCAATCATATTTCGGTTTTCTTAGTTTTCTAAGCTTTTCCCAGAATTTTTTAGGCGGCAGTCTCCACAGGTCGTCATAATTATACGGCAGATCCCCGCCCAGAATTATGTTTCCCTGGCCGGTCCGAATTCTTACCAGTTGGTGACCAGGGGTGTGCCCTCCGCTGTATATAAGCTCAATCCCCGGAATTATCTCAATGTTCCCATTTACCAGGCGCATCCGGGGAATCTCGGTAATCCAGCGATCATAATAATAGTAAGTGTCTTCATTGGGTTGAAGTTGAAACAGGGCCTGCATTTCAGCAGCTTGAACAATTATTTCGGCCGCAGGAAAATCCGCCAGGGCGGCGGTATGATCCCAGTGCATATGAGTTTGAATAACCATGCTTACCTGTTCCGGTCTTACTCCATGAGCCGTTAAGGCTTGATTCAGCCGTTCGGCATCTTTCTGAACAACAAATCCGTCCAGGCTGGGAATATAATCGGGGGAAATGCCGGTATCGACCAGGGCATAAGAACCGCCGGACAGCTCAAGTAAAAAGCTGAAGCTGGGGATGTCCTTTAAAATTGGAATATTCGGTCTATCCACGGTTGTAACCGTGAACATGCCGTTGAATATTGGGATTACAGCATGGTACAATCAATTCACTCCCCGTTTAGACCTGACCTAAACATTATAACAATTGCCACAGAGCGGCGCAATTTTGAGAAAATAGTCGGAATTGGCCCTAGCCCGGTGCTTACCGGTCTAACCAGCATCACCAGTCCTGGCAGGGACTTTGCATTATTCCGAATATAAGATAAACTGGGAGCAAGTAGCAAATAGTTGCGCTTCCATTTTGAATTATCGGGAGTGATAGCGGTTAATGGACCCATCGTATCCGGACTTTTTGTACAGCACCCTTAAAATACTGGCTGCCTTGCTTCTTGTCCTTATCAACGGCGTTTTTGTTGCCGCCGAATTCGCCTTTGTGCGCGTACGCCCCACTCGAATAAACCAGTTGATTTCCGAAGGCAATTATCTCGCCCGCCACGTCAAGATATGCATTGAACATCTCGACGCTTATTTGTCCGTTTGCCAGCTGGGCATAACCATTGCCAGCCTGGGGCTGGGCTGGCTGGGCGAGCCGGCGGTTGCCAGCCTGGTCTATCCTCTTATGGCCAAAATGGGCTTTGTTTCAGAAACGCTTATCCATTCGACCGCCTTTGTAATCGCATTTGGCGGCATTACCTTCCTGCATGTCGTTTTTGGTGAGCTGTCCCCTAAAAACCTGGCCATCCAGCGAGCGGAATCCATGGCTTTGGGGCTGGCTTTGCCTATGCGTGGATTCTACTGGATATTCTATCCTGCCGTAATCGCGCTAAACGGCACTGCCAACTTTTTTATCCGCCTCCTGGGATTGGAGCCGGCAGGCTCGCTGGAAAGCGTCCACTCGGAAGAAGAACTGCAGATGCTCATTGCCGCGTCCTTTGAAGGTGGAGTGATAAACGAAGCTGAACAGGAATTGCTGCAAAACGTATTTCGGTTTGAGAAAAGAGCAGTAGAGGACGTAATGGTGCCCCGCACCGAACTGGTTTTTCTGGACCGGGAAGATGAAGTCGAGCAAAACCTGGACAGGATACGGTATGCCGGCCATACCCGCTATCCCTATATGGACGGAAGTCCTGACAACGTAATCGGTATGATTCACGTGCGCAATGTCTTTTTGGCTAACCGTCAGGACCTGAATCTGGACGATATTAAAAGGGATGTGCTTTTCGTTCCGGAAGGCATGCCCCTGGAAAAGGTACTGAGGGAATTCCGTCTGAAGCACCAGCATATGGCGATAGTGGTGGATGAATACGGCGGAACTGCCGGGGCGGTTTTTATCGACAACGTCCTGGAAGAATTGGTCGGCGACCTGATGGACGAATTCGACCAGGATGAGCACGAGATCAAACATCTTGAGGATGGCACCACCCTGGTTAGCGGAGGTATTTCGCTGGCTGATGCTATAGAGATTTTCGACCTGCCTCTGGATGAGGAAACATGTTCGTATAATACTCTGGCCGGGTTTTTTATCGATGAGCTGGATGTCCTTCCCAATGAAGGCGACATCGTTGAATTCGGCCGATACCGCATTGAAGTCGTGGCTATGAAGGGCATGCGCATTGATATGCTGAAAATGATTCCTTTGTCTGAAAACACCGAAACTGAAGAGTCCGAACCAGCATGAAGGTGGAGCAGCTTGATCTTCACGGCTTCAGCTTGACCGAAGCCATGAACAAATTTCGAAACAGCCTGGAATGGTGTGTGAAAAATCAGACCGCTGCCCTGGTCATCAATCACGGCAAGGGATTTCACAGTGAGCGCGGCCTGTCCGTGATCAAACAGGAACTGCGCCGAATCCTCAAAGAAGATCCTGCCACTACCTCTCTTCTCAAAGAACACGGGTACAAAGTTATCTTCGGCGAATCAGACTATCCTGTTGCTTTAAGCTTCAATGCCGGCCAAACCCTGATAGTAATTCGTGGAATGGAAAAGGAGCACCTGGGCGGCACCCGGCAGCAGGAAAAACACCAGCAGATTTTTTCTGACGAGGGGCAGCAAAAACGCCGCGCCGAAAAAAAGAGCCGGCAGCAAAAAGACAAGCGCCGGCACTAACAACCACACGTTAAAAGACCGCCTTATTAATAAGAGACGGTCTTTTATTTTCTTTTAATATAACGGCTCTATTGCCTTGCGAGCTTTTTCATCCCGATTGCGCCATTGCGTCTACCAGGCTTGGTCTACTCCCACTCGATAGTGCCTGGAGGCTTGGAGGTTATATCATAGGCGACCCGGTTGACACCTTTAACTTCGTTTACAATGCGCCTGGCCATTACGTCCAGCACTTCATAAGGAAGGCGCGCCCATTCTGCGGTCATGGCGTCATCGCTTACCACGGCGCGGATAATAATGGGGTATGCGTAAGTGCGGCCATCGCCCATCACCCCAACGCTTCGAACCGGTGGCAGCACAGCGAAAGCCTGCCATATATCGCGTTCCAGACCGGCCTTGCACAATTCTTCGCGGACAATGGCGTCGGCTTCCCGAAGTATCTCCAGCTTTTCTTCAGTAACTTCCTCCAGCACCCTCACTCCCAATCCCGGACCCGGGAAGGGCTGGCGCCAGACAATTTCTTCGGCCAGGCCGAGTTTCTCTCCGATCGCCCGGACTTCGTCCTTGAATAGAAGCCGCAAGGGCTCAATAAGCTCGAATTGCATGTCGTCCGGCAAGCCCCCCACATTGTGGTGGCTTTTAATAGTGTGGGCCGTCCGGGTGCCGCTCTCGATAACATCGGGATAAACAGTGCCCTGAACCAGGAAGTCGATCTGCCCCAGCTTACGAGCTTCGGCTTCGAAAACCCGGATAAACTCTTCCCCAATAATCTTGCGCTTGCGCTCGGGTTCGCTTACTCCGGCGAGTTTGACCAGGAAACGATCCCTGGCGTCAGCATGAACCAGATTGATATTGAGCTGGCGGCGAAAAGTCTCCACGACCTGCTCGCTCTCGTTCTTGCGCATCAGTCCGTTGTCTACATAAACACAGACCAGGTTATCTCCAATGGCTTTATGCACCAGAAGTGCGGCAACGCTGGAATCGACTCCGCCAGAAAGCCCGCATAGAACCTTCTTGTTCCCGGCCACCCGCTTAATTTCTGCGATGCTTTCAGCAATAAAATCAGCTAAATCCCAGTCTCCGCGAAGTCCACAGATTTTGAACAGAAAATTAGCCATTACGGTCTGGCCAAATGCCGTGTGCCTGACTTCAGGATGGAACTGCACTCCGAATAGCTGGCGGGCAGCATTGGTCATAACAGTTACGGGGCAGTTTTCTGTAGAAGCCAGCACGCTGAAACCTTCCGGAACCGCTTTGATAGAGTCCCCATGGCTCATCCATACCTGGCTTTCCCTATCCAAACCTGCCAGCAATGGGCTCGAATCATCATTTATGGTCATAATGCTGCGGCCGTATTCGCGCAGCTCGCTGCCTTCGACTTTCCCACCCAGCATCTCGGCCATCAGCTGGATGCCGTAGCAAATCCCCAGAACGGGAATACCCATTTCAAAAATGCGCGAATCACAGTGCGGTGATCCTTCTTCATGCACGCTGGCCGGTCCTCCGGAAAAGATGACCGCGCGCGGCTCCATTGCAGCCAGTTCTTCGTAAGGGATATCAAACGGGTGCATTTCGCAGTATACCGATAGTTCTCTGACCCGGCGGGCGATTAACTGGTTGTATTGGCCGCCAAAATCCAGTACCACGACCAGTTCTCTATTCATATTTGTTATTCTCCTGTATTCTGATATGCTGAGGGGTTTAATATGCCTACATAAGGCAGAGAGCGGTAGCGGCCGGAAAAGTCCAATCCATAACCCACCACAAAATGATCAGGAATGGAATAGCCGATATAGTCCACATCTATGGCAGCCTCGCGGCGGGATGGCTTGTCCAGCATGCAGCACAGCTTCAGGCTTTTAGGCTCGCGCTTGAGCAAAATTTCTTTGATATACTTCAAGGTCAGGCCGGTGTCAATAATGTCCTCAATAACGATTACATTTTGGCCTTCAATAGAACAATCCAGATCCTTTAATATCCGCACCTCTCCTGATGAAGCCGCCGCCTTTCCATAGCTGGTAACCGCCATAAATTCGATCTCCACCGGCAGGTCTATATTCCTTACCAGGTCGGCCATGAATATGAAGGCGCCCTTCAGTATTCCTACCGCGATAACCTTTTCTCCCGGATAATCGCTGCTGATCTGGGCGCCCAGTTCTCTGACCCTTTTTTCAACTTCTTCGGTGCTGAGCAAGATGTCCACTTCTGGATAATTCATGCTTGATCCACCTTTCTACGAATTGTTTCCTGCATTCCACCGTACCAGATGCACTATTGCTGCTCTGCTTCCAGGATCTCGCTCACCGTGCAAAAGCGATAGTTCTGCTTTTTCAAGCCGGCAATGAGATCCGGCAGGGCAGCTACCGTATTGGTCCGATTGCCTCCACCGCTGTGCATCAGCACAATATAGCCGTCCCGGGTTTCATTAAGTACGCAATTAACGATATGAGCTTTGGTATTAACCCGAGTATCCCAATCCAGGGTATCCACATCCCACAATATCGTATCAAATCCCTTTTCCTTGAAATACCTGGTTTCAGAACTGTTGATCGAGCCGTATGGAGGACGGAAAACCTTGGAATCTATTCCCATGACTTTCTGGAATATCTTTTCGGTTTTCATTATTTCGTTGTTGTAGGCTGTATCTGTGTCCATTTTGGCAAATTCCGGATGCGAATAAGAATGATTGCCTATCTCATGACCTTCATCAGCAGCCCGTTTGGCAGTTTCAGGATATGTTTCGGTATTCTGCCCCAGGAAGAAAAAGGTTGCCTTGACCTTGTTCTTTTTTAAAATGTCCAAAATCTGGTCAGTGTATTCGTTATCGGGCCCATCGTCAAAGGTCAGAGCCACTTTTTTTCGGTTGTCGATGGGCTTCAGCGTCATGACGATGCTGTTGTTGTCAAAATTGAGCTCGCTGCCCGGCTCATTTTTGTCCGGATTAATCGTCACCAGGAGCTTATCGCTGTGCTCAAGTTCAGGTATCACTACCGGCACATTCAGCTCCAGCGAGCTTTTCCCGGGAACAGTAACATCCTCCAGTTCAAACAATACGGCATGATCAGCTTCATCCCGCCATACCGCGCGAATACTGGTCGAAGCTGAACAACCGTCGTTGTTAACTAACAAAGGCAGCTGGATGGTATCACCCGGCAGGCCTGAATATTTCTGTTCATTGGGGTATAGCCACAAATCCGGGCTGGGTGCATTTACTGCATCAGCAACGTTCTGAATCGTATCACTGCTGCTGATGGTCGCTACTTCAAAGACCGGATTCCACATCACCGAAGCACCGACCGCTTCAGCTATGACTCGCAGCGGAGCCATTATTGTACCGCTGATTCTGGTCAACGGCAGTTTTGATATGGTCGTGGGATCTGCGTTCTTATCATAAAGCGGCATAAGTATGCAGTCATTATTGTCAACATTACGTTCCAGCGAATAACCCAGCTGGGAGGCCAGAGCAAACATAGGAACCAGTAGCCGGTCGTCTTTGATCTGCGGATCTATAGAATAACTGGCGGAATGGCCGTCAATAACAATCCCCGGAGCCGCCCACACCACTCCCGTAATGGTGCTGAGCAGGAGCAATACCACTATCATCAAACTAAATTTTCTTTTCATATGTCCTCCCTGCTTATTTCTTTGCAGTTTAAGCCTGTTTATTTAACTGAAGCAATAGATCCCGAACCTGCTTCAATGCCTGGCCGCGATGGCTTATGGCATTTTTATCCTCCGGCGAGAGCTCGGCAAAGCTTTGAACAAAATGTTCCGGGAAGAACAGGGGATCATATCCAAATCCTCCACTGCCGCTGGCCTGCATGGATATGTGGCCTTCGCAGCTCCCTTTAACAACCTCACATTTGCCCTCCGGAGTACAAACAGCTATGCAGCATACAAAACGGGCCTGGCGGGATTCTGGCTCCACACCGTCCATTAGCATAAGGAGCCGGTCATTATTCTCCTCATCTGTAGCCTCAGGGCCGGCAAAACGGGCGGAATACACTCCGGGCCGGCCATCCAGGCAATCAACTACCAGGCCAGAATCATCAGCCATACTTATAATACCACTCGCCTTTGCGATTGTCATAGCCTTTTTTATTGCGTTTTCTTCGAAGCTATGGCCGTCTTCAACCACTTCGGGAAACTGGCCCACATCGTCAAGATTCAGAATCTTAAGGTCAAGATCCCGTAAAATTTCCTGGATTTCCCTGGTTTTATGGGTGTTGCGAGTGGCTAAAAGAATCTCTTGCATATTCTATAGTCCCTGGATAACCGTTTTCTGTGCGGCTATTAAACGTTCTATTCCACCCTGGGCCAGGTCGAGCATGGCGTTTAGCTCCTGGCGGCTGAATGCCTTGCCTTCAGCTGTCCCCTGCACTTCGACCAGCAGCCCCTGTCCCGTCATAACTACGTTCATATCCACTTCCGCACCAGAGTCTTCGGAATAATCAAGGTCAAGTACCAGCTCTCCATTCACAGCGCCGACGCTGATCGCGGCCATATGATCAATAATCGGAATGGCCGGTATCTGTCCGTTGTCGTGCAGCTTCTTCAGCGCTATATAAAGAGCGACAAAAGCACCGGTAATTGAAGCCGTGCGGGTGCCACCGTCAGCCTGCAGCACATCACAATCAATCCAGACCGTGCGCTCTCCGAGGGCTTTCATATCCACCACACCGCGCAGAGACCGCCCTACTAAACGCTGGATCTCATAAGTGCGGCCACCGATTTTGCCGCGGGCTGATTCCCGGGCGGAGCGGCTGTCAGTTGAGCCCGGCAGCATGGAATATTCTGCGGTAACCCAGCCGCTGGCGCTGCCTCTTAAAAATGGCGGCACTTTTTCTTCTATCATCGCAGTGCACAGCACCATGGTCTCCCCAGTCTTAATCAGCACCGAACCGTCTGGATTGGACGTAAAGTGGGGAATTATCTCCAGTGGCCGGGCTTCATCATTTTTCCGGTTATATGATCTCTCCAAAACATACACTCCTTACTGTAGTGAGTTATACAGGCTGCGACCCCTGGCGTCGATGGCGACGATACAGGGGAAATCTTCCACTTCAAAGCGGTAGACCGCTTCCGGCCCCAGCTCGCCGTAGGCAACCAGTTCACTCTTTTTAATGCGTTGAGACAGAAAGGCTCCGGCGCCGCCTATAGTCGCCAGATACACCGCCTTATGCTCGATCATTGATTTAACCACCGCCTGGTTCCTCGGTCCCTTGCCGATCATGCACTTCAATCCCCTCTGAATCAAGGATGGAGCAAAGGCATCCATGCGGCTGCTGGTAGTCGGGCCTGCCGAGCCTATGACTCGCCCCGGCGGAGCCGGACAGGGGCCGACATAATAGATTATCTGCCCTTCCAGGTCAAAGGGCAGCTTTTCATCGTTTTTAATATTGTTAACCATACGGCGGTGGGCAGCGTCACGTGCTGCATAGATCACACCGTCGATCAGGACTTCGTCTCCAGCCTGCAAGCCTTCAATATCGTCATCAGACAGCGGAGCTCTTATTTTTATAGGAACTGCGGCTTCCATAGCGTTCAGCCACCTTTTTCTTAATTCCGTTACATTTCAATCAAAACCCGGCGCAGACAATGGCATCCCAGATTCACCGCCACTGGCAATTGCGCGATATGGGTGGGATAGGTCTCAATATGCACCGCCAGAGCGGTGGTGAGCCCCCCCAGCCCCTGCGGGCCAATACCCAGCATGTTGGCGGCGCTCAGCAGTTCGCTTTCCATGCGCGCCACATCCGGATCAGGATTAGCTTTATTTAGCGGCCGGAACAGGGCTTTCTTGGCCAGAGCAGCCGCCCTGGACAGGTTGCCGCCAATCCCGACTCCGACTATCACCGGCGGGCAGGGATTACCTCCCGCCCGGGCGATGCTGTCCAGAACAAAGTCCGTAATGCCGGCCTGGCCTTCGGCCGGTTTTAGCATGGCCACGGTTCCCATATTCTCACTGCCTGCACCCTTGGGCATAATCCACATGCGCAGGCTCTCACCATCGACAATCTCGGTTTCAATAATTGCCGGAGTGTTGTCGCGGGTGTTGATCCGGGCCAGAGGACAGTTAAGAACGGATTTGCGGAGAAAGGCTTCAAGGTATCCTTCCCTTACGCCCTGGTTGACAGCATCATGCAGGCTTCCCCCGGCCAGGTGAACATCCTGCCCTATTTCCATCACCACGTTGACAATACCGGTATCCTGGCATAGCGGCAGCCTTTCCTGGCGCGCTATACTGGCGTTTTCCAGGACAATACTCAGTATCTTGCGGGCGCGGGGATGGTTTTCTCTCTGGAGTGCGGCGTTAAGCGCAGCTTCCACATCGGCGGGCAGCTCTATATTAGCTTTTATAACGGCCAGTTTTACCTGTTCCGTTATGTCTTTTACATCTATCGTTCGCATTTCATCAATCCATAAAATCCCATTAAACTACATCTTCTAGTTCCAGGGATACGCTTTCAACACTTTCAATAACCGGGCCAATCAACGTTCTGCCCACCTTCAGGAAACTATCCGGATTGCCGCTAACCACAAACTCCCGCTCTACCCGGCGGCTTTGCCCTTCATTCAGTAGACCGGCCGGCTTCAAAACCGACAGCAGATCTTCCACCGCCTGGCAGGCGGGATCAACCAGCCTGATTGAACCGCCGGTGAAGCTGGCAATAGCGTCTTCTAAAAATGGATAGTGAGTACACCCAAATACCAGGGTGTCAATGTTCAGCTTCTGGAGTGGAGCGATGTATTCCTTAACTGCGGCCATTGTCTCCAGCCCCTGCAACTGTCCGGCTTCAATCAGGGGTACAAAACGGGGGCAGGCTGCTTCAAATACCTGGCATGATGGCTGTAATGCCTGTATAGCCTGGGCAAAGGCCCGGCTTTTAACGGTAGCCTCCGTGGCTATCATACCGATCCGGCCATTTTGGGTCTGTTCTGTTGCAGCCCGGGCTCCGGGTTTTACCATGCCAATAATGGGTACATCATAATCCAGGGCGATTTTAGGAATGGTCACTGACGAATGGGTCCCGCAGGCTACCACAATAGCTTTGGCTCCGCGCTCCAGAAGATAGCGGATGATGTTGCGGGCATAACTGAACAGCTGTTCCCGGCTTTTGTTGCCGTAGGGAACATGGGCAGTGTCTCCAAAATAAATTAAATTCTCTCCTGGTAGCTGGTTGAGCAAAGCTCTGGTCACTGTCAAACCGCCTACACCAGAGTCGAATATACCGATGGGCCTTGTATCAGACAAACTATAACACCTCTAAATCTCTTTAATAAAAGCAAATCCGGCTCCATTGCACGGAAATCCCAGATGCTCCTAATACCCTATCATTTTTACGCGAATTCATCAAATTTGCAAGTAAAAATGGAAACGGCGGCATAAAAATGCCCCGCTCTGCCAGCGAGGCCGACCTTCATGCCCTTGCTATCAACAATAAGACCGTCATCAAGGGTGTGATTCTATGTTCATCGCCCGTTTTTCTGCTCTTACGATACGAATCAGGTTGTTCTTGTTAAGGTCGTCCACCAGATAAAGTCCGCCATTGCCAGCATCACACAGCTTTTCGAGGAAGCTTTTATTCGCCTCCACACCTATGCATATGAAGCGCATACGGTTTTCCTTGATGAGCTTGGCGGCCATTAAAGCGTCATTTACTGCATCCATGGTCCACAAAGCCACATTGGGAATACCATCGGTTATCAGCACCATAAGCGGATTCTTCACGTGTTGGGTGTGTTTGACCAGGTCGCAGGCCGTTACAATGCCGGTGGCCAGCGGAGTTAAACCTTGCGGCTGAATACTGGCCAGCCCATGGCGCAAAACCTGTTCATTGCGGGTAAAGGGAACTGCTACCCGGCTTTCCCGCTCCTGAAATGTGACCACGGCAATGCGTTCTTTGCCCGATAACAGCAAATGTTCAGACAGATAGCAAGCCGCCTGGCGCTTTTCCCCTGCCATGCTGCCGCTGGCATCCATTAAAAGACATATGTCCACCGGCATATAGGTGCGGATATCCTGGTAGTGAAGATCCTGACGGCGAAGATGGAACCGCTCATCCCCGCGGCGGAAACCGTTAATCTTGGCCTGTTTGACGGTCTCGGGTACGGCCAGGTTGCCTGAATGGTGGGCCTGCCAGTCATTAATAGTTTTATTGCGATTGGTAAAATTAATAAGGGAACTCTGGCTCTGAGCCTGCTCCATTTTCCGAAAACTGGTCTTGCCGCCTGGTTCCTTTCGAATCTTGCGCCTGATCTCGGTTTCCAGCTCCAGCTCATGCTCCATCATGTATTCCTTGAGCTTGGCGCCGGGACGAGTCAGGCTTTTCCCCAGTATTCCCTGTTTGATCAAACCCAGCTCTTCCATCTGTTCAACGAAGTGCTCTACATCTCCCCAGCGCTTTTTCTGTTCCTCCAGGCCCCGCCTTTTGAGAATGTTGGAAGAATATGACTCCATAAAGTCTTCAATTTCCTTAACTCCCCCGAACTGTTCCGCCAGGGCTAGCACCAGCTGGTTAACATTTTCCTTCTCCGGCATGGTCATCAAGCCAGTTTTCCCGGTGGTTTTCCAGGGCAGCTTCAGGGAATGCGCAAAGTCAGCCTTTTGCTCTTTCTGCTTGCCGTGGCTGATTTCCTTGACCAGGGCCAGTGGGATGCCAGCATCCAAAACGGCGGTCTCAACACAGTCGGCAATGGTAAAAATGTACTCGTATTCTTCGCGCTTGAAACGGGCCAGGATATGAACATGATCCCAGCCTTCTTCATTATTGTCCAGCGGTTCTATCTTGTCGATAAGCAGGTCGATAAGCACACCCTTGCCGCGAGCGGTGGCGATTATAACCTTGCGAGCCAGCTCATTGGCAAGGCGATTGAGTTCGTCTTCGGCGTACTCAAGGCGGGGATCTTCCTCCAGAAGGCGGCCTATGATGGATCTATAGATGTAATGAGCCACCGTAGCCGGATTAAGAATGCCTTTACGGTGGTATACGTCGATGTGAACAATCTGGTCGGTATCAATGTAATCAAGATAGTGCTGACCGGCATCAAGATTGGTCAGAATCTTAATCTTGCCCTTGATTTTCATTTCGGGCATCTTGGCATGAGCCTTGCGGCTGACAACCACACTCTCCCCCAGCCTGACACCCTGATCCTGATTAAGATAAATGCCCAGATGATTCCCAATCGAAGCCGCTATTGAAATAGAGGTGGTTTTACCATTTTCCACTAGATCACCTCGCCAATACTAATCCGATGGGGTCAGGGTTTTCTCCGTGCTTATCAGCTCACCCTTGCGCATGTCGCGCACCGAGCGCCCGCTCTTATTGAAATATTCGCTTTCTTCCTCTGGTTTTGCCCCTGGCTTGCGCCTGCCGAAGGATCCGCCTAAAATGCTGTCACGGCTGCCACGGGCATCGTTGTCATTGATTACCCTTACCAGAGTCTCGCCATCCACGCGATGTTTTAGAACCTGCGGCATGACATGGTTCAAGTCAGTAATCATGGCATGATCACGGTTCTTAATCACCATGTACAATAACGCTCCCTGCTGCATAGCCTCAACGGCGCGCATGCTTTCAATATTGTGCTTGATATACAACCGGGCGATGTAGTTGCGGAGAAAATCCGGCAACTCTGCGCCTTGATAGGCTTTGGACCAGTCCACCACCTTGTGCCTGATGCTGTCGTGTTGAGACTCATCCACCTGTTTGTGCCGGCGGCTTCGGATAATTTTATTCGAATAGGAATTTTCCTTCAATATTTTGGAAAGAATGTCCACTGATGTGGGACGTCCCATGTAGCAGACCATATCGAAACGGTCAGACAGCTGGCGCCGGATCTCTTCCAGCGGGCCCGGGTCTTCGTCAGGATTGGAAGCCGCCCATATGGAAACATTAACCATCAAATCGACCACCGGAAGTCCTGATTCTTCAATCTGCAAATGACCGGGTTTATTGCCCATTACATCCAGAAGTATGTCGGTAAGTTCAGGCGCAGTATCTGCCAGGCGGTTAATTTCGTCTATGAATATTATGCCCCGGTGAGCCTGGGGTATTATCCCCGGTAAAAGCGCCGCTTCAGCATTACTTATGTCCGTCAGGCGCGAAATATCTATACTGCCGGCAATAGTGCCAATCTTGGCGGAATGGGATATTTCCAGGAAAGGCATAGGCACTTCTTCAGACCCGAGGGCCGTGATTTCCTCGTCACTCAATACGCGATGAACCGGGCAATGCGGTGATTCCGGATCACAGTTGTATATGCAGCCTTTGATTCTGGTAATATTGGGAAGGATGTCCTTGGCGGCCCTCATTATCGTGGTCTTGCCGGTGCCGCGCAGGCCTTCGGCGTGCAGGTGCAAAGTCTCGCCCGCAAAGGTTGAAACAATCGACATCATAACCAGGTCAAAAAGGGCTTCGTTGCCTTCATATCTCTCTAACTCATAAAACGGAATCATTTATGCTACCCCTCCAATCCATTACTCAGAAAAACCTGGCTCCTGGAAGCGCTCTATCAGGTTGATTCTCTTTTATAATCAACCTGATACCCATATTTCGAAATCAATACTGGCGAACACCCCAATCCAATATTGTGATAAATTTCGCTTGTGTAAAACCCATATAAATACATGCTGCAATTGCCATAAAATGGGACAGAAGCCCGATTTGCAGAGTCCCGCAGTCCGATTATTTTATTGCTGTTCCCGCTCCGGTGCAGGTTCCGCTGCTATCCTGAATGCCAGGCACTAGCAAGTCCGGACTGTCTGACTATCACTAATATATGTGTTTTTTAGCCCAAAGGCAACCAGTTTATACGCGTCAAAGCTCTCATGACACCTGCATTCACTTTGACAGCACCGCTTGCTTATGATACGATTAAGCACTTTCCCTTCAGTTATAATGCGGGGATAAAAAGGAGATGTGCTTATGCGCTATGAAGGCGTCGTATACAGGCCGCCCAGTGAAGCGAACAGCGTGCTGATTCAGGCAACCATCGGGTGCCCCCATAATAAATGCACTTTTTGTTCGATGTACAAAGAAACCCGCTTCAGAATTCGTTCAGTTGAAGACATCAAAGAAGACCTGCGCATGGCCCGGGAATACTACGGGGAATGGGTGGAATCGCTTTTTTTTCCGGACGGAAACACCATGGCCATGAAAACCGATCACCTGCTGTCCATATTCGGTTATGCCAGTGAACTATTCCCTCATTTGGAGCGCATCACCGTTTACGGCTCGGCCCGTTTCGTGAACCGTAAAAGCGAGAGTGATTTGCTAAATCTGCGAGAATCCGGATTGCGAAGGGTGCATACCGGGATGGAAACCGGGGATGATTTCCTCCTGGAAAAAATCTGCAAGGGCACCTCTTCGGCTGGCATTATTGAAGCCGGCTTGAAGCTAAAGGCCGCCGGCATTGCGAGCAGCGAATACTACCTGGCTGGAATCGGCGGCAAACAGTACACGGAGCAGCATGCCATCAACAGCGCCCGGGTGCTTTCGGCTTTCAGCCCCGAATTTATACGAATCAGGACATTTATCCCGCAGCCGGGCACACCCATTTATTCTGAATACGAAAGCGGCGAACTGCAGTTGCTGTCCGCCCATGAAGCCATCAAGGAAGTTCGCATGCTGGTGGAAAACCTGGAATGCCAGGGCAGCACTTTGCTATCTGATCATGTATCCAACTTTGTCAACGCCCAGGGTGTCTTGCCAGAAGCTAAACCGGCTATTCTCCACCGCATCGAGCGGGTGTTGCAAATTGATGAATCCCGTTTCCGCCTGCCGCATGTCGGTCGCTTATAAAATGGGGTTTATTGAGGTTACATTTCCTTTATTAGAGAGTACATTCTCATATCGATAATACTGCCGTTCTTTACGGCATTGGAACGCAATGTTCCTTCGCAGGTAAATCCTGATTTTTCAAGCACACGGCAGGACGCTGTGTTAAAAACAAACGGCTCGGCAAAAATCCGAATAACATCCGTGTTTTCAAAGATTACGCGGCAGAGCAGCTTCACGGCATTGGTGGTTATACCCTTGCCCCAATGCTCCTCGGCGATATAGTAGCCCATTTCAGCGGTGCGATGATGGATATTGCCTTGCCGGAAAGCGCCTATGCTGCCAACCACCTCGCCGTCATAGGTAACAGCGTAAGCAAATGTGGCGTTTTGATCTGCTGAAAGCATCGCCGAGATAAACTCCCTCCCGTCATTTTCGGTATATGGGAACGGGATGCCATCGCGCAGATTGTCCTGCACCTTTTTATTATTGATGGCTTTGGAGATTGCCAGTGCGTTAGCCAGGCTCCAGGGGCGCAACGCAACAGGGCATAGCGGCTTCACCATAAGATAATCCACACCTTGTTCCTTAATTATTTTGTAACCGGCCTGTTCGTATAACCATCGGGCGGGATTGGTTTTTTGTACCGACAAGGATATTTTCTTTTATCCTTGTTTTGCAGACTTGGCCGCGCGACATTGGGACCGTGTCAACTCTTCGTGGGTAACTCCCGCTGAATTTATTAAATTTATGTTTGATGATAATACATGCAAAATGTTTTGGATGCCGTTGCTATGGGACTTGGCTCGTTCCAGGCCTCCTCAAAAGAAGACTATGCTTCTCGTCTCCCCAGTCAGCCGGTCCCGCTCCAACTGGCCATCCGTGGCCCGGTTCGCGTTTCACGCATCCTGCGTTCCACCGGCAGGACAGGGTTCGCCTTCGAAGAGTCTTCTAGTATTCGTCGGCAGTCACTCTCCAAGTGCCATATCACCGTATATTCCATAAATATTGTGCATGTCGGATTCCTTATCCTGTTTACATCATAAAAACTGGCGAACTGACTAATTTCTTCAAAGTGTTGACCACCCCAGGGCCCCCAGTGCCCGCTCGGATCAGTGTACGCTGTTGGGTTATTCTTACAATAAGCATACAGGTTGTACGACAGCGGGTCCATAGGCCTTCCGGGCACAGTATCCTGGGTCAAAAATCTGCCGGTAGCCGGGTCGTAGTAGCGGGCGTTCATGTAGATGAGGCCGGTATTGTCGGAAACATGGCCGGTGAACTGCCGGTTGTTGAGTGCCGTGCCGGAGATGAGCTCACTGGCTCCAAAAGCTTTGTAGCGGTAGGTATTAACTGCAGCTCCGGTCATATCTGTCATGGCAAGGGTGTTGCCGATGGCATCGTGGTGATAGAACATGGTGCCTGTGCTGCCGCCGGTCTGTTCTAAAACACTACGAGGGACAGATCTCCTGCTTAATAGGTCTGGAGGTCTGTCCCCCGTAGTGTTTTAGAGACTATTTCTTCCTGCAAGAGCCTGGGGATGCCCTGGCTGGGGTCGTACATGTGGCTGCTGGCCTCAATAGTGGCACCAGACACAATCTTGCTTTGAGAAGTGCGGCTGTTGTTGACTTAATGAATCATATCATACAATGTATAAGTGTTTATAACTTTTAGAAGTAATCTGGAGCAATAAGCAACAAGCCTGGAATGGATGTAAAAACGCCTATTTTGCACAATGTGTATGCGATTGCAACTTGATGACTACGTGTTACCCAGGCTGCAAATAGGAAACCAATCGCAAGCCCAGGACTCTGAATCAGGAGAAATACCTCTGCCTCTTTTTGTGACGATTTCTTCCTATCCCAAAATACTGTGGAAAAATAATAAAATGGCATTGCGAGTAAAACAACATAGACTCTTGAAAACATCAGTATCCATCCTTCAGTCAGACCTATTATGAATAGTATAATTGACGCGATATCCAGTGCTACACAAGACCAGAATGCCAAAAACAAGGTTCGATAAAACCTTGAACGTTGTGCCAATTCTGGTTTTCGAGTATAGACAATGTAGGAGGAAACCAGTGGGAATGGACATGCTAATAAAAATATTGACAAAGCGTCAAACAATATATTCACCGTACTGTTCACTTCCCTATATCCTGTATATTCGAATGCGATAAAATTGCTGACTCGTTACAACATCACGGCTAATTGAAAGCTCTAATCGTCAATTAAATCCTAATCCGTAACATTGTCGGGTATATAATCAGATACTATTTTCCCCTCACTCTTACACGGTTCTCCAAGACAATCTCAAATGCGCCCATGCTGTAAACGCACTATAAACTTGGGCCATCTTCGATACCGAGTTTATCATATGCCCATTTGCGATCATCCGCACTTACGTATTGACTCATAAGCTGTACATCTGAAGAACCGACTGTACCCAGATTCCAGTTATCACGCGCTGATTCAAGGCATGTTTGCGTTATTTGATAAGTTTCATCAAACCTATCAGAGTAACCATCATCGGCCTTGTTAAATTTCGCTACTTGTCCACTACCATTGTATTCAGGCTGCCATTCAATATCATCGAAGTGATCTTGGTGCTGTTGATACTCCTCTGGATCTTCATACTCTGCAAAATTATTAAGAAGTGAATAATCATGAACCGGTGCGATCTTCAATGAATTTATTCCTTGAGTTAAATGTGCATCCATATCCTGACGTGCATGCATCGCCTTACCCAAAGCATATAATGCTTCTACAGGATTACTAGAGGCATTATTTCTAAAAACATCCAATTCTTCGTTCATATGAGTAATCCGAGTATCTTCGCCGGGAACGGCACCTTCCCAATAATTCTCTCGATTAAAGTGCCAACTTAGCCCATTTTCTGAAAGACTGACAGGATCTGTTTCTGGATTTGTATCAATACTATTACATCCCAATGCTATTAAGACCGCTTGAGCTTCAGAAAAACCCAGTTTGACTGACAAATCATACAGCCAATCACGATGCACACAAGCATTCCAATGCCCGCTCGGATCAGTATACGCCACTGGATTATTCTTACAATAAGCATACAGGTTGTACGACAGCGGGTCCATAGGCCTTCCGGGTACAGTATCCTGGGTCAAAAATCTGCCGGTAGCCGGGTCATAGTAGCGGGCATTCATGTAGATAAGGCCGGTATTATCAGAGACATGCCCGGTGAACTGCCGGTTGTTGAGTGCTGTGCCGGATATCAGCTCACTGGCTCCAAAAGCTTTGTAGCGGTAGGTATTAACTGCAGCTCCGGTCATATCTGTCATGGCAAGGGTGTTGCCGATGGCATCGTGGTGATAGAACATGGTGCCTGTGCTGCCGCCGGTCTGCTCTAATAATCTTCCAGCATAGACATAACTCAAGGTCGGCCCGGACACTATTTCTTCCTGGAGCAGCCTGGGGATGCCCTGGCTGGGGTCGTAGATGTAGCTGCTGGCCTCTATGGTGGCTCCGGATACAATTTTTGCCTGGCTGGTGCGGCTGCCATCCCCATCATAGGTGAATTGGGTGGTCTCGTCCCCACTGGTGATGCTGGTCAAGCGATTGTTCCAGTCATACTGATACTGTTTGGCATTTTCGGTTATCCGGTTGCCGTTCTGGTCATAGGTATATACGTCTGTTCCTGCCTGCAGGAGCCGGTTGGCAGTGTCATAGATATAGGAGATTCCGTTCAGGGATGTCCGGTTGCCGGCTAAATCATAAGTGAATCTCTCACTGCTGTTATCCGGGTAGGTGACATTGGTCAGCTCGTAGATATCATCATACTGATAACTGGTCTGGCCTTCAGTGCTGGTCATAGTAAGGGGATTGACCGTGCTGTCATAGGTATAGGCCGCGCTGGCGATGGTGATTCCGTCTTTGACATGGGATATATTGGTCAATCAGCCCTTGGAGTCGTACTGGTAGGATACAATTACTCCGTTGGCCAGGGTTTCCTGGATCTTGCGGTTGTCGGCGTCGTATTCGAAGCTTGCAAACAAAGAGGAACGTCCCCCTGTTTGCTCAATAATTTACAGCATCGTGGAAACGGCCAAGGCCAACGGGCTCAATGTGTATTCGTATCTTGTACATCTCTTCAGCCAGATGCTGTCAATTGACTTTACAAACGAACTGTCGCTCCTTTAGGATTTTGTGCCCTGGTCACCCTAATTGCCAGAAACCTGCCGAAATCCTAGAAATTGAGTATTCGGCAATCTGGTGAATACCATTTCTGCATCAAGCCAGGACTGATCCTCCTGATGATGGGGATATTCTCTCACAGATAATCGCGGCATACCATGCACCCGAATATTAACCGCTTACACTCCATCAGCCAATGTTTCTTGAAGCTTGCAAGTCGGCGGTATTAGAATTGGATATGATCTTGCAAATTAATCAAGATTACAATCGCTCCCATAAACGAAATCCCAAAACCAACCATTAGCTTAATAATAAAGACACTTTTATTTTCCTCATTGGTCACATCCGGATTTTTATAAAGGATCCATCGATTAATTGGATATGAGCAGACTACATATACAGGAAGCAACATAGCCGAAAATGATAGCCCATACTGTGGATTTGCAATAAGAAACATGAAAGCTATAAGAATCCATGAACGAAAAGACATTTTTGCAGGTTCAATCCACCTTCGGTTAAGCTGCTTTGGATTTCTATGGGCAAGTGCCCATTGATTCCATACCGAGCTAACAAAAGCTGATGTTATTACAACCAGTAAATCTCCCATTCCCGTAAGTACCTTCCGTTAGTATTTCTTTGAAGTATATTGAATGGCTGTCATTAATAACCACCAGAAATTATCTTTGCATAGCTTCCGCCAAACGCTATTAACATATACCCACATCTTTGCAAAGAAGTTCAACAAATCTGATCCAATTAACAGACTGGCTTATTGTTCCAGCTTCATAGCCTCGTATTTAATTCAGATACGGAGTTTAACCAACCCATATTATCAGCTTGTGTTCTGGTATTATCTATCTCTTCGTTCATCACAATTTCTGATGCAATTGCGTAATTATTTTTGGCAGATGTTAGATACTCCCAAGTTACAGCCTGGGCAGCGGCGTCTCTTTTTCCGACTTCTCCCTCCGGCACGGGATTCCAACCGGTTATGACAGTGGGATCATTTTCATCGAATTCTGGATCCATTAGTTGGTCATCAAACTTCGATTCAAAATCAAGAGCACCATGCGGTGACCATATAAAGTCTGAATCCGTACATTGCTGGCCATGAGCTGCAATATCTTGAAGTGGGTGCAAAGCTCGACCTAGATGGAAAAGAGCTGTAGCAGCATCGTCTGAAAAATTTGCATAAAATACACTGAGTTCATCCATCGAGTGGGTTCTTCTTGTGTCAATACCTTCAGAACCACTCCAGGACTGCTGATTAAAATGCCAACTCATCCTTTCGTAATAGGAATTGCGGTTACGCATAAATTCAGGTAAACCGGCTAAAAAGGTTAATGGATTTGTTGCATCGTGAGTATCCACACTTAAGCAACCCAAAGCGATAATAATCGCCTGCTCTTCGGTGAAACCTGCTTGTCTCGCTAAAAGGTAGGTTGCATCGCCATGCATGCAATAACCCCACTTACCGCTCGGATCAGTGTACGCCACCGGATTATTCTTACAATAAGCATAAAGGTTGTACGACAGCGGGTCCATAGGCCTTCCGGGCACAGTATCCTGGGTCAAAAATCGCCCAGTGGCCTGGTCATAATAGCGGGCGTTCATGTAAATAAGGCCGGTGCTGTCAGATACATGGCCGGTGAACTGCCGGTTGTTGAGTGCCGTGCCGGAGATCAGCTCACTGGCTCCGAAAGCCTTGTAACGATAGGTATTAACTGCAGCTCCGGTCATATCCGTCATGGCCAGGGTGTTGCCGATGGCATCCTGGTGATAGAACATGGTTCCATTGCTGCTGCCGGTCTGTTCTAATAATCTTCCAGCGTAGACATAACTCAAGGTCGGCCCGGAGACTATTTCTTCCTGCAAGAGCCTGGGGATTCCAGCACTGGGGTCGTAGATATAGCTGCTGGCCTCTATGGTGGCTCCGGATACAATCTTTTGCTGGCTGGTGCGGCTGCCATCTCCATCATAGGTGAACTGGGTGCTTTCGTCCCCGTTGGTGATGCTGGTCAGCCGGTTGTTCCAGTCATACTGATACTGTTTGGCATTTTCAGTTATCCGGTTGCCGTTCTGGTCATAGGTATATACGTCTGTTCCTGCTTGCAGGAGCCGGTTGGCAGTGTCATAGATATAGGAGATTCCATTGTATGAGCTGCGGTTGCCGGCTGAATCATAAGTGAAGCTCTCAATGCTGTTATCCGGGTAGCTGACATTGGTCAGCTGGTAGATATCATCATATTGATAGCTGGTCTGGCCTTCAGTGCTGGTCATGCTCAGAGGATTGACCGTGCTGTCATAAGTGTAAGCTGCGCTGGCGATGGTGATTCCGTTTTTAACATGGGTGATACTGGTCACCCGGCCCTTGGAATCATACTGGTAAGAGACTATTACTCCATTGGCCAGGGTTTCCTGGATCTTGCGGTTGTTGGCGTCGTAAAAAAAACTGGAAGTGTTGCCGTTTTCAGTTGCGCTTTGCAGCCGGTTTTCATTGTCATAGCTGTAGCTGACACTCTGGCTGCCCGGATAAGTCAGATTGGTCAGGTTCCCGGCCGGGTCATAGCTGTAGGATGTATTCTGCCCGCTCTTGCTGACCGAGCTTATCCGGTTCAGGCTGTCATAGCTGTAGGAAGTGGAACCGGTATAATCGGTCATGGAGCTTCTTCTTCCGGCACTGTCATAGCTGAAGCTGGCCTGGCTCTGACCTGAGGCAGTTACTCCGGTCAGGCGGTGCATGGAGTCATAACTGTAAGAGACGCTGTTTCCATCCGCCTTGGTCAGATTAGAAATATTTCCCGCGGTGTCATAGGAGTTGGATATACTCTGATTCAACGGATTGGCGGCGTTGGTGACTCTATTCAGGCTGTCATAGCTGTAATTGGTGGTATTGCCGTTGCCGTCGGTAACGGCAACCAGGTTGCCATTGGCGTCATAGCTGTAGTTGCTAGTGACGTTCAGGGCATTGGTGACCGCAATCACTTGATTATTGGCATTGTAGCTGTAAGAGGTGGTATTGCCGTTCTCGTCGGTGCTGGAAGTCATGTTGCCGGCCGCGTCATAGACCATGCTCTGTACTGCGTTCAGGGGATCATTGCTGGTGAGCAGCCGGTTGTTGTTATCATAGCTGTAGCTCCAGACGGCATTCAAAGGATCGGTCATGGTGAGCCGGTTCCCGGCCAGGTCATAGGTGAAGCTGGTGGTGTGCCCTCCGGGGTCAGTGCTGGATATCATTCGGGAAGCGGCGTCATAAATGCTGGTGCTCTCCTGGCCTCTTTGATCTGTTACAGAAACAACATTACCCAGAGGGTCGTATTCAGTCTGGATTATACCGTTCAAAGGGTCAGTGCTCTGAACCAAACGGTTTAATGCGTCATAGCTGAAAGTGGTGGTGGAGCCGTTTCTACCCGTTTTGGCGGTAACATTACCACTGCCGTCTAATGTTAGGCTCTCTGAACTGCTGTCCGGATAGCTGGTGGATACCAGGCGGTCCAGGGCGTCATAGCTGTAAGAAGTGGTAGCATTTCCGGGCTCGGTCATGGAAACCAGGTTGCCGTTGTCATCATATGCATAGCTGGTGGTTCTGCCCGCAGGGTCGGTTATGGTTTCGCGCTTGCCGTTATGGTCATAGCTGAAAGTGCTGGTATTGCTCCTGGCATCAGTTACGCTAGATAGCTGGCCTTCGTTGTCATAGACGCTGGTGGTGACGTGATTCATGGGGTCAGTAGCAGTCAGTACATGCCCGGCATTGTCATAGCTGTAAGTCCAGCTATGATTCAGGGGATCTATTTCGGTGAGCTTTCTGCCTGCCAGGTCGTAAGTGAAGCTGGCAGTGTTGTTTTCAGGATCGGTTTTGGAGGATATATTGCCGTACTGGTCATAGCTGAAGGTTTTAGTATTGCCATTCGGATCGGTGATGCTGGAAATCTGGCCATAGTCGCTATAGCTGAAAGTTGTGATGACATTCTGCCCGTTTACTGCCCGGTTCTGGGTTAAGAGCCTTCCGGCAGAATCATAGCTGAAGCTGGTGGTATAGCCTGCGGCGTCCACTATGGTCAGGGGATGGCCCCCGGAGTTGTAAGTCATGGTAGTTACATAGTTAAGGGGAGCAGGATCGGTTTTCGTGAGCATATTGCCCTGGCTATCATAGGTGCAGGTGGTTACTTTACCGTTCTTGTCTTTTGAAGTCAGGCGGTTGCCATCATTATCCAGGGTGTATTCTTCATATATCCCGCCGGGATAATCCACCCGGGTTGCCCGGTAAGCGGCATCATAAGTGAAGCTGCCAGAATTGCCCTTGGCGTCAATCATGGTGGTTTTGCGGTTGGCCAGGTCGTACTGGAACCGGGTGACATTGCCTTCCCCGTCGGCCTGATAGAGTACCCGGCCCATGGCGTCATAGCTGTTGCTAATGGTCTGGTGGCCGCTGGGATCGGTAACTGAGGTCAGCCCATAGGAGTTGTAGGCATAAGTGGTGACCTTGCCATTTACATCAGTAACGGAATTGAGATTGCCATTAGCGTCATAGCCGAACTGGACCTGGCGGTTCAGGGGATCGGTTACTTTAATGATCTTGGTTCCGTTATAGGTGAAGGTCAGGCTTCGGCCCGCTGAGTCAGTAACTGAGGTCAGCTTGCCGGAAGTATAGGCCAGGTTGGTAGCGTTGTTGCTGATATCTTTGATCTGGATTAACTGTCCGGAGGAGTTGTAGTTGTAAACGCTCTGGTTCTTCAGGGTCAGGGTATAGCTGTTATCCGCATTCTTGACCAGGGTCTCATAGCAGCCGTCTGGAGACTGGTATACTCCTCCGGAATATGGGAAGCGGTATTCATGGCCATCGGCGTAGGATACGGTCACCGAGCTGTCGGCATTAGCGGTCAATTTGCCGCCCCAGTTGAACTGCCAGCCTTTGCCCAGGGGGCCGGTGGCTTCGCTCCTGGAGTTGTAGAAACGGGTAACGGCCAGGGGCAGCCCCCGGGCGGGTATGGATAAATCGGTGTTCTCCAGGGTGAAATTACCCAGGGCGGGATTCACCGGGTCATTGCAGGCAAAGGAGTTGCCCGGCTTGCCCAGCTGGGTTTTTTCTATTTCGGAGATGCTGGTAGCTGAACTAAAGGATATATTGCTATTAAGGTAATTGATGTCTGAGTATTCTTTAAGCCGGATGAAATAGGTGCCGCTGGCTATGTTGCGGGTGTAGGTGGAAAACATGATGCGGCTGTCAAGCTGAACTCCGCTGCTGTTATATAATGCGAAATCCAGGTAGTTCGAGCTGTTGGTAAACTGAAGATTAAGCGGCCCGGCACTGTTCGCGGTAAATGTGAACCAGTCATAGTCGTTAGCTGCTTCTATGCTGACGCCTGATACTATATCTCCCAGGTTAAATCGGGTGGCGCTTGCCAGGGTATCATTGTTTTCATGGGCGTCCTGGGCTTTAATAGTTATGGTCAGGCTGAAGCTGTTGTTTTCGTAATTGATGGAGCCTGAATCCCACTCAGACAGTCTGACATAGTAAGTCCCGGGGCTGACTTTCCAGCCTACTTTACCGCTGGGATTAAACTTGCCTTTAATGGGATTGGTTAAGTCACTGGAGGAATAGATGCCGCAAATGTAATTACCGGCCGTTCGCGAGGTGGTGCACACGATACTGGAGGTTTGCGGGACATCAATCTTAAACCATTCATAATCGTTAACGGCTTCTATGGACATGTTGTACTGAGTTCCGGATGTGGCCTGCACCGCCTGGGCTGGAGTGTCGTTTTGCTCCAGGGAGTCTTGCCCGACCACCGTGATTTTCAAAGCAAAATTGTTGTTTTCATAATTGATGGAGCCTGAATCCCACTCGGACAGTTTGACATAGTAAGTCCCGGGACCGACTTTCCAGCCTACTTTACCGCTGGGATTAAACTTGCTCCATAACGGACTGGTTAAATCGCTGGAGGAGAATATGCTGCAAACATAATTGCCGGCCGTTCGCGAGGTGGTGCACACGATACTGGAGGTTTGCGGGACATCAATCTTGAACCATTCATAATCGTTAACGGCTTCTATGGACATATTGTACTGAGTTCCGGATGTAGCCTGCACCGCCTGGGCCGGAGTGTCATTTTGCTCCAGGGAGTCTGGAGCGACGGCATTAACATTGAAGTTAACTGTATATGGGGTGAAAGTACCTGAAGTGGCATAATCGCTGATCCTTATGTAATAGGTTCCAGGGCTGACCTTGTAGCTGGCTTTCACGCTGCCTGCATATGTAACCGGCCGAGTTTGCAAAGACTGCTGCTGCGAATCATATAGCTGGTAATACATAAATGAGCCATTATGGGAAATGGTTGATGAAATGCTGCAGGTCTGATCTACAGTGATTTTGAAATAGTCCAGATCGCTTCGAAAATCCATGGTGGTAGTGTTCTGGCTTCCGGCGAATATCTCCACGGCTTCTGCGAAGCTGTCGTTGCCGTCGGTGTCGGCCAGGGCGGGCGATGGAATAACGGTTAATACGGCGGTCAGGGTGACGGTTAAGGCTAGTAAAAGCAACAGATTTCTGATATCAAGGCGCATTCAGTTTTCCTCCCTTATTCAGGACGGAGTCGAAGAATGAGCTGCGTTTATTGCTATAACTAATTGTGCAAACATAGCCTCCATGAGTCCCGTATTGTTTGATAAATATAGTACCAACAATTTTCCCGTTGCGCAAGTATTGTTTCGCCAATAGCCTATTATGTTTTATATGATGCCAACATCTGCATAATTTTGCTCATCGATGTCTCGGTATTGAATAATCAATGGGATGGTCACAATTTTGTATACCCAAAAATTCAAACGACTGCCGCCTATGTTACACTGATTACACAGGGACAGCAGTCGTTTCTTACTATTTGACGGTTCAAACCGGTTCGCTTGTTTTCACTTCTTCGGTCTGATATAGAAAATCGCAGTTGTCCGGTGGCACAATATAAACATCATCGCCGCGGATATCCATTATATCGAACAGTTTCCAATAGACTCCTTTGGACAGCCGGGTGTCGGCCTCCCATTTATAGCTGATATAAGGTACGTCACCCTTGAAATGCACTTTCATTTCGTCCACCAGATACATTTCCTGAAGATCGTAGAATACCAGCTTCAGTTTGTCTTCTTCAACCGTTATTCCATGAGCCAGAAAGGGAACATCCTCGCAGTGCAGCGGGCTTTCTTCCTCGCCCATCCTGATGCAAAAAACACCCTCATCGGTCTTGTCTATATTGCAGGCCAGGATGTTGAGAATGTTGCGGCGAAACATCTCGGCTTCGCCGAAATACCAGCGCCCGTTTTTTCTTATCGAGATTGGTTGTTCTTCCATACCAGTCATTTCTTCCTTCCTCGCTATATTATATAAATGGTGATTCTAGCTGAACCTTATTAACCATACATACTCATTATAAAAATACGCCTGGCAATGTCAAAGCCAATAATTCACCAGGATACTTCCAAAAGAAAAGCATATTATAATTGTTTAATATCCTAATGTTGTGATATGATGTATGCATTAAGAATTCAGAAACCGAATCGCAGGGTAAGCATACGGAAGGAGAGACCGCGATGAAATTTACATTTACCAAGGAGCAGGAGCTCATCCAGAAAGCGGCCCGGGAATTTGCTGAAAGCGTTATTGAACCCCTGGCCAGACAAATCGATGAAAAGAACGAAATCCCCCAAGAGATTATGGACAGCCTGGCAGAACTTGATTTCTTCGGCATTCCTTTCGCTGAAGAGTTCGGCGGAGCAGGCGGGGGCTATGACCAATACGCCCTGGTCATGGAACAACTTGGCCGGGCCTGTTCGGGCATAGCCATGGTGATTTCTGCTCACACCTTGAGCCTGGGTGCCATTTCTGCATTCGGCAGCGATGAAATCAAGAAAAAATACATGTTTAAAGCCTGTAAAGGACAGGAAATAGCTTCATTCGCATTTACCGAGCCCGGAACCGGTTCAGACCCCAGGCAAATTACCAGCACGGCGGTTAAAGACGGTGATTCATATATTATTAACGGCACCAAGCGCTTTATTTCCAACGCCAGCTATCCTGGTCCGATTGTAATCTTCGCCAAAGACAGCGAAAGCGGCAAACCCACTGCATTCATCATCGACAAGTTTTGTGAAGGCTATTCGATTTCTGAACCCTGGCATAAGACCGGCATGCACGGCGGCCTTCTCCTTGACGTTTATCTCAAAAATGTCCGGGTTCCGGCTGCCAATATTATTAACGGCATTGGCGGAGGATTTCCGGTGCTGACTTACGGCATCTCCTTCGGCAAGGTCGGAGTGAGCGCCACTGCCCTGGGCGGAGTACTTGCAGCCTACGAAGAAGGAGTCAAGTATGCCAAGGAAAAAACCCATCGCAATGAACCCATAGCCAAATTCCAGTCCATACAATTGCGCGTTGCCGACCTGGCTATCAACTACGAGGCTGCCCGCTGGCTGGTTTACCGTCTGGCTACCCTGGCTACACAGGTGAAGGATCCTGCGGTCTTTGCCAAGGAAGCCGCACTGACCAAGACATTTGTCTGTGAGACCGCCGTGAACAACGCCCGCATCTGTGTGGATATTCATGGTTCATATGGCCTCATGGCAGATTATAAAGCGGAAAGGCTCTATCGCGATGCGATTACCGGACCGCAAATCGAAGGCGTAGCCGACATGCAGAAGATGATCGTTGCCGGCATGGTACTCAAGGGCTAACAGCAATTGTCTTTCGTTCTCTAATGGTAAATCTTTTTATTATGTGAGGTGCGTATAAATGGATGAAATGTTCGATGTCATTGTTGTAGGCGGCGGTCTGGCCGGACTGGCGGCTGCATACACCATGGCCGAAGAAGGCCTGGAAGTATTGCTGCTGGAAAAAGGCGAGTACTCCGGCGCCAAGAATGTCACAGGCGGTCGCCTGTACTTGAGCCCCATCCGCGATCTGTATCCCGAGATATGGAGCAAGCTCCCTTTGGAGAGGCACATAGCTCATGAAGAAGTGTCCATTATGGACAAAAATGCGGCGATTACCGTGCGCTATGAAGGAGACGAGCTTAAAACCGAGCCTTATCAGAGCTACAGCGTGCTCAGAGGCAAATTCGACCGGGCCTTTGCCAAGCTTGTGGAACGAAAAGGCGTAGCCATGGTCACCAAAACCCGGGTGGACGATCTTATTATTGAAAACGGGAAGGTCTGCGGAGTAGTTGCCGGCGGCGATGAACTGCGAGCCCATATCGTCCTGGCCTGTGATGGAGTGCTTTCATTTACGGCTCAAAAAGCCGGATTGCGCAAAGCTCTGGACAGCCACAACTATGCGGTAGGATTCAAGGAAGTCATTGAACTGCCCCGCGAGATTATTGAAGACCGCTTTAACCTAACCGGCGATGAAGGGACCGCGCGTCTGTTCATGGGAGAGGTTACCGCCGGCAAATTCGGAGGCGGCTTTTTATACACGAACAAGGAAAGCCTGAGCCTGGGAATCGTGGTCGGCATTCATGCTCTGGCCGACGAGGAGCCTGGAGTCGCAGCTCCAGAACTTCTGGATACATTTAAACAACGCCCCGAAATCGCAGCTCTAATCCGCGGCGGACAAACCGTGGAATACTCGGCTCATGTAGTCCCGGAAGGCGGATATAAGGCACTGAACAAGCTATACGGAGACGGCATTCTGGTCGCCGGCGACGCGGCCGGCTTTTCCATGAACATTGGAGTCACCGTTCGCGGTATGGAATACGCGATTGCTTCAGGTTACTATGCCGCCAAAACGGCTATCAGCGCACGGCAGCATAATGATTCATCCGCATCTTTCCTGGCATCGTACGAAAAAATGCTGGATGATAGCTTTGTCATGCAGGACTTTAAGAATTTTAAGGATTCTATCGAAGTGCTGGATCACCCCCGATTATTCCAGCATTATCCGGCATTCGCCACTCAGGTGATGAAGGAAATGTATGCTGTACCCGCAGGCGCTCCAAAAGAAAAACTGTTCAGTACCGTTAAGAAGCATCTCTCGTTTTCAGAGCTGATTGCCATGGCTAAAGACGCAAGGAGGATGATGAAGATATGAGTGAATTGATGGGGCTGAAAGCTAAACTGGGGCTGGACGTTTTCAAGGAGTCCAAGGAAGCCCATATCAAAATCATTGCCGGCATGGAACGCGATCCGCGACTGAAAAAAGCAGTTCTGGTTTGCCCGGCTGGCTTGTATTCCGAACATGAAGGCCAGGTGGAACTCACTATAGACGGCTGCCTCGAATGCGGCACCTGTCTTATTGCATGCGGAAGTGATGTGCTGGAGTGGAACTATCCCGCCGGAGGCTCCGGGGTACAGTTCCGCTTCGGCTAAAACCGGGCAGGAGGAGATTATTTTGAAAATAGTAGTGGCTATGAAACAGGTTCCCGATGTGCAGGCCATCCGCATCCGGGATCGCAAACCCGTTCTCGACGATGTGCAGTTCACGCTGGGTTCTATTGATAAAAATGCCCTGGAAGCAGGTATCCAGCTGAAGGAATCTGCCGGAGCCAGCCTGGTTGTGCTTTCGGCCGGTAGCGAAGAGGTCGAAGACACAATTAAAGAGGCACTGGCAGCCGGTGCTGATGAAGCGTTCCTGATTGCCGACGATTCCATTAAAAATGCGGACAGCGCAGATGTCGCACAATTGCTGGCAGCAGCGATCAGCAAAATTGACGATGCCAGCATCGTGATCTTTGGCGAAGGCAGCGGGGATAATTATTCCGGCCAGGTAAGCTCGCGGGTGGCTGATATTCTTAACTGGCCCCAGGTGGGATTTGCGAGTTCCATTGAGCTTGGCCCCGATACGGCCAAAATTATCCGCTCGCTTGAAGACAGCGAAGAAACCGTGGAATGCTCGCTTCCGGTTATCGTTTCGGTACTGGCCGGGATTAACGAACCGCGTATTCCTTCGGTTACCCAGATTCTTAAAGCCGGCAAAAAACCAAAAGAAGTTGTAAGCGCAGACGAACTGGGGATAAAAATCCCTGCTGTCAAAAAAATAAGCACCGTTAGCAACCTGGCTCCAGAAAGCCAGCGCAAACAAATTGCTGTAAAAAGCGTTGAAGAACTGGTCAAGGCTTTGGAAGCGGAAAGAATGATTGAGAGGTGATCGAGGTGGCAGGAATACTTATTTATTGTGAGAAAGATAGTCTGTGCTATGAGCTTTTAACCGCCGCCCGTCAGCTTTCTGAAGAGCTGGGCAGCAGTGTTAAAGCCCTGGTGATTGATGATAAAACCCTGGCCAACAGCTTGAGCGTGCTGGGAGCAGAGGTTTATCTGGTAAAAAACCCGGTGGAAAAAGCCGATACCGCCGCAGTGGCATCGGTGCTCGCACAAGCCGCAAATAAATTAGATTGCGATATCCTTTTGCTGGCTTCCAACCGGCGAGGAAAAGAACTATCGGGGCGGCTGGCCCAGAAACTGGATGCCGGCTGCCTGAATGACGTGCAAAATGCCACCGTTATCGACGGCAAAATTCACTGCCAGCGCAATGCCCTGAACGGGGCAACTATAGCTACCCAGTATATTGCATCCGCGCGGCAGGTTATCGCCATTGCCCCGCATAGCTTCAACCGCGCCATGGCGGGAGGCGCCACCCAAGCCGTTCATGAACTCGATATTCAGCCCCAGATATCTGGAATCCGGCTTCTAGCCAGCCGGCAGAAATCAACCGACTCGGTCGATATTGAAGCAGCCCGGATAATCGTAGCCGTTGGCCAGGGACTGCCCCGCCAGGAAGACCTGGCCCTTGCCGAAGCCATTGCCGAAGCGGTTGGCGGTGTAGTGGCCTGTTCCAAACCAGTGGCAACTGACAAGAAGTGGATGTCGGAAGAACGCATTATTGGTCTGTCTGGCAAGATCTGCAAGCCCGACCTGGCTTTAATCCTGGGCATTTCGGGCCAGGTCCAATTTGTAGTCGGAATTCGCGATGCCAAGGTAGTTGCAACTATTAACAACGATGAAAACTGTTATATGTTCAAGGTTTCAGACTACTGCCTTACTGCCGACCTGAACGAAGCCCTGCCCGCTCTAAAGAGTGCGCTGGGAAAATAGCTTATCAAAATAAATAAAAAATAACCGGAAAGCATTTTTTCGGTTATTTTTTATTTAATGCCCCATTATCAGCCATTCTTCGCGTCCTTTGACAGCATGCGACATTAGTACTATATTATTTGAGTGAGCAAAAATGGCAAAATATGCTGCTGATCCTTTACTTTTGTCCTTTGACGCCGTTTGTTCATACTGCCGGTATAAAGGGGAATTATTTAATGAGAATCCTGGTCGTTCTGGGCCATCCGCGTCAAAGCAGCTTCAATCACACTATCGCCGATTTAATCAAAGAAACCCTAAAAAGCGAGAAACATCAAGTCGTTTTTCATGATCTTTACGAGGAAAAATTTGATCCGGTGTTGACCGTGGAAGAAATCGAAAGCCGTCTGGCCAATCCGATCGTAGACCGGTACAGCCGCGAAGTTGTGGCAGCCGAAGGGATTGTTATCATCCATCCTATCTGGTGGGAGCTTCCGCCTGCAATTATTAAAGGGTGGATTGACCGGGTTCTCAGCCCGGGAGTTGCCTATGACTACAAAAACGGGGTAAGCATCGGCAAACTGTCCGCTAAATTCGCCCTGGTATTGAACACATCTGCAACAGCCGAAGAAACCCGCCGGCATCTCATCGGCGACCCGCTGCAGAACCTTTGGTGCAATGGGATCCTGGGTTTCTGCGGTATTAATCACGTGGAATACCGGGTTTTCCCTGGAATACAGTTCAGCACGCCAGAACAAAAGGCGGCCTGGCTGCTGGAAATTGAAGATTTACTGAACCAGATGCTGGAATCTCATGGCGATAGCCCGAATTCAGAAGCCAAATAGGCCGTATAATGGTTTTACCCCGCACTTCAAGCAATTATCATCCTTTTCACAGCCATACGCATGTCTTCTGGAATAATAGCAATCCGGGACCGCTGACCTGCGGCAGGATCTCTGCCCACCATTACCAACGCCAGGCTCCACAGGGTTCCCAGGGTAGTCGATGTACCTTCATCCATCCAATCATTGCTTTCTCCTTGAAGTGATCCGAAAAGCGGTTCCAACTCGTCCATGCCAGCACAGCCCCCGTTCTCGCTCAGGAAGCTCAACAGGGATTTCTGATCGGAATCCAGGGTATCCACCAATCGTTCAAGGAGCTTTTCGTTCAGAAGCCATTCGGCAATCTGCTTTTCCCGCTGGCTGCGCCTGGGCAAACCGATAATGCCCAGATTGAGACAAATAGCATCAATCCATTCAACTGGCATGTTTTTCAAGCCACGGACCAGGCGTGCATTATCCGGCAGAGCTTTGTCTTCAATCGCGCGCCGCTTGCTTTCACTATAAATGCCGGCGGCCTGCTGCTTGTTTCCTGATGATGGCTGGATCTCCATATTTTCGATTCCCGCACCGCTTAGCTGCTCGCGGAAATCCAGTAAGCGTTCATGCTCTTCTTCAGACAGCCGGTCTATATCCAGCCGGTCCAGATGCTGCCAGGCCTCCACGGGATTTCCCTGGCACCAGGCGAGAAATGCCCGCTTAAAATAGATATCCTGGATAAATAGGCCCTGTTCCGCCTGGTCAATCTGCTCCAGCAGGTCTAATATCTGCGAGGCCTCTTCATAGCGCTTCATCTGCATGTATATATCAGTCATGGAGAGCATGGCTGGCGGATAAAACTTCTTTTCGTTATAAAAAACATCCTCCCACAAAGCCAGGGCTTCATCCTGTCTCCCCTGTTCAATCAAACCCGAGGCGTATACATATATCGCTTCCATCTCAGGGCCGTACAGAACCTGGATACACTCCAGATCTTCGGCCAAATGGCTCGTTTCTTCATGATCTGTTTCCGGATGATCACCCTGGGGAGCTTCGCTGGCCGCCAGGTGTTTCGAAACGGCTCTGTGCACTGCCGGGCCTAGATTGTTATTCTCCTGCAGACGCAAGCCCAGTTCCTGCCCCCACTCCCCGGTCCAGTTAATCAATGCTTCCAGCAATGCTTCAGCAATTTCTTCATTCAGGCTGTCATGCCCTAACAGGTGCCCAAGCAGCAGCATTCTCGCATAGCCGCAGCCCATAAAGCGCTCCCTTTCCTCATCGTCTGCCAGCGCCGTTTCCAACTGATCCTGAAGCTGATGATTGTTTACAATATGGTATTCAAGTCCGAAAAGCGGCAGTTCTCCCTGTTCCATCATCAGGGCAATGCGCTGCATCTGTTCGCATACCGGAATAATGCGCTTGATTGAACCCCAGTGTTCGCTAGCGCTCCGGAAATCCTTCATGTTAAAGGCGGCTGCGCCCGCATAATAAACGCATTCCCAGGACAGGTAATCCTTTTTCCATTTATCATATATGTCCAGGAGAAGGCGGTGCTGTTCCAGCTCTCCTGAGGCTTTCATGAGCATAGCCAGATATCCGCCCACCGAGTCAAAGGGCAAGCCGGCTTCGGCTAAAAGCCGCTCTCCTTCTGCATATCCTTCGATAGCGGTTCTTAAATACAAAAAGGCTTCATCAAAGCGTCCCATCTCAGCCAGGACAATTGAGGCCAGGCTGTAGGAAAACGGATGATGAAAGGGCTGGCTCTGGTCTTTGACCAGGCCTGGTTGAAGAGCATGGAAGGCTCGCTCCGGCAGTTCCAGATAGTAATAACACAGGGCAAGCTGATTGCGAACGCTGGCATCTTCCTTAATTGCCAGGGCTTTTTCAAAGGTAACCGCAGCGTCATCATACTCGCCCCGGACCAATAATTCCCCGGCCATATTTACAATTTCATCCAAACGGCTGCTTTTCGACAAGCCCGCTCCTCCTCCATATCATGGTTCACATTAGACATCAACATACTGTTGAACCGGCTATCGGCGATTTCTCCGCCGGAGCGCCCGCATTTATCTCCTTTATCTTTCCACTTTGTTTAGAGCCTTACTCTGGTCCTGCCCCAGGTTGCTCTGGCTAAATGCTTCACTATCTGGCAAATGCATGGCAAAGTCTTCGGTGCGATCAATACCCAGCAAGGCCTCTCTGACCTGGCATTCCAGCAAATGCCCGCCTTGTTGGCGGTCTTTGCTTATAAAATGGAAATGGTACCCGGGCATGTTTATCCCATTGACATAGGCGGGACACCAGAATCCCAGGATAGTGCCTTCAACATTCTTATATTCGAAAACCTGCTGTTGCTTGATCGCCTGGTCAAGCGGCGGGTACGGCTGGCTCTGTGCGGGCACCGAACGGGCTTTAATATAGTCAAACGTGCCATCAACCCTGATGGCATAGAATATGTTCGGATTTTTCAAATAGGGGTCAATGGTTTTCTGCAGGCTGGCCATGCTGTCAATACTCTTGATATTGGCCACATCGTCGGCCCAATAATGAGTAATATCCGCGAAGGGGGTCTTTTGATCCGCAGCTGCCACCAGCACCTTGCCATCAGACTTGACCTGGTAAAACACCCCGTCGATCATAATCATTTCCCCGTCCAGAGCTTCAAATGTGCCGATGCCCAGGTTGCCTTTGTCCTGCAGCTCTCCAAAAGTGCTTTCACCTTCATATACACCCTGCATTAACGCATTAATCGTAGAAACCTGGTAGACCTGGTTTTCGTTTTGGACCGCAGTATCGCCTTTTTTCTCTGGCTCCGGCTGACAGCCGCTTATCGGCATCAAAACCAGCAAAAGCGCAAGCAGCACACCAAAATTTGTCTTCATCTTTGCTACCTCCCTGATGTGGACAAACTAATATAATCAATAATTATTCTAGCATATGGGCAGTATTTTCGCGAAAAGTAGCGCTGCCCTGCCGGTCATGTGATAAACTTTCCACAGGGTGCAACCATCGTCAATCCCAATCCATTTCCATCCATTCCGTAATTATCCAGCAGTTGAATCAGGAGGCAAATATGCATGAACAGAAAGTAGTTACCTGTTTTCTCGTATTTGAGGGCAAGGTGCTTTTGCTTAAACGCAGCCAGCGGGTAGGAAGCTACCAGGGCCGCTGGGCAGGAGTTGCCGGCTATATTGAAGGACAGCGCAGCCCCGAAGAGCAAGGGCTTATCGAAATACTGGAAGAAACATCGTTGCCCGCTGCCGCTGTTCGACTGGCCAGGAGCGGCGAAATCCTGGCAGTTGAAGATCCAGCGCTTAACACCCGTTGGCTCGTACATCCGTTAAAATGGGATGTTTTGTCACTGGATGGATTTGGACTGGATTGGGAACACACTGAATGTCAGTGGTTTAATTCGAATGAAATACAAGGCCTGGAGACAGTTCCCGGGCTATATTTTGCATGGGAGAGCGTTAAGTGACCATTGAATCTTTGAACATAAAAATCGACCTGATTCGTTTTGACCGCAAACATGGCGCCAGCGAACTGGCATTGCTGGCCCTGGGAATGCTGGCGGAACACAGTGCAAACGCGGATGCGGCATCGAGTGCGGAGCTTCTCGAAGAAAGCAAAAACCTGGCCGGGCTTATATCCTTGAGCCGTCCGTCCATGGCTCCCATTGCAAACGCAATCCGCCTCTATCTTTCCCGCATAGGCCATTTGCAGGCTGATAATGCCAGCCCTGAAGATCTGCGCAATCAGCTCGAAACACAGGCCGTGCAGGCTATGACTACCATGAATGAACTGCGCCAGAGAAGCATCGAGCATGCCGTTCAATTGATTCAAAGCGGCCAGTGTATCGCCTCGTGCAGTTACAGTTCGACAGTGGTCGCCGCTTTGATTGAAGCCAGCCGGCAGGGTAAAAAAATCCGGCTCATTTGGCCGGTATCACGTTATAACGGCTATTGCTACGGAACATACAGCCAGAACTGCCTGGATGAAAACGGTATCGCCTGTCAGCTGGTCGAAGATTACGAGATTGATAAGGCGGTTCAATCCGCTGACATATTATTACTGGGTGCTGATACAGTTCTGCCTTCCGGGGACATAATTAACGGCTACCCCAGCCTGGCTGCCGCTAAAGCCACCCGCCGCTCGCGCGGCTCCCTGCCTGTATACTGCCTGGCCGACAGCTCGAAGATTCTGTGGAGCGCGCCACCTGAACATTTTGAGCACGGGTTGGAAAAAATCCCTCACGAATGGCTGGAAGGCATCATAACCGAACAGGGCCTTCTGCATACCCGCCTGATCAAATCACTACGCAACTCGATGTTCTGATTAGCCTAAAAATCCCCTCCGGTTAGCAGCCAGCAGCATAACTTCGCCAATTCGTTCCGTTCTGGCAGCTTTTAGCGATGCGTGCACATCGCGAGTCATTTGCAAATGCTCCTGGTCGGTTTCATAAGCAATGCCAAGCTTGTCCAGCTTTTTCCTGATCGAAGCGGGCAAAATCTCGGCATCTATATCAAGACAGCTCAGTGCATCGGCAAAATCAGCATCGGCATTTACAAAAACCTCTTTAATAAAGCGATAATCATCCGTGGATAACGCACTGAGCCCCAGCACTTCGGGGGGCAAACCGATAGAATAGAGCGCACAGGTGAACGAAATCGCCCTGGGCAGGCTGACCCCTTCCATGCTTCGGGCATACCCGAACAGCCCAATATGAAGCTTACGGGCTCTTCTTTTGGGCACATATTTAGCGGCAGCATTGATTATCGGAGCCAATTCCACCACCTGCCGATTGTATTCGGCTGCATAGCGCTGCACAATCTCCAGGCAGCGCTCCTCGTCAACCTGCATGGCCGGCTTTACCACCCCTTCATTGAGCTGGCGGACGCCTTCGCGAACCTCATCCACCGGGTTGTCATATTTGAAAGATGACTGGATCGTAAAAGTCTGCACACTCGGGTATTCCGCCATCAAGCGCCTGGCTGTGGAGGGCTTCAAATTGCCCCGGAAAGGAGCTGAACCCACACCAACCATAGGCAGCAGGGGAATGCCTTTAATGGCCGCCACTTGTTCGAATCTCTGCAAAGCGATTTTATTAATCAGCACGGCCGCGGCAAATCCATAGTTCATCGCCAGGTCGGAACGGGCCAGGAATACCCGCTGGTAGGCCGGGGTTTTGTCCTCAAGATAATCCATAACGATTCGATCGGCATTAACCATATGCTCCAGGTCTTCAAATAGTGGTATTACATTAATAGAACGCGGCAGGAATTCACCTATCCAGTCCTGCAGGCTTATGTCTCCCGGCCGCAGTGAATTGTACTGGCGCTCGACGATGTAGTCTTTGTAGTACTTATATATGCGGTCCAGGCACAGGTGCGAGGTAGTCATTGGCAGAATAACCTCGAAAATCGGGGCTATATCCCGCCCATAAAAAAGCTGGGCAGCATCATAGGAGCGCGGGATGCTTTCCAGGGTTTCCAGCAGGATCTTGGCTTCAGCCTTTTCGACGGTTGGATTGGGTACGCGCAGGGTGATAAATACGTCTTCACCCAGCTTGTTGGTTCTAAAAAAAGACTCATAACCGGTAAGCAGCTTCTTGACTACGTAGGTATCCACTTCCTTGCCTTCGCAATCCCACATCTGTTCGGTGCATCCCAGGTGGGAAAACGCGTAATAGGCTTCTTTGACCTCATCCTCACCAAAAATTATCTCCCCGGAAGAGAAAAACGGGGTGTGAACATTATCGGGATGCTGGGTGCTCATGCAACGCGGTATCTGCATATCTATCACCGTGCCTTTCAATTGCCATTAGCTATCCTTATGTAATTATTTTACACCAGGGCTGTTTTATTGAGAAGCATGCTTCAGCACAATCATTCCGCAACCAGGCGCCGGGCTTCCCGGGCCACGATGCTAATCCCCCGCCCGCGGCGCTGGAGCTGACCTCGCACCAGCAGAGGAGTTTTATGAGTACTGTATACTTGATCGCCGTACTTCATGTATATATCTTCGAACATAGTCACATCCGTAAGGCCGTACTCGTCCTCCAGGGAAAAGAACACCGTAATTCGCCCACTGCGGGTCGGCGGCCGGTGCGGGCGGAACAGAACCCCGGCCACGGCAACTATTCTGCCGTCGGCCATTTCTTCCAGATCGCGACTGGACATGATGCCCTGTCCGGACAGGAAACCCCGCCAGGAAGCCATAGTGTGGCTTTCCAGCTCCAGGCCCAGCATTTCGAAGGCCAGCTCCCGGCGCCGTTCCTCCGGGAAATCTCGCAATTCATCTTCTATCCCTTCTTCCATGAAAAGCCCCTGGCCGCATTCGGAATCCCGAGCTTCAATAAAGGCTGGAAGCAGGTTCATACTCCAGCGGCGGTTGGGATTCAAACAGTCCATGGCGCCGCACTTAATAAGGTTTTCCATCATATCCGCCGGCATCGGCACCCTCTGCACGAAATCACGCAAAGAAGCGAATTCGCCACGGGCCCGCTCTTCTACCAGCATTTCCTGGGCGCTGCGCGAGACTCCCTTCACCTGTTTTAAGCCTACCCGGATGGCGCCTGATTCCACCACAAAATCTATATGGCTGTGGTTGATATCGGGCGGCAGAAGCACAATCCCCCGGCGGCCGGCTTCATTGGCAATAATACGCGAAGGGTAATAACCCATCGGCTGGTGATTCATTATCGCCGCGTAGTATTCCGCCGGATAATGCCTGACCAGGTAGGCAGTCTTGAAGGAAGTGGTGGCGAAAGCGGCCGCGTGAGCCTCGCAAAATCCATAGCTGGCGTAGCCTAGCATGGAAGCAAAAATGCTTTCGGCCGCCTCCGGCTCCACCCCATTATCCACGGCCCGGCTGACAAAGCGCTCCCCGATCTCCTCCATGTACTTTTTCGAGCGGGCATGGGTCATAACCCGGCGCAGCTGGTCAGCTTCCCCGGCGGTAAATCCAGCTATGGCCCGGGCAATCTCCAGGACCTGCTCTTGAAAGAGCACCACCCCGTAGGTTGAAGACAAAATTGGCTCCAGGCGGGGATGGGGATAGCTCACCGCCTCCTTGCCCAGGCGCCGGGCGATGTAGGGTTCCACCATGTTGCCCTTGATCGGTCCGGGGCGGATTAGAGCCATGCTGGCCACCATGTCTTCCATGTTGTCGGCTTCCAGGCGGGCCTGCAAGGCACGCTGGGCCGGGCTTTCAATCTGAAACATGCCAATGGTCTGACCACTGCGGATTCGTTCGTAAGTATCCCGATCGTCCAGGGGAATGCGATCATAATCCAGTTCCTGCCCGCTGGCATTAATGCTGCCCACGGCCTGCTGCACTACCGAGAGGGTGCGCAGCGAAAGCAAGTCCAGCTTTATTAAGCCGGCATCCTCGACATCGTCCTTGTCAAACTGGGTTATCAGCGGTCCCATCGCCGATCTTTGCAATACCGTCAACTCGGTCAGGGGCACATCGCTGACCACCACCCCTCCCAGATGCATGCCCAGGAAACGCGGGAAACCGGCCAAACACTCACAAGCCTTAATCAACAGGTCATAGCGTTTTTCCCTGAGCGGGCTGCCCTTCAGCTCCGGCAGCAGGTCCAGCATGGGACGGATATTGTCAGCAAAGGTGTATGAGGGCAGGCGCTTGGCTATCGGCCCCAGTTCCGCCTCGCTGAAGCCGAGAGCCTTGCCGATATCCCGCAGGGCCGAACGGGCCCGGAAAGTGTTGTAGGTTGCCACCCGTGCCACCCGTTTGGCTCCATACCGGTCATAAACATAATTGATCACCTCATCCCGGCGGCGTGACTCAAAATCAATGTCTATGTCGGGCATACCCTGGCGTTCCAGGCTTATAAAGCGTTCGAACAATAAGCCCCGCTCCAGGGAATCCACCTCTGTAATATGCAGGCAGTAAGCCGCCAGCGAATCGGCCGCCGAACCCCGCCCGGCATAACGAATGCTCTTTTCCCGGGCATAGCGGGCCAGATCCCAGACCACCAGAAAATAATCAGCCAGGTCCAACTGTTCTATAATAGATAATTCGTAATCCAGACGTTCTTCCACGCGGCGTCCAACCTTCCCGTACCGCTGCCGGGCCCCCTCCGCCGCCAGCCGCCTCAGGCAGGCCGCCGCGCTCTCCCCGGCCGGCAGCGCAAAACGGGGAAAATGAGTGCGCTTCTCTTTGAAAGGGGATTCACAGGCTTCCGCCAGCCGCAGGGTGTTTTGCAGGGCTTCGGGATAAGCAGCAAAAAGCGTTTTCATTTGTTCCGCGGATTTCAGGTATTGCTCACCGTTCAAAGGCCGTTCCGGGTGAATGGACTGAACGCTGCTTATACTGCGGATGCAGCATAGAATGTCATGCAGATAAAAATCATCGTGTTCCAAATAATGTACATCGTTGCTCGCCGCCAGACCCAGCCCCAGGCTGGCTCCCAACTCCGCCAGAAGGCGGTTGAGCTGCTGATCTCCTGGCAGCAGGCCATTCTGCAGTTCCAAGAAGAAACACTGCCGGCCAAAAAGATCGCGCCAGCGCCGGGCTTCTTCCTCCGCCTGCCGGTTCAAGCCTTTTAACAGCAAAGCAGGAATCCGTCCCCGGCGGCATCCAGACAGAACGAAAACCTCTTCCAATTCAGGAAGATCCTCTTCCTGGCAACGCGGATCCTCGCGCGGGCTGGACAGGTGCCCCCGGGTCAGAAAGCGGCATATCGAAGCATAGCCCCGGGCGTTGCCCGCCAGCAAAGTAAGGTGACTGCCGTCCTGCAGGCTGACTTCTGCTCCCTGGATCGCCTTAATGCCGGCCTGTTCAGCAGCCGCGGCAAAGCGCAAGGCTCCGCATATGTTATTGTGGTCGGTCAGGGCCAGGGCAGGCATGCCCAGCTCTGCCGCCCGATCTGCCAGTTCCTTGATGCCGCCCGCCCCATCCAGAAAGGAAAAGGGGCTATGGACATGCAGGTGCACAAAAGACATGTCTTTGCACCCTTCTTTCATAATTCCTGCTTATTGGACCGGCCGAAGCCAGGCTTTTCAGCCTTAAATAACGTCATAATCCCCATGCAGGCTGGAAAAGCATAAAGGCCCGCTCACCATCGCCAACAGCAGCCGTCAGTCGTAGCTCTTATACAGATACCAGGCCCGGCTCTCCAGATCCTGGAAAACCTCCCTGACCCCGCCTTCGTCAAGTTTCAGGCGAAAAAAGGCCTTTTCGCTTTCCCCTTCCCACCAGCAGCCGGTATCCCGCCAGCTTTCCAGGATCTCCTCCACCCTGAATTCTTCAGCGTCATCTTCATACCTGATGGCCGCAGGCAGCCCCCCGTCCCGGCACCAAACCTTCAGCGGCCGGTTCCGGTAATACTTGCTCATATAAACCGCATCCTTTTGCTTCTTCCGCACCCTGACCCGCCGGCAAACCCGGCCCGAAGCGCCAGGGATCCCAGAATGCGAGGATTTGCTCCCGGCGATCCAGTTCCATTCCCCTGCTTATTGCCGCCGGGAAACGCGCCATCAACTTCTCCAGGCTGTCGGCAATGACTGTCTCTTGCCAGGCGCTCTCCACCTGTTTTTGCATCGTGAATAGCTCCAGCTGCTCATAATGCACCGTTTCCAGGGCGTCCATACAGATATCCAGCCCGCTGGCCGCTTCACTCAAGCCGCTTCGCTCCAGCAGTGCTGACAACAAAAAGTCCAAACGGCCCGCCTCTGTACAGCCATTCTGCAAAAGCCTTTCCGCTTCCAGAACTCCGCGGCTGGTTTGCAGCCGTAAAAGCAGCCGGCGGGCACTCACGTGGCGTTCCTCCAGCAGCCGCCCCAGCCGCTGCGCGGCGCTTTTCAGATACTGTTGAAGCCGCTGGCGATCATCGGTCTCATATTCCATGTTTTGCCGGTAATACAGGCGCTCCGGCGGGTAAAGCCCCAGGATCATTTCATCATCGCGGGCGTTCAAGCCCCGCTCCAGTTCGAAAAGGTCTTTGCGCCCCAACAGGCGGGAGAGCTGGCTGGCCGACATATCCTGCAGCTCTTCTATGCGCATAACCCCTGCTCTTTTGAGCCTTCTGGCCTCTGGACCTTTCAAAAGCGGAAAATCCTCTATCCTGAAATGACCCAGAAAAGCCCTCTCCTGTCCTGGCTTCACTTCCGATATCGTCAATCCCCGGATGCTCCTCGTTAAACAAAAAGGCGGAGCCGGCTTGAAATTAGGCCAGCGCGAAGCCATTATTGCTGTTATCCTTGAGCCTCCGAAACCCAGGCAGCCCTGGCTCTGACCGCCAGCCTGCAATCCTGCCGCCAGTTGTTCAAGGAGCTTTTCTTCCGGCCCGCAACCGTTCAAATCCAGAAAAGCCCCGCCTTCCGAAGGCTCCACAAGGGGGGTCAAAGCGCTGCAAACATCCAGCAACCCGGCCTCCAGCCCTGGCAATACAAGGAATGCCACCTTCCGCATCATCAACACCTCTTTTGCCGGATGGTAACATAAAGATATAACAGAACATACGTTCTGGTCAAGGTGGATCGAAAACATGAATGGGAATAATTAGAATAGAGTGCCCTGCTCTTCCAGGGGTTCAATAAGCTCGGGATCGTCATTTTGAGGAGAGTTTACCCGGCTGGACACAGCATAAGCCTGCAGTGCGTCCATAGGCTCAATGCGGCTTAAAAACAGCCCGGCTTCATTTTTGTCCTGGCTGTTGAAGCCGTTCATCCAGTACTTCTCCTGCTCGCGGCGCAAGATGAGGGGCATGCGATCGTGAATGGAAGCAACTGCCGCTACGGGGTTAATGGTGATAATGGTGAAGGTTCGGAGGATTTCCCCTTCGGGATTATGCCACTCGTCCCAGAGCCCAGCCAGGGCGAAGAGTTCGCTCCGGGGGGAAACAATGCGCATAGGCTGTTTGCCCCGGTTCAGCTTTTGCCACTCAAAATAGCTGTCAGCCGGGACCAGGCAGCGGCGCCTGTAGAGTGAGCGCCGGAAAGCTGGTTTTTCCGCCAGGGTTTCCAGCCGGGCGTTGATCATGCGGTTGCCGATAGAAACCTCTTTGGCCCAAAACGGCACCAGACCCCATTTCATCATGACCAGCCCGGGGGGTTGCCCTTCTTCGGCCGTAATCACCGGCAAATACTGGCCGGGTGCTGCATTGTAACGCGGCCGGTAATCGGGGATCACGTTTAACAGGCCAAAGCGCTCGGCCAGCTCGTCTTTTTCAACTGTCAGGGTATAGCGCCCGCACACATTCAAGACTCCCCGCACATAGTATCTTTATGTTTTAATAGTCCAAAAGCCTCCAGCCTTTCCTGGCTACATTTTAACATGGACGGTATCGAAATTGGTGCCGGCTGCCCTGATCATATTGCGTGAAGAGGGCTCTGTCTCCTACCGTTTGCACTCTATCGCCATGCTTCGCCAGATTTGTCTTGACAAGTTTCGCCAGGGATGATATTTTGTATTTAGAAAGGGTGACCAACATGAGCCGGTATTTTACAGTCAACGAAATAGCTTACGAGCTGGATATAAGCACCCGCACGGTGTACCGCATGCTGGAAGGCGGTTTGTTGAAAGGCTTTAAGACCGGGCGTATTTGGCGAGTTAGTCGCGATGATTTAGCTGATTACCTGTCGGTGATGTCTAATCTGGATAGCGATACCGCTTTATCGGCTGGCATTCGGTTTGATTCTAAAACTGTAAGGCCTTTCCAGGAACTGGCCTATCCGGTGCCACCTTCCCGGCGGATAAGTGATTACCGGGTGCTTCTTGAAAGGCACATGCCCGGCTGCGAGGCCGAGCTCTTCGAACTGCCCCTGGAGGTGGAGGAAAGCCAGCAAAGCTTTCTATTCAGGATGCGCGATAATCCGGCAAATAGCATTAAAATACCCTGGCCTGACAAGAACAAGGCTGCCATCAGGCGCTTCCTTCAAAGCGATTCAGAATTGTGGTCAAAATCGAAGACCTGCTTTGCCGGAGATGGAAGCCCATATGACTGGGCTTCGGCGTTCTGCCTGGAAGGATTAAGCAGCAGTGAAAAAGCAGTTTTACAATGGGCATACAACCTGGAAGATACCAAATCACGCCCTTTGATAGAAGGAGCCAGTGTAGCCGATCGTTTGAGCCTGCTGGATAAAATGAGCCCGGCACAACGCAAAGCAGCCCTGGCTTCGCTGGAAATGCTCTATGCCGATGACACAGCGCCTGACAACCAGCGCTAGATCAAAAAGGAGGACCAGAACATGTTTAACCGGAACACATATTTCAATTCACGGGGAGACGGGCATCCCGTTCTGGAAATTATCCCCCCTGCCCCGGCGGAAGGCGAAGCTTTCTCAATCCCGAGGCTTTTTGTGCCTTTGCGGCACTCGCATTTGACGGGAACAATAACTGGCAGTCTGGCCGATTTGTCCCTGAAACAATCTTTTCGTTTCGACAGCGAGGAAAATCCCTCCATCGTGGAGGCGGTTTACCGTTTCCCCTTGCCCGGTGATGGTGCTGTTACCGGAGTCAAGGTCTGCTTCGGCGAAGTTGAAATCAGCACCACTCTTAAAGCCCGCCAGGAAGCTGATAAAGAATATGCAGAGGCTCGCCAGTCCGGCAAGCAGGCCATACTGCTGACCCGCGAAACCCCTGATGTCTTTTCCCTGGCAGTTCACGGCATCAAGCCAGGCGAAACCGTGGAAATAGAAACCAGTTTCTTGCAAATAACCCGTTCCGAAAACCCGGGCTGGTCTTTGAGAATACCCCTGACAACAGCACCACGCTATGTGCGCCGGGACGAATCCGGACAGCGGCAAGCCAATGGCCAGCCGCTTATGCTGTTAAGAGATCCCGGGCATCGCTTCTCTATGCAGATTGACATTGAAGGCTATTATGACGTAACAGCAGGCAGCGTCGCTCTCGAAACCGTCCATACCGGGAATCATACCACGGTGCGACTGGCCAATAGCCCCATTCTGCCCGACCGCGATCTGCTGCTGCAGTGGCAGGCCCGAGAAAGCAGCGAGCAGCCTGAATTACATGTGCTCAGCTGGCAGGATCCAGAGGACAGCATGGCCTATTTTATTGCTTCAGTGCAAACGCCAGCAGCTCCGGCCAATAAGGGTATTCCCCGTGAGATCATCCTGCTGGTCGATCATTCCGGTTCCATGTCTGGAGCCAAGTGGGCTGCGGCAGACTGGGCGGTTAAGTCTTTTCTAAACCAGCTTCAGGAGGATGATCTTTTCACCCTGGGAGTTTTCCATGACTATACCACCTGGTGGTCCGACCATCCCCGTCTTGCATCTTCGTCCAATGTCAGCCAGGCCGCAGTTTTCCTGGATGAAAATCGCAACAGTGGAGGCACTGAACTGGGAGTCGCTCTGGAACAGGCGCTTTCCATGACCAGAACCGGCGGCAAAGTTACCCGCCATGTTCTCCTGATAACCGATGCCGAAGTCACCGACTCGGGACGAATTTTAGCCCTGACGGATTCCGAGCAGGAGCAGGACCTCCAGAGACGCATAAGCGTATTATGTATTGATTCGGCTCCCAATGCCCTGCTGGCCAATGAAATCGCCGATCGCAGCGGTGGCATCAGCTGTTTCCTGACCAGCAATCCCAATGAAGAAGACATTAGCTCTGCCCTGGATAATATTCTGGAAGCTTTTACACGCCCGGTATATGCCGATGCCATTTTGGAAGTGGAATCCAGCGGTCTGGAAGCCTCCCGTCAGGCGATTCTGGAAAGCTCCGAATCCGGATGGTCAGCCATAGACATTGGCGATATTCGGTCCGCCTCCCGCCAAATTGTCTGCGGCCGCTTTCCCGGCCAGAACCGCAAGCAGGTTAATTTCGAACTGAATGCCACCGGCCTGAAAGTACCTCTAAAAATGGTTTGTGATTTACATGATACACCGGGTGGAAGCCCGGCATTCAAAGCCTTGTTCGGAGCCGGGCGGCTATTGATTCTGGAACAGCTGCAATCCTTCGGTCTGGATAGAAATGAAATCGAGAAAATCTTGAAACGCCTGAATTATAATCTGGACAGGCTAATCGAGGGAACGGCCGGCAAGAAAAAGCGCTATGCAGAAAACCAGGGGCAGGAGCTCATTAAAGCACTACGCGAACTACTGGTAAACGAGTCATTGCGTTACGGCCTGTTATGCTCGGAAACGGCCTTTACAGCTATACGCAGCGAAGCCGGAGCCCGGGCCGAATATACGGTGGCCGTGCCGGGAGCCTGGCCTGAAGGCTGGGAAATCCCAGGACATTTCCGCAGCATGGCACGCGCCGGAGGCGGAAGCGGAGCAAGACCGCTGATGGCCAGCCCTATGTCTGCCCCACCCGGGCCAGCGCAACACGTAAATAATGTGATTCAGAAAAAATTTGATTTCTTTGCAGGCAGTATAGCAATGCCAAACGCTCGGAGACCTGTTCCCAATAGAAACGCCTGCGCCCCGCCCCCCTCTTTATTGAGAGAGGAAATGTCTGAATCCAGCTTCAATCCACGCCATGCGGGCAGCCCGGCACCGCCGTCAGCAGCCCCAGGTCGGCGTTCATTGAGCAGAGGCGAACTGCTGGTTTTCAGTGGAATTGTCCGCCTTAAAAATGGCGAAATCATCATGTTCGACAGTGGCCAGGACATAACACGTCCTGACGGCTGGGAAGAACTCCCTGGCAAGCTGGTTTTCAAAGGACTGTCCCTGGAATTTCAAGGCAAGGCTCCCGAACCCCGGACACTGGATCGCCGGACATCCATTTTGCTCTATTGCGGTGATGAACAGGTCCCAGCCAGCCGCATCCGCCTGTCAGACCTGATCCACCAATCAGGCCGGCGACCGCTGAATATAAGCTGGTCCAAAGGTCAACTGCTGAAGCTGTTGCTCGAAGATCCCAGCGGCCAGATGGAGGGAGTTGAAATCACCATCCGGCTGGAATGGTAAGATGTCTGTTCAAAATAAAAACGATATGGCTTCCAGGTTTGCACTCAACAAGGCCCGGCATGTCCAGGAGCTATTTCCGACCATCCATAAAAATGGTATCATCATGGTTGTTGAATGAAACCGTTATGACATGCTTGTCATATTAATCTCGATGGAGGTGTTCCCATGAGCGCTACGGTGCCATATCAGCATTTATTTGACAACGGAGATACTCCTCAGCCTGTTATTATAAGGTTTGAATGCTGCAATAATGATTATGTGATGGCTGATTACTATTGTACCGAACCCGGCTGCGACTGCTATAAAGTTGATCTCGTATTCGCAGAATTTGAAGAACAGGCAATTTCTGACTTTGGAACCTTTTTCATTTCCCTTAATGCTCAAACCTGGACTGTAATTGATACCAAATCCTTAATCGATGGTTTCAATGTCGCTCCACTCGTCATAGAATTCATGGAAAAATTGCCACAGTTCAAACAACGTTTTTCTTCCCTGGTGGATAGAGCCCGTAAACAGCGTAATGCCCCACCAGCCGAAGAAAAACCCCTCGACATCGTTCAGCTAATACAGGATGGTATTTCGGTTGGGTATTGCGAAATCTTCGGCGACGAGCAGCAGACCGAACTCGCCTTTGACTATGGCGGCGCTTCAAGTTATGAAATCGACGATCAGTATTGCATGAATCCCCGATGCCCTTGCAAAGAAGTAATTTTGACGTTCATCAAAATAGATAAAGCCAACGATCAGGCTGCCATCGAATTTATAATCAGGCAAAAGCTTAACAGCCTGGACTACGAAATCGAAAACATGCGTTGTGATCAAAGCCGGCTCCGTGCAGTCCTCCAGCGTTTTTGGGCCAGCAGGCCGGATGCACGAAAGGTCTTCAAGACCCGTTACGAACAAATGAAAAATGCAGGTAAAGATCACTTGAAAAAGACACCTAAACTCAAGCCGCAATCAACCCTGACCCCTGTGGCTTTCGGCCGTAACGAGCCCTGTCCCTGCGGCAGCGGCAAAAAGTATAAACGCTGCTGCGGAGCTGGTTAAATTATTCACTACTGCATTCCATCATTCATGGCTTTCTCCGCCAGGCTGAACAGTCCAATTTTCCCCGGCCAGTAGGCCCCGCAAGCTGACCTCAAAGTGTAAATCATCTTCCGGGCTGCGCTTCTTGACATTATTGGCTCTGCCTCCGGCTCGCCGGATTTTCTTGCCAATATGCCGTTCGAACAACAACCGGTCAATGTTTTCGGCGGTATAAACCCGGCCGTTCTGGTCAAGAACAGCCGCCCTTTTTCCAAGCGCCATGGCTGCCACTCCATAATCCTGGGTAACCACAATATTGCCTTTACGCAGGGCGTTAACAAGCGCGATGTCTACGCTGTCTGCACCTTTGTCCACGGTTACCACCCGGCTGTAGCCGTCGTTGATTATGTGGGCAGTGTCTACAAACATTATTACAGGCAATGCCATTTCCCTGGCCACCCGCACAATTATTTCCTTCACCGGACAGGCATCCGCATCCACCAGGATCTGCAAGCCCAAATCTCCTTCCACTGCTTGATGCAGCCATTTCTTGCGCTCACCGCAGTTGTTATTATCTAACTCTGTTAGTCCAATAAATCGGGTACAGGGCATACTCAAGAGTACCATAATAGTGTGGATTTGTTATTTGATACATGTTCTGACATTGATAATCTCTACTTATTCCATTATACTAACGCGACATGATTATTAAAGCCATCGCGCCGGAAGAGGAAGTGATTAAAATGGACATGATTTTAGCAAATACGGGATCTCTTTATAATTGGGTTTTATTGCCATTACTGATCTTTTTAGCCCGTGTCATGGATGTTTCAATCGGCACTGTGCGAATTATCTTCGTAGCGCGGGGGGAGCGTATAAAAGCCACTATACTTGGCTTCTTTGAGGTATTGATCTGGGTGGTGGCAATCTCACAAATAATTCTGCACCTCGATAATTGGTTATGCTATATCGCCTATGCGGGTGGTTTTGCCACCGGCAACTGTATCGGAATGATGATTGAAGAGAAACTGGCCCTTGGATATTGTGTGGTCCGGATCATAACCATGAAGGACGAAAAGAGCATAAAAACCCGACTGGCGGCTGAAAATTTCGGCGTAACCATTATAGATGCGGAGGGAACAAACGGTAAGGTTAAGATGGTCTTGACGGTAATTAAGCGCCGTGATCTTAAAAAGGCGATGCATATTATTGATACAAGTTCTCACAATGCCTTTGTAACCATCGAAGATTCCCGGCATGCTTCAGAAGGCATATTCCCCCGGGCGAACAAGCGATTTGATCCCCTGGCTAGATTGCTTAAAAGTGCATAATTTAGTTCTTCGTAGCGGCGGGTATAGCTGGTAACGAGCTCTACCCGTGCGGCAGCGGCAAGAATACAACCGTTGCTGCTAAACCGGACAAAAGTTGGGCTTCCGCTTCCCCCTGCTCAATTAGCCGCAACCATTTCCTTTTCTCCTTGCCGGGGCTCATAATCGGATAGCTCCAGGGCTTTCAAGCGTTGAGCGGCAACCTGGATCAGCCAGTGTCCGCTCAATACCGCCAGTTCTTCCATTTGCTGCACCAGAAAAGCATCGGAAGCATAAATGGCTTCGCGGTATAAAACGCGATTACAGGCCGCATCGCAATTATCAACCATACAACAATCCTGACAGCATTTTCCTTCGCATGAACACTGCGGATGCCTGCATAATATCCTGATATGTTCCATATTAATCCTCCGTTCGGAACGTTCGGCCAGCTATTGTTCTGCCTCCCCGTAGCACCATAATCCCGCATGGATTATGGAGCCAGCCGCATCGTACAAACAGCCCTGGCCATGAAAACACTGGTAATAGAATTCCCCTTCGTATTTTAAGTAGTATTGCGCACCTTCCAGGACATAAAGGCATCCCCGCCCCTGACGCAGGCCTTGCTCATAGTCTCCCTGGTAAAGCACCCTCCCGTCATTATAGAATTCTGTCCCCTCTCCATGCAGGAATCCGTTTCGCCATCTCCCCTGGCAAAGCTCGTGGCCAGCAGAGGAATAAAGCACCCCCTGGCCGTTAGCCAGGGCCGGGCCATCTGGGCTGTTCAAAACCAGTGGCTCAATCTTAATCGGTTCAATAAACGGATTATTGTTCAGTTCATCCGGCAAGGGCAGACATTCAGGCATTTCATCTGATGGCTTCAATAAAACATATTCACCTTCATACTTGATCTGCGCGGAACCGGGATAAAACATCGCTCCATTCCGCGGCATTTGATCCCTCTTCAGCCCGGCTTGAAGACCAGCATACTTGATGTCGGCGGTTGAGGGCTTTTCCGCCAGCAGACCCATCCCGCCCAGCATAAATATGCTGCCTAGAAAGACCACTATTTTTGCGTTATTGCTTTTCATCATGCTTATCCCCCTATGGCATATAATAGTTAAAATCGGCGCCTTAACTATTCCGATAGTAGCCGCTATATTCATCATAGTTAAGCCCGGACGAACCAGCTGAAGACGTGCTGGCTCCTGAATACAAATTCTGGATTAAGGCCGCTATATCCCTGGACCACCCCCAATCAGCGGCCCCATCATCGGTTTCACAATAGCGATAGTTTATGCCTGATATACTGGTTCCATGGTAGTACTCCCCGGTCGGATTCAAATACTGGCTGGACAGCCGGCGGGCTACATACATTATTCCGTCCGTCATGGTGCCAAACTGCCGGGCAGCATCGGGATTGGAATTATATGCCTGCCAGCCAAATACGTTATTGGTACGGCGAGCAATTGCCGAACTTCCCCAATTGGACTCGTGAACAGCCAGGCAGGCTAGAAATGCGGCGTTGACTCCGTATTGCCGTTCTGCTTCAATAAGCGCTGGTCCCATTTCCCCTTGGTATTGCCAGTATATGCTGGCTGGACCAGCCTGGCTTAACATAAATGCCTCCAGGCTGGCTGGATCAAGGCCGCTGGGCCGGGCTACATCGAACTGGGCAGCAAATTCACCGGCTTCGGTAAAAGGCGAATCTAAAATTTTCGCCAGAGTGGTATGAGGATTGACCATGCTTAAAGGATCGCTTGGCTCTCCACCATTATTCTGGAGACGCACTTCAAAGTGAAGATGGTTGCCGGTAGAATTGCCGGTTGAGCCCACATAGCCGACGACACTGCCAATCCCTACCATTTCCCCGTATTCCCACAGGGGATGATCCCGCATGTGTGCATACAGAGTTTCCATCGAACCATCCAGGCTCTGGATGATAATACAATGCCCATAGGCTCCCCGGTAACCGGATGACACCACTTTGCCACTGTGACTGGCCAGGATGGAAGTGCCTTCGGCCACCCCTATGTCCACCCCCGTATGAAGCTTGTATTCACCACTTATCGGATGCCTGCGCATACCAAAAGGCGAGGTTATGAGATCAAAAGCATCCATATCCGGTGATATTGGCCAGATCATACTAATGCCTGGCAAGGTGAACACTGTATATAGGCGGGCTTTGCCAATGACCCGCCGGGCCATATCAACATCTCCATGTAAATATTCGGTTAAACTGTCCTCGTAATTATTATTGTGAGAGGCCAGCAGCACGGCTAATTGCCGCGCAGCAGCAAAGACTGAATCCCTGGGATTATAAGGATCTGCCAATCCGTCCTGATCGGCATCCAGGCCAGCTCCATCGTATAAGTCAATGCCCCGGGGATCCACCCAATACGGCAGATCCGCATTAAACATTTTCGTTGCTGCGATTGGCTCCTCTTTGTTTTGCTCCAGGATATTCGTGTGCGAATCACCAGGATAACCAGGTTGAGGCAGGATGTTGCTTTGCTCTTCCGTTACATACATGCCTGTACTGAAGTACGGCGCAGCCGGAGGGTCCGGCGTTGGCCGCCAGCCAGGATCGTTACGCGCTCCTGGGGCTAGGGCTCCACTCCATGCTCGGGGAAACACCCTGATGAAACCCACTTCGCCGGTTGAGGAAACCGAACCTTTCGGGTAAGAACCGCATCCAGTTTGCAGCTTGGCCAGTGCGCCGAGAATGGTCCAATCCACACCATATTTCTCTTCTGCAGCTCGAAATATGGGCAGATATTCCCCCAGTTCCTGGTTGGCCACTTCAGTAGGCAATCCTCCCCTGGTCAGAAAACCATCAGTATCATTTCCGCTCATAAAGGTGACTAAAAAACCTGCTCCCACAACAACGCTGACTAACGGAAGCATTAAAAAAACGGCCATAGCCGTTATGAATACACTATATCGAACCTTTGTACACCCAGCAGCATCAGTGGCCCCGGTGTTTGCCAGCGTGAAAAGCCATGGCGGGATCATCCATACGTTCAAGTTTCTCCCTCCCGTTCACGGCGCGCTGCCATCCACCCGCCACACCCCTCCCTGGTGACCGGGATCTGGTTATTGTCCGCATTTCGCTCTGAATCTTTTTTGTATTGTTCTGATTCGTTAACGTCTACATAGCATTCATTACGGTGCGGAGGTTCTGAAGCCGGATACAAGCTCTTGCCTTCGGGATGCGAATCTCCAGATTCGGCCGGCCTGTCCTGCAAATGATTTCTCTGGTAACGCATGCCGCTGGGGCTTCTACCGGCCAGTGCAATGCCCATTGCTTGCCGCCACGACAGGGCGGCTATATTCCCTTCTGCTGCCGGAGCGCTGCCGGTCAATGCGCACAGGGTCATTTGCATTACCTGTTTACGGCGCATCCACGAATATGCCATAAGGACACTGGTGCAAATGATGGTTATGGCATAAGAAAAACTGAATGCCTGCCCTAGAAGGCATACCAGTGCCAGAATTATGGACAGGTACAGCCCGTAAACCATTTTTGTCAGCAGCAGTCCCAGGGCGGTCCGTGAATACGCTATCAATACTCTTCTCCCCCCATCGCCTGAAATACCGATAATTAATACTACCGGCATGAAAATGAGGACTACACTAAAAAGAACCTGGGCCATGAATACCGGAATCCCTGTGGAGATTACCAGCAGTCCGTATATCGTGGCAGGAATGACCGCCAGAATCGCATATTCAACATGGCGTACAGCCGACACCCATTCTTGACCACAGGCATTATTAACAATACTGTTTCGATTTTGAACAATTTCCAGCAGCTTGGAACGAGTAACATCATTGCCGCCGAGATAAACCTTGTCTATGAAGCGGGCTTCATCCGGGATTTCCAGCCTGGTTTTAGCTGCACTTTCAGTTGAACTTGAGCGTTTGAAGACCGAACCTAAAATCTCTGTATAAGTGTTTTTTTCCAGTTCTGTAATTTCGTCATCTGAAAGCCGCAGACTTGATTCGTCCCTTGTAAGATATTCGCAGGTTCCCCACTGGCCCAGCGCCCAGGGCCGGCCAATAAACAGATCCCAGGTCATTTCGGTTATCCTGACCAAAGTGTCATTGAAACTTGCGGTCTTGATTCCGGATCCGCCGGAGTCCAGCAAAGCGTCAAAGGTGCCGGCAACTGCCAGGGCAGTGCCCCGATCCATAAGATCATTGGTCCAGCTGGTTATTTCTTCAATATGTGCGAAATATCCTACTAATACTGCGGTTATCAAAGCAGCCAGAGCATAATTCAATAATCCTCGCACCAACTGGGCCCGGAAAAAATTAACAGCCACCGAAATACCCAGGCCGACCATAGCCAGCCCCAGTGCAAACTGCCACATGGGATAAGCATCATTACTGTCGGGAAGACCTGAACCATATAAAGCTTTCATGCACGATGAAATTAATCCCGGCATATAACTGGCCGCAATGTTTTGATAGGTATTCAACAAAACAATGTTGCCAATCATAACCGGCATTTTAGCAAATTCAAAAATAAGGTTTGCCATCAGGTCTACAATGGTTAACCCGGCATCGGTAAGCTTGCCCTGTAGCAGCATCTGGTTGTCTGGAGCAGTCGCAAAGGTCCAGCGGGAGGGTCCATAACCCAGCCATTGAGGGATGCTGGCATTGCTGCCAATCCCCATCTCTTCCCAGGGCAAATCGGCGAAAAAAAATGCATCTTCACCCGGTTCGGGCACCACCCCTCCTCCAAAATAGTTATTGCCACCTTCGTAATAATCTCCGATGGTGCTCTGGCGCTCACTGCCCAGAGATGTCGGGACTGCCGAAAAAAGTACCAGCAGAAGGGTGGTGACTATAATGCTTCCTTTAATGCTGAACCCTCCCTTCCCATCTCATACGATTCCTTGGAGAGCCCGGCCGCAGGTTTGGTATCATATGCCCGTTCTATCAAAGATGTCGGTTGTACTTCTACTTGAAGCCAGCCCACCCGGTTCTCGCAATCTCTGTATAAACACAATCCCGATTTAAGACTGGCAAAAGTGCCAGGCCTGACCGAGGCTTCGTCCGCTCCAAGAATCCGCAGGGACCTGCAGGCCTCCTCGGCAGAATATGCTCTGAAGCAAAACACCTGTGAACTATTGTTAATAAATACCGGCTTGTCCAAATCACTTATGTTCTGGCTGATAAATATAGGAATGAGATTATAGCTTCTTCCTATCCTGATGATTTCATCCATCATTCTTTCGCCCTCCGATGTATCGGCTACAACCCAGGCCTCATCGATAATAATCGCTTTGGGCCGGTGCCTGGGCAAGGTGAAAGCCGTTTCCCTGGCAATCGCCGCCACCAGGAAAAGCAGCGCCAGCCCCTGGCGTTCCGATTCCGTATATTGAGATACTTGCTGATTGGGTCGCGGGCGTGGTATTTCCTTAACATTTATTACTACCATCTGTTGCTTGTCTCCAAAAAACGGGACGTTTTTTGTTCCGAACACCATTCGGCCTATGTCGCTTCTCTCCATAGCCTGCAGTAAATATGTCGATTGCTGAGCTTCTGCAGCGATTACCGGATAGGCGGTTTGTTTCGATAGCTCCGTCAGGCATTTCACAAAATTGCGCATGTGACGTTCACTTTCCGGCAGCTTGAAAAGCATCTCCAGCGCCTGGGAAATTGCAATCAGCCGGGCTTCCTTGCCGCTGGAATTCAGAACCAGGGCCAGGTAATTGCTGGCAATAGTGCGGGCGCTGATCTCGTCAGAAGAGAATATGAAGGGATTGAGGGCGATTCCTCCCCTGGGGCTCAAGTCGACCACATTCACCAGATCTGGAAATAATCGAGAAAAGGGCCAGTATTCCTCCTTGGGATCAATCGCCAGTACATAACCTCCAGATAAAAGAGTAAAATAGGCCAGGTGTTTGGAGATAACCGATTTACCACCACCCAGGCTACCAGACACCAGAATGGCATTGGTCTTGTTTAGATCCCGGGCTGCCCGGCCAGGATCCCAGAAAACTGGCACCTGGCCGGACCATCCCAGGAAGTAACCGTGAGGGTCACCCAGTTCATTGGCAAAATGGGGCCCCATAGCCGCAATATATCCAGGATCAACCTCTACCCTTGGTGCTGCCGCTTGCGAGCCCGGCAAGAATGACAGCATTGATTCAAACTGCAGCGCGCTGGGTCTGACCGCTCTGATATTTCGCTGCAAGTAGCTGGAGCAAAGCTGCGTTACCCGGCTATTAAGCTCTTTGAGATCCGGGTGAGACAGAGCCAGGCAGGTACTGATCGTAGCTAGAGACTTGCCGTTTTCCAGCTTCACCTGCAAACGCCGGCTGTCCGCCAGGCCGTTTTCTTCCCCGAGATCGCTCATCTGCCCTGCTGCAGCTCGTTCAGCCATTTGCCCGAGCAGCAGCCTTTTCTTGTTTTCTACTTTCTGAATCGCCTCATGAGGGCTGAACAGGTTAAAATGAATGCTGGCATCAAACGGATAGTTGAGCTCAAGGGTTGAAAATATGCTGCTGCCTTCCGCTTCCATATGCAACGGATAGTCGACAAAATGCACATAAGACTGATAATGGATTTTCTGGTCTCCTTCAGTAACTTTTACATAATTGATCTTTTCATCCAGTACCACTCCATCAGTAAAAGCCGCCACAGATGCAGCACTGAACAGGCCCTGCCTACGGTCTGGAATTGGAGGAGGCAATGCTCCCCACCGCAATGCAGTTTTTCGAACAATGAAATCTAAATCTTCGAAGCTGGCCCGGGTAAATCCATAGCGGCGCAGGCGGCTAAAAAGCTCTTTTTCGGCGTCTTCGGCCTTCTGACACAGAGTGTTAGGCACTGCCACCGGTTTTACAGCCATAAAGGCCTTAAGAATACTGTCTCTTAACTGAATTCCCAGTTCTTCCGCGTTGCTGACCTGTGTTTTTAGAGGCAGTTCCAGAACCAGATACCGTCTGAGGAGCCGGGCTCCTGAAAGCAGTGATTTTTCCACCGCGTCCGAATGCATACGCAGTTCTTGATCAAGACCCGCAAAGGCGCCGGGCGGGTGGTTGCGATTATAATAAGCACGCGCACTGGCCTGAATCTCTTCCCAGAGCAGTAAAAATTGGCCGGCGCCTTGAAAGCTGGCCAGGGCTTCTTCTAAATAAGCCACAGCCGCAGCTTGTCTTTCGGCCGGAAAAAGCTGATATGGATGGCTTTCAAACTTGTAAATAGCCAGAGCTTTGCCCCGGTTACTGAAAATGATATTGGCACTAAAAGCGGACATGGGGAATTTAGCCATCATGAAGCCTCCTGCCGGTCCATCTCATCGACTGACCATTCCAATAATTGACAACGAGCTTCAGGTATGCGCAAGCCGTTTAGATCCTTGCGGCCGGATCCGAACAGGAAAATGACTAAATCCCATAAATATACAAATACCGGGCGGCCTTGCGGATCATATTGCATAAGCAGGTAGGTGGCCGAAGCATCTAGCAACAGCGTTAATAGCGGACGGCCCTGGTTCAAAATGTGTGCTAAAGGCAAGGCCAGGTAGTATGCCGGGACGAGCAATAATAAAAACAAGCCCAGGCTGTCTAAAGACATTGGCCGGGGCAAAGCCTTGTCTCCTATGGAATATATTTTCCATTTGATCGTGAATAAATTCTTATAACTGGAATACATGATCAGAATCCTCCAATCCGGGTGAGCAGCCAGCAGCCTTCAGCCCGCCGCGCTTCTATAACCAACTGTTGATTAACCGTAGTGCTGCGGTCGGTAAGATCCACGCTTACAATCGCTTTAGCATTATTGTTGTCTTCCTCAAACCTTACTATTCTGATGTTTTCAGCTGAATATCCCCGGGCAGCCATGATTTCGCTATTGTTATCAGTAAAGTTGGCCAGGTTATCCCCGCGGTAATACATGGGAATCACCTGCTTGATAAAAATTGCGAAGTCAGCCGGGTACTCATCGTCGGCGACCATCTCTTCCAGGGCCCGGCCCTGCCGTTCAGTATTGCTTATCAATACCGGAGTGCCGAGAATTTTTATACCATGCTCTTCTTCACAAACGCTTAATTCGTATGTTTCTCGAATTTCTTCACGATACACAGCCATTGAACGGCCGTTAATCGTATATTGCCGTACTATTCTGTCCAGTGGCACTCGACTGTCCTTCTCGTCAGCGCTGATATAACGGGTCAAATGCACATTTAAAACCAAACGCCAGCAGTCTTCAAAACCGTTTATGCTTTCCACTCCGGCATAGGTTACAGTTTGCTCACCAACTGGCACTTTGAATTCCCCGTAAGACTCCATTCTGCTGGCATAATCTTTATTGTCGCCATAGAAGCTCAAATAGTCGATGATGAATACCCTGGCAGCCTCGCAGACCTTCATTTCCCGGGCAGCCTGTTCAGGTGTTTGAGCCCCTGCAGAAATCCTTTCAGCTACACCTTCGGTTATATTCAGGGTTCGAATGGATACAAACAAGCTGCTCAAGACAGCGCTCCATAAAAAAACCGCGATGAGGGCACGTATCATTCCACTGCGATGCAGCAGCCACCACTCGCCAGTTACGGAACGACCACCATTATTGGCATATGCCGGCTTTATCATTCGGTATCAGAAGCCTCCTTCCACAGCCATATCGAGCAGACAGTCCAAAATGAAACTAAATTCTCCCTTTCCCAGGGATGATGCTTGATTGCTTTTTTGCCAATCAACCCGTTGCAGCCTTATATAGTTGTCCAGTAGCGTATAGGAAGGATCTCCCTGGTGGCTGCCTTCTTCAAGGGTAATAAACACTGGTTCACCACCATCTGGAGGAGTATACAGATACTCCAGGCATCGAGTGCCCGTAAACCAGGAATATCCTTGCGCCTGCATCTCTAATGCCTCGGCTTCGGTGAGGCCGTACAGTTTCCAACTTTCCCGGACTCGGTAGAACACATCCTGGCCGTTGATGATTTCATCCCAGGCATCCAGCCGGCTGCAAGCCTCAATCGTATCCAGGAGCTTTTCCGGCTCATCCCGCGGAAAAAAGGGTCCATTATAGATTGCATAATCGTAAATCATGGATTCCAATCCGTTTTCATCAACGGAACTCCGATAATGAGCGCATAAGCTGCCATAAAACAAGGCCGGGGAAGCCCATTCGCTATGGCTATTGCTATCGGGGGCTTCCTCCATCGCATTCATAAACCTTTCCAGATCCGACCTAATAACCGGTATACTTTGAATATAGCTATTATTCACCCCTTTCATGGCCCGTACAAAAACGAAGCCCCCGACCGCCCGGCTGGCCTCTGCATAGCCAGGAAATGAGGTAATGAGATAGAAAACCGGCTGGAAAGGATACCGTTCCTTAATATTGGCCAGCAATCGTCGGTGAAGCTCCCTGGGATTCTGGCTATCAGGTATGAAAGCCGGGCTGACATCACGGAAGGGATCGCTTTTCCAGATCCTCGCAACCTGTTCAGGTCCGAAACGCTTTCCCTGTGCCATATCAACAATGTCAACCGCTCCTGGATAATCCTGTTTGCATGCAAACCTGCGGCCTCCTGAACAGAATATAAATTTAAGTGGCAGTATGCTTTCAACCAGAGCGGTCGAGGTATTCAAGGGAAAAAGGGCAGCACTGTACACGTCTTTTTGAATCCCGAAGCCAATCCAGTCCTGGTCAGGTTCTTCTCCTTCCTTCCAGGCCGGTATATTGCCTTCTTGAAGGTCGGCAGCGGGTTCATACGGCATCAAATCGCGGGCGTACAGTACACTCCTGCCTTCGGGACCTGTTTCCATGGAACCGAACAGCTTTACTCCTATTCCCATGTATGCGGGCAAGCGTTCTTCGACATCAAAATTGCCGGGCACAATCTCGTAAAAGCGCCCCGTCTGAAAAACCCGCCAGATGCCGTCATATCCCTCGCAAGTAGACAGGCGGCCGTACACAATATATACCCCTGATAGTTCACAATAATCGATAAGCTTACCGACCACGGCAGCTTTCTCAAAATAAATGGCAAATCCCTGGGTGGCATCCCCCAATTCACTAACCGCATTTTCTGCCCGGGCATTTCCACAAATACTGCATATCAGGATAAAAATGATCATTATTCTCGAATACTTAAACATTTCGTTCGCCTGCTTTCCGCAGGATAGAATCTTCACGGTTTGCTGCTGGAGACAATACTGGAATCTCCCGCCCAAATAAAAGATTTAAGACCCAGACCCAGTTCTCTAAGTGCTGCCGTATTAAGCAGAGTGAATACAAAAGCGGCAATCAATACCGCCATAACCGCCTGAACCATCTGACCATTGAAAAACATTCTTACTCCCAGTGCGCCGCCTGCAACCAGAATGACCAGGCCACAGGTGCTTATTAGCCCGTCGAGAACCACGCGCGGATCAAACGAGTTTTCACCAGCAGCGGCTGCGTGTACACTAAAACATGAAGACTGCAATAAAATGAAAACACCCAGAACAAGGCACAGTACCAGCCTGCTGCCCAGCAGCCCCACTCCATCCGGCGGCCAGCTATTCATAAAACTGGCAATGAACACGATTATTTTCTGCCTGATTTTCATACATTACCTCCTGAAAATAAATAATTAACTGCTCCATTCTTATCAAACGTGTCGATTTCACCCGCATTCAAGGTCAGGAAACCTGCGATTTCCTGGCCTAGCCTTACGTATTGATTGCTGTCCATGACATAAAATATGAAAAATGCCATTAATAAAGCCGCCAATGCAGCTCCCGCCCGCCCCTGAACCAGCAATCCAGCTGCGCAGGTCAGGGCAGAAATTAGAATCCCTCCTTTCATTAAAAATAGAATATTCCCGGTTGCCTGCAGGGGATCAAACATTCCCACTATTATTGCATCAATCACATTAAGTCTCCTTTGTTTATCATTACTCCATATCATTCACGCATTCAGTTTTGTGCATTTATTTTGCAGAAGTAAAACAGCCGCTTTCCAGCGGCTGTTTTACTGTTATTTCTCAATTAATTATACGTCATTTATTCTTCTCGTCAAGGGTTGATATTTTTTTTTATTTCTCTATCATTCTTGTCGGCAGGGCCGTTGCGCCTTTTCTGACGAAGCCCGTATCATAATCGAAGGCTCTCCTCCAACTGTTTGTACCGGTTGAATACTCTGTATTATTGATCCTCCTGCCTCATCTGTAGTTTCCAGCGCCTGCTCTGAATTGGCCTCATCTTGCCTTATAATCGCGCGCCCAGGTGATGCGATGCCAGTAGATAAGGCCAATAAACCGGCTTGAGGGTGACCTGTATAATCCAGCTTTTTAATTTTCAAGGGATTGTGTCCTCTGATTACCAGGACTGCGGTATCAGCAGAAAGGCGGCGCATTTCATCAGGGTTGAGCAACAGCCTGGCTTCATGCCGGTCCGACACGGTTCCTCTGTCAGTAAAATCAAAAGGCTTTTTACCGTAGGTTCGCGCCTTGCGATAGGTATATCCAATTGAATTTGACAGATATTCCGCGCTGGTAAAGTCATTTACACCCAGGATCAGCCATGAATCGCATTGGGCTAGAACAATTTCAAAACATCGATCATACATCTGTATTAGCTGGACCAGTGATTGAACGATAATTGAACAAAATATGTTGCGGCTGCGTATAGTGGAAAGCTTCACGACGAAATCGGGTATACCTCCAATGTTGCAAAACTCGTCCATGAGGAAACTGACTGGAACTTTCAGGCTCCCACCACTTTGGTCGGCAGTCCGAATAAGGCCATTCAAGGCAAAGGTTACAAATAAGGCCGAAAGCAAATGAAAAGTGGCATCCGTATCCGGGATGACACAAAAATAAGCGCAGAGCTGCTCACCGGGTAAGCATAAATCTATGTCACAGTCACTGGTTATACGGCAAAGCTCTGGAATCTGGAAAAGCTGCAAGCGAATGCCCAGTCCATTAACAATGCTGCATTGCACCTGGCTTGAGGTGGTTTTAAATAGCTGGTATGGCGATAGTGCCGGATGCCGCGCCGGCAAAGCCTTGAAATGGCTGTCAATTTTTTCAAGAGAACCGGAGCAAAGAATTTTGTAAATATTCTCAAAGGTGGCTGCAGACGGACGCGAGGAAAATTTTTCCGCCTGTACCCCAGAAAATACCTCGGCTTGAGCCATTTTATCCGGCCTGGCAGCGGTTGCACTTCGACTATTAGATGTCAATAGCAGCAAAGCTTTTAATAAATTCTGCTCGGCTCGTTCCCAAAAGGGATCACCACTGCTTGATTCGCTCCGCGTATTTTTAATTATAGTCTCAGCTACGATTTGGGCGTCAAATTCCCGGTTCACCTCTGTTAGTGGATTCCACCGGTCAGATTGGGACGGATCGACGAGATTAAAAACCCTTACCACATAACCTTTTTCCTGTAATAACGCGGCGAAATCGCGGGATAACTCCCCTTTCGGATCTGTAATTATCAATGACCACCGGTTATTTATTGCCTGCAGCATGTTGTTGCGAATATATGCCCGGCTTTTCATTGCGCCAGGAGGACCTAGCACTATCACGTTTTTATTGCTCGCCGATTGGTCGGTCAGAATCACGGGCCGGCCCGCATGACAGCCGAATATGATTCCTCTGGCCTTATAAGACCGGGCGAAAATCCTTCTGATCTTGTACCACGGCAGCCAGGCTGCAGTGCCTGGCAAATTCAACGCATTTAACTGTCCAAAGCCAGCCAGCCAAAGCTCCGGTCTTTTTAATCCATTCATAAACACTATAGCCAGTGTTATCAATACCAGGTTCAATATGAGCCATCCGGTAAAATCCATTTTATAATCCGGCCTGAACGAGAATATTTTTCCCAGAAGCCAGGCGGAAATGACCAAATCCAATGTTGCTGCAGCCAGGATTAGAATGATGATAAATTTGGCCGTCCACAATATATTCCAACCGGCGCTGACCAAACGCTTCACCTGAAATGTACAAACCTTATTCGCTCTGATTAAACCATCCCTATTTATCATTGCCCGGCTGCCGCTACTTGCTCCTGGGCAAGCGCATCTAAAGCATAGAGTCCGCAAGCAGGCAATTCGTCGCTGATATTAATGTGCTTGCTTATATTTATACGTTTCGAAAATGAGGCATGCGTGTCCAATAGCTCTTCTAACCATCCGCAAGTATCCTCATGCAACTGTTCCCAGAATTGATCGTATGATGAAAGCGGTCTGCAATTCGAAACTTGGTCGAGCCGGGTGTGAATATTTACCAGACCTGAATTAATAATGGCTGCTTCGGCCAGTATGCGGATTGTCTCTTTCGGAGCCGTCTTAAATACACGGGCCAGATTAATGAATTCAGGACCCGGAGCAGCAGCCAGCGAACTAAAATCCACCCTTTTCTCGCACTTAATTATGTGTTCGATCCCGGGCAAGTCAATAAACGCAGAGCGGTAGCCATGGCCCATATTAAAGGATGATTCCTGTTTGTTATTCATAGGTCCAGGCCCCATGCATAAAAAGTATGTGGGATAATCTATGCTGCCGCTCTCAAATAGTTCAGCTGCAGTTTCCTTCATTATTCGAGACAGTTCCGGATAACGAGACAGCGCTTTATCAACCCATCTCCAGTAAAGTTCATCCCCATGCATGCTCAAACCGCGCACTCCCCTCCGGGTATTGGCCTCAAGGCCAAAAGCCATGCGTTTGCGGGCAACAGTCATCCTTGATGTACCTAACTTTTCGGCTATCTGGCAATCATTGTACCCGCTTTCACAATATTCCATAAATAACCTGTCACAAATTTTCGCTCTGGGTCTTACCATACTACCGTCCTACCTTCCTTTTTCACTTTAGTCCCGTGTCTATCTCTTCCAGTCTAGCCACATTAACTACTGTAAATATCTCTCAATTTGCACTTTCTTCTCCCCTTCCATCCATTGTCATGTTTTACTTTACGTTATCCTGGTTTATTTGATCAAATCCAGTTTGACACCTTTAGTACAAAATCGCTGGTTTTTTCTCATTTTTTCTGTTTGTATTGTATTTTTTCTTATACCAGTTTGATTTTGCTCTTTGTCGCGAAATTTGTAATTATTTTTATGAAAAAGGTTGCATTCTCAATTGTGAAGTTATGCTATAATCTATCAGTAATGGGTTCCATATTCCCGAAAACTCGGTTATTATGCAGAAATAAGATTGGGAGGTATGTAGATGGGCCGCCAAAAAAGAAGTGGGGCTGACGCAATAATATTTGCCAGACGCCTTAGGGATATGTTGTGGGAAAAGCGCATGAGTCAGACTGAACTAGCGCTACGGCTTGCAGTATCCCGGCGCACAGTCAGCGCCTATGCAAATGGGCATTGTTTTCCTTCAGTTGAACACCTCAAAGAAATGAATAAAATTTTTAATGTTTCAGTAGACTATCTGCTGGGTATTAGCGATGATCCATCTCCTATCGTGCAGGATCAATTTGCTGAAGATGTGTTTGTTCTTCGCAGATCTTATGCCCGCATGTCAGAAGAAGACCAGAAAGCCGTATTGCGCATGGTTCAATCCATTGTGCGAGATGCTGACAAGAAGGTAGAGGTTCCAGGACCAACCCAGTAGAAATAGTCCCTTCGCAACATGTAGCAATATTCGAACCAATACGAATCGGGAAGATATGGCAATAATACTGGAGCTCAATATAACCGTGAAACGCAATGCCTTCCATAACAATGGAAGGCATTGCGTTTGAGCAAAGCTGTATCCATAAAAAATACTTACAGATGCTTTATTTTTTCCAGATATTTTATTATGAATACATTAATCTTTGTTTCCAGCCTAAAAGTCACTTTCTATGCTAAAAGCCCTGCAGGATTTCTAAAAAGGCGCTGATCCTGGTGTTTATCTGTCCGGTATCGGTCTGGGAATAATCCGTTTCCAGGCAAAGATATGGAAGGTGTTTTTCTTCGGTTACGAATTTTTTAACCCGATGAGATTCAATGGCAAATGTATGGCAAGCCTGAAGAACAACCTCAATAACCCCGTCAACATGGTAATCTTCCAGCATTTCTTCCATTGCCTCAATTCTGCCCGGATTGGGACTCATGACTGAACAATTGACCCGCAGGTACTTCTCTGCCAAAGCCTGGTAAGGGTCTATGGTTTCGTCCACCATATCCCTCTGGGCTCGGGGACCGCTGCAGTTTTCGAAGCCTACAATATCAGCGCCCAGTTCTTCGATTTGACGAATAATCTTTTCACGTACGCCACCGGTTGGACACCCGGTAATCAATATGCGTGGCCGAGACGGCTTTCCCTTAAAATTATCTTCGTATTCTCTTTTTAGCTCGGCAGTGCGCTTTTCCAGAATGGCAATTTTTTCTTCGGTATCGAAAACGAAACTGTTGGCGTCAATAACGGTACTCAATTCATAGCCGGTTAGAGGAGTAGGTTTTAGCCGGCCAATTTCAAAGAAATCCAGGGTGGCTTTTCTTTCCCGGTTTTTCAGGCGTATGGCTTCACGCAGATCGTCCTCGGTAATGACCACATCAAACCGTTCTTCTATAACGTCTTTTAATCGAAACATTTCACTTTTCCAGCCTTCCAGGGCAGTATGACCGCTTCTTCCCGGTGGCAGTTGCATCACATGGGTGTACTTGAGCTCGCCCAGCAATTCATACATTTTCTTTTTGCCGTCACAGGTTGTTTCCGCTAAAATCATGTCTGAATAGTAGAAATAGGGGCAGGTGTCGGAAACGGCAAAGCCATAGCTGGATTTAATCAAGGGACACAAATTTTTCGGAAGGTTTTTCTCCGCATAGGGAATGGGCTCATCACTGACACCGCACAAACCAACCGGAACCGCGCCTGCGGCCAGAATAAATTCATTCGGAGTATATGCGCAAAACACGCCCACGACCTTTTTGCCCGTTTCCTTCAAGTCTTTAATGCGCATGAATCCCTGCTGACGGGCTTCAGAATAGTTTTGAAAGTTTTCTGGTAAATTTAACATTTGTTCACTCCCTCGTTTATTGCTCAAAAATATGCCAGCGGTTTATTTATATTTTTCGGCAGCCAGCAGGGCTGCTCCGTAGGCGCCGGCATATTGGCCCATCTCGTGGGTATCAACCATTTGCCCGAGTTTGACGGATAAGCGCTGGGCGAAGTAGGGGTTAAGACTTAAACCTCCGGTTAGCATGTAATTATTTGGTTTATCATGCCGGGAAGCCAAAAGAGCCACCCTGGATACCACGGATTCCACAATACCCGCCGCTATATTTTCCCGCGATTCGCCTGCCCCGATCTGGCTGATAACCTCGGACTCGGCAAAAACCGTACACATGGAGCTTATTGGCATGGGAGAACCATTTTGAGCCAGGTTGAAAAGCTCATTTATGTCCAGACCCATGCGATTGGCCATAATCTCAATAAACTTGCCAGTGCCGGCGGAACATTTGTCGTTCATTAAAAATCGCGCGACTGACCCATTTTCAACCGTAATAATTTTGGTATCCTGTCCACCTACATCAATAATGACGCAATTCTGGCCCGTTAAGGCCGCTCCGCCTTTGCCGTGGCAGGTTATTTCCGTTAGAACCGCATCCGCGTAGTCAACTGATATTCGCCCATAACCGGTAGCAATTATTTTAGTATCGCTGGAACCAACGTCAAGCCCGGAAGCCTCTAGCTGGTCTTTTATCCGTTCAGCAGTTTCTTTACTGCTCCAGCCGGTTGGCAAAACAAACGAATCAACCACCTGTACGCCATCAATAACCAGGGTTTTGGCTGCAGTGGAACCGATGTCAAGACCAATATAAATCATGCAATGACCTCCAGGGTTAATTTACTATGCATATTTCCAGTGTACAAAACGGCGCATAAGCGCCACCATAATGCGGTCCAGCGTATATCCCACCAGGGCTGCCATAATCATTAGAGCGATGAGAGTATCCGTCTGAAGCCGAGACTCGGCTTCCACCATCGAGTACCCGAAACCGGCGCTCGTGGCGATAAACTCCGCTCAAATAACCGACATCCAACCGGTGCTCAGTGCCAGACGCATGCCGGTCAGCACATCTGGCAAGGATCCTGGTATGATGATACGCCGCAAGATTGTCCAACCGCTTGCCCCCATGGATCTGGCTGCATTATAGTAATCCTGGGAAATGCTCTGTACGCCGGCCACTGCGTTCAACAACACCGGGAAAAGGCCCGAAAAGGCAATCAGGAATATCGTAGGCCCGTCTCCCAGACCAAACCATACGATGGTCAGCGGCACCCAGGCCATAACTGGCACCTGGCGTATCGAGTTGATCATCGGCTCCATCATTTGCATGGCCGTGCGGCTGAACCCCATCAGGAAGCCCAGGGGCACGCCGATAGTGACTGCAATAGCAAAACCGCTGAGCACCCGGCGCATAGTAATCAACAGGTTTTCCCAGACTTCCGGGTTGGAAACAGCCCTAATCAGAGCTTTGCCGGTCAGCAGCGGCCCGGGCAATAATAATGCATGATTGTAGTACAGGGCGGCAAGCTGCCAGATGCCCACAAATACAAGCAGCATGATAAAAGCGTTTCTCAATCCGGTACTACGCTTCTCTTCCGCCGCTATTCCATTTATCGCTATTTCGCCGGCTATTCCGGTATTGGTATCTTGACGTTTATCTGGCTCCATTTCTCTCCCTCCTTTCGCTCTGAATTTGTGTTCTGCACGGAGGCAATTGCAGCGCCGAGCAGTTCAGAATCCTGCAGATCGACAGCGGATTGTCGCCATGCTTCCATAAAGCTAATAAATGCTGGACTGCCGGCCAGATCTTTGCGGGCTACCAGAACATAGCAGTTTCCGGACGCCGGCTCCAAAGCCTGAATCAGGAATCGCTCCGGCAGTTCGCAGGCCCTGCATATATCCATGATACCTGCGTCAACAGAACCGCGCTCCAGGGCGTAAGGTATGGCCGAGGGTATCATCGGTACGAGCTCGGCTTCTTGACCGGCCGCGCTGCGGGCCATTTCTTTTTGATAATCGCGTCCGGAGGCATAAGCCACCTTACGTGGGAGAGCATCAGAGCGAAGAACCAGCACATCGCTGCCCGATATCCAGGTATCGATTACCCGATAGCGCTCATCCCGTTCCACCAGGTTGAGGGCGGCATAGCGGCAAAGCACTGCCATATCTACCTCACCGGCGCTCAAGGCCATCTGGCTCTGGTTGTTGCAGCAGTCAACTATGGAATGAACTTCGAGTACGGACTCCGCCTCCAAAGGCAAATCGTAGTTGGAACTAATATGCTTACTGAGTACCTCGGGCGCACCATTGCTGATCCCCAGCTTCAGTACGTTTGCTTTGCCGGCTTCCTCCCCATAGACTACCAGCAAAATCAAGCCGCAGAGGAGTCCCATGAATAAAAGGGCCAGCAGCCTCCAGGGCTTGATTTTCATAAGAACTGCCTCACTTTAATTAAATCTTTTCATCCACTTCCTGGGCTTTGGTCTTCCAGTCATCATAGCTCATGCCAACAGGGAAAACTGGATCGACTTTGGTTTTGATGAATTCATCGAAGTTGTCCGCTCCACTGGCGTCAAGATAGGATGTATTCACCCATTTGTCAGGTGATTCGGTTGTTTTATATTTTTCCAGGCTGCTGGCCTTGGTCAAATAATTGTTGATCTGATTTTTGTCAACCACCCATGTCAGGGTGCGGCCTTCCCCGCCGGTTTTCTTGTAGATGGTCATCAGTGCTACTTCCACCGGCACCTTGTAGTTGTTGGCAAAGATCTTGGCGGCTTTAACCGGATGAGTGTAGATGTATTCGATTGATTTGGTATGAGCCAGAACCAGTTTCTTGGCCAGCTCGGGATGTTCGTCGGCAAAACCCTGGCGCAAGGCAAAGCTACAACATAGAGCGCACTTGTCAGTGACATTGTCAATATTACTGATCAAAATGTGCCCGGTTTTTTCATATTCGGCCATGGAACCCCAGGGGTCGCAGGCAATATAGCCATCCAGCCGTCCAGCCACCATGGCAGTATATTTGTTGGGCAAATCCCCTATTTCATAACTGTCGTAGGCCTTGCTGTCAGCGGGGATTCCCAGTCTTCCAGACATCCATACCCAGTTGGGATCGTTTTTCTCCGCTTCAGTGTCAATAGCCAGCTTTTTGCCCACCAGGTCGGCCGGGGTTTTAATATTATTCGATGCCACGATATAGTACGAACCGCTTATATGGTTATTGGCGGCCACGAAAATGGGGGAGCCCTTCATATGGGCAAACATCAGGCCATCGGTGCCAATATATCCGGCATCCATTTGGCCGGCAGCCATGGCTTCAGGCACCTTGCCATTGCCGGTAACTTCGACATTGAGGCCCAGATCCTTATATATCCCAGCATCCTTCGCAACACAGGCAGCCACCATATGGTCGCAGTTGTAATAACCCAGCTTGATGACATAATCCTTGTCCTTGTCTGTGCTGGAAGTAGTTGAGCTGCTTCCGCAGCCGGCCGCCAGGGTCAGCATCACCGTGCAGACCAGGGCTGCAATCCACAATTTGCGCGTTTTTTTCAACGTAACATCCTCCTCTATTAATATGTAGTCTTAAATTGCACTTCTTGTTGGAACCGGGTCCTTTGTTAAGCAGCAGGTGTAGTACGTTGAGCATCAGACGCAGTCCATGCTCCGGATACCTGCATGGCAGCATTTGTCCATTCCTTCTCCGAAGAGATTCTCCAGTCCAGTCTCATTCAGGCGATACACAGCATATCCAACTTCAGTGCCCTTGCTGCCCGAAATAATCAGTTCGGCCGGAGCTTTTTCATCGATATCACGAAATTCGATCTTCTGGTTGCCGACGGGAGCCCGCTCCGGCTCTGTAAACCGGTAGCCGCTGCCTTGCGGGACGATAACCGTCATCCATCTCTTCTCATCAAGCTGCGCCTTTCCATCCACCTCCTTTGCTTCGAGTTCACGGCTAACCAAGCCGCCCGGCAAGGCATAGATCAGGACCGTTTCCGACTGCCCGTCATTATTTAAATCACCCTGCGACCAGCAGACTATAGCAGCTTCTGGATGGCTACTCTGCCACAACTGGTAACCCGGATCTTCCCGGGGGGGTTGCGCGGTATCCATTTCATCTGTTACCAGGGGCACAAAAAAAATGTATGCCGTCAGGGATAACAGGATGAGAGCAGACAATACCAGCAGCGCAGCTCTCTTGCCGTTAAGAACCCGTTTAGTATGCATAAAGCCACTCCTTCATCCGAGGCCAGTAGGAATAGGCAAACATTATTAGAATAAAAACAGAACAGACGGCTTTAGCGGTGTCTGGAGTTTCCATTATTAGATAATTGGCCCAATTTACTGCTGCCTGGTTGCCGCCGGGATCAAACACCGGTATGAAGCCGGGCAGCAGCAGCCAGTTGGTAAAATATCCGGCCAGCATGGATAGAATCACCATGCAAGAAGAATAAATGACGGCGGTTCGCGGACCAATCAGTTTGTAAATGCTAATGAGCTCGGGCAGATTAGTGGCGGCGCCTGCCATTAAGAAGGTGATCGCAATGCCAGGCGAAGCTCCGGCTGCCAACAGGGCGGCCACAAAAGGTATATGCCCTACTGCGCATACATACATTACAGCCCCCAGGATAGCAATGCCGGCAATGGATATTAGCCCGGGATTGCCCAGGTATTCGCGAATAAAAGAGGACGGAACGGCTACGCTGATTAATCCAGCAATAAGCATGCCCCAGATGACATAGCGGCTGACGGTGGGCCCCAGATCAGTGAAACCATAACGCAGCCCGGCAGCCAGCTTGCTGTTCCAGGAGCTTTCATCAGCATTCATGAGCAATATGGAACCCGGAGCATCATCATCGCCGTTCGCTGAAGGAAGGCGGAGTTCCGGCCCTCCAAGGCGGTTGCCGATCCAACCTATAAGAAAGGGGGCTGTGAAGCCTACTACTATGTATATGGTGGCCAGTTCCGGCCCCAGCAATGCATAAGCCAGAAACACCGCGGCAGGATTAATTATAGGCGTGGCGGACATAAAAGCCAGTACCGGTCCCAAGAAGGCCCCGGAGTAATACAGCCCCAGACCCAGGGGAATAACTCCGCAGCTGCATATTGGCAAAAGCATGCCCGATACAGTGGCCTTAACGATGGAGGAGTTGCGCGTATTACCCAGATGGCGCTGCAATCCGTCGGGGGAAAGTACGTTGTGAAGCAGCCCCGCCAGGACAAAGCTGGCCAGCAGCCACAGGGAAGCATCGTTGAGGTAGAATATTGCTGCCCAGAGCAACTCATGGAAAAAGGCTAATATACTATTCATGACATATACCCTCTTCCTTGCCAATGGCCTCCCGGATGAGCTTTTCTACCCGGGCGCGGTCCAGTTGCTCGGTTTTGACCTGTTCTCCGACCACCATGGTGCCGCGCGTAATGTTTCCATACTTGCGTAAATAGGACATATCACGGCCGGCCTGGTAGATTTTAAGCTCCACCTGGTCGGGATACAGGGCAGCTACTTCCTTAATCACGGCCTCGTGATTGTTGCAGCTGGGTCATGTATTAATAAACTCAACCAGCACTCTGGGCATCGGTTGTTTCTCCATGTTCTTTGCTGAAATTATGCTGCTTACCACGCCCGGGTGAGGCTTACAAAGTGATGACCTGGTCTACCCCGCCGGCACCTTCAATGGCTTTATACAAAACCGGGAAGCATCCTATATGGCCGCCTGCGATCAAAGCTTGATCAACCCCACGCTCGATGGCGCATTGATCACAGGCCATCAGCAGCATGCCGGTTTTTTCCTGCAAAGCCTGGAGGCGCTGCCCTATTTCCGTGTCTTTATGCATAAAATAGGCATTATCGAAGAAGAAGAACATGCCGAGCACATCGGCTCCGTGTTCGTCATTCTCCAACTGGGGAATGATCATGGTATTCAAAATACGGTGGGCGTTGGTAGTGGAAAAAATGTAAGCAACTTTCATTATATAACCTCCATTAAAAATGTTGTTTTTTTCAAACTTTTCCTTAAATGCCGGACATATTCCTGGTACCTGGCTGCATCACGATTGCGCGGCCGGGGCAGATCGATGGCCAAATCCTGATCGATACGGCCTTGCCGGGTTGACATCAGCAGCACCCGGTCGCTCATATAGACCGCTTCTTCGACATCGTGCGTAACCATTAGAACGGTTACCGGATCGCGGGTAAAAATAAGCTCCATTTCCTCCTGCAGTTCCTGACGCATTTGATAATCCAGCGCCCCCAGCGGTTCATCCATGAGCAGGACTTCGGGCTGACAGGCCAGGGCGCGGACCAAGGCCGTTCTTTGCTTCATGCCACCCGACAACTGGTGCGGATGCAGGTACTCGGCATGGCTAAGTTGAGCCAGTTGCAGCAAGCTCTGCAGCCTTTCCTCTTGATCCAGCTCAGAAATGCCCAGGTTTTTCATGGGAAACAGGATATTTTCCTTAACCGTCATCCAGGGGAATAGGGCATAGTTTTGAAATACAAAAGCGCGGTCCGAGCCGGGTTTTACCACCGTGCGCCCCTCGCCGATTACTACAGTGCCCTGGCTGGCCTGGTTGAATCCGGCTATAATCGTAAGCAGGGTGGTTTTACCACATCCCGAGGGACCAAGTACGGATACGAATTGTCCATTTTCCACTTCAAATGAAAGTCCATCAAGAACAACATGCTCCTGGTTTGATTGCATGTAGCATTTACTCAGATTCTGTACTGTAATGTGGCTCATGGCTAACCTGATTTCCGTGCAAGACCAATTACATATAATCCGTGTAAAGTGATCTTGCAACCGCCCTTCTTTATATAACTTATTATTATGTTATATATTATAATTCCGATTCTATAATAGGATTAATCCTGGCGATTGTCAAACCAAAAGCAGGCCCCTCTTCCCAAGTTATTCATAATGGCAATGATTATCATTTGAACCGGTGATTTGCAATCAGAATGGAAAAGCTGTATCCATTATCCCGTTTTCAAAATAGGATTTTGAAGCTCAAAGGATTCACTAAGTTGGCGATAGTTTTAAGGAGAAATGGCTACTGGCGGGCGCTGGATAATAAAAACGTCCATCACTCAATATTGAACAATGGACGTTTTTGTTTTTCTAATGGTAAAAACCTCAACGAATGACATAAATGCACGCCCCTGGTGGTTTCTTTCAACGATTTCAGGGGTGGGGGGTGCATTCTGGTCAGGGAGTGTGTAAAAACCAATTGCCGCGGGCAGAAGGAATTTGATCCTCTTTCAAGGCTCCATGGGAACGAGTCTAGTCTTATGACAATCTTTCCAATTACATGCTAAATTTCTGAACAGAATAACCCCATAATGAACTCTTTTAGGTCACTTAAACATTCATGGTCAAGATTCCAACATCCCCGTTTAGCCGCAATACCGAGGCTGTGGGCATCTGTACATGCTGCCACAAAGGACATGCATTTCGCTTTTGTTTCGTTTTTAGGAAAATCGGTAACATTGTTCTTTAAGCAAAGCATGAATGCCTCGACACATTCCATTGCTGGATGATCACTACGAGTCTTAAGACACAAATCTTCTAACATGCCTTCTTCTGAGTTAGTCGGGATAATAAAAACCCCAATATTAGGCGTACCATTAACTATTCCACCCATAGAATCCGGAAATGGCATATTTCGATTGCGCAGAGCGTTTTGGACACTACGGAACGCATCAAATGCGCTCTGGTCCGCGTCTTGAATAATGCCAACATGTGTTAAGGCATCATAATTTGGCGATACAGCCAGTTTCTTAATGTCCCGGCTGATATTACTTTTTCCTCCGGAGTTGTGCACATGTATTTGCTCTTCGACCCCCATATGTTTAAAAAGCGCATAGAAGAAGTTAACCTCGTCGTCCCCTTCTACCAAAAGCAGTTTTGTTTTCTCGATTACGAAATGATCCAAATTAGCGCACCTCCCAATTATCTTCAATGGAAGATGCCAACAATTCATAATCGTACACTTTAGCGAGTATATTTTCTCCTGCCTGATCCAATCGAATATATCCCAAGAGATTTGCCAGGTCACCGGAAAGACCCTTAACGGCAGAGTTCAGACATTCATAACTGTGAGATGTCACCATTATTTGGCAATCGTATTTTTTAGCAGCCCTTGCCAGAGCATGCCAGAGTTTTGGCAACACTGAGTAATGAAGGCCGTTTTCAAATTCGTCAATTAGAATAATGCCGCCTTTAGTATTGACCATGGAACTAATCAAAGACAAGAATCGTGATATACCATCACCCATGAGTGCAATTGGCAGTTTCTTCTTCATACCTACATCGGCATATAGCATCGGTATACCAGCACCTAGAGACGCGACCATCAGACCTTTTAGGTCAGGCTCAATCAGTTGCAGATCTTCGATGATCCATTGTGCATCACCTTCGATTTCGAGCTTGCTATAAATGGTAGCCATTTCACCCGGAATGCCTCCCCCTCTGGCTGTATGGAAAAAAGACTTGGGAATTGGCGCGGGCTTCTCAATTGACATGGCATATGTCCCCGGCCCAGCTACCAAGTGACCACGGAAGACAATGTCTCCGTCTATGCTGCCTTTTAGTTCGAGTGCCCAGTTAGTACCGCTTATTCCGTCCGTTAGGAAAACACCACTATCGTTGGTAGGTTGGAACTTTTTCGGAGTGTATTCTGATAAATACTTGACGGTGAATAGTTCATCAACTTTCCCGCGGCGCAAACCGATCTGTATGAGCCTGTCCATTTCGTAATTCCAAAAAAACGGCCCCCACATATGATCGGGTTCAGAAGGAACGGCAGGAACACCTCGCCAATTGTATTGTCGCAGAATCATTTCTGGATTGGTTCGGTCGTGGGTCAGAAAAACCGCCTCTAGCAGATTTGTCTTTCCGACATTGTTTTTACCACCAATAATGGTAATTGGTTTTATTCCATCGGTTGAAAAATCTCTAAATCCTTTAAAGTTCTTTATTGACAGTTGACTGATCAACTATTACGCCCCCTTTGCCTTTTTAGCGTGGTGCATGGTTTTCCACGGTCGTTTCTGTTTGTTCCAACGAAGATTGCCGGCACTTCTTTTTGGCTATAGACTTCTATGAAACTACACTATGCTAGTTCTTCAAGATTTTAGGATTAACGCCCAGATCCAGCATGGCAGCAGAACAGACATTTATCATAATCACCGGAATTGGGTAGACGTTATTTCTTCATGACGCCGTTTCACTAAGTATGGCATTGCGGATTTCGTCCATAGATGTAATTGTATCCAACTTTCTTATATACGACAATGCGAGAATGGGTGATCCATCGGCGGCAGAAGGTGCGCCGGTCAATTGTTTGTATCCGCCTAAACCTTGACTTTGGTTCCGTTATTAAAGGAAAACTTCATCTCACGGGCTCCATGTCTGGCTCCTGTACGGGCAGAAGTTACTTCATCATCACAATCGTATCAAACGAAATAATCACTGGTAAAACATTCAGCAGCCTACGCGCTTTCCAGCTCTTCGGCATTCTTCTTAATTTCATCAATAATGCTAACGATTTTCATGGCGGCTTCAGTCGGGAACAGCTCCAGAATACTCCCCCGGGTCTTGAAGGGATCTTCCTGCAGCACCTTCTTATCGGCGATATATCCGTTTTTGACCACATAATCCACGATGGTCTTCACAAAGCGTATCTGCCGAGTGTTAAGATTCTGTTCATCCAAATATTCCGAGAAGGCTTCGTTGGCTGCTTCGATGGACAGTCCTGTAATCTTGCGGACGAGCAGGGTGAGCGGGGTTGCACCAAAAGCCTGGCTGTATTCTTCTTTGCTGCCCAGCTCTTTCCAGAGTATGGATTCCAGGGTTTGGTAATCCTGCTCGTTTAGCCGCTTGTTGTTTTTCAGCTTGTAGATCGCGATATGATCTTCGTGTGCAGCAATATAACGATTCACCTTGGCATAATAGCTTTCCATGTTGCTGACGCTGTATTCCCCGGGGCTTTCGTTGATCTCCAGGAGCTCATCAGCAAAGTTTGTATAATAGGTCTTTGTATCGCTTTTATCCAGGAACTTGATCAGGTCGCGCAGGGCTTCACGAACCTCTTCATAATCGGGAATGGCTGCCGACTGCCAGAACTCATCGGTCTGAACCTTTTCAATGATCTCACTTTGCCGGGCTACCTGGGGTACACTGCCTTTGGCGGAAAGCTTGACCGCGGTAGTCACTACCCGGTCCTTCTGACGGCGCGCATTTTTCGCAATGATGTCTGCTAACTCAATGGTCAGCATCAGGTGATCAAAGCTGCGGGCCAGTTCGTCACCCTCAACGATACCGATCAGCGCTCCCAGGTGGCTCTTGATTTCCTCGCTTTCGATATGGCCAATGGCGGTCCAGGCGTCGTCCTGGCTGTATTTATCCACATAGCGCAAGTGCTGCCGGATGGTGAACTTGTCCCGGTTCAGGGCGGCAATATCCGACCGGCATTTGGTGATCAGGCGCTGTCGGTAAGCCCGGTGCTCTTCATCCTGGAAACGCAAATCCTGCAATTCTCTGATCAGATCAACCTTGATTCCGAAGATTCTCTCGGTCAGTCCTATGGCTTCCTTGCCGTCCCGCCCTTTGGGATTGACCCGGAAGAACTCGAAATTGCCGCATAGATCAAAGATATAGAAGCACTCTTTATCATGGTCAGGACCGAATAAATCCTTGCAGAGCCTGGTGCCGCGCCCGATCATTTGCCAGAACTTGCTTTTCGAAAACACTTTCTTGAAGAAAACCAGGTTGAGTATTTCGGGAATGTCGATGCCGGTGTCCAGCATATCTACGGAAACTGCAATTTGCGGCATCTGATTCTTATCCGAAAAGCGGTCAATGAGATCTTCCGCATAGTTAACGGCATTATCAATAACCCGGGCAAATTCCCCTCTGCATTCCGGGTAAAGTATATCGAAGCGCTCTACGATATGAACGGCATGTTCATGGTTGCGAGCAAAAATGATGGTTTTGCCCAGGGTGTCTCCACCGTCCACTTTCAGGCCTTTTTCCATCAGGATGGATAGCGCCTGGCCAATGGTGTCATCGTTGAAAATCCATTTGTTCAAGGCGTCGCTGGAAATGCGCTCCGGCATGTCATCATCAAAGGTTTCTTCGAAAGCTTCCTGGTCTTCTTCGGAAAGATCGTCGTATACGATCCCCTCGTCAAGAAACTTCAAAACGGTTTCCAGACGGTAATGGTCCACCAGAAATCCGTCCTGGACCGCATTCGGCAGCTCATAGGCGTATGTAGGCACATCATTCTCCAGGTCAAAAATCCCATAGGTGTTCTTGTCAATATCGGTCTTGGGGGTGGCAGTCAGGCCGACCAGCATGGCATCGAAATATTCAAAGATGGCTTTGTACTTCTTGAAGATGCTGCGATGGGCTTCATCAATCACCACCAGGTCAAAATGGCCAATGCTGAACAGGCGCTCGCCATCTTCGTTTTTACTGCTGTCAATGGCATTCATGATGGTCGGATAGGTTGAAAAAACAATCCGGCTCCTGGGATCGTCCTTGTTGCTGGTAAGGTTGCACAGGCTCATAGTCGGCAAATGGGTATTGAAGGCATTTTTCGCCTGGCGCACCAGGGCGCGGCGATCGGCCAGAAACAAAACATTGGTAATCCACTCATGACGGGACATAATTTCCACTAAAGAGGCTACGGTCCGGGTTTTGCCGCTGCCGGTGGCCATTACCAGCAGGGCTTTGCGAGCCCCGGCCTCAAAGCTTTCACAGACGGCCAGCAAGGCTTCCCGCTGGTAATAACGGTCGGTTATGTCTTTGTTGATGCTGATGTGTTCCAGGGGCAGCCGGTTATGGCGGCGGTTAATCATGAGCTGCAATTCTTCTTTGGTATGGAATCCCGATACCAGCCGGGGCGGATAGCGAAGATTGTCCCAGATGTGGGTTTCAAAGCCGTTCGTATAGAATATGATAGGACGCTGGCCATATTTCTTTTCCAGGCAATCTGCATATATGAATGCCTGCTGCTGTCCTTTCCGCGGATCCAGGCAGGTGCGCTTGGCTTCCACCACCGCCACTGGTTTGCCGTTGCCTCCGAACAAGACATAATCGGCATAGCCAATACCGCTGCCGTAAGGCATACCTTCCACTTCCAGCTCCCATATGCAATCATCAGCGAACTTCCAGCCAGCATCTTTGAGATCACGGTCGATATACAGTTTCCGGGTCTGGAATTCGCTGATCTCGTCAACATGGAACGGTTCGGCCTGGCCCTGGCTGGCTTTCAGGGCGGCTATTTCGGCTCTCAAGGCTTCATTGGCGGCTACCTGTTCTTTAAGCAGGCGGTCATGAGAGCCCAGTAGCTCATATAAATCGTGCAGCTCGGCCTGGCTTCTTTGCACTTCATCTGCAGCGGGAAGAATCTGTTCATTGAAGGGACGAAAGGCCACGGGTTCAGTTGAATACCGGTAATCCATCCAGGCCAGGAACTGGTGTATATTGCGCAGAGAAAGGATGGCTTCCCCCCGGGTGATGCCGGTCCCCGCATGGGCGGCGGAATTGCCCAGCCGGACGGTGAACTTAATGGGTTTAAACAGCCGGGGATCCAGCAGCTTCATAAAAGTGCCCTCGTGAATCAGGGCGCTGAGATTATCCTGGTAGGGAAGGTGCAGAGCAGGCTCGGCGGAATACATCCAGCGCACTGCCAGTTCCAGGGCGCGGCGGGCCAGGATGGCGCAGGCCGCCGGGCTGCTGCCCAGCGTGGCCTCGGCCTCTGTAGCTGATTTCACTATATCCGCAAACTTGCGGTTGCTCTGTAAAAACGCAAAATTGGAATCTGGCATACGATCTGTATCCCTCCGTTCAGGGCGCGGTACGGTTTAGCTCATGAAAAAAGCTCTCCCCGAAAGGCTTTTTGCATGATGCTGTTGAAGTTTTCTTCCATCAAGGTCAGGCTTTGCTCCATCACGGCCTTCTGCTCCTCCAACTGTTCGACGATGGCGGCGAACTGATTCTGGAGGTCGAGGGGTGGTAAATAAATATCAATATTGTTGATCGCTTGAGTATTCATGAATGTGTAAGCACCTTCATCGCCTGTCTTTAAACGCCCAACACGATTTCCAAACTTGGCAATCAAAAAAGAATAAAACTGGGGTAAAATTTGTTGCTGATTCAACCTAATCCTGATGAGGTTAGTGCTGATAATGGACTTTTCTGCTTTTGTTTTTACAACACAAAGTTTTCCAACCGTTCCAGCCCTTGAAATTATTATGTCTCCCTCGCGAACATTATAGTTTGAAAGGGCCTGAAATTTCGTCTCTTCGATATAAAGACATCCGTCTTCAGAAAAAGTATCATTCTTGATATTGTCCATAGTCCACACAGGCACACCAGCTACAGTGTATTCATCCCTTTTTAAGGCACTACCGAAAGGCCCACATTTAACTGATAAAACAATCCCCGAGCCCCTTACAAGCGGAAATCCCTTCGGATTGGTCACCGGATCCCCGAACATCTCCAGAAAAACACTCTTGATCAGTTCATCCAGCAGGGCAATCTGCTGACGCCGGAGGTCTACAAGCGCCTGGGCTTGATCCAGGGCGGCAGCGATGCGGCGCTGGGTTTCGATGGGGGGAAGGAAAACTATAGTCGAACGTATATCTTCTGCCGACAGATGTTTTACTGTCACGAACGGTGTGCGCTCCTCGATATTCTTGAGTTCTCCTTTTAACACATAGTACAAATATCTCTCGTCAGCCTTTCTGATATCCATACTGATCTTGCATACTCGTTGATTTAGCAAAGCGTCTTCGGACTCCCACTTTGCAATATTAAATTCTCCGTCCATCCCAATAAGATAGTCTCCGGCTTTTACTATGTATTTTTCATCGTAATTCCCTGAATAATATGTCTTTGTAGCACCTCTAACAACGTCCCTGATTCGAATTATTGGAAAACCATTCCCAAGATCGTTGAACAGATCCGATTTGAAAGCAAAACCTGATGTTATGCTAACAACATCTCCAACTGACATATATTCTAGTTTGTACATATTAACCTGATGCTCCTATACTGATGATTCCTTATTATTCAAGGATTTAAACTACACTATTAGTAATATACTCAAATCATTGAGACCCTTCACAAGTTCCTGTTCCAATTTCCTAATCCGCCCCAGTATAACCTGCGGCGCCTCATACTCCACTTCATCATGCACCAGTTCCTTGTACCGGTTAATCGACAGGTCATAACCATTGCCCACTATCTCGTCTTTTGGAACGCAAAAAGACCGTTCTATGCGAGACCTCGCCGTTTCATCCTCCAGGTCGTGGAAGCGCGCGATAATGTCCGGTATCTCATTGGCTTCGATGGGATTGCGCTTGTCATCCAGCGAGTATCCATCGGCCTTCATATCGTAGAACCAAACATTGTCAGTACCGCCCGCTCCTGTTTTCGTAAAGACGATAACCGCTGTGGATACACCAGCGTAAGGCTTGAATACTCCTGAAGGCATCGAAATAACCGCTTCCAGACGGTGTTTCTCAATCAGGTGTTCGCGCAATTTTTTGTGGGCGTTGGAACTTCCGAATAAAACACCGTCCGGAACGATGGTGGCACAGCGCCCGCCGGTTTTCAGCATGCGGAGCATCAAAGCCACGAAAAGCAATTCTGTCTTTTTCGTTTTGGTCACCTTAAGCAGGTCGGCTGATACAGCTTCATTATCCAATGAACCTTTGAAGGGCGGATTGGCCAGAATCAGCGTATACTTGGAATTGTCGGTATTCACTTCCGACAACGAATCCCGGTATTCAATATTGGGATTATCCACCCCGTGCAGCATCATGTTCATGGCTCCGATTCGGAGCATAGTGCGGTCCATATCGAATCCATAGAACATGGTGTTGTTAAAATGCTCCTTTAAGTGGGCATCATAGAACAAATCAGCATGGTTTTCCCGCAAATATTCGTTGGCGGCTACCAGGAATCCGGCCGAGCCTGCAGCCGGGTCGGCAATGATATCCTCTGGTCCAGGCTTCATCAGCTCCACCATCATCTTGATGATGTGCCGGGGAGTTCTGAACTGCCCATTGGTACCGGCGGTGGCCACTTTAGACAGCAGATATTCGTACAGGTCGCCCTTGGTATCCCGGTCGTTCATGGGAACCTCTTCGAGACCAGTCACAATCTTTTCCAACATTTGCGGGGTGGGGATCATAAAGATGGCATCAGCCATGTATTTGGAATAGGCTGATTCTTTGTCCCCATGCAAGCTTTTTATAAAAGGAAAGACTTCTTCGGATATGATCTTATACATTTTGGCGGCTGCCAGGCTTTTGAACTGCCCCCAGCGCCAGTTCTGGTGTTCAGGTGGGAAGATAGGCTCGAACGGCACGCCCAATATGCTGGCTTCCTTTTCTTTGAGCGTCTCAACTTCGTCCAAGCCCTTTATAAAAAGCAAATAAGTAATTTGCTCAATGACCGATAACGGATTCGTGATCCCTCCGGTCCAGAAAGTCTCCCAGATCTTATCTATTTTATTGCGTATTTCTCCTACCAGCATTACGTCCTCCATCAACAGAAACATTTTTAATAACACTACAAATAATTTACCACTCTTTGCCAGCAGGGCAAGGAGATATTTGTGAATATGTAGTCAGCAGAGCTGCCGCTGGAAAAGGCCTCCTTCAATCTCAATGTTGGCCGGGTGGCTGTTTTCCACATAATACTGAGGAACATCGCCCGCATTGACTTTCGTTTTCTTGGTCAGGAAATCCACAGTAAAGGTCTTCTGAAGAATCGCATGATTATGTGAAGAACAGACAATCTACGGCACATGATAACGAGTAGTACTTGTCTCCCCGGCTGAATCACCGTAAACTGTGTTCATGATGTACCGGCTAAATAAAATCTATGCGTGTGAGGTCGTACCATGGCAAACCAAGTGAACAGGACTGATTTGGAAACGGCTATTCTTGATGTCGTCAGAAGAATGAATATTGAAAATGCTATCCACAGCGTTCCAGTGTATTCTCTCAAGGAAATCCTGGAATTTAAAAATGTTACGATACTGCGGAAAATAGGCAAAGAACTGCATGTAAAATACTACAGCAAGCTTTCCAAACCGGACCTGATACAAGCCATTGCCGAGAATTTGATTCGAACCGATAACCTCCGCAATTGCCTCAACATCCTTGATGAACAGGAATGGAACTTCTTTCACGAAGCCGCAAGTCAGGTGAACTACCAGGCCGAAGTTGTCTTTGACGATTGGTATATTAAGGCTCAAATCATGATGTTGCTTCAGTGCTTCTATCATGATAATGAACTGTATTATGTGGTTCCCGATGAAATCAAAGCTGGATATATGGAACTGGTCAGCAACGGTTTTCTGGAAGACCAGAACTTCCGCATCCTGATCAACAACTATGCAATTGCCGCCGTTAACCTCTACGGCGTCATCGGCCAGGATGAACTGGCTGACATATTCAACAGTCAGAACCAGAGGCAAATCAGCGTTGATGATGTTTTCAGGGCACTGTTGCCCTATGTTTGCACTGATGCGGGTTATTGCTTCTGGGAAAAATACATTGTCGATCATGAGTTTGCTGATGATGACTATGAATCGGTGCCTTTGCTGGTCGCAATCCGCAAAGGCAAGCCGCGCTACACTCCCCCCAAAGACGAATTCCTTAAATACTCGGATTGGGATTATTATGAAACAACCCCTCAGTTGTTGACTCTAAAAGCCGCCCTATCTGAATATATCTCTGACCCGGAAGTGGTGCTGGATGTCCTTGAAGAGATCTATGATATGTGCGCTGCCGAAGCCAGGATACAGGAGTTCTTTGATCTGTTGAATTCCGTCGGCGTTAAATTTGGTGGCATGGGCCAGGTGGAGGTTTTGGTCCAGCAAATCATGGACGTGCAGAACAGCACCCGTCTATGGAGCAATTTTGGTCATACCCCATCTGAACTTTGTTCTACGGACAAATCCAATCTGATCCCTTTTCCAGCGCGACCAGCATCCGTAGCAAAAATAGGACGAAATGACCCCTGCCCTTGCGGCAGTGGAAAAAAGTATAAGCAATGCTGTGGCCGATGAATTATTTTCAGAAACGATTGATGGGATTATTAATTTTTGAACCAAAAAGCAAGGACGGCACCGATAAAACGGCTGCTGATGCCAGTTTCGAGTCCTGTACACTACGACTGAAACTTAATAGTCTCATAGATGTTCCCACCGGCTATATCACCATGAATATCGGTAGAGAACAATGGTATAATTAGGCCATAATAAGGCCAACCAAAGGAGTGATAAATGATGCCGCAAATAATACCAATCAAAGATCTGAAAAACACCAGCGAGATTTCTGAAAGATGCCGCCTGTCCACTGAACCGATATTCATAACCAAGAACGGCTATGGCGATATGGTTATTATGAGCATGGAAACCTACGAAAAAACTCTTTTTCTAAATGACGTGTACGGCAAGCTTGAGGCGGCGGAGAAACAGTTTATGGAAGGGCAGGTTCTGGATGGTAATTCTTCCCTGAAGGGAATCAGACAGAAATATGGGCTGTAAACTGATCGTATCGGAATTGGCTGACCGGGATTTGAATGAAATAATCGGATATATCATGTACGACCTCAAGAGCCCTGATGCTGCTACCAACTTGCTGGATGAAATTGAAGCCTGTTATGACAACCTCAAGACCAATCCCCTTATGTATGCGAAGTGTTCCGATATGCGATTGGCGAAGGCTGGCTATCGCAAAGCTTTAATCAAAAATTATTTACTCATCTATCGATTTGAAGAAAGCCTGAATGCGGTTCAAGTGGCGAGAATCTTTTACGGCGGCCGCAATTATGGGGAATTGCTGTAAAACGTGCTCTTATTCGTAGCGGATCATCCAACATGAATACTGAACAAGCGTTCGGCATGGACCATGCAGCACCTTATAATTATTCCTCCCGGCTTTGGCTCCTATATACTCAACCAATCAGCGGGTGGCCCGGCTAGCATATCGCTATTCGCCCTTAATATGGCACTGTTTCCTCTTAATACCATATTTCGGCTCCAAATGACCCGCTTCCACCCCTGAAAACGCCAAAATCCACCAATAAATGGTGGATTCCTTGTATCAATAAGCATCATTAAGGATACCCCGACGATCTCCAGCTTCACGAAACCATGGATGCTTCCGGTCGCGGGATAAGAAAAACATTAAAACGTCCATTATCCAACAATGAACAATGGACGTTTTTTGTTTTTCTAATGGTGGAGACGAGGGGACTCGAACCCCTGACCCCCTCGTTGCGAACGAGGTGCTCTCCCAGCTGAGCCACGCCCCCATAACGCCAATAATTATAGCACAATTGCACAACATGCCAAGCGTTTTTCTTCCGGGCGGCAGCAAGGCCGGGCCGGTTAAAAAACTCGAGAAAGCGGCAATTTGTGATAGAATATGTACACATAATATCAAAGGAGGGCGCTATATGAGTAAATACAGATTGAACGCTCCGGATTGCCTGCTGGTGGTCATCGATCTGCAGGAGCGCTTGATGGTGGCCATGAAAGACCGCGACAAAGTGATTAAAAATACTAATATACTGTTGACGGCTGCCGATTTATTTGGAATTCCGGTCATCGTTACTGAACAATACCCCCGGGGCCTGGGACCCACTGAACAAGCCATTAAGGATAATCTTAAAGAGTATATGTATATAGAAAAGACCCTTTTTTCCGCCTGCACTCCGGAATTCAATAAAATGGTGGCGGACAGCGGCCGGAAAACTATCCTCATTGCCGGTAGTGAAACCCATGTTTGTGTTTATCAAACCACCCGGGAACTCTGTGATTCCGGTTTTAATGTGCATTTGGTAAAGGATGCTGTCTGTTCACGCTTCGATGACAACTACGAAAACGGCCTGTCCCTGATGCACGACCGGGGAGCCGTAATAACCAACACGGAAACAGTTATTTTTGATTTATTAAAGGAAGCTGGCGGTCCGGCTTTTAAAACCCTTTCGGCGTTGATTAAATAAAATATACATCATCAGGATAGTTCGGAGGAACGCATATGAGCCTAATCAACTATCGTAAAAAAGGTGATATCGGCATCTTAAGCCTGGACAACGCTGCCAATTGGAATGTGGTCGGGGACCAGTTCCTGAACGAACTGGAAACGCATCAAAATAAAATCGACAAGGACAAAACCGTTCGGGTCCTCTTAATCAAGCAAAGTGGTGATCATTTCTGTGCTGGATTCGACGTAAGCTATCTGAAAACTGTGAGTTCCAGTTATATTCTTGACAATTTGTCCTGGCTTCAGAAGCTGTACAGCCGCTGGCAGGAAATGCCTTTCCCGGTAATAGCCTCAGTAAAAGGCGTGTGCTATGGTTCGGGAATGGAACTGATTCTGGGCTGCGATCTGCGCATCGCCGCCGACAATGCTCGCTTTGCCATACCAGAGGTAAGATTTGGCCTGGCTCCGGATATGGGAGGCACATCGCGCCTTACGCGGCTGGTTGGTCCGGGACAGGCCAAGCGGCTTATCATGTTGTGCGAAGAAATAGGCGCGGAAGAAGCCCTGCGTATCGGTTTAATTGAGAAAATGGTCAAAACAGAACAACTGGATGAGCAAGCCATGAAGATGGCCGAGAAACTGGCCAGCCTGGCTCCGATCGGCCTGCGATTTGCTAAAAAGGGCATCAATGTCGCGGCGGAAAGCAGTCTGCATTCCGCCATGCTTTTTGAACAGGCCCAGTCAACCTTCTGCTGCGGCACTTACGACCTGCAGGAGGGTGTGGCAGCTTTTCTGGAGAAACGCAACGCCGAATACAAGGGGAGATAGGCCATCTATAGATATTGGTTTATCTCTTATTATCTTGACATTTTACACTAAAGTAATATAAAATTAGCTGTCAATTTACATTGCAGTGGTAACATCGTTAATAATTGCAAGGGTAGCGGCATGACTGGGCACAGGAATGCCGTTAATTTTTGCCTGTATTAGAGGAGTGTAACGTATTATATGATTGCAGACATCCGCAACATCGGAATAATTGCCCATATCGACGCTGGCAAGACCACAACCACGGAACGTATTCTTTATTATACGGGCCGAACCCACAAAATTGGGGAAACTCATGACGGTGAAAGCGTTATGGATTACCTGCCCTATGAAAAAGAGCGCGGTATAACCGTTACTTCGGCAGCAACCAAGTGCCTGTGGAGAAACACAAACATTAATATTATTGATACGCCCGGCCATGTGGATTTCACCGCCGAAGTTGAAAGAAGCCTGCGCATCCTGGATGGAGCGGTGGTTATTTTCTGTGCCAAGGGCGGAGTGGAGCCGCAATCCGAGACGGTATGGCGGCAGGCCAATAAGTACCGGGTGCCGCGCATTTCTTATGTTAATAAGATGGATGCGGTGGGCGCTGATTTCCTGAGGGTTGTGGATCAGATCAAGAACCGTCTGGGGGCCAATCCCCTGGTAATCTCCATGCCGGTATTTAAGGACGATAGTTTCACTGGAATTATTGACCTGGTTAAAATGAAATTCTTTACTTTTGCAGGTCCCTGGGGAACAGACATTGAAGAAACCACTATTCCTGATGATTTCCTGGCTGAAGCAACTCGTCTGAACCTGGAACTGGTGGAGAGTCTGGCCGAGAACAGCGAAGAAATGCTGGAAAAGTATTACAACAACGAGACTATTAGCGCAGATGAGCTTATGGCCGTAATTCGCACCGGCACCATTGACGGCCGGATGGTGCCAGTTATATGTGGTTCATCCTACCGCAATATAGGGGTGCAGATGCTTTTGGACGCCATTGTAGATTATTTGCCCTCTCCGCTGGAAGGCGAACCTGTACATGGAATTGATTTGAACACGGGCGAGGAAATGGTAGTCGAACCCGATCCGGATGCAGATTTTTCCGCCCTGGTTTTCAAGATTGTTAGCGACCGTCATGTAGGCAAGCTGGCTTTCGCCCGGGTTTATTCCGGACGCCTGAAAGCGGGCAGTTATGTATATAATTCCGCCAAGAACAGAAAAGAGCGGGTCGGACGGCTGGTGAAAATGCACGCCGCCCACCGCGAAGAAATAGATGGAATCGAAGCCGGTGACATTGCCGCATTTATCGGCCTTAAGGACGTGACCACCGGCGATACTCTTTGTGTTGAAGGCCATTCCATACTGCTTGAGTCCATTGACTTCCCCGAGCCGGTCATCCAGATCGCTGTCGAGCCTAAAACCCAATCGGATCAACAGAAGATCACCGAAGCCCTGGCCAAGATTTCAGCCGAGGATCCTACATTTAAAATTTCCTATAACAATGAAACCGGCCAGACATTAATATCGGGCATGGGCGAACTGCATCTGGAAATTATAACCGAAAGGCTTTCCCGTGAATTCAACGTGGATATTAACATCGGCCAGCCCCAGGTGGCCTATAAGGAAACCATCAGCCGCGCAGCCACTTACGAAGCCCGCTATGTCAAACAAACTGGCGGCAGGGGTCAGTTCGGTCATGTAGTCATCCAATTGGAACCCGGTGAAGGCTTTATTTTTGAAAATAAAATTGTCGGAGGTGTGGTGCCTCGCGAATATGTCCCCGCTGTTGAAGCCGGGATCAAACAATCGCTGGAAGAAGGAGTACTAAAGGGTCATCCGGTTATCAACGTCAAGGCCACCCTGTTGGACGGCTCATATCATGAGGTTGATTCATCAGAAATGTCCTTCAAGATGGCTGGCCTTATCGCTGGACGGGAATGCCTGCGCAAAGCAGGTCCCAAGCTGCTTGAGCCGGTCATGAAGGTGGAGGTAACGACTCCAGAAGAATTCACCGGTGGAATCATCGGCAGCCTGAATAACCGGCGGGGCCGCATTGAAACCATGGAAATGGAGGGTTCGACCCAGATGATCAGAGCGCAGGTTCCGCTGGCCGAAATGTTCGGGTATTCCACAACATTGCGCTCACTCAGCCAGGGTCGGGCAGCCTTTTCTATGGAGTTTTCACAGTACGAAGAACGGCGGCTGGATTAACCGCCTTACTGCACCAGTTATCCGGGCTCCTGATATTTGCAGGACCCGGATTTTTATTGCGCAACAATCAGTATCCAGGCTTATGATTATAAATATTCTATATATTGAAACCTATTTTCATTTGCATTGGAGACCCTTAATCACTACAATTGTTTGTGATTGGATTACTCATATCAGGAGGAATGAAAATGGCCAAGTCATCCAAAGGCGACAAGCACGATGCCCCGTTGAACGTTGCCGCTGCCAAAAGCGCCGCCCGTCAAGCAACACATATAGCTCCTGAACATCAGGAAAAATTACTATATGGCTCTCTTAATAATATCAAGAACGTTATAGCGGTTATGAGCGGCAAAGGAGGGGTGGGCAAATCCTCAGTAACATCTTTGCTGGCTTGCAGCCTGACCCGCATGGGTCAAAAGGTTGGCATCCTGGACGCTGATATAACCGGCCCCAGCCAGCCACGGGCCTTCGGCCTGCGCCTTCCACCGATTGAAAATACAGATTATGGACTCGAGCCTCCGGTAACACCGCTGGGAATCAAAATGATGTCTATCAATTTCTTTCTTCCCAACGAAGACGATCCGGTAATCTGGCGCGGCCCAATGCTGGCCGGTGCCATTAGCCAGTTCTGGAACGAGGTTGATTGGCGGGAGCTCGATTACTTGCTGATAGACTTGCCCCCAGGAACCGGCGACGTTCCCCTCACCGTAATGCAAACCCTGCCCATTAACGGGATCGTGGTAGTAACCTCTCCACAGGACCTGGTTCTGATGGTGGTTAAAAAGACTATTAAAATGGCTAAAAAAATCAATGTTCCCATCCTGGGCATGGTTGAAAACATGAGTCACGTAGTTTGTCCCTGCTGTTCAGAAAAGCTCTTTATTTTTGGCGAAAGCAACGGTGCCCAGGTGGCTCAGAACCTGGGAATAGACTTCCTCGGAGACCTGGTCTGGGACGGAAAGCTGAACCAGCTGGTTGACAAGGGCAAAGTCGAGGAATATGCATCTCCACAGATGGATGCGGTGGCTGCCCGGATGATTTCCCGCCTCAGCTGGACACAATAGAGGCTCATGATGAATATATACAGCTGGAATGTCAATGGAGTGCGAGCGGTTCAGAAGAAAGGTTTTATCGACTGGGTAAACAACGTCCGGCCGGATATTCTGTGCTTGCAGGAAACCAAGGCCGAACCAGGGCAACTGGATCAGGAACTGCTGAATATCGAAGGCTACCAGAGTTTCTGGAGTTCCGGGGTGAAAAAGGGATACAGCGGTGTCGCGATCTACAGTCGGACTGTTCCGAAATGCGTATCTTATGGTATAGGCATAGAACGCTTTGACTGTGAGGGTCGAATACTGGTCTGTGAGTACGATGATTTCGCCCTGTTCAATATCTATTTCCCCAACGGCCAGCAGGGCGAAGAACGGCTGCAATACAAGCTGGACTTTTATGACGCGCTGATGAATCACACTGCCGCACTGCGCAGCCAGGGCCGGCAGCTGATAATTACCGGCGACTTCAACACCGCCCATCATGAAATCGATTTGAAAAATGCCCGGGCCAACGAAAAAACCTCCGGTTTCCTGCCGATCGAGCGGGAATACCTGACCAGATACATGGAACTTGGATTTGTCGATGTTTTCAGGCATTTGTATCCGGAAGAAATAAAATATACTTGGTGGAGTTTTCGGGCCAATGCCCGGACCAAAAATGTGGGCTGGAGAATTGACTATTTTCTGGTGTCAGATAACATGCTGGAACGAATAGATGACTGTGAAATAGTTAATGATGTTGCCGGTTCTGATCATTGCCCCATTATCCTGCACTTAAAAGCATTTTAATCTTGAAACATCCGATTGCACAGGGATATAACTGGCTTTCCAGTTAAAAATTAGGACCTTGGTACAGAAGTGAGAAGTGGCACAAGACCTTATTAAACCGAAAATTATGTGGATTTAACACCCGATAAACATTATAATAAACACAAGGTTGTTGACAATTTGAGACATATGCACTCGCTATCGTAAGGGGGTTGGTTATTGTGGTAACCAGACTGTTTATGGAGCTCAAAAGAATATTCGCCGAGCTTTCAGCAAGCATGATCCTAGGGAAAAATCAAGATGCCGCAGCCTTCGCTATGAAGCTTTCCGAAAAAAGTCGGGCGCTGGCGGAGGAACTGGCCAAATAGTACACAGATCCACAGGATCACAAGAGCATTAAAAGGCAGCTTAATAGCTGCCTTTAGCAGTTTAAATTATCCCGAACAGGGCTTATGCAGCGCAGGCAACAATAATGTATTCAATCCAGCCCGGTTGATCTATAATTACACCAATGTTAAGAGCATTTCAAGCCTGAATGAAAGCCTATTTACTGATTGCGGGAGTGGTTGAGGAAGCATGGAACGAGAAGTCTTAATCCATTTTGAACAAGTTGATAAATTTTATCACATGGGCGAGGTGGTTGTCGAAGCTCTCAAGCACGTCACTTTCGACATCTATGACGGCGAATTATTATGCATAATCGGCCCCAGCGGCTCCGGAAAAAGTACATTACTTAATATTATCGGCGGAATGGACCGGCCTACCAGTGGCAGCTTGTTTTATGAGCAGAAGGACATGAGTCAGGCTAACGAAAAGGAGCTTACGGTATACCGCCGTAATCAGGTCGGATTTGTGTTTCAGTTTTATAACCTCATTCCCGACCTGACCGCTGAAGAAAATGTCGCCCTGGCAGCAGAACTGGTGGAAAATCCTTTTTCAGTGGCAAAGGTGCTGACCGATGTAGATCTGCTTGACCGCAGCCACCATTTTCCTTCCCAGCTTTCCGGCGGCGAACAGCAGCGGGTGTCAATTGCCAGAGCCATGGTTAAAAATCCCCGGCTGCTGCTTTGCGATGAGCCCACCGGCGCCCTGGACTACCAGACCGGTAAAGTGGTGCTGGAAACCCTAAAAAACATTAATGAAAAATATGGCAGCACCTTGATAATGGTAACTCACAACAGTCCTATCGCTCTTATGGCTGATCGGGTGATTAAGATGCGCAGCGGCGAAATCGCCGAAATCCAGGTTAATGCCGAACCGCTCCCCCCTGAAAGGATTGAGTGGTAATGAATGCTCTGGCCAAAAAGCTGCTTCGGACAATCCAGTCCACGCTCGGCCAGTTTCTTGCCCTTGCCGCTATCGTAATGGTGGGTGTTTCAATCTATGTTGCCATGAACACCGCCCTTAACAATCTCAGCATGTCCCAGCAGGATTTCTATCGCAATCAGAATAACGCCGATTATTATTTCCACGTGGTCAAAGCTCCAGAGACCATTATCTATGACATTGAAGGGATCGAAGGAGTTGCCCAGGCGGAGGGCCGCGTGCAAAAGGATCTTACCCTGTTGAAACCCAGCGGAGAGCGTGGAACGGCGCGGATTAGCAGCTATCGCCTGCCTCTTGATGAGGGCATAAACCGTGTTCTTCTGCTTGAAGGCCGGGTATTCGACCGGGGAGACCACGGAACCCAGATTGAATGCCTGGTTGATCGCCTCTTTTATAACGCTCTTCGGCAAGAGGGCGAAGAATCCCTGGAGGTTGTGGCGGATGGCAAAAAAGTCACCATCAATATAGTAGGCGTAGCTACCACTCCTGAGTTTATGTACCCGGTTCTGGATACCAGCAATTTCTTCCCTGAACCTGGCAAATTCGGGATCGTGATGATCGAGCACAGCCAGGCCCAGCAAATCCTCAACATGCAGGGCCAGGTAAATCAGATTGTAATCAGGACCAATCCCGGTGCTGATGAGGATACGATCAAGCTCCAGGTTGAAAGCCTGCTAAAGCCTTATGGGTTTATCACTTCTTATCCAAAGAAAGACCAGTTAAGCAACAGCATCGTGGATTCCGAGCTCAACCAGCTGGCTACCACTTCGGCCATCTTTCCCATGATATTTTTTCTGGTGGCGGCTGGCATCCAGTTTGTCATTCTCACCCGCCTGATTCGCAACCAGCGTTTGCAAATAGGGATAATGAAAGCCCTGGGCTATTCAAATAATGCGATAGTCACCTATTACAGCAGTTATGCCCTGGCAGTGAGCATGGTCGGAACTCTGGCCGGCATTATTTTGGGACTGTTCATGGCCCGGGCAATTGCCGACCAGTATTCAAGCTATTTCAACCTCCCTTATACACTGGGCGGAATCAGCATCGAATCAATAATCTCCAGTTTCTTTATGACCCTGATTATTGGAGGTCTATCAGGTTTTCTGGCCTCTTACCGCATAACCCGGATTAATCCGGCTGAAGCCATGCGCACTGAACCACCGCGGCATGTACGTAAAAGCCCTCTGGAGAAGTGGAGATGGTTATGGAAACATCTGGCCAGCAGTTTAAAAATGAGCTTCCGCTCGCTGACCCGCAATCGTTCCCGCACCCTGGTCACTATCGGCGGCATTTCGGCCTCGGTGATGGTATTGATGCTGGCATTTTTCATGAATGACTGCACCGTTTATATGATTTCACGCCAATATGAGCAGGAAAACATGTACAATTATATTATCCATTTCTCTGCCCCGCTCAAGACGGCAGAGATTAATTACTGGAAACGCTGGGATGAAGTGACCGTTATAGAACCGCGTATGGAAATACCGGCAAAATTCTGGAAGAAGGGTTTTAAAACAATTTCCAGCGCCGGCAGTGAAGATGATGTGATAATCGGCCTGCCGGTGGGCTGCAAATTGAAAACGGTGCTTACGAGCAGCGATGTGCCGATATACGTCCCCGAAGACGGGATTATCGTCAGCGATCGTCTGGCTAAAAAGCTGAACCTTGCTATCGGCGACAATGTAAGCGGCGAAACCCGACTGGGCATGGGCCCGGACCGCGATTTCGAACTCAAAGTCATTGGTATTAACACTCAGTATCTGGGTATGTCGTCTTTCGTATCATTAAACACCGCCAACCGCATGCTCAGGGAAAACGACCTGGCTAATGCGGTCATGATGACAGTTGACGAATCCCATACCAGCTCTTTTGAAAAGCGATTCCAGGATATGAACAATGTTTCATCCGTTTTAAGCAAAGACAAGGAGCTTGACAACCTTAATAAGCTGATGGAAAGCATGATCTATTACATCGGAATAATGTTAATATTTTCCATGATTTTAGGCATCGCTATCGTGTACAATTCGATCATAATGAGCTTTACCGAAAGAAAGCGGGAACTGGCTACGATGATGGTGCTGGGCTTTCACCGGCGGGAAATCGGGCGGATGCTGTTTAACGACATTTCCCTGCAGTCGGTGCTGGGAGTGCTGATCGGACTGCCGCTAGGCCGAGTATTGGGTGAAGCCATGATGAAGGCCATGGAAAGCGACCTTTACGTTTTTCCGATTGTTATCTATCCTCAAACCTATTTCATAACCACCGGGTTGTCGATATTGTTTGTATTGGGCGGCTATTTCATTTCGGTAAGACGCCTCGGGGAGCTCGACATGGTCGAGATCCTGAAAGGGCTGGAATAATTGATATATCCATAGATGAGGGGGATGTCCATGCTTAAGAAAAAGTGGTTCTGGCCGGCAATCGGTGCGGTTGTTGTTATAATCGCCGCTGCAGCCTGGTATACAAGCAGCTCTGTTCAGATCGATGCGGCGCAAGCAGAAAAAGGCGATATCACCATCGAGCTTGAAGAGACCGGCTATACCGAAGCAGTCAGCGAATACACCCTGGAATCCCCTAAAACCGCCCGGGTGGTAGCTGTTTATACACGGGTTGGCGAAAAGGTCAATGCTGAACAGGACCTTATTCTCCTGGACAACCTGGAAGCAGATAACCTGACTGTCGGCATCAAGTCGGAGATTACCAGCATCAAAGCCCAGATCGTTTCTATACAGGAACAGCTGGAGCCGGTCAATACCCAGATAGCCGCCAGCCAGTCAGCATTAACCACTGAACAGAACAGTTCCGAAAACCTGGCCATGGAGGTAAAACAATCTCAGGAAAACTATGATCGCATGTCTCAACTCTACCAGGCAGACGCAATCAGCAAAGTGGAATATGAAACCGCCGATTATGAGTTGAAAACAGCTGAAAACCTTTATCATAGCAGCCAGGAAAACGTTATCGGCCTGAATATGCAGCTGGATAGCCTCAACCGCCAGAAAAGCCAGATTGAATCGGATATCGGGTACATGAGCGAACAACTGGATACGCGGCAGTCAGACCTGTCCGATCTTGAATCCGAGCTGGTGGTTTCAAGCCTGAATGGCGGGCATATTCTTGAGTTGCCAGCAAAAGCCGGTCAGGTAGTTGCCCCGGGCACACCCCTGGTAAAAATTGGCGGCACCGGCCTGCTGCAGATTAAGGCCGATATTTTAAGCGATGACATGTCCGGAGTCAAGGAAGGCCAGAAAGTACTGATAACAGCCCCGGTACTTGGCGAGGAGGTCTTGTCTGGAGAGGTAAGGCAGATTTATCCCAGCGCCTTTGAAAAAACCTCCGCCCTGGGAGTTGTTCAGCGCCGGGTCAGCGTAATCATCAGCCTTGGCCAGAACACCATTCTCAAGCCAGGCTATGAGGTCACTGTAAGCATTGAAACCGACCAGCACCAGGATATACTGCGGCTGCCTCGCCAGTCAGTGCGCAGCAAAGCTGACGGCAGCTATGAGGTTATGCTGGTGGATGGAGGTAAAATCAAGATATGCCCGGTTAATGTAGGTCTCAAAAACCAGGACTGGATAGAGATTACAGACGGCATTAAAGCCGGTGACCAGGTTGTTAAGGATGCAAGTCAAAACCTGGCCGCCGGTTCGAGAGTGACCATAAAAACACCTTAAACGCCTGGCTATTCTTCGCAGGTTTCAGACCGTTTAGCCAGCCATGCAGACAGGAAGGGGAAAACCTTGGTGCGGGCTGTTTCTCCCAGAATCAACCCCCCATGTCCCACATTGAACTCGCGATAGGTTTTGTCCTTGCTGGAAAGGTAGCTTAAAGAGGCTTCAGTCTGATGAGGAAGGGCTATATGATCGCGGCTGCCTACCAGTGCCAGCAAGTTGGCCTTTATCTTCTGGAGCTGCACCCGGCGTCCTCTCAAGACGATTTGATTCTTTATAAGCTTGTTCCCCTGGTAAAAATCTCTTATCCAGTCACGGTAAGCCCCACCCGGGAAATTGATGTTGTCTTTGGTCCATTTGTTGAGGTATTTCCAGAAATCCGGGGATTCATCGTCGTTAATGGTCTTCCACAAGCGGCTGTAGGTTCCCCAGTAATTATTCATAGGATTCAGCATGCGCGTACCCCAATCAATAAAGTCGGCCGGTACAAGCTCCAGGGTGTCGGCGATGCGATCCGGATCATAGCCCTTGGCCCGCAGCCATACGTCGTAAAGGCCAGCCCGGTTGAAATCGATAGGTACAGCCAGGTAAACCAGGTTGCGCAGAATAGGCTTATCGAACAGAGCTGCATACATGGTTGTTATCGTCCCCCCCATGCAGTAGCCTATTATTGTTATATCTGGAGTGCCTGCACAGCGGGCTACCCGCTTGGCCGACGGAGCCACGTAGTCATATACGAAATCGGCATATGTCAAATCGCGGTCTTCCCATTCAAATTCTCCCCAGTCCAGCAAATAAACATCATAGCCATCGTTGACCAGATACTCGACCAGGCTGTTGTTGGGCGCCAGGTCCATAACGTAGGGCTTGTTGATAAGCGCATAAATCATCAATATCGGGGTTTTATAGCGTTTTTCGGTGCTGGCTTGATAATGGTACAGGCGGGCCTTGTTTTTTTGCCAGAGGATTTCCTTTGGCGATACACCGGTAGCCGGCTTATGATCGTAGTATAGTATTTCCAACCAGCGCATAGTGCTCCATAAAGCATGAAGATGGGCGCTGGCTATTATTTCTCCCGCCTGTTCAGGCGTACTGCTCTTGATTACATATTCGTCCATAATTGCCCTCCTATCTGCCTTGCTCTATGAACCTTTAAGCATATCCTTTAGTTCCTGCAGGCATTCCTTTATACTGGCCAGGTCCGTTTCCAAACCACCTACCTGGGTCTTAACATCCTGAAGCTGCTTTTCCATTCGGGTCTGGTTATCTATCATCACCGTGTTGTCTGCTTCCACCTCCGAATGGAAGACCTTTTCTTCCTTCAGTTCATTTTCTTCATTCTTCGATATTTCATCGATCAGATAATCTTCGATGCGATCCACCTTGGATTCTAGTGATACCACCAGTTCAGCTACCCGGGCCATATCCCGGCGAGTGGCAAAAGGGGTATCCTTCATATATTTGGTCGCCAGATCATTTTTAAACTTCAGATACTGCAAGTAGGAGTTCAGTATGAGGTCCAGACCGTCGGCAAAGCCCTGTGAATTGACCATTTGCAGCATAGAAGACCCGAATGCCTTTTCGAAGGCAAAATACATATCCTCCCATATTTTATATGGATTTGGTATGACGGTTAAATCAGTCTGTTTGCTTTCATTATCCATGAAGCCATGCCTCCCTTAGCAGATTTCCCTGGCTATTGCTTGACCAGCACCGATTCGATGTGAAAACCAGCCTGTTTCAAGTCTTCCACCAGGGCTTCTGACTCAACGGTGTTAACCCTGATAATCAACAAATGCCGTTCATTTTTAATGGGCAATGTCAGCATATTTTCAACTATGGAATTATGCTTGCATAAAACCTTGCCCAGCGTAATCAACTCGGACGCAATGTTTTCCAGACGGATATTGATTCGCGAACCCCGCTGGTTGATGCTGAACATTTCCAGAAACGCATCGAAAATATCCGTTTGCGTAATTATGCCCACTAGCTTGCCGTTATCGTCCAGAACCGGCATTCCCCCAATTTTGCTGTCACGCAGGATCTTGGCGGCCTGTTCGATATACGCATCTTTAGAAATGGTGATGAGTTCCCGGTCAATCGGCACAATATCCTTGACCCTTACCTTATTAAGCAGTTGTTCTTGATCGGCAGGAAGATAACGCGTGGCCACCGAGGTGCCGCGCAGGTTGATGTCCGGGCGGGACCCCAGGTCGGTGCGGGTCACCATGCCAACCAGGCGGCCGCGTTCTAGAACAGGCAGGCGCCGCAGCTTGCGAGTCTGCATAGTATTCCACAAATCTCCAATAGTGGTATCAGGCGTGCAGGTTATCGGATTGGGGGTCATTTTGTCTTTAACCTTCATACGCAATCATCCCCGCTTTCTAAAGTATATGATTAATAAAAAGGAAGCTCACAGGATCCTGGCGTTCCATAACCATGGATGGCACAGGTTAGTAGGGCTTGTTAATAGTATCACTCCAAGCTCGAATGCTGTCAATGCTTGTTAGTATATGTCTGAAGGACTCCCAAGGCGTAATTTGAAGAAATGCTAATATTTTGCAGTAAAATCAAAAGCTTGCTGAAACGGGTTAGAACTGGGCCCAGTACTTGCGATCAAGGCTGCGGTATTGAATCGCTTCCGAAACATGCGCGGTTTGAATATGAGCGGATTCCTCCATATCGGCTATGGTTCGAGCCATCTTCAGGATCCTGTCATAAGCGCGCGCACTCATTTTGAGACGCAGAAAAGCGCTTTTTATCAATTCTTCGGCTTCCGACTGCATCCGGCAGTGCCGGCGGAGATCTGAAGGACGCATTTCCGAATTTAGGCTGATCTTGGACCGGGCGTAGCGGCTGGCTTGAATCTCACGAGCGCTTATTACCTGGTTGAGCAGTTCAGCCGAAGATTTGCCGGAATGACTTCCAGTCAGATTACCTATAGCCGGCCGCCCAACTTCCACCTGCAAATCTATGCGATCCATCAGCGGGCCGCTGATCCGGCCAAGGTATTTGTTTATTTGCAAAGGTGAGCAGCGGCATTCCTGGTCTGAACCGTAGTTGCCGCACTGGCAGGGGTTGCAAGCCGCCACCAGCGCAAAACGCGCGGGATAGGTCAGAGTGGCATGAGCTCTGGCAATACTGACGACTTTATCTTCCATAGGCTGGCGCAATGCTTCCAGTACGTCTCGGTTAAACTCGGGCAGTTCATCAAGGAACAGCACCCCGTTCTGGGCCAGGCTTATTTCCCCGGGCCGAGGAACCTTGCCGCCTCCTATTATACTTGCCGAGGAGGCATTTTTATGAGGGGAACGAAAAGGCCGCTCGCGGATTATGGGACGAACGGCATTTAATAAACCCGCGCTGGAATATATGCGTGTGGTTTCGAGCATTTCCTCCCGGTTCATTTCCGGCATAATAGATGTTATTCTCCTGGCCAGCATGGTTTTCCCGCTGCCCGGAGGCCCAATTAATACAATGTTGTGCAGGCCGGCTGCAGCAATCTGTAAGGCGCGTTTGGCACTCTCCTGGCCTTTTACGTCCAGGTAGTCCAATTCCCTACTGGACGGTTTCACACCTGACCAATCAGCGTTCTCATAACATTCCATCCGTTGTTCCCCGTTAAAAAAGCTGACCACACTTTCCAGGCTGCTGAATGGATAAACCCCGAGCTCTCCAGCAATGGCGGCTTCGTCTTTATTCGCATCGGGAACCAGGAAATTGAAGCTTCCATTTTTCCCAGCCAGTTCCAGGGCCATGGGCAAGATGCCTGATACTGCTCGCAGCTCGCCGTTTAGCGATAATTCACCTGCCTGATAAAAGCTGGGTATTTCAGCCGGTTCTACCTGCCCGCTGGCCAGCAAAATTCCCGTGGCTATAGCCAGATCAAAATGGCTGCCCTCTTTCCTGACATCCGCCGGGGACAGATTCACTACTATCTTGCGATTGGGAAACTCGAAACCGCTGTTCTTGATCGCCGATCTCACCCGTTCACGGGCCTCTTTTACCGCTATCGATGCCAGCCCGACGATCTCAAAGGCCGGGAGGCCATTCATTACATCACATTCAACGCGCACTGGAATGGCATCAATCCCATTAATGGTAAAAGTGTTGGTTATGGCCAGAGTCATTTAATGTCCCACCATTTACTTTGTACAGTATTTATTTCTTTATTGAACTTTATTCTACGCTTTATTGATATTTATAGCAATATTATTCCCCGGCTTTGTTAACCCCCCATAAGGACACGTTCACTGCAAATAGAAAGGGCGAACTCGAGGTTCGCCCCTGCGGAAATCTGCGTTTTACTGAATCACGGGGACAGTCTGACTCTTCTCTCTTTGCCATTCACTCCCTATTCGTCGCTCTTCTTGCAAAATGGATTCATGCATTCAAAGCCTGTAAATTGCACCGGTTTCAGGACTGATTTCAACGAAGTATCAAGGAAATCAAGCATTTGGGTCTGATTTTCCATAACCCTTTTCACCATATCGTCATATGCCCTGGTGTTATCGGAATTGGCCTGGTGAGCCTGGTCCAGATAATTCCTGTAAAAATCAGACATTTGAACCTGGCTTCGGTTAAGAATCCCCCGGTTGCTCATCCACATGTCCCAAATCTGTTCATACATGTCGCTACTCATTTCCAAATACTGATTGATGACTGCTTTACCGTTAGTCATAGGCATGGTCTCCTCTCTGTCGCACCCTCGATAAGCCGTTAGGATTGTTTCATGAGGTAATAAAGCGAAAACGCCGGCATCCAGCCTACTTGCACATAAACGGCCGGTGCTGCATCACTGCTTAATTTCAACTGGGTTCAGGTTCAATTGGATAATTTAAGACAGAAACCAGATGTGGCAATATATTAACCTGGTCATACCTGGTAATAGAAAAGCAACAGTTATACTCAATATTTTATCACAATCTGACGACATAGCAAGAATTATCGAGTATTTAGGCTGATTTTTATACGAAATGAGCGTTATGCGCTTCGGGAATAATTATGCTGGTTCATTCGTTCTTAAAATAATTACTCCTGATGATGGTGTCAGCAATATCCAGCCCTTTTAAGGAGTGCTCCTGGAGCTTTTTGTTGTCAGCATCACCGTAAAATATGCCGCTTGAGGTAACCGCAAACGATTTGTTGGTTTTTAATAGATTCCGGCCCATGGCCGTATTGATGTAGTTCTTTTCATCAACGCCCATTAAATATGCCAGCGTGGGCAACGTATCAACCTGTCCGCCGATAACCTGAACTGTTTCGCCCTTGGCTTGCTTTTGATAGATTATCATAGGTACACGATGATAATTGTCCCGCCACCAGGGCTGAGCCGGCTCGATCTGCTGAACTTCATCGTTGTAGAATGTATGAACGCCCTGATGATCCCCGTATATGACCACCACCGTGTTATCAAGCAGCTTGTCTTTATCCAGGGATTCCAGGAACAGCCCCAGTTGTTTATCAGTATAATGTACAGCGTGAAAATACCCCCCCAGTCTGGTTTCATCCAGGTAAGCCGGCATTTTCAACTCCTTGTATTTGTCAGGCAAATCAAAGGGGGCATGGCTGGTCAATGTTACCACGAACGCATAAAACGGCGCCTTCTGTTCCAGGATTTTCTTTTCCACTTGAGGCAGATAACAGCCGTCGCTGATCCCCAGATTGATGGTTTCTTCTATATTCCAGCTGGATGAATCCAGGCAGCGTTGAAAGCCGATAGATTCCAGGGCAGGCTTCCAATTCCAGTAGGAGCCGCGATCCGGGTGAATAGCCACGGTTGAGTAGCCGATATTTTCGAGCAAAAGCGGAAGTGAATTATAGGTATTGTCCGGATAGCGAAAAAAGGTCGCCCCTTTGCGCACCGGGTAAACAGAAGTGTTGGTTAATAAATCGGCATCTGAACTCAATCCGCCATTAACCTGCTGAACAAACATTGGGAAATATATGCTGTTGGCGAGTATGCGATTCAGATTAGGCGTTATTTCCTGACCATCGATCTTTTGATTGATAACAAAATTCTCCAGCGACTCCACCTGGATTACAATAATGTTTTTCCCGGCGAACATGCCCTTATACTGATTATCTGGCAGGTTTTCGGCTTTGGATACCAGCCACTGCCGAATTTCATTCTTTTCCTTGGGTTCCAACTCAGCCGTCCTGGTTTCATAGAAAAACATGTAAGAGTCGAACAAATGGTAACCAATCGGCGATAAATTGGTGAAGGTTTGCGAAGGAAGCCATGAAACCTGGAAAATTGCTTTTAGACTGGGATTATCCCCATTGGTCTCGCTCTGGACATAAAACATGATCCCCAGGGATAACAGCAGAACCAGGATAAAAAAACTGATGTTACGTTTTATATGCTCGATACGGTGCCGGGAGAAGTAGATCAGCAAGCATAGCACTGGAATATCCAGCAGGAAAACAATATCTGGCTTCCTGATCATCGAAATAATGCTGGAACCCAGATTTTCCAGGTTCCCCGCCTGTTCCAGCATATATGGAGAGATGAACGAAGCATACGAGCGGTAGTTCATTAGATCAGTAATATAGAGCAAAGAAATCAGAATATCGAAGCCGATTAAAAAGCCAATCCGTTTCTTGCCTTCGAATAAAAAGGCAAAAGCCAGGGTTCCAGCTATGAAACTGAAATATACCGCCAGAGAGGGTATGCTTTCGAGGCCGCGGATGATATCAAAGTCAGAAGGGTCGGTATTGGCCAGAAATCCCACCAGGATAACTGATTTAATGCATATAAAGATGAACACCGTCCAGAATACAATATTGTTGCTGGTGAAAGCATAGAACGAGTCTATCGTTTCGTCCATTCTGCCTAGAAATTCAGTCACGTTTTCTCTTCCTTTTCCATGTGGACATTAACGCCTGCAACCTGGCAAGCAGCCTGAAATATTGCAGGCAGGCCAGGATATTATTAGCCTGCATCATAATAATTGAATATTATGATGCAATTCTTCAGGCAGAAAAATAGTATTTCATTATATCAGAGCCGGACTTAATAAACTCCGGGAAATTTGTATTTCGATACCGTAATATTTAATACCTGGTTAATCCATGGCTGACTTAAATGGATTGATCACCAGCAAGCCCTTCTGGGCGACATTTTTAAAACGCAGGTATTTGCGGGCCATTTTTTCGAGCTTTACCACTCCAGATTGCTCCTGGCCTTCTTCAAGCGCCTTTTCATAACGGCGCAGCCTGGAATGGAGTACCGGAAACTGGGTGAGATAAACCATGGCAAGCCAGGTTTTATTGGCGCCTTTGCCCGGAACCCAATATGAACCGTACTGTTCCTCCAGGGATGAATACATAAGGTTTTCCAGCTCCTCAATGCTGTATATGCCCTTGTCAATGGCTATTTGTACAATGTCAGTACCCGGGAAGAAATTTAAGGAGTGAATTTGCAGTTCAAAAGGCGGCTGCAATTGCATGCATAGCCGGTAGCTTTCCTTAAGCTGTTCAAGATTTTCAAAGGGATGCTGCAAAATAAGATCATAAATCACCTTGGGAACGCCGCATTTCGCCAGAGTGCGGCTGCATTGAATAATGGCTTCCTGGCTTTCATCGCGGTGGAATATTTCTTTGCGGACCGAAGGCGACCCGCTCTGTATACCAATAACCACCTGGTAAAGCCCGGCATCCACCAGGGTTTGAATCGCATCTTCCCTTATCATATTGGGATGTCCCCAGATACGGAAAGGAACCCCGATTTCCTTCTTATAACGCTCCACAAAAGCCTTAACCCATTTGCCATCGCTGGAAAATATTTCATCCCAAAAATGAATGACCTTCAAGCGGTGAATCTTGTGTTTGGCTTCCAACAGTTCCTCCATTACGCTTTCTACGCTGCGCATGCGGACAAAACGCCCTTTACCCTTATACAAACGCTTGAGATTAGTCGAGTTGCAATAGCTGCAATTGAATGGGCAGCCGCGCGATGCAGTCATTTCGTAAGTAAACCCGCTGATTTGCGGGTCGCCCTTCTTAATGGAGTTGTGGCTGATGGTATATATCCTCTCATGCCCAATCTCCGGATACCCGAAGCGGTCAAGCTCCTGTTCCAGAGGCCGCACTTCATTGATAACCAGCTCGCCAGCAGTATTGCGCATGGCCAGATTGGAAATAGCACCGGGATCTTCCTGCCGGTCCAGAGCGTCGAAAAGCTCCAGGATAGCATCCTCGCCTTCTCCCCGAATAACATAGTCGGCATTATCCAGGGACTTTTCCGGGAAAAGGGTTGGATAAACCCCGCCCCAGACAACCGGTATGGAAAAATTGCGGCGTACAAAGGTGTTCAGCATCATAACAGATTCCCAGTACAGCGAGGACATGACGCTAAAGCCTATAAATGCGGGGTTAATGGACCTGATAAGATCTCCGGCCAGCTCAATTTCCTGTTCGGTGGGTTTTTGTGGCTTGGCGCTGTCAAATTCCATAAAGAATAGGATGTGAACCGTGTAGCCTTTTTTTTCGAGAGCTCGGGCCAGGTATCGTGCTCCCATAGCCCGGGCATTATAAAACGCAATAAGCAGGACCTCTTTGTTCATCAATAGCTCCTTTCGCCTGATAAAGCCTAATACCTGCTTCATTATATTGTTTCGCAAGTTGGTTGGCAAGCCAGGCAGAACTGCCTGGCGAGGGACAGCAATTACAGCAGCTGGAACTGGTTTAGAAGCATCAGTATCAGGTATAACACATATGCCAGGCATATTCCCAGATCAACCGGCAGCCCGTCAATGCCTTTTAAGGTAATATCGAGTTCATCCCTGCTTAATCCAGCCATAACCTCCCGGTTTTGAGCAATGGCGTTTTTCGTCTCAATAAACGCCAGGACGGGGAAAAATGCCTTGGCAACCTCCGAATCGGCTATAAAGGCAGCCGAACCGGCAGCCAGAAGTTTTATAACAATCAGTACCGCTGTTATACCCAGAAAAGCAGTATGCAGCGAAATGATGTTGAAATGCCGGGCAGCCTGCAGGGATATTTGCCGTTCGCGACCGGATAAAATCACATACAATGCATGAGCGTTAACTAGCGCATAAAAAGATAATAAAAACACTATTGTGTATACCATCATCAGCACTGTAATGCCTCCGTGCAATGTTTATAAAGCCGTCCGCTGCCAGTATCAGGTTTTAATCTTATCCCTTGGTCCTCAAATCCTCTACCACTGCGTCAGTGCGCAGCTTGGCAAGGTAATCGGTTACAGCCTGATCAGCTTTCTTTTCCTTGAGACTGGCTTCTATCTGCCCCCTGACGCTCTCCAGCGGCTGAACACCGGCAAGCACTTGCTGGCCGGCTTTTATAATATGGTAGCCAAATTCAGATTTAACTGGTGTCAGAGTCATCTCGCCCGGTTTTAACGCCAGGGCGGCCGCCTTGAACTCGGGAACAAAATTGGTGTTTTCATTGGTGACCCCCAGGTCACCGCCTTTTGAAGCGCTGGAACAGGATGAATACTGCCGGGCCATGTCACCAAAATCAGCACCGGCCTGGATTTGTTTTATAATGTCTTCAGCTTTGGCCTGGGAATCCACCAGTATATGATATATCTGTATCCCGCCTTCGGTTGAATACTGGGCCTGGTTGGCCTGGTAGTACTCTTGAATATCAGCATCGGCAACAGTTATTTCCCCGGCCATCTGCTCCTTGATTTTGTCACGGTACTGCGCTAACTCTAATTGTTCGCGTACATCTTCATCAGTCAGGCTGAGGGTTTTCATCAATGTTTCATAACTGCTGCCCTGTTGCGTAAGTGATGCCTTAATACTGACTATCTGATCGTCAATAGCTTCTTTATCAGTCGTTATGCCTCGCTTCTTGGCTTCCTGCTTAATAATTATCATGTTTATGCATTCATTGAAAGCCTGCTCCTTCAGCTGAGCCACGGTTTCCACCGCTTCTTTTTCGTTAATTACTACCTTTTTGGAATATTCAGTGCTGGCCTTGACCTGTTTATATACCTTGTCATATTGCGCGCTGGTTATCTCCTCGCCATTGACCCGGCCAACCACATTGGCGCCTTCGCTGCATCCGGCCGCCCATACGAGCAGCAGAAGCATCGCAATCGCAGCCAGCTTATTTTTCTTTGCCACTGCTTAATCCTCCCTTGATAAATTCTATAAGCAAACAACTCCTGATATTATAGCACAGGCAAAATTAAAGAGGGGTATAGCCAGAAAGCACAAAGAAAGCCGTGATAACGACTTTCTTTGTGCAAAAGTATTCAGTTAAGACTGCTATAAATAGCTAATCTAGCTTATTGCTTATACAATACCCTGAGCAAGCATGGCTTCGGCAACTTTCATGAAGCCGGCGATATTGGCTCCTACTACCAGGTCGCCAGGCTTGCCGTATTCTTTCGCCGCTTCGGATGCTTTGGTGTAGATGTCTATCATAATCTGCTTGAGCTTGGCGTCGGTTTCTTCGAATGTCCAGGAATAGCGCATACTGTTTTGAGACATTTCCAGTCCGGATACTGCTACGCCGCCAGCGTTGGCCGCTTTGCCCGGCACGAACATAACCCCGGCTTTTTGAAGCACTGCAACGGCTTCAGGTGTGCAGGGCATGTTAGCGCCCTCACCTACCGCTATGCAGCCGTTCTTAACCAATATTTGGGCAGCTCCTTCATCCAGTTCATTCTGAGTTGCGCAGGGAAGGGCGATATCGCAAGGAACTGTCCATATAGCGTCGCAACCGTCGAAATATTTGGCATGAGGGTGGTAGGAAACATATTCCTTAATGCGTTTTCTTTCCACTTCCTTGATTTTCTGAATAGTAGGCAGATCAATGCCTTTTTCGTCCACAATATACCCGTTAGAATCGCACATGGCAACCACTGTGCCGCCCAGGGATTGAATCTTCTGAACCGCATAAATGGCAACATTACCGGACCCGGAAACGATAACCTTCTTGCCGGCAAAGCTTTCATTCTTCATGTCTTTGATCATTTCGTCTACAATGTATACCAGTCCATAACCGGTGGCTTCGGTTCTTACCAGGCTGCCTCCCCAGGTAAGGCCTTTGCCGGTGAGAACTCCTTCGAACCGGTTTTTCAGTCTCTTATACTGGCCAAACATGAAGCCGATCTCGCGCCCGCCAACACCTATGTCTCCGGCTGGCACGTCTGTGTCAGCACCTATATGCCGCTGCAGTTCGGTCATGAATGACTGGCAAAATCTCATGATTTCCATGTCGGATTTGCCTTTGGGATCAAAATCGCTGCCACCCTTGCCGCCGCCCATGGGCAGGCCGGTGAGGGAATTCTTAAAAACTTGTTCAAAACCCAGGAATTTAATAATGCTGGCGTTAACCGATGGGTGCAAACGCAGGCCGCCTTTGTAAGGGCCGATTGCACTGTTAAATTCGAATCTCATGCCACGATTAACCTGAACTTTGCCATTGTCATCCACCCAGGGGACCCTGAAAATAACGGCTCTTTCGGGTTCAACTATTCTTTCCAGAATGCCAGCTTCTACATATTCCGGATGACGCTCCATTACCGGTTCCAGTGATTCCAGCACTTCAGTTACTGCTTGAAAAAATTCCGGTTCATTGGGATTGCGTCTGGCTACGGTTTCCAATACTTCCTTTACATAAGACACGACAAACATTCCTCCTTTGGAATACTGTTATTATTTAATTTAATTGCTTACTCTTGAAATTATAAAGTGCACAAGCGTAATGTAAATAGCTTGCGGGCAGATATATTGTATGCATGATGGATTTCATTACTTCTTATAGGCCTTTTATACGGTCTGAATATATACTTTGCGATGCCCGGAGCCATCGAATTCGGCCAGGCAGATTCCCTGCCATGCCCACCTTCCTTTCCAATCAGCTTTGATCATGTTCTACGGCATCCAGAGTGCTCAGATAAAAGCTAACCTCACGGTTCTTAATATCTGCATCTATCCAGGACATTTTCCCCTGGCAACGAGGCTCAATTACCCGGATAATTTTATCCCAGCCGGTGAAATCGGGCAGATAATCTCCCAGGGTGCTGGGAGCGCTGTTTAGAAACTTCCGATTGAAAAATACTTTATCCCGGCTGGTAAAAAGCGCCACATAGAAAATATGCGTTTCAACCAGATCCTGGAAAAAATGAGTCCCGAAAGAAAGCTCGGGCGCGAAGTTGCCTCCCTGATCGGCAACCTCGACCATGACCGCTGCATTGCATATCTCGGCAAAAGTCACCGGAATGCCCAGAGACGGTGTGGTGCTGCCCCATCGCCCCGGTCCTATCAGCATGAAACCCCGGCCTTCAGATCGCGAAAACATACGGTTGAGCCGCCCAATTATGCGGGCGGTCTGAAATTTGTCTGATTGAGAAAGGGCTGCATATTGTTCGGTATCAACATAGATTATGACGTCAATTCTTTCAAAGGTTTCGATCCCCATGAAATCGCCAGTGCTGCTGAAGATCATTTCATCAATGCAAGAAATAACCTGCCTTCCGTCCACAACCTGGGTTTTGCTTATCTGCAAAGGACGGCATTGAAGCAGGTTGATTTTAAACTGGTTATCGGTGTCAAAATTCAAGGCAAACTCAATATCCACGGGATAGTCATATGAAGACTGCAAGGTGTTCAGCATTTCGCTCATTAAAACCGAAAATTCGGTGTTTTTAAGCAGCTTTTCAAAGCTGATAATCCATATCTCTTCATCAGAATAGCCCAGTTCCTTTAGACGGCGCCTGGCATCGGTGTCCGCAACGGCAATCAGGTCCCAAAACTCAAAAAGCTTGTGCTCTTGAGCAATCTTTTTTATGGGGATCGTCTCCAGGGCGTTGCTGCTTATATTAAGCACATCCACATAATGCTGGGAAAACTGCCGGACATCGTCGAAGCTCTTGTGCGGCTGCAGTAAAGGCCGATCCAGGGCTATTATGCGTGGATAATCATCTTCCACCCGGTCAACAGCCCTGGTTCCCAGGCCGAAAACCAGCCGAATCATTCCTGCGTCAGGATCCATATCCTCTCTCCAGGTATACGGGTTGTGTGAAAAGGCGACTCCTGCCAGATCTGGGAAAAAATAGCGCACCCGGTACGAACCCGATACACGCATTACCAGAAGAGCCATTTGTTCGTCATTTTGAGCCAATCCGCGCTGCAGGCGATAGCTCAAGGCATCTTCGCCCATGGTGCTGGCATATACTTCCTTGAGAGCCCTTTCAAATTGATGAAAGCGATCCCTCGGGCTACCCTGATTGATACAAAATACGCTGTCATATTTTCCGGCAAAAGCATTGCCGAAGGCATCCTCCAGAAGGCTGCTGGACCTGACAATAATCGGAGACTGCCCAAAGTGTTCCAGCATCTGGTTAAGCTCTTCGCGAATTGGACCGGGCAGCTTTCCTTTTAGGATTTTATCCCGCAGCATCAACGCCGATTCAAAATAGTGCTCGGATTTTTTCTGTTTTAACCGCAACTCCCAGCAATCATTCTCTACCAGGTAAGTGTAAAAAACATCAGAGCCAATATAAAAGGAATCGTGTGCTTCAAGCTTGTTATGCCAGAATTCCGGCCGGCTATTCATCAGGATTTTCCGTGCCAGCAGCATCCCCACACTTTTACCTCCAATGAATCCCGAGCCCATCAACCGGTTCCTGATTTCCAGTAAATCCTCGAGAGTAAAATGGCGCTGGGCAAGCTCAAGAATCAATGGCTCTCGTCCAATCATCATCCGGCATAAAAGAGCAACAACCTCTCTTTCTTCACCTTCATCAACTGGCTCACCACGGTGCTTGCGTTCCCGGAGATCCTGAGCGTTTATAAATACCCGGTCCCAGTAGTCCAGTTTGCGTTCGACATTGTTGGTATAGCGGGCACCAATATTCTGAATCAGCTCTGCTGCCTGGGAACTGTTGGTAACGGGAACAAAATCATCTTCAGTCCTTATATGGGGAAGAAACATGGTTGGGGAATGGCGGTTCCATACTTTTAAGGGATGAACATACAGGTGCTCTTTAAAGGTATATACATCCAGCAGAAGCTGGGTAGTTTCGCGGATTCTGGCCACAGTCTGGTGAGAGCAGCGATTGCGCAGCAGCATGAAATAAGCGATGGTATCAAGTTCAAATAAGTAGGGACAGGTGACTTTGAAAAAATTGCCGATCATCAGGTCGGTTGCCCAGGCCAGAAGTAAATCGGACAGGCAATCGAAGATATAGAAAGCTCCCCGGCCTTCCATTTCTGCGATAGAGTGAACCCTGGTGGAAAAACTCTCGAATCCGTCCTCCGGTGTCAGCTGATAGACCTTAACCCCTGGAGGCGGAGCGGGGAGCGCTTCTTCCAAACCGAATTTCATGTATACTATCCGTCGCTCTTCCAGCAATGCCTGGTCAACAAAAGCATTCACTAAAATCCGGTATTCATGGATGTCATTAACCTGCCAGACAACATTGTCTCCCAGCCGCAGGTAATCAACAACCCGATCCAATCCTTCCATACCGGTAGAAGCTCTTTCCAGAAAGCTCATATCATTGCTCCCCTTTATCCGGCACTGCCGCAGTTTATCCCGGCAGATGGCCTTAATGAGACTATGTTTTCAATATAGCATGGACTGCCAATATCAAACATGACCGTATGGAAGTATACAATATCAAATGAGCCTGCCAGAATGGACCGACTGCATATTAGCATTCGTAAACCAATGCCGGTTATTTAAAATATATAGCAGAGACTGCTGCGTTATCAGCCAGCCTCTGCTATCCATGCCGGGTAATTATAGTCTTATTGTTCAATCGATATCGCTTTCTGGATTATTCCTTGTACGTCAGTAAAAATCCTCGTGAAAGCCCGTTCAGCATTCATAAATTCTCTGATTTCGGGCACTGCCGCCAATTCCTGGTACTCTTTGCTCATCGCAGCAACCTGTTCCGGGTTTATTTCCGTTTCTCCACCCTGCATTCTCTGGAAATCAATCATCATTTGTTTCTGCATAAATTCGGACATCTTTGCTTCTGCATCCGGAACCGTTTTCATTACAGCCAGCGCCTTTTGAAAGGCTTTGAACTCTTCGCAGGCGACCAGCGCCCGGGCTAACTCGTGGGCTTTGTCATAAGGATTAACCAGGCTCAATACAAACATCCCCTTCTCTAATTACAAATTCAGGCAAGATCTACCAGTTTTCTCTGACGTCTTTCAAAGCTAATGATCTTGCGATAACCAGCCCGGCGAGCAGCTGTTGCCGCCGTATCGAGTCCCATGCCGACCTCTTCCGGACGATGAGCGTCCGAACCCAGGCAAATGGGTATGTCGTGTTCATACATTAATGCAATTATTTCTGGTGACGGATACAATTCTGCCACGGGCTTGCGCAGGCCGGCGCTGTTGATTTCGATGACCATTCCTGCTGTCTGCACTTTTTTCAGCAGGCGTTCTAGAATCATGCGGTAAGCTGCACAATCGGCCGGACGGTGCCCCCATTTCTTTACCACATCCAAATGACCGATTACATCAAATAAGGAACTCTCCACCAGCTGTTCCAGCAGCTCATAATAGCGGCTATAGACCTGGTCAACATTGCGTTGTTCAAACTGATGCCGGTAATCGGGATGATCGAAGGCCCAGCCGTCAATAAAATGCAGCGACCCAATGATATAATCGTAGGGCTGGCCGCTTATCATGCGGTTAATATCCGCCTCCATACCCGGTTCATAGCCAATTTCCAGCGCAATTCTGACCGCCGGCGAACTCTCCTGCCGAAAGGGAGCGAGTACTTTCCAGTCCAGTTTTTCCAGCACTTCATGATGCTCGCTTATGCCAATTTCACTAATACCGAGGAGCCTGCATTGCTCCACATATTTTTCCACCCGTTCAAGCGTGAACGCATATTCCCCGTCCGCACAAACATGGACATGATAATCAATCATCCGCAGAACCTTCTTCAAAATTCAGATTGCTAATAAAAGTTTCTTGAAAATCGCTGCGCAAAGCAAGCTCGATAGTCTCAATATCTTCCAGCTTTTTTTTCACTCTTTGCAGAGCAGCAGGCGAGCATAAAGCCCTGACTGCACCTTTAGCAGCGGCATTGCCTATCCCCACTATTTTATCTGGCGATATATCCGGAAGCAAGCCGGTTGCAATCGCACTTAAGGGACTGACATAATTGCCAAAAGCACCTGCCAGGTATACGCGGTCCAGGTCGCCTGCCTTGATTTCGGCTGCTTCCAGCAAAATGTCAATTCCTGTCCGCAACGCCGATTTAGCCAGCTGTACCTGGCGAATATCCTGCTGGCTGAACATTACCCCAACGCCGCTTTGAAGGGAAAAGGCCGGCCCGTCCTGACCTTCATGCAGGTTCAGCTTCTGCTGGGCCAGGGCGGTAAATGTGCCATAGCCGTCAATATAACCGCCTTTCAGCAGCACTGCGACCATGTCGATAATACCTGACCCGCACAAACCCCTCGGTATTTCCTGTCCAATGACCTGAAAACGAAAATCCCCCTGATCATCCAGCAGAACTTTTTCGATAGCTCCGGCTTCCGCCCGCATGCCGAACTTGATCGAACCGCCTTCAAAAGCCGGTCCCGCTGCCGCTGAAGCCGCAAAAAACCGGCCGCTGTCATTCAATACTATCTCACCGTTAGTGCCAATATCCACCAGCAGGAAACGCTCCTTGAAGCGCTTTTCCAGGTGCATCAGGCAGGCAAAGGCATCTGCTCCCACGAAGCCGCCTATTTGCGGCAGAATAGTAACTTCCGCCTGTGAATTGGCATTTATGCCCAGCCGGTAAGCCGGCACATTGAACTGATGCCGAAAAATCCCGCTATAAGGTGCCTGGGAAAATCCTTCCGGATTAAGGCCCAGGAAGAAGTGCAGCATAACCGGATTGGCAGCCACCATAATCTTGAATATACTGGCGCTTTCCGCCTGTTTTTCGGCCAGCAGCTCTTTAATCATAATATTTATGTCAGACAGCAGCATTTGTTGCAGCTGACTGCGCTTTTCTGAAGCTTGCAGGGCATAGCTTACCCTGCTTATAATATCTTCCCCCAGGCTCCGCTGGCTGTTGGCGCGAGAGGCAAACGCCAAAAGAGCTCCGCTTTCCAGGTCAACCAGGGCTGCAAACAAGCTCGTTGTGCCTAGATCCAGAGCCAGACCGTACAGTGGCATCCTGTTCAAAGCCACATGCACCACTTTTTGTTTGTGCACCACTCCGTGAAGCTTGATCATAGGACGACCCGGCCGATCATACCTGGATATTTCGACCAGGTTGTCCAGCTTGATCTCCACCGGAATGCCGTGGACTGCTTCGACTACCCTTTCATAAAAGGGCAATGAGCGCTCCTTTTCCATTCCGGATACAAAAAGCTCCTTGACCACATAGTCTTTCTCAATTTCTGCTTTCAAGCCAAAGTCAATCAGGTGATTTTTAATCGGGGCAAAGCTGAATATTTTATCTTCCAGGTATATGGATATCGGCCCCGTCACATACGTATGACAGGCCAGGCGCAGACCGCGCTTGATCTCCCCTGGATTAAGATTTTCCTTTTCGGCTTGGGTCGCTCGGGTGATCTCGCCTTCTACGTGTATGCGGCACTTATTGCAGGTACCCTGGCCCCCGCACCCACCATCAACCTCTACAGAATTAGCAGCCAGAATATCCCAGACGCTTTCCCCTTTTAACGCCCAGGTGCTGAATCGTTCACCGCCAGCCGATATAAAATCAACCATTACCCGGTCAGTCAAACCCATCACCCTTTCCATGGAATGCCGTTCTGTTTATATCAAGCGGTTATGCCCTCCGGAACGCTTCTGCCCCGGATGAACCAAATAGCCGCCAACTGGTACAACAGGTTACTGGTATATTACCCCATCTGTCTTCATCCTTCAAGAAAGCCCCTCCGATGACAATAGATGAAGGTCGAAGCGCATGCAGGGGCGAACCTTGACCGGCTGCCTTACCTTTAATTTCGATTCGCAAGCTGGCTGCGCGCCATGCTTGATACCATAAACAAAAAGAGTGGCAAGGCCACTCTTTTTGTTTATGGTTATGTTTTTGTATCAATACTATTGTTTGGTGTCTGCCATTAGAGCAACCGCAAATACGAAAATCCAAACAAAGGCGCTGACCATGGCAATGGTCGCCATTGTATAGCCTTCACCAGCCGTCACTGCGGAATTGCCTTGCATGTACAAATAATTGAATACCCCCAGGCCCAGCACGGTTAATAAAAAGATTGCTTTCTTAACCCCAGCGGTTAACGAAAGATTCTTTGCCCAGCCACAGAACTTCAAAAACACGAAGGCACAGAAAAATACAAAAATAACTTCACCTACATTTTCATACCAGGGAAGACTTGCTCCTGATCCGAATATCGCCAAAATGCGTTCACCTCCTTATCCTGCCTATACCAAGTACACATCTCTGCTAATTCTATAACTTACCATCCATCAAAACAAGGGGATTCATGATAGAAAAAGGCTTTGAATTCAACTTGCTTTGACAAATCCTGCAGTAATTAATTCTACTTATAAACCAAATATCCTGCCTGACAACAAATAATATTTGCTGGTTAATCAATCAAACCGGTAGTATAATAACCCTGCAAGTAAATCGGATAGCCGCGGGCTTTATAAGCCTGAGGAAAGTCGGGGCTCCACAGGGCAGGGTGCTGGATAACGTCCAGTGAAGGCGACTTCAAGGATAGTGCCACAGAAACAAACCGCCTGGTGTTCGATGTTTCTTCCTACGGGAAATTCATCCACCGGGTAAGGGTGGAACGGCGAGGTAAGAGCTCACCAGCAAACAGGCGACTGTTTGGCTAGGCAAACCCCACCTGGAGCAAGACCAAATAGAGAAGCTATGGAGTTGCCCGCTCCGCTTCCGGGTTAGGTCGCATGAGGTGACAGGCAACTGGCATCCTAGATAGATGGCTATCGCAACAGAACCCCGCTTACAGATTTACTTGCAATAATCTATTGATACCGCTTGATCAACCATGCCGTCTATTTCTTGGCGGCTTTTTTCTTGGCGGGTTTTTTCTTGTTGTTAGCGACGGCTTCTTTCAGGTCTTTACCCGGTTTGAATGCCGGTACTTTGGTAGCTGGAACCAATAATTCCTTGCCGTCCGCCGGAGAGATAACCTTTCTTGCTTTGCGGTCCCGGACTTCGAAGCTTCCAAAACCGATGAGCTGCACTTTTTCGCCGCTTGCCAGTGCGTCTTCCACTGCTTTGATTACGGCTTCCACCGACTTGGCAGCATCTTTCTGGGTTTTGCCGGTTTTCTGGGCCATTGCCTTAACCAGATCTGACTTGTTCACCTTTACGTCCTCCTCATCCATAATATATATTTCAACGTACTTAAAATTCAGCCTTATAATAGATAAACTGCATATAATATTCAGCATATCCGGGCAAAATCCTGCTATATCTTAAAACTTTTTTAAAAGAAATCTTTACTCGTCGAATACTTCGACAATATATAAAGAACGATCTTCGATAAGATTGCAGAATCTATCGCCTACGCGAATAATAGGACGGGTGGGCTCGGAGGGATCAATGTAAATGACCACGCCTTTATCCTGGTTGGACAGCAGCACTTCATTGCCGACATAAAAATTAGTCATCCGGTCATAAAATATCTTGGCGATACGGGGATTAAGCCTGCCAAATGATTCTTTCCATACAACATCTACGGCAGAGAATGGAGAGACCCGCGGACAATAAACCCGGTTCGAGGTCAAAGCGTCATATGTATCAGCAATAGCCAAAATCTCTGAATACAGCCCGATGCTTCCCTCTCCCAGGCCAAATGGATAGCCTTGGCCATCTTGACGCTCGTGATGACCCAGAATCGCGTCGGCAACTCCGTGAAGCAGCCAGGGATAATCCTTGACCAGCTCAAAACCAATTACTGAATGCTCTTTTATTTTGATGCATTCATCATCAGTTAGTTTGGCTGGCTTGTTCAATATTTGATCAGGAATCATGGCCTTGCCTATGTCGTGAAGCAACCCAGCCTGTCCCAGGGCGGATATATCCTGGGGAGATAATCCCATCCAGCGCCCGATTAGCATGCTTAACAAGGATACATTCAAAGAGTGGGTTAAAAGGTATTCATCCCGGCCTTTCATAAGACGCATCTGGCGGAAAATATCATTCTGGTCATCAACCTGACTGCCCAGCAGGTTCAGGATATCGCTGATATCTTTTTCCGCCAGCGGTTGACCGAGCTTTACTTCATACATGAAGCTCTTGGTCAAAGCCAGAGCGTGCGAATAGGCATCGTCAAAAGACCTGGCCGAACTCTGGCGCGGAGAGTCATCAGTAATTATAACTTCATGAATTTCCCGCCTGATAAGAGCATCCAGCAGTTCAGCGGTAACTTTCTCTCCCTTGGGAAGCAGCAACTGACCGTCGAAAGAAAAAACATCTGTCCCCAGGGCGATCCCCGGTTTAAGGCTTGACGTCTTGATTCTCACTTTATCTCCTCCATGCTCCAGTATTTATGGTTTTAATGGCCATTCAACGTAACAGCAGCGGTTCAGGACGGGATGAAAGAGTGTGGAACTGCCTAGCCGGCAGCTCAATTCATTCATTTCCCCGGCCAGTTTTCCTGCCATGATTATTTCTGTATTATAATGGCCGGCGTCTATCAAGGCCAGGCCGTGTTCAGCTGCCGACTGAGCTTCATGATATTTTACATCGCCGGTAACCAGCACTTCGGCTCCCAATTGCACTGCCAGCGGAATGAATGATGATCCCGAACCTCCTACCACAGCTACCCTCTGGACCCTGGCATCAAGGTCTCCCGTCACTCTGAACCGGTCCGCATTTAGGCTGCGGCTAATACCAGAGCAGAAATCTCCCAGGCTCACCGGCTGCGGCAGGCTGCCAATGCGCCCTATACCTGCACTGGAGTACTGGTTTTCCAGGATCGTCAGATCATATGCAGGCTCCTCGTAAGGGTGACTGTTTAGCAATGCAGCAAGCACACCAGGAAGCTTTTGCTTTTCCACAATTGTTTCCAGGCGAAATTCGGCAGCCTCTTCCAGGCGGCCAATTTCCCCAATAAATGGCCGGGCTCCAGCCCCAGCCTGGAAGGTGCCAATTCCGGCAACCCTGAAGGTGCAATCCGAGTAAGCACCTGCATGACCTGCCCCGGCTTCGGTAATAGCCTGCCGCACCTGCCATTCATGAGTCTGAGGAACATAAACCACCAGCTTGATTAGCTTTTGTGCCGGACTGCCAGAAAGAACTGATACATTTTGCAGGTCCAGGCTCTGGGCCAGCCAATCATTCAGCCCGTCTGTCGCCGCATCCAGGTTAGTATGTACGCAATATAAACTGATGCCATTTTTAATTAAACCTGCGATCAGACCGCCACCTGGCTTATCAGTATTTATCGAGCGAATTGGGTTAAAGATTAAGGGGTGATGGGTGATAATTAGGCTGGCCTGCAAGTCAATCGCATCCGCCAGGACCGATGCATCCAGGTCCAATGCAACCACTGCATGCTTGACTTCGCTTAACAACGAACCTGCCTGCAGACCAGGATTATCCCACTTTTCTGCTAAATATTCGGGGAAGCGTTCTTCAAGTATTGCTGCGATGTCCTTAACATTCCAGTACATCTAGAAAAGCCTCCAACGCATGGATTTGGTTAATTATATCATTCATCTGCGCGTCATGGGGCTTTTGCCGGGAACTGCGCAGGCCTTTCAGTGTCCGGCGGTATTTATTGAGCATGAAACGCTTATATGCCCTGGCTGTTTCATTATTCTGCCTGAGTATGAGCGGCCCCAGGGCTTTTTCCAAATCAGTCAGCCGATAAGGCTCCGAACCTGGCGATGCCTGAATCAGGGTATAGAAACGCCGCTTTTCGCACAATACTTTTTCCTGGCGGATGGGCCAGCCCTGCCCGGCAAGAAAGGAACGCAGGCTCTCGGCTTTGGTCATAGGCTGAAATACGTAATACGGATAGGAGTGAGCCTTTTCCGGATCGGCCGCAAGAATGCCGGTGATGGTTTCACCACCCATTCCCGCTATTACGACCTGATCGACTTCATGGTCGTACAGGGGACCCAGTCCGCTGCCGAAGCGAATGTCAATACGCTCGCCCAGACCGTTGCGATTTACCGTATCAAGAGCCTTGTTATAAGGTCCGGACTGATTTTCCACCCCAATAACACCGGAGCTGATACCCTTATTAACCAGGTATACAGCCAGGAGCGCATGATCCAAACCTATGTCCGCAACCCGGTAACCTGGAGGCAGGGTATCCGCAATGCTTTTTAACCGCTGGGGAAGATGTAACATGTGCAACCACCTGATATTATATCGATACTTTCTTTATTACCGAACTCATTAATCTCATTTGATTTTGACATAATTTAGGCCCAATATCCATAAAAAAATAGAGCCGTTTTACAAACGGCTCATATTATTACACAAAGCGGAGCCCTGGCAAATAACCGGGGCTCCGCCGGCAAGCTTCTGCATTAATTATATCACGGGCAGGGTGGCCAGGCTTCTCTTAACGTCTTCTTCGGAGAATTCGATATCTTCCATTTCTCCCGAAAGGTACTTGTCGTAGGAACCCAGATCCAGGTTGCCATGTCCAGACAGGTTAAACACGATTGTCTTGCTGACGCCTTCTTCCTTGGCCTTGAGGGCTTCATCAATAGCAGCCCTGATGGCATGTGACGATTCAGGAGCTGGAACGATGCTTTCAGTCTGGGCAAACAGCATAGCCGCTTCGAAAGTGGCATTCTGCTTGACCGCTACAGCTTCAAGCAAGCCATCATGATAAAGCTGGCTGACCAGGGCTGAATCTCCGTGATAGCGGAGTCCGCCAGCATGAATTCCCGAAGGCATAAAATCATGTCCCAGAGTATACATTTTCATTAAAGGAGTAAGACCGGCAACATCGCCGAAATCATATGCAAAAACTCCCTTGGTTAGAGTAGGGCAGGCTGCTGGTTCGACGGCCAGCAAGCGAACCTTGTTGCCTTTTACCTTGTCGGGAATAAACGGAAAAGCGATGCCGGCAAAGTTGGAACCGCCGCCGCAGCAGCCAATCACCACGTCCGGATAATCATCAATCATTTCCATTTGCATCTTTACTTCCTGGCCAATAACGCTCTGATGCAGGCACACATGATTCAGAACTGAACCAAGGGAGTAATTAGTGTCTTCCCTCTTGACCGCGTCTTCAACCGCCTCGCTGATCGCCAGGCCCAATGAACCCGGGCTGTCAGGGTCTTTGGCCAGGGCGTTACGTCCCGCTTCAGTCAGTGTGCTGGGGCTGGGCACACAGGTGGCGCCGTACAATTCCATAATGGAGCGGCGATAGGGTTTCTGATAATAGCTGACCTTGACCATGTAAACCATAGCTTCCAGACCGAAAAGCTTGCAAGCCAGGGAAAGGGCGGTTCCCCACTGGCCAGCGCCGGTTTCAGTGGCTATCCGTTTGATGCCTTGCTTTTTATTGGCGAAAACCTGGGGAAGAGCGCTATTCAGCTTGTGACTGCCCACCGGGCTAACGCCTTCATATTTGTAATAAATCCGGCAGTTGCTGTCCAGTGCTTTTTCGAGCTGGCGTGCTCTGAACAAAGGCGCGGGGCGGTACTGCCGGTAAAGATCCCGGACTTCTTTCGGGATCTCAATATATCGTTCTTGAGATACTTCCTGGAGAATAAGGTCCATAGCAAAAATAGGAGCCAGGTCGTCCGGTCCTACAGGCTGGTGAGTACCGGGATGCAGCGACGGCGCCGCCGGGTTCGGCATATCGGCTTGGACGTTGTACCAGAATTTGGGAATTTTGTCTTCGGGCAGGATGAATTTGTAGTTCTCATCTCTACTCATCTTCACTAGTCTCCTCTCATAAATAAATTATTTTTACGCGAATTATATTATCATAAATACAAGCCGTAAGCAAGCACTGCCCCGGGGTTCAAGTATTAAAATGCTACCTTCTTATTTCTAATAGCCCATTCGTAAATGGACAGATCATGGGTATGAAATGGATTGGTCCGATCATACCAGGTTTCTTCATATGCTCCGGCATCGTTTCTCCTTTTATATGACAGGGCACCTTCTTCCAGGGGGGAAAAATCGCCTTGATTGCCAAGATAGGTCAAAACGCCGCTCGCAATCAGCCGCGAACCATAATCGGATGCCAGCTCTGCCTTCAAAGGAAGCAGATCCGAATGAGTGGTACGGTAGAACTGAATGAGCTCGGCAATGTTCAGCATAGCGACCGGATCGTCCATATTTCTCAAGTTATAAGCATGCAGCTTGTTTTTGTATTGGCTGGTGAAGGTGTTGTTCCCCACTGGCGGGCCGGCAAAAGTGTAGGTAATAATGTCATCAGGACTTACTCCCTGGTCGAGCAGATAAGCAGAGTATAACTGGGCCAGGGCAGCTCCCAGGCTGTGGCCGCTTATCCAGAAAAGATAATCCCCGGGCCTGCTCTTCGCTTCATCCATAATAGTATCAAGGGAAACCTTTTTCAGGCTGCTTATGCCGGCCACATAACTATCTCTGTCGGTCTCAGTTGTTGCGATAAAATCATCCAGGCATTTGCTGAAGCCCCTGTGAATCCTCTCCTGTCCCGAACCTGACTCCCATAACGCCATGGAATCATCAAGACTCCGGTCCAGGCTTTCATGTTTGCTGTTATTAACAGCAGAGTTGTTTTTATTTGTATCCAGCAAAGGAAGTCCCAGATCGAAACTGTTCAACCAGTTCAAATCGCTGTGAGTGCCTTCAAATGAAATGGCGATCACTGTCCGGCCTTTTCCCGCAACTTCAGCCTCTCTAGAACCAATATACGCCACCGTGTCAGTCGCCTCACAGCATATCCTGCTGGATTCAAATGACAGCTCCTTTAATGCCGGGTGTTCAGAGCCTTCAACCGCTCTGTAGTCATCATAGCTCATTCTTTCCGACCAGTACGCCGCAGTATAGTTGAAATCCGGCGTTAAAAAACCAATGGCAGCAGGTTCGTCCGAGTGCGCCACCCGGGCGATAACAATTCCTTCTTCACCCAATGCGCTCTGTTGTCCCAATATAGTGGAATACGCTTCAAGCGTCCATGAAAATACGGTAATAAATGTTATGAACATTGCCATGCATTTGAACATTTTTAGAGAACGTTTAACAAACATATAATTATCCTTTCAGCCGTATTTATCATAACCGCTCCGGGTCTGATGGCATATATTGCCATATCAAATTTGTAAGTACAATACAAATAATAGCATATTGCAAGTGGTTGTTGGCCAAGCCGGACCAATGACTAAAGCCAGGTCCATTTCCGGCGGGATTAGCTTGTCGGCCGAATTTGACCAGCAGTTATACGGTAGCGTATAATCTAATCAATTGACCGGGGAGCTGGATAAATCCGGCTGAGAGTGAGCTTGTGAAGCCCTGACCCGCAACCTGATCTGGATAATGCCAGCGTAGGGAAATATTCGACTCTCTGGCTGCCATTCCAGGCAGCTAATTTTATTTTGGGAAGGTGATCTAATGGCCGAAGCAACCTTGAGCCTGCAGATACTGCCAGTAGTGCCGGAAGATGAACTTTATCCGGCGGTGGACCGGGTTATTGAATTCATCGCCGCCCAGGGGCTGCCCTATGTCGTCAGCCCTGGTGAGACAAGCATTGAAGGCGATCTAAAAAGACTGCTGGAAATTGTGGAAAACTGCCATCGCCTGTGCTATGAAAATGGCATAGCCCGGGTTTTTTCAAGCATAAAAATTGATTTTAAGCCCGATGGAGTCAGTATTAATGAAAAATACAGCAAATATCGCCCCTAAGCTTTTGCCTCTGGCCGCCTTTTTTTTGTTAATAGGAGCCTGGGAGCTGATAGTAGCCTGGAACCATGTCCCTCCCTGGCTTTTGCCTGCGCCCAGCCGGGTGGCAGCTGCCATGATGCATGCCTTCCCAACCATTTTGGAGCACAGTTTCACGACCTTGCAAGAAGCGCTCCTGGGATTGGCTATCTCCATAGGACTGGCCTATTGCCTGGCGGCGTTGATGGATCTGTCCCAGCCGCTTAATCAGACACTTTACCCGCTTTTCGTGGTTTCACAGACCATTCCGCTCATTATAATGGCGGTTCTTTTTACCATCTGGTTCGGATGGGGCATAACTCCCAAAGTGCTGATAGTAATTCTCGTATGTTTCTTCCCCCTGGTTATTAATTTGAGGCAGGGCATGGCAGATGTGGATCCTGATCTGATTGACCTGATGAGATCTATGGGGGCGTCAAAAATGCAGATATTAAGCCTGGTCAGGCTACCGTCCTCGCTTCCCGCCTTTTTTTCAGGCTTAAGAATTGCCGCCAGTTACAGTATAATGACTGCCGTTATCGCCGAACTAATGGGTTCAGAGAAAGGCCTGGGCTGCTATATTCTCATAACGCAAAAAAGCTTCCAGATTGACCGGGTCCTGGGCGCGGTAGCCTGGATATGCCTTTTAAGCTTTCTGCTGGTCAAGCTGGTTGACTGGTCAGAAAAGCTGTTTATTCCCTGGAAGAATCTAAACATCGAATAATCGCTATAGAACATATTTTTGAGGAGGAACAGAAGTTGAAAGCAAAACATATTTTAAGTGGTCTGCTAATGGCAGTATCACTGCTGGCTTTGCCGGGATGCGCCCAGGATGCGCCTGAAGAAAAACCCCTGGAACAGGTGACGGTGATCCTGGATTGGTTTCCCAATACCAATCATACAGGTCTGTATGCGGCACAGGATCTGGGATACTACCGCGAGGCCGGGCTGGATGTCAAAATGGTACAGCCAGTTGAAGGCGCAGTTCCCCAGCTAATCGCAGCTGGCAAGGGGCAGTTTGGCATTTCATACCAGGAAGAGGTCACCATGGCCCGGGCTGAAAACATGCCGATCAAAGCAATAGCGGCAGTAATACAACACAATACTTCCGGATTTGCTTCCCCCGCAGCAAAAAATATTATCAGTCCATCCGATTTTGAAAATAAAATCTACGGCGGCTGGGGCTCTCCATCCGAGTCTGCCACCTTAAAATACCTTATGGAGAAAAACGGAGCCGATTTCAGCAAGGTAAAAATTGTCAATATGGGAAGTGCCGACTTCTTCACCAGCATGGCCAGCAATGCTGATTTCGCCTGGATATTCTACGGCTGGACCGGCATTGAAGCGGAGATTAAGAACGTCCCGTTGAACTTCATCGAACTGCGCCGGGAAGATCCGGCGCTGGATTATTATACACCGGTGATTATTGCCAGCGAGTCTTCGCTGGCCGGAAATCCGGATCTGGCCCGGCGCTTTATGGACGCCACCAGCCGCGGATATCAATATGCCATAGACCATCCTGATCAGGCTGCGGATATCCTTATTAAGGCCGCTCCAGAGCTTGACCCGGTACTGGTAAAACACAGCCAGCGCTTTTTGGCTTCTCATTACCAATCTGATTCCGCCCGCTGGGGCGAAATGAAGCTGGAACGCTGGACTGCCTATGCGGATTTTCTCTATAACAACCAGCTGCTTACCCAAAAAGTTGACTGCAGCCAGGCTTTCAGCAATGACTTTCTGCCCCGGCCGGGAAAGTAAATTCTGGCAAAGGCCGCCTGCAAATATCATTCGAAAGGATCTGTACATGGATAAAATCCGGGTGGAATCCCTGGCCAAGACCATTGATGGCCTGGAAACCCTGGCTGAAATCAATATGAGACTGCTTCCTGGAGAAATCGTGGTCATTCTTGGCCCTAGCGGCTGCGGCAAAAGCACCTTGCTGCACCTGGTAGCCGGGTTGATTCGCCCTGATCGCGGCCGCATTCTGATTGAAGATACGGACTGGACCGGCCGCAGCGGCAGGGTTGGCTACATGCAGCAAAAAAGCCTGTTGCTGCCCTTTGCCAGCGTCCTCGACAATGTCAGCCTGCCGCTGGTGCTTAAAGGCGATTCACGCTCCCTGGCCCGGTCGAAGGCCGGCAAACAGCTGGAATACTTCGGCCTGGCAGGATTTGAAAGCTACTACCCTCAACAGCTTTCCGGAGGCATGCGGCAAAGAGCTGCCTTGTTAAGAACCTACATGTTCAACAGTGACATATTGCTGCTGGATGAACCCTTTGCAGCCCTTGACGCCATTACCCGGCGTAAAATGGCGCTCTGGCTGAAAGATGTACAACAGCATTTCGGCATGTCAATACTTTTCGTTACTCACGATATTGATGAAGCTCTTTTGCTGGGCGACAGGATGTATGTTCTGTCAGCCCGCCCCGCAAGCGTCAGGGCAGAGATTCCCCTGGAGCTTGCGGCTGCAGGCCCTGATAAAAAGGAAGAAACCCGGCAGCAGGTCATGTTTATCCTGGATGAATAGGCTGGCTGGCTTAATCGGGTTGACATAGAAGGCGTGTTCACCTTAAAATCAACATGCACAAACCGTCATGATGAATTTAAGCTTACATAGGCCTGGAAACTGCTTCTGGCAACTGACCGGAGCAATGCAGGACCAGAAAGCGATGGTGAGCAGCATGGTAAAACTGATATCTTCCAAACGGGCCGCATGCCTCGGCATTATTTGCACACTTCTGCTGTTTTCCTTGACCGGGAGCAGCCTGGCATCTGACTCAATCCGCATCTTCATTAACGGCACCGAGCTGGTCTATGATGTGCCGCTGGAATACAATAATGGACGCCTGCTGGTTCCAGTCCGTGCTCTCGGCGAAGGGCTGGGATGCGAGGTTATCTGGGATGACGCCAACCAGTCAGCAATACTTCAAAAAGGCGATATCGTCATAGCTATGACCGCCGGTTCAGTGTGGGCATCGATCAATGAAGACCTCATTGAATTGGAAGCGCCCATGCAAATCACCAACGGACACTGCCTGGCACCGGCCCGCTTCGTCGGCGAAGCCCTGGGCTATGCGGTCAGCTGGAAGGAAGACGCCCAGGAGGTGCGCTATGACGATAATCCATCCAGTCCTTTGCTCGATCCAGGAAAGGTTGAGTATGTCACCTACTGCAATCTGAACAGTGCCAGCACTCCTTATGTAATTGACTATCCATCCAGCTTTATAAGGGACATTGAGGACCCCGGGGAAATCAGCTTCACCAGTCCCGATGGCCAGGCAAACCTTACCGTATGGGATTTGCATAGCCAGGGCTACGCCAATATAAGCGAGTGCTATGCAGCCGAAAGATCGCTGCACAAAGACAGTATTATATATGAAATACTCAGATCCGAAGATAAATGGTACGTGTTGGCCTGGGATGATGGCAACGATGTTGTCTACAGCAAGACCTTTTTCACCGGCTCATCGATCGTGCGATCCCATTTTAGCTATCCTCAAGCCGATGAGAAATATTACGAAACTGTTATCGACCATTGTTTGCAAAGCTTTGCCCTTGGTAATACAGGCGCTATAGAGGGAGGGTATTAATGGACCGGCAGTTTGATCAGGACCGCATTGAAAAGGCATTCCGCGAAATAATTGAGGCTCTTGGGGAAGATCCAGAGCGGGAGGGCTTGAAAAACACGCCTAACCGGATGGCGCGCATGTACGAAGAGATCTTCTGGGGACTGAAAGTAGATCCCCGCGAATTCTTGAGCGTCTCATTCAATGAATATCACGATGAACTCATCCTGGTTAAGGACATCCCTTTCTATTCCATTTGCGAGCATCATTTTCTGCCCTTTTACGGCAAGGCTCATATTGCATACATACCTAAAGACGGCCGCATTGTAGGCCTGAGCAAGCTGGCCCGGGTCGCCGAGGCCTTCGCTGCGCGTCCTCAGCTTCAAGAACGCCTCAGTTCCCAGATCGCCGACTGCATTTATGATACCCTGCAGCCTTATGGCGTATCGGTAATCATTGAAGCCGAGCATATGTGCATGTCAATCAGGGGAGTAAAAAAACCCGGTGCTCTCACCGTTACTTCCGCAGTGCGTGGCGTTTTCGAAAAGCGGGCTGAAACCCGGGCGGAACTTCTTTCGTTAATCATCAACGATTTTAAGACCAGGTAATGCGTGGATTAATATCAGATATAATCACGCCCGCGGTATTTCAAAACTAAAGCGGGTTGCGGGGCCTTCATCCACGGTCAGGCGTATGCTTCCGCCCAGCTTTTCGACTAACTGCTTTACAATATACAGTCCCAGGCCCTGGTGCGGTCCGGATTTGCTGGAATAACCCGGATCAAACAGACAATCCCCCTGCTCCGACTCAATTCTTCCACTGTTGGTCACCTGAAAATACACCAGCGGGCCTTTCTGTTCGATCTCGACCCGGATAAATCTCTCTCCGCCCTGCGTTTCCACCGCGTCAAGAGCGTTGTTAATGAGATTGCCCAGAATTCGCACCAGGTCGAAGGACCGCGCGCCATAGTCGGCCAGATCAGCGTTTACGTCAACCTGGAAAGCGATGTTTTTGGTTTCGGCCTGGGCCATCCTGGCATTAAGCAGAGAGCCGATAAAAACATTATTTATCTTTAATACGTCGTTGACCTGCCGCACCGAAGCCCCCAGATAATCCAGGTAGGTGCTGACCGCGGCCTGATCCGCCTGGGAATTCAATTCCTGCAGCACGACGATATGATTGATAAAATCATGGCGCTGGCCGTGCACAGCGCCAACCAACTCCATGACATTGTCAGAAATTGATGCTTCGGCATTGCCAATGATGCGTTTTTCCACGCTTCCGCTGAATTTATAAACGGATCGATATGACAGAACCATAATGATTAGCGCTCCAAGGAAAAGAAAACCGTATTCCGCCATGCTGCGATTGGCCCAATCAGACGATATGATGAAGTGCAGCATGAAGCTCAGCACCACCGCATACTGAATCGTAAGCATGATATAGACTTTTCTGGCTTCGGGATAAGACCAGGTGGCTTTAATGCTTCTGACCACCGGCCCTAACTGGTAGCCGTTGCGGCGCGCCAGCCAGGCCGCCAGCAGAGCAAGGGCAAATACGGGCCAGTAAGCTATCGCTGCTTGATCGAAACCGATGGATAATCTATGGTAATTGAAGCCCGCAAGAGGAATTAAAATAGCCGCTGCCGCAATTTCCACCAGCATAGTCACACCGCAAAAGGCAATTACCCAGCGGATCAAGGTTTCCTTCCAGCTCCAGCGAAAAACCAGTTTCAGAAGCAAGAAAAAGCCCAGGGCATTGGGTATGATTTTCCATAACGGAATGCCTGATGCCAGGACCAGTGTGCCAATCATATAGAGGCCGTCCAGCACACCAAACAAAACGATCTGCTTCCACTGGCTGCGAATATCCTCGCCCAGCAGGAGTAACGCCGCAGTAATGCAGACCGCAGCACTGGGCGCGGCTACAACAAGAAATCTAAGTGTTTCACTCCATAAAGTGAATTGAAATTCCAAAATGATCCATCTCCGATAATTAGATTTCAGCCAGGTGGTTTAATGCTTCTTGCCGCCTAACCGGATAATCAGCTCCTGGAGCTTCTTGCGATTTACCAGAGCTCTGTCAAAATATCCGTGGAAGGAAACATCCTGGCTTGTATCGTTGAACGGCCGTATTTTTTCGACCCGGTCCAGGTTTATAATATATCCCCGATGGCTGCGGAAAAAATTCTTTCCCAGCCTTGCTTCGAGTGCATCTAATTTTTCATTGCAGCGGTATTTGCTGCTCTTGGTTACGATCGTGGTTGTGCGGTTAATTCTTTCAATATATAAGATCTGCGCCGGATCAATAACGGAAGTGTTGAACGAGGTTTGAATTATGAGGCGTTCCGGCTGATTGCCGGGCATTTTTGCTGCGGCTGAATTCTGTGCGTCTTTGTATTTCATGTGCCGTTTGATAACCCGCTCAATATCCTGTTCGGTGATCGGTTTGACCAGGTAGTCACAGGCTTCAAGCTTAAATGCTTCAGCAGCGTATTGGGAGTATGCGGTCGTGAAAACAACGCTGCTGTCAGGATATTGTTCCCTGATCATGGCTGCTAGCGCCATGCCATCAATAAGAGGTATGTTAATATCTATGAAAACCAAATCAGGCAAAAATCTTTCGATCATTTCCAGAGCTTCTTGACCGTCCTGCGCACAGGCCACCAGATCGAGCCGGCTGAATTTACTGAAAAGGGAGCGCATGTAGCTGCCAATAATCGAATCGTCTTCAATAAGCATTGTCCGAATCACTTCGTTTTCGCCCACTCGGAATCCTCCATACTGCCACTAATTATCGGTATTCCCCGCCTTTGTTAATTTCGGCCACTTCCCACTCATCATAAAATCCTGGAAATGCCGACCGATCTACACCTTCATTCCTGCAGAACAAGACTGCAAATTCCCGTTTATTTCTTAAATGTCGCAATTACGCCGTCTTTAGTGTATTATTGCTGGCTGTTTTTGTCAATTCTGTACGCTTTCCAAACTCAATTTAAAATACTTGCAGCTTAAAATATTTTCGACCGATGTACCGGCATGCCTTTATGTTTTTGCACCGAAATCCGGTTTATGCACATTAAGGTCCGGTTTATGCGCATCAATATCCTGTTTATGCGCATTTCTATCTCTTCGTGGTTTTATTTGTTATTATCGGGCAATTTATTGTATAATTGTGCGGATATTAATAAGTTTAATGTTCTTCAGAGGGGAATAGAAAACCGAGGAGGAATGCCGGGAAATGAAAATGAAATGGCGAATATATGTTGAAAAGCTGCTGGCATTATCAATGGTAATGGCGCTGCTGACACCGGGTACGGCCTTTGCGGCCGTGCAGCTGGGCGACATTTCAGGGCATTGGGCCGAGCCGGCGATCCGCAGCATGGCCGATGCGGGGGTAATCGACGGCTGCTCCGACGGCACTTTCAAGCCGGACGCCAAAATAACCAGGGCTGAATTTGCGGTGCTGGCGGTCAAGGCCTTCCATCTGTCCGGCACCGCCAGCAGCGGCGCAGAATTCTCAGATACCCGGGATCACTGGGCCAAAGACGCGATAGCCACCGCCTATGGAGCCGGCATAATCGAAGGCTACGGAGATTCCTTATTTGGGCCGGAAGATCCCATAACCCGCGAGCAAGCTGCCGCCATGGTGGCCAGGGCCAAAGGACTTACAGCTCAAGGAATACTTACATTTACTGACGCGGAGCAAATATCGGACTGGGCCCGGGACAGTGTAGCGGCGGCCGTAACCGGAAAACTGGTCAGCGGATGCTCGGACGGCTCTTTTAAGCCCCGGGATAATATGAGCAGGGCGGAAGCCGCCACTATCTTTTTCAATGCCCTGAACAAAAGCCCCGCCCCCCCAAACCAAGGCACCCCGGGCGACACCCTCAAAATGCTCGATGAGGCTGGAACCTACGGCCCGGAAAGCGGAATTGAAACCATTGATGGAGACCTGTCCATTAGCGCGGACGGGGTAACGCTTCAGAACACCGTCATAAAAGGCAAGCTTACCGTGGAAGCATCGGTTGGCGACGGTTCGGTTGCGCTTAAGAACGTGACTGTGGAAGGCGACACCTTCATTTACGGCGGCGGGCCCAATACGGTTAATTTCACTGATTCCATATTCCAGAAAATAACTGTAAACAAGGCTAATGGCAAAATCCGGATACTGCTGGCCAACACCAGCATATTCACCCTGGTATTCAATTCAGCGGGCAGTGTGGTGGGCGCCGGCACGATCTACAGCTTGACGGTTACGGCCAAAGGCGTGGTCATCGGGGTGACGGTAGTCAACTCAACAAATATCCAGCCCGGAATATACGTGTTGGTAAACGGCCAGTACGTTTACGGACCTGGTTCATCCGCCTCTACCGGAGGACCTTCAGGAGATACGCCTGGAAGCACAACAATCCTGGCGGCTGCTACCACCGCAAATGTCGGCACTCTGGTTGAGTTAAATTCCGCAATCTCCAACAGTAATATTACAGCCATCAATTTCACCGCCAATATTACCGGCGATCCGAATAGTATCCCACGCTCGCTCAATGTTAATTTCAGCACTTATTGCCTGAACGGGGATCTGGTGTTCAATCATACGGGAACCGGGACATCTACCCTGGCAGGTATTGCAGGAAATCACATCACCGGCGATTTAACCGTCGATACTGCCAATGCTTCTTTTGTCAACGGCGTAGGTGTAAGCGGCATAGTCACCATTGTAAACATCAAGCCTGGAACCTGGACTGAATCAGCCATTGGCAACAAAATTACCCTTACGGATTCCGATGGCTCCACCATTGTGATAACTGGAGATCCTGAATCAATTACTATAGGGACGAATGCTAAAGGTGGAATAACCATCACCGTGAACCCGGGTGCCACCGTTGACGAAATCGTGGTAAACGCTTCGGGAGTTGAAATTGTCAATAATGGAACGATTGACAATGCTGAATTTTATCACGATGTAATCCTGAACGTTATGCCCGTTGGCAATATAGTGGGTGCTAACCATATCATCAGCAGCGACGCAACTTTAGTGGAATTTCTTATAAAAGCCCCATTCAGTGGTTCAATCACTTCCGATATGAAAGTTAGAATTAACGGGAGCTATATAACCGGATTCTCGCTTTGCAAAGACGGCATTGAAGTTGGCAATGATTCAAATACTGCTGGTTATATTTCGTCTGCGAATAATATTTTCACCGATGTAACCAGGTTAAAAGCATTGTATAACGGCCAGCATTATACGGATACAGATTCAGCTATGGGGACATGGTAATAATGCCCTGGCATATGCCTTTGGAACGGAGGAAACAGAAGATGCGAAATGTTAACAAATCCCTGTCCATATTGCTGTCATTTTTATTGGCATTAGGAACGATGTTCAGCATGGCATCGCCGGCGAAAGCATTCGGACAAACGGACAGCAGCACTGCCAATGATATCGCTACTCTGGGTTTAGTAGGTGCATCCGCCGCATCAGAAGATCCCAATATTGCCACAGTTGCCATCAACGCAGGCTATATTGAAATCACTTCAGTGGGTCAAGGAATAGCTGCTATTACAGTTACGGATGCATTTTCACATACCGCCGATATTTATGTTTGTGTACAACCTGATGGTGCTATCAATATTTTTGAAATTCGTAAATATGCAGTATTCATTTCCACAACGGACAGCAGCACTGCCAATGATTTCGATACTCTGAGTTTAGTAGGTACATCAGCCACAACAAGCAATCCTAATGTTGCCACAGCAGCCATCAACGCAGGCCATATTGAAATCACTTCAGTGGGTCAAGGATCAGCATTTATTACGGTTACGGATGAAACGTCCCATACCGCATGTATTTTTTTTCGGGTAGCCCCTGATGGCGCTATCAATATTGAGCAAATCGACAAGTATGTCCCCTTCGAATCCAAAACGGACAGCAGCACCGCCAACGATTTCGCTACTCTTGGATTGGAAGGAGTATCCGCAGAATCAAACGATGCCAATATAGCCACGGCTGCCATCAATGCGGGCCACATTGAAATCACTTCAGTGGGTGAAGGATGGGCGTTGATTACAGTTACGGATGAAACATCCCATACCGCGGATTTTTATGTTTGGGTAACCCCTGATGGCACTATCAATATTGATCAAATCAACAAGTATGTCCCCTTCACATCTAAAACGGACAGCAGCACTGCCAATGATATCGATACACTTGGTTTGGTGGGAGTATCCGCAGTATCAGACGATGCTAGTGTAGCCACAGCTGCCATCAATGCAGGTCATATTGAAATCACTTCAGTGGGTCAAGGATCAGCATTTATTACAGTTACGGATGAAACGTCCCATTCCGCATATATTTTTTTTCAGGTAGCCCCTGATGGCGCTATCAATATTGAGCAAATCGTCAAGAATGTCCCCTTCGAATCTAAAACGGATAGCAGCACCGCCAACGATTTCGATACTCTCGGATTGGAAGGCTTATCCGCAGAATCAAACGATGCCAATATAGCCACAGCAGCCATCAACGCAGGTCATATTGAAATCACTTCAGTGGGTCAAGGATCGGCAATAATTACAGTTACGGATGAAACGTCCCATTCCGCATATATTTATTTTTGGGTAGCCCCTGATGGCGCTATCAATATTGATCAAATCGTCAAGTATGTCCCCTTCGAATCCAAAACGGACAGTAGCACCGCCAACGATTTCGATACTCTCGGATTGGAAGGAGTATCCGCAGAATCAAACAATGCTAGTATTGCCACGGCTGCAATCAATTCCGGCTATATCGAAATCACTTCAGTAAATCCAGGAACAACTTACATTATAGTTACAGATGCAGCTTCTCATACAGCGTTTATTGATTTTAGGGTAGCTGCTGATGGCGCAATCAGTATTATTGAAATTAGTAAATATGCAGTATTCATTTCCACAACCGATAGCAGCACCGCCAATGATATAGCTACTCTGGGATTGGAAGGAGTATTCGCAGAATCAGACAATGCTAGTATTGCCACGGCTGCAATCAATTCCGGCTATATCGAAATCACTTCAGTGGGCCCGGGAACAGCTTCCATTACTGTTACAGATGCAGCTTCACATACCGCGTATATCATGGTTGAAGTGGCTGCTGATGGCACCATTACTATTGATCATATCAACAAATATATTTTCTTTCCTTCTGAAACAGACCGCAGCACTGCCAATGATATCGCTACACTGGGTTTGGTGGGAGTATCCGCAGAATCAGACAATGCTAGTGTAGCCACAGCTGCCATCAACGCCGGCCACATCGATATCACTTCGGTGGGTCCAGGAACAGCTTCCATTACAGTTGCTGATGCAGCATCGCATACCGCATATATCTGCGTTTCTGTAACAATTTATGGCGCGATCAATATTGAGCAGATCAATAAGTATGTTCCCTTTAATTCCAAAACGGACAGCAGCACTACCAATGATTTCGCCTCTCTTGGTTTGGAAGGAATATCGGCAGTATCCGGCAATGCTAATATAGCCACGGCTGCCATCAACGCCGGCTACATCGAAATCACTTCAGTGGGTCCAGGAACAGCTTTCATTACTGTTGCTGATGCAGGCTCGCATACCGCATATATCTACGTTTCTGTAACCGCTGATGGCGCGATCAATATTGAGCAGATCGATAAGTATGTTCCCTTCACTTCTAAAACTGACAACAGCACCGCCAATGACGTCGCTACTCTGGGTTTAGTAGGTGCATCCGCCGCATCAGAAGATCCCAATATTGCCACAGTTGCCATCAACGCAGGCTATATTGAAATCACTTCAGTGGGTCAAGGAATAGCTGCTATTACAGTTACGGATGAAACATCCCATACCGCGGATATTTATGTTTGTGTACAACCTGATGGTGCTATCTTTATTTTAGAAATTAGTAAATATGCAGTATTCATATCCACAAACAACAGCAGCACCGCCAATGACATCGCTACTCTGGGTTTAGTAGGTGTAGCCGCAGCATCAAACGATCCCAATGTAGCCGCAGCAACCATCAATGCGGGTAAAATCGCAATCACTTCCGTGGGCAAAGGTTCAGCAATGATTACCGTTACGAATGAAGAGTCTCATACTGCGTATATCGAAATTGAGGTAAGCTCTGATGGAACAATATCAATACAAATTATTACTAAATATGCAGAATTCATTTCCACAACCGACAGTAGTACCGCTAACAGTATCGCTACTCTGGGTTTGGTAGGAGTATCAGCAAATTCTAATTGTCTGGAAGTAGCCACAGCTGCCATCAAGGCCGGCAAAATCGTAATCACCTCAATATGTTCAGGAACAGCCATGATCACAGTTGCTGATGCAGCAGCTCATCGTGCGAAAATCTGGGTTGATGTATCCCCCGATGGCACAATTTACATTACGCAAATAGCAAAGTATATCACCTTCACTTCTAGAACCGACAGCAGCACTGCCAATGATATCGTTACTCTGGGATTGGAAGGAGTATCCGCACAATCTGACCATACTAATGTTGCCACGGCTGCCATCAATGCAGGTCATATTGAAATCACTTCCGTGGGTCAAGGAACAGCTATTATTACCGTTGCTGATGCAGCTTCACATACCGCAGATATTGATGTTTCTGTAGCCCCTGATGGCGCAATCAGTATTATTGAAATTAGTAAATATGCAGTATTCATTTCCACAACCGATAGCAGTACCGCCAATGATATCGCTACTCTGGGATTGGAAGGAGTATTTGCAGAATCAGACAATGCTAGTATTGCCACGGCTGCAATCAATTCCGGCTATATCGAAATCACTTCAGTGGGTCCGGGAACAGCTTCCATTACTGTTACAGATGCAGCTTTGCATACTGCATATATCTTTGTTTCTATAGCCTCTGATGGTGCGATCAGTCTTGAGCAGATCAGTAAGTATGTCCCATTTATACCCCAAACCAACAGCAGCACGGTTAATAACATCGCCACTCTGGGTTTGGAAGGAGTATCCACAGTATCTAGCAATGATAATATTGCCACTGCTGCCATCAACTCCGGCCATATCGACATCACTTCAGCGGGTCCAGGAACAGCATCCGTTACAGTTACAGATGCTGCTGGGCATACCGCAGATATTGATGTTTCTGTAGCCCCTGATGGCGCGATTATTATTTTAAACATCAGTAAATATTATATAACCTTCAGTTCCACAACCAACAGCAGCACTGCCAATGATATCAATTCTCTGGGATTGGTAGGAGCAACCGCAAAATCTAGCAATAATTATGTAGCTACCGTTGCCATCAACGCCGGCCACATCGCCATCACTTCAGTGGGTCCAGGAACAGCTTCCATTACAGTTGCGGATGCAGCTTCGCATACCGCGTGTATTATGGTTGAAGTGGCCGCTGATGGCACAATCGCCCTTACCCAAATCAGCAAGTATATCCCCTTCGCTTCTAAAACCGATAGCAGCACCGCCAATGACATCGCTACTCTGGGTTTAGTAGGTGCATCCGCAGTATCAGACCATGCTAATATAGCCACGGCCGCCATCAATGCCGGCCATATCGAAATCACTTCAGTGGGTCCAGGAACAGCTTCCATTACAGTTGCGGATGCAACTTCGCATACCGCGTATATTATGGTTGAAGTGGCCGCTGATGGCACCATTGCTATTGATCAAATCAACAAATATATTTTCTTTACTTCTAAAACGGACAGCAGCACTGCCAATGATTTCGCCTCTCTAGGTTTGGAAGGATTATTCGCAGCATCAGATGATGCCCGTGTAGCCACAGTTGCCATCAATGCCGGCAAAATCGAAATCACATCAGTATGTCCAGGAACAGCTACCATTGATGTTGTGGGTGTATGGCCGCATACTGCGTATATTTATGTTTCTGTAGAGCCTGATGGCACAATTATAATTCTTTCCATCGACAAATATGTAATAACGGACAGCAGCACTGCCAATGACATCGCCACTCTGGGTTTAGTGGGCATATCCGCAGTATCAGACGATGCGAATGTAGCCACAGCTGTCATCAATGCCGGCAAAATCGAAATCACCTCAGTGGGTCCAGGACAAGCTTTCATTACAGTTACAGATGCAGCGTCGCATACCGCGGATATCTATGTTTATGTAGCCCTTGATGGCACAATCGCTATTTTTGATATCTTTAAGTATACAGTTTTCACCTCCAGAACCGACAGCAGCGTCGCCAATGATATCACAACTCTAGGTTTGGTGGGATTATCCGCAACGTCTAGCGATGCCAATGTAGCCACAGTTGCCATCAATGCCGGCAAAATCGTAATCACCTCAGTGAGTGAAGGAACAGCAAAGATTACCGTTGCGGATGAAGAGTCCCATACTGCGGGTATTGATATTAACGTAACCTCTGATGGAGCAATATCAATTCAATGTATTGGTAAATATGTTTTCACTGCTACAGACCATAATATTGCAAATATAGTGAAAAATAACGTTTTGCTAATTGGCAGCTACGCATTTGACTTGAGTGTGCCCGCTATCACCAGCGGATATAATCTGACTAATTTTATCGCCGCAATGGGAACAGCATATGAAACAGTTCCTGGCGCTAAACATATCTATTTCAGATATGGGAATAACTGGTATGATTTGATTGCCGATGAAAGTCTTGCAACACCAATAGCTGATATTAACTCTATCAATGGCAACGGCACCTACCAGTACTGGAACATGAACAATTAGGATGAGCCAGCGAAGTGGTTGGTTTTAAATCAGCGGGACAGTCCCGCTGATTTATTTATTGTGGTTCTCAATCATTACCAAATACTCGACATCCTGACCGATCTACACTTGCATTTTTGCTGGATAAGTCTGTTAATTTCCGTTTATTTCCTAACTGTCGCACTAGCGCCACCTTGAGTGTATTATTGCCGGCTGTGTTTATCAATTCTGGACACTTTCCAAACTGACTTCAAAATGCCTGCAACCTTAAATATTTTCTGCCCATGACCCAGCGTTCTTTTCTGTTTTTGCACCGAAATCCGGTTTATGCACATTAAGGTCCGTTTTATGCGCATCAATATCCCGTTTATGCGCATCGCTATCTTTACGTGGCATCATTTGTTATTATCGGGCAATTTCTTGTATAATTGTTTGGATAATAATAGGTTTAATGTTCTTCAGGGTGGGAATAGAAAACCGAGGAGGAATGCCGGGAAATGAAAATGAATATGGAATATCTTCATGATTTGGCAGATGATCCGTTAATGACATTGAAGCAAATAGTATTGGCATGTTGTGATTTGAACATTATAGCGGCGTTTAATGCATCACCGGTGATCAAAATTCAATTGCAAGGAGAGGATAATAAATGAAAACCCGGCTAATACATATGAAATCCCAGCCCTATGTGCTATTACTAATCTTCGCCATCCTGACCAGCATATTCTTTACAATACCGGGGGTCCGCTCTGCCGAAGCCGCACTATCGCCAAGTTTCGACCCGGCTGCTAACACCAGTGTAGGGGCGGCGCCTACTAGCGTTGCAGTAGGCGATTTCAACGGCGACGGCTGCCTCGACCTGGCGACGGCCAACATGTGGGCGGACACCGTCTCCGTCGTGCTGAACAATAGCGACGGCACCTTCCCGGCCAAGCATGACTACGCTGTGGGAAACAGCCCTATGAGCGTAGCTTCCGGCGATTTCAACGGCGATGGCAGCCTCGATCTGGCTTCGGGCAGCAGCTCGGAAGCGCACACCGTCTCCATCCTGCTGAACAATGGCGATGGCACCTTCCCGGCGGTTTCTCCTGTATGCGACCTGGGCGCGAATGCCGACCCCATTGGTGTAACGGTTGGCGATTTCAACGACGACGGCAGCCTCGACCTGGCCACGGCCAACTATGGCTGGACCAGCACTGTCTCCATCCTGCTGGGCAATGGTGACGGCACCTTCGCAGCCAAGCTTGACTACCCCGTGGGGTCCGCAACATGGAGCATAGCGGCAGGGGATTTCGACGGCGATGGCATCCTCGACCTGGCCACGGTTAATAGTGATTGGAATACTGTTTCCGTCCTGCTGGGTAATGGCAACGGCACAATCGCAGCCAGTATTTGCTACACCGTGGGGTCCTCGCCTCAAAGCATAACGGTAGGGGATTTCAACGGCGATGGCAAGCCCGACCTGGCTGCGGCCAACATGGATGCGGACACAGTCTCCGTACTGCTGAACAATGGAGATGGCTCCTTTCCGGCGGTTTCCCCTGCATACAACGTGAATGACCACCCCTATGGTGTAACGGTGGGCGATTTCAACAGCGATGGCAGTCTCGACCTGGCTGCTGCCAGCTATGGTTCCCACACAGTCTCCATACTGCTGAACAATGGCGATGGCACCTTTCCGGCGGTTTCCCTTGCATACAACGTGAATGACTACCCCTATGGTGTAGCGGTGGGCGATTTCAACAGCGACGGCAGGCTCGACCTAGTGACGGCCAACTCGGGTTCCCACACCGTCTCCGTACTGATTAACAAGACCGTGCCGCCCGCGCTCACCACCCCGGTAGCGACTCCAGCCACCGGTATTGGCCCTTCCGGCTTCACCGCCAACTGGAATGCCGTGCCGGATGCTACTCACTACCATATTGATGTTGCAACAGATGCAGGTTTTTCGAATACAGTTCCCGCCTATAACGGGCTATATGCCGGCAATTCCGGGTTAGTCGCAGTGACTGGGCTGAATCCCAATACCGCCTACTACTACCGGGTCTGGGCTGAAAACAATTCTTTAATAAGCCTAAGATCCTATTGGGTCAAGGTGACCACTGCGGCTCTCCCGGTACAAGCCGCCCCGGTGGTGACCGCAGCCACCGGCGTCGGCTCATCAGGATTCACCGCCAATTGGAACATGGCTGCCGGGGCGACGCATTATCACCTGACGGTGGCAACGGATGCGGCCTTTACCTTGCCGCTGGCAGCTTATAACGAGTTGGACCTGGGCAATGTCACCTCTGCTCCGGTTGCCGGGCTCAGTGCCAATACTCCTTATTATTATCGGCTACGGGCTGACAGCGGTATATCGTCCAGCATACCCTCCAATGTAATCACTGTGACTACCGCTCCGCCCGGTACGGTGCCAGCACCAAACCCACCCACGGATGAAGCCGTATCATCAAGCGCCCCGGCGCCTGTAACCAATTCTATGGATTTCACGGTCGAATGGGCCAGCGGAGAACTCAGTCTGCCCAGCGTGGACAGCCGTACCTTTGCCAGCCCCGTTTACAGGATGAACCTGATCGGCATTGCTGCTATTAATGGCGGAACCAGGGTAACCCTGCCTTTTGACCGGGACAGATACCCGCAAAGCTCCTTTGCATTGTGCCTGTGCTATTTCGATACCGGGATAAAACAATGGAAGGAATGCGCAAATTCCGAGGTGGACTGGGAGCGTGGAAACGTCAGCGGCAAGCTGGACAAAGTGGCGCGCTTTGCAGTACTGGCGGCTCCCACTGAACCGGCCAGCGCCGCCCTCCCGCTTGGAGGCACAATTCCTATCCTGATTGACGGGACCGCACTTACCTGTGATGTGCCGCCGCTGCTGGAGAACGGCCGCGTCCTGGTACCCATGCGGGCGATCTTCGAGGCCTTGGGTGCGAACCTGGTCTGGGACGCGAATAACCAGATCGCCCAGGCAACCAGGGGAGATACCGTGGTGACCTTGCAGTTAGGCAGCAATACAGCGAATATCAACTATCAGCCCGTATTACTGGATGCTATGCCCCAGGTTATGACTGACCGGATCCTGGTGCCGCTGCGCTTCGTGAGCGAAGCTCTGGGGGCCGAAGTAATCTGGCACGATGATAGCCGAAGCGTGGAAATCACCACCCGATGAAGGAACACAAAGCTGAGGAGGAATGCCGGGAAATGAAAATGAAATGGCGAATATATGTTGAAAAGCTGCTGGCATTATCAATGGTAATGGCGCTGCTGACACCGGGTGCGGCCTTTGCGGCCGTGCAGCTGGGCGACATTTCAGGGCACTGGGCGGAGCCGGCGATCCGCAGCATGACCGATGCGGGGGTAATCGACGGCTGCTCCGACGGCACTTTCAAGCCGGACGCCAAAATAACCAGGGCTGAATTTGCGGTGCTGGCGGTCAAGGCCTTCCATCTGTCCGGCACCGCCAGCAGCGGCGCAGAATTCTCAGATACCCGGGATCACTGGGCCAAAGACGCGATAGCCACCGCCTATGGAGCCGGCATAATCGAAGGCTACGGAGATTCCTTATTTGGGCCGGAAGATCCCATAACCCGCGAGCAAGCTGCCGCCATGGTGGCCAGGGCCAAAGGACTTACAGCTCAAGGAATACTTACATTTACTGACGCGGAGCAAATATCGGACTGGGCCCGGGACAGTGTAGCGGCGGCCGTAACCGGAAAACTGGTCAGCGGATGCTCGGACGGCTCTTTTAAGCCCCGGGATAATATGAGCAGGGCGGAAGCCGCCACTATCTTTTTCAATGCCCTGAACAAAAGCCCCGCCCCCCCAAACCAAGGCACCCCGGGCGACACCCTCAAAATGCTCGATGAGGCTGGAACCTACGGCCCGGAAAGCGGAATTGAAACCATTGATGGAGACTTGTCCATTAGCGCGGACGGGGTAACGCTTCAGAACACCGTCATAAAAGGCAAGCTTACCGTGGAAGCATCGGTTGGCGACGGTTCGGTTGCGCTTAAGAACGTGACTGTGGAAGGCGACACCTTCATTTACGGCGGCGGTCCCAATACGATTAATTTCACTGATTCCATATTCCAGAAAATAACCGTAAACAAGGCTAACGGCAAAATCCGGATACTGCTGGCCAACACCAGCATATTCACTCTGGTATTCAATTCAGCCGGCAGCGTGGAGGGCGCCGGCACGATCTACAGCCTGACGGTTACGGCCAAAGGCGTGGTCATCGGGATGACGGTGGTCAACTCACCAAATATCCAGCCCGGAATATACGTGGTAGTAAACGGCCATTACGTTTACGGACCTGCCTCATCCGCCTCTACCGGAGGACCTTCGGGAAATACGCCCGGCCCCGCTGTTGCCGGCAGCGTGGAATTCCTGTTGAAAGCCCCTTTCATTGGTTCTGCTGCCTCCAATATGAAGGTCAAGGTTAACGGGAGTTATATAAGCGGGTTCGCGCTTTACAAAAACGGCGCCCTGGTCGGCAATGATTCCAATACGCCCGGTTATGTATCGTCGATAAACAGCATCTTCGCCGATATAGGCAGCTTGAAGGCGGTGTGCAACACCCGGGATTATGTTGATACTGATTCAAGCATGGGTTCATGGTAAGCAGGCCCTGATAATTACACTGAAATGGAGGAAATCTGCAATGGGAATAATTAACAAGTCCCTTTCTGCCTTGCTGGTATTGACACTGGCCCTGGGAATGACGTTCGGCTGGGCGGCGGTGGCGGCGGCAGCATGGGCTTCCGCGGTAACCATAGACGGCACAGTTGACGAGGAGATTGCACCTCAGGAAGTGACAATCCAGTCATTTGGTTTCAATGATATTTCTAAAGACACTATTGTAACATCCTGGTTTACCAATCTGCCTGCGGGTTTAATCGCTACCATTTCGGAAGATGTAAGTGGCACATTTATCCATATTACCATCACAGGAACACCGCTTGAAGGTTCTGATGCGCCCATGGAGATTACTATTCCAAAAGAATATTTTTTCGCCCAGGATTCCGACGTAATAGTAGACCCTGATCCCGATGCCTGCTTTGCCATCCGCGAAGCCAGGATCGGCGATGTGACCGTGGGCGGCGACCAAAATGGGCCGCTTGCACCTAAAGATGTGGTAATCACTTTGACCGCGGACTCACTCGCCACCCCTGTTACTGCAGGCGATAATCTTGCCTCCTGGTTTACCAACCTGCCCGCCGGTTTAACCGCTTTATCAAAAAATAATGTAAATGCCGGTGATACCGCCGTTACCATCACCATTGCAGGAACACCCAGCGCCGATATCAATGCGCCAGTAGCCATCACTATACCTGCAGAAAAACTAGAGAGCAATACCGTCTTAAGCGCAAGCCCAAATCCTTGTGCAATATTCTTGATAGGCCATTACGCCAGCTCCGGCGCGGTAACAATAAATGGCAGCAGGAACGTGCCGATTGTGCCCAAAGATGTGGTGATCACACTAACCGGGGACTCACTTGCCGCCAAAATAACTGCAGGTGATAAGCTTGCTGGCTGGTTTACCAACCTGCCTGGCGGTTTAAGCGCAGTAGCAAAAAATGATGCAGCAGCCGGCGATGCTGCAGTTACAATAACCCTGTCAGGAAGGCCGTCCGCCGCTTTGCAAGCGCCGATGACCGTCACCATACCAGCGGCAAACCTGGCCAGCCATGCCAGCCTGCCTGTAAGCCTGAACCCCAACGCTAAATTTGATATTGGGACCCTTACGAACAAGCTAATCTCAACAACCGTGGAAAACAATGTTTTACTGATCGGCGACTATGCTTTTGACTTGAGCGCAGCCGCTGCCGTCAATGGCTACAATCTGAACAATTTCATCAAGGCGGCTAAAACTGTTGATGACGTCAGTGGTTCTAACCAGGTCTACTTCATGTATAACGGCAAATGGTACGACCTGGTGGCTGATGAAAATTTGACAGCACCCATAGGCGACCCGTCAACAATGAACAATGGGACTGGCACCTACCAGTATTGGAACATGAACGATTAGGATGAGCATTTAAAGAGTAAAAAGGGGCCGTTTGGCCCCTTTTTCTTCTTGCATTTTTGGCTTAACACGGGCGAACACAAGGTTCTGCCCCATCTCCGGTTCCTTGCCGATCTTCTCTTTACTCTTAACTTTTCATTGCAAGCTAATTCAAATCATGATAGTGGTTCTTCTTCCAGGCTTCAATGATCAGCAAAAAATCAGCGTCCTTGTAGTCAATCCACCAATCAGAATCGGTCTGCTTGGTTAATATCTGGTTCCACACCTGAAGATCCTCATCGACCGCTTGACCTTCTGAAGCCCTGGAATTATAATAGCGAGATATTCGCTCATTCACCCGGCGCTTGATCTGTTGAGCCTGTTTTAACTGGTATGGTTTTTCACGCATAATAATCACCTAATCTCAAAATAATAGCACCCTATCCCGGGCGCTAGGCCCTGTTTGCTTTACAATTTAGGATTATTTTCTCATATTATAACACTATTATTCATGTCAAGGCAAACCTTTTCCGGAATTTTCTGGGTTCAAACAACATTTCATTGAATATGGTCCTACATTATGCTATTATTATTGATTTTTTGCACACTAGCGCTGTAATTTTTGTCGCACAAGTGCTCATTTCCTCCGCTGCGCAAGCAGCATCCCCTAATATTTACTCATTTTATAGTTTATTTTAACGCAGCCCAAATAATCAACCAGGTTTTTGATTATCAGTATAGATTATATCATGTATCTTGATTTATGACTTGTTTTCATTACACCTCCCTGGTTATCAGCCTTTGAATTCTGCACATCATGACAGTCGCAATCGGTTATAATGAGCTTACAAAAATTTCAGGAGCTGCTTGTGAATCAGTACCTTACCGTAACGGAGTTGAATAAATATATATCTGAGCTGATAAACCGGGACCAGCTGTTGAGGGAGGTTTGGCTTCGCGGCGAACTGTCCGGCTGCAAGCTGTATCGCCAATCAGGACATTTGTACTTCACTTTGAAAGATGAAAGCTCGGTCCTGTCTGGAGTAATGTTTAAGACCTCAGCCAGTGGACTCAGTTTCCAGCCTGAAGATGGCATGGACGTGCTAGTAAGAGGTAGCATCAGCGTTTATGGCGCCCAGGGCCGTTACCAGATCTATGCGCGGGAGATGCAACCCGCCGGTCTTGGGGCCATCTACCTGTATATCGAGAAGCTTAAAGTCCGGCTTGCCGCTGCCGGCCTTTTTGACGAAAACCGCAAACGGCCTATTCCCCCAAATGCCTTTAGAATAGGTATCGTATCTTCAAGAGATTCTGCCGCCGTCCAGGACATGCTGCGCATATTGCAGCAGCGCTGCCCGTTTGTCGAAATCATCCTGGCTCACAGTTCCGTACAGGGCATGGAAGCGCCGGCAGAACTGGTCAAGGCCATCCAGCAGCTCAATCGTCTGGGCGGCATAGACGTGATTATTATTGGCCGGGGCGGAGGCTCCATCGAAGATCTGATGGCATTCAACAGCGAGGAACTGGTCCAGGCGGTATATAATTCGGCCATACCAACCATATCTGCTGTTGGCCATGAAACAGATTTCACCTTATGCGACCTGGCCGCTGATTTGCGTGCAGCTACCCCGACTCATGCCGCTCAACTGGCTGTGCCCGACTATTCCACGCTAGACCGTGAGCTGAAAAGAATCCGTATGCGCATGTTGGAAGCGATCAATCGGCGCGTACAGACATCCCAGGAAAAGCTGGATCGGCTGATGATGGGCCGGATCTGGCAGAATCCCGAATCATTGTTTGACCAGCAGCAGTTGAGGCTGGATCGAATGAATGAACGCTTGGTCAGGGCTGTGAACGAACAGCTGAATGGAAAGGAAAAAAGACTGGCCTTGCTATCCACTGCTCTGGACCAGCTTAACCCGCTAAAAATCTTGAGCCGTGGCTACAGCATCGTTTATACCGAAGCTGGCGGCCTGGTGCACCACACCGGCCAGGTGCGATCTGGGGAAATGCTCCGAGTGCGCCTTCAGGACGGAAACATTCAAGTGCTGGTTGAAAGTTTACTGCAGGAGGATTGTTAATGAAAAAAATCAGCTTCAATAAGAACATGGAAAAGCTGGAGAACATTGTGGCAGAGCTGGAATCCGCTCCCCTGGAGCTGGAAAAGGCTTTACAGCTTTTTGAAGACGGTATGAAGATTTCAGTTCAATGTCAGAACGAGCTAGAACAGGCCAACAGCCGCATTAGCTTGCTGGTCCAGGATCTGAACGGCGAACTGAAGCTGGAAAATATGTAATCATGCTATTTATATAGGTAATAGCCCTATATTTAGGTAAATATTTACAATATTCGATTTGAAACCGAAATCTCTCTTCGATTTTGGTCATAATCATTATATATTTCGGTTTATTTGCTGATAGAAAATACTGTTTCATCAAATATGATTAAATTATAATTAAAATTGAATCATTATATTTCTTTCGCATGCAGTTTTGAAAGTCGGTGATTATTCCTGTTCTCAACGGTCCGAAATGATCTAATAAGAAACATGACCAGCAAGCTTATTCAGAGCGCCCGGATTTTACACCCGCCGGTCAACCTGCAAAAAATAGCCGAGTTGTATGCACCGTCAATTGTGTATCACGATTCACCTGAATTCAGCTACACCATTAAATACAAGGGCCGGTTTTTCATCTGTCTTCATAAAAGCGGAAACCTGTTGCGGGATCGCTGGTCTTTTGCTCATGAGCTTGGCCACATTGCCTTAAATCATTTCTCTTACCTGGAATCACAGGTTATGTTTTCATTAAGCGACATTTGTGCGCAGGACAATGCTCTTACTGTACAGAGCGATTCCACCAGTCTTTCTGATGAACAGCGCTACATATTGGAACGGGAAGCAGACCTGTTTGCCGAAGAGCTGCTGCTGCCGCGCACCCTCCTGCAGCCTTGCCTGTATAAGCATCCCTCCCTGGACCAACTATCAAATATGTTCCAGGTATCCAAGGAAGCCCTGGCTATCCTTCTAAACAAAATTAACAGCTACGAGTGGGAACATTAGGAATCAAGAAAACGGTTCTTTTGTGGCCCAAATTATGGCCCGCGATAAAAACATGATGAAATGTTAAAAAATGGCTGGACTTAAAAGCCCGGCCATGTCGCATTTATAGATGGTGGGTCGTACAAGACTCGAACTTGTGACTTCTTCCGCGTCAAGGAAGCACTCTACCACTGAGTTAACGACCCGCAACAATGATATTGTATAATTACGGCCCCTTAAAATCAAGTGCTTTAATCAACCGTGACCAAATCGGCAATCCCCTGGTATTTTTTATTGCCTATTCCGCTGACCTCTTTCAGCTGTTCAATGTCCGTGAATAAGCCATTGTTAGAGCGATAATCCACAATTCGTCCGGCCAGCGCCGGCCCAATTCCAGGAAGCCGGCTGTCCAGCTCCTCCTGGCTGGCCTGGTTGATATTGACCAGGCTGTTTAATGCCACCGCGTCAGCCATTGCATTTTTCTGGATATCTAGTGGCGCACCGGTCACTGGTGTCGTTTCTCCCGGCCGGCATACATAAAGGGTTTCTCCATCCTGCAGTTTGCGGGCCATGCCCATGGCTGCTAGGTCCGCACCGTTCTGCGGCTGCGCCTTCAAAAGGGCTTCATAAACCCGGGCTCCCTTGTCCAGCTCATAAACGTCGGGATGGTCCACTGCACCAGCTACATATACCTTGATAGCTGATGGTTCATCCTTCCTGGCAGCTTCGGCTGCCTCCGCCTTCTGGTCCGGCTGGCTTTCCAGCACGATGCCCTGGTTCTGCTTTTCTTCCCCGGGCTTATCCCCCAGCATATCGTCATATTTCATACCTGCTCCGAAAGCCAGGACCAGTGTAAGAATTACCGCCGCAATCAGCAGCTTCCTGTCCATTTCAAACGGCATAAAAAAACCTCCCCTTGATTTCTACATTCGGGGAGGCTGTCCGCTCCTTGCCCAATAATCGGGAGAAACTCCCCGGGCCTGCAGCCAGTCGCGGGTTCGGCCGGTAATGATAACCGGTTTCTGCCGCATGGCCATCAGGTCAACCGCCCCGCTCATAAGTAAAACCGCCCGCAAAGAATAAATGAAGCGGTCCATATAATCATCCAGAGCTTCAGCTCCTTCTTTAATGAATATATTCAATAAAATAGACGATAGTCCGACCACATCAGCTCCCATAGCCAGAGCTTTAGCCACATCCAGCGGGCCTTTCATGCCGCCTGAACTGATTAGAGTGAGCGGCAGCTTCAGGTAGACTGCTTCAGCCAGGCTGGAGGCACTAATCAGGCCCCATTCGCTGAGGTCGGTGGTCAGCAAGCCCTGACGCCGGTTTTCAATGGCGATGAAATTAGTTCCTCCACGGCCACTGCAGTCAAAAATCGCGATTCCAGCGTCATTCAAGCGAATAATGCTTTCGCGTGAAAATCCAAAGCCCACTTCTTTGGCAATCAATGGCACCGGGCATTTTTCCCGAATGTGTTTGACGTTGTCCAGCATGCCCCGAAAATCGCGGTCACCCTCCCGCATGGCCAGCTCCTGCGGCGCATTGAAATGCAGCTGCAAGGCATCAGCCTGGATCATGTCAACTGCTTCCAGGGCCTCCTCCACCGGGCTCGCCGCTGACAGGTTCGCAATGAGGACTCCATCCGGATTTAGCTCTCTAGCTACAGAAAATGTTTTGGCCAGTTCTGGAGCTTCCAGGGCTATCTGCTGGGAGCCAACCGCCATCGCCAGGTGGTATTTGGCTGCCAGGCGTGCAAAAGCAGCGTTTATTTCTGCTCCCTGCTCGGTTCCCCCGGTAACCGCGTTAATGAGCAGCGGCGCCGCCAGTTTTTTATTTAAAAATACAGCCTCCAAGCTAATTTCTTCCAGGTGCAATTCTGCCACCGAATCCGGAATCAGGTGAACCTCTTCAAATCCGTTGCTGGTGCCCAATTCCGCCATTTCTACGGCCCAGTGGAGATGCTCTTCTTTGCGCTGCTTGCGGATGGCTATAACCCCCTTGCCTGCTGCTCGGCCTTTTTCAAGGCTTCTTCATCATTTACATTTAAAAATCGAAGCTCTATATCCCCCAGGGCTGACAGCTCATCCTCGCACACCCATCGGGCATTTAAGGCTTCTTCTATCAGACGGGTCAGTTTAAGCTTATCATTAATCAGGAACTTTTCAAAAACCGGCATGAGTGCCTTGTGATACAGGCCGGACATCGGCTGCATAAGCCCGTTTATTACAGGAATCGCGCAATCGTAATCCTCTATTTTCGTGCATAATATATCTGCAATCGAAGGGATCATAAAAGGTAGATCACAGCTTTGCACATATACAAGCGGTTTTTTTGCATAGAAAAGCCCGGCATGGATTCCACTTACAGGCCCCTGCCGGGGATAAATGTCGGTATGTACCGAAACGCCATAATCCTTGTATAGCTCCGGTTCGTTGCTGATTATAAGAGTCTCGTCAAAGGTGCTGGTGAACTGGAGAAGTATGCGATCAATGATCGTCACACCTCCCACCTTGACAAAGGCCTTGTTGAGCTTCATGCGGGTACTTCGGCCACCAGCCAGAATTACTCCGCTAATTCCTTCTATCGTCATCTCAACACTTCGCTTTTTCGCCCAGCCGCTAAAAGTTCATGCCACAGCTGCCAGCTCTGGCACACCCGCAGCAACCGGATGGAGCCTGGGATTGACCAACGCTGGCTCCACCCTGTTTGGGCGAGTTAAAAATTGACAGCTTCTGCTGTACGTCATTAGCCCCACAATCGGGGCAATGAACATTGTACTTCTCGCTGTTAGATACCAGGACTTCGAACTGGTGCTGACATTTACTGCATATAAATTCGAATATCGGCATTCATGTTCTCCTTGTAATTGACAGACAGCGCCGTTTATTCTTCTTCGCCGCTGTCTTGCTCTGCCATGTATTCTTCGACCTGAGCCTGTTCTTCAGCAACTTCTACCGCTTTAAGGGAGAGAGCTATTTTCTTTTCCTCATGGTCGATTGAGAGTATCTTAACCTGGATAGCCTGACCGACACTGACTACGTCTTCTGGTTTGGCTACCCGGCGGTTGGCCAGCTGCGATATATGGACCAGCCCGTCAACTCCTGGTTCGATTTCGACAAAAGCTCCAAAGGGGGCTATTCTGGCAACTGTGCCGTCTATAATGTCACCTTCATTATATTTGCCGGTCACGATTTCCCAGGGGCTCTTCAGCAGCTTTTTACGGCTGAGGGATATCCTCTCCTTGGTTCTGTCCAGGGCGATAACTGCTACTTCCAGGTCCTGCCCCTCGGTAAGAACGTCTGAAGGATGCTCTACCCGGTTGTGATCAATTTCTGACACGTGCAGCAAGCCTTCGTAGCCACCGATGTCAATAAACGCTCCGTAATCTACAATCCGCTTAACCTTGCCAATGAACTTCTGGTTCTCTTCGATTGCCGACCAGAACGCTTCCTTTTTCTCATTCTTTTCGGCTTCAGCCAGTTCCCGGCGGGAAAGCACCACTTGAGAACCTCTGCGCTTGTTGCGGTTGAACTCGATAATTTTAAAAATCATGGTCTTGCCGATGTAATCGTCAATGTTCTTCACATAGGTGTTATCTACATGCGATGCCGGGAGAAATGCGGTTATTCCATCAACATCCACCAGCAAACCGCCCTTGACGCTGTCAACGACATTGCCTTCAATAGTGTTGTTCTGGGAAAAGCGCTCTTCAAGCTTGTCCATGATCCGGCTCATGTCCACTCTCTTCTTGGAAAGAAGAATTGTGCCGTCATCGTCCCATTTCAGCACCAGCACTTCTATTTCATCGCCAACCTTTACCAGGTCCTGGGCGGAATTCAGATCTTGTAGAGCGAGCTCCTTCAGAGGTATTACCCCTTCGGACTTGCCACCCACATCAACCATTACTTCATCGTTAAGAACCTGAATTACGGTTCCGGTCACGATGTCGCCACGGCCGGGTATGGTCATTTCAGCCATCTCAGCCTCCATGGCCGCAAAGTTTTCTTCAGCTGTTGGTGTACTTGCTGACACATCCAAATTTTCCTGGTCGTTCTCCTTCAATTGTTCCATCCAGTTTACAACCTCCTTAATTATCCAATCCGGGGTAGATGCTCCCGCGGCAACTCCCACCCTGGAAACATTAACGAAATCTTGAGCTTGCAGCTCTTGTGCGCTTTCAGCCAACAGGCTCGTAACGCCGGTGGCGCGGCATTTTTCCAACAGAACCCTGGTGTTGGAGCTTTTCCGATCTCCCACTACCACCATTATGTCAACCTGGCTGGCCAACTCTTCTGCCGCCCTTTGGCGCTCTCGAGTTGCCCCGCATATAGTATTAACGACCCGCAATTCCTGGCTGTTGGGCATCAAAGCCCGGGCCACATCGTAGAAAGCATTCTCATCGCTAGTGGTTTGAGCTACCAGACCTCTTCTCGGCCTGTGTTCCAAAGCCGTTGCCTCTTCCACTGTCGATATTACCGTGGCTTCGTAGTCAATCCAGCCACAGATGCCCTTTACTTCAGGGTGGCCAGGATCCCCATACACAACGATATCATATCCTTCGCTGTGCAATAGAGCAGCCTTTTCGTAGACCTTTTTTACCAGGGGACAGGTGGCATCCCTTAATAAAAAGCCGCGCTTTTCCACTTCGCGAATAATTTCCGGTGGAACCCCGTGCGAGCGGATGATTATGCCACCCGTTTCCGCGTCGGCAAGAGAAGCTAATGTAGACACTCCGCGTTCAGCGAGAAATTCTGTCACATGCCGGTTGTGCACTAAATCACCAAGGGTATACCACTTTTCAGGCAAGCCAATCGTATCTTCGGCTATCTTCATGGCTCTTCTAACCCCGCTGCAAAAGCCGCTCTTATCGGCCAGCAAAACCTGCAAGCTTAACCTCCTCGTAACACTTCAATAGAAGTATTATAAAATAAGTAAGCAGAATATACCATCTTAAAAAGAAAGAATAGCTCAGACCGATGATAAAAGCGAATCTCATCGTCAAATAACTGTCTTTGTTTATATTAAGTCCAATATTTTATCCATTATTTCCTGGCTCACTTCGTCCAGGGTCGCTGAACCCGCTTTCTTGTATTGTTCACCTGAAAAATACAGTGGTTCCCCGACAATTACTCTCAAGGGCCAGATCCATCCACAGACAATGCCGTGTTCCGTCCCGGTTACGGCAACCGGAAGCACTGGCGCACCGCTTCGGATTGCAAATAAAGCCATACCGGCATGAGGCTTGAGCTTTTCATGTTCCCGGTTGCGGGTTCCCTCTGGAAATATTCCCAGAACGTTCCCTTCTTTTAAAACCGTAAGCGAATGCTTTATAGCTGCTGTGTCCGGTGTTCCCCGCTTGACTGGAAATACATACACCTTATTCAGCAGCCAGCCCAGTGGAGTTATCTTAAAAATTTCATCCTTGGACATGAAATGCACTGTTCGCTTCAATGCCAGCGCAACCATAAAGGGGTCCCACATGCTCACATGGTTGGCGGCAATAATTATGGGCCCATCGGCTGGCATTTTTTCCAGGCCTACGGTTTTCAGCCCCAGCGGAACGAATATCAAGCGAAGAAGCCAGCGTACAATTCGATAAAGCATATTATTTCCCCCGAATAATTGAGAGCATCATATTTTCCACTTCATGGACGCTCTTGCCGGTAGTATTAATCACAATCGAATCCGCCAGTTCTTTCAATGCTCCAAATTCCCTGGTCGAATCAGCATAATCGCGGTCCACAATTTCTGATTCCACATTCTCGGCCGGCCGTTTCTGACCTTTTACAGCCCATTCAGCCTGACGCCGCCTTACCCTTTCATTCAGAGAAGCGGTCATAAAAAACTTGAAGTCAGCGTCGGGAATGACGACCTCCCCTATGTCCCTGCCGTCCATCACTACATTGCCTTCAGCCGCCAGCCTTTTTTGCAGTTCAACCATAATGGTGCGCACTCTGGTATGGGCGGCAACAATGCCTACAGCCTGGCTGATTTCCGGTGTACGAATGCTTTCAGTCACATCCATACCATCGCAGCAGATTAGCTGATCCTGGTTGCCAAGCGGCTCGAAATGAATGCTGGTGTTACGAGCAAGCTGAGACAAGGCCTGATCGTCATTCAGAGAAATGCCTTTCTGGATGGCTTTAAAAGTAAGAGCCCGGTACATAGCGCCGGTATCAATATAAACATATCCCAGTTCTGCAGCAAGCAATTTGGCGACAGTGCTTTTACCTGCACCCGCCGGTCCGTCTATTGCAATTTTCATCGTTCTTTCTTCACCTATCCAAATATTGGTTTATTTTATCACATGCCAGGGTCAAGGGGAATTGCCGTATATGGCCTAATCAAACCTATATTAAGGATTGCCGGTTATTAACACACCCAGATCAGTAGCCCAGCCTCCAATATCAAAAGCAAAAATGATAAAGATCAGAAGTGCTATGATGCCCAGGATCACGTTGAACCTTTCCTGGGCCTTAATGCTGCGGCCCCGTGAGCTATCCCTTTCCTCATCCATTTCACTGGTGAAACGACGGTGGATACGCCGGTGATCCATTTGAACAACCGTCCCTTCATTTCAAATTAAGATTTGATTGCACCGCGGCTTTTCAGTACAATGTAAAAGCTATGCTATATTACTTAGTTTATAGGCCCAAGGAGGTATTGTAAATGGACCAGAGCAAGAAGTTCCAGTTAAACTATCTGCGGGAAGAGGAGCACCTGCTGATGCCGACCAGGGTTTCGATTCTGGTTACTCAGCAGCTCTATGATATCTTTTTCCAGTATTGTATTACCAGGGAAAAGGAAGAGCTGTTGCTATCATTTATCAAGCTCATGGAAACACATATTAAAAACAAGGACAGAACTCCGTTTTCTTTTCCAATTGCTGATCTGGCTGCCTTCGAAGAAGGAGCAGAAGAATTGCGGCTGCTATCCTGGTATGACCGGCAAGTGCAGATATTCGCCGTGGAGATTGAAGGGGAATATACAGAACAGGACCATGAAGATGTGCTGTCCCTCTTATCCACTATCATGACTTGCCGCTGGAATAAAGAAAAAAGGGAACTCTATGTATTCCCCTCCGATGTTCTAGTGTAGGTTTTTACTATCTTTAATAAAGCAGCAGCGCCTCGCGGAGCAGCTTGGCGCCTAAAATCGAGGTAATATCCCCGCTGTCATACGGCGGGGATATTTCTACCAGGTCAAATCCCACTACATTCAATTCCCCCAGTCGATGAAGGCAGTGCAGCAATTCGCGAGTGCTTATCCCTCCGCCTTCTGGGGTTCCGGTACCTGGCGCATAAGCAGGGTCTAACACGTCAATGTCAACGGTTATGTATACCGGACGCTGGCCGATTGTCTCCATTACTCCCGGAATAGCAGCAAGCGCTTCGTCACGGTAAAGGCGAGTGTTTTCTTTTGCAAAAACAAATTCGTCCCGGGTTCCTGAACGGATGCCCAGCTGGAAAAGCCTCCCCTCACCCAGAAAGTTAACCACCTGGCGCATTACGGTGGCATGGGACAGCTCCTCCCCCAGGTATTCCTGGCGCAGATCGGCATGGGCATCGAACTGGATGACACATAAATCAGAATAAACGTCATGGCAGGCCTTTATCAAGGGCAGGCTGACCAGATGCTCTCCGCCGATGCCGAAAACCTTTTTTCCCATTCCGGTTAAAAATGCGGCTGTGGCTTCAATTCTGCCCAGGCATTCCCTGACATTTCCGAAAGGTGCGATTATGTCGCCGGCATCGAAAAACGCGACCTCTTCCAATGATCTATCCTGGTAAACGCTGTATTCTTCTATACCTTCTGATACTTCTCTTATACGGTAAGGTGCATGACGGGTGCCCGGCCTGAAACTGGTGGTCGAATCAAAAGGCAGGCCAATCAGTACACGGTCGGAATCCTCCAAACGATCAGTACTGGCCATGAATCTGGCTTTTTGTTCGAGATGCTGCAAACCTGGCATAAGAGCCTCCTAATAATCGCAATCACTTAATGCCGGCACAACCCGGCGGGCTTCGCCCAGCCCAGCAGCCGATGTCGGCAGAACTCTGGTTCAAGCGCGCTCAACAATGTCCTGCACAAAGGCCGGCAACTGAAACGCTGCCTGGTGAAGAGCCCTGGTGTAATAGCGATGTTTCAAGCCGTCCTCGGTGCAAGCCAGCCCGGGATCATGAAGCTTGGACCCCACCGAAAAACTCCACAAGCCGGATGGATAAGTGGGCACACTTGCCAAATACAGCTTGGTTATTGGAAAGACCTGCCGGATTCCTCCGAAACACATTTGAATGACCGGTGCATTTAAAAAAGGAGATTCGCTCTGCACCACCAGCATGCCCTCTTCCTTCAAGGCTGCGTGGCAATCCTGGTAGAATTCCCGGGAAAAGAGCGCCACAGCAGGTCCAACCGGCTCTGTAGAATCGACCAGAATGATATCGAATTCGTTTTTGTGCTCTTTAACGTATTTAATGCCATCGTCGATGATGAGCTCAGCCTTGGGATCATCGAAGGAGCAGGCCAGTTCGGGCAAAAGGTCTTTGGCAGCCTGAACCACTCGCCCGTCTATCTCTACCATGACCACCTTTTCTACTAAAGGATGAGCCACGGCTTCACGCAGCGTACCGCCGTCCCCGCCACCAATAATGAGCACCCGGGATGGCCTGGGATGGGAGTTAAGCGCCACCATGGTTATCATTTCATGGTACACAAATTCATCCTGCGCGGTGGTCATAACCATGCCGTCCAGCAGCAGCATACGCCCGAACTGTACGGTATCCACTACGGCCAGGTGCTGGAAATCTGTTTGTTCTACTCTTAAGCTCTCTTTGATCTTGCATGAATAACCCAGGGCAGGTGTCTGGTATTCAGTAACCCACATGTCCATTTATATCTCTCCTCGCACGTTCTTCAGGCATCAATACCAGAGCGGCGCTGCCGCAAATGCACAGCCTATTTTTTCAACTATATGCTCGGTAGCGGCGATCTTAACATCATCGAGCTCCAGGTTTCTCAACTCAAAAGCTTCTTCCACCATGGTGCGGACTCGTTTTTCAGCTTCAGCCTTGCTGCACTCACCCGAGAACTCCATTATGACCCCAAAGCTGCCGGTTTTAATCCCCACTCCTATAGCAGCAGCGATACATGTTCCCGGCACATCGCTGACTATCTCGCCATAAGCGATGGGAAGCAGCGAACCGGGAGGAATCACCAGCCCGGCATCGAATTCGCAACCAGGCGGTAATATGCTGCTGACTTTCAGCAGGTTGGTGTTGCCTACACCTGCGGCTAGAAGAGCAGCGTCAAATGCGGTCAATTCTGTCTTGCCTTCAGCTGAAGCCGCGGTGACTAAAAACTTCTTCGGTAATGGCAACAATTCAGCACACCTCCATTTTTCACGTAAAGCACAACAGAAATATTATATCGAATCGCATGTGAATAACAAGCATTAATAATCAATTTCTGTTGCTTGACTATTCAAAAAGAAGCTGCACCTGCAGCTTCTCAGTGTGTTGACAAAGTCAGGCCCTGCAACGGGCTGCACGCAAATATAGCGCGGTATTCAAGTGGCTGGGTATGATTAGTGCGGCGGGCTCAGCTCCGGGGCTGAAAGCAGGGCCGGATTTTCCGTCTGCCTGATGAAGCTGATAAAATCGTTCACAGTTCGCCGGCGGCTTTTCTGGTGCGGATAGATAACGTAAAACGAGCGTTTCACAGCACTTTCTTCGTCCAGCCTTAAACAGGCCACCCGCCGGCCGGCGCTGCCTTCAGGAAGCGCCCATTTGGAAACGATCGAGATGCCCATTCCGGCTTCAACCATTGCCATAACGGTTTCTGTGCTTCCGGCTTCCACATTTATGTTGATATCTTCCTTTTTCAGACCTCTATGGTTGAGCAGATCTTCAAACGCTTTGCGGGTGCCTGAACCCTTTTCCCTGATTATCCACTTTTCAGTGATAATCTTGAACAGATTTACTTCCTGGCGCCCGGCCAGGCTGTGGTTAATCGGAACTACCACCAGGAGTTCGTCTTCGATCCATTCGAAGCTGTCTATTTTACGATTGTTAGGCATACCGCCGACTATGCCGACATCGATCTCACGGTCGGCTATCCTGGCGGCTATCTTGTCGGTATCAGATACCTCCAGGCTGATGGAGATGGCGGGATGCATTTCCTTGTATGCCTTAATAAGCAAAGGCAAAATATAATGTCCGGGAATAGAACTGGCTCCCAGCACCAGGCTGCCCTTGCGGCTCTCATTAAGCTCTTCCATCATCCGATCGGTCTTTTCAACCGTCTTGACCACTTCTCTGGCGCACTGATAGAGGAGCTCGCCCGCTTCCGTAGGCTTTAGGCGCCTACCTGAACGTTCCAGCAAGAGAACGCCATAGTGCTCTTCCAGCGACTGAATCTGCTTGGTTATTGCTGGCTGGGACAGGTCAAATTCGCTGGCTGTTTTCGATAAATTCTGGGTTTCCACTACCTTGATATACGTTTTATACAGATTGAGGTTCATGAAACGCCTCCATATTCCCAAATGTTTATTTCAGGAAACCTTTCAATATGGTCTCAGTTGCTTCTTCCTCGGACAAGCCCAGAGACATGAGCTTGATTATCTGATCGCCGGCAATCTTGCCTATGGCCGCTTCATGGGTTAGCGTTGCCCGGGAGTCTTCCGCCCATAACTCAGGGATTGAACTCACTCTGGCCTCATCCATTATTATTGCATCACATTCCAGGTGACCGAAAGCTTCATTCTTGCCTACCATTGAAGCTCTAAAAAGCTGGTAGGAACTACCCCTGGCCACGGCCCTGGAAAGAATATTCGCGCTGGAGTCACGTCCTTCAAGGTAAACCCTGATTTCCGAATTAGCCTTTTGATCGTAGTCGGTTAACAAACGCTCCACTATTTTAATGCTGGATTTTTCAGCAAGGTGAGCAATGGTAGACCTTTCAGTATCATTAACGCCCTTGATCTGAATGGTGTCGACCTCGCAATAGGCGCCTTTTTCGAGGTGAATAATGGTTTGCGGATTCAATATCCGTATGCTCTTCTCCCCGCCCTGTCCGTAATGCTTTTCTACGTAGCGCAACCGGGCACCCGCCCTGACAATTATTTCATGGATGCCGTCGTGCTGGGATTTGGCGTGGCTTTCATTGTGGATGCCGCACCCGGCAATAATAGTCACATCGGCGTTTTCACCTACGATAAATACGTTGTAAACCTTGTCCATCATCCCCGGCTGGGTCAGCAGCACGGGAACATGAACCGACTCTCCGATAGTTCCGGCTTTTACTTCCACCTGCATGCCCGGCTTGTCTGTCAGCGAAGTTATCGTAATGTTTGGAGAAGAGTGGCGCATAAAAACCTGGCCGTCTTTGCGAATATTCAGCGCACCGGCTGGTATATCCTTGAGATCCGCCACCTGGTTCAGAATCTCAAAATCAATAGCGCTTAAATCAACTGCATTATAACTCATAGGGTCCATCCCCCTGGCATTCTAGTTTCATGGCACATTCAATATCATCGCGGATGAGGCCCCAGATCTCTTCAGTGGTGCCGCGCTGCTTGACCGTGCCATCCTCAACCACAATAATCTCATCACATATCGGCAGGATGTTTTCATTGTGGGTTATAATTACCGCCATTCGGTCATCCTGGTTCTTGTAATCCCTTACTAATAGACGAATAAGCTTCTGAATAGTCCACAGATCGACCCCGGCTTCCGGTTCGTCAAAAATCGAAAGCTTCGCATCTCTTAGAAGCAGCTGGGCTACTTCGATGCGCTTAATTTCCCCGCCGGATAGACCTGGCCCAATATCCCGGTCCAGGTAATCTTCAGGACAAAGGCCAACCTCGCGCAGACGAGCCCGATGCTCCTTGATATCATGACCGGGAGCGGCTATCTCCATCATGTCCTGCACCGTAATGCCCTTGAAGCGGGGCGACTGCTGAAAAGCATAGCTGATGCCCAGTCTGGCCCTCTCAGTGATTGAGTTATCACTAATGTCCTGCCCTTCGAAAACTATCTTTCCTTGACTATGCTTGTATATCCCCATAATTACCTTGGCGATGGAGGTCTTGCCGCCGCCGTTTGGTCCAGTAATTCCGTATAGCTTGCCTTTTTCGAGATTCAGGTTTATACCCTTCAATATTTCGCGGTGTTCACCTTCTTCGTCATGAACCTGCATCCATATATTTTCCAGAGTAAGCATTTTTTTCATCAACTCCCTGTACAAAAATGCCGCGGCTGCAACCGTTTGCATTTTTCAAGCTTTCAATGATTAGAATAATTCATTTTTATATGTATGGCAATAAAAATGCCAAGGAGAAGCCGCGAAATGCGGCTTCTCCAGACCGATGACAAAAGCGAATCTCATCGTCATATCACAAAGACCGCTCAATCAACGTACGTCAAGTACGCCTCAATCGCGGCCTTTGCTCATAACGCGACCTTCGCGTTTTCTCATCGGTCTGACTTTGTCAACACGCGGGAGAAGCCGCGAAATGCGGCTTCTCCTTCTTTTGTGGACTATTTCGGTCTTAATTGTATACTAATCAGGATTTATCCAATATTGACCCCGAAGTTCTGGCCGAGAGCAGCCAGCCCGCCCTGGAAACCGCTTCCTATTGCCTGGAATTTCCATTCCGCTTCCTGGCGATATAGCTCACCAACTACGACGGCGGTTTCAACCGAGAAGTCCTCGCCCAGGTCATATCTAATCAATTCTTCATTGTTGGTTTCATTGACTACCCGGATAAAGGCATTGGAAACCTGTCCAAAGTTCTGTCCTCTTGCCTGTGCATCATGTATGGTTACGGTGAAAGAAATCTTCTGGACATCGGCAGGTACTTTAGCCAGGTCGACTTTAACCTGTTCATCGTCGCCTTCGCCGGCTCCAGTAAGATTATCACCCAGGTGCTGGACAGAGCCTTCAGCACTCTTGAGATTGTTGTAGAAGATAAAATCCGCGTCGGTTCTGACCTTACCGCTGGCGGTAACTAAAAATACCGAAGCGTCCAGGTCGAAATCCTTGCCGCCGTCATATTTGTTGGTGTCCCAGCCCAGGCCGATGAGAATGTTGTTCAGGCCGGCGCGGCCCTTGGTTAAGTCCACTTTCTGTCCTTTTGCCAAACTGATTGCCATTATAATTCCTCCTTTTCATTATGGATAGATTTCTTTAATATACGGCTCTATATTAACCAGGCCGCCGCTGGCAGCCCGGAGCCGAACCCCGTTTAAGTGTAGCGTTTCAAGACCTCGCTGAGAGTGCCGAAATTTGTTCCTTCTCCAATAGCGGCAAATTTCCACTCTCCCTGATGGCGATAGACTTCGCCAGCAACAACTTCGGTGCGTCCTGCATAATCGTCACTCAGGTTGAATTTTAATACTTCCTGATTATTAGCTGTGTTAACAATACGGATAAAGGCGTTTTGAATCAGGCCGAAATCCTGTTTCCGTTTGACCGCATCATAAATCGTCACCACAAAAACCAGCTTGTGAATATTGGGGGGAACCCGGCTGAGATCAACCATGATCTGTTCGTCATCACCTTCCCCTTGTCCGGTAATGTTGTCTCCCATGTGCTTGATACTGCCTTCATTACTGGTTAAGTGGCCATAATACACTACATGATCGCGATTGGTAAACTTGCCGTTCTCATCCAGCATTATTACCGAAGCATCACAATCTACTTCCGGCGCCTTGGCGCTCCCTCCAAATAATCCTTTGCGGGCTGGAGGAGCAACCGGGTCCCATCCCAGGCCAACCATAATCCCGGCCAGACCGCCACTACCCTTGGTCAGATCCACTCTTTGTCCCTTTTGAATATTGACAGACATCCAATCACCTCCTGATCGTAAATACTCGCCTGTTAAGCGGTTTTAAAAACCATCCTATTTATAAACATTAATACCAAACCTACGAAAAATATTGGCAGGGCATAAACCAGAGCTGAAGTCCATTGAGCCTGATTCAACACCTGGGTGGCGAAAACCGAGCCGCCAAACTGAACCAGGCAGAACTGCAGCACCACGATTATTGACATGACTCCAAAGAATACCGGGTTGCCAGTAAATAACGGCGGCATTCTGCCTTCAACAGCGCGGCAGTTAATTCCATTGAATACCTGGGCCAGCACAAAAGCCGTAAAGAATATAGTTTTGGCGGTGTACGGATCGGCTTTGGTAATGGGGTATTGAACCAGCAGAGCGCTATACAGCCACAGACCCGCTATAACCAGAACTGTACCCATGCCAATAATATTGAACCACATGGATTTGGTTATAATTTTTGCAGTCTTGGGTATGGGCTTCTTATCCAGCAATCCGCGGTATGGGGCTTCTGAACACAGTGCCAGGGCAGCCAGGGTATCCATAATTATATTTATCCAGAGCAGCTGAATGATTGTAAAAGGCGCAGGCAGCCCCAACAAAGGAGCCAGAAACACCAGAACGCAGGCTCCGATATTAATGGTCAGCTGGAACTGCAGAAAGCGCTGAATGTTCTCGTACAGGGCGCGTCCCCACCACACCGCGCTGGCAATGGTCGGAAACGAATCGTCAAGAATAACGATATCGGAAGCTTCACGGGCCACTTCCGTGCCGGTTTTGCCCATGGAAAGGCCGACATCAGCATTTTTCAGCGCGGGTGCATCATTGGTTCCATCACCGGTCACCGCTACGACTTCCCCGGCTTTCTGCAGCGTCTGCACAAACCGAAGCTTGTCCATGGGTTCTGCCCTGGCCAGCACTTCAATGTCCTTGACCTTCGCCAGGAGCTCTTCATCTGACATAGCCCTGAATTCAGCTCCAGTAAGAGCAATTTTACCAGTGTATATGCCGGTTTCTTTGGCTATAGCCCGGGCAGTGGCAATATTATCTCCGGTAACCATGCGCACCTTGATGCCAGCCCGGTGGCAATCAGCCACGGCTTCAGGCACATTTTCGCGCAGGTTGTCGCGGATACCCACGAATCCGTCCCAGATCAGGTCCTTTTCTTCGATTGACTCAGGATCAATCCCATCATCAATTATTTTGTGAGCAAATCCCAGGGTTCTCATGGCTGCGTTGGCGCAGTCATCTATCGGCCCCAGGTCCGGCTTGTTGACACATAGCTCGGCAATGATTTCCGGAGCGCCCTTGACCAGCAGAACATCCTTGCCGTCAATGCGAAAAACCGATGACATTCGTTTGCGATCGCTATTAAAAAGGTTCTGGTGAAGAACATGAAAGCGCCTGCGCAATTCTTCATAGTCAACACCGGCGTCGTTCAGCCAGCGCAGCAGGGCGCCTTCGGTTGAGTTGCCGATAACCACCAGCTTATCTTCCTTCTGCTCCAGGTTGGCGGTGCTGTTAACGGCGCTAGTAAGCACCAGCCACCCGGCCGGGCTCTGCGGCAATCCTGTTATATCAGCCAGCCCGTCTGCTGCCGCCAGGGAGTTCCGCACCACTTCCATCTGGTTCTTGGTGAGCGTACCGGTCTTGTCAGTGCATATGGTAGTGGCTGAACCAATGGTTTCACAGGCGATGAGCTTGCGAACCAGGCTGTTGGCCCGGGTCATCTTGCGCATGGCCAGTGCCAGGGACATGGCAACCGAGGTCGGCAACCCTTCCGGAACGGCGACCACGATAATAACCACGGCCAGCATTAAATAATCAAGTATTAGTTTGATCCGGTCCATCCAACCGGAAGCGCTCATAAGCTCTTTATCGCCCAGGAAAATCCCCTTGGCTATCAAAGCTACAACTATCAATCCAGCCATTATATAACCGAATTTGCTGATTTGCTGGGCCAGCACTTCCAGCTTGGCCTCGAGAGGGGTCTGAATGTCATGTTCAATACCCAGAGAAGCAGCTATATCGCCCATCGAGGTCTTGTCGCCTACTGCTGCCGATATCACCAGGCCTTTTCCGGCGGTGGCAAAGGAGCCTTTCAGCACCCTTTCTTCGACCTTCTTCTTTACCGGCTCCGACTCTCCGGTAAATGCGGCTTCGTCTACGGTCAAACCATCGCTCTCAATCACCCAGGCATCCGCCTCTATAGCATCGCCTGCTTCAATCATGATAAGATCGCCTACAACGACTTCCTTGGATGGAATGCTGTGGGCTTTTCCGTCTCTCATGACCTTAACGGGAATCATGTCTTTTTGGGCGTTAAGAATGTCAAATTCTTTGCCGGAGCGGTATTCGTTGATAAAAGCTATTCCAGTAGCCAGAAGCACGGCTGCTATTATGGCCAGAGTGTCTATCATGTTCTTAATGTCTATAGATTGGCCTTTTTGCAGGGGTTCAACCACTGCGATCCCTACTGACAGGACAACCGCCACCATTAGAATTTGGATGATCGGATCCTTAAATTGCTCCAGGTACTGTTTCCAGGCCGGATCGCGTTCCGGCGGGGTCAACAGGTTGGCTCCATATTTGCTTCGCATCTGCTCGACTTGAGAACCGGATAGTCCTTCAACGCCAGCGGCGCCTTTGATTTCTTCCAGGTTTATAATCGTTAATCCCTCCCATTCAGGATAATCATTCTTGGAATAAGATCTGTGTTAACTCAATACGGCAGGCTTTCCACTCCTTTCGCATCGTTCAAACCGTAAATTTATTTGCAAATCACAGGATAAAACAGGTTTTACTAGTGATTATACAACAAAATGGTAATATGTTCATTCGGTCTCAATGCCGTACTGCCGGCAAAGCCCTCCCAGACCATCCTTGAATCCCGCTCCAACCGTAGCGAAACGCCATTGTCCCTTATACCGGTATATCTGGGCTATTACCACCGCCGTTTCCAGGCTGAAAGTCTTGTCGGGAATGTAACGCAGCAATTCCTTTCCGGTAGCCTGTTCAATTAGCCTGATATATAAGCCTCTTACCGAAGAAAAGGTCTGAAGGTTTTTTTCAAATTCGTATATGGATAAACAAAAGCTTATACGGTGATATTCGGGCGCGATGCGCTTTAGATCAAGCTCAACTCTTTCGATGTCCAGGTCTCCTGCCCCGAGCAGACGCAGTCCGCCGCCGGCCAATTCCGGCTGGTTATAGTAAATCAAGTCGGCGTCCCCATGAACACGTTCAAACTCATCCAGAATAAATACGCCAACGTCTATGTCGAATGGCATTTCGCTGTCCCAACCCAGGGCTGCAATAAGCGGAGCACCCGGTGCCGCCAGCTCATCAATGCTGATCCTCTGCCCTTTTTGCATCAAGCGCCCCGGTTCGGCCACTTGCTCAAGCGGATTACGGGAAGGGGCCATTTCAGCGCTGTGCCACGCCACCTGCGAAGTGTAGCGCCCCAGTTCATCCACGCTGGCATCATGCCCAATCATGCCGGTTATCCGGATCCTGCGGACAAAATACCTGGAAACTAAAAACAGACTTCCCCATATCACCGTATTTTTAAGGCTGGGTTCCATGACGATTTCCAGGGTGTTCGGACCCGGAGAGAGCTTTTTATTGCCAAAATCAAGCCCGTTGACGTCGGTTTCCAGTGCGCAAACAACCGGAACGCTGAGTAGAAACTTACGGCTGGTCCGGGTATTTACCGGCAATATGCCCAGATCAATAACCGCCGGAATCTCCCAACTGCCGGCTTCTTCATCCATACCCAGCACCGTGCCCTGCAACTCAACCGAGTCTATGCCGGGCTTGCAGCCGTCTTGGACCGCTACCGCAACACTCGGGCTGGCAGAGCTTTGTTCCCCGGTGACTTCTATGCTCAGGTTCTTCAAAGTTACTCCAGGCGACTGAATATCGATTACCGGCCCGCAAGCCGCCCAAATAGTGCTGTTATAGCCTTCAATCTTACAAGGCTTGTTAATAATGAGAGGCCCTTCATACTCGCCCGCTTTTAGCTTAAGAGTATTCCCGGCTGCTAATTTGTCCAGTTCCTTTTGTAACTGCAATGCCCTTCCCTCCACCGTCGCGTGGCTGGCTTTATAAAGCCAGCATCCTGACCATAACCAAACGTCCATGGTCGTTGTCATCAAGCTTAATCTGCTGTCCGTTTTCCAGGCGCAGCCTCTGCCCTGGAGTCAATCGGGAAATCCGGCCCTCATTCAATATCAGGGCGTTCAAGTCAATGCTATTAAGAAAATATTCTCCCTTGTTGAGCGATATGTAGGCTTTCATCGTCTGTTTGGCCTTTTCTCCCGCCCATATATTGTCATATACGTGCCATTCGAACAATCCCTGGCCATTCCAGGCCACCAGGTAAGTACCTTCAGGCTTGAAAACTCCTTTTTGTCCCCGCTGCCCTTTGTAAAACTCCAGCACCGGCATTTTGGACCATTCCATCGCGCTGCCACACCATGGACAGCGCGAATGCTCGCTTTCCAGCACAAACCAGCCCTTTGAACAACTTCGATTGGAACAAGGAACCAGCGTATTCAGAGTATGTACCAGGGCCCGTTCCCAGTCTGCCGCGGTGGGCCGCAGATCGGGCTTGAAAAGTGCTTCCACCATGGATTTCTCAATCAGGCTGGATAAAAACCTGCCGGTGACCTGGTAATCCTGCGCCATAACCTCCGGGCGGTTGCTCCGGTCTGATGGGTGCTCTATAAACAGCGCCCCCTGACCGTACGATATCTGTTCATATTCTTCCTGCGAATTGCAGGCATGCTGTTTGGGGCCGCGCAGGGGATGCCGAAGCAGCAGCAGCTGATAAACAAGCACTGCCAGGGCGTGAAGATCCGTTCTAATCGACGGCAGGCCTTTGCGCATGTATACTTCTGGAGCGATCAAGCCCGGGGTTCCCGCCACCTTCGGAGGATGGATGCCGGGCACTACCAGTCCGTCCAGATCAATCATCACCGCCTTGCCATTGGTGGGATCAGCCAGGAAGTTGTTGTAGGATAAATCCGAATGAGCCAGTCCGGATGAATGCAGCCTGCGCACCGAGCGCGCCATGGTCAAGGCCATTTGCATTATCCTTCGCCAGTCGCCCCTTTCGTCCTCAGGAATCAAGTTAAGGCCTCTTTCGGATACGAAGAAACCCATGCGTTTTTCGTGGCCGTCGCGGGTATAATAGTTGCCAGAATATGCAGGAACACGCACGCCAAAACGTGGTTTCACAATGACTGATTCCGGCCAGCAAAAATACTCCCGCCAGAAAGAGCCCGTATCTTCGTCGAGCAGAGGATTGAAGCTGTATACTATGTTTTTAAGCCGCTCCCATAGTTCCGGTTCATCTGCAGCCCGGGCGTCTTTGTAAAACTTCAGTACGTAGCGGTGCCCTTCTTCGAAATACACAAATCCTTCGCTACCCTCGCCAAGCACCTCGTTCTCAAAGTAAACCTCCCGGCCGTCCATCAAGGTGGCCAGGATCTTCTGGGCATTGGAATTATTCTTCTGATCTGACATCGCTTCGTTTTGCACCACCTGTGGGCCTAATAAACAAGGCTGCTCCCACGGAGCTTCCTTAATGCCCTGTTATTAGTACCAGATTAATTCAAGGTAATCATCGATAACACCCGGCTGATAACTGTCAATGCGTATAACATCCGGTGAAACATTATGCAGCGCTTCATAATCAGCTGAAGAACCGCAGCCAATAAGCACAAACCTGGCGCAGCGCCTTTTCAGTTTCTCCAGCAGTGCTTTTTTGCGTTCCCACCGGTCATTGAACCGGCCATCAGTGAACAAGAAAACCAGGGCTTTGTAATCGCCCCGCCCCTCATCGGTGGAAGGACGCAGATCATCTTCCATGCATATTTCCAGCAATTCCAATAACGGGACCAGGCGTGAAGCTCCACCTAACTCCAGGTTTTCAAACTTGAAGCTCTCCAGCGGCATCAGCGGAATATCCCTGGTGGCATGATTATTGAAAGTGATAAGGCTTACATATATATCGCTGGCGAAATCCTCAGCATTAAGTGCTCCTACGAGGTATTTTACGCCCTGTTTAAACGCTTCGGCGGCCTGGCCAAACATCGAGGCCGATACATCTATTGCGATGTAGACTGGCAAACGGTGAATTCCTGCCATACTGCTTGTGATGTTCATTTCATGTACCCTCGGCTAATCTTGTATACAGTCTTTATATGTAAAACGGCCCCGGGGGCCGCTCCTGGCCGATATAAAAAGCTATTCTATATTATGATTCACATTTGGCAACCGGCTTTACTGGTTTGACCGGCAAACCTCATCACATGATGTCGCCGCCGGCCAGTTAATACGCAGGCTTGAAGCCCCCGATTAAATTATATATTAATTCCGAAATTGCGGCACAAGGCTGCCAACCCGCCAGAAAAACCGCTGCCAACGGCATTGAATTTCCATTCCGGACCGTTCCGATACAACTCCCCTACCACAATCGCTGTTTCCACTGAAAAATCTTCTCCCAGATCATAGCGAATCAGCTCTTCATTGCTGTCATTGTTCACAATACGAATGAAGGCATTGGAAACCTGCCCAAAATTCTGCTTGCGGGTTTCAGCATCGTGAATGGTAACTGTAAAAGCTATTTTATCCACTGAAGCCGGTACTTTTTCCAGCTCGACAAACACCTGTTCATCGTCACCTTCGCCTTCCCCGGTGAGATTGTCACCCATATGCACAACGGATTCTGATTCATGCTTAAGGTTGTTGTAAAAAATGAAATCTTCATCTTTGGATACTTTGCCGGCACCCGTCAGCAGAAATGCAGCTGCATCCAGGTCAAAATCAAAGCCGCCGCTATACCTGTTGGTATCCCAGCCCAGTCCGACCATCACCTTTTTTAAACCGGCATTGCCCTTGGTAAGGTCTACCCTCTGACCTTTTTGTAAACTCAAGGCCATTACATACTCCTCCCTCGCACTGTAATTTATCCGGGGCTGCAGAGCGTCAGCCCTGCACAGCCCCGGTCAATTCATAGCTGCCCATAACCTGCGCTTTCTATGCGGGAGGCATGAAACTGCGAATCCAACTGCCAAAAGCACCTGGATTGCGGCTTTGAATCAATATCCTGCCCGGCCCGGTAAAGCGGCAGACCAGACCTTCTCCGGAAGTGATGGAGGATATCCACCCCTTCGCAGCTTTTTCAATAGTATAATTCATCGTATCCGGCCATGCTACAAGATGCTGGTTATCAACCACCATTTGCTGCCCTGGCGCCAGGTCAATCGCATGAACCGCACCTAAAGAGCTGAGGAAAACCGTCCCGCGTCCGCTTATTTTCAATACGAAGAAGCCTTCACCAGAGAACAATCCTTTGCTGAGGTTCTGCATGGTGGAGTCAACGTCGATTCCGGCGGTTCCAGCCAGGAAGCCGTCCTTTTCCACTTTTAGCGAATAACTTCCGTCCAGATCAAATGCCACTATGTCTCCGAGTGTTGCCGGCGAAAGCAGAACTTCTCCAGGGCCGCGGACCGCATGGATGGTCTGGAAGAAGAAGCTTTCTCCCGCGACCATGCGTTTCAGGCCTTTCATTATGCCGCCTTCGGCTTTACCTTCCACGTCAAGATTGGGGTCCATAGCCACCATGGCACCCGATTCGGCTTTCATCAATTCTCCAGCTTCCAAATAGGCTTTGATCATCGCAAATGAACCACGATACAGGATTTCGTACTTCATGATAATCCCCCTTTCAAATATTAAGTTAATTCATATTGTTACACAGTATCCAGTCCACCTATTAATGCATCCCTCCCCGGTAATACGAATAAGCATATCAGGCCAATCATTAAATCCCGTCCGGCAATGGCGCCGCACAGGTTAGATTCCCCCCAGCGTTGACAAAATATCTGCTATGCCAGCATGCCCGCCTTGTTCAGAAATGTAGCCGCGGTTCTGTTTTACAGTCAGAAGCAGTTCATCCCTGGCGCAAGCCGGAGCCGCAGATACATCGACTTCCTTCATCCAGTCCAGGTCGTTAAGATCATTACCTATCCCCCATGCCGAGTGCAAAGAGGCATAACCCAGAACCCTTTCCAGGGCATGCTTTTTGTCCACTTCTAAAGCCAGAATAAACAGCTTATTACCGTCCTTCAAGCGTCGATGCTCCAGCGCCAATCCCTCAATAGTATTATCCAATGCAATTAAATCACTTGCTTGCGGGTTCAGCAAGGCAACACAGCTTTCAAATTCCGCCTGTATAAGTTCAGGCAGCGAAGTTTCTATCATCTTGGCATGATCAATCCAGGCCAGGTCGACAAAGCATTCACATTCATCGCGGCTGTCTATCCAAATACCGCCATTTTCAGCCGCAGCGCCGTGAATAACCAGCCCCTGCTCACGAAGACCATTGATAATGAAAAGCGCGGACAGCCTGCTCCGTCCAGTGGCCAGCACAATATGGCGCTTCTCCTGGATTTGCCTCAGAAGTTCGATGGTCTCCCTGGCCATATATGAATGCCGGCGCCGGCCGGGAACCATAAATGCCCCCGGGCGTTCCTCGCCGAAGAGAAGGGTTCCGTCCAAATCCATTATTAAATAATCCTTGTTCATCCTATCTCAACCTCACTGCGGCCAGGCAATTATGCCGCTCTCCCATCCAGGGAGCGTAATGAATCTCAACATTGTGCCTGGCAGCCAGATAAATGAATGCCGGCATTTCCACCACGGCTTCCTCCGGAGACAACCCCAGCCACAACGCCTGCGGACGCCGGTTGACAAAGGTACGGGCTACCTCATTGCAGTTCACTTTCCAATCCCGGGCGGCTGTTCCGGTCCTAACCGTCAGTTCATCCAGCAGTTTACCGAGCTTCTGAGGCTGCATTTTATTGAACTTCACAACCGAATCAAAACTGTCGTGTTTAAAAACCTGCATCCAGGCATCAATAAGCTCCTGGTTGCGAAATGTGTCCGGATAAGCATATGCATTCCAAATATACCCTGGACGTTCTATGAAAGCCCGGGAAAAGCCCAGCACTTCCGGAGCCGAAAAATGAGCGCAGTCAATCAGCATATCACGATCAGCTGCCCATATATCTCCATAATGCCCTGGATCGACCAGAGTAGCTATGCGCCAGTGCCGTTTTTCGCTTGCCGGGCAGGGATAGTTCGCAATGGATCTCCTGATCTCTTCTACGGCAACTCCCCGGCCAGTCCAGCCGTCGATAAATACTGGAGTAAACCCGGGATGGTCTTTTAATGCCAGGGCAAGAGCCTGGTAATCAAGGCCAGCATCATGAAAAAGGCCCAGTGCAGCCACCGGCATATCGATTCCCTTACGGCTCAGCGCCCGGGCAGCCAGGCCGGCAGATATGAAGATGCCGGCCCGCAACACTGCAATCAGCAAAATGTTCCGGCCAGCAAGCTCGCTCTGAATATTATCCAGCAAAACATCATGTAATGCGCTGATTCGCTCCGCTTTGCTTTTTAGTGATGCTATGACTATACTATTCAGTTCTGGATCAGGCTCCGGTTCAGGGCTGGGCCTGGTCCATCGTTGCCAGCCCTTCAAGCTGCCGTCGAAACATTCCTCACCGCGAAATATCTCGGGGCTGGTAAAGGGATCAACCGGTCCGGCATCATTAAGATAGACCCGGACCCCGGGAAGATAAGATTCAAAGCTGCCATTGCATTGAACGGTTTCATGCAATCTCATCAAAAGTAAAATCCCTTTCATTATGCTTCATTACATATACGCGGGAACCATTCTTTTTCAACCTCAAGCCCAGAGATTCCACCTGGCCAGTCTGATCTGCCTGATCATAAACCAGGATGCAAGATGAAGGCTTGCTGGGCGGGTTATACAGGAAAAGGGTTCTCTTGCCTTCTTCGTGAAAAGCCCAGCCAGGCAATTCCCACGGACTCATAGTAAAATGCCGGTAGTATGACGGGACCCGCGCTTTGCAAATGCTGGCCAACTCGTAAGCCAGGTCGATTGATTCGGAAGCTCCTATGCAGACCACTTCATTGCTCAAATCCAGCCCGTCCAGCTTGCTTTGCCACATTTTCGAGCGCCAGGCTGCATCTTCAGACATAAATGGCTCCAGACGCCCGCGCCCTTTCTCCCACTCGCTGTGCCGGCTGCTGCCACAGCCGCTCTGCCAATCCGATACCGGATTCGCCCATATTTTCAAGGTTTCCTCATCATGCCGGTATTCGCGATGCAGCCAGCCAAATGTAAGCTCAATGCCCAGCAGCAAGGCCGAGTCTTTCATCTCGTGCAGCCGCCGGTCGGAACACATCACTTTTAATGCCATGATATGAACCCGTTTCAAATCATGAATGTTAACCGCCAGCACCCGCATAAGGTTCATGACCGTATTGCCGCTTGTAATCTCATCTTCGACAATACACAGGCGATCATAATGATCCATGCCGTTCAGGCTCAAGTAATGAGCAGGAGCATGCGAATGAGGCTCGTCAAAGGCAACCATGCCAGGTTCAGGATAGCGAGTGGAATAGATAAACCGGCTACCGCTGTGGTTCTCGGCCACCAGTCTTCCCAGTAATATTGATGATTCACTCAAGCCTATTATCGGCCAGTCCCCGGGAAGACTGGCCTGGCAAGACAGTCTGGATACCAGCGTCTCGGTTTCAGCAGGTTCCACAGCGCCTATCTTTCCAAGACTGCGATGTACCAGCGCTTCTTCCCGGAGCGGGTTGTTTTTCCTTTTGACGGCGGCAAAGCCCGAATAATCAGTTGAAAAGGCCAGGGTTATCTCTACAGGAAACGGCATTTAAACGTCCCCCTTTCTAAAGTGGAAAAACCTGACAAAGCTTGAACAGCATTTAAAGAGATGGTACTTATCATTTTATTCGATTCCGTCCCTTTTTTCTACAAATTTCGTTTTATTAGGGAAAACTTCAGGCAGGCAAATTGCTCATTTATGCTCCTGTGCGCAGGCTGGGCAATAGGCGAAAACTTTCACGTCGTGGTTCACGATGCGGTATCCTCTCTCCTCCAGGCTGGTCTCAAGCGTTTTCAGCATTTCGTCTTCGAGTTCCGCAATCTTGCCGCATCCGATACACAGAATGTGATAGTGGTGGTGCAAGCCGGTGTCGCAGATCTCATAGCGCGACTTGCCTTCATCGAACATGTTCTTATATAGTATCCCAATCGAAGCCAGGCGCTCCAGGGTTCGATAAACGGTGGCAATGCCTATATTCCCTATCCTGGCACGCGACTGGATCAAAACGTCCTCAGCGCTAAGATGCTGGCCGGGATTATCCATCATTACTTCCAGCACAGCTCTCCTCTGCCTTGTAAGGCGGTAGCCATTCATAATTAACTTTTCATTTACCGTCTTGTCCTGCATATGCCTGCCCCTAAAGCTGATTAGTATCATTATACCGTCTTTTCCAGTGATTAACAATGATAGCGGAATGATGGATAAATGACAATCTAATAACAAAGCTCGATCTTCGCGCAGAGCGGGCTTTGTCGAAAGCGGACGCAATTGCCTTCATTTGCTGGTCATACATCCCTGTTTTTACTGCAATTATGTAATCGATAAGCATTATTCCAGTTGCAGACATCTTTCTAATTCCAGCCATCCTCAAAAAAAATGCCGCGGCACAATCCTATTGTTATAATAGGACTCTGTTGCGGACATCTTCGTCCTCTATGCTATTCCAATTATAACGGCAATGCATCGCATGCTTGAGCAGCAAGCCGTTAGCGCGTTCACAATGCGGTAAACTCCATTCCGCAATGCCTGTCAGACCTATCGTAGCCTACTTAATAATTCCCATTTTGCGCAGCTCCTGCAGCCAGGCCGGGAACTCATTCAGCAGGCGGTGAAACAGCTGATCGTCACTGAGCCGGTCGATATCATTGAGCTGAAAAAAGTTGGCATTGTCAATTATTCGTCCAGTCATGTGATCCAGTTCCTTCATATACTGAAAATCAATCTCGCCGATGCCGATAAACTGCCAGAATATTGGATAGGTCGAAGAATCAATCAGAAGCTTCTTCACCCGCTCCTTATCCTTGATCGCCCCACTGGTTAAAAACATCACAAAGGCGGGATCGCCTTTTTCAGTGGTATATTTCTTGATTACTTGCTCAACCATCGAGCCGAAGCTGGCATCCCCGGTTGCTTTATATTTTGCCCTGATCTCGTTATCTATATAGCCTGCAAAATTATCCGGAGTCAATTCCCCCAGGCATTCACGCTTTTCGCCGCAAACGAATACATCTATCGCTCCGTTATCATCAAAGTGTACAGCCAGGGCAAGAAGGCGCTGGCATACTTTCTCCGCAGTTCCGCTCTGGAAAACAGCCTCCATGCCCGCGGACATATCCAGCACCAGGGCTACCCGGGCTCTTTGCTTGATCAGGCCGCTGTCCTGGATAACCTTCTGGGCGGCGGCGGTCAAACCCTCAAATTGTGGATTAGGCGCTTCCTTCTTCTTAAAAAACATGTAAAGCCAGCTCCCTTCAACAATCTTATTCCATTCCCGCAGCGCTGCATTCCTGGTTCGAACATTCGGACCAGCGCATTGCGACCTTCATGCTGTGATGCACAGGAATTATTATTAATGATAAAGCAGGCTTCCAATATATTCAACAAGGCATGGGGAATATAAAAAGCGGCAGCAGATTTGATATTTTCTGCTGCCGCTGACGATTATTATGAAGCTCAGGCTGGCTTCAACGGCTTGCGGTGTGCGTTCATAGCTCTGTGGCTGCCGATTCCAGGCGTTTTACGAAGCACATGGAGTACAAGTCTACCAATATCCATAAGAGAACCAAAACGGAAATTTGCCAGGAACCTTGTTGGGCTAAGTACAAGTCTACCAATATCCATCAGAGAACCAAAACGGCGCCGATCCACGTCAGCAGCTGCTTACTGTACAAGTCTACCAATATCCATCAGAGAACCAAAACCATCGTTAACCGCGTTAAGAATAGTACCCAGTACAAGTCTACCAATATCCATCAGAGAACCAAAACTGGCTTATGTGCATTGGCACGGCAATCAGAGTACAAGTCTACCAATATCCATCAGAGAACCAAAACGCAGATATTTGGATAAATGCCGAACGGCTGGTACAAGTCTACCAATATCCATCAGAGAACCAAAACTTTAACCTCCTGAGTGCTGCATCGTCTTTTGTACAAGTCTACCAATATCCATCAGAGAACCAAAACGGAGCACGACATTGCAACCGTCCGTGCCGAGTACAAGTCTACCAATATCCATCAGAGAACCAAAACCTGCCAGACTGCCATCACGTTCCGCGTCAAGTACAAGTCTACCAATATCCATCAGAGAACCAAAACACATAGCCATCTGCCCGGTAGTCAACGCATGTACAAGTCTACCAATATCCATCAGAGAACCAAAACGTAAGCTATCACGTTAATTCAAGCGATGGCGTACAAGTCTACCAATATCCATCAGAGAACCAAAACAGAAGATGCCAATAGGATACATTCTCAAGAGTACAAGTCTACCAATATCCATCAGAGAACCAAAACAAAAAGTTCCGCTGCATAGACGTAAGTATTGTACAAGTCTACCAATATCCATCAGAGAACCAAAACCAAGATAAGCATCTTGTGTAGCTTTAGCTAGTACAAGTCTACCAATATCCATCAGAGAACCAAAACCATAAGGCTGGCTGCTACTTGAGTGTGATTGTACAAGTCTACCAATATCCATCAGAGAACCAAAACTGAAAGCTATGACGGCAAGGAAGAAGTATAGTACAAGTCTACCAATATCCATCAGAGAACCAAAACAATGCGACAGAGCGAAAGCAGAAGCTAACGGTACAAGTCTACCAATATCCATCAGAGAACCAAAACCAGAACGACATAGGATAAGGCTTTAGTGAATGTACAAGTCTACCAATATCCATCAGAGAACCAAAACGTAATAGGTGAAGGGGTGATGTGCATGGTGGTACAAGTCTACCAATATCCATCAGAGAACCAAAACGCCAAAGGTGACGTACTGACGTACTCAGTTGTACAAGTCTACCAATATCCATCAGAGAACCAAAACACAGTGTTACAGGCTATATTGATACTATAAGTACAAGTCTACCAATATCCATCAGAGAACCAAAACCTCAAATCAATATTATCATACCGTTAGAATAGCAGCAATTCATTCATATTCAGCTCATTTTCGGCCTTTGTTCTTTCCCCGAGGAGAACATACATAGCGGCATATTGCTTTTCCGTAACGACCAGCGCTCTAATTGATCCTTCCGGCGGAATATTGATCCTCAAACGCCGAATATGCTTGGACGCATCATCATGATTACGGGTTATCCTCGAATATACCGAAAACTGAAGCATGTCATATCCGTCATTTATTAAGAATTTGCGAAAATGACTGTAATTGCGCTTGTCTTGTTTAGATTTTGTTGGTAAATCAAAAAAGACTAGGATTCTCATAAATCGGCTGTTCATCCTTACTGTCCTTTGTTGTCTCCCAGGAAACTACTATTGGAAAAATCATACGTTCCGTATTATCTTGTTCAATTGCAGTCACGAAACTTCGGATATACCTGTCTATTGCATAGCGAATTCTAGAACGTTTATTATCGATCATTATATTTTTGTTTACAATACCAACCAATTCCGCCCGGTTGTTCCTACTTAATGATTCAACCAATTCATCATTGTGCAGAACCACCCAGTAATCAATCAGTGGTCGAAATGGTTCCATCAAATCATCGGTCAAATTAAATGGGTTTGTCTCTCCTACATGATGAATACCTAGAACACAATTAAAGCCATAAGATACTAATGTTCTGGTAATTGCTGATCTAATAATTGCATACCCATAGTTCAGAGCATCGTTGATTGTACCGTCAGCAAAACGAATAAAATTGGCTCCATAAATTGACCGAAAGAACATTTTTGCGGCTAGCCCTTCACGATTGGATATGTCTCCGTCCTGGATTTCTTCCGCATACTTATCCAAATGGTTGACAACCTTCTCATCGACTGTCAATAGTCTTAAAACCAGCGCTTGATTATTAATTTTGGACCTTATCACCTTTTTCCATAAATTATCCTTGAAATCTTTATTCAAGGCCATTTGTTTTCGCAGCACATTCAAGATTCGATAATGATTATTCAACGGTAATATTATAGAAGAGGGCATATGTTTATCATTACATAAAACCACATGAATATTGTTCGAGCTTAACGCATCAATTAAATAAGCAGATAGCGACATCTTCGGATTTTCAAGGACAACTGAATATAAATCATCAATGGGAACCGAAATAGACTTATCCAATCCTTCGACTATTAAATGCTTGTTTTCAAGCCTCATTTTTTGCCCGGAACTAATGAAAACGGTTCGCCACATTTGATCTCTCCTCGAATTCTACCCATAATGTCAACATCATACTTCTTAATCGTGTCAGTTTGAGCAATAGAAAATACGGTTACATCCTGCTGAAACGGTCTGTTGCTATGTTGATTGAATCGTCTACTGTTGATGTTCTTGATTGATCTATAATTGCCCGCAAATTTCAACTGTTCTTGTCTGTTGAAAACATGAATATATTCATTGGTATATAAATACATTAGATGCTCCCCATAATTGTCGGGATATGGAGTATTTAAATACAGTTTTTTATTTTTCTTCACTAGATCAAAATAGCGAAGACCACGAACAAATAGCTTATTTGCTTTATCTCGATAAAGCTCTAGACAATAATACTTGTCGATGTCTAAAAGTGTCTGATTGCCCGGTTGAATTTTTTTAATACCCGGTTCTTGGCGCCCAAGCTTTTCACGCACCGATATTTTATGGATACGTCTACCAAGTAGCGTTTTGAATTCCGACAGATTATTGTCGTTTAGATAGTCTCCGAGCGAATACTTGTCACTTTTCCCAGTAAATATGGAATCTAATGTCTTGATTAAATCCGCATCTTCAGAAACTATTTTACCTTTACTGAAGTCCTGTCTTTTAACCAATGAAGCACTCTTCCGGTTAATCTGATAAAGCTCTCCGTCAATCTCTCTGACGCTAATTGGATTATCCGCAGATACTGGTCCCCTATAGCACTTTTCAAGCTTATATGAGACGATCGGCATACGTAACCTTTCCGCAAAATGATTGTCGCCATAGAAGTCCATTACACCTTTTCTGTAGTCAGACTCTAAACTTGGATCATCTATGAAACGCACAAGGATTTCGCTTCGCAAATTTCTAATTAACGTCGGGATCTGGCCTCTCTTTGCTTGAGCTCTCAGTAAGCCATCTGTGTAACTTGGTTTGAATCCGTAGTGGGTCTGCATTTTGCGAATACATCTCGCAAGATAGTCCTCGCACTCCGCCGACATTTTGCCGTTATTACGTCGAATCATACCGGATAGTTTTAGATAGTCTGAAGCGACCTCTACATAAGCCGGAGTTAAATTTGCCAGAATAACAGCATCAACTGAATGATGTAAATGGGTATTGCCTCGATCTTTATCTTCAGCTCCCCAAATAGTATTTGATAGCCATTTACGCCTGAAACGCGAAACAATCAATGCCTTAATGCCATGCACATTATTTTTAACTTTTGACTGGAAGTTAAGACTGCTTTGCAAATAACCGACAACATAACGCGTGATATGTCTGGTATCATTGATATTTCGCGATTTCCAAGAGTTAAGGGTTTCTTCATCGGATAAGTCTCTGAGACATAAATACTTATACTTTTTCGGTGAAACCTTGTCATTTTTTAGCATTTCTTCAATTCGTTTCTCAAAACTATCGCGTTGCTTTTTATCACGCATATATTGTAAAGGAACCTGTTGACCTTTGTTCTGGTTTTCCCGGGATAGAACCAATACTTTGTTATTAATGGTATTGTCAAGTATGAGCGAATAAGGCACGATATGATCGACTTCATACATTTTGGTATTTATCCTCGGCAAGTCTATTGTTTCACCGCTATACATGCATTTCCCACCTTGCAACTTGTATAGCCGATATCTTTGAAGTGCATCACTGCTTATTTTTTCTTGAGGGAACAGTTCCTGATATTCCGCAATCAGTTGCTGGCGTGCTTTTTCATTTGCCTTCTGCCTTTTGATTATTTCAAGTCGTTGTTCATGACTACGCCCAAGATCAGATGCAACTTCAACATTTATTGAGGACATATTTCCATATTGTGCGATTATTGCGTTGACAACTTTTCGTGTCTCGTTGATCGCTCTAAAGACCACCGGATTGATTGAAATATCTCTATCCGTTATGGGAGGTAGCTTTTTCACCTCGATCTGTTTGTCTGTTCTTATATTCAATTCATTAAATGATTTAACCTTTCGAGCTTGGAAGTCACCATACAACTCTCCCAACCGAAAAGCTTCAATAGCTTCAATCATATACCGATAACTGACTCCAGTGGTTCCATTGAAACTCTTTGACATTGACAAAGCAATGAAGCTATCGTTTACAAGCTTGCTATTCTCTAACTCGTTTCGTTTACGACGAGGCGTGTGATATTTTGATAGGATCTCTCCTAATCGATGAAGACCGGAAGGAGTCTCAATATCAAATTGTTTCTCCGCAATCCACCGTGGCCAGTATAAGCCTGATTGTTCCAATATAGTCTTAATTTTGGGAATAAATTGGAATGCCTTGACCGTTTTGGTCGCTCTTTCTTTGGTTATTACCGTGAAGCCGTGCATATTGAGGATGGAGTGCATATCGCCTACGGTTAAAAATCCAAATTCAATTGCATTGTCAATTAAAGCGCGGGCTGCAACATCAGATATACCGATTTCTCCAGTCGAAATGTCCAAATAAGAATATTGTGATAAGATATTTATCAACGAAAAAATATCGCCAACGAGCGTATTTCTGAATCCGCGTTTATGTTCAGGATAAAAGGGGCATTGGCCAATTGAAGGACATTCTCCGTTGGCGTCTACATAACCTTTGTAGCGTCTCGACTGATCCGAAGGATTTCCTGGTCCATCTTCGAAGTCTCGTTGAGAAAAAATAATGTTTTTAATATCTTGGATACTCTGCGACGTGAGTTGCGGATAATACTTGGATTGAGCGATTAAAACATGTTCAACTTCGGCTTCAATATACTCTCTCTTAATAAGAAATCGATAGTTGCCTCTATGATTTCTTACAACTGGAAATTTGTTGGTTGGATTCTCAATATCCTTAAATGCCTTGTCTTCATACAACATCTCACCAATAGTCCGATATTGACTAGTATTATATATTTCGTCGAGATTACTACAGGCTGTCTTTATTATTCCCTTTTCCGAATGCTTACTGTTGTCTTCATCGTAGAATTCGCGATACCCACGGTGGTTTGATAAATTGATTAATACATAACCCAGTTCAATTGCTGTAAGTTTGTGCGTAAGCCCTCTTACTCTTAATTCATACGTATTGAAACCTGCTCTTCTTATGAACTCTTCTAAATCAGTAATGGCTAAAACATTTATAGAATGTAGATAATTAAGTAAACGATCTCTCCTGTGTTTTCGGCGTCTATTCAACCTTCTTACTGAACGATATTTCCTTCGTTCCTGACTTTTCCGGTTCTTTCCCTGATTTTTTTCACCAGATTCGAAAATCCTAACACCAAAATCCTCTATTCTAGAATTACTTCCATCATCCCTAATAACAGCCCAACCCACAGAACTAATACCTATGTCCAGTCCTAATATGAATTTTGGATTATTCATATGTACCGCTTCCTTTCAACCCGTTATTGACATAACTTATGTTCTTCTTTATAATTTGAAGCGAAACTTGGAATTGTTGTAAGTCTACCAGTATCCATCAGAGCTAGTGACAAAATTATTGGTTATTGCAAGTCTACCAATATCCATCAGCAGTTCTAAGATAAGGCCTTTGTGCCGTAGGGTATGGCGGTAACCCTTAACTCAATCCGCCATTTTATTTTGTCTAATTATCTAGCACACTCAATTCCCAATCACTTCTGGTATTACTAATTAATTTTTGCATCAAAGCTACATGGTTATCACTGGGGATTGTTGTTTCTAACCTACCACTCCTGAATACAAATACAAGCTTAAATTTGATTTTACTTCCAAATGTGCAAATTATAGCATAAATAACCCTTGAACGTGAATATATCTCATTAAACAGTGATAGCCACGCTCTTTACACGGAACATAGCTACATCATATCAGGTATATATTACAGCAACTTGTCATCCCTCTCATAATACCTTAACCATTTTTATATCCGCCGCCCCATCGCAATTACATGACCTGTGTCATTGATACTTTTGAATCGGCCTATGCTTCGAATCATTTCCGAACTCAGCCGGGAGGCTACCCGGTCGGCTCCGAGTGCAATATGTTCTTGCCCGCCATTGATGACAACCAGGATTATCGCCTGGGTCCGCTGGTCCCGCCGACATTTTTTAACCGCGTCAAACCCCATGAATGCAGGGATAACGATGGCGTCCAGCGTTTCAGAATCGTATTTGTCAAGCATTTCCAGGGGATCAGAAAAGCGTTCCCTGATGAATCGACCGGCAACGATGACCCCCCGTTTGCGTGCCAACCATTCGATTCCCTTAAACGGGAGAGATATTAACCCTATTTTTTTACTTACAGGCACCAGCCGGTTGTTTTCCTGGCATGCTCTGCTGGCTGATTCCTGGTATTCATTCATAGTCTCGGTTGAATCAGGTTTGCTAATATGCCGGCATTCATGCGGCAAAGCGACCACCGGGGCCGCTTCTGAACATCCTGGCGCCTGGCTGGCAGTTCCTATGTGATTAAGCAGCAGGCCGGCAACCGGATCATTATAAGCAAAGCAGGGAGGCCGCAGCTTGTTAATTTTATCTATATGCGGAATTTGCACTGTGGCGCATACGTCCTCGTGACATCCCAGTGTTCTGGACATCTGCCGGGGCGTATAGAAGCTTTGCCTGCCTTCGCGGTGGTTGATGACCAGGAGCCATTTGCCGGGCGGCCGAGCATGACATGCTTTCAGAAATTCGCTCACCCTGAACATGGCCTTGCTTCCGCAATCCGTGACCAGAATGGCGGTGTCAGCCTCCTCCACCATCTGCCTCCAGCTGGCATTCCCGGGTTTCAAACCCAGATCCACTACCAATAAATCGAAAAATTCCGGTGCCGCCCGGTATATTTCATGAATACCGGACGGATAATGCGCGACAGCCGACGCAGCTTGTGGAAGCAGGTATACGCCCTGCTGACTTCGGGCGTATTCACACCATTCCCGCTCATGCCAGTCCTGCACCGTAGGGCAAATGCCCGCCAGCTCCCGGCCATTAATAGTTAACAGCTCGCCTCCGGTGTTGTCCAGATCCACCAGCAAGGTGCGCTGGCCTTGAGCTGCCGCTGCTTCGCTCAAACCCATTGCCACCATGGTTATGCCGGCATCTGAAGCAGGCGAACTAATAACAATGGTTTTCATAAAGCACCAGCCCCCCGCAATATTCTTCTCTATGTTCCAGCTGATCCCCCAAATGCTGCGCAGCAACAGCGAAAAAATAACAACCGGCGCTAACCGGTCGTTATTATTCTGAAGCTTATTGCATTTTGTGCATCTAATATTATTTCTCTACGCGCAGCTTCTCTGGCAACTATGTTACCATTCGTTTTCAATCATGGCAAGATATTTTTTAACGCTCGCCTTATCCGCGCAAAATTCCGGCTGCTAGAGCCGGAATTCGTCGGCTGGTCTAAAAAAAATCGGCCCACGCTTGTGAATCGACAAACCTGGACCGCAAATTAAGCAATCATACTGGCTGGATATACTTTTACCCGTTTAGATTACCTGGGCAATCTTGTCCAATTCTTCAGCCACACTGTTCAGTTCTTCAACCTGGGCGGTCACTTCTTCAGTGGCAGCAGCCTGTTCTTCGCTGGCACGCATGGTGGCCGTGCTGTTCTTAATGGTTTCTTCAATTTTCACCCTTATTTGATCGGTCAGACCGCGGATCTTGGATACGGTTTCCTTGGATTCATCCGACAGCTTCCTGATTTCTTCAGCAACTACGCCGAATCCCCGGCCAGCTTCGCCTGCACGGGCCGCTTCGATGGCTGCGTTCAGTCCAAGCATCTTGGTTTCCTCGGCTATCTGCTTGATAAAGTTAAGAATGCCGTTTATATCTTCGGACAGTTTAGCTATCTCCTGCACATTGGCATTGAGATTCTGCTCGCTGCTGTTGATTTCAAATGCTGAAGCAGCTAATTCTTCGGTCGCGGCAGCAATCTGGCTCATGCCTTCATGCATGTTCACCGACATGTTCCGCACCTTCACCGCCATGCGCTTGGGAGTGGCAATACCGAAAGTGCCAATTATTTCGGTGGGATCCTCGTCGTCATACAACGGGAAATTGCCGACCAGACATACTTCGCCATAGACTGAAGCATCGATCTCTTTTACCATGGCCTTTCTTTCCCTGATGGTGATTGCCGCAACCCCGGTTTCCAGGAATTTATCTCCAACTTTAACCGCTGGCAAATCAAAGCGCTGATCTCCGTAGCGATGGGTAAACGCTTCTGTACTGGTAATATATATGAATGCTCCATCACTGAAAACCTGTGAAATTATCTGGGCTATGGTGTCAAATGCAACTGCCAGTGGAGTCACCCGTCGAATTGCAACAATTAAAGCTCCGACAATTTCATTATTTTCTTCAATTGGCAGGGCGGTTATTTTCAGGCGGCGCCCATAAACGCTGGCCGGAACCTTGTCTGTCAAAGTGGAGCGGGACTTCATGGCTTTGGCTGCGACTCCTTCAGGATTAACACTATCGCCTTCTTTAAACACATTGAGCGGTGCCGAAGCGGAATCATACACCCATTCATAAACATCGCCCTTCACAACCGCCGCAAGAGCTCCTTGCGGGAAATTTTCAATAAACATGGGCGCAAGCACCTTAAAAGCTTCTGCAGTAGATAAGTTAACCATTATTATTCCCCTTTCCCAATCACGATTTTATCCATATTTATACCTCTGTGGACGCTTGAACATTCTGCGCAGCGGTGTTCACATCAATATCTCAGTGCACTGCACAGACATGATCAATATCCAGCAAGATTACTATCTTGTTTTCCAGCCGGGCCACTCCCATTAGAAAATCCTGGTTGACAGCAACCGATAACTGCTCCGGCTCCACCAGTATGTCAGAAGACAGGGTCAAGACCTCTGATACCTCGTCAACTACCAGCGCCACCTTTTGATTATTGGCATCCACCACCAGAATCCGGCTGTTATCGGTTAATTCAGATGCCTGATTGATTAAAAACTTTTTAAGATCCATGACTGACAAAACCATGCCCCTGATATTGGTTATCCCTAGAACGTAGTCCTGGGTCCTGGGCAGGTTCGTAATCGCTGGAACCCTTAGAATCTCCTGCACCTGAGCAATCGATATTGCGTATTCTTCGCCGCCGACATAAAACTGTACTACTTGCATATCTGTTCCATCCATCTTTCAACCCTCCTGTAAATCACATTACTTAACTAATTACTTAAACGGCCGATGCTTTTCCGTTACAACTCCTCTACCAAATAGTCGCCTTCAGGATAGTGAATCACCTTCCTTGCTCTCCGGCTTGTGAGCCGCCTTTTCAACCAGCTCGGCAAACTGATCCAAATCAATGGGTTTCAGCAGGCAATCGGCGCCAAGCTCGTTAACCTTCACCAGATCTTCCATGCATTCGTCGTATGCGGTCATAAGAATAAACGAAGCCGCGGAATTTCTGCGGGTTTTCTTCAGCAAATCCATCCCTGACAGGCCATTCATATGAATATCAGAAATGATAAGGTCCATCTCCAGGAAATCTCTAACCATGGCTTCGCTGGCTGTATCCATTTCAGTAACGGAATGGCCGTGATCCCTTAAAAATTCCGCCAGGCAGATCCTGGTCTCATAATCATCTTCAATCAGTAGAATTTGCATTTGCTTCTACCTCGATTTACAAATTATCTTTTGTCCTAATTAAACGCAAAAAGCGTGCCATAAGCACGCTTGCAAATTGATATTTGTGTCCTTTTATATAATACTGCGACGTTCAAACCGGTTCAATGCCGCATTACGGGCACGAAGCCCCGATGTCCTTTTCAGCTCGGTGTTAACATCTGGTCAGGATATTTGGCATTATTATTTGTCTATTCATATATTTACAGGACCTGCAGGACAGATCGGTTCACTAAACGGTATAGGTCCTAACCGTTTGGTTCTTCTTGATTGGTATTTATATGGCGCAGGCGGCCTTCCAGAACCCGCCGGGATATCCCCAGGTACCTGGCGGCAGCCGTTTTGTTGCCATCATGTTTGCGCATGGCCCGGGTGATTATGCTGGTTATATGCTCTTCCAGAGGAAAGAAGCCATCAGGCAAGTCCCTGCCGCATTCTCTCAACAAATTGCTTTCATCTTCGCTGCGGAGCTCCCCTTCCAGGCTTAACCCCCGCCCCAGTCTCAGATGCACCGGCTCGATAAGGGTTTCGTCCCCGGAAAAAACCAGCCATTCCATAGCATTTTTGAGCTCCCGAACATTTCCCGGCCAGGAGTGGGCTTCCAGCATCCGCCTGGCATCGGAGCTGAAGGTCCTTTTCGCCTTGCCTTTTTGCCGGGTTAATTCGTCTACAAACATCTCAGCCAGAGGAACAATCTCATCCCTGCGCTCCCGCAGCGGAGGTATGTTAATAGATGCCACATTAAGCCGGTAATACAAATCGGAACGAAACGCCCCCGAATCTACCAGCAGCGCCAGATCGCTATTAGTGGCGCATACAATCCGGACATCTGTGGCTATTTTTTTCAAGCCGCCTACACGATAATATTCTTTCTCCTGGATCACTCTCAGTAACTTGGCTTGCAGCGGCGGGCTCAATTCCGATATTTCGTCCAAAAACAGGGTTCCTCCACTGGCCAGATCGAATTTGCCTTTCTGGCCTTTGGGAATGCCGCCGGTGTAGCTGCCTGCCTCATAGCCAAAAAGCTCGCTTTCGAACAGCGATGGCGACAGGGCGGCACAGTTAATGTCAATAAAAGGAGCGGTAGAGGGCGGTTCTCCATAGTGGATCAAGCGGGCCAGCACTTCTTTCCCGGTCCCGGTTTCCCCCTGTACAAGAACCGGAATGCTGCGGTCAGCATGCAAACGCCGCGCTTCACGAATTGCCTGGAGCATAGCTTCAGAAAAGGCCCCAATTAAGCCTATTCCCGACTGACGAATAAGAGCGTCTTTATAACGGTCCAGCTCATCCAGGGTATCCCTGGTGGCGGCAATTACGGCACTGTCAAATTCTCTGGTAAGCAACTGGTTCTCTCGAATAAGAGACTGGTGTTCGGCTACCCTTTCCACCAGCATGGCCATTTCTTCAACATTCAGAGGCTTGGTCATATAATCATAGGCGCCCAGCCGGAGAGCCTCGATCGCGCTATCCATGCCTCCATGCCCGGTAATAAATACCACATCAGCCTGGAAATTCGGTATCGCCTTGAAGTGCTTGATAAGCTCCATGCCGCTCATGCCCGGCATGCGCAAATCAGTCAGTATCATGTGTATATCATTGCTGCGGTATATATCGATAGCCTGATGCCCGTCATCTGCTTCGATTACCTCATGTCCCAGCTCGGCCAGAAACCCTTTCAGGTTCATGCGTCCGTAAATATCATCATCGACAAGCAAAATTTTCATCGGTCACTCACCATCCGTCCGTTAGCATGTGCATTAGCGGAACAGTTCCCGCTCGGAGCTCTGCGCAGATGCCCCCTCATTCTTGCACCGCCGCCGTGCCCTGATAAGCTGGAAAGTCAATAGTAAAAGAAGCACCGCCCGGCGGGCTGTTCCCGGCCCAGATATTTCCATTGAAACTGGATATAACCGACTGGGCAATAGCCAGTCCCAGACCCATATTATCACGGGCGGACTTGGTGCTGAAAAACGGCTCGAAGATCTGAACCAGGTTTTCCTCAGGTACACCCCGGCCGCTGTCGCCCAGCTGCAGAATGATTCTGCCGTTGCGCAGGCTGGTTGAACAAGATACAACCTTCAGACCAGCCGGGCATTGATCCAGCTCGTTCATAGCATTTACCAACAGGTTGATGATCACCTCTTCCAGGCGGTGAAGATTGCCCATCACATCGGGCAGTTCATTGGATAGATCCAGTTCAACCCTGATTTCATGGTTTGCGAGCTGTTGCCCCATAATTTTCATAGCCCCGGTAACCGCCTCATTAACCGAAAAGGGTTCAAAATTACGGGTCTGGCTGGCGCTGGCAAAAGACCTTATGTGGTCAATAATTTCCGCGACCCGGTTCACCTGCTGAGATATGCTGCTGATTTTATCTATTGCCTGGCCGACATCAAAGGCCCGGCCCCGCTTGTGCCAATATAGCATGGTATCGGCCAGAAGCTTAATCGCATTCAAAGGCTGGGCAATCTCGTGGACGATTCCCGCGCTCATGGCGCTGAGGGAAGCCATCTTTTGAACCCTGGCCATTTGTTCCTTGAGTGCTTCCTGTTCCTTTCGGAACCTCACCTGTTCGGTCTGGTCAGTGAAGATGCCTACATAGACCTCTCCGCCTCCCGGGCCTTCGCTGACCCTGGATATGGAACCCAAAGCGACCATCTTCTCTCCGTTTTGCTTGAACCCTTCGATCTCCCCGCGCCAGGGAACCAGCTCCTTATAGCGAATAGCCTTGCCATCTTCAGTTTGGACACCGTTCGGCCAGAGCAATGAATCTAGAATATTGCTGCCTATCATGGTATGGGCAGCGCCTTCGATGATGCTGCACCCGGCGGGATTAATATCTAATATTTTACCGGTTTCATCGGTTACAATGATTCCTTCAACGGTGTTGGCATAGATGCCAGCCGCAAGTTGCAGGCCTTTTTCCGTTTCGATGCGGTATGAATAATCCCTCAGCGAGCAAACCATGCCGGTTATCGTATAGTCATCTTCAATAATCGGCGCAGCGACAGCTTCCAGCCATATATAGTGCCCTTGCTTGTGGATATGGCGAAAGATCATGGCCGGTACTTCCCACCCACTCATCAGGCACTGGTAGGCGTAATATACTATATTGCGATCCTCCCGGTGAATCCGGGTTAAAAAAACCACGCCCCTCAGATCGTCCGGTTCAAAGCCCAGCATTCTCCGGCAGGAATCGCTGGTAAAAACATAGGCGCCGTTTATATCCAGTTCGCATACAACATCGCTCATATTTTCAGTTAGACGGCGAATACGCTTTTCATTTTCTATAATTATGCGCTCGGTGTTTTTCGATTCGGTAATATCCCGGATCGTTTCCAGCACCCCGACTGATTTGCCTTCATTATCCTTCAGCAGGCTGGCTTTTGCCCACAGGTGCTTGCCCGAGTGGGGCACCGTGTTCTCCGTTTCGGCACTGCTGCGCCCCTCATGCCAGTGAATATCCTCATACTGACAGGTTTTCTCCATTTCGGGATTCAAAAGCAAATCAGCCAGAATGGGCTTGTTCTGGTGATATATGGCGTGGCCGTGAGCATAGCCACCCTGGCCGATGATATCTTCTGGAGCAACGCCGGTTAAATCAGTTATAGCTTGATTCCAAATAATAACCCGGCCTTCATTATCAATGGCAAATGTAGGATCAGGAGATGCGTTGATCAGATAGTGGAGAAAAGATTCGGAATGCAAAAACGGGACCTCTACTGGCATGTGGATAGCTCCTTTACATATCGGCCCAGTATATCAGGCTGTGATTCAGGCACCAGCGCATTCTTGCTTGATTACGCCGACGCATTTTAATAAATTATATCACTATTTTGGTTCGATTTTAGTGTGCAACAGGTTTATTAAGCAGGTGAATTTACTTTCAAACCAGCCCGCGTACAGCCTGGCAATTCGAGACTGTCTCTCCAGATCTGGCGGCAACTGTTTATGAGCGGTGGCAGCCTGATCGATCATAAGATGGCCTGCAAAATGATATAATCTTTTTGTGGCATATCATAACTTGACGGTGTGCCACTTCGAGAAGCACTCAGTATAACAGGCTTTGCCTGCAATAATCGGAGGCCAGATGCATTCACCTTCTTTCGTTCATTTGCATAATCATTCTGAATACAGCTTGCTGGATGGCGCTTGCCGGGTAAAGGAACTGGTCAGTCACGCTAAAAGCCTGGGCATGCCGGCAGTGGCCATAACTGACCACGGAGTGCTGTATGGAGTTATTGATTTTTATAAAGAAGCCCTGAAACAGGGTATAAAACCAGTGATTGGCTGCGAGGTTTACGTGGCTGCCCGCAGCCGCTTCGACCGGGAGGCACACCTGGACAGCGACCAATACCACCTGCTGCTGCTGTGTCAAAACGAGACCGGCTATAAAAACCTGGTCGAACTGGTCAGCCAGGCATATATAGAAGGGTTTTACTACAAGCCCCGGGTCGACCATGAACTCCTGGCCCGGCATAGCGAAGGCTTAATCGCACTCACCGCCTGTCTGGCCGGCGAGGTTCAGACTCACCTTATCAAAGGCCAGTATGAAAAAGCTCGTGATATTGCAGGACGCTACCAGGACATCTTCGGAAAGGGCAACTTTTACCTGGAGGTGCAGGATCACAATATACCTGAAGAAAAGCTGTGCAATCCCTACATGTTCACCATCGGCAAAGAGTTGAACATTCCGGTGGTTGCCTCCAATGATATTCACTATTTGAAGCAGGATGACGCATCCGTTCAGGATGTGCTGCTATGCATTCAGACCGGCAAAGTGGTCACCGACCAGAACCGCATGCGTTTCCCAGGAAACGAGTTCTATATGAAGACCGGGCTGGAAATGCAGGCCCTGTTTCCCCACAATCCCGAAGTGCTGGCCAATAGCCTGGAAATAGCCGAGAAATGCAATATCAAGTTTCATTTCGGCGATTTTCTCCTGCCCTATTTTGATATACCGGCCGGATACACTCCAGAAAGCTACCTGGCGGAACATGTCTGGTCAGGAACGCCCCGGCGCTATCCCAGCGGCGGCGAAGCGGTCCAGGCGCGCATCGAACACGAATTATCCGTAATCAACCAGATGGGCTTTGCCAGCTATTTTCTAATCGTTGCCGATCTGGTCAACTGGTCCCGGAACAATGGGGTCCCGGTCGGTCCGGGGCGTGGTTCGGCTGCGGGCAGCGTTGTTTCATATATTCTGGGTATAACCAATATTGATCCCTTGAAGTATGACCTGCTGTTCGAGCGCTTTCTGAATCCGGACCGGGTAAGCATGCCTGATATTGACATCGATTTTTGCTTTGAGAAACGCGACCGGGTTATCCGCTATATCATCGATAAATACGGGGAAGACAAGGTCAGCCAGATAATAACCTTCGGCACTATGGCTGCCCGTGCAGCAGTACGCGATGTTGGCCGTGCTCTGGACGTTCCCTACGGGCAGGTGGATCGTATCGCCAAAATGATTCCAGCGGAGCTGGGAGTCACCATTGATCGGGCCCTGACCATTTCTCCAGAGCTCATACAAACCTATGAAACTGATTATAACTCCAAACGCATCATTGACTATGCCCGTGCTATCGAAGGAATGCCCCGCCATGCTTCAGTTCACGCCGCCGGGGTAGTCATCGGGAAAGAGCGGTTAAGTTCGCTGGTCCCCCTGCAAAAAATGAGCGACGGCCATATCGTCACTCAGTATGCCAAGGAAACTGTTGAAGAAATCGGCCTTTTAAAAATGGACATCCTGGGCCTCAGAACCCTTACTGTAATTGACCGCACCGTGGGCATTCTTCACAAGACCCGGGGAATCAGCCTGGATATCGACTCGCTGCCATTGGACGATCCCGCGGTTTTCGATCTGCTTTCATCCGCCCGAACCGTCTGCGTATTTCAGCTGGAAAGCAACGGACTGCGCCAGCTGCTGCGGGAAATTAAACCCAATTGCTTCGAGGACATTATCGCTATAATTGCCCTCTATCGCCCAGGCCCCTTGGGCAGCGGCATGGTGGAGGATTTTATCAACCGCAAACACGGCCGTGCCGCCATGGAGTACATGCATCCCTCCCTGGAGCCGATTCTTAACGAAACCTACGGGGTTATTCTGTACCAGGAACAGGTCATGCGCATTGCCAATGACCTGGCCAATTTCAGCATGGCAGAAGCTGACGGACTGCGGCGCGCCATGGGCAAGAAAAAAGCCTATGAGATAACGGCCCAGCGTGACAAATTCGTATCGGGGGCAGGAGCAAGAAACATCAGCTCCGAAGTATCCACCCGTTTATTCGATTTGATGGAAAGCTTCGCCGGATACGGATTTAATAAAAGTCATTCGGCCGCATATGCGCTCATATCGTATCAGACAGCATATCTCAAGGCACATTATCCCGTGGAATTCATGTGTGCCTTCCTATCTTCGGTAATCGATCACCAGGACCGGGTGGTGTTCTACCTGAAGGAATGCAAAAACGCGGGCATCCCCATCCTGCCTCCGGATATCAACGAGAGCTTTGAGAATTTCACGGTGGCCGGCCGCTCAATTCGCTTCGGACTGGGTGCCATTAAAAACGTGGGGATGGGAGCGGTAGCAGCGATTGTGGAAGCTCGCCGGGACGGGAAGTTTACCTCGCTTTTCGATTTTTGCCGACGTTCCGACCTGCAGCAGCTAAATAAAAAAGCCCTTGAAAACCTGATCATTGCCGGCTGTTTTGACAGTCTGGGGGTTCCCCGCCGGGAAGCCCTTTCTATGATGGAGGCAAGCGTCGATTTGGCTGGACGCATACGTGCCGAGGAGAACTCCTGGCAGGGTTCCTTGTTTGGCGAGGCTGTTAGTTATGACGAACCGCGCCCGCTTTTGAAAGGCGAATTTGCCCCTGAAGAAAAACTGCAACGTGAAAAAGAGGCACTGGGATTCTATGTTTCCGCTAACCCGCTGGATAGCTTCCGGGAAGCCGCCAGCCTGTTGCGCACAATTGAAATAGCCGATCTGGAACGGATGAACGCCGGGGACACCCTGCGCTTAACCGGCATGGTGGCGGGGCTCAGTAAGCGCGTAAGTAAAAAGGGCGAACCCTATGCGCAATTCCACCTGGAGGATTACAGCGGGCGCATACTGGCCATGGTCTTTTCTTCAGCATATAATAAATACGTCTCCAATTTGGAGCCGGATCTCCCCGTTCTGGTGGAAGCACACCTGGACCGCCGGGATGAAGACAGCAAAATAATAGTTAAGGCCTTGCGCCCGCTCAGTGAACAGATTCGAGAGCTCCATCTGCGGGTGGGCAATGGCCAGAACGGCAACGGTGGAATGCAGCAGCTGGTTGATATACTGACCCGCTATCCAGGTTCGACCGAAGTCATTTTGCATCTGCCCAACCGGAAGATTATCGCCATGGATGAAAAATTCACCATCCAGCCCGGGCAGGACATTCGCGATGAACTGGCGGGGCTTTACGGCCGTTCCAATGTCTGGTTCAATTAGTTCAGAATAGCTTCGCATCCGGTTACAAACCAGTATGCCGGCAATAATAACCTTAAGGAGGTTGAAAAATTGGAAAGAGAAAACTGGTCAGACGACTATGTAGTGATTAAAGCCCTTGAAAACGGGGTAACCATCATCGGTCTCACCCGCGGCAAGGAAACCAAATTTCACCATACCGAAAAGCTGGACCGTGGAGAGGTCATGATAGCCCAATTCACCGAACACACTTCTGCAATCAAAATCAGGGGACGCGCAGAAGTCCAGCACCGTTATGGAACCGTCGTCAGCGAAAACAGCTAAAGGCTGGTGGTGGTTATGCGCAAAACCAAGATCATTTGCACGATCGGCCCTGCCAGTGAAACACTTGAGACTATAAATGCGATGATCAGCGCGGGAATGAATGCCGCACGCCTCAACTTCTCGCATGGCTGCCGGGATGATCATGCGCGGCATATTGCCAGGCTCCGTGAAGCAGAAAAAAACAGCCCCCTGCCGATGGCTATTATTTTGGATACGGCCGGTCCGGAGATTCGTACTGGACCGGTTGCCGGTGGAGAGCTCATCCTTATAACCGGCCAGAATATTGTTCTGACCAGCCGCAAGGTCGAAGGTGACAGCAGCGTAATAAGCGTCACATATCCCGATCTGGCCGGCGATGTTGCCGTGGGAGATTTTATTCTGGTGGACGATGGCCGCATTCAGCTGGAAGTCGCGGCGGTGGAATCCGATGATATTCACTGCCGGGTTCTTAACGGCGGGGTGCTTAAACCCCGCAAAAGCGTTAACGTTCCCGGCGTCAGGCTGGGACTTCCCTTCCTTTCTCCGAAAGACCGCCTGGATATTCTCTTCGGGATCGAACAGCAGGTGGATTTTATCGCCGCCTCCTTCACCCGATCGTCTGAGGATATTCTGGAAATCCATCGCATCCTGGAAGAAAACGATGCCAGCATCCAGGTAATTGCCAAGATTGAAAGCCAGCAAGGCGTAGACAACCTGGATGACATAATCAAGGTTGCTGACGGAATAATGGTTGCTCGCGGCGATCTGGGGGTTGAAATTGCCGCTGAAGAGGTGCCCCTGGTTCAGAAAACAATTATCGAAAAATGCAGTGAGGCTGGAAAATTCGTCATCATAGCCACCCAGATGCTGGACTCAATGATAAACAATCCCCGCCCCACCAGGGCTGAAGTTTCCGATGTTGCCAATGCGGTCCTGGACGGGGCTGATGCAATAATGCTTTCAGGCGAAACCGCTGCCGGCTTGTATCCGGTCGAGTCGGTTGAAACCATGGCCCGGATCGCAGCCCGTGCAGAGCAGGCCTTTGAATTTGGCCGCAGCCTTCAGGAAAAATCTATGGAAAAGAATCTCTCGGTCACCGATGCCGTTGCTTACGCGACATGCAGCACCGCCATGCATCTTAATATTGATTCAATTATTACCGCTACCCGGACTGGCCGCACTGCCCGCCGGGTCGCCCGATATCGCCCCAGGGCCGCCATTCTGGCGGCTACTCCGGACCGCAGGGTATTGAAACGTCTTGCACTGGTCTGGGGAGTTCGGCCTCTGCTGGTTGAAGAAGCATGCGGCACTGATGACCTTATGGAAAGATCCATTCAAGCTTGCATTGATAACGCTTACATCAAGCATGGCGAGCTTACCATATTCGTTGCCGGCAATCCCACTGGCTTTGCCGGTGACACCAACTTCATGAAAGTTCACCTGGTCAGCGAAATTATACTGCAGGCCATGGGCATAGGCAGCGATATGGTAAGCGGAATTGCCCGGATAATTGATGACGAGGACGACCTTTGCTTCTTAACGGAGGGTGATATACTGGTTACTTACAGCACCAGCAGCGAATTCGTCCCCTACCTTCAGCAGGTTAAAGCAATTGTGGCCGAGGAAGGAGGCCTGACCTCCGACACGGCCATAATCGGGCTCAATCTTGGCATACCGGTAATTGTGGGAGCAAATCAGGCGCGGGCGTTGATAAAGGACGGCGAGGCTATTAGTGTGGACAGCGTCCACGGGCGAGTCTATCGCGGCTATATACAGAACAGCAGGTGAATTAGGCCCAGGATCATCAGCGAAGCGTAAAGATTTAGTCGTGAACCGCGAAAAACAAAAAGAAAAGCAAGCATGAGAAGGGGCCGTTCGGACAAGTCCGAACGGCCCCTTGTTAATAACTGTTGGCTATTTGCCTGTGAATTTCGCTTTTCTCTTTTCGAGGAATGCTGCCATTCCTTCTTTCTGATCTTCTGAGGCAAACAGTATTGACCAGCCGAGCTGTTCTATGCGGCAACCGGTTCTGATGTCGGTGTTCATGGACTGGTTAAGAGCGTTTTTAGCTTCTTTGATGGCCAGTGGAGATTTCCTGGAAATCTTGCGGGCCAGCTTAAACGCTGTATCCATAACATCGGCATCCGGCACCACTTCGTTGACCAGACCGATCTTATCAGCAGTCGCTGCGTTGAAGAAATCACCTGTGAACACAAACTGTTTTGCCAGTGCGATTGAGCAGTTACGGGGCATTCTCTGAGTTCCGCCGGCACCGGGGTAAATGCCCAGGTTGATTTCCGGCAATCCCAAAGTGGCATTATCAGCGATAACACGCAGATCGCAGGCCAGCATCAGTTCTAGTCCACCGCCGAGAGCGAGTCCTCTAACAGCAGCAATACAGGGCTTATGATTATCTTCTATAGCAAACATGGTTTTGTGCGCGACATCCAGAAAATCGCGAGCCTGCATCGGATTGTATCCGTTGACAGCCGCGAGATCGGCGCCGGCCGCAAATGCCTTGTCGCTGCCTGTGATAACTATTACACGCACTTCCGGATCTTCTTGCATAGCCATTAATATCTCATAGGCATCTTCAAGCATCTTGGTATTAACAGCATTGAACGCTTTCGGTCGATTCAATTGAATTACACCGATATGGCTTTCTTCAAAAGAAACAAGGCATGTTTCATACTGTTTTTCTCTATAAGACATTTTTGAACCCCTCTATAATTATGAACAAACAAAACAAATAAACGATTTTCTCGTTGTTTTATATATCTAGATTTTAGTAGGTGTAGAAGCCTCTGCCGGTTTTGCGGCCGAGATATCCAGCGCGAACCATGGCTTTCAGGTTTGGAGCCGGACGATATTTGGGATCGCCAGTTTCATCCTGGAGCACTTTGCAGACTTCCAGAGCGATGTCAGCGCCAACCAGGTCAGTCAGAGTCAGCGGACCCATCGGCCAGCCAGCACCCAGCTTCATGGCTTTGTCGATGTCTTCTACAGTTGCCAGACCTTCGAAAGCGATAAACGCGGCTTCGTTGAGGCCAGGAACCAGGATGCGGTTGACTACGAAACCAGGACCTTCTTTAACTCTGATGGGTTTCTTGTTGATTTCTTCGGAAAGCTTGATAACCGTGTCAACTGTTTCCGGGGAAGTCTGCAGAGCCGGGATAACTTCGATAAGAAGCATAACATTGGCAGGATTGAAGAAATGCATGCCAATAACCTTGTCCGGTCTGCTAGTAATGGCGGCGATTTCTGTAATGGACAGTGAAGACGTGTTGGTACCGATAATAACGTCTGGGCCAATTACAGGTTCCAGTTCAGCGTAAATGGCTTTCTTAACGTTCATATTTTCCAGAGCGGTTTCAAGAATGAAATCGCAATCTTTTAGATCTGCATAATCAACGGTTCCAGTCAGGTTGCCTTTGATAAAATCAGCAGCACCAGCCGGAGCCCGGCCCTTTTCTTCAGCTTTGGCAACTTCTTTGCCGATAGAAGCGATGGTCTTGTCAACGATTTCTTGTTTGATATCTTTAATGACTACTTTCTTGCCTGCAGCTGCGAATGCCCAAGCAATACCTTTACCCATAGTCCCTGCGCCAATTACCCCAATTTTATTAATTTCCATGTACTAATTTACCTCCTCATGCAAATTTATAATCTCTCTAATCTAATTGTTTCCCTGATAAGAACGCTTTTATCACCACCTCCCAATATTTGCACCGGCAGTCCGCCTTTTAATCAGGTCGACTGATTAGCAGTCGCTTCCAGCCTTCGTATCTATTACTGCCAGGCGCCTATGAATTATGCTGTCGCTAGATCCTCCGGGTGATATTGGATTTGCTCCAAAAAAAAAGGGACAACAGTAGTTCAATAGCCAAATTAGAGCTATTGTTCACAAAGTAATAAAACCACAAAAAAAAACCTTACAGGAATTGATATTCGATATGCGTCCAATAATTCCTGCCGGCTGTTAAAATTTTTATTGAGTTTTTGCTGTTATAAACCAGAATGGAACGGGTTTCTTTATCAGCAAAACCGCTGTGAACTTATGACTGGCCTATCCTCCGTACATATTGCGCTGTGCGTGTTTAATCGCCACTTGCTGAATAATCGCGTTTAGAGTTTCGGAATCGAGGACACCAGTTTGTTCCAGACCGCTCTGCTGCTGGAAATTGCGAATCCTCAGCTCGTATGTGGAGGCATCGGCGACATTCAGCTCATCAAGCATGGCAATGACCGCCTTCATATCTTCGGGAGAAACTGGAATGTCAATTTGTGAACCATCTACCATGGGTTGTACTACAAAATTGGAGCCCGTAACAACATTTGCCTCGGTGGTTGCAGTATTTTTACCAGTCTTATCCACGGGAGTCTCGTGAGTGTCTTCGGTCTTATGAACCTCGTCTTTCACCAGTTCATGTTTTGCAGATTCCTTTTCCAGAGCAGCCGCCTTATGCTGCTCAATGCCTTGCTCAATGAAACTGTAGTTGGCGAAAAAACCCACTGTAAAACCAGTTATCATAGCAGCTACGCCCAGCAATACAAAGAAAAATATATACTCCTTGCGCATCGTCGGTCCACCTCCGTGTGGAATAATTAGGTCCATAATCCCATAAATATTATAATATCATGACATCGATTATGCAATAAGACTGGGAATATGATGTCAAGCGTTTTTTCGACAAACCTGTTGAAACATGGGATAACTTGTTGAAAACATGCAGGCCTTTTATTACTCAATCGTTTTATCAACATCCAAAGAGTAATAAAAGGCCTGTTAAAACACATTATCAATTTGTAATCTGGAACCCTTATAACCCCGCCCTTGACGAAGATTCAGCCTGTAAATCAATAGTCATATTGCTCAAGCTGATTTCTCTCGCCCCAAAGGGCTCCAGCGGCAGCGTGCTCACATGATGAGAACCTTCAAAAATATACTGGAACGTATATAGAACACGCCCGATGCCCGGAAGACCCAGCAAAGTATAAATCAAACCTGCGCAAACAACATAGACAAGCATGTTTTTATAATTGATTTCTTTATTTTCGTCCATGCCGATCTCCTGCTATAACTGTATTCTTAACTTCAAGGCAATAATAGCCCGAAGCCTTCCACCGAGTACAATACCATATTTACATCCCGGTAAACAATCAGATAAAGGCTTTTTCCGGCGGATCGGCTACCCCTTGCCAACAGTTATATAATGCGATTTTTCATCATTTACTTGCTGGCGTTCACTGCCATCTGTCTTAATCCTGAAGACCCGGAAACGGACACCGTCGTTTCGGTAATATACCCAACCATCATAAACACATATTTCATTGGCGATATCATCGCATAGCTTTTCCCGGACACTGCCGTCCGTCTTGACCCGATACAGCTTGAAATCATCGCTATCATTGGAATAGTATACCCAGTCACCGTCAACACAGATGTAGGTTGAGGAATCGTCATTGAGTTTCGTACTGTCACTGCCATCAACCCTGGAACGGTATATTTTCCCTCCTTCGATGGCCTTGGTATGGTATACCCAGCCATCAGAAACATAGCTCAGCCAGGCAGAATAATCCGTTATCCGCTCTCTGACACTACCATCGGCATTGGTCCGGTATAGCTTATCCCCGTCGGTTTCGTTCGAATAGTAAACCCAGCCGTCAGCAACATGCAAGAAGTTGGACATGTCATTATTCAGTTGCACACGTTTGGAACCATCGGCATTAACTGCATACAGCCGATTAAGGTCGTTGTTGTTGCGATAGTAAACCCAGCCGCCCTCTGCTGACAGGAACGTGGATTCATCGCTGTTCAGTTTTTGCCGCCCGCTGCCATCGGTCTTGATGCGGTAGATCGAATCTCTGTCGCTTCCATTCCTGTAGTAGACCCAGCCATCTGAAACAGTCAGCCCGACAACAACATCATCGCTGAGTCTTTGGCGCCCGCTTCCATCGGTCTTTATCTTATAAAGGCTGTCGTTATCATCAGCACTCGCATAATATACCCAGATGTCGGGGGTATTGGTGCTGGCCGGCAATGTAAGAGGCTGATTCTGGTGTATACCATTGTAAAGCAGCGTTCCGATAATCGAAAACATTATCACATAAACGATTATCATGGCTTTGCCGCTTGAAGGGGCAACAACCGGTGGAACGCCATTGTCTTTTGGGGGAGAAATCTTGAACTTCATGCATCAACCTCCGCGTATCTGTTTTTTCATAATACCGCTATCGTACTATAAGCAACTGACATTTGATAGTCCGCAAATCATCTGCGATAAACCACTGATTATGCGATTTTCCGAACAATCGGGACGGATATATAATCTGAACGTCAGTTATTCCAAACCCTTTCCCGCTCATTTTTCGAAATAAACAATTCTGGCATTCTGCAAACGCGCCAAATGTCGTATAATGTCATTAATCGTTATGTTTACAGTCACACCTGAATCTGCTGAAGGAAGTTGCCTGTAATGTTGCTCCTGGCAAAACACGCAAGGCTGGCAATAAATCTGAATGGCCTGTGGTCCGAGGTAAATATCGGTCAAAGGGGCGGAAGTTTGCATGGAAGACGACCATTTTTTTAACATATCAAAAGACGAGAACCGGCTAATCGAGCTGGAATATTTTTTCAAAGTGTACCTGGACCTTTTAAGCGTTGTGGATTTCGAAGGCAATTTCATAAAAATGAACGACGCATGGGCAAATACACTGGGCTATTCGGCCAAAGAGCTAGAGACACGCAATTTTTATGAGTTTATTCACCCCGATGATGTTCATGCAACTATGGAAGCCCTATCCAAGCTGAAGGCTAAAGGAAGCTTCCTGAATTCAGTCAACCGCTATCGCAGCTCCGATGGTTCATACCGCTTTATTGAGTGGCGTTCATACAGCGACGGCAGGCTGATTTATTCCGGCGCCCGGGACATTACAGAAACCAAGAACCTGGAAGATGCGCTGAAAGAAAGCGAAAAGCGCTATCGCAACCTGTTCGAAAACGCTTCTGAAGGCATCTACCAGACCACCCCTGAAGGTCGCTATCTCTTGATGAATCCGGAATTTGCCAGGATGTTCGGTTATGATTCGCCCCGGGATATGATCGAATCAGTAGTAAATATTGGACATCAATTATATGTAGATCCAGGCGAACGGGAACGGCTTAAAGTCCTGCTGCAAGAAAATGACCGGGTAAATGGCTTTGAAGCCGAGGTCTATCGCCGGGACGGAACAAAATTCTGGATATCCATCAACGCCCATATCGTGAGAAACAAGGACGATTCCGTACGGTGCTTTGAAGGCACCAATCTTGATATAACCGCCCGCAAGATCGCCGAGGAAGAGCTTCTGAAACAATACCAGCAGCTGCAGGAGCGCGAACAGGAATTGCACGATTCGGAGAGACGACTCGCCGATTTCATCAACTTTCTGCCTGATCCGACGATGGCGATAAATACCTCCGGTCAAATCGTTCTTTGGAATCAGGCAATCGAAGCGATGACAGGCATCAAAACCGAAAATATCCTGGGCAAAGGCAATTACGAGCATGCACTGCCTTTTTACAGCAGCAGGCGCCCGATGCTAATCGACCTGGTTCTGAAACCAGAAGCTGAAGCTGAAATTGACGGCAAATACCGTTCTTTACGGCGCGTCGGCGAAAGCATCATGGCTGAAGCCCGCCTGCCGGTTGTCAACGGAAAACCGCGCTTCTTTTCAGGCAAAGCCACTCCATTATACGATTCCCGTGGCATTCTGGCCGGCGCTATTGAAACCATGCATGACATAACCGAGCATACCCTGGCAGAAGAGGAACTCATCAATCAGTACCACAAGCTTCAGGAACAGGAGCAAGCCTTGCAGGATTCCAGGCAGCGCCTGGCCGATATTATCGATTTTCTGCCGGATGCAACCCTGGTGATCGACGAGCAAAGGAAGGTGGTGCTGTGGAACCGGGCCATTGAAAAAATGACCGGGATTCCCAAGGATCAGATCATCAGCCGGGGCGATTATGAGTACGCCATCCCGTTTTATGGCGAACGTCGTCCCATGCTGGTGGATATGGCCATCATGTCTGTTGATGAATACAGCGAAATTAAGGACAAGTACGATTTTGTACGCAGGGAAGGTGATACCTTATTCTGCGAGGTCTATGTACCGAAAACTTACGACGGACAAGGCGCATACCTTCTGGGCTCCGCCTCCCGGCTTCAGGATCTGCAGGGCAATACTGTCGGAGCCATCCAGTCGATCCGCGATATTACAGAACGCAAGAAACATGAAGATGCTTTAAAAAAATGGGCGCAAATATTTGAATATGCTGAATGGGGAGTGGCTATCCGGAGCGGCGACGGGCAAAGCCTGGAAATGATCAATCCCGCTTTTGCCAGAATGCACGGCTTTTCGAGCGAAGAAATCATAGGACTGACCCTATTTGATCTGTACGCCCCCGAGGAGCGGAACGAGGTGATGAAACACATCCATCTGGCTGTGCAGCTTGGCCACCATGTCTTTGAAGCCCGCCGCTTAAGAAAGGACGGTAGTTCATTCCCAGCTATCGTCGATATTACAGCAGTCAAAGATAGCGATGGAAAGCCCGCCTATCTCATCGGCCATATCCGGGATATCACCGATCGCAAACAGGCCGAGGAAGAACGCGAAACCCTTCGCCATCTGCTCAATACTATCATCGATTCCATGCCGTCGTTACTGGTAGCATTAGATGCTGATACCAGGGTTACACAATGGAACCTGGAAGCCGCCCGCCTGACCGGCATACGGAGCGAGGATGCCATAGGGCGCTGTTTCAGTGAGCTGATGCCTTCCTTTTCCCTGTTGGAAAAGGATCTGCACAAAGCACTGACCGAGCAGAAGCTCGTCATGCTACACCGGGTGCGTTCTATAGCAGTAAGTAAAGACAACTATTTTGATGTTATGATTTACCCCATGGCCGCTGATGCCGTTAACGGCGCGGTCATAAGAATTGACGATGTCAGCGACAAGGTTCGTATGGACGAACTTATGATCCAGAATGAAAAGATGATCTCAGTTGGCGGCCTGGCGGCAGGCATGGCTCATGAAATCAATAATCCCCTCGGGGGAATCATTCAGGGCGCTCAAAACATTGAGCGGCGGCTGGATGCGTCTCTGGCCGCAAACAATGAAACCGCCAAACGGCTGGGCATCCAGTTAGAACAGATTCAATCGTATATACAGGAGAGAAAAATCGACGATTTCGTAGCCGGAATCCGTGAAAGCGGGATCAGGGCCTCGCGCATCGTACAGAATATGCTCCAATTCAGCCGGGCCAGCGAATATCGCCATAGCTCCTTCCGGCCGGAAACCATGCTGGAACGCAGCCTGGAGCTGGCATCAAGCGATTATGACTTGAACCGGCAGTATGATTTCCGTCATATTGAAATAGTCCGCGAATACGAACCTGGTCTCGGAATGATCATTTGCTCCGATATTGAGATCGAGCAGGTTTTGCTCAACCTGTTGAAAAACGCGGCTCAAGCATTATCCGAAGCCTCTGACTGGCAGGAAAAACCCCAAATAATCATTAGATGCTTCCGCGAGGGTAATATGGCAGTCATGGAAGTGGAAGATAATGGATCGGGAATGGACGAAGCCGTTAAAAGAAGAATATTCGAACCCTTTTTCACGACGAAGTCCGCCAGCGAGGGAACCGGTCTGGGCCTTTCCGTGGCTTACTTCATCATAACCCAAAATCATGGCGGGCAGATGATGGTCAATAGCATTCCCGGACATGGAGCCCGCTTTACTATCAAGATTCCATTTGAGGTTTCCGATAAACACACGGCATAGAATCACTGGCAGTTAGTCATTAGGAACCGGCTATTTAATCAGGAATGAATCATCAGCAATACCATTGAGCTTGGCTTCGCTGGAAGATTCAATGTATTCCACTTTTACCTCCTGGCCAGATACCGCAACCAGCAAGTGTCCGGCCGGCGGCAGAAATAGCCCATCCATGTAACTGTACGAAGCGGCGTTTTTAACATCATTGCCGGGATGGCCAGGCTGCGGAACAAGCTGGTATATTATTCCATCCAATTCCTGCCGGGCGTAAAAATGATCGTGTCCATGGAAAACGGCGTTCACACCGTTTTCAGTCAGAAGCTGGTGTATCGGCTTTCCCCATCCAGGCCGCATTTCATCAAAGCCATAGCTTCCGTCGCTATTGCTGCCTCCCCATTCAAAGAATCTAGCAGCTTCTGCGCCTCCACGCGCATCCTTTCCATAGCCTCCCACAAGGTTATGGACAAATACGAATTTGTATCGGGAAGTGCTGTTTTCCAATGTTTCCTTCAGCCAGTCATACTGCTCTCTGCCCAGCGTATAGCTCCATCCATCGTCGCTGCTGCGAGCTTTCTTTTCGGAAAACCAGAAAGGATCAAGCATTATAAATAGCGCGTCACCCCAGTTATAGGCATAGTAATTGCCCTGGCCGGGCAGGCTTCCCGAATAGAAACCATCCGGGGAGGGATTGGGGAAATAAGCAAGCCGCGCCCGGGAGGCCCAGGCGGCAATATCGTTCCCGCTCCTGGTCATGTTCCAGCCGCATTCGCCCTCATGATTGCCGTTGACCAGGAACAGCGGTACTGACCCGCCGATGCGGGCGAACAGTCCTCGGTCTTCCAGATATCTCCGAATGGTTGTTTCTTCGGTTTTGGCCAGCTTTTCGCCCATGAAAGTATCGCCCAGGTCGATGTGAAAATCAGGGCTTTCAGCCGCTATATTGTCCAGAGTGGTTTGATACAGCTCCAAATTGGTATTTTCATCGCGATGTGAATCGGCTTGAACGGTAAATTTGAAAGATTCTCCAGCGGCGCGTTCAGTATGGAATGTGCCAGCTTGTTTGGAAATATATTCGGCTTCAGCCGTGGTGCGCATCATCATGCGGTATGAATACTCCGTGTCGGGCAATAACCCCTGCAGGATGGCTTCGATAATATCGCCTTCCTTATAGCCATGAGGCACTGTAGAGGCGCCAAAGGCGGTTCCGGCGGGCCCATATTCGAAATACGCTTCACAGTCGGATTCTGCCAGGGCCTTCAGCAATATAGAGTCATCGGAAGGACATCCCAGGATAATCCCTCCGGCATTATCTATTGAGATTGGCTCTATCGCTGTCCCGTTTTTACCGGCGGCGGGTTCTGTCTCGGCGGCACCCGGCACGGCTGCGGCAAACAAGCTTATCACAGAGCACCCCGTATTATAGATCCATTGTTTGAACTCATCCCAGATTCCGGCGCCGGAGCCCATTGCTGATTTTGCGGCTTTCGGTTCTTTTTTACTGCCCTCCATGCTGGAATAGGTGCTGAAATCATCCGAGACCCCGTTTAATACCTCGACCCTGTGTTCCGGATCCACAGTGTAGCTGTAGACCACCCCGGTATTCCCCTCCTGTGGCGCGCTGGAAACGTAGTAGCTTCTGTAATAGTCAACCTGAACATTTTCCGGGGCAACACTTACCTTCAAATAACCTGAGTTAAGCAGCTTATCACTTTCCGGATAGGAGTTTTCATTGGATTGCCGGTCCGCAATTTTTTCCGCCGGCTTGGGCAGGGTCTGGTAGATGACGCCATCCACGTTTTCCCTGGCAAAAAGATGATCATGCCCTTGAAAGAAGATAGTAACGCCGGTGTCTTTCATAATCTGCTGTATCGGCTTTCCCCAGCCCGGCCGCATTTGGTCAAATAGGTACCTGCCCTGGCGATCGTATCCGCCCCATTCGTAAAGGCTGGCTATTAAGGCCCCGCCCCTCATGTTGCCGATGGCATGGTGGGCAAAGACAAATTTATATTTGGCGGTGCTGTTCTCGAGAGTGCTCCTGAACCAATCATATTGTTCTTTGCCCAGGGTCCATCCCCATCCGTCCTTGCTTTCATACGGCTCCATGGTTGTATAGCGGTAGGGATCAATGGAAACATACAGCGCGTCTCCCCAGGTAAAGGCATAATAGTTCTGGGGCTGACCCACTCCCTTTTCGCTTTCCGCGTTGCCGCTATAGAATTCATCCGGAAGCGGATTGGGATAAAACGCCGTTCTAGCCCGGGTGGCCATGGCGGCAAGATTATTGGATGTCCCGTCCAAAAGGAACCCATTTTCGCCTTCATGATTGCCTATAGTCAGGTAGAGGGGGGCAGACCTGGCGACAATGCTAATGAACGGCAGCTGCTGTGTATATGTGGATAATATCTGCTCATATTTCGGCGCCTGCCCGTCCTTGCCCTGGTCATTCAGGAATGTGTCGCCAAGATCGAACATGAAGTCAGGATTTTGGGCTGCCATGGACTCCATTGACTGCCTGTACAGTTCTTTATCGGCCTTGTTCAGCAGATGCGAATCGGATTGAACCACGAAACGGTAAGATTCCCCTGTCAAGGCTGGCGTCCGGAAGCTGTATTCCGGTGTGCATTCGTAGCTTTCCCCGCCTTCGCCAGCAAAGAACAGGCGATAATAATAGGCCTGTCCTGGCTCCAGGCCATCCATGACAACAACGGCCGGCTTCAGCGCTGATGCCTGGGCTTCAACACTTTTGTGCGTGTAGACATTGCTTTGCACGCCCCATGACAGGTAGACGCGGCTGCCGCCATTTGCGGTAATGCTGGCTGTGATAGAGGTATTGTCCGCCCGGCCTAGAATGATGGCCCCGTCGAAAACCGAGTCCAAATAAGCCGCCTGGCTTATTACCGGATGAGCATATGCAAGCATGGATATTATGCACATCATGGTCATCAAGATTTTTAATCGCGGGTATTTCATTTCATTACACTCCTGCCCGGGATTGTAGATTCGCAGCGCCAATGCGCTGCCGTTTATGTATCGGCAAAGAAAGCTGGCGTTGCTTCCTTTGCCCTGGTGCGCCCCCTAATCCTTGGGTGGTTTGTCGGACGGTTTATCCGGCTTGTTGGATGGTTTATCGGGTTTGTCCGGCTTGTTATCTTTTGCTGAAGTCCCGAAACCTGCTGGCGGGATTGTCTGCCCCTCATCATCGGGTACCGTCCCCGTTCCGAACAAGTAGTCCGTGTTCGGCAACGCGGGCATTTGAATCGGTGTAGACCACAGATAGGCCCCCTCTGGCACCACATCCAGGTCGCGAAGAGCAACCAATTGAGTGCGCTGCTCATCAGTAAGGCTTGCATTTACCTGGGAAAAGCGCTTCGCGTAGAGAGCGGACATTTGTCCATCCAGTTCCCCGTAACTCTCGATTAGCTGGTAGACCTTTGCCTGGTCAATCTGTTCACCGTTCATGCTCTTACGGAGTTCAGCGGCTATATCGGTCCTAATCGTAGCAATTTCATTCAATGCCGGTCTCTGTTCCTCTATGATTCCTGTAATCAGAGCTCGTTGCTCTTCGTTGAGAATTTTCAGGAATTCCTGGCCTTTGTCTCCAGTAGTGGAGGTGCTGATAAAGTAATCGGGATTATTCATGGCCGGATAATCTTTCATATAGAAACCACCAAAATAAGTCCCGTGGCGTTCCGGGCAAAAATACACATCGGCGTCTACACTGCCTTTATACCAGGAAAACATCTCACTAGTGTAGGTCATAACCGCTACAAATTCCATATTGCTCATGCTCTGCTTGAACTCTTGATCCTCTTCAACTACCGGCCAGGTAGAGGAATCATTGAATTTCATGTCCTCCAGGTAAGCCTTCTGCTCATCCGTAAAAGAAGCGATTATGCCTCCCACGACGACAGCCCGCTTGTAGCTCAGTTCAGCGTCGGTTTTATAAAGGCTTGCTGTATATTCCGCCACCCTCTGTTCATCCAGTCCGTCCGATCCGTCCGGGATCTGACCTTCCAAACTGCGGCGAAATGAGTTCATCAGCGGGAAACGATTATAAGCGAATTCGATATATAAGGGCGCCTGCTCCCTGGCAAGGGCCACCAGCTGGTCCTTTTGCTCATCATTTAGAATATAGATGACGTTGTTGGCAGCCTTGGTTAAAAAGGTTGTATTGTGGCCATATCCGGCTATATCAACATCCCGCATATATTGAAAGCCAAAGAAATCAGCTACTTTGCCCGGCGGCATGAATGTATCGGCACCGGAGCTGCCTGTTATAAATGCCAGCCCGCTGAACGCGATGGTTGACAGCTGGGCATTGTCGCTCATGGCTTGTTCCAAAGAATACTGGTTAGCGGCCTGATTATTCGCTTTTTGCTCCTGTGCGGACAGCTGTTCGTTTTGTTTCGCCCCTTTGCCAGATAATAGCCCGGTTATGGGTGAGGCTTGACAGCCGGTTGACGAAAAACAGCCCAGGATAAGAACCGCAATAACAAGCAGTGTCAACGGTTTCTTCATAAAAAGTCATCCTCTCAAACATATTCCAGTTAACTGCAGCGCTGCTTATATCCTGATCATGCCATGGTTTTGTGAAATCCCGGTGAAAACACTTTTATGTCAACCTTCATCCGGCAGTTTCGCAGTTCTAGAGCAGGGAATATCTGCATAAAACAGTACCCCGTCCTCAAGGTTGAAGGCGCCGGCCGTTCCGCCATGCAGACCGGCAATAAGCTTGACTATGGAAAGACCCAGGCCGTGTCCTCCATATAAGCGGGTTCTGGCTTTATCCACTTTATAAAACACATCCCAAATCCGTTCCATTTCCGCTGTAGGCACCGCCGGGCCAGTGTTAAAAACCGATATCCGCACTGCGCAGCCGGTATTTTCCGCCCCGATCTCCACCCGTTTGGCCCCATCAGTATGGTCAATGGCGTTGATCATGAAATTGTTCATAATCCGCTCCAGGAGTTCCTGGTCACCTTTAACGGTCAGATTCCCCTCCCGCCGGATCTCCAGCTGTATGCCCCTTTCCTCCAGCACCGGGGCAAAGCGCTCTGCGCATATTTGGACCAATCCGCCCAAGTCCAGGCTGAAGGACTGTATCTGAAACGTTCCTGATTCCAGCATGGACAGGTTAAGCAGTTCCTGGACCAGGCGATCCATGCGGTCACATTCCTCGGCAATAACCGTGCAATAACGGTCTCCTGTATCCTTGTCCTGTGCAACTCCGAATTTGAGGCCTTCAGCATAACCTTTCACTACTCCTATTGGGGTTTTCAATTCATGGGAAATGTTCCTCACCAGCTGCTTGCGCCGCTCCACATCCTGCTGAAGGGCCGCCAGGCTGTTATTCAGCTTTTCGGCCATGTTATTAATGCTTCTTCCCAGGCTGCCCAATTCGTCAGCGGAATCGAAGCCTACCTTGCGATTAAAATCCAGGTTCGAGATGGACTCAGCAACGCCGCTCATCTCGATGATTGGCGCAGTCAGCTTCTTGGAGAAATAGAACATGGAAAAGCCTCCAGCCAGTATTATAAAAAGGCCGGCCAGGACGTAGAATTGGTTGGCTATAGCCACACTTTCCTGTATGCCTTTCATTGACTTTTTTAGAATGATGTATTCGCCGGCATTCATCCGGGAAACAAAGACCAGCCGCGGGGGTTCGTCAGTGGGTTTTTCAATAACCTGGTATATAAAGCCGCCCTGCAGAATAACCGAGTTTTCCCGGATAATCTGTTCTATTTCACCTGGCAGGCGCCGAGCATCGGAATCCTGTTTTTCGGGAAAGGAATTGCAGATGGCGTTAAGGCTAGCATCGGCAATGGTGCAGTTTATTCCATCAACCCGGTCGATCTGGTTGATAAAAGGGACAATACCGCCGGGACGCTGTGTGTACTCGCTGCTTATTTCCCCGGCGGTCTGCTCCATAATGCTCTTGTTCTTATAAATGTAATATCGCTCTAGAAAAACCGCATTCAGCAGGATGCCCGCAGCCACCAGGACAACCGTAAACAGGGTGAAAAAGAAGAAAAGTTTTGTGCGAATAGTTTTCATGGTCCTGTCACCTCAAGCATATACCCGCTGCCGCGCACCGTTTTGACATATTTGCCACAACAACCCAGCTTGGCCCGCAGGGTCTTGATATGAGTGTCGATTGTTCTGATATCCCCTGCAAAATCGTATCCCCATACGCTTCCCAGGATCTGTTCACGGGTTAGTACGCGTCCCTGGTTGCGGACAAAGTAAAGCAGAAGGCTGTATTCTTTGCGATTGAGTTCAATAGCATCATTGCATACCGCTACCCGATGAGCTGCCTGGTTAATTGTTATATCACCTACAGCTATCTCTGCCAGGCGCTCCTTTTTAAGCTTGCGCAGCAAAGAATTCAGCCGGGCCACGAAAACCTCGTAACTGAATGGCTTGGAGATATAGTCATCGGCTCCTTTTTTCAAACCCTGAATCTGGTGCTTTTCTTCCTGCAAAGCAGTCAGCATAATAACCGGCGCTTCGGAATACTCGCGTATTTGCTTCAGCACAGCCCAGCCGTCGATGGCAGGCATCATTACATCCAGGATTACCAGATCGATATCGCCGGAGCCGAAGAAAACATCCAGGGCTTGTTGTCCATCGCACGCTTCCACTGGATAGTAGCCTTCTTTTCTGATTATGTCACAGATGAGATGGCGAAACACCTGGTCATCGTCAGCGACCATAACCTTGATATCCATGCAAACCCTTCCCTGCTGGCGAGATCCGCTACGAGCCTATATATTCATCATATACTGTAGAGCTTTATTGTGAAATCTTTGTGAAAAAACCGGGACTTGTTCGGTAGCCGGCAATGCATGTCATCAGCCACAATCCTCCGGCCGCAAATCCGGCCAGCACGTCACTTGGATAATGAACTCCCAGGTAAATCCTGCTCAGGCCTATGGCCAGGATCAGAGCCGCCAGAGCCACGACTGACAGCCATCTTATTTTTGCCGATTTGACATTGGTCCATATCAAATAAGCCAGCATGCCGTAAAATGCCAGGGAAATCATGGCGTGGCCGCTCGGAAAACTGTAACTGGTTTCAATTGCCAGGGGAAGGTCTTCAGGCCGCAGGCGGTGAAACTGCTGCTTCAAAAATTCGTTTAGCAGCCAGGCTCCCGTTATTGATATGGCCGGCAGGAAGCTTTCCAGGGGGTTAAATTCGCGAATCCTTAAATAAAACGTGACCATTACGGCGATGGCGATCATTGCCGTAGCCGATCCGCAAAATGTCACTGCCTTAACGACTTCGGTTGCTGAAGGGCTGATATCTGCTCTGATCGCCTGGATTACGGGAATATCATTGGGGGCCGGGCCGGATACAGGAACAACCCGGGCAATCCCGGTGAATACGATAATACAGATAACAGCCAACAGGGCAACAGCAGCAGCATAAAACCTGAAAGAATTTGATACCTCGGTATTCTTATTGTCATCACCAGGGTTGCTTTTATTTTCAGGAATGTTCCGCTTGCCGGGTTCAATATTGTTAATCATATGCCAGGTCACCTATTATTGACCTTTCGAAAATAAAATGTATTATATCATCTGAAAACTGCCTCCATGGCCTAATAAAATCTAGGCCCGGTTTAGTTTCGCAAATGCTGCTCCTTTACCCTTCTCGCGCAGAACGGTCATAAAAAGCTCCTGATAGGTTTTCGGGGTGCGGGGTATCTCGTCGCGTTTCTTCATCGTAAGGGCTTCAGTCGGACATACGGAAACGCAGAGACCGCACCCGATGCACACTGAATCATTAACCGCCGCAACATCGCCGTCTTCCTGAATCGCTGATACCGGGCACCGGTCTTCGGTGCACAGGAAGCAGCCCAAACACTCGCTTTCATCGTAATCCACGATGTAACTTGATGTTGAAACCGCAAAGGGATTATGAAGCTCGGTTATGCCCCGGAGAATCCCGCAGCAGCAGCCACAACAGTTGCAGAGCATGATCGGCTTATCCTGGCTGTTGCTAATGCAATGAACCAGTCCGGCTTCTTCAGTATAATCCAGGATTCGCATCGCCTCTGCCTGGTCGATCATCCTGGCTCGATCCCGCTCCACCAGGAAATTTGCTCCTTTGTCAAACAGCAGACAGACTTCAATCGGTTTGTCACATTTGTGCATGATCACCCTGCAGGAGCAATTGGTGACCGCAATGTTTTGGGCCTGCCCGATCATATGCGAAACCTGTTCATAGAGCAGAATCTCGGTAATCATTTGCAGACTCTTCTTGCCCGGAATAACCCTGATTTGCGGGGTCCTGGAACTGGCAAAAGCATTGCCCAGGGCTTCAGTATGATAGAGGTGCCAGAGATTGGCCAGTTCTTCCTTTTGAGGAGCACGCTCTGCCCGCATGAAAGGAAACTCAAATATCCCGGGGACCGTTGGCAACAGGCTGTAGCTGTATTCCCCGATTTCGCTCTTCTGGGCCATTATCACTCCCCGGTTTGCCATTCTTTCCAGGATATCTGAAAGGCTTTGCTGATCTATTCCCGTTTTCGCAACCAGGCTGGACAATGATTTAAGCCTGAACGACAGTTTGCAGGCCACTTCCACTTCTTCCTGAGAAAACAGTATGCGGAGTATTTGATCAATGTATGGGCTGGGCGGGGCTCCAGCCGGATGGATGTCCAATATTTCCCGAAGCCGGTTATAATAATCCATATAGAATTATTCCCTTTCGAATTCGTATTCCTGTAACGAAAAACAGCGGGCTGAGTGTTATGCTGCTCCCGGTGTTCAAGCTCACGGCATATAAGGCGTTTTGCAGTTCGCGCACACATCACGATGAACGCTGACCAATTGGCCGCATTCTTTGCAGGTCCACCGTTCAACTTCCTGCCGCAAAAAGGCATCCATGCCGTTTTCTTTAATATTTTCGAGATTGGCAATCATGCTCATGTGGTATTTGGTACGATAGCGTTTATCCAAATGATTCAGCCGCTTGCATGGATATTGGGCACATTCATAACAAAAGCCGGTGCTATTGCCCTGAAGGTCGGGGCAGTTTTTTATTAAACAATTCATGCAAGACTTATTCTTGGTTGGAGAATCGACATGGCATCCATAGCACGGTTTTTTATCTCGCAGGTAAGCCATGCACAGGGCGCAGTTCATTCCGCACGGCGCTATCAGGCCGGCTTCAATGCTTTCCATAAGACACCTCCTGGTTCCGGGTATGCCTGCTTACTATTACCCACTGACATTACTCATCTTGTCATAAAAGAAACTATCTATTATCAAGCTGGTATTACGAAGAGACTACACTTTTTCAGCTTTTTTTTGTTCATTAAGAGAGTTCCTCTCCCAAAATACGCCCCCAGAGTATCCTTGAATTGTTCGATCAAGTTCTGCTAGTTCAAGCCTTTTTTCAACCAGTGCACAATATTGCTCTTCAACCTCAATTCCGATGTAATGGCGATCCAGTTTGCGCGCTACAACTGATGTAGTTCCTGAACCAACAAATGGATCAAGTATGATGTCGCCAGTATTTGAGCCAGCCAATATCAGCTTTGCAATTAGCTTCTCTGGCTTTTGTGCAGGATGGTCCGTGTTTTCAGGCATGGACCAGTATGGAACAGAAATATCGTCCCAAAAGTTTGATGGAAACGTGTCTCTGAAGTTGCCATTTTCGGTTTCTTGCCAGTCCTTCGGTTTGCCATTTTCTCGATAGGGCGCGATAACCTTTCTTCTTTGTTTAACCGCATCAACATTAAAGGCGTATTTGTTTGATACGCTTGCAAACCATATATCCTCCATGGAATTCTTCCAGTTAGACACAGCCCCTCTACCTTTTTCGCGCTGCCATGTTATACGGTTTTGAACGATAAAGTAATCGCTTAACATTTGTCCAATGACTAAAGAGCTTTTCCAGTCACAACACACATATATGGAGGCCGTTTTTTTCAGAGTGTGAAACACTGCTTCTATCCATGTTTTTGTGTATGTTCCATAACTCTCCTGGTCCATCTTTCGGAATTTGTTCTTTCCAAAAGTCTTCTCAAGGTTATATGGTGGATCAACTATTAGAAGGTCAACAAATGTATCCGGTAATTGGGCAAGAGCCTGAAATGTATCACCACAAATTGTCGCGTCAATAAGTTGGGGAACTTCGCAAATATTGGCGACAGATATACACCGTGCCAAATAATTAGTCTGCTCTTCATTAGATAAGAATAATGTTCGATTTCGGCCTGCTCTACTCCTGTTAACCACTTGACGCTCTCCCTAATTGCAGAATTTCAGGACTATTGTGAATATGCGTTTGCTTTTTACTTCATCGGCATGATTTTTATATCAGTCCTAAATTTGAGCACACTCCATCCCCGTGAATTGTGCTTGACCATCTGGCAATAAACCGGCACCATCAATCCATATATTCCCAATAAAAAAACGAGGGTTCGTCGCCCTCGGTAATTCCCATGGTGCCAGAGGTGGAACTCGAACCCACACGCCTCGCGGCATACGATTTTGGCCGGTGCTCCTGTTGTTTCTATTATAAATTAATCAAACGGCAGTAAATTGGCAACGATTCAATAATATATCTATTAGTAACATTAATAAATAAATTAGTAATATTCTACAATCCGGCTGCCAATGGAAATTCATAGATTAGCTAAATCAATTTGGTATTACAAGCCTATGGCGAGCTTTCGAACTGGAATTGAATCCGCTTCCAAAGATTTCAAGTCAACTATTCGGCTTGCATGGTCAATATCAATACCAACAATATGGCCGTTTTCATCGAAGTCCAAAACAACGCCATCAGCTACTTCGCGAGAATCTATGCTGCTTTTCTCAGAAAGATCAATGTACAGAGAATCTGTTTCCTCATAATAATTCAGCTTCATGAAAACTAGTCCTCCTCAAAATCACGGTCTGGAAACGCATTGTGCAGCGTTACTCCGTCTTCAAGGGTCACCACTCGAAGATACTTGTTGATTTCTGGTACAAAAATCCAAAAACGAATCCTGCCATCAGCTTGAACAAGTTTCCGCACAGGTTCCGTTATCGCCTGTTCACACCATTCCAATTTAATATATGGCCTTTTCTTTAGAACCTGCTCGGTAAAGTATCTGGTGGTTTGCATCTTATGCCTTGATTCCCCTGCCAGTCAAATTCCTATTTTAGTATATCATGACCGTACCTGTACCGCACCTGCCTTCACACTTTGATGCCGCATGTCGGAGTCTCATGGACCTCGGAGTATTTTTCATTAAGCCGGGCACGTTCAGGCTTGCGCTCGCCATTCTGAAGCTCTCTTTGAAGCAGCTGTTCCTGCCCGGATAGTATGCCGGTGTTACGGCACCGATTAGATACTCTGGATTATCGCATTATCCTGGGAAAGGCAATCACCGCAGCAATGTTACCATTGACATCTGGTTCATCGTTTGGTTCTAACTCTCTCTATTTGGATAGTGCAGGTTATTATTCCGGCATCTACCAATTTGGCCACCTCGGGATAAACATTGACTCCTTGTTTAACATAATTCTGCAATGATTCAATAATCGCATTTTCTTGTTTGATAACACTTTTTGAAGTCTTCCTGTATGCAATTTGGGCAACCTCTTTTAGTTTTGTCTCATCAATTCCGCTTTGGTGCTTTTCTACTTGAATAACGCTATTAATAAGACTCTTCAAGGTGTTATAACCTATTTTGATCTTGCTGGCTTGACTCACGGCGATGATTATAGCACCTTTATCATAATCGGTAAGAATATCATATTTTTCTTCCAGGATATCTCTGGCCTTCTTAATGGTATTTCTCCATTTGTCCCGAGAGTCGGTATAGCTGACCAAAGGCTCAAAAAATGGTTCAAGCTTCTCAACAGGAATAACAACATCCCTGGTTTTCTCCTTGAATTCATTGGTGGAAACCATGCTTGAGATATATTCAACTATTCTTCCTGCATCATTCATTCTCATTACTCCTATTGTTCCGCGCATAGATTTGACGTGTCTGTAACCTAATCATTCTATCAGAATCAGGCCTGATACTTTAATTATAATTCCCGGGCGATAACGTCGGTTATTATTAGTGATCCATTTAATCCATTTAGGGTTGGCCAGTCCAATTGATACATTGGCAACGGGATTTTATGGGAGGCAATACACCCGCGGCTCACTACAATTACAATAACGTATTGCCACACGCTTTCGGGGGTCTTTTATCTTTATTGCAACGTTTATTGCAACAATCTCCTTTTTCGATGCTGAAACAGAAAAGGGAGTCCTTTCGAACTCCCGGTGTAGTCTATGGTGCCAGAGGTGGGACTCGAACCCACACGCCTCGCGGCACACGATTTTGAGTCGCGCTCGTCTGCCAATTCCGACACTCTGGCCTAGTATTCGCCTGTTTCTCTGTGCATAAGATGCAAAAACAATTATAATGGGCCGGTATATCATTGTCAAGGTGAGCAATATTAGGATATTATACAAAAGATTACACTAACCGGCCTCGACTCTATCCGCGAGTCACCAGCAACTGGCTGTGCGAGACCCGCCAGCCGCCAATTTGGTTAAGCGAGGTATACTCGGTGCTGACAGATGATCAACTGATTCTTGAATGCCAGAGAGGCAGCAAAGATAGTTTTGAGGAACTGGTGCAAAGATACCAACAACGCGTCTATGCCCTGGCTTACCGCTATATGGGCAATGAAGACGACGCATATGACATGTCTCAGGATGCCTTCATTAAAGCTTACCGCGCCCTCGACAAGTTCAAAGGCAATTCCAGCTTTGGTACTTGGATTTACCGCATTACCACCAATGTTTGCCTGGATGAGCTCCGCCGCAGAAAACGCCGGATTGCTCCGCTTTCCATAGATGAACCCCTGATCAACAGTTCCGGAGATGAGGTTGACAAGGAACTGGCCGACCCGGGAGCCGGTGTCGATATATTGTATGAGCAAAAGGAACTGGGCCAGCAGATCCAGATGCATCTGGACCGTCTGAAACCTGACCATCGGATCGCTATTGTTCTGCGCGACGTTATGGATCTCAGCTATGAAGAAATAGCCGAGGTCCTAAATTGTTCATTGGGCACCGTAAAATCTCGGATCAACCGGGCGCGAAATAATCTTAAAAAAATGTTACAAGACGCGGAACTTCTATGATTGTTTCCCCGTCTTAATACTTGGAAGCAAAGCGTATAGTGGGGCGTGACGTTCATGAAATGTGAACATTTTGAAGAACTCTTTTCCCTGTATGCCGATAATATGACCGGGGAAAAGGAAAATGAAACAATAGCGAAGCACCTGGACAACTGTCCCAAGTGTCAGATAGAGTATGGTGCCTTTTTGGCTATGCGTCAAAAACTGCGCGAGCTGCCAATACCAGCTGTTCCGGATCGGTTCATACCTGATCTTATGAATCGCCTGTCCCGGGAACAGAGCCCTTTAATTGATTTTCGCAAGGAACGCACCAGTTCATCCCGGAAATCCGGCTGGGCCAGCTGGATGGCCGCAAGCGCCGCAGGTATAGCACTGGCGATCGGTGTTTACATGAGTTCATACCTGCCTAACGGGTCCCAAATGGTTGCACATTTTGACCAAACCGAACCTTCATCCATTACTGCCGAACAAATCATCGATAAAATGGGCATTGCCCCCATTCCTGACGAAAAGCCACCGATTAATATCAATCCGTTTACAACTGATAATATAATTGAAGACTATGCTCCGGACAATTCGAATTACAGTGTTGCCGATTATGATGATTCGGACGAAAATTCTGCAATGCAGACGGCTGACAACTCAAGCAGCAATAACAATGCCGCCGTTCCGCCGGCAGATAGTGCCAATCCGGAAAATGCCACGGACTCATCGTCAATAAGCACAGTGGCATCGGCGGACAACTATATTGCCCAGCACATCTACTCCAGTAATACGGTCAAGAATATTGATGAGGCTATTAAAAAAGTCGAAAGCGTTGCGGTCAAACAGGGTCTGGAATATGATGTGGTCGGATCGCAGGACAGCTCGACTATGACGGTTGCATCAGCCCAGGAAAACCAATCCATAATTTTGCAGGTTCCTCCAGAACAAGTGGACCAGGTGCTGCAGAACCTCGCAGCTTACGGTATAGTAAATCCCGTAACCAATGAAATAGACTATACCTCCGAGTATAATGACGTGAACAAGCAACTCGGTTCGGTGCAGGAATCCATCGACAGCCTTGAAAAGCAGCCGAAACTGGACAAAGAACAAAAGCTGGTGCTGGAAAAGCTTCAAAAAGACCAGGCGGTATTAGAAGAACAGAAGAACCTTATTGAATCCGAGACCGGCACAGTGAAGCTCGAAGTCAATTTCAACACGGTCATCAACCCATAATCATCAGTAATTAAATTATGATACAATAAGCAGGATTATAAATGCCCTGCTTATTCTGTTTTTAAAGCAGGTTGGTTAGAAAAAACGTTTGCCGAGGCTCATCAGACACTGTGTGTCAGAGCCGATGAGATTGGCTTTCATCGCCTGGAGGAGGATTCCGATGCCTGATAAAGTAATGCTCATAGATGGGAACAGCCTGCTGTTTCGAGCTTTTTATGCACTGCCCCTGCTAAAAACCTCGGATGGTACATACACGAATGCAGTTTATGGCTTTTTAACCATGCTGCGGCGCCTGCTGGCCGATGAAAATCCAGCATTTTTGCTGGTGGCCTTTGACAAGTCCCGGACCACCTTCCGTACCGAAATGTATGCAGACTATAAGGGAACGCGCGGCGAGACGCCTGATGAGCTAATCGGCCAGTTCGCCATTATCAGGTCAGTGCTGGCGGCCATGAATATTCCCTACCTGGAAAAAGACGGTTATGAAGCCGACGACCTGCTGGGCACCCTGGCGAAAATGACCGAAAACCATGGCCTGGAAGCAGTAATCGTGTCCGGTGACAAGGACACCCTCCAACTTGTCAGTCCTCATACCCATGTCCGATTGACCCGGCGCGGCATCACCGAGATCGATCATTTTGATGATGACGCGGTCATGGAAAAATACGGGATCAAGCCAGTGCAAATGATAGATCTAAAGTCTCTTATGGGTGACAGTTCGGACAACATTCCAGGTGTCCCCGGAATCGGCGAAAAAACCGCCTTGAAACTGGTCAAGGAGTATGGCAGCCTGAATAACCTGTATGCCCATCTGGATGAACTGGGAACTTCCAAAATGCGTAAGAACCTGGAAGAACATCGGGATAAAGCCTATCTCAGCTACGAACTGGCCACCATAATCAGGGATGTCGAATTGGACTGCTCTATCGAAAGCCTGAGGCGCAAGGAGCCTGATAAAGAAGCCCTTATGGCGCTCTTTGCCCGGCTGGAATTCAAAGCGTTCTTATCTGAACTGCAAGGCGATGATAAACCTGCCGATGTGGCAATCCACCAGGCTTCGGCGCAGTCAGTCGAGGATTTGACCGAGTTAAAAAAACTGGTGTCGGGATGGAGACAGACTAATGCAGTATCTTTCCTGCTGCATAGTGATGAATACCATCCCATGAAGGGCATAATATCAAATCTTTTCGTTAATGACGGCCAACAAATCTACTGTCTGACCCTGGCTGAACAGCCGGAATTCTATTCCGTGCTACAAGAATGGCTGGAAGACGCAAAGGCGATTAAATTCACCCATGATTGCAAAAGGGCGCGGGTTTTTCTACTGCGCCAGGGTATCAACCTCTGCGGCATCGACAGCGACAGCCTGCTGCTGGCATATGTGCTCGATCCGGCTGAAAACGGGGAGAACCTGGCCAAACTGCTGGAAGCCCGTCTCAGTATCAAATGCGAGGAGACCGACCAGTCCGCCCAGGTTGACCTGCTGCCTCGCTTGATTGAACAAATCCGGTCAGAGGCCGGACCTGAACTGTGCCGTTTGCATGACGATGTAGAACTGCCTGTGGCCATGCTGCTGGCCGATATGGAGTTCACCGGTTTCCTGTTGGACGGAAAAATCTTGAAAGACACATCCCGTGAGCTGGGCGTACGCATCCAGGAAGATGAGACAGCGATTTACGACCTGGCCGGTTCGATCTTCAACATCAACTCCCCGCAACAGCTCGGCAAAATACTGTTCGAAGATCTTGAACTGCCGGTCATTAAGAAAACCAAGACCGGATATGGAACTGGAGCTGAAATCCTGGAGAAATTAGAGGGGCAACACCCCATTATCACATATATACTGGATTACCGGATGCTCAGCAAGTTAAAATCGACCTATGCCGATTCCCTTAGCCAGCTGATAGATCAGTCTACAGGCCGGATTCATACGCTTTTCAAGCAGGCGGTGACCGCCACCGGGCGCTTGTCCAGCGTGGAACCCAACCTCCAGAACATCCCTATTAAAGTTGAAGAAGGCCGCCGCCTGCGCCGCGCTTTCGTAGCTCCCGGAGCTGACTGGACCATCCTGGCCTGCGACTATTCGCAGATTGACCTGCGCTGCCTGGCCCACATCAGTGGTGACGAAATCCTTATCGATTCATTCCAGCGGAACATCGATATCCATATTCGCACTGCATCTGAAATGTTTGGAGTGCCCCTGGACCAGGTTACAGAAACCCTGCGCCGGCGGGCCAAAGCCGTAAACTTCGGCATTATCTACGGCATCAGCGATTATGGACTCTCCCAGCAAACCGGGGTTAGCCGCAAGGAAGCAGCCAGCTATATCGAAGCTTACCTGGACACCTACCCTGGAGTGCGCCAGTACATGGAAGATATCGTGATATTCGGCCAAAAGCACGGCTATGTGGAGACTATTCTCAAGCGTCGCCGCTATTTGCCGGACTTGAATTCAAAAAACAAGATGGCCCAGTCATTTGCTCGGCGTATGGCGCTTAATACACCGATTCAGGGCAGTTCCGCCGATATAATCAAGCTGGCCATGGTCAAATACTGGCATGCTATCAATAAACGTCCGGTCAAATCACATCTGCTGCTGCAGGTGCACGATGAACTGGTCTTTGAGATTTATAAGCCTGAATTGGAGGCCATGATCTCGCTGGTCAGCGAGTGTATGACCCAGGCCTTTACCCTGGCTGTCCCCCTGACCATTAGCATTAAAACCGGGCCGAACTGGTACGATATGCATGAATACAAGGCCTGAACGCCACAAGTGTGGTTAAAAATTCCCCGATAAATATTTTGTGGAGTAAAACCAATGCCTGAACTGCCAGAAGTAGAAACCATCCGGCGCGGCTTGAGCTTCAATATCGGTGCTGTGCTGTCAGAAATCGAATTAAACCGCCAGGATATTGTACGGGCCAGGGATTACGAACCTGCGGAACTGGCCGGGAGATGCCTGGAGGATATTGACCGTCGTGGTAAATACCTGATTATGAGCTTCGGCGGGCATTTTTTGATTGTCCACCTGGGAATGAGCGGCCGATTCTACGTACTTCCAGAGCAAGAGCCGATCAGCGAAACCCATGTCCATATGATTCTTCATATGGATAACGGCTATAAGATGCTGTATAAGGATGCGCGGCGCTTTGGAGGCGTCTGGTTCACTGCGGATCCAGGCCCGGTGCTGCGCAAGCTTGGACCGGAACCATTTGACCCGGCATTTACTATTGAATATTTATTCAATGCTACCCGAAACCGGAAAGTGGCCATTAAAACATTCATTCTCAATCAGTCCATAATCGCTGGCCTGGGGAATATTTATGCCGACGAGTCGCTGTTTGCAGCTCGGATAACACCTTCCCGCCCGGCTTCCAGCTTGAGCATGCCCGAAGCCCAAATGCTGCACCGGGCAATTATCAAGGTGCTTACGCAAGCAATAAAAAGCTGCGGCACTACTTTCAGGGACTATCGGGACGGATTCAACCAGGAGGGACAGTTCCAGAATCTAATTCAAGTGTACGGCCGGAGCGGCGAGAGCTGCAAACAGTGTTCCGCTGCGCTCGAACGGGTGGTAATCGGCGGCCGCAGCACTCATTTTTGTCCGAAATGCCAGAAATAACTACCAAAGCGAGGTAAGCACATGATTAAGCTTGGATTGACCGGCGGCATTGCCAGCGGCAAGAGCACCGTCTGCAACACTTTACGAAGCCTGGGGGCCATAATCATTGATGCCGATCTGGTCGCCCACCGCGTTATTGAACCTGGCCAGCCGGCCTGGCAGGACATCGTGGATTATTTTGGCCGTGAAGTGCTGAACGCTGATAATTTTATCAACCGCCCGGCGCTCGGTGAAATGGTGTTTGACAATCCTGAAAAGCTGATCGTACTCAATCGTTTCACCCATCCGCGGGTGCTGGAATATTACATAAATACGCTGGCTGAATTAGAGCAAAGCCAACGATCAGCAGTAGTGGTTCTCGAAATACCACTGCTATTTGAAAGCAGGATGAACAACCTGTGCGATGAGGTCTGGGTGGTCTGGGTGGACACCGAAACCCAGATAAAACGCCTCATCAGACGCAACGGTTTCGACCAGGCCACGGCTGTGAAACGCATTAATATTCAAATGCCGCTGGACGATAAAGCCCGGCTGGCCGACGTTATCATTGACAACAGCAAGCCCGAATGCGAGGTTTCGCGGGAAGTCAGCTCTCTATTTACAGATCTTCTTCAAAAACATAAAATAAGAACCTGTTAATGCAAAAGACAGGAGAATTCAATGAACGGCAAGAAAAGGCCGCACCGTTCGACCGGCAAATCCGGTCCTAACGGGCTGATAACCGAAGTAAGAAGCCAATCCGGCGGTCTGTGGGCAAAACTGGGGCTCGCCCTGGCCGCTATCCTTCTAATTGCCATAATGAGCGCGCCCGAGTGGATTTCCAGCCTGTATCCTCTTTCTAATCAGGAGGTGGTTTTTGCATCTGCGGAAAAGCACGATGTCGATCCCTTCCTGGTTTTCGCAATAATCAGGGCTGAAAGCGGGGGTGAAGCCAACGCTTGCTCTCCGGCGGGAGCCCGCGGAATGATGCAGTTAATGCCTGATACAGCCGAATGGATCGCATCTCAGATGGGGCGAACTGATTACCGCGTCGAACAGCTAAACGATCCTGCGGTAAACATTGAAATGGGCTGCTGGTACTTGAAACATTTGGACCGAGAATTCCACGGAAACGATACGGCAGTGATCGCCGCCTACAACGCAGGACTCACCACAGTGCAGGAATGGATTGAGAACGGGCAATGGGACGGTTCGGCCGCACATATCGATTCCATCCCCTATCCGGAAACTCGCGAATACGTTTACGATGTTCAGCGCAACTACAGCTACTACCGGAAAATATATATTCGCAGATAATCGCCTTCATAATGCGGTTTTGTTTGACACCATCCGGCAGGCTGTTGTATACTAATTTTTGTTGAATTGGGGAATTGTTCAATAGTTGCCCGGTTTTCAACTTTGTGTCGGAGTGGTGGAACAGGCAGACACGTACGTTTGAGGGGCGTATCCTTCGCGGGGTGCGGGTTCAAGTCCCGCCTCCGACACCAAAACCGCTTGTAACCAGGAGTAGGATAATATCCTACTCCTTTTTCTTTTGTCCAGAATGTATGCAGCTATCACGACTGAATAGACCGAACGGAACGAACAAAGGGATAATCATACGACCAGGGGGTGAAATCAATTGCATAAGCGAAGAACGACACTGCTGCCGGATTTAGGAGAGTTAGAACCAGGTGAATTAGGATGGTCTGAAATTGTAGAGCTGTTCTTGGAGCATTGCAAGGTCAAGGGCCTGGCCTACAATACCAGGAGATGGCACCGGGAAAACTTGGTTTCAGTTCACCGGCTGCTGTTAGAGAATGGCCACACAGTTCAGCCTCATTTGGTATCCGAAGGGATGATCAAGGACATAATTTCCAAGCAGGTAGATGCTGGACTATCAGCCAACACAATTAACATGCGTCTGAAATCGATTAAACAGCTCTACGCCTATTTAAAAACCCAGGGTTTAGTGAAACATAACCCGGCTGAAAATGTGGACCGGAAAAAGACAAAGAAAACCCTGATCGAGACCTTCAACGAAGTGCAATTAAAACAGCTACTGGCCATGCCGGATAAAACCACATTTGTCGGACTTCGCGATTATACAATCATGCTTTTACTGCTGGACACCGGCGTTAGAGTCTCCGAGCTGGTGAACATCCAACTGGCTGACATTCACAAAAGCAACAACGAAATCATTATCACTCATGGCAAAGGCGATAAAGCCCGGCGCGTGTATTACTCCCCTCGCACGGCTGCGGTGGTAAAGAAATATCTCCAGGCCCGGGGCTATCTTCCGGACAATCCTTTCCTGCTGATCAACAACGAAAATGAGCCTTTGAAAAAAAGGGCTGTGCAGGAACGCCTGGCTATCTACGGCAGACGGACAAATATAGCAGGGGTGAGGATAAGCCCTCACACCTTCAGGCATACTTTCGCAAAGTTTTACATCATGCGAGGTGGCGATCCTTTTAGCTTGCAGGCTCTCCTGGGTCATTCTACGCTGGAAATGGTCAGGCACTATGTGAATCTGTGGGGTAGTGATTTACAAAGAATGCACCGGCAATACAGCCCGGTTAATCACCTACTGGCAGATGATACAACGTTTTGAGCAGCAGGCCCGGCCGGTGTCAATGACACCAACGGACTGCGCTCAAAGGTGTAAGCTGCCAGGCTGAAAACTGTGCTGAAAGCTTGGCAGTATCAAAATCGGCATGACCGATAAAAATGTGGTCGCCCAGGGCGCGGATCTGACTCTGGCCAGCTGCGGCAGCCGCCCAGGTACCCTGGGCAACCAGGGCGGCTAAAATATATATCAAAGTCCCTGCAAATGGCACTTTGTAAAAATCAGAAAATCACAAAAACGATAAAAAAGTAAAAACGAAAGGATGATATACATATACATATACGTATACGTATAAACCGGCTGCAGGCCGAAGGCAGAATTTAAAGTGCGTGTGCTAGTAGCACCGCACAAATGTAACATCAGTGTTACAATAAAAGGGGGTGAAAAACGGCTTGATTGTCGATACCATCGGGATTTTAAGCCCTTCGGCAGAAACTTTTAAAAAGTTCTGAGGAGTTTCAGCAAAAAACGTCGGAGAGTTTCCTTATCTTAACTTGATATATATTACACTCAAGGAGACGCCTAAATTCTGGAAACAATGAAAGGAGTGATGTATATAGGCGTAGCGGCGGGGCTTTACGACACCAGGGTCATAATATCGGGTCAGATGACAGAAATCTATCAGTACAGCCGGCCAATTTTAACCGGAAAACAAAAAAGCAGACCGCCGAATATTACCAGGGGTTCACCTGGTGGTCAGCGGGAAGAAATCAACCAGGCCCACCGGCAGATAACATCTTACCGGGCCAGGGGAAAATTGCGGCGCCTGGTGTGGTCGAACCACAATAAGTATTTTGCCCAGGGCGGGGATCGGCTCGGTAGTAAATTCTTAACTCTGACCTTTGCGGACAACATGACCAGCATTGACGAGGCTAACCAGGAGTACAACAGATTCATTAAGCGCATGAACACAATGATTTATGGACGAAAAGGCAAAGTAGACCTAAAGTACCTGGTGGTACCGGAATTTCAGAAAAGAGGGGCGGTGCATTATCACTCAATATTCTTCAATCTCCCCTACCTGGATGCAAAGAAAATTGCGGACACCTGGGGAAATGGCTTCATCAGGGTCAATGCGATTCAGGAAGCTGAAGGAATGGTTAAATACGTTAGCAAATACATGGGAAAAGAAAGTAGTGATGAACGGTTGCAGGGTAAGAAATGTTTTTGGGGTTCTCGGTCGCTGTTGAAACCGCAGGAATTGCGGTACTACGGAAAAGAAGGACTCATAGAGGTCGAAAGGTTAGCGGCCATTCCCTCTGTTAAGTCCTTCTCAACTGAATTTGAACACCCAGAAATCGGGGTTATTCAATACAGCCAGTATATCACAGAATGGACATAAGTATAAGTATATGTATATGGCTGTAACTCCCTTCCCTGCTGCAAGGAAAGGGGTAAACAAATGATAATATGGAATTATACGGCAGCTCAAATGATAAGTTTGTTCAAGGCAGCAGGCTTAATGATGCAAGTAATGCAGGATATGAACGAGGAAAACAGTCAAAGAAACGAAATGGAAAACCTTTTCAATTACCTTTTAGAAAATTGCAATGAAATGGTCGGAAGGACAGAAAATATAAAGCTTAACGCCTTCCTGTCAGTGTTTCCGCTGACCAAGGAAAAATGGAAAGAAGAGTATGATGACACGATAAATTTGATGGAACGGGACCTTCAAGACTGGATGGAATTCAGCAAAAAGGTCGAACGACAGGCAAAATATTTGTTGGAGAGCGAAGCGCAGCCCTTTACGATGGGTAGCAGTCTTGATAGGCTGGTCAGCGTGAAGGGATAAGTGGAGCGACTTCCCTGCAATTCCCTTCTGATCAAGACTGTGGGGTCCCATAGTAAAGGGACGAGAAGAAATATTTTGCTGAAAGTGCTTGTGTGAGATCAAAGCTGTGATAGAATGGCTGTAAATATAAGCCATAAAAACGCATAGCCTATAACACGCACAAGCCCATTAAAACGGGATTATGTCCCGCTTGATAGATAGCATAGACCGGCTCAAGAAAAGTGAATAGCTGAAAGTGCTGGAAGTATCCTAACTTGGTGGATTTGGTGTGTTATGGTTTTACCCCGTACGTTTGAGGGGCGTATCCTTCGCGGGGTGCGGGTTCAAGTCCCGCCTCCGACACTAAAATTGCATCCTAAACCGCCAATTTATGGCGGTTTTTGTTATTTGATAATTCGATACCCGACACCATATCTGGATCTTCCTGATTTCCATATATAATCGAAAGGAATTCGATATCCAGTCTCTACCTATAAGTGGCAAAACATTTGATATCATAGCATAAAAAAGCTATGATATGGTTAGAATTTTACTATAAGGAACTGATACCATGCAGATTAAACCGTCCGCAAGCATCCGGCAAAACTACAATGAGATTGCAGAGTTGTGCAGGTCTACAGGTGAACCGGTTTACCTTACCAAAAATGGCGAGGGTGATCTCGTGGTGATGGATATAGAAGCATTCGCACGCCGTGAAAAAATGCTTAAGCTACGGGAAGAACTACTAGCCGTAGAGGAGGACCGTCTGGCTGGACGCGCCGGAACAACCCTGGATGAACTGGACAGCTATCTGGACAGTATTATTGATGAGGTGGAACATGGCAAAGAAACCTCAGTATAAGGTGATTGTTTCAGATCGTGCCCGTCAGATGCTCGCGGGCCATTTCCGTTTTCTGGCACAGAAAAGTCCAGATTCCGCCCGCAGAATCAAAAACGAACTATTGGACGCCATCCGTTCCCTTCACCTAATGCCGCAGCGTTTTCCATTTCTGGTGTCCGAGTTTATTCCGCCAAACAAATATCACAAGATGTTCGTTGAGAAATGGTATCTCATTTTGTACCAAATCAAAGATCAGACGATATACGTTGAATATATTGTGGATTGCAGACAGGATTATGGGTGGCTTTTGCCTGGCAAGTAGCACTGTAAATCGCGGTTATAAGCCCTTAATCGGAACTGGAATGAACGGGAAGATGAATTAAAAATCTGATTCATCTGTGCTCACAAATCGTTTATAATTTTCAAATCAGCGAGGTGTTAATCTATGCCGGGCAATAAAATGGCTTTCACGGGAATTATCGTGTCTGTACAGCCGTAGAATCCGCCAGATCCGCCCATTTTCATGACGAAAAGGTTGGCTATGGTTTCCTGACCGTTTAGCAGGAATCTGGCTTTCAGCCAATCGACTTCTGCGTGAGCGCCCAGCTCAAACTGCAGGGGCACAAAGCCTTCTTTGCGCAGTGGCTTTGATTTCCGCAAATAGTCGGTTACTGTGGTGTAGCCGCCAGGATAACCATATTCATCCCGGAGCCGTTCAAATATCCTGCGGCCGGTATGTCGTTGTTTGCGGTGTCTTTGTAGGTCTGACTCCAATATCTCGTCTATTAATGGAATAAACTCACCTAAAACCGGATACATAGCCTTGCGAAACATTTCTCCGTCTGTAAACGCTTGATATGATTCCAACTGTTGCAGTATTAATGACGAGCTGTGAACCGCCATAGCTTATAAAAGGCAAACCTACACCGCTAATAGGGGCTAGTCCTAAATTCATTAGGATATTCCATAAAAACTGTATGGCAAGAATCGATACAAAGCCGCTTATGAGCAATTTGCCGTAATGAATCTTTATTTGCCCTGCTATTAAGGCAATGCGCACCAGGAACGTAACTACCAGGGCAATCAGAAAGAGGCTTGCGATCCATCCGAATGTATATGTGATGAAAGCAAAAATAAAATCTGTATGGAGTTCAGGTAAAACCTGATGGGTGAAGGTAAGGCCCTGACCTAAAAACCCCGAATGGGAAATCACCTTACTCAATTGAATATTTAAATATCCGTTCCCCAGAGGATCTGCCACCGGGTTCAAAAATACCACCAGTCTTTTTATTATATAAGGATTAGCAGCAATAATGGGCAGGGTCAGCAATGCAATAAATGAACCTGCTGTTAAAATGACTTGTTTAATTTTTGCGCCGGCAAAAATCATTAGGACCATACAGGTGAAAATAAAAATAACTCCGGTTGAAATTGACGGCGCCAATAAAATCAAAAACAGCGGCACCGCAAACAAGGCGATAGCTTGCACCAGCTCAAAAGGCTTGTTCCAATCCCATTTACTGAATATGCCTGCCAGGGCGGCAATAAACAATACGGGACTAATCGTCACAAAGTTAACGTTAAACGGTCCTAAATCCAGCCAGTATCTGCTGCCATTGGCCTGATTTCCCCATAAAACCGTAATGATGAGAATGAAAAGGGTCCCCAGATAAATATGCTTGGAGTACCTTTCAAGTTTTCTGTAATCAAAAAAGTACAAACCGACTGCCGCAATTACGCTTACAAATGAAAAGAGCACGCTTCTCTCAAATAACCGGGCATCATATGAAAGCAGATTCTGTTTCTGAATAAAATATATCGCCAGTAATCCTATACTAATAAATAGAACGGAAATCAACAAAACGCTCCATTCCGGCTTCGGTTTATGAACTTTGTTCAGCTGTCTGCCGACCAGATCAGCGTCCCCCATTTGCGAAAGAGCCTTGTCAACAGCTTCCTCCTCGGAAAGGCCCCGGGTTACAAATTCTTCCACAATTTCTTCGATATGGCTTGCCAGCTCCAGTTTTACATCCTGATGAATATCGCGAAATTTGACCCGGGAGCATACTTCAAGAATATAATTTACAATTTTTTGATTGCGATTTACGCCCATGCAAAGACCTCCCCGGTTAAAAGCGTATCAACTGCCGAGCGGAAGATAACCCACTCTTGTTGCTTTTCTTTTAATTCGGTTTTGCCTTTGGCAGTGATACGATAATATTTTCTTTGTCTGCCGCCTTCATTTCCCCACCAGTAGGATTCAATTATATTTCCGGACTCCAATGAGTGAAGAATCGGATAAAGCGTTCCTTCTTTGAAACTGAAGACACCGCCTGATTCCTTTTCAATTTCTTTAATCATCTGATAGCCGTACATGGGTTTTCGGTTAATCATACTTAAGACTAAAATTATAGTACTTCCTTTGAGCATTTCATTATTTACCGGCATAAAGCTCCAACCTTCCCTTACAATACATTTCTAATAAATGCATCGATTATCTATGTATTATTATACAAAATATTTCTGATAAAGCAATGTCTTAAGCAACTTCTCACCTTGGGCTATCCATCCTGGAAAGCAACGATAATAAAATACTTTCGAAAGAGGAAATAAAAGCAGTGCAGGGTGGCATAATTATGGTGCAATAATGACACGAAACAGAAGGGAGTTAACGGTAATGCTGCAAATCATTCCGATCAGGGATTTGAAGAATACAAGCGCAATTTCTAAAATGTGCCAGGAGGTGACCGAGCAGATTTATATAACCAAAAACGGCTATGGTGATATGGTTATAATGAGCGTAAAAATGTACGAAGAAAAATTATTCATGCTGGATGTGTACAACAAATTAGCTGCTGCCGAGGCACAGATAGCGGAAGGAAAGGTACTGGATGGAGACGCATCTTTGAAAAGCATTAGAGAAAAATACAATGTATAGTCTGGTTATTTCGGAGCTTGCTCACTGTTGCCGCCAGTGGGAAAAGTCCAAAAGCTGACGGCCTTGCCTGTCCAGAAACAGATGGATATAATGACCAGGGAAAATAAGGAAGGAAAAACGCCTCTGTGTTTACATGCTTCTGCACCACCAGGTCAATTTTCCCGTCCTGACAGTCTTTTATCATCTTAATGAAAGCGTCACGGTGTTGGAGTGACGTACCGGAGATACCTTCATCGGCATAGATATCTACCAGATTCCAGTTTGGATGACGGTGGACAAGGTCTTTGTAGTGGTTTTTTGAAGCTCATACAAAGATGTTTGTCGTGGATCGTCGGTAGAAACCCGCGCATACACTGCCACTCGCTTTTCAATTATGCTGTCGAAAAAATTCTCGGGCGATAGAGCTGGGATGACGTCAAGATCATTTAAGTCAATACCTTTATACCGTTCACGAATACGTTCCTTCTGGCTTTCGGTTTCTTTCATTGCAAACACTCCGTATGTGATATTTCCCCAATTATATAGGGGTCAATGCGATTGGAAAATGAACCACAGGTCTACTAATTTACCTGTGGTTCATTTTCCATTAAAATTGTTTCAGCTATTATCAGAAGCTGACCATATTGGGCGTGGATTCTGCTTTTTATACCGAAATCAGAAGCCCTCGCCTGTTGTGTAGAATATAGGAATTATTTACACAACAGGAGGGCGAAAAATGTCAGTTGATTTTACAATCATTGGGATAAGGGTCAAAGAATATCGAATACATAACAGAATGTCACAGGCGGATTTGGCAGAGCGGATCGACATGTCGGTGACCTACATAAGCCATATCGAAACGGCAAAAAAGCGGGCAAGCCTTGAAGCACTGGTGCGGATCGCTAATGCTCTTAGTGTTACAGTGGATTATTTATTGAGCGGCAATCAGACAAACGATTCGGCCGAGTATCGGACAGATCTGACGCGGCTTATAGACGGTTGTACCAGCTATGAAAAACGGATCATTTATGAAATTGCCGCTGCAACCAAAAAGAGTCTTCTCGAAAACAAATTGCTACAATACAATTGACATTAACTGACTCATCCCCTACCGACAACAGTATCTTGATTTGTTTCCAATATTTGCTATTTTTTTAACTGCTAAAACAGTATATATAGCATCATTAATTTTAGTCTTCCTCACAAGTTCAAATCCAATTAATGACAATGCTTTTTCGAGGTCCTCTGATCCAATACGAATGGACATTGGAGGTCCTTCTATTATCAAGTCGTCCTTTTCATACTCTAGACATAACAAGTGCCCGCCTAGTTTTAACACCTCAAATATATTTGAGAGTGCTTTTGTCAGTGAACCTACTTCGTGGAGTATTAAGGATGCCATAACAAAATCAACACTGCTATTTTGAATGCTTAAGTTTTCGACATATTCTTGAATCAGTTCAATATTAGTAAGTCCTTTTTCCTTAGCCTTATTTTCTATGACGCTGAGCATGCGTACATCAGGATCCATAGCGTACACTTTGCTAGATGTGCTTTCTGCCATAGGAATTGTAAAAAAACCAGAGCCGGAACCGACATCGAGTAAAGTATGGTTTTTTTGAATTGGCATTTGGCCAATAAGTGCTTCGGGTGACACGAGACGCTCCCTTTGCCTATTATCTAAAAAGGCAATTTTGTTTAAATATTTTTGGTCCAGTTGGTGGTGATGATTCATGTGATTCATAATGAGACCTCCTATAATATATAATGCAGACTGTAATTGTCTTCAATTGTATTAAAAAATGAGCAGTTGAAACTGCCCATATTTTTAGCTCATTTTTCATACAACGTAGTAAATACTTTTTTCTTTAAGGTAATTCACCATTTCCTCTTCGGCGTCTCTCATAACCTTTTCTATGTAACAAGCACGGTTCTCTTCCATTTCACAAGTGAAAAGCGCTCCGCTGCCTTCAATGGCTTGAATGACGTCATAAAAGCTTATTTCAGTCTTGTCTTTCCTAATACTATAACCTCCATTTACTCCAGGTGTAGACTGAATCAGGTCAGCCTTGACTAATTGAGTTAGTATCTTGGACAGGTAGCTAGGTGATATATTCATGTGACTAGCTAAAGGCTGAAGACTTAAATTGTCTTTGCCTTCTTGCTTAACGAAATAGGCCATTATATGCAAAGCATAATCCGTTGCTTTCGTATATTTCATAGTAATCCCTCTACAAAGATAATGTAGACTGTATTTGTCTGTAATTATACATAATTGGTTTTGCTGTGTCAATTGTCGTTGCTCGGGCTATGTGACCGGCTTTTGCCCGGACTGGGTGACCGCATGATTTGTTGGAATTAAGTGGCCGGGAGCCCTTGATCCGGCCAAAAATGCACCCCCCTACCCTGAAATCGTTGAAAAATAGCCCCGGGGGTGTGCATCTGTATCATTAGTAGAGCCTTTTGCCATCTAAAGTACCATCTATTGATAAAAAGAGTTTTATCGGTGGGTGGTTTTTATTTTGCCTGGAAAGCGGGTAATAGAGCCGTTTCCGCAGTTTGGCGGGACGGTTTTTATTATTTTGCGGTTCGTGATTTTGTCGTTGGCGGGGTGAAAAACGCCCTTCATCTGGAGGCAGCCGCCCGATAATCGTTGAAAGATAGCAGGGGTGTGCATTACCAACCGGGCATCGTTGAAACTTTAAGGGAATCGGTGAACTGTTGCATGATCCTCTTTGGTCTTCCTGCATGGCATCGACATTAAATGAACCTGCCCTGACGACCGTTGGTTAATAAGTAGCTAATAGAAACTACTCTTGGAATCATTCCCCTTTACCACCATCCTTCAGCTTCCGCCGCTGACGAAAAGCCCCCACTTTGCGGGCATTGCGGTCCCCCTGGCATTCTTCGTTGGAACACACTTTCTGGCGGTTGCCGGTTTTAACAAACATCTTGCCGCAAGATTCGCAGAAGGACACCACGGTTTTGGAGTCGCTGAATCCAGGTTTGGGGCATTGGTAGCCATCATGCGCATAAGAGCGTAGTTGGCGATGGCAAAGACCGAATCAAGCCGGGGTGCCAGATAAAAGCCGGCTTTGTTGTGATCATAATGCAGAGTAACATTCACCCCCGGCAAACTCCCGGCGTAGCGATCCATAATATCCTCAGTCACTTCTCTACTCGCCAAAACCAGACAGGCAATTGCCAACTGGTCCAAGTTATACGGTTCGCTTCAAGTACATGCCGGGTTAACTATCCTTTGAGCCATCGTCCTGGTTAAGTGTTTCTACTTTATATATTTTACACAACATGCTTTTCAAGGATTCAGAGCCGGTTTCCGGATCATAATCCATCTCCCCGAAGGTCAGGTTGATACTCGACTTTTTCCAGCCATGTTCAGGGGCTTTTTCCTCAGGAAACCACCATGCATGCTGAGCACTCACCACATTTGCAGCGATGCCGTCAAACAGCCTGGCCCGCATCGTTACCCTTCCATGCGGAGTCTCAATCCAAACCCAATCACCTTCAGAAATTCCCAATTTTGCAGCGGTGTTTGGGTTTATTTCTACCAGCGGATCTGGGTTTCTGCGGCGCAGGGCGCTGATTTGGCGGCCTTCACTGTGGAAGTAGTCTGCCGTTCTATTTCCACTCATTAATATCAGGGGATACTTTTCAGCTACTTCGGGGGTTGAAACCGGAGAAAAAGCCGGTTCCCTGTAGATTGGCAGCGGCGAGATTCCCATTGATTCGAGAGTACCCGAGTAGATTTCAAACTTTCCTGAAGGGGTGCGGAAGAATCTCTTTTCCTTCTTGTACGCATAGTATTTTGCCTGGCCCGTCAAAATGCCTTTTTCGCAAAATTCTTCAAAACTCAGACCGGTACCTTTCAGCATCCAGTCGGTAAGCTCCTGGTGGTTGTGCCAGGGAAAAGCATCATGCATGCCCAACCTATTAGCCAACTGGATCATAACTTCCTGGTCATCAAGTGTATCGCCGATTTTGACAACTTTCTTCCGTGGAAATACGCTAAAAGTGTGGGCACCCGAGTTATGGACCTCATCGTACTCCAGCCAGGTTGAAGCTGGCAGAAATAAATCGGCAAAATGTGCTGTAGGAGTTATGAAAAAATCGGAAACCACGATGTAGTCAATTAGTTTCAAGGCTTCTTCGATTTGCAGGGAATTGCTCATGGTAAGCAGTGGATTAGCCCCCATAATCCATAAAGCCTGGATGCGATATGGGTCATCGTTGACAATAGATTTCCAGAAGGTGGGCGGATGGCTAACCGGACTCAAGGGATACCGGGCACCTTTTATTTCAGCCATTAGTTTAAGTGCTTGACCTTCCCCCTGGCTGAACTTATTGATTAATGGGAAAAAATGATATTTTACAAAATCCATAAATTGCAGCTTTCGGTCCTGGATAAATCTTTTAGTTGAAGATATATTCCGTTGTTCGTGATCTCCATCCAGGGCATACTGGTAATTTAGCAAGGGCATGAAACGAAATCCGGCGAAATCTATGTCCAGGTACGGAAATTTAACCCTTAAGCCCTGGGGGTGTAAGCGGTCAAGTGTTTTGCACAAATTTCGGCCAACAATTATACACAACATAATGACAAAACAGTCTTCACTTGCTTGAGATACGGTGCTCCTCTATTTGAGAATCGTATCCCGGTTCTTTAGGCGATAGCTTTCGCCTTTAAGGTTAAAAACCTCGCTGTGATGGGCAATACGGTCAAGTATTGCGGTGGTGATTACTGGATCTCCCATGAGTTCTGCCCAGTCTTCAAAGCCCTTGTTTGAAGTTATGATCATTGCGGTCTGCTCGTATAATGCTGAAACGAGTTGGAAGAACATATTGGCTTCCTGGCGAGTGATGGGCAAAAAGCCAATCTCATCAACGACCACCAGAGCCGCCGACATCATCCGCTTTAGCATCTGTCGGCTACGCGGAGATGTCTCCTGTGTTTTCAAATAGCGCACGAGGTTTTCCATACTCACAAAACAAACCTTGTAGCCTTTTTTAACAGCCTCCAGACTGATGGCTGTAGCCAGATGAGACTTGCCAACTCCGGGAGGTCCGAGAAAAACCAGGTTGTAAGCTTTGTCAATCCAGTGCAGATCAAGAATCTGATTGACCTGTTTGCGAGTTATGGAACGCTGAAAATTGAAATCGAAGTCCTCAATCGTATGCATTGATTTGAATCCAGCCAATTTCATGCGTCGTTCTTCAGACCGCTGATCGCGGTAGTTATGTTCTCCTTTCAAGATCTCGGATAAGAAATCCAAATACGATAAATCGCTACCATTGGCCTGCTGGAGCAAATTGTCCAGGTTATTATTGGACCAAGCCAGGTTAAGGCTTTTCAGCAGACGTTTCGTTTCGGCAAGCTGGCTCATGGGCTGCCACCTTCATATATGGCGGCATAGATGCCCAGGTCTCTGACTTCAGGTTTGATCAGGCAAGCCAGTGGCAGAGAGGCTGTTTTCTGTATGATTGGCGCAGGTTGCACATCCTTCTGCGCATAGTATTCCGCAGCCGACCGGAATTCAACAGCACTGAATAATTCCCGCTGCAAGCAGTATCCCAGGGCGTCCGCCAGTATTCGCGGCGAATAGCGAACGCAAGTGGCCAGAACCAATTGGAATTGATCCCTTGCGTAGCGGTTTTTCTCGCGGCGGATGCCATTTAAGAAATCTTCGGCATCCGTGCTTTCACCCAGAAATCTCAAAGCCTGGGCCTGAAGTTCATTGACCCGCTTACTATGATCCCGGCGATGATTGCTGTTCTTAATGAGCTTGCCCTTGCCAGTAGAAAGCTCATGGACGGCTAGAATTTCACCGGTTTCAGGATCTACGATCTGAAGTCGCTTTTCCTTTTCAAAGATCTCTACCTGGCGACCAGGATGATAGGTGCCGATGGGCACTGAATAACGATTGCTCAAATACAAAATGGTATTGTCCTTGCGGACATCTCTTGTTAAACTGATTTCAGATTTATTAATCCTGATGGGTATCGGTTGCAAGTATGCGTGTTCGACTTCGAATACTTCGGCCGGTACCTTTTTGGTTGTTCCATGAATCTTGGCATTGCCAGTTCTTTTCAGCCATGCGATACATCCTTCATTGAAATTCGTTAAGCTGTCAAACGTCCGAAACCGGGCATAGTTATACTTGGCATATTTAACGACATTTTCAACCTTTCCTTTGCTTTGAGGGTCATTTTTCCGGCATAAGTACACCTTGAATCCCATACTTTGCCGGAAACGTTCGAATTCTTCGGTGTATATGATATCTCCGTAGTTCTCGCTGACCGCTAACAAGCGGTCCTGGTCAAAAACAAGCTCTTTAGGTATCCCTCCAATGAATTGCAATGCGTTAAAAAGCATCAGCACAAATTCAGCAGCAGTCGGCGCGTGATCAATCCATTCCACATATTTGAAACGACTATGGGCCAGCACCAGGGCCAAGCCCCACAACCTGATATTCTTACCAAAGGTATTGTTAAGCACGATCTGGCCAAAGTCGACTTGGCCTTGAAGACCGGCAGGAAGCTCATCAACAGCTTCATACTGCCTGTGTTGAGTACTTTTCTTGATTTCGTATTCCTCGCGTAATCGAGCTACGTATCGCCTTAAAGTCCTCTCCTTCCCGTAATATTCGATGTTTTTCTCTCTTAACCAATCTTCAATTTGAGCAGCAGAAGCATCAGGAAATTTCTGCAACCACTGAAGAATCAGTGCCTTATACTTTTCTGGCTTCTTGGTTCGAACCCGGCTGCTCTCTTTCAGTTTTGCAAACCCGTCTGGCGTCACCTCCCAATATTTGTCCACGGTACGGCGATTAATATTCAACTTCCGGGCTACTTGGGATTTGTTCAACCCCGTTTCTTTCAGTTGCTGTATTTCTTGATACACTTTCCACTCCTTCAACCGGCAGACCCCTTTCTGGCTCCGTTCCAACCTGAACACTTTGCCAGAATCAGGATACTATACCGCTGGAGATGTTGTGCATTTTAGTTGGCCAATTTCTGTGTACTTTATTTTACCGCTGACAGGGGGCGTTCGAACACAATGTCTCCACCCGGTATATGCAAATTACCGGTGAGTGCCCGCAGTATCAGCAGGGAGCGGGCGGTATGAAAATTGCACATACTCTGGTCTATGCCATTTCCCCACTGCATACACGCTGGTTTAACTGTGGCATAGGTACGGGCGGCTGCCCGGATCTCTTCAGCATCTACTTCCACGATCCCTGACGCCCATTCAGGGGTGAAGGGCTTTATATGCTCTTGAAGACGGTCAAATCCTACGGTGTAATTATTAACAAACTCGCCATCGATCAAATCTTCAACGATGATGACGTTGATCATAGCCAGCGCCAGAGCGCCTTCGCTTCCAGGCCTTAATTGCAGCCAGTGGTCAGCATTTTCCGCCGGGGAAATGCGTCTGGGATCTACAACTATTACTTTTTGAGCATTTCTTATAACCTTTTGCAGCAGCGCTCCACACATTCCATCTGACGAATTATGCCCTTTGGGTCCAGTGATGTTGCATCCCCATATAAGAACGCATTGAGGTTCCACGCCACCCTGACCGTAAACATCACATACCGGCATTTCCGCCATCCCTTGTGTGAATATGTTGGCATAAACACGAGGCCAAAAACATATATGACCCACGCCAGTGAAGTTGGGCGTGCCGAAAGCGTTGGCAAAGCGAGCCGCTAGATTTTCGTAAGGCCGACCGGTTCCCTGTACCATACCGAAATACTGAGCGCCGCTCTCTCGCTTAATTTTGAGCAGCCGCTCCGCCATTTCATCCAGCGCTTCATCCCAGGATATCGGTGCCCATTGGTTTTCCCCGCGTTTTCCAACTCTGCGCAGCGGCTGCAGCACCCGGTCAGGGTGATACAACAGCTCCGCCGAAGCGGCTCCCTTGGGGCAAATATAACCACGGCTGGTAGGGCTTTCGGGATCTCCCGTGATTTTTACAACCTTGTTTCCTTCCATATGAACTAATACCTGACATCCCCCATGACACATACGGCAGGCTGATTTAATTATCCTTTTTTCCGAGTTGCGGCTATTCATATTGTTCAAGACATAATCCGAACCTTTGCTCATTATGCCGTCTCCTTTCCGGCTCTACTGCGGGACTTTCCAGAGCGAATGGTGTTTATCTGTGTACGCTTGAGAAACGCGGCCATTCCACAATACCCGGGCCGTATCCGGATTGACGAAAAGCGAAAGAAAGCCATGACCGATGACCATTATGGTGGCCAGGCATCCTAGCAGCCCATGAACGCACCAGAACAGCTCCGTTCTGCCTGCCAGACTGTGAGAGCCGTGTTCCATAACGACAGCGCTGACCAGCAGGCCAATCAACACCAGCAAGAGGGACCAGTAATATATCTTTTGCCCGGCATTAAAGCGTCCAGCCGCTAGTGGTTTAGGATCATGGGATAAATATCCGCCCATCTTCAGCAACCAAGGCCAATCATACTGCTTGAACGATGCGTCACGAATCCATCCGAGCAGAGTTATCAAAGCCAAAAGGAAAAATATAAATCCTAACCAGCCATGAAATGGACCCAAATGGTCCAGTGCAGTGCCTGGGATAACCTGCACGAAACCAGTCACCGCCAAAGTCAGGAATCCAAGCATCATCAGCCAATGGGAAATCCATTCCCGGATTCCAAATCTACGCACCAGGGTATCCGAGCCGACCTCCTTGCCCGGCACTGTATGGGGTCCGAAAAACTTGTAGTAGACCAGGCATACTGTTGTGGGCATGATGATAGCTGCGATCCACACCAACATCTTATGCGCCGCGTAAAAAGCTAACACTTCAGTTGCCTCCTTTTTCGATCCCTTCATGAAGACCGTGGTTAATAAAAAATTCACGGTATGCTTTAGCGGTAAGCAAGTTTTTCACTTTTTCAAGTCCCATCTGAATGTCTTTGAGTGACTGATGTTTTTCGTCGGTGTCCCGGTGAATGATTCGGTCATGAACCAGTTCGACCTCCGAACGAGCAAACTGCAAAAAGCTGCCGTAAACCGCAAGATCCTGCAGCCTCATCCCCATGGCTATCAATCCTTTTAAGGCTACTGCCACCGCAAGGTCAAACCCGTCAAACGTACAGCCTTCCCCATTAGATGAAGGGGATATAATCCCCATATGAATCAATTGGTTTAAATCCCGTTCGGCAAGGCCCGTCTGGGCCAAAAAGGATGCTTCATCAAATTGCTGGTCTGGCCCGCCACCCTGGGTCTGGCCAAACAGATGATCAAACAAAGTCAGATGGTCCTCTTCGCCTAGATCTTGACCTTCACGTTTTGCCTTTAGAACTTCCTTAATCACTGCCAGGGGCAGGTAGCGTTTCTCCTGCATTTCCTTTATAAAGCGAATATCGTCAACCGTAGACTCGTCATAATAAGCCATATTTTTGCTAGCTCGTATCGGCGGCAGCAACAGACCCTCTCGGAGATAGAAGTGGATTGTCTGTTTGGATACGCCAGATAATCTTACTAAATCGCTCATCTTACATGCATTAGCTTCTTGTGTCATGGTACATTCTCCTAAAAAGTTTATGTGTATAGTGTATAACGACACTATACACAATGTCAAGAGAATACCCAGGATCGTTATTGTAATGGGTACTGTTTGGGCATGCTGGATCTGAACTCCAGATCTCCTTCCGGGACGGTCATCAATGAAGAATTCCCCGAACTAATCGGTGTTGAGGCTTATTTAAATGCAGGCGACCATTTGAAAAAGCTGCTGACTGTGAAAGAACAAAGCATGGCGCGGGATTTATTGGCAGAGTGTATAAACGGCGTGGTGCAGTCGGAAACCTTCTTTTTTAGTGAGCGCGGTTTCGCCGATGCGGAAGCCGTCTTAACCCACTGGGATGAAATATATGTCAACAGCTGCTTTCGGTTCAGCCATCCCGATTTTCTGTGCCTTGCACACACCCCGATTAAAATGCCCCCCTTCCCCGGAATCGTTGAAAGATAGCCACTGGGATGTGCATTTGTATCATTTGATGAAGCTTTAGCCAAAAAAGCTACATAAAATACCGCCAAATTCGGTAAGAAGCCATTGCCAAGGCACAGAATAGAAAGGCCGTCCATTTCAGGACGGCCCTCTGAATCAACAAGGATTATTGAGTACTACTATTTGCTGGCTTTTCTCATCACAAAACCGCTGCCGGCAAACATCGAGGCTAGCAGCATGATGTTGGCAAAGCCTTCTGCGCCGGTTTTGGGCAGTTGGCCGGGTTCTGCTGGCGTGGCTGGAGCGCCCTGCGGTGATTCGGGAACAACTGTGACCGGCTGCGAAATCGGTATCACTGGCACAGTGCTGGTCTGCGGCTGTACATTGGGCGTTTCTGGTAAAGCTTCAGTCGCAGTCGGCTGTTCAGTCACTGTTGCCGGAGGCGTATAGGTATTCGAACTGGGTGTGTATTCGTCTGTGGGCGTGCCGCCATTGTTCTCAACTGGAATAGGCCGGTCATAGCGGACCACCTGATCCAGCACAACAGAAAACGGGCATCCGCTAGTTGGAATATTATCGCCATTAACAATTCCGCCAGTACCTGTGCCATATCGATTATAATTCAGATTGCCGTATTCGATGTCGAGGCTTACACTGGTCAGTACATCATCTGAAGGGGTTTCAAATGTTGTAATCCATCCAGATATCAATTCACCTTCTTCAATTATACACTCGCTCTGTGGACCCGAATTTTGGAAAGTGACATTGAGGGTAAGGTTCTTTATCGGGCGATAATCATACGATACCTCACTTTGGAAATCGCATTCGTCAATTCGGAACACCCAGTAAACCTGTTTTTGGCTATCAATATCGGAACAAAAATACCAATCATGATAAATCATATTGAGCATATCGTTGACTGGTTGATTCCAGATACCATTTGGATCAAAAACACTGTCATCATAGGTTTGGACGTCACTGAAAGTCCAACTTTTAATCGGCAAGGATGCTCCGTTGAGACCATTTATGGTTTCGAACCACGTTTGCTTATCCGTTGTAATCGTGATTAATTGGAGCTGAAATATCACTTCGCCTGGATCTATACCGTTTGGTGAATGATAAAGCTCCCCATAATGACTCGTAATAATGGGATTAATAGTAGAAAAGTCATTATTAGGATCGTTTGTTATTGGTACGTCCGAATCCCATTCATAATCATCAACTTGAGGATCGGTTGCGTCAGTATATCCCCCGGATGCCTGGCTGCCGGTGTCATTGCCGACAGGGTTTGTATTGCCAGTGGTGTTTTCATTGCCAGCAGGGTTTTCATTGCCGACAGGGTTTGTATTGCCAGCGGGGTTTTCATTGCCAGCAGGGTTTGTATTGCCAGCGGGGTTTTCATTGCCAGCAGGGTTTTCATTGCCAGCAGGGTTTTCATTGCCAGCAGGGTTTTCATTGCCGGACTGCTGACCTTGCAGAACGGGTTCAGTTGGAGTTACGGCATCAGGCAATGAGGCTTGCTGCTCTTGCGGCAATTCGATCTGTTCCTGAACCGTGGCTTCAACTACGGTTACGATATAATCTACCTTCGCACCGCTTATATTAGGTACCGGGTCTCCTACATAATTCACTATGAATTGCCACGTTTCAATGCCGGCATCCCGGCTTACAAATGTGCCGCTGGCCTGCCTCTGCTGTCCGTTATCGAAGAAAACGGTCAGGACCGGCTGACCAAGAGCCGGGTTGCAGGTCATCTGGAATGTCCAGCTAACTGAGGTGGCTTCCTCGGGAATCTCTTCAGCCTGGTCAATGCCCTCAATCTGGCTGTCATCGAAGCTTTCTGATGCGGGAATGTTTTCAACAGCGACCGGCCCCTCCGCTGTAGCAACCTGATCCTCCGCTGTAGCCGCTGGCACCACCAGTGCCACGCTGAAGCTCATTAAAAACGACAGCAGGATAAAGACGGATAAGTACTTGGATTGTTTTAATTTGTTTAGATTCATTAATAAGTCTCCCTTCAATTACTGTATAGATAACAATTACAGTGATTTCATCCCGGCTGGGATACCAAGCCTAACGGCTTTTCCAGTCCTGCTTTAATAGCGGAAGTAAATCCCCCCAGCATCGAATGATGACATGGATTAGCTTTTATGAATATCATAATACATCATCATCGTCACCGTTCAATCACATATCAGTTACAATTCAGTCTCAGGAAGCTATTTACGGCATGAAAAATACACAAACAAAGGCTTAAATTGTGTCCAAATGGGTGTTATGGTTAAGATCAGTTGAAAATATTATTTCGCTGGAGGTCGTCTAGTCCTTTGGTATAGATTTATGAACTAAAGTACTGGACAGAGAGGGTATATGTCGCGCTGCATGACCATTCCGCGCTTGTTATTTACCCATTAGCTTCACAAATTGACGAATGGCGTAGTCAATGCCATTCACCACCACAGCAAGGACGAAACCTTTATCTGCTGAATCGCCCGGTTTATGTTCACCGGGTGAAATAATACCTTTACCTTCGGCATTCTTGATTGCTTCTATTTTCCATTGATCCACGGGTTTTTCACTTCCATTCTGTAAATCGAGACTTTTGCATATTGGGGTCCAGCCAGCATTTTAACGAGAATATTTGGCCTGATTTTAGATTGACATTAACAGTGGTGCAGACTGCCACGATGCCGAAATGGCAGATGAATTGGAAGTCTATCTCGAGCCATATCGGTCTGGCTTATATTGAATACTCTGGTATCCGCGGCTGAATTCACCGCTTCCAAATCGATAAAATGATGAATTCCATGGGTTGCGCATGCCAAGCCCAGGAGATTACTGATGATGATTCTCCTGGATTTGAAGAATCAGTCGTGTCAGACCTGGTGCGACCAGAAGGATTTATTCGACAGACAGGCTCGACACAAAAATTAGGAAGACAATATACAAGTGTAATTAAAAGTTGAAAGCAATTATCGCAGATACAAGATGAGGGGTTTGAAAAAAGATGATATATTGAATCGCTTTATTTACAATGAAGACAGAGCCGATCTTCACAATGTGGTCATAGATGGACAGCTTTTTACATGGGAAGAGCTTGGACGCATGATGCAAGCCTAGGTATCAGAATGCTTAAGCCTCCTTTCCCAGTTTATGGTTCTGGTTTTCAAAGGTGTGTCGACCAACACACTCATGACCCAAACTAATATGGGATTTGGCTTGGGAATAATAGTATCGAATCGTATGTATGGCAAAACGCAGTTATAATCTAGTTCGGCTGCACATTGTTGAATAAATTATTATATAAATTATATATCTTATTATTAGTTATATTCTATTAAAAATATGTCTATATATTAATTCAATAAACCTGTTTTGGTGCTTCCAGTCGGTTTTTAACATTATTAGATATTCCCAAACGGTTTACGTTGCCTGGTAATGATGCCCCTGGATTTGAGCGTTCCAATGACTTGGCCAAGATTTGAACTTTTAGCAATCATAGCAAAAATTGTTCTTTCTATTTCGGCCGATTTATAGACTATTACATGCGAATAATGTAATTATAAATTGCTTGGGCACAGTATATTGACAAGAATTAGCAATTCTATTTTCTCTTCGCTAATACGCGAATAACAAATTTCTTCGCGCATACAACTTCCTCTTTTTAACATAAAAAGTCAGTAGTGATAAGGGCATAGAGTATAGTAAATGGTCTATCGGGACACTAGATAGGATAGACAGGAGGATAAGGGGAATCCTTCATGTCTGCCCGTCTAACACCCGGGATAACGCTCCCACCACTCACTGCCTTCTTGAACGCCACCGAGCAAATCATCGGCCACTTGTAGGATAACATCGTGCAACTCTATATTTTGCTGCCACTCTTCAGGGATACTGTTCAATCCTAAATACGCTCCAAGTATATTTCCCGTGATAGCACCAGTGCTGTCACTATCGCCGCTGTGGTTTACGGCAGCGATCAAAGCTTTCTTAAAATCATCCCGGTACTTCAACGCACAGTAAACCGAAATTGCCAGAGCTTCTTCACCGACCCAGCCTTCGCCGAGTTGCGGAATCGCCTCTATATCAGAAATTCCGCTCTTGACCAGTTCTAGCGCTTGTATCATCAGTTCGGTGCATTCTTCGTGATTTTCATGGGCTTTTAGCTCTATCATTGCGTTATTGACCGATGTATCAATATCCTGGCCCTCAATGATGTTGGCAACTATGCTGGCCAACGCACCAGCTGATAAGTAACCGGATGGATTCCCATGGGTAAGGGCGGCTATATCAGCTGCCATGTCGAAAGCGAGTCCTTTCAAGCAAAACAAACCCACCGGAGCAACCCGCATAACCCCGCCACAACCTTTGCTGTGGTTAATCGGTTCTTTTATGCTCCCTTGTTTTTTACTTGATAGAGATGAAATGCATGCATTTCCCGGAGCTCTTCTTGCGTAGAGTTCTTTGACCCCCAGTAGCCAACCATTATATATCCAATCGTATTCTTCGATTCTAGGATATCCTTGAGTAAGCATCCACCGCTGATAAGCATAAAAAACCACCGAGGGCGGATGACAGATACCTCTGTCAATATACCTGGTTTCGGCTCTCAACATTCCTTCGGCGGTGAAAAGCGTCATTTGGGTGTCATCGGTGACCTCCGCCTTGCCCGAATCATTTAACTCCAATGTCTGAATGCCTCCAGATCCGTATTGGCGGACAATTGGATCCAGCGTTAAAAACTCCACCGGCCTGCCCAGAGCATCGCCCACAGCGCCGCCAAGCAGGCAGCCTCTAAAGAATTCTTGTTTTTTCTTCATACTGAGTCTCCTCACAAGTGTAATTGGCTCACTCCTAATCCTTGCAATCAGGATATACCGAATCATAACATTACTAATAGATTTAAATCTAACTCCTTAATCACAATATTGTGAAAAACACCATCTGCTAAAACATCCAACTGCTTGGCGATATCCGCGAACTCGGCATTCAAATCCAACGTCTTGACCGAAATACGATTGCCACTTATTGGGTAATCATTATCTGGCACGATTTCCTCGTCTGTTTTGACATAAAGTAAAACACCGCTCACATTGCCCGTCCTGGCTTTGACCCGATTCTTTATGCAAATAAATATCTGGTACATATTGTTTGAATACAACGTCGGGTTGTAAATGGATATGCTCTTGCTATTGTCTTTACAATTTTCGGCTTTCAGCTTGCTGGAGTAAAAATCTCCAGCACGGGATAACATCAATAACGCCACCGGGAAACTCAATTCTCTCTTCATCACTTCTTGTAATAATGGAGCCCACGCTAATCCCTAGTTCTCCCATGGCATCGGTTATGGCAGCAAGTTCGCGCTTTCGGGTCTGCGTATCTGCAAGGGATTCACATACCTGCAGCAGTATAGGCCCGGTTTCTCTCCCCGGTATAATAAAATCTACTTCCCGACCACTCTTTGTTTTGTAGTAGCAAATCTCCGGGTGAACACGCCGAAGCGCTGTAAAAACTAGATTCTCCAGGATATGGCCCGAATTAACGAGTACCCTTGATGATATCGAACTAACAAGAGAGTGATCTATACAGAAAATCTTCTTGGGATTGGTGTTGCTCCTGGCCAAAGAAGCATCGTATATGCGTACAGTAAATAAAAAATAAGCATCTTCAAACCATTCCAGGTATTCTGATACCAGGGCTTTATGAACCTTGTGCCCGAGTGATTTCAAGTATCCCGTGAGACTGTTGATGGAATAAAGTGACCCTGCATTGTTCAACAACCAGTGTGCCAGATCAGATACCGCCTTCGGATGGGAAATATCGTGCCTTTCAACAAGGTCGCGAAAGAGGATTGTCTGAAAGTATTCCTGATGAATTTTGATCCTCAGGTTGCGATTAAGACCTGCCACTTCAGGGAATCCTCCTGTTTCCCAGTAACCCTCAAATGCTTTTTGAACCAGCAGACGTTTCCTGGTTGAAAAGGGCTCTACAGTATCTATGCCTTTCCAATCAAGGAATTCTCTGAATGAGAACGGGAACATTTCCCAGGATAACGCCCGCCCGCGCATCTGAGTTGCAATTTCTTTTGACAATAAATGGGCCGAAGAACCAGTCAAATATACCTCGCACTTATCGGTCCTCATCAAGCGATCGATGAAGGGTTCCCATCCGGTAATAACCTGGATTTCGTCAAAGAAACAATAAACCGTCTCCGTATTTTTCTTCTCCGGATAAATAGAATAATAGGCTTCGGTTATGGCTCCGAGACCGCTATGCTTCAGATCGTGAAGACGATCATCAAAGAAATTTAGATAAAGGATGTTCTCTGGATTAATCCCTGAAGAAATCAATTTTTCTATAATCTGAAACATGTAAGTGGATTTACCGCATCGGCGAACACCTATGCAGACAGATGCTTTGCCAGGAACTGGCTTTATTTGCAGATGCCGGGAAACGCTGGCAGGTAAATGCATTTCATGGAAATCCAATATTATAGACTTAATCATTTCTATCATCTTCAAACTCCAGGTCATATTTTTATCCGGTTATCTTCTAAACCAGTAATTATTTTACCCGGTTTCCGGATTATCGTCAAGAAGGGCTCTGAATTCATACCAGATAATTCTAACTCTGTCAGTGGAAGGATCGCGTTAGCCGGTCAGCTCCAACAGGCCATCCGTGGCCAGGTTCGTGTTTCACGCATCCTGCGTTCCACCGGCAGGACAGGGTTCGCCTTCGAAGAGTCTTCTAGTATTCGGCGGCAGTCAATCTCCAAGTGCCATAGCAACGCATATTCCATAAATATTCTGCATATCCGGCCTTTATTTCATCGGGTCCACAATACACTGTGCATCATCATAAGACATAAAGGCAAATCCTGAAAATATTGATATAATTGTAATTGCGATGGTTATGTATTCTGCGAATTTCTTCAGGAGGTGGGCGCAAAATGTTCGTTAACCAATTTACCTGGCCTGTTCGTCAGAAAGCAGCCCGCCGGATATAATTGATCTCATGTGGAAAACGGCGAATAATTCATTGCAGTTGATATTGGAAATAACGGGGAGGCAGACGCTATGTTCGATCACATTCCAGAAAAGCTCCTGGGCACTTATTCATTGCACATGATGCGGGAAGGGGAGGCTCCCGGAGTGGTGGATTTATACCGTCACACATATGGCGATTTGTATCCCATTAAAGAAATGTATGATGCAGACTATATTCTCGATCAGCAGCGCCAGGGTTTCGCCTACCGGGTCGTGGTTACCGACGCCGCTGGCCAGGTAGTCGCCCACCAGGGCATATTTCGTTTGCCGGAAGTATATAAAGGCCTCTACGAGAACGGTCATGGTATGGTGCACACCGAATGCCGCAACCAGGGCTTGTCCTCGGCGACATTTAACTATATCTCTGAAGTTATGGCCCCGGGCCTGGAGATCGAGGAACAGTGGGGGGAAGCGGTATGCAACCACCTCATGTCACAAAAGGGCGCCCTGGATTCCGGATTCAAAGAAACCGGCCTTGAACTGGACTTAATGCCGGCTGCAACCTATGATACGGAAAAAGGCCGGCCGGGCCGGGTTGGCGTGTTGGTAGCCAGCAATGCCTATATCGAAAAAGCCCAGGAGGTATTTTTGCCTTTTCAATACAAAGAGATCCTGCGCCGCATTTACAGCAATGCTGGCCGGGAGCGCAGTTTGAAAACCGGCGGGGCGAGCCTGCCGGAGGATCAAAAAACCGCCACCCGGATGACCTTTTTCAAGGGACCAGGGGTTCTGCGAGTCAGCGTAATGACGGTGGGAAATGATTTGGACGAACACCTGCATAAGATCTGGGACGAGTATGCAGGGCGGGATGCATATGTTTTGCAGGCTGTGATCTCTCTGCAGCATCCCTGGAGCGGTGCCGCTGTAGAAGTACTAAACAGGCAGGGATTTTTCTTCGGGGCCCTGGTGCCGCGCTGGTTCGACAGCGACGGACTGATGCTCCAGCGGACCCTTCATGAACCGGACTATGAAGGCCTTCATTTATATTCGGATTTCGCCCATGAACTATTGGAGTATATCCGGCAGGATCGCTGCCGGGTTATGATTGGCCAGGCATAGTCTGTTCTTGCTTAAAATCAGCTCCTCCTTTCCGTGTCTTGACAGGCGTGGGTGCCTCCCCAACCCGGGAAGGCACCCAGAACGCCTCCTGCTGCCAAAGCCCATTCTCTAAAGCAATTCGAAAATACCGGCCGCACCCTGACCGCCGCCGATGCACATACTGACTATGCCGTATTTTACCTGGCGCCTCTCCATTTCGTTCATCAGGGTCACGGTCAATTTGCAGCCGGTAGATCCCAGAGGATGACCCAGGGCTATCGCCCCGCCGTTTACGTTGACGATATCGGGATTGATCCCCAACTCCCGCATGCAATAAATTGCTTGCGCTGCGAAGGCTTCATTTAATTCTATCAAGCCGATGTCCTTCAATTCCAATCCGGCCCGTTTCAGTGCCTTGGGTATGGCATAAACCGGTCCCACACCCATAATATCGGGCGGGCAGCCATGCACGGCAAAACCCACGAACTTGAGCCGCGGTTTTAATCCGAGCTCTTTAGCCCTGTCTGCCGACATCATCATCAGGGCAGAGGAGCCATCGGTGGTAGGCGATGAGTTGCCGGCAGTTACGGTACCCCCGGGCACAAAGGCTGGTCTGAGTTTGGCCAGCCTCTCCATGCTGACCTCAGCCATAATGCCCTCCTCGTAATCATAGAGGATTTCTTTGGTCACCGGTTTGAGGTCGGGCCCCAGAGTGGTCATTTTTACGGGCACCGGGACAATTTCATTCTTGAAAGCACCGGATTTCATGGCTGCCGCAGCTTTCTGGTGACTGGCCAGCGCAAAAGCATCCTGCTCCTCCCGGCTGATCCCGAATCGCAGGGCCACGTTTTCGGCGGTTTGCCCCATGTTGGTGTATATACTGGCATAAGCCGGATCGTCAACGATGTCGGAGTTGGGCCGGATTATTCCGCCGATGGGAACCAGGCTCATATGCTCAACTCCGCCTGCCAGGACCGTGTCGCAGCGATTGCTGATTATCGCTTCAGCGGCAAAGGATACGGCCTGCAGGCCGGATGAGCAAAAACGGTTTACGGTAACCGCCGGAACACTATCGGGAATGTCGGCATATATCGAGGTAACCCGGGCTATATTTAAGCCGCAGGACTGTTCGGGGGTAGAGCAACCCCAAATAACATCATCTATCATTTCGGCTGAAAAATCAGGCCCCAGTCTATTGATGGTTTCTTGCATACAAAGTTTACCCAGGAATTCTGGCCGGGTATCTCTCAAAGTGCCCCGGGGAGATTTACCCCCGGCGGTGCGGACTCCTGAAACGATTACGGCTTCTCTCACGTTGAATACCTCCCTCTTTTAATACTGGCACCACAATTAATTGCGCAGGGGCTTGCCGGTTTTGAGCATGTGCATGATCCGCTCCTGGGTTTTGGGCTCTTTAAGCAGTCTCATAAAGACTTCTCTTTCCAGGTCGTCCAGGTATTCTTCCGGCATCTTCGTGTCGCGGGTAAGAGTTCCTCCTGCCATAATTTCACATATTCCTGAGGCAATCTTCCAATCGTGCTCGCTTATGACGCCGGCCTGCATCATCATGTGCGCACCCACTTTCAGCAGGGCCATGTTGGTCATCCCGAAAGCCGGCACCGTCTGAGGACGATGAGACTGGTAGCCTTCTTCAATCATGTGCAGCACCCGGTTTTTGGCATCACTGAGCAAATAATCATTATTCAGGGTGATGCCGTCGGTATCCTTAAGATAACCCAGCCGCACCGCTTCTTTGGCACTGGTAGCGACTTTGGCCGTGGCGATGTTCTGGAAATAGGGCATCATTATTTCCACCGGCGAAACGGTGGTGCCCTTAATCTTGGCATAACCCTGCAGCACTGCTTCCTTAACCCCGCCGCCGGCTGGCACCAGGCCTACTCCCATTTCGACCAGGCCGATATAGCTTTCCCCCGCGGCCTGAATGGCAGCGCTCTGTATCATCATTTCACACCCACCACCCAGGACCATCCCATGCACGGCCATTACCACCGGTTTGGCGGAATGCTTGTTCCGGCGGAACACTTGCTGGTTCTTGGCCAGGACCTGGTCGATCAGGTTCCAGTTCTGTTCTCCGATAATTTGGGCCACAGCTGACAGGTCTGCGCCAACACAGAAGTTGCTGCCTGAACCGGTTACCACCATTCCTGCCCAGTTTTGATCCAGTTCATCCTGGGCTGCCGCGAAGAAATCAACCAGTTCTGGGCTGATGGAAGATGTCTTGGTATGCATTTCCAGGCAAAGAACGTGATCGCCTATATCATAAAGGGTAGCTGCCTCACTGGTTTTGACCACCTTGTTTTGCGCCCGCAGTTCTTTCAGTACTATTATCTCGGGTTTGTGTTCAATCGGGACATATTGCCGGTCTTTGATGGAATAGTAACTGTCAATTCCATCCTCGCTCTTGTAGAATGATTTGATCCCGGCAGCCAGCATTTCCTTGATCCACTCCGGTATGATCCCGCCTTCAGCATCCATGCGGTCCAGGTATTTCTCTAAATCCAGGCCGCTCCAAATCTCAAATGGGCCCTGGTTGTGGTTGTAACCCCAGCGCAGGGCGCGGTCCATGTTCAAGATATCATCGGATACTTCTGGAATTTTAGAGGCTGCGTAAAGAAACCAGCCAGTCAAATGCTGCCATACAAATTGGGCCCCTTTATCATCACTCTCGAAGAATGCTTCCAGTTTGCTGGCCAGGCCTTTGGCCTTTTTGGCCGCTGCCAGGCTGGCAAATTGGGGAGCCTGAACGGGCACATACTCAAAAGTGTGAACATCCAGCACCCGCTTTTCTTTGCCGAACCTTTTGTAGAAACCGCCTTTGGTCTTGGCCCCCAGCATCTTAGTGTCCAGCATATGCTGGCAAAAAGGCGGCAGAGTGTACATGGCCTTTTCAACGGGATCACTCACGTTGTGGCGCACTTCGGCAGTGGATAGAACGGCGATGTCAACCCCCACCATATCAAACAAACCGCAGGTACCCAGCGCAGGACGCCCGATGGCGCTGCCAGTTAGGGCGTCCACCTCCGGTACCGACAGGCCCATTTCCATCATTAGATTGATGGAAGAGGCCCCCGCCCATTGACCCAGGCGATTGGCGATGAAAGCCGGGGTGTCCTTGGCATATACGATGCCCTTGCCCAGAACCCGCTCCCCGAAGTCAGCGAAAAAGCTCAGCACCTCGGGCAGGGTGTCCTGGCCGGGGATTAATTCCAACAGCTTCATGTAACGGACCGGATTAAAAAAGTGGGTGCCCATCCAGTGCTGCCTGAACTCCAGGGGCATATCATCGACTATGCCATTGATGGAAATGCTGGAAGTGTTGCTGGTAACCAGGGTTCCCGGTTTGATAAAGGGAGCAATCTTATTTAAGACCGTTTTTTTGATTTCCATGCTTTCCGGCACCACTTCAATCACCCAATCACAGTCGGATAGCCAGGCCAGGTTATCTTCCATGTTCCCGGCGGTGATCAGTTCCGCATCATCTTTGCTCATTAATGCGGCCGGTTTGGTTTTCAGCAAGGCAGCTTTGTTGGCTTCAGCAATCTTATTGCGAAAAACGGGGCTTTCGATGGTGAGGCCCTGCGCTTTTTCTTGTTCGGACAGCTCACGGGGCACAATGTCCAGTAGATAGCTGGGAATGCCAGCATTAGCCAGGTGGGCTGCTATTCCGCTTCCCATGGTTCCGGAACCCAAAATTGCGACTCGGCTTATCTCTTGTTTCACAAACATAACCTCCAATCTATATATTTGGGGAAATGCCATGGCATCGGCCATGAACCTGTTTAATCAATATATTGGAATTGCTTGGCCTGGAACGTCAGCTCATCCCTGAAGTCAGGATGGGCTATGGCGATCAGGTTCTTGGCCCGTTGTTTCATGCTCCTTCCTTTCATGAGGGCCACACCGAATTCGGTGACAATATATTCTGCCTGACACCGGTTGCCGGTTACTACGGCCCCGGGATAGAGGGTGTTCACAATGCGGGATCTCAAGTTTCCGTCCTTGTCTTTATAGGCTGAGCGCAAGGCGATAAATGACTGGCCGCCCGGGGACCGCCAGGCGCCTTCCACAAAGTCAATAAATCCCCCCATGCCCGAATACTGGGTCCGGCGAATCGCCTCGGCGTTTACCTGGCCGCTCAGATCAGTTTCCATGGCGGTATTGATGGACACTGCTCTGGGATTCAATCCAATCACGTTGGGATCATTGACCCATTCGCTGGAATGCAGCTCGGTCATGGGATTGTCGTTGATGAAGTCGTACAGTTTTTTGGTGCCCATGGCGAAACAGCCCACCCATTTACCCGGTTTAACGTTTTTATGCTTGCCTGTTACCACTCCGTTCAGATACAGGTCCAGCATGGCGTCGGAAAGCATTTCAGTATGAATCCCCAGGTCCTTTTTCTCCGCCAGGAAGGTTCCAACTGCGTTGGGGATCCCGCCTATACCCAGCTGCAAAGTGGAGCCATCTTCGATCATGTCGGCAATCGCGGTAGCTATGGCCTCATCGGCTTTGTTCATCGGAAATTCGGGGAGCTCAACCAGGGGCTGGGAAAATTCCACCAGGGCGGAAACCTGGCTGATATGAATATGGTTGTCACCCCAGGTACGAGGCATATTCTCGCTGACCTGGAGGATAATATGCTTGGTAGTGGGCATTTTGGTTATCGGGTGACAGTAGTCAGGATTGGTGCCCATGCTGAAGAAGCCATGCTGGTCCATGGGCGATACTACCGCCATTACAATATCGACCGTCAGGTGCCGTCTGAGAATCTCCGGGCATTGCGACAGGCGGCCGGGCACTTTGGAAATCCAGCCATGTTTTACTCCCTGCCGTACTGCCGGCCCCAGAAACACGCTGTTGACATTGATGCCTTTGTTGCCATCCGCTTTGTAGAGTTCCAGGGGAAAGAGTTCAATCCCACTATAAAGGTCAACGTCTTGCAGATCGGTGCGGGCATTCAAAGCTTTTAACAGGGCTACGGGAATGCCGTTGCTGAGCGGTGTAAAGATGCGGTCGCCGCTCTTGACTAAACGGGTTGCATCCAGTGGGCTGGTTAGTTTTTTGTTGTATTCCTCTTTGACGTTCATTGGTGTATACCCCCTTTCTATGCTTATGTATAAAGCAATAAAAATACCACAAACGCATAATTCGTCAAATTCTGATTGTTCTTTCTTTCTCAATCCACATTGCGAGCCTGTTGTTTGCATTTCCGACGTTTCTTACCAAAGTAGCCGGCTGTCTGTTAAGTGGAAATAAGTTACAGCAGCTGCGACACGTATGTCGCAATAGAAGCTATTGGTGTCGCACGCGAGACATTGGCGCCTCGTGTCCCGGTGCCGTTGGAATGGCGATAAATCCCGATATAATGGGATTGATGCTCGTTAGGACGCAATCGGATTCTAAAACTAGTTTGTAAACGGGGGGCTGGATAGAATAGAATAACGGTAAGGCATCTTTAGCCGGTATCATATCCAGGGCAGGAGGGGCAGCTATGCATGATTTCTCAAAATATGTCGAGAGAGCACAAAATAGACCTGATTACAATGAACTGATTTACCAGGGATTTATGGAAAACATGCCTTTGTATATGTTTTCAATTCAGGGCAAACACTTCGACTATGTCAACCCGGATACCCTGGCCATGCTCAAATACAGCCGTGAGGAGCTTGCCACCATGAATTGGTGGGATGTTGTGCACCCTGATTTTCAGGCTATGATGATCGATCGCAACAAGCGGCGTCTTAGCCGGGAAGAAGTGCCGAACCGTTATGAACTTATTATTGTGGACAAAAACGGGCAGGAACACTGGATAGAAATTCTCAATACCAACATCGAGATCGGTGGAGTCCCTTCGACCATATCAGCGGCCCTGGATATCAGCGAACGGAAGAGGATTGAAAAAGAACTGGAGAATTCCCAGCGGGAAATGGAAGAGCGAGTCATAGCCAGAACCTCCCAGCTCAATGAGATCAACCAGGAGCTTTCCATCACCAATAAAATAATGCGCAATATATTAAACAATATGTCTGAAGGTTTACTTATAGTGGATGTAAACGGCAATGTCGAGCATATGAATCCCATCGCCAAGGATATTCTTAAAGAAAGTCAAGAATTCTTGCAGCTTTGCGCTCACAATGCCGGTAAATCGGTGGTGTGGCGAATGCTCAATCATGGCGTTTCTTTTCGTGATGAAGAATACATGCTCAGTACCAGCAAGGGCAATGTTCATTTCCTGGCCTCGGGCTCTCCCATCCATAACAGCAAGGGAGAGATACATCGGGGGGTAATTATTGTTCGCCCCATAAAAGAAGTGCGCCGGCTGGTAAATCGTTTTACCGGAGCCGACGCCAGGTTCCGTTTTGATGATATATGCTATCAGAGTTCGGTAATGGAGCAGGTGGTCAATTTGGCCAAAATGGCTGCTCCGCGCAACAGCAATGTTCTTCTGGAAGGCGAAAGCGGCACCGGCAAAGAATTGTTCGCCCAGGCAATCCACAATAAAAGCCGTGCTGCCAGAGGTCCCTTTGTTGCCCTTAATTGCGCGGCCATACCCAGAGAGCTTATCGCCAGCGAACTGTTCGGCTACGCCGAAGGGGCTTTTACAGGTGCAAAAAAAGGCGGTAATCCCGGCAAGTTCGAACTGGCTGCCGGCGGAAGCATCTTCCTGGATGAAATTGGTGATATGCCCCTGGGAGAACAAAGCGCTCTTTTACGGGTGATTCAGGAGAAATGCATCACCCGGGTTGGGGGCAACAGGTTAATCCCGGTGGATGTGCGGATCATCTGCGCTACTAATAAGAATTTGTATGAAGAAGTTAAAAAAGGTAATTTCCGCCAGGATCTGTATTATCGCCTCCATGTGCTGACTGTTCAGATCCCTTCGCTTCGCGAACGTCCCGATGATATCAAAATACTCTTTGATCACTTTTTACAGAACACCTATGGGTTTGACGAGGAAAGTATCCGGCAAATCGACCCTCGCGTTTACATGTATTTAGAAGAATACCAGTGGCCCGGCAACGTGCGGGAACTGCAAAACATCACTGAGCGCATGGTAAATGCAGCCAACGGAATGCCATTGCTGCGTCAACATCTGCCGGCTGAAATAGTCCAGGTTGAACCACGCCGGAGTTTTGAAGCCGTTCACCAAAATGAGAACAAGCAGAACAATTCCAAAACACGCGATTTGCTGGCCCGGGTGGAGCGCGATGAAATAGTCCGGCTGCTGGGCGAACACCACGGAAACGTATCGCAAGTAGCCCGGGAAATGGGTTTTAACCGGAGAACCATTCACCGAAAAATAAAGGCCTATGATATTGCTCATTAAGAGCAGCCCAAAAGTATAGCCGTGCCCGCGCAGGTATCTACTGAAGACCGGCACGAGCACAGCTTGTTGTTTGGTCTATCATAAGTTGAAAGATTGGTGCCACTGGCAGTTTATGCTCTGCTATATATAATTCTTCAAAAAGGAGTTGACTGGACCCGGGGTGTGCATCGTCAGGCTGAAGTATACAACATTTATCGTATAGAGCTCTTGAAATGAAGACCATATGCATGTAAACTAATGCGGAAGCGTGATTGATCGATTAACTTGATTTAATAAGATAGTTTGGCAAAGGGCAAAGGCGTCCTTAAGTCAGGTGGTTGCAGGATATATTGCATCACCATCTTGATCGATTAGCTTGATGTAATTGAATATTTTAATAATGGACAACGGCGTCCTTAAGTTAGGTTGTTGCAGGATATATTGCATCACCATCTTAAGGCGTTTTTTTTGTCTTTATCTTGCCATAAATGGCTAACTACTGAACAAAAAGAGATGGGTGCAATATGAAAATAATAGAAGAGTTTAAAAGAATTGCAGGCGACATTAAGATTATCGACAAACCGGAAGAGAAAGAGATGTACAGCCATGACATCGGTGACATACCCTTTTTCATGACCAAACTGTTATTTAAAACGCAGCCATCCTTCGTGGTGCAGCCTAAAAATATCGAAGAAATCCAAAAGGTTCTAGCCTTTGCCAATGAGAAGAATGTCCCGGTTATACCACGCGGAGCCGCTTCATCAGGATTTGGCGGCGTCATTCCCACCAGGGCCGGGATCGTGATTGATCTATCCCCTTTCAGAAAAATCATCGATATCAACCCGGAACAAAAGACCGCCCGAGTTGAAGCGGGTGCGCGCTGGAGCGATATAGATATCATGGCAAAAAAGCAGGGGCTGTCCTTGATGACTTATCCATCAAGCAAATTTTCCACAGTGGCGGGGTGGATTGCCACCGGCGGCTACAGCATCAACAGTTTTCGTTATGGCCACCTGTCAAAACAAATCCAGTCCATGACAGTGGTGACCGCATCAGGTGAATCCAAAACGCTGACTCCGGCCGATAAAGAATTTGCCTACTATATCTCTACTGAAGGCTTATTCGGGATCATCGCGGAAATAACCCTTACCCTCAGGCCGACACCGCCGGCTTCTTTTTCGCACCTGCTCTATTTTGGAAATGAGTATGCAGCCTTTGATTTTATTGATCGTTTTGTAAACAGTGCAGAGAAAGAAAGCATCAGTGTGAATGTCATCCGCTTCCTGGATGAAAACCATATGAGCGATACCAATGAGGTCATGCACGCTGAAGTATTTAAGAAGAATGCAGCTGTTCTGGTGGAACTAAGCAGCGCAGATGATGATCAGAAATTTGCAGCATTTTTGTCACAAACAGCCGGCATCGATGAAGCGCCCACTTATGTAGCCAGCTATTTATGGAACGAGCGTCTCTTTGGCGCCAAAGCCAAACGCCTGGGTCCGAGCATCCTGACCAGTGAAACCATTATCCCTATTGAAAATGCCGCTGTCTTTATTGAGAAGGCCAAGAAAATGGGGAAGGCTTTCGGGGTGGAAGTGTGTGTTGATTCCTACATCCTGGACGAAAAACACGCCCTCGTGATGACCCCTTATCTGTGTGACTCAAGAAAAATGAAATACTATCTCAATATGGCCCTGGTTCCAATGCTGACCCAGACGGCTTTAAACCTGGGCGCCGAACCGTATGGCCTTGGCATCTGGAATGCCTCTTTTATCAATCATTTATACAGCAAAGACAAACAGCAGGAACTCCTGGCCTATAAAGCTCAGGTTGATCCGAACAATATCATGAATCCCGGCAAGTTTTTTGAGGTAAAATCCCAATTCTTTAATATACCGGCCCAGATCTTTAATCCCACTTTCTTTGGTATAAACATGCAGATGATGATCTTCCTGGCACCAGTCATCGGCAGGGGGGCCAGAATCATCTTCGGCAAAGACCAGAAGCTCGACAGCCTGGACGCTGAACTCAGCACCCATGCCTGCGCCAAATGCGGCAACTGTATAGCCGTGTGCCCGGCTTATCTGGTAAGCGGCAATGAAGCGGAAACAGCCAAAGGCAAGCTGGCACTGGCCAAAAAACTGGCGGAAGGCAAATATGTAACCCCGGAAGAAGCAGCCAAAGCTTTCATGTGCATGCACTGCAAGGCCTGTGAGGAGATATGCCAGACCAACCTTGAGCTCATGATGCTCTGGGATGCGCTGGAAAATAGGATCGAAGGGACATTCGGCCGTCCGGATGCACAGATTGCCGATTTCCTGGCAATAGTTGATCAAAGCAAGGAATATTGGGAAATGGTGGACAGGAAGGGTTAATTCCAACAACAAAAAAACAATAAAGAAAAGATGGAAAAAGATTATGCCACAGAAATATCATATTCATCCAAAAGTCACCCCGCTGGAGATGGAATATATCTATAAGTTCGAACTCAGCCGGGGAAAAAACTGCATCAACTGCGGAAAGTGCACCAAGGTCTGCATCTATGAAGTCCATAAGCGCAGAAAAGGCGATCGGCGCAAAATGGCGGACCCCAATACGGTGTTATGCAGGAACTGCTTCAGGTGCATTCAGGAATGCCCCCGCGGAGCCCTGGAAAAGGCCCTGCAACAGGATTTTGTCAATATCAGTGGCTCCTACTGGAAAGCCGACATGTTCCTCACGCTCTGGAAGCAGGCTGAAGACGGCAAGGTTCCAGTGACCGGCGCCGGATACCGCGGGCCGTTTACCGGGGCAGGCTTTGACAGCATGTGGACCGACATGTCGGAAATCGTGCGCCCCACGCGGGACGGAATTCACGGCCGGGAATATATCAGCACCGGTGTGGAACTGGGCCGCAAGCACAAACACCTGGACTTTGACGCCGAAGGACGCCTGTTGACGCAGCCGCATTCCACTGTTGATATCCCTATTCCTATTCTCTTTGATATCCCACCGGTGGAATTAAGCCCCAAGGTTATGCTTGCTCTGGTCAAGGCCGCCAGCCAGATCAGCACCTGCGTTATTTTGCCGGCGGCGGATATTAAGCCGGAGCTGGAGACATACAGCGCCAATATTATCCCGTTTATTACCGAGGATGAAATTGACAAGCATGCCGGCATTCTGAAGAACGCCCGCCTGGTTGCCATTGATTATAGCGATGCCCTGCCGGACAAATTCTCAACCATAAAAGAGCGCATTAAAAATATCAGCAATGCGGTAACCATAATCCGCGTTCCGGCCATCAGAGGCATTGAGGGCATCGTCTCGAACCTGGTAAACAGCGGAGCGGAGGTAATCCATATCGTGGCAGATTATCGCGGCCTGGAGATAAACAAAGGCAAGGACTCTAACTTCAAACCGCGCCTGTTAAAAGATATCATCCGCTCCATCCACTTGAAGCTGGTCGAGGAGAAAATCCGCGATGAAATCACCCTGATCTTCTCCGGTGGAATAGCGATGGCCGAGCACGTGCCTAAATCAATGCTCTGCGGCGGCGATCTGACAGCTATCGATATCCCGCTGTTCATCGCCTTTGGCGCCCGTTTATACGAAGAACCGAAAAAGCTGTTGCTTCTGCCGGACGGACTGGAGAAAATACCGGTCGATATCATTACCCAGCGCATCGTCAATCTCATGGGCGCCTGGCATTCCCAGCTGCTTGAGGTTATGGGCGCCATGGGTATCCGCGAAGCCAGACGGCTGCGGGGAGAAAGCGGCCGGGCCATCTTCTTCGAAGAGATCGACCAGGAAACATTCGGCAAATTATTTAAATAACGATAGAAAAATGGGTGAACAGAATATGAAACCATCAACAGTGAAAATTAAAAAGGTGCCTTCCCGGTTTAAGCACCAGGTGCCCAAGTATAAGATTACACGTTCGAGTGACTGCATCAACTGCGGCACCTGCGCTAAAACCTGTCCACATGGCGTCCATGAGCGGCGAGAAGGGCATAACAAGGTCAATCCGCCCATCGATTACAAATGCATCGGCTTTGAATGTCTGTCCAGGGAATTCTGCTGCATTGCCGAGTGTCCGCGCAAGGCTTTAAGCTTGTCGCTCAACCCCATGTACGAAACCCTGGGGGATTACCGCTGGACCGCCGATATGATTATCGGCACCTGGATTATGGCCGAGACCGGCTATCCTCCCGAGCGTACCGACATTGAATATAATGTGGGCAATTCCGGCGGCGGCTTTGATAAATTGCGCTTCAAGTTCCCGGCCAATCCGCCCAATGTGGACAAGTCCGAGATCTCAACCGCCATTCCACTTAACCGCCGTAATGACGGAAGAGCGCCGGTGGTCATTTCCACTCCGGTCTATGGCGGCGGCATGTCATTCGGCTCCGTCAGCCTGCCGACCATGGTTTCCAAGGCCCACAACGCGGCCATATGGAACACTTTTACCTGCACGGGAGAAGGCGGCTATCCGGATATTCTAGAGCCCTATGACGATCATGTAATAACCCAGGTTGCCACCGGTCTATTCGGTGTGCGGGAAGAAACCATCCAACGCGTTAAAATTATCGAATTCAAATACGCTCAGGGTGCCAAACCTGGTTTGGGGGGCCACCTCCTGGGCGAAAAAAATACGGAAAGCGTTGCCAGGATGCGCGAGGCAGTCAAAGGCTCCTCTCTCTTTTCACCGTTCCCTTTCCATTCGGTATATTCCATTGAAGACCACAAGAAGCATATCGACTGGATTAAGGAGATGAACCCCATTGCCCTGGTTTCAGTCAAAGTTTCCACTCCCAATGATGTGGACATGGTGGCGGTCGGTTCCTACTATGCCGGCGCCCATATCATTCACATTGATGGCGGCTACGGCGGCACCGGCGCAGCACCGGATATCGCCAAGAAAAACATCGCCATGCCCATTGAGTACGCCATTACCAAGGTGCACAATTTCTTGAAGGACGAAGGCGCAAGAGATATGGTAACCTTGATTGCCTCGGGCGGCATCCGCACTGCCCACGACCTGGTCAAGGCCATCTGCCTGGGCGCCGATGGTGCGGTAATCGGCACGGCGGAATTGGTCTCTTTGGAATGTGTGCGCTGCGGCAACTGTGAATCCGGCCGCGGCTGCGCCCGCGGCATCGCTTCTACCGACTCGGAACTGGCGGATCTATTTACCGAAGAATGGGCCACCCAGCGTTTAGTGAATATGTACCATGCCTGGAATTATCAGCTGGTAGAAATCCTGCAAAAATTCGGCATGAGGGATGTTAAAGAACTTGTAGGCCGTACAGACCTGCTGGAACATATCGATTACAGCAAATAAATGGAGTATAAATAACATGGATAAAGCAGATAAAATATTAGAATCGCGCAGTGAGATTTTAAGTCAGGTACCGCCGCTGGCCCCAAACACGGAAGAGGAAGGCGGCTGCGGAGTTACCGGATTTATCAGCTCCATTCCGGTCACCGGCAAAAACATCTTTGAGCCCTCGGTACAGATGCACAACCGCGGCAATGGCAAAGGCGGCGGCATCGGCGCAGTAGGTTTTGTACCGGAAGCCCTGGGCGTTTCCCGCCAGGTCCTGGATGATGACTACATGCTCCACATTGCCCTGCTTGATAACAGCGTGGCAGCGGAGATCGAAGAGGCCTATATCAAACCGTACTTTGCCATAGATAAATGCGAAAAGCTTGACACCCTTGATGACTATGAGTCCATCGGCCTGGAAGTAAGGCCGCCGGACATCATGCGCTATTTTGTACGAGTCAAGAACGATGTGCTGGATGCCTTCATCCAGGAAAAGGACCTGGCCTTCATGGAACGGCGCGATGCAGAAGATGAGTTTGTGTACCAGAACAGCTTCAAAATCAATACGCGCTATTATGCCTCGCTGGGCGAAAAACAAGCCTTTGTCATGTCCCATGGCCGCAATATGATGATCTTGAAAATTGTGGGATATGCCGAGAATGTGGTGCGTTATTACAAGCTGGATGATTTCAAGGCGCATGTATGGCTGGCTCACCAGCGTTATCCCACCCGCGGACGTGTCTGGCATCCAGGCGGTTGCCATCCGTTCAGCGCGCTAAACGAGGCCTTAGTGCACAACGGTGATTTTGCCAACTACCAGTCGATATATGAATACCTGAAACAGCGCAATTACCAGCCCCTGTTCCTGACCGATACAGAGGAAGCAGCCCTGCTGCTTGACCTGTGGAGCCGCGTGTACAAGTATCCGCTTGAACACCTGATTGAAGCCCTGGCGCCGACCTCGGAAAGGGACTTCGATATGCTGTCTCCTGAAAAGCAGCAGCTCTACAAGGCCATTCAGACCCATCATGTGAGCGCCTCACCCGATGGTCCGTGGTTTTTCATCATCGCCAGAAATGATGTGCGGAATGGCCAGTTCCAGCTGATCGGCATTACAGATACCGCCATGCTGCGTCCTCAGGTCTTTGCCCTGCAGGAAGGCGAAGTGCAGGTGGGACTGATCTGTTCGGAAAAGCAGGCCATTGATGCTACCCTGATCTCGCTGGTAAGGGAAGATGCCCGCTTCCGGCCTATTGCCGACAAGTATTGGAATGCCCGCGGCGGAAGCTATACAGACGGTGGCTCTTTTATCTTCAATCTGAAGGATAGCGGCGACGCCAGCGGCAATAGAGAGCTGGTCTGTACTGATAAATTCGGCCGGGTAATTGAAACTCCCAGGGATAAAGAAATCTGTGATGTTACCGAGCCGGTTAAATCTGATGCAGCCTGCCAGGCGATCGAAAAAAAGCTCCTGTCCTTTTTTACTGAAAAGGATCCGGCAACTGCCACCCGGAAAATAGTAGCTTATGTTCAGGAAAATATCGGCGGATTCGATGCCAACCGTCTCAGGTTCGCCGTTGAAAACATCAAAAAGCATGCGGTTAAAAATGATGACTGCAAACAAACCGGCATTGACAGTCTGACTCTTTTAAGCGACTTGCGCTACAATACCGGCAAGATAAAGAGAAGCTCTCTCCAGCATGTAATCAAGCTCGCTCTGGATGGGATTTTTAATGAAACCACTATGATTACAGGGAAATCCAACTCCCGCTTCAGCCGGATTGATTTTGTAACGCGAGGGGAAATCCGTGCCCCGCAGAATAACGAGAAGATCCTGGTTATTGATGCGGAAGCATTTGAACCGGAAGGCGATCTGTGCGACGCAGTGCTGATTGTCAATGCCTACAAACTAGGCTGGAAACGCTTTATTATTTACAAGTACCGCGGCCAGCGGTTTACCGGGTGCGGCTTCGGCGCGGCTACTCAAGGCATACGGCTAGATGTCTATGGCTCTTCCGGCGATTATCTGGCCTCCGGCATCGACGGCATGGAAATCTACGTGCACGGCAATGCCCAGGATCAGCTCTGCCAGATAATGAAAGACGGTAAGCTGGTGGTCTACGGCGATGTCGGCCAGACATTCATGTACGGCGCCAAAGGCGGTACCGCCTATATCATGGGCAATGCCGCCGGACGGCCGCTGATCAATGCCGTTGGCAGACCGCGCGTGGTTATTAACGGTACGGCACTGGACTATCTGGCGGAATCCTTCATGGCCGGCGATCCGCTTAACGGCGGTGGGTTTGTCGTCTTAAACGGCATCGGCTTTAATGATGAGGACGGCTCTATCATGGAATATGACTCACCCTACCCGGGCTCTAACATTTTCTCACTTGCATCCGGCGGCGCGATCTATGTCCGTGATCCACAGAAAAAGCTGGTTGAAGAACAGCTTAACGGCGGTGAATTTAATGAAATCAGCGATGCGGACTGGGAGCTCATCCTGCCGTACTTGGAAGAAAATGAAAAACTCTTTGCTATCAGTATAGACCGGCTTCTCACTGTGGATAACCAACAGAAATCCCCCAAAGAAGTCTATCGCAAGATAATGCCTAAACGTTAATTTTCTATTCATGCGAGAGGTTGCGCAGATGTGCCTTTAGCCGGGTTTCCACTGTATATAGCTTCATCCAGCTGTTTCACGGTCAGCCGTTTACTATTATTAAAAATATTGAAGCAGCCTTTGTGACATATTTCCGGCTGGTCCTTCAGGTTATGAAGCTGCCGGTAAAGGTCGGAGCGGCTGATACCCAGCTAAGCCATATGATATGATTATGATAAGTTCCCTATATCCTAATTCTCATAGAATAACTGATTCTGTATTAAGGGGGTGTGAGATTTGCTGCCGGATAAAATGAAGGAAATTTTGCTAAATAATAACCAATGTTGTTTGGGTACAGTAGATGGGCAGGAACCCTACCTATCCCTGATGTTCTACACCTTCCTGGCTGGAGAAGGGCTGCTGGTTATGAGCGGTCGGGAGGACAGCCAAAAGATTAGAAATCTCCGTTCAAATTGGCGGACGGCGGTCTTGATCCACGAAAGCGAACAACTCGATAACCCACTGAGTATAACCTTAGTAGGGACAATCGAAATATCTGCCGGGGAACTGGCTGAAAGATACCGCAACTTGCATCAGCAAGCTCATCCCCAACGCTCCCAATTTATCATGGGGGATAATATCTCCATCCTGGTATTTACCCCCCAAAGAGCTGTAATGGCTGACCGTCAGGACCAGGTGACCTACTGGCAAAATTAACGGTCCATACCCTTCTGAACAGCGGCCAGCACTTTCCTGATATCATCGTTAAAAACAATCTGCAATAATTCGTCCCAGTCGAAGGCTTCTGTTTCCGTTATTATCTGCTGGACAGCCGGCTTTCTATGGAAACGCTTTAAATCCATGAACACCCTTCTGGGGGTGTTCATCAGCTCATTAACCAATTCGATGGATCGGGGCACAAGGCGGTCGGAGTCAGTAATTTCATCAATCATCCCCAGGGTCTTTGCTTCATTGAAATCATACATTTTGGCAAAATACATTACATCTCTAAATAAGCTGTTGCTATTGAGACCAAAACGCAGAATCTCGTTCATAGCGGGCATTAAAGGGAGACCGATTTTAATTTCACTCATGCCCATCCTGATTTTGGCATTATTAATTCCTATGCGATAATCAGCCGCCATGGCAGTCACCATTCCAGCAGCTGCGCAATGACCGTTAATAGCTGCAATAACCGGCTTGGAGCACGCAAACAGCTCCAGCAGCACTTTATCAGCCAGATGAACGAAAGATTCAGCTTCGTCTTTGGTTTGGAAATTTATGATACTCGGAAGATCATAACCACTCGAATAAAATGGTCCAGTACCGGTTATAACCAGGCCTTGCAGCTCGGCAACCTGGTTTACTTCACTTATGGCGCTCTTCAGTTGCAGTAATTCCTCATAATTAAAGGAATTTGTTTGGCCGTGCTGCAGTTTGGCTACTAAAACATTGTCTTCCATTGTTCGTAGCATTCATCAAGCCCTCCTCCATGAATAATCTCCCTAGACCTCATCCAGACTGGTTATCAGCAAATCATGCACGCTCTCACGAATTTCGATTAAACCCGTCCATATTCCGCATTCCCCCTGTTTGTTCCTATAATAGCCAGTCCGGCTCTTTCAGGCCCCACTGGGCCCTATATTAATCATACCTGTGTCGTCAACCGGTAATTGTTTTAAGGGTAGCCGGGCTGCTCTTTTTCTTCGGGTCGTACAAATCCATGATCCGATGACTTCGGCAATTGTACAGCACGTGTCCAGGACAGATACCAGCCATGATTCCCGGTATATCGGCGGCGGCCAGGTTATCGGAAACATGTGCTTCAAAATAATATCTTTTTCTATATAGTTGAGCTTAAACATTGATTCGGCGTTGTCCAAGGCGATCCGGGGATGAGCAAAGCCATGCAGCTGTTCACTTTTCCGTTCTTTGTGCCAGTCGTATAAGAAAAAGTCATGCAGCAAGGCGCCGCGAGCGGCCGAATAGTAATCCAGGCCCAGCATTCTGCTTAATATAAAGCTGCTGTAAGATACATTAAAACTGTGATCAAAACAGGAAACCTGACCGTGATGAGGATATATACGCATTTCCTGAACCGCAGGATGATTAATCAAGTCTTCCACGCTGAGCATATAGTGTTCCTGCAAACGCTGCTTCCGGCTCGCATACTCGGCTACCAGGCTGCGGAAAGTCTTCAGCTCGCCCCGATTATATGCAGCCAGCAATGGAAACGACATAACCAGGCGTTTATAGGAATTCAGCTGGCTTTCCAAATGCCTTAAAAGCTGCTGTTCAATGGTATAAAGGTGATAAGCGGCCATTAGCGTCCGTAAACCCAGTGCCTCATGGGCAGAGCGCATGCCATCCACAATAAAATACGCTAACAGCAGGGCGGCCACTGTCAACTGGCTATTAGCCGAAATGCCGCCAACCAGGGTCAAGTAAAAAGGCTGCAGGGTTTTGAGGAACCACAGGGCGCCCAATCCCCACATTAATGAATATTTCAGGGATACTCTGCCATGTAAATGCCATTTCTGGTCGTAGTAGTCCCACCAACGGCAATCGAAAAGCGATTCCAACAGCCATCCGGTAAAGTATTCAAGTACGGTGATCAGGATTATGGCCAGACTCCCCTGCGCCGCTATCAGGGCGAAAGTACTGGCTCCGGAAAAATAGCTTTCAGTCAAATCTGCCATTTGAATGATTATGAACGCTCCAAATCCATAAATGGGCACAAAAGGCCCGAGCAGGAATCCGCTATTGACGAAGCGCTGCTCTCTGAGGCTTTTAAAAACACTTTCCAGCAGCCAGCCCAGAAATGCATAGAAGCTGATAAAGAGAATTAATTGTACACCCTGATCAATCATGAAAAACACTCCTGTTTTCGCGTAATCAAGCCACTGCTTGACTGCGGCCTGCCATTTTATGTTCAGTATCAGTTATCACCGGCCGCCATCCCCAATACCCACAATATACCCAATTAACCAAAATTCCTGGCAAACAAAAATCAAGCCGTTTTTTCCAGGGCCTGCCCCAGGAAGTCCATTAAAAGCGTTTGTTCCGCAGAGTCAAGCCGGGCCAGGTTATTTTGGAATCCCGGCAAAAATCCGCTTAATTGGTTGATGCAGTTATTCGGCAGTCCGGCTCTTGCCAGTGAGCCCATTATGGCTCCGGCAATCATGGCCAGTGCGGATTCGGCTTTTACAGCGCCCTTCATAATCGAACGGACAATACTCAGGCTGGTTTCTCCCAGGTTCTGCAACTGGGCTATCAGCATTGTAACTACATAAGCGCAGGCCGCCAGGGGATTCTCGACAACAGGTAGTTCGGCCGCCAACTGCTCCATCAGTTCCCCGGCCTTGTCCGGTTCCATCTTATCAAACGCGGACAGCAAACGGTCCTTGACCTGAATCCATTCCTTGGTGCTGGCTTTTACGTCAGATGAGGCGGCATTGACGATCTGCACCAGCAGCTGGGTGGGATAGAACATTATCATGGCCCGCCCGGGGTGTTTCTCTACGTTGTTAACCTCGTAGTGGCGGGATAGCAGGCCGTCTTTTTCAAGCGATTTGAGCATATCATAGGCGCTCCACTTGCTGACGCCCAGTTTTTCAGCCACCCGGATATAATGCACCGGCAGGCTGGTGTTATCATAAATCTGTTTAATTGTTCGCAAGAAATCCAGACGCCTGGAAGTAATATTCATGGCTTCTCTCCTGTACCAGCTGCGATATCTGCTTGCATTCCGTAAACCAGGCTCCCTGAACACATACCCAATTTACCCAAAAGACACTTTAATTATCATACCGGGCCCGACTCTTGTCAAGTTGCCGGATGACCCATATTTGATGACCCGGGCAACTAAATCACAGAAGAATGTATAAAATCCGTTTCCATACATCACAGCATGAAAACGGATTTATTGCTGCCCATTTGTTTATCCCTATCAAAAATCCAAACAGAGTTAACGGGTAATCTTTACGGTAACCGTTTTAGCCAGGTCATTCCAGCTGACACTTCCCCCCAGCGCTTCGGTCAGGAAGCGGGCCGGCAGGAAGATATGCCCATCCTGAACAATGGGCTCCACATCCATCTGGATTTCCCGGCCGTCAAAGGTCAATATTTTGCTGCCCACACTGCATTTAGCTTCTTTGCCGTCTGCGGTTATAAAAGTGGCAGTTTTGGCGGCATCATCCCATATCATATGGGTTGCGTCATCAGGAATTCCCAGGGCGATGCCCAGGTATCTCTGGGGAATCAATACTCTTTCACCCTGAGCAAACGGCACGGTATCCATCTCGTGAGCTTCACCATCGATGAAATAGGTGGTTTCATCCAGGGTGAAGGTTGCGCTGTGTTCCGCTGGAATCATCGTTGCATCCGGAGGAGTAACCACTGCTGAAGTTGAAGCTGGCTGTGCAGTAACGGTTGCCGGAGCTGAATAAGTGTTGGAGCTGGGTGAATATTCATCAGATGGAGCTGGAGCCTGAAACGCAGGTGTAGTAAAGGTCAGATCGTCTCCACAGGTTTTGCCTTTATAATTGATTCCTACAGCGCGGTAATGATAGGTCGTATTGGGAGTTAATCCCGATATGCTGGCGCTGACAGGAGTATCATTGATGCCATTGACCGGGCTTTCTGCGGCGGTGACGGTGGTTCCATACGTGGTGCTGGTTCCATACTCAAAAGATACTGCCGTGTTGCTGAAGCCAAAGGCATTGACTTGCCCATTCAGGATCGCGCTGGTTGCTGACATTCCCGATACGCCCCCGGTAGTTACAGCCGGCGGCTTTGCCTCAGCTACACCGAAATTAACATTTTGAACAATTCCTGTGCCGGGTATTATATTTACGGCAAGCGGCCTGGGCGTAGTATTGACGAATCCGGGTATATCCTGGATCGATACCCTGTATCCAGAAACCGCTGGTAAATTGGTAAACATATACTGGCCAGTGCCAGAAGTTGTTGTGGTCAGGCCATTTTCCCCAAGTGTTACCGTCAACCCGGCCATATCTGGTTCGCCGGCATCCATCATCCCGTTATAGTTTACATCATTGAAAACACGGCCTGAAATGGCAGCGAGCGTCGTAAATGTCTGTGCTGCACTTAATTCTGTGAAGCTTTGAGTTCCGTTAGTGTATTGTGCCTCCAGGAAGCCATGATAAAGCGTATTGGGCTGCCATTTTGCAGGAAGGGGATAATTCGTGCTTGCGCCGGAGCATGACGACAAAGCTCCGTTTATATTACTACATGAAAGCATTGCAATTGGAGTTTCGTCAGCACCGTTGACCTGGCCATATTTGAAATATATAGTGCCTGAAGAGACATTATTTAGCGATAGGTTACAATCCACAAGCGCTCCAAATGATAAGACATCGTGCACAGAAAACACCAGCGATGCAGACGGTACTGATGATTCTGCATCGGCAATCCTTATTCCCAGCGGAACTCCTGGCACTGTACCAAACAAAAAGAAGGCGGCTATAAGTACGGATAATAGCTTTTGGGTAATTTTCAATTTTATCACTCCTGTTCAATATGTTGTAATTCTGCTGCACTAAATCCATTGTCCACACCCTGGAATGAAATGCGCCCATCTTTTACAATTACAGAGACTATTATACATGGTCAGCGTCACCGTTCAGTCACTATCCGGTTACATTTCAGTCACAAGACAACATTTTTATGGTAATAATATGAAAATGCTCTGCAGTCAGTCAAGAAACTGAAGAAGCAAATGTATAAAATCCGTTTCCATACATCACAGCATGAAAACGGATTTATTGCTGCTATCTATTTATCCCTATCAAAAATCCAAACAGAGTTAACGGGTAATCTTTACGGTAACCGTTTTAGCCAGGTCATTCCAGCTGACACTTCCCCCCAGCGCTTCGGTCAGGAAGCGGGCCGGCAGGAAGATATGCCCATCCTGAACAATGGGCTCCACATCCATCTGGATTTCCCGGCCGTCAAAGGTCAATATTTTGCTGCCCACACTGCATTTAGCTTCTTTGCCGTCAGCAGTAATGAATGTAGCAGTTTTGGTGGCTTCATCCCATATCATATGGGTTGCGTCATCAGGAATTCCCAGGGCGATGCCCAGGTATCTCTGGGGAATCAATACTCTTTCACCCTGAGCAAACGGCACGGTATCCATCTCGTGAGCTTCACCATCGATGAAATAGGTGGTTTCATCCAGGGTGAAGGTTGCGCTGTGTTCCGCTGGAATCATCGTTGCATCCGGAGGAGTAACCACTGCTGAAGTTGAAGATGGCTGTGCAGTAACGGTTGCCGGAGCTGAATAAGTGTTGGAGCTGGGTGAATATTCATCAGATGGAGCTGGAGTTTGTGACGCAGGTGTAGTAAAGGTCAGATCGTCTCCACAGGTTGTGCCTTTAGAATTGATTCCTACGGCGCGGTAATGATATGTCGTATTGGGATTTAATCCCGATATACTGGCGCTTACAGGAGTATCATTGATGCCATTGACCGGGCTTTCTGCGGCGGTGACGGTGGTTCCATACGCGTTATCGGTTCCATACTCAAAAGATACTGCCGTGTTGCTAAAGCCAAAGGCATTGACTTTTCCATTCAAGAACGCGCTGGTTGCTGACATTCCCGATACGCCCTCGGTAGTTACGGCCGGCGACTTTGGAGCAGCTATGCCGAAATTGACATTTTGAACAATTCCTGTGCCGGGTATTATATTTACGGCAAGCGGCCTGGGCGTAGTATTAATATATCCGGCTAAATCCAGGATCGATACCGTGTACCCAGTGTCCGCTGGTAAATTTTTGAACATATACTGGCCATTAGCAGTAGTTGTTGTTGTAACATTAGAATCCGCAAGTGTTACCGTCACTCCACCCACTCCGGGTTCGCCGGCATCCATCACCCCATTATAGTTTAAATCGGCGAAAACACAGCCGGAAATGGCAGCGAGCGTACAATATTCCTGGTTATATTTACGAGTCGTTCCTTTATCATCAGTAATATCTATTCCGTAATGGTAGATAGTATTTGGAGCTGGAAAGGCCAAACCGGGACCTACGACATTAATAGATTTATCCGCTTTCAACTGAAAGCTGTCGGTTTTTATAACTATTCCAGCAGAATCCTTGATTGCATAAGTATATGCAGCAGGCATATCATTGCCCGAACAGCTAATGGTAACAGCCACTTCACATAGTATGGGATCATAGGAGGAAGCAACAGTTATTTCTGGCACGGTGACGGCGTTAGCATTCTGTGTTCCCAGCGGAACTCCCGGAACTGTACCAAACAAAAAGAAGGCGGCTATAAGTACGGATAATAGCTTTTGGGTTATTTTCATTTTCATCTCTCCTATTCAATATGTTGCAATTCTGCTGCACTAAATCCATTGTCCACACCCTGGAATGAAATGCGCCCATCTTTTACAATTACAGAGACTATTATACATAGTCAGCGTCACCGTTCAGTCACTATTCGGTTACATTTCAGTCACAAGACAACATTTTTATGGTAATAATATGAAAATGATCTGCAAACGCCTTAATGGAAGCATGAGAAAGGAACGCTATTCAACATATATTGACCGTTGTGCTCATCCTATCTTAATCCGTTCAACATAATCCATCATGGTCTGGGTGAACTCGGCAATCTTTCTATCCAGAGCGGCGGCCATGCCATCGCCAGCATTCAATCCTCTGCGCACCTGCTGATTAAGCCACTCCTGCTCGCGATCCCCGGTGCTGCTGCCAACATTGTACCGGGCGTGTTTGCCGGCAATGGACTTGGTCCATTCGCCCAGCCCCACACCGATGCTTTTGGTAAACACCTCAGTGCAGCCGCTACCCATGGCTTCCCACAGGCCTTTGCGCTCCCCATTTGCTTCAGTATCGTTATACCAATGGTAGAATACCCGGTAAACGAAATAGAAGCTCAACCACTTGGCCAATAGCCAGGGTTTGTCTGTCCCGGGCATCTCCACCAGCCCATCGGCCTGGCCAACCACTTCAGTCAGGCGTTTAGATAAAACCGAGCCGAACTCATCCCAGCCCATATGGCCTTTGCTGATGCGTTCGTTAATGCAATCAATCATAAGCCCCTTGGCATTGGTTATTACGAATCCGGTGATCGGGCCTCCAAATGGCGCAAGGGCGGCGTCCAGGGCTAAATCGCCAATGGTAACGAGGATTTCGGCTTTGGATATGGCTTCATCATACCAGGCCGCATCATCAAGGTATTTTTGCTGCTGGTCCAGGATGGAGCGCGATGCGATGTTCCAGCATTCTTTGCGAAAAACCTGCAGGTCCTTCAAGCCCATCTTATCGAAGCCCTGTTCAAGCTCCCGCTGCTTCTGCGGCCGCAGACGCGTGGGCATGTAGGTGTCAATGATCCGGACGCAATGCTTGAATTCCTCCTGCCTTTCGGTTTCGTAAACGAGCAAGTCCGGCATTAGCTTTACTTCGGTCAGATTGTCAAAGCGACCAACCGGAGCATCACAGCTCATCTCCAACTGCCCTTTTACCTCTTCTGGAGCCGGCAGCGATAGTTCCGCCTGGAATCTATACAGAAGATATTCCCCGGTGCTGTTCTCCATATCCAGGGTCTGCATGAGCCCGACAATATTGCTTATGCCACGTTCATCACTGAAACTGACATCCACATTTTGAGGCTGCTTGACCTCCAGCATCCGGGTGTTCTCGTTCCAGGCGCCCATCCGGAATGCAACCGAGGTTACCGGCATCTCTCCCCGGGCGTCTTTGTAGGCCAGTATTTCTGGCGGTTTGCCCAGGAAATCGGGTAGAATACCCTCGTAGCACATTACTGCCGAGAATACTGTACGGGCATATTCCTTCTCGTTGCTGGCGATGATCTCGCATTGGATGCTTTCATAAAAGCTTGTAAGGTCCTTATGCGGAGATATATCTGTGGCCTTGATAACTCCCTGGCCGCTGGCATCCTGCCCGGTGTTCAGGTCGAACGAACTGCTGGCAGACATTTTATTAACCGTGATATTGGTCGGTGGATTAATGAAATTCACCAGCTTGAAGGCCATTTCAAAACTGCGCCCCGATGCGGCCAGTATATACAGTGAAGGACCAGGCAGTTCAATGGCGGCATCTCCAATCACATTGAAGCTCACATTGTTCTGAAATGTGCCGCCGGCTCCGGTGAACATGAAGCTGATCACCGCCGAGCTGCTGGTCTGGGCCGTTGCCGCTGAACCAGGGGCTGCACTGGCCGCCATGTAAGAGCCTGACAACCCGGCAGTACGTACTTCAAGAAGTGGATCTGTGGAAAAAATGCTTATTCCCTGGCTGAGGTCAGGGCGGTCAACTTCAGCCCCCTCGGGAGTTATTTCTATCATGCGGGCATAGACAAATACCGGCGAGCTGTTCCATTTGATCTTGTCACCGAAATCCTTGTTGATCGCCATTCGGTAAGTGCTGCCGCTTTCATTCTGGCTGTCCCCGGAGACAGGACCGCTGCTGGCAATGGCCGCGCCGGCCACTGCGGCAATTGTGCTGCCCAAAACAATGGCGATGGCTACAGGTACGCTGGTCTCGCCGGCAGTGTCAGCGGCATTGGTGTTGGTTGAACCGCTCTGGCCGGTTCCGGGCAGGTATTCTTTAGTTACTTTCACATCCACTTTTTCAACGATAGCGATAATCTCGGGATTATCTCCAGGCGGCAGGGTTTTAAGCCATGCGCGCCAGGCATCATCAGAACCAGACTGGCTCTTCCTGATTCTCCCAAATAGTTCAATAATGTAAATACCGTCAGGAAAATCCGCCTCCGGGATCAATATGTAATAGTGGATCTCGGTCTCATGCGAATACGGGTCCTGATCGAATGCTAACAAAGCGGGACGACCGCTCACCGTGGTATCTTTAAACGTGAACGCCGTATCCGAACCATACCAGCTTCTTTCATCCTCTTTCCATATTTTGAATACCTCGTCCTGTGTCTGCCCGGGTCCTCGGCCCTGACCCAATTCCATGGCGTACCATTCATCAGTATACCAATAGTAGGGATCTTGTCTCGATGTGTTCAAGGCTACATTTTGTTGCATAACATCGCTTACTTCGATAGTCATTTTGCAGGTGCCCAGGGGAACATCTGAATTTGAATGCCCTTTTAGATAAGTATCTATGAAAAGAATATAGCTATATCCTGAATAGTCGGCTTTATCGACCCTGCCTCTGTCAAATCCGCTAGCGTTGGTTCTAACGGCATAGTCGTATTTATCCCAATTATATGGCGGCCCCAGATCTGACTGGCTGACCGCCGCAACACCGGTTCCGGATAAAAAGGGCATGGCCAGCACTGACAAAACAAGGATCACCAAACAACGCATCCATTTGTCACAAGGTTGTCTCTTCATACCATGGCCTCCTTTGGATCGAAACCAGTATAGCTGGCCTCCAGGCCGATTGCACTTCTATCTCAGCATATTAGTACTTTTCCCCCGGCACATTGGGTGAAAAACGTTCGCCTTTGTCGGAGGTCGATAACCAGTGGCCGTCTTTCTTGGCCGTGGTCCAATTGCTCGGCGTTCCGGGTTGGGGGCCGTTCATGGGATCATGCAGTATGCCTTCACCATTCGGCAGATTATCCTTAAAGTTTCCTTCGAAATATGAACCATCCGTCCCGATGGTCAATTTACCGTATCCGTTTATTTTGCCGTCTTTCCATTCCCCGGTGTAGAATTCCCCATAACTGTCCCAAGCCACGTTCCACTCGGAGGAAGTGCCGTTTCCATCCGGCAGTCCATTAAGCAATTGACCGTGGTACTTGTCACCGTTGGGCCAGGCGTAGTCACCCTGGGTACGGTTCGCCTGCTGATTGCTGCTGGGACTTGAATCCTTGCCCTTTTCAGGACTATTTTGGGAATCCGAAGTAGTGGCGGTTTTGTCATTTGTGCTGGTGGATTTATCACTGGAAGTACTGCTCTGGGAAGTATTATTCTCGTCTATAGGCACTATTTTGCAGCCTCCCGATAAAAACAAACCAGCCATTAGAATAAGCGCAAGCAATGTAATAACCAATTTGCCTGTATTTCTTGGATTCATCATTACTCCTCCCATCTTTGTATTTTAGAACACAATCGTATAGTGAGCAAAAAACCATATTCCCCCGGCTATCAGGGCGATCAAGCCCAGGATCAGCAGCACGAAAGATACCCAAATGAAGATCCGGGAGGTTTTGTGGATGGCCGGCATGGCTTGACCACAAAATCCGCAGAATTGAGACCCGGGAGGATTATCATTGCCGCATCCATTGCATCGCATTCCGATACCACCTTTCTTATCACAGTTCTGGCCGAAGCTTATCCTGTGACTCAATGCCGGCACATAGTTTTCCGACTGACTTCAGAGACCGGATTTCACCAGTCGCAGGAACATGATTGGCTGGCAAGCTCTTTATCGTTTGTCAAATATTATAACACGCTATTTTGCAGATAAGTTTCATTGGCGGTCTACAACATTAATATTACTTCCTTAATGGGCAAAATAAGCCGTTAAACCAGTCCTCTTTCACCGGTTGTTATGATGTAAACAGGATAAGGAATCCGACATGCACAATATTTATGGAATATACGTTGCTATGGCACTTGGAGAGTGACTGCCGACGAATACTAGAAGACTCTTCGAAGGCGAACCCTGTCCTGCCGGTGGAACGCAGGATGCGTGGAACGCGAACCTGGCCACGGATGGCCAGTTGGAGCGGGACCGGCTGACTGGGGAGACGAGAAGCATAGTCTTCTTTTGAGGAGGCCCGGAACGAGCCAAGTCCCATAGCAACGGCATCCAAAACATTTTGCATGTATTATCATCAAACATAAATTTAATAAATTCAGCGGGAGTTACCCACGATGAGTTGACACGGCCATTACCAATGCTTCAATTGACAGTCTTTAGAAGCACGGGATAAAATGAATCATCTTCTCCAAGCGGAGCTTAATCCGCAGTTATTCATTGCTTTTTAACTGCCGCTGCAATCATTTTAAGTGCTAAATATGTGCTGCAGGGAGAAATTTTCCCTGTGAGCCTGAACAGACCGAATACGTGTTTCACTATCAGGGGGTCATGCCATGAATTTCTGTAATAAATGTGGCAATCGATTAGCTGAAAATCTCAAATTTTGTACAGCTTGCGGGACACCGGTTGGTATCTGGAAGGCGGGCTCGGTCCATGATGTTCCCATGCATCTTGCGGCAAAACCGGCATTACAGGTTCAGTGCCCGGGGTGTGGAGCCTCGGCGCCAGGCAGCCTCAAGTTTTGTACGAAATGCGGCGGTGCGCTGACCGCGCCGGTTGCTCCTGCTTCGAGCCCCGGCTTGCTGCATGGTTCATCAAAGGTGATAGCAGGTATCCAATCAGCCAATGCCGCAGTACACCGTGGCAACTCACTGATGTCCAGTGCTGCTTTGAGCCTGCCGGGAAGCGGCGAAGTAATTCTGGACCAGTCATTTTCAATGGCGGCTTTGGCTCCGATTACCGGACCATTGAGTGTCATCATGAGCTCGGCTCGCCGGATTTTCACCAGTCTGCCAGCGGTCATCAAGGATCCTAAAAAGCTCATTCCCCTTCTTCTTATAACCCTGGTCTGGCTGGTCCTCAATTTGCTGCCACTGTTCGGAATCAATATTGCGACCCTGAATTTCTTGACCTTTGCCCGGAGCGGGGCTAATTCCGGACTGTTCGGCATACTAGGCGGAACGGTCGGTAAAGTGTTTATTTCCTACTTTGTTTTTTCGCTCTTGGTGCCACTGCTCTCCGGTGAAAACGCCTTTTCCGGCATGAGCAACGGCTTCGCCAGCTTTTTCAAATCTTTTTTCTTGCCGGGCTTTACCCGCTACGGAAGCATGGTTCTGGGGGGCGGACTGGCCTTAATTTCTTACAATTTTATGACCGGGGACGCCTCCTGGCAAAACAGCCTGGTGGGCTTCCTGGCAGCGTTCATGTCCATAAAAGCCCTGGCCAGCCAGGGCGGCTTTCTGCGCCGCCTGCTCACGTCAATAGCCGCCAAATTCAATGACGGCCGTTTGCCTGATACCACGGTTATCAACAGCACTATAACCGGATGGGGATCCGGCTTCGTTCTGGCCATTCCCATGGCCGCTTTCGGCATAAGCTTCCTGCCGTATATAGCAGGAGCGGCAGGTGCAGTCATGGGAATCGGGCTGCTGTTGACAGGCAGAATAGTGAAAGCATGAAAGGAGATCGAAATAATGGCGGACATTTCATCAGGTGAAGGGGTAAATGGCAACATTCAACAAAATCCTGTTTCCGCATTTTCAGGGGACTCCCGCCCAGGTGAGGCGGGCCACACTATTCATATGTTGTGGGAACAAGAGATGCCTGATAGTATCAAGGAAGAACGAAAGACCCACAGTCCCAGTACGGAAGATGCGGTTCGCCAATTTGTCAAGATAGCCGGTACAGGCTTCGGGCTGCTGGTTTTGGCTCTGATTCTGTGTATTCAACTACAGGACAATGATTACGGCAACCTGATTGCAGCCGGGATCACCACTGCCGTGGCTGCTATCGTGATATTGATCTGGAGATATCCACGGAAGGAAATCCATTGGTTCGCACTAACCAATCGATATATACTGCTATATAACACAAGCATTGAACGGGACGATGTTCAGGGATGGCTGGATGGCACAAGCACTGCGCTGGCCACAGCCCAGGATATCGCGGACGATGTCCGCTTCATAGCCTCCTTTGTCACTGATTTACCAGACAACAGTCCCGCCCCCGGAATACAAGGCACCGGGCATACGCAACCTGCAGGTATAATTGGTTTGACCAACGTCAATCGAATTGAATTGCGGCTTAAGGATCACGTCCTTGTTGTTAAAAACCAGAGGCCGGAACCGCCCCTTATATACCTTCTCTGCCAGTCAGCCGACCACATGGAACAGGTCCTGGACTTCTTGAAGCAGCGCTGTCCCAATGCTGCCGTATCATAGCTGCTTGTTGGTTCATATCTGTTTTGCACTGAACCGATATGAAGCGAATTTATTTTCGCACCCATCGGCACACGTAAAACCGGGAAAACCGGCTGTCGAAGAAACCCTGGCAGCTGAAAACGATGCTATTATTATTAGGGTATAGTGAAATAGTATTAAAGACGTTAAACTTATTAATATCAGGTATTCTTACAGAATTGTCCTGAAGAACAGCAATATGAACGGAGGAAGAGTATGCTGGGAAAAACGGTCCAAGAAATCAATGTCGGTGATACAGCCTCTTTCAATAAAAGCGTGGCTGAATATGATGTCTATTCCATGGCCGGAACCATCGGTGACTTCAATCCGGCGCATATAAATTCAGTATATGCGAGTGAGACTTCATACGGTAAAATAATCGCCCACGGCATATTATCAATCGGATTCATTTCCAACGTGCTGGGGACTCAACTCCCCGGTCCAGGGTCCATTTATATCCATCAGACCTGTGAATTTAAAAAGCCCGTTTTTATAGGTGATACGATCACTGCCACGGTTGAGGTGACCAAAAAAGATGAAACCAAAAACCGGGTCTGGTTGCGAACATATTGCACCAACCAGCGGGATGAGCTTGTAGTCGACGGCGAAGCTATAATGATGCCGGTAAAAAAGAAACCTGCTTGAGCATATTTATTGAATCATTTGGATGAGGAGGCAGAGGAGCATGCTGGGTAAAACTATCGAGGAAATTAATATCGGCGATACGGCCAACTTTACAAAATCTGTTTCCGGGTACGATGTCTATTCATTCGCAGGTGTAACCGGCGACTTTAATCCAGCTCATATTGACTCGGAATTTGCCAGCGGAACCGCCTTTGGCAAAACCATCGCCCACGGCATATTATCGATTGGATTTATTTCCAATGTGCTGGGAACCCAGCTGCCCGGACCTGGCAGCATCACCGTCACTATGGAATGCGATTTCAAAAAGCCGGTTTATATAGGTGATACGATAACCGCTTTTGTCGAGGTGACTAAGAAAGATGAAGCTAAAAACCGGGTCTGGCTGCGCACCTATTGCAACAACCAGCGGGATGAACTGGTAGTCGACGGTGAGGCAATAATGATGCCGGTCACAAAAAGCATAAAAGATCTTGATATGCAGCACCATGCAAAATAGCTTATCTCTATTTATGGCTGAATAAATCAATCAGGAGAAGCGGCCCGATATGCATCCTGGGCCGCCTTTTGTGCAAACATTCTTTGGATTTCCGGATTTTTTTGCCATTTGCAGGCAACAAAACCGGCTGGAATCTACGATTTTAAAGGCAAAGACACTGGCAATCAGCAATAAGGCTGAATCCTGCATATCAAAGGTTCCCTGGGAATAATCACTTATAAAATTCGTTAGGCGATTCCACAACCCATGAATTTTTCCCCGCACTCCATGCACAGACGGGTTTGCTCCCCTTTGAAGCTGTCTTCCTGGTGATACACATTCTGCCGATAACAAGAGCTTCCTGGCGGGATTACCTGTTCACATTCTCTGCATTGGAACTCTTTTCGGGTCTTGCTTACCATGTGTAAGCGGCCCAATCGTTTTGGCGGTTCTATTCCTACGATAGCTTGACGAGACGGCAAATCGGCAGGGTTTTCTTCACTTTTAATCCAGAGGATTCGCGGGTCCCCCACTTGTTTACGGAGCTGGTTGATTTCGGTGGCTAACTGCTCGAATTCCGATTTGTTAACCCGCCAGTTTCCGATTACCTGGTTCAGCACCAGATTGCTGTCGGTGTAAATGGCTTTAAGTTCCCAACCTTGCATAACCGCGTATTTGAGAGCGGTTAACACTGATCGGTATTCGGCAATATTATTGGTGCCCTGCCCGATATATTCGGATATGGTTGAAATTGTAATGTCCCCCTGCTTGAAAAGTATTCCCACTCCCTGGCTTCCGGGATTGGGTTCAGCGCATCCATCACAATAAACTGTTAACGGTTCCATTGGCATTACCTCTTTTACTGCATCTTGTATTCCGAGCAACTGGCTGATTATTAGATAATGACAATTTTAGCATGGTGAAACAATATGTGTAATGCACATAATTTAATATCGTCTTTGCCGGAACGGTGAAGCTGTTGATCCTGACACGGGCTGTAAGATGGTTTATTATATATAAGGCAAAGCTCCAGTAAACTGATATGGTCAGTTGTGCTGCGGAAGGCTAATCAGACTTACGCAACTACATCCGGGCGAGGCTGCCGGATTCCCGCATCGCCCTTGCAAGAAGGAAACGCTATGAACGATAAAACCTGGATAATAATCGCTACAGTAGTAATAATAGTTGTTTTCGGCCTGGTTGGCGGTGGACTCTGGGATGCCTGGATTACCGGCTGGTAAAAAAATGGCGGATAAAATCTTGCCGTGAATTTGATAATGCCGTTTATAGCAGGATAAACAACTCATAGAGCGAATATTCTATGAATACGAAAAAACTTGAAGGAATGAGATGAATATAATGGCAAAAAAGAAGGCAACTGAATCTAATGGTCTGACTGCAAAGCAAAAGGCAGAACTATTGGCAATAACAAGCGTGGCCATTAATGAAATGAATATCGTGTTTAAAGAAAAGGGGCTGGTATCAGCAGAAGAATATGCCCGGCTGTCACCCGATGAACAGGCGGCTGCATATAAAAGCCTGTATGACATATTTAATATTACATCAATGGCGATAGTAACTATGTATCCGAAATTAGCTGACGTAGAAGAAATGGCCTGAGCGAAAACAAAACCAGCGAAAAAAGACCGGCAAGATTACTGGGGCCTCCCCCTGCTGACCACCCTTTCAGCAAGATCAATGGCCATAAATAGGATGAATCCCAGCAAGCTGAGCACCACGATGCCGGCATACATTTCCAGGTAATTCACTCTCATCCATGAATCCATTATGAAATACCCCATGCCGTATTCGGTGCCAAAGGTCTCGGTGAAAAACAGTATGGAGACGGCTGTTCCTAAAGCCAGGCGGGTCGCGGTCAGGACATCGGGAAGAGAGGCCGGAAGGATGATTTCGGTAAACATCTGCAGACGGTTGGCGCCCAGGGATTGAAGCGAACGGAAGATCTCTGGAGGAATGTTTTTTACGGCATCCCGGGAAGTAATGATAATTTGAAAAACGATGATGAGTACGATCATGATGAGCTTGGAGCTTTCACCCAGGCCAAAAAGCAGCATGACGATCGGAAGCAGTGCAATCTTGGGCACCGGATAGGTAAAATAAATCAGCGGGGATAATACCTGGTCAGCTTTCTCGGAAGATCCCATCCACAGTCCTAAAGGCACTCCCACCAATATGGAAACAGCGATACCGGCGATAATTCTGCCCAGACTGTAGAGAACGTGGATTTCCATTTTAGTTAGAATGATAGCGGAGATGGTCTGGAATACTCGCAAAGGCGACGGCACAATGGGAAGATTCAATATCACCGATAGTGCCTGCCAGATTACAAAGACAAGCACCATACTGTACAGTGCACCGAGCCATTTATTTTGTGACAGCACCTTGCTCATCCCTCACTAAAATTTTTCGCAGCATTTTAGACATCTCGTAATATTCATCGCGGAATCGAAGATTGTCAAGTCGGAAACAGGGGTTGTCTATAATCTCCAGAACCCTGCCCGGAGCGGGTGAGAGCACCACAATCTTGCTTCCCAGGTAAAGTGCTTCATCCACACTGTGGGTAATAAAGACAGTGGTCACATTGTATTGCTTCCAAATGCCCAGAAACAGCTCTTGCAGAGCTTCTCTGCTGATCGCATCCAGGGCTGAAAACGGTTCATCCATTAGCAGCAAATCAGGATGCAATAGAAAAGCCCGTGCTATCGCAACACGCTGCTGCTGCCCCCCGCTAAGCTCGTGCGGGTATCTCTCCAGAAGTGTATCTATTCCCAGTTGATCCAAAATATAGCGGCTATATTCATCAAGAACCAGCGGTTCTTTCTTGATCTTTTTGCCCAGCATGATATTCTGGCAAACATTTTTCCAGGGGAATAATCCATAGTTTTGCAGGATTAATCCTATGCGTTGTGCAACCGGAGCGATGCTGCGGCCATCAATTAACACTCTGCCCTGATAGTCTTTGATTATACCTGACAGTACATGGAGCAAGGTTGATTTGCCACAGCCCGACGGCCCGATAACAGTATAAATGTCTCCCGTATTAATATTGATGCTTACCCTGTCAAGGACCAGGGTTGCTTCTTTTTCTCTCCGGTAAGTTACGGACAGATCTTTGATTTCAATCAAGCCATCATTACCTCAGTATTTGTTCATCCACCAAATCCGCATACCCATAGCTGCTTTTGACCAGCTCTTTCGATTTCATCCAGTCGATGACATCGGTTAGAATCTTTTCATCCGGAGCCGTTGCCATCTGATACTGGGGAAGCGCAAAAGAGCCTTTTACTTCCGCCGGGAAACCCTGTGCTTCGATAACAAAATCTACATAATTGGCCACCGGCTCGGTTTTCATGTAAACCACTGCTTCATTATAGGCCTTGAAAATCGCTTTGATTTCTTCCGGGTTTTCCTTAAGGCTCTTCGAGGTAAAGGCAGTGACGCCAGCCTTGTTTTTCATTGCATCGGTACTGTTCAATATCGTCGCTCCATTTTTTACTGCCAGGTCAGACAAGGGCTGCGGTAAAATTGCCGCAGCAATTTTCTCGCCCTGGAGCATTTCCAAACGGGTGGGCAGCTGGGGAATGGCTATTTTCTGGACATCTCCCGCCTGCATACCGGCAGCCTGCAGCATTCTGTCGAGGCTGTATTCCATGACTGTATTGCTGGAAATGCCTATGTCTTTGCCCTTGAGATCGCTCATGGCCTTGATGCCCGAAGCCTTGCCCGCGAGCAGCTGAATATTCCCGTCAATGCGCGAAATAGCCTTGATATTGATTCCGCCTTCGTTGGCAAAAACCACTGCCACCATATCGGTTATCACTCCATCCAGTTCTCCGGCCTGAAGCGCGCTGTCACGGTCTTTGGCACTCTTGAAATGCACCAGCTTCACCTGCACGCCTTCTTTCAGAAAATAGCCGTTTTTTTCAGCGATAACAAACGGTATTGATTCCACATCCGGCATAACCCCAATGCATATGATCTTTGGAGTTTTTGCTTGCTCTGCGGGTTTTTCCCCCTGGCTGCACCCTGCCAGACTCATACAACAGATGGTAATCAACAAATAAATAAGCTTCTTTTTCATTTCCTATCTCCTCGTGGTTATATTGTCTGCACAAAGATGTTTACAAAAAAACGGCGATGCATGCACACCGCGTCCTGAACATCATTTGTTAATCAGTGAAACCTCCGGCTACACCGATGATTACCCCATATTAACATGGCGCAGGTCAGTTTGCAAGTAGCCGGATGCCATTTCTAGCATCATCCCGGCCTTTCTTGAGCTCCACAGAAATTACTAGATTAATAATAGTTAACAGTTGATAGAGCCACAACTGCCCCGGCTTTTTTGCCTGGTTTAGCAGCTCATATTCCCCGGTTGTCAGAATTGGTAAAAAATTCTTCTAAATATATTTCTCCACATTGGTTTATGTTAGTGTTAGAAAAATACTTCGTGGAGGTTGGCTAGATGGGTATTGATTTTGAAAAGGCGGGGCCGGTTGCAAAAGTGGGTATTAATTCTCCAGAGACTAAAAACGCGCTGGCCAATGATCTCATGTTCGAACTCGGCAAGGTGTGGGACCTTTGCGAGCAGGACGATGAAATCAGGGTGGTTGTTTTATACTCGGGATTGAAGGATATTTTCTGTTCCGGCATGGATATCAAGGATTCCATTCCGGTGTTTACCGGTCAGAGGCCGCCAGCTACCGAGAATGAAAAATATCTTTATGATGATTCGAATAATTTTGCCGGGCTGGCCAAAGCCATGCTGAAAACCCGCACCATGTACAAGCCGATAATCGCGGCAATCAATGGATTATGCCTGACCGGCGGCTTCGAAATGGCCCAGGCCTGCGACCTTAGAATCGGCACCGCTGATTCCAAATATTCAGCCAAGGAAACCCAACTGGGCATCCAGCCCATGAGCGGCGGCAATATCAATTTGCCATACCTCATCGGACATGGCCGGGCTATGGAAATGAACCTGACCGGCGATGTCTATCCAGCCAGCACCATGCTGGAATGGGGATTCCTGAACCGCCTGTATCCCGACAAGGAAACCATGATGCAGGAAGCAATGAAACTGGCTGAAAAGCTGGCTGCAAACGGGCCGATGTCCCAGCGCGGCATCTGCCGCTTGAATAAGGAATCCAGGGGGCTTCCTCATGAACAAGCCTATGCCAAAGAGATCGAAATCGCCCTTCCGGTGTTCAGAGGCGGCGACCCGGTCGAAGGCATCAGTGCCATGTTCGAAAAGAGAAAACCCAATTATAAAAACTAAACGGCCAGTACGGTATTCACACGGTTAAAACCATTTGATCCTTGAGAAATGGAGGGGGCGTTATGAGCAGATTTTTTGACGCGGAAAGTGTAAGGCAAAAGAAACAGGCAATAGACGAAAGGCGAAAAGAAGAGGCCCGTAAAAGGGCCGAGCTGCTGGCGAAAGAAACGGCTGACCTCCAGGAAGCCCTGGGTGAATACTATAATGTCCTGATCGAGTTGGATGTTGAATCAGATGTGATTGATCCGGTCAAAGGCAAGGTATATTTCTTTTATGCGCCTATCCGGAATCCGGAGAACGACTGTGTTAACAACAAGGTATTTGCGGTTGCCTCAAGTGGAGAAATATTCGATGCGGAAATACCGGTTAACAAGGGAAATACGCAGCATCAATCTATAAGCATAGTTCCCTTAAAGCCGGCGGTCAGCACCCAGAGCTCGATTACAGAGCAGGTTCCACCTGGGAAATATCCACCCTCCGCCTTGCTTAACGGGCTTAAAGCATCCTTCGCCATCCGGCAGGACCGGATTATTAGTGATGAGGATATGGACATTAACTGGTTCAATCCGCCCATTGAGCATCAAGTGTAAGCTGTAAAAGGGCCCATGATTATTGACAAAGCCAGGCCGATGAGATTCGCTTTTGTCATTGGTCTGGGGCCTGGCTCGCAGCCAGGCCCCTGTATTACTATATTTGAACACTGCTCATATCCGAGTAACCGTAAGCATCTTCCCCGTGCTGCGATATATCCAGGCCCAATTCCTCCTCTTCATCCGATACCCGGAGGGGCGCAAACAGGCTCAAGCTTTTCAATATGACAAATGTTGCGGTGGACGCAAAAATGATGGTAGCGGCCACGCCGATTATCTGCACTGCTAATTGGTGCGGATTGCCGAACAACAGCCCATCAGCACCGGCGGGATTGATGGCTTTCGAGGCCAGTATGCCGGTGGCCAGAGCGCCCACTGTTCCGCCCACTCCGTGAATGCCGAATGCATCCAGGGAATCGTCATAGCCAAATTTTACTTTCAGCGTACTCACCGCGAAGTAACATATCGGACTGACTGCCAGACCCATCGCAATTGAACTCATTGGGCTTACAAAACCAGCCGCCGGTGTAATGACCACCAGTCCAGCTACCAAGCCGCTGGCTACTCCCAGAGCGGTTGGTTTTCCATGGTGCAGCCATTCGGTTGCAGCCCAGCTTATAGCCGCCGCTGCCGCTGCAGTATTAGTAACCAGGAACGCCGATCCAGCCAGGCCATTGGCTGCCAGGGCGCTGCCGGCATTGAATCCGAACCAGCCAAACCAAAGTAATGCGGCACCTAACATAGTCATGGGCAGGTGATGGGGAATCATCGGTTCAGCGCCAATTTCTTTGCGTTTTCCCAGCATAATGGCAGCAATCAGTCCGGAGACGCCCGAGCTAATGTGCACTACGGTACCCCCAGCGAAATCCAGGGTTCCCAGGGTGCGCAACCAGCCGCCTGCTCCCCATACCCAGTGAGCCAGGGGATCATAAACCAGCGTTGTCCACAAAAGAACAAAGGCCACAAAAATGGAAAACCTCATCCGTTCTGCAAAGGCCCCGGTAATAAGTGCTACGGTAATAATGGCAAACATCAGCTGGTATAGAATAAATACCTGGTGAGGAATAGTGGCTGCGTAATCCAGATTAGGCTCAAAGCCTATTCCATGAAGGCCCGCCCACTGCAGTCCGCCAACCAGCCCGTTGACATCAGGTCCAAACCCCAGAGTATAGCCAACCAGTACCCACTGTACCGATACCAGGGCCATCGCCCCAAAACATTGCAGGATGATGCTTAATACATTTTTCCTTCTTACCATCCCTCCGTAAAACAGGGCCAGACCGGGCGTCATTATCAACACCAGAGCCGTGCAGATTATCATAAAGGCGGTATCGCCGGTGTCAATAGCCGGCGCTTCTGCCGCCGCCGCCACTGCGGGCATTGCCAAAACACCGGCCAGCAGCGTGATTATCGATGTTAGTAATATCCATTTGCTTTTCATTTGTATCCCTCATTCCCTATTAATTTCCGCCTCGGGCTGCCAATAACCGCCCGGAATAATAAAGGCGCATGTCAATTGAGACTGTGTCTCAGTCGATAAGCGCCTTTGCTTGCCTGCTTAATTTGTATTTTACAGGGCTCCTCCGCCCTCCTCGCGTGTGCTGATGCGAATTACCCGCTCCAGCGGGAAGACAAATATTTTGCCGTCACCAATTTTACCGGTTCTGCAGGTGTTTAAGATCGTGGAAATTATGTTTTCCACGGATTCGTCAAGACATACTATTTCCAGCTTGACTTTTGGCTTCAGGTCGACAGAAAGCTCTCTTCCCCGGTAGTATTGCTTCTGGTCGACTTGCAGCCCGCGCCCTTTGACATCGTATACAGTCAACCCCCGTATCTGTATTTTTTCAAGCGCTGCTTTTACCTCGTCCAATTTGGATGGCCTGATAATCGCTTCAATTTTTTTCATCGGACTTCCCTCCTTTGTGATATAGCTCACCGCTGCAATAGAGCAATGAAAAAGGAGCTCATGCGTTTCCTGCAGCCAGGAAAACATAAACTCCCTTGTTTATGACCTATTATATTCAACGATAGTATTACTATAATCCGGTGAACCGTGAGAGTAAATAGATATAGCGCAGATATATTGTATTCTTGCAGCTTATTGGCAGCAGGGGCCGGTCTTCCTGCACCGGAATCAGAAAAGCTCATCCGCCACCCGGCCAATTAGAAAACCATCGCTGCGCATCGCTAGAGAATTCCCCTTTCCTTCTTCAGGGCATCCAGAAGCGCGCTCTGGGCATTTTCGACATGTTCCTGGGCAAGGTGCCTGGCCTGGAGCACATCCCGCAATTCAAGCGCTTCGATTATGGCGCGGTGTTCATACAGGGATTCTCGCATGCGACCCGGATAAGCAAGTGAGGTAAATAGAAATCGTTGAATCTGTTCGCGAAGATTGCTTATGATACCTACCAAACGTTCATTGCGGCTGGCCTTGTAAAGAGTTTCATGGAATTTGTTATCAACTTCCATACAGCGTTCAATATCATTTTTTGACACGGCCTCTCCCTTTTCAACCAGCAATCGGCCCATGGTTTCGAGTTCTTCTTCAGTTACCCTTTCAGCGGCCAGGCCTGCTGCCAGACCGTCAAGGGCGGCCCGAACCTCATAGACTTCGGCTATCTCCTTATATGATATATCAGACACATAAGCACCTTTGCGGGGCACCATTATAACAAAGCCTTCCAGTTCAAGTCTGCGGATTGCCTCGCGTACTGGTGTCCGTGATACTCCCAGTTCTTTCGCCAGCAGATTCACGACCAGGTGTTCCCGCGGTTGGAGACTGCCTTCAATTATAGCCTCCCTGATGGCCACAAGGACCAGCTCTCTTAACGTTTGGTAGAAATCAAGATTAACCGGTTTTAATCTGGGTTCCTCCATGATCTTGCCTCCCAACATAAGCCTGCGATTCATATCAATACATCTCGGCATTGCCGTATTTCATTTCTTACCGGAATATTCCTGCAGTGAAAAGCACGCCGCTGACTGGCTGTGCTGGCGCTGGCATATCACTTCCAGCAGTACCTTGAGGGTTTCCAGAGAAGTCAGAACGGGAATGTTCATTTCGACTGCCACCCGGCGAATCTGGAAACCGTCGGTTAATTGAGAGCGGCCGTTGCTCAAAGTGTTCACAACGAAATCAACCGCGCCCGCCTGGAGAAGATCAACGATATTGGTGGTGCCTTCGGCGATTTTCTTTACACATTGAACCGGAATGCCCTGTTTCTGCAAAACCCGGGCCGTGCCTTCGGTGGCAATAATGCTAAAGCCCAGGCGAGAAAAACCCTCTAGCAGGGGAAGGGCTTCATCTTTGTCCCGATCGGCGATTGTAGCCACAATGGAACCCCGGCAGGGTATTTGCATTCCTGCGGCCAGCATTCCTTTGTACAGCGCCATGTGCAGTGATTTATCAATTCCCAGTACTTCCCCGGTGGATTTCATCTCCGGGCCCAGGGGGATATCAACTTTTTCCAGCTTCCCAAACGAAAAAACCGGCACCTTGACCGCATAAAAATCCGGCCGGGGCATCAGCCCGCCTTGATATCCCTGTTCTGCAAGCGAATGGCCCAGGGATGCCCGGGTGGCCATTTTTACCAGGGGCAAGCCGGTAATTTTGCTGATGAAGGGAACCGTCCGGCTGGAACGCGGGTTTACCTCGATGACATACAGCTCGTCTTCAAATTCAACAAACTGTATGTTGATTATCCCTTTGACCTGGAGAGCCAGGGCCAGGCGCGTGGTATAATCCACAACTTTGGCATTAATGCAAGGTTTAAGATTATGAGCCGGAAATACGGCCATGCTGTCACCGGAATGAACTCCGGCTCTTTCGATATGCTGCATTATGCCGGGAATTAAAACCTCCTGGCCATCGGCAACCGCATCTACTTCGATCTCCTGCCCCAGCAGGTATTTATCCACCAAAACCGGCTGGTCCTGGTGCACCTTTACGGCCGCATCCATGTACGTTTCCAGTTCCAACTGGTTATCAACGATTTCCATAGCCCGTCCGCCCAGAACATATGAAGGACGCACCAGCACCGGATAGCCTACGGCGGAGGCTACTTCGACGGCTTCTTCCGCTGAAAAGACGCATTTTCCGGGTGCCCTGGGGATATTCAATTCCTGAAGCAGAGCATCAAAGCGGTTTCGGTCTTCAGCCCGGTCGATGCTGTCCTGGCTGGTGCCCAGAATCTTAACCCCTGCCTGATTCAGAGATGCGGCCAGGTTAATGGCGATCTGACCGCCAAACTGAACGATAACCCCCTCGGGCTTTTCCTGTTCGATGATGTTCATCACATCCTCAAGGGCCAGGGGCTCGAAGTAGAGCCGGTCAGAAGTATCGAAGTCCGTGCTGACCGTCTCCGGGTTGTTGTTGACGATGACCGCCTGGCAGCCTGCTTCCTGCAAGGCCCAGACGCAGTGGACCGAGCAGTAGTCAAATTCTATTCCCTGGCCAATCCGGATGGGGCCTGAACCGATAACCAGCACCCGGGGAGAGCTTGTATCTATAGCAGCTTCATTTTCCTCTTCATAACTGGAGTAAAAATAAGGGCTGACCGCGTCAAACTCGGCTGCGCAGGTGTCAACCATTTTGTAGACCGGTGTTATGCCCAGGTTTTGACGCATACGCCGTATGTGCGCCTCCTCCATATTTCTGTCACCCTGAAGCCTGGCAATATGATCATCTGTAAAGCCCATTTGCTTGGCTTTGCGCAGCAGTTCCGCATTCAGCGGCATGGCTTGCATATGCCGGCTAAAATCAACGACATTTTTGATTTTCTGCAAAAAGAAACGGTTGATTTCAGTAATCTGGTTGATTTCATCAATGCTCATCCCACGCTGCATGGCCTCGGCCAGGATAAAGAGCCTTTCGTCATCTGCCATTTTCATCCGGCCCCGAAGCTCTTCCAGGCTCAACTCCGCCAGGTCCGGCAGAGTAAGACCGGTGATTCCCAGGTCCAGACTGCGGACCGATTTTAGCAGGGCCCCTTCAAAGGTTCGGTCGATGGCCATGACCTCGCCGGTTGCTTTCATCTGAGTACCGAGCTTGCGTACTCCCATGGCAAATTTGTCAAAAGGCCAGCGGGGCATCTTAAGAACGATATAATCGATAGCCGGCTCAAAACAAGCCCGGGTTTTGCCGGTAACCGTATTGGGGATTTCATCCAGGGTATAACCTATGGCGATCCTGGCCGCTACTTTGGCGATTGGATAGCCCGTGGCTTTTGATGCCAGGGCGCTGGAGCGGCTCACCCGGGGATTTACCTCGATGACATAGTACTGCTGGCTGAACGGATGCAAAGCAAACTGAATGTTGCATCCTCCCTCAATCTTGAGAGTGCGGATGATCTTTAAGGAAGCATCCCGCAGCATTTGCAGTTCTTCGTCGGTAAGGGTCTGGGCGGGTGCCACAACGATGCTGTCGCCGGTATGAATGCCCACCGGATCCACATTTTCCATACTGCAGACGATGATGCAATTATTGTTGGCATCGCGCATTACCTCAAATTCAATTTCCTTGTAGCCTGCCACACTGCGCTCAATCAAAGCCTGCCCGATAGGGCTTGCTTTCAGCCCCCTGGTTACAATCGCCTGCAGCTCGGCTCTGCTTTCGGCCTGGCCTCCGCCGCTGCCTCCCAGAGTGTAGGCAGGGCGCACAATCAACGGGAAACCCAGCTGATCAGCAAAATCAAGCGCTGCCTCCACCGAGGAAACGATAGCGCTTTCCGGAATTGGCTGGCCGATTTCCTCCATCGTAGCTTTGAAAAGCTCTCGGTCCTCTGCCCGGGCGATGGCTTCCAGTGGGGTGCCAAGGAGCGCAACGCCGTATTGCTCCAGAATCCCCTCCCGGTGCAAAGCAAGGGCCAGGTTGAGCCCGACCTGGCCTCCCATAGAGGCAATTATGCCGTCCGGCCTTTCTCTTTTCAGAATTTTCTCGACCGTTTCGATGCTGATGGGCTCGATATAAACGCGGTCAGCCATATTGACGTCGGTCATGATGGTGGCCGGATTGCTATTCAAAAGGACCGACTCTATGCCGTCCTCCCTGAGGGCCCGGCAAGCCTGGGTGCCCGCATAGTCAAATTCCGCTCCCTGCCCGATGATAATAGGACCGGACCCGATGACCATTACTTTCTTGATACCTTCCTTAATTGGCATGTGATCTCTCCTCATCTATTTAACCTGGCCGCACCGCTCCCCGGTCTGAACATTTTGCCACTCTGTCACCATCTGGAGAAATTCATCAAACAGATAGGCTGAATCGCGGGAACCGGGCGTGGCTTCAGGATGAAACTGCACTGACCATACTGGAAGCTGTTTATGGATTAAACCTTCCACGGTGCCATCATTCAGGTTAATGAAGCTTATAGCAAGCTCATCCGCCGGTATGGATTCGGGAACGACGGCATAACCATGGTTCTGGACACTAATCAGACATTTTCCCGTGCGTAAATCCTTGACTGTATGATTGCCTCCCCGGTGGCCAAATTTCAGCTTATAGGTCTTAGCGCCAGTGGCCAGGGCGATCAGCTGATGCCCCAGGCAGATGCCAAAGGTGGGTAAAAGCGTCAACAGTTTTTTGATTTCCTGTACGGGGCCGGCACAGGCTTCAGGATCGCCGGGACCATTGGACAAAACCAGTCCATGGGGTTGATGTGCCATCACATCTGCCGCACTTGATCCTGCTGGCATGACAATTACCTGGCAGCCCCGTGATACCAGGGAGTTAATAATGTTTCGCTTAACTCCAAAGTCCAGCAATGCAATTTTAACCGGCCCATCTCCATAAGTGCTGGTTTCTTTGCAAGTGACTGAATTAACCAGATCGGTGTTCAGACAGTCCTTGCCCTGACAGGCCGCCCGCACCATAGCGTCCCGATTATCAAGGCTGGAGCTTATAATTGCCCCCATAGTGCCGTGCATGCGCAGGATACGGGTAATTGCCCTGGTGTCTACACCTGTCAAACAAGGGATTTGGAACTTCTCCAGGAATTCTGTCAAGGTCCACTTAGACTGGTAATGATCGGGCTGCCCGGCTATATCTTTCACCACCAGACCCCGCAGCGCTGGCTGGCTCGATTCGAATCCGTAATCGCCGCAGCCGTAGTTGCCAATGCTGGGATAGGTGAAGGTCAGGATCTGCCCTGCGTAGGAAGGATCAGTGATGATTTCTTGATATCCGTTCATGCTGGTGTTGAATACAGCCTCTCCATCGACTGTTACTGGACCACCCAACATCTCTCCGGTGAAAACATCACCGTTTTCTAAAACCAGGTAACCTATCGCCATTTACTTCTCCCCCTTGTTATATAAGCTGGAAATTGATCCGGGGCATAAAGAGCCATATCAAAACAGGGATGGATTCATGCTAGCGGCTCCTCACAACATCCAGCATGGGTACCGGCGGGCTTAGCCGCTTGTGTTCGCTCAGGGCATTCATATGTTGAATTCTCGCGACAACGTGCTTGTCTCCCTCTCCGGTTTTGAGATAGTTCTCCAGGGCTTCATAAGTGAAACCCATCTCGTTTTCATCGGTTTGACCTTCCCATAGCCCCGCTGATGGCGGCTTGTTGATTATCTCATCAGGCAGTTTAAGCATCCTGGCCATCTCGAATATTTCGGATTTATAGAGATCTCCCAGAACCTGAAGATCGACTGCATTGTCTCCCCACTTGGTGGCGTAACCCACTGCTATTTCGCATTTGTTGCTGGTTCCCAGCACAAGGTAATTCAGCATTCCTGCCATGTAATAGAGCGTTGTCATGCGCAGGCGCGGTTTTATATTTGCCTGAGTCATTCTCTCCCGGTCTGCCGTTAAAGCAGTTTCCGGATACCGGCGCATTAGCCCTATATAGTCATCATAGCTCCTGTTTAAAGGGATGATATGGTAACGCAAGCCAATTGTGTTGGCCAGTTTTACTGCATCGTCTACATCGGCCGGACTGCTGTGACAGGGCATAATCAACCCCAGGCTTTCGTCCGGAAAGGCTTTCTTGGCCAATGCTCCTGCCAGAGCAGAGTCTATTCCCCCGCTAATGCCTATTACAATGCCTTTGGCTCCGCCTTCTGCAACCCTTCCCTTTATCCAGGCTACCAGATAATCAACCATATCTTGCATCATAGATATTCACTCCTCATTTAATCAGGCTATGACCGGTCAGGCATTTGTCAACTTCCCGGGCGGCCAGCTTGCCTTCCTGAATTGCCCAGACTACTAGACTCTGGCCCCGGCGCATATCACCAGCTGCAAATACTTTATCCGAACTGGTTTCAAAAACACCGAATTCGGCCTTTACGTTGCTTCTCTCATCCCGGTCCAGCTTCAACTCTTCCAGGATGGAATCTTCCGGCCCGGTAAAACCCATGGCCAGCAGCACCAGGTCAGCCGGCCACACTTTTTCGCTGCCGGCAATCTCCCTGGGTATCAGCACTCCTGATGCATTTGAGACCCAGGTGACTGCTACTGTGTGTACTTTCTGCACTTCACCGCGTTCATTGCCAGTGAATTTTCGGGTCGAGAGCAAATAATGCCGGGGGTCCAGACCGTTCCGACTTATAGCTTCAGCCTGTCCGTAGTCTGTTCCGAACACCCGGGGCCATTCCGGCCAGGGATTAGATGAAGCTATGCGATGTTCTGGCGGGGCAGGCAATATTTCAAACTGGCTGACGCTCTTGCAGCCATGCCGGATGGCCGTAGCCACACAATCGGTCCCAGTGTCGCCCCCTCCGATGATAATAACGTCCTTATCCTGGGTATTGATAAAAGCACTGTCTTCATGATCGCTGCCCAGAAGCCTCCTGGTATTAGCCTTCAGAAAGTCCACTGCAAAATGAATGCCCTTGAGGTCCCGGCCTTCGACCTGCAGATCCCTGGCCCGGGCAGCTCCGATGCACAGAATCACTGCATCATGGCTATCCACCAGTTCTCTGGCCGATATATCCTTGCCCACCTCGGTATTGGTTTTGAAGACAATACCCGAGCTTCGCATGAGGTCAATGCGCCTATCAATAATATTCTTATCCAGCTTCATGTTGGGAATTCCATACATCATAAGGCCGCCCGCCCGTTCGTCTCTTTCAAAAACGGTTACATCATGTCCGACCGCATTGAGATAGTGCGCAGCAGACAGGCCTGCTGGACCAGAACCGACCACCGCCACATGGTAACCGGTGGATGCTCCCCGGACTGGATTTACCCAGCCCTGCTCAAAAGCCTTTTCGATGATCGCACATTCAATGCTGTTGATCGCCACCGGCTCCCAGATATAGCCGACAGTGCAAGCCCCTTCGCAGGGGGCCGGACATACCCGGGCTGTAAACTCCGGAAAAGGATTGGTCCTGGCCAGGCGCTGGTAGGCTTCTTCCCATTGTCCCAGGTAAACCAGCTCATTCCACTCCGGAATAAGGTTGTGCAGCGGACATCCAGAAACCATTCCGTTTAATAACACCCCACCATGGCAGAAGGGCACTCCGCAGTCCATGCACCTGGCCCCCTGGATTCTTAATGTCTCGTAATCCAGGGGCAGCTTTATCTCATTCCAGTCCAGGATTCTCTCTTCACAGGACCGTTTGCCTGGTTCAACTCTTGGGTATTCTATAAATCCTGTCGCCTTTCCCATGGTTCTTCCCACCTTTATCCGGTTTTCCGGAAATCATAATTTCATCTTTATTAACTGCAGACCACCAAGCATTCCAGGCATTTAAGCTGACTCATGAGCCCGGGCCGATTCCTCTAATATGCGCTTATATGCTATGGGTATGACTTTGGTGAATCTGGAAGCGTTGTTTTTCCAGTTATCTAAAATCCTGCGGCCCAGGGGGCTGCCGGTGTAATAAACATGTTTCATGAGCATTTCTTTCAGCTCGTTTAGCTCTTCAATGGAACTGATTTTCTCCATCAGCACTATGGATTTGTTGCAGCATATTTCGTCAAAATCAAGAATATAGGCGATGCCGCCCGACATGCCGGCAGCAAAGTTGCGCCCGGTTTTGCCCAGAATCATCACTTTTCCTCCGGTCATATATTCGCAGCCATGATCGCCCACACCTTCAACTACGGCGTTAATCCCGCTGTTTCTCACACAAAATCTTTCCCCGGCAATGCCGTTTATATAAGCTTCTCCAGAGGTCGCCCCGTAGAAAGCCACATTGCCAATCAGGATGTTTTTCTCCGGATCAAAATCGGAGCAACGAGGTGGATAAACAACGATCTTGCTTCCGGAAAGACCCTTGCCGAGATAGTCATTGGCGTCTCCCTCCAGTTCCAGAGTCATCCCCTGGGGAGTGAAGGCTCCAAAGCTCTGTCCAGCTGAACCTACGAAAGTGAGTTTGATCGTATCCTCGGGGAGCCCGTTTTCACCATATTTTTTGGTTATCGCACTTCCGGTAAGAGTCCCTAAAACCCGGTCTACATTAGTGACCTTCAATTTTGCCCGAATGGGTTTCTTGTGTTCCAGGGCCGGCTGGCACATTCTGAGCAGTTTACGGGCATCCAGTGATTTCTCCAGCATATGATTCTGTGGCTGCATCTTGCATCTGCCCACATCGGCATCGGAATAAGGCTGGTACAAAATTGGGGACAGATCCAGATGCCTGGCCTTCCAATGATTAATATCTTTGCTCTTCAGCTTGTCAGTGCGGCCCACCATTTCCTGAACGCTCCTGAATCCCAGCCGGGCCATGATCTCACGCATTTCCTGGGCAACAAAACCCATGAAGCTTTCAACGTATTCTGGACGGCCAGTAAAGTTCTTGCGCAGTTTTTCATCTTGAGTCGCGATTCCCACCGGACAGGTGTCGAGGTGGCAGACCCGCATCATGACACATCCCAGGGCAATCAGCGGAGTGGTGGCAAAGCCGAATTCTTCGGCTCCCAGCATGGCGGCTATAACAACATCGCGGCCTGACAGCAGCTTGCCGTCGGTTTCCAGAGTCACCCGGTCTCTTAAACGGTTTAACACCAGGGTCTGATGAGTCTCGGCCAGACCCAGTTCCCAGGGCAGTCCGGCATTTCTGATGCTGGTGCGGGGAGAAGCGCCAGTTCCTCCGTCATGGCCGCTGATCAGTATTACGTCGGCTTTACCCTTGGCAACCCCGGCTGCAATGGTTCCCACGCCAACTTCAGACACCAGCTTGACGCTTATGCCAGCATCGGGGTTGGCGTTTTTCAGGTCATTGATCAGTTCCGCCAAATCCTCGATCGAGTATATATCATGATGGGGGGGCGGTGATATCAGGTCCACCCCGGGGGTTGAATGTCTGACTTGGGCAATCGCCGGGTAAACTTTACCCCCCGGAAGCTGGCCGCCCTCCCCGGGTTTGGCCCCCTGGGCCATTTTGATCTGAATTTCAGATGCATGAACCAGGTAATTGCTGGTCACTCCGAAACGTCCAGAAGCCACCTGCTTGATGGCGCTGCTTTTGGAATCTCCGTTCTCATCAACCTGGTATCGGGTGGGATCTTCTCCGCCTTCACCGCTGTTGCTTTTGCCCCCCAGCCGGTTCATGGCGATGGCCAGGCATTCGTGGGCCTCCTTGCTTATGGAGCCGTATGACATAGCTCCGGTTCTAAACCGCTTGACGATGGATTCCACCGGTTCCACCTCTTCGATCGGAATGGTGTCGCCGGCGCCTGAATTAAATTCCAGGAGATTGCGCAGGGTGTATAGTTTTTCTTCGTTAATCTTTTTAGAAAAATCCTTGAAAAGCTGGTAGTTGCCTTCCCGGCAGGCGCGCTGCAGCAGATAAATTGTTTCAGGATTATACAAATGAATTTCACCGTTATCCTTGCACTGGAAATAACCGCCTACCTCCAGGCTATCCTGGCAGGGATCATTGGCATTAAATGCGCTATCGTGGCGCATTTTACCTTCCAGTGCGATTTCTTCCAGTCCAATGCCCTCCAGCCGGGATGGGGTCATCGTAAAGTACCTGTCAATGAGAGTTTTTTTCAGCCCTACCGCCTCAAAGACCTGAGCGCCGTGGTAGCTGCGCATAGTGGATATGCCCATTTTCGCAATGACTTTAAGCATTCCTTTGACAGCAGCCTTGATATACTTATTTTGAGCTGCTTCACAACCAGGCTCTTCCAGTCTTCCTTGTTCATGCAAGCGGTTAATGGTTTCAAAAGCCAAATATGGATTGATGGCAGTAACGCCATAACCGACCAGGGTACAGAAATGATGCACTTCTCTGGGTTCGCCTGATTCCAGGACAATGCCGACATTGGTTCTGATCTCCCTCCTGGTCAGATGATGGTGCAGACCGGAAGATGCCAGCAGGGCCGGAATCGGAGCCATAACATCGTTTACCCCCCGGTCGGAAAGAATAACAATATTGGCCCCATCGACGATGGCGCTGTCTGCTTCCCGAAAAATGCGTTCCAGAGCCCGGCTCATTGCCCGGGCTCCTTTTGAGACCCGATACAGGATCGAAATTGTCGCGGTCTTGAACCGGTCATTATCCAGGTGTTTTATTTTTTGCAGCTGTTCATCAGTCAGTATGGGGTGTTCCAGGAAAATACAGGCTGAATTGCTCCGGTCCGGATCCAGAAGATTGCCAGTACTGCCCAGAGGCAAGCTGCTGGAGGTTACTATCTCTTCTCTTATCCCATCTATTGGCGGATTGGTAACCTGAGCAAAAAGCTGCTTGAAGTACAGATACAGCATCTGAGGCTGTTCGGACAGCACTGCCAGGGGCGAATCCATGCCCATCGAGCCCACTGGATCTTCGCCGTGAGCTGCCATGGGCAGAATGGTGCTATAAATATCCTCAAAAGTATAGCCAAAGGCTTTCTGCTGCTGGAGCAAGCTGAATTTTTCCGGGGCCTCAACAGGTGGGCCGGCGGGAATATCGCCCAGGTTGACAATATGCTTCTGGTTCCAGGCCCCATATGGGTGCAGCCGTGCAACATTTTTCTTGATCTCTTCATCAGCAATGATTCTTTTGGCTTCGGTATCCACCAGAAGCATTTTGCCAGGCTCCAGGCGTCCTTTATATTTGACATTTTCGGGCTTGATGTCTATAACCCCGACTTCTGACGCCATGATAACCCGGTCGTCTTTGGTCACATAATAGCGGGAGGGTCGCAGTCCGTTTCGGTCCAGAACCCCGCCGATTACCACCCCGTCCGAAAAAGCTATAGCAGCCGGTCCGTCCCAGGGCTCCATAATGAAATTATTGAATTTATAGAACTCTTTCCGGTCCTCTGCTAGATGAGGATTTAGCTCCCACGGTTCGGGGATCATCATCATAACTCCATGGGGTATTGATCTCCCGGTGAGATAAAGAAATTCCAGGCAATTATCGAACATGGCTGAATCGCTCCCGTATTCGTCTATGATCGGATAAACCTTGGAAATATCTTCAAAGAGCGGGGAATCAATCACCTTTTGCCGGGCTTTCATCCAGTTGACATTACCGCGAATGGTGTTGATTTCACCATTGTGCACCATATAACGGTTGGGATGAGCCCTTTCCCAACTGGGAAAGGTATTGGTGCTGAATCGGGAATGCACCATACCCAGGGCCGAAGTGAAATCCAGGTCAGAAAGATCCAGATAAAAGTTTCTCAGCTGCTCGGCGGTGAGCATGCCTTTATAAACGATGGTTTTAGATGACAGGCTGGCAATGTAGAAGGTGCCGCCCTTATCTTCACACATCGGGATGATGGCATTCTCTGCCCTTTTTCGGATAGTATAAAGCTTTCTTTCAAAGTCCAGGGGATCAGATATCCCGGAGTCTTTGGCGATAAAAACCTGGATGAAACGAGGCATCACAGCCTTTGCACCGTCACCAACATTGGTCTTATTAATGGGAACCTCTCTCCAGCCCAGAATCCCCTGGCCTTCCTCTTTAACGATCTGCTCGAAGGTCTGCACCTGGGTTTTTCTAAAATCGTCATAGCGATGAGCGAATATCATTCCCACCCCATAGGCGCCCTTTTCCGGCAGGTCAAAACCCAGAACGCTGCATTCCCGCTTAAAAAAATCATGGGGAATCTGGAGCAGGATGCCGGCTCCATCGCCGGTGTTTTCATCCGCTCCACTGGCGCCACGGTGGCTAAGGTTTTCTAATACAGTCAGGGCTTCCTCAATGATGTCGTGAGACTTCTCGCCCTTAATGTTAACTACAAATCCCATACCGCACGCGTCATGTTCAAAAGCTGGATCATACAGCCCTTGCTTGACTGGTAAACCGTAGCTTTTCATATTGCTCACCTTCATTGGTAAAATTTCTATTGATTTGTCCAACCTCGCAACTGCTGAATATAGAGCTGTTTAGAATCCGGTCAGGTAATGCTCCAATTCCCATGGGGTTACCTGGATGTTGTACTGAATCCATTCTTCCAGCTTGCCGGTGCGAAACTTGTCATAAATGTGGGGACCAAGGGCTCCCTTGATTAATTCATTCTTATCAAGCTCCTGCAATGCTTCCAGCAGGTTGCCGGGCAGGCTGTCAATTTTCAATGCCGCACGCTCCTCATCATCCATATGGTAGATATTGCGGTCAACAGCCGCAGGAGGCGCTATTTTATTCTTGATCCCATCCAGTCCGGCCAGCAGCATTACCGCTGTGGCAAGATACGGGTTGCAGGTGGGATCGGGGTTTCTAACTTCAATGCGGGTGCTCATGCCCCGTTTGGCCGGAACTCTCACCAAACAGCTGCGGTTGGCTCCTGACCAGGCAATATTAACAGGGGCTTCATAACCCGGCACCAATCTCTTATATGAGTTTACCGTAGGATTGGTAATGGCTGCAAATGACCGGGCATGCTTCAGGATGCCGCCCATGTAATACCTGGCTGTATCGCTCAGCTGGTCCGGGCCTTCGGGGTCATAAAAAGCGTTCTGGTCGCCATAAAACAGGGACTGGTGGGTATGCATGCCGGAGCCATTTATTCCAAATATCGGCTTGGGCATGAAAGAAGCGTGCAAACCGTGACGTTGCGCGATCGAACGCACTACCAGCTTAAAAGTCATGATGCAATCCGCGACATGCAGGGCGTCGCCGTATCTGAAATCAATTTCATGCTGTCCGGGAGCCACTTCATGATGAGATGCTTCTATCTCAAACCCCATCTCTTCCAGGGTGTTGTCCATGTCCCGGCGGACATTTTCACCCAGGTCTATCGGGGCCAGATCGAAATATCCGGCTTCGTCCTGGGTCTGGGTGGTGGCATGGCCTTTTTCATCGGACAGAAACAGGAAGAATTCGGCTTCGGGGCCCACCTGCATAGTGTAACCCAGATCTTTGGCTTCCTTTAACACGCGCTTTAGATTGTTGCGGGGGCAGCCGATAAAAGGAGTGCGATCCGGCAAATAAATGTCGCAGATCAGCCTGGCTACTTTTCCGTTGGCAGACCTCCAGGGAAAAACCACAAAGGTGTCCAAATCTGGCACCAGGTACATATCCGATTCAGAAATATCGGCAAAGCCATTGATAGATGAACCGTCGAACATGATCTCCCCATCCAGGGCTTTTTCAAGCTGGCTGATGGGCACAGCCACATTTTTCATGACTCCCTGGATGTCGGTGAACTGCAGCCTGATAAACCTTATATCGTTTTCCTTGACCTTGTTAATTATCTCCAATTTCTTGCTGTTCATTTCAATCTCTCCTCTTATAAATGTCTTTTAGTAATTAAGGGCGATGATGGCCTGGGCCAATTCTTTCATGGAAATACTGCGATTCATACTTTCTATTTGCATGGTTCGATAGGCTTCAGCCTCGTCAACTCCCAGCTGCTTCATCAAAATCCCCTTGGCCTGCTCGACATTTTTTCGCGTCTGCAGACTTTCTTTCAGAGCGGAAACTTCATGTCTTGCCTGGGACAATCGGTTTTGATAAAGCAGGATTACTTCTACAACCGCCAGCAAAGTTTCTTCCGTGTAGGGCATTGGTATCTGGGCGATATCCTCGGGCAGTCGGCGCAGGTTCCCCTTTACCAGCACCAGCACATTGCTGATCTCGTCACCTTCTATGATTCCCGCAATCTCCGGGATGCTCCCCCCTTTTAAGTCTGAATCCATGATTACCAGGTCGGGATACATGGTGCGAGCTTTCCGCAACAGCTCCGGGGCGTTGGTGGCTTCCGCCTCTACCAGGTAACCGGACCGGTTCAGCAAATCCTTCAATTTTCCCCTGCTGCTTTCATTGCCGTCACCGATTATAATGGTCGCTCGCGTCACATCCTCATCACCTGCCTTATAAAAAATAATGCCCACGGACAAGCTGGAAACTGCAGCTGACCATGGACATCGTTGCCCGTTAATAATCTATTTTGCATTTTCATTATATTTTTCATTTGCAATATTAACAAGGGGCTGAAGCGGTTAATACTGTATACCTGCTTTTTGTTCTATTTGCGCCCCAATTCCCTTGTAAATGAGCTCTTTCTTTAGCGGGGGGGACGCACCTTTAATTACAGACGTGATCCATTTTTATGGCGGGAAATTTCTTCAGTGCGTTCGGTGAGATAGGTCCAGCGTTCCAGCAATTCGTCCAGCCGGGCTTCGAGCTGTATGCGTTCCGCTTCCAGCTGTTCCAGCAACTGGTAATCGCGGGTCTTTGACAGTTGAATAGAAGAAAAAGCCTTGAAAAGCCCAACAGGGGCTTATTTTTTTGTCAATTTTACCATTTTGCTATTGAGTACAGTTGAGTACAGTGGTATAATATAAGGGATTGGAGGTGTTTTGATGCGGTTGAAGGTTACTAAATCTAAAAATGCTGCTTCGCTTTATGTAATAAGGTCCACCTATGTGAATGGCGTTCATTCCTCCAAGATCGTGGAAAAGCTTGGCACATATGATGGACTCCTGGAAAAATTGGGCGGGCAAGATCCTTATGAATGGGCTAAAGAGTACATCGCGGAGCTTAACCGGCAGGAAAAAGAGAATAAGCGTGAAGTCCTGGTCAAGTATTCCCCGGTCAAGATTATCGACAAAGGCCAGCAGCAATCATTCAATGGCGGCTACCTGTTCCTGCAGAAGATCTATCACGAGCTAAAGCTTGATAAAATGTGCCAAACCATCGCTAAAAAGTACAAGTTCTCTTTCGACCTGGACTCTATCCTATCCAGGCTTGTTTATGCCAGGGTTATCTACCCTTCCTCCAAGCTTTCTACATACCAAGATTCCTTCAAGTTCATGGAGCAGCCTTCGTTTGACCTCCACCAAATCTACCGTGCACTGGAGATAATAGCCAAGGAGGCTGATTTTATCCAGTCTTCCCTTTACACCAACAGCCTGGCTGTTTCAAAGCGGAATACGAAGGTGCTGTATTACGATTGCACCAACTATTTCTTTGAAATAGAGCAGGAGTCAGGCATCAAGCAATACGGCTATTCCAAGGAGCATCGCCCCAACCCCATCGTCCAGATGGGACTTTTCATGGATGGGGATGGGATACCCCTGGCCATATATATTGGCAAAGGCAATACTAATGAGCAGCTGACTCTAAAGCCGCTGGAGGAAAAAATTCTGTCCGATTTTAATTGCTCCAAGTTTATCGTCTGTACCGATGCCGGGCTCGCCTCCAATAGCAATCGTCAGTTCAATAACCAGGGCGACCGTGCTTTCATAACTACGCAGTCAGTCAAGAAGCTGAAGAAGCACCTGAAGGAATGGGCCTTAAGCCCTGAAGGCTGGCTCCTGCCTGGCGACAGCTCAAAATACAGTCTGGATATGCTTGATGAGGAAAAGGACTGGGAAAAGACTTTTTACAAGGAGCGCTGGATTGTGGAAGACGGGCTGGAACAGAAGCTTATCGTGTCTTTTTCGCTCAAGTACCAAAACTACCAGCGCAAGGTCAGGAACGCCCAAATTGAGAGAGCCTGCAAAGTCCTTGACACGAATTTGGGCAAGCTGAATAAGGTGAACCCAAACGACTATAGGCGGTTTATTAAGAAGACTAGTGTCACCCCGGAAGGAGAGCTTGCCAGCAAAACGTTATATGAAATTGACAATGCTGTCATTGGTAAAGAGGAGGCTTTTGACGGGTTCTACGCGGTCTGCACCAACCTTGATGGCGACACATCAACCGTTCTGGCGGTAAACAAGAGGCGCTGGCGGATTGAGGAGTGCTTCCGGATCATGAAAACCGAGTTCAAAGCCAGGCCAGTGTACCTTAGCCGCGATGACCGGATAACAGCGCATTTCATGACCTGTTTTATCGCACTGGTGGTCTACAGGCTCCTGGAAAAGCGGCTGGAGGAACAATACACGTGCAGCGAGATTGTTCAGGGTCTGCGGGACATGAATTTTCACGAGATTAAGGGGGAAGGCTTCGTTCCGACCTACACGAGAACCGATTTTACCGACAGCCTTCATGATGCTTTTGGGTTCCGCACTGACTACCAGATACTGACCACACGGCAGATGAAAAATATTTTTAAGGTCACTAAGTCTTAAGAGAAGATTACTCACTTTTTATTAACATAAGGAAACCCCGTAATCCCCTGTATTAGGAGCTTGCGGGGCTTTTTGCCTTCTGCAAGTGTCAAAGACAGGATTATATTTTTCATTTGCAATATTAACAAGGGGCTGAAGCGGTTAATACTGTATACCTGCTTTTTGTTCTATTTGCGCCCCAATTCCCTTGTAAATGAGCTCTTTCTTTAGCGGGGGGGACGCACCTTTAATTACAGACGTGATCCATTTTTATGGCGGGAAATTTCTTCAGTGCGTTCGGTGAGATAGGTCCAGCGTTCCAGCAATTCGTCCAGCCGGGCTTCGAGCTGTATGCGTTCCGCTTCCAGCTGTTCCAGCAACTGGTAATCGCTGCCAGCCTGGTTAATGGAATCGTTGACGGCGGCCAGCTCAATCTCCGCAATCTCAATGGTTCCTTCGATCTCATCAAATTCCTTTTGTTCCATGTAGGTTAACTTCGGGGCTTTAACTGCGGCGCTGCCAGATGCGGAACGCCGCACTACCGGAGCTGATTCTGCAGAACCGCCGGACTGGTTTTCCGGTAATGCGCTGGAGCGGGCCAGGTAATCGGTATAGTTGCCCGGGTACTCCTGAAGCCGCCCCTGCCCGCTAAAGGCCAGAATCCTTTCGCAGACGCGATCTAAAAAGAAGCGGTCATGGGAAACGGCGACTACTGCCCCGGGGAAATCATCCAGGTAATCTTCCAGGATGGTCAGGGTTTCTATATCCAGATCGTTGCCGGGTTCATCCAGCAAAAGAACATTGGGTGCTTCCATCAGGATACGCAGCAGGTGCAGGCGCCGCAACTCTCCACCGGACAGCTTCTGCAAGATGTTCCACTGGGCAGAAGCAGGAAACAGAAAGGTTTCCAGCATCTGACTGGCGCTAAGGCTCTTTTTTCCCGCTGCCAGGTATTCCCCGCCTTCGCGGATGTAGTCGATAACCCTCATTTCTTCGGGCAAGCCGGTGCTTTCCTGGGGAAAATAGCCAATCTTGACGGTAGTGCCGATTTCCACGGAACCATGCACCGGCTCAATGCTGCCTTGCATAATTCCCAGCAGGGTCGATTTGCCGATGCCGTTTGGTCCGACGATGCCCATGCGTTCATCCCGATCCAGGATGCATGAGTAGCTGTCGATAATGGGTTCGGCACCATAGCTATGATACACCTGGTCTAGAATAATGGTTTTCTTGCCCAGCCGGCTGGCCGCCGATGATATTTGCAGGGCCCCGCCGCCCCCGGTCTTCAGGTTTTCCTGCTGAAGCTTTTCAAAGCGCTGGATGCGGGCCTTTTGCTTGGTAGTCCGGGCTTTGGCTCCCTGGAGCATCCAGGCCAGCTCTTTGCGGAGCATGCTCCGTTTTTTATCGGTGCTGGCCGCCTCGATTTCTTCCCGGGCCAGCTTGCGTTCCAAATACTGGCTGTAATTACCGGGATAGCTGAAGAGCCGGCCCCGGTCCAGCTCGATGATCCGATTGGTCACCCGTTCCAGGAAATAACGGTCATGAGTTACCATCAGCAGGGTGCCGCTGAATTTCAGCAGATATTTTTCCAGCCAGTCAATGGCCGTGTTGTCTAGATGGTTGGTGGGTTCATCCAGAATCAGCAAATCAGCTGGATTCATCAATGCCGCAGCCAGGGCCACCCGCTTGCGCTGCCCTCCAGACAGGCTCCCAATCAAAGTATCGAAGCTGGTAACGCCGAGCCGCGTAAGAATGCTTTGGGCTTCGCTTTCGATTCCCCATGCTCCCTGCCGATCCATCTCGTGGTTAAGCTCGGCCAGCGCTTGCTGCAGCCTGGAATCCTCCGGATCTTTCAGGGCTGCCTTCATGGTGTCATGATAGTGCTGCCACAGGCGTATATTCGGCGAATCCCCTTGCAGGACCGTTTCTAAAACGCTGGAGGCTCCGTCATACTGAGGATTCTGGGATAAATATTCAATCCGCAGGCTTTTGCTAAAGGTTATCTGTCCGTCATCCGGGGCCTCCAGACCTGCAGCCAGCTTCAGGAATGTCGACTTGCCGGAACCGTTCTTACCGAGCAGGCCTATTTTATCGCCTTCTTCAATCGTGAAGCTGACCGACTGCAGGAGCTGTTTGAGGCCGTAAGCTTTATTCAGGCTTTCCATGGACAGAAGACTCATTCGCCGGTGTTTCCTTTGCTTGCCATATTTCAGGATTTATTATAAATGATTTGGGATTGCCGGGCAAAAAGAGCGGGCTGAAATGTCTGGTCCGGGTTAATAGCCCATCCACGCCAGTATAGCTCAATGCTCGAAATGCAGTTCAACGAAGTTAAAGCCGTTCTTATAACCGGTGCGGGCCCGATCGGACAATTTGCAAAGCATATAGGCGGCGAGCTGGTCGAAATCCCCGCCTTGCTCCCAGATATCCTCCAGGCTGGTCTTTTCCCGGGGTAAATCTACCCGCTGGCCGTCATATTGAATACATATATCCAGGTTGAACTCGTCAAAACGGACCTGAATATCCAGCGCTCCGGTAGCCAGGCTCTGTTCCGCCGCGAGTTCCAGGAATTCGATTATTGCCGAAGCCGCCCGGTTGATTACCGCCGGCCGTGCCCCCCAGGCGCCTCCCTTGCGCCGCATAAACGATAGAATGCCGTCATAATTATCAGTCGATGGATCATATGCCAGGTTGTCGGTCATGGCTATGCCCAGGCGGAAAACCAGGTTGAGAAACACCACGGTTATAGTAGCAAAGGTCAAAGAGGAGCCAAACATGGGCTGCAGCCAGAACGGCGCAACCGTTTGATAGAAGCCGGGCATCATGTCAACGCTGAGCCCCAGGGCCAGGGAGAGGCCGATCATAAAGGTCTTGCGGGCATCCAGCATGCGCGACATGACCACCTGCAGTCCGGCCACCACCATGAAGCATATGCAGAACAGAAGGGCCGCTCCATCAACAGGTTTGGGCATTATTACAAACACTGCAGTCACTTTAGGAAAAAAGGCCAGGGCTGCAAACAGCAGGCCGGTCGTATAAGCCACTCGGCGGCTGGTTACTCCGGTTGCCATGGACAGGCCGACATTGGAGGAGCTAGTGCTGTGGGCCATTCCCCCCAGTATCGAACCCAGTATCGTTTTAGCGCTTTCCGCCAGGACGCCCTGCCCGATTTGCTCCATATTCGGCCTTTTCCAACCGGGGTCGTTGATCTTCTGGCAGGTGGTTATATCACCGACTGCCTTCAAAGACGCACATAAGGCGGCCACCAGGAACGGCAGCAGCAAGCTGGAGTCGAAAGCCATTCCCTGCCAGGCCAGAGGCGGCAGGTCAGCCCAGGAAGCCTCCATCAGTTTGCTTGTATCCGATGCTGCGAAACCTATAATAATGCCGTAAGAAATATAACCGATCAACAGCCCGATTAAGAAGCAGAACTCCCGCCACAAGCCTTTGCCCCATATGTTGATCCCCAGCATGCTGCCCAGGGTAATAACACCCACGATAATCATGCGGGGATCGCCGGTTACAGAGCTTTCATCCACCCCGAAAAACTCGGCAACCGCAAAGGGAATGATGGAAAATCCCACCATTATTATGACCACTCCGCTTACTTCAGGCGGGAAAAAGAAGCGCAGGCGATTGATGAAACGGGACAGAAAGCCTTCAAACAGGCCAGCTAGCAATGTCATTCCGAAGAATAAACCAAGACCGCCGCTTTGCACTGCGGCTATCCCGGCCGGTATGTAGGGTTCGCTGCCTCCTTCGGGACACAGAAACCCGGATCCGAAGGGCTTTTTCATCGCCTGGAAGATAGTGCCGATGCCTCCAGCCAGCATAGTCATCGCTACCAGGCCTTCAGTTACCGTGGCGCTGGCATTCATAGCCCGGGCAATGATTAGCGGAAAAACCAGGTTGCCTGACATCAGGGCCACATGCTGCACCGCCTGGCCTATAGTAATTCCCCAGGGCGGGACATCCTCCACGCCATAGGCAATATTGGCTATGTCATTATATTCCTCTTGATCGTTGATACTATCACCAGCTTTTGATTCATTCAGTAATTGATAGTATACAACAAGACATCACCTCACACAGCAAGCCTTTTTGGCAAATCCGAGCCAAATCTGCGTTTTCACAACGTCATAGGTAGTCACAGGGACGGTAGAACGTGTAAAAACCCTGATATTCAGGTTTGAGTCATAGGCAAATGTTTAGCTTTGCCACTGTTATTTCCATAACCATGTGTTATGATTATTTTACAAGCGAATCTCAGGGACGGTTCTCTTGATTTAAATCCTGCAGATTTAAATCAAGAGAACCGTCCCTGAGATTCAGTCCGCTCGCAGAGAGCGATATTTGAAAGGAGGCTGTCTCATGGATGCAGGGGTTCGCAATCAGCTTACAGGCAAAATCACGGCAATTAAAAAAGGGGATGTAATGTCTCAGGTTACCGTGAGGATTGGTGACAATGACGTGACTTCAGTGATGACCACCGATTCACTGCAAGCAGTCGGTTTTAAGGAAGGCGATACCGCTACCGCACTAATTAAAGCAATTAATGTAGTACTGGTTAAATAGCTAAAGGAAATACTTAGACCGGATCAGGTTTACGGTCAGGCATTAAAAGCAATTACCGGGCTTGATAAGAAATAGGGCTGGCAATCCCAACGGGAGCCAGCCCTATTTCTTTACTAATAGCTTGTTGTGATCGTGCCCACCCTGCTATTGTGAAAATTTTATGGAAAGCCCATAACAACTGCAAATACCAATCATGACATTTAGTAGTTTATTTTCTGGATCAGGTTATCGCTTGCAGGATGTAAAATATTGAGAGAGAATATATAAATCCCTGCCAGCCCTGTATACAAATTATTTTGTTGGAGTGAAACTTATGTCTGACTATGCTTTGATTGGTGTTTTTTTCTTATTGACCCTGGTTTTTCCGGTGGCTGCCATGGCAACCGCCGCAATGTTCCGGCCCCGGTCGGAAAGGGGCCCGGAGAAAATGATGCCGTATGAATGCGGAGTGGACCCTAAAGGATCTGCCTGGGTAAAGGTAAAGATCAATTATTTCCTTTATGCCCTGGTTTTTCTGGCCTTTGACGTGGAAACGATTTTTCTCTTCCCCTGGGCGGTCCAATTCAAACAGCTTGGGCTCTTTGCCTTTGTGGAAATGATAATCTTTATTGCCATCCTGCTGACCGCTCTATGGTATGCCTGGAAAGAGGGGGCATTGAAATGGTACTAAATAAGGCTGGAAACCAGCAAGATACAGATGAGGCATTAAGTCTGGAATCACAGAACATCATATTTGCCAGCCTGGAGAAAATATGGAACTGGGGGCGCTCCTGGTCATTCTGGCCCCTGTCGTACGGCTGCAACTGCTGCCCCATCGAAATGATGGCCGCCGGCGCAGCGCGCTTCGATATCGCCCGCTACGGTTACGAGGTCTTTCGCGCCTCCCCCCGGCAGGCGGACCTGCTTATTGTTGCCGGTCCGGTCACGGTTAAAATGGCCCCGGTGGTGAAGCGCCTGTACGAACAAATGCCGGCTCCCAAATGGGTACTGGCCATGGGCAACTGTGCTATCAGCGGCGGACCTTTCCGTGATGGCTACAGCGTTTTGCCCGGGGTTGACTCCATGCTGCCGGTGGACGTATATGTTCCGGGTTGTCCGGTGCGCCCCGAAGCCTTGTTCCATGGACTTTTGGAGCTGAAACGCCAGGTTTCGCCGCCGCTGCGAATCGGGAAAAAGCCCGCTGCCCTGGCTGACGAACGGGAAGGGAAGCGGGAGACACATGAATAAGGAACGAGATGCAAATATGATTAAGCAACTGCAGACGGCTTTTCCTGAATCAGTGGAAATCCGCGATGATGGGGAATATACTTCGATTTATTGCCCGCCGGAAGCGCTTCGTTCAGTCATGGACGGACTGAAAAAGCAGGGCGGCTGCAATTACCTGGGCAACCTGACCGCAGTGGACTATCCGGATGCTGTGGAAATGGTCTATCACCTGTATTCTATACCCGTTGCGGGCAAATTCTGTGTGAAAAGCCGTTTGAGCAAAGATCAGCCTGAAGTTGATTCCATTGCAGATATCTACCCGTCAGCCGATTGGCAGGAGCGGGAAGTCTTTGACCTGATGGGGGTCAATTTCCGCAATCACCCCAACCTGATCCGGATTCTTCTGCCGGATGATTTTGAAGGCCATCCCCTGCGCAAGGATTACGGGAAGGGGGTCTCGAAATGAGCCTGGTTCAAGACTTGATTACGATAAATGTAGGGCCCCAGCATCCCAGCACCCACGGCGGTTTGCATGTGGAAGCGGTTCTGCATGGCGAAGTGATCGTTGATACTATCGTCCACCTTGGTTATGTGCATCGCTCTATGGAAAAGATTGCCGAGAGCCGGACATTTGCCCAATTTTTGCCCTATACGTCACGGCTGGACTACCTGGCTTCGCAGCTGCCCACTCTGGGTTATGCACAGGCGGTGGAAAAGCTCTTGGATATAACCGTTCCTGAACGGGCCGAATACATTCGGGTGATCATGGCCGAATTATCGAGGATCGCCTCGCACATGCTATTCATTGGCAGCCTGGCCATCGATCTGGGAGCTGTTACTGGCCTGGTCTATACTTTCCGCGACAGGGAACGAATCATGAACATGTTCGAAATGACCAGCGGCCAGCGTCTGGTTGCCTCCTATATGCGCATTGGCGGGATCAGCCATGACCTTCCCGAAGAATTCTTTCCCTATGTCAAGAGCTTTATCAGCGATGTGCCCCGGATGCTGGACGAATACAACGGGCTGATAAGCGGCAATGAAATCCTCCAGGCCCGCTGCAAGGGGGTGGGAATTCTACAGGCGCAGGATGCCCTTGATCTGGGTGTGACCGGTCCGAATTTGCGCGCCTGCGGCATTGCTTATGACCTGCGCCGCGACGAGCCCGGCAGTTTCTATGAGCGCTTCAGCTTCCAGGTCCCCACCGGAGAAAACGGTGATTGCATGGACCGCCTGATGATGCGGATATATGAGATTGAACAGAGCGCGGCAATTATTGACCAGGCCTTGAAGGCTCTGCCCGAGGGCGATTTCAAAGCCAAAGTGCCCCGGGTGCTGAAGGCCGAAAAGGGCCGCGAAATCTATCATCGCATCGAATCCGCCAAAGGCGAGCTGGGCTATTATATCGTAGGCGACGGCAGTGACAAGCCTTATCGCCTGCATGTTCGCGCCCCCTCGTTTGTCAACCTGATGGCTTTGCCCATAATATCCAACGGCGGCAAGCTGCAGGACATAATTGCCAATATCGCCACCCTGGACCCGGTACTCGGTGAATCCGACCGTTAGAGGCCCTCAAGGGGATTTCAAGCTCTATCGCATTATGATTAGGAGCAGGTGAAAATGGAGACTGCATTTATTCAAATAGCCTCGTACATAAGAGAAATACTGGGCGGCTTCGGTATACCACCGTTCCTGGCCGATCTGGTTCTCCTGTTTATTCAGTGGACCTGCGTGGCGGGCATCGTGACCCTTAATGTCATTATTCTGATCTGGCTGGAGCGCAAAATATCCGGCTTTATACAGCAGCGCCTGGGACCCAACCGCCTGGGTCCATTCGGCGTTTTTCAGACCATCGCCGATGCGATCAAGCTGCTTACCAAGGAAGATATTATCCCGAACCAAACCGACAAATGGATCTTTATGACTGCCCCCATGCTGTTTTTGGTAGTTTCGGTAATGCTCTACGCAGTTATTCCAATGGGCCAGGACATGGTCATCGTGAATCTTAACATCGGGCTGCTCTATTTCGTGTCCGTGGGTTCGCTGTCCACCATATGCCTGCTGATGGCGGGCTGGGGTTCCAATAACAAGTGGTCGCTGCTGGGAGCGATGCGCTCGGTTGCCCAGATGTTAAGCTACGAGCTGCCGCTGCTGTTTGCCATGCTGGGAGTGGTGATGATGGTGGGTTCGCTGAACTTGAGCGATATTGTCGCCGCCCAGAATAATCTGTGGTTTGTTATCCTGCAGCCTCTTGCTTTCGTAATCTACCTGGTGGCTGCCACTGCCGAGCTCAACCGGGCCCCCTTTGACATGCCCGAGGCCGAGCAGGAACTGGTGGCCGGCGTCTATACCGAGTATTCCGGCATGCGATGGGCGCTCTTTTTCCTGGCTGAATACACCAACCTGGTGGCTGTTTCAGCCCTGGCCTCCACCCTGTTCCTGGGCGGCTGGCAGGGTCCGGTGTTGCCATCATGGATGTGGATCATTTTAAAAACCTACGGTGTAATGCTGTTGTTCATGTGGTTTAGATGGACCTTCCCGCGCATTCGCATGGACCACCTGATGTCTTTCAGCTGGAAAGTGCTAATTCCAGCCAGCCTGTTGAATGTGCTGCTGACCGGTGCAGGAATCGAACTTTTCAAACAGATGGGATGGTGACGGAGTGTTTGGCAAAGGATTGTTGAAAGGCCTGGCGATAACATTCGGGCATACTTTTGAAAAAGATATAACCGTCCAGTACCCGGAAGTTATGCCGGAACTGCAGGAGCGCTTCCGCGGCTGCCTGGCCTTGAATTCCGGAAAGTGCATCGTTTGCGGGCTGTGCACCAAAGCCTGCCCCAACAACGTACTCAGCTATGAGACAGTTCAGAAAGCCGGCAGCAAGAAAAAACTGCTGCGCTCATACACCATTGACCTGCAGTACTGCATGTTCTGCAATCTGTGCGTGGAAGCCTGCTCCACCAGCAGCCTGTATTTTACTCATAATTTTGAGTTAAGCACTTATAATCGGGGCGATATTAAAATCATCTATGATTTTCCCGAAGCGGCTGAAATTGCCGTAACCGGCGAGCTTGAGATCCTTCCTGACGATGGCGGCAGCTCCGAGCCCGGCACGTCCGAGGCAGTTCCCAGCCCCGAGGCTGTTGATGCCGAGGCTGAAAAACTGCTTAAGAAGGCGGCTGCTTTCCAGACGGCCTTATCCAAAAATCCGTCCAAATCCCTGGCCAGGCTGACCGGCAGCCCTGAAGACCTGGAACTGCTGGTCGAGGTGGTGGCGGGCGATGAAAAGCGGCTGACAATGATGGCGGAGCTGATGGCCAAA